>CAWIEV010000005.1:0-807500 GCA_963835325.1 uncultured Acidimicrobiaceae bacterium | reverse complement strand
GGGAGTGAAATAGTACCTGAAACCGTTGACTTACAATCAGTCAGAGCGTCGTCGGCACTATGTGCCGGCCGTGATGGCGTGCCTTTTGAAGAATGAGCCAACGAGTTACGGTGTGTGGCGAGGTTAACCCGCGAGGGGGAGCCGAAGCGAAAGCGAGTCTTAATAGGGCGAATTAGTCGCATGCTGTAGACCCGAAGCCGAGTGAGCTAGCCATGGGCAGGCTGAAGCGGGGGTAAGACCCCGTGGAGGGCCGAACCCACCCTGGTTGAAAACAGGGGGGATGACCTGTGGTTAGGGGTGAAAGGCCAATCAAACTCGGTGATAGCTGGTTCTCCCCGAAATGCATTTAGGTGCAGCGTCGGGCGTTCAGCATCGGAGGTAGAGCACTGAATGGGCTAGGGGGCCTACAAGCTTACTGACCCCAATCAAACTCCGAATGCCGATGCTTTAGAGCCTGGCAGTGAGACTACGAGGGATGAGCTTCGTTAGTCGAGAGGGAAACAGCCCAGACCGCCAGCTAAGGCCCCTAATTTTTGACTAAGTGGAAAACGATGTGGGAACGCAAAGACAGCCAGGAGGTTGGCTCAGAAGCAGCCATCCTTAAAAGAGTGCGTAATAGCTCACTGGTCGAGTGGTCCTGCGCGGACAATGTAACGGGGCTCAAGTCAAAAGCCGAAGCTGCGGATTTCCGTTCCGCCTGAGTAACGATGTTGAATGCGGTTCGCCGCGGACGATGTCGCAATCACGCTCGGGAGTCACGGGACGGGAGTGGTAGGGGAGCGTCGATCCTGCAGAGAAGCGGCGGTGGAAACCGTCGTGGAGCGTGGTCGAGTGAGAATGTTGGTATGAGTAGCGAGAGAGGGGTGAGAAACCCCTCCGCCGTAAGCCCAAGGGTTCCTGGGGAAGGCTAATCCACCCAGGGTAAGTCGGGAGCTAAGGCGAGGCCGAGAGGCGTAGTCGATGCACAACTGGTTGATATTCCAGTACTTCCGTGTCCGCGCCAATTCCAATACCGGTGTCCTAAGGGGCTGTCCTTCGGGGCGAACCGACCGACCCGGTGGCGGAAAGCGAAGGAGGGACGCAGGAGGGTAGGTGAGCCCAGGCGTTGGTTGTCCTGGGGTAAGCGTGTAGGAGGAGGTCTAGGCAAATCCGGACCTCATGAACTCTGAGACGCGATGCCGAGCCACACCAGGTGAAGTCACTAATCCCATGCTGCCGAGAAAAGCTTCTAGCGAGCTGGCACGGAACCCGTACCCCAAACCGACACAGGTGGGCGGGTAGAGAATACCAAGGCGATCGGGAGAACTGTGGTTAAGGAACTCGGCAAAATACCTCCGTAACTTCGGGAGAAGGAGGGCCCCACTAGGATGACGAACTTCGCGTTCCGAGTCTGAAGGGGCCGCAGAGAATAGGGGAAAGCGACTGTTTACTAAAAACACAGGAGCGTGCGAAGTCGAAAGACGATGTATACGCTCTGACGCCTGCCCGGTGCCGGAAGGTTACGGGGAAGGGTTAGCCCTCGGGCGAAGCTCTGAACCTAAGCCCCGGTAAACGGCGGCCGTAACTATAACGGTTTGTAAAAGGGCCGTTAGAAAACCCCGCTATATGCTGGAACATCCGAGTATCCGGTGGTACTCATCCATGTCGCACCTGTTTCATAGGGTGCCGACGTGGGTAGTGAAAATCCATCCGGTGCGGACAATCAGCAGGAAACTGTCAGACGTTTGACAGGATCCTCAGAGACTGCACGCGAGGCGCCGTAATCGTTTGATCTTCAGTTCCCACTGGAGCCAAGCGATGAAGGCTGAAGATACAGTCCGACCCCCATGGCGACATGGGGAGCCAGGCAGAAATGATCTGGCCGCTCGACGGTGACTCACCCGCATCAGGGTGGGAGCAATCGAGTAGTAACAAGAGTGCCTAAGGTAGGGATGCCCCTTTGCAGGCAAAGGGGTGCTGCCCCTCGTATTGGTGACAATACGTGAGCAGTCGGCTATTTGCTGGAAACTCCGTTGCATCCTCCACTACTCGTCGTCCTGGTCTGATACAGCTGTCTTGTATCGTCGCCGTATGGAAGGCAGTAACAATGTGAGAGGTGCGGACAATCAGCAGGAAAGACTCTGGATCTACGGATGGATAGCTGGTTTCGTTGATGGGGAAGGCTGTTTTAGTGTCCCCATCTTCCGGAATCATAAAGCGAAGCTTCGCTGGCAGGTGCAGCCCCAGTTTGTGGTTGCGCAGTCGGCGTCGAGTCGTGATGCTCTGGAAGAACTTGTCAGCATCTTCGGGTGCGGCAAGGTGTATCTGAATCAGAGACACGATGATCACAGGGAGCAATGTGGCCCTGTGCAGCGTGAAGAGGTTCGCCGATCTACGGGATGTCATTTGTCCCGTTCTTTCAAGAGCACCAGCTACGAACGTCGAAGCGTGAGAACGTTGACAAGTTCGTGAGGGTTCTGCGTCTCATGGAGGAGCGAAAGCACCTCACGATTTCGGGATTGATAGAGATCGCTGAAATCGTTGAGACGATGAACCGTCAGAAAGCCATCTAATGTCCTGAGAATCCTCAGAGACCATACGCCGACCAACTCATGCAGAATCACTGGTGAGTTGAAGATATGGTCCGAGCCCTATGGCGACATAGGGAGACCGGCGGAAACGACCGGTCCGCTAGTCAATCGAATGTGATTGATTAGTTGTAACAGCACTAAGCGAAATTCCTTGTCGGGTAAGTTCCGACCTGCACGAATGGCGTAACGACTTTCCTACTGTCTCAACCACAGACCCGGCGAAATTGAAGTACGAGTAAAGATGCTCGTTAGCTGCATCAGGACGGAAAGACCCCGTGGACCTTTACTACAGCTTGCTGTTGAGTTTTAGTACATATTGTGTAGGATAGGTGGGAGACTTTGAAGCATTGGCGCCAGCCAGTGTGGAGTCAACCTTGAAATACCACCCTTTATGTGCCGGAACCCTAACCTCGGTCCGTTATCCGGATCAGGGACAGCGTCAGGTGGGTAGTTTGACTGGGGCGGTCGCCTCCTAAAACGTAACGGAGGCGCCCAAAGGTTCCCTCAGGCTGGTTGGCAATCAGCCGTCGAGTGCAATGGCACAAGGGAGCTTGACTGCGAGACCTACAAGTCGAGCAGGTGCGAAAGCAGGGCATAGTGATCCAGCGGTTGCTTGTGGAAGCGCCGTTGCTCAACGGATAAAAGGTACCCCGGGGATAACAGGCTCATCTTCCCCAAGAGTCCATATCGACGGGAAGGTTTGGCACCTCGATGTCGGCTCGTCGCATCCTGGGGCTGAAGCCGGTCCCAAGGGTTGGGCTGTTCGCCCATTAAAGCGGTACGCGAGCTGGGTTTAGAACGTCGTGAGACAGTTCGGTCCCTATCCGATGCAGCCGTAGGAGATTTGAGGAAGGCTATCCCTAGTACGAGAGGACCGGGATGGACGAAGCTCTCGTGTGTCAGTTGTCCTGCCAAGGGCACTGCTGATTTGCGACCTTCGGGTGGGATAAGCGCTGAAAGCATCTAAGCGCGAAGCTCGTTCCAAGATGAAATCTCCCACAGGGTTAACCTGGTAAGGCCCGTGGCCAGACGACCACGTTGATAGGCCGGAAGTGTACGTGCGGCAACGCATTCAGCTGACCGGTACTAATCGGCCGAGGGCTTGGGAACTTGCTCGTGCTCGCTATGGAACGCTCAGGGGTGGCCGGTCATCGGCCACGCCGGGCTCGGAGGTCGCCCCGGGTGCCGGCGGTCGTCCTCGAGCCCCGGGAGAGCGCACAGTTTCCGGTGGCCATGGCGGCGGAGAGACACCCGTTCCCATTCCGAACACGGCAGTTAAGCCCGCCAGCGCCGATGGTACTTGGGGGGTAGCCCCCTGGGAGAGTAGGACGCCGCCGGGATTTCTCCAGACGATGCCCCCGCCCGTGCGGGGGCATTGTCGCGGTTGGCGGTGAGGCCCGTGGGGTAGGGATCGGTGGTGGCCCGGCGGTAGGGTCGGCATGGAGGGGAGTGCGATGTCACGCTGGAGCAGCAGGGGGATGCGGGGGACGGCGACGGTGGCGGCGGCGACGGTGGCGGTGCTGATCGTGCTGACTGCTGTGCTCGGCCTCGGAGCGACTGCCCGGCCCAGGCGGCCTCGTGGTGGATACCGCCCTCGGCAACCAGCCCTGGCAGTGGGAGCTCGATCATCCGCTCAGGCTGTCCAGCGCCAGCGACATGGGCACCGACGACAAGCTCCCCGACGGCAAGGCGGCGCCGGCCCCGGTCATCTACGACATCGACGGCATCATCAATCCGGCCTCGACCGTGTCGGCGTTGCACGCACGGGGCAAGCACGTGGTCTGCTACATCGAGGTGGGAGCAGCGGGCAACTACTACTCCGCGGCGGCAGGAGCACACCACGACCACGTACTACCGGCAGTTCCAGCTGGCCGGCGTACTGGGCAAGCAGGTGCCGGGCTATCCGGAGTACTACCTCGACATCAAATCGCCAGGACGGTCTCGATCATCGAGTCGATGATCGATCACCAGTGTGCGGCCAAGCGGTTCGACGCGGTGGAGACCGACATCGACGAGGAGTACACGCGACAACACCGGCTTTGGGCTGACCAAGGCCATCGAAGAGAAGTACATGACCACGTTGGCCGGCTACATGCACCGTCTCGGGCTCGGGTGGTGGATCAAGAACCCCGACGACACCGGCGACAGCTATGCCAGCGACATGTACCCGCTGGCCGACGCCGTGCTGACCGAGCAGTGCAACCAGTATGGGACCTGCTCCGCCCTGTCCGCCTACGAGGGCCACAAGGCGGTGTTCAACGCCGAGTACAGCCGGAAGACGTCCCAGTTCTGCGCGGCCGACGACGGGCGGGGCTTCGACGGCGCCGTGTTCAACGTCGACCTCACCGGCGTGCGTGACCCCTGCCGGTAGCGCCTCCGGCCTTCTGATCGCGCCCGATCGTGCCGGAGCGGAGAAGAGGGGATACCCGTCGTTGCCGTCGCCGTGGTGGGCGGTCACCGGCCTCGTCCTCGTCCTGGGGATCGGCGGGCACACCAGCGCTCATCTCCGAGCCAGGCGGCGTCCGCTTTCCGTGTCGATCGGCGTGTAGTTCATCTCGAAGTGGTGATAAAGCGTGGATTCGTCCGCTTGGGACAGTTCCTCACCGTGCATCTCGATGTCGGGTGCCGTTCGGACCCGCTCCCTGGGCACTTGGACCTGCAGGTCGTCGGGACCGATCTGAACGCCACCCAGAGGCACAAACGTCAAGTGGCGACCGATGAAGCCCTCTTTGACCGTGGCGAACTGGGGCTCATCGGTTTCGACATCGACGTAGACATCCTGGAGCTTTCCTATCTTCTCGCCGTCGCAGTCGATGAGCATCTTGCCGTGCCATTCCGAGACATTCCATCTGGCCGGCTCCGGTTCGTCCTCGTGTTGACCCTGGTCGTACATTTCAGTCATCCCAACCTCCCGATGTGAGCGCCCAGAGGGCAGGTGGATCTCCAGGCAAGCTGAACCACGACGTCGACGGAACCTGCTCCCACCAGAGTACGGGCCAATGCCTTGCGCACACCCGGTCGGAACTCGGCTGGCAGTACCGCCGATGGGTGGGGGGGTCGCTCTTGCGGGTGAGGTGTCTTGGGCGCTTCGAGGACCACGCCTGCTCAGACTCCGATCCGGGTTCCCGAAGTGCCTCGTTTCCTCCCTGCCCCCTGGCCTTCGTTGCTCCGTCTCCCGCTCCCTCAGGACGCCCCGCCAGCTCGATCAGCAGGTCGGCGACGAGCCCGGGAACCTCGAGCATCATGTCGTGGCCGGCCGCACGTCGCGACAGTCCCACCCGTCGGAGACCGCCCGTCGGTGGGACTGTTCGAGGCTGGCCAGCGGGGGGTCGGTGTGGCGCACGTAGGCCTTGCGCACCCGGGCCAGTGGCGCCTGGTCGAAGGCGGTGGGCTCCGTCTGGCAGCGGAGAGGGAAGTCGGTGAGGCGTGGCCCGACCCAGGCGGCCAGATCGCCGTCGGTCACCCCCCACTGGGTGAGGAAGGACGGATCGGCGGGGACAGCCACCCGCCACCGCCGTCTTCCGCCTGACGGCGGTAGCGGGCCGCCACCTCGTCGGGCTCGACGTCGAGCAGGCACTCCCCGGGCCGGGTGATGAACCCGCCCAGGAGGGTGACCGAGTCCACCCGGTCGGCCGCCCGGTGACGATGGGGCCGGCCAGGATCCCGGCGTAGCTGTGGAGGACCAGGTTGACCCCGGCCAGGTCCTCGAACCAGAGCAGGTCGGTGACATCGGTGACATGGGTGCTCACACCCACCTCCGGGGTGCAGGACGATCGTCGGTCGCCCTGGCCGGTGAGGGTGGGCGTGAAGACCAGGTGCCCCCGGTCGGTCAACCGCCGCCGGACGTCGCGCCAGCACCATCCGCCGTGCATGGCCCCGTGGACGAGTACGAAGGTGGAGATGGCCAGATGGTAGCGGTGGCGGTGACCGTGGAGGTCCGTCTGCGGCTCCGCCCGCCGGCCCCGACCGGCCATGATGGGTGGGTGCGTCGCCTGGTCCTCTCCGTCACCTGTCCCGACCGCACCGGCATCGTGGCTGCGGTGACCGGGTTCATCGCCTCCCACGGGGGCTGGGTGGTCGAGGCCGCACAGCACGGAGACCTCGCCACCGGCCGGTTCTTCCAACGGATCGAGATCCTGGCCGAAAGCCTGGCCTTCGGGCCCGAGGAGTTCGGCGGGCTACTTCGCCGAGACCGCCGACCGGTTCGGGCTTGGACTGGCATCTGAGCGACACCGATGTCCGCAGACGGGTGGTCGATCCTGGTCAGTCGTGAGGACCACTGCCTGGCCGACCTGCTCTACCGGTGGCGCAGCGGCAATCTCGAGTGCGAGATCCCCGCGGTGATCTCGAACCACCCCGACCTACGCCCGATGGTCGAATGGCACGGTATCGATTTCTTCCACGTCCCGGTGGCGCCCGACCACCGGCAGGTGGCCTTCGACGAGATCGTCGCCCGGTTCGACGCCGCCCGGGCCGACACCATGGTCCTGGCCCGCTACATGCAGATCCTTCCGAGGGAGGTCTGCGAGCGCTACCCCGGCCGCATCATCAACATCCATCACAGCTTCCTTCCCTCCTTTGCCGGCGCCCGGCCCTATCACCAGGCCTTCGAACGGGGGGTGAAGCTGATCGGGGCCACCTGCCACTACGTGACCGCCGATCTCGATGCCGGGCCGATCATCGAACAGGACACCAGCCGCATCGACCATGGCGACACGGTGGAGGACCTCATGCGTATCGGCCGGGACGTCGAGCGCTCGGTGCTGGCCCGCGGGCTCCGCTGGCATCTCGAGGACCGGGTCCTCATCAACGGCAACCGCACCGTGGTCTTCGCCTGACGGCGCTCCCTGCACCGGCGCCCAGGACGGGTACGCTGCACGCAGGCGCGGGGCGATCAGGGGCTGGTCAGGGACATGTCGTCCCAGTAGATGACCGTTCCCTTGGTCGCCTTGGAGAAGTTCGGCTCCATGGCGGCGTTGGTCTCCCTGGAGCTGGGCTTGATCCCGGTGATCCCGAGCTGGGTCCACGTGCCGGCGGCCAAGGTGACGGTCGGCCCGTTGGCGCTGTTGACATAGCTGCCGCCGGCAGTGAGCAGGTCGAGGTTCAAGTCGACCTTGACGGCGGCGGTGGCGTAGACCCAGATCGAGGCGGTGTAGCTGTCGGCCGACGTGATGGGCGCATACCAGCCCGGGTTGGAGTCGAGGTCCCAACCGCCGCTGGACGAGGTGGTGGTCTCGGCCAGCGACCACGAGCCCGAATGGACCACAGCGGTGGAGCGGACCAGCGTGCTGCCCCACACATCGACCGGGATGGCCGAGGTCTCGAAGCCGGGGTCGGGAATCAGGTTCGCCGGGGCGGTCTGGACTTGATAGGTGAACTGCTGGGCGGCGGTGGCCGTCCCACCGGGCGTGGTCACCGTGACGTTGACCGAGCCGGTGCCGGCCGGTGCGGTGGCCGTGCACGAGCTGGCCGTGCAGCTCGCCTTGGTGGCGGCCGCCGACCCGAAGGTCACGGACCCCCCGGTCAGATTCGAACCGCTGACGGTGACGGCGGTGCCCCCGGTGGTCGGACCGGCGGACGGGCTGATTCCGCTCACGACCGGAGCCGGCACCGCGGCCGCCTGGTAGAGGAACTCGGCATTGACCGACACCGGGCTCGTGCCGTACGGAGTCGTCACCGTCACCGGCACCGTGCCGCTCCCAGGAGGAGCCGCGACCGTGCAGGAGTCGGCCGAGCAGGAGGGATCGACGCCGGCGACACTGCCGAAATCGATGGTGCCCCCCGTCAGGTAGGTGCCGTACACCGTCACCGGGCTCCCAGCTGTCCCCGACGCCGGTGAGACCAGCGAGACGGTGGGCGGCAGGTCGGCTACCGAGTTGGTGTAGGTGAAGCCGCCGGCCGATGCCGTGCCGGTGGGTGTGGTGACCTCGACCGCCGCCGCCCCGGGTCCGCCGGCCGGTGTCTCGGCGAGACACGTGGTGTCGTCGCACCAGCTTTCCGTGTCGGCGGAAGCCCCGATACTGACCCAGCCGCCTTCGAGGTTGGTTCCGGTGACGGTGATGGCGGTACCGCCCGCCGGCGTCCCCGACGTCGGGGTCAGTCCGGTGGCCGCCGGCGCCGGAGCGGTGTCGACGGCGGCGGTCGTGTTGTTGGCGGTGTTCACGTCGCCGGAATTGGACACGGTGATGGTGGCGGCACCGTTGGTGACCGGACCTTCGATCACGCCCTGCACCTCGAAACCGGTGAGCTGCTGTCCGGCCGCGATGGTGCCGGTGTAGGTCAGCACCGCCGTGTGCTCGTCAGCCGAGATCGACCAGGTCAAGGTGCAGGTACCCGGAGCCGAGACCGCACAGGTGCGGTAGACCACCGTGGAGATGTCGACGGTGACCGGCATGGCCACGGTGATGGTCGTCGGTCCGGTGGCCGCCGCGCTGCCGACGTTGGCGATGTCGAACGTGTCGATGGTGGGATTGCCCAGGGCGAAGTTCTCGGGGAATCCGAGCGAACCGGTCAGATCCGGGCCCGATGTGGCCGCCGCCGGTGTGGCCACTTCAGCGGTGGCGCCGATGACGCCGACCAACCCTCCGGCCAGCACCGCGGCGCTGACGGCGATTCTCAACGGACTCCACAGCTGGCGCATCGGTGATCTCCCTGATCAGGCGGGTCCCGGGCCAAACCCTCGCCTCGACGCGGCTGGTGACAGCAGCAGGCGATGTTCATGGTAAGGGCCGAAGTACCGGCCCGGTACCCTGGAAGTTCGGGGTCCGGTGCCTGCCCGACCCGGGTGTTTGCCGGCGCACCCTTTGCCCGCCAGGGGCCGCCGGGGGCCGCCAGGGGCTCGCCGGGGGCAGGCCACGGGAGACCAGAGGCGCCACGGGCAGCCACGACCAGCGGGAGGCGGTTCCGGCGGCCGGGTGCTCGGCGAGACGGGCAGGAGGCCTCAGCCCGGAAGGGTCACAGCAGCCCGTCCCCGTAGGCCCGGTCCCCGGCGATGCCCGGCGGGCAGGCGAAGATGCCGCTCCCGGTGTGCACCAGGTACTCGGCCAGGGCGTCGATCTGGGACAGGCGGGTCTGGATGGGGATGAACTGCAGGCGGGGGTCCTTCTGGAAGCAGACGAAGAAGAGGCCGGCGTCCAGCTCGCCCGACACGGGGTCGAGGCCGTCGGCGAAGCTGTACCCGCGGCGGAGGATGGCCTGGCCCCCGTTGGATCCGGGGGCGGCGACGCGGATGTGGGCGGTGTCGGGGATGACCAGCTGGCCGTCCATACCCACGGCGTAGAGGTCGACGGGATCCGACTCGTAGGTGCCGCCGAGCGGGGCCCCGCTCATCTTGACCCGACCGATGGTCTGTTCCTGGTCCTGGAGGGTGCTGCGGTCCCACTCCTCCAGATGGATCCTGATCCGGCGGGCGACCAGGTAGGTGCCACCGACCATCCAGGGCTGGTCGGAGTCCTGGCCGACCCAGACGAATCTGTTCATGGCCTCCTCATCGGTGATGTCGAGGTTCGCCGTCCCGTCGTGGAACCCGAGGAGGTTGCGCGGTGTCGGCTGGCCCGCTCCGGCGGAGGTGGTCCGCCCGAAGCCCGACTGCAGAGATCGGATGGTGGCCGTACCGAAGGCCAGCCGGGTCAGGTCGCGGACGGCGTGGAACGCCACCTGGGCGTCGTTGGCGCAGGCCTGGATGCACAGGTCACCACCGCAGAGCGAGGGGTCGAGGTTGTCGCCGGGGAAGGCGGGGAGGTCCACCAGAGCGGCCGGCCGCCGGTGGCCGAGGCCGAAACGCGAGTCGAACAGGCTCGGTCCGAACCCGAAGGTGAGGGTGAGCTGGGAAGGGGGCAGGCCGAGAGCCTCGCCCGTGTCCGGTGGTGGGGCGAACTGCCCGCCGGGGCCCTGGAGCGGCTTCCCGGCGGTCAGGCGGCCCGAGGCGCGGGTCCACTCGGCCAGCAGCGCGGCCAGCCGGGACGTGTCCCCGGAGGTGACGTCGAAGGTGGCAAAGACCATCCGGCTCTGCTCGGGCGTGGTGACGCCCGCCTGATGGGCTCCGTTGAAGGGCACGGCCGAGCTGCTCGAGGCCGGCGGGGAGGCCGCGGCACCGACCGAGCCCGCACCCGCCGCCACCAGGGCGGCCGAGGCCACGCCGGTCCCGGCCAGCAGCCGCCGTCTGCTCATCCGCTCGGTCATGACGACGGCCCCGTGGTCCCGAACACGACCAGGGCCGCGGCCAGCTGCGACAACGGTGCTGCGGTGGCGTCCACCTGCTGGGAGAGCGTCAGCCGGGTGGCCGCCGAGATGTCCTGATCGGGCACGCTTACGGGGTTGCCGAGGGAGTTGACCGTCTCGAGCAGCCGGGCGAACAACCGGTCGACGGAGGTGGTGAGGCCGGGGGCGACCAGGTGACCGAGCGTCTCGATGGACACGAAGGCCTCGTGGGCCGCTCCGATGGTGGCCACGATGTCGACGGCATCGTGCCGCGAGTACAGCTCCTCGCGGCCGGGGATGGCCATGTCGTTGACCCAGCCCAGTTCGTCCACGCCGGTGGTGGCGATCGCTTCCGGGGCGAGCACCTCCTTGGCCAGCAGGTACTGGGCCACCGGCGCCTGGGCGACGAGGCCCGTGATGTCCCCGGCGGCGTCCCCCGACGTCCACAGATCCCGTTCCACGGCGTGCAAGCCTCCGAACGACTGGTGGGAGCCCACGTCGTCGGCCAGCTCGTCGAGTGTCGCCGCGGTCACCTGGTCGTCGCTCTCCAGCAGGCGGAACCGGTCGTAGTCGGCCTGGGCGGCCAGCTCGTCCGTCCGTGCCTCGGGCCCGGCTCCACGATCGACAGCCGACCGGAGCCGGGCGACGTCGGAGACGAAGGCGGCGGCGGCCCCGTCGATGTCCGCCTGGAAGGAGACGACGGCTCTTTGGGCCGCCATGGCCTCTGCTCGGCTCGGGGTAGCCGCTCCCGTGGTGGTCGTGGCCCGGGGTCGGAACGGTCCACCGGTGTGGCCGTCGGCCGCCGCCGACTGTCCGCACCCGCTCGCCAGGGCTCCGGCCAGCACCACGGCCAGGATGACGATCTTGCCGCCCCCGGCACGACCCCACGTCCGGACGGGAGCCGTCGGGGTCGAGCGGGAGGCGAGGTCGATGGGAGGAGCGGGATCAGAGGGCACGGTCGGTTCCAAGGGTAGGTGAGGTTCCCGTGCCGCGGTCGGCGGCGGGATACGGCACGGTGGGGGCCGGAGGGGGCAGCCGGAGGGAGCAGAGGGGCGGCGATCACGACCGGTACACTCGGCCCCATGGCCGCGTCGAAACCCCCTGGTTCCCCGCGCTCGCCGGGCACCGGAGCATCCGGCAGGCGCCGCTCCGGCGGGTCCACCGGCCAGGAACGGCGGGACGGATCACCGCCCACGGGCCGGTCGCCACGGTCGCAACGGTCGGGTGAGCAGCAACGATCGGGGCGGCCGGGCCGATCGGGGCGTTCGGACCGGTCGCCCGGCCCGGGCACCGGCGGGTCCGACGCCGGCGGCCGGCCGCGGCCCGGTGGGCAGGGACGCCCTCAAGCCGGTGGGCAGGGACGCCCTCGGACCGGTGGGCAGGGACGCGCTGAGGGGGCGACCCGGGGACGCCCTCAAGCCGGTGGGCAGGGACGCCCTGAGGGGGCGACCCGGGGACGCCCTCGGACCGGTGGGCAGGGACGCCCTCGGACCGGTGGGCAGGGACGCCCTCGGACCGGCGAGCGGGAGGGCCGCCCTGAGGGGGCGACCCGGGGACGCCAACAGGCCGGCAACCGGAGGACCGGCGCAGGGGCCTCTGGAGGGGGGTGGAAGTCGGAGGGCGGAGCCAAGGAGCGGGTCTCCGGGTCGTCGGTGGTCCGCAAGGGGTGGGGGAGCGTCGCCCGTCGGGGAGCGAGCACGGTGCGGGGTGGACCCGGTCACCCGGGTCAGGACGGGGACCGACCCGAGGAGCGCCGAAGGTCGCGTACCCGCTCCGACGAGTTCGTGCCCGAACGGTGGGTGCGGACCGACGGCCCACGTCGCCGGGAGGCCGCCGGTCCCGAGAAATTGCGACCACCGGCCCACCGCTCCGTGCCGGCCCCGGCCGAGCTCCCGCCGGACATCGCCAACGAGCTGGCCTCGGCCGCCGGTCCCGACTGGAACCATCTCCGGGACCGGATCACCGAGCGCATGGCCGCCGGTATCGGCGCCTTCGAGCGCGAGCGGTACCGGGACGCATCGCGGATCCTCAAGACGGTGGTCGACGCCGTTCCCAACTCCCCCTCGGCGCGGGAGCTGCTGGCCCTCAGCCAGTACCACCAGGGCTACTGGAAGGCGGCACTGCCCAACCTCGAGGCGTTCGCCGCCCTGACCGGATCGGTCGACCAGCATCCGGTCCGCATGGACTGCCACCGCGCCCTCGGCCGGCCGAAGCGGGTGGAGGCGCTCTATCGCCGAGCTGCGGCAGGGGTCGCCCGATCCCGAGGTGCTGTCCGAGGGCCGGCTGGTCCTGGCCGGGACCCGAGCCGACGACGGCGATCTGGCCGGGGCCGTGACACTGCTGGTGGAGGCGGGTGCCGGTCGCCTGGTCCGCAACCCGGCCGAACGTCACCTCCGCCAGTGGTACGTGCTGGGCGACCTGATGGAGCGGTCGGGTGACCTGGCCAAGGCCCGTGAGCTGTTCCTCCGCATCGCGGCCGCCGATCCCGACGCCTACGACGTGGCCGACCGGCTCGAATCCCTCGGACCGCCGACCAGGGTACGGCGGACGCCGAACCGGTCCCGCAGCGCCCGTTAGGCTTGGCTCCCATGACCATCGAACAGCTACTCGGCGACGAGGCGGACTCGCTGCTCAACCACACGGCCAAGGCGTTCCCGGCGGAGCACCTCGTCCTCCCCGGACCCGACCACCTCGATCAGGTCTTCATCGACTCGGACCGTTCCGCGACCGTGCTCCGCAACCTGGGCACGGTCTACAACACCGGCCGCCTGGCCGGCACCGGCTACCTGTCGATCCTCCCGGTCGACCAGGGCATCGAGCACTCGGCCGCGGCCAGCTTCGCCAAGTTCCCGGCCTACTTCGACCCGGCCAAGCTCTGCGACCTGGCCATCGCCGGCGACTGCAACGCCATCGCCACCACCCTCGGCGGCCTGGGCATCGTCTCCCGCCGCTACGTCCACAAGATCCCCTTCATCGTGAAGCTCAACCACAACGACTTCCTCAACTACCCCAACACCTACGACCAGGTCATGTTCGCCGGCGTCACCCAGGCGTCCGACCTCGGGGCCGTGGGCGTGGGGGCCACCATCTACTTCGGCTCCGAGGGCGCCGACCGCCAGATCGTGGAGGTGTCGCGGGCCTTCGCCGAGGCCCACCGGCTGGGGATGTTCACCGTGCTGTGGTGCTACCTGCGGAATGCGGCGTTCAAACAGGGCGACACCGACTACCACCTCTCGGCCGACCTCACCGGTCAGGCCAACCACCTCGGCGTGACCATCGAGGCCGACATCATCAAGCAGAAGCAGCCCGAGAACAACGGCGGCTACAACGCCCTCAAGTTCGGGAAGACCGACCCCCTCGTCTACAGCCAGCTGACCACCGACCATCCCATCGACCTCACCCGCTGGCAGGTGGTCAACTGCTACGCCGGGAGGATCCCGCTCATCAACTCGGGCGGCGAGTCCAAGGGCGCCGACGACCTGGCCCAGGCCGTGCGCACCGCGGTCATCAACAAGCGGGCCGGGGGGGTCGGGGCTCATCGTGGGCCGCAAGGCCTTCCAGCGGCCCACCGACGAGGGTGCGGCCCTGATCCACGCCATCCAGGACGTCTACCTGGACCAATCCATCACCATCGCCTGACCGCGGTCGCCCCATGGCCGCGGGCCATCGGGCCGCTCCGCTCGGACGCCGGGACGGGCGGTAGACTGCGCCCGTGGCACCGAATCCGGGGTCCTGGGTGTTCATCCGGGCGAGCACCGACCAGACGTAGCAGCGCCGAGTCCGAGTCCGGCGACTGAGCGCAGCAAAATCAGCACGAAGAGGAGCACGGTGTCCGACACCACGACCGACCCGAAATCACCCCAGCTGCTCGACCGCGTGGTCATCCGGTTCGCCGGAGACTCCGGCGACGGCATGCAGCTGGCCGGCGACCGCTTCACCACCACCTCGGCCCTGCTGGGCAACGACCTGGCCACCTTCCCCGACTTCCCCGCCGAGATCCGAGCCCCGGCCGGGACGCTGGCCGGGGTGTCGGCGTTCCAGGTCCACATCTCCGACCACGACATCTCGACGCCGGGCGACTCGCCCAACGTGCTGGTGGCCATGAACCCGGCCGCCCTCAAGGCCAACATCGACTCCCTTCCCAAGGGCGCCACCGTCATCGTCAACGTGGACGCCTTCGAGGAGCGCAACCTGGCCAAGGCCGGCTACGAGTCCAACCCGCTGGCCGACGGTTCGCTGGCCGCCTACACCGTCTACGAGGTCCCCATGACCTCGATCACCACCGAGGTGTCCAAGGACGCCGGCGTCAAGCCCCGGGACGCCGAGCGGTCGAAGAACTTCTTCGCCCTCGGGTCTGATCAGCTGGCTCTACACCCGCCCGATCGAGGCCACCATCGGCTGGATCGACCGAGAAGTACGCCGGGAAGCCGCTGGTCATGGAAGCCAACCTCCGGGCCTTCAAGGCCGGGTTCCACTTCGGGGAGACCGCCGAGCTGTTCGAGTCCTCCTACCAGGTCAAGCCGGCCGCGCTGGAGCCCGGCGAGTACGTGAACATCACCGGCAACACCGCCACCGCCTGGGGCCTCATCGCCGCCTCGACCCGGAGCGGCCTGCCCGCTGTTCCTCGGCACCTACCCGATCACCCCGGCCTCGGACATCCTCCACGAGCTGTCCAAGCACAAGCAGTTCGGGGTGCGGACCTTCCAGGCCGAGGACGAGATCTCCGGCATCGGCGCCGCCCTCGGCGCCGCCTTCGGCGGGGCCCTGGGCGTGACCACCACCTCGGGGCCGGGCATCGACCTCAAGTCGGAGACCATGGGCCTGGCCATCAGCCTCGAGCTCCCGCTCCTGATCATCGACATCCAGCGGGGCGGACCGTCCACCGGGCTCCCCACCAAGACCGAGCAGGCCGACCTCCTCCACGCCATGTACGGCCGCCACGGCGAGGCGCCCCTTGCCCATCGTGGCGGCCAAGACCCCGTCCCACTGCTTCGAGGCCACCCTGGAGGCGGTCCGGCTGGCCGTCAAGTACCGGACGCCGGTGATCCTGCTGTCCGACGGGTACCTGGCCAACGGCGACCGAGCCGTGGCGGCTGCCCGACCTCGACGACCTCCCCGACATCGACCCGGACTTCGCCACCGCGCCCAACCACACCGATGCCGACGGCACACGAGGTGTTCTGGCCCTACGTCCGGGACGAGGAGACCCTGGCCCGTCCCTGGGCGCCGCCCGGGTGTCGCCGGTCTCGAGCACCGGATCGGTGGACTCGAGAAGTCCGACGGTTCGGGCAACGTCGCCTACGACGGCCCCAACCACGAGCGGATGACCAGGCTCCGGGCGGCCAAGATCGCCGGCATCGCCCACGACATCCCCCCGACCGAGGTCGACGACGAGGAGGGCGCCGAGGTGCTGGTGATCGGTTGGGGCTCCACCTACGGCGCCATCGCCGCCGGGGTGCAGCGGGTGCGGGCCCGGGGCCACAAGGTGGCCCAGGCCCACCTGGTCCACCTCAATCCCTTCCCGGCCGACCTCGGCGACGTGCTCGGCCGCTACCAGAAGGTGCTGGTGCCCGAGGTCAACCTGGGCCAGCTCAGCCGCCTGCTCCGGGCCGAGTACCTGGTGGACGCCATCTCCTTCACCCAGGTCCAGGGCATTCCGTTCCGGGCCGCGGCCATGGAGGCGGCCATCCTCCAACAGATCGACGGGTCCGGTGCCGATCCATCGGAGGCGGGTGCCGACGGATCGTCGGCCGATGCCCGGGCCAACGGTCACGACACCACCCCCGCAGCGCCCACGACGACCGGAAAGGCGTCCGACCGATGACCGACCTGGCCGACGCCGAAGAGACCCCGGTGCCCGTCCCGCTCACCACCCGCAAGGACTGGTCCTCCGACCAGGAGGTCCGCTGGTGCCCGGGATGCGGTGACTACTCGATCCTGGCCGCCGTGCAGATGCTCATGCCCGACCTCGGGGTGCGCCGGGAGAGCACGGTGTTCCTGTCCGGCATCGGCTGTGCCGCCCGCTTCCCGTACTACATGAACACCTACGGGATGCACTCCATCCACGGCCGGGCCCCGGCCATCGCCACCGGGCTGGCCACCACCCGGCCGGACCTCGACGTGTGGGTGGTCACCGGCGACGGCGACTCGCTCTCCATCGGCGGGAACCACCTGATCCACGCCCTGCGGCGGAACGTCAACATCACCATCCTGCTGTTCAACAACCAGATCTACGGTCTCACCAAGGGCCAGTACTCGCCGACCTCGGAGATGGCCAAGGTCACCAAGTCGACGCCGTTCGGCTCGCTGGAGCAGCCCTTCAACCCGCTCAGCCTGGCCCTCGGGGCCGAGGCCGGGTTTCGTGGCCCGCACCCACGACATGGACCGCAAGCACATGATGGAGATGTTCCGCCGGGCCCACGCCCACCGGGGGGCGTCCTTCGTGGAGATCTACCAGAACTGCAACGTCTTCAACGACGGGGCCTTCGAGCAGATCACCGGCAAGGACCACCGTGCCGACATGCTCATTCCCCTGGTCCACGGCGAGCCCATCCGGTTCGGTGCCGAGGGCGAGCACGGCGTGGTGCTCCGCCGCGACGGCACGGTCGAGGTGGTCGAGGTGGCCGACGTCGGGGAGTCGGCGCTGCTGGTCCACGACGAGCACCGCGACAACCCCGGCCTCGCCTTCCAGCTGAGCCGGCTGTCGCGGGGGCCCTACGAGCCGACCCCGATCGGGGTGTTCCGCGACGTCGACCGGCCCGAGTACGGAGCAGAGATGTCCCGCCAGATCGACGAGGCCACCGCCCGCCGGGGCCAGGGTGACCTGCAGGCGCTGCTGCGTTCGGGTTCGTCGTGGACGGTCGAGTAGCACCGGCCTGAGCGGACGGAGACCGGAGATGTCGGGGCCGGTGGCGTAGCGTGGCCGCCTTTGTCGCCCTCCTGCGCAGCATCAACGTGGGTGGCCGCAACCGGCTGGCCATGGCCGACCTGCGCGACCTGGTCGCCTCGCTCGGCTTCGCCGGAGTCACCACCTACCTCCAGAGCGGGAACGTGGTCTTCACCGGACCCGGTTCGGGGGCGGCCGTGGCCGGGACATCCAGCGACGGATGGCCGAGGACCTGGGTCTGACCGTGCCGGTCATCGTGAGGAACGGGTCCCAGATCGGCAAGGTCGTCGAGGGCAACCCTTTTCCTCGCCCTGGGCTCGAGGCCAAGGCCGTCCATGTCACGTTTCTCGCCGACCGACCCTCGGCGCAGAGCGTGAGGGAGCTCGACGGACTCGGCGGGCAGTTCGGCCACGACCGATTCGAGGTCGTCGGTACCCATGTCTACCTCCACTGCCCCGGCGGCTACGGGGAGACCAAGCTCAACAACGCCTATCTGGAGACGGCGCCTGGGCGTGACGGCGACCACCCGCAACTGGCGGACGGTGACGGCGCTGGCCGAGCTGTGCCGGATGCAGGCCTAGCGGCCGGTCGTCACCTCCGGGACGGCCGAGCCCCGGTGCTCACTCCGGGACGGCCGAACCCGGGTGCTCACGTCGGGACGGCCGAACCCGGGTGCTCACGTCGGGACGGCCGAACCCGAGTAGCTGGCGTAGTCGCCGTCGCCGTTCATGATCATGCAGAACTGGGCACTGGGGCACGAGACGAAGGTGCCCAGCTCCGGGTACTCGGTGGCCGCCGGGATCACCGGCTCCGGTGCGCTCCAGGTGGTCCCGTTCCACACGATGACCGATCCGCCCTGGTCGGCGGCCAGGCAGAAGGTGGTCGAGGGGCACGAGATCGAATCGAGCCCTCCGGAGGAGTCGACATCGGCCTCGCTCGACCAGGATCCTCCCGGCCCCCCCACCGACACCCCGGTGCCGTTGACGATGAGCACGTCGTGGTGGTGGGACAGGAGATGGCGGTGGGGTCGGACGCCCCCGAAACCAGAGAGGTGGTCCACGGCGACGGCTGCTCGACCCAGGTGGAGCCGTTCCAGTCCAGCACCGTGGCCCCCACCACGGCGGTGCAGGTCGAGCTGGTCGGGCACGAGACGCCGACCCGGCCGGCCTGGTAGAGCGAGACCGTGGCGCCCGGGCCGTCCGGCGTCCCCGACGACTGGGGCGCCAGCCAGCTGCCGTTCTCCAGTTCGTCGGTCTGGCCGGTGTTGTCCACGACGGCGCAGAAGGTGGGGGAGGGGCACGACACCGCCACCGACCGGGACTCGGGCTGACCGGATCCCGGATCGGCCGGGTTGGCCGGCAACGACGGCGCCGCCGGCAATGCCATCGGATCCGACCAGTCGGTGCCGTTGCCCTGGCTCACGTGCCCCGATCCGTCGGCGATCACGCACGACGGCCCCGACGTGCAGTCGACCGTGGGCAGGACCGGCGCGGTGACCGGTCCGCCGGCCGGGGCCGGATAGTACACGGAGGGCTCGGACCACGCGGCGCCGTCCCACGATTCGGTCACCCCCGACCCGGTGGTGAGCTCGGAGGGGTCCCCACTGGTCCCACCGCCGGCGCCGATGCAGAAGGTGTCCGACAGGCACGAGAGCGAGGTGAACCCGCCCCCGGGCGGGAGGGTGGTCAGCGGCGTCGTCCATCCCGGGGCCTGCACGACCGGTGCCGGGACGGTGGTCGGCACGGCCGACGGAAGGGCTGTGGTGGTGGCCGGAGCGGTGGTGGTCGTCCTGCCCGACGCCGGTTCCGGTGCCGCCGACCGATGATCGGCCGCCGCCACCCCGGACGACGGCGAGGAGCAGCTGCAGGCGATCACCGCCGAGGCGGCCAGGCAGACCCACGCTGCCCTTCGCCTCTGTGCCACGTGATCCCCCTCGTCCGGGTTCGTCGTGCCCGGCGGCACGACCGGGGTGTCACAGTACCGGCGGATGGGTGACCGCCGACGTCGGCCCGGCGGGTCCTACCGGCGCCGGCGCCGTCCTGCGCCCGGCCTCAGGCGGGGATGTCGAGGGTCCGGAACACCATCCCGGTGCGCGGCTTGGGATGGAAGTAGGTGGTCTTGGCGGGCATGCGCCGGCCGGCGTGGGCCCACTCGGCGATCTGCCCGACGGTGACCGGTCGGAGCAGGACGACGGCCTGGGCCCGGCCGGCGGACACGGCCTCGACGGCGTCCTGCCACGAATGGAGGAAGCCGAGCTCGTGCTCGGGGAGCTCGGCGATGACCAGGGCCACCATGGACGAGTCGAGGTCGGCCCCGGCGGCTTCGGGCGTCCCGTCCTTGGGGGAGAGGAGCCAGGCGCCCGAGGGCATGACCAGGGCCAGGGCTCCGGACTGGCCCAGGGCGGCGGTCGTCCGGTCGTCGAAGTCACCGGCCCGGGTCAGGTCGAACCACGACGAGAACGCGTCCACCAGGTCGAGGCCGTCGGGGAGCCCCGACAGAGCCCGGTGGATGGGACCCACCTCGAGCTGGTCCTCGGCCAGCTCGACGACCAGGGCCATGACCAGGTCGGCACCGGTCGGGGGCCCAGTCCGGTCCCCGTCTCCCTCTGGCCGGCACTCCCGACGGTAGGCGACGGCCGTCTCGTAGCGGTGGTGCCCGTCGGCGATGACCACCGGGGACGATTGCACGCCCTCGCGCACCGCGTCGATGACCGAGGGCTCGTCGATCACCCACAGCTCGTGCCGCACCCCGTCCTCATCGGTGGCCGCGGCATGGGGTGGGAGGTGGCGCTCGAAGGTCTTGGTCAGCCCGGGGCTGAGTGACAGCGCCCAGATGGGGGAGAGGTTGGCCCGGGTCGCCCGGAGCAGATCGAGGCGATCGCTCTTGGGCCGGGGCAGGGTCTGCTCGTGGGGAAGAGTCTCGGCCGCGCTCCGCTCGTCGATGCCCAGTGCGCCGATCACACCGTTGGTGGCCCGCCCCCCGGGCGTGGTCATCCGGTAGGCGTAGAACGAGGGGGCCGGATCGCGGACGAGGATGCCCTCCTCCTGCCAGCGCTCGAGCTGGCGGGCCGCATTGGCGTAGCGGTCGAGGTCGGCCCGGTGGTCGGGTTCGGGAAGCTCGACCCGGATGGCGTTGGCGCTGTGGCGTCCGGCCAGCCGGGCCCGGTCCTGGGGCCCGACCACGTCGTAGGGCGGGGCGACAACCGCGGACATGTCCACCCGTCCGGCGTCGTACCGGACCCCGGCGAACGGCTCGAATCGGGGCATGGCCCCTGCGTAGCACATCACCGACCTCCCGGCCGCCCGGCGCCCCGGGAGGTCCCGCGCCCCGCTCGGATCCCCCGTTCAGGCCGTCCGTGACGCCCGGGCGTCCGGAGCGGCCCGGCCGGCGCGCCGGATGCGGCCCACCTGGCTGCCCGCCCACACCACCAGCCCGGCGCCCGAGAAGCAGCTCCCGAGGACGATGACCGCCGCCCAGCCCCCGCGGCCGTAGGCCAGCCCGGTGGCCGCGGATCCGAGGGCCCCGCCGATGAAATAGCAGACCATGTACCCGGTGTTGAGCCGGGAGCGGGCGGCCGGATCGATGGCGAATATCAATTGCTGGTTCTGGATGTGGACGGCCTGGATGCCCAGGTCGGCGAGGACGATCCCCACCACCAGGGCCCACAGCCGGCTGGACCCGAGGGCCAGCAGGGCCATCGAACCCACCATGACCGCCAGTGAGGCGCCGCTGACCCACCGTTCGAGACCCCGGTCGGCCAGGCGGCCGCTGAACGATGCGGCCAGCGCCCCGGCCGCCCCCAACAGCCCGAACAGGCCGAACAGGCCGATGACGGCTTCGCTGTAGCGGTAGGGCGAGGCGGCCAGGAGGAAGGCCAGGCTGGTCCAGATCACGTTGAAGGTGGCGAAGGCCAGTGCCCCGATGACGGACCGCAGCCGGAGGAGCGGCTCGGTCCGCATGAGGTGGACCACCGAGCCGAGCAGGCGCGAGTAGACGAGCGACGGGCGCTTCCCCTCGGCGGGCATCTGGCGGGCGAGCACCATGGTGAGCACCACCACCATGACGCCGGCCGTCACGTACACGGCGCGCCACCCGGCGGCCTCGGCGATCAACCCGGAGACGGTGCGGGCCAACAGGATGCCGAGCAGCAGGCCACTCATCACCGTGCCGACGACCCGACCCCGTTGCCAGTCGCTGGCCAGCGTGGCCGCATAGGGCACGAGGATCTGGGCGGCCACCGAACAGAGCCCGGCCACGGCGACGGCGAGGATCAGGACCACGATGTCGGGCGCCGCCGCCGCCGCGAACAGGGCCAGGGCCGCCACCGAGAGGATGCCGGGCACCAGCTTCCGGCGGATGACGATGTCCCCCAGCGGGACGATCAGGGCCAGGCCCACCCCGTAGCCCACCTGGGCCGCGGTGATGACCAGGGCGGCGGTCCCCGAACCGGTGCCGAGGTCCCGGGAGATGAGGGGCAGGAGCGGTTGGGCGTAGTAGAGACTGGCCACCGAGACGCCGCAGGCCACGGCGAAGAGCGCCACCATCCAGGGTCCCATTCCCTCGTCATCGTCCGGTGGGGGCATCGGGCCCGGTCCTTGGTCCTTCCGGTGGCCGTCGGTGTCGGGGTCCCAGGCTAGGGGCGGGGCCAGGGGCTTCGTACCCACCGAAACGGCCGGTCCCGGCTTCGGCTCCCGCACCGGCGACCCTGCTCGTAGACTCGGGCCCGTGCAGCGCGTCGGCGAAGAACTCAGGGGGGACCGATCACCGGTTCGACAGGCGGAGAGGTGGAGGATCCCGGTCTCGACCGGATCCTGACCGTGCCCAACGCCATCACCCTGGTCCGGCTGGCCTGCATCCCGCTGTTCCTCTGGCTCCTGTTCGGCGCCGAGCGACCAGACCGCCGCCGCCGTGCTGCTGGCCGTGCTCGGGGCCACCGACTGGGTCGACGGGTTCGTGGCCCGCCGCTACCACCAGGTCTCGACGGTCGGGAAGGTGCTCGACCCGGTGGCCGACCGGGTCCTGGTGGTCACCGCGGTGATCGCCATCATCGTCTACGGGGCCGTGCCGGTCTGGTTCGGTGTGGCCACGCTGGCCCGCGAGGTGGTGGTGTCGGGGGCCGTGCTGCTGCTGGCCTCGCTCGGCGCCGCCCGGATCGACGTCCTCTGGGTGGGCAAGGCCGGTACGTTCGCCCTCATGTTCTCCTACCCGGCCTTCCTCCTCGGCGACGGCACCGCCCCGTGGCAGGGCCCGATCCGGGTCGTGGCCTGGGTCACCGGCATCGTCGGCCTGACCCTGGCCTGGGTCGCCGCCGCGCTCCTACGTTCCGGTGGCCCGCAAGGCGCTGGCCGACGGGCGCCGGTGCCGAGAGCCGGGGGGTGCACCGTCATGAAGGCGGTGATCATGGCCGGCGGCGAGGGGACCCGGCTCCGGCCCCTGACCTCCAACCAGCCCAAGCCCATGCTGCCCATGGCCAACATCCCGATGATGGAGCACGTGGTCAACCTGCTCCGCCAGCACGGGTTCGAGGACATCGTGGTCACCGTGGCGTTCATGGCCAACGCCATCCGCACCTACTTCGGGGACGGGTCGGAGTTCGGGGTGCGCATGGTCTACGCCACCGAGTCCACCCCGCTCGGCACGGCCGGCTCGGTGCGCAACGCCCGGGACGAGCTCGACGAGCGCTTCCTGGTCATCTCCGGCGACGTGCTGACCGACATCGACCTCGCCCAGGTGGTCTCCTTCCACGACAAGCGCGGGCGGCCTGGCCACCCTGGCCCTCAAGGCGGTGGACAATCCTCTCGAGTTCGGGATCGTCATCACCCACGAGGACGGGTCGATCGAGCGGTTCCTCGAGAAGCCGACCTGGGGACAGGTGTTCAGCGACACCATCAACACCGGGATCTACGTGCTCGAGCCCGAGATCTTCGACTTCATCCCCGAGGGCCAGCCGGTCGACTTCTCCGGCGAGTCGTTCCCCGAGGCGCTGGCGGCCGGGAAGTCGCTGTACGGCTACGTGGCCGACGGCTACTGGGAGGACGTGGGCACCCTCGAGGCCTACCTCAAGTCCCATCAGGACATCCTCGACCAACGGGTCCAGGTGGACATCAACGGCTTCGAGCTCCGGCCCCGGGTGTGGCTGGGCAAGGGAGCCGAGATCGACCCGACCGTGGTCATCGACGGCCCGGCGGTCATCGGCGACAACTGCGTGGTCGGCCCGGGCGCCAGCCTCGGCCAGTACTGCACCCTGGGCCGGAACGTCCGCATCGGCGACAACGCCGTGCTCCAGCGTTCGGTGGTCCACGACAACACCTACCTCGGCTCGGGCGTCCGGATCGACGGCAGCGTGCTCGGGCCGGGGGTCCGACCTCCGCGAGGGGGTCCGCTGCGAGGAGGGCGTGGTCCTCGGCGACCAGTGCTTCGTCGGCGCCCACGCCGAGATCAAGGCCGGGGTGAAGATCTACCCGTTCAAGACGGTCGAGGCCGGGGCCACCGTCAACTCCTCCATCGTGTGGGAGTCGATGGGGGCCCGGTCCCTGTTCGGCCGGGACGGCGTCCGGGGACTGGCCAATGTCGACATCAGTCCCGAGCTGGCCGTGCGCCTCTCCATGGCCTGGGCCTCGACCTTCGAGAAGGGGGCCACGATCACCACCTCGCGGGACACCAGCCGGGCGGCCCGGGTGCTCAAGCGGGCCATCATGGTCGGCTGCAACGCCGCCGGGATCAACGTGGACGACCTCGAGGCGGCCACCGTGCCGGTCACCCGCTTCCAGGTCACCTCGTCGGCCAGCATGGCCGGGGTCACCGTCCGGCTGGCGCCCGACGACCCCCAGTCGGTGGTGCTTCCGGTTCTTCGACAAGGAGGGCATCGACGTCGACGAGACCACCCAGCGCAAGATCGAGCGGCTCTACCACCGCGAGGACTTCCGGCGGGTGCTGGCCCGCGAGATCGGCGACATCGGCTTCCCGCCCCGGTCGCTCGAGCACTACACCGGCCGCCCTGATCGAGTCGGTCGACCTGTCCAACGCCCGTGAGGCCGACCTCAAGCTGGTGCTCGACTACTCGTTCGGGACCACCAGCTTCGTGATGCCCAACCTGCTGGCCAAGCTCGAGGCCGAGGTGCTGGTGGTCAACCCCTACGCCAACACCGCCGGCGTGCTCGCCTTCGACCGCCAGGCCAGCGCGGCCCGGGTCTCCGAGCTGGTGCGGGCCTCGGGCGCCCACCTCGGTGCGGTCCTCGACCCCGGGGGCGAGCACGTGGCCATCGTCGACGACCTGGGCCACGCCCTGACCGACGACGAGGCGCTGCTGGTGCTGCTCGACCCTGGTCACCGAGGCCCACCCTCGGCGCGGGTGGCCCTGCCGGTGGCGGCCAGCGTGGTCGCCGAGGAGATCTGCCGGAAGGCGGGCGCCGAGATCGTCTGGACCAAGCTCTCGGCCTCCCATCTGATGGAGGTGGCCCGGTCGCGAGCAGGTCACCCTGGCGGCCAGCCAGTCGGGCGGGTTCATCTTCCCCCGCTTCCTGCCCGCCTACGACGCGGCGGCCACCCTGGTCAACCTGCTGGCCCTGCTCACCGCGGCCGGACGGAAGCTCTCCGACCTGGTGGCGGAGCTCCCCAAGGTGCACATCGCCCACCAGGCGGTGCACACCCCGTGGGACCAGAAGGGCATGGTCATGCGCACCCTGGTGGAGCGGTCCCAGGGCCGGGACCTGGTCCTGGTGGACGGGGTCAAGGTGCTCGAGGACGACGGGTGGGCCCTGGTCCTGCCCGACCCCGAGGAGCCGCTCACCCACGTGTGGGCCGAGGCGGCCAGCGATGCGCAGGCCGAGGCCAGGGCCAACGAGTACGTCGTCCGGCTCGAGCAGCTGCTGCGCTGACGCTTCGGCCCGCGCCGTCGGACCGGCGCCGGACGCGCCCGCGGTCGGGTATCGTCCGCACCTATGAACGTGCCCGACGATCTGCGCTACTCGACCGATCACGAGTGGGCCCGAGACCGAGGGTGACCGGTCCGGGTCGGGATCACCGACTACGCCCAGGACGCGCTCGGCGACGTGGTCTTCGTGGACCTGCCCAGCCGAGGGCGCGACGGTGGAGGCCGGGGGCCTGCTGGGGAGGTCGAATCGACCAAGTCGGTGTCGGAGATCTACGCCCCGGTGGCCGGCCAGGTGGTGGCGGTCAACACGCGCGCTGGTCGGACGCCCCCGAGACGCTCAACGCCGATCCCTACGGGGAGGGTTGGATCTGCGAGATCGTCCCGTCGGACCCGTCGGCGCGTGGAATCGCTGCTCGATCCGAGCGGCTACCGGCAACTGACCGACGGTTGACCGTCGCGTGCCGGCGCATCGACCCTCGGGAGCGGAGAGATGGGAGCGACTACCGTGGTGGGCGTGTTCTGCCCGAGCTGCGGCCATCGCAATCCGACCGGCGTCAACTTCTGCTCGTCGTGCGGCGCGTCGTTGGTGACCTCCGCTCCCGACACGTCGGTCTCGGTCAGTCCCGGTCGACGACACGGGCGACGGCGCGGACGACGACGCGCGCGGTCGGGCTGCTCGAGCTGCCCCGCGGGGTGGGCATGCTGGTGGTCAAGCGGGGGACGGACGAAGGTGTCCGGTTCCCGCTCGAGGCGGCGATCACCCAGGCCGGGCGGCATCCGGAGAGCGACATCTTCCTCGACGACATCACCGTGTCGCGTCGTCACGCCGAGTTCGTGACCAGGGACCAGGTCACCACGGTGCGCGACGTCGGGCTCCCTCAACGGCACCTATGTGAACCGGGAGCGGATCGAGGAGGCCGGCCTGTCCAGCGGCGACGAGGTGCAGATCGGCAAGTTCAAGCTCCTGTACCTGCGTGGCCAGCGGCGAATGACGCACCGGTACCCGAGACGGCCGTCGGCACGGACGGCGCCGATGAGCGCACGGTCGTACCTGTCCATCGGGGACGTGCTGACCCTGCTCCGACAGGAGTTCCCCGACATCACCATCTCGAAGATCCGGTTCCTGGAGAGCCAGGGCCTGGTCAACCCCGAGCGGACGCCCTCGGGCTACCGCAAGTTCTACGAGCACGACGTGGAGCGGCTGCGCTGGGTGCTCCGCCAGCAGCGGGAGCACTTCCTGCCCCTCAAGGTGATCAAGGACCGCCTGGACGACGATCGCGTGTCGATGCCGAGGCGGCCGCGATCGACGCCGGCGCGACCCGGGGCCGCCGGATCGGCCGAGCCGTCGCGGCGACGGAGCCGAGCCGTCGGCCGGCGGGCACCGACGCCACGACGAGCCGGTGCTGGTCGGGCAGCGGGCGTCCGACCGAGGCCGGAGGCCGAACCGGTGCCGAGCGCACCCCGGCGGAGGATCGCGTCGCCAGAGTCGGTCGGGCGGAGCCGGGCTGCCCGGCATCGAGACCGTCGACGTGCCGCCCGACTCCGGCGACCGGTGGCGTCCGACCGCGCGGCGGCGCCGGACGCGGTCCAACGTCGACCGGCGGTCGACGCCGCACCGCCGCGACCGACCGTCCCGGTACTGGAGCTGGTCGACGACGGCTCGGTCGGCCGGCGCCGCGGCTCGGCCACGGATCCGGCCAACGGGAGAGTGGAACGCCCCGCTCCGGGTGACGGCCTCCGGACCGGCGGCCGGCACCGGCTCCGGGCCGGCGCCGGCGGCCTCGACGGGACCGACCCCGGCGGCCGGCTCGCGGCTCGGCGTCGCCCGCCGACCGGCGGCCGGCACGCCCGGCGGGCAACGGCGCCGGGCGATGCCCCGGCCGGAGCCCGCCGACCGTGGCCCGGCCACGCCGTCGGCCGGACGGCGCCGCCGGCGAAGGCCCGGCCGGTCGGCCGGACGGCGTCGGAGCCGCCGGTCGCCACCGGCGCCGCCGGCATCGGCCGGGGCCAGCTTGTCGGTCGAGGAGCTGTGCCGCCTCGTCCGGTCTCGACGTCGGCGGTCCTCGTCGAGCTGCAGGAGTTCGGTCTGCTGGCCGTCCGCGACCGTCGCCGGCGTGGAGTACTTCGACGAGGAGGCCCTGGTCGTGGCCACGGTGGCCGCCCGGTTCGCCCGGTTCGGGATCGAGCCGCGTCATCTCCGCCTCTACAAGAACGCCGCCGACCGCGAGGCCGGATTCGTGGAGCAGATCGTCCTCCCGCTGGTCAGACAGCGGAACCCCGAGGCCCGGGCCCGGGCCCACGAGACGGCCGAGGAGCTGACCCGACTGGGCCAGCAGCTCAGAAGCTCGCTGCTGCGGTCGGCCCTGCGGGACCTGCTGGACGGCTGACCGGCCGTCGCGCCGGTCGGCTGGTCGCGCCGCCGCCGACCTGCGGCCCGATCGCACATATCCGTCGCGGCGAGTAAGTTTGCGCGCATGGTCGAAGTCCGGCTTCGGGCGGTGCGTGTGGACCTGCAGTCGAACACGCCCGTACTGCTCCTGCAAGAGTCCGAGGGCCTGGGCCGGACCCTGCCCATCTTCATCGGCGCACCCGAGGCCACCGCCATCGCCTTCGCCCTGCAGGGCATGGACACGCCGCGTCCCATGACCCACGATCTGATCCGCGACCTGCTCGAGGCCCTCGGGGCCGACGTGCTCCGGGTGGTGATCACCGAGTTGAAGACGGCCACCTACTTCGCCGAGATCGTGCTGCGCCACGGCGAGCGGAGAGATCCCGGTCTCCTCCCGGCCCTCGGACGCCGTGGCCGTGGCCGTGAGGACCGGGGCCCCGCTGTTCGTGGCCGACGATCTGATGGACAGCGAGGGCATCATGCTGGCGGTGGACGAGGAGGACGAGGACGAGGCCGACGAGGACGACGACGGGTCCAATCCCGACGAGCTGGTCGGCGAGTTCCGCACCTTCCTCGACTCCATCCGCCCGGAGGACTTCTCCTCCTGACCGGATCCGGCGCCGGGCCCGACCGGCATCCGGGCCGGTGCATCGGCGCCGGACCGGTCACGGGATCGACGGCTCCGTGGACGTCGTACTGGCGGGGTCGTCCGGTCCATGGGGTCCGGGCCCCCGAGCAGTCGAGGATCGCGAGCCAAGAGGTCGTCGAGGCGGCCTGCGTGGCCGCCTCCGTGGCGGGCGTCCTGGTGGGGGCGTCCTGCTGAGTGCCTGCTCGTCGAGCTCGTCGCCACCGGCACCACCGCCGCCACCACCGTCGACCGGTGGGTCATCGACCACGACCGCATCGACCGCCACCTCCACCGACCGCGTGCGGCACGAGCACCACGGCCGGTTCGTCCCGGTGCGCCACGACGGCGCTGTCGGGTCGGTCGCCGGCAGCAGCGGCGCGGCCGGGACCATCGAGACCACGGTGGCCCTGAAGAGCACGGCGCCGACCCCCTGCGTGCTGGGCGGCTACCCCGGGCTGCAGCTCCTGACGTCGTCGGGGGCGTCGCTGCCCACCAAGGTGGTGCGGACGGGGAACGTACAGCTTCACGGCGATGACGCCCGACCACCGTGACGCTGGCCCCGGGCAGTCGGTCTACTTCAACATCGGCTACTCGGATGTGCCGGTCGGCACCGAGACGACCTGCCCGACCTCGGCGTCGATCGAGGTCACCCCCCCAACGCCTACGACCACCTGGTCGTGGCGGCGACGCTGGCGCCCTGCGGGGGCGGGACCATGGTGGTCTCTCCCGGTGTTCCCGGCCACCGGGGCCAGACAGCCAGACCACCGCCCCCGCCGGCGCGGCTGAGCCGGGCCGGGTCAGGCCGGCAGGCCGTCAGGTCGACCGCGGCCTCACCAGCATCCGGCCTCGGGCCCCGCCGGCCAG
Source organism: uncultured Acidimicrobiaceae bacterium (assembly GCA_963835325.1). Lineage (GTDB taxonomy): Bacteria > Actinomycetota > Acidimicrobiia > Acidimicrobiales > RAAP-2 > Bog-756. The sequence goes on along the minus strand of CAWIEV010000005.1, from coordinate 778,091 downwards.
GATCCGATCGAGCGCCGGGCCCGAGCTCGTCCAGGCCCGACCTCGCGCGGACCATGTCATCGAGGAGCGCGGGAGGGAAGGCCGTGGCCATCTCGTCCCAGACGGCGCGCCGCTCGGCGATCGGGGTGAGACGGTGTCGATGCCGATGAGGGAGGCGTCCCGCACGATGAACGGGTAGACGGAGGACTCGAAGGTGTTCCCCCCGGTCAGGCCGCTGGCGGCCACGGCCGCGCCGTAGCGCAGGGTCCGGAGCACGGCGGCCAGGGTCGGTCCCCCCACGCAGTCGACCGCGCCGGCCCAGCGCTCGGGTCCGAGCGTCCGCTCCGGCGTCGGCTGTCCAGTTCGTCGCGGCCGATGACCTCGGAGGCGCCCAGGCCGGTCAGGTAGGGGCCGCTCGGCGGCCTTGCCGGTGCTGGCCACCACCTCGTAGCCGCGGGAGGCCAGCAGGGCCACCGCCATGCTGCCCACGCCCCCGGAGGCCCCGGTGACCAGCACCGGCCCGTCGTCGGGGGCCAGAGCCCCTGGTGCTCGAGCCGGTGGAGGGACAGGGCGGCGGTGAAGCCGGCGGTGCCGATGGCGGCCGGCCCGGCGGGCGTCGAGGCCGTCGGGGAGGGGGACCACCCACTCGGCCGGCACCCGGGCCAGCTCGGAGAACCCGCCGTGGTGGGCCACCCCGAGGTCGTAGCCGTGGACGATGACCTGGTCGGCCGGCCCGACGGACGGGTCGTCGGAGTCGAGCACCGTCCCCACCAGGTCGACCCCGGGGACCAGGGGTGAGATGCGGGCCACCCGGTTGCCGGGCCGGGTCACCATGCCGTCCTTGTAGTTGACGGCCGACCACTCGACGCTGATGGTCACGTCGCCCTGGCCCAGGTCGCCGGGGGCCAGGGTCCGGACCCCGGCGTCGACGCCGTCGCCCGTCGCGGGTCACCACGTAGGCGGCGAACCTGGCGGCGGGGTCCGATCGGAGGGTGCCGGGCGACGGGGGTGCGGGAGGCGCTCATGGCCGGTACCGTACCGACTCGAGCGACCGCGGGCGCGGCGCCTGCCGACCGGGGGAGCCGTCCCCCGGTCCCGGTGGGCGGCGGTGGTACCCTCGACCGTGCTGACCGACCGCCTGGGGACGCACCGGAGCCCGTCGTCCCACCGGCGACGAGCGGTGGGGCCGCTATCCGCCGACGCTCCGCAGGCCCTCGGGGCCTCGCAGGCGCTGTCGCCCCAGTGGCGGGACGCCTTCCTCTACGCCTGTTCGGCGCTGTTCGCCGGCGTCACCGCGCTGGCCGATGGGCATCCCGCTCTACCGCCAGTGGGGCCAGCTGGCCTTCGGGCCCTACCTGGCCGCCGCGCTGCTGATGGCGCGTGGTGGCCTGGCGGGTGGGGACCGGCGGCACCGCGGGCGGGGCTGGCGGGCGGCCCGGGTGGTCGCCTTCCTCATCGTCCTGTTCGGGGCCACCGTGGTCCCGCTGACCCTGGAGGTCGTCTGGCGTTCCGAGGGGAACCCCTCCCTGCACGTCCAGCCCGAGGTGGTGGTGGTGGAGCAGGCCGGGGTCCGGGCCGCCCACGGGAAGGATCCCTACCGGGTGATCGACCGCGACGGGCACATCCTCATCCACGAGAAGACCGAGCCGATCTACGAGCTGTACTACCCCTACCTGCCGGGCATGGTGCATCTTCGGCCTCTCGAGCACCGACGGCGCAGCAAGATCGGGGCCCGGCTGACCGACGCCCGCATCCAGTTCCTGGTGTTCACCGTCCTGGTCACCCTGTTCGCGCTCAGCCGGCTCCGGCCGCCCACCGACGCCCGGTTCCGCTCCCTCCAGGTGCTCACCGTGCTGCCCACGGCCGCGCTCCCGCTGGCCACCGGGGGGGACGACATGCCGGTGGCCGCGCTGATGCTGCTCGGGCTGGTCGCCCTCCAGCGCCGACGGCCGGTCCTGGCCGGGCTGGCCCTGGGGGCGGCGTCGTCCCTCAAGTTCACCGCCTGGCCCCTGGCCCTGCTGGCCCTGTGGGCGGCGTCCGACCTGCACCGCCGCCGGGCCGTCGGGCGCTACGTGCTCGGCGTCGCGGCGGTCATGGTGCCGGTGGTCGCTGCCGGTGGCCCTCGAGAACATGTCCGCCTTCGTCGACAACGTGATCCGCTTCCCGCTGGGCCTGGCCGGTGTGTCGTCACCGGCGGCCAGCGCCCTCCCCGGCCACATCCTGGTGTCGGCCTTCCCGCGGGAGCACCGGCTCTACGTGGTGGTGGTGGGCCTGGTCGGGGTGCGCGGTGCTGGTCCGCCACCTGCTGGAGACAGCCTCCCCGCAATGCCGCCGGCGTAGCCGCCCTCACCGGATGGGTCATGTTGATCGCCATCCTGCTGGCCCCCGCCACCCGGGTCGGCTACCTGCTGTACCCGATCAACCTGTTCGTGTGGGCCTGGATGCTCAGCCAGGCCGATGACCCGGTGGGCGCCGACGCGGCGGAGCGGTCGTCGACCGGCCGCCTCGGCCGGGCGGTCCGGGCGACCGGCCGGATGCCGGTCAGGTGTCGTCGGACAGCTCGAACACCTCGACGGAGAACGGGGTCGTGCCGGCCGACGTGTCGTCGGGGACACCACCACCCCGCCTCCCAGTAGAAGCTGTCGCCGCTTCCCTGCTTGGCCAGCACCTCGGACCCCGGCGCCGCCGGTGCTGAGGCACCGTGGTAGATGATCTTCCAGCCCAGCCGGGGGAGGACGGTCCGGTAGACGTCGACCACCTGGTCGGCCGGCAGCCCGGTGGTGAAGTACACCGTGCGGTCGAACTGGGTCACCCCCTGGTCGGTGTTCACGGTCCGGACCACCGGGCTGCCGGACGGGACGGCCAGGTTGCCGAGGATGTCCGAGGGCGGCTGTCCGCCGCTCACGATGGACTTCATGGGCGGTGGTGGCCGGGGTCAGATGGACCACCGTGCCGCCGGGGATGGTGACGCTGGCCGGTAGCCGCGAGCGACGGGTCGTCCGGAGGCCAGGGCGGAGGCGACGACGCCGACCACCACGATGAAGACCGCGATCCCGAGCACGATGAGGGCCGGTCCCCGGGGGACACGGGCTGGTAGAACCGGTGGTCGGGGTCGACGGCGACGGCCTCATCAGAGGTCCGAGGAGGGCCGAGCTCCTCAGCGGTACCGACCATGGCCACTCATGCGTAGTGGCCGGCCCCGGCGCCTCCCGCGTTCAGCGGACGGCCGTGCCGCGGGTCGGCGCGTCCCGGCGGGTGCGACCGGTCGTCCAGCGAGTACCGCCACCCCGGATGGAGGCGCACCGCCGCCCCGACGGTCATGGCCAGGATGCCCCACCGGGTGCGACGGGGCAGGCTGGCGAAGGCGACGACCGTGGCCAGCGCGTCGACGGCATCGGCCGTGCCGCCCAGGGCCACCCACGGTCGGGCCTCCTGGTCCGAGCCGGCCAGCGCCCGGAGCGCCCCGATGCCGAGGGCCAGGTCCCGGCCGCCCATGGTCCGGGCCAGCAGGCGGCTGGCCGCACGGTCGCCGACCTCACCGATCCACGGCCGGGCCATCAGGGTCGGAGCGGCGACGGCGGCCACGCCGATGGCCACGCGCCCCGAGGCCGAGGAGCAGGGCCAGGCGGTGCGTGTCGCCGATCTGTCCACGGGCCACAACCTACTGGCCGCCACTGGCCGTGGTCGCCGGACAGACGGCAATGGGGCCGCCGGGGCGGGCCGCCGAGAAGCTGAAAGTCACGGAGAGTATTTGGCACAATGACGGACAGTGACGCTGGGTGCATGAACAGGTTTACTTCCGCCCGCCGATGCTTCAGAATGCAAAGGCTGTTGACGGGTGACCGTGACCCGTCGTCGAGGAGGGGTGCCTGATCCAGTATCGGGAAAGATCCTGTGATTGGGGGGGAGAAAGTGGCCGGGTCGTCGGGCCCGGCCACTTTCGCGTCCACCGGTTCCTTCTTGCGGGTCCGGGTCAGCCCCGGCCGCTGACGCCCGCCGCCGCGGCGCCGGACCACCCGAGATGGTCGAGGGGCCCGTGTCCCCGCCCCAGGCGCCAGGTCGCCCCTCCGAGGAGGGCGTCGTGCACGAAGGCCTTGGCCGCCGAGACGGCCGTCGGCACGTCGGCACCCCGGGCCAGGTGGGCGGCGATGGCCGCCGACAGCGAGCACCCGGTCCCGTGGGTGTTGGGGGTGTCGACGCGGGGACCGTCGAGCACGATGACCTCCCGGCCGTCGAACAGCACGTCGGCCACCGCCGGGGGGCGGCGGCGGCCGAACCGGGCTCGACCCCGGGGAGGTGGCCGCCCTTGACCAGGACCCAGGTCGGACCGAGCCGGTGGATGCGCCGGGCCGCCTCGGCCATGGCGCTCGACCTCCTGAACCTCGTCGGCCGGCACGCCGGCCAGCAGGGCGGCCTCCCACAGGTTGGGCGTGACCAGCAGGGCGTGGGGCAGCAGATGTTCCCGGTAGGCCTCGATGCAGCCGTCGGCGACCAGGGCCCGCCCGGTGGAGGCCACCATCACCGGGTCGACCACCAGCCGGGGCAGGCAGCCGGAAGCGGCCAGGCGACCGACCATCTCGACGATGGCGGCCGTGCCGAGCAGGCCGGTCTTGACCGCCGCCACCGGGAGGTCGTCGAGCACGGTCCGGATCTGTGCATCGACCATGCCCGCCGGCACGTGGTGCACGTCGCGGACCTCGGCGGTGTTCTGGGCGGTGACAGCGGTGACGGCGGTGGTGGCGAACACACCCAGGGCCGCCATGGCCTTGATGTCGGCCTGGATGCCGGCCCCGGCTCCGGAGTCCGATCCGGCGATGGTCAGGACCACCGGCGGGTTGCCGTCCGTGGTCACCGGTCGACCATCCCCTCGAAGGGGCTCGAGGCGTCGGCGTGGAAGCGCCGGGTGATCCGGCCCGCCTCCCGGGCGGCCCGACCGGCGTCCACCGCCTCACGCATGGCCCGGGCCATCAGGCCCGGCCGTCGGGCCCGGGTGATGGCCGAGGCCACCAGCACCGCATCGCATCCGAGTTCCATGGCCAGCACAGGCGTCCGAGGCGGTGCCGATGCCGGCGTCGAGCACCACCGGCACGCCCGACTGCTTCGACGATGAGGGCGATGTTGTGGGGGTTGCGGATCCCGAGCCCGCTGCCGATCGGTGCGCCGAGAGGCATGACCGCGGCGCAGCCGGCCTGCTCGAGGCGGCGGGCGGCCACCGGGTCGTCGCTGCAGTAGGGGAGGACGACGAAGCCTTCGTCGACCAGCTCCTCGGCCGCGGCCACCAGCTCCACCGTGTCGGGGAGCAGCGTGCGGTCGTCCCCGATGACCTCGAGCTTGATCCAGTCGGTCTCGAACGCCTCGCGGGCCAGTTTGGCGGTCAGGACGGCCTCCGAGGCGGTGAAGCACCCGGCCGTGTTGGGCAGGACCCGGATGTCCAGCTCGGCCAGGAGATCGACCAGTGAATGCCGGGTGGTGGGGTCGACCCGGCGCACGGCCACCGTGGCCATGACGCTACCCGACGCCACCAGGGCCTCGCGCAGCGACTCGGGACTGGCCATGCCTCCGGTGCCCAGGAGGAGCCGCGAGGGGATTCCGGCCGGCGATGGTCAGCGGGCCGGCCGGAGCGTCGGCGGTCCCCGGGGCCGGGCCGGCATCGGAGGGGGCGGGAGTCGGAACGTCCATCGGTTCCCACGGTACCGCTGTGACCGGCGGGTCCGGCCCCTCCGCTACCCGGCCGCTACCCGCCGCTACCCGCCGGCCGCCGCCGTGACGATCTCGATCCGGTCGCCGTCGGCCACCGGGGTGTGCGGCCACCTGCTCTTCGGGACCACGTCGCCGTTGCACGCCACGGCGACGCCCCGTGGCGAGGGGCACCAGGCCGAGACCAGTCGGCCACGGTGGTGCCGGCGGGCACCTCCCACGCCGTCCCGTTGACCGAGGCAGTACTCACGGGCCCAGCCTGGACACGCCGGGCCGGTCGACGGGCCGGCCGACTCGGCTCCCGCCGCCGCGAACCGGTCCGGGCCGAAGGGTGCGAACATCCGGACGGGACGGTCCCGCCCGCCGGCCCGGCACCGTCCCGGCAACCGACGGTCCGCTCCCCGCTGAGGATGCCCACCACCCCGTCGGCGGTCACCGGGGCCAGCAGGAACCCGTTGCGGTAGTGACCGGTGGCCACGACCAGGCCCCGCACATCGGTGGTGCCCACGATGGGGGCGTTGTCGGGCGACCCCGGCCGCAGCCCGGCGGTCGTGTCGACCAGCTCGTACTCCTCGAGCGACGGCACCAGCCGGCGGGCGTCGTCGAGCAGATCGCCGACCGCGCCGACCTGCACGGCGAGGTCGAAGCCCTTCTCCTCGACGGTGGCCCCGACCACCACGGTCCCGTCCCGGCGGGGCACGAGGTAGCAGCTCCTCCCGTGGACCAGGCCGCGGACGGTCCGGGCCAGCCTCCGGGACCCGGCCGGGGCCCGCAGGCGGAGGGTCAGTCCCTTCACCGGCCGCACCGGAGGGAGGAGCCGGTCGGGGATCCCCCCGAGCTGCCCGGACCGGCACCCGGCGGCCAGGACCACGGCACCGGCCGGCCGGGATCCGCCGTGGCCGAGCGTCACGCCGGCGACGGCGCCGCCCCCCTCGGCGGTATCGATCTCGACGGCGTCGACCTCGTCCTCGACGATGGAGACCCCGCCGGCGGCGCAGGCGGCGACCAGGGCGTCCAGCACGCACCGGTTGTCCACCTGGTGGTCCTCGGCCAGCTCGGCGCCGCCCCGGATGCCCGGGGCCAGCAGCGGCTCCGACGTCCGGCACTCGCCGGCCGTCAGCCGGCGCGGCGTCGAGCCCGAGGGCCAGCCGGTAGGCCAGGAGGTCGTCGGTGGCGGCCCGGTCGGAGGCGTCCACGGCGACCAGCAGCGTGCCGTCGGCCAGTAGTGCACCGGTCGGCCCGACGCCTCCTCCAGCCCGCGGCGAACCGGGGCCAGGCCCGGGCGGCCTCCAGGTTGAGGGCGGTGAGCGCGTCCTCGCCGAAGTGGGCCTCCCCGACCGGGGCCAGCATGCCGGCCGCGGCCCAGCCTGCGCCGCGTCCGGGCTGCGGATCGACCAGGGTGACGGCCAGACCGGCCTCGGCGGCCTCGCCAGGCGACGGAGAGCCCGATCACACCGCCGCCCACCACCACGACGTCAGGCGGAACCCCGGTGGTCATGGGCCCATGCTACGGGTGGCCCGGAGGCGCCGGGGTGCCGGTGGTGGCGACCGGAGACCCGGCACCGGCAGCCGACCGGAGGCCCGGTTCGGCAGCCCACCGGAGGCCGGGTCCGCCGCCCACCGGAGGCCGGGTCCGCAGCCCACCGGAGGCCGGGTCCGCGGCGGCGGCCGTGGCCGCCCGAACATCTCGAAACCGCCCCCGGGGCGTGTACAATCTTCGGACCACGCATGGGCCAACGTCGTCCCGGGTGGGTAGATCCACTTCCCTCGTTGGAGCGACCCGATGACGACTTCCCGCCGAACACAGGCCGACGCCCCCATCCCCGCCACCGCGGTCTGCCGCCGTCCCGCGCGCCGCGGCGGCGGCCGGGAGATCGCCCCACAGGTTCCGGCCACGGGACTGTACGACCCCCGCTTCGAGCACGACGCCTGCGGGGTGGCCCTGGTCGCCGACCTGCACGGCCGGCGCACCCACACGCTGGTCCGCCAGGCCATCTCCGCCCTCGAGCACCTGGCCCACCGCGGAGCCACCGGGAGCGAGGAGGACAGCGGGGACGGCGCCGGGATCCTCCTCCAGGTCCCCCACGACTTCTACGCCGACGCCGTCGACTTCGACCTGCCCTCCAGCGGCCACTACGCCACCGGCATCGCCTTCCTGTCGACGCGACCCGGCCGAGGCCGCCGACGCCCGCCGGGCCATCGGCAAGCTGGCCGGCGAGGAGGGGCTCGACGTCATCGGATGGCGGGAGGTGCCGGTCGACGACGCCACCCTGGGGTCGATCTCCGAGGCGGCCATGCCCTCCATGCACCAGCTCTTCGTGGCCCCGGCGGCGGGCACTCCGGCTGGCCGGCGACGACCCGGCCCTGGCCATCGACCGGCTGGCCTTCGTGCTGCGCAAGCGGGCCGAGCACGAGATCGACGACTGCTACTTCGCCTCGCTGTCGGCCCGGACCATCACCTACAAGGGGATGCTCACCTCCCACCAGCTGGCCGAGTTCTTCCCCGACCTGTCCGACGAGCGGGTGACCAGCGGCCTGGCCCTGGTCCACTCCCGCTTCTCCACCAACACCTTCCCCTCGTGGCCGCTGGCCCATCCCTACCGGTACCTGGCCCACAACGGCGAGATCAACACCCTGGCCGGCAACCGGAACTGGATGCGGGCCCGGGAGGCCCTGTGCGCGTCGCGATCTCATCCCCGGGCTCGAGCGGGCCTTCCCGATCGTGACCCCGGGCGCCAGCGACTCGGCCTCCTTCGACGAGGTGCTGGAGCTCCTCCACCTGGGCGGCCGGCCGCTGCACCACGCCGTGCTGATGATGATCCCCGAGGCGTGGGAGAACCACCGGACCATGGACCCGGCCCGGCGGGCCTTCTACCGCTACCACGCCGCCCTGATGGAGCCCTGGGACGGTCCGGCGGCGGTGGCCTTCACCGACGGGACGGTGATCGGCGCCGTGCTCGACCGCAACGGGCTGCGTCCGGCCCGCTACTGGGTCACCGACGACGGGCTGGTGGTGCTGGCCAGCGAGGTCGGCGTCCTCGACGTCCCGGCGGACAAGGTGGTGCGCAAGGGTCGCCTGCAGCCCGGGCCGGATGTTCCTGGTGGACACCGCGCCAGGGCCGGATCGTCGACGACGACGAGATCAAGGACGCCCTGGCCGCCGAGCAGCCCTACGCCGAGTGGCTCGACGCCGGCCAGATCGAGCTCGAGGACCTGCCCCCGCGGATCATGCTCACCCCCCAGCACGCCTCGGTGGTCGGGCGCCAGCGCCTCTTCGGCTACACCAACGAGGAGCTGCGGCTCATCCTGCGAGCCGATGGCCAGGACGGGGGCCGAGCCCAATCGGCTCGATGGGCACCGACACGGCCATCGCCGTGCTGTCCGACCGGCCCCGGCTGCTCTACGACTACTTCACCCAGCTGTTCGCCCAGGTCACCAACCCGCCCGCTGGACGCCATCCGCGAGGAGCTGGTCACCTCGCTGCCGTCCACCCTCGGTCCCGAGGCCAACGTGCTCGAGCCCACCGCCGAGTCGTGCCGCCAGATCGTGCTGCCCATGCCGGTCATCGACAACGACGACCTGGCCAAGCTGCTCTACGTCAACGAGGACGGCAGCACCCCCGGGTTCAGCGCCTTCGCCATCGACGGGCTCTTCGAGGTGTCCGGCGGCGGGACCGGCGCTGCGCCGCGGCCATCGAGGACGTGCGGGCGCAGGTGAGCGAGGCCATCGCCGAGGGCGCCGACGTGATCGTGCTCTCCGACCGCAACTCGACCGGCCACCCTGGCCCCGATCCCCTCGCTGCTGCTGGTGGCCGCGGTCCACCACCACCTGGTCCGGGAGAAGACCCGCACCCGGGTGGGCCTGGTGGTCGAGTCCGGCGACGCCCGCGAGGTCCACCACATGGCCCTGCTCAAGGGCTTCGGGGCCGCCGCCATCAACCCCTATCTGGCCTTCGAGACCATCGACGACATGATCGCCTCGGGCATCCTGACCGGGGTGACCCCCCGGCAGGCCCAGAAGAACTACATCAAGGCCGCCTCCAAGGGGATCATCAAGGTGATGTCGAAGATGGGCATCTCGACGGTGGCCTCCTACACCGGCGCCCAGGTCTTCGAGGCGGTGGGCCTGGCCCCCGAGGTGGTCGACGAGTACTTCACCGGCACGGTGTCCCGCATCGGCGGAGTGGGCCTCGACGTCCTGGCCGAGGAGGTGGCCAGCCGCCACCGGCTCTCCCACCTCGACCGGCCGACCGAGCTGGCCCACCGCGAGCGGGAGGTGGGGGGCGAGTACCAGTGGCGCCGGGAGGGCGAGATCCACCTGTTCAACCCCAAGACGGTGTTCAAGCTGCAGCACGCCACCCGGTCCAAGCGCTACGAGGTGTTCAAGGAGTACACCAAGGCGGTCGACGACCAGTCGGCCCACCTGGCCACCCTGCGCGGGCTGATGCACCTGCGGACCGGGGTCCTGCCGCCGTGCCCGTCGAGGAGGTGGAGCCGGCCTCGGCCATCCTGGCCCGCTTCTCCACCGGGGCCATGTCCTACGGGTCGATCTCGGCCGAGGCCCACGAGACCCTGGCCATCGCCATGAACCGGCTCGGCGGACGCTCCAACACCGGCGAGGGGGGCGAGGACGCCGACCGCTTCACCCCCGACGCCAACGGGGACCTCCGGCGCAGCGCCATCAAGCAGGTGGCCTCGGGTCGGTTCGGGGTGACCTCGGAGTACCTGGTCAACGCCGACGACATCCAGATCAAGATCGCCCAGGGGGCCAAGCCCGGCGAGGGCGGCCAGCTCCCGGGCAACAAGGTCCACCCGTGGATCGCCAAGACCCGGTTCTCGACCCCGGGGGTGGGCCTCATCTCGCCCCCGCCCCATCACGACATCTACTCCATCGAGGACATCGCCCAGCTCATCCACGACCTCAAGTCGGCCAACCCGAAGGCCCGGGTCCACGTGAAGCTGGTGGCCGAGGTGGGGGTGGGCACGGTGGCCGCCGGGGTGGCCAAGGCCCACTCCGACGTGGTGCTCATCTCCGGGCCACGACGGCGGGACCGGGGCCACCCCGCTCACCTCGCAGAAGCACGCCGGGCATCCCCTGGGAGCTGGGCCTGGCCGAGACCCAGCAGACCCTGTTGGCCAACGACCTGCGGGACCGGATCGTGGTCCAGGTGGACGGCCAGATGAAGACGGGGCGGGACGTGATCATCGGCGCGCTGCTCGGGGCCGAGGAGTTCGGCTTCGCCACCGCCCCGTTGGTGGTCTCGGGCTGCGTCATGATGCGGGTCTGCCACCTCGACACCTGCCCGGTCGGGATCGCCACCCAGAACCCGGCCCTGCGGGCCCGCTACTCGGGCAGGCCGGAGTTCGTCGAGACCTTCTTCGAGTACATCGCCGAGGAGGTCCGCGAGTATCTGGCCGCCCTCGGCCTGCGCTCGCTGGAGGAGGCCATCGGCCGGGTCGACCTGATCGACGCGGCGCCGGCCGTCGACCACTGGAAGGCGGCCGGGCTCGATCTGTCGCCCATCCTGGTCCAGCCGCGAGCTGCCCGAGGGGGCGGTGCGCTACTGCATCAGCGAACAGGACCACGGTCTCGACCGGGCCCTCGACCACGCAGTTCCTGGAGGCGTGCCGACCGGCCATCGAGGACGGCACGCCGGTGACGGCGGACGTGGCCATCACCAACGTCAACCGCACGGTGGGCACGCTGCTGGGCTACGAGATCACCCGGCGGCACGGCGGGGCCGGCCTGCCCGAGGGCACGCATCGACCTCACCTTCCGCGGCTCGGCCGGCCAGAGCTTCGGGGCCTTCGTGCCCAAGGGCGTGACCATGCGCCTGCTGGGTGACACCAACGACTACCTGGGCAAGGGGCTGTCCGGCGGCCGGATCATCGTGCGCCCGCCGGACGAGTCGCCCTTCGCGGCCGAGGACAACATCGTGGCCGGCAACGTGATCCTCTACGGGGCCACCGCCGGCGAGGTCTTCCTCCGGGGCCAGGTCGGGGAGCGGTTCTGCGTCCGCAACTCGGGGGCCATCGCCGTGGTCGAAGGGGTGGGCGACCACGCCTGCGAGTACATGACCGGCGGCCGGGTGGTGGTGCTCGGTCCGACCGGGCGCAACTTCGGTGCCGGCATGTCCGGGCGGGGTGGCCTTCGTCTTCGACCCCCACGGGGCTGCTGGTCGGCATCTACAACCGCGAGACGGTCGACCTCGAGCCGCTGTCGCCCGACGACCGGATGTGGCTGAAGGACCGGATCACCATGCACCGGGACGAGACCGGCTCCGAGGTGGCCGACCGGATCCTGGCCGACTGGATCAGCTCCTCCGAGCAGTTCGTCACCGTGATGCCCACGGACTACCGGCGGGTGCTCGAGGCCACCGAGCGGGCCGTGGCCGAGGGCCGCTCGGTGGAGGAGGCGGTGATGGAGGCCTCCCATGGGTGACGTCAACGGCTTCCTGAAGTACGGGCGGCAGCTGCCGCCGCGCCGGCCGGTACCGGTTCGGCTGCGCGACTGGAAGGAGGTCTACGAGCCCTTTCCCGTCGAGGCGGCCCAGCGACCAGGGGGCCCGGTGCATGGACTGCGGGATCCCCTTCTGCCACGAGGGCTGCCCCTTGGGCAACCTGATCCCCGAGTGGAACGACCTGGTCTACCGGGACGAGTGGTCCGAGGCCGCCGAACGGCTGCACGCCACCAACAACTTCCCCGAGTTCACCGGCCGGCTGTGCCCGGCCCCGTGCGAGGGGGCGTGCGTCCTGGGCATCAACGACGACCCGGTGACCATCGAGCGGATCGAGTACGAGATCATCGAGCGGGCCTGGGCCGAGGACTGGGTGGCGCCGGTCACGCCGGCCGGCGCCCAGCGGCAAGCGGGTGGCGGTGGTCGGCTCGGGGCCCTCCGGGCTGGCCGCGGCCCAGCAGCTGGCCCGGGCCGGCCACCGGGTGGTGGTGTTCGAGCGGGCCGAGAAGCCCGGCGGGCTGCTCCGCTACGGGATCCCCGAGTTCAAGATGGAGAAGGCGGTGCTCGACCGCCGCCTCGACCAGATGGAGGCCGAGGGGGTCGAGTTCCGGTGCCGGTGTCTCGGTGGGGGAGCGCGCCCCCGAGGTCCCTGGTGCATCGGCGGCGGACGCCACCGTGGTCAGCGCCCGCTCGCTGGTCGACGAGTTCGACAGCGTGCTGCTGGCCGGCGGGGCCACCCTGCCCCGGGACCTGCCCGTCCCCGGACGCCAGCTGGCCGGGATCCACCTGGCCATGGACTACCTGAAGCCCTCCAACCTGGTGCAGGAGGGATCGCTGGACGCGTCGCCGATCTCCGCCGAGGGCAAGCACGTGGTGATCATCGGGGGCGGCGACACCGGGGCCGACTGCCTGGGAACCGTCCACCGCCAGCGGGCGCTCAGCGTCCACCAGCTGGAGATCATGCCCGAGCCGCCTCCGGCCCGGCCCAGCGACAACCCCTGGCCGACCTGGCCGCTCATCCTGCGGACCTCGGCCGCCCTCGAGGAGGGTGGCGAGCGCATCTTCTCGGTGACCACGGCCGAGTTCCTGGACGACGGTACCGGACACGTGCGGGCCCTGCGGGGCGAGGAGGTCGAGGTGGTCTACGGACGACGACGGCCGGCCCGAGTTCGTCCCGGTCGAGGGCTCCGAGTTCGAGCTGCCCTGCGAGCTGGTCCTGCTGGCCATGGGCTTCCTCGGGACGGAGCGCACCGGGCCGGTGGCCGAGCTCGGGCTGGAGGTCGACGCCCGGGGGAGCGTGGCCGCCGACCAGTCGTGGTCGACCAACGTCGACGGGGTGTTCGTCTGCGGGGACATGACCCGGGGCCAGAGCCTGATCGTGTGGGCCATCGCCGAGGGCCGTTCGGCGGCGGCGTCGGTCGACCGGTACCTGATGGGCCGCACCGCCCTCCCCGCCCCCATCGTGCCCGGCCAGCTGGCCCTGCGCTGAGTGCGGGCCCGCCGAACCCGGCCGGCCGAACCGGGCCACCGCTAAGCGGGGCGGGTGGCCCCCACCAGGTCCGGCCAGTCGGCCACGTCGAAGCGCACGACGGTGCCGGTGTGGGGTGCGTCGATCATCTCGCCCTCACCGACGTAGATACCGACGTGTTCGACGGCGGACGGCCCGTCACCGAAGAACACCAGGTCCCCGGGTTCGACGGGGGAGCCGGCATGGACCGGGGGCCCGGCGTCGTACTGGTCCTGGGCCACCCGGGGCAGCGTGACCCCGGCACGGGCGAAGGCGGCCTGGGCCAATCCGGAGCAGTCGAAGCCGCCCACGCCGGTGCCACCCCACAGGTACGGGGTGCCGAGCTGCTGGGCGGCGAAGGACAGTGCGGCCACGACCGTTGCCGACACCGCCGGCTCCTGTTGGAGGGAGACGGCCAGCGTGAGCACGGTGTCCACGTATGACACCGAATGGTTGTAGTCGTAGACGGCGGCCCGGAGGGTGGACGCCGCACCGGCACCGTTGGCGCACAGCATGGTGGCCGCGGTGTAGACGGCATCGACGGGGTCGTAGGGAGAGGCCGGCCGGGCACCCCCGGGTCCGACCGTGGCGTAGGTGCGGAAGGTGGCCGGCTCGAACTGCATAGGTCCTTCGGCGCCGGCGCTGTTGGCCCCGGACCAGACCCCCGGAGCCGTCGACTGCCCGCTGCCCGTCTCGACGGTGCCGACTGCCGCCAGCACCGGCCAGGGCATCCCCGGACAGGTGGCGGCGGCCTTCTCGTAGAGATCCAGCCAGGCGGCCGGCACGGCGGACCGTTGGCCGGCGCCGGCCGCCCCGCCGCCGGTCCCGGTCGATCCGGTCGAGGCCGTGCCGGAGGCACTGCCGACCGCCACCACCGACACGAGACCCAAGGTGAGCACGAGCAGGCCGGTGGCGGCCGCGCCGATCAGTTTGCCCATCTCCGTACCTCCGCACCGGTGGGCCGACGAGGTGAGCAGCCGTGCTCAGAGGAGGGCCTCCCGTGGCGGTGGGTGACGCCGGCGTCCGGGTTCCGGGCACGCGTGGGGGTACCGAGGCTGGTGCCAGTCCAGCATCGGGGGAACCGGGGACGCAAGGCCCGGGCACGACCACTCCAGGGATCCGGGCACCTCAGGTCGGTATGCTCGATCATCCGGTATTCCGGTGCGGGACAGGGGAGGAACGAACGTGCTCAGTACCATGCAGGATGCACCGTTGCTGGTGAGCGGGATTCTCCGCCACGGCCAGCACGTCTATGGCGACAGCCAGGTCGTCACCGTCACCGGCCCGGCGGGCGAGGCCGTCGAGTCCTCGTTCACCGAGGTGGCGGAACGGGCCGAGCGGCTGGCCAGGGCCCTCGAGCGCCTGGGGGTGGGCGACGGCGACCGGGTGGGCACCTTCTTGTGGAACAACCAGACCCACCTCGAGGCCTACCTGGCCGTCCCGGGGATGGGCGCGGTCCTCCACACCCTGAACCTCCGGCTCTTCCCCGAGCAACTGTCCTATGTGATCAATCACGCCGAGGACAAGGTGATCATCGTCGATGCCTCGTTGATCCCCCTGCTGGCCCGGGTGAGGGATGAGCTCACCACGGTCAAGCACATCGTGGTGGTCGGCGAGGGCGACGGCAGTCCGCTCGGGTCGACGCTCTCCTACGAAGAGCTGATCGGGGCCGAGGAACCGGGCTACGACTGGCCCACCTTCGACGAACGGCAGGCGGCGGCCATGTGCTACACGTCGGGCACCACCGGCAATCCGAAAGGCGTGGTCTACAGCCACCGTTCGACCTACCTGCACTCGATGGCCATCACCTCGGCCTCCTCGCTCGGCATCAACGAGCTGGACCGGGTCCTCTCCATCGTCCCCATGTTCCATGCCAACGCCTGGGGGACCCCGTACGCCGGGTTCATGACCGGCGCCGACCTGGTCATGCCCCAGCAGTTCCTGCAGGCGGAGCCGCTGGCCGCCATCATCGCCCGGCACCGGCCCACGCTCTCGGCCGGGGTGCCCACCATCTGGAGCGATCTGCTGCGCCATGCGCAGAGCCACCCTGTCGACCTCTCGTCCCTGCGGATGATCACCGCCGGGGGAGCCGCGGTCCCCCGGCAGCTCATCGAGCGGTTTCGCGACGAGCTCGGAGTCGAACTGGTCCAGGGGTGGGGCATGACCGAGACGAGCCCGCTGTGCTCGCTGGCCCTCCCGCCGCGGGGCACGCCCCCCGAAGAGGAGGTCGAGTGGCGTTCCAAGACGGGGAGGGTCGTGCCCGGGGTCGAGGTGCGGGTCGCCGGCGAGGACGGGTCGATCCTGCCCAACGACGGTAACTCGGTGGGCGAGTTCGAGGTCCGTGGGCCGTGGATCTGTGCCTCCTACTACCGCGATCCGTCCCCCGATCGCTTCCACGACGGCTGGCTGCGCACCGGGGACATCGGGTCGCTCGACCGCCGGGGCTTCATGCAGATCAGCGACCGGACCAAGGACGTGATCAAGTCGGGGGGCGAGTGGATCTCGTCGGTCGAGCTCGAGAACGAGGTCATGGCCCATCCCGAGGTGGTCGAGGCCGCGGTCATCGCCGTGCCCGACGAGCGGTGGAGCGAGCGGCCCATGGTGGCCGTGGTCGTCGAGACCGAGTCCTCCCTTACCGCCGACCAGCTCATCGAATTCCTGAGCGACCGTGTGAGCCGGTGGTGGCTTCCCGAGCGCTGGGTGTTCGTCGAGGCGGTGCCGAAGACCAGCGTCGGGAAGTTCGACAAGAAAGTGCTCCGCTCCCAGCACGCCGCCGGCGAGCTCGACATCGTCGAGGTCGACATCAAGACCACCCGCTGATCGGTGGGCACCGATCCGGCCGACATCGCCGAGCGACTGTCGGGAATTGCCGAGGAGCTGGCCGATCTGGCTCTCGACCGGCTCCGCCAGGCGTCCGACGCGGTGCGGGCGGGTCACCAACCCGATCCTTCGATGACCGCCGAGGAAAAGCGCATCACCCGGGCCCGGCGGTCGGTCGAAAAGGCCGTCCAGTTGTTGGCCGGGCCGTCGGCCGGTGCCTTCGAAGAAGGTCCCTAAGGGGTGAGCTCCCGGCCCCGGCTGGACACACCCGTCCTGAGGCTCTGACCGGCCTGTCCTGTCCTGCTTCGGCTCCGGGAGGACCGGTGGTGCCCGACCCGGCCCGGCCCCGGCCCTCCCCCCGACCTCTCGTCACACCCCGGTGCTGGACTGTGGCGGTGGAACTGGACGTCATCGACGAGGCCCTCGACCGACTGGGTGGGTGGGATGCGGCGGCTCTGGCCGACCCGGAGCTCCTGGTCGGGCTGGAGCGGCTGGCCGCCCGTCTGGAGGCCGTGGTGGCCCGGGCCGCCGGCGCCTTCGACAGCTCGGGCAACTGGGCCCCCGACGGGGCCCAGACCGCCCCGGCCTGGATCACGGCCAAGTGCCGGGTCCCCCGGGCCGAGGCCCGACGCCAGGTCCGGAGGGGACGGGAGCTCCATCTCCTGGCGGAGACCGCCTCGGCCTGGGGTAGGGGGGAGATCACCGGGGCCCAGGTGGACGTCATGGTCTCCCTCCGCACTCCAGAGACCGGAGCGGCCCTGGCCCGGGACGAGGCCATGCTGGTCGACCAGGCCCGCACCCTGACCTTCGCCCAGTTCAACCGGGCGGCCGCCTACTGGAGGCAGCTGGCCGATCCCGACGGGGCCGACCGGGACGGCCAACGGCAGCGGGACAGACGCGACGTCTATCTGGCCCAGAGCTTCCAGGGGACCTGGTTCGGGGCCATGACCCTCGACCCCATCAGCGGGGCCGTCGTCTCGGCCGAGCTCGAACGGCTGGAGCACGAGCTGTTCGAGGCCGACTGGGCGGAGGCCAAAGCCAGCCTGGGCCGGGACCCGAGGACCACCGAGCTCGCCCGCACCCCCGGGCAGCGCCGGGCCGACGCCCTGGTGGAGATGGCCGTCCGCTCGAAGAGCTGCCCGGCCGGGGCCCGCCGGCCCGGGCCCCTGTTCACCGTCCTCGTGGGCTGGGAAACACTCCACGGGAGGATGTGCGAGCTGGAGGACGGCACCGTGGTCCCGCCCGGGTCGGTGCTGTCCTGGCTGGAGGAGGCCGATCTGGAGCGGGCCGTCTTCGGTCCCGGCCGCAAGGTGGAGATGGGGGCCGCCACCCGGCTCGTCCCCGGTCCCGGCCGACCGGCCACCGCATCCGATCTGGAGCGGGCCGTGTTCGGTCCGCCCCGCCGCCCCGAGATCAACCCCCACACCCGGTTCTTCACCGGGGCCACCCGCCGGGCCGTCGAGGTGCGGGACCGTCGCTGCACCCACCCCTTCTGCGACCGGCCCGCCCAGTCCAGCCAGGTCGACCACATCCAGCCCTGGTCCGAGGGCGGTCTCACCACCCAGGAGAACGGGCGGCTCCTGTGCAGCTTCCACAACCGCCTGCGCAACCAGCGGCCGCCACCGGCGGCCTGAGGGGTTTCGTGGGTGGCTAGCCCACCACGCCGGGGAGCCGGTTGAGGGCGTCGATCAATTGGCGGAGCCGGCCGTAGTGAACCTTGTCGAACCGGAGGACCAGGCGCGGGAGGTCGAGCTGGTCGTGGTCGGATCGTTCGGGCGGGAGGGGCTTCGACAGGCGCATGGACCCGCTGGCCACGATGTCGGCGAACCGGCGGTTGAGGTCGGCCAGCGCATCGCGGTCGGGGGCCACCTTGAGTCGCATGACCAGCAGGTCGCCGACCCACCGACACGACTGGTAGTTGCGGTAGAAGCCGAGGATCTCCCCTGTGGCCCGGCCCACGTCGTCGGTGACCATGAACAGGGCTCGGTCATCGTCGGAGACCAGGCCCCGGGGCTCCACCTCGGCATGCAGGAACTCGTCCCACCCCTGCCAGTACATGCCGCCGGGGACGTCGAGCATGACCACCGGGGCCGGCTCCGCCTTCCCCGTCTGGAGGAGCGTCAGCAGCTCGAACCCTTCGTCGAGGGTTCCGAACCCTCCGGGCATGACCACGTAGGCGTCGGACTCCTTGATGAGCATGAGCTTGCGGGTGAAGAAGAACCGCATCTCGACCAGCTTGGGATCCTGGGCGATGAAGGGATTGGCCCCCTGCTCGTGCGGGAGGCGGATGTTGACGCCGATCGACTTGTCCCGGCCGGCGCCCTCCATGCCCGCGGCCATGATGCCCGGGCCGGCACCGGTCACCACCATCCAGTCGGCCCCGGCCATCGCCGCAGCCAGGTCGCGGGTACAGCGGTAGGCGGGATGGTCGGGCTGGGTGCGGGCCGAGCCGAAGATGGTCACCTTCATCCGCCGCCGGAAGGGGCGGAACACCCGGAAGGCCTCGGCCATCTCGGCCAGCGCGGAGTCGGCCACCTTGAGGTCGATGACCTCGGTGTGGTCGGCGGCCAGGGTGGTGACCGTCTGCAGCATCGACCGGTACAGGCGGGCCTGGCCCGGCGTGGTGGCCGTCGAGGTCAACTCCTCGAGGAGGCGGGCGGCGGCGGCCTCGACGGCGCCGTCCGGTTCCGGTGTGGAGGCTGGGGCGCCCGGGTCGGTCACAACGGGATCAATGGGCGGCGGCGAGTGCTTCCGCGTGCCCGTCCGGGTTCTGGACCCGCCGGTAGAGGGTGGTCCGCTGGGCCAGGGTCCGGCCCAGCGGGTCCACGATGGCCGGAACTGCTCGGCGTCCATCATCTGGCCGTGGCTGGCGCCGGCGGCGCGCGAGATGTTCTCGTCCATCAGCGTCCCGCCGAGGTCGTTGACGCCCGCGCTCGAGGATCTGGCGCACGCCGTCCGCACCCATCTTGACCCAGCTGATCTGGATGTTGTCGATGGTGCCGTGGTAGGCGATCCGGCCCACCGCGTGCATGAGCAGCGTCTCGCGGAAGGTCGGGCCCCGCCGGGACCTGCGGTTGAGGTAGATGGGGGTGGCCATGTGCACGAAGGGGAGCGGGACGAACTCGGTGAAGCCGCCGGTCTCCCGCTGCAGCTCGCGGGTCCGGACCAGATGGCGGGCCCACGAGCGGGGCTGTTCGACGGCCCCGAACATGATGGTCACGTTGGAGCGCAGCCCGACCTGGTGGGCGGTGCGGTGGGCGAAGAGCCACTCCTCGGTGTTGATCTTGTCCGGGCACAGCACGGCCCGGACCGGGTCGTCCAGGATTTCGGCGGCGGTGCCGGGCAGGGTCTTCAGCCCGGCGTCGCGGAGCAGGACCAGGTAGTCGGCCAGTGGCAGTCCGAGACCGGCGGGCCCCCTCGGTGACTTCGAGGGCGGTGAACCCGTGGATGTGGATGGTGGCCGACGCCTCGCGCACCGCCCGGATCACCTCGAGGTAGTACTCACCGTCGAACTTGGGATGGATGCCGCCCTGCAGGCAGACCTCGGTGGCCCCCAGCGTCCTCGGCCTCCCGCACCCGGTCGGAGATCTCGCTCAACTCCAGCAGGTAGGGGGTCCCGCGGAGGTTCAGGGAGAGCGGTCCCTTGGAGAAGGCGCAGAACTTGCACTTGAAGGTGCAGACGTTGGTGTAGTTGATGTTGCGGTTGGCCACGAAGGTGACCTCGTCGCCCACCGAATCGGCGGCGGAGCTGGTCGGCCACCGGGCCACCGCCCGCACCTCGGGACCCCGGGCCGAGAACAGGGTGACGATCTCGTCCTCGCCGACGGCCTGGCCGAGCGCCACCCCGGCCAGCACGTCGCCCACCGCGCTCCGGGTGGTGGGCACGGTGACCACCGGGGGAGCATCGACCGGACGGTGCGTCAGCGATCCCGGCGTCCAGCAGACAGCGGGGGCGGGATCTCGCCGCCCGAGCACCAGGGATGGTCGCGCCCCAGTCCCTCGGCGTCGGAGGCGTCGAGCACCGGGAAGCGCAACGGCTCGGCTAGCCACCGGTCGGGACGAGCGCGAACTCGGGGTAGAGGGTCAGGCGGGGGGCCAGCGTGGAGCCGGCTGCCTCGGTGGCCTCCCGCAGGACCGGAGGGCCGGCCAGGCCCGCTCGGGGTTGACATGGTCGGCGGTGACCGGCGAGACGCCGCCCCAGTCGTCGATGCCGGAGTCCACCAGCGGGGCCAGGTCGTCGGAGAGGTTCGGCGGCGCCTGGAGGTGGATGTCCGGCGGGAGCACCAGCCGGGCCGCGGCGATGGTCCACAGGAACTCGTCGGTGGGGCACGGCGCGGCCCGGTGCATGGCCGTTCCCGGCTTGGGCAGGAAGTTCTGGATGATCACCTCCTGCACGTGGCCGTGGCGCCGATGGCTGGCGGCGATGGCCTCCAGGGCGTCCAGCCGGTCGGCCCGGGTCTCGCCGATCCCCACCAGCAGGCCGGTGGTGAAGGGGACTGGGCCCCCCCGGCCGCCTCGAGGGTGGCCAGCCGCCGGTCCGGGGTCTTGTCCGGCGCGGAGCGGTGGGCGGCGAGGTCGGGGTTGAGCGACTCGATCATCATCCCCTGGCTGGCCGTGACGGCGCGCAGCCGGGCCAGTGCGTCGGCGTCGAGGGCTCCGGCGTTGGCGTGGGGCAGCAGCCCGGTCTCTTCGACCACGGCCCGGCAGGCGGCCACCAGGTAGTCGACGGTGGAGGCATAGCCGTGGTCGTCCAGCCAGCCGGCGGGCCGCGGGATACCGGTCCTCGGGTCCCTCCCCCAGGGTGAAGAGGGCCTCGTGGCACCCGGCGGCCCGGCCGGCCCGGGCGATGTCCAGCACCTGCTTCGAGGACAGGTAGGGGGACTCCAGCCGGGCCGGTGCCTTGGCGAAGGTGCAGTAGCCGCAGCGGTCCCGGCACAGCATGGTGAGGGGGATGAACACCTTGGGAGAGAAGGTGATCCGGTTGCCGTGGGCCTCGTCGCGGACCCGGCGGGCGTGCGCCTGCAGGTCGGTCAGCGGCATGTCGCAGCCAGATCCGTCGACGGGACTGCCGGCGGCAGTCGGGGCGGCAGCGCTCGGCGCGAGGGTGGAGCCGGGGTCGGCGGGCATCGGCGACACCTTACCGGAGGAGGCCCCGGCGACCGCGGCTCGAAGCGGGTGCCGGTCCGGGGGCGGTCCCCGGCCGCCTCGGCGTCGACCAGCCACAGCACCTCGTCGGCGGTGACCCGGCCGGCCGGCAGATCGGCGCCGGCCATCGACGGGCGAAGGCGTCGCGCTTCGACGACCCGGAGACGGTGAACACCACCAGTCGGGCCCGGGCGATCCCGGGAAGGGTCAGGGTGACCCGGTCGTGGGGATTGTTGGCGTTGGGATCCCGGTTGGCCGCCACCAACACCGCGGGATCGTCGATGGCCAGGGCCGCCGAGCCCGGGAAGAGGGAGGCGGTGTGCCCGTCGGGCCCGAGCCCCAGGTGGACGAGGTCGAAGCCGGGCAACCGTTCGATCTCCGCCTGGTAGTCGGACGCCGCCGTCCGTCGGGCGTTCCCGAGCGGTACATCGGGTGGTCCGAGCCGCACCGGTCCGACGGCGTCGAGCAATGCCTCGGTGATCATCCGGTGGTTGGAGTCGGGGTCGTCGGGCGGCACGCACCGCTCGTCGCCCAGGTAGATGTCGACCGTGGTCCAGTCGACCCGCGGGGCACCAGCCGGACGGGCCCGTCCCCGTCCCCGGTGGTGAACTCGGCCAGCCGCTCGTAACAGGCGCGGGCGGTGTCTCCCCCGGACAGGAACAGGGAGAACCCACCGTCCCGCGGCTCGGCCAGCCGCCCGGCGACCAGCCGGGCGAAGGCGTCGGGGACCGACGGGACCCGCTCGATCCGGCCGTTCATGGCCGGGAGGTGCTCACTGGGGCAGCTCGGTGAGCCGGCCGCCGCTCAGCTCGAGGTCGATCACGGGGTTGCGCCACTCGTCCCCCGACCGCTCGACCAGCAGATCGGCCATGTGGGGTCCCCAGGTCCCGGCCGGGTAGGGTGCATGGCGCCGCCCGGCTCCGACCATGCCTGCAGGTAGGGATCGACGATCCTCCACGCCTGCTGGACCTCGTCGGAGCGGATGAACAGGGTGGCGTCGCCGACCAGGGCGTCGTGGATGAGCCGCTCGTAGCCGTCGGCGGCCTCGGCCCCGGCGAAGGCCTCGGCGTAGGAGAAGTCCATGGCCACCGAGCGGAGGTGGAACTTCTCGCCGGGGACCTTGGCCCCGAACTCGAGGCTGATCCCCTCGTCGGGCTGGATGCGGAGGATCAGGGTGTTCGGGCGCAGGTCCCGGCTGGTCCGGTGGTCGAAGAGCAGGAACGGCACCTGACGGAAGGTGAGGGCCACCTCGGTGACCCGGGCCGGAAGGCGTTTGCCGGTGCGCACGAAGATGGGGACCCCGGCCCACCGCCAGTTCTCCACCCGGAGCCGGAGGGCCAGGTAGGTCTCGGTCTGGCTGTCGGGGGAGACGTCGGGCTCCTGGCGGTAGCCGATGACCTTCTCGCCGTCGATGATGCCCTGCGGTGTACTGGGCCCGTACCGACTTGTCCACCGCCTCGTCCGGGGTGGGGATGTCGATGGCCTGGAGCAGCTTGACCTTCTCGTCGCGGATGCGGTCGGCGTCGGTGCTGGTGGGGGACTCCATCAGGGTGAGGGCCAGCACCTGCATGACGTGGTTCTGCACGATGTCGCGGAGGGCGCCGGCCGTCTCGTAGAACCCGCCGCGGTGCTCGACCCCGAGGCTCTCGGCCACGGTCACCTGCACCTGCTCGACGTAGCGGCGGTTCCAGATGGGCTCGAAGATGGCGTTGGCGAAGCGCAGGGCGAGCACGTTCTGCACCGTCTCCTTCCCCATGTAGTGGTCGATCCGGTAGATCTGGCGCTCGTCGAAGGCGGCGTGCATCTGTTCGTCGAGGGCGATGGCGCTGGCGAGGTCGCGCCCGTAGGGCTTCTCCACCACCACCCGGACGAACGTGCCGCCGTCGCCCGGCCGGGTGCAGGCGTGGGTCGGCCAGCGCCCCGGCCACCAGGCCGAACACGCTGGGGATGGTGGCCAGGTAGTAGAGGCGGTTGCCGTCGGTGCCGTCGATCTTGTCCGCCTCGTCGAGGTGGTCCTTCAGCGCGGCGAAGGTGTCCGGGTGGTCGTACTCGCCGGCGATGTACTTGAACCGCTCGGTGAGGGCCCTCCACTTGGGTCCGCCGTCGGGGGTGGCCTCGGCCACGTGGGCCCGGAACTCGTCGTCGGTCCACTCGGTCCGGGCCACGCCGATGACGGTGAAGCCGTCGTCGAGGACACCCCGGTCGGCCAGGCGGGCCAGGGCCGGAAGGATCTTGCGGGCCGTGAGGTCGCCGGAGGCACCGAAGATGACCATGGCCACCGGAGGCGCCTTGGACAGCACCGGGGGGAGGGAGCGCTTCTTCCCGTTGGGCCTGGCCCGGCGCCGTGGTCGGTGGGTTCGTCGCTCATTTGGGCGTGAAGGTCTCGCCGCCCTGGGTACCGTCGCGGTGGTGAAGGCGTGCCCGCCGAACTGGTTGCGCAGGGCCGACACCAGGCGCAGGCCGAAGGCGTCCTTCTTCTGGGAGGCGAACCGGGCGAACAGGGCCGAGGAGATGACCGGCGCCGACACCCCGCGGTTGATGGCCTCCTCCACCGTCCAGCGCCCCTCGCCGGAGTCGACCACCACCGCCTTCGATCTGGTCGAAGCCCGACTCGGGCCGCAGGGCCCGCTCGGCCAGCTCGAGGAGCCAGCTGCGCACCACCGAGCCGTACCGCCAGATGGCGGAGATCTGGTGGAGGTCGAGGTCGAACTCGGGAGCCTCGGACATGATCTCGAACCCTTCGGCGTAGGCCTGCATGAGGCCGTACTCGATGCCGTTGTGGACCATCTTGACGAAGTGGCCGGCCCCGGGGGGCCCGACGTGGGCGTACCCGCCTTCGGGGGCGAGGGCCATGAA
Source organism: uncultured Acidimicrobiaceae bacterium (assembly GCA_963835325.1). Lineage (GTDB taxonomy): Bacteria > Actinomycetota > Acidimicrobiia > Acidimicrobiales > RAAP-2 > Bog-756. The sequence continues at coordinate 753,630 of CAWIEV010000005.1, read as the reverse complement.
CACCGGTTCGGCCACGGCCACCGCCTCCTTGGTTCCGCCGACCATCAGGCAGTACCCCTCCTTCAGGCCCCAGATGCCGCCCGAGGTCCCGGCGTCGACCAGGGCGATGCCCTGGGCGGCCAGCTGCTCCACCAGCGGGGCGGTCTCCTTGTAGTTGGAGTTGCCGCCGTCGATGATCACGTCGCCGGACTCGAACAGCCCGGCCAGGGTGGTGATGGTCGAGTTGGTGGCCTCGCCGGCCGGCACCATCACCCAGGCCACCCGCGGGGCGGTCGAGCTTGGACGCCACCTCCTCGAGGGTGGCGGCCGGCTCGGCGCCGAACGCCGGCTGCCGCCGAGCGGGCCTCCTCCGAGAGATCGAAGGCGACGACCTGGTGCCCGTGCTCGATGAGGCGCTGGGTCATGTTGGCCCCCATCTTGCCCAGGCCGATCATGGCGATCTTCATGTTGGTCTCCTCTGTGTGGATGGCGGTGGCGGTGGTTCTGGATGGCTCGGTGAGGGGTGTGCGGCCGGATGGGGTTCTGTGGCCGGGCCCGGCCGGATGCCCGGTGCGGGGTTCAGCCGGCCGGCCTCCGGGCCGGGCGAGCTGGACCGGCTACCCCGCCGGTCAGGGCGTTGGCCTTGTCGGACAGTGACTGCATGAGCTCGTCGAACGACTTGGCGAACGAGGCCACGCCTTCGGTCTCGAGCACCCGGGCCACCTCCTCCATGTCGATGCCGGCACCGGCCAGCCGGTTGATGACGTGCTCGGAACCGGTCGGCATCGGTGTCCACGGTGCGGGCCACGGTGCCGTGGTCCAAGAAGTCCGCCACCGTGCCCTCGGGCATGGTGTTGACGGTGTCCGGGCCGATCAGCGTGTCCACGTAGAGCAGGTCGGAGTAGTCCGGGTTCTTGGTCGAGGTCGAGGCCCACAGCGGGCGCTGGACCCGGGCCCCCTTGGCGGCCAGTGCCTCCCAGCGGGGCCCGGCGAAGTGCGCCGGGAACAGCTGGTAGGCCAGGCGACCCTGGGCCACGGCCGCCTTGCCCCGCAGCTCGAGGAGCTCGTCCTCTTGGCGTCGGAGCCGGCCGCCGACTCGATGCGGCGGTCCACCTCGGTGTCGACCCGGCTGATGAAGAAGGAGGCCACGCTGGCCACGTGGGAGAGGTCCTCGGTCCCCGAGGCCACCAGGGCCTCGAGCCCGGACAGGTAGGCCTCGATGACCTCGCCGTATCGGGTGATGCTGAAGATGAGGGTCACGTTGATGCTGCGCCCCTCGCTGATCATCTGGCGGATGGCGGGGACGCCCTCCTGGGTGGCCGGGATCTTGACCAGCACGTTGGGCTGGTCGATGCGTTGGTGGAGGGAGCGGGCCGCGTTGATGGTCCCCTCGGTGTCGTGGGCCAGGGCCGGCGCCACCTCCACGGAGACGAAGCCGTCGGTCCCGCCCGACGAGTCGTAGACCGGCCGGAGGATGGCCAGGGCGGCGTTGATGTCGTCGACGACCAGGTCCCAGTAGGCGTCCTCGACCGACTTGGTCTTGATCAGCGCCCCGAACTGGTCGTCGTAGGTGTCCTGGCCGTCGATGGCCTTGGCCAGGATGGTGGGGTTGGAGGTGACCCCGCGGATTCCGTCGGCCACCAGGCCGGCCATGGTGCCGTCCTCGAGCCAGTCGCGGCGCAGGTTGTCGATCCAGGGGCTCTGGCCCTGCTGGTCGTAGAGATCGTTCAGCGTGGTCATGGGGGTCCTTTCCGGTGGCACGCTGTTCTGGTCCGGACTCCGGAGCCGCGGACCGGGGCGCCGGCCGCGATCACCCGTCGGCCCCGCGCCGAGGAGCAGGTTGGCCCGCTCGGCCACGTGCTCGGGGGTGAAGCCGAACTCCTCCATGGCCACATCGCCCGGTGCCGAGGCCCCGAACTGGTCGATGCACACGGTGGCGTCCGCGTACCGCTCCCAGCCGAAGGAGGAGGCGGCCTCGACGGCCAGGCGCGGGATCCCGCCGGGGAACACCTCCCGCCGGTACCCCTCGGGCTGGTCGGCGAACAGGTCCCACGAGGGGAACGACACCACCCGGGCGGCGATGCCGCCCGCAGCCAGCAGGTCGGCCGCGGCCAGGCAGAGCTGCACCTCGCTGCCGGTGCCGATGAGCACGATCCGGGGCGGGTCACTGTCCGGGTCGCGCAGCACGTAGGCACCGCGGGCCACACCGTCGGGCGCCAGGGTGGCCGTCTCGGCCAGGACGGGGAGCGCCTGGCGGGACAGGATGAGGGCGGTGGGACCGTCACGGTCGACGGCGATGCGCCAGGCCTGGGCCGTCTCGTTGGCGTCGGCCGGCCGGATCACCCGCAGCTGGGGCATGGCCCGCATGGCGGCCAGCTGCTCGATGGGCTGGTGGGTGGGGCCGTCCTGCCCCAGGCCGATCGAGTCGTGGGTCCACGAGTAGACGACGTGGACGTTGGACAGGGCGGCGATCCGCACCGCTCCCCGCATGTAGTCGCTGAAGACGAAGAAGGTACCGCCGACGGGCAGGATGCCCCGGTGGGCGGCCATCCCGGTCATCACCCCGCCCATGCCGTGCTCGCGGATGCCGTAGTGGATGAGGTCCCCGCCGGGCTGATCGGGCTCCTGGGCCACGGCGCCCTCCATGGCCATCCCGGTGTTGCCGGTCAGGTCGGCGGCGCCGGGGATGAGTCCGGGGATCGACCCCGCCGGTGGCGTCGAGGCAGGCCTTGACGGCCTTGCGGGTGGCCATGGGCCCGTCCTCGGGCCCGAACACCGGGAGGGCCGACTCCCAGCCGGGCAGGCCGTGACCCTCCTGGGCCGCCGCCCACCGCGCCTTGTCGCCCTTCCACCCTTCGAACCGCCGGTTCCACGCCGCCCGGTGGGCCTGGCCCTTGGGGATGCACGTGCCGGTAGAAGTCGAGGACGTCGTCGGGCACCCAGAACGTCTCGTCGGGGGGCAGCCCGAGCAACTCCTTGGTCACCCGGATGTCCTCGGGCGGGAAGGGGTCACCGTGGGCCTTGGCCGTGTCCATGAGACCGGGGGTGGGATAGCCGATGTGGCTGCGGAGGATGATCAGTGAGGGCCGTTCCTCCTCGCCTTTGGCCCGCAGCAGCGCCGCCTCGAGGGCCTCGGGGTCGTTGGCCACCTCGCCGATGTTCTCCACCGACCAGCCGTAGGCGGCGAACCGCTCGCTCACGTTGTCGGTGTAGGCGAGCTCGGTGGGTCCGTCGATGGTGATGTGGTTGTCGTCGTAGATGTAGACCAGCCGACCGAGCTGGAGGTGGCCGGCCAGCGACGCCGCCTCGTGGGAGATCCCCTCCTCGAAGCAGCCGTCGCCGGCGATGACGTAGGTGTGGTGGTCGCAGATCTCGGGGGAGAAGTTGGTGCGGAGCCACCGCTCGGCGATGCCCATGCCCACCCCGTTGGCCACGCCCTGGCCGAGCGGGCCGGTGGTGACCTCGACCCCGGGGGTGTGGTTGTGCTCGGGATGGCCTGGTGTACGGCTGCCCCACTGCCGGAACCCGCGCAGATCGTCGAGGGTCAGCCCGTAGCCGGTGAGGTAGAGCATCGAGTAGAGGAGGATCGAGGCATGCCCGTTGGAGAGGACGAACCGGTCGCGGTCGGGCCAGTCCGGTTCCGACGGGTCGTGGTGCATCACCCGGGTGAACAGCACGTGGGCCAGCGGGGCCAGGGCCATGGCCGTTCCCGTATGACCGGAGTTGGCGGCCCGCGGCGCATCCATGGCCAGACCCCGGATGACGTTGATCCCGAGCTGGTCGAGATCGCCGTAGCCGGACGCTTCGGCGAGTTGGACGGCGCCTTCGGTCATTGACGGTCACCCTACCGGCCGATTGCGCCCAGGTCGATGCCATGCGACATGGGCGGCAGCACTAGCGGTCGCGGAACAGGGCCATCGACGCGGTGAAGGCATGGACGAAGTTGTACCCGCCGATGGGGCCGATCTCACCTGCGGCGAAGAACCCTGTCACCGGCACGGGACCGAGCGACCTCTCCAGAACCCCGGCGTCGTGGTGGCTGTCGTCGAACAGCCGCGTCCCGCGTCCGTTGCAGGTGAAGACCAGGGCGGCCTCGGCGTGCCGACCCTCCAGGAGTTGGCGCAGTTCGCGGTGGGCGCCCGGGGCGTCGCGAAGGTGGAAGCGGATGGTGCTCCCGAGCGGCACCTGGTCCTCGACGGCGACGGCGCCGGTGGACCGGTCCACCCCGACCACGTTGCGGACGAGATAGTCCCCCGGCCCGGGATCCTCGGTGTGCTCGTCGATGAGCCGGCCCACGAGCAGACCGTTCGACTCGATGCCGGCGATATCGGCCGGGTCGAGGCTGGTCCTGATCTGGTCGACCAGGCACTCCATGGCCGGGACCCCGGCCACCTCGTAGATCACGTTCCGGTCCGAGCGGGTCACGGTGAGCGGGTGGCCGTAGGCCCGGCAGCCCTGGGCCACCACCGGCTCGATGTCGACGCCGCCTCCGACGAGCACGCCGGTGGCGCCGGCGGTGACCACCCGGTCCCCGACGACCAGCCGGCTGCCTCCCGGCCCGCGGCCGCCCGAGGCGTTCCCCCCGATGACCGGGAGGCCCGGTTCCACCCCGTCGAGCCAGGTCAGGAACTCGTCGGCCGGAAAGGTGAACGGGTCGGCGGCCAGCAGGAGGGCCGCGGGCTCGAACGCCGTCCGGTCCGGCCAGCCGTCGACGGTCCACGAGTCGTCGGCCAGCCGGGTGGCGCCCAGGTGGACCTGGACCAGGGGCCCGACCCGTCCGGCCCAGAGGGCGATGGCCGGCGTCTCCTCGATCTCGTGACCGGTGGCCACCACCGACTCGGCCGCGCAGCCGAACATGGCCAACGGATGGAGCACGGCGGCGACGGCGGCGGCGATGTCCTCCAGGGCGCCGGCGTGGGGCCGGGTGGTGGTCAGGACGACCAGGTCCGGGCGCTCGCCGATGGACTCGAGTACCGCACCGGCCACCTCCCCGGTGGCCTGGGAGGCCACGGGATGCTCCGACAGCGCGCTGGCGAAGGGCACGCCTGCTCAGTCGCCCGTCGACGTGAACCGGATGTCGAGGGAGCGCAGATAGGTGTGGAGTCCGGCGTCCTGGATGGGGACCAGGTAGGCGGGATGGCCGGACTCGTTGTGATGGCTGTGCCACCGGCCCGGGGGGGTGACGAAGGCCCCGGCCGGCTCCCAGTCCACCCGCTGCGGATCGGCGATGAGGCCGTCGGCGTCCAGACGCGAGCCGATCAGCGAGTAGCACCCGGGCGAGCACTCGGTGATCAGGTCGAGTGCCGCGCTCTGGTGACGGTGCGGGCGCTGGACCCGCCCGGCCGGAAGCACGCCGATCATGGCCCACAGGGTGTGGGTGGCGGTCAGGGTCTGGGGCGTCGCCGTGCTGCCCAGGAGAATGCTGACCCGGCTGCGGCGCGAGGCCTCGGGGTCCCGCTCCACCTCGGCCAGCCGGGCGCGGGCCTCGGAGCCGTCGAAGCGGGTGGGGCCGAACCGCTCCTCGGTGGCCGTCACCCCGAGATAACGGAGGAGCGGGGCATCGGTCACCCGGTAGAGCAGGGCACCGGCAGGGTCGGAGGGGTCGGCCGCGTGCACGGTCGTGCACCCGCCCGGAAAGGTCATGACATCGCCCTCCGACCACTCCATGCGGCCCGAGACGGGGCCGCCGGACACCGACGTCCGTTCGATGTCGGTGTGGCCGCGGCCTCGCATGCAATAGTAGAGCGCGCTGGTGGCATCGGCCCCGGTGACCACCGGTTCGGAGGGGTCGACGACCACGAACGAGGCCAGGAGGCCGGGGCTGGTGGCCGGGTAGGGGACGCCGAGGGGCCCCGAGAGGTCCAGGGGGATGATGCGCGACCCGCCACCGGCGTGGATGCGGGCCGGGAACCGGTGCACCGGCACCGGGGCGATGGACCCCGCGGCCACCGGATCGGCGGCGGCGGAGTACTCGTAGAAGACGGCGTCCCCGGTCCAGTCCTCGGCCGCTTCCCCGACCAGGACGGCCGGCCCTCGTGGTTCGTCGGATCGATCGGCCATGCCTCCAGTATCGACGAACGCGGGGGAGGTAGCGTCACATGGTGGCTGATCAGCGCATCCAGGTCCCGTCCAACTGCGAGCTGACCCTGGGCATGACCTGCGTCGACAAGGCCGTGCCCGGGCGGACGGTGTGGCGGATGCGGGCCGACGAGCGTTTCGCCAACCCGGCCGGCATCGTCCAGGGCGGCTTCATCGGGGCCATGGCCGACTCGGCCATGGGTTCGGCCACCATCACCTTCGCCCGGGCGGCGGGGCGCAGGGTGTTCTCGTCCAACGTGGAGATGAAGACGAGCTTCCTGGCCCCGGTACGGGTCGGCGCCGTGCTCGAGTGCACAGCCTCGGTCGTCTCGGGGGGCAGCCGGGTGGCCTTCGCCGAGGCCGAGGTGGTGGACGACCGGGGGACGGTGGTGGCCCGGTCCAGCTCCACCTATCTGTTCACCGACCGCCAGTGACCGCCGGGCGGTCGGGCCCGCCCGGGTGCCGTCGGCCAGGGCCAGGTCCGGGGCTGCCTAGAGTTGGGGCCAACAACCAGCAGGTCACGGTGGGCACGGTGCCGGCTGTGACCGGCAGAGTCCAAGGAGGACAGTGGCCCGAAGTCGAAGCGGCACAGGAAAGGGCTGGGTGGCCTGCGCACCACGGGGAGCGAGACGCTCCAGCTGGTCATCGACTACGTCAAGCAGGAGACCCTCGATCCCCTCAAGGGACTGGGGCGCTTCATCGTTTTCGGGGTGGCCGGATCGGTGGCCCTGGCCATCGGCCTGGTCATCCTGTCGGTGGCGTTCCTGCGGCTCCTCCAGACGGAGACCGGGAGCACGTTCTCGGGCAACCTGTCCTGGGTCCCCTACCTGATCTGCGCGGTGGCCGTGGTGCTGGTGGCGGCCATCGCCGTGCGATCGGTGAGCCGGGGTCAGGGCCGGACCGCCGACGCACCCAAGAAGGAGGCCCCATGAGCCCCGAGCCGAAACCGATCACCCGTGACGACATCGAGGCCAAGTTCCGCGAGCTGACCGGGGAGGCCACCGACGAGGTGGAGTCGACCCGGTCCCAGGCGCTGACCGTGGGCCTGGCCGTCGGCGTGGCCCTGGTGGCCGTGGTCTTCCTGATCGGCCGGCGGAACGGCCGGCGGCGGTCGGCCATCGTCGAGGTCCGGAGGATCTGACCCGTGGACACCTTGCTGCACTACATCCAGGTCAAGGCGTTCGGCCGCGGGCTGCGCGGCTATCACACCGCCTGGGTGGTGGTCGGCGTGGCCATCTGGATGATGAACCGGGCCCGCCACCAGGACGACGTGGTCTACCGCACCGAGCTCAAGCCGGGCGAGCGCCTGGTCGTCAGCACCATCGGGCCGGTCCGTCCAAGCCGTCCGGCCGCTGAGCGACGTGGGGCCCGACGGGGATCGGAGCATCCTCGGGGCCGGCGAGCGGGTCCTGCTGGTCGACGCCAAGCAGCGCCGCTACCTGATCACCCTGCGGCCCGGGGCCACCTTCCACACCCATGTCGGCATCGTCGACCACGACGACCTGATCGGCATCGACGAGGGGAGCACCGTCCTCGGCAGCACCGGTCGGCGGTTCCTGGTCGTGCGGCCCACCCTCTCCGACGCCGTGCTCAAGATGCCCCGGGGCGCCCAGGTCATCTACCCGAAGGACCTCGGGGCCATCCTGATCGAGGCCGACATCGCCCCCGGGATGCGGGTGCTCGAGGCCGGGGTGGGCTCGGGGGCGCTGTCGATGGCCCTTCTCCGGGCCGGCGCCGAGGTGGTGGGCTACGAGCTCCGGGAGGACTTCGCCGACCGGGCCCGCAGCAACGTGGAGGCCATGGGTGCGGGCAGCGACCGCTACCGGGTCGAGATCCGCGACGTCTACGAGGGCATCGACGAAGCGGGGCTCGACCGCCTGCTCCTCGACCTGCCCGAGCCCTGGCGGGTGCTTCCCCATGCCGGCAAGGCCCTCCGACCCGGGGGGATCCTGTGCGCCTACCTGCCCACCATCAACCAGACCTCCCAGCTGCGGGCGGCGCTCGACACCAGCCGGTTCGGGCTGGCCTCCACCCTCGAGGTCCTGCACCGGACCTGGCACATCGAGGCCCGGTCGGTGCGCCCCGACCACCGCATGGTCGGCCACACCGGATTCCTGACCACCGCCCGGCTGCTGGTCCCCTTCGACGATCGGGAGCCGGACCCGGCCCCCTGAACCGAACAATGGGCTCACCGGCACCGGGGTCCTCGGACGGGCCGAGTGGACGGCAAGGCCGAGTGTGGACGGGACGAGTGGACGGCGGGACGAGTGTGGAGCGGGCCGAATATGGATCGGGCCGAATGGGGAGCGGGACCGGTCAACCCTCCCGGGTGGTCGGGGTCAGCTCTGCTCGATGAAGATGCACTCGCCCGGGCACTCCTCGGACGCCTCGACCACCGCATCCTCGAGATCCTCGGGCACCGCGGCCATGCCGGCCGATCCGCCGGGCTCGCTCTTCACGTCGGCGCCTTCCTTCACGTAGGCCAGCCCGTCGTCGAGCAGGGTGAACACGGCGGGCGCGATCTCCTCGCAGAGGCCGTCGCCGGTGCAGAGATCCTGGTCGATCCAGACCTTCATCAGTTACGTCACTCCTACGCTTCCACTCGTCGGTCCGGGTCGGCTCCGCCGGTCGGCGGCCAACGGCCGACCGGTAAGACACCGCGATCATGGGCCTGCCGGGCCCCGATCACAGCACCTCTGCCCCAATGCTATCCGGAACCGCGGCCTCGTTTGCTGACGGTCCGTCAGAATTGGCCCATCAGGCGCCCGTCGGGGGTGCCAATGGCGCGTTGAACCGGCAGGTGCCGGTGTAGGGTCGCCAGCAGGGGCGCAAACCGAGCGAGGTGATTCCGACGGTTGATTTCGACGATGGCGCGGATGACCAGCGACGGGCGGATCCGATGGACGACGACCTCGAGGCGTTGCGGATCCGGGCCCAGGCGGCCGAGGAGGAGGTCACCGTCCTGCGCCGCCGGCTGCAGGAGAGCCCCCGGCGGGTCCAGACCCTCGAGGAGAAGCTGCTCGAGACCAAGGGGCAGCTGGCCCAGGCCATCTCGCAGAACGAGAAGCTCACCTTCACCCTGCAGACGGCCAAGGAGCACGTGGCCAACCTGCGCGAAGAGGTGGAGAAGCTGACCCAGCCGCCGGCCGCCTACGGGACCTTCCTCGGGACCAACGACGACGGCACGGTCGACGTCTTCTCCGGGGGTCGCAAGATGCGGGTGTCGCTCCATCCCGACATCGAGCTCGACGATCTCCAGCGGGGCAACGAGGTGGTCCTCAACGAGTCGCTCAACGTGATCCTGGCCCGCGAGGGCGAGGGCTCCGGCGAGGTGGTGGTGCTGAAGGAGGTGCTCGAGGACGGCAGGCGGGCCCTGGTCTTCGGCCGGGCCGACGAGGAGCGGGTGGCCGAGCTGTCCGACGCCCTGATCGGGGTCAAGCTGCGGGCCGGCGACACCGTCCTGATGGAGTCGCGCACCGGCCTGCTGATCGAGAAGCTGGCCCGTCCCGAGGTCGAGGAGCTGGTGCTCGAGGAGGTGCCCGACGTCACCTACGCCGACGTCGGGGGGCTCGACGACCAGATCGAGGCCATCACCGACGCCGTCGAGCTTCCCTACCTCTACCGGGAGCTCTACTCCGAGCACAAGCTGCCCGCGCCCAAGGGCATCCTGCTCTACGGGCCACCGGGGTGCGGCAAGACCCTGATCGCCAAGGCGGTGGCCAACTCGCTGGCCAAGAAGGTGGCCGAGGTCACCGGCAACACCAACGCCCGGAGCTACTTCCTCAACATCAAGGGGCCCGAGCTCCTCAACAAGTACGTGGGGGAGACCGAGCGGCAGATCCGGCTGGTCTTCCAGCGGGCCCGGGAGAAGTCGGAAGAGGGCGTCCCGGTCATCGTCTTCTTCGACGAGATGGACTCGTTGTTCCGGACCCGCGGGACCGGCATCAGCTCGGACATGGAGTCGACCATCGTGCCCCAGCTGCTGGCCGAGATCGACGGCGTGGAGACCCTGAAGGACGTGATCGTGATCGGGGCCTCCAACCGCGAGGACCTGATCGATCCGGCCATCCTCCGGCCCGGGCGGCTCGACGTGAAGATCCGCATCGAGCGGCCCAACGAGGTGGCCGCGGCCCAGATCTTCTCCCGGTACCTGACCCCGGACCTGCCCCTCGACGCCGACGAGGTGCAGTCGCTCGGTGGGGGGGACCCGGCCAAGGCCACCCAGGCCATGATCGAGTCCACGGTGGCCGAGATGTACCGCAACGACGAGGAGAACCGCTTCCTCGAGGTCACCTACCAGAACGGCGACAAAGAGGTCCTCTACTACCGCGACTTCTCCTCGGGGGCGATGATCGAGAACATCGTGCGCCGGGCCAAGAAGCTGGCCATCAAGCGGGCCATCGCCGAGGAGACCCGGGGATCCGCACCGACGACCTGCTCGAGTCGATCCGCCAGGAGTACAAGGAGAACGAGGATCTTCCCGAACACCACCAATCCGGACGACTGGGCGAAGATCTCCGGCAAGAAGGGCGAGCGGATCGTCTACATCCGCACGCTCATCAGCGACCGAGGAGGAGACCAAGGGTGGCCGGTCCATCGAGCGGGTGGGTACCGGTCAGTATCTCTGACCACCGGCCGGGATAGGGTCGACTGCATGGCCATCCCCAAGGTCTGCGGAATCGAGACCGAGTACGGCATCCAGGTGGTGCACGGCGATCCCGAATCCGATCGCCGCCTCCTCGGTGCTGATCAACGCCTACGCCCACGACGTGGCCCGCCAGCAGACCGGCTGGGACTTCGAGGACGAGGCGCCGGGCAACGACGCCCGCGGTTTCGCCCGCGAGGGTGCCATGCCGCCCCAGGTCGAGACCCATCTGGTCAACACCGTGCTCACCAACGGGGCCCGCTACTACGTCGACCACGCCCACCCCGAGTTCTCGACGCCCGAGTGCCGGGACGCCCTCGAGTGCCTCCGCTACGACCGGGCCGGCGAGCTGATCCTGACCCGGTCGATGGAAGCGGCCGACCTGGCCGCCCACGACGGGTCCCGGCTGGTCATCTACAAGAACAACTCGGACGGGAAGGGCAACTCCTACGGTGCCCACGAGAACTACCTGATGGACCGGGCCGCGCCCTTCACCCGGATCGTGGCCGGCATCACCCCGCACTTCGTCACCCGCCAGATCTTCGCCGGGGCCGGCAAGGTCGGATCGGAGACCGCACCCACGACGGGCGGCGCGTCGACTTCCAGCTCTCCCAGCGGGCCGAGTTCTTCGAGGAGCAGGTGGGCCTGGAGACCACCCTGAAGCGTCCCATCGTCAACACCCGCGACGAGCCCCACGCCGACCCGCACCGGTACCGCCGGCTCCACGTCATCGTGGGCGACGCCAACCTGGCCGAGGTGGCCACCTTCTTGAAGGTGGGGACCACCTCGCTGGTGCTGGCCATGATCGAGGACGACGTGTCCGGCAGCCGGAGCCTGGCCCTGGCCGACCCGGTGCGCGGCCATGCACGAGGTGGCGCTGGACCGGACGTTCACCCGCCGCTCCCGATGGCCGACGGCTCGACGGCCACCGCCCTGGCCATCCAGTGGGAGCTCTTCTCGCTGGCCCGCAAGTACGCCGACGACCGAGGGCCTCGAGTGCATGGGCGACGAGGAGCATCGGCGAGGAGGTGCTGCGGCGCTGGGAGTCAGGTCCTCAACGGGCTGGAGACCGACCCGATGTCCCTGGCCCGCCAGCTCGACTGGGTGGCCAAGCTCCAGCTGATCGAGGCCTACCGGGACCGGCACGGCTGCGACTGGGACGACCACCGGCTGGCCGCGCTGGACCTCCAGTACCACGACCTGCGGCCGGCCCGTTCGCTGTTCGCCCGGCTGGACACCGAGCGGCTGGTCGACGAGGAATCGGTGGTGGCCGCGGTCTCCGAGCCCCCCCGGGGGACCCGGGCCTGGTTCCGGGGCCAGTGCCTCAAGAAATGGCCCTCGGCGGTGGTCACCGCCAACTGGGATTCGCTGGTGTTCGACCTCGGCACCGACCCGCTGCGACGTGTCCCTATGATGGACCCTCTGAAGGGCACGGCCGAGCACGTCGAGGATCTGCTGGACGTGTGCGCGAGCCCGTCCGAGCTGCTGGACCGATTGAGCAGCTAGGGAGAACTGAGCAGCTAGGGAGAGTAGGGGATGGCTGAACGAGATGGCTGAACGAGAACAGAAGAAGAAGACGACCACCACCGAGCGGGCCGACGAGGTCGTGGAAGAGGTTCCGGCCGGCCTCGGCCAGCGGGCGAGAAGCTGAAGGCCGAGCTCGACGACCTGCTCGACGAGATCGACGAGGTGCTCGAGGACAACGCCGAGGAGTTCGTGCGCAACTACGTCCAAAAGGGCGGCGAGTAGCCCCGGTGACGCTGCCGCTCTTTTCGACAACTGAAGATCCCGGCCCCGACTTCGCCGGACTGATCCGTCGGCTCCAGGTTCCGGTGCACCCGACCGTGTCCGGCCGGACTGGCCGGGGCCAACCCGGGGGTGGGCCCGCGGCCGCCGAGTTCCGCCACGGGACCACGGTGGTGGCCCTGCGCTTCGCCGACGGCATCGTGATGGCCGGGGACCGGCGGGCCACCGAGGGGCACGCCATCGCCCACCGGTCCATGGAGAAGGTCTTCCCGGCCGACCGCTACTCGGCCGTGGCCATCGCCGGGGCGGCCGGCCCGGCGGTCGAGATGGTCCGGCTGTTCCAGACCCAGCTCGAGCACTACGAGAAGGTCGAGGGCGTGGTGCTGAGCCTCGAGGGGAAGGCCAACCAGCTCGGCCAGATGGTCCGGGAGCACCTGCCCATGGCCATGCAGGGTCTGGCCGTGGTCCCGTTGTTCGCCGGGTACGACCTGGCCCGCGGCACCGGCCGGATCTTCACCTACGACGTGACCGGCGGCCACTACGAGGAGACCGAGCACAACGCCACCGGCTCCGGTGGTCGGGACGCCCGGACCACCATCAAGCTCGGCTACCGGTCGGGCATGGCCGCGTGACGAGGCCGTGGAGCTGGCCATCGAGTCGCTGTACGAGGCGGCCGACGAGGACTCGGCCACCGGCGGTCCCGACCTCATCCGAGGCATCTACCCGCTGGTGGCCACGGTCACCGCCGACGGCTTCGAGACGGTGCCCGAGGACGAGGTGGCCGAGCGGTTCGCCTCCCTCATCGAACGACGCCGGGCGGAGGGTCGCCAGCCATGACCATGCCCTACTACGTGGCCCCCGAGCAGGTGATGAAGGACCGGGCCGAGTACGCCCAGAAGGGCATCGCCCGGGGTCGGTCGCTCATCGCCACCACCTACGACCTCGGGATCGCCATCGTGGCCGACAACCCGTCCCGTTCGCTCCACAAGATCAGCGAGATCTACGACCGCATCGCCTTCGCCGGGGTGGGCAAGTACAACGAGTTCGACCAGCTGCGGGTGTCGGGCATCCGGCACGCCGACACCAAGGGCTACGCCTACAGCCGCGAGGACGTGGACGCCCGGTCGCTGGCCAACCTGTACGCCCAGTACCTGGGCCAGGTGTTCACCCACGAGATGAAGCCGCTCGAGGTGGAGATCCTGGTGGCCGAGCTGGGCACCGGGCGCCGACCCCACCAGCTGTACCACATCGCCTACGAGGGGACGATCACCGACGAGGACCGCTACGCGGTGCTCGGGGGCGAGACCGAGGCCATCGCCGAGCGGCTCGAGGAGCAGTGGACCGAGGGCTGGTCCTTCCCGAGGCCCTGCGGGCCGCGGTGCGCGTCGCTGGCCGGCCCCGACCGCGACGCTCAGGGGGGCGGACCTCGAGGTCGCCGTGCTGGCCCAGGGCAACGGCCGCCGGGCCTTCCGGCGGCTGGTGGACGCCGAGCTGGAGTCCCTGCTGGCCTGAGCTGGAGACCCGGGCCGGGCCAGGCTCGTAACCGGCAGGTTGTCGGCCGGCGACCCACCAGGTGACTGCCCGTTCGTGACCGGCCCCTCCCCACGGTACCGTGAGGGTAATGGACAAGCGGATCTACGGCTTGGAGAACGAGTACGGGGTGACCTGTACCCTGCGCGGGCAGCGGCGGCTCAGCCCCGACGAGGTGGCCCGCTACCTCTTCCGGCGGGTGGTGAGCTGGGGTCGGTCCTCCAACGTGTTCCTCGAGAACGGGGCCCGGCTCTACCTCGACGTGGGCAGCCACCCCGAGTACGCCACCCCCGAATGCGACGACATCGCCGAGCTGGTGGTGCACGACAAGGCGGGGGAGTGGATCCTCTCGTCGCTGGTCGAGGGGGCCGAGGCCCGGCTGCGGGAGGAGGGCATCCGGGGCGACATCTACCTGTTCAAGAACAACACCGACTCGGCCGGCAACTCCTACGGCTGCCACGAGAACTACCTGACCAGCCGGCGCGACGACTTCGCCCACTACACCGAGGTCCTGATCCCGTTCCTGGTCAGCCGGCAGGCCTACGCCGGGGCCGGCAAGGTCCTCCAGACGGCCCGGGGTGCGGTGTTCTGCCTGAGCCAGCGGGCCGAGCACATCTGGGAGGGGGTGTCCTCGGCCACCACCCGGAGCCGGCCCATCATCAACACCCGGGACGAGCCCCACGCCGACGCCGAGAAGTACCGCCGGCTCCACGTCATCGTGGGCGACTCGAACATGAGCGAGTACGCCACCTTCCTGAAGGTCGGGGCCACCAGCATCGTGCTCCGGATGCTCGAGGACCCGTCGACGGTGATGCGGGACCTCACCCTCGAGAACCCGATCCGGGCCATCCGCGAGATCAGCCACGACATCACCTGCCGCCGGCCGGTCCGCCTGGCCAACGGGCGGGAGATGAGCGCCCTGGACATCCAGGGCGAGTACCTGCAGCGGGCCATCCGCTACCGCGACCGTCAGGGGCTCTCCCCGCAGGAGGACCGGGCCCTCGACATGTGGGAGCACTGCCTGAAGGGTCTCGAGTCCGACCCGCTGTCGCTCCACCGCGAGTGCGACTGGGTGGCCAAGTACCGGCTCATCGACCGCTACCGCGAGCGTCACGGGCTCTCGCTGCACAACCCGACGGTGTCGCTGCTCGACCTCCAGTACCACGACGTGGACCGGACCCGCGGGCTCTACTACCGGCTCCAGCGTCACGACCAGCTCGACCGGATCTGCGACGACGCCGACATCGCCGCGGCCATGTCCGTGCCGCCCCAGACCACCCGGGCCCGCCTGCGGGGCGAGTTCGTGAAGAAGGCCAAGGAGCGCCGCCGCGACTTCACCGTGGACTGGGTGCACCTGAAGCTCAACGACCAGGCCCAGCGGACCGTGCTGCTGAAGGACCCCTTCAAGTCCAAGGACGAGCGGGTCGAGAAGCTCATCGCCGGGCTGTGACCGGCACCGCCCGGGCCGCCCGGTGGCCACGGCCCCACGACATTGCCGGCGAGTCCGGGTGCGGTAGCGTCCCCTGATTGTGAGCGAGCCAACCTCCCGGCGAGTCGCCGCCGGCGACCGGATCGGGCCGTCCTGGTGGACGACAGCGACGGCGGAGGAACCGGAGCGGCCGACCTGGGCCGTCGCTGCCTACCGGATCGTGATCGAGTGGGCGATCATCCTCATGGCCGTGCTGCTGTGCACGGTGGTGCTCCGCACCTACGTGGTCCAGTCGTTCTCCATCCCCTCGCTCTCGATGTACCCGACCCTCCAGGTCGGCGACCGGATCATCGTCAACAAGCTGAGCTACGACCTCCACAGCGTCCACCGGGGCGACATCGTGGTCTTCGCCCGGCCCCCCCTCGAGGACCAGGAGTACGCCGACCTGGTCAAGCGGGTGATCGGGCTGCCCGGCGAGACCATCTCGTCCAAGGACGGCCACGTCTACATCGACGGCAAGACGGCTCAACGAGCCGTGGCTCCCGCCCGGGTCCGGACAGCTACACGGGCGCCCTGCCCGGCGACGCCCATCCCCAGTTCAACCTGCCCGGGCCGGTCAAGATCCCGGCCGGCGAGTACTACGTGATGGGCGACAACCGCACCGACTCCGAGGACAGCCGGTTCTTCGGCCCCATCCCGAAGTCGCTGATCGTGGGTCGGGCCGTGGCCGTGGTGTGGCCGCTCAGCCACATCAAGGGGCTGTAGACGCGGCCCGGGCGTGTCCGGCGGCCGTCCCGGCCATTGACAGCCGGGCGGACAGTACCCGGTGGGGTAGCCTCGCTTCCTGGTGCCGTCGCGACACTCCCCAGCCCGACCCGTCGGGACGCCGCTGCCCATCCGGCCGCCGGTCGCGGTGCCGTCGGCCCTGTCCCGGTGCCCAGCCTGCGACCGTGGCCGCGCGGCTCGAGGCGGTTCGGCCGAGTCCCCGGGCCCGCTCGGCGGTGGGTCCTCGAGTGGCTGGTGGTGCTGGTCGTCGCCCTGGTGCTGGCCGTCGGGGTCCGCACCTACGTGGCCCAGATGTTCTACATCCCGTCGGGGTCGATGCTGCCCACGCTCCAGATCGGCGACCGCATCGTGGTGGACAAGCTCAGCTACCACCTCCACGGCGTGCACCGGGGCGACATCGTGGTCTTCCGCCGGCCACCCCTCGAGCAGGCCGACTACTCCGATCTGGTCAAGCGGGTCATCGGCCTGCCCGGGGACACCATCGCGTCGGTCGACGGACGGGTCTACATCGACGGGAAGCCGCTGGCCGAGCCGTGGCTGCCCAGCCCGGCGCCCGCACCTCGCCGAGCCCCCTGCCCGACGCCTTCAGCCTCAACCATCCCTACACCGTCCCCGCCGGCGAGTACTTCGTGATGGGGGACAACCGGACCGACTCCGAGGACAGCCGGTACTTCGGACCCATCCCGGGGAGCCTGATCGTGGGCAAGATGGTCTTCGTGGTGTGGCCCCTCGAGCGACTCCGCCTGGATCGTGGTGCTGTCGGTGGTGGCGGTGGTGGTGGCCGCCCTCCTCGCCGCCGTGCTGTGGGCACCGCGGCGGGCGCTCCCGCGGCGGTCCCCGCCGGGCCGCGGGCCACCGGTCCCCGTCCCCGGGTGAGCGGGCCGGGCCGGGGGCGGGCGCCTGGACCGCAGTCCGCCGCCGGGCGCCGGTACACTCGGGACGTGCCCTTCCTCAGCCCGGCGAAGCTGCTGGTCATCCTGGTGGTGGCCCTCGTCGTCCTCGGACCCGACAAGCTGCCCAAGGTGGCCAGGCAGATCGGGGGCGCTGTGGGGCGACTTCCGCAAGTTCCGCGAACGGCTGGAGTCCGAGGTCCGGGGCACCTTCCCCGACCTGCCCTCCACCGAGACCATCACCCAGGCGGTCCGGTCGCCGCTGTCCTTCCTCGACACCCTGGCCGACACCCACAGCGCCGAGAACGGCGCGACATCCGGGACGGCCAACGGCTCCGAACCACCAGACGTGCACGGAGACGCCGTCCAGCCGTCAGCCGGGCCCAACCGGCCGGCCGGGACCGTGCAGGCCTCCGAGGAGCCGCCGGGCATCCCCGGGGTGCTGATCACCGACCCCGGGGGCATCGTCCACCAGGTCCGCTCCTCGGGCGGGACCGTGCCCGACGACCCCGGGATGAACTGACCGGACCGGTCCTGCGGGCGACCGCGGAACGGTTCGAACTCGAGACCCATGGCCATCTCACTGAAGCGACGGAGCGAAGCCCGGCCCCAGCCGGACTCGATGACCCTGGTCGAGCATCTGGCCGAGCTCCGCCGGCGGGTGCTGGTGTGCGCGGTGACCTTCCTCATCACCGGCACGGCGGCCTTCCTGCTCTACCCGTGGATCCTGTCGTTCCTCAGCCATCCCTACTGCGAGATCGCGCCCCACCGCTGCGGCTTCTACATCACCGGCCCGCTGGACGGCCTGGCCCTCCGGGTCAAGATCGCCGCCTACGGCGGGATGTTCCTGGCCTCGCCGGTGCTCTTGTGGGAGTTCTGGCGGTTCATCACCCCGGGCCTCAAGCGCAACGAGAAGCGGTACGCCATCCCCTTCATCGTGGCCTCCATCCTCCTGTTCGCCCTGGGCTGTGTGGTGGCCTACCTCACCTTCCCCCATGCCCTGGCCTGGCTCGACAACATCGGCGGACCGACGCCTGACCGAGATCCTCGACCCCTCCAAGTACCTCAGCCTCATCGTGCTGCTGATGACCGTGTTCGGGCTCACCTTCGAGTTCCCGGTGCTGCTGGTGTCGCTCGAGCTGGCCGGTGCCCTCACGCCGAAGAAGCTGTCCTCGTGGCGCCGGTGGGCCATCGTGGTGATCGTGGTGGTGGCCGGGGTGGTGACCCCGAGCTCCGACCCGTTCTCGATGATGGCCCTGGCCATTCCCATGTACATCTTCTACGAGCTGTCCATCGTCGTCGGGAAGCTCCTCGGGCGATGACGTCCCGGAGCATCCGGGACACCGTCCGGGATGCTGGGGGCGACGAGGGGGAGGGCTTCCGCGAGCGCTTCGAGCGCAGCCTCGACTTCCCCCTCGACGGGTTCCAGCGCCGGTCCATGGACGCCATCGACCGGGGGGAGTCGGTGCTGGTGTCGGCCCCCACCGGCTCGGGCAAGACGCTGGTCGCCGAGTACGCCGCGGCCCGGGCCGTCATGGCCGGTGGCAAGGCCTTCTACACCACGCCGATCAAGGCCCTGTCCAACCAGAAGTTCGCCGAGCTGTCGCTGCGCTACGGGGACGACCGGGTGGGGCTGCTGACCGGGGACGTCTCCCACCAGGCCCGGGCGCCCATCGTGGTGATGACCACCGAGGTCCTCCGCAACATGCTCTTCGCCCGGTCGGCACTGCTCGACGGGCTGGCCGTGGTGGTGCTGGACGAGGTCCACTACCTCCAGGACCCCTACCGGGGCTCGGTGTGGGAGGAGGTCCTGGTGCTCACCCCGCCGGGGGTGACCTTCGTGAGCCTGTCGGCCACCGTCAGCAACGCCTCGGACTTCGGGGCCTGGCTGACCTCGGTCCGCGGGACCACGAAGGTGGTCGTGGAGTCCCACCGGCCGGTGACGCTGCACCACCATTTCGCCGTGGCCGAACGGGGGAGCGAGCGGCTCATCGTGCTGCCGCTGCTCCGGGACGGGAAGGCCAACCCCGACGGCACCACCATGGACGAGCGCCGCCGCCGCAACCCGCGTCACCGGCTCCGGGTACCGCGGCGGACCGAGGTGATCGAGTACCTGGCCGGAGAGGACATGCTGCCCGCCATCACCTTCATCTTCTCGCGGGCCGCCTGCGACGATGCCGCCCGCCAGTGCCTGCAGGACGGCATCCGGCTGACCACGCCGGACGAGCGGCGCCGGATCCGGCAGCTGACCGAGGAGGCGGTCGACCGGCTCGACGACGACGACCTGGCCACGTTGGGGTACGGGCCGTGGTCGGCCGCCCTCGAGGCCGGTATCGCCCCCCACCACGCCGGCCTGGTCCCCGCCTTCCGCCAGGCCGTCGAGCAGTGCTTCTCCGAGGGCCTGCTGAAGGTCGTGTTCGCCACCGAGACGCTGGCCCTCGGCATCAACATGCCGGCCCGGACCGTGGTGGTGGAGCGGTTCGCCAAGTTCCGCGGGATCGGACACCTCGGCCCTCACCTCGGGCGAGTACCGGCAGCTGACCGGACGGGCCGGTCGCCGCGGCATCGACACCGTGGGCCACGCCTTCGTGCTCTGGTCCCCGGCCACGCCCTTCGTCCAGGTGGCCCGCACCGCCACCGCCCCTCCGCCCGATCTGGTCTCCTCCTTCCACCCCACCTACAACCTGGCCGTGAACCTGGTCCGCCGCTGGTCGCGGGAGGAGGCCCACCGGCTGCTGGCCGCCTCCTACGGCCAGTGGCAGGCACCGGCGGGGTCGGTGTCGCTCTCCGCCCAGCTCGACCGGCGGCTGGCCATCCTCGAGGCCCGGGGATTCATCGAGGGGTGGAGGATGACCGAGGCCGGTCACGCCCTCGCCTCCATCTACCACGAGTCGGACCTGCTGGTCACCGAAGCGCTCCGGCAGGGGCTGCTCGACGGGCTGGACCCGGCCTCGCTGGCCGGGGTGGTCTCCGCCTTCACCTTCGAGGCCCGCAGGGCGGGGGAGGGCAACCCCGAACCCCGGCGGCGGAAGGTCGTCGACCGGCTGGCCGAGCTGGCCGAGCTGGCCGGCGACCTGCGGGCCGACGAGCGGCGGGTCGGGCTGCGCCGGACCCGCCGCCCCGACCCGGGACTGGCCCGGGCCGTGATGGCCTGGGCCGGGGGAGCGACCCTCGACTCGGTGCTCAACGAGACGGATGTGGCCCCCGGGGACTTCGTGCGCAACGTCCGCCAGGTGATCGACCTGGTGCGCCAGCTGGCCCAGGTGGCGTCCGATCCCGACACCCGGGACGCCGCCGGGTTGGCCGTGGCGCTCCTCCGGCGCGGGGTCGTGGGCGCCGACGACCCGGCCGGGCTGGGGTCCGCGCCTGACCCGCCGGCGCCGTCGTAGTGTGATCCGGGCATGTTCCCCTATGCCGTGGAGACGTTCAGCGCTGAGGAGGAAGACATCCTCCGCCGATACGTCACCAACCTCGACCGGCCGGTCTTCGCCCTGGTCAACCTGCCCGAGGTGGTCAAGGGGGCCCTGTTCGCCCGCTACTCGCGCTCACCCAAGAGCCTGCGACGACTGTTCCTCGACGAGTTCGTGGGCGAGCTGGACATCAGCGGGGACGCCACCGTGGACGCCACCGTCGGGCTCACCCGGGCCGAGGAGCTCTACGAGAAGGTCTTCTTCGAGTACGGGGACGACTCCGTGGCCCAGCTCGGCGGGGTCCACCTGGCCTGCGAGCAGGCGTCCAACGTGCTGACCAAGGTCCTGGAGTGGGGCCGGCTGATGGCCTACCTCGAGCAGTCGACCCGCTACATCGCCTACAACCAGCGGCTCACCACCGGTCACTACCGCTACTACCGGGACCCCGGCCTGCTCGACTCGCCGCTCGGCGCCCGCTACGTGGGGGACATGGACCGCATGTTCGACACCTACGGGGAGCTGCTCGAGGCGGCCCAGGCCTGGCTCACGGTCCGCCACCCGCGCCAACCGGGCGACTCCGACTTCGTCCACCGCCAGGCGATCCGGGCCAAGGCGCTCGATGCCCTCCGGGGCCTCCTCCCGGCTGCATCGCTGTCCAACGTGGGCATCTACGGGACGGGCCAGTCCTACGAGATGCTCCTCCTCCGCATGCGCTCCCATCCGCTGCCCGAGGCCCGCCAGTACGCCGAGCTGATGCTGGAGGAGCTCCGCAAGGTGATCCCGTCCTTC
Organism: uncultured Acidimicrobiaceae bacterium; assembly: GCA_963835325.1. GTDB lineage: Bacteria > Actinomycetota > Acidimicrobiia > Acidimicrobiales > RAAP-2 > Bog-756. The sequence continues at coordinate 732,348 of CAWIEV010000005.1, read as the reverse complement.
CTGCAGCGGGTGGACCGGCCTGATCGGGGCGGCGCGTGGTCGGCGTACCTGGACACGACCCGCCGGGAGACGGCCGAGCTGGTGGACAGGCTCTTCCCCGATCTGGTGGCGGCCGGCGATGCTCCGGTGGGCGGCCCCTCGGGGCGTCCGTCGGTCACCCTGCTCGACTTCGACCCCGACGGCGAGTCGAAAGTCATCGCCGCCATCTGCGCCCCCCTGACCCACCAGTCCGAAGAGGAGGTGCGGCGCCGGGTAGACCGGTTGGGAGCCGAGGAGCGGCGGTCGATCGTGCTGGCCTACGTGGGGGACCGCGCCAACCGGCGCCACCGCCCGGGGCGGGCCTTCGAGCGCACCGGCTACCGGTTCGACGTGGTCACCGACTACGGCGCCTTCCGGGACCTGCAGCGTCACCGCATGCTGACCATCGAATGGCAGTCGCTCGGCACCCATCTGGGCTACGACGTCCCCGACGTGGTCGCCGACGCCGGGCTGGAGGAGCGGTACGTGGCCTCCTTGGAGCGGTCCCGTGAGCTCGCCGAGGTCCTGGCCCCCTCGTTCCCCGTCCAGGCCGCCTACGCCGTGGCCCTGGCCTACCGCATCCGCTACACCATGCAGATGAACGCCCGCGAGGCGATGCACCTCGTCGAACTCCGCTCCGGACCCCAGGGTCACCCGAGCTACCGGTGGGTGGCCCAGGAGATGCATCGTCTGATCGCCGACCAGGCCGGGCACCGCCTGTTGGCCGAAGCCATGTCCCACGTGGATTTCGGCTCCGAGGACCTCGAACGCCTTCCGGCCGAGCGGCGCGCCGAAGGGAGACGGAATTCGATGTCGGGTGCAGGAAATCCTGCAATCCCCTGACCTGGGGAGTTGCCCAAACGCCCAGGTGGTGTGCACAGAATGTCATTTGACGAGCGGCACGGTCGGTGGCCTATCGTTCGCCCAGTCCCAGTCGCCCCGCAAGACATTCCCGACGGTTCCGGACGGAATGGATTGAGGGGGGGATGCTGTGAGAGGCGGAGGGAGGCCCAGGGGATCGAGTAGAAAACATCTTCCCGCGACCAGCCGGCGCAGTCCGGAGGTAGCGGGGGGATGGTGCCAAAGACCCCTGGGTCCTACCGCCTGGGCCCGCTCGGGCCGACCAGTCCGACCTCGCAGGCGACTGGCCGGACGGGGGAGCGGGCCGAACGTCGGACCCGCTCCGTGAGGCCACGATTCGAAGCGGGCCCCCGGGTCCGTTGACCCAGCACAGTTGGTACGGCGGCCGGTGAACGATGAGGGCGCCGGAGCGTCTATGCTCCCGCCCAACTCACCACTGAAGGACCGAGATGGCACAAGAACTCGACGAAGTCGAAGGACCCGACGAGCTCATCGAGGGCGACCTCGATGAGCTGGTGGACGACGACCTGATTGCCGAAGACGGGCTGGCGCTTCCCGACGACGAGGACGACGTCGACGTCGATGACGTCGTCGTGGACGACGAGGACGAGGAGGCCGACGCCATCCCCGAGGTCGGAGCCAAGGTGGCGACCAAGGCGGGGGAGGAGTCGGAAGAGGATGACGAGGAGGAGCCCGACGACGAGGATGTCGAGGCGAGCCTGGACACCATCCTGAAGGAACGGCTGGTCGTCGAAGAGGTCGAGGACGACGAGGACACGCCCGAGCCGGAGGACCGGAGCGGCGACGGTGTGGAGCGGGTCCTCCCCAAGCAACCCGGGGAGTTCGTGTGCCGATCGTGCTTTCTGGTCAAGCACCCGAACCAGCTGGCGGACCGGAAGAAGATGCTCTGCCGCGACTGCGTGTGACCGGGAGCCGACCATGGCCGATTCGCATGACGCACCACCCGACGACGCAACTCTGAACGAACGCATCCTGGACCTGTTGGTCTACGTCCCGGCCGGCATCGTCGTCTCGGTGGCCGAAGAGCTCCCGAAGCTGGCCGCCCGGGGACGCGACCGGTTGGGGGTGCGGGTGTCGTCGGCCCGGGCGGTGGGCAGGTTCGTGGTGCAAGCCGGAACTGACGAGCTGCGCCGGCGGTCGGCCGGGCTGTTCCACTCGCCGTCGGATCACGGGGCGGCCCGGTCGCGGCCAGCCGGCGGCGCGCACGACGCGGGACCCACCGGCGGGGCCGCGGCGGTCTGGACCGTCCCCCCGGGCCGACCACCGGCCCCGGGCGGCGGCGCCAACGGGCACGTGCCCGAGGTGTCGACGCTGTCCATCCCCGGCTTCGACTCGCTGTCGGCGTCACAGGTGGTCCAGCGCCTCGACGGCCTGAATCGCATGGAGCTGGTGTCCGTGCGGGCCTACGAGGCGTCCACGCGGGGCCGGCGGACCATTCTCAGCCGGGTGGACCAGCTCCTCGATGAACGGTCCTAGCCCGGTCCCCCGGGCAGGTCGACCGCCGGGGGCCTGATGGAGGCGGTGCGGACCGCGGTCGATGGCGACGCGGCACGCGTGCTGGAGATGGCGGCCGAGCTGTCCGACACCGTCGGCGCACAGCGGGGCGGTTCCCTGCTGCTGGCCGCCTCCGACGGCCGGGCCGGTCCCGACGGGGGAGGCCACCGGCTGGACCGCCTGCTGGCCGACGAATCGGCGCTGGTGCTGGTGGGCACCCTCGACGACGTGGTCACCGGCTTCGGCGTGTGCCACGTGGAGGACCTCGGTCCGGCCGGGCCCCTCGGCGTGCTCGACGCCTGCTACGTCGAGCCCGGGGCCAGGGGGGTGGGGCTGGGGCGGCTCCTGTTGGACTCCTCGGTCTCCTGGCTGGCGGCGCGGGGCTGCCGGGGGGTGGACGGGCTCGCCCTGCCCGGCGACCGCGGAGCGAAGAACTTCTACGAGTCGGCCGGGTTCAAGGCGCGGATGCTCACCATGCACCGCCGGATCGACTGACCGACCGGACGGCGGGAACGGCCCGCCGGCATGGCCTCAGGACGCCCGGCGGCCGGGAGCGGAACGGGCCGGCACCGGCCGGCGGGGACCGGGCGGCGGAGGGATGGGGATGCCCATCAGCCGGGCCAGCTCGGGCACGTACCCGGATGCCTTGCGGGCCGCGGCCAGCAGCTCCTCGTCGGCGCGGCACGGGGAGGCCGGCCGGCTTGACCGTCCGGCGGACCGGCGACTCCACCACCACCTCGAGGAGGGCCAGCCACTCGGCGGGCGGGGTCTCGCCGGACATGGCCTGGCCGGCGGCGTCGGCCAGGCGCACGGCCAGCTCGGCGGTGAGGCGGGCCGCCGGCTCCGGCGGCCGGATCGAGGCGCGCACGGCGTCGACCACCCGTCCCTCGTCGAGGGCGGCGGTGATCCGTTCGAGCCAGCGCTCCCGCAGGGCGGTGACCCGTTCGTTGAGGGAGGTGCGCAGGGCGGTGGCCATCTCGTTGCCCTCCTCGTCGAGGGTCACCGTCGAGGACGAGGCCACGATCGAGCGGAGCTCGCGGAGAGGGACGTCCTTGCCCGCGGCGCGGGCCACCGAGGCACGGTCCTTCCAGTTGGCCGGGTTGACCACCGGGAGGAGCTGCTCGGCCATGGCCAGCAGGGGACCGGGGGTGACCTCGGGCCGTCCGTCGGCCCGGGCCCGGGCGTTCTGCTCTTCGATGGCCTGGCGCACGGAGGGGATCCCGCCCCGGAGGAGCTGCTCGGCCACCGGGAGCTGCTCCGGCCTGAGGGTGGCCAGGGCCGCGTTCCGGTAGGTGGTCGACGGGGCCAGCCGGCGGGGGTTGTCCCGGCCACCGGTCTCGCGCCCACCGGGCCGGGCCGGGCCGGGCCGGCGGCGGGCACCGCCGTCGGCCGCCGGGGTGGCAGGCTCGCGGCGCGGCCTCGGGCCGGCATCGCCGTGTCCCCGCTTCTCGCCCTCGCCGCGCCCGCCGCGCTCGGCGCCGCCCGACCGGGGTCGACGGGTGCCGTCCCGCTGGCCGTCGGAGCCCTCGTCGCGGCGACGCTTGGTCTTGCGAGGCGAGCACCACGTTGACGTCGGGTCCCCGCTGGGGGGTCCCGAGGATCTCGATCCTCTCGACCGGGCGGGGCGCGGCCTTGCCCTTGGGGGCCAGCAGGGCGGTCACCGTGGTGCCGTCGAGGGTGGTCTCGACCTCGGCCCGCAGCACCGAGCCCACGCCGGACCCCTCGGGGACCAGCGCGGCGTCGACCGTCCCACGCGGTTGCTTGGCTCCGGCGGCGCGCCACGTCCAGGTGGACGTCCCCGGTCTGGCTGGTGAGCTCGACTTCGATTCGATGGGCCATACCGGGCGACAGGCTACTGCCGTCACCGGTCGGCACGGGAAAAAGCTCCGACGGTCCGGGGTAAGAAGAGGATAAGAACCCTCTGAAATGCAGGTTTATCCGGTCGGTGCCGCCGTAGCATGATCGGGTAGCTCCGGACGTTGGTCCGACCACGAAAGGGCGGGGACCCGGCGCGGGGCGGGGGTTCGAGGGGGCAGACGATGGAGCACTGGGGGGCCGACGGCCCGGAAGCGGGGGAGCAGGCGGCCGGACGCGCCTCGGGCGCCACGCGGCCGGCGGCGTCCAACGACCCCTTCCTCCCACTGCAGTGGCGTGAGCCGCCGGCTGGGTCCGGCCGGCAGGATGCCGGCCTCGGGCTCGAGCCGAGCCCACCGGCGACGGGCGACGGCGCCACCATCCCGGCGCGGGCCGTCGGTCATCCCGGGTGGGCAGGTCGGCGACGCCCTCGGACGCCGAACTGGCTGTGGATCTCGGTCGTGCTGGCCGCCGCCCTGCTCGGCGCGGTGATCGGCGGCGAGATCGTGGCCGCCTCCGGCCACGTCAGCGGCGGGGACCACGGTCAAGGAGATCTCGGCGGGTCCGGCGCTGCTCAACGGCACCACCGACATCGAGTCGGTGATCGCACAAGGTGCTGCCGGCCGTGGTCTCCATCGAGGCGACGTCACCGGAGCCGGCGTCGGATGCCATCTTCGGCAGTGGCTCCGGCGGGACGCAGGAGGACCAGGGCACGGGGATGATCATCACCCCCGACGGCGAAGTGGTCACCAACAACCACGTCATCTCCGGTGCCACCACCATCACGGTGACCCTGTACGGCAGCCTCAAGGCGCTGCCGGCCACCCTGATCGACACCGACCCGGCCAACGACGTGGCCCTCCTCCAGATCGACGGCCAGTCCAACCTGCCCACCGTGTCCTACGGCGACTCCGACGACGTCCAGGTGGGTGACGCGGTGGTGGCCATCGGCAACGCCCTCGGGCTGTCCGCCGGTACCCCGACGGTGACCCAGGGGATCATCTCGGCCAAGGGCCGCACCGTGCAGGCCAGCGACTCCTCCGGCACCGGCACCGAGACCCTGATCAACATGATCCAGACCGACGCCGCCATCAACCCGGGCAACTCCGGCGGGCCGCTGGTCGACAGCTCGGGCATGGTCATCGGGATGAACACCGCGGTGGCCTCCAGCACCGACGGCACGGCCCAGGCCCAGGACATCGGATTCGCCATCCCTTCCAACAAGATCACCCAGCTCCTGCCCGGCCTGCGGAGCCGGAGGATCGGCGACGACAGCCAGCAGCGGTTCGGGCTACCTGGGGGTCGAGATCGAGACGATGACCAGCCAGGTGCGCAGTGCCTACAACTTCGTCCCCACCCGGGGTGCGGTGGTCCTCCAGGTGGTGAGCGGCTCGCCCGCGGTGACCGCCGGGATCGCACAGGGGGACGTGATCGTCTCACTGGACGGCCGAGCCATCACCAGTGCCGACCAGCTTGGCGCGGCCATCCAGGCCACAAGCCGGGCCAGACGGTCGAGGTCGGCCTCTACCGGGGCAAGGCCCGCATGACCGTGACGGCCACGCTGGGGTCGACGGCCGAGGAGCCGCAGTCGGTGGGCTGATTCCGGCGCCGGTGAGAGGAGCGGACCCGGACGGCGCCCGCCGGGCTCTACGCTCATGGGATCACCGAACCCGCGGATGCAGAGAGGGAAGGGCCCGGACATGACTGGCGACGGCGCCACCGGCGACGCGGCTCGCGGCCTGGCATCGAGGGGTTGGCTGCGCCCCGGCCCGAACCGGCCCGGGACGGCTCGGCTCCCGATGACGGGGCCCTGGCCACCATCCTGGAGACGGCCACCACCGTCCCCGATCACGGGGGCCTGCAGCCCTGGCGCTTCGCCGTGGTCGCCGGGGCCGGCAAGGACAGGATGGGGGACGCGCTGGTGGCGGGCCTGCATCTGCTGAGGGGCGACGACCTCCCCGAGGCCGTGGTGACGAAGATGCGGGGGAAGGCGTTCGCCGCCCCCTGCTCGGTGGCGGTGATCGCCTCTCCCGATCCTTCGTCCAATGTCCCGGTGTGGGAACAGGTGGCCTCGGCCTCCTGCACCGGGTACGCCATCGTCCTGGCCGCCGCCGCGCTCGGGTTCGGCGCCGTGTGGAAGAGCGCGGCGGTACTGGAGACCGAGCCGGTACGGGCGTTGTTCGGGCTGACCGAGCACGAGCAGCTGCTCGGATGGGTGAACCTGGGCACGCCCGGGCTCCCCGGGCGGAAGGCACGCGCCACCGAGCGGGCCGGCCTGAGCGAGCTGGTCACGGTCATCGACGGGGATCGGCGGCCCTGGGTGGCAGGCCGGTAGGAGCCAGCCCGGCCGCGCCCGGGCTCCTACCGGGCGCCGACCATGCCGGCGGCGATCCAGCCGACCACAGCCCCGGCCGGCTCGCTGGTGAGCGCTCGCCATCCGGTGCCGGCCCACAGGTTCGGAACGCTGGCATCGCCGGCCCGGGTGGCGGCGATACGGAGTGGACGGGTCAGGTGATGGACCTCGGGATAGGCGGACGGGGCCTGCCCGTCGTGATCGAGGGCGAACTCGTTGGCCAGGCCACGGGCGAAGCGACCGCTGAAGGCGCGGGTCAAGATGGTGTCGGTATAGCGCCCGTCGCGGAGTGCCCGTCGGTACGGGGCCGAGGTGCCCGCCTCCGGGGTGCACAGCAGTGCCGTCCCGACCTGCACGGCGGCCGCGCCGGCCCCGAGCGCCGCCGCGCCATCGGCACCGGACATGATGCCGCCACTCCCGATGATGGGAAGATCGGTGACCGCTCGGATCTCGGCCAGCAGGGACAGCAACGGGCGGGTGGCGGGGGCGAGGTCGAGGAAGGCGCCCTGATGACCGCCGGCCTCAGTCCCCTGGACAACCAGTACATCGGTACCGACGGCAACAGCCGCCTCGGCTTCGGGCACCGAGGTCACGGTCACCGCCACCAGGCAGTCGGCACGGCGGAGCCGATCCACCGTACCCGCCGACGGGTAACCGAAGGTGAAGCTGACCAGATGGATGCCGGCTGATTCGACGACCTCGAGCTTGGCGTCGTAGTCGTCGTCCTCCCACCTGGGTTCTCCGAGCTCGACACCGAGCCGGACGGCTTCGGGCTGGAGCACCTCCGCATAGCGGGCCACCTCGGCAGGGTCACCCGGCGCCGACGGGACGAAGAGATTCACCCCGAAGGGCCCACCGGTGAGGGCGCGGGTGTCGGAGATGGCTTGCCGCAGTCCGTCGGCGGACAGATAGCCGGCGGCGACGAAGCCGTAGCCGCCGGCGGCGACGACCGCCGCGGTCAGTTCCGGCGTCGACGGGCCACCGGCCATCGGTGCCTGGACCACCGGCAGTGGGCAGGGCAGGATCACCGATGCAGGCACTGCACGGGGTCCGGTCCCCGCCGGCCGCCGGTCCCGACCGGCCGGGTCAATAGCCCCAACGGGCCATCGGCGGCCCGAAGCCGGCCTCGTCGGCGCAGCGGCCGCACAGATCCATCCGCCGCGCCCCGGGTCGGTCGGAGGCGGCCACCCGTCGCCAGCCGTAACGTCGTGCCTCCTCGAGGCTGGCCGACTCCGACCATCGTGGCGTGGTGCGGGCGCCGCACCGCCCGCAGGTACGGAAGAAGGCCTCGTCGTCGTAGAGGTCGTCGAAGGCCAGCTCGTCGGAGGTCAGGTCGTCGGGGTCGAATTCCATGGCGGTGCTCCTGGCGCGAGGTTACCGCCGGCCGGGACCGTCCGTGACCCGCCCCCGGCGGCTCGTGGCATGCCGGGGAAGGGCGCGCTCCTAGGATGACCCGGAGGTGGCGGCGTCCCGACCGGAGGAACGGGATGCACGGGAAACGAGCTGGATGCCGGCTCACGATCGGGAGGAACAGGGTCATGGCCGAGATGGACGATTTCAACAGCACGATCATCCAGGAATTCCGGGACAACGGGGGCAGGGTCGGCGGTCCGTTCGAGGGGGCGCCGATGCTCCTGCTCACCACCGTGGGGGCCAAGACGGGGAAGGCCCGGGTCAACCCCATGATGTACCTGGCCGAGGATGGACGGCGGTACGTCTTCGCCTCCAAGGCCGGCGCCCCGACCAATCCGGACTGGTACCACAACCTGGTCGCCCATCCCGACGTGTCCATCGAGGTCGGAACTGACGTCATCGAGGTCGTCGCCGTCCCACTGACCGGGAGCGAGCGGGATCGGGTCTACGCGGAGCAGGCGAGCAGGTACCCGGGGTTCGCCGAGTACCAGGAGAAGACCGACCGGGTCATTCCCGTGGTGGCCCTCGACCCGCGGTAGCCGACCGGCGTCGGGTCGGTGCGTCGACGAGGCGCGGCCCTTATCCGCCGGGCACCCTCCGGGATTCGTTAATATCGTCACTGTGACAAAATCGACGGAGCGGGACAGGTGCGGGTGGTGTCACCGCCCGGTGGCCCAGCGGCCCGGCCCCGGGCGACGGCGGAGGTTCTGCTGCCGGTCGCACCGGCAGCGGGCCTACGAGGCCCGGTTGCGATCCGACTCGTTGGGCGTTCCGGCCGGACAGGTCGTCGTGGCCGAGGCGGACCTGGCCCGGCTGCACGACCGTCTCTACCGGCTCGAGTGCGCCCTGGCCGACGTGGATGCGGATCTGGCCCGTCACACCGGCCCGAAGGCCTATCGGGAGGCCTTCGAGCATCTCTGCGATCCGGCGAGAGACCTGGTGGGAACGGTGATCGAGCCGGTCCGGGAGTAATCCCCCTCTCGCCTAACCGCCGATAATGTATATTATGTCAAGTTGAGAAGGTGCCGAACGGTCGGCGGGTGCAAACGCCGGGCCAGCCCCCCCGGGAGGCTCGGACACACCACTCCCCTGTGGCTGCCGGTCGATCAGCACGGTGCTGGATGCGGGGATTTCCGTTCCGGAATCCGGTTCGCCACCGGTCACTGAGTGCTGCTGCGGCCCGGCTCGGACCGGCACGACCATCCGGACGGGCCCGTCGACCCGATGGCGTCGCCACAGGTGGCGCTCGCCCACTCCCCGGCCGTCCGCCCCCAGCCCCCACGGGTGAGGGCACAGAACCGAAAGCGTCGCGCGTTGCCGGACGGCCGACCAAGTCGCTCCGGGGTTCAGGCGCCAGTCGAAAGGCTTCAGGGTTGCATCCCTTCCGGACGATGTAGATGGCATGTCCTGCCTACTCGACGGAGGTCGCTTGATATGACGCCGCGTGCCGGCGCCAGGCCCACTGCGTCCGAGGCGACCCGCGGTGGGCGTGTCGGTCGCCGTCGCCGCTGTCCTCAGTGAGGTTGCCGTGGACTCCCTGACGGCCGAGACGAGCCTGCTCGATGGCATTCCGCCCGAGGCGGATTGGGCGCTGCCTTTCGAGGAACTGGAGCTGGATCTCGCCGCCGTGATGCCGGAGGAACCGGCGGAGGGGAACAGACAGGGTCCCAGGCGGTCATGGCGGCGCCTGCAGGCGGCGGTCCTCGCCGTGCCGGTCGTGTTGCTGGCCGGGCTGGCTTGGGCTCATCGCAACATGTTCGTGGACGGCTACATCTACCTGCACATCGTCCAGAACATCCTGGCCGGAAACGGTCCGGTGTTCAACGCCGGGCAGCGGGTCGAAGCATTCACCAGCCCGGCATGGACCTTCATCCTGGCTCTCGCCGGGTTCGTGACCCCGTTCTCCTTGGTGTGGATAGCCGTAATCCTGGGGATCCTCCTCATGGTCGCCGGTACCGCGATCGCCATCCAGAGCTCGGCCCGCCTCGTCCACCGAGCGGCACCGGGCAGGTTCCTCCTTCCGCTGGGCGCGATTGTGTTTCTCGCACTCCCCCCGGTCTGGACACTGGCGTCGATGGGCCTCGAGACCGGATTGGAGTTCTTCTGGCTCGGATGTTGTTTCGCCCTTCTGGTCCGGTGGGGCCGGACGGGCCTGGCGGGCGTCCCTCGTTCCGGTCTGGTCGTCTTGGGCCTGGGGCCTCTGGTGCGTCCGGAGCTCGCGCTCGACAGTCTGGTCTTCATCGGCGCCCTTCTGTGGATCGATCGATCGGGCCAGACGTGGCCGGGAAGGATCCGGGTCATCGCCTGGGCGGCCGCGGCACCGCTCATGTACCAGGTCTTTCGCATGGGGTACTACGGCGCCCTGGTGGCGAACACGGCCACGGCCAAAGAAGCGTCCCTCCCCCGGGTCGGGCGGGGTGTGCTCTATTTTTCGGACTTCGTGGGACCGTACTGGCTGTTTCTTCCGGCGGTGTTGCTCCTCGTCGGTGCGTACTACCCGTTGGCATCGGCGTTGCGTCGGTCGCAGGGCGATCGCCGGAACCTGGGGGCCCTCTTGGCCCTGCCGATCGCCGGCGCGCTCAACGCCGGCTACATCATCGCCATGGGTGGCGACTATGTGCATGCCAGGTTGCTCATAGCTCCGTTCTTCGCCGCATGCGTCCCCGTGGCCACCGTTCCCCTGGCCAGGCGATATGTCGTCTCCCTCCTCGTCCTTCCCTGGGCGGTGGTGTGCGCCCTCTCCTTCCGGTCGCCCGACAACAGCAGCTGGGGTACTTCGCCGTTCATCGTTGTCAACGGGCACGGCAACCTCGATCCCGGTCCCAGCAGCGCTGGCACTCTCGGGGGAAGCCCCCGGGCGGACTCAAAGCCGGGTATCTACGTCGAATTCGGTCGACCGGGAGTACCGGAGCGACTCGACGTCACTCCGGCCCCGGGTATCCACTCGCCGGTCATCGCGACGTCGTGGATCGGAACCGAGCCCTATGAGCTGGGCACGGGAGTCCAGGTCCTCGATCTCCTGGGCCTGGCCGATCCGCTGACCGCACATCTGGCCCTCGCCCATCGAGGCGTGATGAGTGGACACGAGAAGCCGCTGCCCACACCCTGGGCCATTGCCTTGCTGACGGCAGACGGAACCTCGACGGCTGCCTTCGACAAGATCCAGGATCAGCGACCTCCGACGTTCACTCCCTTGATTCCGACCGTGACCGGACAGCAGTTGGAGAGCGAGACGGCCTGGGCCCGAGCCGCCCTTCAATGTCCTGCCGTCCACGACATCGAGTACTCACCGGAGGCGCCCCTCACCGTAGGATCGTTCTTCTCGAACATCATCCACTCGTTCACCCGGACGGAGCTGCGGATCCCGCCCAACCCGGAGACCGCTTACCATCGATTCTGCGGACCCGGTACTCCCGAGCAAGTCAGGATGGCCACTGACGGTTCGTGAGGCCGGCGCAGCGCCAAGAGAGGGACCACCCGCCGGGTCTACCCGCCGGGTCTACTGAATGTTCAGTTGTCGTTCACCTGTTCGTAACCGTGGCGTCAAGGGGATGGTTCACACTTTGTCATGGCCCGAGGACCGGCTGACGAGACCGCCTTTGCCGCCCTGGACGACAGCAAGGTCACGAGGTTCCAGTACAAGATCATGTTCGTGTCGGGCATGGGATTTTTCACCGACGCCTACGACCTGTTCGTCATCGGCGTGGTGGTGGCGCTGCTCAAACCGCAGTGGAACCTGTCGACCAGCCAGGTCTCCCTCCTCAACTCGGCGACCTTGGCCGCGTCAGCCGTCGGTGCGCTGGTCTTCGGGAGAGTGGCCGACATACTGGGGCGGAAGAAGATCTACGGCTATGAGGTCCTGATCCTGGCCATCGGGGCCATTGCTTCCGCCTTCGCTCCGAACTACACCTTCCTGCTCGTGTCGCGGGTCGTCCTCGGCATCGGAATCGGCGGGGACTATCCGGTCAGCGCGACGATCATGAGCGAGTACTCGGGCAAGAAGTCGCGGGGCAAGATGGTGGGACTGGTGTTCGCCATGCAGGGCGCAGGACTGGTGGTGGGGCCGCTGGTGGCCGCGGTGCTGCTGGCCTCGCATGTACCAGACGGGATCGTGTGGCGGATCCTGCTGGGACTGGGTGCCATACCGGGACTGGCCGTCTTCTATCTGCGGCGCCAGATCAACGAGACCCCCCGGTTCGCCCAGGCCGGCGGCGACGCCCAGGAGGCCAAAGCCGCTATCGCCGCGGCCACCGGGCAATCGGCCTCCAAAGGCCCGGTGGTCAGCTCCAACGTCCGCCACCAGCAGTCCGCTCTCGAAGGCTTCCGGGTCCTGGCCCGGAACCATCGGATGCTGGTCTGGCTGATCGGCACGGCGGGTGCCTGGGCGTTGCTCGACTTCGCCTACTACGGGAACACCATCTCCAGTCCGGAAGTGCTGAAGGCCATCAACCCCCATGGATCCCTGCTGTACAACACGCTGCTCCAACTGCTCATCTTCGTGGTCTTCGCCCTGCCCGGATACGCGCTGGCCATCCGGCTGTTGGACCGGACGGGCAGAAAGACCATCCAGTGCCTCGGCTTCGGTATCATGGCGCTGGCCTTCCTGCTGATCGGGCTGGTTCCCGGCGTCACCACCACCGTGGCTCCCTTCGTGCTCCTCTACGGCGTCAGCTACTTCTTCACCGAGTTCGGACCGAATACGACGACCTTCGTGTACCCCGCAGAGATCTTTCCCGTGGATGTCCGGGCCACCGCCCACGGCATATCCGCGGCGGCGGGAAAGATGGGTGCGTTCGCCGGTGCCTACCTGTTCCCCCAGATGTTGGCGTCTTCGTTGGGATTGCGGGGTGCCGAGGTGGTGTCGGGTCTGGTGTGCCTGGTCGGACTGGGTCTGTCGACCTGGTTGCTCCCGGAGCCGAAGGGCTTGAGCCTCGAGCAGCTCGAGACGGCCGCGTTGGCCGGTGCCCAACCGGCGAGGCTCAGACCGGCGGCCGCATGACGTACCGGATCGTCGTCGGAGTGGACGGTTCCGACCACGGCAATACCGCGCTGCACTGGGCGGTCAAGGAAGCCGCCTTCCACCGGGGCGAGATCGTGGCCGTCTTCGCCTGGCAGATGCCCTTCATCGGCATGCCGGGAGCATTCGACCGGGACGAGCTCGAGAATCTCAGCAAGCAATTCCTGGACGAGACCATCGCCACGGTCATCCCCGATGCGCCGGTGCCCATCACCAAGTTGGTCGCCCAGGGGGATGTGAGCGCATCGCTGATCGAAGCAGCCCGGACGGCGGACATGCTCGTGCTGGGATCGAGAGGGCGGGGAGGTTTCGCCGGCCTCAAGCTGGGTTCGGTCAGCAATGAGTGCGTCCAGCACGCGGCGTGCCCGGTGGTGATCATCAAACAACCGGGGGATGCCTGAGAAGGCCGGAACATGAGAAGGCCGGAACATGAGAAGGCCGGAACAGGAGAAGGCCGGAACAGGAGAAGGCCGGAACATGAGAAGGCCCGGTGGCGCGACATCCTGGAGATCGCACCCTGCTCCGCGCACCCCGGCCCGCTCGTGACGGGAAGCCCGGGGACATTGCCAATTGAACGATCGATTGGGTTAACCGAGTGGTTGATGTCCCCCGCCGGGACGCACCCGGTCGTGACGCGTTGCAAACCCGGGAGGCGCTGATTCCGTAGTATCTCGGGATGGCGGACAGTAGGGAGAAAGCGATCGAGGACCTCGAGCGACTGGTGGCTGCGCTCGACGAGCTCGCCCTACTCCTGGGTGAGGTACGGGGCCGCTACTGCAATGCGAAGGAGAGCCTGCGCGCCGGCGACACCATCGAGACGGCGCTGTCCAAGGCGCAGGCGGCCCGGACACGCGAGGAGGTGACGGCGGCGCTGGACGAATTCGAGAAGTGCCGGCACGTCTCCAGGCTCTCGATGATCGCCGGCGGCCTCGGGGAGGGCATGTCAATCAACGCCATCAGCAAGTCGTGGGGGGTATCGCGCCAGCTCATCTCGAGGCTGGTGGGCATGATCCCCAAGGATGGGGAGCAATAGGTGTTGCACCGTCCCCCGCCGGGGCCTGTACACTGGACGCAGCAGTCGCCTGCCTGTTGAGCTGGGCTCCGCCACCTAGCTCCAGGCCGGTGACTGTTTTTCAATTCCGGGACGGTGCTTTCGGTCGGTGGCGGCCCGGCCCGGCCGGATCGGAGGGAGCCGTGAGCAGCCCCACCCTCCAGCACAGCCCTCCAGTACAGCCGACGCCTAAGATGGGGCGGTGCTCCAGCGTGAGCGCGCCGCCGGCGGCAGCCGCGGGGCGAAGGAGGAAATCATGCCCGAGATCGTGAAGCTCCCACCCGACTCGGAGTTCGACTCCGTCGAGCACGAGCGGCTCCACCGCAAGCAGCGGCTGGCCGCCGGGTTCCGGCTCTTCTCCAAGTTCGGCTTCGACGAGGGGGTGGCCGGGCACATCACGGCCCGGGATCCAGAACGACTGGACCACTTCTGGGTCAATCCCTTCGGCATGCACTTCGGGCACATCCGGGTCTCCGACCTCATCCTGGTCAACCACGAGGGCGAGGTGGTCGAAGGGGACATGCCGGTCAACGGGGCCGCCTTCGCCATCCACTCCCAGATCCACGCGGCTCGGCCCGACGTGGTGGCCGCGGCCCACGCCCATTCGATCTACGGCAAATCGTGGTCCGCCCTCGGACGCACCCTCGATCCCATCACCCAGGACGTGTGCGCCTTCTACGGGGACCATGCCGTGTTCGACGACTACACCGGCGTGGTCCTCGACATCGAGGAGGGCAAGCGCATCGCCCACGCACTGGCAGGCAACAAGGCGGCCATCCTCCGCAACCACGGCCTGCTCACCGTGGGCCACTCGGTCGACGAGGCGGTGTGGTGGTTCATCACCATGGAGCGGTCGTGCCAGGCCCAGATGCTGGCTTCGTCGGCGGGCCAGCCGGTGCTCATCGATCCGGAGATGGCCGAGCTGACCAGCAAGCAGGTCGGATCACACCTGGCCGGGTGGTTCAGCTTCCAGCCGCTGTTCGACCGGATCGTGCGCGAGCAGCCCGACCTTCTCGACTGAGGTCCGGCCTTCTGCTGAGGTCCGGTCCCCGGCCGGGCTCCGGCCGGCCGGGGTGGACGGCCGGTCGGGCGTGATGATGATCACCGGTATCCGGCGTGCCGTGTGGCGCTGGTAGACGTCGTAGCGGCCGCGGACCCCGGGGTGGAAGATACGGGACATCCCCCGGTTGGTCCGGTTGACCAGGGGCCAGAGCTGGGCCTGCTCCTCGGGTCCGGCCACCCGGGCCGTGGCCGACAGCACCCGGCGGCCCACCCGGACGGTGACCTGGGGATCGGCCTGGAGGTTGAGCAGCCAGGCCGGCGGCCGGTCGCTCCCCCCGTTGGAGGCCACCACGATGAAGTCGCCCCGGTCGCGGCAGTAGGTGAGACCGTTGGTCCGCGGCTGCCCGGTCCGCCGACCGGTGGTGGTGAGCAGCAGGGCCGGGACCCGGTTGCTGTGCTTGCCGACGCGGCCGTCGGACTTCTCGTAGATGTACTTGTGGAACCGGAGGTAGGGATCGACGAAACGGGTGGTGAAGATGCCGTCCACGTCAGGCCGTCGGGGTCAGGGCCGGGCGTCGAAGGTGGGGATGAGGTGCCGGCCGCCCTGGCCTCGTCCACCCGCCGGACCGGCGTGTTGATGGGGAACTCGGCCATCCATCCCTCCGGGTGCCGGGCGGCCTCGTCGGCGATCCGCTCCAGGGACTCGGCCAGGGCTTCGAGGGTCTGGGGGCTCTCGGTCTCGGTCGGCTCGATCATGAGGGCCTCCTCCACGATCAGCGGGAAGTAGACGGTCGGCGAGTGGAACCCCTCCTCGAGGAGGCGCTTGGCCACGTCCAGGGCCCGCACCCCGTGGGCCTGCTTGAGCGACCGGACGGACAGCACGACCTCGTGCATGCACGGGCGGTCGAAGGGGACGTCGTAGGTGCCGGTCAGCCGCTGCCGGATCCAGTTGGCGTTGAGGACCGCGGTCTCGGCGATCCGGCGCAGCCCGTCGCCTCCGTTGACCAGGATGTAGGCCAGCGCCCGGGCCAGCACCAGCGCGTTGCCGTGCCAGGTGTGCATCCGTCCGATCGACCGGGGAGGACGGGACCATCCATAGACCGGGGTCTGGTCGTCCGACTCCAGGCGCACGGGCCGGGGCCCGGGCAGGAACGGGACCAGGCGTTCGGACGACGGCGACCGGTCCCGCTCCCGGTCCGCCCCCGCCGTGGGGGGTGGCGAAGGTCTTGTGCAGGTTCATGTGGACGATGTCGAACCCCATGTCGCCCGGGCGCACCACGCCGAGGATGGCGTTGAGATTGGCCCCGTCGTAGTAGAGCAGCCCGCCGACCCCGTGGACGGCGGCGGCGATGGCGGCGATGTCCTCTTCGAACAGCCCGAGGGTGTTGGGGTTGGTGAGCATGATGCCGGCCACGTCCTCGTCGAGCACGCCCTCCAGCGCGGCCATGTCCACACAGCCCCGGTCGTCGCTCGGGACGGTGACCACCTCGTAGCCGCCGAGGGTGACCGACGCCGGATTGGTACCGTGGGCCGAGTCGGGGATGATCACCTTGTGGCGGTCCGATCCCTGGGCCTCGTGCCACGCCCGCATGAGCAGCAGCCCGGTCAGCTCGCCGGCGGCACCGGCGGCCGGCTGCAGGGTGGCGGCGGCCATGCCGGTGATCTCGCACAGGACCTCCTCCAGCTCGACCATCAGCGCCAGCCAGCCCTGGGTCAGCGAAGCCGGCGCGGCCGGGTGGACGCCGGCCAGTCCGGGCAGCCCGGCCACGGTGTCGCACACCTTCGGGTTGTACTTCATGGTGCACGAGCCGAGCGGGTAGGCGCCGAGGTCGACCGAGAACTGCCGGTGGGACAGGCGGGTGAAGTGGGCCACCAGGTCCCGCTCGGAGACCTCGGCCAACGGGACCGGGTCCGGGCGGAGGTGGGCCTCGGGGACCAGCTCTTCGAGGGGCACCTCGGGGATGCCCGTCGTGCGGAACGACCACGCCCGCCGGCCCGGGTGGGACAGTTCGAAGAGCGTGGGCTCGGCCTCGCGCCCGAGCAGGGGGGCGCTGCTGGCCTTGCCCCCGGCGGCGCCGCGGGCCGCGGACGGCGGCCGGTGTCGGTCATCAGGCCACCGCCTTGGCCAGGGCGGTGACGTAGGCGTCGATCTCGTCACGGGTCCGGCGCTCGGTGACCGAGACGAGCAGCCCATGGTCCCCGCCGTCGAACTCCTCCCCCAGGGCGATGCCGGCCAGGAAGCCGGCGTCGGCCATGCGCTCGATGACCACGGCGGCCGGAATGGGCAGCCGGACGGCGAACTCCCGGAGGACCGGTGCGCCGGCGAAGGGGCTCGACCCGATCGAGGGCGAGCAGGGCGTCCCGGGTGTACCGGGTGGCCTGGGCGCACCGCCGGGCCAGCTCGACCAGGCCGCCGGTGCCCAGCCAGCCGAGCTGGATGGCCGCGGTCACCGCCATCAGGGTCTGGTTGGTGCAGACGTTGGAGGTGGCCTTCTCCCGCCGGATGTCCTGCTCGCGGGCCCGCAGGGTGGTCACGTAGGCCCGGCGGCCCTCGACGTCGACGGTCTCCCCCACCAGCCGGCCGGGCAGGCGGCGCACGTGGGCCGCGGCGCAGGCGAACAGCCCGAGGTAGGGGCCTCCGAAGCCGAGGGTCGGTCCCGAAGACCTGCCCCTCCCCCACCACCACGTCGGCGCCCCACTCGCCGGCCGAGCTGGAGCAGGCCGGCCGCCACCGGATCGATGCCCACCACCAGCAGGGCCCCGGTCCGGTCGCACAGGGCCCGGGCCGCGGCCAGGTCCTCGATGCAGCCGAGGTAGTTGGGATAGCCGACCAGGACGACCCCGGGCGGGTCGCTCGTGCCGCCGGTCCTCGCCGGGCCAGTCGGGTGACCCCGTCGACCAGGGGGACGGTGACCAGCCGGTGCCCGGTCCCGGCGGCGCAGGTGGCCAGCATCTGGCGCCAGTGGGGATGGATCCCGGCCGACACCCACACCGTCGCCCGGCCCGATGCGGCCACCCCGAGGTTGACCGCCTCGACCGCGGCACTGCCCCCGTCGTAGAGGGAGGCGTTGGCCACCGGGCAGCCCGGCCAGCCGGGCCACCATGGTCTGGTACTCGAAGACGGCCTGCAGCACGCCCTGGGCCACCTCGGGCTGGTAGGGCGTGTACGAGGTCACGAACTCGGACCGTCCGGCCAGGGCCCGGGTCACCGAGGGGATCTCGTGGTCGTAGGCACCGCCGCCGGCGAAGCAGACCAGCCGGTCGGATCGGGCCCGGTTCCGCTCGGCGAACCCCTCCATGGTGGCCAGCACGTCGGGCTCGCCCACCCCGTCGGCCAGCTCCAGCCCCCGCTGGAGCCGCAGGGCCTCGGGCACCACCTCGAACAGCTCGTCGACCGAGGAGAGCCCGAGGAAGGCCAGCATGCTCTGCGACTCTCGTCGTCGGTGTGCGGGATGTAGGTGCCCACGGGCCGCTCCTCCATCGGGTCTCGGTGCTCGGGTGTGCTCTGGTTCGAGTCGAGCGGCGGGCCCGAGGCCCGATGCCGCCGCGGTCACTCGGCCGACGCCCACTGGCCGGGACGGACGAAGGGGGTGGCGACCACCGTGGCCGGCAGGGCCCGTCCCCGTTGCTCGATGTCGAAGGCCGGTCGACGGCTCGGCCTCGAACGTGGCTGTCGACGAAGGCCGAGGGCGATCCCGTGCTCGAGCATGGGCGAGAAGTTCCCGCTGGTGACGGACGCCGGCCCGCCGCCCGTCCTTCGCCAGGCTCGGCTCCCTCGCGCGGAGGCTGGCGGCCCTCGGTGGCCAGCCCGACCAGGTGGCGGGCCACCCCCCGCCGGCGCTCGTCCGACGAGGGCGGCCCGGCCCCGGAACGTCCGTCTTGTCCCACCCGACCACCCAGCCCAGCCCGGCCTGCAGCGGGGTGATGCCCGGGCCGAGCTCGTGACCGTGCAGGGGCAGGGCCGCCTCGAGGCGGAGGGTGTCGCGGGCGCCCAGCCCGGCCGGCTCGATGCCGGTGGCCAGCAGTGCCGTCCACAGGGCGTCGGCGGCGTCGGCCGGCACCGCGCACTCGACCCCGTCCTCGCCGGTGTAGCCGGTGCCGGCGGCCACGCAGGGCACGCCGTCCCACACGAAGGGGACGACCCCGAACCGGGGCACGGCGGCGGCGTCGGGGGCCACGGTGGCCAGGCGGGTCCGGGCGTGCGGGCCCTGGACGGCGATGATGCAGCGGGACGCGGTGGTGTCCTCGCCCCCGACGGCCTCCATCGACCCGGTCGGTGTTGGAGGCATTGGGCATGACGTCGAAGACGTCGTCGGACAGCCACCAGACGATGATGTCGTCGACCACCGAGCCGTCGGCGTCGTCGAGCAGGTGGGTGTACTGGGCCCGGCCCGGCCCGATCCGGCGGAGGTCGTTGGAGAGTGCGGCCTGGAGCCGGTCGAATGCGTCGGCGCCCGTCGACCCGCACGGTGCCCAGGTGGCTCACGTCGAAGACGACCGAGTCCTGCCGGCAGGCCCGGTGCTCGGCGAGGGTGCCCCGTCCGTAGGAGAGCGGCATCTCCCACCCGCCGAAACCGACCAGCTTGGCCCCGAGCCGCCGGTGGGCGTCGATCAGGGCGGTGTGCCGGAGCGGCCCGCGCGACTCGTCCGCGGCCGGCTCATCGCCGAGCGCCGTCGAGGTGTCGCCCACGTCGAAGAGGATACCGGCGCCGCGTCGTCAGGCGGTGCGGGCGATGCCGGCGGCGCCAGGCCGTCGCCGGCCAGGCCGTACTTGGCCAGCAGGGCCAGGGTGTCCCGCTGGTAGAGGAGGGTGACCCGGACGTCGGGATAGAGCTGCCCCAGCCGCCGGACCTTGCCGTTCTTCTTCGTCACCAGGCGCTGGTTGAGGGTGGTCAGCTCGACGAACAGGCCGGGCTCGGGCAGCCAGAAGTCGGGTCGGAACCCGGCCGTCGGACGACCGTCGGCATCCCACTCCAGGGCGAACTCGACCGGCTCGTACTCCCACAGCGACGCCGTAGAAGTCGAGGATGCGGGCGAACCGCTCGCTCGGACTCGTGGGCGAACCGCGTCACCGGTGCGACAGCGGATTCGGTTCGACGCCCCGGAACGGAGGCTCAACGCTCGGCGGCCTCGGCCGACGGCCAGGTAGTCGGCGGCCGGATGGCGGCCGGGTCGGCGCCGGCCGCTCGGCGTCGTCGGCGCGGATCTCCACGATGGCCGCCTCGAGCTCGGAGACCACGCCGGAGAGCGGCAGGATGTTGAAGACGCCCTGGCCGCCGGCCAGCAGGTCCACGACCTCGCCGTCGGAGTGGGCCAGCACCGACCGGCTGTCCCGACCAGTGACCAGCTGCGACGAGGCCAGGTCGGCGCCGAGGTCACCGCGCAGGCACTCGACGGCCTGGCGGGCCTGCTGCAGCTTGAGGCCGGCGTCGAGCAGTCGCTTGATGACCTTCAGCTCGAGCACGTCGCCGTAGGAGTAGCGACGTTGGCTGCCGCTGCCGGTGGCATCGGTGATCGACGGGCGGAGCAGACCGGTGCGGGCCCAGTAGTCCAGCTGCCGGTAGGTGATGCCCACCAGGGAGCACACCTGGGCGCCCCGGAACCCGTCGTCCGGTTGCTCGACCGAGCCGTGCCGAACTGCGCCGCCGGTGCTGCCGGCGGCCTTCTTGTCGGTCACTTCCACATCCTCCACCTCGATCAGAGGTTCACCGTCAACCCCTACCTCACGGTCAACCTGCCGGTCCAGGGTATCACACAGCCGTAATTACGTGGGTGTGAGCCGGCGGGCCGGCCGGCCGGCTCGGACCGCGGGCCTGATTTGGACTCGCGCGCCGCCGCCGGGCCATGATCGGGCCATGACCGTCGTCAAGATCAACGCCATCACCGTCCGGGAGGGCTCGGGTGACGAGCTGGCCCGCCGGTTCGCCAAGCGGGCCGGGGCGGTGGACGACGCCGACGGCTTCGAGGGCTTCGAGCTCCTCCGGCCCAACGACGAGCGGGATGTCTGGCTGGTGGTCACCCGCTGGCGGGACGACGAGTCCTTCGACGCCTGGGTGGCCTCCCCGGCCTTCGCCCACGGCCACCGGGGCGCCGAGCCGGCACCGGCCGGCGATGCCGGCGGCTCCCCGATGCCGACCCGCCAGCCGGTCGGGGCCCACAGCGAGCTGTGGTCGTACGACATCGTCGACCTCCCGCCTCCCCGGATGACGATCCGACT
The DNA here is from genome assembly GCA_963835325.1 of uncultured Acidimicrobiaceae bacterium. Classification (GTDB taxonomy): domain Bacteria; phylum Actinomycetota; class Acidimicrobiia; order Acidimicrobiales; family RAAP-2; genus Bog-756. The sequence goes on along the minus strand of CAWIEV010000005.1, from coordinate 711,047 downwards.
CCGGCGGCTGCCGCCGGGCCGGACGGCCGTCCCGCTGCACCGGCGGTCCATCGAGTACGAGGCCTTCGACGGCGGCGAAGAGCCATGGTCGTGGTCGGGCGGCTGCGTGACACCCGGCCGTGGGCCGACGACGGCCGGTCCATCGGCCACGGTGCACGACATGGAGCTGCGCGTGACGTGTCCGGGTCGACGACCTGACCATCACCGAGGCCGTGGCCGGATGCGACACCTTCCCCCACACCGAGTGCCCGGGGATCGTCGGCGGCCTTCGCCGCGACTGGCCGGTCTTCAGCGTGACCCGGGGGTACACCCGTCGAGGTGCAGGACCGCTTCGGCGGGCCGAGAGGGCTGCACCCATCTCGAGCAGCTGGCCCGCTCCCTCGGACCGGTGGTGGTCCAGGCGGTGACCTCCCGACGGGCCCGGGCGGTGAGCCGGGGCGAGCTCGACGACCTCCTGACCGGCGCGGGCAGCCCCTGGGCCCGCGACTCCTGCCACGTCTGGGCCGAAGGTGGCGTCGCCGACCAGAAGCTGGCCGCCGGCTGGCGGCCGGGCGTCGGGCCCTACCCGGCTCCGGCGGCTGGAGACCTTCGACCGACACGGGCGCCACGCGTGACCGTGAGCGCCGACCGGTGCCGCGGCGCCGGGTGGCCCGCCGTCCGCCGGGCCGTGGCCGTGGCCGCCGCTGGTGGTGGTCGACCGTGGCCTGTGCTGACGGCGTGCACGAGCTCGGGCACCGCCATCACCACGCCGTTCGCCACCACCCCGCCGGGCTGGAGCACGGGCCCACCTACGAGGTCAAGGTCAGGCCACCATGGCCGGCCTGGGCCCGGTGCTGGTCGACGGCCAGGGCATCACCCTCTACCTCTACGCCGACCGACCACCGGGGATCCCCGTCCCGCTGCTACGGCATCTGCGCCGTGCAGTGGCCGCCGCTCACGCTGCCGACCGGGGTGGCCAGGCCGGTGGCGGGCCCGGGCATCGAGGCCGGCCTGCTCGGCACGGCACCCCGGACCGACGGGACGACCCAGATCACCTACAACGGCTGGCCGCTCTACCTCTGGCCGCCGACCGGACGCCGGGCAAGGCCACCGGCCAGGGCCTGACCAACGCCGGAGGGCGCTGGTACGTGGTCGATGCCGCCGGCAACGCCGTCGAGACCACCGTGACCGGACGGGCGGCCGGAGCGGCTCCGGGGAGGGATGGGCGAGCGGAGCAGACTGGAGGCCCCGGTCCGGGCCACACTGTGGGGATGGACGTTCGGACCGGAGGTCTCTGCTGGTCGATCAACTCGACCGACTCGATCCTCTCGATCAACTCGGCCGGCTCGATCCTGTCGCATCGGATCGGTGGGCTTCGGATCCGTGGGTCCGTCGGCTCGGCGCTGTCGGTGGGCTCGATCGGGAGCTTCCTCGGGCTCGGCTCGATCCTCTCGTGCGCCTCGGTGGTCTCGGTCATGTCGTTCCGCTCGGCACGGGCCGCGGTCATGGCGCGCCGGCCGGCCGCCGGCCCAGGACCGGTCAGGCGGTGGGCCCGCCCAGCCAGCCCGCGCTTGCGGAATAGGTAGAGCAGCGCACGCGGCCGACACCAGCTTCGAGGCCGATGCCGAAGACGATGAACGGCCACCCAGCCGGTGATGTGGCCGACCAGCCAGGAGAAGTTCTGGCCGAAGAAGCCGGTGAGGAAGCTCAGGGGCAGGAAGACGGTGGCGATGATGGTCAGCTGCTTCATGACCACGTTGAGCCGGTTGGACACCGTGGACAGATGGGTGTCCATGACCCCGCTCAACAGGTCGCGGTACCCGTCGACCAGATCGCTGATCCGGATGAGATGGTCGTAGATGTCCCGCATGTAGCGCTGGCCCGTCGTCGGTGACGCCGGGCAGCTCGGTCACCCCCGAGGAGATGCTGGCGAACATGTCGCGCTGGGGGGTGACCACCTTGCGCACGGTGATCAGCGAACGCTTCATGGCGAACAGGGTCCCGAGCTGGGCGTCGGTGGGCTTGACCAGGATGGCGTCCTCGAGCTCGTCGATCTGGCTGTCGAACTTGTTGAGCATGGGGAAGAAGCTGTCGACCAGCTGGTCGATGACCAGGTAGATGAGGGCGATCTGCGGGGCCCGGACATCGGACGGCCTCCGGTGGCCGATCCGCTGCGCGCACCTCGTCCATGGCCGGGCACGGCCCGTGGTGGACGGTGACCACGAAGTGGTCGGCGAAGATGAAGTGGACCTCGTCGGTCGAGGACCGGTCGGCCGATGCGCCGTGGACCACCATGTACATGAAGTCGTCGTAGTCCTCGAGCTTGGGGCGCTGGCCGAACTGCTGGGCGTCCTCCACGGCCAGCGGGTGGACCTTGAACACCGTCGAGCAGCAGGTCGTGGGCTTCGTCGTCGACACCGTCGAGATCGAGCCAGAAGAACTGGCCGGCGGCGAGGCGCTGCTCGACGGACTGGCCGGGTGGCCGGAGACGTCTGCCCGTCGAAGGTCAGGGTCCCGTCCATGGTCAGATTCTGACGCCGCCACCCGGCGGCGACGGGGATGGGGCGGCCGCCGGTGGACCGATCGCCCGTCGGGACCGGTGCTCAGTCGAGCCGGGTGAGCGCTCCGCCGGTAGCGCCGACCGTTGGCCACGTACTCGGCCGCCGACATCCGGATCATGACCAGGTCGGACCGGTCCGGACGGACGGTGGCCGGCACCCCGAGGGCCAGTGCGCCGGGCGGGACCTCCATGCCGTTGGGGACCACGGCGTTGGCCCCGACGGTGGCGCCGGAGCAGACGACGGCGTGGTGGAGGACGACCGATCCCGATCCGACCAGGCAGTCGTCCTCGAGGGTGCATCCTTCGAGATGGGCCAGGTGCCCGATCACGCATCCGTCACCGACGACGGTGGGGAACCCGGGGCCGGCGTGGATGACCGTGCCGTCCTGGACCGAGGAGCGGGCGCCGACGGTGATGGTGCCGTAGTCGCCGCGGAGCACGGCCCCCGGCCAGACCGACGACTCGGCTCCGATGGTCACGTCCCCGATGACCACGGCCTCGGGGTGGACGTAGGCCCGGGGGTCGACGGCGGGAACGAGCTCTCCGAGCTGGTAGATGGCCATGGGGTGACCCTACGGCACCGGCATGGCCGCCGGTTCGCCGCCGGACCGATACCGGGGAGCCTCCGGCGCACGTTATCGTTTGCCACACCCGGAGAGCCGGCGGTCGGCACAAGATGTCATCGGGTGGCCCGGGAGCAGGTGCAGGCGGTGGTGATCCCGGGATCGTCGCAGCATGGTGTGGGCCCGTGCCTCAAAGGGGAAGATGACCGTCAAACCACCACAGCCGCAAGGGGCACCGATCATGGCCGGGCTCGACGATCCCCCCTCGGCGGTCACCCCCGTCGACGGGGTGCCGTTGGCCGCCGCGGTCGAGCCCGACGGGATGTCCGGCACCGGCGCCCTGGCCGAGCGCTGCGTGTGGAGCGTGGTGTGGCTCGGGGTCATCAGCAGCGGCTTCCAGTTCTGGGGGTCGTGGTCGGCCTGGTCGTTCGCCGGGGTGGCGGCTCCGGCGTTGGTGCTGGGCGGCATCGTCGGACTGGCCTGGGCCTGGCTCGCCGACAGCCCCCGATCGCCGCTCATGCAGCTGTCGGCACTGGTCGCCGTGGTGGGGTCGACGCTGGCCAACCAGGGGATCGGCATCCACACCCGCCGCTTCTACAGTACCGACTCGGCCGCCTTCAACCAGGTCGGGGCCAAGCTCCTGCTGCACGGGATCGATCCCTACGCGGTGACCCTGGGGTCGGCGGCCAAGCTGCTCAAGGATCCCGAGCAGTACTGGACCTACCTGGTGCGAGGTGGCCACGTCGACCATGTGTCCTACCCGGCCGGTTCGATCCTCATCCAGGTGCCCGCCCTCGCCCTCGGCTTCCACCACGAGGTCGTGGACTGGCTGGACCTGTTCGCCTGGATCGTCACCTGCGCGCTGATCTTCGCCCTCCTGCCGGCTTCGATCCGATGGCTGTCCGCCCTGTTGCTGCTCGCCCCCGCGTTCAGCGGGGTGTTCGCCTCGGGTGGCACCGACGCCGCCTTCCTGCCCTTCCTGGTTCTGGCCGTCTGGCGGTGGGACCGGTTCGGCCTCGGGCGGAGCGCGGGGGTGGCCCGATGGATGGGTCCGGTGGCCCTCGGCCTGGCCTGCTCCATCAAGCAGGCTCCGTGGTTCTGCATCCCCTTCCTGGCCATCGGACTGGCTGTCGAGGCCAATGTGTCGGGTCGCCGTCCGGTGCGTGTCGTGGGCCGGTACCTGGCCGTGGTGGGCGGGATCTTCGCCGTCGTGAACCTGCCCTTCGTGATCTGGCAGCCGGCGGCGTGGGCCAGGGGGACCTTCCTGCCCTTCGCCAGTCCGCTCGTCGCCGACGGGCAGGGACTGGTCACCCTGGCCCTCCACGGCATCGCCCACGGGGTGTCACTGCCGCTGCTGACCCTGGCCGGCGCCCTCGTGCTGGTGGCGCTGATGGCCACCATGGTCATCTGGTACCCGCAGATGAAGCGGATCTGGATGTTCTGCATCCCGCTGGCCTTCTTCGTGGCCACCCGGAGCCTCTCCACCTACCTGGCCGACCTCTACCCGGCGGCCATCGTCGCCGCCTTCAGCGTGGCGCCGGCGTTGCGCACCCAGGCCGTGGCGGGCAGAGGGCGGCTGCGGCTGCCGTCGGGGTTGGCGGCCGTGGTGCCGGCCGTCGCCGCGGTGTGCGTGTCGGTCCTCGCCTTCCTGTCGCCTCCGCTCCAGCTGGGTGTGCAGTCGGTGACGACATCCCGCTCGTCGGGCATCGAGACGGTGACCCTCGACGTGCACAACGTCACCGGCCAGACCGTGATCCCCCACTTCATGGTGACGGAGGGCAGCAACAATCCGGGCGGGTTCTGGTTCCCCTACGGGCGACAGGAGCTGGTCCTCGGGCCCCACGCCTCGACGACGGTCACGCTCCACCCCCTGGCGCCGTTCGGGACCCCGAACCGCGGCTCCCAGTGGCTGGTGGAGGCGTACACCGCCTCGCCCGAGGCGCTGAGCACCACGCCCCTGATGTACTGGCACCCGGGCTAGGACGGCTCGACCGCCGGGCCCACCCGTCCCCGGCGCCGGCTCCTAGGATGGTCGGTGGGAGCCCTCCGGGGCCACGAGCGAGGAGGCAGGACATGCGTGACGTCGGGGAGCTCGGCCATCCGGTGTTCGACGCCGACAACCACTACTACGAGGCGCTCGACGCCTTCACCCGTCATCTCGACCCCGCCCTCGGGGCCCGCGTGATCCAGTGGTCCGAGATCAACGGTCGCCGGTACCACGTCATCGGCGGACGGGTCAGCCGGGCGGTCACCAACCCGACCTTCGACCCGGTGGCCTTCCCCGGGGCCATGTACGACTACTTCAGGGGAAATCCGGACGGGCGGAACCCGATGGAGTTCCTGTCCGGCCGGGAGCCCATCCGCCCCGCCTACCGCCAGCCCGACGCGCGGCTGGCCGCCCTCGACGACCAGGGCATGGCCGGATGCCTGCTCTTCCCCACCCTGGGGATGATCTACGAGGAGCCACTGGCCCACGACCCCGAAGCGGTCTGCCACCTGTTCCGAGCCTTCAACCGGTGGCTGGCCGAGGACTGGACGTTCGACTACCGCGGCCGCATCTTCGCCGCCCCGTACATCACCCTGGCTGATCCCGGGTGGGCCGCCGACGAGCTGGCCTGGGCCCTCGACCGGGGTGCCCGCACGGTGGTCATGCGGCCGGCGGCGCCGACCACGGCTATCGGGCGCCGGAATCCGTTCGACCCCATGTTCGACGGCTTCTGGGGACTGGCCAACGAGGCCGGTGTGGCGGTGGTCGTGCACGCCGCCGACAGCGGTGTCTCGTCGAACGGATATGCCGTCGACGGGTTCGCCGCCACCTTCAGCGGGGGATGGAAGCCCTCCATCAAGTCGTTCGCCATCGAGCAGGCCGTTCGTGACTATCTGCTGACCATCATCTTCGAGAACCACTTCGAGCGGTTCCCCAACCTCAGGGTGGCGTCGGTGGAGAACGGAGCCGAATACCTGCCCGATCTGATCAAGAAGATCAGATCGACGGCCAACAAGATGCCCGGCTACTGGAAGAACGACCCCGTCGAGACCCTCAGGCGGCATGTCTGGATCAATCCGTTCTGGGAGGACGACGTCTACCAGGTGGCCGAGTGCATCGGCGCCGACCGGGTCATCTTCGGATCGGACTGGCCCCACATCGAAGCGCTCCCCGAGCCGATGGAGTACGTGGCCGAGCTCAAGAACTTCGACGACGACGACCGCCGGAAGATCCTCTACGACAACGTCCAGGAATTGATCACCCTCCGACCCACCTGAGGGCGCTCGGTCAGACGAGAGTCGGTCGGACGGGGGTCGGTCAGGTGGGGTTGGCCACCGGCGCGGTGGGTTGGGCGCCCGCCGGGCAGGCCCGGGGATCCCACGGCTCCAGGCCCGATGTGGTCGGCGAAGGAGCGGCGATGGCGGACGCCTGGGGTGAGGTGGTGGCGGTGGCAGGTACGGCCCCCGTGGTCGGAGTGGTGGACGCCGCACCCGAGGGCACGGCGGTGCTCGAGGGTGTCGCCGCGGCCGGCGGGGCATTGACCGAGAACTGGGTACCGGTGACCACCGTCACCTGGGCGCCGTCGGTCACCTGGCTCGGGTCGTAGGCCATGATGACCGAACCGGTCATCGAGCGGACCACCGCCTCGGCCGCCGCCTCCACGGGCGCGGCCCTGGACCCGTAGTACACGACCGTCTCCGACACGTCCCCCACCGGTGTGGCGTCGCCCACGCCGACGGTGTGGAAGCCGAGGGCGGCGAGCGACTGGGCGGTGTCGCTGGCCTGGTTGTAGGCACCGGTGCCGTTGACCACCGACACCGTCACCGTCGACGGGGCCGGCAGCGGGCCGCCGGTCATCGAGTTGACGGTCGGTCCGATCCCGAGGACCTGGTCGATGGCGCTCTGATCCTGGGCCTCGGACGGGAACTCGACGTCCCCGTAGCTCCCGCCCTGGTAGTTGAGGCCCCCGCCCGCTCCGTCGGGATCGGTCACCACCGCGACCGGCAGGGTGAGCTGAGGCACCGAGTTGATGTCGACGGAGTGGAAGTCGAGCACCAGGTTGGCCATGTCGCTCACCGACCACGACTGGTCGAAGGTGAGGTCGCTCTTCACCGAGTTGATCAGGTTGAGGTCGGTGATCGGGTTGCCCGAGTCCCTGCTTGGCCACCGCCGCGCCGAGCACCCGGAGGAACTCGTGGTCCCGGCGGATGCGGGCCAGGTCGCTCAGGTTCTCCTGCGGCCAGTCCTCGGCGTAGGTGCTCGAGGTGCTGCTGTCGTACTGGAGGTGGCGGGCCCGCACCACCTCGAGGGCCTGGGTGCCGTTGAGGTGGACGCAGGTGGCGGCCTGGACGTTGAGCCCCGATTCGGCGTCGAAGACCGACATCGGGAACGACATGTTGATGCCGCCGAGGGCATCCACGATGTTGGCGAACTGGTCGAAGTTGAGAGACACCGCGTGCTGGATCGGGATCCCGAAGTCCTCCTCGATGGCCGCCACCAGCTGGGTCAGCCCCTGGAACAGCCCGGCGTCGACCTTGTTGGGGCCGGTGCTCCGGGCGTTGGGGATGAACAGGTCACGGGGGAGGGAGAGGAGGGCCAGCCGGTGGTGGGTGGGATCGGCGTGGAGGATCATGATCACGTCGCTGTTGACCCCGTTCACCCCCTGCGAGCACAGCCCGTAGGCCGGGTTCTGCACGGTGAGGGCGCAGCGGGAGGTCGAACCCACCATCAAGATGTTCTCCGTGCCGGCCTCCTTGCCGGTGGTGAGGGCACCGTTCAGCCCCTTCACCTCGACGCGGTTGAGGTCGTGGGTGAGGTAGTAGGTGTACCCGGCCCCCCCTCCGACGATCAGGAGGAGGACGACCGCGCCGATGAGCACGGCCAGGCGGATCCGATGCCGTCGCTTGGCCTTCTTGGTGGTCCGGCGCCGGCCCGCCCTCCCGTTGTCCGTCTGCTTCATGGCCTCGCCGAGGGCGGACAGGCCGGCCTCGTTGGCCACCGACTCGCCGTTGCCGCCCCGCGTCCTCCCCGACCCCGAGTGGCTTCCGGCCTTGCCTCGACCTTCTCGCTCCTGCCGCTTCATCAGGTCCCCGAGGCCGTCGAGGCCGCCGGCCACAGGTGGGGAGTCGGGTGAGCCCTGGCCACGGGATCAGAGGCGCGCCCGATCTGACCGGGTTCACTCATAGCCCCGAATCGTAGCGCTGGTGGCCGCCGAGGTGGTGCCACCCGAATCGCCGCTCCGGGGGTGAGATCCCTGGTGGACTGGGTGTTCATGCCCGCCGGGGGGTCCCTCCCACGGATTGGTCGTCATGGGCCGACGTGGCGTGGTAACCAGTTGCCCGGTGGAAGCGGAGGAACTGATTGCCCTCGGAGTGTACGACCCGGATGCAGCAGATGCCCGAGAGCGACTGGGGCTCATCGCCTACGTGACCGCTCTGGGTGCCACCGATGAGGAGTTGGTCACGTTCAAGGACACCCTTCCGGCCCTGGCCGGTGTGCTGGCCATCAGGGACGGGCCGGCGCTGACCCTCGAGCAGGTGGCCCAGGGGTCGGGGCTGAGCCCGGCCGAGGTGCGGTCACTGGCCCGCACCTCCGGCATCCCCGACCCCGAGCCGGAGGTGCCCACCTTCACCCCGGGGTTCGTGGCCTTCGCCTCGGGCATGGCCCAGGTGACCGATGTCTTCGGCGAGGATGCCGCCAACCAGTTGGTCCGGGTCTTCGGTCTGGCCATCTCGCGCATCGCCGACGCGGTGATCTCGTCCTTTCTGGTCAACGTGGCCCCGGCCGCCCAGCGTGAGGACCCGGCCGGCCTCGGCGTGGCCCGGGCCAACGTGGAAGCCGCCTCCCTGCTGCCCTTCGTCGCCCCCGCCCTCGATGCGCTCCTCCGCCAGCACCTGTTGATCGCCAGGCGGTTGGCCACCCCGGACACCGACGTGATCGGGTTCGAGACCCAGCAGCTGGTGGTGGCCTTCGTCGACCTGGTGGGTTCGACCGAGCTGGGCGAGAAGCTCGAGATGAGCGAACTGGGGGCGACGTTGAGCGACTTCGAGAACATCGCCACCGAGACCATCACCGAGGGAGGCGGCCGGGTGGTCAAACTCATCGGCGACGAGATCATGTACACCGCGCCGGACGCCTTTGCCGGAGCCTCGATCGCCATCGACCTGACCGATGCCTTCGACGATCACCCGACGGTGCCCCGGGTGCGCGCCGGACTGGCCAGTGGCGCGGTCATGCTCCGCGACGGTGACGTCTTCGGACCGGTGGTGAACCTGGCCAGCCGGGCGGTCAAGGTGGCCGGCCCGGCCGAGGTCGTGACCACCGCCGACGTCGCCATGGACGCCGGGCTGCCCCACGAGTCCCTGGGCCCCCGCCATCTCAGCGGGATCCCCGGCGACGTCGAGCTCTACCGGCTCGTCCGCAACTGAGCGGGCGGTCCGGCGGGCGAACTGGTCACGGTGGGTCCCGCCGCGCCCAGTCGCGCCGGTCCATGACGGTGAGAATGCCGGCGTGGACGATGGTCAGTTGCTCCTCGCAGGCGGCGATGTCGCGGGCCAGCTCCTCGAGCTCGGCCACCCCTCCGGGGAAGAGGTCGGCGCGGGCGCCTCGCTTGGCCCTCTGGCTCATCACGTCCCAGGCCGAGGGACCGCCCGTCCCCGACGTCAGCGACCAGGCACTGTGGATGGCCTCGTTGCGCCTCCGCCGGTGCTTGTTGGCGCTTCTGCGCCAGGTCCGGAACTCGTCCAGCTCCACCGTGGTGTCCTCCCCGTAGGTGGAGAGCAGGGACTCGATGGTCTCCCAGACGTTCTCCACCCGTTGACCGGCCACCACCGCCCTGGCCAGGGCCTCGTCGCGGCTTCCGACCAGGCTCATGAGCACGAGCCCCGAAGCGATTTCGATGAGCGACCAGTTGGCGGCGATCCGTCCGAGGGCCCGGTGGAGCTCGTCCTCGTCACTCCCGGCCTGCTCCTCCGGGTCTTCCGTGCCCGACGACTTCGACCGGCCGGAGAAGCGGAGGACGCGGTTGCTCCCGGTGAACGGGAGAATGCTCCTGACCTGTCGCCTCATGGCCGGCCGACCCGGAGCCCGGAATCCGGCGCTCTCAACCGAGCGCCCACGGGCGCGGCCTGCTCATGACGGTTCAGATCTTGACACTTCCCCGGTTCACGACCGTGATGGTATGCGAGGAGGCTGTCGATTCGTAGATGCACAATGTCGCCTTTATGGTCCCGCCGATCATGCCGACGGTCGAGGTGCCCAGGTAGGCGACATGCCCCACCTCGGTCACCATGCGCTCCTTCAGGAACCCCGCCCTGGCCGCACAGGTATCCCCCGCCCCCTGGTGCAGGGTGTACGTGTAGAGCACCCTGCTCTGCTTCCCGTCGGACCAGGAGATGGTCCACGTGGACATGACGAACTTCCCGTGGGCCGGCGACTTCCCGGCTTCGCCGGCCACGGCTCCCGAGCCCGTGCAGTGGGACAGCAGGGCGGTGGACTCGCTCCCTGACAGCGTCGCACAGGTGACTGTGAGTGGCGCCGACGCCGCGGCCACACCACCCGTATTGACCGCGGCGGTCACCGCACCGGCCGAGACGGCCAAAGCGGTACAGACCATGAGCCGGAAAAGTAGCTGGTAACGCATGATTTCCCCCCGGGAGCCGGCTGGCGGAGTCTGCCTGCTCCGCCAACATGTCCAATCGCCCCAATTCTATCTCCTCCCGAGCGCGTTGGGCGACGGAGCCGCCGGGTCCCGGACCGCACCGAACGGCCCGGTGGGCCACCCATCCCACGCTACCGACCAGCCCGTCTTCTACCGAATTTCTTATCGACGCGTCATGTGGACGTCAGAATCCATCCATATCGTGAACGCATGCCTTCCTCCAGGCAATCACAGGTGTGGACGGAACCGCCGTTCCAGGTCGACCATGGAGCCCGGAGTCGACGCGACGCCGCCCTCGAGCGGGTCGGGTCCATCACCAAGGGCATTGCCTTGGTATCGGTGGCGGCCGTTGCCGCCATAGGAATCTATGTCAGCCGGGCCGTGCCCGGGCACTCGACGACGCCGGCGAAGGTCGGCGGCACGGTGTCGGGTGGCTCGTCCGCCGGGGGCGCGATAGCGGGTGGCTCGTCCGCCGGGGGCGCGATAGCGGGTGGCTCGTCCGCCGGGGGCGCACCCGTCGGCCCGGGGGCGGGGACGGCTCAACCGAGCAGCCTGTCGCCCCCGAACAACCCTCCCACCCAGACCCAGCAGCAGGCGCCCGTGGTCAGTGGCGCAACTTGAGCACCACCGCCGTCGGGACGGGCCGGTGCTCGCCTTTCGGGGCGTACCGCTCTGCGGTGTGGTCGACCAGGGTGGACCTGGTGGTGACCGACCGGCAAAAGCTGGTGGCCGCCACCGAGCTCATGTACGGGGTGTTGGCCCGGGTGGACGCAGTGGCCAGCCGGTTCCGCCCTGACTCCGAAGTCAACATGCTGCACGCCGCAGCCGCTTCGGGCGGACCGGTTCCCGTCGGTGCCGACCTGCTCGACTCGGTGACCATCGCCCTCCGTGCGGCCCAGCTGACCGACGGTGCGGTCGATCCGACCGTGGGCGCGGCCATGTGCCGCATCGGCTACGACCGGGATTTCTCGGCCCTGGCCGAGGGGGTGCCCGGTGACCTTCCCGAGCCGAGTCCTGTCGCCGGCTGGAGATCGGTGTCCGTCGATGCCCAGCGGTCGACGGTGGCACTGCCTCCCGGGGTCGTGCTCGACCTCGGCGCCACGGCCAAGGCCTGGGCCGCCGACCTGGCCGCTTCCACGATCGCAGCACAACTCCATTGCGGCGTCCTGCTGTCACTGGGTGGGGACATCGCCGTGTGCGGATCGGCTCCGGAGGGCGGATTCGCCATCGGCGTCGCCGACGTCTGTGGTGATTCCGACGCGCCGGTGGCGGTGGCCATCGAATCGGGCGGACTGGCCACGTCCGGGATCGGGAGGCGGCACTGGACGGTCGGAGGGCTCCCCGTGCATCACCTGATCGATCCCACCACCGGTCTGCCGGCGGACAGCCCGTGGAGGACCGTCTCGGTGGCTGCGGGCTCGTGCGTCGATGCCAACACGGCATCGACGGCGGCGATGGTCATGGGCCTGTCGGCCCTCCCGTGGCTCGAGGAGAGGAAGCTCCCGTCGCGGCTCGTCGGGTCGGACGGCAGCGCGGTCACCGTCGGCGGCTGGCCCGACGAGCCCGTCGACGGTGCCTGTGCGGCCGTCCGGTCGTCCTCGTGCACGGGGGGGCGGCGATGAATTCCCCCGCCTTCCAGCTGGCCACGGCCACAGGCGGTCGGGCGCTGTGGTATCTCACCCGGGCCACCGGCGTGGTGGCGCTGATCCTGCTCACGGTCAGCGTGGTGATGGGCACTGTCGCCGCCGTCGGCTGGGCTACCGAACGGTGGCCCCGATTCCTCTCCCAGAGCGTGCATCGCAACGTGTCGCTCTTCTGCATCTGCCTCGTCGGCCTCCACGTGCTCACCACGGTGAGCGACGGCTATGTCCCCATCGGTTTCGCCACCGCCTTCGTCCCCTTCCTCACGCCCTACCGGCCGCTGTGGATCGGCCTCGGGGCGTTGGCCTTCGATCTCCTGCTGGTGGTCATGATCACGAGCGCCCTCCGACACCGGATCGGCTTCTCGTCCTGGCGGTTTGTCCACTGGCTGGCCTACCTGTGCTGGCCGATCGCCGTCTTCCACAGCCTGGGGAGCGGTTCGGACGCATCCCTGCCCTTCGTGCTGGCCATCGACACGGTCTGTGGAGCGGCAGTGGTGGCGGCCGTGGCTTGCCGGCTGGCCACGGGCCGGACGTTCCCGGTCGGACGCCGGGTGGCGGCCGCGGCGGGGACGGTGGTGGTGCTCCTGGCCCTGGTCGTGTTCGCGGCCTCCGGTCCGCTCCGTCCGGGCTGGTCGCATCGGGCCGGTACCTCGACGGCGCTATTGGCCCAGCTGGCCCGGAAGTACGCGGCGCCGACCGGTGGCCCGCCGGCGGGACCATCGGGCGGTGGCGCAGTGGCGGTGCCGTCGGCCCCGTTCACCTACGGACTCAGCGGTTCGGTGTCGACTTCGGCTCCGGATGCACAGGGGAAGATGCGGGCGACATTCACCATGCAGCTGCAGGACCCGTCGTCCACGCCCCTGGTCGTGGTCCTGGACGGTGTGGCCGTCCAGGGCGGAGGCCTGGCCATGGCCGCCGGCTCGGTCACCTTCGGCGGCTACCACGGCGCGGTGACGTCGCTCGACGGGAACACGATCGGAGCGTCGGTGACCACACCCATAGCGCAGGCCCTGACGCTGACCGTCAACATCGACCAGAGCTCGAACACGGTGTCCGGGTCGGTGACCGGAACGGCCCGGTCATGAGGGCCATCTCCGGCAGTGTCTCCACCCGGACGGGTGGCAAGGGCGATCACTCTGTCACCCCGCCCCCGGGGCCGGAGCGGTTGCTGAGCAGTATCGGCGAGCACGGGCGCCCCGTCGGACTGGACCAGCACCTCGAAACATGGGGCCCGCTCCCCGACTGGAATGGGCCGAGCTTCATCGACGAGCTGGACCGCAGCGGGCTGCGGGGGCACGGCGGCGGGTGGTTCCCGGTCGGCACCAAGTGGCGATCGGTACGCCGCCAGGGGCTCCGGAGCCCGGTCGTGGTGGCCAACGGGGCCGAGGGAGAGCCGGCCAGCGGCAAGGACCGGTTCCTGATCCGCCAACTGCCCCACCTGGTCCTCGACGGTGCCGTGCTGGCGGCGTCGAGCACCGGGTCGTCACGGATCCTCGTGCACGTGCCGCCCGCCGCCGTCCCCGCCTTGGACCGTGCCATTGACGAACGGAGGCGTCGCGGCCTCGATCACTGCGCCATCGAGATCCTGGTCGCTCCCGACCGGTTTCTGGCCGGCCAGGAGTCGGCCGTGGTCAACACGGCCAACAACCGCACGCCCGGTATCCCTTCGTTCGTGACTCTTCGTTCGGTCCGGGAGTCGGGGGTCGGGGGTCGTCCCACGTTGGTCCAGAACGTCGAGTCACTGGCCCACGCGTCGCTGATCGCCCGGTTCGGTGCCGACTGGTTCCGCCGGATCGGAACCGAGGCCTCGCCCGGCACCGCCCTCCTGACCGTCACCGGGCGATGGCCCGAGCCGCGGGTCGTCGAGGCACCGCTCGGCGCCCCGTTGGCCGAGGCCCTCTCCCTGGGAACCGGTGCTTCGCCGTCCGTTCAGGGTGTGTTGCTCGGCGGCTATGGCGGCGGCTGGGTCACGACGGACGAGGCGTCGGCCATGGTGCTCACCGAAGAAGCTGCCCGCAGCCACGGTTCGTCGATCGGACCGGGTGTCGTGGTCCTCCTCCCGTCCGGCGTCTGTCCCCTGCTCGAGGTCAGCCGGGTTGTGCGGTACCTCGCCGCCGAACGCGCCGGCCAGTGCGGTCCGTGCGTCAACGGACTCGATGCCCTGGCCACCACCATGGACCTCCTGGCTGTGCAACCGGGCTCACTTCGCGGGGGCATCTCGACGGTGCCGTCGCTGTGCGGGCTCATCGAGGGACGCGGTGCCTGCCGCCACCCCGACGGTGTGGCCCGGTTCGTGCGGACGGCGTTGCGGGTGTTCGGGGAGCATGCGGCCCTCCACCTGCGGCGGGGCCCGTGCCACACCACCGCACCTCCGTTCCTGGTGGTCCCGCCGACCCGGCAGGTGCCGTCCCGGTGAGCAGGATTCGTTTCGAACTGGTCATCGATCCCACCGCCTGCGACGGCAAAGGGATCTGCGCCGAACTCCTGCCCGAGTGCATTCGCCTCGACCCTTGGGGCTTCCCGGTCATCGACGGTGAGGGTGTACCCCCTCACCTGGTCGATCATGCGCAACGGGTGGTTTCCAGCTGCCCCCGGCTGGCGTTGACCCTGGTCAAGCGGGCCCGCTAGCTCCATCCAGACCCGACTGACGCGGTGGGAGGGGCCGTCGCCGTCGACGCCATGACCGCTCCGCTTCGGCCGTCATCAAGTCGTCATCATTTGTCGGTACCGTTGAGGCAATGGCACGTCCACTCGAGACTCCGGTGGCCCGGGGATGAGGGTGCTCGTCGCCGAGGATGACGCCGGCCTCCGCTCCGTTCTCGATCGCGGCCTCCGCGAGAACGGTTATGTGGTGGATGCCGTGGCCGACGGCGAGGCGGCGGACCTCCACCTCCGCACCTACGACTACGCGGCGGCGGTCATCGACTGGCGGATGCCCGGGCTGAGCGGCCTCGAAGTCGTCGAGCAGGCCCGCCGGAGGGGTGTCCGGGTTCCGATCTTGATGTTGACGGCCCGTGATTCGACCGGCGATCGGATCACCGGCCTCAACGGTGGGGCCGACGACTATCTGGTCAAGCCGTTCGAGTTCGGGGAGTTGCTGGCCCGGCTCCGGGCTCTGCAACGGCGACCGGCCCTGACGGTCGGTCCGCGCCTCCAGTGCGGTGACCTCGCCTTCGACCCCGACCTCCGCCAGGTCACGGTGGACGGCAAACCCGTCGACCTGACGTGGACGGAGACCGGGCTGTTGGAGATACTGCTCCGCCGGACCCCCTCGGTCGTGACCCGGCGGTCCATGGCCCTCCACACCTGGGACAACGAGGCGGACGCCGTGGGGTCGAACACCATCGACGTGCACGTGGGCCGACTCCGGGGCAAGATCGCCGGCAGCAGCGCCAGGATCGAGACGGTCCGCGGTACGGGCTACCGACTGGTGGCCCGGTGAACGAGGCGTGGGGCCGGTGAACGTCGGGCGGTCCCGGCGGCTCCACGCGGCCAGGGTGGCGACGGTGGCGACCGCGGTGGTCATGGCCTGCTACGTCGTGGGCGTCCTCTCGTTGAACCTGCTCGTGGCCCGCCGCCTCACGGAACAGGCCGACGCCCGGATCGCCGTCCGCTTGTCCCAGGCGATGAGAGAGACGCCCCAGGCCCTTCGTTCGTCGCCGCAGTCGGCGTCCGGGGATGGAGACCTCGATGACGCGCCGATCTTCTTGTGGACGGCCACAGCATCCGGCTCGCCCACCGCCCTGTCCCCCGGTTCACCTCGTCTGCCCCGTCACGCGGCCGCGATCGATGCCCCGACCACGACCAGCGCCGGCGGCACACCGTTTCGCGTCAGTGGTGTCAGGTTCGGGTCGGGGTGGCTGATCGCCGGTGAGAGCCTGGCCCAACTGGACCGGGTGAGGAGCGCCCTGCTGGCTCCCGAAGTCCTGTTCGGGGTGGCGCTGCTCCTCGTGGTCTATGGCGGATCCCTGGTCGTCGGCCTCCGGGCATCGGCCCCGTTGGAGATCGTGCAACGGCGCCAGGCCGAGTTCACGGCCGATGCCTCGCACGAGCTTCGAACGCCTCTCAGCGTGATCGAGGCAGAGGTCGAGTTGTCGTTGAGCCGTCCGCGGTCTCCCGAGGAGTACCGGTCGGTGCTCGGCCGTATCTCCCAGGAGGGCCACCGCCTCCGTCACATCGTCGATGAGCTGCTGTGGTTGGCGCGGGCCGACAGCGAGGCGGCATCGGCGCAACGCGAGCAACGCACCGATATCGCCGCTGCGGCGATGGTGTGTGGCGAGCGGTTCCAACCGGTGGCCGCCGGCCGCGGGGTGAACCTTCTGGTGGACGTCGAAGGTGCCGAGCCCTATTGGATCCATGCCGATGCGAGCTGGATCGACCGATTGGTGGGTGTGCTCGTCGACAATGCCTGCAAGTACGCGGGAACCGGGGGGTACGTGCGGGTGAGGGTTCGAGGGACTGGCAATCGGGTCCTTCTCCAGGTGGACGACACGGGGCCGGGGATCCCCTTCTCGCAACGTTCGCTCGTGTTCGACCGCTTTCACCGTGGAACGGACGCACCGGGTGGAGTCGGGCTCGGGTTGGCCATCGCCGACTCGGTGGTCAAGGCATCCGGTGGGACATGGTCGGTGACGAGCGCACCCTCCGGTGGCGCCCGAATGGAGGTGTCGTGGCGGCGGGCTTCGGGGCGTGGGCCGAACCGTGATCCGGCGATCCGACCGACCGATGGGGGTCCTCTGGAGGCCGGTCAAGCGGATCCGTCGTTCTGCTGACGGAGGGTTGGGGGAAATGGAGCGGATGGTTCGTCGAACTTCACGTAGCCGTCAGGAAGAGCACCTACGGTGGAGCGGATGAGATCCACCGACGCCGAGTATCAGCGAGCAGGCCTTCACGGGGGCGTGCCTCACCTCGGGGTGAGATCAGGCCCGAAATCGGCGGCCGGCGCCCTGCCGCTCGGAACCCCTTGACGAACACGGCAACGCGGACCGGCATTCGACAGCCTCCCGGAGGCCGCGCCGACGGCCGGTACAGACGGCCGGGCCGCTCACGGTTCATCCGTCGTCGCATCGTGGTCGTGGTGGTGGCCGGACTCCTGGTCTGGCTGGCCATCTCGTTGGGTGGTGCATTGACCGATCCCTCACTCGGCGCCTCGGTGGGTGCCCGCTTCGCCGAGTGGGCCCGAGGGCACGGCGGGGCCACCACGGTGAACTGGATCGAAAACGAGTGGTACACCCACCACCCGCCGCCCCGGGGAGGAAAGCCCCCTGCCGGTTCCATCCGGCTGCCCAAGCGGGCTCCGGTGGTGGTGCGCACCGGTCCGGCGCATCTTCCCCCGCCGGCCCCGATCGTGCCCGTCGCCAGCCCGCCGATACCCGGTGAAGGGCAGTGGTCGCCGGCCGGACGACTGATCGGCGGAATCCCCGCCGTCTACGAGACCACGTTGCGTCCCGATCCGATCCACACCAGCTACGTCATCGGGGTGGCCTGGATGGACACCAAGCTGCTCAGGCCGACCCTGTACTCCGGGAGCATCATCCCCGGAGGCGGACCGTTCTCCCACACCGCACCCATCAACAGCGGCGCAGCCGGCTCCCTCGTTGCCGCCTTCAACGCCGGTTTTCTGATGTCGGCGGCGGAGGGCGGCTACTACACCGACGGCCGGACGATCCTCCCGCTGCGCACCGGAGCTGCGTCCTTCGTCGTCTACGCCGATGGATCGGCCACGGTGGGGGCATGGGGTTCCGACGTGGCCATGAGTCCGTCGGTGGTCTCGGTTCGCCAGAACCTGGACCTGCTGGTCGCTGACGGCCGACCGGTGGCCGGCCTCGACGCCACGGACACGACCAGATGGGGCGCGACGCTCGGGAACGAGGTATACGTCTGGCGCTCCGGGGTCGGTGTCACCGCTGACGGAGCCCTCGTCTATGTTGGCAGGACCGGGACTCAACATCACCGATCTGGCCGATCTTCTGGCCCGGGCCGGAGCCGTCCGGGCGATGGAGCTCGACATCAACACCGACTGGGTCAATTTCGCCGGTCTATCGCCCGAGCACACCCTTGGGACAGGCCACGCCGTCCGACGGGACCGAGCTCCTGCCGGGGATGGTCGGCACTCCGGGCAGGTACTTCGAGCCCTGGTGGGCACGAGACTTCGTCACCATGTCGGCGCGGGCCGGAGGGTAGCCATGCTCCGGAGCCTTCATGTTCGCGTCACGTCGCGGCCATACCATGACCGGATACGTCGTCAGATCTCTCCAGCACGACCGGAAGGAGCATCCGTGAGTCCCCAACCCACCGCATTCGAAGAGGCGCTGACCTGGGCTCGTGTCGATCTCTCGCCCCGGCACCGCCAGCCTTCGGCCGTGATGGTTGTGGTGGCCTCGGTGGCCTCGATCGTCGGATCGCTGGCGGCCGATGCGGCCCTGGTGGCGATCGGTACCGCCGTGTTCCCCTCGACCAAGGGATACGTGCACTTCCAGTTCTCCGACTATTCCAAGCTCACCATCGTCGGCGTGGTCATCGCCTGTCTGGGGTGGCCGATCGTCACCCGCATCAGCTCGGCGCCGCGATGGCTGTACCTGCGTCTGGCCGTCCTGGTCACCATCGTCTTGCTGGCACCGGACGTGTGGATTCTGCTCCACGGCGCACCGGCAAAGGCTGTCGCCGTGTTGATGACCATGCATCTGGCCATCGCGCTGGTGACCTACAACTGCATGGTCCGGATCGCACCGGCCCGGGAGGCGAGAACCCAGAACGCCCGTCGCTCGTGACGCAACCCGTGACGGTCCACCCTGGCGACCACGGGCCGCGGGTCAGCTCGACGTCGTGAAGTAGGCCGACCCACCGGACGTCGCCGGATCGTCCCCGTCACAGATCGAGCACACGGCGTGGACCAGCCGCCGGAACTCGGCACCGGTGAACCGGCACGGGACCTGGCAATTCTTGTAGCAGCGATCGCACCGGTACTTGGAGCGCAGCAGCACGGCGACCTGCTCCGACTGTTCCGAGCTCTCCGAGGGCCGGCGAACCTCCATGGGTGTGGCATCGGCAGGTCGGTTTGGACACTTGATGGGCACTTCCCACCCGTGCAGGCGCCGGCGACACCGGCTGTCGACGGCACGGTTGGGGCATACTGGCGGAGACCGGCGAAACCCCGAGGTACAACGCTCTGGGCGGTCCGGTGGGATCCACCATGAGGAAGCCACTCCGACCGA
The DNA here is from genome assembly GCA_963835325.1 of uncultured Acidimicrobiaceae bacterium. Taxonomy (GTDB): domain Bacteria; phylum Actinomycetota; class Acidimicrobiia; order Acidimicrobiales; family RAAP-2; genus Bog-756. The sequence continues at coordinate 691,442 of CAWIEV010000005.1, read as the reverse complement.
GGTCTCCATCCGTCGACCGGGTCGAGGTCGTCATCCCATGAGCATCGACGTCGCCCTGGCCGTGGTGGCCGTCACGGTGGTGGCGCTGGTCACAGTGCCCGTCGCCCGGCGGCTGCGGGCCCGACGCCGGACGCCGGCCGACGGCCATGGGGCCGGCCGGGCGGAGTCGCCACCGGCCGGTGTCGGGACGGCCGTGGCCGCCGACTTCTACGCCCCGGCCTTCATCGTCGAAGCGGGCCACTGTTTCCGGCTGTGCCGGGATCCGGCAACCGGAACCGCCCGTCCCTGTGGAGGCACGGTCGAGGGGCGGGGGGGAATTCGTGGACCATCGGGGCAACCGCATCGAGGTGGAGGCATGTCGTGTGCACATGCCCGACCTCGGCAATTGGCGGTTCAAGGCGGTCGACGGAGGATGAGTGGGAGCATCGTTCGCCCCACCGCGGGGTATGGAGGTTGAAATCACCTATTGAGGAGGGTTGAGCCCGGGAAGTAGCCTTGCCGGGGGCTGTGACAGGGTGTCGGATCCGGACTGACCAGCGACGAAGGAGCTGCATGGCACGAACCATCTGGAAAGGCTCGCTCAACTTCGGGCTGGTCAACGTCCCGGTGGGGCTGTATCCCGCCACCCAGGACAAGACCATCCACTTCAACCAGCTGGAGGCGGGCACCTCGGACCGGATCCGCTACAAGAAGGTCAACGAGCGGACCGGCAAGGAGGTGGAGGCCGGACGGATCGTCAAGGGATTCGATCTGGGTGGGGGCGAGTACGTGATCCTGACCGACGACGAGCTGGCGGCGGCGGAACCGGAGCGCTCGCGGCTGATCGAGATCACCGATTTCGTCGATCTGGACGAGATCGACCCCGTCTTCTACCGCACGACGTACTACCTGGCTCCCGAAGGGGAGGCCGCCGGCAAGGCCTACGCCCTCCTCCGTCAGGTCATGCAGGCATCGAAGAAGGTGGCCATCGGCACGCTGGTGATGCGGAACAAGGAGTACCCGGTGGCCATCCGTCCCGATGACGAGGTGCTCAAACTGGAGACCATGTACTTCGCCGACGAGATCCGGTCACCGAAGAAGGAGCTGCCCGACCTCCCCGACGCCAGCGAGGTGACCGAGCGGGAGATCGCCATGGCCAAGCTGCTGCTCGAATCCATGGAATCGGAGTGGGATCCCAGCCGGTACCACGACACCCACCGGCAGAAGGTGGAGGAGCTGGTCGAGGCCAAGCAGCAGGGCAACGAGATCGTGGTGGGGTCGACCGAGCCGTCGGCCACCAACGTCGCCGACCTCATGGACGTCCTGAGCGCCAGCATCAAATCCATCAAGGGCGGTGGATCTCAGGCCGGTCCGCCGGCGACGGGCGCCAAGGCGTCGGGGCCGAAGAAGCGGGCGCCGGCCAAGAAGGCGGCACCGGCCCGGAAGGCGACGGCCGCCAAGGCCCCGACCAGCATCACGGCCAAGACCGCGACCAAGGCCCCGAGCCGCCGGAAGGCGTCGTAGCCAGCACCTCCGGCCCAGCGGTCGGCGCCGTTGCCGGTGGGTGGATGGCGGGCCGCGACAGGGGCCGGTCGTAGCTGGGGATCATCACGTTGCCATCCGGACGCGGGCGGCAGCCCCGGCGTGGCCGCCTCGCCAGCCGGTGAACTCGACCGAGCCCCAGGTGGCCAGAAGGGCGAAGGTCCACAGTGGCAACAGCGCCTCGAGGGCGTCGGCCTGCGCCCCGGAGGAGAACCACCAGTACGGGGTGATGATGGTCAGCCCGACGACGACCCAGAGCATGGTCCGGACGGCGGCCGGGATGGTCTCCGGCCTGTGGCCGATGATGATCGGCGGGATCAGGAGCACCCACACCCAGTGGTGGGACCAGGAGATCGGGCTGACGAGCAGGCCGGCCAAGGCGATGGCGAGGAGGCCGAGGGACTGCCTCCCGCTGACGGCACATCTCCAGGCGACGAAGACGGCCAAGGCGATCGTGATCACCGAGACGAGCACCCAGAGCCCCGCCGACCCCGTGCCCGGGAACGGAGGGCGGTGGAGAAGGCCGTACCACGACTGGTTGCTGGCGCCGCTGACCGAGCCGACCCGTGACGGCCGGATCACGTCGTGTACCCAGAAGGCACGCGACGGCCCGGGCCAGAGCACCCAGGCCAGGAGGGTGCAGAACACGAAGGAGGCCAGGGCCCGGGCGGTCGACCTCCAGTCCCGCTCGACGAGCAGCGCGGCGATGAAGATGAGAGGCGTGAGCTTGATGGCGGCGGCGATGCCGATGAGGAAGCCGCGATAGGGAGCGGGCACCGCGGTCACGTCGGCCACGACGACGAACATCAGGACGGATTCGATCTGCCCGTAGTCGATGCCGCTCCGGGCCGGCTCGAGGAGGAGGACGGACACACAGACCCACGTGACGGCCCCCAGCCAGAGGCGGATGTGGCTCCTCTGCCCGCGATCCCGCATGACGAAGACCACCGATGCCGTGGCCGCCGCGATGCTCGTCACCCACATCGACCACTGGGTCACGGCGAACGAGGCCACCGTGAGGACGGCGAGCGACGGGAGGGCGAAGGGCGGGTAGGTGAACGGGAGCCCGTACCGGGTGAACGAGGCCCCATAGGGATCGTGCCCGGCGCGCCAATAGTTCACCGAGTCCCGGTAGACGTGGAGGTCCAAACCGTACCGTTGCCCCCAGTGGGCCAGGTAGGTGAGGACGACGGCGGCCGCCACCGCGGCGGCGACGAGCGGCCACAGGAGGGAGGTCCGGCTCGGCACCATCCCGTCAGGGTAAGCGAAGGCTCAGGGGGGCAGCGGTCATGTCAGCACCGGTTCAGGATGCGGGCGGCGCTGCTCGGTCATCGAGACGGAGCTGGAGGAGCACCAGGTCGCACCAGCGACCGAACTTGGCCCCCACCTCGGGCATGCGGGCCACCTCGACGAAGCCGAGCCGGCCGTGAAATCGAAGCGATGCCTCGTTGGTGCCGTCGACGGCGGCGATCATGGTGTGCTTGCCACTCCCCCGCGCCTCGTCGATGAGCGCGCCCATGAGGCCCCTGCCGATCCCGGATCCCCACCTGTCCTCCCGCACGTGGACCGTGTTCTCCACGGTGAACCGGTAGCCCGGCCGCTTTCTGACATCCCGGAACCATCCGTACGCGGCTACGCCGACGATCTCGGCCCGGTCTTCGGCCACCAGGACGGTTTCGTGTTCGTCCAGCCAATCCGGCACGGTGGCCAGGGTGTGGGGCGTGTCGGTCCACTCGATGGTCGTGGTGGCCAGGTGCACGTTGAGGAGCGCCACGATGGCCTGGGCGTCCGGGGTGGAAGCAGGTCTGACCAGCACCCCCGCATTCTCTCAGAACCACAGTCACCCCCCTGGAAGGCCGCGGGGGCAGCGCGCCGGGGCGGCTGGGTCCGACGATCGGGGTGCACGTCGGGACGGTGGGTCGGTCGGCTCCGATCCCTGGATGCCGGCGTCAGGGCGGGTGACATCGCGGTGACAAACGCGGGGCCCACTCCCCCGCCCTACCCTGGCAGTCGTGGAGCAGTCTGCCAAGGCGGCGCGGGGCGAGCCGGGAGTCCCCCGGCGGATGGTGAGTCGAGGGTCGGGCTGCCGGTTCCGGCGCGGGTCGGGCTGGTGGCGGTCGGGTCGGTGGGTAGGCAGGGCGATGGTCCGGAGAAGGCGAGCCCGGTCGAGCGGCGAGGGTCGGACGGAGGGCCCCGGAACGCCTCAGGCGGCAATGGGCCGAAGGGCAACAGCGGAATGAGGAGAACTGCCGCCAACGGATCTGAGAAGAGTTCGAGGCTCGATCTTCAAAAGCTGCCCCTGAAGAACGGGAACCTCAGCGTCGTCGTTGCGGAACTGGCCCAGGTATCACTGGGTACGAAGGAGCCGGGGGTGTTGTGGGTTCTGTTCAACAACGGGACATGGCCCGTCTCGCTCTTCGATACCGAAGTGTTCCCGGGATTCCTGTGCGAAGTGCCACCGAACAAGGAAGTGATCTTTCCGTCGGACCAACACAACGGCATCAAGGTATTCGCCACCCTGTCGTGGCCGACGGCATCCGAGCCCGGGGCTTAGGGCAGCTCGCGGGACGACAGGGATGTCCGGCACCGGCCCTGCCGCCGGTGGCCGTGCCTGACCACATGATGCCGGCCAGATGACGGAGTGCGCGGACTACAGGTCGCCGAGCGGCGGTTGCCCGAACCGCGGCGGAAAGACGGCCCCGGCGTCCAGGGCCGCCGTCTGACAGCCCTCGCACTCCGGGTCGAGACCGACCACCAGGCTTCCGATCAGGTTCCGCTCCGATGCGGCCGGCAGGACGAAGCCCTGACTTCCGCAGGCCTGGCAGACAAACGGATCGGTGGGCACACCGGGAAGCCTAGCGACAGGATCCGGTCCGCATGCCCCGGCACGTGGAGGGCGAGGGCCGCCCCTGATCCCCATGCGACGCATTGGCGACGCGACATGCAACGCAACCCACGGAGACGCCCGATGCAACTCGCCCGAGAAGGGGCTCGCCCGGGGATCTGTCCCACGAGGCATCGTTCAGGGGTGGCGGCCGGCACAGGCCAGACGGAGCACGGGTGTCTGTTTCGTTTCCCAAGGTCTGCGCTTGCCCCTGGCCCCTCCAGCACGGATTGGCGTCGCCGCGCTCGAGCAGGCAGAACGTCAGTGAACCACCCGAGGTGTTACTTGTAAGGTTCATTCAGGGACCTTTTGACCGTGATCATGGAGAAAAGCGGGGACTACCGTTTGCGACTCGTTGACCGTTTCGATCCGCGTGTCGTGAATGTACTGACCGTCCTCGGATTGGGCCTCCCGGTTGTCGGGTACCTCTGGTACGTCGGCTACTACAGCGTGAATGTCCCCACCGGCGACGAGTGGAGTGACATCTGGGTGGTCAAGGACACGTGGACTCGTCTGGATTGGAGTGCGTTGTGGGCACCCCACAACGAGGACCGGATTTTCTTCCCAAACGTCGTCGTGGTCGTCCTGGCCCATACGGTGCACTTGAACATCCGGGCGGAGGAACTGCTCAGCGCCGTGATGCTGGTTGCCGCCACGGCCCTGTTGATCTGGGCGTACAAACGGCGATCGCCGTCCACCCCGTGGATCTATTGCTGCCCGGTCGCCATCCTTGCCCTTTCTGTGGTCCAGTGGGGGAACGCACTCTGGGGCTTCCAGTTGGCCTGGTACCTGGTGCTCCTTTCCCTGGCGGTGGCCATCGTGTGCGTCGACGTGGGCTCACTGACGTGGCTCCCGCTGACGGGCGCCATCGCCGCGGCGATCGTCGGCAGCTTCTCTTGTGTTCAGGGTCTGCTGATCTGGCCGATCGGACTCATTCTCATGTACCACCGTCAGCGCCCGCCGCGAGTCGTGGTTATCTGGGTCGCGTGCGCAATCGCCACTGTCGTGCTCTACTACCACCACTTCCAGAAAATGGCGGTAGGTGCGAAGCCCGACTACTCGCTCGAACATCCCCTTGCAGCGATCAAATACTTCTTGTTCCTGGTCGGCGACGTCGTCGGTCTCCAAGTGACCGGACGACAACCCGCAAATCTCGCGGTCATGCTCTTCGGCTTGGTCATCGTCGTGCTCGCGCTCTTCACCCTGGTCGTCTACGGGATCCGACGGGATCCGCGGGGAGGCCGCCCGCTGGGCTTGTCACTGATCTGTTTTGGTCTTGGATTCGCCCTCGTCACCACCGAGGGCCGCGCACACTTCGGAACCGCCCAAGCCAGCGCCTCGCGCTATACGACCTACGACCTGCTGATTCTCATTGGAATGTATTTGACGCTCCTGGATCGGCCGCTGTTGGGTCCGCTCGCCGATCGGGCACATCCCGAACGGTCCGAAGTCGAATCCTCCGGTTCCACAACCCCTGGCCGGCTGGTGGCGTGGGTGAACCGGGTCGGCTTCAGATTGGCACGGGCGGTCGTAATCGTTGCCATGGTCATCCAGGTGATCTTCGGGATTCCCAATGGAATATCCGGAGCCACGGCTCACCATACGTTCGACGTCTATGCCACACACATTCTCCGCAATTACCGACACGCTTCGAGCAGTCAACTGCGAAGGTTGGATCGATTTGCTTCAAGCTCGTTGGCCAGAGAGCAAGCTCGCGTGGCTCAACAGTACCGGCTGACTCTGTTTGCCGATCTTCCGCCACACATGCCCTAACCGTCACCCGGGCAACGCCCGGGACTCGCCTTCTCGGCCCGATGATGCGGGAAGCCGAGGAGGAGGTCCTCGCCTTCACCGCCTTCCTCTCCGAGCACCGGCGCCAGATCAGGTCGACCAATCCGCTCGAGCGCCTCAACAAGGAACTCGAGCGTCGCTGCCGTGCCGTCGGCATCTTTCCCAACGAAGCATCGGTCATCCGGCACGGCGGTGCCGTCCCCCTCGACGTGCACGACGAGTGGATCTCCGCCGAACGGAGGTACTTCTCGGAGGCCTCTATGGGCAAGCCCCTACCGCGTCGTGGGCAATGACGGTGCGGTGGTCAGAGAGCTAGCGCTCTCTGACTGATCGCCGCCGGACATTGCCAGCTCGATCCCCATCACTCGGACGCAACCCTGCGCACCACCCAGTGCGCTCCAGCGGTTGCCTCATCGGCCCGGTGCTGACCCGCCGGACAGGTGGAATGTGTCGCCTCGGCACGACCAGGTCAAACGTCGCAGTCGGGGATGACCCGGAAATTCAGATGGAGTATCCCGAGTGGTCGGGCTGCCGGGATTTGAACCCGGGACCTCTTGACCCCCAGTCAAGCGCGCTAACCAAGCTGCGCCACAGCCCGTCTGTCCCTCTTCCTCCTCAGGTGCCGTGCATGTGACGGTGGAGTCGGAACCGGGACGAATAGGCAATGGTAGTCGACGGGGGCGACTCCCCCACCGTCCGGCAGCTGTCCTGCGGGCCGGAGCGCGGAGGGGTCAGTCGAGCCTCTTCGGGACGACCACTTGCCCGACGAACATACGTTCGATACGGTGCTCTCCATGCACTTCGAAGTGGATGTGGTCGTGCAGCACCCGCTCGACGAGCGCTCCGAGCGGTTCCTCACCGATGTGCAGCGGTCGGCCAACCGGGTGCTCAGGTTCCGCGGCGACGACCGGACGATCACGGTGACCGTCGAGGCGCACGCCTACGACCGGGAGGGCGCAGTGCGGTCGGCTGTGGCCGAGGTGGCCCGGATCTATCCGTCGGCCAGGTTCGAACCGGAGGGTCAACCTCGTCCGACGACGTGACCGGCGGCTCGCGGGGACGAGCCCCGGGGCCACCCGCCGCACGGGCTACCAGGTCACGTTGGTGACGGTGGCCCCGGACAGGTCGGCACCGGTCAGGTTGGCGTCGGTGAGGACGGCGCCCGACAGTTCGGCGTCGGTCAGGTTGGCCTTGCCCAGGTTGGCGTCGGTGAGGATGGTCCCGGTCAGGCTGGCCTCGGTCAGGTTGGCCCGGCCCAGGTCGGCATCGGTGAGGATGGTCCCGGTGAGATCGGCCCCGGTGAGATCGGCCCCGATCAACTTGGCCCCGGTCAGATCGGCCCCGGACAGGTCGACGTCGGTCAGGTTGACCTTGCCCAGGTCGGCACCGGTCAGATCGGCTCCGGACAGGTCGGCGTCGGTGAGGTTGGCCTTGCCCAGGTCGGCATCGGACAGGTCGGCATCGGTCAGGGTGGCCCGGCCCAGGTTGGCGCCGGTCAGATCGGCACCCGACAGGTCGACTTCGGTCAGGTCCACCTTGCCCAGGTTGGCATCGGTGAGGTTGGTGCCGGAGAGGTTGGCGTCGGACAGGGTGGCCTTGCCCAGGTCGGCATCGGACAGGTCGGCGTCGGCGAGGTCGGCGCCGACCAGGTAGGCACCCGAGAGGTTGGCGTGGGCAAGGTTGGCCCCGGTCAGGTCGGCTCGGCTCAGGGCCGCGCCGCTCAGCCGGGCGTGCCTCAGGTCCGCCCCCGACAGGTTGGCGTCGCTCAGGTCGGCCCCGGACAGGTCGGCATCGGTCAGGATGGCACCGACCAACGTCGTGTGGGTCAGGTCGCGGTCACGCAGATTGGCGTTGCCCAGGCCCGCCCCGGTCAGGTCGGCCCCGGTCAGGTCGGTTCCGGTGAGGAAGGCGCCGGTCAGGTCGGCGTCGGTCAGGTCGGTGCCCCGCAGGTCGGCCCCGGTCAGGTCGGCCCCGGTCAGCGAGGCCCCGGCCAGGTTCCGGCCCCGGAGATCGACCCCGGCGAGGTTGGTGTCACTGAGGTCGACGCCCCTCAGGTCTGCGGCTGATGTCATGGCGGCCCGGCCGGCATCGCCCGATCATAGGGAGTGCGGCCCGGCCCGCCCAATTGCGGCCCAGCGGGCGCGTACCCGCAGGTGGTCAGACGTGATGGACCACCCAGGTCACGCCCTGGAAGGCCCGGTAGCCGAGGTAGATGACGCTGGCCACCAGCATGAACTTGAAGTACCAGGGCGACTTCCGGTGCTCGAGGGGCTCGGATCCGCAGTCGGGGCAGGTGCCGTCGTCGGCCAGCTCGTCCGTCTCGAGCCGCTGGTCGCACTGCTCACACCACGGCACGGTCGCCCCTCCCCGGCCGGCGACCGGGCCGGGCCCGGCCCGGCCCCCCGCACGCAGGTGGCCGTCGTGTCCATGGCGGCCGGTTCACCGCCGTCGACCCCCACCCCCGTTCGCCCCCTTGGCCCGGACCCGCAGCTTGATCGGCGTCGGGCCGAGCTCGAACCGCTCGCGCAGGCCCCGCTCGACGTAGCGGAGATAGGTGGGCTGGAGCCGGCCGTTGGTGAACAGGGTGAAGGTGGGCGGATCGTTGGCCCCCTGCACGGCGTACTGGATCTTGGCCCCCACCGGTGGATGGGCCATCTGGATCGACTTGAGGGCCCGGTTGAGCTCGCCGGTGGGGATCCGCGAGTGGTAGGCCTCCTCGGCCGCGGCCACCGCCGGGCAGGATGTGGTGGACCCCGAGGCCCGACAGGGCGCTGATCCTCAGGACCGGCGCGTCGCCCAGGAAGGCCAGCCGGTCGCCGATGTCGGCCAGGATGTCGTTGCGGTCCTCGGTGGCGATCAGCTCCCACTTGTTGAGGACCACCACGGTCGGGCATCCGGCCGCGCCGATCCGCTCGGCCAGGCGCTGGTCCTGATGGGTGACGCCGGCGGTGGCGTCGATGACCAGCAGGGCGATGTCGGCCCGGTCGAGGGCGTCGAGGGCCCGGAGGACCGAGAAGTACTCGGTGCCGCGCTCGGTGCGCGACTTGCGGCGCATGCCGGCGGTGTCGACGAAGCACACCGTCCCCTCGGGCGTCTCCACCACGGTGTCCACCGCGTCCCGGGTGGTGCCGGGGGCGTCGTGGGTCACCGACCGCTCGTCGCCGACCAGCCGGTTGAACAGGGTCGACTTGCCCACGTTGGGCCGACCGACCAGCGCCACCCGCGGGATGCCGGCCCCGGCCGTCCTCGCCCGTCGGCCGGATCGTCGGCCCGTCGGCCGCCACCGTCGTCCGGCGCGGCCCCGGCTCGGGGAGGAGGCCGACCACATCGTCGAGGAGGTCCCCGGTCCCCCGGCCGTGGAGGGCGCTGATCGGCCAGGGCTCTCCCAGCCCGAGGGCCATGGCGTCCCAGGCGTCGGCCTCCCGTTGGGACGAGTCCACCTTGTTGACCACCACCCGCACCGGCCGGCCCGACCGCTTGAGCACCCGGGCCACGGCCAGGTCCTCGTCGATGAGGCCGACGGTGACGTCCACCACCAGCAGGACCACGTCGGCCTCGGCGATGGCCCGCTCGGCCTGGGCGCTGACCTGGGCGTCGAGCGGGTCGTCGGAGGCCAGCCAGCCGCCGGTGTCGACCACGGTGAAGGGCCGCCCGCACCACTCGGCGTCGAGCTCCTTGCGGTCGCGGGTGACCCCGGGTCGCTCCTCGACCACGGCGGCCCGCCGGCCCACGATGCGGTTGACCAGCGTGGACTTGCCGACGTTGGGCCGTCCGGCGATGACCACCAGCGGGCGGTGGCGCCGTTCGGGCAGCGGCTCGGCCAGGCCCGTGGTCATCGCGACGCCCCGAGGGTGACCGGCACCCGGTCGGCCAGCGGCTCGAACCGTCCACCGCTCGAGGGCCCGGCGCAGGGAGAGGCCGTCGGTGGGCACCACCTCGACGGGGCGGGGCAGTCGGCGACGGTCAGGTCGTCGAGGAACCGTCCCTCCGACAGGCACGAGTCGGGCAGGAGGTAGCGGTGCCCCTCGGGCTGGTCGGCGAGCACCTCGACCAGGTCGGTGCCGGTGAGCAGGCCCGACACCCCGATGTTGCCGCCGAAGAAGTGGTTGACCACCGGCACCAGCCGGATGTCGTCCCGCCCGAGCGAGTCCACCAGCGGACCGAGCACCCGGGCCCCGTACTCGCCGGTGAGGATGGCGATGGGCGCTGCCCGGCGGGCACCGCCGTCCGTCCCGTCCGTCCCGGCCGACCGCGGGGCCCGGTAGCCGGAGGCCGGAGCCCCGTCGACGGCGGCGAAGAACCCGGGCCGGACCCCGAGGGCGGCCCGCTCGTCCCCGCCGAAGGCGGCCTCGAAGGCCCGGGCCATGCCCAGGCCGTTCTCGTGCTGGGGGAATCCCTCGTAGGTGTGGGCGGCCGGGAAGGGCCGACTCGGCCATCAGGTAGTACTCGTCGGCGGCGAAGACCATCCGCCGCCCGATGGCGGTCAGGAACGTGCTCCTGCCACCGCTCCACGGTGTCGCACACGGCGGCGGCCTCCTCCGGGGTGTGGGGGCGCATGGCCTCCTCGTGGGAGAACCGGCTCACCCCGAGGGGGACGCAGGCCACGGTGGCCAGGGCGGGGTAGCGGTCGAGCACGCCGGCCAGGGTGTCGTCCAGGACGGCGCCGTCGTTCCTGCCCGGGCACACCACCACCTGCCCGTGCACCTCGATGCCCCCGTCGAGCAGGGCCCGCAGCCACCGCAGGCTGGTCGCCCCCCGGCGGTTGCGCAGCAGGTCGGCCCGGATGTCGGGGTCGGTGGCGTGGATGGAGACGAACAGCGGGCTGAGCCGCTCGGTCAGCACCCGCTCGAGGTCCATCTCGGTGAACCGGGTCAGGGTGGTGAAGTTGCCGTAGAGGAAGGAGAGCCGGTAGTCGTCGTCCTTCAGCGACAGGCTGCGCCGCATCCCCTTCGGCAGCTGGTGGATGAAGCAGAACTCGCAGTGGTTGTCGCAGGTGCGGACCCGGTCGAAGAGGGCGGAGGAGACCTCGGCGCCGAGGGGCTCGCCCGGCTCCTTGGCCACCCGGATGGCGAAGGGCTCGTCGACGCCGCGCCGGCGGACCACCAGGTCGAGATCGGGCTCGTCCACCAGCAGGCTGTACTCGATGACGTCGCGGGGCGCCCGTCCGTTGAGGAGGAGGATCTCGTCGCCCGGGCCGCAGGCCGGACAGGTCGGCCGGTGACGATTCGGTGACGGCCACGACCTTGGGTGCCGTCGTCACTCGGGGCGCCGACATCGCCCCAGGCTACCCGGTCCCCCTGTCCCCGCCCACGTCGCGGGCCCGGCCGGAGCGCGGGACCCCGGTAGCCTGGGCCCGGTGACCGTCGACCGAGTGCTCCTGGCCGAACCGAGGGGGTTCTGCGCCGGGGTGGAGAAGGCCATCAAGGCCCTGGCCTGGATGGTCCGGGTCTTCGAGCCGCCCGTCTACTGCTACCACGAGATCGTCCACAACCGGCACGTGGTGGACCAGTTCCGGGCCCAGGGCGTGGTCTTCGTGGACGACGTCGACGAGGTGCCGCCGGGGCGCCCGCTCATGCTGTCGGCCCACGGCTCGGCCCCCGAGGTGGTGGCCGCCGGCCCGGACCGACGGCCGGGTGGTGGTCGATGCGGTCTGCCCGCTGGTGACCAAGGTCCACCACGAGCTGAAGGTCCGGGCCCGCAAGGGCTACACCGTCCTCTACGTCGGTCACCACGGCCACGAGGAGGCGGTGGGGACCATGGCGGTGGCGCCCGAGTCGGTGCGCCTGCTGGAACGGGCCGAGGACGTGGACGAGCTCGGCGACCTGGCCGGCCTCGACGGCGGCGAACCGCATGGTGGCCCTGCTGGCCCAGACCACCCTCAGCCACGACGAGTGGGCCGGCATCGTCGACCGGGCCCGTCAGCGGTTCCCCGATCTGTGGATGCCCAACCGGAGCGACCTCTGCTTCGCCACCACCAACCGGCAGGCCGCCCTCAAGGCCCTGGCCGGCCGAGGCCGACGCCGTGGTGGTCATCGGCTCGGAGAACTCGTCCAACACCGTGGCCCTGCGAACAGGTGGCGGTGGCCTTCGGCTGCCCCCGGGTCATCCGGGTCAACGACGCCTCGCGAGCTCCCCGACGACCTGTCGGGCACGGTCGGGGTCACCGCCGGGGCGTCGGCCCCCGAGGCCCTGGTCCAGGCGGTGGTCGACCGGCTCGCTCCCGTCCACGGCGTCCACCGGCTGCCGGTCACCGTGGAAGAGGAGTACTTCCCGCCCCCTCCCGAGCTGCGCGAGCTGCTCCGGGGCCTCGAGGTGGCCCTCGGCCTGCTCAACGGGGTCCCCGTGCGGCCCGGACGGCGGCGGAGAACCGGCAACCCGGGTGCTGGCCGAGCGACCGCGACCACGGCCGCCGCCGACGTGCTCGAGCGCCTGGCCGGATGATCCCGGCCTGTTCCCAGGTGCCCGAGCGCACATTTGGTGCGAGAATATGGCCATGAGCACATCGACCGAGACTCGAACGTCGTTCACCAGCATGGATGTCTCGACCGGCGACGAGTGGACGGTGATCGGCGACCGAGACGATGAAGAACCAGGGCCGGGTGGCCGACCGGGTCCTGGCCATGCTGGAGTCGCTGTCCGAGGTGGTGCGACGGGTTCGCCGTCGACCAGCTGACCCACTGCCTGCAGACGGCCACCCGGGCCGAGCAGGCCGGCGCCGACGACGAGCTGGTGGTGGCGTCCCTGTGCCACGACATCGGCAAGGCGGTGTCGGTGCCCAACCACCCGCGGATCGCCGCCGAGATCCTCCGCCCCTACGTGCGCCCGGAGGTGACCGCGGCCATCGCTCGCCCATCAGGACTTCCAGGGCCGTCACTACTACCACCACTTCGACATGGACCCCGACATGCGGGACCGCTACCGGGACGAGCCCTGGTTCGAGCTGGCCGAGCGGTTCGCCGACGAGTGGGACCAGAACAGCTTCGACCCCGACTACCCCACCGAGCCCCTGTCCCACTTCGAGCCGAAGGTGCGGGCCATCTTCGGCAACCCCCACGTCCTCTGATGGCGCCCACCCAGCGGCACCGGTGGCTCACCCTCCCCGACATCCGGGAGCGCAAGCGGCGTGGCCGAGCTGCAGCGGTTCGCCCTGGACCAGCGCCCGGGCGGACTTCGAGGCCCGCTACCCGCAGGTCCGGTTCGGCCCGGTGGTGGCCCTCATCGCCGCCTACGAGGAGGAGCAGAACATCGGCGACGTGCTCAAGGCCATGCCCACCATGGTCGGCGACCTCGAGGTCACCACCCTGGTGGTGGTGGACGGCGGGACCGACAACACCGCCGGCGGTGGCCCTCGACGCCGGGGTCCTCACCTGCGTCCTGCCCGGTCAACCTGGGCCAGGGCGCCGCCCTCAAGCTGGGCTACGAGCTGGCCGCGGCGCACGGCGCCCGGTACGTGGTCACCCTCGACGCCGACGGGCAGAACGATCCCGGCCGAGATGCCCTCCATGGTGCAGCCGCTCCTCGACGACGCCGCCGACTTCGTCATCGCCTCGCGTCGGCTCGGGGTCGACCAGACCACCGACCGGTTCCGGCGGGCCGGGGTCAAGCTCTACGCCTGGATCCTCAACGACGATCTCGCGCCAGCAGCTGACCGACTCGTCCAACGGCTACCGCGCCTTCAAGATCGAGCTGCTCGACGACATCGCCCCCCACCTGATCCAGGACCAGTACCAGACGGCCGAGGTGGTGATCACGGCGTCGAGCCGGGGCTGGCGGATCACCGAGCAGCCCACCGTGTGGCATCCCCGGGCCTCGGGCACGTCCAAGAAGGGCGGCAACCTGTTCTTCGGGCTCCAGTACGGCCGGGTCATCGGGACCACCTGGCTCCGGGTCCGGAAGGAGCACCGCCAGCGGCTCGTGACGCACCGGCCGGGTTCGTGACCGGTGCCGCCGGTCAGTACCGCCGGGTGACGGTGACCGACCGGTCGTAGAGCTCCTGGAGGGAGTCGGTCAGCTCCTCGGTCAGCTCGTGGGTCCGGCTCCGCGAGATGCGCCCGGCGCCGGTGCGGGCCGGGGGGCGGGATGGGATCGCCCACCACCAGGTGGATGTGCCGGGGCCGGGGCAGCCGCTTCCCCTTGGGCATCACCGAGGCCGAGCCGCCGATCCCCACCGGGACCACGGTGGCCCCGGTCCGGGCGGCCAGGAAGGCCACCCCCTCGTGCAGGTCCTCGACCACCGGTCCCGATCCGCCGCTCGCCCTCGGGGAACAGGATCAGCACCTCGCCGGCCTCGAGCACCTGCTGGGCCCGGCGCAGGGCCTCCCGGTCGGCCGACTCCCGGTGGACGGGGAAGGCGCCGACGGCGGGCAGGATCCGGGCCAGCCGCCGGTTCTTCCACAGGCTGTCCTTGGCCATGTAGTGCAGCTTCCGCCGCGTGACCTCGGAGGCCACGAAGAAGTCGATGAACGACCGGTGCACCGGGGCGATGATCACCGGCCCCGTGGCCGGGACCTGGTCGGCGCCCTCCACCGTGGTCCGGAAGCAGCAGCCGGTTGAGCAGGTGGACCAGCACCCGCAGGAACCGGTAGATGGGGGTGAAGCTGGTGTCCACCCGCGATGTCGGGCGCGTCCACCGCCCCTCGGTCGACGGCCCCGGCGTCCTCGGGCTCCTCGGTCGGGCTCACAGCCATGCCACCACCTCGTCCACGATGTCCTCCACCGCGCGGTCGGTGGTGTCGATGACCCGGGCCCCGTCGGCCACCCCCAACGGCGACACCGACCGGGTGCTGTCCAGCCGGTCGCGACGGGACAGGGCGTCGGCTCCCTCCTCGGGTCGGCGCCGGGCCCGCTCGTCGGCCGAGGCGGTGAGGTAGATCTTGACGTCGGCATCGGGGAAGACCACCGAGCCGATGTCCCGTCCCTCGACCACCCCTCCGCCCGCGCTCGGCCACCCACTGGCCGCTGGCGCTGCACCAGCACCGACCGGACGCCGGGATTGGCGGCCACCGCCGACACCGCCCCGCTCACCTCGGGTCCCCGGATGGCCTCGGTGACGTCGGTCCCGTCGACCTCGACCCGCTCGCCCGACGGTGATGGTCGAGGCGTCCGGGCCAGATCGGCCACCGCTCGGCGGTCGGCCGGCGTCGATGCTCGCGGTCGAGGACGGCCCAGGCCACCGCCCGGTACATGGCCCCGGTGTCCAGGCGGTCGATGCCCAGCCGGTCGGCCAGGGCACGGGACACGGTCGACTTGCCCGAGCCGGCCGGTCCGTCGATGGCGATGACCGGATGGGCCGCGACACCGGTGCGGGCGGGGTTCATCGGACGGCCCGAGGCGGGTCCGGAGCCGGGACAGATCGTCGGCGAAGGCCGGGTAGCTGGTGGCCACCGACTCCCATCCGGCTGATGGTGGTGACGTCGGACGCACGCCGGGCAGGCGGCGGCGGCGATGGCCGCGGCCATGGCCATCCGGTGGTCGCCCCGGGCGTCGACCCGGCCCGGGCGGCAGCGGTTCGCCCGTCCCCTCGACCACCAGATCGTCCCCCTCGACGGCGGCCTCGCCCCCGAAGGCCCGGACCAGCTCGACCGTCCCGGCCAGGCGGTCGGACTCCTTGACCCGCAGCTCGCCGACGTCGCGGAACCGGGTGGTGCCGGTGGCGGCGGCCGCGGCCACGGCCAGGATCGGGCACCTCGTCGAGGGAGGGGATCTCGGCGGCCTCGACCACGGTGCCGTGCAGCAGGGCGGTGTAGCCGGTCACCGAGCCCGTCCCGTTGCCCGCCTCCTCGACCTCGATGGTGGCGCCCATCCGCCGGAGCACCCCGAGCGAACCCGAGGCGCTCGATGCTGAGGTCGACGCCGGTCACGGTGACCAGGCTGCCGGGGATGATCACGCTGCCGACCAGCCAGAAGGCGGCCTGGGAGGGATCGCCGGGCACGGTGTAGGCACCGCACTCCAGCGCGCTCCGCCGGACCCGGACCACCCGGCCCACCCCGTCCGACTCGATGGCGATGTCGGCCCCGGCCGCGGCCAGCATCTCCTCGGTGTAGGCCCGGGTGGCCACCGGCTCGGTGACCACCGTCTCGCCCGTCGGCGTGCGATACCGGCCAGCAGGACGGCCGACTTGACCTGGGCGCTGGCCATGGGCGGGCGTGTACTCGATGCCCGTGCAGGGGCCCGCCGGTGACGGCGAGGGGCGGGAGGCACCGCGTCGCCCGTTCCCGGCCACCCGGGCCCCCATCCGGCCCAGAGGCTCGGCCACCCGGTCCATGGGCCGGCCCCTGGAGCGAGTCGTCGCCGGTCAGGGTGGTCGTCCCGGCGAGGGTGGCGGCCACACCGGCCAGCAGGCGCATGCCGGTGCCCGAATTGCCCAGGTCGACGTGGTGCGGCGGGGGCGTGCAGGCGGGACCGCCCTCCGTGGACGACCAGGGTCGGGCCGTCCGTCGTCCACCCCGGCCCCGAGGGCCACGATGGCCTGGCGGGTGCGGGCCACGTCGTCGCCGGGGGACAGGCCGGTGATGGTCGAGGTGCCCTCGGCCAGGGCGGCCAGCAGCAGGGCCCGGTGGGAGATGGACTTGTCCCCGGGCACGGCCAGGGTGCCGGACGAGGGCGCCGCCCCCGGGCACCGACATGGTGCGGGCGGCCTCGTCCGGTGGACCCGTCCCCGGCTGGTGGGGCTGGTCACCGGATCGGCCCCACCGGGGTGCTGGTGGCCCGGTAGCCCCGGCCCGAGAGGGTGGCCAGCAGGGTGGGGGCCGACAGCTGGTCCACCACCACCACCAGGACGCCCTGGTTGCCGTCGACCGAGTGGGCGATCTCCAGGTCGACGATGTTGATGCCGAGCTCGGTGACCAGCACGGTGATCTCGGCGATGACCCCGGTCCGGTCGGGCACCGGGATCCGCACCTCGACCAGCTCCTCGGGGCAGGGGCGCCCGCTCGCCGAGGGCCCGCCGGGCCGTCGGCGGCCCGGTCGAGGATCTCGAGGAGCGAGTCGTGGTCGTGCTCGGCCACCCGGCGGCGCATGGCGCCGAGGGCGTCGATGAGCAGGTCGAGGGTCTCGACGATGGCCTCGGCGTTGTCCTCGCAGATGTCGGGCCAGATGGAGGGCTGGCCGGCGGCGATCCGGGTCATGTCCCGGAACCCGCCCGCGGCCAGCTGCAGGAGGGCGGCGTGCTCCTGGCCCAGGCCGGCGGCCAGGTCCATCAGCGTGGCCGCGGTCAGATGGGGGACGTGGGAGACCACCGCCACCAGGGCGTCGTGCTGGGCGGGGTCGAGGGCGACCACGTTGGCGCCCGAGGTCGACCAGCACGTTGCGCACCTGGGCGTAGGCGTCCGGGTCGGTGACCGCGGTCGGGGTCAGGACCCAGGTGGCGCCCGACGAACAGCTCGCCCGAGGCCCCGTCCACCCCGACCTGCTCCGAGCCGGCCATGGGGTGGCCCCCGACGAAGCAGGGGTGGTCGACGGCGGCCACCAGGGGCCCCTTCACGCCTGCCCACGTCGGTGACGACGGCACGTCGGGTTCCACTCGGCCGAGGCCAGGATGTCGGCGATGATCCGGCCGGCGGCGTGGACGGGGGTGGCCACCACGACCAGGTCGGCCTGGTGGTCGACGCCCTCTTCGGTCAGGGCGCCGAGCTCCACGGCCCGGGCCGCCACCCCGTCGGCGGCGTCGACCCCGCTCACCTGCCAGCCCCGCGCGCGCAGGGCCAGCCCCACCGAGCCGCCGATGAGCCCGGTCCCGAAGATCATGGCCCGGCCGGGGACGCGGGCCCGGGCCCCGGCCCGCTCGGCCGGTCCGTCGGCCCCCGGGCCCTCAGTCGGGGAGGTCGTCACGGAGTCCCTGGGCGCCCTCGAGGTAGACGTGGTGGATCTCGTCCCGCGGGCCGCTCGGTGGTGACGTGCAGCATGACCCGGATGCAGTGCGGGACCGACCCGGTGATCGACAGCTCACGGGCACAGATCAACGGGACCGCCCCCAGGCCCATGGATCGGGCCGCGGTGGCCGGGAAGGTGGAGACGATGTCCTCGGTGGCGGTGAAGAGGATGGAGATGATGTCGTCCTCGACCAGGCCGTTCCGGTCGAGGATCTGCCCGAGCAGGGCCACCACCCGCTCGGTGATGGCCTCGGGGGTGTCGTCGTCGACGGTGGTGGCGCCGCGGACGGCTCGGACGGTCGGTGGCATCAGCCAGGCATGTTACTCACCGGCCCCGACCGGTCCCGATTCGTCCCCGGGCCCGTCCACCGGGTCGAGCGTCGCGGCGGCGGCGGACAGGCCGCGCACCTCGTCGAAGGTGAGGGGCCGGTACGACCCCGGGCCCAGGGAGGGGTCGGCGAGCGGGCCGATGCGGGTCCGGACCAGGCGCACCACCGGATGGCCGACGGCCTCGCACATCCGCCGGACCTGGCGGTTCCGGCCCTCGTGGATGACGATGCGGAGCAGGGTGGGGGCGACCACCGCCACCCGGGCCGGGGCCGTGGGCCCGTCGTCGAGGTCGACCCCTCGCCGCAGGCGGCGGACCTCGCCCGGGGTGGGCTCGCCCTCCACCTGGACCAGGTACTCCTTGGGGACGCCGAAGGACGGATGGGTCAGGCGATGGGTCAGGTCGCCGTCGTTGGTCAGGATGATGCAGGCCCTCCGAGTCCATGTCCAGCCGTCCCACCGGGAACACCCGGGGCTGGTCGGGGACCAGGGAGACCACCGTCGGCCGGCCGTGGGTGTCCTCGGCCGTGCTGACCACGCCGGCCGGCTTGTTCACCAGGTAGTGGACCAGGCCGGGCCGGACGGGCAGGGGCACCCCGTCGAGCTCCACCCGGTCCACGGCCGGGTCCACCCGGCGTCCGAGCACCGGCACCTCGCCGTTGACGGTGACCCGGCCGTCGACGATGAGCTCCTCGCACACCCGCCGGGAGCCGACGCCGACCCGGGCCAACACCTTTTGCAGCCGGTCGCCGGTGGACGAGGGGTCGGCGGTCGGGCCGTCGCCCTCAGCCATCCCCGACCGGGCGCATCTGCTCCTCGAGCTCGGCCAGGGCCTCGGGCCCGGGCAGCAGGTCCTCGACCGGTGGCAGCTGGTCGAGCCGGTCGAGTCCGAGCCGCTCGAGGAAGGCGTCGGTGGTGGCGTAGAGCACGGCCTGCCCCGGGCCCGGCGGCCCGGCCCACCGCGGCGATGTAGCCCCGGTGCTCGAGCAGGCGGACCACCCCGTCGACGTTGACCCCCCGCAGGGCGGCGATCTGGGCCCGGGACACCGGCTGCTTGTAGGCCACGATGGCCAGGGTCTCCAGGGCCGCGGCCGACAGCCGGGACGACACGCCCACGTTGGCGAAGCGCTCGACGTAGCGAGGCCAGGTCGGGATGGGTCTGGATGCGGAACCCGCCGGCGATCCGGACCACCTCGAAGCCCCGTCCGCCGGCGCGGCACGACTCGGCCAGCTCGTCGCACAGCGGCTCGACCTGCTCCACCGGGCAGCTCCAGCAGCTCGGCCAGCAGGCCGGCCGGCACCGGCTCGACGGCCACGATCAGGACGGCCTCGATGGCCCGGGCCTCGGGCGAGAGCGGCCACGGTCAGCCCTCGTACTCGTCGTAGGGCCCGGCACCGACCGAGACCGGCTCCGGGCTCGCCGGCCACCCAGGCCACCTCGAGGTCGCCGAAGGTGTGGCCCTGGTCGAGGGCGACCCGGCCCTGCTTGCACAGCTCGAGCAGGGCCAGGAAGCGCACGATGATCTCGATGCGGGTGGTCAGGTGGCCGGTCAGGGTCCGGAAGGTGGCCCGTCCCAGGGCCGGCAGGCGCCGGCTCGAGCTCGGCCACGGCGTCGGCCACGGTGACCGTGTCCACGGTCACGTGGTAGAGGTCGACGGCGGGACCGGGCGCTCGGCGGTGGCCCGCAGGAAGGCGGCGGCCACCTGGTCGGGGGTCACCCCCTCGAGCAGGTCGGGGGCGCCGACCGCGAGGTCGTCGTCGAGCCCGGCGGTCCGGGGCACCGACCGGGCCGCCTGCTCGATCAGCACGGCGAACCCGTCGGCGGCGGCGGCGTAGGCCTGGCACTCGAGCAGCCGGGCCAGGAGCAGGTCCCGCTCCTCCCACCCGACCAGCTCCTCGTCGGGATCGACGTCGTCGGGCCCGGGCAGGAGGCGGCGGGACTTGAGCTCGATGAGCACGGCGGCGATGACCAGGAACTCGGACAGCGTCTGGAGGTCGACCTGCTCCCAGCCGGCCACCTCGGCCACGAAGGCGTCGACCACCGAGGCCAGGGGGATGTCGAAGAGCTCCACCTCGTGGCTGTTGACCAGCTGCAGCAGCAGGTCGACGGGCCCTCGAAGGCCGGGGTGGAGACGGTGGCGGCCACGCCATCCGACCCTACCGGTCTGGGCGCCGGCTCATCTCGTGCACCTCCGGGCCGGCGACCTACGATGACCCCCCATGTCCCGAGTACTCTCCGGTCTCCAGCCCAGCGGTGAACTCCATCTGGGGAACTATCTCGGGGCCATCCGCAACTGGGTGGCCGACCAGTACGTCCACGACGCCTTCTACTGCATCGTCGACCTCCACGCCCTGACCCTCGACATCGACCCCGGACGAGCTCCGCTCGCGGACCTTCGAGACCGCGCTCGACCTGCTGGCCGCCGGCCTCGATCCCGAGCGCTGCACCCTGTTCGTCCAGAGCCACGTCACCGAGCACGCCCAGATGGCCTGGCTGCTCGAGTGCACCGCCACCATGGGCGAGCTCGGACGCATGACCCAGTTCAAGGAGAAGAGCGCGGGCAAGGACTCGGTGCGGGTCGGGCTGTTCACCTATCCGGTGCTCCAGAGCGCCGACATCCTGCTCTACGACGCCGAGCGGGTGCCGGTCGGCGACGACCAGCGCCAGCACCTCGAGCTGGCCCGCGAGCTGGCCATCAGGTTCAACCACCGCTACGGCCCGACCCTGGTGGTCCCCGAGGCCGCCTTCCCCACCGCGGCCGCCCGGGTCATGGACCTCCAGCACCCCGAGAACAAGATGTCCAAGTCGGTCAACTCCCCGCTCGGCACCGTCCTCCTCCTGGACGAGCCGGCCGACATCGCGCGCAAGGTGAAAAAGGCGGTCACCGACACCGACGGGGAGGTCCGCTACGACCCCGAGGCCAAGCCCGGGCTGTCCAACCTGCTGGAGCTGCTGGCCGTGGCCACCGACCGGACCCCGGCCGAGGTGGCGGCGGTCCTACCCGCGCTACGGCGACCTCAAGAACGACGTGGCCGAGGCCCTGGTCGAGCTGCTCCGGCCGGTCCGCGAGCGGCGGGCGGCGCTGGCCGCCGACCCGGGCGAGGTCACCGCCCTCCTGGCCAAGGGGGCCGACAAGGCCCGGGGCATCGCCTCGGCCACCTACCGGCGGGCGGCGGAGGCCATCGGGCTCCTCAGCCCGGGCTGACCCCGTCCCCGCCGGTCCCGCCCGGGCCGCTCGCCGCCCGGGCCGCTCGCCTCTTCCGTCCGCCTCCTCCGCCCGGTCACGGTGGCGCCGACCCAGGCCAGCAGGGCCAGGCCGGCCAGCGGCCGACAGGGCCAGGCCCACCCGCACCGAATCGGGGAGGTAGGAGAAGGTGACCAGGTAGTCGCCCGGGCCCGGGAGCATCGACTCCCTGGACCGACCCCGACCCGGACCACGGCGCCGCCCGGGCCCGTCCGGCCGGGGGGTGGCCGGGCGAGGGTGCCAGGGGCTGGACGGTGGCCCGCCATCCGGTGCTCCACGCCTCGCTGCGGACGAGCACCACCGGCGAGGTGGCGTGCACGGTGACCTGCTGGCCGCCGTCCTCCCCGGTGCGCCGGGCGTTGACCGCGCTGCCGGAGGCGGCCGGTCCCCCGCCGGGGGCGCGGACCCAGGCCCAGCCGCGGGCACGGGTGTTGTGGAAGACGCCGAAGGAGCCGAGCATGCCGGTGAAGACCCAGTGCGGCGAGGTCACCCCGTACTGCATCCGGCCGTCGAGGGCCACCTCGCCGGTCTGGGCGGTGAAGGCGGTCGGGGTCCCCACGGTGATCCGGCCGGCACCGGCCGGCTCGACGATCAGCCCGCCGGCCCGGACCTGCGGGGCCAGGGAGACCCGGAGCGAGAGGTGGCCGTCCGACCGGACGTCGGTGACGGCGGTGGCCGGCAGCCAGCGGACGCCCCCGGTGGAGGTGACCAGACCGGTCCTGACGTCGGCGGGATGCCCGCCGAGCAGCGGGACGGTGAACGAGCCCACCGGACAGCATCCCTCCGAAGTACCAGGTGCGCGGACGTGCCGTCCCGACAACGAGTAGGAGGTCGCCACCGGGGTCGGCGCCGAGTTGTACGAGTCGATGTCGGCCGGGAACCGCACGGCGTCCTGGTGCCCGACGGTGGGTCCGGGGGCCGGACGGGGCAGGGGTGTGACGAAGTAGCCGGGCAGGGAGAGCAGGGTGGAGACGTTGAGGTCGTCCCAGGCCGGTCCGGCCAGGGTCGACGGGTCGAGGTCCTCTTGGAAGTGGGCCCCGGTGGCGTTGTAGTAGTTGCCCTGCGGTCAGCGCGGTGTAGCCCTGGGCGCTGGGCAGCGGGGCGTAGATGTTGAGGTCGGTCTGGCCGAGCTCGTAGAGCTGGGTGGTCTGGAACTCGTCGGGGTCGTAGATGATGAACCGGCCGTCGCCCACATGGGCCGACAGCGCCGCCGACATCGGTCCGATGGGCCTGGGCCTTGGCCTCGGTGGTGGGCGGGCTGATCACGAAGGAGTTGAACAGGACCAGGTCGACGACGAGCACGGCGACGAGCAGGCACCGCAACCGTCGGGCCGGAAGGCGGCGTTCGACGAGGACGATCCAGGTGGCGGCGCCGGCGATCAGCGCTCCGGCGGTGACCAGGCCGGCGACCCGGTGCCGGGTGGCGGTATCGACGGCGGACTGGGCCCCCAGCAGGCGGTCGAGCTGCGGCACCGCCGACCCACAGGAAGAGGCAGAGGATGCCGATGACAGCGAGCGGGAGGCAGGTCACCACGACCTCGGCCCGCCTTCCCTTCCTCCGGCGGGACCCGACGCCCGTCCCGGCCGCCGGTTCCTTCGGGTCCGTGTCCTCGGTCGGGCCCGTCTCGGCCGTCACTGCCGCCGTGCCGGTGCCGCCGCCGTCCGCCGCCGTGCCGGTGCCGCCGCCGTCCACCGGCACTCCCGTCTCGGCCCGGCCCTCGAGCAGGAGGTGGACCCACCAGGCCAGCAGGACGGCCAGGGAGAAATCCACCAGGAGCAGGTTCCGGTTGAGCAGGCGCTCGCTGTTGATCCCGGGGATGAGGTACAGGACGTGGCCGAAGGGTGTCTGGCCCACCGAAGGCGCACAGGAGCCCGACCCCGGCGATGATGTACCAGATCCACCAGTGGCGGGCCTCGGGCCTGGTCCGGAAGCGCCTGACGAAGAGGGAACAGGCGGCGATCAGGGCCAGGATGCCCACGTAGCTGGTCACCTCTTGGAAGTTGTAGGCACCGGCATAGGGGCCGGGCTGGCTCCGGTTGGTGCCCAGGACGAACGGGGAGGCCAGCAGTGTCACCAGCCGGACGGGCAGCGAGCCGCTGGAGAAGAATGCGTAGGTGGACTGGGCCCGCTGGGACTGGGACAGGAATTCGAGGCCGGGCAGCCACTGGGCCGCCGCCGAGCGCCAGCCCCCCGGCCAGCCCGACGGCCATGCGGCAGCACGGAGGCGGCCAGCGGGCGCCGATTGGCCCGTTCGAGATAGCCCATGGTGACCAGCCGTCCGACGGCGTAGATGCCCACGAGCACGCCGCTGTCGATGATGGCCTCGGCCGATCCGGCCAGCACGGACAGCCCCAGCGAGACGGCCAGCAGTACCACCCATCGCCGGCGGTCGCCCGTCGAGCCGGCCCGGGCTCCGGCCGGGGGCCGGCCGGCGCCGGGCGGCCCGGTCAGGGCATGGACGGCCGTCAACGTCCAGGGCAGCCAGGCCGCTCCCTCGATCAGGTCGATGTGCACGATCTGGGCGGTCATGTACCCGGCGAAGGCGAAGGTGGCCGCTCCGAACAGGGCGCCGGTGGACGAGATCGACTGGCGCCGCAGGAACAGGTACATCCCGGCCAGGGCCACGTCGTAGGCCAGGACCAGATTGAGGGTCCAGGCCGTGAAGACCGGGAGGACGGCCACGAGCCAGGTGGTCGGGTAGGCCGCCCCGGCGTTGAAACCGCCGAGCAGCGGGGTCCCGCTGAACAGGTAGGGGTTCCACAGGGGCAGGTCCCCGTGGAGCAGGTCCCGTCCCACCAGCACCCGCATGGGGAGGTTCTGCAGGAAATTGTCGCCGTCGAGGAAGACCCGGCCGAACAGCTGCGGCAGCCCGAAGAACACCAGGGGGATGGCCAGGAGGACGACCAGGCCGCGATGGGTCCGGAGCCAACGGGCCGCCTCCCGGCGCCGGATCCGCTCCGGAGCGGCGGCCCGGGCCGCCGGCGGAGCGGCACTCGGCGCTTCCGGTGGTGGTCAACGGTCGACTCCCATGACACCGGCTCCCATGACACCGGCCCTCATGACACCGGCCTCATGACGCGGCGTGGACTCGGGTCTCTCCGGAGGGTGATCCCACCGGGACGAGCCGCTGGCGCCCGCAGCTCGCCCACGGCCCACTTGACCATGAGCACGAAGAGGACGGTCCGGGCCAGCACCGACGCCCAGCCGACCCAGGCGAACGAACTGTGCACGTCGGGCCGCCGGATCACGAACTCGAAGAGGTAGTCGTAGACGGACAGGGCCCCGAGGGCGACACCGAACCGGGCCGGCAGGGCGGCCAGCGCCCCGACAGCGAACACCCAGAGCACGTACTGGGGATTCCAGATCTTGTTGACCGCCATCCAGACGATCACGACCACGGCGGTGGCCAGGGACACGGCCCGGGCCTGGTGGCGGGAGGGGGTGCGCCAGACCGTCCAGGCCCCGTAGGCCATGGCCGCCGCCACCACCATGAGGGAGGCAGTGTTGATGATGTGGTTGCCGACGGCCGACGTGGCCAGGTACTTGAACTCCCAGATGGAGTCCTTCTGGGGCCGGAGGCCGTTGAACCGGATGAACCACAACGTGTTGGACGGGGCCAGCACGAGGAAGGGCACCGCCACCACCGCACTGATGACGGCGAAGGGGATGAGCCAGCGGGCCAGGTCCCTCCCCTGGCCCGACTCCGGGGTGTCGCGATCGGTGCCCGGGTCCGGTCCCCCTCCGGCAGGAAGGCCGCCGGGGGAGGTCGATCTCCACCACCGCGATCCGAGGGCGGACAGGGCCATCGGGGCCACCACGATCGGGAACAGCTTGAAGAAGGTGCCCGCCGCGGTCGAGGCGCCGCTCAGGCCGTACCGGCGTTCGCCGAACCACACCACCCCGCCGACCAGGAACACGATGCCGACGAGGTCCCAGTTGATGCCGCCGTCGAGGAGGAGCGCCGGCGATGCCGCCAGCCACCAGACCGACGCCGGATGCTGGCGCCGGATGAGGGCGATGGACCCGAAGGTGGCCACCGCCGTCAGGACCCCGGCGGCCGCGAACCACGAGGCCGGCCCGCCCGGCAGCCACGTCGGCAGCCACAGTGTGAAGCCGAGGAGGATCGGGTACTCGATCCGGTCGTCCAGGTACGGCACCGGGTGGATGAAGTGGCCGGGCCGGACGTAGTGGTTGAAGGTCAACTTG
Source organism: uncultured Acidimicrobiaceae bacterium (assembly GCA_963835325.1). Classification (GTDB taxonomy): domain Bacteria; phylum Actinomycetota; class Acidimicrobiia; order Acidimicrobiales; family RAAP-2; genus Bog-756. The sequence continues at coordinate 665,595 of CAWIEV010000005.1, read as the reverse complement.
ATGACGTCGTCGTAGATGCCTCGGTCGAGGGCCCAGGGGCCGTAGTCCGGTCCCGGATGGGACAGGCCGCGGGCCAGCCACACGTAGTCGGCCAGCAGGAGCACACCGGCCACCACGTACGGTCCCCACCGGCTGGTGGAGATGCCGGATGCCGCGTGCTTCACACCAGCAGGCCCGACCACCAGTTGATGACGTGGTCGATCAGCTGGGCCCACTCGTTGCGGAAGAACAGGATGAGGATGAAGGGCAGGAACATGAGGAAGGGCTGGAGCCGGTAGTACTCGGGCAGCATCCGGGCCGGGATGAAGCGCTCGAGCACCGAGGCCCCGTCCAGCGGCGGGCAGGGGATGAGGTTGAAGACACCGAGCACGATGTTGGCGATGCCGGCGATGAACAGGATCTGCTCCCCGAGGGTCGGTGGGTAGTACCCGTAGAAGTGGTCGACTGGCGCAGGGCGAGCGGCGTCGTGGCCACGAACACCACACCGATCAGCGCGGCCAGGACGAAGTTGGTGAGCGGACCGACCAGCGAGACGATGACGGTCTGGTTGCGCGGGCTGCGCAGCCGGTTGGTGTTGACCGGCACCGGCTTGGCCCATCCGTAGGCCCCCAGGCCCGACAGCGAGAGGACGGCCGGGACCAGGATGGTCCCCACCGGGTCGATGTGCTTGACCGGGTTGAGGGTCAGGCGCCCGGCCCGCTTGGCCGTGTCGTCGCCGAAGGCCAGGGCCACCACCCCGTGGGAGATCTCGTGGAGGATGATCGACGGGATCAGCACGCAGAAGTAGATGATCTCGATGCTGGTGATGCGGTGGGTCCGGACCAGGACAGCGAAGATGAGCCACCGCCACCACCACGATGATGATGGTGCGCTGGTCGGGCTGGGTCGCGCCGTGCGGAACCCGCCGGACCCTCCGGCTCCAGAGCCGTAGCCCCCGTAGGCCATCAGCGCGCCGTCCCGATCAGGGCCGGCTGGCGTGGTTGATGCAGAACCGGGTGGCCGGCATGGCTTCGAGGCGGGCCGGCTCGATGGCCACGCCGCACACCTCGCACAGGCCGTAGCTGCCGTCCTCGAGCCGGCCGATGGCCAGGGCCACCTCGTCCAGCGTCTCGCGCAGTTGGCCGGCCAGGACCTCGGCCTCACCCCGCTCGGCCGTCACCTGGCTGGAGTCGGCGAAGTTGGGGTCGTAGTCGAGGCCGCCGCCGTCTCCGAAGCCGAGCTCGGCCAGCTCGGACTGGAGCTGGCGCCGCTCGCTCTTCGAGCAGCTGGCGGTAGTCGATGGTGGGGGCGTCGCGGTGGCACGGCGAGATCCTACTTGAGCTGGGGCAGGCTGGCCCGCGGGTGGGCCAGTTCATAGGAGGCCGCGCAGGTGGTCCTGGCTCAGCTTGGTGTAGATCTGGGTGGTGGCGATGGAGACGTGGCCGAGCAGCTCCTGGACCACCCGGATGTCGGCGCCATGGGCCAGCATGTGGCTGGCGCAGGAGTGCCGGAGCACGTGGGGGCTGACCAGGTCGCCGAGCCCCACCCGTTCGGCGTGGCTGGTGGACGATGGCCCAGGCCCCCTGCCGGCTGAGCCGCCCGCCCCGGGTGTTGATGAACACCGCCTCGGCATCCGAGCGCCGGCGCCAGCGCGTCCGGGGCCAGCAGCGGCCGGCCGGCCGGGCGCCAGCCACCGCTCGAGGGCGGCCCGGGCCGGTCCGCCCAGCGGGACCAGCCGCTCCTTGGCCCCCTTGCCGAACACCCGGAGCAGGCCGTCGTCGCCCTGCAGGTCGGCCAGGGAGAGCCCGACCACCTCGGAGATGCGGGCCCCGGTGCCGTAGAGCAGCTCGAGCAGGGCCCGGTCCCGCAGGTCGACGGCTCCGGTCCCGCTCACCGAGTCGAGCAGGTCCGACACCTGGTCTCTCGTCGAGGGCCTTGGGCAGGCGGCGCGGGAGGCGGGGCGAGCGGAGATCGGCGGTGGGGTCGCCGGCGATGGTCCCCTCCCCCACCAGAAAGCGGAACAGCCCCCGCAGCGCGGTGGTCGAGCGGGCCATCGACGCCGGGTTGCCGTCCCTGGCTCCGCAGCTCGGCCAGGTGGCGCTCGATGGCTTCGGTGCCGGGCATCGAGCGGGTCGATGCCGGCCTCCCGGGCCCACCGCTCCCAGACGGCGATGTCCCGCCGGTAGGCGGTCAGGGTGTTGCGCGACCTGCCCCTTCTCCACCGCCAGCCAGGACAGGTACTCCTCGGCGCCGGTGGACAGCGGCTGGCTCATCGTCGGTCCCGGACGGCACCGAGGCGCCGCCGGGCCAGCCCCACGCCCAGGATGGTGGTGGCGTCGACGATGGTCCCGTCGTCCACCATGGCGTCGAACCGGGCCGAGCGGCACCTCGACGACCTGCATGAAGCGCTCCTCGACCCCCTGGCGGTCGACCGGCACCGGGACCAGTCCGGTGGCCAGGTAGATGCTGGCGAACTCGTCGCAGAACCCGGGGGTGATGGCGCACCGGGTGAGCAGGGTCAGCTCGGTGGCGGCGTACCCGACCTCTTCGGCCAGCTCGCGGCGGGCGGCCACCGTGTCCGGCTCGCCCTCCACGTCGCAGGTGCCGGCCGGGAGCTCGAGCAGCCACCGGTCGACCGCCGCCCGGTACTGGTGCACCAGGACCACCGCGTCCGTCGTCGGTGACGGCCACCACCGCCACCGCCCCGGGATGCCGGACCACGTCCCGTTCGAAGGTCCACCCCGTCGGGGTCGGCGAAGCGTGGCCCGGGTCAGGGTGATGACCCAGCCCCGGTGGACCACCTCCTCGCCGGTCGGCCGGAACCGCGGCAGCCCGGCGGTCTCGCGTGCCCGGTCGGTCCCCGGCCGGCTGGCCGGTCAGCCGACGGCACCGATGTCGATCAGGCGGGGGTCGCGTCCCTCGGCCCGGACCAGGGCGGCGCCCACCAGCTCGCGGAAGAGCGGGATGGGGTCGGTCGGGCCGGCTCTTGAACTCCGGGTGGGCCTGGGTGCCCACCCAGAACGGGTGGCCGGGCAGCTCGATGAACTCGACCAGCCGGCCGTCGGGGGACATGCCCGAGCACACCAGGCCCGACCTCCTCGAGCCGGCTGCGGTAGCGGGGGTTGACCTCGTAGCGGTGGCGGTGGCGCTCCGACACCATCTCGGTCCCGTAGGCCTGGGCCACCTGCGAGCCGGGCAGGAGCCGGGCCGCTGTAGGAGCCCAGCCGCATGGTCCCGCCCTTGTCCACCACGTCGTTCTGGTCGTCCATCAGGTCCACCACCGGGTGACGGGTGGTGGCGTCGAACTCCCGCGAGTTGGCCCCCTCCAGGCCGGCCAGCGAGCGGGCCACCTCGATGATCATGACCTGGAGCCCGAGGCACAGCCCGAGCAGCGGCAGCTCGTTCTCGCGGGCGTAGTGGGCGGCGGCGATCTTGCCCTCCACGCCGCGCTCGCCGAATCCGCCGGGGATGACCAGGCCGTCGAAGCCCCGCAGACCGTCGTGCTGCAGGAGGTCGGGAACGGTGGCGGCCTGGATCCACTCGATCTCGCACCTTGGCCCCGTGGTGGAAGCCGGCGTGGCGGAGCGACTCCACCACCGACAGGTAGGCGTCGGGAAGGTCGACGTACTTGCCGATGATGCCGATGCGGACCGGGCGGACGGCCGCGTCGACCTGGCCGACCAGCTCGCTCCCAGTCGCGGCAGGTCGATGGGGTGGGACGGCTTCGTCGAACTGCAGCAGCCTCGAGGATGTAGCGGTCGAGCCCCTCCTCGTGGAGGACCAGCGGGATCTGGTAGATGTTGTCGGCGTCGACGGCCGACACCACCGCCTCGATGGGCACGTCGCACAGCAGCGAGATCTTGCGCTTGAGGTCGTCGGAGATCATCCGGTCCGAGCGGCACACGATGACGTCGGGCTGGATGCCCCGGCTGCGCAGCTCGGTGACCGAGTGCTGGGTGGGCTTGGTCTTCTGCTCGCCCGAGGGGCCGAGGTAGGGCACCAGGGTCAGGTGGACGTAGCAGACGTTCTCCCGGCCCACGTCGCGCCGGAACTGGCGGATGGCCTCGATGAACGGGACGATCTCGATGTCGCCGACGGTGCCTCCGATCTCGACGATGACCACGTCGACGTCCTCGGTGCCGAGGGCGCGGACCCGCTTCTTGATCTCGTCGGTGACGTGGGGGATGACCTGGACGGTCTTGCCCAGGTAGTCGCCCCGGCGCTCCTTGGCGATCACCGACGAGTAGATCCGGCCGGTGGTGGCGTTGGAGTTCTTGTGGAGGTTCTCGTCGATGAACCGCTCGTAGTGCCCGAGGTCGAGGTCGGTCTCGCCGCCGTCCTCGGTGACGAACACCTCGCCGTGCTCGAACGGGTTCATCGTGCCCGGGTCGACGTTGATGTACGGGTCGAGCTTGCACATGGTGACCCGCAGGCCCCGGCACTTGAGCAGCCGTCCCAGCGAAGAGGCGGTGAGCCCCTTGCCCAGCGACGACGACACGCCGCCGGTGAAGAAGATGAACTTGGTGGGCCGCGACCCCACCGGCCGCCGGCTCGCCGTTGCCGTCGGCCGGCCGATCCGTGGGGTCGGTCCGACCGTCGGACTGTCCCCCGGAGGGTTGCGGCGGGCCGTCCATGTCGGGCACCTGACGAGGCTAGCGGAATCGGACCGGTGCACAGTGCGGACCCCGGCGGCCGGGGCCCGTCTCAACCCGGCGGCGGCGGTGGCCCGTCGCTCGCCCAGGAGCTCGCGGGCGTGGCGCCGCGCCGAGGCGCTGTCCGGCCGGCCCGACAGCATCCGGCTGAGCTCGACCACCCGGCCCTCGGTCGTCGAGCACCGTCCACCTCGGTGCGGGTGCGGCCGGAGTGCTCGGACTTGCGCACCTCCACCTGCTGGTCGGCCTGGGCCGCCACCTGGGCCAGGTGGGTGACCACGAGGACCTGGGCGTGGCGCCCGAGGTCGGCCAGGGCGGACCCGACGGCGGTGGCCGCGGCCCCGCCGACCCCGGCGTCGACCTCGTCGAACACCATCACCCCGCGGGCTGTCGGTGATGGCCAGGCGGATGGCCAGCATGGTCCGGGCCAGCTCACCGCCGGACGCCGCCTTGGCCAGAGGCTGGAGGGGCTCGCCGGCGTTGGCGCCGAGGAGGAAGGTGACCTGGTCGGCCGGGCCGTCACCCTCGACGGCGATCGAGAACCGGGCCGACGGCATGGCCAGCTCGTGCAGGGTGGCCTGGATCTGGCCGGCCATGCGGGGTGCGGCCTCCCGCCGGGCCGCGGCCACCTCGGCCTCGGCCTCGGCCAGCACGGTGCGGGCCGCCGCCGATCTCCTCGTCGAGGGCGACGGCCCGTCGCTCCTCGGCGCTCGATGGCGGCCAGCCTGCCGGCGGGCGTCGGCCGCGAAGGCCAGCACCTCGCCGAGGTCGTCCCCGTACTTGCGCTCGAGCTCGTGGAAGCAGCTGCCGGCGGGAGCGGATCCCCTCCAGCCGCTCGGGGTCGTCCTCCCAGGTCTCCACCACGGAACGGAGCTCGGTGGCTCAGGTCGGACAGCGTCGGCCATGGCCGAACGGAGCCGCGACTCGAAGGCGGCCAGCGGTGCTCGGCCGGCCAGGGTGCGGCTGGCCTCGGCCAGCCGGTCGAGCGCGCTGGCGTCCTCCATGCCCGACAGCGACGGCCAGGGCCTCGGCGGCCGAGCTTGCGGTGGGACGACGCCGCGGCCAGCCGATCCTCCTCCACCTCGAGCCGGGCGTCCTCCTCGCGCGTCCTCGATGGCGGCGGCGTCGATCTCGTCGAGCTGGTACCGGAGCAGGTCTGCCTCCCTGGCCCGCTGCCGGGCGTCCCCTCCCGAGCCGGTCCGACTCCTCGGCCAACCGGCGCAGCCGTGACCGGGCCGACTCGAGGGCCCGGAGGTCGACGTCCCCGAAGGCATCCGAGCGCGCCGCGCTGGGCGTCGGTGTGGACCAGGGAACGGTGCTGGTGTTGGCCGTGGAGCTCGATGAGGCCGGAGGCGGCCTCGGCCAGGGCGCCGATCGAGGCCATCCGTCCGTCGATCCACGCCTTGGACCGGCCGCCGCGGACCACCGATCGGGCCAGCACGATCTCGTCGCCCCCGCCCCCGCCCTCGCCGCCCTCGCCCCCGCCGACGTCGCCGGTCCCGGGCGGAACGGCGAAGCGACCCTCGACCATCGCCTCCTCGGCGCCGGCCCGCACCACCGAGGGATCGGCCCGGCCCCCGAGCAGGAGTCCGATGGCTTCGACCAGAAGTGTCTTTCCGGCACCGGTCTCACCGGTGAGGGCGGTCGTCCCGGCGCGGAACGAGACGGTGACGTCGTCGATGACCCCGAGGTCGCGGACCCGGAGCTCGACCAGGGTGGGTCCCACCGGTGCCCCCGCCCCTACCGATCGGCCAAGTGGAACTTGGCCCGCAGGATGGCGTGGAAGTCCCGCGTCCCGAGCGTGACCAGGCGAGCCGGCTGATCACCTTCCCGGCACTCGACGGTGGCCCCGGGCTCGAGCGTGCTCACCGTGACCCCGTCGACGACCAGGACGGCGGCCCGGGGCTCGAGCACCTCGAGCCGTAGGCGTTCCGTCGGGTCGAGCACCAGGGGCCGGTCGAAGAGCATGTGCGGCGAGACCGGGGTCACCACGATGGCCCGCAGCCGGGGGGAGAGCACGGGTCCCCGGGCCGAGAGGTTGTAGGCGGTGGAGCCGGTGGGCGTGGACACCAGGAGCCCGTCGGCGGCGTAGGTGACGAAGGGCCGGCCGTCGATCGAGCGTGGCCACCCGGACGGTGTGACCGGGCACCGTCTTCTCCACGGTCGCCTCGTTGAGGGCCATGCGGCGGGTCAAGGGCTGCCCGTCGGCTCCCCGGACCACGACTTCGAGGGTCATCCGTTCCTCCACCTGGTGGGTCCCCTTCAAAAAGGCGGCCAGCGCGTCTCTCGAGGTCCTTGCGGCTCCACCTGGGTGAGGTAGCCGAGCCTGCCGATGTTGACGCCGAGGACGGGGACGCCGGTGTCGAGGGCGGCCACCACCGCCCGGAGCAGGGTGCCGTCCCCGCCCAGGCTGACCAGGAGATCGGCACCGTCGATGGACACCGAGCCGTCGGCCTGCAGGGCGGAGATCGATCGGTGGCCCTGGCCGGTCAGCCACCCGGCGGCCCGCTCGGCCAGGGCCACCGCGTCGGGGCGACCGGCGTTGGTGTAGAAGGCGATGGTGGCCATGGTCCGCCTACCTTCTCGGCTCGTGGGCGTGGGCTTCGGCCACCGCCTCGTCCACCATGGCCCGGAGGCGGGGCCCGACCCCGGGCCATGGCCGGGCTGTCGCGCCCCGGGCGCCGGGCCCCGCCGGCGTCAGGGCATGGACGAGGAATTCGATGTTCCCGGAGGACCCGGTGATGGGCGAGGGCATGACCCCCATGATGACTGCTCCGGCGGCCTCCAGCGCGCCCGACACCTCACCCAGGGTCCGGCGGTGGACGTCGGGATCGCGGATGACGCCCCGGCCCCTCGACGCCTCCACCCGCCCCGCTTCGAATTGCGGCTTCACCAGGATCACCACCGGCGCCCCCGGTCGGGCCACCTCACCGACCAGTACGGGGATGGCCCGGGTCACCGAGATGAAGGAGAGATCGGCGGTGACCAGATCCACCGGGCTCCCCACCGTGGCCGGGGTCACCCGGCGGATGTCGAGGCGCTCGAGGCTGGTGACCCGGTGGTCCCGACGGAGGCGTTCGTGGAGCTGGCCCCGGCCCACGTCGACGGCGATGACCGAGGCGGCCCCGGCCTGCAGCAGGCAGTCGGTGAAGCCGCCGGTGGAGGCGCCGGCGTCGAGAGCCCGCCGGCCGGTCGGGTCGATGGCGAACCGGGCCAGCGCGGCCTGCAGCTTGTCCCCACCCCGGCTGACGAACCGGTCGGGGGCACCGGCCACCTCTACGGGCTCGTCCGCCGCCACCAGGCGGGCCGGTTTGTCGGCCACCGACCCGGACACCAGCACGAGACCCCGGTCGATCAGGGCCGCCGCCTGCGGTCGGCTCTCGACCAGGCCCCGTTCGACCAGGACCCGATCGAGACGACGCCGCGTCGACCCGGTCAGCCTGCCGACCCGGTGCCGGCGGACTTGGCCGCCTTCTTCGCCGGGGCTTTCTTCGCCGCCTTGGTGGCCGCCGCCTTCTTGCCGGCCGACTTCTTGGCGGCCGCCTTCTTCGCCGCCGCCTTCTTCGCCGTCGCTTTCTTCGCCGGGGCCTTCTTGGCCGCCGCCTTCTTCGCCGGGGCCTTCTTGGCCGCCGACTTCTTGGCCGTGGCCGTCGCCGCTTTGCCGGCTTCGGCCGTCCGGGCCAGCAGCGTCGCCACCTGCTTGGCCAGTTCCTCCATATTGGTGATGCCCATACTGTCGAGTTGGGTCGTCACCTCGCGGCGCACCTGGGAGACGAAGGCCTCACGCGACTTGCGGGTGCGCTCGATGAGCTCGTCGACCTTGGCCCGGGCGTCGCCGCTCTGGAATTCCCCGCTCTGGACGAGCTCCTGGACGAGCTCTTCGGCCCGTGCCCGGGTCATGGTGGTGAAGGCGATGCCGGCGTCGAGGTACCTCTGGAACGCGTCCTTGTTGACCATCGGCCCCCACCCTACCTGGCGTGCTTGCCCGCACAAAGCGGTTTGTGCCACCCCTGCACCGGCGTCGCACGCCGGGCGGTCCGGCCCGCTCAGTCCAGGACGGCGGCGACCATGGCGGTGAAGTCGGGGTACCGCACGGCCACGGGCACGTCGAAGCCGTCGGCACCGGCGGCGGTGACGCCCGAGTCGACCAGGCCGAAGGGGATCCCCAGGCGTTGGGCCAGCTTCCCGTCGGTGCGCGGCTGGTCACCGATCATCACCACCGATCCGTCCCCGTCGGCGAAGCCGAACCTCGACTTCATCAAGGCGGCCATGGGCTCGTGGGGCTTGCCCGCCACCTCCGGGCGCACCCCCGAGGCGGTGGCCACCGCGGCCAGCAACGCACCGGCGCCGGGCATCAGCCCGGCCGGCGTCGGATGGGTCGGGTCCTCGTTGGTGGCCACGAGCCGTCCCGAGGAGCGGGCGGCCGTGGCCGTGGCCGCCAGTTCGTCGAAGTCGAAGGACCGGGTCCAGCCGACGACGGCGGCGTCGGCCCGTCCGCGGTCGGACACGGTCACGCCGCGGGCGTCGAGTGCCTCGAGCACCCCGGACTCGGCCAGCACCTTCACCGACTGTCCCGGGGTGACGAGGGAGGCTGCGGCGGCGGCCGAGCTGATCAGGTCGTCCGGCGACGAGGTGACCCCGAAGGCGTCCAGGCGGGCCAGCAGCTCGGCGATGGTCGGGGCCGAGTTGTTGGTGGCGAAGACCACCCGCGCGCCCCGCGACCGCAGGGTGGCGATGGCCTCACGGACCTGGCCGATGGGCTCGCCGGACAGCCAGACGACACCGTCGAGGTCCACGATCCACAGGGTGGCCGCGGCGAAGGCATCGGCCGACGGCGGCCGGCCGGGCCCCGGGGGGGTCATTCGGCGGGGCGGTCGGTGGATCCCTGCTCGTGGGAGGTCACCCTGGTCGCCTTCCGCGTGCGGCGGGTGGAGGCGGCCAGCTGGTCGGCCGACTCGAGCGCCCGGGAGATCAGCGCCGACAGGTGGTTGAGGGGTTCACCGGCCTCGGCCGGGCGGTCGGCGGCCGGCGGATCCCCGTCCGGGCCGGCCACCGCGGCATCGTGCGACTCGGCCGAGGGGGCCACCGGTCGGGCGCTCAGGTCGGCGATCCGCTCCCCGGTCACCTTGGCCGCCCGCTCCCAGTAGGACCGGAACATCCCGATGTCGAAGGCACCGTCGCGGACCCGGGCCTGGTCGAGCAGGCGGGCCGGGGGGTCCTTCAGGTCGTGGACGATGCGCAGGGCGGCGAGGCCGCGGAGCGCGTACCAGGTGGGGTCCACCTCCCACCAGGTGAAGCCCTGCCGGGCCGAGGCGGGAAGGTAATGGTGGTTGTTGTGCCATCCCTCGCCACCGGTGATCACGGCGATGATCATCGAGTTGCGGCTGGTGTCCGGGGTGGCGAAGCGTCGCCGGCCCATGAGATGGGCCATGGAGTTGACCAGGAACGTGCCGTGCCAGAGCAGGACGGTGGACAGGAAGAACCCGATGAACAGGCCGCCCCATCCTCCGATGAGGCAGCAGGCGATGGCGAGGACCCACGGACCGATCCACGACGTCCGCTCGACCAGCCGGAGCTCGGGATAGGCGGCGAAGTCCTTGATGGCACTGAGGTCGGTGTCCTTGTACTTGGTCGAGAGGATCCAGCCCACGTGGCTCCACCAGAACCCGTCCCGGGGAGAGTGGACGTCCTCGTCGAGGTCGGTGTACCGGTGATGCAGGCGGTGGTGGCTGGCCCACCACAGCGGGCCCTTCTGCAGCGCGGTGGTCCCGCCGACGGCCATGAGGAACTGGGCCACCCGGCTCATCCGGTAGCTGCGGTGGGAGAAGTAACGGTGGTAGCCGGCGGTGATGAAGAACATCCGACTCACGTACAGGACGGCACAGAGCACCCAGTCCTGCCAGGTGACCACCACGAAGAACGCGGCCAGCGGGACCAGGTGGGCGGCGAAGAACGGGAGGGCCGCCACCCAATCGGTCCTGTCGACGGACCCGTCCACCGGATCGGGGTTCGAGGTGCCTGTGGGCACGGTGACGGCTCCGGTCATGGGCGGACGCTGCCGTCTACCGACGACAACGCGGCCATCGTACCCGAACGGTTGCCGCCGGTGGCGTGGCCGCAGGGAGGTCGGGGGCGCCCCTCCCCGGTGGTCACCCGGTCCTCAGTCGGGGACATAGAGGTCGCCGTCGGGACCCCTGGTCACCGAGATGGTGGCGAGGCCCCGGGTGGCCGGGCCCCTGATGACATCGCCGGTACTGGCGTCGAACTCCGATCCGTGGCAGGGGCAGGCGATGATGCCGGCCGACCGTTGGTAGGCCACCGTGCATCCGGCGTGGGGGCAGACGGCGTCGAAGGCGACGAACTGGCCGGCGGTCTGCTGGATGACGAGCGAGGGATCGCCGTTGGCCGGATCGGTGAAGGTGGCCGAACCGCCGACGGGGACCCCCGACGACGGGCCGATTTTCGTGCCCGACGGTTCCGGGCCGGCGGTGGTGGTCGGGCCGGCCGAGCCGGTGGTGGTGGTGGTCGCGCCGGCCGGGCCGGTGGTGGTGGTGGTGCCGGGCGGGGCCGCCGACAGCGAGTTGGCCCCACCGCCGGTGGCCGTCGTGGATGTGCCGCCGACCATGCGTCCGAGGGCGGCGGTGACACCGCCGGTCACGACCACGAAGGCGGCCACGATGCCGGTGACGGCCCCGGCGGACAGCACCGCCCTCCGGGGCAGGGCTCCCGGCCGCGCCGGTTGGCCCGCCCGTCGGGAGGCCAGCCAGGTGTCCAACGCCGGAGCCCCGGCCGCGCCGGCCAGGGCCAGCGGGGTCCAGGCGAAGAAGAAGACGATGTCCGAGCCGGTGAAGTAGGGGGAGGAGTGGAAGCTCACCGTCAGGAAGAGCCCGAAGGACAGGGCCATACCCGCCACCGCCGCCACCCGGACCAGCAACCCGGCCAGCACCCCCACCCCGATGGCCACCTCGCCCACCGCGATGACCAGGCCGACCGCCGTGGAGATGGGCACCAGGTGGCTGACCAGGGCGTGGATGGGACTGGAGTGGGCCGAACCCAGCAGCTGGGCGTGGATCGAGGTGGGGCTGGTGGTGTCGAGGAATTGGGGGTTGGCCAGCTTCTGCAGGCCGGCGTAGCAGAAGGTGAACCCCAGGAAGAGGCGGAGGGGCATGAGCATCCAGCCGGTGGGAACCGAGCCGTCGGGCCTGGTGACCGACCACATGCTCTCCGGCCGCCCTGCGGGCCCGTCGCTCACCGTAGGTCTCTCATGCGCCAGCACGATACTGGGTACGCCGGGCGAAGAGGCATCGTTCACATCGGCCCGCGGGCGGTCGTGGTCGTGGCCGCGTGCCAGCATGGGCGGATGGAGGGAGTGTCGGTGGCGCCGTCGGGCCCGGGGTCCGCCGACGAGCCCGGTATCGCCGTCGACGTGCTGGCCACCGAGGAGAACCCGGAGGCCATCGAGGTCGAGCTGCCGCCGGTTTCCGGCAGCCACCACTACATGCCCGCCCTCGACGGGCTGCGGGCCCTGGCCGTGGCCGCAGTGGTGGCCTACCACTTCGGAATCCACTGGGCCGACGGCGGCTACCTCGGGGTCGACTTCTTCTTCGTGCTGTCCGGGTTCCTCATCACCGGTCTGCTGGTCGGCGAGTGGAACAGCCGGAGCACCATCGGCCTGCGGTCCTTCTGGTTCCGGCGGGCCCGGCGGCTGCTGCCCGCCGTCATGCTGCTCCTGGTCGTCCTGTCGGTCTACTCGAGGCTCGGTGGCCCCGACATCGTCCAATCCACGTTCAAGGCGGACGGCATGGCCACGCTCTTCTACTACGCCAACTGGCACCTCATCTTGACCCACCAGTCCTACTTCACCCAGTTCGAGGTGCCCTCGACGCTGCGCCACACCTGGTCGCTGGCCATCGAGGAGCAGTTCTACCTGGTCTGGCCCCTGCTGATCCTGGCCGGGCTGCGCATCGGCCGCCACCGGGGCGGCAGAGGCGCCCGGCACTCGAGGACGAGACCTCGCCGGCTCCCGAGGCCGGTCGCCTTCTGGGCCACGGTGGCCCTGGCCGCGGCATCGGCCACCGAGATGATCGTGCTCTACGACCGTGCCCCGGCGGCCAACCTGTCGCGCATCTACTACGGCACCGACACCCGTGCCTTCGAACTGCTGATCGGGGCGGCGCTGGCCCTGGCCGTCACGGGGAAGCCCGATCACCCGGCCCGCACCCGGCGCCTGCTCCACGTCCTGGCCCCGCTGGCCGCCCTCGTCCTCGGCGTGCTGTGGGTCACCGCCGGGGACGACAGCCAGAACCCCTCGCCCTGGATGTTCCACGGCGGCCTGGTGGTGGCCGGGCTGCTGGCCGCGGTGGTGATCGCCGGGGTGGCCCAGCCCGATGCCGGCGGCTTCGGACGGATGCTGTCGGTCCCTCCGCTGCGCTGGGTGGGTGGGATCTCCTACGGGATCTACCTCTGGCACTGGCCCGTCTACGTGCTGATGACCGACGTCACCACCGGGCTCGGCGGGTCGGCGCTCCTCGTGGCCCGGCTGGCCGCCACCCTGGGAGCGTCGGCGGCCAGCTTCTACCTCCTCGAACGACCCTTCCGGCGCCACCGCTGGCAGGGCTGGACCTTCCTCGGGGTGATGGCGCTGGCCGCGGCGGCCACCGTGTCGGCCCTGCTGCTCAGCGCGGCTCCGGCCGCGCCGGCGGTGGCCACCGGACACGGCTCGGCGGTGGTGGCCGTGGTCTCCCCCACCGCGGTCCCCCATCCGCTGCCGCCCCCCATCGACCTCCCCCCCGGGCGGGTCCTGTCGGCCTCGGATCCCCTGCGGGTCATGACCGTGGGCGACAGCGTCATGTACGACGGCGAGGTGGGGATCCGGGCGGCCATGCAGGCCACCGGCGAGGTGGCGGTGAGCACCCACGGCTATCCGGGCTGGGGCCTGCTCAACGACAAGAACTTCCAGGGTGATCTGGCCGCGGCCATCGCCCAGGACCATCCCGAGGTCATCCTGATGATGTGGTCGTGGGACAACGCCTACGCCAAGGAGCATCCGGCGGCCTACCGGAAGCTGCTGACCGAGGCCATCGACGTGATGCTGGCTCCGGGCGACGGGGTCGACGGGATCGCCGTCATCCAGTTCCCGAAGACCGGCCCCAACGACGCCACCATCGACCCGGCCCAGCGCCAGCAGGCCGAAGAGTCGGCAGAGGTCAACCGCCAGGCGTTCGACCGGATGGTCTCCGCGTTGCCGGCGCAGTACCCGGGCCGGATCACCTACCTGCCGGTGGCATCGTCGCTGGAGGTCGACGGGAGGTACTCCACCTGGCTTCCCACCACCGACGGCGGGTGGATCCGGGCCAGGAAGACCGACAACACCCATCTGTGTCCTGCCGGTGCCGCCGTGCTCGGGGCGGCGGTGACCTCGGAACTGTCCCCGATGTTCCATCTCCCGCCTCCGGCACCCGGGTGGATCAACACCGGGTGGACCGACGACGAGGCCCGGTTCGGGCCGCAGGGGAGCTGCCCCAACGACCAGCCGCCCCGGGGGGCGGGCTGAGGGCCGCAGGGCGGGGGCCGGGACCAGTCCCGGCTGCGGGGGGCGAATGTTCCCCCGCCCATCGGCGGCTGTACCATGACCGCGTGGACCAGGTGGCCGTCGTATCCAACGGGTCGGGCGCGCCCGCCCGCTCGCGGTACGACGTCGGCATGCGGCGCCTGCTCCGGGTCCCGGAGGACCAGGCCCCCATCGACGAGTCCGAGACCCACCGGATCTTCAGCGCCTCCATCTTCCTGTCCGCCCTGCGGTGCCTGCTCAGCTACATCGTGCTGCCGGTGGTCCTGCCCGCCATCGGCGTGGCCCGCGGGGTGGGGCCGGCCATCGGGATCCCCATCGGCATCCTGGCTCTGACCTTCGACTACCTGGGCATCCGCCGCTTCTGGCTGGCCGACCACCGTCAGCGCTGGGCCTTCACCGCCCTCTATGCGGTGGTGGGCAGCATGGTGCTGGCCCTCGTCGTCATCGACATCGCCAGCCTCCTGCACTGATCCCGGGTCCGCCCGGAGTGGTGGCGGCGACAGCGGTGGCGGCAGGGGCGGTAGCGGCCGGGGGCGGGTAGCCCGACCGGCCGGCTCCCGGAACCTCGGGCCGGCCCTGCCGCGGGCTCAAGGGTGGCCACGGGTCTGTCGATACGTCACCGGATGAGGGAGCCGACTGAGGAGCTGCACCCGACGGCCCCGGCACGCCAGGTGCCGCCGGTGGACAGGGCACGGGAGGTGCCGCCGGTGGACGGGGCCCAGGAGGTGCCGCCCGCCTACAGGGACGACACCCCGGTCATCCGGGCGCTGGTCCTGCTCGCCCTGGTCTGGGGCGGCGCCTACCTGGTGTGGAGGGCGGCCGACACCGGGCGCGGCGCCCAGCCGGTCATGTTCTTCGTCCTGCTGGTCTGCGAGCTGTTCGGTTGGACCATGCTGGCCTCCTTCGCCTTCCTGGCCTGGCGGGTCCCCATCTCGCACCGGCCTCCCATCGGACTGCGGCCCACCGTCGATGTCTTCGTCTGCACCTACGACGAAGGGCTGGACATCCTCGGGGCCACCCTGGTGGGCTGCGATCGGATCACCTACCCCCATACCACCTGGGTCCTCGACGACGGCCACCGGGACGAGGTCCGCGCCTTGGCCGGGCGGTTCGGGGCGCGCTACCTGACCCGGACCACCAACGAGCACGCCAAGGCCGGCAACATCAACAACGCCCTCGGCCACACGGACGGGCAGCTGATCCTCGTCCTCGACGCCGACCACGTCCCCCAACCCGACATCCTCGACGCCACGGTCGGCTACTTCGACGATGCCTCGGTGGCGCTGGTCCAGACGCCGCACGATTTCGGCAACCACGACTCGTTCCAGCACTTCGAGACCGGCCGCCACGATCAGAGCATGTTCTTCGAGGTGATCATGCCGGGCAAGGACCGCCACGACGGGGCCTTCTGGTGTGGTTCGGCCACCGTCATCCGCCGCCGGGCCCTCGAAGGGATCGGCGGGATCGCCACCGAGACGGTGGCCGAGGACTTCCACACCACCATCAGGCTCCACGGCCAGGGCTGGCACACCCGCTACCACGACGAGACCCTTGTCCAGGGGCTGGCCCCCCACGACCTGGCCACCTTCCTCCTGCAGCGGGACCGCTGGGCCCGCGGCAACCTCTCGGTGCTGCGGACGGCGGAGAACCCGATCATCGCTCCCAAACTGACCGTCAAACAGCGGGTCAGCTACCTGTCCTCCCTGTTGGCCTACTTCGTGCCCCTGCAACGTCTGGCCATGCTGGCCGTGCTGGTGGCCATGCTGGTCAGCGGCCGCCTTCCCCTGCACGCCACCCTGTGGCAGTTCTGCGTGTTCTGGCTCCCCTGGATGGTCCTCAACCTGGCGGCCTCGTCTCTACTGTGCCGGGGTCAGGCCAGCCTGTGGGACGGTGCCTATTCGAACCTCCTCACCACCGAGATCTTCACCCGCGCCGCCTTCGTACTGGTCCACCCGTTCCGCACCTCGTTCAAGGTGACCCCCAAGGACGGCATCGACGACGGCGGCTGGTCGGCGGCCCGGCAGCTCCGGCTGGTCCTGGTCATGGCGGCGGTCCTGGCCGCGGCCGTCGTGGCCCGCGTCCTGGCCCTGGTGGGCCTGGTGGCGCTGCCCGCCCTCGGCCGGCTGGCCGTGGTGGCCGGGCTCACCTTCGCCGTCTGGGAGCTGGTGGTCGTGGCCGCCGCCCTGTGGAGGGTCACCCGCCGTCATCAGGTCCGCCGCCACTACCGGGTCCCGGTGGAGGTGGCCGGCGTGGTCGGCGGCACCCTCGTCCGGGTGGTCGACCTGACGCCCGGCGGCGCCGGCATGCTGGGACCGAAGCCCTTCGAAGTGGGAGCAGAGGTGGACCTCCGGCTGGACCTCCCGTCGGTGACCGGCGACATCCGGGTGGTGCGGGTCGTCTTCACCGTGTGCTCGAGCCGGCCGGCCCCGGGCCTCGGTTGGCGGATGGGAGGCACCCTCTTCCCGGCCAGCGACGCCGACGGTGAGGCGCTCATCGAGCACTGCCATGTGGTCAGCTCCCGCTCCAGGCTGACCGGTGCCGGGCGGCTGGTGCCCGGCGGGCCGACGGCGGCCACGGGTGCCCCCGGGGAAGGTGGGGCCGAGGAGGCGCCCCGCCGACGGGCGTCGGCCGGCGCCTGATCGTCTCCGTCACCCGGCGGGCCGGCGCCAGTCGGGGTGGAGTCCGTGGGCCAGGGCGATCTTGAGGGCCTTGACCGTCTGGCCGTTCTCCACCGCCTCGGGGTGGTCCACCAGCCAGGCGATGGTGGAGGCGGGTGCCGACGGCGGTGCCCCCGAGTAGTGGCCGACCAGTCCCAGGGCATCGGCGTTGAGCAGCTGGCGTTCGGTGTCGACGTAGCCCGGGTCGATGTTGTAGGCCCGGATCCCCCGGTCTCCGAACTCCACCGCCAGGAGCGGGGCGAACCGGTGGAAGGCGGCTTTGGAGGCGGCGTAGGCCAGGCCCCATCCACCCCGGCCCACGGGACCCGGCGGGTCGGCGGTGGCCGTGTGCGACGACACGTCCACGATGGTCCCCCGGCCGCGCTCGAGCATCCCGGGCAGCACGGCCTGGATGAGGACGAAGTTGGCCACCACGTTGGCCGCCAACTTGGCCTCCAACTGTTCGACGGTCAGCTCGGCGATCGGGACCATGCTTCCGGGGCCGGTGTCCACCGCGTTGTTGACCAGCAGGTCCACGCCGCCCCACTGGGAGACGACCATGTCCACGGCGGCCAGCAGCCCGGTCCGGTCGTGGAGGTCGGCCACCAGCGGGAGGGCCCGCCGGCCGGCCCCGGCCACCAGGTCGGCCGTCGCCTCCAGGCTGCCGGGCAGGGTCCGTCCCCCACCGGTGTCGGAGTCGTCGCGCCCCTCGCCCTCCCGAAGCGTGCGACCGGTGAGGGCCACGTCCCAGCCGGATCGGGCCAGGGCCACGGCGGTGGCCTTGCCGATCCCGCGGGTGGCCCCGGTCACCATGGCCCGCCTGGGTGCATCCCCGTCCGGCATGCCGAGGTGTCTAGCAGACGGCGCCCCGGCGACGGGCGCCGGGACGCGGCTCATGGAGTGCCGGCGACGGGCGCCGGGACGCGGCTCATGGAGTGCCGGCGTCGGGCGCCGGGACGCGGCTCATGGAGTGCCGGCGCCGGCGGCCAGGACACACGAGGTGGCGGCCTCGACGGCCCGGCTCCCGTCGTAGTCCAGCCCGGCCAGGCAGTGCGAGAGTGCGGCCGTGGACGGGGGCTGCCACCGCCGGGCCCGGTCGACCCCGGACCACACCCAGGCGTCGGCCTGATGGACGGGGAGCATCCCGGTGGCCGCCGTCATCAGGGCCGCCGCCCCGGTCACCGAGCGGATCCGGTCGTAGGCCGGCAGTCGGGGCTGGTCGGGCACGACCACCATGGTCACCCCCCATCCGTGCAGGGCCTGCCGGGTGGCGACGGCATCCGCACCGGTGGGGTTCGGGGACGGACTGAAGAAGAAGGTGGTGTCGGTGATGGCCGACTGACCGGCACGTTCGGCCCCGGCCCGGGCCGGCACGCCGTCGGGACCTCCCTGCCCGACCATGGAGAAATCCAACCCGTCGACGGCCTGCCAGGTCATGGCCACCTGGGTCACGGCGAAGGGTGCGGGCAGGACGAGCACCACCTGTCGCCCGTGCAGGCGGGGTGCGACCGTCGTGAACCAGGTGGGGAGCACCACCGGCTGGGTGGCGTAGGGAAGGCTGGAGGACAGGTAGACGGCCACCGGGACCAGCGCCGCCGCCGCCACCGCGGTGGCCGCCGCCACCGCCGCCCATCGCCGCCCGATCCCCGGTGGTCCCCGCCCCGGGCATGCCGGGCCGGGGGGCGGCGCCGGGCCACGGCCGTGCGGCAGTGGTCGATGATGACCCCCAGGGACACGGCCACGGCCAGGTAGGTCACCAACACGAACCGGCTGGCCAGGATGTTCTCGGACAACGGGAGGTGGGAGAAGGGCTGCCAGGGCAGGAAGAACCGGTGGCTGGCACCGAGGGACAGCACCGCCGACACCACGGCGAGGGCGCCGAACAGCCACAGCCTGCGGTCGCGTCGCCAGAGGGCGGTGCCGATGACGACCACGGCCAGGGCTCCGATCCCGAAGTACTGGGCCGACAGGACCGGCCCCTGGCTGCCCGCCGACCACCCGCCTCATGGCCGACCCGAAGAAGCCGGTGGAGAGGGCGGGCGTGGGCAGCACGAAGTCGCGCATGGCGTTGCCGGCGTAGGCGGGATGCATGGTCGGCCACACCAGACCCGAGAGGTGGGCCGGACCGGCCAGGGCGAACCACGCCGGGTAGGCCAGGAGGACCGCCGAGGTGACGGCGGCCACGCCGAGGCCCACCCCGGCGTGGCGGGCGGCCCGGCCGAGGACCGCCGGATGCGACAGGGCGGCGTAGGCGGCCACCATCACGATCCCGACGGCGGCCACCGACGGCCATGATCATCAGGACTTCGGTCCCGATGAAGAACTGGACGGTGACGAGCAGGCCCGAGGGCCACGCCCGTCACCGCCGGCGGCCGGCGCCGGCGGACGAGCAGCTCGTCGAGGCAGGCGACCACCAGTGGAGGGACGAAGGCCATGCCCAGCATCAGGTGGGCGTCGGCCAGGCTGACCAGGACGAACGGCGAGAAGCCGTAGAACAGGCCGCCGAAGAACGAGGCCGGGGCCCACGACACCCAGCGCTGCAGCAGGACGAACATGGCCAACGCCGACAGGGCCGGGGCCAGGGTGAGGGCCACGTTCATGGCGGCCACGGGGCCGAAGAGCCAGGTGACCGGGGCCAGCGCCATCCCGATGGCCAGCACGCTGGTATTGGCGGGCAGGTTGACACCGCCGGGGAAGCCGACGGTGGTGGTGAAGAACGGGCCCAGCCCGTGGGAGATGGCGTAGGCCGGCCATTCGATGAACCAGGTGAACAGCGAACTGTCGCCGCAGCCACAGGTGGTGGTGGACGTCGGGTGTCCCGTCCACACGTTCCACCACAGCAGGAGGGCGAGGACCAGGTAGGCGCCGCCGGCCACCAGCAGCGCACGGGCCCGGTGCGGGCCCCCGGCTCCCCGGTCGGTGCCCGCCGGTTCCGCCGGCTCCGTCCGGGGGCCCGCCGGGAGCGGCTCGGCCGGCCGGCGGTCGGCCGCTCGCACCCCGGTCGCCGTCACCGGGCCACCCTGCACGAGGCGGTGGTCAGGGCCTGGGCCCGGAGGGACTCGGCGTTCATGGACCAGCGATTGTACGGGACGGGGGCGGGGGCGACCCGGTGCCACCCCCGTCCCGGCCACCCCCGGCCGGGGCCTTGATGTGCGGGGCCGCGCCGGATCCGGGCCCCGGGGACCGTATCCTTTGGGCCATGGCATCGTCGCGTCTGGCCAACGGCCGTCCCCGGGGTCCCCGGGCCGCCTCTCCGGTGGGTACGGTCGCCGAGCTCACGGTCGGCGCCGGGCTGCTGGGGCTGTCGGCCCTGGCCGGTCTGGTCTTCGTCCACCGGCCGTGGCCCAACCGGCTCGATGTGTGGGGCTACCAGGCGCTGCCCCTCGACTCGGGCTCACGTTTGGCCCATGACCTGGTGACGCTGGGCTCGCTGACCGCCCTCGTCGTGGGTGTGGCCGTCGTGTTCGCCATCGGGGTCCTCCGTGACTGGGTACGCGCCGTGGCCTGTGCGGCGGCACCGCTGGTGGCCGTGGTCGTGGTCCAGGACCTGGCCAAGCCCCTCGTGGGCCGGCACATCGGCATCACCGGCGCCAACTCCTACCCCTCGGGCACGGTGGCTGCCGTCGCCGCCCTGGCCATGGCCTTCACCCTGGTCATGCCCAGGCTGCTCCGGCCGTTGGTGGCCCTGGCCGGTGCCGTGGCCACGGTGGGGGTCAGCGCCGCGGTCATCGTCCTGCGGTGGCACTACCCCACCGACGCGCTCGGGGGGATCGGGGTGGGGATGGGATCGGTGCTCATGCTCGACGGGCTGTTGCACATCCCCTGGGCCGTGGCCGCGCTGTTCCGCCCGGCCCGGCGGGACGGCCGCCTCGGGGTGCAGCAACACCCGAGCCTGGCCTGACGCGCCGGACCGGCCGGACCGGCCGGCGGTGGCGATGGAGTAGAACTGTCGGTGGGATTCCAGTCGTCGCCGCCCGGCGCCGGCCGAGTGCAGCGGAGGCCATGCCATGGGATTGATGGACAAAGTGAAGGCGCAGGCGACGGTGCTGGCCGACAAGGCCCAGACCGGCATGCAGCAGGGCCAGACCAAGCTCCAGGAGATGCAGGCGGGCAAACAGGTCGACCATCTGCTGCGGGAGCTCGGCGCCTACGTGTTCCTGAGCGAGCGGGGGCGGGCCCAGCCCGACGGCGAGGCCAAGGTGGCCGCCATCATGGGCCAGCTCGACGCCCTGGAAGCGGCGGGCACGGCGGTGACCGTGGGCAACGATCCCACCGCCGTCCCGGCCGAGGGGGCGGTTCCCCAGCCCCACGTGGAGCCCGAGGCGGGTTCGGCTCCTCCCCCGCCCCCCGACACGCCGCCGGCCGCTGGAAACACGATCCCCAAGTCGGGCGGTGGCCTTCCGGGTCAGTGACCGGTCGGGTGGCCACCGGGCGGCTCCCTCACTCGCGCAGCATGACCAGGTACACCCCCACGAAGAAGAGGGCCAGCCCCACCGCCGTCCAGGCGTAGAGGAGCATGGAGGCCAGGGCGTCGGCGGTGACCGCCTCGACCAGGAGGAGGACGGTGGCGGCGACCAGGAGCACCTTGCCCCAGCGCCGGGTCCTGTCGCGGGGCGTCGAGGACAGCGCCATCCCGTCGGGTCCGATGCCGGGGACCCCCTCCACCGACGTCCCCTCCAGTAGGTCGGCGGCGATGTGCTCGAGACCGAGGGACGCGGCCACGGCCAGGCCCAGCTCGGGGTCGTCGACGACCAGCTCCTGGATCCGCCGCACGTAGGCCCGGCCCCGCGGGGTCCCGGCCCGGCGGTCGGCCTCCGCCCCGGCCCGCACGCCCTCGGCGACCCGCGACACCAGCTCGGACTGGTCGCGTTCGAGCTCCCGGGCCGATTCCAGCCTGCCCTCGAGCCCGGGCGTGCGTGACCCGTCGTCGGTCAACCGACCGTCCCGTTCCCGTCACCCCGGCGCATGGTCCAAACCCTAAGCCGGCACGGCCGGTCGGGCCGCCCGGGCCGGGCCGCCCGGGGCCGCTCCTCCTACTCCTCGGCCAGTGCTTCGAGCACGGGGACCCGGGCCGCCTGGCGGGCCGGGAGGACACCGGCCACCACCCCCACGACCACGGCCAGGGCCACGTAGACGACCAGCGTCGGCCACGGGACGGCCAGCGTGGTGAGCCCGTCGGAGGTCAGCGAACGCTGCAGGGTCCAGGCCGCCGAACAGCCCGACCACCGCCCCGGCCAGGGCTCCCAGGGCGGCGATGATGGCCGACTCGAAGCGCAGGGCGGCGCCCAGCTGGCGGGTGGACATCCCGACGGCCCGGAGGAGTCCGATCTCCCGCACCCGCTCGGTCACCGACAGCATGAGGTTGGTGACGATACCCAGGTACCCGATGATCAGGGCCAGCAGCGAGAGCACGGCCACCAGGTCGATCTGGCGGTTGATGGCCTGGTCCTGGACGGCCTGCACCTGGGCCGGGTCCGATACCGACACCTCGGGATAGCCGGCCAGGGCCCGGGCCACCGCGGCCCGGGTGGCCGATGCTCCGGCTCCGGGGAGCCCGTCGACGAAGACGATGGAGGGGGGCAGGTCCGGATAGACACCGGCCAGGGTGGCCGCCGAGAAGAGGAATCCCCCGTAGTAGCCCAGGCTGTCGAAGAGGGCGGTGATGGGGCGGAGCTGACGGGTCGGGACATCGGCGCCGTCCTGGGCCGGGAACACGAACGAGAGGACCTGGCCCAGGTGCCAACCCCGTCCCGCGGCCAGTGACTGTTCGACGGCGACCCCCCCGGTGCGCAGGCCGCCGAGGCTCCCCTGGATCTGACCGAGGCCCACCATGCGGGTGAAGGTGGACGTGTCGACGGCCGCGCCCCAGTCCGTCCCGTGGCCGTCGGTATGGAAGGTCAGATACGACATCGGCGACACCGCGCCGATGCGGGGGTCGGCCCGCAGGCTGGTCACGACCCCCGGGGGCATGGGCTGGACGACGGCGGGGCCACCCGAGGCCGGCCCGGACCCGGCCGTGGTCAGGACGTCGTCGGAGAGGACGGTCTGACCCAGCTGGTCGTCGGCCGACGCGTGGGCCGAGCTGGCGATGACGGCCAGGGCGCAGATGAGGGCCACGCCGACCACCACCGAGGCCGATGAGGCCGCCGTCCGGCGGGGGTGCCGCACGGCGTTCTGGCGGCCCAGGGAACCGGCGAACCCCCACAGGCGGGCCACCGGCCATCCGATGACACCGGCCGAGGCCGCCACCGGTCCCTGGCCCAGGCCGACCAGGCCGAGGACGAGCAGCAACGCCCCGGCGACCACCGAGGCCGGCGCCGGGGCCGCCAGCCCGACGGCGACCAGACCGGCCCCGAGAAGGGCCAGCACCGCGGCGACGGGACGGCGGACGGGGTGGGACATGGTGCCTTCGGCCACGGGGTCCTGGCGCAGGGCGACCAGCGCCGGAACCCGCCCGGCCTGTTCGGCCGGGATGACCGACGCCACCACCGCCACCCCCGTGCCGGCGGCCAGGCAGATCAGGGCACTCGACCAGTGCAACTGGAGCGGGCCGGTCGGGAGGGGGGTGCCCGATGCCTGCACCAGGGCACGGAGGCCCAGGGCGGCGAGGAATCCGAGCCCCAGCCCGACGACGGATGCCGCCATGCCGACCACCGCGGCCTCGCCGGCCACCAGCAGGGCCAGCTGGGCCCGGCTGGTCCCCAGGCAGCGGAGCAGGGCCAGCTCCCGGCGCCGTTGGGCGACGAGCAGGGAGAAGGCGTTGAAGATGATGAAGGCCCCGACGACCAGCGCGATGCAGACGAGGACGGTCAGGGTGGTGGTGAAGGAGAGGACCTTCTGGGTTGCCTGGGAGGCCACGGCGGCCGAGAGGGTGGAGGCCGTCAGCACCTGGTCGGACGGTCCGACCACCGCCCGCAGCCGCGCCGCCAGGGCCCGGGGGCTCTGCCCGGTCGTGGCCGAGACCAGCACTTCGCTGACCCGTCCCTGCAGGCCGGTGAGTTGTTGTGCCGCGGTCATGTCGACGCCGATGACCGAGGCATCGGGAGACGCGGGAAGGCCCGAGCCGGCGAGCACGCCCACGAGGGTGAAGGACCGGTCGGGCCGGCTGGACGCCACCCGGATCCGCTGCCCGAGACGGAGGTGCCCGGCGTCGAAGGTGCCCGAGTCCACCGCCATCTGCCCGCCGGTGGTGGGCTGGTGCCCGAGGACGATGCGCCCCGAGCTGAGCCCGGGCACCGTCGGGGTCGACACCACCACCGAGTCGGAGGAGCCGAGCAGCCGTCGACCCACCAGCAGCTGGCCGTAGCCGGACACCACCGGCTGGGTTCGGTCCACACCAGGAACGGCGGCGATGTCGCCCACCACCGACTGCGGCAGTGACCCGGGTCCGAACACGGCGACGGCCAGATCGGGGGGTTGCAGGGCCGAGGCCTGGGCCACCGTGGTGGCCCGGACGCTGTCGGCCAGGACGAAGGACCCGGCCATGAAGGTCACCGCCACCACGATGGCGGCGGCGATGAGCCCCAGCCGCCGGCCGTGGGCCCTGGCCTCGGTGACGGCGACCCGGATCACTGGGTCTCGTAGCGGCGGACCCGGTCGAGGACGGTGTCGGCGGTCGGGTCGACCAGCTCGCCGACCAGCTCACCGTCGACCAGGAAGACCACCCGGTCGGTGAAACCCACCGCCCGTGGATCGTGGCTGACCATGACCACGGTCTGCCGGTCGGCCCGGACCGCCCCGGCCAGCAGCTCGAGCAGCTCGGTGCCCGCCTTGGTGTCGAGGTTGCCGGTGGGCTCGTCGGCGAAGACCACCTCGGGCCGAGGGGCCAGCGCCCGGGCCACGGCCACCCGCTGCTGCTGGCCGCCGGAGAGCTCCGAGGGACGGTGGTCGACCCGGTCGCCCAGCCCGAGGATGTCGATGACGTGATCGAGCCAGGCCGTGTCCACGGTGGTCCGGCTGATGGAGAACGGAAGCACGATGTTCTCCAGCACCGACATCGACGGCAGGAGGTTGAAGGACTGGAAGACGAAGCCGACCCGGTTCCGTCTCATGATGGCCGCTTCGTTCTCCGACAGGCCGGAGACCTCCACGTCCCCGACGTAGGCGCGGCCCGAGGTCAGGCGATCGAGCCCGGCCGCGCAGTGCAGCAAGGTCGACTTGCCCGAACCGGAGGGGCCCATGATGGCCGTGAAGGATCCGGCGGCGAATTCGACGCTGACGCCACGGAGGGCGTGCACGACCGCATCGCCCACTCCGTACTGCTTGCAGGCATCGACGGTGCGGGCGCCCGGCCTGGCCATCGGGGTGCCGGTCGCCTGGTCGGGATCCCGTGCCGTTCCGGCTCAGCCCAGTCCCAAGCCGCTACAGATTTCGGAGACCCTGCTCTCCACGTGCCCCAGCTCGGCCGGCTTGTAGAGCACGGCCTTCCCCAGGGCGCCGCCCTCGCTGCGCAGCTTGGAGTTCTCGGCCCGGCGCAATGCCCCGATCAGCTCCTTGAATTCCTTGGCCGTCGGCTTGACCGTCGAGCTCTTGAACTTGGCGTAGTCGGCGCAGGCCACCTTGTCCTTGGCGCCGGGCGTGGTGCTGCTCGCCGCCTTGCCGGCCGTGGTGGATGTGGTGGATTTGCTTCACCGTGGTGGTCGTGGCGGTCGTGTTCCCAAAGGCACATGCCGAACCCAGCAGGGCGACCGCCAACAGGCCGATGATCCAGAGACGCTGCATCGGTGCAATATACAGTCCGACCCGCGGTGATGCTGGACGCATGGCCGGGTGCATGCCGGCGCGAGCTCGGGCGCGACCGTCCGGACGGGCGCGGCGGCTACTGCGCCGGCGCCCGACGGAGACGGACGGTGACGGTCGTCGTCCCGGCCGGTGCCGTCACCGTCCCCGTCGCCTCGTCGACGGTGCCGGACGAGGTGGAGGCGATGTTGCCGACGAACGACGGAAGCTGGAACAGCACCGGCCCCGCGGGGGCCGGCCGCTGAGAGCCAGCGACACCGACCGGCCGCGTCGAACGAGATGCTGAGCCCCAGCCTCCTCGCCGTCGGTGGTGGGGAAGTTGGTCACCGAGATCGTCGAGCCGTCGGTCCAACCAGCCGGCGGGAACGCCCCGGCCCACGATCAGCTGGCCGTCCGAGCGCTGCGCCACCAACGAGTCCAGCAGCACCTTGTTGGCCTGGGCCATCCCCCAGGCGTGGGGAGACGAACCCTGCCCCGCCGTGGGGTGGCTCCCCGTCCACGGCGTGTCGTGGCGGACGGGGGCCCGGAGCTCTCCCACCACGAGTAGGGCCCGCTCTGGCTGTTGTCGATCATGAACTCGTAGCTCAGGATCCCCTGGTCGCGGTAGTGCGGTGCCGGCCAGCGCCGGCGCTCCCGTATCCGGCGTTGTAGGCCGAGGAGTAGTAGTCGTCGGGGAACCCACCGAAGGTGTCGGGCGGAAGCATCCCCTTCAGGCGCCCGAAACCGTAGGCGTAGGTGGCGTCGATCATGGAGAAGCCCGGACCGCTCAGGGGTGCGCCGAGGAGGTACCCGTCCCAGGCCCAGCGGCCGAGCGGCGACGCCCAGTTGGCGTCCTCGGGGATTGGCGCACCGGTTGGCGGTGTTCGGCGCCAGCATCGAGCAGGGAGGTAGTCCAGGCCGTAGCGGCTGATGGTGGCGTCGAGCGTCTGGTTGGTCGCCGCCAGCAGGCTGTCGTACTGCTGGGTGGCCCAGGTGGCCTCGGCGCGTATCGCCGACCCGGTTGGCCAGGTAGTCGGTAGGCGGCCAGGCCCAGCAGGGCCTCGTAGTCGTCGGTGGTCCAGTAGCCCGTGGTAGTCGATGTCGTCGGTGGACTCCATGATCCCGCCGGGTCCGGTCCGGTCGGCGGCGATGTCGTGGGCGGTGTCCTCGATGCTCGGCTGGGTGCGCCCGGCGGGGCCTGCGGTGGCGAAGTACTTCTTGACGAAGCTGAGGTCGCCCGTCTTCATCAGGTAGACGGCCCACGGCCACGGCGTAGGTCCACACGCCGTCGACGTACTCGCCGGCCTGTGACCCGACGACATCGCGCTGCCTCGAGCAGCAGGGCGTGGGCGTCGGTGAAGTATCCCTCGGTGAAGAGGTTGGCCAGGATGCCGATGACGTCGTGGCTGTACTCGGACTCGTAGCCGTTGACCCCGGTGTTCAGGTCGTCGCCGCTCCGGGCGATCTGGGTGTAGATGAACCCGCTCCGGTAGGCGTCGTCGAGCGAGGAGTCGGGAACGCTGATCCGCGGCGATGCCGGCCAGCTGCCGCGTTCCAGAAGCTCTCGCATGTGGGCGAAGTGCCGATCGAAGCCGCCGGCGCCGGCCAGCGCCGGCCGGCGTCGGCCACGGGTAGTCGTGCCCGAAACGGTCGACGGCCACCACGTAGTCGTGGACGACCGACGCAGTGGGGCGCCACCGCGTCGGGGGCGCTGTTGAGCGCCACCATGCCCGGCCGAGGGCTCGGGGTTCGCCGACGACGACGGCGGTCGGTCGGGTTGCGGACGGCGACACGGCTGTAGACGGCGACGTAGGCGTCGCCGTCGAGCACGACCCTGTCGGCGAACTCGGTGATGGAGACCGTCGGCCCCGGAGTGCCGGAAGGTGGTGATCTGCGCGGGCAGGTACCCGTCGGCGTCGGCCCACGTGGTGGGGTGCCCGTGTAGATGCCGAAGCCGAAGTCCCGGTTGATGCCGTCCTGGACGTAGAAGGTCCCGCCCAGGCAGGTGACCACGCCCTGCTGGTTGCCCTCCCACCCGATCTCCGAGGCGGTGCCGTAGGCGCCGGTGAAGGCCTCGGTGTTCCTGTTGAACGTGCAGTCGTAGGCCTTCGCCGGTCCGCTGCCGGTGGTGACGACCACCGGTGGCGGGTGGGCCTGGCCCCCCGGACGCGGCCCCGACCCGACCGGCGACGCCGCCTTGCCACCGCAACCGGTGAGAGCACATCCCCCCACCACCAGGCCCACCACTGCCGTCCGCCACCCGCGCACAGGGCGATTGTGCCAGATGACGGGCGGATTTTGGTTGCCCAAGGCCCGGACCCTGGCTATCATTTGCCTGATGGGGGCTGGGCGGAGTACGGATGTCACGATCCTCGGTGGTTGCGGCCACGTGGGGCTCCCCCTCGGGCTGACCCTGGCCGACGCCGGGCTGTCGGTCGTGCTCTACGACACCAACCTGGCCGCTGTCGACACCGTGCGCTCGGGCAAGATGCCCCACCTCGAACCCGGTGCCACCGAGGTGCTGGCCCGTACGTTGGCCGACGGAAGGCTCACGGCCTCCGCCGACGTGTCCTCGGTGGCGGCTGCGAGTACCTGGTCGTCGTGGTCGGCACCCCCATCGACAAGCACCTCAACCCCGATCCCCAGGCGGTGGTCGAGGCACTCGAGCCCGTGGCCGACGAGATGAACGACGGGCAGATCCTGATCCTGCGCAGCACGGTGTTCCCCGGTGTGACCCGGATGGTCGAACGGCTGGTGGAGCGGCTCGGGAATCCGTCGACGTGGCCTTCTGCCCCGAGCGGATCGCCGAGGGGCGGGCCATGGAGGAGCTCCACTCGCTACCCCAGATCGTCGCCGCCCGGACCGACCGCGCCTACGAGCGGGCCGCCTCGCTCTTCGGCCGGCTCACCAAGACGATCGTGCGGGTGGAGCCGGAGGAGGCGGAGTTGGCCAAGCTCTTCACCAACTCGTACCGTTACATCAAGTTCGCCGCGGCCAACCAGCTGTTCATGATGGCCAACGACTTCGGCCTGGACTACGAGCGGATCCGGAGCGCGGTGATCGAGGACTACCCGCGGGCGGCCGACCTCCCCGGCCCCGGCTTCGCCGCCGGGCCGTGCCTGCTCAAGGACACCATGCAGCTGGCCGCCTTCAACAACAACAACTTCGCCCTCGGGCAGGCCAGCATGCAGATCAACAGGGTCTTCCCCTCTACCTCGTCTCCAGGATGGCCGCCCGCTACGATCTGGACTCCATGACGGTGGGCATCCTGGGCATGGCCTTCAAGGGCGATTCCGACGACAACCGGTCGAGCCTGTCCTACAAGCTGAAGCGGATTCTCAAGGTCCGGGCGGCCGAGGTCCTGACCACCGATCCCTATGTCCGATCGACGACGACCTGGGCCCGCTGGAGCTCGTCCTCGACCAGCCGATCTCGTGGTGATCGGTGCGCCCCACAAGGACTACGACGACCTGGCCATCCAGCAACCGGTCGTGGACATCTGGAACATCCGAGGACACGGGGTCGTGCTGTGACGCCCCGCGTCTCCATCGTGATCCCGGCCTACAAAGGGGTCCGACGATCGAGGACGTCCTCGGCCGGTTGATCGAGACCGTCGCACCCCCCGTGAGATCTTCGTCGTGGTCGATGCGCCCGACGACTCGACGCTGCCCTATGTGGAGAAATTCGCCAAGGTGGACCCCGGGTCCGGCCCTGGTCAACGATGTCGCGCCCGGGCCGGCGCAGGCCATCCGCTACGGGATCGAGCGGGCCGTCGGCCGAGGTGGTCGTGGTCACCATGGCCGACGGTTGCGACGACCCCCAGCAGATCGACCATCTGGTCAGGCTGGTGGAACGGGGCGTGGTCGTCGCCGCCGCGTCTCGCTACTCGCGGGGTGGCCAGCAGGTGGGCGGGCCGTCCTGAAGTCCCGCTGTCACGGACTGGCCGGACTGTCACTGTGGGCTCTGGCCCGGGTCGGCACCCGCGACGCCACGAATTCGTTCAAGGCCTACGACACGGAATTCGTCCGGAAGGTCGGCATCGACTTCGACCGCCGGCTTCGAGATCGGCATCGAGTTGGTGGCCAAAGCCCGCCGGGCCCGACTCCGGTGGCGGAGCTGCCCACGATCTGGCTGGAACGGCACTAGGGTATGTCAAACTTCAAATTGGTCAGTTGGCTGCCCCACTACCTGCGGTGGTGGTGGTTCGCCTTCGGGCCGCAACTGGCCCTCGATCAGATTCGGGAGGCCACCGAGCGGAGAGACCGTCAATGAGCACGGTTCTGGTGACAGGTTCGGCAGGGTTCATCGGCGGCTACGTCGTCAAGGAGCTCCTCGATCGGGGCCATGACGTCGTGGGATTGGACAACTACTCGAAGTACGGGCCCGTCCGGCGCTCGTACGACGACCATCCCCGGTACCGGTTCGTCGAGGACGACGCCAGGGACATCGGCCTGCTGAGGGCCTGTTGGCCGACTGCGACCACTTCATCGCCGGCGCGGCGATGATCGGCGGGATCTCCTACTTCCACACCTACGCCTACGACCTCCTGGCCACCAACGAGCGGATCACCGCGGCGTCGTGCGACGCCGCCATCAAGGCCCACCAGCAGGGTCGGCTGCAGAAGGTGACCTACCTCACTCCTCGATGGTCTTCGAATCGGCCGACACCTGGCCGTCCTACGAGGGCCAGGAGCACCAGGTCCCGCCCCCGGTCTCCTCGTACGGCTTCCAGAAGCTGGCCGTCGAGTACTTCGCCCGGGCGGCCTTCGACCAGTACGGCCTGCCCTTCACCATCATCCGGCCGTTCAATTGCGTCGGCATCGGTGAGCGCCGGGCCCTGGGCGACGTCGAGATCCTGAGCGGCAACGTGAGCCTGGCCATGAGCCACGTGGTGCCCGACCTGGTGCAGAAGGTGCTCAAGGGCCAGGATCCTCTCCACGTCCTGGGCGACGGCAGCCAGATCCGTCACTACACCTACGGTGGCGACCTGGCCGAGGGGATCGTCACGGCCATGGAGCATCCGGCCGCCCTCAACGAGGACTTCAACCTCTCGACGGACGAGTCGACGACGGTCCTCGAGCTGGCCCAAGCCATCTGGACGGCCATCAAGGGACCCGAGGTGCCCTTCCACTGGACGTCCGATCCCCCGTTCCCCCACGACGTCAGCCGCCGGGTTCCGTCCACCGAGAAAGCCAAGCGGCTCCTCGGCTTCGAGGCCACCACCTCGCTCGAGAAGCTGCTGCAGGATGTGATTCCGTGGATCGAGCGGGCCGTGGCCGAGGGCACCATCTGACCCGCAGCGGAGTCGGAGGGGCGACGTTCACCGGCGGCGGGCAGGTCCAGGGGCGAACACGGTCAGCCGCAGCCGTCTGGCTGTCCGGGCCTGCTTCCTGACCCAGGGATCGGTGTCGAAGGCGTCCAGGTACCAGGCCACCTCATTGTCGGTGCGGTGGCCGATGGTGCGCAGTATGAAGGCGGCGCGGACCTGATGGGCATGTTGGACTCTGGCGTCGTGGAGCCCGCCGGGGACCCCGACGGCGGACTGGAGGACGATGGCGCCGATGACGAGCCCCTCGGCCCACCGGAACCCGCGCCGGCCCACCCACCCCTCCAGCCGCCGGCCGAGGCGGGGGCCGGGCGACGGACCGGCGTCGCCGACCTGGCCAGGGGGCGGGGCAGCGGGGGCCGGCAACGGTGCCCGGAGGAGGGTCAGGTAGAGACCGATCAGGATCAGCAGATCGAAGGTGGTGTACCGGGACGCGCTGGCCTCCGCCGTGCCCAGGAATGCACGCCCCTCGGTGTTGATGAGCGCGAATCCGAGCCCGAAGCAGATCAGTGCCACCCCGATGGGACCGCCGCCCTCGGGGTCCCGCCGGATGCCGTAGACCAGGACGGTGACGACGGCCAGCACCAGGATGACCAGCCCGAAGAGGATGACACCGGTGTTGCCGGGGTGGGCCGTCGTCCGGGCCAGCCCCACGATGTCACCGATGAGGAACAACAGGTAGTCGACGGCCGCCAGTGGATGGTGGAGGGAGAATCCGGGTTGCTTGCCGCCGGGTCGGTTGGTGAAGTGGTGGTAGTAGAGGACGACCGACGCCACCGCGCAGATGATCCAGGCCACCCAGTAGCCCAGGGGTCGCCGCCGGTGGTACAGGAGGATCAGGCCGATGGGCCAGATCAGCAGACCCTGCACCAGGGAGAAGCTGCCGACGGCTCCGGCGGCCACGGCGCCGACGAACGCCATCGGGTGCAGGGACGGCCGGTCGAGGAACGCGATGGCCGCGGCCAGGGTGAGGAGGACGAGATACCAGGCCATCTGGAAACCCCACAGCGTGTTTCCCCACTGGACGAAGGAGAAGGCCAGGATGGCCACCGGGCAGTAGTAGAGCCAGGGGGTGGACGGCGACCGCTGCTTGTGGGCCCAGATGAGCAGGGCGGTGGCCGCGGTGAGCATCACCGCGGCGAGCAGTTCCTGCACCCGGATGTCGAGGTGGTCGGTGTGGGCCAGGATGACGACGATGATGTTGGGGAAGAAGACCCGGCTCTCGTTGTGGGGTGCCCACAAGGCGCTCCAATCCAGGCGGTTCCAGGTGTCGTTGATGACCGGGATCTCGGTCCACTGGTCGTTGGTCAGGACGTTGACGCTGTAGGTCCTGACGAACCAGAAGTAGGCGGCCACCGGCAGGCCGAACCCGAGGACGGTGAGCACGTTCACCAGCCACGGATCGAGGGCATCGACGATGCGCCTCGGCCCGGGGGGGGCGGTTCCCGAGGGTCCACCGGTACCGGAGGGTCCGCCGACGGGGCGCCGACCGACGACCCCAGGGATTCGAAATGCCACGCGGAGACCCCCCAAGTTCGTCAGGCCACGACCTCCCGGAGCCTCTGACTGTAGTCAACGGGCGCGTCCGCCGTCCGCCATGGGCCCGGGGACGGGGCCGGGCCGAACCCCGTCCACCGGGGCGGGGGCCGAGTAGTTTCAACAGGCGTATGGAAGCCGTTCGTCCGCCGACCCCGGTCCGGCTCGGGCCCTGCTGATCCGATGAGCGCGACCACCGCAGCACCGGCGGACATGGACCACCGACCGGCGTCGAGGGTCATCGGGTGGGTCAGGGCGAAGGACCCCGGGCTCCTGGCCGTCAAGCGGTCGGTGCGGGCCGCGGTCGTCATGCCTCTCGTCTTCGGCCTCACCCACCTGCTCTTCTCCGACCCCCAGACGAGCCTCTTCGGTGCCTTCGGATCCTTCGCCCTCCTGCTCCTGGTCGACTTCCCCGGCCGGCCCCGGACCCGGCTCGGTCTCCTACGTCGGTCTCTTCCTCGTCGGCGGTGGCTTCATCGCCCTGGGCACGGCGGTCTCGACCGAGAAGGTGGCCGCGGTGGCGGCCATGGCCGTGGTCGGGTTCGGCGTGCTGTTCGCCGGGATCATCTCGCCGCCAGGCAGCGACCGCAGCCACGGCTGCGCTCCTGGTCTTCGTCCTGCCGGTGGCCGTGGCCGAGCCCGTCGGCGCCATCGGTCCCGCGGCTGGTCGGGTGGGATCGCCGCCGGCGCCATCTGCATTCCGGCCTGCATGCTGATCTGGCCCACCCCCTGGCACGACAACCTCCGTCGGCGCCTGTCGGCCACGGTGGCGGCGGTCGGACGCCTGGCCCACGCCCGGGCCGAGGGCAGGCGGCGATCCGGAAGCCCACGCCGCCGTCGGGACGGAGCTGTCCCTGCTGCGGGACCAGTTCGCCGGGACCCCCTACCCCCCGACCGGCGCCGCCGCCGGCGCGGTGGCCCTGGCCAAGCTGGTCGGCCGGGTGGAGTGGGTGGCCGACAATGCGGCCCTGACGGCGGACCAGGACGTGTCCCTCGAGCCGCAGCCGGTGCGACTGGCCTTCCGGGCGGTGAGCGAGACCCTGCTGCTGAGCGCGTCGCTGATCTGCGACGGCGACGGCCATCCGGTGGAGGATCCGGGCCTCGTCCGCGTCGCTGCAGGAATCGATCCGACGGCTCGAGCAGCTGATCGCCACCGAGCTCGACGCCGACGTGTCGACGCTGATCGACCCCGGCCCGCCTCCCGATGGCGGGGTCGCCCGAGGGCCGGCCGCGGCCGCCGGCGCTGGATGCCGACGGAGGGCTGGCCACCTCGCTCGACCCCAGCTTCAAGGCCCGGGCTCTGGGTATCGCCACGGCCATGGTGGCCGACGCCGCGCTGGAGGCGGCCGGTGCCCAGCCCGAGGGCGACCAGCGGTTGGGTGCCATCGACGAGACCTCCTCGCGGCTGGTGTGGCGCCGGTTCGCCTCCCATCTGTCGTTCCACTCGGTGTGGTTCCGCAATGCCGTGCGGGGGGCGGCCGGACTGGCCCTGGCGGTGGCCGTGGTCGAGGTGACCGACGTCGAGCACGGGTTCTGGGTCGTGCTGGGGACCCTGTCGGTGCTGCGGTCCAACGCCCTCGGCACGGGCGCGACGGCGCTGCGGGCCGTGGGCGGGACGGCCGTGGGGTTCGTGGTCGGCTCGGCCCTCATGATCGGCGTCGGCAGTCACGACGTGCTGCTCTGGGGTCTCCTCCCGCTGGCGGTCCTGGTGTCGGGCGTGGCCCCGTCGATGATCTCGTTCGCCGCCGGGCAGGCCGGGTTCACGTTGGTGGTGATCATCCTGTTCAACATCATCGCCCCCGTCGGATGGAAGGTGGGCCTGACCCGGATCGAGGACGTGGCCATCGGCTGCGCGGTGAGCATCGTCGTGGGCCTGCTGTTCTGGCCCCGGGGTGCCACCGCCGCCCTCGGACGGGCCCTGTCCGATGCGTTCGTCATGAGCTCGGGCTACCTGGCCGATGCGGTGGACCGGCTGACCGCGACCACCGGACAGGTGGACACCGGACCCGGCCAGCGGGCATCGCACCGCGCCTATCTGCGGCTGGACGACGCCTTCCGCCAGTTCCTGGCCGAGCGGGGAGCGAAGGTGGTGCCGGTCGAGACCGTCGCCAATCTCTTCACCGGGTCGAACCGGATCCGTCTGGCCGCCTTCACGCTGGCCGCACTGCCGCAGTTCCCCTGCCCGACCCGGTCAGCCGGAGCTGGAGTCGGTGGCCGTGGCCGGCGCGGTCCTGCGCGACTCGTTCGCCTCCAGTCACCGTTGGTACGAGGAGTTCGCCGAGCTGCTGGCCGACCGACGCCAGTCGCTCGATCCGCCACCGGCCCATGACGAGTTCCTCCATGACGTGCTCCTGAAGGCGTTCGACGAGGCCAGGACGCGGCGCAACGGCGACCGGCTGCGCAAGATGCTCCAGATGCTGTGGGCCGACGAATTGCTCGAAGCTCAGCGGCAGGTCCAGGTCGATCTGGACGACGCAGCCGATAGATTCGTCCGGCAGAGCAAACACAGGCTGATGATCTGAGAGGAGCGTCCGGTGGCCGTGCTGTTCGGAGAAGACGAGGTCGAAGCGGTGGTCGCCGGACTCCTCGGTGGGATCGACGTCGAGGGGGGTCCGACCGAGGAACAGCTCACGGTGCTCAGGTCGGTCCTCTCCCACCTGCTGCGACGGGCCGATCTCGATCTGGACGAGGTCACCCCTCGCCGTCCCCGCGATGTATCCGGGTCGCTGGCGCGGGCCGAGAGCCGGCTCCGCTTCTGCGAGCTGTTGATGGCGCTGGAGCTCTGCCGGCATCCCCAGTCCGCGCCACAGGTCGAACGGGTGGAGGAGTACGTGTCGGCCATGGGCGTCGACGGCATCGAGCTCGAGACGACCAGGGTCGCCCTCGAACGGGGAGCCGACGAGGCGTCCAAGGACCTCGAACGGTTCTACGGGGAGATCCTCCCGGAGATCTCCGAGGTCTCCCTCCGGGACCACTACCTCCGCCTTTCGGAGCCGGACCACGCGCTGGCCGGCCGCCTGCGGTCACTGCGCGAGCTTCCCGAAGGGACGTTGGGACATTCCTACGTCGAGTTCTACCGCCGCAACGACATCACGCTACCGGGCGACGACATCCATTTTCCGGCCCACTATGTGAACCACGACATGAACCACGTGATCACCGGGTACGAGCCGACCGCCCCCGGGGAGATCGCCCGTTCCGGATTTCTGTGGGCGGCCAACGACAGCCGGCACAACTGGCTGGAGTTCCTCGTCTCGATGTCGATCCATGAGACGGGGGTGCTCAACCATGGCGACATCCGGGCCAAGGTGGCCACGCTCGACCGTGGCGGGGTGCCCCGGCTGTTCGCCGAGGGCCTCGAGCGAGGCGCGCAGTGCACCGTCGACTTGAGCCAGGTCGACCACCTGTCCCTGGTCGCAGTGCCGTTGGAGGAGGTACGGAAGCAGTTCAACGTCATTCCGCTGTCCCCGCCCCCGGCGTGACCTTCCATTGTCTTGAAGATCCGGCGGCCAGCGGTGGGCGGCGCTAACCCATCTCCCGGCACAGGGTGAAGATGGTCAAGAAGGCATGCTTGAAAGGACCGACCTCGCTCAACAGGAGGGTCCGGGCCGCCTCGTGACCGTTTCGGCGCAGACTCGGGTTTTCGGCCACCTTCATGTCCCGGAACATCACCCTGAAGGCGCTGGCGATCACACGGTGGCCCTTGCCGACATCGTGGCCCAGGGCGGCAAAACTGGCGCAGGCGCGTCGATCGTTGGGTCCCGACGCCAATGTCGTCGCCGTGGTGGCCGCGCTGGTGGTGGTGGTCGTCGTCGTCTTCTTCGGGAAGTGGAAGTGGTAATGGGTCTTCGGTGGGTTGTCCGTGGATCCCGAACAGGCGGCGCCGAGCAAAGCGATACCCACGAGTGCCCCAATCCACAAATACCGCATGGACAAAATATAGCTTTCACAAGGTACTTTGGAAACCCTGAGCGATGATCCTCACTCCTGGCGTCGTCTTCTGTGCGGAGAGGGGTCATTTGGGTCAGAACGGTCGGATTCCGAGGCTCGTTTCCATCTCCATGCGGCGTCCGATCCCCGCCCGCCAGCCGCCCACTCCCCAGGTCGCGGGGCACGTTCAGCCGGACTCCGAGTCGAGGGCGGCCACCGACTTCGCCGGTGCCACCGTCCGGAACGCCTCCTGGCACAGCATCTCCACCGCATCCCAGTCCACGTCACCGTCGAGCCGGACCCCGATCCACCCGCGTGACCCGACATAGGGCGGCCGGAAGATGCGGTCCGGATGGGCGGTCATGAGGGTCGCCTGGGCCCCGGGGGGCGCCGCGCACCACAGATGGGGAAAGAGGTCTGCGTGATGGCCGTCGGGCCACAGCATCACGAACTGCTTTCCGGCGAAGAAGGCGGGGGCGCCGTGGCTGGTCTTCTCCGTCGCGCCCGGGAACCCGAGGCAGACAGCCCGGACCCGCGCCTCGATGTCAAGGATCGCCACCCCTCGATCCTACGATGCGCCCGGGGGCAACGGAACTGTCCAGCGCCCCGTGTGCGACGCGGTACTAGCTGCTGGTCGAGGTGGTCCCCAGCGCGGTGCAGATCTGATCGATCCGCTCCTCCGCGTGGCTGATCTTCGAGGCTTCCTTCTTGTACAGCGCATCCTTCCAATACTTTGCCTCACGCTTCAGTCTGGCGGTCTCGGCTTGACTCAGCTGGTCGAGAAGCTGCTTCGACGGCTTCTTGCCGGCAGCAAAGCCTGCCTTCAAAGCAAGGAAGCGATCGCACGCGACTTTGTCATCCGGTCCCGCCGCCGACCCGGTGCCCGTGCCGGCTGCCGTCGTGGGAGTGCCGGCTGCCGTCGTCGCGGTCGTCGCGGTCGTCGCGGTCGTCGCGGTCTTCGGGTGGGTGGTGGTTGTCGCGCTGGTCGACCCGGAGGAGCTGCACCCTGCACCGACGAGGGCCAGGGTGACGATACCGGCGATCCACAGGTTCTTCATGCTCGAAAATCTACCGCAGAGTCGGGCCTGATTGGTTGTTGTGTGGGCGCCCCGTCAGGTACTACCGGCGAGGCGGGCGCCGGACATGGTGGTAGAGGTTGCGCCACTGTTGGGTCGTCGGCAACGAGAGCCGGGGGATCCTGCTGAGGACCGTTCTCCCCGACGTCAGGTAACACGTGGAGATGTCGAAGCCCGGATCCGAGACGACGTCTGGGCCCCTCGTCACGTACACGGTTCCGTCGGTGACGTCCACCCGCCTGACCAACCCGGGGCGGCTGGCCGACACCATGACCAACTCGAGGATCAGCCTGGACAGCGGCCAACGCTCCTTGGCGTACTGGCTCTTCCGGCCTTGGAAGCGGTCGCCGGGCCAGTGGGCCCAGCCCCAGTCCTCGATCACATACAGGCCACCCGGACGGAGCCGGGGCAGCAGTACGTTCATCGACCTCCTGGTGTGACCGTACCGGTGGGAGCAGTCGTCGACGACCAGGTCGAGCGGCTGGTCACCGAACTCGTCCCGCACGATGCCCCTCAGTCGTTCCTGGTCGTTCTGCCGGGTGCCGTAGTAGAGGTGGATCACCTCGCCGAGGGAGTGGAGCCGGATGAATTCGTCGAGTGCCCGCACCCGGTAGTGGCTCAGTTCGATGCCCACCAACCGCTTCGGTTGGAAGAGCTCGTGGTAGAGCACGATGCTGCCACCCTTGTAGATCCCGAGATCGAAGATGTTCTCCACCCGGTCCGGTGCCTGGTCGACGAGGGACTCGATCATCGACCGTTGCTTGAGCAGCATGAACCTGTCGATCGCCGAGGTCGACGTTCCGAACACGCTCGGGTCGGTGCTCAGGAAGAAGGACCCCTTCCCCA
Organism: uncultured Acidimicrobiaceae bacterium; assembly: GCA_963835325.1. GTDB lineage: Bacteria > Actinomycetota > Acidimicrobiia > Acidimicrobiales > RAAP-2 > Bog-756. The sequence continues at coordinate 627,305 of CAWIEV010000005.1, read as the reverse complement.
CCTGCAGGTGCTCACCGTCAATCCATCGACGTTCCCCGACGACATCGCTGCCCACTCCGCGATCCTAGCCTTGGACAGCGGATTCAGATCGTCTCACAGGAGCCGGCGGGTCGCCTCCGTCCTCATTCCCCATCGTCGTCCCCGTCCCCGTCGGCGGGACGTTTGAGCCAATCGCTGAACTGCTTGCCGAGATCCTGCACATTTCCGGCCGTCCGGTCGAGGAACCTCGAAAACCTGTCCCGGTAGTGGGCCACGGCCGCATCGAACTCGACCGACGGGGCCGGCTCCTCCCCTCTCCTCGGGTAGCTGCCGTCGACGATCCGGTCGTACGCTCCGGACTGGACCCATTCGATCATCTCCCTGACCCGTCGGACGGCGATGGGGTGGGTCAGGCTCAACTCGACCCAGAACCGGGAGTGACGGGAGAAGAGGTCGTCCTCGCCCTCATAGTCGGCCGCCTGCTTGAGGAAGGCGTCGAAGCTCATCCCCGGCAGTGCCCCACCGGCGATGCGCATCAGGACCCGGCAGGGCTCCAGTGGATCGGCCATGACCAGCGCCGCGGCCCGGTCGGCGGAGAGCTCGGCGGCGCGGGCCCACTCGAGGAGGGCCAGGTACATCCCGCGGACGGGCAGCCCGAACAGGAGCGACTTCGGCAGTGCGCCCTCCATGAACTGGCGCATCAGGATGAGGGCGGTCGTGTAGTAGTAGTGCTCGGAGAGGACATGGCCCATCTCGTGGGCGAGCACCGTCTGGGTCTCGTTGGCATCGTAGGAACCGACGAGCGACGAGCGGATGATGACGATGGGCGTCTTGGCCCCGATGGTCATGGCGTTGACCACCGGGTCGTTGGTCACATAGAGGTCGGGAACCGCGGGCAGATCCAGGATGGAGCCGCACCGGGTGTAATCGGCCCACAGGTCGGGCATCTGCTCGGGGCCGATGCGGACGGCGTTGCCCATCACGATCTGGCGGAGCCGGCGTTCGTGGCCCAGGTCGGTCAGCCGCTTGATGACCTTGTCGAGCAGGGGCACCGAATGGAGCGCCGAGGTGGCGGCCCGGTCGGCCGGGTGCTCGTAGGCCTTGGCGCTGATCCCCTCGTATCGACGTGCCAGCTCGATGGCCATCAACCGCTCCCCTCGTTGGGTCTCCCGAGCCTACGCTGTGCGGCCCCGGAGGGGCCCTGTCCGGTTCGGATCCGGTGGGAGTGGTCCACCGGATCCCCTCCGGTGGGCGTTGGCACCGGATCCCCTCCGGTGGGCGTTGGCTAGAGTGCAGCGGAGGAGCGAGGTCGTGTCGAGGTGAGGTCGTCGTGGTTACCCATTCAGGCCCTGGTGGACAGCGCTCATGACACCGGGCGGTCCGGAGCTACCTGACTTCTCGATCCTGATCCGCACCACCGGGCGTCGGGGGGAGGTGGCCGCGGCTCTGGACAGCGTCGCCGCCCAGACGCTGGGACCGGAGCGCTTCGAGGTGGTGCTGGTCAACGACGGCGGGCCGAGCATCGCCGAGGTGGCCGACCGTGCGGGCGGGGACCTCGACATCCGCCTGGTGGAGCTGGAGGCCAACCGGGGAAAGTCCGGGGCCATCAACTCCGGCTTCCAACGCTCCCGGGGACGGTATCTCTGCATTCTCGACGACGACGACGTGTACTACCCGTCCCATCTCGAGGTCTTGCACGCCGCCACGGAGCGCCACCCGGAGGCCCGGGTCCTGTACACGGACACCGACGTGGCGCTGGCCGACGAACAGGGCCGACGACGGATCATCGGCAACCAGACATGGGAATTCGATCGGAGCGAGCTCGTGATGATGCGGAAAGCCCCCATCGCCTGTTCGATGTGCATCCGACGGGATGCCTGGTCCGCCGTCGGCGGATTCGACGAGCAGTTCACACGAGTGCTCGATGACTGGGATTTCTACATGCGGCTGTCCCAGCATTTCTCCTTCCATCGGGTCCCCCAGACGACGTCCCGGTACACCCAGCCCCCCAGCGGCAAGACCTTCGAGCGCTTCCCCTCGTTCGAAGCCGGGCTGGGCCGCATCCGTAGCAAGCTGGAGGGCACGACGGCAGCCCTGAAGACCGAGGTCGGGCTGGACTCGGCGTTGGACCGGCTGCGCCGCGACTACGCCATCGCGGTTCGGGAGTTCCAGATCGAGGAGCTCCGCAACCAGGCCGGCTCCCTGCCCCAGACCGCGCCCCTCACGGATCCCGTGGCATCCGTGTCGCTGTGCGGACCCGATCCGGTGTCCGTCCCGGCCCTGTCCGCCACCACCTTCACCGTCGAGATCGGCAACCGCGGAGCCGAACCATGGGGCAGCAATGGCGGCTCCTTCCCCATCCTGCTGTCCTACTTCTGGATGCACGAGGACGGGCAACCGCACGTCTGGGAGGGACTCCGGACCCCGCTCCCCCGCGACGTCGCTCCCGGAGACAAGCTCGTCGTCCGCATCCTCGTCCACACCCCGGAGGTACCCGGGGTCTATTATTGGAACCCGGCCGTGGTCCAGGAGGGGGCCCAATGGATCCCCACCGTATCCGGGCCGCAACCTCTCGTGCGGGTGACGGGCTGACCCTGGCGCCGGGCGCACCCCGCCCTCATGGCGCGGAGGAGAGCTTCTTCAACACGATGCTGCCGACCTGCAACGTGCCCGATCCGCTCCATGCGGTCCGGGTGACAAGCTCTCCCGGCCCGTGGATGGTGAACGGCACCGTCCAGCTGCCCCGACCGGGTGGGAGCCTCGAGCCGGCCAGCGTGACGATGCCGGCCGTCGGTGGGCGGGTGACCAGGAGGACCGTCATCGAGGCCGCGTCCGGATGGCGGTCGGCCAGCCGGTAGGAGACGGTGGCGGAGTAGCGTCCGGGCTGGAGCTGCCAGTACGGGCCCAACACGACGGTACCGTCCTCGTGGGCACCGGTGACGACGACGCTGGTGCCGCGCACCGTCCCCCGGGTGATGGGGAACCGTGCCGCGGCGAAGGTCACCGGGGAGGGCGCCAGGACGGCGGTGGACAAGGTCATGATCAGGGTGATCACGATCCCGCCCAGGGCGGCTGCCACCAGTCGAAGGTTGATACGGGCCGGACGGTCAAGCAGTCGGACCAGCAGGTAGAAGCCCGTTGCCCATCCCAACACCAGGCACGAGAGTCCCCACAGGGCACGCGGATTTGCCCAGGGATCGGTTCCGGCGATGGTGCCGGCGATGCCGGTCAACCGCGTGGCCGGAGGAACGATGTCGGTGAGCCTGACCCCCCCGATGTACCCGAGTACCGGAGAAGGATCGAGGCCACCCCACCATCCCGTATAGGTGATCGGGTCCCAACCGATCTGGTTGTACAGGATGTGCTCGTTGCGCAGGATGGGAACGAACTGGACCACGGCGAGCAGGCCGACGGACCCGACGAGTACCGCGGCGACGCGTGTCCGCCGCGGCCACAACTCCAGCAGGTAGAGGCCGGCGAAGGCGAGCAGGAGGGGCAGCGTCGGCCATTGGAACCGTCCGATCAGACTGCCCCCGCCGAAGCTGATCTTCTGGGTGGCATTCCCGTAGATCGTGAGCACGATCACCACCGCCGACGTGGCCACGGCGACCGGAAAACGACGGCGCATGGCCCACAGGCCGGCCACGCCCAGCAGGACCACCGGCATCTGGACGAACAGGCCCTGCCGGCGGTCGAACAGGAGGGCGACCGACCGTGTCAGGGTGTCCACGCTGACCAGGGAGATGGGTTGGGAATTGCCGAGGAGGTGGGCGAACGAATACAGATTGAGCGCCAGCAACCCGGCCAGGCTGACGATGGTGGGAACGACGACCCAGCCGAGCTGTCGGCCGGCCACCTTGACCCGCACCGCGACCGTGACGAACGCAGCCAGCAGCGGCAGCGTCAGAAGGACGTTCTTCTGGTCCAGCCAGGGGAGGACCACGAACAGGAGGGTGGCGACCAGCAGCTGTGGTCCGGCGCACCGCCCCCGGGCCTCCATGCCGGCAACGATCAGGATGATGACGGCCATGGCCAGCCCGCTGATGAGATCCGGATAGACCTGGGTGGCGGCCAGGGCCAGGGCGGGGGTGAGGAAGAGCCCGGCGATGGCCAGGCGCCAGGGTGACCGGATCCCGCTCAGCTCCCCGACGAGGTGCACGAGGCCCACGGTGAGCCCGCCGAGGACGGCGATCAGGGCCAACTCGGCGGCACGGGTTCCGACCAGCATGGGGACGGCCAGCAGCACAGACAGGCCGACGGCATGGGTGAGGAAGTAGATACCGTGGCTGAGATGAGTCTGACCGATGACGGCGGCGAGGTGGGGGCCGGGTCGGGCTGTCCAGGGGAAGATGATGTGGTGCTCGACGGCGAAGTTGTAGCCGGGGTTCATGTCGAGGGTATGGAACCGCCCGAGGGACACGGCACCGACCAGGTAGTGGGACTCGTCCCCGGAGATGACGGCGCCGTGACGGCGGATGAGCTCGAGTACCGCGGTCCATCCCGCGCACAGGATCAGGAACGTGCACAGGACGAGGGCTCGGTAGCGGACGGCCGTCTGCGGGGCTGATGCAGATTCCACTTGTTCCTCAGCGACGGACCCGAGGGCGATGGTCTTCACGTCTCAGCCGCGTCGGAGCCATCGACCCGCATCGTAGACGTGGGCCCGCCGGGCGGACGGCCATGGCTCAAGGAGCGGGAGATCTCCCGGGCACCGACCGGATACGGACCCCCCCGTGCCCGCCACCCCTCAACTCCCCGGTGCGTGAAGGTGCGCCGACGTCACCGTTCGTTGTCGATCGACCAGCTCCACGTGGGCGAGAAGCGCCTCGCCCGGGCCAGCAGCGATATGGCGTCCTCCCGCTCGTGCTGCAACCGGCTGCGGTCGCCGGCCGTGATGCTCAGGATGACCTGGTGGCACTGGGCCGAGAGGGACCGCCCGAACGTCGACTCCCGCCAGTGCAGACGGGGCCACAGATGGGCGAAGCCGGCCCGGGCACTGCCGAGACGCCTCATCACCTCATCCCGCGGTCCCGAGCTCGGCGGGTCCCGTTCGAGCAGTCGCAACCCCAGATCCAGATCGTCGACACTGTCGTACCAGAGCGTCCTCGAGGTGCGCACCCGACCTGTCTCGTAGAGCCGCGTCTCCGAAGGCCCGGGCATCACGAAGTGGAACGTCGGGTCCCACCGTTCCGTGCTGCGGGCGATCTGCTCGGCGGCGAACACCCAGCCGTAGGCCAGCGACGGGAGCACGGAGTCCAGCCACGCCTGCCTGTTGGTGGGTACCGGCTCGGTCCCCAGCCGCTGCCTGGCGGCTGAGACGATGCCGAGGTAGAAGGCCGACTCCGGCGAGTTCCGGGGCTGCTCCTGAACGGCCGACCGGGCAGTGCGCTCGATGCCCTGCAGGTACCTGCGGACCTTTCGGCTCGGGAACAGATCCATGACGCCGGCCACGCTAACGGAGACCGCATCCGATCGAAAGCGACCCGGCCGACCGGGCTGCTTCCGGCTTGGGTCATCAGGGGAGCAGGGCGCCGGATCCGCTGAGCGGTTCGGCTGTGGACCGGTCCGCCACCGGGTCGGGGGATCGGATTCCGGGCGCGGGTCCGCCCGCCCGGACGATGCGGAGCTCAGAGACGGCGATGACCGCCCAGGTGGCCATGAGCCAGTAGGCCTCGAGCTCCGGGAAGAACATCGTCCGTCGGATGGAGCTGTGGAGCCACCCCTGGACGTCGCCGGGACCGACGACATAGGCGCCCAGGATGATGCCCAGGCCGGCGGTGAGCGCGGCCCAGGACCAGATGTCACTGCCCAGTTCCGCCCGGCGGCGGGCGGACCGGAGGAAGAGCGCACCGATGACGGCCACCGCCACGGCTACGGCGACGACGTGCAGCTGGCCCCAGGCGGCCACAGCCGAGGCATGGAGGCGGGATGGGTCGCTTCCCTGTCGTGGGCCACCGACGGGCCTGTCGGGGAGGGCCCCGAGCAGCCGGATGACCACCGGCCACGCTCCGATCACGATCCACGTGCCCAGGGCGACGACGCCGGCATGCCACCAGGCCCGGGTCCGATCGGCCGACCAGTGGCGGGCCAGCACCCGGGCGGCGATGAGACCGACGATGATCGCCGCGGTGAGGGAACCCTCCAGCTTGGTCGTGCCGGCCACCGCGGCCAGGATCGCCGCCGCTCCGATAGTGGCGGGCTCGCACGGCAGGACGAGCCCGAAGGCGACGGCCCCGACGGCAGCCGCAGCCCACAGCGCATCCGCATATCCATCCACCATGTCGAACCCGGTGACTGCGAAGGCCAGCATCACCAGCGCACCGGTCGTGGCCACCCCGATTCCGAGGATGACCACCCGTCGCCATCTCCCGGCGGACACGGCCAGCCTACGGGCCAGTTCCACCGAGACGCTGGCTGCGGCCAAGGCGGCGAGCGCTCCGAGGAGAGCCAGCATCACCACGCCCAGCCGGTAGGTGTGAAGGCCGGACACGAACCAGCTCACGGCCACGGCTCCGCCCACCAGAGGTGGATAGGGCGGGTGCGCGAACAGCAGCGCCGGATTGCGGAGGGCGGCGACGGTGGTTGCGTGCCCGTCGAGATACCAGACCGGGTGCACCATCCAGGTGGTCCGGGCGTCGTAGCTCACCATGGGCGCTTTGAGGGCACTGAGACCGAAGGCGGCGGCGGCCAGGCCCACGCCCAGGCCGGCGATGCAGAACCAAGGGGCCGGGGCTCTCCCGTCCTCGTGATTCCAGGGACGCCAGGAAGCGTGGCGCCACCACGACAGGATCACGGCCAGGGCACCGAGGACCGAGAGGACGCAGAACCACCCGAAAACCCCGCCACCGAGTCCGGTCATGGCCGTGACCGCCAGACCGGCAATGATGGCACCGGTCAAGGGGATGAGGGGGATGGTGACGAGCCGCGTGCGGGACAGCGCGACAGCCGGCAGCGCCCCGCCGGCGGAGAGGACCAGAAGGCCGAGGACGGCCCCGGATGCAGTGGTCACTACTGTTCGCCCGGAAGTTGCAGGGAACTGACCAGCGACGGTCCCGATCCGAAGCGGACGGTGCCGTCCGGGGCCACGGCCCTCACCCGCACGCCGAGGCAGCCCCTGGCGGCGTTGTGCTCCCGGACCAGGAAGAGCTTGACCACGCCGGTTGAGCGATCGGCCAGCGGTGCATAGGGGGCGACGACCTTCTTCAGGGTGATGGCGGTGCCGTTTCCGTTCGGGGTGTATCCACTGGCCCACACCGGCGTTCCGCTGGGGACAAGCCCTTCGACCTGGTGGGTGAGGCAGGAGAAGTAGGCGTCGTCGAGGTTCCAGCGGGCCACATTCGCCGGCGATCCCAGTCTGTCGGTTTCGGCCACACCGGATCGGATCTCGACGAGAACGGCCGATGCCACTACCAGCACGATGAGTACCGCAGCGACGAGCTTCGAGTTGGCGCGCCAGCCCGGCCGGTGCGCATCGGAATGAAGCCGATGAGAGGGGGATGAGGATCCACCAGGCGAAGACGCACCTGTCGAAGCGGCCCCGACCCGTTCCATCGACGAAGCATACTGAATCGGTGCGGAGAGACTCGGTCCAGGTGAAGCGACGAGAATGTGTGCAGGTGAAGGGCAGAAACTCGACGGCGCCCACGTCCGGGAACACCGGCGATCAAGGCTGAGGCTGTGGGAACTGCGGCGACGGGGACCGGACGCTGGGCCAGACAGCGAGGTCTCCGATCTACCCGGTACATGCGTTCACGACGTGGCGTACCAGCGCTCGATCGAGCGATGCAGTCAACCGGATCCACGCGCTCTTCGACCGGTCCGCAGTCCGGCGCGGTCCGGATATCGCGCACGTTGGATCGGCCGCCTGGAGGCTAACGTTGTGGGCTCCACTGGTCGAAGCGGTCTGCTGATGTGTCCGGCGAGCAAAGCGAGACGATTGAAGACGTGACGGTTAATCTTGCCGACGCTGTGGATCAACGCCATCGCGCGCCCGGTGCGGCTGCGGCACGCCGGTATCGCCGTTGTGTGCCGGACATCGTCGGTGTCCTCTGGGTGCTGGCGGCTGCGGGCGCAGTTATGGCTCCCGTACTGGCCCATGGGCTGTCATTTGGCCCCTTCGACATCCTGACGAAGCACGGCCTGACCCAGGAACACGGGACCGTCGTGCACAACTCGAGGATCAGCGACCAAATCGCCCTGTTCATCCCATGGACAAATCTCGCCTGGACGCAGGTTCATCACGGTCAGCTGCCACTCTGGAATCCCTACAGCCTGCTGGGCATGCCGCTGGCATTCAACTGGGAGTCGGCGCCATTCGGTATTCCGGCCCTGGTCGGCTACCTCGTCCCCCTCCATCTCGCCTACACGGTCGGGATACTCACGACGCTGGTCATCGCCGGGACTGGCGTCTACGTGCTCGCCCGTGTGCTCGGCCTGAGCATCCTCGGATGTGCCATGGCGGCGACCGTCTTCGAGCTGAGCGGCCGGTTCATCTCGACGCTGGGATGGTCGTTGGCGTCGGTGATGTCGTGGTCCGGCTGGCTGTTCGCCATCGCCATCCTCCTCGTGCGAGGCCGCCATCGCGTCCGTGACATCGCACTGTTCGCCGTGGTCCTCGCCTTCACGTTCTACGCCGGGTACCCGGAGGGGGTGATCCTTCTGGTCGCCTCATTGGCGGTGTTTGTCGTCGCCCTCCTCGCAGCTCGAGTGCGGGCGGCCCACCCCGGGCCGATACTCCGCCCGGCAGGCGATCTCCTCATGGCCACTGTTGCGGGGTGTGCACTCGCGGCCCCACTGGCCATCCCCGGGTTCCAGGTTGTTGCCGGTTCAAATCGCAATGGACAGCTCGGAATCGATGATCAGACAATCGGTTGGCACAATCTGTTGAACGTGGTCGTTGACGGGTTTGACGGTTTGCCCTGGCACGGCAGTGCCTATTTCGGTGGCGCCCACACCGTCGCCAGCTGGATGTACCTGGGAGTAATCGCAGTGGTCCTCGCCCTTGTCGCCGTGGCGATCCGATGGCGTCATCCGGAGGTGCTGAGCTTTGCCGTCGTTGCCATCGTGACGGTCGGTCTGGTGTTCGTCGGTCCGTTGGCGTCAGCATTCGATCGGATTCCTGACGTAGGAAGCGTGCGGTTCTATGACGCTTTGGGCCCATTGTCGATGGCCGTCGCCGTCCTGGCGGGAATTGGAACTGATGCCATCGTGCGTTCCCCTGCCAGACGGGCCGTCCAGTACTGGGCCGGTGGCGGCTTCGCCGTCGCTGCGATCTTTTTGCTGGCGCTCTGGACCGGTGGTCGCGGCCACCTCGATCCGATTGACATGGCCATTCGCGGGCGAAGCTTCTTGTGGCCAGCCATCGAGACGGCGGTGGGTCTGGCGGTGGTCGGGGTGCTGGTCGCGGAGAGGCGTCGAAACCGGCCGGACCCGGTCATCGGAGGATGGCTGACCCTCGGGCGTGGGGCTGCCCTGGTGCTCATTGCCTGCGAGACGGCGTCGCTCGTGGTCGCCGGGGCTCCCACCTTCTCATCCAACTCCACGTACCTGACTCCCACCCCTGCCGTCCTCGCTCTCCAGCAGGCCGTCGGTTCCTCGATCGTAGGCTTGGGGTCGTCCTGCCGGCCCACCCAATCTCTCGGGATCCTCGTCAACGTCAACATCGCCTATCAGGTTCAGGAGTTCGGCGTGTACGACCCTGTCGTCCCCTACGACTACGTCTCATCGTGGCAATCGGTTGCGGGCCGGCCGCCATCGAACCGGAGCCACCGGCCCCACAACACCTTTTGCCCGGCAGTGACGAATGCCACCAAAGCGCGCCAGTACGGCATTGCCTTCGTCCTCGAAGCCCGAGGCTCGCCCGGGCCGCAAGGCGCCGTCTTCGACGAGCGGGTGGGCAACGAGGATCTCTACCGCATCCCTCATGCCGCCGCCGCCACCATCACGCCCGTCCTCCCGAGCGGCCGGTTTCCCAAGGCCACCGCTCCCGGCATGCCGGTGGCCGTCAGCCATCCTGATCCCGCATCCTGGAGACTGACCATCCGCGCATCGAGGCCCCAGGTCCTGCGGCTGCGGCTGACCAATCTGCCCGGCTGGCACGCCACCATCGATGGCCGGCCGCTCAGACTCGATGCCTTTACCGGAGTCATGCTGCAAGCTCGGATCCCACCCGGTCACCACGTGGTCGACCTCCATTACTGGCCCGATGCCTTCAACGTCGGACTTGTCCTCGCCATCTGCAGCGCAGCCGTCCTCTCAGTGGCCGTGCTTTTGGCAGTATGGCGACGGCGGCCGACAGGTGCCGGAGAGCGCGCTGCCGAACGGCAGAGATAAACCACACCGTGTTCAGATTGTGATAGCAGGGAGACCTTGTGACACTCAAGTGGACAAAGCTGGTGATCGCCTCCGTGGCGGTCGTGCTCTGGGGCCTCTTCTTCGATGACCTGGCTCGGGTCGGTGAATGGGTCGTTGCCTCCAGCTACAGCTCTGTGGGACACCTGCCGCTCGCTGACCTGGAAGGTCGATACGCGGACGCGCACATTGCCCTGACCCACGGCAATCTCTACGCCATCCGTCGTTCGCAGACCTTCACCTATCCTCCGATCACCGCCTACCTGTTCGTGCCGTTCCGCCTGATTGGGCTCCGGGCAACGATGACGCTCTGGACTGTGGGGAACGTGATCGCCCTGGCTATTGCATTCGCGATTTCGCTCCATCGGTGGTGCAGGATGTCTGCAGCCGACGCCTGGTTCGTCTCTGCTGTCTGCCTTGCCCCGGCCGCCATCTTTGTCTTCTATCCGTATCGATCACTGATTCTCTGGGGCCAGATGGGTGTATTCCTCATGCTCCTCGTGATCTTGGATCTGTTTGTCGTACCAAAACGATATCGAGGGATACTGATCGGAGTCGCCACGGCAATCAAGCTGCTGCCGGCAGTCTTCATCGTCTGGTTCCTCGTCCGGCGTGACTTTTCCGCTGCGGCGAAGGTAGTCCTCTCCTTCCTGACATTGACGCTCGTTGCTGCGGCTCTGTGGCCTCATGCCTCGGCTGAATACTGGTTCCACGTACTTCCATCCGGGAGAGTCGGCCGCGTCGTCTACGAAGCCCCTTCGATGTGGCAGAGGGGCATTGGCCGGCTGCCCGATCAGTCGATCCGCGGTCTGCTCGGGCGCCCACCCTTCATTTCGACCGGGCTCTTCTCGTGGGCAGTACTCGCCGCGATCGTGTTGGGAGTCGGCATTGCCGTCACGGTGAAGTTGCTGGAAGAGGATCGCGACCTCACGGCATTCGTCCTTCTCTCCGTGGTCACCGAGCTGGTGAGCCCCGTGAGCTGGCCGCATTATTGGGTATTCGTCGGACTGGTCCCCATTCTGGCCATCGTCGAGTGGCGTCGCGACCGGCCACTGGCCATGACCGCCATTCTGCTGGCGGCCTGTACGTGTGTGAATGTCGACGACAGGACTCTCGTCATAGCTCCGGTCACGATGATGTCTCCCGTCGTGCTGTTCATCGTGCGGAACATCTACGTGCTCGGAGGGCTCGCCTTCCTGGCCGTGGCTGCGCAGAGAACATTTCGCAGGAGCACCTCCACCGCGGTCACCGCCGCGTCTGCGGTGGAGGCGGAGACGGTTGCGGAGGCGGTTCCCTTGCCGAGCCCTCACGCTCAGTCCGGGTGAGTCGGACATGTGGTGTCACGGGTGGGATCCTTCTGAGACGGGGTGCCACGGTGGATGAGCGCACGCGAGGCGGTACCCGGGTGGGGTCACCCGTTCGGTGTTCGCCCTACCCGATGGACCACATGGCGAAATGGGCCGCTGGCAGCCTCGGAGGACCCATGCGGAACCGGAATCCGTCGGCTGCCGGCCAAAGCGGCGGTTGAGTGACAGCCGCTCCGTGGACATGACGATACGTGATGGTCACCGGATCCCCGGTGGGAACGGCCGGGGCGAGGCTCGACGGAAGCACGACCGCCTGACGTGCCGCATGGGGCCGCGTTCCTGAAGAACGGGTTTGGTCCTACCCTCCACGAGATCCGTCCCATGTTGCCGGTGGACTACGGGCTCGCCCGGGACGGGTCATCCGCAAACAGACTCAGGCGGTACCTCATCGCCACCCTGGCCAGATGCCTGATATAGACGTCCCGGTCGCCAAAGGCCAGGTATGCATTGATCTTGGCATCCGGCATCCGGTCGATGTTCCTCAGGACATAGGCCGCGTGCACTTGGTATTCATGGCGTCCCTTGGCCCCGCGGAGACCGTCGGGTACCCCGACGGCCACCTGCACCACGATGGCCACGATGACGACGGCCCTCCCCCACTTGAGGCCGGTGCCGTCCACCCAGGTAAGGACCCGCCCGGGGGTTCGCACCGGGGAGTGTGTCTCTGCGCCCGGGGAGGCCTCGGTGGAGCGCGGTTCGGCCGGGGATCTCTGTGGCGGGTGTCCGAGGAGGGCCAGGTAGATCCCGATCAGGATGAGGAGGTCGAACAGGGTGTAGCGGGAGGCGCTGGCCCCGACGTAGCCCAGATAGGCCCGGCCCTGGGTGACGAGCAGGGCGAACAGCAGGCCGAAGCAGATGAGGGCGACACCGATGGGACCGGGTCCCTGCTCGTCCCGGCGGATGCCGTAGAGGAGCACCACGGCCACGGCCAGCACCACGATGACCACTCCGAAGGCCAGGATGGCGGTGTTCCCCGGATGCCGGGCGGTCCGGTCCGATCCCACCACGTCACCCACCAGGAACAGAAAGAACTTCAGCGTGCGCAGCGGATAGTGGCTCCAGAAGTGGGGGTAGGCGCCGGCGGCCTTGTTCCTGAAGTTGTAGTAGTAGAGGACCACGGTGGCGGCGGCACACGCCACCCAGGCCACGGCCACCGGCCACCGGCGTCGTCGGTGGTAGATGAGGATCAGCCCCACCGGCCAGATCAGGAGCCCCTGGACCAGGGAGTAGCTCCCGACCACGGCGGCGGCCACCGCCCCGCCGAGGGCCATCCAGCCCAGGGTCCGGGCATCGAGGAGCACGATGACGGCGGCCAGGGACAAGAGCACCAGGTACCAGGCCACCTGGAAGCCCCACAGCGTGTCCCCGTACTGCACCAGCGAGAAGGCCACGATGGCCACCGGGCAGTAGTAGAGCCAGGGGGTGGACGGGGAGCGCCGTCGGTGGGCCCAGATGAGCAGGGCGGTGGCCGCCACCAGCATGGCCCCGCCCAGGAACTCCTCCACCTGGATGTTGAAGTGCACGGTGTGGGCCAGGACCACGGCGATGATGTTGGGGAAGAAGATCCGATTCTCGTTGTGGGGCGCCCACAGCGCCTTCCAGTCGAAGGGATGCGACCACGTCTGCCTGATGACGGCCACGTTGCTCCACTGGTCATTGACGATGACGTTGACGCTGTCGTGCGCGATCAGCCAGACGTACGCGGCCAGCGGCAGTCCGAACCCGAGGACGGTCAGTGTGTTGACCAACCGGGGATCGAGACGATCGACGAGCCGCTTCGGGACCGGCGGCTCAGCCCTGCGAGGACGATCCGCCTGATCGTCCGCCGATGGCACCCGAGTCGAGCCCGTCCCACCGGGTGTCTGCTGGACCACCGGTCCATTCTCCCACGTCACGCCGCTGCAACCCGGATCCTCGTCAACGCACGGGCCCGCACCCTCCCGGCCCGGGCCTGGCGGCGACCCGGTGAACCCACTTCGCTGACCCGGCGATCGCCCACCCGACGGCAGGGTGTGCGAGATCGCCGGCCGGCCGGGGACTCCGCCGATCGGCACCTCCCCTGAGATTTCTCCCAACTTTTGAGGATGGCGCCGGGTCACGAACGGCGGGATGCTGACCCCGGATTGAAAGGGAAGGTTGCTGAGCCGATGGTGCTTGCTCGATGGCCGGGGAACGGGGAAGGAACGTGAGAAGGGTTGTCGCCGTTCTGGCCCTGGTGGTTGGGATCATGGTCGCCCCCTGCCGTGCCGCCTCTGCATCGACGTGGCCGCTCAAGGTCAGCGGCTCGACCTTGGAGAGCGCGTCGGGGTCCCGGTTCATCGTGAAGGGGGTCACCCAGTACTGGTACGCCTACAACGACGCCGGATCGCCCGATGCCGCCATGAAGGCGACCAGCGCGGCCTACTACGCCGACCGGACGACCTGGGACTCGTTCATGGCCGGCCAGGGGTTGGACCTCGTCCGTATCGGACTCGGGGCCTGGGAGTACGACGACCGGACGTACCTTCCCCACGCCTCCTATCTGTCCGAGCTCCGGAACCTGGTCTCCACCGCCGCCGACAACGGGCTGACCGTCGAGCTCGGCAACTGGGACTCGATGGGTGACGGGGCCGGGATCATTTCCGACTTCACGGCCTGGCATTCCTTCTGGCTGGCCCTCAAGCCCGTCATCGAAGACAGCCCCAACGTCATCGTCGAGCCCTTCAACGAGCCCAACGGCATCTCCGAATCCCGTTGGCTGAGCCTCTGGCAGCGGGAGCTGAGTTTCTGGCGCGGCCCGATGGGCTACTCGGGCGTCATCGTGGTGGACACCGACAACCACTCGGCCGCCTTCCCCGGTGCCACCATCCACGACCTGGTCCGCTACGCCGACACCATGGGGGGCAACATCCTCTTCTCCATCCACTCGTACGCCACGGAGTGGCCCTCGGCCGCCCACGGGTTCGCCTCCGGTATGTACTCGGCATCGGAGACCAACGAGCAGGCGTTCAACCACCGCTATACGTCGCACGAGGGGACGTACCCCATGCTCATCGACGAGACCGGCAATGCCAACGGATCATCGGGTGACTACAACGCGGCCGTATCGGCGGCGGGACCCTCCCCCGATTACTGGGCGTGGCTGACCCAATTCCACTCGGCCATGGCCTACGACACGCGGAACGAGGGGCTGAACGGAGAGACAGGGTTCGCCTTCTCCTGGACCTCGGGGGACTGCATGATCAGCTACTGCTACGGATCGGGTGGAGAGGCCGGGGCGCCGACCTGGAATGCCAACTGGGGCCGGATCTTCGAGGACTACTACGTCAGGCGATCGTAACGGCCGGCCCGGCCACCGCTCCGGTGGGGGGGCCCGGTCGCGGCCGGACAAAGGCCCTTGTCGAGGGGGACGGACAAGCGGTCAGGGGGGCGGGGGTCGAAGGCGTATTCCGGTGATTCAGCAACCGCCCGTACGGCACGCCGGCATGTTGATCGTGGGCAAGGCAGAACGCCTGATTTCTGGAACTCGTTCCAGTTCGCAGAACGTCGTTCTATCCCCAAAGAGGGTAGTTTCGCATTCGGCGAAACCGGTGTACCATCGCCGGTGACAAGGCAACTCCGGGGGGCGAACAGTCTTACCGGCGACATCCCAAGGGGGACATTGAATGAAACATCGTTGGACGAAGCTGAGCATGCTGGTGGCTGGTGCTCTCGTGGTCCCGGCGTCGCTGGGCGTGGTGGCATTCCCTGGCGCCGCTTCAGCGACAACGGCACCATCTGCAACCTGCAGCGGGATTTCCCTCAAGGTCAGCAAATCCTCAGCGCTGTTGGACTTGACGAAGTGCACCGACACTGCCAATACCGGCGGCTCAGGGACCATCGTGGCGACGGCTCTCGTTCCCAAGAGCGCTCAGAAGGTCGTGTTCACGTGGGCCAACAAGGGCACGACCACGACGACCATGACGGTCAAGGAGAGCGGAACCTCATGCGCCAAGGGCTCGAAGGAGTATGTGGCCACGGGAACAGTGAAGTCTGACACGGGCAAAGCTACGTCGATCAAGGTGGGGGGCGCGGTCAAGGCCGAGATCTGTGTCACCGCCAGCTATGCCACCAGTTTCGTGAAGGGTACGGACTTCAGCATCTAGCAGGCGCTACTTCATCGCCCTAGCCGACACGGCCCTCGGTGCATGCCGAGGGCCGTGTCGCGCCATTCGCCTTCGACAACGGGGCGCCGGAGAAGCCTGCCGCTCCCCCGCCACGCCGCTCCCCCGGTGTCCGGACTCCCTCAGCCGGCCCGGCCGACTTTCTCGAACCACCATTCATTGCTGCAGTTGCAGCACCGGCGACCCACGAGGCCGCGCTCATCCCCATCCTCGAGATCGCGGAAGATCCAGCGATGGTCGCCGTCACTGAAACAAATCGGACAAATTTCTGCCATGTCCAAACACCTTGCCCATCTGCCCGCCTGGTTAAACGGGCTACACGCATAATGGTGGCTCCTCGAGCCCGGACCAACCGCCGACTGCTGGCGCCGGTCGCTGGGAGCGGGCTTCCAGTACCCGCTCCCTCGACTGGCAAGAAATTGGTTGTTCACAACTCACCGGTGAAAATCCAGACCCCGAACCACAGGTTTACCGCGAGCCGAGCCCGGGTATTGCTCAACAAGCCAACCTGTGGAGCAGGGGTCCGCCGCTCCAGCTCCAGGCTGGGGACGCCCCTGACTACCCGCCCTCGGTCAGGGGCGTCCGCTTTTCGTCATCCAGCTCCCGCCCGAAGGCGCGGGATGGAGCATGACCGATTCACATCTCGTGCATGCCGGGACCACAGTGCCGGTGCGGCGGAGGCGGGGGCGGAGGCGGAGGCGGGGGCGGAGGCGGAGGCGGCGGCGGGCAGGTGTGGATCGTGTAGCGGTGACCGACCACAAAGTGCCACACGTTGTTGGAGCCGCTGACAAGGGCGTCATACTGGACAACCCCGCAGAATCTGGGGGCGGCCAGTGACAGGGTGCCGGATCCGCCCTCGACGTACCCGATCGTCGGGTGACCGGCGACATCGGGCTCATCGCCCCACAGAAGCCATTTGCAGGTCCCGGCCACGCTCTTCCCCTGTGGCTTGCAGGCATCGCGGATGGTGAGATGGGCCGTGTGGGTGCCCCGGTCGAACCGCACGCCGGCGTGCGGCGTGGCGGCACCGGCGGCATGCGGCAGTGCCATAACAATGGGAATCGCGGCCAACGGTAGAAAGCGTTTGCGTTTCATGTCGCCTCGTCGTCTTGTCGCTCGTCAGAGTCCGACGGGTCCCCAATCCCCCGGTGCTCCGACTCTTGGCAGGTACTCCCAGTCGTTTCGACCAGTTGCCCCCCCAACTTGAGCCCGGCGGTCCCTTCGAGCGATCACCGAGGCGCCAACGGGTGCGTCCCAGGCACCGGAAAGCGAGTTTCCAACGGGTGCGCGACTCCCTACGGCAACTCCGCTACAAACCGGCGCGGTAAGTTGAACGGACCGACCATGGACGAGACCGCGGTCAATGTCACGGACATCCTTTAGCGGCCGGCGTCATCCGCACGTCGGTCGTGGCGGAGACGGTGTTCGTATCGTCATCGCGGCCGAACCGCGACCAAGTCGTTCCGTTGATCGGCACCCACGACCCCCGGTGGCGCCGGTGGTGCTAGGAAGTCAAGACCCGTTGCAGTCGTAGCCGGATGAGGAATCAGTGCATGACTGATGCGAGGTGAACGTCACCCCGTTTAAAGTATCGGATGGGACTTAATGGCCCTGCGGACCGAGTGGACATCGGACTAAGGTTCGCAATGTAGCTGATCGTCCCCACGGGGGAAGGGCGCATTCGTAGAGGCGGGAGGCGGGTCTGAGGTGGGCGAGGCGGGATCGGGCGGTGCGGTGGTCGTTAGTGAGCGGCGGGAAGCACCATCACCTGTTGTGAAACGGATTGGCCCCTTTGTTTGGTGGCTTGCGGGTTTGATTTTCGCCACCCCTATTGCGATCGCCGCTATCGGGGCGGTATGCGCTCGACCTATTGCTGACGATTACTCCCTGATGGCAAAAGTCGTCAGGTGGGGGTTCGCTGGCACCTTCTCCTACTACATGGAGCATTGGACCGCGCCGTACTCAGCGAGCGCATTCCTGACTGGTGGCCTGGCGCTGCTTGGGAAGAATTTATCCCAGTTGCCTCTTGTGGCCTGCTCATCCTCATCCTCGTCGTTGCCGGTGTCGTGTGGCGAACGTGGACGTCGGGAGCGTCGTCAGTACCGACCCTCGTCGCGGCTCTCGCTCTCTCGACAGGGATGGTGGGGTCCTTCCTATCGATTCATTGGCCGTCGTCTCCAGTCCTCTTCAGCGCCCTCCTGTGGTCGACAGCATGGATTTCACACGTCGTGCCAATCTTGCTGGCACCGCTAGGCTTGCTTTTGGCTGTGAAGGGCCGCGGCCTACTCGGAGTCGCATTGTCACTCATGGCGGGACTGGTGATAGCGGGATTCGGCTTCGCCGAGACCGTGACTGTCGTTTCGATGGTCGTAATGACCGGGTGGGCGCTACAGCGTCACGGCGGGCGAGGACGACTAAGAGAAGCGTTGGGCTCCCTCGCAGGTCTCACCGCTGGGCTGGTCGCCGGAGAGGCGATTATCTACGAGATGCCGGGGACGGCTGTCCGGAATCATGTTTTCTCTACTGAGGGAATCGGGATCCTGCAAGCCCACGGTCACGTCGTCAATTACTTCGCATCGGTCGCCTTCGACGATTTCAAAGCTGGCGTCCTGTCGCCCGCCATTCCTCTCGGCCTGATCCTCGGTTTCGTCCTCGGCGCCCTTTCACCCCGCGATCGTTTTCGGACGTACACGGCTCTCATCTGGTGCGCCGTGGTGACAGTGGTTGCGTGGCTAGCAATAACGGTCGGTGACGTCTACTCCTATCAGGCGTGGTGGCACCTCGATGCCCTTTGGATAATGCTGTACGTGACGGCGGGAGCCGCAGGCTGGTGGCTAGCGGATATCCGGCCATCATTGGTCGGTGTTGGAGCAGTCCTGGCGGTGGGCTGTGTGGCGTGGACGTGCGTGTTGACCACGGCCATGACGACGGCCGCGTGGGACCGACGGTCGATCGTAGATGGCGACTTTGCTCGGGCAAGTCAAATTGTCCGGACAAAGGATGCTACGACCCATCTCGTATGGGTTTCGATGTGGGTGGGAGGATGGAACGGCATCCGGGATGCTGAGCCAGCGACGTGGCCTGTCGGAGATCGTTGGGTCAAAGGCAACCTGTCGTTTATGTTTGGTATGCCGGAGAGGGACATCGTCGTCAAGATCGTGCCCTCGCCTACCGCTACTGTCGGATATTCGTGCCAACATCACCTTGCTTACTATGGGCCATGTCCCTCTTGAACGACGCCCGGGAAACATTGCCCCCACGCTCGGCTCCATCGCCGTGGGCGCCTGGCACCCTCCTTCACAGGTCGCAGTCGCACCACGTTCATCAAGGGTTCCCACGGGTCCTTCACCGTGAAGGCTACGGGTTACCCCCGACCAACCTTCACCAAAACCGGAACCCTTCCTTCCGGTGTCACCTTGTCCAGTGCAGGCTTGCTGTCAGGGACCTCGAAGCCTACCGGTAGCTTCCCGATCACTATCAAGGTAGCGAACTTGCGGGGGATGGCACTCTTCGCGGCAAGTCTCTGGGCAAATACGATGCTCGAGCTCCCGGCAAGGCTTGCACTCACCGGCTCTACTGGTAATGCTCGCTGCTTATCATCCGACCCAGGCGGGAGGGGCGTTGATATTCAGCAAGGCCCAAAGCCAGAAAGGATCGAACAACTCTGGTGGCGACACTGGGCACGAGTACCTCCTCCGAACGATGTCCGAGGGAGCTGGCTGGGTCCCGATAGATGATCCACTCGCTATGCAAGTGTCAGCTGTTGTTGGTTGAGCCAGGTCTCGACGAACTCGACCGGGGTGAGCCAGCCGTGTGCGCTGTGTGGCCTGTTGATGTTGTAGTCGATTCTCCAGTCCTCGAGGAGGATTCGCGCCTCGAGCAGGGTCTCGAAGAGCTGGCCGTTCAGGTACTCGTCATGTAGACGGCCATTGAACGATTCGATCCAGGCGTTCTGCCATGGGGATCCGGGGTCGATGAAGGTGATGTCGGTGTCGTTGAACCGGCACCAGTCGGAAACGGCGTAGGCGATGAACTCGGGCCCGTGGTCGAAGCGGACGTAGACGGGAGCTCCTCGGTCTTTGGCCAGGCGGTCGAGGCAGCGCACCACCCCGTCGCGTCGATGGAGCGGTCCACGTCGATGGCCAGGCACTCCCTCGTGTACTCGTCGATCACGTTCAAGAGTTTCAGCATCCTTCCGTCGGCTGTCTGATTGAACTGGAAGTCGAGCCCGACGTATTCAAGTGATGGCCGCGACAAGCTCGTTGAATCGCTCCGCTGGAGTATCCCATTCAAGTGTCTTGCGCGGGCGCTCGTTGAGCAGCGCGGCGATGTCATCAAGGTCGGTCTGGGAGTAGCCGGATAGGTCGGTGCCCTTTGGCAGAAACTGTCGAACGAGGCCATTCCAGTTCTCGTTTGTGCCCCGCTGCCACGGTGAGTTGGGATCACAGAAGTAGACAGGGATGCCGGTCGCGACCGTAAAGGTGGAGTGGCTGGCCATCTCCGTTCCTTGGTCCCACGTAATCGAGCGGGCCAGGTAATCGGGAAGGCGCACGACGTTCTCCGACAACGCGGCGGCCACGTGCTCGGTGGTCTTGCTCTCGACCTTGATGAGCATGCCGAGTCGGGTTGTGCGCTCCACCAGCGTGGCGACGGCGCTCCGGCCCATCGCCCCGACGATCAGGTCGCCCTCCCAATGGCCCGGCACGGCCCGGTCTGCGGCATCCGGAGGGCGCTCTGAGATGTTGACCATGCCGGGGATCTGGACTCGTCCGGAGGAAGTGCGCGTCCGAGGCCGCCGCCAGGCCCGGCCCGACCGCAGGCAGGCCGCCAGCTCTTTGCGCAGCTCGCCTTTGGCTTGGATGAAGATGGCCTGGTAGATGGCCTCGTGGGACACCCACCACTCTGGCTGGTCAGGGTGCTCTTTGCGCAGCCTGCGGGCGATCTGCTCTGGAGACCATTTCTTGGTTCGCAGGAGCTCTTGGACCTCAGTCCAGAGCCACGATCGCTCTTCGGTCCAAACGACCTTGGGGCGCCGGGCCGCATGGGCCGCTCGCCCTTCGGCAAGTGCCGCTCGGTAGCGCCTTCGCCCGCCGTTGGCTGTGATCTCCCGCCAGACCGTTGAGCGGTGGCGTCCGATCCGCTCCGCAATGGCCGCGTCGGATTCGCCAGCTTCGATCCCGACCCTGATCTCTTCGCGCTCGGACAGGTCCAGAGCGCCAGCAGGTCGTACGCGTACGTGTGACATCTCTACACGGTCGCCGCGCAAACACCGGCCAAGGGTGGATATCCCGATCCCGGCCATCTTCGCCGCCTCGAGCTGGGTCGCCCCCGCCGAGAGGGCTTCGAGTGCATGTTCGATGGAGGCTCCTGGACGGAGCCTGGGGCCCGAGCGAGGCACGGACTTGCGAACGACCCCCCACCGCTGGACGTTGTACTGCACTGTCGACGCCGGAACGCCCGTCATCTCTTGTGCCGCCCGGTAACTGACACCTGCGACCACGGCCGCGATCGCTGCATCGAGATCCGCCTGCGAACTTCGGCGAATGGTCATCACACAACACCCCCAGGTCAGGAGATGTCGCGATCACCATTTGATTTCGCCCCCAGACGACATTGGGCCGGATGGGTGAGAAGGCACCGACGGCCACGCCGCTGCCCCGCAGGGGCTTCTTCCTCTTCCGATAGGAAACACGCAGGCCTTCTGCCCGCCACAGGCGGTGGATGCGCTTGTTGTTGACCATCCAGCCGGCCTTCCTCGCGGCCGTGGCGGCCCGCCTCCAACCCCACCGGGGCCGGCGCCGGGAGAAGTCCCGGAGGAAGGCGCGGAGCGCCTGTTCCTCGTCCGATGGGATGGGAGAAGGGAGCCGCTGGGTGGACCGGGGCTGTCCGACCACCCGGCACGCCCTACGTTCAGAGACCCCGAACTGCTCACAGAGAGTGCCTACAGCCCTCCGTCTGCGGTCCGGGGTCAGAAGTTTCCCCGGTTCAGCTCCTTCAACATGTCGATGTCGAGGGCCTGGTCGGCGACGATCCGCTTCAGGCGCTGGTTCTCTCGCTCCAACTCCTTCAGCTTCTTGGCGTCGTCGGCCTTCATTCCCCCGCACTGGTTCCGCCACCGGTGCCAGGTCGACTCGGTGATCTCGAGGTGCCGCGAGACCTCCTCGATGCTCTGCCCCTCGCCGAGGAGCTTCTCGCCCTCAGCCAGCTTGCGGATGATCTGTTCCGGCGTGTGCTTCCGATTCTTCACAGTTGCGGTCCTCCTTGCCCCCATGATGGGGAGTGGACTCGCACAAAGGGTGGCTCAGCTCAGGGGGATCCGGCCACAAGACCCTTTCGGTGCTCGAATAGCAACCGACCTATCGCGCAAGTGATGCAGAGAACCAAGGACTCACGACGCCATTTTGAGGATCTCGCAACGGCTGGGAAGATTTGGGGTGGCGGGGGCCAATCCGAACCCCGACTGGCGACTCACGCCCTGGTCCGGTGCATGATCGGTGATCGAGGGCCGTCTCAGGGGCCCTTCAGTTGGACCCGGTGGCCGCCGATATCCATACGATGGCTACCGATCCCCAAACCCGCCTCCGAAGTGCCAGCGATCTGCTGACATTCACTGGTTTCATTTCGGCCCTCGGAGGCATTGCCTTCCCAGCCATTTGGTATCGGGCACAGCACCTCACTCTGAACTTCTCGGTATGGGGCACCATGTGGCCTGTTTGCTTCGGAGCGGTTCTTGTGATTATCGGCTTGGCCACGCTCGGACTATCTATGGCAGTGACTGCTCTCAGGGCAACACTCCGGGACCCTCCGACGCTGAGGCCAGCCACGCAGCCCACTGCCCGTGTTTGAAGCTTGCCCGGTGGCGGTTCATCCGACCGGGGAGATTAGATCGGTCCCCGACTGGGCGCTCTCGAGTACCTATCGCTCGGGGGGACAGGCATATCCACCGATGCGTTCTTGAACTTTAAGCCGCGCACCGTAGCGAACTTGGACACTAGCAAGGCCCAGGTATTCGCGATACTCGCCGTGGTCCAAGCGATCCGAGAGCTACGAGACGACCTTGCTAGGAGATTCTGAGTGCCTTCAGGGGAACGTGGGAGCGAATCATGCCGTCGGCTGAACCGTGCCCACCCGAACGGTTATGGACTCGCTGTTTCCATCGACTGCCACGTTGACGGTGTACGCGCCCTCGACAACCGCTTGGAACTGCATGACCAGGGGGACCACCATCCCGATCTCCCAGCCCTCTGCAGCGTTTGGTCCAGCCTCTCCTGAAAATGTGGTCGCGAGGGGATCACCGGTCAGTTGCATTGCCGCGTCGAGAATTGTCGCTTCCAACGTATGCTGCGGTAGGTCAGGCATTCCGGCTAACCTCACCGCCATCGTCAAGATCACCGGACCGGGGATGGCCTGAACCATAACCATGTCGATCGGCGCTCCGACGATGGTAGCCAAACCGCCATTGACCTCTACGTACCGGCAAGGAATTATCCAGGCGACGCGCAACTACCCGTCGCCAGTCTTGGCCGGCACCGGAGGAGTCGCAGGAATGGGCCTTGCTGGAATCGTCACACGTCGGTTGATGAAATCGAAGATGATGGGCGGCGTATCCATAGGTCCCGTCTAAGCGTCCATTCCCTTTAGTCGCCTAGCCCCATTTAGTCATCAATTCCAAGCTCTTTCTGGCTCTCCTGACTGATCCGTGGGTCAGTTCTGGGCTTCGACGTGCAGCGTGAGGATGGCAGCTCACCTTCGGCGAAGATGGTGCGGTGGAACCGCACAGCTGGGAACCCGAGGACGAGGATGACTATGAAGCGGCGAACGCTGAGCTGAAGAGGCGGTTCGCGGCATGGGCGGACGACAAGGGACTCGAGGTCGAGCGTGACGGACCCGAAGGCCTGCTCCACTACAAGTGGGCCTATGTGGATCAACACCTCACCCGCTGGAGACGCCGTGACCTCTATGAGATCTACCTGGAGCTCTACCCGGCCAAGGTGATGGCCGAGGCTGACGAGCTCGACGAGATCCTCGCCGAGACGAAGACCTTCATCACGTTCCTCGCCGAAACCGAGATACTCGACGAGGAAAGTGAATCCCCCGAGGTGCTGTGCGACTTCCTGGACGAGATCGCACCCGAGTTCCGAGAGAACATGGCCGACTCGTCCCGATACAGCTTTGGCAAACGGCTCTGGACCGAAGCGGCCAGCGAAGGCGTGTCGCCCGATGATCCTGCGGCGGTCGAGGCGTTTATGGGCCGCTTCAACTCCCGACCCCGGGCCGAGCGGGACGCGATCTTGGGCCAAGGCCTCATGCCCGCCGGACGCCGTTCCACCTCCGGTCGGTTCACACCTCCGGGGACACCGTCCCGGCCATCAGGAAAGCGCCGCAAGCGGAAGTGAACGACCCGGCAGCGGCGGGCAGTAGCCACCGCGGTCGAGCAGGGCGAGGGCGATCAGGTGCTCAGGCTTGGCGAACCCGAAGGCCATGCGGTGGAGCACGCGGATCTTGGTGTTGGTCGACTCGATCAGCGCGTTCGACAGGTCGTTGAGCATGGCGGCCTCGATGCCGGCGATGTTCTTTCTGATCTTGCGGCCGAGCTCGACGAAGGCCGGGATCCGGCAGCGCTGGGCCCAGTCGAGCCAGCCGTCCAGCATGGCGAGGGCCAGCACGCCCTTCTTCCTGATGGCCAGCCGCAGCTGCTCTTTCATCAGGTAGGCCCGGTAGAGCTTGGCGTTCACCTTGGCGATCCAAGCCAGCTTGCCCGCCTGGCGTGGAGTCAGGTCCTCGGGGTTCCGCCACAGGGCATAGCGGCACCCCTTCAGCTCGTTGGCCTGTCCCGACATGCCGCCCTTCCTCGCCTCGTTCCACACCTGGCGACGCACTTCGTCCAGAGCATCGGTGGCCCACTGCACCACGTGAAAGGCGTCGATGCAGAGGGTGGCATTCGTCGCCCGCTCGGCCACCACCGTGGCGATCCATCCGGCTCCATCGGCACTGACCAGGGAGATCTGGTCAGCCCGCTCTTCTCCCAACAGGTCGAAGAACCCGTTCAGCGTCTTCTTGTCCCGTCCGACGGCCGCCCACGCCAGCCGTCCGGTGTCGTGATCCACGACGATGGTCAGGTAGCGGTGCCCCTTCTTGTAGCTGATCTCGTCGATGCCGATGCGGGTGAGGCCATCGAAGGGATCGTGGGCTGCCCGCCCGTCGGCCACCACCCGGTCGATGATCGAACCGACCGTCCGCCAGGCGATCCGCATCAGTTCACACACCGTCGACTTGGCGGTGTGGGTCACCAGCCAGGCCACCTGGTCGTCGAAGAACCGGGTATGTCCGGCTCCGTGTCGGGCCCAGGGCACCTGGGCGACGGTCGGGCCGTGCTCGGGACAGCTCACCCTCGGGGAGTCGGCCTGGAGGAAGCACTGCATGGTCCCGAGATCGAGCGCCCGCCAGTTGCGCCGGCCTTCCCCCTGGTCGTAGCCGGGAGCCCGTCTACCGCAGCGCCCACACCGGCGCTTGGCCGCACGCCGCGGCCGCACGTGGACCACTACGGTTTCGGACTCCTCGTCGAGGTCGATTTCCACGATCACCGTCGCCCGGTCGACACCGAGTACGCGACGCCATACGTTGGCACCGAGCACGCCATCCTCCTTGCCCTGTCTTCGAACCTTCGAACAGTCCGAAAAACGTAGGCGGGGGTTGGCGTTGCTCGCGTCAGGGGCTGGTCAGGGCGCCCACGGATCAGTCAGTAGAGCCCTCTTTCTCGAGGGCGGCAATCCTGGCCCAGTCGGCGTGCTTCGGCTTCAGTCACTCCCACACCTTCACGGTGCGACAGGAGCGGCGATTCTGACCCATCGCTTAGACCTCGCCTTGGGAGGAAGGTTCCGAAGGTCCACGTCGCTATTTGCCACAAGCGGTCTGCGGTAGTCCCTCAGCTCGGTATTGGCGGAGTGCTGCACTCGACCCGAGCAGGCTCAAGTGATCCTGAACGGCCATGGCATACCACGGATCGAAGTAGAGCGTGATCTCGGACGAAACGAATCCCACGAAGACATCGAGGTCGCAGTCTCGCGTCGCTACCGGAAGTCGATGGAGGTTGGCAACAACGAGAGCGGCGTTCTTCAGCTCCTGATGCCTGTCTCTTCCAGCGGTGATGCCGTTTCCCGTCGCCATGAAGGTCTGGATGGCTAGGAACACCACTAGGACCCCGGCGGCCAGAGCACGCCATGAGCGATCTCTTCGCAGATCGGGGAGGTGCCGCCAGGCGTAGACCACGATGCCGAGGAGAAGGATGAGGTTGGGCATCGTGTAGTAGCTGCCCGTGGTCGCGATGACACCCTCACCCGTTCGACCTTCGGCTATCACCAGGTCGAACAGCACACCGAAGGCGACGAGGACAACGGGAAGTGGGGTCGTCTGTCGTCGATCACGAACCGACTGGACAACGACATATCCTGCGGCGAGGAGGATCACAACCCCCAGGAGCTGGTGGAGTCCGAAGTCCCATCCCCCGACCCAATGCGGGACTCCAGGGGTACCGACTGTTGGAACGATTGCGCCGACGAGTCCCGCGGCGAACTTGGCCACCAGGACCGGGTGACGGAAATCGAAGCTCGCTGTGCAGTCGGGACATTGCCTATAGCCGAAGTTGTAGCCGTGGAAATACACACCCACGGTGACCACGGCTGCTGTGAGCCATGCCACCACCTCCCGCCGTCGCGGGTGCCAAAGCAGGCAGATCAGTCCGACAGGCCACAGGACGAATCCCGAAATATCCGACAGCGACGCGAGGACCGCTGACGCGATCGCGAGGGCGAAGAGGACAAGTCCCCTCCTCTGGAGCAGGGCCACCATAGCCACGAAGAAGACGAGGACGAGGTACCACGAAAGCTGGAAGCTCCAAAGGGCGGCGAACCAGTCCGTGAGGCTGAACCACACGACGCCCACTACGAGTACGGCCAACCAGGTGAGCCTTCTCCCCAGGTAGTCCCGGAAGAGGCTAAGGAACACGACGTAGCTGGCAACGAATAGAGCCGCGGTGAACATCATGACAGCGCGCTCGTTCAGACTGCCGTAATCACCGAAGGCGACAGTAATCAGACGCGAGATTACGAGGCGACGGTCACCGTACTGGGGCCACAACATCCCCAGACTGAAGTGGCCGTGGTTGGCCGCATTGACGAGAGGGACGATGGCCCAATCATCGAACCCCCACGGCACGTTGACCGAGTAGTGGAAGACGTAGAGCAGGTACAGGACCGCCGGAACACCTGCCACCGTGGCGACCAAAGCCCGCTTGCGCATTGTCGACCGGGCTTGGTCGCGTGACAAGCTCCCGGTAGTTATCGATGCCTCCGCCTGTTTCACAGGTTTGCACGCCTCCTCGCCAGTCATAGGCTTTGAACGAGTTGATGGCATCCCGGGTCCTCACTCGGGCCAGAGCCCACAGTGTCAGGCCGGCCATTCGGGAGAGCAGGGACTTCATGGGCGGTCCGCCTACCTGCTGTCCCCCCGGCGAGTACCTGGACGCCGCGGCCACCACCACCACGCGTTCGACCAGCCGGACAAGCGAGTCGATCTGTTGCGGATCGTCGCATACGACGGCCATGGTCACCACGATCACCTCGGCGGTGGCTCGCTCCATCCCGTAGCGGATGGCGTGTGCCGGTCCCGGTGCCACATCATTGATGAGGGCACGGACGCGTCCGTCCACCTTGGCAAATTTCTCCACATAGGGAAGCGTCGAGTCCTCCGGTGAGTCGACGACGACCACGATCTCGCTGGGAAGTTGAAACGATTTCCGTCAAACGGGTGAGGACGTCTTCGATCTGCGGACCCTCGTTGTAGGCCGGGATGACGATCGAAACCCTCGGCTTCATACCACTACCCCCTGTCCCCTGAGGTTCCAGATGTCGACGACGGGCTGGTGGATGGCCACGTCCGCGTACAATCCCGAATTGGCGAACACAAGGCCGAGCGGAAGTCCGACGTGACCGCAGCCACCCAGCAGGGTCACATCCGTACTCCGCCTAGCCCCCATAGCGCACAGGCTAGCCAAAGCCCGTGCGCTCGACAACTAAAATCTTCCCCGCTATCAGCCAGAAACGGAGTCTCGTCAGACAAGAGGGCCAAGCCCGGCAATACGTCAGATTCCTTGGCTCGGCCCCGAGCCACTCGGAGGCCGTCAGAGCCTTTGGATCGGCCCTACTGCTGTTGAGGTGGCTGGACTGAGGTTTTCAGCGCCTCCCGTCGCCTCTCAGCGTCACCGCACCGTCGAGGAAATGCCCCCCTGCGGGGCCCTCTCAAATGGCTCGCCATGATCCCCCAGTGGCTGGTGCGCCGGATAGAGGCGACCATCCCCACACTCAGGGTCTTTTCAGTCGAAGTAGCTAGTAGCATTTGTTTCCACAATGCCTGGCATCAACTACGCACGCCTCTACAAGTACCGGATCAGGCACATCGACTTGGAGAAGCGTCAGAAGGTTTGGAACGCAATCGCGACCTATATCTACGAGGCGATGGACCGCCCCGAAGTGGTCCTGGACCCCGCTGCCGGCAACTATGAGTACCTGAACGCGACACCCGCACGCGAACGATGGGGTGTGGACGCCGCGAGCTATGCAGTCAACCGCGATCCTACGATTAAAGCGATCACGGCCAACATCGGCGATGTCGAGTTGCCCGAGGACTATTTCGACGGCGTGTTCATTTCGAATTTCCTCGAACACCTGAGTAACCAAGACGAAATCGCCGACCTGTTGGCCCAAATGCACTCCGCCATGAAGATGGGTGGACGAATCGCCATCATTGGTCCGAACTTCCGCCATTGCGTCCGCTCGTACTTCGATTACGCCGATCACGTCCTCGCCCTGACCCACTTGGCCGTGATTGAGCACCTCAGCGTGTCCGGTTTCCGCGTTAGCAAAGCTAGGAGCCGCTTTCTGCCCTACTCGTTCAGCGGTCTTCTCCCTGCCTCATACGGCCTGACCGGCGCCTACTTGCGCGTGCCGCTGGCGTGGCACATCTTCGGCAAGCAATTCTTGGTCATCGCCGCCAAGGAATAAGAGCGGACGTGACGCCGAGTTCATCCGGAACGTGGGTATCAACTCCCAGGCCGGCTTCGAGATTGGCATCGAGCTGGTGGCCAAAGCCCGCCGGGCCGGGGCTCCGGTGGCCGAACTGCCGACGATCTGGCTCGAGCGGCATTCCCACTCGATGCGCTCGGCGATCACCGTCGCCGGCATGGTCGGGCAGTCGCGGAGCAGCTCACAGATCTGCTTCTCGACGGCGTCGACAAGCGAGCCTCGGGACTCTCGCTTGTAGTCCGGCGGGGCAGACCCCCGCACCGCCGTTCGCACGGTGTTCCTGGCCACGCCCAGCTGCGTGGCGATGGTCTTGATGCCCAGCCGTTCGGCGAAGTACAGCCGACGGATCTCGGCCCAGTCGTCCACGTTGATCATGTCCTTCCTCCCCGGCTGGCGATCCAGCCAGGGTTCGTGATCCAGCACACTCAGTGGTGGACCACCGGGGAGGGGGGTCAATTTTCGGGCGGTGATAAGGGGTCAGTATTTAGCCGGTGGCGACAACACTTCCTCATCTCCTGTGAACATGGAACTGGTCCCCTTCCTGAGGCTTATGGCTTGGACACCAAGAGCCTCGGGAGGGGACCACCCTCTGTGGTGGACCTTCAGACCACCGACGGGTTCACAGCTGTGGAATTTCGATGAGCAGGTCTGCGGGATCTTTCGTGAGCGCGGTCAGGGATGGCACTCTTCGCGGCAAGTCTGTGGGCAAATAGGATGCTCAAGCTCCCAGCAAGGCTTGCACTCGCCGGCTCTACCGGTAAGCTCGCTGCTTATCATCCGACCCAGGCGGGAGGGGCGTTGATACTCAGCAAGGCCGAAAGCCAGAAACGATCGAATAACTGGTGGCGAGTCGTGGGCACGAGCACCTCCTCGGAACGATGTCCGAGGGAGCCTGCTCATGCCTGCTCAGCTACCGCCAGCCCTACACGGATTCCAACGCGGGTGTGTACGAAAACTCCGGAATCGCTGTACGGATTCCGCCGGAACGGGTGTACGAAATCAGCCGGAATCAGCCGCACCTCGAGCACTGAACACTTTGACCGCGGATAACGCGACCCTCAGGAGGTGGTAGGTGGCACCCTAGGGATTGTGTGCAATGGCAAGCAGATGAGGTGACGCCCCAAGAATCGAGGTTTCCGATTCAACCCTTCGGATAGCTCGCAGGAGAACCTCTTGGCGCTCCAGATCTTCCAACCAGAACTGAGCATCTGCGAACGTCCCAGGTCCTTCAACCGCAACGACGGACACGTTTGACCATCCTCCGGCTACGACCTCCTGGACGATCTCCTCCGGTCGATGCAGGTATGCGGTTGTGAACCAGCCACTCCGCCGATAGGGATTGCGATGCTGTCCGAGCGCCAGGTCATCCTCCACGATCCTCTCGAAAGCTGGATCATCCAGGTAATGAAGGACCAAGCCATCGTAGGTGGAAGCAAAACGAGAAATGCAGGCGGCGACGAGTAACCCTCCCGATCTTGTGACCCGTCGGGCCTCCGTGAGTGCCCTGGTCCGCTCGCTCTCTTCGGTCAGGTGGTACAGCGGACCCAGAAGTAGCGCCACGTCGACTACTCCGTTTCCAAGCTGAAGTTGTCGGGCATCTCCGATACGTGCGTCAACCAAACCGGCGTCCTTGGCCTGCTGGACATGAAGCTCAACCGGGTCGATCAGAGTGACGTTATACCCCATTGCTTGGAGCGGAAGGGCGTGAATCCCCGCTCCACCACCGATGTCCACGATTGAAGCAGGCGCAGATGGCAGATGCCGTTCGAGAAGTTCTTGTGTCCGGAGGAACTCGAGCAGTCCAATGGTGTTGAGCCTGTCTTGCTCTCGGCCCTGGTTGTAATACTCGATGATGGCCTCATCCACCCATCCAGTTTTCCACTATCTCGGATGTGGTGGTCGGGGTCGTCTGGGTGTCTCCTCGACCCGGCAGCCTCACCCCGACTGGAATGCAGTAGCCTGGCCATTCACAGACGAAATGAGCGGCGCGGATCCTGGCAGACGTGTACGGCAGCGGATCGAGGTTCGTCGTGCTCATTCCGATCACCGTTCTCCTAGTCGGAGCCCTCCTCGGGTCCCTCTGGACACGCGGCCGAGAGCATCGGAAATAGATCACCTTCCCGGTGATCGAGGGCACCCCTTCGAGGTAGCGCCAAAGCTTCCTGGAAAGGCGAGTTCGAAGGACGGGACTTTGCCAAACGGTCTTCTCTGACGACCCAGAAGGGTGTAATCTCGCCAGCGTGCCGATGTATATCGATCGTCACGATGTGCCCGGTGTCTCGCCCGAAGACGTGGCCAACGCCCACTTGCTCGATCTCGAGACCCAGGAGAAGCACGGCGTGCAATACCACACATATTGGTTTGATCCAGAATGCGGATCGGTATTTTGCCTTGCAGAGGGACCGAGCAAACGGGCGGTGGCCGCTGTGCACGAAGAGTCCCACGGTCTGCTCGCCAGCTCCATATTGGAGCTCGGTCCGAGTACACCTTTGAACTCGTTCTTCGGCTCAATGCCAAACCATCCGGCGGGAGCTGCGTACGCAGCACCAGCAATCCGAGCGATCGTGTTCACTGATGTCTGCGGGTCGGTTGCTCAAACTGCTCAGCTCGGCGATGAGGGCCATATGCACCTACTCAGAGAGCACAATGAGATCGTGCGTGGTCAGCTCGTCGAGCGGGACGGGCGTGAGGTCAAGCACACGGGCGATGGCATCATGGCGTCCTTCACCTCGGTGGTCTCTGCTGTCACGTTTGCGGTTCAAGTGCAGCGCCGACTCCATGAGCGCAACAAGGGTGCCGAGACGCCTTTTCAAATCAGCATCGGCATCAGCGCGGGAGAACCGGTCACGGACGACAACGATGACTTGTTCGGTGCAGCCGTCCAGCTCGCAGCCCGGCTTTGTTCCGCCGCATCCGACGGTGACATTGTCGTTTCGATGGCGGTTCGTGAACTTTGCGCAGGCAAGCCCTTTCATTTTGATGATCGCGGCGAGCTGAGTCTGAAGGGACTACCGGAACCGACACATGTCTACGGTGTGAACTGGAACGATTGATTTGGCGGTTGTAACGACCCCGAGGATTCGGGTCAGGCGCCGAGATCGGCCGACGCACGTTCGCAGCGATCCCCGGTCCGCCGCCCATGGATTTCGGTAGGCGTTGGTACTATTTTCAGTGTGGTGGGTGGACGCTCGGAGATCGAGACGGACTACCTCGTTGTCGGAGCGGGGGCACTCGGAATGGGGTTCGTCGACACCCTGATCCAGAACTCCGACGCCGATATTGTGATGATCGACCGGCACCACCGTCCCGGTGGTCACTGGCTTGACTCCTATCCATTCGTCCAGTTGCACCAGCCATCCATGAACTACGGCGTGAACTCGACTCGGCTCGGGCAGGACCGAATCGAGCCCGACGGAAGAGATGCGGGTTTCTACGAGCGAGCCAGTGGAACGGAGATCTGCGTCTACTACGACCAGATCATGCGTGACCGACTCTTGCCATCAGGCCGAGTCCGTTTCTTTCCGATGTGTGACTACCTCGGCGGTCGACGATTCCGATCCAGATTGACTGGCGAGGAGACAGGCGTGTCGGTGCGGCGCAGCCTCGTCGACGCCACCTATATGGCGTCTCGTGTTCCGGCTATTTTCCCGCCGCCGTTTGAAGTCTCGCACGGAGCCAGGTGCATTCCGGTCGGTGCACTCACCGCGATCACATCCGCCCCGGCCGGCTATGTGATCGTCGGTGGTGGTAAGACAGCGATGGATGCAGCCGGCTGGTTGCTCGATCAAGGTGCTGCCCCCAACGACATCACCTGGATTCGTCCTCGCGACTCGTGGATATTGAATCGCGCCTTCTTCCAGCCCGGCGATGGAGTCGTACTCACCTTCGAGGGAGTCGTCCGAGAGCTAGAGGCGGTCGCAGAGTGCGACTCGATCGAGCAGGTGTTCGAGCGCTTGGAAGAATGCCGGATGATGTTGCGGATCGATGGGACTGTTCAGCCGTCCATGTTGAAGGGCGCCACCGTGAGCGTTGGAGAACTCGACGAACTGCGGCACATCGAGAATGTGGTCAGGCTAGGACATGTCGAGCGAGTCGACCTGGATGAGATCACACTCGAGCATGGATCTATTCCGACCAGTCCCGATCACTTGCACATCCACTGCTCGTCGGCTGGATTGAGCGACAACCCGCCGAGGGCGATCTTCACCGACCACAACATCGTCCTTCAACCCATAACGCGGGTCAGCCTCAGTCTCTCCGCGGGGCTGATCGGCTTCGTCGAAGCGTCCGGACGATCGGTGACAGATAAGGCCAGGCTCTGCCGACCAAACGCGTGGCCCCATACGCCGTTCGATTGGATTCGTCACTTGTTGACCGGTATGAGAACGGAGATGGAGTGGCAAGCCGCTCCTGATGTTCTGGCCTGGGTAGACAGCTCCCGGCTCAATCTTGTCAAGGGACTCGATCGGCACCCCGACAAGAACACAGTGGCAGATCTGCGGAGCAGGTTTGTAAAGGCGCTGTTTCCGGCCCTGGCCAGACTCGATGAGTTCGCGTCGAATGCCGCGCCCGCAGAGCGAAAACGAATGTTCGAGACGGCTACGTGACCCTCAGGAAACAAATGGCCCGTCTAGTGCTTGTTTGTGGTGGTTGGCGCGCCGCTAGCATGAACGCACCTGCAGCGGATAATGCGCTCTGAACCGGTGATAGGTCACTATCCAGGCAGATTCCGCATCCGGCCCGTTGAATTCGCGCTCCTCAAGGATTACCTTGCAGATGAGGGGCCTCTGGCGGGGGTTCAGAACATGCCGTTCATCCAGATCATCGAGCTGAGGACCACTCGGCCAGACAAGGTCGAGGCGCTGGTCAAAGAGTGGCAGGCACAGACAGCGGGTCGGCGGACCGCCCAGCGGGGCACGTTCACACAGGATCGGGACCAACCAGACACCTATGTCCAGATCGTGGAATTCCCCTCCTATGAGGACGCCATGTCCAACTCGAACCTGCCCGAAACGGCCTCATTCGCCCAACGGCTCACCGAGCTGTGCGACGGACCGATGGAGTTCCGCAACCTCGATGTGCGCAGCACCGAAGAGATGTGACGATGAGGTAGATCCCAAACAAAGGAGCGTCGCCATGGGACGTAAAGTTGCAGATTGCCGTGACTACCCAAGTGAACACGGCTGCACACTCACCATCTCCGGTGAAGAGGACGAGGTGGTGACTGCCGCAACGCAGCACGCCGTGTCTGCCCACGGGCATGAAGATACCGACGAAGTACGGACGTGGCTTCGCCAGAATCTGAAGGACGAAGTCCTGGCCTAAAGCCCCTGGGCAACGCGGCTAAACCGCCATTGTTGTGTGGGATTCCATGGACTGGAAGGAATCCCCTGGGGGTCTGCCGAGTACCACTGGATAGGCTGAGGCTGGTGCTGGATCCTCTAGTCCGGTGTCACCTGTCGGTATCTCCTCGGCGCTCATGCCGCCCGACTCGGAGCGCACTATCAACGGGTGCTCGCATGCTCGATGCTACCGGCCCATGAACGGCATCCGGGCATGTGCAAAACCCTCTACATGGTGCGATAGCCAGCGATGATCGCCGCTTGTACTATGGG
Source organism: uncultured Acidimicrobiaceae bacterium (assembly GCA_963835325.1). GTDB lineage: Bacteria > Actinomycetota > Acidimicrobiia > Acidimicrobiales > RAAP-2 > Bog-756. Next base: position 592,773 of record CAWIEV010000005.1, on the reverse strand, counting down.
CTGGTCGCCCGATCCCGGTGCTACGAGCAGACGGACTGAATGACGATGGCATCGCACTCCTTTTTGGGCGCATCTGATCACCCGCGTTGCTGCACAAGGTGTCTCTTCAGGAGCCATGTGAGTCGTTCGGGTAGCGGTGCCCAATACCCTTCCCCATCGCATGGCTGCGCCTACTGGGAACTGACCGCCACCGGCAAGTCAGAGCCCTCGGTGGTCCCGTTTCCCAAATTGTCCAACCCCCAGCAGTCCACCCCGCCGGTCGAGAGCACCGCACAGTAGCCGCCGACGCCGAAGTAGCCGTATTCGCCGCCGCTGTAGCTACCGGGAGGCTCTGGGTCTTCGCCATGGAGGTCGGTTTCTGCCATCATGGCTAGAAGAGTCGACAGAAGGACACCCACGGATGGCAAGCCTCAGTTCTGTAATGGCCCGCGCCAAGGTTGGAGTCCGATACGCTGCGAGCCGCCTTCGCCAGGGTCCTGAGGCTGACAAGGCCTCGGCCTACTGGGGGAGCCTCCCTAATTACCACATCACCAATGACGATGACCCGATCGCCGTCGGACGCTCCCAATGGCTTGCCGAGACGATAATACCGCCGCTTCAGCTGACGTCTTTACTTGAAATCGGTACCAACAGCGGCCGGAACCTTCGTTACATTCACCGGTCTCATCCAGACATGAAGCTGAAAGGCATTGACGTGAACGCGAAGGCGATCGAACACGCTAAGTCCGTTGAGCCAGCGGTGATTTTCGAGGTAGCCGATGCGAATCGATGGGCTGAGCAAGCAGACAGTTGGGACTCAGCACTAACAATGTCAGTCCTGGATCACATTCCGGATGAGGCGGTTGAGGCGCTTGCTGCCAACATCGCTGCGTCCTGTCGTCATGTTATTGCTGTCGAACTCTGGGACGGCTCCGATGGAGAACGTGGCGTCTACAAATACAGCCGGGATACCCGAAGCCTGTTCGAGCGGCACGGATTCACGACTCTCAGGTGGGAAAAGGCACCGGGTCAATACAACGAGCAGAAGTCGCTGCTATGGGCATACGTCGGTCGGCGGGGAGCGGCGGGCTCCTGAGTATCCGCACAGACGAATCGCGGTGACAGGATGATGACAAACGACCAATTCGCGAAACATGCCCAGCCGCATTCACGGGCATGTTTGCTGGTCACGTGGGGTGTCGGAGGGGGGACTTGAACCCCCACGCCCTTGCGGGCACTAGCCCCTCAAGCTAGCGCGTCTGCCTATTCCGCCACTCCGACGAAGTGGCTCCGATGTCGGTTACCGGGGCGACAGGCATGGTAGCGCGCCCCGGCTCGTCTCACGACAGAACCTCCACCCGTTCCTGCCGGGCGGCCCATCCGGACCGGCGGTGACCGGTCCGCCACCTAGTGGTCGGCGGGCCCGGCTTCAGCATGGTCCAGAGGGCCACGTTCCACAGGATCCCGTCCACCGACGGGTTGTACTGGACATTGGCCATCTGCACGCCGTTGGCCACCAGCGCCGGCTCCCGAACAGGGGCAGCGCCACCATCTGGTCCCACAGCTGGTCGTCGATCTGGGCGTAGACGGTCCCACCGACCACCGGGTTGAGCTCCTGGGCGGCCTGGACGAACAGCTGGTCCACCTCGGGGTCGTCGAACTGGCTCCAGTTCTGGGTGCCGGTCGACTCGGCCGGGCCCAGCCCGTCCGAGTACCAGCCCGGCCGTGGTCGTCTGGAAAGGGCTGGCCGCCCGGGTCACCAGGGCCATGTCGTAGGAGTCGGTGGCGGCCGCCGCCGCCAGCCCCGCCGTGCCGTCGACGGGGACGCGGTCACCACGTCGATGCCGGCCGCGCGCAGCTGGGCGATGATCTCGGTCCGCCACCTGGGTGATCCACGGATCTCCGGACTCGACGGCCATCCGGACCGTCAAGCGGCTTCCCGCCGGCGTCGACGTAGTCGCCGGCCGGCGTCCTTGTGGTACCCGACGCTCCGGAGCAGGCGGTCGGTGGCGGCCAGATCCGCGGTGCTGTACTCGCCGGCGGCCGACGACGCCGTGTAGCCGGACTGGGACGGCGCGGCCAGGTGGTCCTGGTTGACCACCAGGGACGGGTCGATGGGCCCGAAGGTCTGGTCCAGCAGCGTCGGTCCGGTCGATGGCGTGGGCGATCGCCTCGCGGGCCGCCGCCTGGCGACGTCAGCGGCGACGTCACGTTGAAGTCGAGCTCCAGGAGATCGAGCGAGGGCTTGACCGTAGCTCTGGGCGTTCGGGAGCGAGCGACACCGCGTCGAGCGACGTCGAGGTCGAACGATGGTCGGGCTGGGCCACCGTCTGGTTGCCGTCGGCCAGCGCGCGCGGTCCAGGCGGCCTGGTCGGGGGCCACGTTCGACCGTCACCTTGTCCAGGACCGACGGGGTCCCCCACCACTTGGGGTTCCGGACCAGCACGGCCGGTCCGCCGGTGACACCGACTGCAGCATCAGCGGTCCGGCCGACAGGTCGACGGCCGGGATTGAAGGTGTCGAACCCGTGGTTCCACCCCACCCGGCGGGCGATGTGGGCGGGCACCATGTGGTCGAACATGACCCGCCAGTCGGTGTACGGCGTGGAGAACACCACCGTCACCGTCTTGCCGCCGTGGCTGGGGGTCACCGAGGCCACGTCCCGGTAGCCCAGCGTGGACGCCACCTGGTCGGGCTGGCCGTCGACGTCGATCCCGTCCCCCCGCTGGGACTGCCAGGCGTAGATGAAGTCGTCCGCGCGTCACCGGCACCCCGTCGGACCAGACGGCCGTCGGGGTTGATCACGTACTGGATGGTCAGCGGCGACGTCGACGTGGCCTCCACGCTCAGCAGCAGGTCGGTGTTGACCTGGGGCACCAGCTTGGGGTTGATCACGTAGGCGCTGGGCAGCACCGCGGACAGCAGGGTCGGGGTCGTCGACGCCGCCCCGGCCGGCGTGTTGGGGTTGAACCCGTCCCAGGGCCGGTCGAGCTCGACCGTCGCCGCTCCGCCGGTGGCCGGCACCAGCGCCGAGGTGGTCTGGCTCGTCCACCTGGCTGATCTGGTGGGAGCCCAGATGGTCGACGATGGCCACCAGCCGCGATGATCACGATGATGACCAGGGGCAGCGTCCACCGGGCGCGGTGCTCGCTGCCAGAGCGACGGCGATGCGGGGCCGGCGCGCGACGGGCTCGGCGCCGTGGTCGGCTCACTGCAGGCGCAGGATGAGGATGAGGTTGGTGAAGGCGAAGATCACGGCCACGGTGACGGTGATCCGGTCGAGGTTCTTCTCCACCACCGTCGACCCGGCGGCGGCCGAGCCGACCGAGCCGCCGAACATGTCGGACAGCCCGCCGCCCTTGCCGCTGTGCATGAGGATGAGGAAGATGAGCGCCAGGCACGCCAGGATCTGCAGGACGACGATGATTGCGGTCAGCACTGGACTCCCTCTCCTGGGCTCGGGACCGATGGAGACGCTACCAAACTCAGCGAACGGCCCGGGCCGCGGCCCGGACGATCCCGACGAAGGCGCCGGCGTCGAGGCTGGCCCCGCCCACCAGCAGCGCCGTCGACGTCCGGGCAGCCTGAGCAGGTCCTCGGTGTTGTCCTCGTTGACCGACCCCCCGTACTGGATCCGGACCTGGCCGCGGCCTCGACGTCCGCCGCACCGGCCCACCACCTCCCGGATCCACTGGCAGGCGTCCTGGGCGTCCTCGGGGGTGGCCGCCTGGCCGGTGCCGATGGCCCACAGCGGCTCGTAGGCGATGACCATGCCCGGCCACCGCCTCGGCGGGCACGCCGGCCAGGGCCGCCTCGACCTGGCCGGCCAGCCGGTCCTTGGTCATGCCCGCCTCGCGCTCGTCGATCGGTCTCCCCCACGCAGCAGATCGGGGTCATGCCGTTGCGGAGCACCGCCTTGCAGCTTGGCCGCCACCATCGTCGTCCGTCTCGCCGAACAGCGCGCGCCGCTCGGAGTGGCCGACGATGACGTACTCGACGTGGAGCTTGGCCAGCATCACCGGGCTCACCTCGCCGGTGAAGGCGCCGGCGTCCTCGACGGCACAGTTCTGGGCACCGAGGGCGACGGGGATGCCCTCCGGCTCGATGACCGACTGGACGGTGCGGATGTCGGTGAAGGGCGGGTGGATCGAGACGTCCACCGGCGCCGACGTCGGCCGGGCTGCAGCCGCAGCCCGAGGTCCCGGGCGGCGTGGAGCGCCTCGAGGTGGTCGAAGTTCATCTTCCAGTTGCCGCTGATCAGCGGCCGGCGAGCGGAGTCCCGGTCACAGCGCCGGCTGGCCCTCCCCGGACCGGCCCGTGGCCGGCGGTGCGTTGACCGCGCCCCGCAGGGCGGCCAGCCCGGGCAGGTCGCCGTACTCGAGCAGCTCGAGCGAGGCTCCCCCGCCGGTGGAGATGAAGCTGATCTCGGTCGGCCAGGCCCAGTTCGTCGACGGCGGCCGCACTGTCCCCCCCGCCGACGACGGTGAAGCCGTGCAGGCGGCCACGGCCCGGGCCACCCCGGCGGTGCCGGCGCTGAACCGTGCGTCCTCGAACACGCCCATGGGCCCGTTCCACAGCACGGTGGCCGGCGGTGCCGATGCTGCGCGGCGAAGGACTCGACGGTGTCCGGTCCCGATGTCGAGCCCCTGCCAGCCCGTCGGGATGTCCGCCCCGACGATCCGGACCTCGCCCGCCGGTGCAGTCGCAGCCGAACTCGGCGCCCGGGCTCGAGGGCGACGATGTCGGTGGGCAGGAGGATGGGCTTGCCCGAGGCCAGCAGGGCGGCGCAGTCGGCGATCCGGTCCCGGTCGACCAGCGAGCTCACCGACGTCGTGGCCGGCCGCGGCCAGGAAGGTGAAGGCCATCCCCCCGCCCACCACCAGGGCGTCGACCCGGTCGAGCAGGGCCTTGAGCACGCCCGAGCTTGTCGGCCACCTTGGCCCCGCCGACCACGGCCACGAACGGCCGGTCCGGGCTGCCCGAGCAGTCCGCCCAGCGCCTCGATCTCGCGCTGGAGGAGGAAGCCCGGCGGCGCTGGGCAGCCGGCTGGGCGGCCCGACCACCGAGGCGTGGCCGCGGTGGGAGACGCCGAAGGCGTCGTTGACGTAGGCGTCGTGCCCGTTGACCAGCTTCTCGACGAAGGCGGGTCGTTGGCCGTCTCGCCCGGGTCGAAGCGGAGGTTCTCCATGAGCTCGACCTGGGGAGCCAGCCGGGCCAGCTCCTCCCGCACCGGGCCGAGGTCCCAGCGGGCGTCCGGGGCCCCCTCGGGCCGGCCCAGGTGGGTGCAGGCGGTGACCTTGGCCCCGTGCTCGATGCAGGTACTTCGAGCGTGGGCAGGGCGGCCCGGATGCGGAAGTCGTCGGTGACCGACGGACGGTCTCGTCGGCGCACGGCCGGAGCGGCACGTTGAAGTCGACCCGGACCAGCACGCTGGCCCCGTCGAGGTCGGGCAGGTCGCCCAGCAGCGGCAGCCCGTCCAGCAGCGGATTCGTCCGGATTCGTCGCTCATCGCCCTGCATCCCCCTCGTCATCTCCCGTCATGCACCCGGCTGCCCGTCACGAGCCCCGGTCGCCGACCACCAGCGAGAGGTCGACCAGCCGGTTGGCGTACCCCCACTCGTTGTCGTACCAGCCCTGCCACCTTGACCAGCGTGATCCCCGAGGCCGAGGGCATCACCATGGTCAGGCCGGCGTCGAAGGTGCACGAGGCCGGGCTGCCCACGATGTCGGACGAGACGATGGGGTCCTCGGTGTAGTCGAGGACCTTGGCCAGCGGACCGGAGGTGGCGGCCGCGGCGAAGGCCTGCGTTGACCTGCTCGACGGTCACCGACGCCGGGGATGACGGCGGTGAAGTCGGTGATCGAACCGTCGGGCACCGGCACCCGCAGGGCGGTGCCGTCCAGCCGGCCCTTCATCGACTGGAGCACCAGGCCGGTGGCCCGGGCCGCGCCGGTCGAGGCCGGGACGATGTTGATGGCCGCGGCCCGGGCCCGCCGGAGGTCCTTGTGCGGCAGGTCGAGCAGGTTCTGGTCGTTGGTGAAGGCGTGGACCGTGGTCATCAGTCCCGCTCTCGACCCCGAAGGCGTCGTCGAGGACCTTGACCATGGGCACGAAGCAGTTGGTGGTGCACGAGGCGTTGGACACCACGAAGTCCTTGGCCGGGTCGAACTGCGTCGTCGTTGACCCCGACCACGAAGGTGGCGTCGACCCCGGTGGCCGGGGCCGAGACGATGACCCGGTTGGCCCCGGCCTCGAGGTGGGCGCCGGCCGACTCCTTGGATGGTGAACAGGCCGGTGGACTCGATGACCACGTCGACGCCGAGGTCGGCCCACGGCAGGGCCTTGGGGTCCCGCTCGGCCAGCACGGCGATCGGGCCCGGAGTCGAGCACGATGGACTCGAGTCGACCACCTCGACCGTCGGCTGCCGAACCGCCCGTGGGTGGAGTCGTAGCGGAGGAGGTGGGCCAGGGTCTCGGCCGAGGTCAGGTCGTTGACGGCCACCACCTCGACGTCCGCCCCGATGGAGCCGGGCCGCCCGCAGGTAGTTGCGCCCGATGCGCCCGAAGCCGTTGATGCCGATCCGTACGGTCATTGCCCGTCGTGCCTCACCCTTCACTGTTCCGTGCGCGCCGCACGCGGCACGGTCGTGCCGCACTGTCGCCCCTCCGACGAACGGAGACAGCGTCCACGCTAGGGCATTCGCGGCGGTCCAGCGCATCATCCGAGCAGATCGGAGAGGGTCTGACGCCAGTTTGGCCGGGTCGTGGGCCAGCCCGTTGGGCCGGGCCAGGGGCACGTCGACCACCGGCACGGCCGGGTCGTCACCCGAGGGCAGGCCCGACGTATCGCACACCACCACGGTCCACCGCGACCCCGTGCGCCAGCCAGGGCGTCCACGTGCATGCCGACGTCGAATCCCTCGGTCTCGGGGTCCTGGGGGCGCAGGTTGCAGACGTAGACCTTGCGGGCCGCCGGACCGCGTTGATGCCCTCCCGGATGTCGGGGACGGCCACGGCGGCCAGCACGCTGGTGAACAGGACCCGGGCCCGAGGACGATCTGGTCGGCCTCGGTCCAGGGCGTCGATGGCCGCCGCCGGGGCCGGCGGGTCGGCGGGCACCAGGGACACCCGCCGGATGTGGTCGGTGCCATTGACGGCCACCTGGCCGGTCACCTGGCCGCCGTCGGCCTCGGCCTTCAGGACCACCGGCTCGGTGGTGGCCGGCAGCACCCGGCCCCGGACGCCGAGCAGCCGGCACGCCTCGTCGAGGGCGGCCACCGGGTCGCCGGTGGCGTCGATCAGCCCGGCCAGGATCAGGTTGCCCAGCGAGTGGCCGGCCAGCTCCTCCTCGCCGAACCGGTACTCGAAGGCCGAGGCCAGCAGGGACCCCGGCTCGGCCAGGGCCACCAGGCACTTGCGCAGGTCGCCCGGGCGGGATGATGTGCAGCAGCTCGCGGAGGCGCCCCGACGAGCCGCCGTCGTCGGCCACCGACACGACGGCCGTGACCCGGTCGGTGTAGGTGCGGACGGCCCGCAGGGTGGCGGCCAGGCCGTGGCCGCCGCCGATGGCCACCACCTCGGGCCCGTCGCCCCGGTCCCCCGTCGTCGGCGTTCATCGGTCCACGTCCCGGTGGAAGACGGTGGTCGGGCAGCCCGTGGGCGTCGAGCCGGCGGGACAGCTCCTCGGCCAGCACCACCGAGCGGTGGCGGCCGCCGGTGCAGCCCATGGCCACGGTCAGGTAGGACTTCCCCTCCTTCATGTAGGCGGGGATCAGCATGGCCAGCAGGTCGTCGAGCTTGTCGAGGAACGCGGTGGTCTCGGGTCGGTCGAGCACGTAGGCCCGCACCTCGGGCTCGAGGCCGCTGTGGGACCGCAGCGACTCGTCCCAGTACGGGTTGGGCAGGAACCGGCAGTCGAACATCAGGTCGACGTCGAGGGGCACGCCGTGCTTGAAGCCGAACGAGAGCACCGAGGTCTGCATGGTGCTGCCGGGCTCCTCGCCGCCGAAGACCTCCATCAGCCGGGTCCGGAGCTGGTTGGTGTTGAGCTCGCCGGTGTCGATGACCAGGTCGGCCCGGTCGCGCAGGCCGCCTGAGGAGCAGCCGCTCGTCGGCGATGGAGTCGACCACCCCCCGGGCCGCCTGCGGGTGGCGGCGGCGGGTGCCCTCGAACCGCCGGATGAGCACGTCGTCGGCCGCGTCGAGGAACAGGATCCGCACCCGGTTGCGGCCGGCCATCGAGGGCGTCGACGGCCGGCAGCACGTCGTCGAGGTCGCCCCCGCCCCGACCGACCACGAAGGCCACCCGCTCCATCTCCGAGCCGGTGCCGTCGACCAGCTCGGACACCTTGGCGATCAGGGCCGAGGGCATGTTGTCGATGACGAACCAGCCCGAGGTCCTCGAGCGTGGCCGCCGGCCGTCGACCGGCCCGCCCCGGACATGCCGGTCACCACCAGGTACTCGCTCATCGGTCCACCTCTCACCTGTCCGGTCATCGGTCCATCGGGGCCAGCGGCGTGTGCAGGCGCTCGAAGACGGCGGCGCCCACGTCGGCCGGCAACCACGATAGGCCCATCAGCTCGTCCCGGGTGGCCTTGCGCAGCTCGCCCAGGCCCCCGAACTGCTCGACCAGCCGGGTCCGGCGCTTCGGGCCCGAGGCCCTCGACCCCGTCGAGGGCGCCGACGGTCATCCGCTTGCCCCGCAGGGTCCGGTGGTAGGAGATGGCGAACCGGTGGGCCTCGTCCCGCAGGCGCTGGAGCAGGTAGAGGGCCTCGGACTGGCGGGGCAGCCGGATCGGGCACCGAGGAGCTCCGGGCAGGTAGACCTCCTCGAAGCTCTTGGCCAGGGAGGCGATGGGGATCCGGTCGGTCAGGCCCAGCCGGCTCGAGCACCCGGATGCCCACGTGGAGCTGGCCCGAGCCCGCCGTCGAGCAGCAGCAGCTGGGGCGGGTAGGCGAACCGCCGCCGGGCCTGGCGCCCGGGCCGCCGGCGGCCGTCCGGCCGTCCGTCGGCCCCGGCGCCGTCCGGCTGCGCTCCTCGTCGAGCAGGGCGGTCAGGCGGCGGGTCAGCACCTCCTCCATGGCCGCGTAGTCGTCGTTGCCGGCCACGGTGGCCACCTTGAAGTGGCGGTAGTCGCTCTTCTTGGGCAGGCCGTCCTCGAACACCACCATCGAGCCCGACGTAGTCGGTGCCCTGCAGGTGGCTCATGTCGTAGCACTCGATGCGCAGCGGGGCCTCGGGCAGGTCGCAGCTCGCTGCTGGAGCGCCTCGAGGGCCCGGGCCCGGCTGTTGTGGTCCGAGGTCCGCTGCAGCCGGTGGCGGACGAAGGCCTCGCCGGCGTTGTGCTCGCACCGTCTCGAGCAGGGCCGCGCTTCGGGCCCCGCAGCGGCACCCGGACGGCCACCGGGCCGCCCCGGCGCTCGGTCCAGGTACTGCCGATCACGGCCTCGAGGTCGGCCGGCATGGTGGGCACCAGGACCTGGCGGGGCACCCCGGACGCCGGCGTCGGCGTAGACGTCGACCAGGAGCCGCTCCACCAGCTCGGCCGGCGGTCAGGTCCTCGACCTTGTCGACGAACAGGGCCGAGCGCCCGACCACCCTGCCCGACCGGACGTGGAAGACCTGGACGGCCGCCTCCAGCTCGTCCTCGGCCAGGCCGAGCACGTCGAGGTCCTCGGGGCGGTCGAGCTCCATCTGGCGCACGGCGTCGGCGGCCCGGACCGCCTCGAGCTTGTCCCGCAGCATCGACGGCCCGCTCGAAGTCGAGGGCGGCCGAGGCCTCGCTGCATGGCCGGCTCGAGCTCCCGCTCGAGCGGCGCCGGTGTCGCCCGCCGAGGAAGGTGACGAGGTCGGCCACCAGGCCGGTCGTACTCCTCGTGGTCGACGGCCCCCACGCACGGGCCCGAGCACCGCTCGATGTGGAAGAGCAGGCAGGGCCGGCCCAGGCGCTCGTGGTTGCGGAACTTGGTGTCCGAGCAGGTCCGCACCGGGAACGACCGCAGCAGCAGGTCGAGGGTGCTCCCGGATGGCCCCGACGTTCGGGTAGGGGCCGAAGTACCGGACCCCGCTGCGCTTGCGGCCCCGGACCACGGCCGGCCGGGGCCACTCGTCGTTCACGGTGAGGGCCAGCCACGGGTAGCTCTTGTCGTCCTTCAGCCGGACGTTGAAGCGGGGCTGGAACTGCTGGATCAGGTTGTGCTCGAGCAGCAGGGCCTCGGCCTCGGTGCCCACCACCATCCACTCGACGTGGTCGGCCTGGCCGACCATCTGGGCGGTCCGGGGGGCCAGGCTGGCCGGGTCCTGGAAGTACGAGTTGAGCCGGTGACCGGAGCGACTTGGCCTTGCCCACGTAGAGGACCCGGCCGTCGCGTCGACGAACTGGTAGGAGCCGGGCTCGTCGGGGACGGTGCCGGGGAGGGGTCGGGTGACCACGCCACCAGTGTGCCGTGCCGGCGGACCGGACCGGGTCCACCGCCGTCGACCGCTCGGGCGCGGCCGCAGGTCACAGGCAATACACTGGCGGCGACGCCGGCCTGGTTTCCGGCGACATCTACCGCTCCGGGGCCGACATCCCCGCGGATGGGCGACCAGGCTGTCCCCGCCGGCCACTGACCGGAGCGCCTCCCCGAGGAGGTCATACCCGACATGCTCCGGCTACAGACACGCACTCCCCGACGCGCTACACGACGGCCGGCCCCGACGAGCTGGCCGATCGGATCCGGGCGGCCAAGGCGGCGCTCGGGTCCCGGGTGTTCATCCTCGGCCACCACTACCAGCGCGACGAGGTCATGGCGCTGGGCCGACGCCCGGGGCGACTCGTTCGGGCTGTCCCGCATCGCCGCCGACCAGACCGAGGCCGAGTTCGTCGTCTTCTGCGGCGTCCACTTCATGGCCGAGTCGGCCGACATCCTGACCGGCGACCACCAGCAGGTCGCTCCTCCCCGACCTCAACGCCGGCTGCTCGATGGCCGACATGGCCGACATCGACTCGGTCGAGGAGGCCTGGGAGACCCTGGCCGCGGTCACCGACATCGAGCGGGTGGTCCCGGTCACCTACATGAACTCGTCGGCCGCCCTCAAGGCCTTCGTGGGCCGCCACGGCGGGCGTGGTGTGCACGTCGTCCAACGCCCGGGCCGTGCTGACCTGGGCCCTCGGGCGCCGACGACAACGGGCCGGCGCCGGGGCGACCAGGTCCTGTTCTTCCCCGACCAGCACCTGGGCCGCAACACCGGCTTCGAGCTCGGCTACGGCGCCGACGACATGGCCGTGTGGAACCCGCGGCTCGACCGCGGGCGGCCTCGACGACGCCACGCTCAAGTCGGCCACCCTGCTGCTGTGGAAGGGCCACTGCTCGGTCCACCAGCGCTTCCCGCCCGCCCACATCGACGCCTTCCGGGCCGAGCACCCCGACGGCATCGTGGTCGTCCATCCCGAGTGCGCCCACGACGTCGTGGAGGCCGCCGACCAGGTCGGCTCGACCGACTACATCATCCGGGCCGTGGCCGACGCCCCGGCCGGCTCGGTCATCGGGGTCGGGCACCGAGATCCACCTGGTCAAGCGGCTCGACGACGAGACACCCGGACAAGACGGTGGTCTCCCTCGACCCGCTGGTCTGCCCGTGCTCGACCATGTTCCGCATCGACGCCGCCCACCTGGCCTGGGTGCTCGAGGGCCTGGTGGCCGGGCGAGGTCCGCAACCGGATCACCGTCGACGAGGAGACCGCCTCGTGGGCCCGGGTGGCCCTGGAGCGGATGCTGGCCACCGTCTGAGCCGCGGCCGCCGCCGGGGGCCGGACGGCCGTCCGGGGACGGCCGGCGCTACCGGGTCGAGGCCGCGGCTTCGGGCCGGCGGCCGACCGCCTGGCGACCGTGTCGTCGGCCGTGCTCTCGTCGTCGGCTCTGAGCTTGGCCTGTTGCCGGGGGCGGGCTCGGTCCTGGCCGCCTGTGGACCTGGCGTCGGCCGTGCCGTTGGCCGTGGCCTTGGACCTCGAGGTGGCCTTGGCCTGGCGTCGGCCGTGCCCTTCGGGGCGGCGGCGGGCTTGGCCCTGGCCGTGGACTTGGAGCTGGCCGTGGACGCGGACTGGCCGCCCCGGTGGGCTTGGCGTTGGCCTTGGGCCCGGCCGCCCGCTTGGCCCGGCGATGCCCGGTCGATGCCGAGCAGCGGAGCCAGCACCTCGCCGGTGTAGCTGCCCGCCGACCGCGGCCACCTGCTCGGGCGTGCCCTCGGCCACCACCGACCCACCCCGGTCGCCGCCCTCGGGGCCCAGGTCGATGATCCAGTCGGCGCTCTTGATGACGTCGAGGTTGTGCTCGATGACGATGACCGTGTTGCCCTGGTCGACCAGCCGGCTGAGGACGTCGAGCAGCTTGCGGACGTCGTCGAAGTGGAGCCCGGTGGTCGGCTCGTCCAGCACGTAGAGGGTGTGCCCGGTCGACCGCCGGCTGAGCTCGGAGGCCAGCTTGACCCGCTGGGCCTCGCCGCCCGACAGGGTGGGGGCCGGCTGGCCGAGCCGGATGTAGCCCAGGCCCACGTCGACCAGGGTCTGGAGGTGGCGGGCGATGGGCGGCTGGTGGGCGAAGAACCCGAGCGCCTCCTCGCACGACAGCTCGAGCACGTCGGCGATGGTCTTGCCCCGGAAGGTGACCTCGAGGGTGTCCCGGTTGTACCGGGCCCCGTGGCACACCTCGCAGGGGACGTAGATGTCGGGCAGGAAGTGCATCTCGATGCGGATGGTGCCGTCGCCCGAGCACGCCTCGCACCGGCCGCCCTTGACGTTGAAGGAGAACCGGCCGGGCAGGTAGCCCCGCACCTTGGCCTCCTGGGTCTGGCTGAACAGCCTGCGGATGTGGTCGAACACCCCGGTGTAGGTGGCCGGGTTGGACCGCGGCGTCCGGCCGATGGGCGCCTGGTCGACCTCGACCACCTTGTCGACGTTGGCCACGCCGCGTGATGGTCCGGTGGAGGCCGGGCAGGCGTCTTGGCCCGGTGGACCTGCTTGGCCAGCGACCGCAGCAGGATGTCGTTGACCAGGGTCGACTTGCCCGAGCCGGACACGCCGGTGACCGCCACCAGCCGGCCGAGGGGGAAGTCGACGTCGATGTCGTGCAGGTTGTGCTCGCGGGCGCCCTCGACGACCAGGCAGCTCGCCGCTGCCCGGCCGGCGGAGCGGCGGGACGGGGATGGACTTGGCCCCCGAGAGGTACTGGCCGGTCAGCGAGTCGGGATTGGACTCGAGGCCGCCCGGCCCGGTCGACCGGGCCCGAGTGGACGATCCGGCCGCCGTGCTCCCCCGCCCCCGGGCCCGACGTCGACCACGTGGTCGGCCACCCGGATGGTCTCCTCGTCGTGCTCGACCACGATGACCGTGTTGCCCAGGTCGCGCAGGCGCTTCGAGCGTCCCGATCAGGCGCTGGTTGTCCCGCTGGTGGAGGCCGATGGACGGCTCGTCCAGGACGTAGAGGACCCCGACCAGGCCGCTGCCGATCTGGCTGGCCAGGCGGATCCGCTGGGCCTCGCCGCCCGACAGGGTGGCGGCCGAGCGGGCCAGGGTCAGGTAGTCGAGGCCCACGTCCAGCAGGAACTGCATCCGCTCCCGGACCTCGCGGAAGACCCGGTCGGCGATGAGGTGGTCCCGGTCGGACAGGTCGAGCGAGGCCACCACGTCGACGGCCCGGCCGATGGGCAGCGAGCACAGGGCGAAGATGTTGTAGCCCCCGACCGTGACGGCCAGGGACTCGGGCCGGAGCCGGGCTCCGCCGCACTCGGGACAGGGCACCTCGCGCAGGTAGCCCTCGAGGTTGTCCCGCAGGAAGTCCGAGTCGGCCTCGGTGTGGCGCCGCTCGCAGCCAGGGGACGATGCCCTCGTAGAGCGGTGTGGAAGGAGCGCTGGCGCCCGTAGCGGTTGCGGTACTTGAGGTGGACCTGCTTGCGTCCCGGTCCCGTAGAGGACGAGCTTCTGGTCGGCCTTGCGCAGCTTCTCCCACGGGGTCGTCGAGCGAGAAGCCGCCCAGGTCGGCCACGGCGGCCACCATGCGGTCGAAGTACTCGCTGCGGGCCCCGGACCACGGGGCCAGGGCCCCCTCGGCCAGGGACTTGGTGGGGTCGGGCACGACCAGGTCGGGGTCGACCTCGTACTGGGTGCCGAGACCGGTGCAGGCCGGGCAGGCCCCGTAGGGCGAGTTGAAGGAGAAGTTCCGGGGCGAGGGGTCCTCGAAGCTGAGCCCGCAGTGGGTGCAGGCCAGGTGCTGGCTGAAGGTGATGGCCTCCTCCTCGGTGCCGTCGGCGTCGACCACCACGATCTCGGCCACGCCCTCGGCCAGGCGACAGGGCGGTCTCCAGCGACTCGGTGAGCCGGCGGCGGATGTCGTCCCGGCGGACCAGCCGGTCGACCACCACCTCGATGGTGTGCTGCTCGTAGCGGGCCAGGTCGAGGTCGGCCCGGTCGGCCAGCTCGACGATGGCCCCGTCCACCCGGACCCGGGCGAACCCCTGCTTGGCCAGGTCGTCGAGCAGGGCGCCGTACTCGCCCTTGCGGCCCCGCACCACCGGGGCCAGCACCAGGAAGCGGGTCCCCTCGTCCATGGCCAGGATCCGGTCGACGATCTGCTGGGGGCTCTGGCGGGCCACCGGCCGGCCGCAGTCGGGGCAGTGGGGCTTGCCGATCCGGGCGTAGAGCAGGCGCAGGTAGTCGTAGACCTCGGTGACCGTGCCCACCGTCGACCGCGGGTTGCGCGAGGCCGACTTCTGGTCGATGGAGATGGCCGGCGACAGCCCCTCGATGAAGTCGACGTCGGGCTTGTCCATCTGGCCCAGGAACTGGCGGGCGTAGGCGGACAGCGACTCCACGTAGCGGCGCTGGCCCTCGGCGTAGATGGTGTCGAAGGCCAGCGACGACTTGCCCGAGCCGGACAGCCCGGTGAAGACGATGAGCCGGTCGCGGGGCAGGTCGAGCGAGACGTCCTGGAGGTTGTGCTCGCGCGCGCCGCGCACCACCAGTCGATCGGCCATTGGGTGAGGATACCGGTGCGCGGGTCGCGGCTCCCGCGGTCAGAGATCGGCCGGGGCCTCGACGTCGGCGGTGTCGCCGGGCAGCACCGGGATGCCGTCGACCGGGTCGCGGACCAGCAGCGCCCGCAGCTCGGCGATCTCGTCGCGGAGCAGCGCCGCCTCCTCGAACCGCAGCTCCTCGGCGGCCTTGTTCATCTCGGCGTCCAGCCGGTGGATGAGGCTCGACAGCTCGTCGGCGTCGGGCCCGATGGCCTGGGCCATCTCGGCGGCCGCCGCCCGCGGGTCGACGCCGCCGCGCCCCGGGCCCTTCTGGCGCCGGTCGGCCGCCGACCGGCTGTTGGGTCCCGAGCTGATGGCCGCCGAGCCGATGCCGTCGCCCCGCACCCGCTCGAGGATGTCGGTGACCGACTTGGTGATGGTGCGGGGGTCGATGCCGTGGGCCTCGTTGTAGGCGATCTGGCGGGCCCGGCGGCGCTGGGTCTCGCCGATGGCCGCGGTCATCGAGTCGGTGATGGTGTCGGCGTACATGACCACCCGGCCGTTGACGTTGCGGGCGGCCCGGCCCATGGTCTGGATGAGCGACGAGGCCGACCGGAGGAAGCCCTCCTTGTCGGCGTCGAGGATGGCCACCAGGGCCACCTCGGGCAGGTCGAGGCCCTCGCGCAGGAGGTTGATGCCCACCAGGACGTCGAACGCCCCGAGGCGCAGCTCGCGGAGGATCTCGATGCGGGCCATGGTGTCGACGTCGGAGTGGAGGTACTGGACCCGGACGCCCTGCTCGGCCAGGTAGTCGGTCAGGTCCTCGGCCATCTTCTTGGTCAGGGTGGTCACCAGCACCCGGTTGCCGGTCGGCCACGGTGGCGTCGATCCGCTCCCGCAGGTCGTCGATCTGCCCGGTGGTGGGCACGGATGTCCACCTCGGGGTCGACCAGCCCGGTGGGCCGGATGACCTGCTCGACCACGTTGGCGCTGTGCTCGAGCTCCCACGGGCCCGGGGTGGCCGACAGCAGGATGACCTGGCCGATGCGCTCGATGAACTCCTCGAAGCGGAGCGGGCGGTTGTCCATGGCCGACGGCAGGCGGAACCCGTGGTCGACCAGGGTCTCCTTGCGGGAGCGGTCGCCGGCGTACTGGCCCCGGAGCTGGGGGACGGCCACGTGGCTCTCGTCCAGCGACGACCAGGAAGTCCTTGGGGAAGAAGTCGAGCAGGGTGAAGGGCGCCTCGCCCGGGGCCCGGCCGTCGAGGTGGCGGCTGTAGTTCTCGATCCCGCTGCACACCCCGGTCTCGGCCAGCATCTCGAGGTCGTACTCGGTGCGCATCCGGAGGCGCTGGGCCTCGAGGAGCTTGCCGGCCCCGTCGAGCTCGCCCAGCCGGCTCCCGCAGCTCGTCCTCGATGCTGACGACGGCCCGGCGCATGCGCTCGTCGCCCGTGCCGTAGTGGGTGTTGGCGAAGACCACCAGCTCCTCGAGCTCGTCGCCGATCTCGCCGGTCAGCACGTCGAAGGGCCGGATCCGCTCGACCGTGTCCCCGAAGAACTCGATGCGGACGGCCTGGCTCTCGTAGGCGGCGTGGATCTCGACGGTGTCGCCGCGGGCCCGGAACTGGCCGCGGGACAGGGTGACGTCGTTGCGTGAGTACTGCAGCTCGACCAGGCGCCGGAGCAGGGCCCGCTGGTCGTGCACCTCGCCCGGCTGGAGGGCCACGATCCGGTCGCGGTACTCGTCGGGCGAGCCCAGCCCGTAGATGCAGGAGACCGAGGCCACCACGATGGTGTCGGGCCGGAGCAGCAGCGACGAGGTGCAGGCGTGGCGCAGGCGGTCGATCTCGTCGTTGATGGACGAGTCCTTCTCGATGTAGGTGTCCGACGAGGGGACGTAGGCCTCGGGCTGGTAGTAGTCGTAGTAGGAGACGAAGTACTCCACCCGGTTGTGGGGGAAGAACTCCTTCAGCTCGGCGGCCAGCTGGGCGGCCAGGGACTTGTTGGGCTCGATGATCAGCGTGGGCCGCTGGACGGCCTCGATGGTCCAGGCGATGGTGGCCGTCTTGCCCGATCCGGTGATGCCGAGCAGGGTCTGGTAGCGGTCGCCGCGCTCGAGCCCCTCGACCAGCCCGGCGATGGCCTCGGGCTGGTCGCCGGCGGGGCGGAACGGCGAGACGACCTCGAAGTCGGGCACAGCGTCGATGGTACCGGGAGGGTGTCACACCGCAACCCGGGGCCAGGACCTGGGGGTCACGCCGGACCCGGCACCGGGTGGTCGCAGGCCCGTGCCACCCGGACCACCGGGGCGGCGGCCGTGGGTGCACCCGGCCTGGTCGCGGAGCCCGGTCAGCTCGGCCCACACCCGGTCCACCTCCGACTGCAGGTGGGCATGGTCGCCGGAGTTGTCGATGACCAAGTCGGCCCCCTCCAGCCGCGGCTGGCCCGGTCGGTCTGGGCGAGCCGATGCGGGCCCCGGCGTCGTCCTCGGGCATGCCCCGCTGGGTGACCAGCCGCTCCAGGGCGACCTCGGTGGGGGCGTCGACCACGACCACCGCGGCCAGGGCCAGCAGTCTCCCGGTGGACGCCCTTGAGCAGGGGGATGTCCATGACCACGATCTCGTCGGTGCCCGGCGAGCCGGTCCTTGCCGGTCGATCATCTCGATCCCGATGGCCGGGTGGGTGATGGCGTTGAGGTCGGCCAGGGCCTCGGGGTGGCCGAAGACCAGCTCGGCGAGCCTGGGCCGGTCGATCGGTCCCGTCGGCGTCGAGGATGCCCGGGCCGAACCGGTCGATCGAGGGGCTGGTAGGCGGGGCCGCCCGGGGCCACCACCTCGCGGGCGACCAGGTCGGCGTCGACCAGCTGGGCCCCGTGGGCCACCAGCAGCTCGGCCACCGTCGACTTGCCGGCCCCGATGCCGCCGGTCAGGCCGACGGTCAGCACGGCCCCGCCCCGGGTCAGGCCGGCCGCCGCGGCCGCGAGGCCGTGGCGAAGAGCACCATGGTGGTGGGGTCGAGGTCGTCGGTGACGAAGAAGTCGTCGGCGGTGATCCCGGTCGTGCCGCCCGAGTCGCCCCGGGCGATCACCTGTAGGCGAGGGGCAGGGCCCGGGTGTAGAAGCCGACGTACCACGGACCGCGGGATCCGGTGCCGCAGGTCGAAGACGTCGAGGCGCAGCACCTTCTCGGCCTTGACCCGCCGGGCGGTGAAGTCGGCCTTCACGTGGGGCACGGCGTCGAGGCCCTGGACGGTGACGTCGTGGAAGTGCCGGCCCAGCATGTCCCGCAGCTCGGGCGGCTCGAACAGGTGGATGTGGAACGGGTTCTCGAAGTCGGCCGGGGCGTTGGGGGTGAGGAAGAACACCGTCCCGTCGTCGGCCAGCACCCGGGCCAGCTCGCGCACGTGGCCCTCGGGGTCGTCGAAGTGCTCGATGAGGTGGGACGAGCAGGCCCAGTCGAAGCTCCCCCCGGCGAACCCGAGGGCCAGGGCGTCCATCTGGGCCACCGTACAGCCCGTCCGCGCCCCACCGGTCGCGGGCCGCGGCTCGACGGCCTCGGCGCTGTAGTCGGCCCCGACCACCGGCCCGGTCGGCGGCCAGGAACCGGGCCGACTCGAACCCCTGGCCGCAGCCCACGTCGAGCATGGTGCCCGGCCCGAGGCGCTCGATGACCGTGCGGTAGCCGGCGGCGTGGAGGGCCAGCAGCGAGTCGGGGGTGACCCCCTCCATCGGGCCGCTCGCCGGTGAGCCGGCTGCCCGGGCGCGGCGACGGCCCACGGCCGTCGAGCACCCCCCGGCTCCCGGGGTCGGCACTGTTGCTCGGTCATCTGGGCTCCCGGGTCGTCGATCGGCTGGCGGCGTGCCGGTCCGACGATGACTGCCGTCGGCGGCCGTCGGTTGTTTACACTACCGATCACTCGTGCCGGATCCCCAACCCTCCACCGTCGCGCCCACGGACCGGTCCACCGGCCGGGTCCGGCTCGCTGCTACCGCCGCCTCCGGTCCCCGAGCCGGCTGCGGGCGGTGGTCGACTACCTCGGTGCTGGCCGTGCTCGCCTTCGTGCCCATGCTGGCCGCCCAGCCCGGGGCTGGTGACCGACGACACCAAGACCTACCTCTACCTCGATCCCGGGCCGCTACGTCCGCCAGGCCGTCTCCCTGTGGGACCCCGGCGTGGCCTCGGGACCGTGACCCACGAGAACATCGGCTACCTGCTGCCCATGGGCCCCTTCTACTGGGCCATGGCCGAGCTCCACGTGCCCGCTGTGGGTGGCCCAGCGGCTGTGGATGGGCTGCCTCCTGTTCGCGGCCGGGGCCGGGGCCCTCTACCTGTGCCGGACCCTCGGCCTGTCCGGGCCGGGCCGGTACGTGACCGCCGTCGGCCTTCATGTTCACCCCCTACGTGCTCCAGTACTCGGGGCGCATCTCGGTCATCCTGCTGCCGTGGGCGGGCCTGCCCTGGATGGTGGCCTTCGTCATCCTGGCCCTCCGGCGGGGGGGCTGGCGGTACCCGGCCCTGTTCGCCCTGGTGGTGGCCCTGGTCAGCGGGATCAACGCCAGCTCCATCCTCTACGTGGGCATCGCCCCGGCCCTGTGGCTCCCCTACGCCGTGCTCGTGGCCCGGGAGGCCACCTGGCGCAGGGCGTGGGGGGTGGCCTGGAAGATCGGCCTGCTCACCGTCCTGGTCTCGCTGTGGTGGGCCGTCGGGCTGCAGGTCGAGGCGGCCTACGGGGTCAACGTCCTCAAGTACACCGAGACGGTGCCGGCCACCAGCGGGGCCTCGCTGGCCTCGGAGATCCTCCGGGGCCTCGGCTACTGGTACTTCTACGGGACCGACCGGGTGGGGCCCTGGACCCAGACGTCGGTCGACCTACACCCAGAACCTCGTGGCTGATCGCTGGCCAGCTTCGCCGTGCCGGTCCTGGCCTTCCTCGCCGCCTTCGTCGCCCGGTGGCGCTACCGGGCCTACTTCGTCCTCATCACCGTGGTGGGCATGGTGCTGGCCGTCGGCCCCAACCCCTACGCCGACCCCTCGGCGGTCGGCTCGGTCATCAAGGCGTTCATGGTCGACACCACGGCCGGCCTGGCCCTGCGCTCGACCGACCGGGCCTCGCCCGCTGATCATCCTGGGCCTGGCCGTGTTCCTGGGCGCCGGCGTCGAGCGCGCGTCGGCCGTCCGGGTGCGCAAGACCGGGCTGGTCATCGGGGCCGTTCGCGGTGGCCGCCGTGGCCGGCGCCACCGTGCCCGCTGTGGACGGGGCCAGATCATCGCCAACGGCTTCACCCAGCCGGCCGTGCCCCCGGCCTACGTCCGCCAGGCCGCCGCCGCCCTCGACACGGCCCATCCCGGCGACCCGGGTCTACGCCCTGCCCGGCAACAACTTCGCCGCCTACCGGTGGGGGGACACCATCGACACCGTCTACCCGGGCCTCATGACCCGGCCGTTCGTGACCCACGAGCAGCAGATCATGGGCTCGCTGGCCACGGCCGACGTCCTCGAGGCGGTCGACGCGCCCGCTGCAGAACGGGGTCATGGACTGGAACGCCCTGGCCCCCATGGCCTCGCTGCTGAGCGCCGGCGACGTGCTCGTCCAGTACGACCAGGCCTACGAGCGCTACGACACGCCCAATCCCCAGCAGCTGGCCGCCGACCTGGCCACCACCCCGCCCGGCCTGACCGACCCGGTCTCCTACGGCACCCCCCGCCCCAACGTGCCCCTCATCCCCCACTTCGACGAGGCCGCCCTGGCCCTGCCGGCCAACCAGGGGTGGCCGTCGCCGCTGGTCTCCTACACGGTGACCGATCCCCGGCCCATCGTCCGCACCGAGTCGACCGGCCACCCCGCTGGTGGTCGACGGGGACGCCAACGGCATCGTCGGCGCCGCCTCGGTCGGGCCTGCTGGCCGGCAACCCGACCATCCTCTACGCCGGCACCCTCGACACCGACACGAAGCTGCGGAAGGCCGACCCTCGGCGCAGCCGGCCGACCTGGTGGTGACCGACACCAACCGCAAGCAGGGCTATCGGTGGAACTCCCTCAACGAGAACACCGGCTACACCGAGACGGCCGCCCAGGGGCCCGACACGTCCGACCCGAGCGACGCACCCGCTCGACCTCTTCCCGGAGGCCCCGGCCGACGCCCAGACCACCACGGTGCTGCGACGGCGTCTCGTCGGTGACCGCCTCCTCCTACGGGTCGTCCATCACCTACCTGCCCGAGGACCGGCCCGTCCGCCGCCCTCGACGGCAACCCCCAGACGGCCTGGGTGACCAACTCCTTCGCCGCGCCCCAGTCGGCCAGTGGTGGCAGGTGGTCCTGCGACCACCGCAGCACCGAGCAGCTCGCTGACGCTGGTCCAGCCCCAGACCGGCGACCCCGACCGGCTCATCACCCGGGTCACCCTGACCTTCGACGGCGGGCACCCGGTGTCGGTGCCCCTCGGCCCGGCGTCGCGGACCGCCGCCGGCCAGGTGGTCACCTTCCCGGCCCGGACCTTCACCACCCTGCGGATCACCATCACCGGGGTGGTCGGTGGACGACCCGACCGTCCCGGTCGACGTCGCGGAGCTCGGTGGGCTTCGCCGAGGTGGAGATCCCCGGGGTGACGGTCCACGAGACGGTCGTCGCCATGCCCCAGGACCTGCTGCGGGCCGCCGGGGCCGTCGTCGCTCGACGACCGGCTGACGCCTGGTCATGACCCGGCTCCGGGCCTCGGGCACCCCGCCCCGGTCCGACACCGAGACCACCGCTCGCACCGCGACCTTCTGGCTGCCCACGGCCCGGACCTTCTCGCTGACCGGCTCAGGCCCGCATCTCGCCGCTCATCCCCGACGACGAGATCGACCGGCTGGTGGGACGGCCCGGGTCGGACTACACCGGCATCGTGGCCTACTCGCTGGGCCGGCTGCCCGGCGACCTGCGGGCCGGGGCCATCGCCACCCTCGACGGCGACTCCGTCCACCATCTGGGAGCCCGGGTTCGGCGCCACCCACCAGGCCGGCGAGTGGCTCCAGTACCGCCTGCCCGGACCCGATCACCTTCGACCACCTCGACCTCCAGATCGTGGCCGACGGCCAGCACTCGGTCCCCACCAGCCTGACCGTCGACCGCCGGCGGGCAGAGCGCCACGGTGGCCCTGCCCCCGCTGGCCGACAGCCCGGTGCCCGGGCTCGGTGGTCGACGTGCCGGTGTCCTTCCCGGCGCTGACCGGCGCCGACATCCGGATCACCTTCGACACCGTCCGGCTCGAGAACACCCTCGAACTACTACTCGCAGACGCCCATCGCCATGCCCATCGGCATCGCCGAGGTGGGCATCCCCGGCCTGACAGGCCGCGCCGGTGCCGGCCGACATCCCGTCCTCGTGCCGCGGCGACCTGCTGACCGTGGACGGCAGCCCCGCTGTGGGTGCACGGTCACCGGCTCGACCAGCCACCGCCCTCGACCGCCAGGCGCTGACCGTCTCGCTGTGCGGACCCGACGCCGGCGGGCTGACCCTCGGCCCCGGACACCACACCCTGCGAGTCGACCGCCGGCCAGACCACCGGCTTCGACATCGACCAGCTGGCCTTCGACTCGGCCCCCGGCGGCGGCCCCATGCCGCTGGCCTCGCCCACCACGCTGGCCGCCTCCGACGGTGTCGCCCTCACCGGCCGTGGACGTCGACAGCCAGACGTCGACCACCCTCCACCTGACGGTGCACGGCGTCGCCACCGGCCCCGGACAGGCTCCGTTCTACCTGGTCCTCGGCGAGAGCGTCAACGCCGGGTGGAAGGCCGTCGGTGACGGGAGGGCGGCAGCCTCGGGCCCGCCCGTCCTCATCGACGGCTTCGCCAACGGGTGGCGCATCGACCCGTCGTCGCTCGGGCCCGCCGTCCACGACGGCACGCTCTCGGTGGTGCTGACCTGGCAGCCGCAGACCAGGGTGGACTCGGCCCTCATCGTCTCGGCCGTGGCCATCGTGGCCTGTGTGGTGCTCGCCCTGGTGCCGGTGCGGCGCCGCCGTCGACGGCGCGGCCTCCACGCCCGGTCGGCCGGGTCCACCGCCACCGTGCCCGCCCCGGTGATGCCCGCCCCGGTGGCCGCTGCCGTGCCCGCCACCGTGGCCGCCGGCACGGCTCCCGGCGGTGGAGAGGCTGCCGCCGCCGAGTCGGCCGGGGGCGGCGGCCACCCGGCGCCGGGCACCGTCACCGTCCGACCGGCCGAGGTCGACGAGGGCCCCCACCTGGCCGTGCCCTTCCGGGGTGAGTCCCCGCGGGCGGCGGTGTGGGTGGCCCTGGTGACCGGCGTGGTCACCGGCGTGGTGGCCGGATCCGTCTCCGCCCCCAAGGTCGGCCTGGCCGTCGGAGCGGCCAGCGCGGTCGTCCTGCTCGTCCCCCGGCTGCGGATCTTCCTCGGGCTGGCCGCCGTCGCCGGCATCGCCGCCGCCGGGTGGTATACGGCGGCCCACCAGGCCGCCCTTCACGTACCGGCCGACGGCTCGTGGCCGCTGTCCTTCCAGACGGCCAGCGATCTGGCCTGGGCCGGGGTGGTCTTCCTGGGAGCCGATGCCGTGGTCGAAGTGGTGCTGCGCCGCCGGCGGCGGCCCCGCAGGGGGCGTCGGGCCGGAGACGACGGCCCGGTGGCGTGACCCGGCCGCCCGGCCCCCTCTACCGGCGGGCCAGGGCTTCGGCGCCCAGGGCGGCCAGCGCCCCGCGGGCGGTGGCATCCCAGGTGAACTGCGACGAATGGTCCAGGGCGGCCATGCCCAGCTGCTTGCGCAGGACGTCATCCCGGAGGACGGTGTCGATGGCTCCGGCGAACTCCTCGGGCCGGTCGACCAGGAGGCCGGTGACCCCGTCCCGGACCGCGTCCTCGTGCCCGCTGATCCTCGAGACCACCGACGGCGTCCCGCAGGCCCCGGCTTCGGTGACGGTCATGCCCCAGCCCTCGCGCAGCGAGGTGGAGGCGACCAACCAGGCCCTCCGGTAGAGGCCGATCAGCTCCTCCTCGGACAGGTAGCCGGGCAGCGAGATCCACGACTCGGCCCCGGCCCGGTGGATGAGGGCCTCGAGAGCCGGGCGCTCGTACCCCTCACCGGCGATGACGGCGGCCAGCTCGGGGTGGTCCGGCTTCAACCTGACCAGCGCCTCGATCAGCAGGTGGAGCCGCTTGACCGGCACCAGCCGGCCGACCGCCACCACCAACGGGGTGTCCGACCGCTGACCCCCGGGCGAGAACTGGGACTCGACACCGGGTGGCGTGACCGACACCAGGTGGGGGGGATGCGGAGCTGCTCGACGATCTCCCGTTTGGACGAGGCCGACAGGGTCACGATGCGGGTCCGCCGGTAGACCGGGGGGGCCAGGCGGTGCTCGATGGCGTACCCGCTCTCGGCCAGGCCGGAGGGCAGCACCATCTTCCACATCTCGGCATGGACGTGGTGGAGGAAGACGATGTGGGCGGAGTGGGCCCAGAGGGGTGAGAAGAACGGCATCCCGTTCCAGATCTCGACCAGCCCGTCGCCCGATCCGATCTTCCCCCGGGCCCCGAGCAGCGCCACCCGCGGGAACACGGCGTAGCGGCCGGCCCGCCGGACCACCCCGTAGCCCTCCCGGCGCACCGCCTGGGGGCCGTCCGGAACCGATGACGTGGTCATCGACACGTCGATCCCCGCTTTGGCCCAGGCGGCCATGACCCGGTGGGCATGGAGCTCGGACCCTCCGGCCTCGGGATCGTCGAAGTCGCGCCAGGCCACCACGTCGATCCGCTTGAGCCCGGCCCGCTCGGCGATCTCACCGAGGGAAAGATCGGCGAACTGGTGCAGGCCGGGCTGGCTGAACGGCGACTCGGCCGCCGTCGGGCCCGGGGCGCCGTCCGCGACCGGGGCACGGTTCGGATCCGGGGCACCGTCCGCGACCGGGGCGCGGTTCGGATCCGGTGTCCACAGGCCGCCGGACCCGTCCGGACCGGGAACGAACCCACCCCGGGTCGGGCGTTCCGAGGGCACAACCGAACGGTCGTCCAGGCCGCCCCGGACGTCCCGAGCGGCGTCGATCCCCCCGGTCCCATGCCTCATACTCGGATCTCCCGTTCCTGTCCCGGTCTGCGGCCTGCCACCGATGTGCGGGCTCAGTGTACCGGTGCCCGCGGCCAGATCCGGAAATGGTCGCCGTGCCCCGGACGGTGGTCGGCCACCGCCGGTCAACGGTGGCGCCGGAGCGACCAGTGCTGTCCCCGGTGCTTGCGGTGGATGGCCACGAAGCCCGCCACCATGGCTACGGCCAGTGCCCCCTGGGCGATCAGGTCGGCCCGGGCCGTGGCCACCGGCTGCCCGTTGGCCGCGGTGACCAGCCCGAGGGCCAGGGCCGAGCCCCCGGCCAGCAGCAGGACGATCCACCGGGAGCCGGTGCCGAAGAGATAGTTGGTGATCAGTACCGACAAGGAGAGGCAGATCATGGCGCCGACCAGCGGGGCGAAGGCGGGCGCGGCGGTGCTCAGCTTGGCCGAGAAGACCAGGGTGAGGAACCATTTGGGCACGAACACCGAGATGACCAGGAGCAGTCCGGCCGGCACGGCCAGGATGATGAGGGTGACACCCAGCTGGCGAATGGCGTGCCCGCCCTCGTTCCAGCGGATGGTGGCCTCGGGCAGGATGTAGACACCGAGGGCCAGGGCCCCGAAGACCAGCGCCTTGGACGCCACCGAAATGGCCGCGTACGGCCCCACGTTGGCATGGTCGAGCCGGCCGAGGAGGATCACGTCCACGTTCTGGAGCAGGCCGAGGAGGCCCAGCCCCACGAAAGCGGCCGAGACGTCGGCCATCAGCTTCCGGCGCTCCAGGCCGGCGTCGGGCCGGCCTTCGGCACCGGCGGCGGGCGCGGGTTCGGGGTCGCGGGCCCACGTCCTCGACCCCACCCAGCGGGCGTGGACGGCGGCCGACACCTCGGCCAGGAAGACCCCGAGTCCGTACCCGGTCACACCCAGGTGGGCGACCACCAGCACCAGCACGCAGGCCGTGCGGACCCCGCCTTCGATCAGGAGGTTGGCGGCCAGGCCGCGGTAGTTCCGGTGGGCCTGGAGGAGCCCGCGGTCCACGCACAGGAGGATCCACACCCCCGCCGCCACCAGGATGAGGACGACCCCCTGGCTGTTGGGCAGGGACAGCTGGCGGGCGATCCACCCCTGCAGGAGGACGACCACCACCACCTCCACGGCCAGACCGGTCAGTGCGATCCGGTGCACCTTGGCCACCCAGGCCTTGACCAGGTGGCCGCGGTCGGCGTTGCGGAGGGCCGTCACCCGGCGGACCACACCGACCAGGACGGCCGAACCGGGCATGGACAGGATGAAGAACAGCCCCAACAGCTGGGCGATGGCCCCGTAGGCCTGGGGGGTGACCAGCCGGGCCACGGCGATGACCAGCAGCGCGGCGGCCCCGTTGACCACCAGTCCGGCCACGGCCACCGGCCCGGCCTCGGTCAGGCCGGAGCGGATGGAGTCGGCGCCCCGCCCCGGAGGCGACGGCCGACTCTCCTCCGGCAGGGTGATCATCGGGCCGCCGGCCACGGCGATGCCCACGGCGGGTGCCATGGCCACCGACTCGGTGATCGGCTCCGCTACCTGGTCGATCTCATCCAGGATCATTTCGAGGTCGTGGGAGGGCGCGTCGCCCGGGGCGCCCGGGGGTGCCGGGGGGTGCCGCGGGGTGGCCGGTATGCCGCTCCCCCCCGGCTCGGGCCCGTCGGTCGGCGGACCGGTCATACCGTCGCCTCCTGCCGGGTGTGGTCGGGCCGTGCCTCGGCGGCGGCCAACCGGGTCCGCGGGACCCGGCCTGACCGGCGGGGCCGTCCGGCCAGCGACGACCAGGCGGCGTCCAGGGTCACCGCGGCCAGGACGACGATGGCCACCTCGGCCTCGCTCCGGAACCGGTTACTGCCGTAGGTCACGAAGGCGGTGAGGGTGGGCACGATGACCATGGCCATGAGGGGATAGATGGGCTGTCGGCGTCGCCGCAGGATCACCGTACCGCCGGCGGCCAGGGCCAGCAGCGGGTAGTACCAGAACAGCCAGGCGTCGGACACCGGGATGGGCCATCCCTCGAGGAAGTCCTGGTCGGCGTGGACCACCGGTGCGTAGAAGCCCCATTCGAGGCCGACCCGGTCGACGGCCACTTCGAGCGCCCTCGTCTTGTGGGCCCGAATGTAGCGGTCGGCCTGCGCCTGCCAGTAGTCGGCCTGGTCGGATTCGTCGTCGCCCACCGGGAACCTCGCCGTCAGCAGGCAGGTGTAGCACCACGAGCCGGTGAGCGGCCCGTGGTAGGTCTGTGCGTTGTTGGCCGCGGCCACGGTGACCTGGAACTGGTCGGAGAGCAGCACCGGGTGATGGAAGACGGTGATGTTGCGGGCGAACCAGGGAAGCATGGGCGCCACGGCCACGGCCACGGCCAGGCCGCACAGGGCCAGCCGCCGGCGCCGGGTCAGGGAACGCTGCCACCACACCGTGGGCAGGGCGACCAGGGGGATGAGGAGGACCAGTTCGGCCCGGGTGAGGGCGCAGATCCCGGTGAGCAGGCCGAGCACCACGATCCGACCGGTGGTGAAGTGGCGGAAGCACCGGTTGGCGGCCAGGATGGTCACCGCGGCCAGCAGCATGACCAGTGCCTCGGACATGATCTCGCCGTCGAACACCCAGAACCCCGGGTACAAGGCGGCGATGACGGCGGCGATGGCGCCGGTCCGGGGTGTGGCCAGGTCCTTGGCCACCATGCCGGTGAGGGCGATGGTGGCCGTACCGATCAGGCACATCAGCACCAGCTGGGCGCCGGTGCTCTTGAGCCCGAGGAGGTCGCCCACGGTGAGCAGCATGGTGAACACCGGAGGATGCTGGGCCGAGGGCACCAGCGCCTCCCGGTGGTGCTTGGCCAGGAAGACGAAGGGGTCGACGAACCAGTGGCCCTGGACGTTCAATGCCGCCTGGTGGTGGTAGTAGTAGGCATCGCCCTGGAGGGCGGCGCCGGCCTTGACCGCGAAGGCGTAGATGAGGCGGAGGCCGAGGCCCACCACGCAGGCCCCCGCCACCCACCAGGGGAAGGCGCGTCCGGGAGCGGATGCTTCCTCCCTCTCCCCCGCCACTAGCCGTCCCCCACCACCAGCGCCCACCGCCACGAGGTGCCCCCCTCCACTAGGTGGTGGCGTTCTCCACCTTCTCAACCCGTCGCGGGATGATAGGCGCGTCGCGTCCGGTTCCTCCTGAACCCGGACCGGTGCGCCCGTCATTCGTCTCGTGGTACTCCTCTTCGACGTTCACCGCCCAGATGTCGTGGTGGGACCCGTGGATGTTCTCCACCGTGAGCATGGCCGTGTACATCGAGTGGTCCTGGTTGTTGTATTTGTGCATGCCGTTCCGGCCCACCGGGTGGACGTTCGGGGCATGCTCCTCGAACCAGCGGCGGATGACCTCCACGTTGCGCCGGTAGACGTCGT
The DNA here is from genome assembly GCA_963835325.1 of uncultured Acidimicrobiaceae bacterium. Classification (GTDB taxonomy): domain Bacteria; phylum Actinomycetota; class Acidimicrobiia; order Acidimicrobiales; family RAAP-2; genus Bog-756. The sequence continues at coordinate 564,339 of CAWIEV010000005.1, read as the reverse complement.
CGTACACCGGGTAGGCCTTCGGCATCCTGACCACATAGCCGGCCTCGACGTCGGACGGCTCGACCAGGCCGATGGCGGCCAGCTCCTTGGTGGCCAGGGCGACCAGGTCGTCGTCGCTGCAGTTCCAGAGTTCGTCCCCTTCGAATACGAAATACTCCATGCCCAGGCAGGTACGCCCGTCCTTGACCAGGTACGGCGACCAGGTCCCGAAGTTCTGGATCCGGCCCACCTTGACATCGGGTGAGTGGATGTAGATCCAGTTGTCGGGGAACCCGCGCTCCTCCGGTACCACCAGCGCCACGGTGAGGAAGTCGCGGTAGTGGAGGTCGTCGGCCGCGGCGAGCACCTCGTCGGGCACGGGAGGGTCCACGATCCGGGCCAGGGAGGTGAGGGGCATGGAGGAGATGACGTGCGAGACGTCGATGCGCCGGCGTTCGTCTCCGGCCACCACGGTGACCGCCACCGCGGCACCGTCCTCGACGTGGACGGCACTGGCCGAGGTGGCCATGCGGATGGTGCCCCCCATGTCGAGGACCTGCTCGGCACAGCGCTCCCACATCATGCCGGGTCCGTACTTGGGGTACTCGAATTCCTCGATCAGGCTGGTCACCTGCTTCGATTTGTCCCTGCGCTTGCCGGCCACCGACGCCCGGATGGGCTCCCACACCGCGTTCCACAAGGACATGTCCTTGATCCGCTGCGCGCCCCAGTCGGCCGAGATCTCTGAGGCGGAGACGGCCCACACCTTCTCGTTGTAGGTCTTGAAGAAGTGCCGGTACAGGCGCCATCCGTAGTTGGAGACGATGTAGCCCTCCAGCGTGGTGAGGTCGCGCGGCGGCCGGATCCGCACCCACAGGAACGAGAGGCCGCACAGGAAGGCCTCGACCACCCCGAGGTTGGAGAGGGCGTTGCCCAGCTTGATGGGGTAGTCGTAGAACTTGTCGTCATAGTAGATGCGGCTCATCCGCGGCCGCAGGAGGAAGTCCTCGGCCGGGAGCACCTGGTGCCAAAACTCCTCCACCGGCTTCACCTTCGTGAAGAAGCGGTGCCCGCCGATGTCGAAGCGCCATCCTTCGCGTTCGACGGTCCGGCTGATCCCTCCGACCACCGTGTCCGCCTCCACGACCACCACCGGATCGCCGGCTTCGGCCAGCTTGTACGCGGCGGTCAGCCCGGCCGGTCCCCCCCCGATGACCATGACCGGGCGGCCCGGCGTGGTCGCCGGCGGTGCCCCGCGGGCCTGGGATCGAGCGCCGTCCGCCCCCGAGGGGCCGGAGCTGTCCGTGGAATGCGGTTCGGGTGTAGGCACTGCGTCGGGGTCCTCTCGATTCTGGTGCGGTGGGCGATCTTTCCTCATCTGGTCCCGTCTCGGCCGAGCCGGCGGACGTTGCCGCCGCGTGCCCCCGGACCGAGCCGTCCCAGACTCCTCTGCCCGGGGGACCCCCGGACCGGAGCATCATGTTCGCGGGCCCGCCTCCAACAGGACCGCTACGGCGTGCCCACCCGACAGGGACACCCCGCTGGTTCATTGGGCAGTTTCACTGGGCAGTCGAAGGTTAGTTGGTCCGTACGCCGCGCCGGTGGAAAGCGGTCGGCCGGGGCACGGCCCAGGCCGCACCGGTGGAACGGGTCGACGGGGGCACGGCCCAGGCGACACCGGTGGCGGGCGGTTGGCCATGGCACGGCCCAGGTGGCACCGTGGCGCCGCACCGGGGGCAGGCACCGACGGGGGCAGGGCTCAGGGCACCACCACCCCGAGAAAGGCCAACAAGGCGTAGCCCACCAGCCCGACGCCGGCCACAGCCAGGACGGCCAGCTCCACGGCACGCCGGGAGGTCAGGGTCGACGCTGCGATGACCAGGGGGAAGGCCCCCAGTGCGTAGCGCTCGAACGAGTCGAGGTTGGAGCTGGTGGCGGCCACGGCCACCACGGCGGTGGCGAAGGCGGCATAGGAGAGGGGCAGACGGCGGAAGGCGACCACCAGGAGGGCGATGCTCAGCACCACCCAGGGGACGTGGAGGGCGCTGCCCACATGATGGCCGTGCACCACCGAGTCGAGGCTGTGCCACATGGACGTCAGGGGCAGGGTGATGGCGCCCCGGTGGCCGTTCTGCTGCTGGATGCGGATGGGGAGCCACGGGTCCCCGAACTGTGCCCCGACCCAGCCCAGGTAGGCCGCCGTCCCGGCCAGCGGGGCGACCACCGCGGCCACCGCCGGCACCCACCGGCCCGGGGAGGACCGGGACCGCCGGCTCCGCCACACCTCGATGAGCACCGGCACCACCAGCAGGATGCCCACCGGGCGCACCAACCCGGCCGCCAACCCGGCTGCCGCCGCCCACCACCACCGGCCGGACCGGGCGGCGAGGAAGGTGAGGATGGCGCACAGCATGAGGGCGGCGTCGGCGTAGCCCAGGACCAGCGAGTAGGCCGGCGGGGCCAGCGCCAGCAGCCAGACCGACCGCCGGGCCAGCCGGGCGTCGGCCAGATCGGTGCGGACCAGCGTCCACAACGCGGCCAGGGCGGCCAGGGCGCAGAGATTGGAGATCACGATCAGCGCCGTCCCCACGCTGATCCCGGGGATCCGGGCCAGGGCCCGGGCGGCCATGGGATAGGCGGGGTAGAAGCGGACCGACTGGGCGCCGGACGCGGCATAGCCGTGTCCGGCGATGGCCTCGTACCATCCACCGTCCCAGGCCAGGAGTCCCTCGTGGACCCGGAGCCGGGCACCGACATCGTCGGGGCGCACCACGTTGACCAGGAGGTGGGCCAGGACGAGGCTCAACCCCACCAGCACCCGGGTGGCGGCCCACGCCGGCAGGACCTCCACCACCGCCCGCCCGCACCTTCCGGCCACCTCCCCCGCCCGACCCCCGGGTACCGGCGGGGGGTCGGGCGGGGCGGCCGGTACCGGGCCTCCGTCGACAGTTCGGGACACGGGCGCGGACATACGCGGCGCTCAGGGCCGGATCGGTGTGAAGCGCACCATCCACATGGGTTGATAGAACTTGACGGCGCTGCCCGTCACCAGCTGCTGGGGCTGGAAGTGAGGGTCCCCCTGGAGGGTCTGCACGATGCCCTCGCACTTGAGGTTGAACCCCTGGTAGCCGCCCCCCCACACCAGGAAGATCTGCCGGCCGGAGCCGGCCATCGACTCGAGGTAGTCGGCGAAGGCCGGCGCCGAGGCCCCCTTGACGGCGGCGGTGTAGTCGACCCAGTTGATGTAGACGGGGCCGGTACGGCGGGGGAAGGTGGTCTGGAGGTAGCGCTCGGCGGGCAGCAGCCGGTTGACGGCCGGGCCCAGCTGATCGGGGCAGTAGGCCACGATGTCGCCCGGCTTCCCGTAGGTGGCGATGGCCGCGGCCACCTGGCCGGCCTGGGTCCGGTTGGTGGTGACGTCGGGGATCGATCCGGCCAGGCCGACCACGACGGCCAGCGCGAGGACGGCCACCCGGACCCGGCGGTCGAGGAAACTGGTCACCCCCACGGCCACCAGGAGGATGAGGGGGACGAAGACCACCGACGCGTACCTGGCGTCGAAGGTGCTCTTGGCCAACAGACCACCGGCCAGGGCGGCGGCCAGGGTGCCGATGACCACGACGGCCAGGGGCCGGGTCAGCGGTCGGGTACGGATGTCCAGCTCGATGTGGCGGCGGTCGGATGCCATCCCGAACACGCCCAGCCCGGCGAGCCCGAAGATCATGAGGGCCAGGGCCCGGCCCGAGCTCGAGCCCCCGCCGGCGAAGGACGACACCGCGCTGACCATGGAGGCGAAGGTGGCAGTGGTCGCCCAGGGGGTCCCGGTGTGCCGGGTCTGGAACCAGAACGTCGGCAGCCAGGGCAGGAAGGTGAGGCAGCCGACGACCGTGGCGGCGAAGGCCGCCCGGGCTCCGGCCCGCCACTCCGGCCGGCCCCGCCACGCCTCCCAGAGCAACCACAGCATGACCGTGCCCACGAGGTACAGCGACCAGTAATGGGTATAGAGGAGCAGCCCGGTCACCGCGCCCACCGCCACCAGGTTGCCCGGGCGTGGCCGGCTGAGGGACCGGTCGAGGGCCAGGAAACCGAGGACAGTGAGCAGCGCCACCAGGGAGTACATCCGTGTTTCGGTGTCGTAGCGCACGGCGAAGGGGGACGAGGCCAGCAGGAGGAGGGCGATCCATCCCAGCCGCCGGCCACCCAGTCGCCGGCCCGCCAGCCAGACCAGCGGGAGGGTGATGACCCCGAAGACACCGGACAGCGAACGGACGGCCAGGTCGGACTGGCCGAAGACGCTGATCCAGAAGTGCAGCAGGTAGTAGTAGAGCGGGGGCGAGCCGTCCCGGCGCAAGTACCCGTGGATCTCGTGGAGGGGGACCCGGGCGATGTTGACGGTGAGGGCTTCGTCCAGCCAGAGATCCGAGGTGGTCCAGAAGCGCAGCACCACCGCGACCACGAGGACCACGACCACGGCGGCGGCCATCAGTCGCCGGGTCACGAGACTGAAGGGCGGTCCCTCCGGATCGTCCGGACCGCGACGGGCGGCGGGTGGCGGGGAGCCGGTCCCATCCGACCGCGGCGTCGCCGTGCCCGCCTCGCCGGGAAGAGCCTCGTCGAGCGAGCCGACCTCGACGACCTCGTCGACCTCGTCGACCGATCCGGGCGATCCGGGCACAGGAGTCTCCGTCTCGGTTTCGACGACCGAGGCAGAGGGGGGAGCGACATCCATGGGGGCATGGTACCCAGCGCCACCGACGGGGTGCGGCTCCTGCGTCTTCGGGCCCGGCAGGTCCTTGGACCCGGCTGTCACATGGCGGTAACGTGCCCCCACGATGCACGCGACCTGTGGCAGAGTGCATCCGACTTGTGAGCAGCAGTTCTGTCCGACTGGGCAGGGGGAATGCAGGGGGAATAGGGATGGGGGATGCCTGTGACAATGGGCAATGAGTTGAGTCGCCGCTCCTTCTTGTCCCGGGGCATGGCCGCAGGTGGGGTGGTGGCGCTCGGAGCCGGTGCCTCCTCGCTGCTGGCCGGCTGCTCGTCGGGATCGACCGGTTCGACGACCACCACCGGCTCGGGCCGATCCCCCGGCGTGGGGACCGGATCGCCGGTCCGCGGCGGTTCGCTCACCATCGGGACCATCGCCGAGATCGACGGGTTCTACCCTCCCAACAACCACTGGGACACCAACGGGTTCCTCTACGCCAACACCGTCTTCGACCCGCTGATGGCGGTGGCCGCCGACGGCAGCATCCAGCCCTACCTGGCCGAGTCGATGACCGCCAACTCCACCTTCGAGGTGTGGACCATGACCCTCAGGCCGGGGGTCAAGTTCAGCGACGGGTCGGCCCTCACCGGGGCGGTGGTCAAGTCCAACTTCGACGCCCTCCAGACGTCGGCGCTGACCGGGCCGGCGCTCAAGCAGGTGGCCTCGGTGAGCGTCTCGGGCCCCCTCACCGTCGTCTTCACCCTGACCGACCCCAACCCGACCTTCCCTGCCGGCCTGACCACCCAGGTCGGGTACGTGGTCGGCGAAGCCATGATCCAGAAGGCCGCCGCCGGCGGGTCGGGCATCCTGACCCCGGTCGGCACCGGGCCGTTCATCTACTCCCAGTGGCAGCCCAACGACTTCTTCACCGCCACCCGCAACCCCGACTACTGGCGCACCGGCCTCCCCTACCTCGACTCCATCACCTTCAAGCCCATCCCCGACACCAGCCAGCGGGAGTCCACTCTCCGCTCGGTCGGGGTGGACATGATCGAGTCGGTCGACCCGACGACCATCACCAACTTCTCCGGCTCGGGGGGTTCGGGGTTCCAGCTGGTCGACAGCCGCACCGGGGTCATCGGCCAGCCCACCTTCGCCTTCATCATGCTCAACACGGCGGTCCCCCCGACCCAGGACCTCGGCATCCGCCAGGCGCTGGCCAAGGGATTGGACCAGGCCGAGGTGCAGAAGATCATCGGCGGACCCCCGGCCAACCCGGCCACCGGGATCTTCACCCCCGGCTCGCCCTACTACAGCGACACCCACTACCCGACCTACGACCCCGGTGGGGCCAAGGAGCTGGTCGACACCTACAAGGCCAGCCACGGGACCCCGACGCTGAACCTGCTGACCATCCCCGACCCGTTGGAGATCAAGGTGGTCCAGACCGTCCAGCAGATGTGGCAACAGGTCGGGTTCGACGTGACCCTGTCCTACGTGGAGCAGGCCACCATCATCGAGGACTTCGTCCTGGGCAAGTTCCAGGCCGTCACCTCGTACCAGTTCGGGGCGGTCAACCCCGACCTCAACTACGTGTGGTGGAGCACCACCACCATCTCCCCCATCGGACAGATCGGTCTCAACTTCACCCGGCTCGACGACCCGCAGATCGAGGCAGCCATGCTCGAGGGCCGCCACACCACCGATCAGGCCACCAGGGTCAAGGCCTACCAGACGGTCAACGAACGGCTGGCCGCAGACCTGCCCTACCTGTGGATCGAGCAGTACCTCTTCTCGGAGGTGGCCTCGGAGCGGGTCCAGAACTTCAACAACCTGACCCTGCCCAACGGCATGGCGGGGTACAGCTTCGACGAGGGCGTGTTCTTCCCCGTCCAGACCTGGATCGCTCGATAGCGAGCCGGGCGACCGGATCGACATCTCGACGGCATGGGCAAGTACTTCCTACGACGGTTCCTCCAACTGGTGGTGGTGGCCTTCATCATCTCCGTGCTCACCTTCCTGCTGGTGCACCTCCTCCCCGGCGACCCGTCGGTGATCATCCTCGGACCGAACGACAACCCGCACAACCGGGCCGTCCTGTTCAAGCAGCTCGGGCTCAACAAACCGCTCATCCAGCAGTACCTGACCTGGCTGGGTGCGGTGTTCCACGGCAACCTTGGCCAGTCCTACCTCGACCACGAGCCGGTCACCCACATCATCGCCACCGGATGGCCCATCGACCTCGAGCTCATCGTCATCTCCCAGGTCATCGCCTTCGCCGTGGCCATCCCGCTGGCCCTGGTCACCTCCCGCCGGCCCAACCAGCCCGTCGACAACGTCGCCACCACCACCACCTTCGGGATGCTGGCCCTCCCGCCCTTCGTCATCGCACCGGTCATGGTGGCCATCTTCGCCGTGGGCCTGGGCTGGTTCCCGGCCACCGGGTACGTGCCCTTCACCCAGGACCTGGCCACCAACCTCCACGACATGATCCTGCCCTCGCTGGCCATCACCGCGGGTTCCATCGCCGTCTACTACCGCCTGTTCCGCTCCGACCTCATCAGCACGCTGCAGGAGGACTTCATCACCATGGCCCGGTCCAAGGGCATGTCCAACCGCTGGATCATGTGGCGTCATGCGTTCCGGCCCTCGTCGTACTCGCTGCTGGCCGCGGCCGGGGTCAACATCGGGGCGCTCATCGCCGGGACGTTCATCGTCGAGTACCTGTTCGCGCTGGACGGTCTCGGGTACTCGCTGGTCCAGGCGGTCCAGCAGCGCGACTACCTGGTCGTCCAGGGCATCTCCCTGGTGGTGGCCATCGCCTACGTCGTGCTCCAGTTCATCATCGACTTCGTGTTCACCGTGGTCGATCCGAGGGTGACCAGGGAGTGACCCGATGCCTGACGACCGCGAGCTGAGCCACACCCGGTCCTCGGGCCGGCTGCTGCGGGACCAGATCCCCGGCCTCGCCGCGGTGGACGAGATGATCGTGTCGGTCCAGCAGGTCCAGGACGCGCCCGTCGACCAGGACGACATCCGGGTCAAGCAGGCCACTCGGCCTCCTCTTCTGGCTGGCGGTGGGATGGGTGGCGCTCATCGTCGTCCTGGCCGTTATCGCCAATCTGCTCCCCCTGCCCAACCCGGACTTCCAGAACTACGCCGCCGTCAACGCCCCGCCCAGCCTCCATCACCTGCTCGGCACCGACGACCTGGGACGGGACCTGCTGAGCCGGGTGATCTTCGGAGCCCGGGTGTCCCTCATCGTCGGATTCGTCTCGGTGGGCATCGGCCTGCTGGTCGGGGGCACGCTGGGCCTGATCTCGGGCTACAAGGGTGGGAGGTTGGACGTGGCCCTCAACGCCGGGTCCTTCGTGCTGCTGGCCTTCCCGGCCATCGTGGCCGTCATCGCCATCGTCGCCTTCTGGGGCCAGACGCTCCCCAAGATCACCCTCATCCTCGGGGTGGCCGTCATCCCCCTGCTGTACCGGGTCGTCCGGGCCTCGAGCCTGTCTTTCGCCAACCGCGACTTCGTCATCGCGGCCAAGACCATGGGGGCGAGCACGTCCCGGATCATCTTCCGCGAGATCCTGCCCAACGTCATACCCGTGGCCGTCACCTTCGGGCTCATCACGGTGGCCGGCGTCATCGTGATCGAGGGCTCGCTGGCCTTCCTCGGCCTGTCGGTGCCCCTGCCCACCCCGTCGTGGGGGAACATCATCTCGGAGGGCGCCTCCAACGGCAACCTGCAGACCAACCCCTACATCATGATCTGGCCGGTCCTGACCATGTTCCTGCTGCTGCTGTCCATCAACCTCATCGGTGACCGGCTGCGACAGCGGTTCGACATCCGCGAGGGGCTCCTGTGACGGCGATGACCCGTCTCCGGAAGGGGAACAAGACGTTCGAATTCCCCGACGTGGGCGTGCCCGGCGAGCCGCTCCTGATGGTCGAGGACCTGCACACGTCGTTCCGCACCAGCCGGGGCACGGTGCGGGCCGTCGACGGGGTGTCGCTGTCGGTGGGCCGGGGCAAGACGCTGGGCATCGTCGGGGAGTCCGGATCGGGCAAGACCGTGCTGTCCCGCTCGATCATGGGCCTGCTCCCCCCTCGCGACGTGATCCGGAGCGGGACGGTCCACTTCGCCGGCCACGACCTGACCGCCATGAGCCCGAACGAGCTGCGCCAGGTGTGGGGCGCCGAGCTGAGCATGATCTTCCAGGATCCGATGACCGCCCTCAACCCGGTCAAGCGCATCGGCAAGCAGATCACCGAGTCCCTCCGCCTGCACCTCGGGATGGACCGCTCCGAGGCCAACGCCAACGCCATCGAACTGCTCCGCTCCGTCGGCATCCCCTCGCCCGAGGAGCGGATCCGGTGGTACCCCTTCCAGCTGTCGGGCGGGATGCGCCAGCGGGTGATGATCGCCATCGCCCTGGCCTGCGCGCCGCGCCTGGTCATGGCGGACGAACCCACCACCGGACTCGATGTCACCGTGCAGGCCCAGATCCTCGACCTGCTGGCCGACCTCCAGCGCGAGCGCCACATGGCGGTGATCCTGGTCACCCACGACCTCGGGGTGGTGGCCACCCGGGCCGACGAGATCGTGGTCATGTACGCCGGACGGATCGTCGAGCGGGCCCCCACCCACACCCTCTTCCACGACACCCACATGCCCTACACCCAGGCCCTGATGGACTCCATCCCGCGGCTGTCCGACCCGAGCGGCACCCGGCTGCACGCCATCGCCGGCCGTCCCCCGGACCTGATCCACCCACCCAAGGGCTGCCGGTTCGCGCCCCGGTGCCCCTACGTGCAGGACAAGTGCCGGGAGAGCGAGCCCCCGCTGCGCACGGCCGGTTCGCCCGACCATCTCTTCGCCTGCTGGTTCCCTCTGGTCAATGGAATATCTACGGCTCCGTCGGGCCGGGTGGGCCCGGGACCGTCGGGCGGCGTGGATCCGGGTCCGGGTCCGTCGGGCGGTGTGGATCCGGATCCGTCCGGAGAGGGCGGGGACGTTGCACTGCCGAGCGGTATGGGCCCGGGTCCGTCTGGAGACGACACCGCGGCCTCGGGCGACGGCACCGCGGCGACCGGGGCGGCCGGAGCCCCGTCCACCGGAGAGGGTCCCGCGTCGTGACCGAGGTGTCGACCGAACCTGCTCCGCCCGATCGTCCCGGCGATGACGTGGTCCTCGATGTGGACAATCTGGTCGTCGAGTTCCGGAGTGGCCGCCAGACCGTGCACGCGGTCTCCGGCGTCAGCTTCTCGGTCAAGGTCGGGGAGACGCTGGGCCTGGTCGGCGAGTCGGGGTGCGGGAAGTCCACCACCGGGCGCGCCCTGGTGCAGGTACAGCCACCGACCTCGGGGGCGGTGACCTACCGGGGCAAGAACCTGAATTCCCTGTCCTCCCGCGAGCTGCGGAGGACCAGGACGAAGATCCAGATGATCTTCCAGGACCCGATCTCGTCGCTCAACCCGCGGCGCCGGGTGCGGGACATCGTGGCCGAGCCTCTCGTCATCTGGCGACGCGGCAGCAAGCGGGAACGGGAGGCCAAGGTCAACGAGATGCTCGAGGCGGTGGGGATCGACCCCGACACCGCCGGCGACCGCCGGCCGGGAGAGTTCTCCGGGCGGCCAATGCCAGCGGATCAGCATCGCCCGGGCCCTGATGGCCGACCCCGAGCTCCTGATCTGCGACGAGCCCGTCTCCGCCCTCGACGTCTCCGTGCAGGCCCAGATCCTCAACCTCATGGCCGACCTCAAGGTCAGGTTCGGGCTGACCATGGTCTTCATCGCCCACGACCTGGCCGTGGTCAAGAACGTGAGCGACCGGGTGGCGGTGATGTACCTCGGGAAGCTGGTCGAGATCGCCCAGTCCGACGATCTCTACCGGTTCGCCGCCCATCCCTACACCGAGGCGCTGCTGGCATCGATCCCCGAGCCGGACCCGGACCTGCGCACCGATCACAAGGGGCTCTCGGGGGAGCTCCCGTCGCCGCTGAACCCGCCTTCGGGCTGCCGGTTCCGAACCCGCTGCCCCTACGCCCAGGAACGGTGCGCCCAGGAGGAGCCGCTGCTGCGCGACATCGCCCCCGGACACCAGGTGGCCTGCCACTTCCCCCTCATCGAGGTCGAGGGCGGGACGGCCAACGCCGAGCCGGCCCGACCCTGACCGGGGCGGCCGGTGTGGCCGGTGCGGGCAGGTGCGGGCGGGCGTGAGCGGGCGGGTGGACCGGGATTGCGGAGCGACCGGCGACCCGGACCGGCCGGGTGAGCCGACCTCGGTGCGACCGGGTGAGCCGACCTCGGTGCGACCGGGTCAGCCGGCCTGGGTGACGCCCTCTTGACCGGGGTCCGAGGCGACCTCGGCGGGCACGGCCTCCGGCTGGGGGGCCGGCGCCACAGGCGTCCCCACCGGGGCAGTCTCGACAGGAGCTTCGGCCGCCGTCGGCTCCGCCGGGGCGTCGATCGCCGCTGACCCGGCGGGAGCGTCGGCACCGGCGGGAGCCTCGGGGGCACCTTCGCCCGACCCGTGCTCGGCCACGTAGTCGGCCCACGCCGCCTGGGCCTCCGTCTCGGGTGTGAACTCGGCCTCTGCGAACTCGAACGGCCCCACGTAGTTGCCCTCGGCGTCGTAGGCATGCTCGCCGAACGCCTCGCGGTACTCCTCGGACACCTCGCCACCCTCGGCCGCCTGCTTGATGGACAAGCTGATGCGCCGGCGCTGCAGGTCGATGTCGATGATCTTGACCCACAGCTCCTCGCCGGGAGTGACTACCTGTTCGGGGAGGTCGACATGGTGGCCGGCCATCTCCGAGATGTGCACCAGGCCCTCGATCCCGTCCCCCACCTGCACGAACGAACCGAACGGGACCAGTTTGGTGATGCGGCCGTAGACCAGCTCGCCCACCTGGTGGGTATTGGCGAACTCCTGCCACGGATCGGTCTGGGTGGCCTTGAGCGACAGGCTGATCCGCTCCTTCGGGAGATCGACGTCAAGAACCTCGACATCGATCTCATCGCCCACCGACACCACCGACGAGGGGTGGTCGACATGCTTCCACGACAGCTCGGAGACGTGGACAAGACCGTCCATCCCCCCCAGGTCGACGAAGGCACCGAAGTTGACCACCGAGGACACCACTCCCCGGCGGCGCTCGCCGGGCTTGAGATTGACGAGGAATTCTCCCCGTTGCTCCTTCTGGGTCTCCTCCAGCCACGCCCTACGGGAGAGCACGACGTTGTTCCGGTTGCGGTCGAGCTCGATGATCTTGGCCTCGATGGTGCGACCGACGTACGGCTGGAGCTCGCGCACCCGGCGCAGCTCCACCAACGACGCCGGCAGGAAGCCGCGCAGGCCGATGTCGACGATCAGGCCGCCCTTGACCACCTCGATGACCGGTCCGGTGACCACCTCGTCCGCTTCCTTGAGCTTCTCGATGGTGCCCCATGCCCGCTCGTACTGCGCCCTCTTCTTCGACAGGATCAGGCGGCCCTCTTTGTCCTCCTTCTGGAGGACCAGGGCCTCGATGGCCTCGCCCAGGGTCACGATCTCCGAAGGGTCGACGTCGTTGCGGATGGACAGCTCACGCACCGGGATGACACCTTCGGACTTGAAGCCGATGTCGAGGAGCACCTCGTCGCGGTCGATCTTGACGACGGTCCCCTCCACCAGGTCACCGTCCTCGAACTCGACGATGGTTCCGGCCATGGCATCTTCGAGGGATGCTCCTCCGAGGTCGTCTTCGGTGACCGGACGGGGAACATAGACACCGTTCTCATCGAAGCTGCCCATTGCCTCGGGAGACAACAGGGCTGTGCCCTCGGGTACGACTTGTGTATCGGACATGTAGTAGGTAGCTCGCTTTCCGGACAAGGCCACCGGACCGCTTTCGGGGCTCCGGTGGTGAAGGTGGGCCACAACCGTTGTGGCCGGCGGACAATCTTACTTCACGGGTTCGATGGGCGGTACGGGCGGTGGCGGCGCGTCCGTTCTCCGGGCTCCGGCTGGCCCGGGCCCTGCTCCGCCGGTTCCTCTGGACCGGCCGGTCTGCCGGACGCTGGGCCGGCCGGTGACTGCCAGATCGGCTTCTTCCGCCGCCGTCTGTCCGGGTTCGGGGGTCCCCTCTCCCTCCCCTCCTCCCCTCCGGGCGTCGATAGTCACACCCCCCTGGAAGCATCTGTCCATGACCCCGGTGGCCGGTGCAGTGAAGGAAGAGGCGGGAGCCGGTGCCGATGGTGCCGGGGTTCCCTCGGCCGGCGCCGACGGTGCCGACGGTGCTCATGGTGCCGGTACTGCCGGGGCTGCCGGGGTTCCCTCCGGCGGTGCCGACGGTGCCGACGGTCTCGGGGCCCGGCTGGATGCGGCCACGGCCCTGGTGGGCTCGGTGGTCTCCGAGCTCGAGCCCGACCGGTTGACCGGCGCTGGTGCCACCGGCCTCTACCGGTCCCTGGTCGACCTGGAGCGCCTGGTGGTGGCGGGCAAGACCCTGCTCGCCCCCCGGATCGAGGCCTCGGGGATCTGGCGGGAGGACGGGTACCGCTCGGCCGCGGTGATGCTGGCCGCCTTGGAGGGGGTCTCGACCGGCCAGGCCCACACCACCCTGGCCAACGGCCAGCGCCTGGCCCGGCTGCCGGCCACCGAGGCCGCCGTGCGCACCGGGCAGCTGTCTCTGCCCAAGGTGACCGAGCTCACCTCGGCCGGGGTGGTCGCCCCCGAGCGGGAAGGAGAGCTGCTCAGAGGGGCCGGGTCCGCCCCCCTCTCGGCCGTGCGGGAGCGCTGCCGGCGGTCCCGGGCCACCTCGGCCACCGAGGACCCTCTGGCCGCGGTCAAACGGATCCGGGACAGCCGCTCCTTCTCGTCGTGGACCGATGCCGAGGGGGCCTTTTGCTACCAGGGCCGGGACACCGCAGACCGGGGGGCCCAGATCCTCTCCCGCCTGGGCCAGGTGGCCACCCGCCTGCGCCGGGCCCGACGGGCGGCCGGAGAGGACGCCGGTCCCGAACGGGCGGTGCGGGCCGATGCCCTCTTCGCCCTCATCACCCAGCGCCACCCCGACACCGGGGACCGGCTCCGGCCCCCGTCACCACCACGAAGGACCGCTCCCGGGCCCGGGGACGGCACCGCCGGGGACACCGACGACGACGATGTCAACGGGGACGATGTCACTACCGCCGACGATGTCACCGACACCGCCGACGACGATGTCAACGGGGACGACCCGTCCTCCCTCATCGACGGGCCCCCGACCTGCTCGGTGATGGTCCGGGTGGACCTGGACGCCCTGCTGCGGGGGCACACCGAGGGCGACGAGTGCTGTGAGATCGACCACCAGGGGCCCATCCCGGTGGCCATGGCGAGGGACCTGGCCAACGACTCCTTCTTGCGCCTCGTCTTCCACCGGGCCGGGGACATCCGGGCCGTCTCCCATCAGGGCCGGACCATCAACCGGACCTTGCGCACCGCCCTCGTCCACCGGGACACCACCTGTGTGGTGCCCGGCTGTCGGACCTCGTTCGGGCTCGAGATCGACCACATCATCCCCTTCGCCGAAGGCGGACCCACCACCCTCGACAACCTGGCCCTGCTCTGCCACCACCACCACTTCCTCAAGACCTACGAGGGATGGATCCTCTCCTGGGAGGGGACCGGACCGGGGGGCACCCCCCGGTGGCGGTTCGAGCCCCAGCCCCCCTTCGGCCAGGAGCCCGACCTCGGGATGGACACCCCCGAGGCCAGGGCCAGGCGGAAACAGGACCGACAGGACGAGTGAACCCCGTCGCATCGGGTCGGATCCAAAGGGAGGAGGGCGGGAAGGGCCGGGCGGAGCGGCCCCGGCGGGGCGGCCGGGCGGTGTGGCCAGGCGGCGCGCGGATCGGCAACGGTCGGTCAGGGGGCCCAAACCGGGCCAGATCCGACCGGACCGGCGGGGTCAGCCTTCCTTTGCCTCGGCCCACGAGGAGCCCCAGGCCATTGCCACCTTCAGCGGGACGCTCAGGTCCGCCGCGCCGGTCAACGCCTGCTCGGTGAGCGCAGCCACCTCGTCCGCCTCTTCGGGGACCACGTCGACCAGTACCTCGTCGTGGACCTGGAGTACCAGGTCCGAGGCCAGGCCTCCATCTTCGAGCCCGGCATCCAACCTGATCAGCGCCACCTTGAACAGGTCCGCGGCCAGGCCCTGGATGCCGGCGTTCATCGCCTGACGCTCGGCCGCCTGGCGCACCTGGTAGTTCGTCGAGATCAGGTCGGGAAGGGGCCTGCGCCGCCCGAAAGCGGTCACCGTGTACCCGTTCGTGCGGGCATCGGACACCGCCCGCTCCATGTACTCGCGCACGGATGGAAAGGCGGCGAAGAACGCCTGGAGGATGGCCTGGGCCTCTTCCACCGGCACCCCCAGCCGCTGGGACAGCCCGTAGGCCTCCATGCCGTAGGCCAGGCCGTAGGAGACCATCTTGGCCGTCGAGCGCTGGGCATGGGTGACGTCGTCGCGGTCGACGCCGAAGACCTGCGAGGCCACGGTGCGGTGGATGTCCTCGCCGGCGGCGAAGGCCGCGCTCAGCCCGGGGTCGCCGGACAGGTGGGCGATGGCCCGGAGCTCGACCTGGTCGTAGTCGGCCACCAGCAGGCGCCGGCCGGGCGAGGGTACGAAGGCCTCGCGGAACCGGCGGCCCTCCTCGGTGCGCACCGGGATGTTGTGCAGGTTGGGCCGGTCCGACGACAGCCGCCCGGTGCGGGCCACCGTCTGGCGGAAGGTGGCATGGATACGGCCGTCGGCGCCCACCTCGGCGGCCAGGCTCTCGCCGTAGGTGGAGCGGAGCTTCTCGACCTCCGCGATAGCGCAGCAGCGCCTCGACGATCGGATGCTGGCCGCGCAGGAGCTCGAGCGTGCGGGCGTCGGTCGAGAACCCGGTCTTCGTCTTGCGCACCGGCGTGAGGCCCGAGCGTCTCGTAGAGCACGGTGCGGAGCTGGGGAACCGAGTTCACCTTGAACGGCCCCCCGGCCAGGTCCTGGATGGTGGCCTCCAGCGATGCACACTCCTCGGCCAGCCCGGCGGCGATGGACCGCAGGACATCCCGGTCGACTGGGATGCCCACCACCTCCATGCGGGCCAGCACCCGGACCAGGGGCTGCTCGATGTCGTGGTAGAGCGCATCCTCCCCCACCCCGGCCAGCGCCTCGGCCAATCGGCGGGCGCAGCCGGGCCAGGACGGCGGTGAGCCGGACCGCCCGCAGGTCGTCCTCCCCGATGCCGTCGTCCCGCTCAGCCTCTCGGGCGCCTCGTCGAGGGCGAAGGTGCCCTGCCCCTTGCCACCGGTGCCGTCGTCGACCGTGACGTCCAGGAAGCGGGAGGCGAGGTCCCCGAGCCGGTAGCGGTCCACGGACGGGTCGAGGAGATAGGCGACCACCGCGGTGTCCATGGTCAGCCCGGTGATGTCGACGCCGAGCGGCAGCAGCGACCGCATCATCTCCTTGGCGTCGTGGCCCACCACGCCCACCCCTCCCGGCCCGAGGCCCGGGCCAGGACTTCGAGCACCACGGGTTGGCCGAGCAGGGTGGGCACGACCCTGGGCATCGGGACCGATGTGGACGATGGCCACCGGCCCGCCGCCGGCCGCCTCGGCGAGACGGTGAGGCTGAGGACGGGTGACCGGCCCGGGTCCCCCGACCACCGGGCGAGAACGGCCACGGCCCCGGTCGACGCGGCCGCGGCGGCGAAGAGGCGACCGAGGGCGTCCCGGGCCGCCTGCCGCCGTGCGGCGGGACCTCGACCTCGGGCTCGGCCAGCCACTCCGGCATGGCGTCGGCCGGTCGCCGGGTGTCACCGCCCCCGCTGCCCGGACCTGGCTCCGGCCCCGCCGGCCCCGGAGCCGGCCCGGCCCCACCGGCCCCGGCCCCACGGCCCCGACTCCGGCGACCGACCCGGCCGGCGGCCCGAAGGCCCCCTCGTCCATCAGGACGGTGAACCGCGGCCACACCGTGCGGAGCTCGAGCTCGGCGAAGGTCGCCCTGGCCTCTTCGGGGTCCCAGCCCCCGAGGGTCAACTGGTCGACGTGGACGTCGAGGGGGACGTCCCTCACCAGCGGGATCACCTCGGCGTTGATCCGCACCTGTTCGACGCTGGCCGCCAGGTTCTCGCGGAGCTTGGGCGACAGTGCGTCGAGGTGGGCGAAGAGGGTGTCGAGATCACCGTACTCGTTGATCAGCTTGGCCGCGGTCTTCTCCCCCACGCCCGGGCACCCCGGGAAGGTTGTCGGAGGGGTCGCCGCGCAACGCGGCCAGCAGGGGGTACTTCTCCGGCCGCACCCCGGTCCGCTCCTCGATGCCGGCCTCGTCGTAGAGGGCGTAGTCGCTCACCCCCCTGCGGTTGTAGAGCACCCGGATGTAGGGGTCCTCGACCAGCTGGTAGGCGTCCCGGTCGCCGGTGACGATGATCACCGGGTGCCGCGGTCCCGGGCCTCGGTGGCCAGGGTGGCCAGCACGTCGTCGGCCTCGAAACCCTCGGCCTCCACCACCGGGATGGCGAGCGACCCGAGCACGGACCGGATCATCTCGAACTGGGGCGGGAGGTCGGGCGGCGTGTCGGCCCGCCCGGCCTTGTAGTCCTCGGCGATCTCGTCGCGGAAGGTCCCCCCGGGAAGATCGAAGGCCACGGCCAGGCCCACCGGACGGTGGTCGCGGACCAGATTGACCACCATGGAGGTGAACCCGTGCACGGCATTGGTCACCACACCCGTGCTGGTGGCCAGATCGGGGGGCAGGGCGAAGTAGGCCCGGAAGGCCAGGGACATCCCATCCAGCAGGATCAGGGGCCCGGGGGCGCACCCGCGGCGACCGGCTCCGGTGTCGGGATCGCCGGGCGCTTCGTCGCAGGGGGTTTGCCGGCCACGTTCAACGGACGGGTCGCGCTAGGGCGCGAGCGAGCCCTCGAGGACCTGGCGGGCGACATCGATCATCCGCGACCTCGTCCCCATGGCCGTGCGTTGGATGAACCCGAACGCCTCCGTCTCGGACATGCCGGCCCGGTCCATCAGGACGCTCTTGGCCCCATCGACCAGGCGCCGCGTCTCGAGCTTGTCCTCGGCGCTGACCGGGTGGCCGGAATTCCCCTCGGACGCCGCTCGTCGGGCCTCGGCGTCGATGGCCCACTCCTGCTCGCACCTGGCCATGGCCTGATCGATGGCCGGGATGAGCTCGATCCGCTGGAACGGCTTCACCAGGTAGGCGGCCACCCCGGCATCGCGCGCCTCGTCGATGAGGTTCCGCTGGCTGAAGGCGGTGAGGATGAGGACGGCCACCTTCATGTCCAGATCCCGGATGGAGCGGGCCGCGGCCAGACCGTCGGAGCCCGGCATCTTGACATCGAGGATCACCAGATCGGGCTGGTGCCGGCGGACGAGGTCCACCGCCTCGTCGCCCCGGCCGGTCTCCCCGACCACGTCGTATCCCTCGTCCTGGAGGATCTCCTTCAGGTCGAGACGGATGATCGCCTCGTCCTCCGCGATGACCACTCGCCTGCTCATGGTTGTCGGGGTCCTTCCCAAACCGGTATCGACGGCATCGGGAGACACCGTCGGTGGACAGTATGGAGTCAGGTGCGGCCGTCGGGCGGTCAACCGGGACCGACCACAAGACGGTCGAGCAGCTCGTCCTGCTTGCGCTCGAGCTCGGCGATCCGGTCGACGAGGGCTTGGCGGGTCTCGTGCATGGCGGTGGCATGCCGGCTGGCCTCGTCGTGCTCCTTGGACGCCAACGGAGTCTCCGCCACCAGCGCCCTCAAGCGGGTGTCGTCGGCGATCTCGTTGACCACGACCAACTGCTCGTCGAGCACGGCCAGCTCGGTCCGGGCGCGAACCAGCCGCTGGTGGGCATCACTCAGGCGGCGTTCGACGATGGCGCGATGCATGGGCAGGCAATTCTACGCACGGCGGGCGTCCTGTCATGCACAAACTGGCGCCCGGCCCGGCGACCGACCAAAGAGGCCCGGAAACCCCAGGGTCACGGGCCGCCGGCCTCGATGCGGACCCGTTTCCGGCACCGGTCCTCGAGGATCCCCAGGTCGGGCGCACTCCCGAGCCCGCCTCCGGCCGGGGGGACGACGCACAGGGCTCCGCCCGGGCCCGACGGGGCCGGGACGGGGCCGGGGGCCGGATCCACCTCGAGATACGAACCGGCCGGGCTCAGGTCGCCCGGCCAGGCGAACCCGGGGAGAGCGGCCAGCGTGGCGTTGACGCCGCGGGCGTAGCCGGACTCGAACATCCCCCCCATCCACAGCGGGACAGCGGACTCGGTACAGGTCTGGACCAGATCCAGGGCCGCCCCCAGGCCGCCCAGCCGGGCCGGCTTGATACAGACGACCGAGCAGGCCCCCATGGCCAGGGCCCGGCGGGCGGCGCCCACCGAGTCGACGCTCTCGTCGAGGCAGATCGGCGTGGTCATCCGCTCGGCCAGCCGGCGGTGGCTGTCCAGGTCGCCGCGTTCGAAGGGCTGTTCGAGGCAGAGCAGCCCGAACCGGTCGAGGCCGGTGAGGTAGCCGATGTCGGAGCCGGTGTAGCTGCCGTTGGCGTCGGCTTGCAGGCGCAGGCTCGGGACCTCGCGGGCCACCGCCCCCAAGGCCTCCAAATCCCACCCGGGTCCGATCTTCATCTTGACCCGGCTGAACCCCTGGTCGGCGAGCCTGGCCGCCTCGGCCACCAGCGAGCCGACCGACTCGAACTGACCGACGACCGCCCCGATGGCGACGGGTCGGTCCTCGACGCCGAGCACCCCGGCCAGGGACCGTCCCTCGGCCCGAAGGTGGGCATCGGCCACCGCCATCTCGAGAGCGGCGAAGGCCAGGGGGGCGCCGGGCGCGGCCTGGCGGACATGGTCCAGGTCCGAAGGCCCGGGTACCGGGACACCGGTACCGGCCGTCTCGGGGGCGATGATCTCGGTGGGGATGGCGGCCGTGTTGGGAGTGTCGACCGTGTTGGGAGTGTCGGCCGTGGCGATCGTGTCGGCCGTAGTGATCGTGTCGGCCGTGGTGTGTGACTCGGCCATCAGGGCCGGAAGCAGCGACCGCTCGAGCGTGGTGAACGCCGACGACGCGTCCTCGTCGTCGTAGGTGGAATCGGCCAGGGCCGCACACTCCCCCCAACCCTCGACAGGCGACCCGCCGGCGTGGCCGAGCAGGCGGACCAGCACCAAGGGCCGATTCCGGTGCTCGCCCTTTGCCGTCCGGACGGGTCGGATGAACCCCGCGTCGACCAGCCACAGCTCGACGGCATCGAGAGTCAGCCCGGCACCGGACCCGATCGACGCCCAGGCCCGGCGCAGGCTGTCGTTATTGCCGTCCGCTCCCACCCCCGAAGAGTACGGCCAGCCGTTGCTCACGGTCTGGATCGGCACGGGGGTGGCAGTAGGCTGCGCCCCCACCAGCCCGGGTGGCGGAATGGCAGACGCGATGGACTCAAAATCCATTGTCCGAAAGGGCGTGCGGGTTCGAATCCCGCCCCGGGCACGTTTCCGTACCCTGCTGCCGGTCTCCATGCCGCGAGGGCGAGTCCTGTCCCGCCCACGGGTGCCTCGCCCCCTACCGGGGCACGAACACCCGGAGGCCGGAGCTCCCGCCGGCATCGCCGTCGAACACCGCTCGACAGGTCAGCGGGTACTGAAAGCCAGCTGCCTTCTCCACCAGCGGGTACCGGCCCGTCAGGTGCCCGACCCGGTCGCCGTCCAGCTGCACCTCCAGCCGTCCGACCCGGGGCACCAGGGTGGCGGTGGTCGCGTCCCGTGCCCCCCTCCTCGTGGAGGTTCCGGCCCCATCGGCCGGGGTCGCCTGCAGGCGCCCGGTCCCCTCGGCGTCCAGGACCACCGGCTCACCCGGTCCGGCCGGTGGGAGGAACGGATCCCCGAGCCGCCGTGGCCGTGGTGCGCCGTGGATGACCAGCAGGGGGGCGATGGGCCCCGGCGTGGCCGAAATCCGGCAGATGGCCCGCTTCCCGGACCGGTGGAGCTCGGAGATGGCCTTCCTGTAGTCGCCGGCCATGCGGTGGGGCACGTTGCCCACGGCGGCACCCCCCACCACCAGGTTCACCGGCTCGGAGAACTCGCCTTTCGGCCCCACCACCAGTTCGGCCATGAACAGCGGGCCCCACAAGTTCATGATGGCGGCCAGCTCCGCCTTGTAGAAGTTCACCCCGACCACGTCCGGTCCGGAGGGCGATTCGCTGAGCGTCGGCCAGGCCAGCCAGTCGGCGGAGATGCGGGGCCTGGCCGCCGGGACGCCTTCACCGGACCGTCCCGGCGCCGGCGCCGGCGCCGAGACCCACGTAGGCACCGGCGCGGTCACCGATCGCCGTACCCCCGAGGCCATCGAGAAGGCCGCCACCGCCTGCCGCCGCTTCTTGTTGGTGAACACGCTCGCATCGTAGAAAACTCTCGGTGGGCGTGCTGGGCCGATCCCGTCCCCGCTGGTGGAGACGGCGGGCGGTGGACGGACGTTGCCGGGAACCCCCTCATCCGCCCATCTCCGTGCCACACTTGACCCGCCACCGTGGCCGGAGTCGGCCGAGAGCATTCGAGAGGAGTCGGTAGGTGCTGGCCTTTACCTTCCCGGGACAGGGATCACAGCGGTCCGGGATGGGTCACGCCTGGGTCGAGCACCCCTCCTGGGAGGTGGCCGCCGAGGCGTCGGACATCGCCGGACGCGACCTGACCGCCTTGTTGCTCGAGGCCCCCATGGAGGAGCTGACCCGCACGGCCAACGCCCAGCTGGCCACATTCGTGATGAGCCTGGTGGTTCTGGACGCCGTCGAACGCCTCGGCCTGTTCCCGGCGGCGTGCGCCGGCCACAGCCTGGGCGAGTACACGGCGCTGGTGGCGTCGGGTGCCCTCTCCCTCTCCGACGGGACCAGGCTGGTGATCGAGCGCGGCGACGCCATGCAGGCGGCGGCCGACGAACGCCCCGGCACCATGGCCGCCCTGCATCGGGATCGCCGACGACGACGCCGAGGCGGCCTGCCAACGGGCCGAAGACGAGGTCTGGGTGGCGAACTACAACGCACCGGGTCAGGTGGTCATCGCCGGCACGGTGCAGGGGATCGCGGCGGCCACCGAACGGGCAAAGGAGCTGGGGGCCCGCAAGGTACTGCCCATCCCGGTGTCGGGTGCCTTCCACACCCAGCTGATGCTCCCGGCCCGGGCCCGGCTCCGGCGGACCTTGGACGGCGTGGAGTTCCACTCGCCCGAGGTCCCGGTCATGGCCAACGTCGACGCCCGGGTGCACACCGACCCGGCCGAGTGGCCCGGGCTGCTGTCCGCCCAGCTGTGCAGCCCGGTTCGCTGGCGACAGACCCTGGAAGCCCTGGGGGGGCGGGGGGCGACCCTCATCGCCGAGCTCGGCCCGGGGGGCGTTCTGACCGGCATGGTACGGAGGACCATCCCCGACGTCCGGGGCGTGGCCGTCGCCGTGCCGGCCGACCTCGACAAGCTGATGGACACGCTGGCCGGCACCGACGAGTGGTCGACATCCGGTCCTGCACACCAAGGAGAGCACCTCTACACCTCGGAGAGAGTCATCGTGAGCCCCACACCAGGCGTGTTCGAACCCGACGTCAACCTGGCCGCCCTGGAGAGCACGGCGCTGGCCGAGGCCACCGCCGCGCCCGGGCAGCGGCCAGGGGGCCGAGCCCGGTTCGGTCCTGGCCGTCGGCGATCGGGTGGGCACCGTCGGGCTGACCGATGTGCGGACCCCGTTCCACGGCATCCTGGTGCGGTGGTTGGCCGTCCGCGGTGAACGGGTGGTCGAGGGCCAGCCTGTGGCCTGGATCCGCACCACCGGGAGCGCGTCGTGAGCGAGAACGGCACCTCGGGCCAGGGTCGGGTGGTCCTCGTCACGGGAGGGACCCGTGGCATCGGGTGGGCCACGGCCCGATGGTTCCTCGACCATGGGGACCGGGTGGCGGTGACGTCCCGATCGGGGACCGTCGAAGGAGACTCGGAGCCCGGCGGCGGATCGGGTGGCGGGCCGGATGGCGGATCGGGCGGCGGATCGGGTGGCGGGCCGGGTGGCGGGCCGGATGGCGGATCGGGTGGCGGGCCGGGTGGCGGGGCGGAGGGCGATCGACTCCTCGTGCTGGCCTGTGACGTGACCGACCCCGATCAGGTCGGGGCCGCATTCGACACCATCGAGGAGACCTGGGGGCCGGTCGAGGTCCTGGTGGCCAACGCCGGCGTCACCCGCGACACCCTGGTCCTGCGTATGGGTGAGGATGCGTGGTCCGAGGTCATCGACACCAATCTGTCCGGTGTCTTCCGGGTGACCAAGCGAGCCCTGGCCAAGATGATCCGGCTCCATCGTGGCCGGGTGATCATGGTCTCGTCGGTCGGGGCGTTCATCGGTTCGCCAGGGCAGGCCAACTACGCGGCCTCCAAGGCCGGCCTGGTCGGAATGGCCCGTTCCATGGCCCGGGAGGTGGCCAGCCGTTCCATCACGGTCAACGTGATTGCTCCGGGCCTGGTCGAAACGAATATGCTCGCGGCTCTCGGAGAGGAACGACGAACCGAATTCCAATCCCAGGTGCCGTTGGGCCGGGTGGCCCGGCCTGAGGAGATCGCAGAGGCCATCGGGTTTCTCGCCTCGGCCGGGGCGGGCTACATCACCGGCGCTGTCCTCCCCGTCGACGGTGGCCTGGGCATGGGCCTGTGACAACGGGCGGTCCTGAACCGAGCAGTCCGAGCAGTACGAGTGGTCATCGCAGTCCAAGCAGTCCAAGCAGTCCAAGTGAAGAATCCCTGATCAAAGGAGCAAGTGCGTGAGTGAAGACGAGGCATTCGAGAAGTTCAAGGAGTGCGCGGTCGAGGTACTCCAGGTGCCTGCGGACAAGGTGACAAGAGAGGCGCGCTTCGCCGAGGACCTCGATGCGGACAGTCTCGACCTGGTCGAGTTGGTGATGGCGCTCGAGGAGACCTTCGACGTCTCGGTGGAGGAGACCGAGCTCGAGGGTATCGAGACCATCGGCCAGGCCTTCGACCTGATCACCGCCAAGCTCTGATGCTGCTGGGCATCGGCCCCGAAGGCCCGGTGGCCGGGCGGCGGGTGGCCATCACCGGCATGGGGGTCGTCTCGTGCTGCGGTGTGGGCACCGACGCGCTGTGGACCGGCTTGAACGGGTCGCCTCCCGCCGGTGAGCGCAGGGTCCCCGACTTCGACCCCGAGCGCTGGGTGACCACCAAGGAGGCCCGCCAGCTCGACCGGTTCGCCCAGTTCGCCGTGGCTGTAGCGGCCATGGCTCTCGAAGACGCCGGAGAGGTCAATGCCGATCCCGGACGGTCGGGCGTCGTCATGGGAACCGGTGTAGGCGGGTTGGAGACGCTCGAGACCCAGATCCTGATCTTCGGCGAGAAGGGACCGCGCCGGGTCTCGCCCCGCCTGGTGCCCATGATGATGTCGAATGCCGGCGCCGCCGCCATCTCCATCCGCCTCGGATGGCACGGACCGTCGGAGACGGTGACCACGGCGTGCGCGGCCGGCGCCCACAGCATCGGGCATGCGGCGAGGTTGGTGGCATCGGGCCGCTGCGACGTGGCCATCGGCGGTGCCGCCGAAGCAGGCATGACCGGTGTGGGCATGGCCGCCTTCTCCAACATGACCGCCCTGTCCACCTCGGGCATCTCGCGACCCTTCGACGCCCGACGCGACGGCTTCGTCATCACCGAGGGGGCGGGGGCCCTCGTCCTCGAGGCGTGGGACCACGCCGTGGCCCGCGGGGCCAAGATCTACGGGGAGCTGGCCGGTTCGGCGAGCACGGCGGATGCCCATCACATCACGGCACCGATCCCGGGCGGATCGGGCGCCGCCGCCTGCATGACCCTGGCCATGGAGGACGCCACGGTCACGCCCGACCAGATCGGGCACATCAACGCCCACGGCACCTCGACGCCCCTCAACGACCAAGCCGAGGCGGACGCCATCGCCAAGGTGTTCGGCGCCACCTCCCCTCCGGTGACCTCCACCAAGGGGATCACCGGACACGGGCTGGGGGCATGCGGCGCCATCGAGGCGGTGGCCGTGGTCCTGAGCATGGCGCACCACCTCATCCCGCCGACCTCCGGCTACGAGCAACCCGATCCCGACATCCACCTCGACGTGGTGGCCGGCACCGCCCGGGCGTGGGACCCGGCGCCGGTCCTGTCCAACTCCTTCGGTTTCGGTGGCCACAACGGCTGCCTGGTGATCTCGCCGTCCTAGGCGGCGACCGGCAACCGACCGGGCGCGGACCGGCTGCGGCGTGCCCCCAACGACCCGGGCGCGGACCGGCTGCGGCGTGCCCCCAACGACCCGGGCGCGGACCGGCGGCCCGCCGCAGCCCCTACCGTTGAGTCGAGATGGTTGAACAACTGACCCGTCCCGAGCCCGTCCCCCACCGCGGAGCACGCCCCGACCTGGCCATCGGGGCCTTCACCGTCGACGGCCCGTGGACAGTGGACCCGGCGGCCATGCCCTGGCGCTTCCCGGCCGAGACCGGCGGCGACATCGACGTCCTCCGGCGCGACGCGGCCGCCCTGGCCCGTCAGCTGGTCACCCCCGAGCGCCTGCCTTCGGTGGCGCGGGTGACGGCGGTGGGGATGCGGCTCGGGATGGCCCTGCTCAGCTGGGGGCTGCGGGACCGGGGCACGCCGGCGTCGCGGTCAGGCCTCTCCCGGCGGCTACGCCCGGCATTCGAACGCCTCGGCCCCACCTACATCAAGCTCGGCCAGATCATCTCGTCGGGCGAGGGGATCTTTCCCGAGGAGCTGGTCGACGAATTCCGGCTGCTACGCGACCGGGTTCCGCCCGAGCCCTTCTCGACGGTGCGCAGGACCATCGAGGAGGACCTCGGCCGGCCGCTTTCCGACGTGTTCGTGTCGTTCGATCGGGTGCCCATCGCGTCGGCGTCGATCGCCCAGGTGCACGCGGCCACGCTGCGGACCGGCGAGCGGGTCGTGGTCAAGGTCCAGCGCCGCACCGTGGCCTCCCTGGTCCGGCTGGACATCGCCGCCATGTCGTGGATCGCCCCCCTGCTGGTCGGGCGCATCCCGATCACCGCCCTGACCAATCCGCCCGCCCTGGTGGAACTGTTCGCGGAGACCATCGTCGAGGAACTCGACTTCCGGCTCGAGGCCCAGAACATGCTGGACATCGCCAAGGTGTTCGCGGTCACCGGCGAACGGTTCATCGTGGTCCCGCGCCCCCACCCCGAGCTGGTGACCAGACGGGTGCTGGTCATGGAGCAGCTGCGCGGCTTCACCTGGGGCGACGCCGACGGCATGCGGGCCGCGGGAATCGACACGGCGGCTGTGCTGCGTTCGAGCCTGATCGCCTTCCTCGAGGGCGCCCTCCTCTACGGGGTCTTCCACGGAGATCTGCACGGCGGGAACCTGATGGTGCAGCGTGACGGCACGGTGGCACTGCTCGACTTCGGGATCACCGGTCGCCTCGACGAGCGGAAGCGGCTGGCCTTCCTCCGCCTGCAGATGGGGGCCACCACCAACAACCTGGAGGTCCAGGTGGAGGCCTTGCGGGATCTCGGGGCCCTCCCGGCGGACTCCGATGTGGCTGCCGTCATCCGTGACCTCGGCCTCGACCGCCCCGCCGTCGACCCCACCACCCTGACCGCCGACGAGATGGTGGACGAACTGCGCGATGTGACCAAGGCCCTCCTGGGCTACGGCGCCCGACTGCCCAAGGAGCTGATGCTGTTCGTCAAGGACATCCTCTTCCTCAACGGTTCGATGGCCACCCTGGCGCCCGACGTGGACATCCTGAAAGAGATACTCACCGTGGTCACGTACTTCACCGAGCGGCACGGTGAGCGGATCGCCCGGGACATCGGCGTCGAGCTCCTCGAGAGCCCGGTCGATCTCGACGGTTATCGGGCTGCCATGGGCTTCACCGACGAGGACCAATCGATCACCTTCCGGGACCTCCAGGAGCGCCGGGAGCTCATCCGGCACCGGCTCGAGCACCGGGCCGACAGGCGGAGCCGCCGTTCCCTGGCCAAGGCCATCTACCGCCTCATCCGACCCGACCGGAGCTGACCTGGTCGGCCCTACCCGACTCGACCGGAGCTGACCTGGTCGGCGCCCTACCCGATCGGACCAGACCCGACCCGATCGGACCAGACCCGATCGGACCCGACTCGACCCGTTCGGACCTGATCAGCCGGCGTCGAGCGCCCGACGCAAGGAGGAGACGAAGTCGGCGGCGCCGTCGGGGCCCTCTCCTTCCAGCAGCCGCCGGACCAGTGCCGATCCGACCACCACGCCGTCGGCCACCCGACACACCTCGACGGCCTGTTCGGGGGTGGACACCCCGATGCCGACGCACACCGGCAGCTCGGTCACGGCGCCGACCCGCTCGGCCACCTGACGGGCCGAATCGGCCAATACCGCCTGTTCCCCGGTGACGCCCATCCGCCCGACGGCGTACACGAAGCCGCGCGACCGATCGCAGATGGCCCGGATGCGGTCGGGAGGAGTGGAGGGTGCCACCAGCAGGACGGTGGCCACATCGGCCCCGTCGGCGGCCTCGGCCCAGGGACCGATCTCCTCCAGCGGCAGGTCGGGGATGATGGCACCCGAGACGCCGGACTCGGACATCATCCCGGCGATGCGGTCGTGGCCCGCCCGGTAGATGAGGTTGTAGTACGTCATGACCACCAGCGGTATACCGACGTCGATCCGGCTCAGGTCGGCCAGGATCCCGTCAGGCGTGGTTCCGCGCTCGAGGGCCCGGAGCGACGCCTCCTGAATGGTGGGACCGTCGATCATGGGGTCCGAGAAAGGGATGCCCACCTCGATGGCATCGGCTCCCGCCCCGGCCAGCGCCTCCACCGTGAGCAGCCAGCCGTCGTCCATCCCGCCGGTCACATAGGGGATGAGCAGTTTGTGGCCGGCACGGCGGCGGGCCACCAACGCCGACTCCAGGCGGCCGGCGCCATGGCCGCGGTCGGCACCCCTACCGGGACCCGCACCCCTACCGGGACCCGCACCCCTACCGGGACCCGCACCGCGACCCGGACCGGGACCACCGTTCCGGACCGCCTCCGTCCCCGTCACGGGCCGGCCCTCAGCACATCGCGGACCTGGGCCACGTCCTTGTCGCCGCGTCCGGACAGGTTGACCAGCACCGTCGAACCGACGGGTAGCGCCGGCGTGCCCGCATTGGCGATGACCCAGGCGATGGCGTGGGCCGACTCGAGGGCGGGGATGATCCCCTCGGTCCGGGCCAACCGCTGGAACGCCTCGATCACCGGCTGATCGGCCGCCGTCTGGTATGTGGCCCGGCCGATCTCGGCCAGGTGGGCGTGCTCGGGCCCGATGCCCGGGTAATCGAGGCCGGCCGAGATGGACTGGGCCTCGAGGATCTGGCCGGCCTCGTCCTGCATGAGCGCGCTCCGCATGCCGTGGAGCACGCCGGGGATACCCGTGGTCATGGCCGCCCCACCGGCTGCTTCCACCGCCACCAAGGCCGACACCGAGTCGTCGGCGAACCCGGCGAAGATCCCCGCGGCGTTGGATCCTCCGCCCGCGCAGGCCACCACCACGTCGGGGTCGTCGCCCCCGAGCAGGTCGCGGCACTGCCCTCGGGCCTCGTCGCCGATGACCCGCTGGAACTCCCGGACCATCCACGGATAGGGATGCGGGCCCATCACCGAGCCCAGGCAGTAATGGGTGTCCCCCACCGAGGCGACCCAGTCCCGCAAGGCCTCGTTGACGGCGTCCTTCAGCGTCCTGCTACCGCTGGAGACCGGCCTGACCTCGGATCCCAGCAGCTCCATGCGGAACACATTGAGCTCCTGGCGCTCCATGTCCACCTCCCCCATGTAGACCACGCAGGTCATACCGAGAAGGGCGGCCGCGGTGGCGGTGGCCACACCGTGCTGGCCGGCCCCGGTCTCGGCGATCAACCGGCTCTTCCCCATCCGCCGGGCCAGCAGTCCCTGACCGATGACGTTGTTGAGCTTGTGCGATCCGGTGTGGGCCAGGTCCTCGCGCTTGAGCAGGACCCGCACGCCAAGCTCGGCCGAGAGCCGGTCGCACACGGTCACCGGCGTGGGACGGCCCCCGTAGTGGCGGAGGACGTGTTCGAACTCGGTGCGGAAGGACGGGTCGGCCCAGGCGGCGCGGAAGGCCGCCTCCAGCTCCAGGCAGGCGGGGACCAGCGACTCGGGGACATAGCGCCCGCCGAAGTGACCGAACCGGCCGGTCGGGCCGGGGTCCCCCATGATCTCGGAGGCCACTACTCGCTCTGCCAATCGAACAGTCCGGAGGAGTCGGTGCCGGCGCCCCGGTGGGCGGCGCCGTCGGGGGACTCCCCGCCGTACCCGCGCTCGCCGGACGCGGCGGCAACCGCCCGGGCGGCGGCGTGCGCGGCCGAGATGAATGCACGCAGCCTGACCGGGTCCTTGACTCCGGGCGAGGCCTCCACCCCGCTGCACACATCGACGCCCCACGGGTGCAGATGGGCGATGGCGGCTCCGACATTGTCCGGCCGCAGGCCCCCCGACACGATCAGCCGGCGCGGATCGACCACCCCTTCGGCGAGGCGCCAGTCGAAGAGCTCGCCCGATCCCGGACTGGCCCCGTCGATCATCAACAGCTGGGCCCCGTACTCGGCGAACCGGTCGATCCTGCGGTTGCCGGCGGGAAAGGCCTTGATGGTCAGCCCCACCCGCTCGGCGATCCACCGGGTGTCATCGACGGACTCGACCCCGTGGAGCTGGACCGCCCGCAGCCCGATCTGGTTGGCGATCTCGATGACCCGGGTAGGGGCCTCGTCCCGGAAGACCCCGACCGTCATCGTCTCGTGCGGGATGCGCTTCACGATGTC
Source organism: uncultured Acidimicrobiaceae bacterium (assembly GCA_963835325.1). Lineage (GTDB taxonomy): Bacteria > Actinomycetota > Acidimicrobiia > Acidimicrobiales > RAAP-2 > Bog-756. Next base: position 534,800 of record CAWIEV010000005.1, on the reverse strand, counting down.
GGCCACGGCCGACGGGGCCATCTGGCGCGGCGACGGGGCGAAGACGAACCCCACCGCCGAGGCCCCCATGCCCACGGCGAGCAGTGCATCGGCCTCGGTGGTCACCCCGCAGATCTTCACGAACACGTCGCTCGCCTCCCCGACGCCCTCGATCGGGATCACCGGCCCGAGCCGAGCAGCGCGCCGACGGCGGCCCGCCGCGAACTCGACCGGATCAGGGTCTCCCCCACCAGCACGGCCCGGTATCCGGCCCCGGTCAGCAAAGCCACCTCGTCGGCATCACGGATGCCCGACTCGGCCACCGCCACCACGTCGGACGGGATGGACGCACCGAGGGCCAGGGCACGCCCGCGATCCACCTCGAAGGTGCGCAGGTCGCGTTGGTTCACGCCGACCATCCGGGCCCCGGCGTCCAGGGCCCGCCCGAGCTCGAGCTCATCGTGCACCTCGACCAGGGCGGTCAGCGCCAGCTGCTCGGACAGGTGGAGAAGGGAGTTGAGCTCGCCGTCGTCGAGCGCGGCCACGATCAGCAGGACGGCGTCGGCGCCCATGGCGCGAGCATCGCACACGTCGAGCGGGCTGACCGTGAAGTCCTTCCGCAGGACGGGGAGGGAACAGGCGGAACGGGCCGAGGCGAGGTCGGCGGCACTACCGCCGAAGAAGTCACGGTCGGTGAGCACGGAGAGGCAGGTGGCACCACCGGCTTCGTACTCCATGGCCACGGCGGCAGGGTCGAGGTCGGGATCGAGCTCCCCCTTGGACGGTGACCGGCGCTTGACCTCGGCGATCATCGCCATCCCGTCCCGGTCCGATGCGGTCCGGATGGCACCGTCGAACGATCGGACGGGACCGGCCGATCCGGCCGCTTCCAGGGCCGCATCGAGGTCGCGGAGGTCCCCGGCCGCACGCTCCCGGTGGGCGGCGAGGATGGAATCCAGGTACGTCGGCATGGCCATTGCAGCCTACCGGGGCGGTCGCGGGCGCCGGTGATCCGCCGGTGACACTCGCCTGATGCGCGGGCGACCGGTCTGTCTGCCCGACGTCGAACGGCCGGCCCACCGATTCGCCACCGTGGCCGACGACCGCGTCGGCGCAGTGGCAGGCTGGTTCGATGACCACCAGCACCAGCACCAGCGCGAAGGGGAGATCCCATGGATGATGTCGTTCTCGTCACCGGGGCGTCGGCGGGGATCGGCAAAGCCTGTGCCGACCGCCAGCACGCCCTGGGATGGAGGGTCGTCGGGGCCAGCAGGCGGGGCATCTCCCCGGGGGGCTGGACCCCCATGGTGATGGACGTGGACAGCGACAACTCGGTGGCGTCCGGCGTCGAAGCGCTGCTGTCCGAGCACGGCCGGCTGGACGCGGTGGTGGCCTGCGCCGGCTGGGGACTGGCCGGGGCGTCCGAGCAGACCCCCATCAGCGACGCCAAGGACCAGATGGAGACCAATTTCTGGGGGGCGGTGCGGGTCGTGCAGCAGGCCTTGCCGGTCATGCGCCGACAGGGCCGGGGCCGGGTCATCCTCATCAGCTCGATCGGTGGGGTCATCGGCATCCCGTTCCAGTCCTTCTACAGCGCCAGCAAGTTCGCCATGGAGGGGTGGGGGGAGTCGCTGGCCTACGAGGTGGAGCCGTTCGGCATCCAGGTGACGCTGGTGGAGCCGGGCAATGTCAGGACCGACTTCACCCAGAGCCGGCGGGACGTGGCCCCGCCGGAGGGCGACGACGCCTACCGGGCGGCAACGGCCAAGGCGGTGGGGACCATGATCGAGGATGAGGCCAACGGTGTGCCGCCCGACGACGTGGCCGCCGTGGTCCAGCGGGCGCTCGGGGCCAAACGGGCGCCCCGGCGCATGTCGGTGGGCAAGTTCGACGAGCGGATCGGGATCATGGGCAAGCGCCTGCTGCCCTACCGCCTGTTCGAACGGGCGGCCAAGGGTAGCCTCGGCGTCTGAGCCCTCTCCCGCCGAAGGCCAGGTGTTCAAGGAGGCAGGCCATGGCCAATCCGTTGGGACCCCTGGGGCCCGCAGACGAGCGTTTCGACCACCAGATCGCCGACACCTTCGCCACGGTCGGCTCCAGTGACCCGTCCTGGACGGAGAAGGTCTGCGCCATGGCGGCGCGACGGGACGGGAGCCTGCAGCTGGGCTTCGGCATGGGCAAGTACACCAACCGCAACGTGCTCGACGGCTATGCCGGTCTGTCACGGGGCCCGGAGCAGATCACCGTGCGGGGAAGCCGCCGGCTGTTTCCGGGGTTCGACGACTCGTCGGTCGGCCCCATCCGCTACGAGGTGATCGAGCCCATGAAGCGGGTGCGATTCGCCCTGGACCCGAACCCGTGCCAGCCGTTGGCCTTCGACTGGGTCTACGAAGCCGTGCTACCGCCGGCCACCGAGGAGCGCACCCACCAGCGGGCCCCGCTCGGGTACCGGGTGAGCGCCGATCTGGTTCGGTACCACCAGATCGGCACTGCGTCGGGCTGGGTCGAGATCGACGGTGTGCGGGAGGACATCACCTCCGAACAGTGGGTGTCGACCAGGGACCACTCGTGGGGGACCCGTTACGACGTGGGGACGCCGCCGACCGATGTCGACCCGTTCAACCCGGCGACGGAGATGAACTTCCAGATGATCTGGAGCCCCATCCTGATGACCGATCCGGACGGCACCCGGTGGGGGCTGTTCATGCACCTGATCGACATGAGCGGGTTCGGCCACCACCGACGCACGGTGACCGGGGGCATCGAGCACCTCGACGGGCGCGTGGAGCGGATGACCGACATCCGGCCCAACCTGGCGTTCGACCCGGCCAACCGGAGGCTGCTCGGCGGGGATGTGTCCGTCACCCTGGAGGACGGTTCGGTACGGTCCTTCCTGATGGAGGTGCCCACCGACACCGGGTTCCACCTGGGGACAGGGCTCTACTTCGGATGGCAGGGCCACCACCATGGCGAGTGGCGCGGGGAGCTCCACGTAGACGGGGAGCGCATCGGGGACTGCCGGCCGCCCGAGGTGGCTCGCCGGCTCCACCAGATCCGAGACACCTTCGTCGTGGTCCGCGACCTCGATTCGGGCGCGGTCGGCCAGGGCAACTGCCAGCCGATGGTCACCGGCGCCCATCCCGTGCTGGGCCTCGACGGCGATTCGTCGTTCTGGTAGTCGCGTTCGGACCCGGCTCCCGGCTCCCGGCTCCCGGCTCCCGGCTCCGTGCTCCCGCCGGCCGGCTCCGTCGGCCCCACCCGAGCGGCCGACTCCGGCGGCCCGACCCGACCAGCCGGTTCCGGCCGCCCGACCCGAAGGGCCCGACCGACCAGCCGGTTCCGGCGGCCCGAGCCGACCGGCGCGCCGCCGCACCTCGCACCTCGATCAGAGTGCGACGCCCGACCAGTAGCTACCGTCGAGGATGCCGCGCAGCGTGGCCCGGTGGATGATCAGGTCATCGATGTCGTCGGGCGGCATGGCTTCCCCGAAGAAGATCGACCGCTCGGTGACCCGTCGCATGATGGCCCCGTGCCTGATGGCGGCGAAGGCGATGAACCAGGTCAGATCGCGGGGCTCGTGGCCGGACGCCTTGGCGTAGGACTCGACCACGTCGGCCGGCCGGAACATGCGGGGCAGCCCGGGCGCGCCCAGGTCCACGGCCAGGTCCTGGAAGAAGAGGTGGAGGTAGCACATCCACCCGAGATCGACCTCGGGCGGGGCCACGCCGGCCATCTCCCAGTCGAGCACGGCCACCACCTCGTGGTCCCGGAACATCATGTTGCCGATCCGGCCATCACCCCACGACAGTGCGTCCTCGCCCGCCTCGGCCGGGAAGTTGTCGACGAGCCAGGCGAAGCAGTCGGCCAGCAGCGGTGAGGGCGTGTCCTTCACCACCCACTCGTAGTAGGTCCGCCAATGGTTGAGGCTGCGCTCGAGGGAGGTCGGGCCCGGGACCGGGTGCTGGAGGAACGAGAGGTCGTGCCTGTCCGGGGTGAGGGAGTGGATGCCGGCCAGGGCCCGGATGGCAGATTCCTGCACCCTGTGGCGGTCGGCGTCGCTGGCGTCGAAGACCCAGTTGTCGCCGAAGGTATAGGGGAGCACGTCGGGGGGCACCAACCCCTCGACCCGGGCCATGACGAAGAAGGAACCGCCGAGGACGGACGGATCCGGCTCGTGCCAGAAGGTCTCGGGCACCGGCACCCGGGTGTGCTCCCGGACCAGGCGCATCACCCGGTACTGCATGCCGAGGTCATAGGTGGTGAACACCGGATAGTCGGTGGCCGGGGGCTCGATGCGAGCCACCAGGCGGTGGGCCACCGGACGGCCGTCCTCATGCCAGACCGCGGTGAACAGGAGCGTCTCCGACGACATCCCGTTGCTCTCGGGGCTGGACACCTCGTCGATGACCGGTGGGTTCCCGGAACCGAGCCGCTCCCCCAGCCACACCCGGAGCCGCTCGGCCAGCTCCTGCGGATCGCGGGTCGATGTGGTGATGCGCTCGGCATCCATCTCCACCGGGTTCTCCCCCGGTGCCGGCACGGGTGCCGGTCGCTCTGTGCTCATCCCTGCCTCCGATGTGTCGGTCTGTCTCCTGCCCCCTCCGGCTCCGTCCGGCCGGCAGGCCGCGTGACCGGGAGGTGGGACCCCGGTCCACCGGACGCCCTCGACGGGCTCACGAGGGCCCACGGCAACCCGCGCCAGCCTTCCCCGATCTCCCCACCGTTCCCCCGATCTCCCCACCGGCGTCACCTGCGTCACCTTGTGTCACCGGTGTCGGCCCGGGAGATGGTCTAGCACTTCGCCCGGCGCCGGGGGCAGACCGGGTCCCCCGTCAGCCACCGGGGTCGGACGGGGGCCCCGTCATGGGCAGGGGCCGGCTGTCGGCTTCGAGGGTGTGGGTCCCGTCGCTGTCATCCCAGGTCAGCACCACCGCTTCGGGCGGGGTGACCCGACGGTGCAGTGTGGCCAGGGCCACCGTGGCCTCCGCTCCCGGGGACCAGGCCACCGAGGAGAGGTGACCGACCTGGTGGGACCGGTCGGCGGTCAGCACGGTGGCGCCGACGGGCGCCGAGACCCGGCCGGGTCGACCCCCGGCCACCACCCCGCCCAGCCGCCGGGCGACATGCGATCCGCGTGCGTCGATGCGGGCCACGAGCTCCTGTCCCGTGAAACAGCCCTTGGTGAACGAGACGGTGCGATCGACCAGTCCGAGCTCGGCGGCGATCGACCCGTCCACGATCTCGCGCCCGTTGACCGGCACGCCCGCTTCGATCCGGGCGGCCTCCCAGGCATCGTCCCCGCACCGGACGACCGACTCGTCGATCCACCCCGACGGACCGCCGGGAGGAGCCGGTCCGAACAGATCGACCCCGGACAGGCCCGGCCAGTCCACCGCGACCACGAGCTCGGGGGCACCGGTCACCCGCTCGAGGGCGTCGGGGCCGCGGAGGGCGACGCAAATCCAGTCCACGGGCTCGATGACCACCTTCATCCGCAGCCGGAAGCGCTCCAGCCTGGCCTGCACCACCGGCCCGAACCCCTGGTCGGTGTCGACGATGAAGGTGTCGCCACCCATCCTGGTCAGCCGGAGGTAGGCGTCGATCTTTCCCTGCGGGCTCAAGAGCAGCGACTCGGCCGTGGCCCGTTCCCCGAGGGCGGACACGTCCTGGCTGCACTGGCCCTGGAGATAGGAGGTGGCATCGGGTCCCGACACCGACAGCACGTCCCGGGACAGCCGGTGGACGGCCGCCGTGCCCCGGAGGGCGGCGTAGGCCTCCCTGATCCCGACCTCGTCGAGGAGCTCGGACCCGCTCATCGGGCCGCCGCCGCGGCCGCCCGGGCCATGGCCACCGCCGACAGCATGGCCGCGGCCTTGTCCCCGCATTCGGCGTTCTCCGCCGCCGGGTCGCTGTCGGCCACGATGCCCGCGCCGGCCTGCACCGACGCCGATCCGTCGGGATGCACGGTCATGGTGCGGATGGCGATGGCCGTGTCCAGGTTGCCCGAAAAATCCAGGTAGCCCACCACGCCTCCGTACACCCCACGCTTGGTGGGCTCGAGATCGTCGATGATCTCCATGGCCCGGACCTTGGGGGCGCCGGACAAGGTACCCGCCGGCAGCGTGGCCCGCAGGACGTCGACGGGTCCCTTGCCCGGGGACAGCCGCCCCGAGACCTGTGACGTCAGGTGCATGATGTGGCTGTAGCGCTCCACCACCATCATCTCCTCGACCACCTCGGTCCCGAAGCTGACCACCCGACCCACGTCGTTGCGGGCCAGGTCGACCAGCATGACGTGCTCGGCCACCTCCTTCGGATCCTCGACCAGCTCCCCCTCGAGCCTGGCGTCCTCCTCGGGGGTGGCGCCCCGCCGTCTCGAGCCGGCGATGGGCCGGGACACGACGGTGCCGTCGCGGAGCCGGACCATGGGCTCGGGCGACGCACCCACCACGGTGATCTCCGGGAAGCTGAGGAAGTAGAGATACGGGCTCGGGTTGACCAGCCGCAGCACCCGGTAGACGTCGAAGGGATCGGCGCCCAGCGAGTCGAGGTCGAACCGCTGGGACAACACGACCTGGAACACGTCACCCGCGGTCACGTGCTCCTTGGCCGCCCGCACCGCGTCCTCGTAGAGCGAGTCGGTCATGGTCCGGTGCACGTCGGCGGGTGGCCCGGCCCGTTCCGGCAACAGCCGGGCCGGTCTGTTCGAGGGGCCGGAAGCAGTCGGCGGCCAGCCGGTCCAGCCGGGCCACGGCGTCCCGGTGGGCGCGGTCCAGCTCATCGGGGCCCCACCCCGGGTCGATGACCACGTTGTCGATGAGCACCACACGCTGGCGCCAGTGGTCGAAGGCGGCCAGCTGCCCGATCATGGCCAGGACGGCATCCGGATGGCCGTGATCGTCCTCGGGGGTGTTCGGCAGGTGCTCGACCTCCCTGACCACGTCGTAGCCCAGGTAGCCGACCAGCCCGGCATGGAGCGGCGGCAGGTCGGGTAGGTCCGGGGAGTCGAAGGCATCGAGGATGGCTTCGAGCGCGGCCAGCACTCCCCCGCTGCCGGTGACCCGGCTGCCGGTCAAGGCGTCGAGGTCCACATCTCCTTCGGTGGTCACGACGTCGGCCCGGGCGGTGACGGTGGCCAGGGGATTGCGGCCCACGAACGAGTAGCGGCCCCAGCGCTCGCCACCCTCGACGGACTCGAGCAGGAACCCGGTTCCGGCCCCGGCGGCGATCTGGAGGTAGGCGGCCACCGGCGTGAGCGTGTCGGCCACCAGCTCGCGCCAGACGGGCACCACCCGGTGCTTGGAGGCCAGCATGTGGAACCCGGCGCTCCCCGGCCCTTCGGGCCCGGGACCGGACGGGGAGGTCACGGGCCGGCCGGCGAGTCGCCGAAGGCGCGGTAGAAGCAGGTGCGATTGCCGGTGTGGCAGGCTCCGGCGCCCTGCTGGTCGACGACCAACAGCAGCACGTCGCCGTCACAGTCGTACCGCACGCTCCTGACGTACTGCCGGTCGCCCGATGTCTCGCCCTTGCACCAGAACTCTCGTCGGCTCCGGCTCCAGAACCAGCTCCTGCCGGTCTCCAAGGTCTTGATCAGCGATTCACGGTTCATCCAGGCCATCATGAGCACGGCATGGTCGGAGGCGTCCTGGACGATGGCCGGGACCAGCCCGTCGGCGTTGAACGCCACCTGGTCCAACTCGTCCTCGGTGAAAGCGATCGGTGTGGCGGTGTACTCGGTTGTTCCGGTGGTACTCACGACAAGTGCTCCCTGGTGGATTGGTTTCGGTATGGCAATGACCCGGCCGTCCGGGGTGAGGGCCCGGCTGCCGGCCCGGCGGTCGTCGCCGGTCCGGAGCCGGCAGCGGTCCGGCCTAGCGGGAATGGCACCAGTGGCGGGATCGGGCTCTCACAGGTACAGCCCCGTCCCTCCGTCGATGCGGGTGGCCGCCACCGCGTGGATGTCCCGCTCGCGCAGGATCACGTACTCCTCCCCCTGGACCTCGACCTCGAACCGGTCCTCCGGGTTGAACAGGACGGTGTCGCCCACCTTCACCGAACGGACGTGAGGGCCGACGGCGACCGCCTCGGCCCAGACCAGGCGGCGGGACACCTGGGCGGTGGCCGGGATGAGGATCCCGGACCTCGAGCGTCGCTCGCCCTCCGCCTGGCCCACCTGGACCAAGACCCGGTCAGCCAGCACGGTGATGGCCAGCTTGGCCGGATTCTCGCCGTTTTGGCTGGTCGTCGCTACTTCTGGCGTCGTCATGGCCACAGGGAAAGGCTACCGCAGGGGCGGGCCCGCCCCGGCCTGCCGGGGATCGACGGTCACGCCGGCCGTACCCTCACCCCGGCCGCCGTCAGGTGCTTCTTGGCCTCGGCCACGGTGAATTCGCCCAGATGGAAGATCGAGGCGGCGAGCACGGCCTCGGCGCGGCCCTCGACCGCGCCTTCCACCAGGTGGTCGAGCGTGCCCACCCCCCCGGAGGCGATCACCGGGACCGGGCAGCTCTCGGCCACCCGCCGGGTCAGCTCGAGATCGAATCCGTCCCTGGTCCCGTCCCTGTCCATCGAGGTCAGGAGTAGCTCCCCGGCTCCCGCGGCGCAGGCGCGCCGGCACCAGTCGACGGCATCGACGCCCGTCGGGGTCCGCCCGCCGTGGGTGAACACCTCCCACGTCGCCGCCGACTCCAGCTGACCGCGCCGCCGGGCGTCGACAGCCACCACGACGCACTGGCTCCCGAACTCCTCGGCCAGCTCGGCGATCAGCTCCGGCCGGTCGATGGCCGCCGTGTTGATCCCCACCTTGTCGGCGCCGGCCCGCAGCAGCAGCCGGGCGTCGTCGACCGATCGGATCCCACCGCCCACGGTGAAGGGGATGAATACCACCTCGGCGGTCCTCGACACCACCTCGACCATGGTCCGACGGTTGTCCGAGGAAGCCGTGATGTCGAGGAAGACCAGCTCGTCGGCGCCCTGGGCGTCGTACCGGGCGGCCAGCTCCACCGGATCGCCGGCGTCGAAGAGGTCGATGAACTGCACGCCCTTGACGACACGGCCGGCGTCGACGTCGAGGCAGGGGATCACCCGCACCGTGCGCACGCCGCCACCCCCTCCTCCACGGTGAACCGCCCGTCCACCAATGCCCGGCCGCTGATGACCCCGGACAGCCGCCGGGTCGGGCCGCCACCGTCCGGCGCCGCTCCGGCCCGGACCTCGAGCCGGGCCAGGGTCTCGATGTCGGCCACCGTGCCCACACCGCCCGAGGCGATCACCGGGATGTCGGTCGCCTCCAGGACCTGGGCCAGTCCCCCCACGTCGGGACCGGTGAGCATGCCGTCCCGCTCGATGGCGGTCACGATCACCGCGGCCACACCCGCGTCGGCCAGGTCGCCGAGGACCTCGTCCACCGTCCGTCCGCTGCCCTGCTCCCAGCCCCGGATGGCGACCTCGGTGCGACCCTCACCGTCGAGGCGGTAGTCGACGCCGACGGCCACCCGGCCGGGGAAGGTGGAGGCCAGCTTCCGGGCCAGACCGGGGTCGTCGAGCGCCAGCGTGCCGAGGACGACCCGGCTCACCCCTCCCGACAGGAGCTCGCGGACGTCCTCCTCGGTGCGCACCCCCCCGCCGGACTCTACGGGAACGTCGACGGCGGCGGCCACGGCCAGTACCGTCGGACGGTTGACGGGATCGCCGCCCCGGGCCGCGTCGAGGTCCACCACGTGCAGCCAGGGTGCGCCCGAGGCCACGAACCGACGGGCCAGCACCAGCGGGTCCCCGTAGTCGGACTGACGAGCGAAATCGCCCTGGGCCAGGCGCACCGCTCCGCCATCGCGGATGTCGATGGCCGGGTAGAGGTCCATCACCGCGCCGCTGCCGGTGGCGGCGCGGACGAAGTTGGCCAGAATGCCGAGGCCGACCGAGCCGGACTTCTCGGGGTGGAACTGGGTGCCCCATACCGGGCCCCGTTCGGCCGAAGCGGTCACCGTTCCGCCGTAGTCGCAGGTGGACGAGGTGTCGGCGGTGAGCTCCGGTGCATACGAGTGCACGAAGTACACCCAGGCCGGGTCGGGCGCACCCTCGAGCAGGCCCCGGGCGGAGCCGGCCACGGTGTCCAGGACGTTCCACTGCATCTGGGGATGCTTCACGCCGCCGGCCAGCCGCCTGACCGTCCCCGGCAGCACCCCGAGCCCCTGCTCGGCCGGCGACTCGTCGGACCCTTCGTACAGCAGCTGGAAACCGACACAGATGCCGAGGAAGGGCAGGCCCCGCTCGATGGCCGAGACGGCCGCCTTGTCCAGCCCGCTCGACCGGAGCGCCTGGGCGCAACGGCCGAACGATCCCACGCCGGGCAGCACGACGGCGTCGGCGTCGGCGGCGCGGTCGGGGTCGTCGACCAGCGACGCGTCGGCCCCGAGGTACTGGAGGGCTTTCTCCGCCGAGCGCAGGTTCCCGATGCCGTAGTCGAGGACGGCGATCACCGGGGGCGGGAGGGGTCGGGGTCGGGGTCGGGGTCGGGGTCGACGGAGCTTCCCGGCTGGACCGGGCGGGTCGCCGTAGTCACAGGGTCCCCCTCGTCACGGGGGCGGGGACCCATGGTGGAGGGGTCCCCCTGGTCACAGGGTCCCCTTGGTGGAGGGGATGCCGCCCCCCTCGCGACGGACGGCGTCGCGCAGGGCGCGGGCCACGCCCTTGAAGGACGCCTCCACGATGTGGTGGGTGTTCTTGCCGGAGCGGAGGTGGACATGGAGCGTCAGCCCCGCCGATGTGGCCAGTGCCCGCCAGAACTCCTCGGCCAACTGCGGGTCGAAAGGTGGCGTACCGAGAGCCATGGTCTCCGGTGCGAACTCGATGTCATAGGCGAGGAAGGGCCGGCCCGACAGGTCCAAGGCCACCTCCACCAGCGCTTCGTCCAGGGGGACGGCGACCGATCCGAACCGCCGGATACCGGCCTTGTCCCCCAGGGCCGCGGCCAGGACCTCGCCAATGGTGATGCCGACGTCCTCGACGGTGTGGTGGGCATCGACGTCCAGGTCCCCACGGGCCGACACCTGCAGGTCGAACCCCGCGTGCCGGCCCAGCTGACTGACCATGTGGTCGAAGAAGGGAAGGCCGGTGGAGACCTCGGTGGCGCCCGAACCGTCGATGTCGACGACCACGTCGATCGACGTCTCCTTGGTCGCCCTGTGCACTTCGGCGGTCCGGTGGGTGGCGGGCGTGGTTGTGGTGGCGCTCATCGCAGGCTTTCACTCAGTGCGGCCAGGAAGCGGTCGTTCTCTCCGGGGAGACCCACCGTGACCCGAAGGCATCCGGCGAGGCCCGGCCACCCGGAACAGTCTCGCACGAGGACGGAGGCGTCGAGGAGCTCGCCCACACCTCCCGGGCGTTCCGCCCGGTCGGCCGGAAGAGGATGAAGTTGGCATCCGAGGGCCAGCTCTCGACGGGCAGGCCGGCCAGGGCGGCGGCGATACGCCCCCGCTCCTCCTTCAGCATGGCCACCCGAGTCTCCATCTCGTCGACGAACCCCAGGGCCAGGCGACCGGCCAACTGCTTGGCCGCGTCGAGGTGGTACGGGAGCACGACCATCTCGCATGCCTCGACCACCGCCGGCGGGCCCACCAGGTAGCCGAGTCGCAGCCCGGCCATCGACCAGGTCTTCGAAAAGGTCCGGACCACGACGGTGCGATCGGAACCGGGGCCACCGTCGCGCACCAGGCCGAGCGCCGAGGTCCCGCCGAACTGCCCGTAGGCCTCGTCCACCACTACCAGTCCGGGGGTGGTGGCCACCACCGCCTCGATCTGCTCGGGGGTGTCGGCCCGGCCGGTCGGGTTGTTCGGCGAGCACAGGAAGGTGATGACAGGGTGGTGATCATCGACGACCCGTTTCACCTCGTCGAGGTCGATGACGAAGTCGTCCGTGCGGCCACCCACGGCCACTCCGGTGCCGGTGATGCGGGCGATGTGGCGGTGGAGCGTGTACGTGGGCTCGAAGACCGCCACGCTGCGGCCGGGCCCCCCGTAGGCCAGCAGCAGCGACTGGAGGACCTCGTTCGAGCCATTGGCGCAGAAGATCTGGTCGGGTCCGACCCCGTGGCTGTCGGCCAGCGCCTGACGGAGCTCCGTGGCTTCGCGGTCCGGATAGCGGTTGAAGTCGATCCCCGCCAGTCCGGCCCGGAAGGCATCCATCCACTGCGGCGGCGGAGGCAGGGGGGACTCATTGGTGTTGAGGCGCACCTCCACTTCGACCTGGGCCGAGTGGTAGCCACTGAGAGCGACCAGATCGGGCCGCACCGCGGGCAGGGCCGGACCGCCCGCCGGGCGCGGGGCTACTTCTGCCATCGCAGGCGAACCGACTCGGCGTGGGCCGGGAGACCTTCGGTCTCGGCCAGCGTCACCACGTGGGGGCCGAGGACGTCGAGGGCCTTCTGGCTGACGGTGACGGCGTGGATGTGGCGCCGGAAGTCGTCCACTCTCAGGGCGCTGGCGAAACGGGCCGTCCGGTTGGTGGGCAGCACGTGGTTGGGTCCGGCCAGATAGTCGCCGACACTGGCCGGGGAGGTCGGGCCGAGGAAGACAGCCCCGGCCGACGAGATCAGCGGCAGTGCCGACTTGGCCCCGTCGACGAGTATCTCGAGGTGCTCGGGGGCGACCACGTTGGCCACGGCACACGCCTGCTCGATGTCGTCGACCAGCACCACCACGAACCCGCCCGTCTCGAGGGTGGCCTCCAGGTCCGCCCGTCGGGGCGACTCCTCCACCATGCGGTCGACATGGGCCACCACCTCGTCGGCCACCGCCTCCGACCAGGTCAGCAGCCAGGCCAGACCGTCGGGTCCGTGCTCGGCCTGGACGACGAGATCGATGGCGGCCAGCTCCGGAGGGGTTTCCGGACCGGCGATCACCACCACCTCGGAGGGCCCAGCGAAGGCCGAGGCCACACCCACCACTCCCGACACCTGGCGCTTGGCCTCGGCCACGTAGCGGTTGCCCGGACCCACGATGACATCCACAGCCTCGATCGACTCGGTGCCGTAGGCCATGGCCCCGATGGCCTGGGCTCCACCCACCCGGTACACCTCTCCCACACCGGCCACCGCGGCGGCCGCCAGCGTGGCGTCGTCGACCCGGCCGTCCGGCCCGGGTGGGACGCACAGGACGATCTGGTCGACCCCGGCGACCTGCGCGGGCACGGCGCACATCAGCACCGTCGACGGGTACCGGGCGCGACCGCCAGGGGCATAGCAACCGGCACGTGCCACCGGCCGGACCAGATGCCGTACCTCGATGCCGCCGGATTCGAAATCGTCGGCGGGCGGGCCGTAGGACTCGTGGGCGTGGTAGGCGAGGATCCGATCGTGGGCGACGTCCAATGCCTCCTGGAGATCGGCGGGCACCCGGCGGAGCGCAGCCTGGATCTCCTCCTCGGGGACCCGCAGCACGTCGATGTCGACCCCGTCGAACTCCCGCGTCAGCCGGCGCACGGCGGCGTCCCCCTCCTCACGGACCTGGCGGAGGATGGATGCCACCTCCCCTGCGCTCCGGTCGTCGACATCGACCGGACGCGGGAGCGAATGTTCCAGCGCCCGCCGGTCACCGGAGAAGCCGCGGAGATCGATCCGACGCAGAGCCATAGCCCGTCGATGCTACCGGACCGGGGCCTTCGGCCCGCCCGCCCTGTGGTGGAGCCCGGGTCGCTCGCGCCGGGGCGCCGTCGGCCGAGTCGGCCCCGCCGGGCCGCGCCGGTCCGAGTCGGCCCGCACTGTGGTCGGGCCCGCGCCGGCCCCGTCCGACTGCAGTCGCCCGCGCCGGGCCGAGTCGGCCCGCACCGTGGTCGGGCCCGCGCCGGCCCCGTCCGACTGCAGTCGCCCGCGCCGGGCCGAGTCGGTCGCCGGGATGCCATGATCGTCCGATGTCCACCCGACCCGCAGAACTTTCATCGCTTGCCACCGCCCTCGACGAACTGACTCGTCGCGTGACCGCTCACGCCGATGCGGCCGACGTGGCCAAGGACGAGGAGACGGCGCGGGAGCTGTTCGCCATCGAGCGTGCCCTGAGCAGTGCCAACCGGCGCCTCACCCGACTGGCGGCGACCCTCAGCCGTCGCTGACCGCGGTCCCGGACGCGGCGAAGGCACCCCGAAGGGTGCCTTCGCGCGAGCGGGACGGGCGGCGGATCCCGAGCACCGCTCAGCGGAACCAGTTGGCGGGAACCGGTTCCAGCCCCCATAGGACACCACGTTTTTCCGCCGGATTCCAGTCATTCGCCATCAGAATTATTCACCCGGTACGGCGAGCGGCGACGGTTCACGACAAATGTCCAGGTCGGATCCCGTCTTCTCCACGAGTCCCCGTTCGGCGGCCCGGGGTCCGCGGGCCGACGGCAGCCCGATTCCCCGGCCCGTCGCTCCGACCACAGGGCGTGAACTTCCGGTCACCCCCCTGGTTTCTGGCCGACGCCCCGAGGCTGTCCCGCAATGGTCACGGACGGGCAGAAGTCGGAAAGCACGCAGCGATCGCAGTGTGGCGACCGTGCCGGGCAGACGGCCCGGCCATGGAGGATCAACCGGAGGCTGAAGGCTCCGCGCCGGCCGGCCGGCACCAGGGCGTTCAGCTCCGTCTCGACCTTCACGGGGTCGGTCTGCTCGGTCAGTCCCAGCCGACGGGAGAGCCGTTGCACGTGGGTGTCGACGGGAAGGCCCGCCAGCCCGAAGGCCACGCTCCTGACCACGTTGGCGGTCTTGCGGCCCACACCGGGAAGTGTCACCAGATCGGCCATGGCCGAAGGCACCTGGCCGCCGAAGCGGCCCACCACCGCCTGGGCCATGCCCACCAGGTTGCGGGCCTTGGACCGGAAGAACCCCGTCGACCGGATCAGCTTCTCGACGTCAGCGACATCCGCGGCGGCCATCGACCGTGCATCCGGATACCGGGCGAACAACGCCGGGGTGGTGAGATTGACACGGACATCGGTGCACTGGGCCGACAGGATGGTCGCCACCAGCAATTGGAACGCGTCCTTGTGGTCGAGCGCGCACAGCGTGCGTGCCGACCCCGGGTAGACCTCGGCCAACCGCTGGTCGGTGACCCGGGCCCGCCCTGCCGGAGTGCGCGGTCGGGCCATCGGATCGAGACTACCGGTAGCGTCATCTCCATGGAGGGCCCCGAACTGTCCGTGGTGACGGCGCCCGACAGGCACCTGGCCCAGGAGGTCACCGCCCTGGTGGACCGGGTGGCCCGATCCACCGGGCATGCCGCGGTGGGCGAGGCCAAGCGCACCGCACTGACCCATGCCGTCGACCGCTCGTCGCCGGGCGCCAGCCACTCCCACCTGGTGGCCGCCATGGTGGTCAGGTCCGGCGATCGTCTACTCGGCTACGCACCGGTGATCGGAGACGCGCATGCGCCGCAGTACGCGGTGGAGGTGGTCGTGGAACCCGACGTCGGCGAGGTCCCCGGAGTAGCCGACGCCTTGGTGGATGCCGCCGTCGACCTGGTCACCGGGCTCGGGGGCGGGACCCTCCGCCTGTGGACGGCTCAGGCTTCCACCCGGGATGACGCCCGAGCCGAGGCGCACGGATTCGAGGTCGAACGCAACCTGATCCAGATGCGCTGCGTGCTCCCGGTGCCTGATGGGCTCCACCGTCCCGGACCTGGCATCCGGACCCGTCCCTTCCGACCCGGCCTGGACGAGGAGGGCTGGCTGGCCGCCAACAACCGTGCCTTCGCCGCCCATCCCGAACAGGGCCACTGGGACATGGCCACCCTGGTGGAACGCGAGAAGGAGCCGTGGTTCGATCCCGATGGGCTGTTGATCCTCGAGGAGGGGGGACAAGTGGCGGGCTCCTGTTGGACCAAGATCCACGCCGACACGGATCCGGCCATGGGCGAGATCTACGTGATCGGGGTCGACCCCCGATTCCACGGCCGGGGCTGGGGCCGCGCCCTCACCGAAGCGGGTCTCGATTGGCTGGCCCACCGCGGACTCACCGTGGGCATGCTCTACGTGGACGCCGACAACGTTGCCGCCGTGTCCATGTACCGGTCGATGGGATTCGTCGACGACCATGTCGACCGGGCCTACGTCCGCCACCTCGACTGAACCGCAGCTTGTCCGGCTTCGACTCGGTCGGGTTCGCCACTCACCGCCCCTCGGCCCGGCACCCGTCCGGGCAGTGGCGGCTCAGCCCGCCGACGGCCCCGGGCGCGGCCGCCGCTCGGCCCGCCGACGGCCCCGGGCGCGGCCGCCGCTCAGCCCGCCGACAGCCCGCCGGGCGCGGCCGCGCTCAGCCCGCCGTGCACTGCAGCCGCTCAGCACACCACCGGCCCCGGGCGCGGCCGCTCAGCCCACGCCCACCAGGTGGCCGATGGAGTAGGTGACCGCGGCGGCGATAGCCGAGATCAGGAGCTGGCGGGAGGCGGACCAGAGCCACGACCGGCCGGTGAAGTGGGCCAGCCCGGCCCCGACGGTGAAGGCACCGGCGGCTCCGAGGGCGACCGACCACAACGTGGCGGTCGTTCCCACCGTGATCAGCCAGGGAAGCAGCGGCACGAACGCCCCGATGCCGAAGGCCACGAAGGACGACGCAGCCGCCTGCAGCGGATTGCCGGTCTGCTGCGGGTCGATGCCCAACTCCTCGCGGGCATGGGTTTCGAGGGCGAGGTCGGGATCGCGCATCATCTTGACCGACAGCTCGTTGGCCATGTCGGCGTCGATGCCCCGGCTCTCGTAGATGGCCGCCAGCTCCCTCCGCTCGTCCTCCGGATCGTGGCGGATGGCCTGGCGCTCGACGTCGAGCTCCCGGAGCATCAGCTCGGACTGTGCCCGCATGGAGACGTACTCCCCGGCGGCCATGGAGAACGCACCGGCGACAAGACCGGCGATGCCGGCCAGGCGCACCGCACCCGCCGACGCGTGGGCACCGGCCATGCCGAGGATGAGGGCGATGTTGGAGACCAGGCCGTCGCTGACCCCGAAGACGGCGGCCCGGGCTCCGCCCCCCTGCAGGTTCCGGTGACGGTGGGACTCGACCACACCGAGCAGCGTACCGAGCGCCCCCGACTGAGGACGCACTGATCTTTCGACCAAGGAGCGCCTCACGTTCCGGGGGGTTCGGGGATCTACCCGGACGCTCCGGGGTCTACCGGGACCTTCCGGGCGGGCCAAGGGAGCGGGTGGTCAGCGGGTCCCGTCTCCCATACAGTCTGGTCCATGGCTACCACTGTGAATGGCATCGACAAGTTCCGAGATCTGGCCGGGAAGCATCTCGGCTACAGCGACTGGCACCGTATCGACCAGGACCAGATCAATCTGTTCGCGGAGGCCACCGGCGACCACCAGTGGATCCATGTGGACCCGGAGCGGGCCAAGGGAGGTCCTTTCGGCTCCACCATCGCCCATGGCTACCTGACCCTCTCGCTGGCCCCCGTCCTCCTGGGCGAAGTCGTCGTGGTCCAGGGAGCATCGATGGGTGTCAACTACGGGTGCAACAAGGTGCGTTTCCCGTCCCCGGTGCCCGTCGACAGCAACCTTCGCCTCGGGGTGGCCGTGGCCGAAGTGGAAGACGTGAACGGGGGTGTCCAGGTGTCCCTGGACCTGACCTTCGAAATCGAGGGATCGTCGAAGCCGAGCTGTGTGGCCCAGGTGGTCTACCGCTACTTCTACTGATCCCCGGAGAGGGCGGGATGCCTGTCCGACCGCAGAGACCCGCTGGAACCCGGGCCGCCTCCGCCCGACCGGGAGGGGCCGCTCAAACAATGCGAGCGATTACTCCTAGAGTGTGCTCCATGGAGATGCGGGTCGAACAGCTCTCAGCCCGTTCCGGCATGTCGGTGGACACCATCCGCTACTACCAGAGCAAGGGGCTGCTCGAGCCGCCGAGGCGCCAGGGACGGGTGGCCTGGTACGACGACGGCCACCTCGACCGGCTGGAGCGCATCCGATCCCTCCAGCACAAGGGTTTCACGTTGGCCACCATCGCCCGCCTGGTATCCGGCGACCTCGATGCCGCCGACGAGGCCCTGCTGAGCGAGCTGTCCGGCCTCAACGAGGCCCCGGCGGCAACGGGACCGGCGCGAGGACATGCCCCTCCTGACGGGCCGGCAGCACCAGCCGACGGCGCCGAGCCGGTGGGCCGGGATGGTGAGGGGACACGGGGCCCGGGCGCGCGGGGCCGGGGTGACCGGGGCCCGGAGGCGCGGGGCCCGGGTGACCGGGGCCCGGGTGACCCGGGACGGGGTGACCCGGGTAACCGGGGTGCGCGGGGCCCGGGTGAGGAGGTGTTCACCATCGAGGAGCTGGCGGCGGCGACCGGCGTCCCGTTGGCCCTCCTCAAAGCCGTCGAAGCCGAAGGCCTGCTCATCCCGCGTCGGGTGGGGGGCCAGGAGCGCTACACCACCGAAGACGTGGCCGCGGCCCATGCCGGTCTTCTGCTCCTCGAATGGGGGATCCCACTGTCGGCCTTGTTGGACCTGGCCCGCCGCCACCACGAAGCCACCGAGGCCGTGGCCCGTGACGCGGTCGACCTCTTCTCGACCTACGTGAGGCGGCCTCTCCGGAGCGAGCGCCCCGCGGCCGCCGACGGGCCGGGCACGGCGACGCCGGACGCCGACGTCCAACGCCTGGTCCGGGCGTACTCCGAGCTTCTTCCCGCCGTCAACACCCTGGTCGCCAACCACTTCACCCGCACGCTGGTCAACACCGCCCTCGACCACGTCGAGCGGTCCGGTTCCGACGCCGAGCGCCGGGCCATCTCCGATCAGATCGGTGTGTTCGAGTCCGGGGAGCTCATCGAGGCCGGCGTACCGACATCGGCCACAAACCGGTGACGTCCGCCTCTCCTCCGAACGGGCCCGGGCCCGTGGCCCCGGCCTCCGGCCCAGGTGGGCGCGACGGCGACGACGAGCTCCCCACCGGGCGGGACAAGACGGTGATGGTGCGCTCGATGTTCGACGCCATCGCCCCCCGCTACGACATGGTCAACCGCATGATGACCTTCGGGCTGGACGTGCGCTGGCGTCGTCAATCGGCCCGGGCCCTTGGCCTGCCGGCCGGATCGCGCGTGCTCGACCTGGCCTGCGGGACGGGCGACTTCCTCACCATCCTGCGCCGTGCCGGGCTGCGGCCCTTCGGCATGGACCTCTCCTGGGGGATGCTGGTCGCCGGTACGTCCGGGCAGCCCGTGGCCCAAGCGGAGGGCGCCGCCCTTCCGGTGGCCGGCGGTGCCGTGGACGGCGTCACCTGCGGTTACGCCCTCCGCAACTTCACCGAGCTCGGCTCCGTCTTCGCCGAACTGGGACGCATCGTACGCCGCGGGCGGCCGGATCAGCCTGCTCGAGGTGGCCGAACCCGAGAGCGGACCGCTTCTCATCGGCCACCGCATCTGGTTCCGCCGGGTGGTGCCCGTCATCGGCGGCCTCGTCTCCGACCGGGCTGCCTACCGGTACCTTCCGAAGTCCACCGCCTACCTCCCGCCCGAGGCCGAGCTGCGCTCCATGTTGCTGGAGGCCGGGTTCTCCGCCGTCAACCGCCGGGCCCTGTCCGGTGGCCTCAGCCAGCTGATCACCGCCACTCGCAAGGGTCGGCCGTGACCGGACCCTCCCGGCCGACGGCCGCGGTGCGGTTCCCGCTCGACCCCACCGGACCGCCGATCGACCCCTTCGCGCTGGCCGGTGCGACCGGCGTCCTGTTCCACGCCGAAGGACGGGTCCTGGTCGGCCTCGGGACCGCACTGACCCTCGGGTTGCCCAGCGGCCTCGATTCGGTCAGCGACATCCGGCGGGCCGGCGAGGCCCTGGCTTCACTGCCCTGTGACGATCGATTCGACGCCGACTCCTCCGGCGTCATCGGCTTCGCCGCCCTGCCCTTCGAACGGTCGGCGCCGGCCTCCCTCGTCGTCCCCGAGGTCATCTTCGGTTCGGAGGCCGACGGCCGCCAGTGGGTGACGGTGGTGGCCGCCGGGCGCGCCGCACTCCCCTCCTCGCCTGTGGGCCTGCGGTCGTGGCTGGTCGGTGGAACCGGGCCCAAGCGGCCCGACCGGCCGGACCGGCCGGAGGCGGGCGCCGACCCGGCGCCGCGCATCCGACCCCGCTCACCCGACGCATCCTTCCTGGCCATGGTGGCCGAAGCACTGGCGGCCATCGGCCGAGGCCAGCTGGTCAAGGTGGTCCTGGCCCGCCAGGTCGACGTGACCATGCCCACACCGGTCGACGTGCCCGCCCTCCTGCATCGCTGGCACCGCCTCGAACCGAACTGTGCCATCTTCTCGGTGCCCACCCCCGACGGACAGTTCGTGGGCGCCAGTCCCGAGCTCCTGGTCGAACGCTCCGGGACGGGAGTGCGCAGCCGCCCGCTGGCGGGAACGGCGGAGCGGTTCGCCGGATCCGGCGCCAGTCTCCTGCCCGGCCGGCTCCTCGAGTCGCACAAGGACGCCACCGAGCACCGCCTGGTGGTCGAGGCCATCGAGGCCACCCTCGGGGACCTGTGCTCGGAGCTCACCGCCCCCTCGCAGCCCGAGCTGGTCCACCTCCGGAACATCATCCATCTGGGAACATCGCTCAGCGGCACGCTGGCCCGGCGCCGGGACGGGAGCGTTCCCAACGCGTTGGACCTGGTGGAGGCGCTCCATCCCACCCCGGCCGTGGGCGGCGTCCCGACGGCGGCGGCCCGGGCCACCATCGGCCGGCTGGAGCCCGAACCGAGAGGGCGCTACGCCGGCCCGGTGGGCTACGTCGACGGTGCCGGCGACGGGCGCTGGATGGTCGGGATCCGGGCCATGACCATCGACGGCCCGACCGCCCGCTTGGCCGCCGGAGTAGGAATCGTCGACGGGTCGACGCCGGCCACCGAACTGGCCGAGACCAATCTCAAACTGACCGCGGTGCTCGATGCGCTGGCCCCGGGACTCACCGCCACCCCGGCCGACGCACCCGAGGAAGCCCCCCGCCCCGCGCCGTCGGCTGAGGCCCCACACCCTCACGGCCCGGGGATCCGGGCGTGGGCCGTCCGCCGGATCACATCGGCGAGCGCCGGTGGGTTGTCGCGGGCGGCGAAGTGACCGGCCCGGGGAAGGTAGGTCAGCTCGGCGCCGGGCACGGCCCGGGCCAGGCTCTCCGACGCCCGGGGAGGGACCACGATGTCCCACTCACCGGAGACCACCGACACCGGGAGGCCGAGGTCTCCGAGGTGGGCGCTCACCGTGGGCAGCTCGTCGGTGAGCGCCCGCTGCTCGGTCATGAACGTCCTCTTGTTCCGGCCCAGGGCGCCATGTTGCCCCTGCAGGACCTGTTCGTCGGGCAGGATCGCCTCCAGCCGGGCGCGGTACCGGCCCGGCGCGTAGCGGGCCAGCGGCCTCACCCGCGGCAGCACCTCGATGATGCCCACCAGCCCGGCCACGGTCAGGACGTCGCCGACCACGGGGATGTTGAGCCAGCGGTCCAGGGCGTTGAGGCTGTCCGGCGTACAGGCCGCCCCCACCAGGACCAGGCTCTGGGCGGCCTCGGGGTAGTGGACGGCCAGCAGCACGGCGACGCCGCCGGCCCAGCTGTGGGCCACCACGGTGGCGGGGCCGCAGTTCCGGTCGCGGATGAACCCGGCCACCATGTCGGCGTTGGCGCGCAGGCCCCTGGCATCGCCGCCGGTCGCCCCGTAGCCCGCACGGTCGGGGGCCAGGACCCGGAACTCCGGCTCCAGCAGGCGGCTGAGCGGATCCCAACTGGCGCCCGTCCCGGGTTGACCGTGGAGCAGCAGCACGGGCGGGCCGGTGCCCCGGTCCGTCGAGAACAGCCTCCCGCCGCTCACCATGGCTCCGGTCGGGGGTGGCGCCGTCCGGGCAACGGGGTCAGGTGCCCACAGGTTGCGGTCGCCGCCCCCGCGCACCTTCCAACAGCCGCTGGGCGCCCCACCACGTGACCAGGCCCAACGCTTCGACGATGATGAACATGGACATCTTCGACTCCCCGTCCACCCGTTCGAAGAAGCGGATCGGGACCTCGACCACCGAGGCGCCGGCCCGCTTGGCCTGATAGGTCATCTCGATCTGGAAGCCGTAGCCCTCGGCCCGGATCTGGTCGAGGTCGATGCTCTTCAGCACCGACGCCGAGTAGGCGCGGAACCCGGCGGTCGAGTCGGTCACCCCCAGCCCGAGCAGGATGGAGGCGTAGATGTTGCCCCAGCGGGACAGGAGGCGCCGGTGCCACGACCAGTCCGGTATCGTGCCGCCCTTCACGTAGCGTGATCCGATGACGAGACCATGACCCTGGCTCAACGGCGCGATCAGGTCCGGCAACGCCTCGGGTTCGTGCTGGAGGTCGGCGTCCATCTCGATGAACACGTCGAAACCCCGATCCAGCCCCCATCGGAATCCGGCCCGGTAGGCGCTGCCCAGTCCGGACTTCTCGTGCCGGCGGAGCACCTCGATGTCACCCAGCTGCTTGCCGAGCTGCTCGGCGATGTCGGCCGTCCCGTCCGGGCTCCCGTCGTCCACCACCAGCACGGTGGCCTCGGGAACGGCGCGCCTGATCCGACGCACGACGCGGTCGATGTTCTCCGATTCGTTGTAGGTGGGCAGGACCACCAGTACGTTCATACAGGCAGCTTAGGAGACGGCTCGCGGGCAGCCGCGTCAGCCGAGCCGGCCTCGGCCGCGACCAGCTCATCGTCGGTGCCGGTGGCTTTGGTCTGGTTCCACACTTCCCTGAAGATCACCTGGATGGCCCCGCCCACGGGTATGGCGACCACGGCGCCGGCCAGGGCGCCGAGGGTGGAGCCGAAGGCACCGCCGAGGTTGGCGCCCACGAGCACCGAGAGCAGGACCCACAGGGGGTTCATGCGCACCGAACGGCTCATGACCACCGGATACAGGAAGTGGTTCTCGACCAGCTGGAAGCCCACGAACACGATGAGCATGACCACGCCGGCGGTGGGTGAGTGGAGCACGGCGATGACGACGCTGGGCACGGCGGCGATGAGCCCTCCGACCAGCGGGATCAGAGCCACCAGGGCCACCCACAACCCGACCAGTAGGGCGAAGGGCACCCCGAGGATCAACATGGTGATCAGGACGACCACCCCGAACATGACCGACAGGGCGATGGTGCCGAGCACGTATGACGTCACCTGACGGGAGACCCGGTGGGCGATGTCCTCGACGATCCGGCGGCGGGCCGGCTGCATCGTCCCGAGCACTCCGCTGCGGATCCTCGGTGCCTCGAGGAGCATGAACAGGGACAGGAAGGCGATGGTGAACAGCGACAGGATGGTCGAGAACACGGCTCCGGCCAGGTTGGTGCCCTCGCTCAGCGCCGGCTTGCCCAGGTTCTTGGCCGCCGTCTCCAGCTTGGGGGCGTTCTTCTGCACCCAGGAGAGCAGATGGAAGCGCTGCAGGGTGTGGGCCAACCACCCGTGGCCCTTCTGGACCTGGTTGGCCCGGGTGGGCAGGCTCTGGGCCACATGGGTCAACGAGTTGACCAGCGGGTAGCCGAACAGGCCCAACAGCCCGGCGAACATGATGGCGGCGCCGGCGAAGACCACCCCGATGGCCACCCCCCGCCTGAACCGGTGCCGTTGGAGGAAGTTGACCGAGGGATTGAGCACCAGGGCGATGAAGGCGGCGATCAGGATCCACAGGATGACTTCGCGCAAGCGCCCGATCAGCCGGTAGAGGACCCAGGTGGCGATGACCACGGCGTCGACGGTCAAGATGGTCCGGAGGGGGACGCCCTTTCCCGATGCGGCCGCGAACAGGCGTTCGCGCCGTGGGGCGTCGGGCCCGACCTCGCGGTCGAGGATCTCGACCGGCGTCTCGTTGATGACCGTCGTCGTCCCCGTCGGCGGCACCCGGCGAACCGGCCCGGCCGCCGTCGGGCCGTCCGGTCCGTCACCCGTGGTCACTCTCGTGGGAGGGGAATCGACACCGCTGTCGCTCTGGGCCGGGTCAACCACGACAATCAGCATGTCAGGTCCATGGGCCCTCGGCGTGTCAACATGAAAGGCGATGGCGGCCGAACCGGCAGACAACGGCACCCACCGGCCCGCTCGGTGGTGGCACCGCGGACCGTTCGTCCGTCGCGAGGTCAGGCTGAGCGTGGGGACCGTCCTGGTCTTCCTGTTCGTCTTCTACGTCGCCTTCCCCCTGCTGGCCAGCCACCGGCCCGAGGTCAATGCGCTGGCCCATATCCACATCGCCTACCTCGCCCTCGGCGTCCTGTTGGAGATCGCCGCCCTGGCCGCCTACACCCAGCTCACCCACGCCGTCCTGCCCAGGAACGGCCCCAGCCGGCTTCCGGCTGTTCCGGATCAACATGTCCACCCTCTCGCTGAGCCACGTCTCCCCGGGGGGCACGGCTCCGGGGGCCGCCCTCGGCTACCGCCTGCTGACCCAGTCGGGGGTGAGCGGGTCCGACGCCGGCTTCGCCCTCGGCACCCAGGGCATCGGCTCGGCGGTGGTCCTCAACGTGATCTTCTGGCTCTCGCTGGTGGCCTTCCTCGTGACCCATGGCTTCCATGTCCCGGCCAGCCACCAGGGCGGGCAGTCGCAGTCGGCATCCATCCTGGTCATCGTGGCCGCGGGGGTCGGGCGTGATACTGCTCGGGCGCCTTCGGCGGCCTCTTCTACCTGCTGACGAGGGGCCAGGACCAGGCCAGTCGAGTGATCCGCCGGATCGCCGGCACGCATCCGGTTCCTCGATGCCGACCGGACCACCGCACTGGTCGAGCGCTTGGCCGACCGCTTCGCCGCCCTCATGGAGGACCGGTCGCTGACCAGGCGGGCGGTGGGGTGGGCGGCGGCCAACTGGTTGCTGGACGCGGCATCGCTGTGGGTCTTCGTGGCCGCCTTCAGCCACTTCATCTCGCCGGTCGACCTGCTCATGGCCTACGGCCTGGCCAACATCCTGGCCGCCATCCCCATCACGCCCGGGGGCCTGGGCGTCGTCGAGTTCGTGCTCGTCTCGATGATCACCGGCTTCGGACCGACCGCCGGCGAGGCCCTCTCCGGTGTTCTGGCCTACCGGGCGGTGAACTTCTGGCTCCCCATCCCCTTCGGGGGCCTGGCCTACGCCTCGCTCGAGTTCGAGCGCGGCCGACCTACCAGCAAGCTCCGCGACTACCTCGGGCGCCGGTTCCCGGTTCCGCCCTGGGCCGGGACCCGGTCGGCCGACTCGCCCGGCCGCGGCCGCGGCGCCGCCAGCGGGCGGGTCCGGACCACGCCGCCGGAGCGACCGTCACCGACGGCGTCGGAGCCACGATGGCCGCCAGCGTGACCGGCTCGTCGCGGTCGGCGGTCTCGTCGACCTCCGACGAACCAGGCACCGGTACCGCCGAGCGCACCGATCGGTCCGATCGGTCCGAGGGTGTGCTCGGGGTCGATCCGCGCCGATCCCGGTGGGAGGCGAGAGCCTGCATTTGGCAGTGATCCTGCAGGCTGAATCCCAGAGGTTCGGCCCCACCGCCGGGGGCGACCCTGGTCCACGACCCGTCGCCGCCCAGGACCCACGAGTTGGCCTCGTCGCGCAGCGCGTCGTCGAGGATCTCCGCTCAGCCGGCGCTGGATCTCCGGGTCGTCGATCGGGCACGATCACCTCCACCCGTCGGTCGAGGTTCCGCTCCATCAGGTCGGCCGACCCGATGGAGATCCGGAGCGGACGCCCGTGCTCCCCACCGAAACGGAAGATCCGCGAGTGCTCGAGGTACCGGCCCACGATGGAGCGGACGCTGATCGACTCCGACAGCCCGGGCACGCCGGGCCGCAGGCAGCACCGGCCCCGGACGATCGAGGTCCACCTCGACACCGGCCTGTGAGGCCCGGTAGAGGGCGTCGATGATGCCCGGATCGGTGAGCCCGTTGGTCTTGAGCACGATGCGGCCGGCCGGACCGGCCGCGGTCTCGCCCTCGATGGCGGCCAGCAGCATCGACCTGGTGGACACCGGGGAGACCACCAGGCGCCGGAAGGTCGGCGGATCCCCCGAGCCGGTGAGCATGTTGAACAGCTCTCCGACGTCGGCGCCGATGTCCGGGTCGGCGGTGAGCAGCCCGACGTCCTCGTACCGCCGGGCCGTCTCCGAGTTGTAGTTGCCGCTCCCGACGTGGCAGTAGCGGCGGATCCGGTCCCCTTCGCGCCGGACGACCAGCGAGATCTTCGAGTGGGTCTTGAGGGTGACCAGGCCGTAGATGACCTGCACACCCGCCTCCTCCAGGGTGCGGGCCCAGCCGATGTTGGTCTGCTCGTCGAACCGCGCCTGCAGCTCGACCACCGCGGTCACCTGCTTGCCCGCCTGCGAGGCCCGCACCAGTGCGGCCACGATGGGGCTGTCGTCGCCCGGTGCGGTAGAGGGTCTGCTTGATGGCCAGCACGTCGGGATCCTCGGCGGCCTGGGCGACGAACGCCTCGACCGAGGCGGCGAACGACTCGTAGGGGTGATGGACCAGCACGTCGTGCTCGGCCAGCACGGCGAAGATGTCGGCCCCGCCGGCCAGCCGGGGCGGGGTCACCGGGGTCCAGGACGGGGCGTGCAGGTCGGGCGCGCTCCCAGTCGGCGAGCCCCCGCAGCCCGCCGAGGTCGATGGGGACGTCGAAGAGATAGACGCTCTCCTCGGGGACCTCGACTTCGGCGATCAGCATGTCCAGGAGGTCGGTGGCGATGCCGGCCGACACCTCCAGCCGCACCGCCTGCCCGAACCGGCGGCGGTGCAGCTCGAGCTCGACCGCGGCCAGCAGGTTCCCGGCCTCATCCTCCTCGACCGAGACGTCGGCATTGCGGGTGAGCCGGAAGGCGATGGTGCTCGATGATCGTCATGGACGGGAAGATGCTGTCCAGGTGGGCGGCGATGACCTGCTCCACGGGCACGAAGCGCTCCTGGTCGGGCATCACGACGAATCGCGACAGCAGGGGCGGGACCTTGACCCTGGCGATCCGCTCCTCGCCGGTGACCGGGTTCACCACCCGGACCACCAGATTGAGCGAGAGGCCGGAGATGTAGGGGAAGGGATGGCCCTGGTCGACGGCCAGGGGGGTGAGGATGGGGAAGATCAGCCGGTTGAAGACGTCGTCGAGGTGGGCGCGGTCGTCGTGGTCGAGGGTGTGCCAGTCCGACATGACCATGCCGGCCGCCTCCAGCGCCGGCGCCACCTGTTCCGAGAAGATCCGGCTCTGCCGCAGCGACCAGCTCGTGGGCCCGTCCTGGTGATGGCCAGGAGCTGCTGGCGCGGGCTGAGCCCGTCCGGTGAGCGGGTGCGGAGCCCGGCCGCCACCTGGTCCTCGAGGCCCGCCACCCTGACCTGGAAGAACTCGTCGAGTCCCTCGGAGAAGATGGCCAGGAACTTGACCCGCTCGAGGAGCGGGATGCGGTCGTCCGAGGCCAGGTCCAGCAGCCGGGCACCGAACTCCAGCCAGGACAGCTCGCGGTTGATGAAGCGGTCGTCCCGGAGGAGCCACGCCTGCCCCGCGGGAAGATCGGCTTCGGGCAGCTCCCCCGGCGACGGCCGTGCGGGGGTGCCGAAGGCGGGGTCGGCCAGCGGCAGGCCGGCCCCGGGTGGCCGGCCGACGGAGGTCCGGTCGGGCGCGGAGATCGATGGCTCCGTCAACGATGTCCGGTCATCGCAGTGATCTCATCGCCACGCCATCGTACCGCCGGCCGGTACGGGCGGCTCCCCCGCCTGCGGGCCGCCCGCCGGTAGGCTCGCCGTGATGTCGGCCACCTCCCTGCTGGACTCGGAGTCCAAGGCCATCCGGCGGGCGTTCAAGGCCCGTCGACGGACCGAGCTCGGGCTGCTGGTGGCGGCCGTCGGTCATCATCACCTGCGCCTACGCCCTGATGATCTTCGGGAACACCGCCAAGGTGCCCAACGACGTGGCGCCGCTGCTGGCGGCCATGCTGGCCCTGGGTGGCGTGGCCCACATCGCCAACCGGATCTTCGTCCCGAGTGCCCATCCGGTCGTGCTGCCCATCGCCTTCCTGCTCAACGGTCTGGGCTACGTGATGATCCTGCGCATCGACCTGGCCCTGGGCAGCAACTACGCGCCCGCTGCAGGCGGCATGGACGGCCGGCGGGGTGGCCGCCTACGTCATCACCCTGGCCGTGATCCGCCGTTCCCGCGACCTCGACCGCTACCGGTACATCCTCCTGGCCCTCGGCGTCATCCTCCTGCTCCTCCCGCTGGTGCCGCACCTGGGAAGGACCATCGGCGGGGCCCGGCTGTGGGTGCATATCGGCCAGTTCGAGTTCCAGCCGGTCGAGCTGGCCAAGATCGTGCTGTGCGTCTTCTTCGCCTCCTACTTCGCCGAGAAGCGGGAGCTCCTGACCATCCCCACGGCACGGCTCGGCAACCGGCTCGTCCTCGACCCCCGGCCCCTGGTCCCCATCCTGCTGGCCTGGGCGTTCGCCATCGGGGTGATGAGCCTCGAGCACGACATCGGCTTCTCGGCCCTCTTGTTCACCCTGTTCATCGGCATGCTGTGGGTCACCACGGGCCGCACCGGCTACCTGGTGCTCGGCGTCATCCTCTTCGCCGTCGGCGCGTACCTGTCCGGCCGCTACCTCGACCAGACCCACATCCGGATCGAGGACTGGCTGGATCCGTGGCGCTACGCCGCGTCCTCCGGCGAACAGCTGGTCCAGTCGTGGTACTCCCTCGGCAGCGGCGGCATCGGCGGAGCAGGGCTCGGCCTCGGCACCGGCGCATACCAGATCCCCGTACCCAACACCGATTTCATCTTCGCCGTCATCGGGGAGGAGATGGGCCTGCTGGGTTCGACCATGGTCGTGGTGGCCTTCTTGCTGCTGGTGGGGGCCGGGCTGCGCATCGCCCAGGTGGCCAGGTCGGAGTTCGCCAAGCTCACCGCGGCCGGCCTGACCATGATCATCGGCTTCCAGGCCTTCTTCATCATCGGTGGCATCGTCCGGCTCCTGCCCCTGACCGGGATCACCCTCCCCTTCGTCTCGTACGGGGGATCCGCCCTCATCGCCAATTACGTGCTCATCGCCCTGCTCATGCGCATCTCCGACGAAGGTGGTGCGGCGGTCGATGCGGTCGACCAGGAGCAGTACGAGCAGCGCCAGGAGCGCCGGCACCGGCTGCTGGCCGGCCGGTGAGCGGGTCTCCGCTGGCCAGCCGGTGAGCGGGTCTCCGCTCCCCCGGATGACGGTCACGCCGGGTCGCCCGTCGGATGATCCCCAGGTCGGGAGACCGCCTGGTGAACCTCAGGTCGGGAGGCCCGTCGGGCCCGGGGGCGTCACGTCACCCGCCTGCTCGAAGAGCCGGCGATCGATGAGGATGGGCACCGGCACCGGCTGGAGGAGGGCGACGGTCAGCGCGTCCGAGGGACGACACGAATGCACCGACCGACCGTTGCGGCCCATGAGGTCCAGCTCGGCGAAGTAGACCGACCCCTGGCGGCCCACGAGGCGCACGGCGACGACGTCGATGTCGAACCGTTGGATGATCCCGCTCAGCAGCTCGTGGGTGAGAGGACGGGGGGTGGGGATGCGGCGCAGGGCGTGGGAGAGGACCACGGCATCGTGAAAAGCGATGGAGAAGGTCAGCTGCCTCCGTGGGGACTCGGACTCGCGGAGGACCACCGACGGGTGCTGATTGGGCAGGTCGACGGAGATCGTGGACACCAGCGCCATCCGGAAGTCACCCATGACCGGAGTGGGTGCCACCGGTGGCTCCGCGGCCACCGCCGCTGGCTCCGCCGTCGCCGCCGCTGGCTCGGCGACACGCTGATCGGCGGGTTCGGCGAGCTGGTCGGCAGCCGGTGCTTCGGCGGGTTCGGCGGCCTGGGCCGCGTCGGCCGTGAGCTGGTCGCCGCTTCCAGCGGCGTCGGCCCGGGCCTGGTCGGCGGCGTCGGCCACCCGGTCGGCGGTATCGGCGGGCCGGTCGGCGCCATCGGCGCCATCGGCGGTATCGGCGGTATCGGCGGTATCGGCAGGCCGGGGGCCGGCGACCGGTGGACCGGCGGTCGACCCGGCGGGGGCATCGGTCACCGGACGCTCCGGGCGTGGACGCTGACGGTGATGCCCACCGCCGCGAAGAAGGCAATCATGGCCGACCCGCCGTAGGACAGGAACGGGAGGGGGATACCGGCCACCGGCATGATGCCCATGTTCATCCCCACGTTCTCGAAGACCGAGAAGACGATGAGGGCGAACGCCCCGGCACACAGCAGCCGGCCGAAACTGTCGCGGGCCAGCTGGGCCGTCCTCAGCACCCGCCACCCCACCACCCCGTACAGCAGGAGCAGGACGCCGCCGCCCACGAAACCGAGCTGCTCCCCCACCGCCGAAAAGATGAAGTCGGTCTGCTGGGAGGGCACATAGGCCAGATTGGTCAGGGAGCCCTGGAAGAGGCCCTTGCCGAACACGCCGCCGTTGGCGATCGCCTCCTTGGCCTGGGCCACGTTGTAGGTGGAGGCCTGGCTGGCACCGTTGGGCGAGATGAAGCTGGTCAGCCGTTGGATCTGGTAGCGCTGGAGCAGACCCACGTTGATGGCGAACAGGACCAGCAGGGCCGCACCCGCTATGAGCAACAACAGGTACCTCCCCGGCATGCCGGCCACGGCCAACATGACCATGAGGATCACGGTCATCACGATGGCGGTGCCCAGGTCGGGCTGTTTGAAGACCAGCAGGATGGGCACGGCCGCCATCAGCACCAGGCGGATCAGGTCGCGGAAGTCGAGGCCCTCCGGCCGTCGGGAGCAGTAGGTGGCGATGGCGATGATCAGCACCAGCGTGGCGAACTCCGACGGCTGCAGCTGGAGGGGGCCGAGGGGGAACCAGCGTTGTGCCCCCTGCCGCTCCGGTGTGGCCAGCACCGCCACCAGGGCCAGGAGGATGCCCACGTAGAGGAGCGTGCTGATCTGCTCGAGCCGGCGGTAGTCGATAAGGGCGAGAGCGACCATCACCAGCACCCCGATGACCATGAAGACGGCCTGACGCTTGAGGAAGTAATGAGGATCGTCACCGGCGCGGTACAGCCATCCGCGGGTGGCCGAATAGATCATCAGCACACCGAGCGCCGCCAACAAGAGGGCGGTGCCCACCAGGACCAGGTCGAACCGGGCAAACATGTGCCTCGGTCGGACAGCAACAGTTGCAGGGGCGTAGCTCACCAGGGTGCTCCGGCCCAACAGGCTACCCGGCCGCCGTCGGGGGCTTCAGGCACCCGGAGGGTCACCGTCACCCGTTCGGGCCGAACTCGCCCACGGCGCGCCACATGGCCCCGACCGGCGGTTCGAGACCCGTCCAACCGGCCAGCTGGAGCGCAGCCTGGTGGACGAGCATGCCGATGCCGTTCGACACCTCGGCGCCCCGGCCCCGTGCTGCTTCGAGCCACGGGGTCACCCTCGGATGGTAGATCAGGTCCACCACCACCTGGCCCGGTCCCACCAACGCGGGATCGAGGGGCCACGACGGCGGACTCCCCCCGCCGGCGGTCATCCCCTGGGGGGTGGCATTGACCACCAGCTGGCACCCGGCAGCATCTCCCGGGCTGCCCACCCGGCCGACGGCACCGGCCAGGCCCGCCGCCGAGACGGCCCGTTCCAAGGTCCGATTGACGACCACCACCTCCGCCGCACCGGCGTCGGCCAGGGCGGCGATCACCGCCCGCGCCGCCCCCCCGGCCCCGATGACCAGGCAATTGCGCCCCGCCGGATCGAACCGGTGGCCCCGGCGCAGGGCGGCCACCAGGCCCGGACCGTCGGTGTTGTCGCCGAACGACCCGTGCTCGGTATTGGTGACGCAATTGACGGCGCCCAGGCGTTCGGCCAGCGGTGAGAGCCCGTCCACCAGGGCCGCCACCGTGCTCCTTGTGGGGCATGGTCACCGACAGCCCTCGGACGCCGAGAGCCCGGGCCCCGGTCAACGCCTCCCCGGCCGACCCCGGCGGGACCCGGAACCCGACCGACACCCAGTCCAGACCCAGCTCGGCAAAGGCGGCATTGTGCAGGAGAGGTGAGAGCGAGTGGGCGACCGGGTCCCCGATGACCCCGACGACCGAGGTGGCGGCGGACAGGCCGGGTCGGGGCGGACCGGAGCTGGTGGTCGGCATGGGCGGAGTCCCGTCCAGGCCGGCCGGATCAGGGCAGGCCACGCCGCCTGCCCAACGCCTCGTTGGCCAGCTGCTGGGCGTAGGTGTCGGCGAAGGCCTCGGTGCCGTCTGCTTTGACCAGGACGAAGTAGAGCCACGCCCCCGGGGGCGGATCGAGGGTCGCCCTCAGGGCGGCTGGGGACGGAAAGCAGATCGGCGTCGGGGTGAGGCCCACGTTGAGGTAGGTGTTGTAGGGCGTCTTCAGGGCCAGGTCCTTGGAGGTCACCGTGCCCCCGTCCCGGTCCTCGGCGTAGAGGACGGTCGAGTTCATCTGCAGGGGCATCCCGTTGGCCAGCCGGTTGAGGATGACCCGGGCCACCGGGCCCAGGTTCTTGGCGATCACGCCCTCCTTCTCCACGATGGAGGCCACGATGACCGCCTGGTAGGGCGTCAGTCCGAGCTTGGCCGACCCTGGCGCCAGCCCCAGCCCGTCGGCCACGGTGTCGAACCGGTCGATCATGTCGCCCAGCAGCTGCCGGTCGGTCTCGCCGGGGACCACGACGTACGTGCCGGTGCCGAGGAGGCCGTCGAGGTTGGTGACACCGGCCGGCTGCCAGGGCGAGTGCAGGGCACCACTGCCGGCCAGGGCCGCAAAGGCGGCCCGGCTGCGGCCGGGGAGTTCACCCACCCGCTCGGCCACCTCCCGCACGGTGAAACCGGCCGGGACCTCGAGGGAGAACACGTTGGGACCGGCACCGATCACGGCGTCGACGGTCGAGAAACTGCTGTTCCGGCGGAAGGCATAGCCGCCGGACAGGAGGCTCGGGGCGGAGTGGAACACGCTCCAGATGCGGTAGGCCAGGGCGCTGCCGATCACGCCCTTGGACTCGAGCGCAGAGGCCAGCTGGTCGGTCCCGTCGCCCGATCGCACCGTCACGATGACCTGCCCACCGAGTGGCCCGCCCGCGCCCGCCTCCGAGGCGACCCACAGATAGCCACCGACGATGACGACGAGGACGACCCCCACGAAGGCCAGCGCGGCGACGCGCCAGGGCCGCCGGTACCAGGGCCGGTGTTCCTCCGGCTGGCCCCCGGCCCCGGCCCCGGCTCCGGGTTCGCCGCCGCCGGTCGGTCCGGTGCCCGGTCGGCCATCCGGTGGGTCCGGTCGGGGACCGGGCCCCGGGGCCGGTGGCTGCCAGGGTTCCGGCCCGGGTTCGGATCCCGGTTCGGGAACCTGGTCCTCCGGCCCGGTCACGGTCGTCCCCCACCCGACCGGGCCTCGAGCCAGGCCGTCAACATGACCGCGGCGGCGGCCTGATCGACGACGCGGCGCCGCTCCCGTGACCGGGTTCCCCCCTCGGCCAACGCCTGATGGGCGGTGACCGTGGTCAGGCGCTCGTCGAACAGCTCGACGTCGACCCCGTGCTCCTCGAGCATGGCCCGGAGGGCGGCGGCCTCATCCGACGCCGACTGGGCGGCACGGCCGTGGGAGCCGTCGAGGGACAGGGGCAGGCCGACGACCACCACGACGGCCTCCTCCTCGACGACGAGCTCGACCAGCCGCCGCCGATCGCCCTCGGCGTCGGCGGTCCGGTACAAGGTGGCCCGGGGCATGGCCATGGTTCCGGCCGAGTCACTCACCGCGATACCGATGCGCCGTGTGCCCAGGTCGATGCCCACGGCCCGACCCCGCCGGAGCACGCCCCCGCTCATGGTCGGTCACGCCAGGGCAAGGAGACGGCGCGCCTCGTCCAGCGCCCGATCGATGCCGCTCGGTTCCTTTCCTCCGGCCACGGCCATCTCGGGCGAGCCACCCCCTCCCCCACCGACCAGGCCCGCGATCTCCTTGACCACCTTCCCGGCGTCCACCGGTTGTGCGCCCCCAGGAGCGGCGGAGACGGCCAGGGTGGCCCGGGCGCCGTCCGGGCTGCCCCCGAGGACAACCACCCGGAGGCCACCGGTGGTGCGGGCCGTCTGGGCCAGGTCGCGGAGGAGGTCCGGATCGAGCCCGTCCCGGCGGGCAACGACCACGCCGCCCTCGGCCGTGGCCGCCAGCCGGCCCGCCTCGGCCTGCAGCTCACGGCTCCGGGCCTGCTCGAGGGACTTCTCCGCCGCCCGCTGGCGCTCCATGAGCCGGTCGATGGCCTCGGGCACGTGCTCGGGCTCGGTGCGCAGCAGCGCGGCCGCTTCGGCCAGCAGGCCCTCACGGGCCAGGATGCGGTCGAAGGCACTGGTGCCGGTCACCGCCTCGATCCGCCGTTTGTTGGACCCGATGGCCGATTCGGACATCACCGTGATGGGGCCGATCATCCCGAGGGCGCCCACATGGGTACCGCCGCACAGCTCGATGGAGTGCGGTCCGGCCTGTACCACCCGGACCCGCTCGCCGTACTTGTCCCCGAAGAAGGCCAGCGCCCCCATGGCTTCGGCCTGGGCCCTGGTCGTCTCGACCACCGTCACCTCGGCGTCGGAGAGCACGTCGGCGTTGGCCATGGCGGCCACCGCCGACAGCTCCTCGGGAGCCAGGGCCCCGTGATGGCTGAAGTCGAATCGCAGGTGGTCGGGCGCCACCAGGGAGCTCTGCTGACGGACGTGGTCGCCGAGCACCGACCGCAGCGCGGCGTGGAGCAGGTGGGTCCCCGTGTGGTTCCGACGCAGGGCGTCCCGCCGGACCCCGTCGATGGTGGCCAGGGCGTCCTGGCCGGCGAAGAGCTCGCCGGTCACCGTGGCCCGGTGCGATGTCAGGCCGGGGAGGGCGGACACCGTGTCGTAGACGAGGGCGGTGCCCGTCTCGGTGACGATGGTCCCGGTGTCGCCCACCTGGCCCCCGCCTTCGGCGTAGAAGGGGGTTCGGTCGAGGAAGATCTCGGCCTGGCCGGCGTGGTCGGGGTCGAGGTCCTCGAGCACGGCCACCACCCGCGCCGGGGCCGAGTAGCCGTCGGGTCGTTGGCCCACGAACACGGTCCGGCCCTCGGTGTCGAGCACCGACCGGTACGCCTGTTCGCCGGCCGCGGTCCGGCCGGACCGGGCCGCGGCACGGGCCTGGGCCCGCTGGCGCTCCATGGCCGCCTCGAATGCCTCGAGGTCGACCGTCACCCCGGCCTCCTCGGCGATCTCGACGGTCAGCTCCACCGGGAACCCGTAGGTGTCGTGGAGCCGGAAGGCCAGGTCGCCGGGGACCGACCGGGCGCCCGAAGCCAACTCCTCCTCCAGGATGGTGGAACCGGTGGCCAGGGTGCGCAGGAATCCCTCCTCCTCCCGGGACACCACGTCGGCGATGAGATGGTGCTGCTCGGCCATGGCCGGGTAGGCCGCCCCCAGGATGGCCACGGCACTCTCCACCAACCTGGGGGTGAAGGGCTCGTCCACACCCAGCTGGCGGGCCCGGCGCACGGCCCGGCGGATGATCCGGCGCAACACGTAGCCGCGGCCTTCGTTGGCCGGCAGCACCCCGTCGGCCACCAGCATGGACATGGCCCGGCCGTGATCGGCCAGGATCCGCAGGCCGACATCGGACCGTTCGTCCTCCCCGTAGATGCGCCCGGTGAGCGACTGGGCCGTCTCGATCATCGGGAGGAAGAGGTCGGTGGCGAAGATGGAGTCGACACCCTGGAGTACCGGCAGGATGCGCTCCAGGCCGGCCCCGGTGTCGATGCTCGGACGGGGCAGGGGCTCGGACGCCCCGTCCTCGGTGCGGTTGTACTGCATGAAGACGAGGTTCCAGATCTCGACGAAGCGCTCCGGCCCTCCAGACGCCGGTCCTCCCTCGTCACCGTAGGCGGCGCCCTTGTCGAAGAAGATCTCCGAACTGGGGCCACACGGCCCGGTGTCCCCCATCTTCCAGAAGTTGTCCTCCCCCAGGCGCTGGACCCGGTCGGCGGGGACCCCGACGGCGTCGGTCCAGATCTGCTCGGCCTGGTCGTCGCTCTCGTGAACGGTGACCCACAACCGGTCGCCGTCGATTCCCAGCACTTCGGTCACCAGTTCCCAGGCGAAGGGGATGGCCTCGGCCTTGAAGTAGTCCCCGAAGCTGAAGTTGCCCAGCATCTCGAAGAACGTGCAGTGCCGGAGCGTGGAGCCCACGACATCGATGTCCACCGTCCGGAAACACTTCTGCACCGATGTGGCCCGCTTCCACGGCGGCACCTCGTCGCCCACGAAGAACGGCTTGAAGGGCACCATGCCGGCGATGGTGTACAGCACCGACGGGTCGTGCGGGATCAGACTGGCCGACGGCACCGCGACGTGGCCACGCTCGGTGAAGAACCGCAGGAACGTGGCGCGAAGCTGGTCGGCGTCGAACGCCGTGCCGGAAGTCACGACGTCGGATCCTAGTTGCCCAGGTAAGAGAGCGATTTTGCCAGCGGTCGGCTCAATCGGGCCATCCTCGAGCGTCCGGGCTTCGACGGCCGGGTCTCCGACGGCCGGGTCTCCGACGGTCGGGTCTCCGACGGCCGGGTCTCCGATGGTCGGGTCTCCGACGACCCGCGGTCCGATGAGGGGCGATGGGAGGGCAGACGGGGAGGGGGCTCGACTCCGGTGCCCTGGGCGGCCAGCTCGGCCCATAGCTCCTCTTCGCGTCGCTGCATCTCCTCCCGACCCGACCAGACCGCGTCCCGGACCCGGTCGCCGGCGCCGGCGGCCACCTGCCGGGCGGACTTCCCCACCTCGACGACGATGGCGTCCGGCTGGAGCCTCGCCGCCGCCTCCTGTACGGTGCGCCGGACCTTGCGTTCGGCCCACAGGGTCGATCCGGCCCCGACGGCCACGCCGGTGGCCAACCAGAAGGTCCGCTTGGGGATCACCGGTAGGCGCCGTTGCCGGCGTGCGTGCCGTTGCCGTTACGGGTGCCGTTGCCGTTTCCGGTGCGGTTGCCGTTTCCAGTGCGGTTGCCGTGATCCGGACCCGGGTGCGGGGCCCGATCCGAACCGCCGGCCAACCGGCGGATGCCGGTGGCGGCGCCGGCCCGCACGGCCAGTACCTTGACCACGGGATTGGCGAACGCCCGGTAGGCCAATTTCGACGCCGAGTCGACGGTGGCGTGGACGGATTCGGTGGAATCGAGCACCGCACCGACACGCTCCATCTCGGTGGCCGCCTGGTCGACGACCCGGTGGGCATCGGCGACCAGGGGGACGGTCTGCTGTTGCAGTTGTCGGGCGATGGATTCGACCTGCCGGATCTCCTGCCGCAACCGTTTCACCGTCACCAGGAGGCCGACGACGGCACCCAGGGAGGCGACGCTGGCCACGAGGACGGCGATCTCTCCGGCAGACATGATCCTGCGAGCTTAGATGGTGGGGACTCGGAACCGGTGCTTGTGGCGTCCGGGCACCCGACCCGGCCGCCGACCCGGCGGACGAACCCACCGCCGTCCCGGATGAAGCTCAGGGGGAGTCCGCCGACAATTCCCGGGTGAGGGCGGGTGAGGCCGGCGAGGTCTCGCTCGAGGGCGTGGCCAGGGAAGCCCCCGGGGCGGGACTGGCATCCGTGCAGGTGCGAGCGGCGTTCCAGCTCTGCAGGGCGGAGGCGGCGGCAGCACCGGACAGGGGTTGTGGCACCTCGTCCTCGATGATCGCCGGTCTCCAGGTGACGTTGTCGATATGGCGACCGGTGGCCGTGATGACCAGGGACCCACTCTGGTCGGTGGGGGGCGGGTCGTTGTAGAAGGCGAAGTTCCCGAGTCCGTAGTCGACGTAGGCGGTGCCCAGATAGCCGCCCCCGAGGAGGACGTGGGCGTGGCTGCCCACGATGATGTCGGCGCCCGCCCGCACCAGGACGTTGGCCAACGGCTCCTGTTCGGGGTTGGGACAGGCGTCCAGCTCGGTGCCCCAGTGGAGGAACACGATGACCGTGTCGGAAACCTTCCGGGCATTCTCGACCGCTCTCACCAGGTCGGGCACGTCGTAGGCGGAGGCCAGACCGGGCTGGGTGGACGTGGCCGTCCATGCCGTCTGGAGGTCGGAGTCGATGACCTGGGTGGCGGCGATGATGGCGATCTTCTGACCGTCGATGGTGATCAGGAAGGGGGCGAAGGCGGCGGCGGCGTTCTGGCCGATGCCGAGGACGGTGTACTTGGCCTGCTGCCTGGCCGCCAGTGCCATCTGCAGTCCGGCCTGTCCGCAGTCCTCGCCGTGGTTGTTGGCCTCGGTGACGAGGGTCACCCCCGCCCCCCGGAAGGCGTTGATGGCGGACGAGGGAGCGTAGAAGACGTACTGCTTGTCCTGGGGGTCGGGGCACGTTCCGTCGGTCAGGGCCGTCTCCAGGTTGGTCATCGAGAGATCGACGCCGCCGAGCAACTGGCGTGCGCCCGGCCCGAGGGCGGTGGCCGGATCGTCGGCCAGCCTGACCGCCAGGGTGCTGCCCGACGGGAAGTTGTTGTCGCCGGCGAAGGCCAAGGTCACCGGCTTCCCGTCGCCCTCCCAATCCGGGTCGAGGCGCATGCTGGCCGTCACCACCGGGTGGCCGTGCCGGGCCCCGGACCGGTGGTGTCGATTGGGGGCCGCCGCCCCGGGCGACGATGGAGCCAGCCACCATCCCAGGAGGGCGAGGAGGGCCAGCAGACCGAGAGCCCACAGCCATCGGTTCCGCCGCACCCGGCGGGATACCGCGGCCGGATCGGGGCGTCCCGGTCGGGCGGGGGACGGAAGGGGGACATCGGACGGGGGAAGCGCGGGTCTGAGCTCCACCGGGTCGGCCCGGGTCCGGGTGCCGTCGAGCGTGTCGGTCATCTCGGTGTTCCGGTCGGAGTGGTTGTCCCGGTCATCTCGGCGTCCCGGTCGGAGTGGTTGTCCCGGTCATCTCGGCGTCCCGGTCATCTGTGAGTCCCGGTCGGAGTCGGGTGGTGTCTCGGTCAGGGTGGGGCAGCCGGCCGTCACCGGGGCAGCATAGATGCCCGTCAGGAGGCGGCCAGCCCCACCACCGGCCGGTTGAGCGGGGTCCCGCCCATGGAGCCGTAGAAGCCGGCGTCCCCGAAGGCGAAGATGCCGCCGTCGGAGGCCACCAGCCAGTAGCCGTCGCCACCCAGCGAGGCGGCCATGCCCGCCACCGGCCGGTTGAGCGGGGTCCCGCCCATGGAGCCGTAGAAGCCGGCGTCCCCGAAGGCGAAGATGCCGCCGTCGGAGGCCACCAGCCAGTAGCCGTGGCCGTCGGGGGTGGCGGCCATGCCCACCACCGGCCGGTTGAGCGGCGTCCCGCCCATGGAGCCGTAGAAGCCGGCGTCCCCGAAGGCGAAGATGCCGCCGTCGGAGGCCACCAGCCAGTAGCCGTGGCCGTCGGGGGTGGCGGCCATGCCCACCACCGGCCGGTTGAGCGGCGTCCCGCCCATGGAGCCGTAGAAGCCGGCGTCCCCGAAGGCGAAGATGCCGCCGTCGGAGGCCACCAGCCAGTAGCCGTGGCCGTCGGGGGTGGCGGCCATACCCACCACCGGCCGGTTGAGCGGCGTCCCGCCCATGGAGCCGTGGAAGCCGGCGTCCCCGAAGGCGAAGATGCCGCCGTCGGAGGCCGCCAGCCAGTAGCCGTGGCCGTCGGAGATCCCGGCCATGCCCACCACCGGCCGGTTGAGCGGGGTCCCGCCCATGGAGCCGTAGAAGCCGGCGGCACCGAAGGCGAAGATGCCGCCGTCCGTGGCCGCCAGCCAGTAGCCCGGCAGTGCGTAGGTGTAGCGGTCGCCGGCCACCAGGGGGCTGACCCCGTCCGGGCTCGTGACGGTGACGTCCACGGTGGCGCCCCCGGACGGTCCGGGGGGAACGGTGGCCACCAGCCTCGTCGGCGATGTCACGGTGAAGGAGGCCGGGACCGATCCGAACCTCACCGAGGTGGCGCCGACCAGCTCCGTCCCTTGCACGGTGACCTGCCCGCCGCCGGCCGTCGGGCCCTTGTCGGGGACCACGGCCTCGACCACGGGAGAGACGAACGCGTACTGGCCGGCAGGCACGGCCACGCTGGTCCCCCCGGCCGGGCCAGCGGTGGTCACGGTGACGGCCACGGTGGCGGCCGACCTGACATCGGGGGTCACGACGGTCACCGAGGTCGGGGTGTGGCTGACGACCGTGGCCGCGGTGCGTCCGAACCGGACCGTCGGCCGGCCCGTCCCGAACCCGCTCCCCCGCACGACCACGGTCCGGCCTCCGGTGGCCGGACCCGACGAGGGGTAGATCCCGGTGACCGACGGACAGCCGGAGCTCGATCCCGAGAACACCCCCAACAGGGCCAGCGCCTGCGGGGAGCCCCAGCCCGAGGCCAGGTCGTAGTCGCGCGGTGGCCGGGTAGTCGGGCTTCGGCGAGAACGGATCCAACAGGTCGTTGTTGCCCACGGTGATGTCGTTGAACGGCGGCGACCGTCCGGCCCCCGACGCATAGAGACGCTGATCGAGGAAGCCGGCCGACGAGGCACACCCCTGATTGGCCACCGCGGTGAGCGCCGCCCACAGCGGCGCCGCGGCACTGGTGCCACCGATCCGCTGCCATACCCCGGCGAAGAAGATGACGTCCCCGTGGTCGGGGTCGGCCGAGGCGGAGACGTCGGGCACCTCCCGGCACTGCTCGGTCCTCGTCGGCCCGCAGGTGTAGACGGACCAGGCATCCCGCACCTCGGGGATCTGCTGCCACGACGGCGCGGCGAAGTCCTCCGACACCCCACCCCCTCCGGCCCCGGCACCGTCGTTCCACACCGTCTCGGTCGAGGGCGAGGACACCATCGAGGTCAACGATGTGCCGCCGACGCCGGTCACATCGGGCTGATCGGCCGGATCGTCGACCGACAGCGCCCGGTTGGCGTTCTCCGGCGGGTCGTAGCAGTCCGAGGATCCGGCGTCGCCGGCCGCCGCCAGCACGGTCTGGCCCTGGATCCGGGCCTGCTGGAAGAGCCTGTACTCGTACGCCTGCTGCACCGGATCGATCCCTCCCGCCCCCTCGCACTCGCCCCAGCTGGTCGTGATGACCCGGTTCGACGTGTCGTCGATCATCTCGGTGTAGGTGTCGATCGGCCCGGCGCCGGAATTCGGTCCCGAGTAGACGGCGATTGACGAGGCCGGGGCGAGTCCGGCGACCGCTTCGATGTCGAGGGCGGCCTCCCCGGTCTGGGTACCGACCGCGCCTCCGTCCACCCGCACGGTCGACACCGGCACGTGCACCCCGAAGCAGCCCTCGTAGGTATCGATGTCGCTGGCGGTGAAGGGCTCCAGCTCGAAGATGCCCACCCGCTGGCCCACGCCCAGCCTCCCCTGGGCGTACAGCGAATCGAACCCGTAGGTGGACGCCAGCTGTTCCGCCGTCCACCCCCCGCTGGCCGTCACCGCGTCGGCGGCCGGGCAGGCCTGCGGGCCGGCATGGGCCACCACCGGACCGTCGACACGGGCCGTGCCGGTGCCCGCCGGGGTGGCGGCCCCCGCCGGGGTGGTGCCCGCCGCCGGGGTAGTGCCTGCCGTGCCGGTGCCCGCCGGGGTGGCGGGGGCGGCCCCGGTCGAGCCGGAAGAGGGGCCGCGGCCCAGCTGGACCTGGGGGCGGGCCACCGTCACCGTGCTCAGCCCGATGACCCCCCCGATGGCACCGGCCAGGGCCTCGGGGACCTGCGGTTGGGCGGTGACCACCCGGGCCACCCGGCCACCGCCGATGCGGGCGTCCACCATCGAGACACCGAAGGCCCGGGCCATCGTGGCCACCGTGCCCCTCACCGGCACCATCAGGTCGTTCGGGGCGGGCGGTCCCACGTCGAGCCCGGTCGACACCAACCAGGCCCTCACCGCGGCCAGTGTCGACGGGCGGGCCCCGAAGGCGGCGGCGAACTGCCGGGTGGAGAGATAGCGGCGGTAGAGGGTCGAGGTCGGGTCGGACAACGCGTCGGCCGACGCGTCGAGGGCGGCCGGGTCCGGCGGCTCGAGGGTGACGTCGGCGGTGACCGTGGCCGCGCCGTCGGCCGGACCTACGACCCGGGCGCCGGACGGAAGCGCCGGAACCGTCCCGAACAGCCGGACCTCCCGCGGCCTGCCGGCCCCACCGGCTCCCGAGGACGGGAGGGTGACGAGCAGGCCCGTGACCAGGAGACCGACCGAGGCCATCGACGCCCGGCGCAGTGAGCGCCGAGGCCCGACCGACAGCCGGGGCCCGACCGACAGCCGGGGCCGGACCGACAGCCGGGGCCCGACCGACAGCCGGAGCCGGTGCCACCGGCCACGGCGGGGCCGTTGCCCCGCCTCAACGCCGCCCCTCGGAAAGGTTCCGTGCTCCGGCACCACCGGCCCAGTCTCCACTACCGGCCCGCCGCCGGGGCCGCGCCGTCACCCGGTTCCGGAGGCTCGCCTCCTGCCGGCGAGTCGTCGGCCGCGCCCTCGTGGCGCCACCGGCGCAGCCGCTCGGACAGCACCGCCTCGTGCCCCCGCCCGCTCGGCTCGTAGTACCGGTTCCCGGCCAGCTCGTCGGGGCGGTACTGCTGCTCCACGAAGGCGTCCGGCCGGTCGTGGGGGTAGACGTACCCCTCGCCGTGGCCGATGGCGGCCGCGCTGCGGTAATGGGCGTCCCGCAGGTGGCCGGGCACATCCCCGCGCGGACCCTGGCGCACGTCGCGTTGGGCCAGGCCGAGAGCCACGGTGACCCGGTTGGACTTGGGCGAGCACGCCAGGTGCACGACGGCCTGGGCCAGGTTGAGCTGGGCCTCGGGGAGACCCACGAACTCCACCGCCCGGGCGGCGGCGTCGGCCACCACCAGGGCCAGCGGATCGGCCTCCCCGATGTCCTCGCTGGCCAGGATGACCAGTCGCCGGGCGATGAACCGGGCGTCCTCGCCGGACTCGAGCATCCGGGCCAACCAGTACAGGCCGGCGTCCGGATCGGAGCCGCGCACGGACTTGATGAACGCGCTCACCTGGTCGTAGTGGTCGTCCTCCCCGTAGTGCTGCAACCGGGTGTGGCGGGCCCGCTCCACGTCGCCGAGGGTCACCGGCGAGGTCCCGGCCAGGGCCAGGGCCACCTCCAGGGTGGTCAGGACGGCCCGGGCGTCCCCGTCGGCCAGCCCGACCAGGGCGGCGACGGCATCGGGGTCGGCGGCGGCACCCTCGACATCGAGGGCGCGGGCCACCACCTCGGTCAGCTCGTCGGCCGACAGGGGCTCGAGGCGCCACAGGGTCGACCGCGAAAGCAACGGGGCGTTGACCTGGAAGAAGGGGTTCTCGGTGGTGGCGCCGACCAGGACGATGAGCCCTTCTTCGACCGAGGGCAGGAGGGCGTCCTGTTGGGCGCGGTTGAACCGGTGGACCTCGTCGAGGAAGAGGATGGTGCCCCTCCCCTGCTCCCCGAGGAGCCGGCGGGCTCCCTCGACCACCTCGCGCACGTCCTTGACCCCGGCGCTCACCGCCGAGAGCGGCACGAACTGCTTCTCGGTGGCCGTGGCCAGGACCGAGGCCAGGGTGGTCTTGCCGGTGCCCGGCGGCCCCCACAGGATGGCCGAGGTCAGCCGGTCCGATTCGATGAGGGCGCGGAGGGGCGCTCCGGGGCCCACCAGGTGCTGCTGTCCGACGATGTCGTCCAGCGTGCGCGGCCGCATGCGGGCCGCCAGGGGCGCACGGGCCGACAGCCGCTCGGCGACGGCGCCGGAGAAGAGGTCGTCGTCGGCCAAGGCGGGGCGCTCACTCCTTCTGCGGTACGGGCTGCAGGCCGAGGTCGGACAGGACACCCGGAGCCACCGGCTTCGGGGCACCGGTCATCGGGTCCGATCCGGACTGGGTCTTCGGAAAGGCGATCACCTCGCGGATGCTGTCCTCGCCGGCGAAGATGGCCACCAGCCGGTCGATGCCCACCGCGAATCCGGCATGCGGCGGGGCGCCGAACCGGAAGGCCCCGAGCAGGAACCCGAAGCGGGACTGCGCCTCCTCCTCGCCGATGCCGAGCACGGCGAACACCCGGCTCTGGATGTCCGGGCGATGGATCCGGACGCTGCCCGATCCCAGCTCCCAGCCGTTCAGCACCAGGTCGTAGGCCTGTGATCGGACCGAGGAGGGGTCGGACTCGAGACGATCGATGTCGTCGGGGTGGGGCATGGTGAACGGGTGGTGGGCCGCCACCGGCCGGCCCGACTCGTCCACGCCGTCGAACATCGGGAAGTCCACCACCCACAGGTACCGGAAGGGGCCCTCGCTCACCGGTCGGCCGCCCAGCTCGAGGCGGAGGTGGCCGAGGACGGTACAGGCCAGGCGGTACTCGTCCGCCACCACCAGGACCAGGTCGCCGGGCGACGCCCCGGTGGCCGACAGCAGGGCCGGCGCACTCGTCGTCGGACAGGAACTTGACCACCGGCGAATCGAGGGCGGCGCCCGGGCCGCCCCCGTCCCCGGCGGCGCCGTCGGTGACCTTGAACCAGGCCAGCCCCTTGGCCCCGAGCGCCTTCGACCGGTCGATGAGGGCGTCCAACCGGGAGCGGGTGAAGGAGGCACCGCCCTCGACCACGATCGCCTTCACGCACGGCGCCGAAAAGGCGCGGAAGCCGGTGCCCTCGAACACCGGCGACAGTTCGACCAGCTCCATGCCGAAGCGCAGGTCGGGTTTGTCGGATCCGTAGCGGTCGATGGCATCGGCCCAGGTCATCCGCGGGATGGCCGGGGGACGCTCGCCGGTGGCCGCCTCGGCCGCGTCGAGCACGGCCTCGGACACGAACTCGAGCACGTCCTCCTGGCCGACGAAGGAAGCCTCCACGTCGAGCTGGGAGAACTCGAACTGCCGGTCGGCCCGCAGGTCCTCGTCCCGCAGGCACCGGGCGATCTGGAAGTACCGGTCCACCCCGGCCACCATGAGCAGCTGCTTGGCCAGCTGCGGGCTCTGGGGCAGCACGTAGCACGAGCCGGGG
Organism: uncultured Acidimicrobiaceae bacterium; assembly: GCA_963835325.1. Lineage (GTDB taxonomy): Bacteria > Actinomycetota > Acidimicrobiia > Acidimicrobiales > RAAP-2 > Bog-756. The sequence continues at coordinate 489,961 of CAWIEV010000005.1, read as the reverse complement.
CTGAGCCGGCTGGGCACGGTGAACTCGCGCGCCCCCTCCGGGGTCGGCGCCCACAGGAGCGGCGTCTCCACCTCGACGAATCCCTGCCGGTCCATGGCCGCCCGCAGGGCGCGGTTGACCGCGGCCCGCAGGCGGAGGTTGGCCTGCATGCGCGGCCGGCGCAGGTCGACGTACCGGTAGCGCAGCCGGGTGACCTCGTCGACCTCGCTGCGGTCGTCCACGGCGAAGGGCGGGGGGTCGGCCGCGTTCAGCAGGGTGACCGTGCACTCGCCGAGCTCGACCTCACCGGTGGGGATCTCCGGGTTGACCGTGCCCTCGGGCCGGTGCCGGACCACACCCTCCACGGCCACCACGTACTCGCTGCGGACGTCCACGGTGCCCGGGACCACGCACTGCACGATGCCGGTGTGGTCGCGGACGTCGACGAAGGCCAGGTGCTCGCCGTGCTCCCGGCGCTTGGCCACCCAGCCGCACACGCTGACCGTCGACCCGACGTCCATCGGCACGGAGCGTCCCGCACAGCCGGGTCCGCATCGACGTGGTCTCGGTCGACGGTGGGGAGGAGGTCACAACAGGTGGTCCTTTCGGCTGCGGGCCCGATCCGGGCCGCTGGAGAGGCGGGAACGTCGGTGCCGGTTCCGCCGCGGCCAGGCCGGTCACCCACGGCCAGACTGGTCACGCACGGCCTGCACCACGTCGGATCGCAGCACGGTGCGCTGCTCCCCGGTTCCCCGCATGGGTCGCAGGGACACCGTACCCGCTGCCAGCTCCTCGGTTCCCACGATCAGGGCCACCCCGGCGCCGGAGCGGTCGGCCGACTTCAGCTGCGACTTCATCGAACGGTCGTCGAAGGCCCGGTCGGCCCGCAGTCCGGCCCGGCGGAGCTCGGCGGTGATGTCACGGGCGGACCGGCCCCCGGTCACGTCGACCACGAAGGCGTCGGGCGGGGTGGGATCGACGGCGAACACCCCTTCGGCGTCGCAGGCCAGCAGGACCCGCTCGATGCCGATGCCGAAGCCGATGCCCGGCGTCGGCGGACCGCCGAGCATCTCCACCAGCCCGTCGTAGCGGCCGCCGCCGCCGATCCCGTTCTGGGCCGACTCGAGGGCGCGCGGAGGCGAACTCGAAGGTGGTGCGGGTGTAGTAGTCGAACCCCCGGACCAGCCGGTGGTCGAACCCGTAGGCCACGCCCAGGGCGTCGAGGCCCTCACAGACCCGGTCGAGGTGCCGGCGGCACGGGTCGCACAGGTGGTCGACGAGACGGGGAGCGCCCTCGGTGGCCGCCCGGCACTCCTGGCGCTTGCAGTCGAGGACCCGGAGGGGGTTGGCGTCCAGCCGCTCGGCCGTGCTCGGCGCAGAGCTCGTGCCGGTGTCCGTCCAGGTAGTCGAGGAGGAGCCGGAGGTAGCCGGGGCGGCACACGCCGTCGCCCATCGAGTTGATCCGGAGGTCGAAGGCGGCCAGCCCGATGGAACGGAAGAACCCGTCGGCCAGCGAGATGACCTCGACGTCGAGGTCGGGGTCGGGAGTCCCGAGGGCCTCCACGCCCAGCTGGTGGTGCTGGCGGTAGCGCCCGGCCTGGGGCCGCTCGTAGCGGAAGGCCGGCGTGACGTACCAGGCCTTCCAGGGCAGCGGCGGGCGGTGCTGGACGAAGGCCCGGACCAGGGGGGCGGTCCCCTCGGGCCGGAGGGCCAGCAGCCGGCCGCCGCGGTCCTCGAACTCGTACATCTCCTTGCCCACCACGTCGCTCCCCTCGCCGATCCCCCGGCGGAACACCCGGACGTCCTCGAAGATGGGGGTGTGGGCCAGGCCGTAGCCGGCCGCCTCGACCTGGGAGGCGAAGGCGGCCACCAGCGACTCCCACCGGGTCGACTCGGGCCACAGCACGTCGTGGGTGCCACTCGGGGCGCGCGCCGCCCTGGTCTCGTCGGCCACCGGGGGCTCAGTCCTTCTTGCCGGGGAGGATCCGGTAGACGTCGTAGACCGCGTCGAGGTGCCGGATCAGGTTGAGGACCGACTCCAGATGGCCCGGATCGGCCAGCTCGACGTCGAACCGCATACGGCTGATGCGGTCGGGGTCGGTCTGGGTGTTGGCGCTCACGATGTTGAGATGGTGCTCGGATACCACCTTGGTCACGTCGGTCAGAAGGCGCGAGCGGTCGATGGCCACCACTTCGATGGTGGCCACGAACACCCCCGAGGAACGGTGGTCCCACTCGACCTCGATGAGCCGCTCGCGCGAACGGCTGGCCAGCGAGGCGGCGTTGGCGCAGTCGGCGCGGTGCACCGACACGCCGCGGCCCCGGGTCACGAAGCCCACGATCTCGTCCCCCGGCACCGGCGTGCAGCACCGGGACAGGCGCACCATCAGATCGTCGAGGCCCTCGACGTAGACGCCGACCGCCGAGCCGCGGCCGGGGCGGGGGGCCGGTGGGCTGCTGGCGGGCGGTGACCGGGAGCTGCTCCTCGTAGACCCCGCCCCGGAGGTCCCGCAGCACGCCGCTGGGCCACGGCCCGGGCGGAGATCCGGTTGTCGCCGATGGCCGCGTGCAGCGCATCGAGATCGGCGTAGTTCATGGTGGTCGGCCAGGTCGGCCAGGGCGTGCTCGGAGGCGAGCTTCTGGACCGGGCAGCCCCTCGCGGCGCAGCTCCTTGATCAGCTCGTCGCGACCGACCTCGATGGCGTCCTCGCGCCGCTCACGGGAGAACCACTGGCGGATCTTGCGTCCGGGCCCGGGAGGAGGCCACCATGCCCAGCCAGTCGCGGGAGGGCCCGGCCGTCGGGCGCCTTGGAGGTGAAGATCTCCACGGTGTCGGCCGAGTTGAGCCGGGTGTCGAGCGGGACCAGCCGCCCGTTGACCTTGGCCCCGATGCAGCGGTGGCCGACCTCGGTGTGGATGGCGTAGGCGAAGTCGACCGGGGTGGCGTTGGCGGTGAGGGCGATGACCTTGCCCTTGGGGGTGAAGACGTAGACCTCGTCCTCTTCGAGGTCGAGCTTCAGCGCCTCGAGGAACTCGATGGGGTCGGTGGTCTCGTTCTGGAAGTCGACGATCCGCTGCATCCACTCGATCTCCGCCGTGGTCGACGAGGTCTCCTTGGCCAGGGCCAGCCGTTCGGCCCGCCGGTCCCGTTCGGCCAGCTCGGCCCGCTGGGCGGCGGTGACCGACGAGCCCTTCTTGCCGCCCTCCGCCTTGGCCCCGTCGGCCGAGGGCCCTTTGGACGGGCCCTCCTTGAGGGCGGACTTACCGCCCCGGCCCTTGGCCGCGGCCCCGTCCTTGGCCGGCTTGCCGGCGCCCGCGGGCGGGCGCGGGCCGGGTCGGGTTCTCCTTGTAGCCCCAGTGGGCGGCGATGCCGTACTCGGCCCGGCGGTGCATCTCGTGGGTGCGCACCTGCACCTCGATCGGCTTGCCGTCGAGGCCGATCACCGTGGTGTGCAGCGACTGGTAGAGGTTGAACTTGGGGGAGTTGATGTAGTCCTTGAACCGGCCCTGCACCGGGGGCCAGATGGCGTGGATCGACCCGAGGGCGGCCCAGCAGTCCTTCTCCGACTCGACGATGACCCGGATCCCCACCAGGTCGAAGAGGTCGTCGAACTCCTTGCCCCGGACGACCATCTTCTCGTAGATGCTCCACAGGTGCTTCGGGCGGCCGGTGACCTCGGCGGTCACCCCCGAGGCCGCCATCCGCTCGCGTACCGACACCAGCACCCGGGCCAGGAACTCGTCCCGGAGCGGGGCCCGGCTGGCCACCATCTGCTCGATCTCGGCGTAGCGCTTGGGGTGGAGGGTGGCGAAGGCCAGGTCCTCGAGCTGCCACTTGACCTCTTGGATGCCGAGCCGATGGGCCAGGGGCGCGTAGATGTCGAGCGTCTCCTGGGCGGTCCGGCGCTGCTTCCACTCCGGCATCACCGACAGGGTCCGCATGTTGTGGAGCCGGTCGGCCAGCTTGATGATCAGCACCCGCCAGTCGTTGGCCATGGCCACCAGCATCTTGCGCACGGTGGCCGCCTGCTGGGCCTCCTTGGAGTCGAACTGGAGGCGGTCGAGCTTGGTCACCCCGTCGACGATGAGGGCCACCGCGGGACCGAAGTCCCGTTCGATGATCTCGTTGGTGACCCCGGTGTCCTCCACCGCGTCGTGGAGGAGGGCGGCGGCCACCGTCTGGGCGTCCAAGCCCGAGGTCGGCCACGATCCCGGCCACGGCGATGGGGTGGGTGATGTAGGGCTCGCCCGAGCGCCGGAGCTGGCCGGCGTGGGCCACGGTGGCCGTTTCCGCCGCCCGCACCATGAGCGAGGTGTCGTCGCCGGGGTGGCGGCGCAGGAAGGACTGGAGCACCGGGGCCAGCAGCGCCGCCTCGGCCGCCGGCAGCGAGGACCCGGCCAGGTACTCGTCGACTGTCGGCGGCCCCCTCAGCGGGGACTGGTGTGGCCAGGGCCATCCCTACACGGTACCTGCCCGACAGGCGCGCCGGTACCTCCGACCGGCCCCGACGCTCCGCGGCCGGCGGGCACCGGGTCAGCGGCGCTTGCCCTTCCCGCCCTTGCCCTTTCCCTTGCGGGGACGGGGCGGAGGCCGGTTGCCGCCCGGCCGGGTCGAGCCCGAGGCGGTGCGGCCACCCCCGGTCGATGCCCGGGAGCCGTCCCTGGCGGAACCAGCCGCGGCACCCACCGGTTCGGCCCCGCCCGAGGCACCGCCGTTGCGACCTCCCGCCCCGCTCCGCCGGGCCGACGAACCCGCTCCGGGACGGATGACGCCGGTGCTCTGCTTGGCGGCACGGCCCGGGGCCGCCCGCCTCCCCCGGCCGCTCCGGCCATGGCCGCGGCCGCGGCCGGGGTGAGCACCGCGCCCCGGTCCCCACGGGCCTCGAGCCGCTGGCGGATGGTGATGTAGCGGGGCTCGCGCTCCTTCATCAGGGCCAGGAGCGGGCGAGGCGATGAAGATCGAGGAGTAGGCACCGCTGGTCAGCCCGATGACCAGGGCCAGGCCGAAGTCCTGCAGCGAGGTGGCGCCCAGGATGAACGAGCCGACCACCAGCACCGACAGCACCGGGCACGATGGCCACCAACGAGGTGTTGATGGACCGGGCCAGCGTCTGGTTCATCGACAGGTTGACCATCTCGGAGTAGGTGATGCGCCCGGACGCGCCGAGTCCCTGGGAGTTGTCCCGTATCCGGTCGAAGACGACCACGGTGTCGTAGAGCGAATAGCCGAGCACGGTCAGCACGGCCACCACCGTGTCCGGGGTCACCTGGAAGCCGGTAGATCGAATAGATCCCCACCGTGACCAGGATGTCGTGGAACACCGCCACGATGGCGGCCACGGCCATCTTGAACTCGAAGCGGATCGAGATGTACAGGGTCACCACGATGAAGAAGATGATCAGGGCCTGGATGGCCTTCTTGGTGACCTTGCCGCCCCAGGTGGGGCCCACCTCGTTGAAGTTGACGTTGTCCGGCGTGGTCGTGGGCCGCCTTGGCCAGGGCGTCCTGCACCTTGTTCTCGATGGCCTGCTGCTCGCCCGCCGACTTCGAGTTGAGGTCGGCCGTGACCTGGATCTGCTTTGTGCGTTGAGCTGGTTGGTCAGCTGGACCACGGTCGGCTGGGTGACCCCGGCCGACTTGGCCGCGGCCGTGGCCTGGGCCACGGTCAGGGTCTGGGAGGAGACCAGCCAGGACTGGCCGCCCTTGAAGTCGATGCCCTCGTTGAGGCCCCGGGTGGACAGCGAGATGATGCCGACCAGGATGATGAAGGCCGAGATGCCGAACCACCACTTGCGGTTGCCGATGAAGTCGAAGGAGGTCTCGCCGCGGTAGAGGCGGACGAAGACGTTGTGGCCGCTTCTGGCCCTGGGCCTCGTGGTCCTGCTCCTCCGCGGCTCAGCTCGAGCTCCTCGTCGAACGCCTCCTCGAGCTCGAGGGCCGCCTCGTCCTCCTCGGGCAGCTCGGCCTCGTTCAGCTCGCCGTGCCCGTTGGCCCCGCCGGTCGGCTCGGCGTCGTCCTCGCCGCCCGTCCCCTGGCCGCGCCGCCGGCTCACGGGCCACCTCCGCGGTCACGCCGAGGCCGCTGGCCACGCCCATGCCCCTGGCCTCGCTGGCCGCTCCGGCTGCGCCCGAGGAGGATGACGAAGGGCCGGGTGAAGAAGTAGGTGACGAAGACGTCGAGCAGGGTGGAGATCCCGAGGAAGAGGGCGAAGCCCTGGACCGGGCCGATGGAGAACTTGTAGAGCACCACGGCGCCGAGGAAGCGACACGGCGTCGGCGGCCAGCACGGTGCGGAAGGCGCTCTTGAACCCCTTGTCCACGCTGGTGCGCACGGTCCGGCCGGACCGTGCCTCGTCTTTCAATCGTTCGAAGTAGACGATGTAGGAGTCGACGGTGATACCGATCGACACGATGATGCCGATGACGCCGGCCAGGTCGATGGTGGTGTTGAAGCTCTGCCCCATGCATGGCGATGATCGCCCACAGCAGGGCACCGGTCACCGCCAGCCCGGCCACCACCACCAGACCCAGCAGCCGGTAGTAGAAGACGACGTAGAGCATGACCAGGAGCAGGCCGACCAGTCCGGCGATCAGACCGGCCTGCAGCGACGACTTGCCCAGGGTGGGCGAGACGGTCTGGACGGTCATGCTGGTCGAGCTTGACCGGGCAGGGCACCGTAGTTGAGCTCGGTGGCCAGCGTCTTGGCCTGGTCCTCGGTGAAGCTGCCCGAGATCTGCACCTGGCCGTTGAACGAGGTGAACGTCGACTGGGTGGGCTGGGTGATGGGAGCCGAGATGACCTGGCCGTCGAGGTCGATGCCGATGATGGCGTGGAACTGCTGCTTGGCCAGGGTGTCCCACGCGGTGGAGCCCGGCCCGGTGAGCACCAGGTTGACCGTCCACTGCCCGTTGTTGAGCTGGGCGCTGGCCGACTTGACTGCGGTGCCGGTCAGCTGGGCCGGCGCCGAGCACGTAGCGGCCCGAGCCCTGGCCGACGGTCGCCCGGGCAGCAGCACGGTGTCGTTCTTGTTGTCGTTCAGCGGCGAGGTCGACTTGTAGGTGGCGAACTGCGGGATCGGCTGCGATGTTGGTATTGCTGGTGTAGCCGTTGACGTTGCTCGAGTTGGGGGTCACCTGGAGGTTGGCCGCGGTCAGCTGGGTCGACGACGAGCAGGTGGGGAGCGGCCCGGTCGACGGCGGCCTTCCCCTTGGCCACCGTGAACGGCGGGGCGTAGCAGAGGGCGGGCCGGAAGAAGGAGCTGGGCGGTATTGCCCAGGGTGGCCAGGATCTGCTGGGTGTTCTTCTCACCGGGGATCGATGCACAGAGATCTGGTTCTTGCCCTGGCTGGCCACGGTGGCACCGCTGGCGCCCCCGGCACTGACCCGCTCGTTGAGGATGTGACGATGGTGTCGAGCTGGGCCTGGTTGACCGGGGTGTGGGTCTGGTAGACGACCGACAGCCCACCGTCGAGGTCGAGGCCCAGCTTGGGCGACCACCCGGCGGCCAGGGTGGCGGCCAGCGCGATCACCGCGATGGCGACGACGCGACAGCAGGCTGATCCACAGCGAGCGCTTGTTCTTCATCAGGCTCAGCTCGTCGGCGGTCCGTCGGGGCCATGGTTGTCGTCCGTCGGTCGGGTCGGTGCCGCCGTGCCCGGTGGGACGGTCGCCTGTGGCGGCGGTCCCGTCGGTGCGGTCGTCCCCCGCATCGTCCTCGTCGTGCGCTCTCGTCCTCGTCGGAGCCGCCGGCCTCGGCTCGACTCCTCGTCGTCGTACTCGCCCTCGTACTCGCCGTCGTCGGCCAGCTCGTCCTCCGGCTCCGCCGGCTCCGGCTCCTCCAGCTTGCGCAGCACGTAGGGCCTGAGGACGACGAACGAGGCACCGACGCTGGTCTCCAGGGTCACCCGGTCGTCCTGGATGTCGATGATGTGGCCGACGATGCCGCCGGCGGTCAGCGACCTCGTCGCCGACGTCGAAGCTCTTGGTCTGCTCCTTGACCAGCTTGGCCTTGCGTTGCTGGGGGCGGTAGATGAGGAAGTAGAACCCGGCCGCGATGACCACGAAGATCAGCAGGGCGGCGGCTGCCCGCCGACTTCTTGGCCGCTGCCGCCGACGAGTGGGCGACGGCGCCAGGACAGCCGTCATCGGAGATCACGGAGAAGGGGTCGGGGTGGGCACAGCGTGCCGACTGTAGCCCAGGTCAGCCGGGGTGAGACCGCCGGGTCCCTCAGACCTGCCCACACGCTCCAGCCGTCCGGATCCCGCAGTTGCGTCGAAGCGACCCTGCGGCGATGGCCGCGCGGGCCTCGGCCATCAGTCCGAGCACGAAGGCCAGGTTGTGGATGCTGAGGAGCCGCCAGGCGGTGGGCTCCCCCACCACCAGCAGATGGCGCAGGTAGCCCCGCGACCACCGGGCACAGGTCGAGCAGCGCACAGGCCGGATCGAGGGGTCCGTCGTCGCGGGCATGGACGGCGTTGCGGAGGTTGAGGCGTCCGGTACTGGTCAGCATCGACCCGTGCCGGGCCTGCCGGGTGGGGGCCACGCAGTCGAACTGGTCGACCCCGAGGGCGACGGCCTCCATCATGCCCACCGGATCCCCCACGCCCATCAGGTACCGGGGCCGGTCGACCGGCAGATGGGGCACGGTGGCGGCCAGGGCCTCGAGCATGGCCGCTCGGGGCTCGCCCACCGACAGGCCCCCGATGCCGTAGCCGTCGAACCCGAGCTCGACGGTGCGCCGGGCGCTCTCGGCCCGCAGCGCCGGATCGGTCCCGCCCTGGACGATCCCGAAGAGGGCCTGGCCCTCGGGTCGGGCCTCGAGCCGGCGGTGGTGCGCCACCGCCCGTGCGGCCCAGGCCGCCGTCCGGTCGACGGCCACCCGCAGACGCCGCGGACGACGGCCGGCAGGGTGGCGCAGACGTCGAGCACCATCTGGATGTCGGCTCCGATGCAGGCCCTGGACCTCGACGGCCGATTCGGGGGTGAGCCGGACCCGCTCGCCGTCGTAGACCGAGGCGAAGGTGACGCCGTCGTCGTCCACCGGTCGGTCGCAGCGAGTGGACCTGGTAGCCCCCGGAGTCGGTCAGGGTGTGACCCGACCACCCGGTGAACCGGTGCAGCCCACCGAGCGCGGCGACGGTCTCGGCCCCGGGCCGCAGCATCAGGTGGTAGGTGTTGGCCAGCACCACCTCGGCCCCCAGGGACTCGAGGTCGGCGCTGTCCAGGGCCTTGACCGCTCCCCGGGTGCCCACCGGCATGAACGCCGGGATCGGGTAGCTGCCCCGGCGGTGTGGACCAGCCCGGTCCGCGCCGCGCGTCCCGGAGGTGATCTCGACCCGGACCGGGTTCATCCCGGACCGGGGCTGGGGCCGGCACCGCGTCCGCCCGGGCCGGCACTGGGGCCGGCACCGCGTCCGCCCGGGCCGGCACTGTCACCGCGGCCGCCCGGGCCGGCACTGGGGCCGGCACCGCGTCGCCCGGGCCGGCACTGTCACCGCGGCCGCCCGGCCGTCCACCACCATGGCATCGCCGAAGGAGAGGAACCGGTACCCCTCGGCCATGGCCGTGGCGTACAGCCGTCGCCACACCGGCCCGCAGAAGGCCTCGACCAGCAGCAGCAGGCTGGACCGGGGCAGGTGGAAGTTGGTGACCAGCACGTCCACCACCCGGAAGTCGTAGCGGCCGTGGATGTAGAGGTCGGTCCGGCCGGCGAGCACGCCGGTGGCCGCAGCCGATTCGAGGGCCCGCACCGCCGTGGTCCCCACCGCCACCACCCGGTCGGCACGGGCGCAGGCCTCCATGGTGACGGCCGGGACCGAGTACCGCTCGGAGTGGATCACGTGCTCCTCGGCGGTGGGGGCGGTCACCGGTCGGAACGTGTCCAGGCCGATGGCCAGATCCACCCCGGCCACGGTGGCCCCCGCCTCCCGGCAGGCGTCGAGGAGCTCCGGGGTGAAGTGCAGCCCGGCGGTGGGGGCGGCGGCGGACCGCTCGCCCAGGCTCCGCGGCGCGGCGTACACCGTCTGGTAGCGGTCGGGATCGCCGAGGGCACGGTGGATGTAGGGCGGGAGCGGCACCGGCCGGCCCGTTCCACCACCGAGGGGTCGATGAGCCGGACCAGGCGGCGGCCGTCATCGGCCCCGACCGGCGCGCCGCCCGATCTCCACCACCGGTGGCCCGGACGGCCCGACTCGAACAACGGCGTGCGGGTCGGGCAGCCGGCGGCCGGGGCGGACCAGTGCCTCCCACACCCCGGCGGCGGCGTCCACCGGCTCGAGCAGCAGCACCTCGGCCCGCCCACCGCTGGCCTTGACCAGACCCAGCCGGGCGGGCCAGCACCCGGGTGTCGTTGACCACCACCACGTCGCCCGGGCGCAGCAGCCGGGGCAGGTCGGCCATGGTGGCATGCCCGACGACTCCGTCGCCGGTGAGGCTCGGGCCCGATCAGCAGGCGCGCCGCGCTCCTCGGCTCGACCGGCTCCTGGGCGATGAGGTGCTCGGGGAGGCCGTAGTCGTAGGCGTCCATCGGGACCCGGGCCGGGACGCGGGGGCGCCGCAGCCCCGGGTCCGAGATGAGCTCCGACATGGCCACCATGGTGGCAGACCCGGGCGGGCCCGCTCAGAGCAGGGTGGACTCGACCGGGCTGAGGCCGAGATGGGCCCACGCCCGGGGGGCGGCAATGCGACCCCGGGTGGTGCGCTGGAGGAGGCCCTGCTGGAGCAGGTACGGCTCGTAGGCGTCCTCGATGGTGTCGGGTTCCTCGCCGATGCACTGGGCCAGGGTGGTGAGCCCCACCGGCCGGCCGGCGAACCGGCGGCACAGCACGTCGAGAATGGCCCGGTCGACCTTGTCGAGGCCGAGCTCGTCCACGCCGAACACCTCGAGACCGGTGACCGCCGCCGCCGAGGTGATCGTCCCCTCGGCCCGCACCTCGACGAAGTCCCGCACCCGGCGAAGCAGCCGGTTGGCGATGCGGGGGGTACCACGCGAGCGCTCGGCGATACGGCGGGCGCCGTCGGGGTCGATGGGGACGGCGAGGATGCCGGCGGAGCGGGTGACGATGGCCTGCAGCTCCGTCCACGTCGTAGTGGTCGAGGCGGCCGACGAAGCCGAAGCGGTCGCGCAGCGGACCGGCCACCAGTCCGGTCCGGGTGGTGGCCCCGACCAGGGTGAAGCGGGGCAGGTCGAGGCGGATGCTGCGGGCCGTCGGGCCCTTGCCGATGAGGATGTCCAGCTTGAAGTCCTCCATGGCCGGATAGAGGATCTCCTCGACCGACCGGTGGAGCCGGTGGATCTCGTCGATGAAGAGGACGTCGCCCTCCTGGAGATCGGTCAGGAGGGCGGCCAGATCACCGGACCGGACCAGCACGGGGCCGGCGGTGATCCGGAGCCCGACCCCCATTTCGGCGGCCACGATCCCGGCCAGGGAGGTCTTGCCCAGGCCCGGGGGCCCGGCGAACAGGAGGTGGTCGACCGGTTGCTGCCGTTTCCGGGCCGCCTCGATGACGATGCGGAGGTGCTCGGTGAGCTGGCCCTGCCCCACGAACTCGTCGAGGGTGCGGGGACGGAGCCCGGCGTCCTCCGCCTCCTCGGCCGGCCCGATGTCCGGATCGACGGGCCGGACCCCACCCGGGGACCCTCCCTCCGGCGCCCGGGCGGCGGCGTCGCCGGGCCCCGCAGCCGCCGCCACACCGTCGGTCAGCACTTCGCGCCTGGCCTGGGGCGTCATCGATTCCGAGCCAGCTGGCGCAGGGCGGTGCGCACCATCTCCTCCACGGGCTCATCCTCGTCGACCACGTCCATCACGCCGCGGATCTCCTCGGGGCCGTACCCCAGCTCGACCAGGGCGGCCCGGACCTCGCCACGGGCCGATCCCTCGGAACCTCCGCCGGTGCCGTCCCCCCCAGCGTGGGCAGGTCCAGCCGGGCCTTGAGCTCGAGGAGCAGGCGGGCGGCCGTCTTCTTGCCGACGCCGGGTACGAGGCACAGCGTGTCCACATCGTCCTCGAGGACGGCGGTGGACAGGGCCGCCGGGGACAACGACGACAGGATGGCCAGCGCCAGGGACGGGCCCACCCCGTGGGCGCCCAGCAGGGCCTCGAAACAGCGCCGCTCATCGGCGTGGGCGAAGCCGAACAGGACGATGGCATCCTCACGCACATGGGTGTGCACATGGAGGAAGACCTCGCTTCCCTGCCGGCCGAGGCCCGCCGACACCGAGGTCGGGACCGAGGCCCGGTAGCCCACGCCCCCGACCTCGACGATGACCTCGCCGGGGGACGGACGGTCGACCAGCACTCCCCGCAGCGATCCGATCATGGTGCCTCCCCGATGGCAGCGGCCACCGCGCCGGCGCAGTGGCTGGGTGGTGAGATGGCAGGCGGCCAGGGCCAGGGCGTCGGCCACATCGGGCGGGCGCGGCGGTTCGGCCAGGCCGAGGACCGAGGCCACCATCCGTTGCACCTGCTCCTTGGTGGCACCGCCGTAGCCGACCAGTGCCTGCTTCACCTCGTTGGACGTGTACTGGGCCACCTGGCAGCCGGATTCGGCCGCGGCCACCAGGGCCACGCCGGCGGCCTGACCGGTGGCCATGGCCGTACGCGCGTTGACCTGGAAGAACACCCGCTCCACCACCACCGACCGGGGTTTGAACTCGGCCACCAGGGCCCGCAGCTCGTCGGCCAGCGTGCGGAGCCGGTCGGGCAGGGGGACGGTGGGTTGGGTCGAGATGACGCCGCCGGCCACCGCCACCAGGGACCCGCCCCGACGGGTGACGACGCCGTACCCGCATCGGGACAGACCGGGATCGATGCCCAGGACGAACATGCGTTCGATGCTACCGTGCCCGTGCCGGCCGAGGTGGGATGGCCAGGCGGCGGGGCGACCGGGGCCGCGGACCGGGCGCGGGGCCCTCCAGGGTCAACCGTCGTAGGCGGCCATCACCGCATCGGGGATGTCGAAGTTGGAGTAGACGTTCTGCACGTCGTCGTGGTCGTCGAGGGCCTCGATCAGCCGCAGCACGCGCTTGGCCTCCGATTCGGAGTCGACCTCGACCGTCGAGGTGGGCACCATGGTCAGCTCCGACGCCCCCGGGTGCAGGGACGACTCCTCCAGGGCGGTCCGGACGGCCACCAGGTCGGCGGGCGCACAGGTGACCGTCCACTGCTCGCCGTCATCCCCCAGGTCCTCGGCCCCGGCCTCCATGGCCACCTCCAATACCTGCTCCTCGGTGGCCGACTTGGGGACGGTGATGGCCCCCTTGCGCTCGAACTGCCAGCTCACCGCACCGGGTTCGGCCATGCTGCCGCCGTTCTTGTTGAACAGGTTCCTGATCTCCGCCCCGGTCCGGTTCCGATTGTCCGACAGGCACTCCACGATCACGGCCACACCGGCAGGGGCGTAGCCCTCGTAGGAGATGGCCTCGTAGCGGACGCCCTCGAGCTCCCCGGAACCGCGCTTGATGGCCCGTTCGATGGTGTCGATGGGCACGGAGGCGTCGCGGGCCTTGGCGTACATGGTCCGGAGACTGGCGTTGGCGGTCATGTCGCTGCCACCCTCCCGGGCCGCCACTTCGACCTGGCGGATGATCTTGGCGAACACCTTGGCCCGGGCCGAGTCCTGCGCCCCCTTCCGGTACTTGGTGGTCGCCCATTTGGAATGTCCCGACATGGCCTAGCGCCTTCCCTCTTTGGTCATCTCCACGAACAGCTGATGCAGCCTACGGTCGCCGGTCAGCTCGGGATGGAACGAGGTGGTCAGGACCGGACCCTGCCGGCAGACCACCGGACGCCGGTGGTCGGCCGGGACGCCGCCGCCACCCTCGTCCCGGCCGGGCCCGGCCATGGGCAACGTGGCCAGCACATCGACTCGCGGGCCGGCCCGTTCCACCACCGGCGCCCGGATGAAGACGGCATGGACCGGCTCGGCACCGAGTCCGGAGACCTCGATGTCGGCCTCGAACGACGCCACCTGGCGGCCGTACCCGTTGCGGCGGATGGTCAGATCGATGGCCCCGAAGCGCCGCTGGTCGTCGCGGCCGTCGAGCACCGTCTCGGCCAGCAGGATCATGCCCGCGCAGGTGCCGAAGACCGGGAGCCCGTCGGCCAGGGCCTCGGCCAGGGGGTCGAACAGCCCGGAGGACTCGAGGAGCATGGACAGCGTGGTGGACTCACCGCCGGGGATGATCAGCCCGGCGAGCCCGTCGACGTCGGCCGGTCGACGCACCGTTCGGACCGGCTCACCCAGCGATTCGAGAGCGGCCACATGTTCGCGGACGTCGCCCTGGAGGGCGAGAACGCCCAGGGCCATGCTCACCGCCCTCGCCGTGGCCGACGCCGGCGGCGGTCACCAGCCACGTTCGGCCAGATGCACCCCGAGCGTGCCCATCTCCTGGCCAGCCATGGCATCGCCCAGGCCGGTCGAGACCTTGGCCACGAGGTCGGCATCGGTGTAGTGGGCGGTGGCCTCCACGATGGCGCTGGCCATCCGGGCCGGGTTGGCGCTCTTGAAGATGCCCGATCCCACGAACACGGCCTCGGCTCCGAGCTGCATGACCAACGAGGCGTCGGACGGGGTGGCGATCCCCCCGGCACAGAACAGCGGCACTGGCAGCCGGCCGGTGGCGGCGACCTCCTGGACCAGACCGATGGGTGCTGCCAACTCCTTGGCCCAGCCGTACTGTTCAGCCGAGTCGGCCTGGGTGACCCGCCTGATGTCCCCCAGGATCGAGCGGAGGTGCCGGACCGCCTCCACGATGTTGCCGGTACCCGCCTCCCCCTTGGAACGGATCATCGCCGCACCCTCGGAGATCCGGCGCAACGCCTCCCCGAGATTGGTGGCGCCGCACACGAAGGGGACCTCGTAGGCCCACTTGTCGATGTGGTGGGCTTCGTCGGCCGGGGTCAGCACCTCGCTCTCGTCGATGTAGTCGACCCCGAGGGCCGCCAGCACCTGGGCCTCGGCGAAGTGGCCGATGCGGGCCTTGGCCATCACCGGCACGGTGACGGCGGCCTTGATCCCCTCGATCAGCGCGGGGTCGCTCATCCGGGCCACCCCACCGTCCCGCCGGATGTCGGCCGGTACCCGCTCGAGGGCCATCACCGCCACCGCCCCGGCGTCCTCGGCCACCTTGGCCTGCTCGGCGTCGACCACGTCCATGATCACTCCACCGCGCAGCATTTCGGCCAGGCCCCGTTTGACCGTGAAGGTGCCGGTCGGACGCTCGCCCGCAGGCGTGTGCGCTTCGGTCGTCGGGTCAACCATGTGGCCCATTCTACCCCCCGCCATCGTGGTCACCGCCCGGGGCGTGACGGCGGCGAGGCGCCACTGCGCCCGAGGCGCGATCCCGCCCGCCCCCGGGAGGAGCGGGCGGGATCGGTGATCTTCCGGTTGTCGGCCCGGCTCAGACCTGGAGCACTGCCTCGAGCTCGATCTCGATGTCGACCTTCTTGGCCACCACCAGGCCACCGGCCTCCATGACCGCCCCGAAGGACACGTCGAAATCCTCCCGGTTGATGCTCGTCGAGGCGCTGAACCCGACCCGGTGGTTGCCGTAGGGGTCCTTGACCACGCCCTCGAGGGATACGTCCAGGGTCACCGGCCTGGTCACCCCGCGGATGGTCAGATCGCCCACCACCTTCCACTCGGTGGGTCCCTCGGCGGTGATCGACGTGGACGCGAACGTCCACGTCGGATGGTTCTCCACGTCGAAGAAATCATTGGTGCGCAGGTGGTTGTCGCGATTCTCGTCGCGGGTGTCCACGCTGGTGGCGTCGATGGTCAGCTGCACCTTCGAGTCCGTCGGGTCCTCGGCGATGTCGATGGTCCCCTCGAACTTGCTGAGCCGGCCCCGGACCTTGGACACGGCCATGTGCCGCACCGCGAACCCGAGCTGGGTATGCGACGGGTCGATGGCGTACGTACCCACCGCCGGGTACTCCACCCCGTTCACCATCCTGCTGGTCACCTCTGATTCAGTTGCCATAGCTGCTCCCTTCGTCCTCTGTCGTTCTCGATACCCGTTTCCGGGCAGTCGTCCTCGGTCATTTCTCTCGGGTCACACCGTGTCGGTCACACCCTGTCAGTCACACCGGGGCACCCCGAGTTGTTTGCTGAAGCAAGCATATAGCAGATTACTTGTTGTCGCAAGTACCCCGATCCATCTTGTACAATGAGGCCATGGGACGAACGGTGACGGATGACGAACGGCTGACCACGGTCGGCCTCCTCTTCGAATCGGCGGCCGGACTGCGACGGGTGTTCCAGCGCCGGTTCGAGTCGGAGCGGGCGCTGTCCAACCAGTCGTTCGACGTGCTCATCCGCCTGGCCCGCTCCCCCGGCTCGGAGTTGAGGATGAGCGAGCTGGCGGCCCAGACCTCGCTGACTCCGAGCGGGCTCACCCGCGCCGTCGACCGGCTCGTCGAACAGGAACTGGTCGTGCGGAGGGTCTGCCCCGAGGACCGGAGGGGGGCGTTCGCCGTGCTCACCGCGGCCGGCCAGGCCCTGATGGACCGGGCCATCCCCGACCACCTGGCCCACATCGACGAGCTGCTCAGCAACCTCTTCTCGCCCGAGGAGGAAGAGACGCTGGCCGTCCTGCTGCGAAAGCTCCGCGACCACCTACGCGCCACCAATTCGGAGTGGACGCTGACGTCCGAGGACACCGACCTGTGCTCGGGGGTCGACTGAGCCTCGGCCCCGGTCCGGGGCCTGTCAGCGGAGCGACTGGGCCTCGGCCCGCACCCGGGTGTCGTCGAGGTCGCCCTCCACCGGGGCGGCGCGGTCGGTGCCGGCCGTCGGGTCGATCCACAGCCACCGGGTGAGGGCGGCCATCCGGCCGGCGCCGGGGGGCCACGGTTGCCGGGCCGGCGAACCCTCGACCATGGTCTCGAGGGCCGAGCCGATGCCGGGGGGATAGCGGACCACCACCGCGGCGCGCTGGTCTGCCGAGAACTCCCGGCCCCGACCCACAAGCGTGTGCACCCTGTCGGACCCGATCTCGGTTCCCCTGATCAGGGCCCAGGGGACGGTGGCCGCGACGGCCAGAGCGGCCACGACGGTGTCGTGCCGCTTGATGTGGACCAGCTCGTGGGCCAGCACTCCCTCCAGCTCGACCAGGGTAAGCGACTCGTCGAGGCCGGAGGTCACCACCAGCTTGGCCGAGTCGGGATCCCGCCCGACAGCCATGGCATTGGGAACCGCGCTCTCGACCACGAGGATGGTCGGCCGGGGCAGGCCCATGGTGGCGCACAGCCCGTCGACCAGGTTGTCGAGCCTCGGGTACTCCCACTCGTTGCTCGGGCTCGCCCCTACGGCGCGCACGACGGCGTCAGGGGCCGCCCGCCACAACCACAGTGCCGTGCCGGCGGTGACCGCCACCAGCGCCACCACCCCGACCAGGGGAAGACCGGCCAGCACCAGGACCACCCCCACCACCACGCCGGCCACCAGCGCGGGCTTCAGGCAGATGACCATCGCCCGCCGGCGGTTGGCACGGACAGCGGCGGACTCCTCCTCGCCAGCACGATCGACGGCCGCCACGGTGGGGGCCGGCCCCGCCACCGGCGCCGCCGGCCGGGCCGGTGGACCCTGTCTGGCGCCACCACGCTGCCCCTGCGGCCGCGCCGACGACCGGTTCCCCGACGAGCTCCGCGGTTTGCCCGACGAGCTCCGCGATCCCCCTCCACCCTTGCCGCCCGGTGACGATCCGCCCCGTCTGGCCCCCTGCCCGCCGCTGTTCCCGCTGCTGCGCCCACCGCCCGCCTTCGGGCCGCTGTTCCCGCCCGTCGACGAGGAACCGCCGCCGCGACCGCCCGCGCCTCCCCGGTTGCGGTTGCGGCTCCTGTTCGAGCTGGTGGACCCACCCGGAGCCGATCCCGAAGCACCCGCCTGGCCCGGGGCCGGAGCCACAGAGCCGCCCAGGCCCGCGTCCTCCCGCCCGCCGGAGGATGGCCGACCCCCGTCACCGGACGTCCCCGGTGAGCCGCCCGGCTCGGAAGGATCTCTGGATTCACTCATGGTTCGAGCAGTGTACGGCCGCTCAGGGCCGGGGCCCGACCACCGCCGAGCGGTACCAACCCTCGTACCACCCGGCCAACCGCTCCATCGACCATCGATCGGCCCGCCGGGCCCCGGCCGAGAGCCAGCACCGGCGGGATGCCCCCCCGTCGGGCCCGGCCCCACGACCGGAGACGGCCAGCCGGCCGGACAGGACGCCGGCCAGGGCATCGGCCAGCCGCAATGCATCGCCGGGGGGAACCAGCACCGCGCAGCCGTCGGCCGCCGACCGGTAGCCGTCGATGTCACTGGCGACCACCGGGGTCCCGGCCGCCATGGCCTCGAGAAGCACCATCCCGAAGGACTCACCCCCGAGGGACGGTGCGCACAGGACGTCCGCGGCCACCAGCCTTCGCACCTTCTCGTCCTCGGACAGGACGCCGAGCCAGGTCACGTCGGACGAGCCGGGGTGGTCACGCCGGAGCGCGTCCGACTGCGGCCCGTCCCCGGCGATCCACAGCCTCGGACGTCCGGGGCCGGCGCTGTCGGGGCCGGCGCTGTCGGGGCCGGCGCTGTCGGGGCCGGTGCCCGCCACACCCAGCCGGTCGAATGCCTCGAGGAGGACGCGCAGGCCTTTACGCTCCTCGTGGCGGCCGAGGAACAGGATGGTGGGTCGGTCGGTCGGCCACGGCACGACCCCGCGGTAGCGGTCCAGCTCGATGCCGTTGAACCCGACCTCGTAGGTGCCGCCCAGGGCGCGCCACGCCGTGGCCCGCGCCGCCTCCGAGACCGCCGTCCGCACGGCGAACCGGCCGGCCAGCCGGCGGACAAGGGGACCGAACAGGGTGTAGAGGGTGCTGCCGCCGTTGCGGTGGAAGGTGGCCACCATGGGAGGGATGTCCCGCCCCACCAGCAGCCCGTAGGGGAGGCCGGGCGTGAAGGGCTCGTGCACGTGCACCACGTCGAAGGACATCGACGTGAGGGTACGGAGAGCCCGCGCCACGGACCGGACCGAGAGGCTCACCGGGGCCACCGAACCGTTGGCCGGCAGCGAGACCGAACGGCCGGCGGGCACCAGGTCGATGCCGGCGGGAGCATCCCCGGCATCGTCGAGGGGGGCGAACACGGTGACGTGGTGACCGGCGGCCTCTTGGGCCCGGGCCAGCCCGATCACCTGGCCCTGCACTCCCCCCGGCCGGGACAGGCTGTACGGGCAGACCAGGGCGATGCGGAGCGGCGATGTCGACGGGCCGGCGTTCTCCACCAACCCGTCAGTCCATCATCGATCGGCGTTCCCGGCGGCGGCTCCATTTGACCCCGTACATGGCATCGTCGGCCCGGCTCAACAACCGGGACGGATCGGTATCGGGATTGTCGGCGAACACACCGCCCACCGAGGCCAGGACGGAGAGCGTGCGTCCGTCGATGCGGTACGGCCGGGCCAGGGCCGTCGAGATGCGCTCGGCGATGCGGAGCATCTCGTCCTCCCCGCTCTCCACCTCACAGACCACGACGAACTCGTCCCCGCCCAGGCGGGCGACCGTGTCGGTGGGTCGCACGATGGCCAGCAGCCTGCGGGCCACGGCCACCAGCATGTCGTCCCCCACGTCGTGCCCGAGCACGTCGTTGATCTCCTTGAACTCGTCCAGGTCGAGCAGGAAGACGGCCACCCCCGGTTGCCCGGCGGACTCCCCGGGGTGCATCGCCGGCAGGCGCCGGGCCAGCGCGTCGATGGCCTCCTGCAGACGCTGGGCCAGCAACGTCCGGTTGGCCAATCCGGTGAGGGGATCGTGGAGGGCCATCTCGGCCAGTCGCTCCTCGTTGAGCTTCTGCTCGGTGACGTCATGCATGGCCACGACGGCGCCGAGCATCGAGCCTTCCTCGTCCACCAGGGCCTGTGCGTTGACGCTGACCTTGCGCTGATCACCGTTGCGCGACTCGAGGATGATCTCGATGTCGCGCAGCTGTTCACCCGACATGGCCCTGATCAGGGGATTCTCGCGCTGGGCCATGGGCGATCCGTCAGGTCGGCGGAGCCCCTGGTCGGTGGGGATGGTGCCGATCGGGTCGTCGCCCTCGTCGAACCCGTGGAGCTGGCGCGCGGCCGGGTTGAACACGGTGATCCGCCCCTCGTCGTCACAGGCCACGATGCCTTCTTCGAGGGTGTCCAGCAGGACCTGGAGGAACTGTTCCTCCCGGCGCAGCTCGACCGCCGACCGGCGGGCCTCGGTGACGTCGCTGAACGAGGCCACGGCACCGGCGATGCGCCCGTCCGCCCCGACCATGGCCTGGGTGTTGCTCCGGACCCACATCGCCGGTCTCCCCTTGCGCAGGAGACCGTGCACGACCCCGACCGACCGCCGGCCGTGCTGCAGCGCCTGCCCGACGGGATCGTCGCGCCCGTCCACGGTCTCCCCTTCGACATCGATGACCTCGAGACCTTTGGCCCGGGCCTCATCCACGAGCTCCCGAATGCGCCGGCCGACCACGCGCACCCGCGGGGCCTCGAACATCACTTCGAACGCCTCGTTGACCCGGACCACCGTGCCCTCGGCATCGACCATCATCACGCCGTCGGCCAGCGACTCGATGATGGTGGCCTGGAGCCGGTCCACGTCGAGCACCCGCTGCTCGAGGTCCTTGTGCTCGGTGATGTCACGGATGTTGACGACGATCCCCCCGATGGGGTCGTCGAGATGGTTGGCCGCCACCACTTCGAGGTCGATGGGCTTCCCGTCGGCCCGCACCGTGCGCATCTCGAGGGACACGGAGAGCCGCCGCCGCGCCACCAGGTCGCTGAAGAGGGCGCGTACCGGCCCGACACTCGAGGGGTCGAACAGCCCGAACGCGTCGAGCCCCACGACATTGCTGATGTCGTACCCGAACAGGCGCTCGGCCGACGCGCTCACGAAGATGAACCGGCCGGTGGTGCCGATCACCGCCACCACGTCGAAGTCCTGTTCGTTGAGCGAGTGGAACCGGGGCTCGCCCGCCGGCCGCGACCCGTTGCCGGTCGGAAGATCGGGAACCGGCCGCGACGGGACGGCCCGGTCCCGGGCACCGTTGACGACGACGGGACGTGCGAGCGCCCCGAACTCGGCGTCCCCGGCCAGGGGGCGGCTCTCGAACTTCGTCACGTGGCCCCTACCCGGTCGGCCAGCCACAGGGGCTGGAAGACATGCCACTGATCGGGGGCCTGCCCGATCAGCCCCTCGAAGCGGGTGGCGATCTCCTGGGTGAGGCGGGCCACGTCCTGGCGCAGGGATCCGTACCGGGTCGTGTCCAGCGGGGGCTGCACCAGGGCGCGATGGTCGCGACCGGGACCGCTGTAGACCACCCCGGTCACCAGCTGTGCCCCCGTCCGGATGGCCAGGGTGGCCGGCCCCGGCGGCATGGTGGTGGTCTCGCCGAAGAACTCCACTTCGATGCCGTTGCCGGCCAGGTCGCGATCGCTGAGCAGACCGACCAGGCCTCCCCGGCGCAGGGTGGAGATGATCGAGCTGCCCGATGACCCGTCCAGGGGCACGATGGTCAGCCCCATGGCGGCACGCTGCTCGGTGAGGAACTCGAACAGTTCCGGTGGCTCGATCCGCTCGGCGACCGCGGTCATGGGCAGGCCCTGGGTGGCCAGAAACGCACCCCCGAACTCCCAGCTTCCGACATGCGGCAGTGCCATGATGACGCCCTTTCCGGCTGCCATCCCCTCCACCAGATATCTCAGGCCCTGGACGAGCGTGCGCTGCTCCACCTCGATCGGAGGCGTGCGCCCGAGCCGGGCTCCTTCAACCCAGTACCGAGCGTAGGCCCGAAACGACCGCCGCGCCCACCTGTCGAGGATGGCCCGGTCGCCGGCGTCGTCGGGATCGGCTCCGATGACACGCCGCAAGTTGGTCGAGACCACCTGACGCTGCTCGCCGCGCAGCTTGAACATCACATCTCCGGCCACATTGGCCACGCCCAGTGCCACCGGCTCGGGCAGCGCCGACAGGCACCGGCCCAGGGTGGTGTAGGTGCGGAAGACCGCTTGCCCCTTGTTCACGAGCCCTCGTCCTCGATCTCGATCTGTCGGTCGCCGTCCGACTCAGGTGTGACGCCGTCCGGTCCGTTGCCGGATGCCCTGGCGCGCATGCCGGGCCCGCCAGGCCCGGCCCGACCGGCTGGACAGCTCGCCCTGGCGACGGGCCCTCCAACGCGACGGTGACGACGACGTCTTGCGGCCTCCGGAGCGGGTGACGGTACGGGAGCGACGGTGGCGCCGGGGCGTCGCCACCGGCACCGGGGCCTCGGCCAGACGCCACACCTTGGCGAACCGTCCCACCGCGGTGGCCATGGTCAGCACCAGCATGACCCAGAGCACCGGGACCAGGAACAGCGGTGACAGGAACCCGATGCCGAGCAGGATCATCCGTTCGGCCCGCTCCATGAGCCCGCCCCGGGCCGAGAGGCCCAGGGATTCGGCCTTGGCCCGCTGGTAGGAGACCAGCGAGGTGGCGCCGAGGACGGCGAAGGGCAGCAGGACCAGATGACCGGGATGGGTCGAGACCAGGTACCAGGCCACGCCGCCGAGGATCAGGGCGTCGGCCACCCGGTCGGTCACCGAGTCGAAGAAGGCCCCCCGCACCGATGTGGTGCCCGACGCCTTGGCCACCGGCCCGTCCAGCAGGTCGTGGAGGCCGGTGAGAATGAGGAGGACGATGGCCACGTGGAGATGGCCCATCCCCACCACCACGGCTGTGGCGGTGGCCGACACCAGACCGGTGGCGGTGAGCATGTCGGCGGTGACACCGTATCGATGCAGCGTCTGGCCGACTGGACGGGTACTCCGGTCAACCGCACCGCGCCATCGCCCGTCGAACATGACTCTCCTCCAGAATGGTCACTTCACCCTACCATCTGCTAGCTGGAGTGAGCGGTTCCCGGACCAACCCGCGGGCCGGCCGCCGGTCTGCCTCCCAGCGGCCCGGCTCAGAGGGCCAAGGGCCTGATGGGAGCCATGATCAGGCTCGGATCGGCCTTCCAGTCCACCCCGGGGACGTCGATGTAGAGCTCGATCTCGTTGCCGTCCGGGTCGAGGATGTACAAGCTGTGGGTGACCGTGTGGTCGCTGGCCCCCACGATGGTCACGCCGGCCTCGCGGAGGCGCTCCACCGCCTCGCGCAGCTCGTCGTCGGAATCGCCGACCTTGAGCCCGAAGTGGTACAGGCCCAGCCGACGGCCCTCGGGCTGGCTGGCGGCACCCTCCCCCACTTCGATGAGGAGCAGCTCGTGGTGGGTCCGCCCCGACGAGAAGGCGGCGGCGGGAACGCCCAGCATGTCGGGGAACACCGGCTCCCAGCCCAGCACCTGGCCGTAGAAGGCGGCCGAACGGCTGACATCCCTGACGTAGAGCACCAGGTGCCCGAGCTCCTTCACCTGCATGGCCGACCCCCTTTCTCCTCCCTGCTCGTCTCCCTGCCTCCAAGAACCCCGGACCCCCGGCGCTGATTCCGGACTACCGGCGCCCTCACTCCGACCACACCCGGTGGAGGCGCCGCCAGGTGTCGGCCAGGGTTTCGGGAAGCACGCGGGTCCCGGCCACCGCGGTCATGAAGTTGGTGTCTCCGAGCCACCGCGGGACGGCGTGCAGATGGAGATGCCGGGGGATGCCGGCCCCGGCCGCCTCCCCCAGATTGGCCCCCAGGTTGATCCCTTCGGGACCGAACGCCGTCTTCCAGCGCGGCCACGCCGCGCCTCAGGGTCCACCACATCTCGGCGCCCTCTTCGTCGGTGAGCCCGGCCAGCGCGGCCACGTGGCGGTTGGGCACCACCATCAGGTGCCCCGAGGCATAGGGGTAGGCGTTGAGGACGGCCAGCGTGAGCTCTCCCCGCCACAGGACGCCGTTGTCGGCCGAAGGCGGACCGCTGGCCACGATCCGGCAGAAGACGCACCGGGCGGGATCGTCCCCCGGATGGTCGGCGGCCGGGGCCCGCACCGGCGGGCCCACCGTGGTCACGTACTCGCTCCGCCATCCGGCCCACAGGATGTCGAGGGTCACGGAGCGGACTCGGGTAGGCGCCGTTCGGCGACCTCCCGCTCGAGCATGTCGGTGAACGCTGTCAGCTCCACGTCCCGCTCGGGACGGTCGCTGCCCCGGCGGTTCACCCCGACGGTGCCGGACGCCATGTCGTCGTCCCCCACCACCAGGATGTAGGGGACCTTCTCCATCTTGGCCTTCCGTATCCGCGCTCCGAGCTTCTCGTCGGCCGGGTCGACCGTCACCCGGGCCCCGATGGCCGCCAGCCGGTCGGCCACCTTGCGCGGCGTACTGCTCGTGGTCGTCTCGCACCCCGAGGACCCGCACCTGCTCGGGGGCCAGCCAGGTGGGAAGGGCGCCGGCGTAATGCTCGAGCAGGATGGCGAAGAACCGCTCCACCGATCCGAACAGGGCCCGGTGGATCATGATGGGGAGGTGCCGGACGTTGTCGGCCCCGATGTACTCCGCCTCGAAGCGCTGGGGCGTCTGGAAGTCCAGCTGGATGGTGGACATCTGGTGGGTCCGGCCGATGGCGTCGCGCGCCTGCACGGAGATCTTGGGCCCGTAGAAGGCACCGCCCCCTTCGTCCATTCGCAGCTCGAGCCCCATGGCCAGGGCGGTCGTGCGCAGCATCTCGGTGGCCTCGTCCCACTCCTCCTCCGTCCCCACGGCCTTGCCCTCCGGCCGGGTGGACAGCTCGAGATAGAACTCCTCCAGCCCGAAGTCGCGCAGCAGCGAGAGCACGAAGGTCAGGGTGGTGTGGAGCTCGCCGGCCATCTGCTCGCGGGTGCAGAAGATGTGGGCGTCGTCCTGGGTCATGCCCCGCACCCGGGTCAGCCCGTGCACGACACCTGATTTCTCGTACCGGTAGACGGAGCCGAACTCGAACAGCCGGAGGGGGAGCTCGCGGTAGGAGCGCTGATGGCTCTTGAAGATCAGGACGTGGAACGGGCAGTTCATCGGCTTGAGGTAGTAGGTCTGCCCGCCGTCGACCTCCATTGGGGGGAACATCCCGTCGGCGAACCACTGGAGATGACCTGAGGTCTCGAAGAGGTCCGCCTTGGAGATGTGCGGCGTGGTCACGAACTCGTAGCCCGCGGCCCGGTGGCGCTGATAGGAGTAGTCCTCCATCAGGCGGCGGACGGTGCCGCCCTTGGGATGGAACACGGCCAGGCCCGAGCCGATCTCCTCGGGGAACGAGAACAGATCGAGCTCGGCCCCGAGCTTGCGGTGGTCGCGGCGCTCCGCCTCCTCCAGACGGTGGAGGTGCTCGGCCAGCGCCTTGTCCGACTCCCACGCCGTGCCGTAGATGCGCTGGAGCTGCTGGCGCTTCTCGTCGCCGCGCCAGTAGGCCCCGGCCACCCGCATGAGGGCGAAATGCCCGAGGCGCATGGTCGACGGGACGTGGGGCCCCCGGCACAGGTCGGTGAAGGTGGGCGAGTTCCAGTAGGTGGACACCGCGGGCCGGACCACCGGTGTCGGCGGCGGCGTCCACCTCCTCCTGGCCCTCCCCGACCGCCTCGATGATCTCCTGCTTGAACGGTTGGCCGGCAAACAGCGCCAGTCCCTCGTCGATGCTGTGCTCGTGGCGGACGAAGGGCTGGTCCTCGGCCATGATCTCGCGCATGGTGGCCTCGATGCGCCCGAGGTCGTCGTCACTGAAGTGCGCGCCGCCGGGAAGCTCGAAGTCGTAGTAGAAGCCGTCCTCGATGACCGGGCCGATGGCGTAGTGGGCCCCCGGCCACAACCGGAGCACGGCCTGGGCCAGCACATGGGCGGTGGAGTGGCGGAGGACGGCCCGCCCGGCTTCGGTGTCCGAGGTGACAATGGCCACCTCCGCGCCCTCGGGCAGGGGTGTGTCCAGGTCCACCAGGACCCCGTCGAACGTGGCGGCGACCGCCGCCCGGGCCAGGCGTGGACCGATGGTCTCGGCCAGCTGGAAGGCGGTCGTGCCCGGTTCGAACTCCTTGGTCGAACCATCGGGAAGCCGGACGGTGACGACTGCCATGGGTGTGCCTTTCTCGGTCCGGGACGGGCGTCTGTCCGGACGGGCACCGGGGGGAGCCCGACTCGGTCAGTGCGGCGAAGCGACGGAACTACAGGGTAACGCCCAGGAGCGAGGCCCCATGGAGCACGGGACGTCCGGACCGGGCTTCGGCGTCCAGCGCCGCCAGCGCACCGGGCGTGTCCAGATCGTCGTCGAGCGCGGCCCGGACCAGTTCGAGCCCGTGGTCGACCGCGTCCCCCGCCCCGGAGTGGTCGGTGGCCCCAGAGGTACCGGCGGTACCGGTCGGGGCCGGCGCCGCCCGCCACTCCTCCAACCGCCGCGCCGCCCGGGGCAGGTCCTCGCTCGTCCACTCCCAGTCGGGACGGTAGTGGTGTTCGAGCAGGGCCAGGCGCACCACACCCGCCTCCCACTCCTTCAGCAGATCGCCGACGAAGACCAGATTGCCGAGGGACTTGGACATCTTCGTGCCGTCGAGGCCGACCAATCCCACGTGCAGCCAGTGGCGCACGAAGGGCCGGCCGGTGACCGACTCGGACTGCGCCGTCTCGCATTCGTGGTGGGGGAAGACGAGGTCGCGGCCGCCCCCGTGCACGTCGACCGTCTCCCCCAGCTCGCGCAGAGCCAACGCCGAGCACTCGATATGCCACCCGGGCCGGCCCGGTCCCCACCGGGACTCCCAGGAGGGTTCGTCGGGCAGCGACGGCTGCCAGAGCACGAAGTCGAGAGGATGGCGCTTGTTGGGATCGTCAGGGTGTCCGCCGTGCTCCGCGGCCAGGGCCAGCATGGTCGCCTCGTCGAAGTGGCTCACCGCGCCGAACGCGCTGAAGGTGGTGACGTCGAAGTAGACCGCCCCGCCGGCCTGATAGGCACGTCCCGAATCGAGCACCGAGCCGATCAGGGTCAGGATGTCGGCGATGGCCGAGGTGGCTCTGGGCTCCGACCACGCCGGGAGCAACCCCAAGGCGGCCATGTCGGCGTCGAAACGGCGGATCTCCTCGGCGGCCAGATCGAGAAAGTGGACACCGAGCTCCCTGGCCTTGCGGAGGATGTCGTCGTCGACATCGGTGACGTTGCGGACGCAACGGGTCTCGTGCCCGAGGTCGAGCAGGCGGCGCTGGAGGATGTCGAAGGTGAGATAGACCTGGGCATGGCCGAGGTGGGCGGAATCGTAGGGGGTGATCCCGCACGAGTACATGGTCACCAGGGGCCCGGGCTCGAGGGGGACGATCTCCCCGCGCGCCGTGTCGTAGAGTCGCACCCCCTGTCCCCCGGCCACCGCTCAGCGGTCGCCGAATCCGGTCAGCTGCACGGCCGCGTGCACCTTGTGCCGGATATTGACGGTGATGAGCACGGCGGTGAGCGCCTCGATGGGCGCGGCCTGGGCCAGGCTCCCGGCGTCCACCGCCCGCAGGCCGTCGATGCACTCGACCAGGGCCACGGTCGCCGCCGTGGCCTCGGGGTGGTCGGAGCACACGAACACGTCGGCGACCAGTGGCGCGGTCAGCTTCTCCATCTCCGACGCCGGCAGGTGGTGGAACGAGGCCGAGACCAGCGAATGGGGCAGCGCCGCCTGGATGGAGGCGGCCACCGAGCCCCGTGGGGGCAAGAGGGCCAGGAACTCCCGGCCCTCCTTGACCAGCGCGTTGGCCATCGAGACCACCACGGTTCCGGCCAGGGCGGCGGCCAGCGGCCTGACCGTGGCCACCGCGCTGTCCCACGGGGTGGCCACCACGACGAGGTCGCAGGTGGCCGTGGTCTCGTTGGCCGCACCGCTGATGTTGAGGGAGTGGTCCGGCCATGCTCCGACCAGGCCCGAGGCGATGTCGGCGGCCCGTTCGGGGTCCCGGGACCCGATGACCACCTCCTCGCCGGCTGCCGCCAGCCGGACCGCCAGTCCCCTTCCGGCCGGTCCGGTTCCTCCGAGAATTCCGATTCGCATCGCCCCACCCTTGCACAGACGCCCCGTCGGGCCGAATCATCGGTTGACGATAACCTGACCCGTTGATGGGACTCCTCGAGGGAAAGCATATCCTGGTCACCGGCGTTCTGACCGATGCCTCGCTGGCCTTTGCCGTGGCCCGGCTGGCCCAGCAGGAGGGGGCGACGGTGGTGCTGAGCGGCGCCGGCCGCGGCCTCTCGCTGACCCGCAGGACGGCCCGCAAACTGCCCGACGAGGCCAAGGTGCTCGAGATCGACGTGGCCGACCCGGCCCTGCTGGCCGCAGCCGCGGCCGAGCTGGCCGACGGGTGGGACCGGGTGGACGGCCTGGTCCACGCCATCGGTTATGCACCTCCCGAGTGCCTGGGGGGCGACATGTTCCGGGCCAACTGGGAGCAGGTCCAGGTGGCCCTGCACGTCTCCGCCTACTCGCTGAAGGCACTGGTCGAGGCGTTCCGACCCCTCCTGGTGGCCGCCGGCACCGACGGCCGGCCCGGAGCCTCGGTGGTCGGGCTGGACTTCGACGCCACGGTGGCATGGCCGGCCTACGACTGGATGGGGGTGTCCAAGGCGGCGCTGGAATCGCTGTCGCGGTACCTGGCCCGGGATCTCGGCGCCGAGCACATCCGGGTCAACCTGGTGGCCGCCGGACCGGTGAAGACCATGGCGGCCAAGTCCATCCCCGGCTTCAGCGCCTTCGAGGACACCTGGTCCGAGCGGGCCCCGCTGGGCTGGGACGTCCTCGACACCGACGTGGTGGCACGGGCCTGCGTCGCCCTGCTGTCGGATCTGCTGCCCATGACCACCGGCGAGATACTCCATGTCGACGGAGGAGTGCACGCGGTCGGTGCGTGACGGACAGACCGCGCCGGGGAGGGGGGCGGTCCGCCCCACCTCCCGCCGATGAAAGGACGGACATGCTGACGCCCGGTGAACTGCGAGCGAGGATCGCCGACTATGTGGAGGCGGTCAACCGACGCCAGGCCGACGGCATCGCCGCCCTCTTCACCGAGGATGCCGTCCAGGCCGATCCGGCGTCCAACCCCCCGAACGTCGGCCGCGCCTCCATTGCCTCGTTCTTCGAGAGCAGCATCGCGGCCAGCGACTCGTGGACGTTCGCCGCCACCACCGTCCACACCTGCGCAGCCGACGTGGCCATCGACTTCCGGATCTCCGTGCAGACCGGGGGGTCCACCATGGTCATCGACGGCATCGAGGTCTTCACCACCGACGCCGACGGCCTCTTCACCTCCGCCCGGGCCTACTGGGACGAGGCCGACCTGAGCTTCCCGTGACCACCCGACCCTTCCCCTTCACGACGAGGCCCGGGACGGCACCATGACCGACAGCAGCACGCAGTTGAGCAACCTGATCGCCCGCTACGCGGAGCTGATCGACGCCGGCGACCTGGACGGGGTGAGCGGACTGCTGGCCGACGCGGCCATCGGTGCCGGAGACAGCCCCTCGCTACTCACCGGGCGGGAGGCCATCCGCGCCCTCTACGCCTCGACCACCCGGATCCACCCCGACGGGACACCCGGCACCAAGCACGTGACCACCAACCTCATCCTCGACATCGACGACGAGAGCGGCACGGCTTCGGCCCGCTCGTACTGGACGGTCCTCCAGGCCGTGCCCGGCCTTCCCCTCCAGCCCATCCTGGCCGGGCGCTACCACGACCGTTTCGACCGGCCGGCCGGCGCCGGATGGCGCTTCGTGGAGCGCCGGTACCTGGTCGACCTGGTGGGTGACGTGAGCCATCACATGATCACCGGACTTCCGACGTGAGCGGACGAGTTGCAACCGGAGCAACCGGAGCAACCGGAGCAACCGTAACCGGACAAGCCGTAACCGGAGTAACCGGAGCAACCGGAGCAACCGGAGCAACCGGAGCAACCGTAACCGGACAAGGAGCATCCCGATGCCCGACGAAACCATGACCCGAGCCATGACCGAAACGCCGACCGGGGGTGGAGCCGACGCGGCACGGACCCTGCGCCCGCTGGTGGCCGAGGAGGCCGCCGACTCCGAGCGCAACCGCACGCTCAACCGGCGGACCGTCGACGCCCTGTGGGAGAGCGGGCTGATGACCTGGTGCAACCCGTCGGAGGCCGGGGGGAGGGAACCGTACCTTCCCCGAGATGATCGCCACCTGGATCGAGCTGGCCTGGCAGGACGGCTCGCTGGGCTGGATCGGCATCGCCAACCTGCCTTCGGCAGCCGCGTGCGCCGCCTACCTCCCCGACGACGGGTTCGCCGAGGTGTTCACCGCCCACGACAACCAGGTCACCGTGGGCGGGCAGTTCTTCCCCAACGGGCTGGCCGAGACCGTCGACGGCGGCTACCGGCTCACGGGGGCCTGGAACTTCGGGTCGGGCACCGGGCACTCGGCCTACGTGGCCGCCGGGTTCATCCCCACGGTCGACGGCCAGATGGTGGCCGGCGAGGAGGGCATCCCACCGCTGCTGGTCGCCGTCATCCCCCGCGACGAGATCGTGTTCACCGACGGGTGGAACGTGCAAGGGCTGAAGGGAACCGGGTCGTACGACTACAACGTGACCGACCTGTTCGTCCCGGCGGGCCGGACCTTCGAGCTGTTCAGCCGCACGCCGCGCCGGGGCTCGTCGGCCGCCTTCCGGATGGGTCTGATCCCCATCACCGCGGCCGGGCACGCCTCGTGGGCCCTCGGTGTGGCCAAGAGCACCATCGACGACGTGACCGAGCTGGCCGCCACCAAGGTGCGCATGGGGGACGAAGCCTCGATCGCCCACCGGGCCTCCTTCCAGCGCAACCTGTCCCACCACCTGGCCATGTGGAAGGCAGCCCGCCTGCTGGTGGTGACCACCTTCGGCGAGGTCGAGCAAGCGGTGACCGACGGCCGGCCGCTCACCCCCTCCATGCGGGCCGACCTCCGGGTGGCCGCCACCTTCGCCACCGAGGCATGCCGCGAGATCGTCCAGTGGGCCCACCTGGCCGCCGGCACTTCCGCCATCCGGGAGGGAAGCAGGCTGGAACGGGCCTTCCGGGACATGTACACCGGGACCCAGCACGTCTTCATCGGGGAGAAGACCTACATCGACGCCGCCCAGATCTACCTCGGGTTGGTCGACGACAAGTTCGGCTTCTGAGCTCGGCTTCTCGGCCGCACCCGGGGCCCGGCCCCGATATTGCATAACGATTCCGATATATGTACCGTGGGCGTCAAGACGGGCGAGACCGGCTCACCGACGACGTGGGCACCGACCGGGGGGACATGGGAAAGACCCAACAGGAGCGCAAGGCCGACACGAGAGCACGACTGCTCTCGGCGGCGGCCGAGCTCTTCGCCGACCAGGGTGTCGACGCCGTGTCCGTGGACGCCGTGGCCGAAGCCGCCGGCCGGACCTCGGGGGCCGTCTACGCCCACTTCGGGAGCAAGCAGGGCCTGCTGCTCGCCCTCCTCGACTCGTGGAAGGACTCGGTACGCACCGTCCTGCTGGCCGAGGTGGCGGTGACCGAGTCCCCCGCGGGCCAGCTGGCGGCGGTGTGGGACAACGTCGCCGGCAACACCGACGCCGAGTCGGGACGATGGGCGCTGCTCGAGCACGAGCTGTGGCTGCGGGCGGCCCGCGACCCCGAGGTGGCCGACGTGATCCGGGAGCGCGACGCCGAGGCCCGGCGCTTCAGCGCCCACCAGCTGGCCGGATGGACGTCGGCGGTCGGCGCCCGACCCGGCGGCCGACCCGGAGGACCTGGCCGTGCTGATGAAGGCGCTGCTCACCGGGCTGGCCATGCAACGCCGGCTGGACCCGGGCACGGTCAGCGACGACCTGGCCATCCGGGGCCTGAGCGCCCTGGTGGGGCTGGACGCGGACCTGGCGCTGTCCCCACCGAGCCGAGGTGGCCCGGGCACCCGGGCGATCGACCCGGACTCCCGACTGATCGAAGAGCAAACCCAAGGAGCCACGTCATGAACACTGAGATCCGCCAGAAGCTCGGCATCGAGTTCCCCATCTTCGCCTTCACCCACTGCCGGGACGTGGTCGCCGCGGTGACCAACGCCGGCGGGATCGGCGTACTCGGCGCCATCGGCTTCTCGCCCGAGCAGCTCGAGGTGGAGCTGACCTGGATCGACGAGCACGTGGGCGACCGGCCCTACGGCGTGGACATCGTGATCCCGGCCAAGTACGAGGGCATGGACGAGATGGACCCGGACAAGCTCGAGGCCCAGATCCGTGCCCTGGTCCCGCCCCAGCACAAGGAGTTCGCCCTCAAGATCCTGGCCGACCACCACGTCCCCGAGATCCCCGAGGACGAGCGGTCCTCCAACGGGATGATCGGATGGACGGCCGCCCACGCCGCCGGGCTGCTGACGGTGGCCCTGCGCCATCCCAACGTCAAGCTGATCGCCAACGCCCTCGGCACTCCCCCGCCCGACGTGGTGGAGCGGGTCCAGGGCGCAGGCCTGATGATCGGTGCACTGGCCGGCTCGGTCAAGCACGCCCTCAACCACAAGGCCGCCGGCCTCGACTTCATCATCTGCCAGGGATCGGAGGGCGGTGGCCACACCGGCGACGTCGGGAGCATCGTGCTGTGGCCGGAGGTGGTCGACGCGGTCGCTCCCATCCCGGTGCTGGCCGCCGGCGGGGTGGGCAGCGGGCGCCAGATGGCCGCCGCCATGGCCCTCGGCGCCCAGGGGGTGTGGTCGGGCACCTTGTGGCTCACGGTGGAGGAGGCCGACATCCCGCCCAAGCAGATGGAGACCTATCTGGCCGCCACCAGCCGCGACACCGTCCGCTCCCGCTCCTTCACCGGCAAGCCGTGCCGGATGCTGAAGAACGACTGGACCGACGCCTGGGAGGCCGAGGACACCCCGGATCCGCTGCCCATGCCGCTGCAGATGATGGTGGCCATCGAGGCGGTGTCCCGGGGACACCGCTACCCCGAGCAGGCCAAGGACGTGAACTTCAACCCGTGCGGGCAGGTCATCGGCCGGGCCACCACGGTCCGGAAGGCCAAGGACGTGGTCTTCTCGATGGTCGAGGAGTACCTCGAGGCCACCGAGCGCCTCCAGGCCGGGGTCGCCGTCTGACCGGTCGGAGCCAGGGTGGCTCCACAGGTTGACCGGTCGGAGCCCCGGTCACTCCACAGGTTGACCGGTCGGAGCCCCGGTCACTCCACAGGTTGACCGGTCGGAGCCCCGGTCACTCCACAGTCTGACCGGTCGGAGCCCCGGTCACTCCGCCGAATGGCCGGTCGGCTGACCGGTCGGAGCCCTGCTGGCTCCAAGGTTCACGCGAAGGCGACACGAGGGGCGTCGCCGTCCGCGGGTCGACGGACGCCGGACCCATGGTCCTCGGCGTGGGCTGAAGCGGGCCGGAGAGCGGGTCAGCGGGCCGGAGGGCCCGCATCGCCGCCGGTCCCACCACGCAGCGGTGGACGTTGCGTTTCCATGACGCCAAATCCCACCTTTGGGTGACGGATGGGTTACCTTTTTGTTTCATCCCACGGGATGAGGGTGCGCAACCGCCGCTCCTGCGGCCAGAAGATGGGAGCTTCAATGGCACGACCCAAGCGAATGCTCACGGTGGCGGCGGCGATCGGAGTAGCCGCCTTCACCCTGGCCGCCTGCAGCGGGAGCAGCACACCCGCCACCGGTGGCAGCGGATCGGCCACCGCGGTGAAGAGCGGTGGCTCGATCACCATGGCCCTCGACGAGAACCTGGCCGGGTTCAACATCAACACCTCGGCGGCCAACGAGTACGTCCTCCAGGAGATCCTCGACGTGGTCTGGCCCCAGCCGTACATCGTCAACGCCGCCCTCCAGCCCGTGCTCAACACCCAGCTGATCACCAGCGTCAAGGTGACCACCAACCCCCAGACCATCACCTACAACATCAACCCAAAGGCGGTCTGGCAGGACGGGGCCCCCATCGACGCCGACGACTTCATCTACAACTGGCAGGCCCAGAGCGGCATCTCGTCGTACACCGACGTGGGCGGCAAGCCCTACGACGCCGCCTCGACCTCCGGCTACGACCAGATCGCCTCGGTCACCGGGTCCAACCCGCCCAACGGCGCCGCCTGCGACCCCGGCTCGGCCGCCGACCGCAACGCCGGGCTGTGCCCCAACGGGAAGACGGTCACCGTCAAGTTCTCGACCCCCTACGCCGACTGGGAGGGCCTCTTCACCAATATCGTCCCCGCCCACATCGCCCGCACGGTCGGATGGAACACCGGGTTCAGCGGTCCCTCCCAGACCATCTCGGGGAGCTGGTACGAGATCCAGAGCTACACCAACAACCAGTCGGTGGTCCTGGTCCGCAACCCGAAGTACTGGGGGACCCCGGGCAAGCTGGACAAGATCATCTTCAGCTTCTTCAACGAGGACACCCAGGAAGTGCCGGCCCTCCAGAACAACGAGGTCCAGGTCATCAACCCGACCATCGGTGAGCACGTCCATCGTCCAGACCGCGGCCCAGATACCCAACGTCACCAAGGCGACCGTGCCCGGCCTGGAGTTCGAGCACCTGGACTTCAACCAGGCCGACCCGTACCTGGCCAAGCTCCAGGTCCGCCAAGCCATCGCCTACGGCACCAACCGGCAGGAGATCATCTCCCACACCGTGGGTGAGATATCCCCCGGGCTCAAACCGCTGGGCAACCGGATGTTCGTCGCCACCCAGCCCCAGTACGTGGACAACGGGGGCCAGTACGCCACCGTCAACGACTCGAAGGCCGAATCCCTGCTCAAGGGACTGGGGTTCAAGAAGGCGTCCGACGGCTACTTCCAGCCCAACTACGGCCCGCAGAAGGGACAGGACCTGACCTTCACCATCCAGTCCACCACGGGCAACGCCATCCGGTCCCAGACCGAGCAGCTCTTCCAGGCCCAGATGAAGGCAGATCGGCATCAAGATCAACATCCAGAACTACGACGCCAACACCTTCTTCGGGACCAACCTGCCCGACGGCACGTACCAGATCGCCGAGTTCGCCTGGGTGGCGGCACCGTTCGTATCGGAGAACCAGTCGATCTACTGCTCGTACACCAACGCCAACATGTGCGACGAGAACTGGATCCACTACGCCAACCCGCAGGTGGACAAGTTGATGGCCGAGGGGTCGTCGGCCTCGTCGACCGCCCAGGAGGCCGCCGACTACAACGCGGCCGACAAGATCCTGTGGCAGGACATGGCCACCCTGCCGCTCTACCAGACGCCCGAGTACTTCGCCTGGACGAGCAGCTACGGGAACATCATCCCCAACACCTCGGAAGTGGGCGTCCCGTGGAACGGCAACCTCTGGGGCGTGAAGTCCTCCTAGGCCGGATCGGCGGCCGCGGTGGTCGATGGCCACGATGAGAGCAGAGGGGTGGGCCACCGCCGTCCATCCTGCTGCCCACCCAAGGTGAGCCCCTCCTCCCCGCCCGCCCGGCGCCGCCCATGATCTCCTACGTCCTCCGCCGGCTGGCCATCAGCGTCGTGGTGCTCCTCCTGGCCACCATCCTGGTCTTCCTGCTGGTGGCCGAGTCGGGCAACCCGCTGGCCCTGTTGAAGGCCAATCCGAAGATCCCCCACTCGACCATCGTGGCCCGGGAGAAGCTGCTCAACCTCAACCATCCGCTCTGGGACCGTTACTGGATCTGGTTCAGCCACGCCGTCCAGGGGAACTTCGGCCTCGACATCGCCGGCCAGGCGGTCAGGCCCCTCCTCATCTCCCACCTGCTGGTCACGTTGCGCATGGTCATTCTGGCCACGCTCCTCTCCATCGTGCTGGCCGTCGCCGTCGGCGTGTACGCCGCCCTGCGGCAGAACAAGCTCGGCGACCGGGTGGCCACGGTCACCAACTTCATCTTTCTGGCCGCGCCGGTGTTCGTGGTCGGCCTCCTGCTCAAGGACTTCGTGGCCATCCCCATCAACCAGCACCTCAACCGCACCGTCTTCTACACCAACGGCGAGCAGAGCCCGACGCTGACCGGTTCGTTCCTGTCCCGTCTGCCCGACTACGCGGCCCACACCGCCCTCCCCACCATCACCCTCATCCTGGTGACCTACTGCTCGTGGGCCATCTACCAGCGGGCGTCGATCCTCGACATGAGGGACAGCGACCACGTGCGCCTGGCCCGGGCCAAGGGCATCTCCCCTCGACGGGTGCTCATGCGCCACGTCCTCCGCAACGCCCTCATTCCCATCACCACGGTGATCGCCCTCGACTTCGCCGCCGTCCTCGGAGGAGCGGTCATCACCGAGATCGTCTTCGGCTGGCAGGGCCTGGGCGTCTGGTTCCTCAACGGGGTGACCACCCTGGACATGAACGTCTCGCTCGCCTACCTGCTCATCACCGCCGTCTTCGTCATCCTGTTCAACCTGCTGGCCGACATCCTCTACGCCTTCCTCGACCCGAGGATCCGCTATGACTGACGTCTCCGACCAGTCCCCGCGCCAGCAGCGCCGCCAGGCCGTGGGCATGACCGAAGCCGGCATGCACTCCCTTCCCGGAGCGGCCCCGAGTGCCGGGGCCGACGACGACAGCCAGGGGATGGCCGAGGACACCCGGGGCCAGTTGGCCGCCGTGGCCCACCGGTTCATCCACGACCCGCAGGCGGTGATCGGACTGCTCCTCTTCTTCGGGATGGCCATCGCCGCCATCCTGACCGGCCTGTTCTGGACCTACGGCTACACGACCATCACCAACACCTTGAACGCCCCGCCCTCCCTCTCCCACCCGTTCGGCACCAACACCATCGGCGGCGACATGTTCGCCCAGGTCATGCGGGGCACGCTGCAGGACATCGAGATCGCCCTCCTCGTGGCCCTGATGGCCACCGTCCTCGGGGCCCTGGTCGGCGCCATCGCCGGCTTCTACGGCGGTCGTGTCGACTCCTCGCTCATGCGCTTCGTCGATCTCATCCTGGTCATCCCGGTGCTGGTCATTCTCATCCTGCTGGCCAACATCGTGGCCAAGCAGGCCGACAACTGGTTCTGGCTGGCCATCATCATCGGCGCCGTGTCGTGGACCTACATCGCCCGGCTGGTGCGGGCGGACTTCCTCACCCTCCGGGAACGCGAGTTCGTGGAGGCCTCACGCGCCCTCGGCGCCAGCAACAGCCGGCTCATCCTGCGCCACATGCTGCCCAACGCCCTCGGACCCGATCATCGTGAACGCCACCATCACCGTGGCCCTGGCCATCTCGCTGGAGTCGACCCTGTCCTTCCTCGGGCTCGGGATCCAACCACCGGCCGTCTCGCTCGGCCTGCTCATCGACCAGGGCCAGGACTCGGCCACCACCGAATGGTGGCTGTTCGTGTTCCCGGTGGTGTTCCTGGTCGTGCTCATCCTGTCCGTCTTCTTCATCGGTGACGGTCTGCGGGAAGCATTCGATCCCAAGAAGAACCGGGTGCGGGCCTGACATGACCGAGCCGGCACTCACCGTCGACCGCCTGGTCGTCGACTTCGCCACCTCCGGCGAACCGGTGCACGCGGTGCGGGGCATCAGCTTCTCGCTGGCGCCCCGGGAGGTGCTGGGCATCGTGGGCGAGTCGGGATCGGGGAAGTCGGTGACCGCGCTGGCCACCATGGGCCTCCTGCCCAAGAACGCCCGGGTCACCGGGTCGGTGACCTTCGGCGGGCGGGAGATGCTCGGGACTGAAGGAACGGGAGCTGGCCAAGATCCGCGGCATCGGGATCGCCATGATCTTCCAGGACCCGATGACCGCCCTGAACCCCGTCTACACCGTCGGTTGGCAGATCGTCGAGGCCATCCGCGCCCATCAGGACATCAGCAAGGACCAGGCCATGGCCAGGGCGGTGTCGCTGCTGGAGACGGTGGGGATCCCCAACGCCGCCGAGCGGGTGGGGAACTTCCCCCACGAGTTCTCCGGGGGGATGCGCCAGCGGGTGGTCATCGCCATCGCCATGGCCAACGATCCCGCCGTCATCCTGGCCGACGAGCCCACCACGGCCCTGGACGTGACCGTGCAGGCCCAGGTGCTGAGCTCCCTCAAGACCGCTCTCGAGCGAGACCCGGGCGTCCCTGCTGCTCATCACCCACGACCTCGGGGTCATCGCCGGGCTGGCCGACCGGGTCCTCGTCATGTACGCCGGTCGGCCCGTCGAGATCGGGACGGTCGAGCAGATCTTCTACGAGCCGGCCATGCCGTACACCCACGGGCTGCTGGGCTCCCTGCCCCGGCTGGACAGCGACGGCCGGGACCGGCTGCGCCAGATCCCGGGATCGCCGCCGTCCATGATCGGGAAGGGCACCGGCTGCCCGTTCGCGCCGCGCTGCCCGCTCCGGGCCGACATCTGCGACAGCGAGGAGCCCGAGCTGCGTCCGGTGACGGCCATGGCCGCGGACCAGGGGGCAGGAGCAGAGGCGGCCACGGGTACGGTAGTGGGCTCCGGAGACGGACGGCCGGAGCCCGGGCACCTGTCCGCCTGCCACTTCGCCGACCAGGTCACCCGGCTGCCGGTGGCGTCCATGTTCCCCGACACGTCGGTCGATCAGGAAGGCGTGGCCCCGTGAGCTCCCCGCCCACCGCCCCGGCCCCGGCCGCGGGTCCGGAACCGGCCGGTCAACCGGGCGGCGACGCGAGTGAGCCGCTGCTGTCTGTCGCCGGCCTGGTCAAGCACTACCCCAAGCGCGGTGGCTCGTTCGTGCGCCGCCAGATGGGCGTGGTCCATGCCGTATGCGGCGTCGACTTCACCATCGACCGGGGCGAGACCCTCGGCCTGGTGGGCGAGTCGGGATGCGGGAAGACGACGGTGGGACGGTCGGTGCTGCAGCTGGTCGCGCCCGACCTCGGGTTCGGTCCGCTTCGACGGGCGCGAGCTGGTGGGTCTGGGCAACCGGCAGCTGCGGGAGGTCCGCAAGGACATCCAGGTGGTCTTCCAGGACCCCTTCGCCTCACTCGACCCTCGGATGCCGGTGGGCGACTCCATCGCCGAGCCCCTGCACATCCACGGCCTGTGGGAGCGCACCTCGGGGCGGCGCCGGGTGGCGGATGCCCTCTCGCTGGTGGGCCTCGAGGCCCGCTACGCCAACCGGTTCCCCAACGAATTCTCCGGAGGGCAGCGCCAGCGCATCGGGATCGCCCGGGCCCTGATCCTCGAGCCCAGGTTGCTCGTGCTCGACGAGCCGGTCTCCGCGCTGGACGTGTCGATCCAGGCCGGGGTGGTCAACCTGCTCGAGGATCTCCAGCAGCAGCTCGAGATCTCCTACCTCTTCATCGCCCATGACCTCTCGGTGGTCCGCCACATCTCCGACCGGGTGGCGGTGATGTACCTCGGGCGCATCGTGGAGATCGGCAACCGGGCCGACGTCTACGAACGGGCCGAGCATCCCTACACCCAGGCCCTCCTGTCCGCGGTGCCGGTGCCAGATCCCCGCCGGGAGCGGTCGCGTTCCCACATCGTCCTCGAAGGGGACGTGCCCAGCCCCGAGCACCCGCCGAGCGGATGCCGTTTCCGGACCCGGTGCTGGAAGGCCCAGGACGTCTGTGCCCAGGAGGACCCCGCACTGGTGGACCGGGGGGCGGGCCACCCCGTGGCCTGCCACTTCCCCGAGCGCAGGTCCGCCGTCTGAGCCGACCTCTCGGCACCGGCCGTCCGGGCCCTGCCCCCGCGGGCGGCGGCCAACAGAGAGACTGGTGAGATGATCGAGGTTGCCGATCCCGCCCTGAACACCGCCGCGGGCGGTACCCGGTGAACCGCGGGGGGCGGACCGGCCGGCCCGGGGTGCCCGCAGCTGGGGCCGGGGTCGGAGCCGGGTCCACCGCCTCGGCCGGGGCCACCGCCGGCACCGGAGCCGGTGCCGAGGCCACCCACCGCCACCAGCTCCTCCTTCACGGCTGGACCGACCCGGCCGTGGTCAGCCTCGGGATCGTGGCCCTGGCCGCCGGCTTCGGCCAGTTCGGCCTCACCGCCAGCCTCGGCGACGTGGCCCGGCACTTCGGTCACGTGCTGCACGGCACGTCGATCACCGATGAGGCCGGTCTGTCGGGTACCCAGCTCGGCCTCGGACTGGCCATCATCCGACTGGCCTCGCTGGGGGGCCTGCCCATCGCCGGCCTGGCCGATCGGGTGGGTCGGCGCCGGATCCTGCTCTTCGCCTGTGGCCTCGGGCTCGCCGTCACCGCGGCCTCTGCGGCCAGCCCCGGCTACTGGTGGTTCGTCGTCATCTTCGCCGTCGGTCGGCCCTTCCTGTCGGCGGCCTACGCCGTGGCCCAGGTGGGGGCGGCCGAAGAGACGGGATCGACCCAGCGCGCCGCGGCGGTGGCCCTGGTGGCCGCGGGTTACGCGGTCGGCGCCGGAGCCACCGCCGTCATCTACGGGTCGACGGGCCACGCCCTCGGCTACCGGGGGGTCTTCCTGCTGGCCCTCGTCCCCATGCTGGCCCTGCCCTTCGTGGCCCGTTGGGTCTCCGAGCCGGACCGGTACCTGCAGGCCGAGCTGTCCACCGAGCGGCGGCGGGCGGTGGTCGGCGCGGTGGCCCGCCCCTACCTCGGACGCCTGGTCCTCGTGACCTCGCTGGTCTTCTGGCTCGGGATGATCACCGGACCGGCCAACAGCTTCGTCTTCCTCTACGCCCAGAACGTGAAGCACTTCCCCGGCTATGCCGAGTCGGCCATGGTCGTCGGCGCCGGCATCCTCGGCTTCGGCGGCCTCCTGGCCGGGGTGCGCCTGGCCGACCGGATCGGCCGGCGACCGACGGCCATGGGGGCCATGGTCGGCATCGGGGCGTGCGGCATCCTGTGCTACAGCGGCAGCGGGCCGGCCCTGGTGGTCGGGTACCTGCTCGGCATCACGGCCGGAGGGGTCATCGCCCCCGCGGCGGGCGCCTTCGTCAACGAGCTGTTCCCCACGTCGGTACGCGCGTCGGTGGCCGGATGGAACGTGGCCGGGGCGGTCCTCGGGGCGGTGGCGGGTCTGCTCCTGTTCGGCACCCTGGCCGACGCCGGCCGCCGGTTCGCCCCCGCAGCCGTCATCACCTTCCTGCCGGCCATGGCGTTGAGCAGCCTGGTCTGGCTCCTGCCCGAGACACGGGGCCACGAGCCCGAGGACTTCTGGCCGGCCGGGGGAACCGGCGAGGGGAGGCCGTGACCCGCATCCACCGCATGGCCGGCGGATACCCATGGGCGGCGGCGGCAGTGGTGGCGGCAGTGGCCTACGCGTCCCTGGCCTCGCTCACCCACCCGTTCACCGACGGAGCGGACATCGTGACGGCCCTGCCCATCGCCGTCGCCCTCGTGGTCATGGTGGTGCGGATGCGGTCCGGGCCACCCACCGGTCCGCTGACCGGGGTCGGTGAGCACGGCAGGACCCCGAACCGTCTGTGGCTCCTGTGGGCGGCGATGGCCGTCCTCGTCACCGGTTGGGAGCTCTACTGCTACGCGGCCGCGCCGAGGTCGGCGCATCCCACGTTGAGCTCCCTGTTCGACGGGCTCGACGCCGGCCACGGAGGCAAGGCCCTGGCCTTTGCCCTGTGGCTGGCCCTGGGTTGGTATCTCGTCGGGGCATGACCTCCCATCAGTGGACGCTTCTCGTATGGGGACTCCTCGGCCTGGCGGTGCTGGCCGGCCTGGTGTCGGCCGTCGTGTTCCGGGGGCGGTTCCCCGGGCCGGGGTCACTCGTGACCCGGATCACCGCCACCAGGACCGGCCGCGTCCTCCTCGTGGTGGGATGGATGTGGCTCGGCTGGCACCTCTTCGCCCGGTGAGGCCCGCTCCCCCGGCGTCCGATGCCCCGGTGCAGCATCATGGGCGGATGGACCCGGGCGCAGCGGACGGCCGCAGGGGACGCCTCCCCTCGGGGGCACGGTGAGCCGCACCCGGACCGTGGCCGTGGTGGTCGTCGTGGCCGTCGTCGTGGCCGTGGTCACCGGCTTCGTGATCGCCGGCGGCTCATCCCGGTCGGCTCCCCCGGCACGTCCGTCCCCCGACCCCTACGCCCACGCACCGGGAGCCACGACCCTGGTCGGGACGGGCACGTCCGGGTTCGCCGGGGACGGGCAACCGGCAGCCCGTGCCGAGCTCGACGCGCCGAGCGCGGTCGTGGAGGACAGATCCGGGGATCTCTTCATCGCCGACACCGACAACTGTCGGGTGCGGGAGGTGCCGGCCAGGTCCGGCACCGCCTTCGGCCTGCGCATGGAGGCGGGTCACATCACCACCATCGCCGGGGGACCGTGCTCCGACCCGGTCCGCAACCCGGAACCGGTGGCGCTGGCCCTCGATCCGGCCGGCGACCTGTTCATCGCCTTCGGGTCGGCGGCGACGGTCGAGGAGGTCACCCCCGCCGGCACCGCCACCACGGCGGCCGGCACCGGTGTGCCCGGCTTCGCCGGTGACGGGGGGCCGGCCCGTCGCAGCCGGCTCGACGATCCCACCGGGTTGGCCGTGGACGCCGCCGGAGATCTCCTCGTCGCCGATACCGCCAACTGCCGCGTGCGCCTGGTGGCGGCCACGAACGGCACCCGCTTCGGGGTGCCGGTGGTCCGGGCGCACATCTACACCGTGGCCGGCAACGGGATCTGCGGATCGGCGGGGGACGGTGGTCCGGCCCCCCAGGCGCGAGGTCTGGGATCCGGGCGCGCTGGCCGCCGACGCCCGCGGGGACCTCTTCGTCGCCGACCAGGGCAACCGGACCATCCGGGTGCTGGCCGCCGGCTCCGGCACCTACTTCGGCGTGCCCATCGCCGCCGACCACCTGGGCACGGTGGCCGGCGACGGATCCTACGGCCCCTACCTGGTCGACGGGCTGCCGGCCGCAGGGCGTGGCCGCCGAGATCAACTTCCCGACGGCCATCGCCGTCGACAGCCTGGGCGACCTCTACATCGCCGACGGCGTCCATGCACGCCATCCGCTTCGTCCCCGCCGTGGCCACCACCCTGCTGGGCCGGCCGGCGAAGGCCGGCGACATGTACACGGCGGCCGGTGCGGTGAGCACGGACACGCTCCACGACGACACCACCTGGGTCCAGACCCGCCTGCTCGAGCCGGCCGGCCTGGCCGTGTCGCCCGGCGGTACCCTCATCTACTGCGACAGCCAGGCCGACGTGGTGCGGCAGCTCCCCGCAGCCGGCTGACGGCGGCCGTTCCTCTCAGCCGGCCGACACCCTGAAGTCGTACGTCCCGGCGGGCAGCGCCACCACCACCCTCCCGCCGGCCCGGCCGACGACATCGACACCGGCGACCCGCTCCACCGGCACCCCTCCTTCGGTCACCTTGGCGCCCACACCTCCGGCCAGCCGGCACAGCGCCCCGGCATTGGGCGGGACGGTGATCGGCAGGCCGGACCCCGTCGGGCCCGGACCGCCACGCCACCGAGTAGTCC
Organism: uncultured Acidimicrobiaceae bacterium; assembly: GCA_963835325.1. Taxonomy (GTDB): domain Bacteria; phylum Actinomycetota; class Acidimicrobiia; order Acidimicrobiales; family RAAP-2; genus Bog-756. The sequence goes on along the minus strand of CAWIEV010000005.1, from coordinate 446,710 downwards.
CCTGCCGGCGAGGGGAAGGAACCCGAGGCGTGGGCGAGCCCGTTGGCGGGAGGGGTCACCGTCACCAGGGTCGGCGGGCCCTCGGATGACGGCGAGGTGGGAACGGCCCCGAGGAGCGATCTCCTGCATGGCCACCAGGGCCGAGGAGCCCCACCCGTGGGACATGCTGTCGCCGATCAGGTCGCTCGGGGTCCACGTCTCCCAGGTGAACGTCCCTCCCGACTTGATGATGGCGGCCCACCCCGGGAAGGAGGAGTCGGTGAGGATCCGGACCACGTCGGCGTCGCGCCCGCCGGCGTGCAGGGCCCGCAGCAGCTCCATGCCGTGGTCGGGCTCGACCTGAGATGTCGAGCGAGGCCACGTAGGCCGCCACCGCCGGAATCCGGGCCGCGGGGACCACCCCGTAGGCCAGGGCCGCCAGCGTTGGCCAGCTGCGACGAGTGGGCGCTCTGCGACCCGTCCGAGTCGAGGCCGTCCACGTAGAGCCCGTCCGCGCCGATCAGGAGGGCAGTTGACGGCCGAGGCCAGGGCCGACGGCCCGTTGGCCCTGGGCCGAGGCCGCTGCCGCCGTCGCCGAGCCAGGGCGGCGATGTCGCCGATCCGGCGGAAGGCGTTGACGGCCAGGATGTTCAGGGTCGTGTCGGCGTTGGTGTCGTAGTCGTAGCCGTACTGCGTTGTCGCCGTTGGTGGACATGGGTTGCCCGGAGATGAGCCCGGTCGAGGCTCGATGGTGCCGGACAGGTAGTCGGACAGCCGGTCGAGCGTCGGGCAGGAGGCCGACCACGGTGGCCCGGTCACCGGTGGACAGGTAGTAGCGCCACACCCACTCGGGGAAGCAGGGCGGTGAACGTCGGGTAGTCCTGGGGTCCGTCGTCGTTGGGGTAGATCTCGTTCACCTGTCCGCTGGCGGGCCAGTAGCGCGCCTGGGCCCGGGCCATGTCACGGAGCCCCTGCCAGCTCAGGTTCTGGTCGCCGTACGTCCGCATCACCGTCTGGGACTCGTTGGCCGCGTCCCACAGGAACTGGCCCTTCTCCCGGGTGGGCGTGTCGATGAACTGCTCCTGGGACGTGTAGAGGCCGGAGTGGGCGCACATGGCCCACACGGCATCGAGCATCGGCTCGGACGACGAGAACGTCGCCGGCGGCCACGTCGGGCATGGTGGCGTGGCGGGCCAGGAGCGTGATCTGCCGGCCGGCTGAGGGCCTCGCCCGGGTCGTCGATCTGCAGGTAGCGGAAGCCCAGGTACCAGTAGGGCATCGAAGGTCTGGGGCCCCGAGCGCTGGGTGTAGGAGAAGGACAGGTCGGTGCCCTGGGTGTTGTGGGTGGTGGAGACGGACCCGTCGGGGTCGAGGGTGTAGCCGACGTGCATGGGCACGGCGTGCCCGTCGACCCCGTTGACGGAACGACACCGTCGGCCGCCCGGCGTAGACCTTGCCGAAGTCGACCACCACCGAGCCGGTGGGCAGCGTCCAGACCGAGGCGGGGCGGCAGCGGTGCTCGCTGATCCGGGTGCGCTGGGCGTACAGGTCGGTGAACGGCGCCGTGCCCACCGGGCCCCTCACCGACGCCGGCGCCCACCCGCCGTCGTCGAAGCCGGCCTCGGACCAGCCCGTCGGGGGCGAGGCGGCCGTCGATCCACTCGACGAAGTCGCCGCTGTCGTTGTTGCGCTGGGGTGCCGGGAGCCACTCGGCCCGCCGGGTGCGCCAGGAGCCGTCGGATGCCCAGCACCACCTGCCGGCCGTCGTCGTAGTGCACCACGACCTGGACGAGAAGGCCCGGAGCCGAGGTCGGGCGGCCCCGGCCCGGTCCGTACCAGTGGTGCAGGACGCCGACGGCGTTCGTCCCGGCCGGCCACCATGGCCGAGGTGATGTCGGTGGCCTGGTAGTACTGCTCGTCGGGGAAGCAGAAGCTCGGGCCGGTGTCGAGCAGGGCGCCGTTGACCCACAGCTGGTACTTGTGGGCCGCGGCCACGTAGGCGGTGGCCCAGGCGATGGTGCCGGCGGGCAACGACCGGGTGGTGCGCAGGTAGGTGTACCCCTCCTCGCCGGGGTCGGCCGGGCCGGGCCGCAGCCAGGAGGCGGTCCAGTCCCCGCTACGCAGGCCGGTGGCGAATGCAGCCGGGGCGCCGGGCTCACCCCAGCGGCCGGCCCGGTCGGCCGTCCGAACCGTCCAGCGGTAGCGGGTGTCGGCCGGGAGGGGCGGGCCGCCGTAGCCGACGAAGGCCTGCTGACCTGAGGTCACCTGGCCCGAGTCCCACACCGTCGACGAGGATCCTTCGGGCCCGGTGACCACGATGCGGTAACCGGTCTGGACGGCGCCCCGACGAGCGTCACCGAGACGCCAGGCGAACTGCACATCGTCGGGGTCCACGCCGACCGGGTCGGCTACGCCGGTGGTGGTCAGGTGGGCCGGCGGACCGGGGGGGCCGGACGATGCCGACCCCTCCCCCGCGGTCCCCTCGGCCTCAGCCGTCGGCGGCGCGGCGATGTCGACGGCGACGTCGGCAACGGCGCCCAGAGCAGCCAGGGCGGCTCCCGTCTTGATGCCGGCGGCGAGAAAGGTGCGCCGGTCGATCCTGTCCATCGTCCCCCTCCGTCGAGGTGGCCGCGATGGTACAGGAGCTGTGGGAGCCGAACCGGCCCTCGCCGACGGGCGGTGGGGCGTCGGAGGGCGGGCCGGGGGCCGGCCGCTTCAGCCGGCCAGTCCGTCGTCGGGGGGCACCGCGTCGGCCGGTACGTCCATGGTCGCGTTGCGGGTCATGAGCCCGTAGACCATGGCGGCGATGAACCCACCCACCAGCGGGGCCACGATGAACAGCCACAGCTGGCTCGAGCGCGGTCCCACCCACCACCAGTGCCGGGCCGATGCTGCGGGCCGGGTTGACCCCGGTCCCGGTGAGCGCGATGCCCACCAGGTGGACGAAGACCAGCGTCACCCCGATGGCCAGCCCGGCCATGGCCTCACGGGCCACCTTCGAGGTGGCGAACAGGATGACCATGACGAAGATGAAGGTGAGGATGGCCTCGACGGCGAAGGCGCTTCCAGCTCCGATGCGGATCTTCGACGCGCTGCCATAGCCGTCCGCCCCGAGCCCCTGCACGCTCTTCGAATAGATGGGTGACCCGTTGAACACCGCCCACAAGGAGTAGGCCCCGGCGATGCCTCCGGCCACCTGCGCGACCCAGTACCCGACCGCCTCGGTGACCGCCATCCGGCCGGCCACCACGAAGCCCAGCGACACGGCGGGGTTCACGTGACATCCGGAGATCGGCCCGATGGCGTAGACCAGCGCCATCAGGACCAGGCCGAAGGCCAGCGCGGTGGTGACGACACCGGCCGAGTAACTCGTCCCGAACAGTTTGAATCCGAACGACAGGGTGGCCGTCCCCACCGCCACGAACACCAGGATCGCGGTACCTATGAATTCGGCAATCAGTTTTCGGGTATCAATCACGATGCCTCCTTGTTCTGTCCCCCCATGCCATGATCAGCCATCATCATCGAGCCGCTCCGGCCGGCGGTGGATACCGGGCCACGGAGGCCCGCCGAGCGGGTGGAGGCCAGTCACCGGGCGGGACAACACCCTGGTCACGGCAGCACACGCGGCCCCGTGACACCGGACCCACCGCTGCCGTCAGGCGTCCCCCGACAGCATGTTGGTGATCTGGGTCATGTCGAAGTAATCGCGCCAGCGGCTGATCTTCCCGTCGCGGATCTCGAACGTGCCCATGACCGGCAGCGCCCCCACCCGGTCCCCCACGGTGATGGTGTCCACCCGTTCGGTCAGGACCACGTTGCCCTCCACCGCCAGGTGCAGCACCTCGATGACCATGCTCTCGCACATGGAGAAGAACCCGGTGATGAAGGTGATGGTGTCGTCGATCCCCACAGCCGGGTCCATCGGGATGTTGTGGTACACGATGTCATCGGTGAACAGTGGGCGGAGCGCCTCGGCATCGTGCCCGGCAAATCCCTCGCACAGCTGGCGCACGACCCGTACGGCATCCTCTTCCGCTCCCATGACCCACCTCATTCGAATCGGGTGGCCGCCCCGATCGGGCGGCCCGACCGGATCACACTAGCGATTCGAGCCGGGAACGGCTCGAGCGGGCGCGGCCCCGGCGCGGCCCCGGAGAGGTCGCCCACACCTCGGGCACGGTCAGGTCAGGTCAGGTCAGGTCAACACGACCGGGCCTTGGCCTGGGAAGCCAGACATCTCCGGCAGGTGTCCCCGTAGCGCACGGAACAGGACCTTCCGCATCGGTGGCACGTCGTCCGGGCCGGCTCTCTCATCGATCGGTCACCTCCTGGCTCGGCTACTGCGATCGCTCATCCTGGCTCGGGAAGAGCACGAATTGGGGGACCCTTCCCCCGGGCTCCGCAGACGGAACCAGACGGCACGCCGACCTCGCTGCCGGTCCGACGGTCTGGTGTCCGGGCCGTTGCCCCGTTTACGACCCGGCCGGGATGGCCGGCCCCGGCCCGGGCCCGACCACCCGACGCCGGTCCCACCGGATCGAGCGGCTCCCGCCGTCCTCCCACCCCGATCAAAGACAGATTCTTATCCCAGATCTCTTACTCTGTACTTGACCTTCATGCTGACTCTTTACCAAAGGGTGAGGGTTCTCCCGGGATAAGTGGGGGCCGCCACCTGGTGGCGGGCGTCGCCTCCCCTCCCTGGTGATCCAACTCCCCCACCTTTCCTGCCCTCACGGCCGGTGCGGTGCTTGCCCGAGGTCCGATGAACGGGCACGCTGGCGCCATGGGAGATCTGGGAGCCGACACGTCGATCCGGCCGGTGGGCGCCGACCAGTTCGAAGCCACCCTCAGCCGCGACTGGGAGATCTGGGGTCCCATGGGTGGCTATGTCGCCGCCTGTGCCCTGCGGGCGATCGGTGTATCGAGCCGGCACCCGCGGCCGGCCGCCTTCTCCTGTCACTACCTGGGCGTGGCCCGCTTCGCACCGATCGACATCCGGGTCCGTGCCCGGAAGGAAGGACGGTCGGCCAGTTCGTACCGGGTGGAGGTGGAGCAAGACGGTCGGCCGATTCTCGACGGGATGGGATGGACCGTGGCCGCCGGCGTCGAGGGCCTGGAGCATGACGAAACGGTCGCCCCCGTGGTCCCCGGCCCACACGAACTACCGGCCATCCATGATCTGGTGCGGGAGGAGGACCGGTCCCGCTACCCCTTCTGGGCCAACTTGGAGGCCAGGCCGATCGATTTCGACCCCGAGTGGCCTCCGCCGGACGCCCGTCCGGCTCGCTGGCGCCAGTGGCTCCGGTTCGTGCCCACCGCGACCTTCGAGGATCCCTGGGTCGACGCCGCCCGCAGCGTCATCCTCGTGGACCTCCCCAGCTGGCCGTCGGCCCACCGCCCGCACGCGTGGAGCAATCCACCGTTCACGGCTCCGACCCTCGACCTCCACGTGGCCTTCCACACTCCCACCGTCGAGCACCAATGGCTACTGTGCGACGGCGAGGCGCCGCTGTCCACCGGAGGGCTCTTCGGTTGGACCGCCCGGGTGTGGTCTCCTGGCGGGCGTCTGCACGCATCAGGTGGCGGATCGTGCCTCTACCGTCCGTTCCCGGCGGGAGGTGACGGTCGGGGCCCGGGACCTTCGCTGTCAGCGAACTGAGCTCACGGACCGGCGGCGGCCGGGGCTGGGCGGGACAGGGAGCGGGGGTGCACCCTCAGCCGGGAAACGACGCCATAATGCCGGCCAGGAGGCCCGGAGCCGTCACCGGCAGGAGGTGGCCCGAGTCCACTCGCACCACGGTGGCCGGCGGCGGAAGCCGCTCCGCCATCACCTCCTGGGTCTCCGGCGGCACGGGACGGTCACGCTCGTTGAGGACATACAGGATGGGCACGCCGGCCACGGCCGACCAGCGGACGGGCTGGAAGTAGTGGTGCACCGTGTCAGGGACGCATCGGACGGGATCGACCACGAAGGCCAGTGTGTCGTCGTCCAGCGGATCGCCACCGTAGGCGTTGCGGAAGGACTCGGGATCCACGGGGGGACCCGGCAGCGTGATCGCCGTGCCGTCGCGCTCGGCTGCCTCCCGGGCCAGGAGCAGGCCCTCACGGTGCCGGTCCTTCATGCAGTCGATCCCGCACCCACCTTCGGCGGGGACGAGCGCGGCATTCAGGACCACGGACGTGACCCGGTCGCCGAGGGCGGCCACCACCCCGGGCACGACGAGACCCCCCGAGGAGTGCGCCACCAGCGTGACCGGCGGCTCGACGGACGCGGCTTCGATGTCATCGACGATGGAAGCGACCTCGTCGTCGACAGAGAGGGCGGCCAGGTCCGCGGGTCTGCCGGCCCGGCCGGGCATGTCCACCGCCAGGGAGGGCCGGTCCAGATGCGGGAGCAGCCGATCCCAGAAGCGCGCCGTGGCCCCACCCCCGTGGATGAGCACGTACGTCACCGTCGGTTACCGTCGCAGTCGGTTCGCACGGGTAGTGAGGCTACCGTCACGCCGGTCCTACGGGGCCAGCTGGACGACTTCCCACCCGCACCCGCCGGACTTCCCTCGCCCGGCATAGGTTGGCGAGGTGAGAGCTCCCGGGCCACTGCTGGCCTCCGGCCGCGACGCGGACATCTATGACTACGGCCATGGACTGGTGCTCCGTCGCTCTCGCGCCGGTCGTTCGATGGCCACCGAGGCCCGGGTGATGGAATACGCACACGAGCACGGGTACCCGGTCCCCACCGTCGAGGAGATCAGCGACGACGGCACCGACCTGGTCATGCAGCGTATCGACGGGCCGTCCATGGTGACGGCTCTGGGCAGGCGCCCGTGGACGCTCGCCCGGCAGGGTCGGGTGCTCGGACAACTGCACAGGCGACTCCACGAGATCCCCGCGCCCGCATGGATCAGGGACGCCGATTGCGGGAGAGGCGATCGCCTCGTGCATCTCGATCTGCACCCGCTCAACGTCATCCTCGGACCCGAGGGACCGGTGGTGATCGACTGGCCCAATGCGGCCCGTGGCGATGCCAACTCCGACCTGGCGCTCACCTGGGCGCTGGTGGCCGCCGGAGCCATTCCCGCCGGTCGAATCAGAGCCGCACTCATGGGACGAGGAAGATCGGTCCTGATCAACTCCTTCCTCGACGGGTTCGACGTCGAGGGGATTCGGGCCCGGCTGCCCGACGTGGTGAAGTGGAAAGCGGGAGATCCGCACATGAGTGAAGCGGAGCGCGAGGCGATGTGGGCGCTGGTCGGCGCGGGCAGGGGACCGGGATGAGGATCGACGACGTCAGAGCTCTGGCTTCGGAACTCCCGGCGGTCACCGAGGGCGAGCGCCACGGGACTGTCACCTGGTACGTCGGCAAGAAGGCATTCGCCTGGGAGCGCCCGTTCAGCAAGGCCGACATCAGGCGCTTCGGCGACGCCGCCCCTCCGGAAGGACCGATCATCGCCGTCCGCGTCGAGGACCTGATGGAGAAGGAGGCCGTGCTGGCCGCCTCCCCGCCGGGATTCTTCACCATCCCGCACTTCGCCGGTTACCCGGCGGTCCTCGTCCAGCTGCGCAGGGTGACGAAGAAAGGTCTGCGGGACGCACTGGTCGACGGGTGGCTGGCCTGTGCCCCTGCACACCTTGCGGACGACTACCTGGAGAGGAGGTCCCGTCACTAGTCCGGCTTGCGGCCCCAGGCGGTGATCATCGGTGCGAGCATCAGGTCCAGATCGCCGCGGGCGAGGTTCGCGAGGTGCGTCTCGATCTCCTCCGGCGTCGCCAGTTCCGCGGCCAGCAACTGATCGCGGACGTGCTGCACCGTGGTCGCCTCCAAGGTCGAGCAGGCGCGGGAGGCGATCGGGAAGTAGGCCTCGGCACACACGTCCCTCAGACCCGACTCGCGCAGCAGCCGGGGCAACGTGCGGCCGTATGCCAGATCCGCGCCGCGCTCGGCCATCAGCGTGCGGATCTGAGTGCGCAGCCGGTTGGCCAGACGCTCGGCGGGGCCGCGCTCGTCCGGACAGGCCAGGGGCTGCAACGCGGGGTCCGCGTCCTCCAGCACCAGCCATCCGCCCGGCCGGAGAGCAGCGACCATGACTCGCAGCGCGGCGGCGCGGTCCTCGAGGTGGACGAGGACCAGCCGAGCATGGATCAGGTCGAACGTCTCGGGCGGCGGCGGGTCGCGGACCACATCATGCCGGCGCACCTCGAGGACCGCGTCTGCCGCAGCCTCGAACCACGACACGTCGATGTCGGTGGCTAGCACCCGCCCGCTCGTCCCCACCCGCTCTGTCAAACCGAGCGGCACCGAGACGCCGCCTGCGCCAACCTCCCAACACCGCCACCCCTCGCCGAGCCCTAGGTCGTCGAGGTGGCGGAACGTCCACCGATCGAACAGTTCAGCGAGCGCCACGAACCGCTCACCCGCCTCCGGTCGGCGGTTGTCGAGCAGATAGCGGCTCACGACAACCACCATAGGCACGTCGACCTGGTGCAGCCGCGGGAGTCGTCGCGAGTACGTCCCGGGGTCGGCCGGGACCGCCGGTCGATCAACGGGCGGCCGCCAGCAGCCGGGGGATCAGCCACGGGGTGAGCCATTCGCCGCCGGGCTCACTGAGATGCACTCCGTCGGCCGCCCGGACGACGACTCCATCGACCTCGTCCACGAAGCGGCCACCGGGCGCCAGCCGGTGGCTGAGATCGATCACCGTGACCGTGCCCGGGAACTGAGCGGCGCTCCGGCGAGCCACGGCGTTGAGCGCGTCCACCCGGGCGGTCTCCGTCGGGCAGCCCGTGATCGTCGCCGGCAACGGCACGCACTGCTCGGGGCCCGTGGTGCGAACCGGGGGAACCGTGGTGATGGCCACCTTTCCCCCGCCGGCAGCGAGGATCTTGACCGCCGCCACCACCTGTTGGCCGTAGTAGGCGTCGTAGGCCGGCTGGCCCGGGGAGCCCCACCGGCCGGCGATGAGGCGGGTGCCCAGGTCCCACGGACCGAGCACGAGCACGGACAGCGTCGGCCGGACGGCGTCGACGTCGGCCCGGTACTGCGCTTGCCACCCCGGTCCGGTCGCCGCGGACGGACCTGTCACGGGGTAGGGCCGGCCGCCCACCAGGACGGGGCTGCCCCGGGCGACGGCACAGCCGTCGAGCGACCCGTCGATCAGCGTGACACCGTAGGCCGAGGCGTTGCGCGAAAGCCCCAGGGCCAGCGTGTGGGCGAACGAGTCACCCACCACCAGCACCCGGACACCGGGAGCCGGCGCCGGCCGGCCGGACCGCACCACCCACCGTGCGCCGCCGTCGGCAGAGGTGAGGACGGTGCCCCCGCTCCCCACGGCCACGCACACGCCCGGAGTCGGACAGGACACGCCGAGCAACGACTGGGTGGTGGACGACACCACCGATGCCGTCGGCGAGCCGGGTCCCCCGCTACTCAGGATGGTTCCGGACTGACCGACCGCGACACATCGCTCCGGCGACGCGCAGGACGCCGCCTGGAGGTCCTGTGCGGTGTCCGCCTGGCCGGGGAACCACTGGGCTCCCCCGTCATCCGACCAGGCCAGGAGGCCACGGCCGCCCACTCCCAGGCAGGTCGAACCGGAACAGGCGATGCCGTTGAGCGGTGAGAGCGAGTCCAGGGCGGGGAACGGCACGGGGACCGGCGCCCATGTGGTCCCGTCGGCGGTGGCCAGGTCGGTGACAGCCGAGCTGGTGACCGCGGCGCACTGGAGGGTGCCACTGCAGGCCACGCCGTCGAGCACCCCGACGCCGCTCGACACCTGGCGCCAACGGAGGCCTTCGTCGTTCGTCACGAGGACCGTGTCACCGTCGCCCACCGCGTAGCAACGTCCGGATCCGACGCAGGCCGCCGACGACAGGGGCCGGTCGACACCCGTCCTCCCGGCAACCCATCTCGATCCCCCGTCGTCGGTGACGAGAGCGGTGCCGGCATCGCCGACGGCGATGCAGTGTGCTGCATCCGAGCAGGCGACACCGTAGAGGAACTGCTGCGTGGGAACGGCCACTGCTGACCACGATCGCCCGCCGGTCCGGCTCACCCGGACACCACCGGCGCCGCCTACGGCGATGCACTCCGCAACGGTGGGGCAGGCCACCGAGTCGAGGGCCGGAGATGGCCCGACGGGTCCGGGCACCACCGGCCGGGGAGCGTGCCCGGCCGAACGCGTACGGGCGCTGCGACCCGGACTCGCGTTCGTGTTCCCCAAGCTCCCTGTGGCGACCAGGCCCCCCACGACCAGGGCTCCGACCACGGTCACGGTGGCAGCGGCCAGGACGGTCCACCTGCGCACACCCCTCCCCCTGTCGCCGGCCGCCGGGGCGCCACCCCGGCGCCGGGGCCGGAGCCGGCGACCATCCGCACTTGCCCCGGCCGTGGCGCGGATGCGAGGCACCGGTCGGTGGGATGAACCGGATGCGGAGATCACCGCCGCCAGCATCGCTCATGGCCCGGTGCCCGGCACGCGTGCTGACCGCGGGCCCGGGCCGGGCCAGGACGGCGGGCTCACGGATCGCGCCCTCGGAACAGCGGGTGACCATCCGTCCCGGCTCCGGACCGGCGGCCGGCTCGACCCGGCCATAGGATCAGGTGATGGGAGGTTGGCACCATGCCTGAGCTGGTCTCATACGAACGGAACGATCGGGTCGCCACCATCACCATGGACGACGGCAAGGCCAACGTCCTGTCCCTGCCGATGCTGGCGGCTGTCAATGGAGCTCTCGATCAGGCAGTGTCGGACGGTGCCGTCGTCCTGCTGACCGGGCGGGCAGGCATCTTCTCGGGCGGATTCGATCTCAACGTCTTGCGCACGGGTGGGACCGACGCGGCCCGCATGCTCGAACAAGGCTTCTTGCTCGCCCTCCGGGTGCTGGAGCACCCGGCGCCCGTCGTCATGGCCTGCAACGGTCACGCGGTGGCCATGGGCAGTTTTCTCCTCCTCACCGGCGACTACCGCATCGGGACCGAGGGCCCGTTCAAATTGGTCGCCAACGAGGTGGCCATCGGCCTGACCATGCCGTGGGCGGCCATCGAGATCTGCCGCCAGCGACTGGCGCCGGCACACTTCAACCGGGCGGTGATCCTGGCGGAGTCCTTTGCACCCGCCGAAGGCGTCGCCGCCGGGTTCTTGGACCGGGTGGTGGAGGGGCCCGAACTGGACCCGACGGCAGTGGCAGTGGCGACGGACCTGGCGGCGCTGGACCCCACCGCCCACGCCGCGTCCAAATCCCGCGCCCGGGCAGTCGGCCATCGCCGCCATCCGGGCCGGGCTCGAACTCGACCGGGAAGTCTTCAGGATCCTGAGCGGGGCGGACGCCTCCGACAGGTGAGGAGGCCGCTCCGGTCCGCCCGGCAGCATCGGCATCGGCCCTATCGCTTCGCACGCCCCGGTAGTAAAATTGACGGGTGAGGGGGTGATACAGCTCAGCCGTGGGATCACGTTGGCGACCTGGTACCTGGCCGAGGGTATCCCCCATTGCGAGTCGCCTGACCTCAGCCCCACCGGTCTGTGAGACACAAATGGTGGGCGCTGCCCTCGGCGGCAGTGCTCGGTGGCCGTACCGCGGTCGCCATTCTGAAGGGGCAAAGCATTTGTTACCACGACTGATCAAGGCGGGCGGCGGGCTGGTTGCCGTCGTGTCGATTGGGCTGCTGGCCACGCCGGGGGCTGCCCAGGGGACCGTCCACGTGAGCACGACCACCGATGCCACGTACTACGCCATCGGCAAACCGGCCTGCACCCTGGCCGAGGCAGGACACGCCACTTGCTTCGCGGTACGTCGGGTGGAGGTCAAGGAAGGGACGCCCGGGGCCCGTTCCTACCGGCTGCCCGCCGGCGCAGTGTCCACCGACCAGGCCCGGGGGGGCATCCGGGCCACGATCGGGCCGAGCGGTGGCCTGACCCCGAGCGATCTGGCCACGGCGTACGGATTCGATTCGGCCGCCGCCACGTCGCAGAAGGTTGCCATCATCGATGTCTACAACGACCCGAAGATCGACGCCGATCTCCAGACCTTCGACTCGGAGTACGGGCTGTCGGCCTGCAGCACGTCGAACGGCTGCCTGCAGGTGGTCAACCAGGAAGGTGGATCAACACTGCCTCCCGACGACACTTCCGGCTGGTCGGTGGAGGAATCGCTCGACGTCGAAACCGTGCACTCGGTGTGCCAGGGCTGCAAGATCCTCCTCGTCGAAGCCGGCTCCAGCGTGATTTCAAGCCTCACGGCAGCGGTGCACGAGGCGGTGGCGTTGCGCGCCACCGAGATCAGCAACTCGTACGGCTGGCCGGAGGGTGCCGCCACGCCGGCCGACGAAGCCGCATACGACCATCCCGGGATCGTCATCACCGCATCCGCCGGAGACGACGGCTACTACGACTTCGACCTCTACGGGGCCGTCGACCAACCGGACGCACCGGCTTCGTTCAACACCGTCGTCGCCGTGGGAGGAACGTCCCTCCTCCTCAACCAGACCGGTGCCCGCCAGTCCGAGTCGGTGTGGAACGACAACGGCACCGCGGACTACGACGAGAGGCTCATGTCGAACGTCGAGGGCGAGCTGGAACCGCTCGGCGCCACCGGCGGGGGTTGCAGCACCATGATCCCCGCCAAGGCCTGGCAGACAAGCCTGGGAGTCTGGGCCAGTACGGGGTGTGGGTCGCACCGACTCGTCTCGGACATATCGGCGGATGCCGATTATCTCACCGGACTCGACATCTATGACTCCTACGCCTGCTCGGGCAAGTCGTGCACTCCGGCCGGATGGAACACCATCGGCGGCACTTCGCTGGCATCGCCGATCATCGCCGCCATGTTCGGCCTCGCCGGCGGCTCGCACGGCGTGAGCTACCCGGCACTCACCCTCTACGGCCACCTGGGGAGCCCGTCGCTACACGACATCACCAGCGGTGGCAACGGGTACTGCGACGGCGAGGGCGCGGCCCAATGCGGTGACCCGAACACTTTGGGCATCGGCGCCGTCGACTGCGACTACCCGGCAGCCGGGGCGGATCCGACCATCGGCGACCGGGCCTGCGACGCCCTACCCGGTTACGACGGTCCCACCGGGGTGGGGACGCCGAAGGGGCTGGGTGCGTTCGCCCCCACCGGACCCGCCGCCAAGATCGCCGGCACCACGTCGATCGTCCACGGCGTGTCCGGCACGTGGACAGCGTCGACCACCGACCCGTTCCCGGGGGGCAAGGTCACCAGCTACTCGTGGGGCTGGGGCGACGGCACCACCACCGTCACCACCACCGGATCCGCCTCACATCACTACGCCGACGCCGGGGCCCACGACACCATCACCCTGACCGTCACGGACAGCTTCGGGGAACGAGGGAGGACGACCCACGCGGTGGCCGTCACCTGACTCCCGAGGCTCAGCCGATCGGGATGCCTCAGCCGATCGGGATGCCTCAGCCGATCGAGATGGTGGCGGCCAGGGGCAGGTTGGCCGACGAGTCGCCGACCATGATGCGGTACTGACCGGGCTCTTCCACCCAGGCCCGGTCGGTGCTGTCCCAGATGGAAAAGGACTGCGGTCCGAGCGGGATGGTGACCTGGGCGGTCGCCCCCGGCCGCAGGCTCACCTTGTCGAATCCCTTCAACTGCTCGGGGGGCTCCCCGGCCGAGGCCGGGTCCCCCAGGTAGACCTGGACGGTGTCGGACCCGGCCACGGTGCCGGTGTTGGTCAGGTCGGCCGTCACCGTGGCCGTGCCCCCCGGGGCCACCGTGGCCGGCGTCACGCTCAGGTCGGAGACCGAGAACGTGGTGTAGGACAGCCCGAACCCGAAGGGGAAGAGCGGGGTGATCCCCTCGGTGTCATACCAGCGGTAGCCCACCAGCAGGCCCTCGGAGTACTCGACCTTGCCGTCCGCCCCCGGCCACTGGGCCGGGGTCGACGCCGGGACGTCGGCCAGGCCGGCCGGGAAGGTGACCGGCAGCTTGCCCGAGGGATCGACCTTGCCGAAGAGGATGTCGGCGATGGAGTTGCCGTCCTCCTGGCCCGGGTACCAGGCCTCGACCACCGCCTTGACCGAGCTGAGCCAGGGCATGGTCACCGCCGAGCCCGTGTTGAGCACGACCACGGTGTTGGGGTTGGCCGCCGAGACGGCTTCGATGAGCTGGTTGACGGCCGGGGACAGGTCGATGTTCGGGAGGTCGAAGTCCTCTTGCTCGTAGAGTCCGGCGAAGACCACGGCCACCGAGGCGGACCGGGCCGCAGCCACCGCCTCGGCCTGTAGCCCCGGATCGCCGTCGGGCTCGTCGGGTGAGTTCCCCTCGCTGTAGGTGACCGTGGTGCCGCTTCCGGCGGCGGCGGTGATGCCCCCGTACGGGCTCACCGTGCCTGAGGAGATGACATGGGAGCTGCCCCCGCCACTGGTGACGGCCTTGCTCAGGGCATCGTCGCCGATGACGGCGATGGAGGGGGTGCCGGCCGACAGGGGAAGGACGCCCCCCGAGTTCTTCAGGAGCACCGTTCCCTCATCGGCCACGGACCGGGCCACCGCGATGTGGGCCGGGGAGGTGACGACGGCGTGCTTGGTTCCGGTGCGAGCCCGGTTGAACAGGCCGAACTTGACCATGGTGGTGAGCACCCGGGTGGCCATCTGCCGGAGCGTCCTGAGCTGCACGTCCCCCTTTCTGACGGCGGCCTCGAGCGCCCATCCGAAGTAGTGGGCCGTGGGGCTCTCCATGTCCTCCAGCCCGGCGTTGGCCGCGGCCACCGTGGAGTGGGTGGCGTCGCGGTCCGATTGCACGTAACCGCCGAAGCCCCACTGGCCGTAGAGGATGTTGGCCAGATAGGGGTCCTGGCAGGCGTCGACCCCGTTGATGGTGGAGTAGGAGCACATGACCGCACCCGCGCCCCCCTGTCGGATGGCGGCCTGGAAGGCCGGGAGGTAGATCTCGTGGACCACCCGGTCGCTGACGATGACGTCGTCCGACGGGGTGTTGCGGTACGACTCCTGGTTGTAGAGGGCGAAGTGCTTGACCATGGCCACCGGCCCCTGGCTCTGCACCCCCTCCACGTCGGCCGCGGCGATCTGGCCGGAGAGATAGGGGTCCTCGCCGTAGGACTCGTAGGCCCGGCCCCACCTGGGGTCGCGCACGATGTTGACGGTGGGCCCGAGGTCGACGTCGATGCCCTTGCCGGCCAGCTCGTTGCCGACCACCGCCCCGTAGTCGCGGACCTCGGCCGGGTCCCACGTGGCCGCGGCGCTGACCGGCGCCGGCAGCTGCGTGACTCCGGTCAGCCTATTGCCCACCCCGGCCGGACCGTCGGAGATGGCCAGCGCCGGCACGCACAGAGAGGGGATGGCAGCGGTGTTGCCCTCATAGGCACCGTTGATCCGATGGACCATGTCATCCAGCTGGGCCAGGCTCATCCGGGCCACCACCATGGCGGCGCGGGCCGCCGGGGACGCGGTGGAGTCGACCCAGGGGCAGTCGGTCGCCGCCGCTCTCGAGTGTGCGACGGTACCGGCCCGGTGGGCGCGCAACGGGTCCGTGGCGGGATCGGACGCGGGACTGCGGCTCGTGCTGGCCACCGAGGAAGGCATGGCCACACCCAGAACGGTCACGAACCCGACGGTCGCAACCAGGACGGGCGACCACCACACCCGGACAAACGACCTGCCGACCATCCCACCCCCCAGATTGAATGCCCACACAGCCTAACGCCTCACGCTCGTAGGTCGATGGCGGAGTGGTCGATCCGCCGCGCCGGGTGAACCGTCCCACACATGGCCGATACGAGCACCTTTCCGGCCATACGGCGATCTCCGCCTGTATGGGATCCATCGACGTGGCCGGGCCGACGGTTGCCCGTGCCGGCAGACCCGATTCGGCATACTGAGGAGGTGCGACGCGAGCAGTCCGCCCGCAACCTCCTCCGGGCCAAGGACCTGGCCGACGCCCGCTACTTCGAACCGCTGACGGTGGGCGACATGGCCGCGGCCGCCAATCTGTCAAGGTCCCACTTCAGTCGCGCATTCAAACAGACGTTCGGTGAGTCGCCCCATCAGTACCTTCTCACCCGACGTCTGGAGCGAGCCGCAAGGCTGCTGCGGGTATGCGACTGGACCGTAGCCACCATCTGCTGCGCAGTCGGCTGGGACAGCGTCGGCTCGTTCACGACGACGTTCCATCGTGTGTTCGGCCTCAGCCCGCTGGCCTACCGCCGGCAGTACCCTCCAGCCGAATCGTGGCTCCGGATCCCCTCCTGCATCGCCATGGCCTACGGCCGGCCCGAGAACCGCACGTTTCGAGAAGACGGCCCGGTGGGCGGCTCGTAGGATCGACCGGTCACCATCCACTGAGGAGGGCCACCATGATCAGGATCTCCAACGCCCAGTTCTGGGTCCACGACCAGGACGAGGCGCTTGCCTTCTACACCCAGACGCTGAGCTGGGAGGTGCGGGCCGACGTGACCATGGAAGCATGGGCGTTCCGGTGGCTGTGTGTCGGACCGGCCGGCCAGCCGGATGTCGGCCTCGTGCTGATGCCTGTGCCGGGTCCGCCCATGATCGACTCTGATGACAGTGCCCGGCTGTCGGAACTGGTGGCCAAAGGCGCCGGCGGAACGTTGTTCCTCGAAACCGACGACTGCCGGGCCGCCTACGACGAACTGTCGGAACGGGGCGTGTCGTTCAACGATCCCCCCACCCCCCGGGCCTACGGCATCGACACGTCGTTCCGCGATCCGTCCGGCAACAACATCCGGCTGACCCAGGTCCTCGACTTCGACCCGACCCGCAGCTGAGCAGCGGGGGCGGGCGGCTTCCTAGCTGAGCAGCGGGGGCGGGCGGCTTCCTAGCTGAGCGGGAACCAGGTGCTCCCATCGGCGACAACGTCCCAATAGTCGGGCTTCTGGCGGTCACCGGCGCGCTGGAGGTCGGCTCCGTTGGCCCCGACGTTGGTGTCGCTGCTTTCCGGAACGAGGGATCCGACGTAGGGCAGGGCGGGTGGCGCGTCCCTCGACTCGACCAGGCCGTCTCTCACCAGATTCGACGGCTTTCCATTGGTGAACCAGCGATAGCCGTGCAGGCGATAGGGATCTTCGTACCAACCCTGCGCCCCCTTGGTCGTGGTCACGGGTGGATCGGTGTCAGACCTCCCGGCGGCAGCTTGGATGCGTGCCCTGCGAACAGGCCTGACCACCAGTGTGGCGGCGGCATACACGGCAATCAGTGACAGTACGAGAATGCAGATCGTCGGCCACAGCCACGAAGGAAACTGGTGGTTGCAGCCGTATCGAGTGCAGGGTGTCCCCCCGGCCGCCTGGGGAACGATCCACAACCCGACGACGACCTCGACGACCACCACTCCTACCAGCAATCCGATCCGCCAGGCCAGACTCCGAGTTCCCACAGCTGAGATTCTTGCACGGGAGCCGCCGGCATGGATCGGTCATGGACCAGCATGTGCATCCGGGACCACCCCGGGCTCTGGTGATCGTGGCCGGATGACCATCCTGTCGCCTTGCCCCCGGCCCCGACGTGTCATTACTGTGAACTCCGCAGGGGTGCGGTGCTCGCAGGCTTCGGCGATTCCATACAGAGGTCGGTGATATGGAAGACTCCTCGACTCCCATGACGTGCCCGAACTGCGCAACAGTGGACACGCCGATCCTCGTGGTCCGAGGGACGGGGGTGGCCAGCAGCCAGGTCACCCTCCAGTGCCGGAGTTGCCGGACCGAGTGGACACGGCAACAGGGCGATGCCGGTCGGGCCCTGTAGCCCCTCGCCGGCCCACTCAGTCCTCAGGTAGCGGCGATCCCCTCAGCCCGGCATCTGTCCGACGAGCACCTCCAGGTCGCCCAGCGACCGCAGCGTGTCGTTGAGATGCGTGCAGGTGGAAGTTCCGGTGAACTCCCGCCGCACCCGGGTGCGGAGCTCGGCGATAGGCATGCCGGACAACCGCTCGGCGCTGGCCACCGCCCCCGGACACTCCATCCACGGGAGCACGTGAGCCCGGGCCCCGATGTCGAGCACCCGGCCGCCGACCATGTCGAACGCGCCGGACACGGCGTACTCGTGCACGACCCACTCGGCTCCGTTCTGGTCCATATGGCTGTCACGGAAGTGGACATCGAAGCGGTACTCCTCCCCCGGTCCGCCCGGGCCCGTCACGTCAAGACGGCGGCGCCGGCGCATGCCGTGGGGCGGGAGGGGCGGCATGGCGTGCCAGGCCAGCGGGTCGTCGGACCGCTCGAGGCGCGGGGCCGCCGGCCCGGTCGATACAGGGATCTCACCGGTGGTGCGGACCGTCACCATCAGGGTGCCCTCGTGGGCCCATCCGGCGCAGAGGTCGTCCTGGGATGCCATCATCCGGGCCAGGGCCGACGGGCTCCCGACCTCGCCCTCCGGCCGCCGGGGCTGATCGAGCACCCCGGCCCGCTGCGCCGAGTAGCCCGAGACCAGGGCGGCACCGGGGAGGTCGTCCAACAACAGGTGGAAGAGGGTGCCGTCGTCGCGCTGGCCCGGGCAGGCCTCGTTGACCCGCGACCGGAAGCCAGGCCCTATCGGGCACCCGATCAGTTGATCCAGGCCCGGTAGGGCCGGGGACGAGGCGATGGCCAGTATCCGGCGGTCCGAGCCGTCGACACGCAGTGAGAGATCGACCTGGTCGACCACCACCGGCCTGGCATCGGCACCCGTCCGCATATCACGCCCTCGGGCGGTCATGACCAGGTCACCGCGGAACCCGTCCGGTCGCGCCGTATCGATGGAGGACGTCCTGCGCACGGAGCCCGGATGCCGGTCGACAGTGACGGGCACCGGGTCGCTCGGACCGCCGGCTTCAGGGAGGAACAACATCGCCGACCCAAGATAGCGGTACGGCATCTCGCACCGGCGATCACCCGCCGACGGATGGCACGCGCACCGAGGAGGCACTGTCGCCGACCGCGGCGACGGACACAGATGCCGGCAGGCTCCCTCGCAGGTCGGACCTCGGCACCGGAGGGGCGCGGCGAAACCGGCCATCAGCGCCGTGCGCAGGTCGTGGGGAAGCTTGTGCACCACCCCACCGGGCACCCGCGTACCGCTCACGGGGCTACGGTAGCGGTCCACGGTCATCCGTATCGCAGTCGAAGCCCGAGCCTCTGTGACACGCCGGACCGCATCGGGGACATCGGGAGCTGCCGGGCAGCCCAGGGAGAGGATTCGGGCGATGAAGAGCTCGGCGCCAGATGTTGACGAGCACACCCGACGGGCCGGAAGTTGGCATCCAGATGACGCGAGGGTGATCCCGTCGGGCATCATCGACGCGGTCCTCCGGCCGTGGGCATGAGCGACGGGCTCGACACCGGGACGCTGGCCGTCGTCGCCGCCTCCGTCGTCCTGTGGTCGGTCGGCTCCGGCCGGCTCGAGCGGCTTTACATCAGTGCCCCCATCGCCTTTGTGGCCGTGGGACTCGTCGTGACCCACGGCCCGCTGGCCTTCGTCCACTTCAGTCCCCACTCCGAGACGATCAAGTCGCTGGCCGAGGTGACCCTGGCTCTGGTGCTCTTCACCGATGCGTCACGCGTCAATATCCACGAGCTCCGCCGGGACGTCGGTCTCCCGCTCCGCCTGCTGGCCATCGGCCTCCCACTCACCATCGGCCTGGGCACGGCTGCCGCCTTCGGGATCGTCCCGGGCCTCTCGCTGTGGGTGGCGGCCACCGTCGGGGCCATCGTGGCGCCGACCGACGCCGCCCTCGGGGCGGCCATCATGGGAGACCGCCGGATACCGAACCGCATCCGCCGGCTGCTCAACGTGGAGAGTGGCCTCAACGACGGGATCGCCACCCCGTTCGTCAACCTGTTCCTGGCCGGCGCGGTGAGCAGCGAGGTCGTCCATTCCACCTCGGTGTGGCGGGCGGCCGCCGAACTCGTGATCGGCGCCGGAGTTGGCGGCGGGGTCGGGCTGGTCGGCGGATGGGTGCTGGATCGGGCCAACACCTCGGGGTGGAGCGATGCCGGCTTCCGCACGCTCACCGCCCTCGGCCTGGCCCTCCTCGCCTACAGTCTGGCCCTCCAGGCCCAGGGCAACGGGTTCGTGGCCGCATTCGTCGCCGGGATGGCGTTCGGCTCCGTCGTGCGTACCGACCTCGAGCGCATGGTCGGATTCGCCGAGGAAGCCGGCGGGCTGCTCTCCCTCCTGGTGTGGCTGATATTCGGGGCGGCCATGGTCGTCCCGGGCCTCGAGCACGCCACCTGGTCCGACTACCTGTTCGCAGTCCTGGCGCTGACCGTGGTGCGCATGATCCCCGTCGCCGTCGCCCTCCTGGGTTCGGGTCTCGACCGGTTCACCGTCAGCTTCATCGGCTGGTTCGGCCCCCGGGGGCTCGCCTCGGTGGTGTTCGGCCTCATCGCCTACGACAGTCTCGAACCAGCCGACGCCGGCCATGTGCTCTCGATCGTGACAGCGACCATCGCCATCAGCGTGCTGGCCCACGGAATCTCCGCCTCACCTCTGGCCACACGCTACGCGGCCTTCAGCGCCACCCTCGCCGGGCACGAGCCCGAACACCGGGCCACGGCACCGATGCGCCCGAGAGCCAGTCTGAGCGGCCACGTCGGCGGGACCGGAGACGGCCAGGGCCGACCGGCTCGGTGAGGTCCCTCTGCAGCGCGCCGTGACCGCCACCGGCTACAAATGGGGCCGTGGCCAACGCCGGCATGTTCGAATACTGGAATGGGCGCCCGGCCAGCGTGTGGGTGGCTGAGGCCCGACGCTTCGACACCATGCTGGATCCCTTCGGGCGTCGGCTACTCACGGCAGCCGCCCTCGAGTCGGGCGAGCGGGTCCTGGATGTCGGATGCGGCAACGGTGCCGTCAGCCTGGATGCGGCCCGCGCCGTCGGGCCCCACGGGCGGGTGACCGGACTCGACCTCTCGGCCCCCATGCTGGAGCTGGCCCGGCGGCGGGCCGAGGAACAGGGAGCCGACATCGACTTCGTCCAGGGCGATGCCCAGAGCGCCTCGTTCAACCAACCGTTCGACGTTGTCGTGAGCCGCTTCGGCGTCATGTTCTTCGACAACCCGGAGGCCGCCTTCGCCAACCTGGCCCGGGCGACCCGTCCGGGCGGCCGCCTGTGCTTCGTGTGCTGGCAGGAGATGCTGGCCAACCAGTGGATGGCGGTGCCCTCCATGGCCATGGTGGCCCACGTGGGGATACCCGAGCTGCCCGAACCCGGCGCTCCCGGACCCTTCGCGCTGGCGGACGCCCAGCGGATCGGCGACCTGCTCGAGTCCGCCGGGTGGTCGGAGGTCACGATCGAGGGGCACGAGGGAAAAATGCGCATCGGACGCGACCCCGAGGAGGTCATCGCTTTCATGCTCTCCGACGAGATGGGGCGCCGGATGGTGGAGGGCAAGGATCCCGAGGTGGTGCGGGCCGCCACCGAAGCCACCGTCGAGGCGTTACGGCCGTACGCCACGCCCGGAGGTCTCGTGCTGGAGGGCGCCTGCTGGCTGGTGACCGCGGGCAAGCCATAGCCGAAGCCGGCGCGAAAACTGGCCCGCTCCGTTGGACCGAGGTCGGAGAGCTCCGTCAGTGCTCCAAGGGCGTCCGGTTCTCCGGCGGCGCAGCTCCGGGGTCGAAGGCCGATTGGAACAGGTAGGCGGTGGCCAGGGAGCGATAGGGGCGCCATGCCTCGGCGATGCCGAGCACCTCATCCTGGCTGGGAAGATGGTCGAGGTCGTAGACCTGCTCGATGATCTTGCGCAGGGCCAGGTCGCCGGGCAGGACCACATCCGGGCGGTCGAAGGCGATGATCAAGGCTCCGTGCACCGTCCACGGCCCGATGCCGGAGATCCGGGTGAGCTCGGCTTCGACCTCGCCATCGGGAAGCGTGCGGAGACGGTCTTCGTCGAGGCGGCCGTCGCTGAAGCGCTGGGCCAGGTCGCGCACCGTTGTCACCTTGCGATCCGACAAGCCAGTGGCTCGCAGGACGTCGGCGTCGATGGCCAGCAGCTCGGAGGGGGAAGGCATGTTCCCACCGGACAGCGCCACCGTGCGCTCGAGGATCCGCCGGGTCGCCTGGACGGAGAGCTGTTGCCCGATGACCTGGAAGACCAAGGCACCGAACAGGTCCATGGACGGGAGTCCCTCGAGCCAGCGGCGCGGATCGAATCCAGGCCGTTCGCCGATGAGGCGGGCCAGGACCGGGTCCGACCGTCGGAGGTGGGCGAGCATGCGCCGGCGTTCGGTCGATGGGCTGGTCGAAGACCCCGGCCCGGTTGTGCGGGCCCGCTTGGCGCTACTACCGGGCCGGCTAGTCGGCACCCGTCCACTGTATTTCCGGCTCGGCGACTGCCGGGAACAACCGACCCGGGACGAGGGAAGGCGCTGGAATGCCGACGACCACCCCGATCACCAAAACTGTGCATTGACGCATTCGCCCCCAAGCGTTACCGTGCAAACGTTCGTTTAACTCAACCACAAGGGGGATTCATGCGCGGCCTTATTCCTATCCGGGCTCTGGCGGTAGCCGCACTGGTGTTGCCGGCCGGACTGGCGGTGCTTCCCGCCGGCACGGCATCTGCAGCAGCAACCCAATCGGTGTCGTGTACCAAGCTCAGCGGATCGGCTCTCAAGCCGACGATCAGCGGGTGCAACGATCCTGCGGTGACCGGTGGCAGCGGGACGGCCACCATCAATTCCGCTCACACGGTAGCCACCACGAAGTGGAAGGAGTCCGGGTCCACGACGACGGCTTCGATCAAATATACCGAAAAGTCGAAGAGCGCCTGCACGGCGGAGTCCGGCGCGTCCAACGTGGAGGTGGTGGAGACGGGGACCGTCACCAGCGGCAAAGGCGCAGCCGCAGCCCTGAAGGGGCAGAAGGTGACAGCCACGGTCTGCATCTATCTGAAGGGCGCTTCCAGCATCACCATCTCGCTGCTGAAGGGCAGCGACTACAAACTCTGAGCCGTTCGCCTTCTTCGCAGTTCAGACGTGGCCCCTGGGGACCCAGGGGCCACGTCTTCGTCTCGGTCCACCATCACGCTCTCCGGGGGCAGGTGAAGACCTGGCGGATCCAACCCGGGGTCAGGCTGCCGGTGACGGCGAGCCCTGTCGTCGGCGCGAATCGTCCGCCATCCGAGCCGGTTTGGTCTCAGCGTGTTCTGCACGCTCGGACCTGTTCGACGGTCGGGGAAAGGCGAGCCACCCGAGCAGCACCAGCTGGGCAACGAGGATGACCCAGGACGACCAACGGCCGTGTACCGCGATGTGGACCCACCAGTTGAGCCAGACGGCGAGGGCGGAGGTGGCCACGAGCCGCCACCAGGGGCCCCGCGAGGCACTGACCGGGGACAGCGCCAACGCCGGGGCCAGGAAGTAGGGGACCAACTCCGGCTCGAAGACTCTGAGGGCGAAGAGCACGGTCAAGGTCCACACGACGAGGTTTGCCGCATCCCGGCGTTGGCCCGGTTTGAAGCGCGCCAGTACGAGCGCCGCGGGGATGGCCACCAGCACGATGGCGCCGCGTATGTAGGCCGCCACTCCCGGATCGAGATTCCAGGTCGGGCTGATGTACCCGAAGTCATAGAAGACCTTCTGGTGGATCAACTGCCGCACGGTGGCCGAGGGTTCGCTGATCAGCGGGACGATGAGAACGGCCGCGGGCAGCGCCACCATCGGGACCATTGCCCCCAACCATCGACGCCGTTTGAGGAAGACCAACGCCATCGGAACGGCCAGGAAGGCGAAGAATTGGAAGGCCAGGGCGGTGCCGAGCCACCAACCGACGGCCCGGTGACGGCCGTTGAGCGCGGCGACCAGCCCATAGAGCATCGCCCCCAGGGCGATCAGGTCCTCGGGATGCCCGTCCAGGGCGATCGGGGGCAGGGTGATCGCCATCGCGCCGAGCACGGTGAGCCGCCGGCGCAGATCGGTGACCCCCAGGTACTGGAGCCATCGGTCGGCGGCGCAGATTGGAAGGGCCATCGAACTCAAGAAGAGCGGTCCCGCCACCCAGAACGCCGTCGGGTACAGAACCTGACTGGGGTAGGGAAACCACAGGCCGAAGGCTGCCCGGGCGACGGGAGCGGCGATCAGCTGGAAAGCGGGCGCGGTCTCGAGCGTCCCGTCGAGCACGTAGATGTGCCCGTACCCTCCGGCAAAGGTCATGTACGCGGCGTCGGCCCAGTTCCTCCAGAAGTCGTCGTAGGAAGCTTCGAACCACTGACCCGACCCGTGGAGCAGCGAGGAGTCGAGCATGGCAAACGCCATCGTGCCGATGACCGCGAGCAAGGAGACGCCGAGCGCGATCTTGCGGCGCCCGAAGGCCTCGACAACCGCCTCCAACGGTGCGCGCCAATTCCCCCTCCTGCGGGCATACAGGACGATGACCATGGCGATGGCGATGAGCAGGCAGAGCCAGAACAACACCCACTCGACGTCCAGCCCACTCGAGACGGGAACACCTTCAGCCGGTAGGGCCAGGTACTGCTGTCGGGTGGCGATCTGGGCCGTCTGCGACGCGATGGGCGCGCCCGTCCTGGACGTGATCTCGATGATGACGGCGACGTTGGCGCGATTGAAGGCGACCACCGTTGCGCCCTGGGTCGAGGAGGTGGGCCGGAACGCACACAACCCGGTCACCGAGCTCGGAACCCCGGTGACGGGTTTCAGCCGACCCAGGGGTTCACCCTGCGCCGACGCGCACAGATCGAGCGCGTTCCGGGCCGGGCTTCCCAGGCGAAGCCTAGCCAGAGAGTTCGACGACACCAGCACCATCAACAGGTCGTAGCGGCCGGTGGTCCAGGCCCACCTGGCGGCGGCGACATTGGCACCGACGCCCCCCTTGGCGTCAGGAGCGAGGTTGTGCTCCAACGAACGGGCATACGACTGCACATCGGCGGCGGGGAGAGCGAGCCAGCCGAGACCGGGATTGACCGCCACGAAGGGAATGAGCAGCGGATCGCCGGCGGCGACGAAACCGCAATCGGGCGGGCAGACCGGGACCCGCACGGAAGCGCCTGCCGCGGGCGCAGTGGCCACCTCGACGAGGGGCACCGCAACCAGGAGTGAACACACCGCCATGGCGACCGCTGTCAATCGGCCGCGCCACAATCTGGCGATGCCGCTCGCTCGAAGTGGCGGCCGGTGCATTGGGGTCATGGCTCCGCCTCCCAGGGTGCCCGTCCAAAGCCGAAGGGTCAGTACTTCCGACCGGTGAGACTAGACACTCTGCCGTCACCACGGCGGCGAGCCCCGAGGTTCAGGTTCGATCTCCGGGAGAAGAAGGGCGGCAAAGGCCCAGCACATGGGGGTGGTCGGCGGCCGGACAGCCCTCTTGGCCTCCCAATCAAACGTTTGGAAACCATCAAATTTGAGTATGGCAATTCACCAACGAGTTCATGACAATGCCATGGGTCATCCCTGTGAAGGCGGTCAGGTATCGGCGTCGTAGGTGTGGCGGGATCTGACGAGCAATGTAGTACCGAAGCGGCAAGGGGACGGGGGAATTATGTTCAGAGGCAATGCTGTGGCGCGTCGCGTTCTTAGGGGTCGGGAGGCGGCCGGCGGCATGGGTGGGGCCCGGCGGCGGCTCCGGCCGGTGGGTCGGGCCGGGCTCGGTCTCCTCCTCCTCCTGAGCACGTTCTCCGGTGCCCTGGCGCTCAGCGTGACCAACGCCACCCCCGCCTTCGCCGCCACCCCCACCTACGCCTGTTCGACACCAGCGTCGGGTGGCACCTCGACCACCTGGGTCACCGGTGTGGCCAACTCCACCACCATCGTCTGCTACGGAACGAGCGGAGTGTCGGGCACCAGCGCCTACCCGGCCTCGATCACCCTGGCCTCGGGCACCCTCCCCGCCGGCAGCACCGAGGCCACCTCCACCTCGAGCTCGCCGGCCTGCACCACGGCCACCTCGGGCAACGGTACGACCGAGGAGTACGAGCTGAAGTGCGCCATCGCCGACACCCCGTCGGCCACGCAGGCCGCCACCCCGCTGACCTTCAGTGTCGCCCCCGGCACCGATGGCGGGACCGGTATCACCTCGGGGACGTTGACCCTCACCGTCTCCAACCCCGGGACGCCGACCTGTATCGATCCGGCGTCAGGCGGATCGTCGGCCACCTTCCTGGTCGGCACCGCGGCTGAGTACAACGTCGAGTGCGAGGAGATGAGCGGCGTCTCGGGCACGGCGGCCTATCCGACCTCGATCACCATCGCCTCGGGCACCGGCCCCTCCGACGGCAGCCTGACCATGCCCACAACCGACACCACCGGCACGGCTCCCACGTCGTGCACCCAGGGCACCTCGGGCTCGGGGGCCACCGAGGAGTACATCCTCGAGTGCGAGCTCAACGGGACCACGACGTCCTCGGACATCGGCTCCTACCCCTACACCTTCCAGGTCACCAACCCGGTCGGGGCCACCGCCACGTCGGGGACCCTGACTGTCAACGTGGCCGCGGCCTCGGTCAGTTGCATCGACCCGGCCTCGGGCGGAACGGCGACCACGTTCTACGAGAACAGCACCAGCAGCTACACGGTGGAGTGCGAATCGCAGAGCGGGATCTCCGGGGTGAGCGCCTACCCCAGCTCGATCGCCATTGCCTCGGGATCGCTGCCCGCCGACGGCAGCCCGACCTTCGCCACCTCCACGTCGAGCACGCCTGCGTGTACCCATGGCACGTCGGGCTCGGGAGCCACCGAGGAGTACATCCTCGAGTGTGCTCTAGCCGACACACCGACCACTGCGGACGCCGGCAGCTATCCATTGACCTTCACCGCCACCGGTGCCGGTGGTGCCGGCACGACCACCTCGGGAACCTTGACAGTGACGGTGCAGCCTCCGACCACGGCCTGCTCGGCACCCGCAGCCGGGGGGACGTCGACGACGTGGACCGACGGCACTTCGGAGAGCTACACAGTGACCTGTTACAGCGAGGGATACTCCACGTCCTCGCCTTCGAACTACCCCTCCTCGATCACCATCCACTCCGGGACGCTGCCCGCGGGTACCACCGAGGCCACGACGACCTCGAGCTCACCGGCGTGCACCGAGGCCACTTCGGGCTCGGGGGTGACCGAGGAGTACGAGCTGGAGTGCAAGATCGCCGGAACGCCGACACCGAGTGAAGCCGGCACCTATCCGATCACCTTCACCGCCGTCGGTGGTGCCGCGGCACCCACCATCACCTCGGGGACGTGGAACCTGACGATTGCCGGCACCGCTCCGACCTTCCCGGCGGATCAGTACACCAACGCCGAATCCGGCCAGCCCTTCTGCTATGCCGCCCAGGCGGCGACGGTGACGGTGGCCAACGGCGGCCTGCCCCTGTCGAACATCACCCTGGGGGCGGCACCCGCCGGGGTGACCAACTGGCACCTCGGCTCCACCAACCTGAACACCGGGCAGGCCTACGCCTGTGGCACCGAAGGTTCCGCCGCGGGCAATGCCAGCTCGTTCACCGTGACCTTCGCCAACAGCGGGGGCAGCGCCACGGGCACCATCGACCTCTACACGTACGCCAGCACCTGCGGGTGGACGTCGACGACCGGCACGGTGAGCCTGTTCAACGCGGCCGAAGACACCTACCAGAACGGTTCGCAGTCGGCCTTCGGCCAGCCCATCACCAACGGCGAGACCCTGGGCACGACGAAGAACGAGCCGACCGGATGCACCGACAGCGCGTTCTACGCACCGGGCCTCAGTGGTGGCGCCTTCACCGTCAACACGGCAAACCCACTGCCCAGTCCGACCGACACCAACCCGTCGGCGACCCAGGGTGACCTGGCATCCTCCAACCTGGACCTGACCACGGGCTCGAACGGCAGCGCCGGTGGATGCTACGGGGATGCCGTCATCGACCTCGGCGGTGGCGAGGAGAGCGGCAGCTTCGGAACGGCATCCCAGTTGACCTTGCCCAGTACCTGGGTCAACGGCGGTGACTGCTCGTACGGCTCGCTGGGGTCCAACTCGGCCGGCGGCAACACGGACACCACCAATGCCAGCTGTCCGCCCTCCCAGGCCGACGTCAACGAGGGATATGTCTCCTGCAGCATCACCGCCTCGACCGGCAACGACAACAATGCGTCCTACAACAACACCACGATGGACATCTTCTTCAACGGCCAGCCGGTCCCCCAGCAGCCGCAGGCGACCCTCGCGGTTCCCAACGCCCAACCCGGTGACACCGTTACCGTCACCGGGGGCAACAACTGGTGGGGAAACAGCGGAGGGGCACCCAACGCCGGTCCCTACGGTGACGACCAGGTCGGCGAAATGTACCCGGTGGGAGCGCCCGGCGTCTTCATCGGCACCTCCCGGGCCACGGCTGTCCCCGTGGTCGACTCGACCGTCGCCATCAGCGCCAATACCTACGTCTGCACCGGCGCCGAGAGCTCCACGGTGGGGCCGAACCCGTGCACGATGACTCCGGGCAAGCCGTCCGGCACCTTCCAGGTTCCCACGGGTCTGGCTCCGGGCACGTACAACATCTACATCGATGAGACCAACACCACGCCGCTGCCCGGAAATGGGCCGAACGACTCCTACCAGACGACACAAGGCACCAATCTGGGCACAGCCGAGTCGTCCACCCAGCTCGATGTCGAAGGTGTGGCGGTCGTCAAGACGTCGACCACGTCGGCCTACGGTGCCGCCGGCCAGACCCTCACCTACAATTACGCGGTCACCAATACCGGCCCGGACACGCTCACCGGCCTGCAGATCGACGACAACAAGATCCCCTCTGCCGACATCACCTGCCCTGACGGCAGCACCTTGGCCGCAGGGGCGATGGAGAACTGCACCGGTACCTACACGACGACCCAGGCCGACGTCGACAACGGCTCGGTGACCAACACGGCCACCGTCAGCGCCGCCGGGCCCTCGGGCGAGGTCATCGTGTCGGCCCCGTCCTCGGCGACGGTCCTCGCTTCGAACGCCACGTCCAGCCTGAGCCTGCTCAAGTCGACCACCTCGACCGGGTACGGCGCGGCCGGCGACACCATCGGCTACGACTACCTGGTGACCAACACCGGAACCACCACCGAGTCGAACATCAGCGTCCTCGACAACCTGATCGGATCGGTGACCTGCCCCGACTCCACCCTCGCTCCGGCAGCGTCGGAGACCTGCACCGGCACCTACACGGCGTCCCAAGCCGACGTGGACAACGGCTCGGTGACCAACACGGCCACCGCCCAAGGGACGAACCCGCAGTCCGTGGATGTCGAATCGGCTCCGTCGTCGGTGACGGTGCTGGCCTCCAACGCCGTCACCAGCCTGAGCGTGGCCAAGTCGACCACCTCGACCGGGTACGGCGCGGCCGGTGACCGCATCGCCTACGACTACCTGGTGACCAACACCGGTACCACCTCCCTGTCGGACGTCGGTGTGACCGACAACCTGATCGCCTCGGTCAGGTGCCCCGACCCCACCCTCGCCCCCGCAGCGTCGGAGACCTGCACAGGCACCTACACGGCGTCCCAGGCCGACGTGGACGCCGGCTCGGTGACCAACTCGGCCACCGCTTCTGCCACCGGGCCCTACGCCAACGGGGTGAGCTCGAGCCCGTCCTCGGTCACCGTCGATGCTTCCGACGCCATCACTAGCCTGAGCCTGCTCAAATCGACCACCTCGGCCCAGTACGGCGCGGCCGGTGACACCATCGACTACGACTACCTGGTGACCAACACCGGCACCACCACCGTGTCCAACATCGGCGTGACGGACAATTTGGTGAGCACCGTCGATTGTCCCGACTATTCGTTGGCCCCCGACGCTTCGGAGACCTGCACCGGCAGCTACACGGTGACCCAGGACGATGTGGATGCCGGTTCGGTGACCAACACGGCCACTGCCTCTGCCACCGGGCCCTACGCCAACGCCGTGAGCTCGAACCCGTCCTCGGTCACCGTCACGGCATCCGGCGCGGCGTCGAGCCTGAGCCTGGCCAAGTCGACCACCTCGACCGGGTACGGCGCGGCCGGTGACACTATCGACTACGACTACCTGGTGACCAACACCGGCACCACCACCCTGTCGAACATCGGCGTGACGGACAATTTGGTGGGCGCGGTCAGTTGCCCCGCACCCACCCTCGCCCCGACGGCTTCGGAGACCTGCACCGGCAGCTACACGGTGACCCAGGCTGAGGTGGATACGGGTTCGGTGACTAATTCGGCCACTGCCACAGCCACCGCACCAACCAACAACACCGTCACCTCGGCGTCGTCAACGGTCACCGTTCTGGCCGCGGATGCCACCGCCAGCCTCGGCCTGGCCAAGTCGACCACCTCGACCGGATACGGCGCGGCCGGTGACACCATCGACTACGACTACCTGGTGACCAACACCGGCACCACCACCCTGTCGAACATCAGCGTGACGGACAATTTGGTGGGCGCGGTCAGTTGCCCCGACTATTCGTTGGCCCCCGAGGCGTCGGAAACCTGCACCGGCTCGTACACGGTGTCCCAGGCCGACGTGGACGCCGGTTCGGTGACCAACACGGCCACTGCCTCTGCCGCGGCACCGCGCGACAGCAACCCGGTTACCTCTGCATCATCCTCGGTCACCGTGGAGGCCTCCAGCGCAACTTCGGACCTCAGCATCGCCAAGTCGACCACCTCGACCGGGTACGGCATCGCCGGCGACACCATCGATTACACGTACTTCGTGACCAACACCGGCACCACCGACCTCTCGGATGTGGGGGTGAGCGACAACCTGATCGCCTCGGTCAGCTGCCCCGACTCCACCCTCGCCCCTGCCGGATCGGAGACCTGTACGGGTATCTACACGGTCACCCAGGCGGACGTGGATGCCGGCTCGGTGACCAACACCGCCAGCGCCAGTGCCAAAAACCCCGGTGGTCAGAGCGTCGCATCGGGCTCGTCGACGGTAACGGTGAAGGCCTCCAATGCGACATCCGAGCTCAGCATCGTCAAGTCGACCAACTCGACCGGGTACGGCGCCGCCGGCAACCGCATCGACTACACCTACCTGGTGACCAACAACGGCACCACCACACTGTCGGATGTGGGGGTGAGCGACAACCTGATCACCTCGGTCCGCTGTCCCGACAGTTCGCTTGCGCCCGGCGCTTCTGAGACCTGCACCGGCAGCTACACGGTGACCCAGGCGGCTGTGGATACAGGCTCGGTGACCAACACCGCCACCGCGCACGCTACCGCTCCGCCCAACGGCAGCCCGGTCAGTTCCGGATCGTCCTCGGTCACCGTGGACGCCTCCAAGGCCACCTCGAGCCTCAGTTTGGTCAAGTCGACCGGTTCGAACGGATATGGCGCGGCCGGAAACTCCATCGACTACAGCTACTTGATCACCAACACCGGCACAACCACCCTGTCGGATGTGACGGTGACGGACAGCCTCATCACCTCGGTGAGCTGCCCGGACGCCACGGTCGCTCCCGGTGCGAGTGAGACCTGCACCGGCAGCTACACGGTGACCCAGGCCGAAGTGAACAGCGGATCGGTGACCAACACGGCTGTGGCTCATGCCACCAACCCGCATGGCGTGGCCGTCCGCTCGGCGTCGTCCTCGGTCACCGTGCTGGCCTCTCGTGCCACATCGAGCCTGGGACTCATCGAGACGGCCACGTCCACCAGCTTCCATGCGGCCGGCGATGTGATCCATTACACCTCAAAGGTCGCCAACACCGGTACCGAGACCCTGACCGGAATCCGTCTCACCGATACCCTCGCTACCTCACTCAGCTGCCCGCATTCTGGACTCGCTCCGGGGGCGTCGGAGATCTGCACCGGCAGGTACACGGTGACCCAGGCGGATGTCCATGCCGCATCCATCACCAACCGGGCGGTGGCCCATGCCACCAACCCGCATGGGAGTGCGGTCGCCTCGGCGCCCAAGTCGGTCACATTGTCCGCCACCGGGCTTCGAATCACCAATGCCTCGCTGCCGCTCGGGACCGTAGGCGTTGCCTACTCGGCCCAACTGACGGCCGCTGGGGGCACCTCCCACTACACCTACCGACTGGCGGCGGGTTCGGTCCCGCTGACGGACACCCTCAAGCTGTCGGCCTCCGGCAAGTTGACCGGCAAACCGGTGGACCTGGGAAGGTACTCCATCACCGTCGAAGTGCTGGACTCGGCCAATCCCCGGGATACTGCGACAGCTGACTTCACCATTACGGTCGGGTAGTGGGTTGAGCTTGGAGGGAGCAGTTGCATGCACCGGCTTCAAGGCTCCGGCCGGGCACCTCGGCGGGTACGTCGCAGATGGTTGGGAAGGTGAACCTCAGAAAGCTTCACGGATTGGTGGCGGCCAGTCTGGTGGCGGCGTGCTCGGTGCTGTCGGCGAGCTGCTCATCCTCGAACGCATCTCCGGCGCCCGGTCTCACGAAGACGCACTCGTCAGTGATCGCGCCCGGAGGGACGGTCCCATTCGATCCGGCTCGCAATGTGCGGGCCGAACTGAAGGTCGAGTCATGCGCTCGGCTGTCGGGAGCGTGGGTACTCACGGGCACGGCGGAGAACTCGAGTTCCAGGACACGATCGTTCCAGGTGGTCGTGGACTTCGTGAGTAATCCGGGTTCCACCGTGCTCAGCACCACTGTGGTGGATATTTCGGACATCAGCCCTGACGCCTCCGTGCGCTGGTCCGCGACGGGCGCAGTGGGCAGACCCTCACACGTGGACTGCATCGTGCGACAAGCCCAGGCCACCTGAACAGCGATCTCGCTGCGGCGAGGTCGAGGTGGCCACAGGGCATTCACACCCGGCCGAGGTCCCTAATGTGGCCTCTGTACAGGGATGTATAGCGCACGGGATTGATCGCAATCCGCGGCAGACTGCACCCGAGAACCACCGGTCCCCCTCCGTCCGACAGTTGAGTCCACCAGAGTGGTGTACGAGGGATAGCCCGACCTGAGGGTCCCCCCGACGCGACGACCACCGCATCAATCTTCAAGTTCCGTCCAAAGAACACGAAGGAGAAGATGCGGTGGAAGTCACCAACACGATGGGCGCGGCAGCGCTCGTGCGCAAGTACCTGGAGTCCGATGCTGGCAGTGAGCTACTCGCCGAGATGGTGAAGATGGCAGCCGAGCTGCTGATGGACGCCGAGGTCGACGTGCTCTGCAACGCCGGCTACGGGATGCGCACCGAGGACCGGGTGAACAGCCGGAACGGGCACCGGGAGCGGCGCTGGGACACCCGGGCCGGGACGATCAACCTGGAGATCCCCAAGCTCCGGAAGGGCAGCTACCTGCCATCCCTGCTCGAGCCCCGGCGCCGGGCCGAGCAGGCCCTGGTCTCCGTGGTCTGCCAGGCCTACGTTGAGGGCGTCTCGACCCGGCGGGTCGACGACCTGGTCAGGTCCATGGGGATCGACGGGATGTCCAAGTCCCAGGTCTCCGAGCTGGCCAAGAACCTCGACACCAAGGTGGCCGAGTTCCGCAGCCGGCCCCTCGATGCCGGGCCCTACACCTACGTCTGGCTGGATGCCCTGTTCCACAAGGTCCGAGAGGGCGGCCGGGTGGTCTCTGTGGCCACGGTGATCGCCACGGGGGTCAACGCCGATGGCCACCGGGAGGTGCTCGGCATCGACGTGTTCACGACCGAGGACGGGGCCGGCTGGATGGCCTTCCTGCGGGGCCTGGTGGCCCGGGGGCTGTCCGGGGTGGCCCTGGTGATCTCCGACGCCCATGAGGGCCTGAAGCACGCCATCGCCTCGGTGCTGCCCGGGGCCTGCTGGCAGCGGTGTCGGACCCACGCCATGCGGAACCTGCTCACCCGGGTGCCCAAGGCCACTCAGGCCATGGTGGCCACCCTGGTGCGGACGGTCTTCGCCCAGTCCGATGCCACCCAGGTGCGGGCCCAGTTCGCCCGGGTGGTCGACCAACTGGAGGGCCAGTTCCCGGCCGCCGCCGAGTTCCTCTGTGACGCCGAGGCGGACCTGCTGGCATTCGCCACCTTCCCCGTCGAGCACTGGCGTCAGATCTGGTCCAACAACACCCAGGAGCGGCTCAACAAAGAGCTCCGCAGGAGGACCGACGTGGTCGGCATCTTCCCGAACCGGGCGGCCCTCATCCGCCTGGCCGGCGCCGTCCTCGCCGAGCAGCACGACGAGTGGGTGGTCGCCCGGCGTTACATGTCCACCGAGTCGCTCACCAAGGCCCGGATGCACCTGATCACCGGCGAAGTGACCGGAGCCGAGGAGGTGACCACTGCAGAACTCGACGTAGCCAGTTAGCCAACCAACACGATTGGTGCGGTGGTCGTCTTACACCACTTGCCCGGACTTGACCCGTCCGACCCCCATCAGCGGAAGCCATTACCCAATTTTGGCGATGAGAAGGCCGGGTCCGATCGGCTACTTTGCAATTGCGGATTACATTCCTTCGGCGGCAGGGGCTCATTTCCGATGAACGGCGGCGGTCCGGAATGCGCACGGTGTCGGGATCGTCCGGCGCGGGAAAACGCTAGGAAAGGCGTCTCGATGCGTAGGTTTCTGAAGCTTTCGCTGTCCGTCATGCTTGCCGGAGGAGCCCTGATCGGGGCGGCGGTGGCTGCACCCACCGTTGCCGGGGCCCAAGTCGTAACGCCTCCCGGGGGAGCCATCGTCGTCGGAATCTCGAGCGCCACCTGCCCATCGCCCTCCTATTCGTCGATCCAGAGCGCCATCGACGATGCCAGTTCCGGGGCCACGATCTATGTCTGCTCCGGTACCTACGACGAGAGCCTGACCATCGACAAGCCGCTGACCCTGCTCGGCGCCCAGTATGGCGTCGATGCCCGCACCCGCAGTGGTGATCCGGAGACGATCATCGACGGCAGCGGGGGGATCGACTACACCAGCGGAGCCACTACCGGTACCGTCAGCGGCTTCACCCTCAACGGTTATACCGGTGGTGTAGGGGAGATCGACGCCGCCAATGTCGGAAGTGCGTGGACGTTCACCGACAACGCCATCGACGTGAGCAACGGCGGGATCTACTTCAACACCGACGATGTCGTCGACCCGGGCGCCACCACGATCGCCGACAACGAGTTCACCCAGTCCACCGGCTCGGAAGCAGCAAGCGGGGACTATGGTCAGGCGGTTCTCATCTGGCAGAAGGCGGCCGACGACGTCACCATCAACGACAATGACTTCGATGACCTGTCCGGACCGGGAGCCGAGATCAACACCACCGGCTCGTCCTGCGCGACGACGAGCAAGGACCTGACCATCTCCGACAACAGCTCTGAGGCCAACGGCGCCTACTACGACGAAAATCTCGTCGCCCTGTTCTGCACCACCGACGCGTCGATCACGGGAAACACCTTTACCGTCACCGATGCCGGTGACAGTGCGGCCGAGGGCCCCATCTACCTCGGTGGAGGCAACTACACGACATTGATCTCCGGAAACACCCTCATCGGGGACGGGGCGACTGATCCCGGCGGAGCGATCTCGCTAGGCACCCCGTTCTACGCCAACGACGAAGACGTTACCGTTACGGACAACACCATCAGCGGGTGGGGCGACAGCGGAGCCTTCGACGGTCAGGGGATCGTCGTCTACGGCGACACGAGCAACTTCGTCATCGAGGGCAACCTCCTCACCGACAACACGGAGGGCATCTGGGTCACCGGTGCCTACGGCGGCACGCCCTCGGCCGGCACGGTCAGCGGAAACGAGGTCCCCGCCGGCCTCGGCACCGACTATGTGGACAGCACCACCGGGTCAGGCACGGCCGGCACCAACAACACCTGGACGAACAACATCGGGGCGAGCAGCAGTCCTGCCGGCCTCTCTGCCTCGCAGTTGGCGGTGGTCACGTCCGCAGATCTGATCCCGTACCCGGGCACACCCAGCCAAGGTCAGTTCGAGGTCATCAACAACGGCGACGGCACCGGTGCGGTCAGCGACGTGAGCAACGGACCGACCGCTTCCCAGGGCAGCCTGCAGATGACGACGACCGGATCGGGCTCGCACTGGTCGGTCTTCAATGAGGACCACGGCAGCACGGCGCTGTCCGCCATCACCGCGCTGTCGTACGAAACCGAAACCAACGACACGGGCGGTTCGCTCGATCCGGGCCTACAGCTGGTGATCGACCCCGGCAACACGACGAGCGGTCCCGATCAAGGGGTGACCTATTCGACGTTGAACTTCGAGCCCTATCTACAGACCGGCGGACAAACGCCCAACGTGTGGCAGACCTGGAACGTCCTGCGCGGGGTCGTCTGGGGGACCCACCTCGGCGGCGCTCCGATCTCCCATCCCATCAGTTGGAGCACGTTCCTGGCTGACTACCCGAACGCGACCATCCTCCCTGCAGCAGACGGCGGCGGCGTGGGCTTCAACGTGGGTAGTGGCTGGGCAGCAATCACCGGCAATGTGGGCTCGTTCACCTTCGGCACCGGTGGAGGAACGACCACATATACGTTCGACCCGTCCGCTCCCTCCACCTCGACCGTCACCTCGGCGAACAGCCCGAGCATCGTCCTCGGCTCGTCCGACTCGGACAGCGCCACGGTGACCGGCAACGACGTCGTCGGCGACCCGACGGGCACGGTGCAGTTCTACGAATGTGGACCGACCCCCGCGGCGGCGGATTGCAACTCGACCTCCAATCCGGTCGGCAGTCCGGTCACCCTCACCGCAGGGGCGGGCGATACCGCGTCGGCCGGCTCGGTGTCCTTCACCCCGACATCGACCGGCTACTGGTGCTTCGCCGGGGTCTATTCGGGGGACTCCAATTATGCAGGGAGCTCGGACAACACCACGGACGAGTGCTTCGACGTGACTGCTGCATCATCGTCCACGGTCACGGCGAGGACTGCCTCGACCATCGTGCTCGGCAACGGCAATACCGACATGGCCACAGTAACCGGCAACACCGCCGGGGGCAGCCCCACGGGCACGGTGCAGTTCTACGAATGTGGACCGACCCCCTCGGCGGCGGATTGCACCTCGACCTCCAATCCGGTCGGCAGTCCGGTCACCCTCACCGCAGGGGCAGGCGATACCTCGTCGGCCGGCTCGGTGCCCTTCGCCCCGACGTCCACGGGCTACTGGTGCTTCGCCGGGGTCTACTCGGGGAACTCCAACTATGCGGGAAGTTCGGACTCCAGCCTCGGCGAGTGTTTCGACGTGACGGCAGCGGGATCGTCAACGGCGCCGGCGCCGACCGCCCCGACCATCGTCCTCGGCAATACCAATACCGACCGGGCCACCATCACCGGCAATGCCGCCGGGGGCAGCCCCACCGGCACGGTGCAGTTCTACGAATGCGGGCCCACGGCATCGGAGGCGGATTGCACCTCCCTCACCCATACCGTCGGTACTCCCGTCTCTCTCGTCCCGGGAGCCGACGACACATCCGCGGCCACCTCGGTAGCCTTCACCCCGACCTCCACCGGCTACTGGTGCTTTGCCGAGTACTACTCAGGTGACTCCAACTATTCGGCCAGCTCCGACACCAGCACCGGCGAGTGCTTCGATGTGACCCCGGCGCGGCCCGACGCGCCGACGGGACTCATCCCCGAGGCCGGGAACGGTACGGTGACCTTCATCTGGACGGCGCCGGCGTCCAACGGTGGTAGCACGATCACCGGGTACACGGTGACCGCTTCGCCCGGCGGCAGGACGTGCACCTGGACATCGGGTCCGCTCACCTGCGCCGTCACCGGTCTGACCAACGGCACCAGCTACACGTTCACGGTCACGGCGACCAACAGCGCCGGTACCGGGGCGGCATCCGGGCCCGCGACGGCCACACCCGTGGCTGCGCCCGGCGCGCCCACCGGTCTCACCCTCGCCGCCGGGAACGGCGCGGTCAATGTCTCCTGGACGGCGCCGTCGTCCAACGGCGGCAGCCCGATCACCGGGTACACCGTGACCAGCTATCCAGGCGGCAGGACGTGCACCTGGACGTCGGGCCCGCTCGACTGCTCGGTCACCGGGCTCACCAACGGCGACAGCTACTCGTTCTGGGTGGCGGCAACCAATGCGGTGGGCACGGGGCAAATGTCGACCTATGCGACGACCAAGCTGGCGTCCGTGCCCGGGGCGCCCACCGGCCTCACCGCCGTCGCCGGGAACGGCAGGGTGACGGTTTCCTGGGCCGCTCCGGTGTCCAACGGTGGTAGCCCGATCACCGGGTACACGGTGACCGCCTCGTCCGGTGGCAAGACGTGCACGACGGCCGCGCTCAGCTGCACCGTCACGGGCCTCGTGAATGACACCAGTTACACGTTCGCGGTCGCGGCGACCAACAGCCAGGGCACCGGCCCGAGCTCGACGTCCTCGACCGCCCGTATTCCCACTGCACCTGTCACCATCTCACTGTTCGCCAACCGCTCTGCGGCCCTGACGTCCTCGATGAAATCGCAGATCCGGGTACTTGCATCCCTCATCAAAACCGATGGGTTCACCCATTTGAGCATCGTAGGGTACGCGAATCTTCCCGCGTCGCTGGGCATAAACCGTGCCTCGGCCGTGGCCGGCTACCTCGAAACGTCTTTGCTGAACATCCGTGTGACCAGAGTTGCGTACACGGAGTCCTACGGCGGTTACGTGCAGCCGGCCAACGCGCCGGCCAATCGCATGGTCGTCGTGTCTTTCACACGCTGATCGTCGGTTGGGCGACCTCGCCCGATGCCCGCGCCGTAGGTCTTGTCGAGGGACGGGTCGACCGGTTGATGGAATGCACGCCTGGCCAGGCATGAAGAGTCATTTACCGTCTGTCGCTCGTAGCTCGCGCTTCTGAGGACATTGAAGACACTGAGAAACAGGACTGCTACGTTTCGCCAGGCGGGATTCGTGAGCATCAGACCGGAGGCGGGCCCATGTCGAGAGTACCCGGAGCATCTGCCACACCAGCATCTGTCTTGACCGGCAACTCGAGCCGGCGCAGTCGGCTCTTCCGCCTGACATCCGTGCTCGGGTCGCTCACCGTCCTACTTACCGGGATCGCCGTGCTTGGATCGGACTGGCCGGCGGGAGCCTCGACTGTGACCTCGGTCACTTCTCTCACGGCCAGACCTTCCTCGCTCACCTGGGTCGGCGGGACCGTGACGCTGTCCGCCAAGGTCGCCAATGCCAGGACCTGTACTTTCTCTGTGGCACCGACGACCAAAGGGCTTCCGACCACGAAACCCTGTACGAACGGCGCCGTGGACGAGCGGGTGAACATCCGACAGAACACCGGGAAGAAGCCAACCACCTACACCTTCGGCCTATCGGTCACGGGAACGACAACGGTCAAGGCAAAGGCGACCAACATCACGATCGGGACAGAGCCACCTCCGACTGTTTCCGGCTTGAGGGCAACCCCTTCCCTGCTGGCCTGGCCCGGTGGAACAGTGACCCTCTCCGCCCAGGTCACCGGGGCAGAGTCGTGTAGGTTCTCTTCCACGCCGACCATCACCGGAATGCCGTCCACCGTCCCTTGCCCAGATGGAACCATCGCCGACACCGTGACCGTGCCTGCCAACGGTACGACCAAGGCCGAAGTATTGACGTTCGATCTGTCGGTCGTCGGCGCCAGCACGATCACAGCCAAGGCGGCGACGGTGACAATCAGTGGGGCACCGCCGCTCCGGTCACCATAAGGACGACCCGGTCACCATAAGGACGACCCGGTCACCATAAGGACGACGCCCTGGGCACCGGGCAGCTCCCGCCTACGCCCGTCGCCCCAAGAAGTAGAGGAACTCCGTCTGGACGTCCGCACCCGCGGGTGGCTCCAGCTTGGGCCCGAACACGTACGGCTGGCGGATCATGGCGTCCATCGGCTTGAGAGCCTCATACGCCTGACGGACGGATTCATCGTCGAGGTGCTCGTCCGCACCGACTGTCCGTGCCAGGTCCCATGTGTGGACGAGTACGTCCATGGTCACGAACTGGCCGATGATCTGACCCGCTGGCATCTTGCCCGTCGGACCGTCGATCTCTTTGGCCGACGCCTCGGGGTCTCCGGTGATCTCACCGATGGCCCGCGAGGCACTGTCCCAGGCCTGACCGGGGTCCTCATCGGGGCCCAGCGGCCTCGACTCCCCACCCCTGACACTGGCGATCACACCCCGATGATTATCGACCACGTGCGCCACCAGGTCGCGGGCCGTCCACTGCTCACAGGGGGATTGGGTCCCCCACTGGTCGGGGGCCACGGCCCTGACCGCAGCGTCGAAGCCCCTCGACACCAGGCGGTAACTATCCTCGACATCAGTCATAGGTCCACCTTATGTCTCCCCCGGCCTCGCCGAAAGTCTCGAGTCTCCCCCGGCCTCGCCGAAAGTCTCGAAGCCGTCACCATCCACGAGGTTTTCGCCGTTTCGTTCATGATGGCGATGAATGCCCTGGAGAAGCGGGCAGACGCTTCATCCTCTTCTTCGCCGTCGGCTGTCTGCTTTCCAGCCCTTGCGGCTTCCTCCCGGAGCATGCCATTCGGCGCTGTCGAGTTCATTTGGCCAAGAGTCGGCCTCAAGCGCTGGCGTGGTGCTCGTGGCATGGATCATTGACGTAGCACCGTGCTCGTCGCATGGATCATTGACGTAGCACCGAGGTGCCCGGCCTCACAGGCCGGTCGACGACAGGGCATATCCACCCCGAGGGCAACAATCGTCGTCCACACCGCCGATCCGTGCTGCATGTCGCCAGGCGGTTGCAGATAGGTCGCTACGTACACCTGGGGGTCGGACAACGGGACGCCGGGGTGACGCTGTTCGATTTGACCGACGACGGACCAGTGCCACTGGCATTGATGGCAGCCACGGTGAAGGTGTAACTGTTCCCATTGGTGAGTCCCTTCACCGTGATCGGGCTTGAACCGCCAGATTGCCTCTGTCCCCCATTGGAGGAGTTCGTGGTGTCGGTGGCTGTCACAACGAAGCCAGTGATAGCGCTCCTGCCGCTACTCGCAGGACGGGTGAAGCTCACAGTGGCCGAGCCGTCGGCCGGCGATGCTGAGACGCTGGTGGGCGCGCCCGGCAATACGTCGCCTTCGGAGAGCACAATCGGATTTGCCTTGACGGTCACCGTTCCCGTGAGCGATAAGCCGAACGTGTACGTGGCCGCTTTCTCCCCCTCGTTCTTCGGAACGATGACCCTCTGATCGACGGTGCCGTTGCTGCAGGGCTTCGTGACAGGTAGTCCTCTGACCGCCGGTTTCGCGGAGAAGGTACAACGCTTGGCGTTCGACACCTTTGCGGACAGCGTCACGGCCCCTCCAGCCCACGTGAGAGAAGACGGTTTGGCGGCGAACGAGGAAACCGCGGTCTTCGTCGCGGCCCAACCGACAGAGCCCGATCCGAACATGGCGAGACCAACCAACAAGACAACCGCCACGGCGATCGACAGCGCATGGCTGAGCTCACGAAGCGGTCCCCGCAGGGGGGCACTACTGATACCGGACATTTCGACCCGCCCTCACTCTGATGCCACAGGCTACGCCAAGGGGCAAGGGAGCATCTGCGCCTTCATATGGCTTGGTGTTGCCACCGGGCCGTGAATGGCCGACGGTGAACGCCGCGTGACCTATCGTCACGATCTCGGTGAACGTTGCGTGACAACCCCCTTCTCATATCGTCACGTTCTGGATAACGTTTCGTGACAACTCGTGCAATACGGCGACTTCGTCCAATTTGACGATTGACTGGCCCGTTCCATTTCGTGAGGCTGACGCTCGTTGGCGAATCGGCACCTCGCGTCTCGCGGTGCCCCAAACCCTCAGGGGGTTTCATGCGCAGGCTCATGCGTCTTGGCGTGTCAGCGTCGCTCATCGCGGGAGCACTGACCACGGTCTCGCTGTCCCTGGCCGGGCCGGCCGGCGCGAACCCACCGGCCCTCCCCGCGGGAACGAACGTCGTGGGGAACTGCGTGGCCGCGCCGTCACCAGGGAGTAGCTTCACGACCATTTCGCAAGCCGTCGCCGCTACGAGTTCCGGGGGCACCGTCTACATCTGTGCCGGGACATATGCGGACAATGTCGATGTCACGGTGCCGATGACGATCGAGGGTGCAGGACAAGGCCAGACCATCGTGGAGTCCGCCATCTCCGACCCGACGTGTAGCACGACCGACGCCAACGACAACTGCGACTCGACGGTCTTTTTGGTCTCGGGTGACAACGTGACGATCTCGGGGCTGACCGTCAACGGTGATACGCCGGGTGGCTCGGAGGAAGTGCCCTGCGACGCCGACATCACGTCGAACGAGGCCGACGCCGGATGGTGCTCGGGCGTTCAGTTCGACGCAGCCGATGGCATCGCCAACGACGTGGAAGGAGCCACGAGCCCTCCCTATCCGGCGATCACCGGCCTGTCGATACAGGATGTCACCATCGAGAACGTCTACTACAACCCGGTCGCCATCCAGTCGAACGGCGGCTCGTTCAACCTCAGCGACAGCACGATCACCGATGTGGGTAGCGCCTATGCCCAGGGCGTCTTCGACTACGACGCGTCAGGCACCATCGAGGGCAACACCGTGTCGAATGCGGCCGAAGGTATCTACGAGAACACCCAGAGCCAGCCGGCGGGCCTCACCATCTCGGGGAACACGCTGAGCGACGACAACACCGGCATCTGGGCGGCCAACGACGACGGCCCGACGACGATTTCGGACAACACCGTGGGCGGATGCTGGGGTGCGGCGGGTCCGCTCCCGAGCAGCGAGAGCGACGGTACGGGCTACGCATGGTCCAACTACGGATCGACCGCCGGCCCCGCCCAGGACGCGCTCGGGATCGGGGTGTTCGCCCCGTACGTGGCCGGCACGGTCTCGGGCAATACGATTGACGGATGCGCGACGGGCTTCGCGACGTTCGGGAGCAACGCGTCGAGCCCCGGGCCGCGACTGAGCATCTCGGGCAACACGATCGACGGTGAGGGCGCCTCGGGCAGCATCGGCACCCTGCTGACCACGGGAGAAGACGGATTCGGCTGCAATCCCATCGACGTGGCGCTGAGTGGCAATACGGTCGAGAACAACTCGACGAACGTCTACACGGACGAGACCCCGCTCGGCATGGACTCGGCGGATGGGTGGACCTGGAGCGGGAGCGGCTTCAACAGCTGCGCCCTCCCCGGCGGCCTGACCCTCACGGCGAGCGGCAACGACTTCACCGGTGGCAACTGGTTCAATGATGCGAGCGGTTCCATTACCGCAACCGGCAACTGGTGGGGCAGCCCAGCTGGGCCAGCATCAGCTGTACAGATCGGATCGCCGGACAGCGAGACGCCGGCGCAGCTGATTTCCCGGGCCGCGTCCACATGGTGGACTACTGACAACGGAGATCCGAGCGCTCCGCAGGCCGTGAACGCGACGAGGGGAAATGGTGCCGAAACCGTGTCATGGTCAGCCCCCACCTACACAGGGAGCACGGACCCCGCGATAACGGTCACCGGGTACACCGTGACCGCCTCCCCCGGCGGAAGCAACTGCACCTGGACATCGGGCCCGCTCAGCTGCTCGGTCACCGGGCTCACCAACGGCACCAGATACACATTCACGGTAACGGCGACCAACGGGGTAGGAGCAGGTCCGGCGTCCGCGTCCGTGACGGGAACGCCGGCGACTGTGCCCGGCGCGCCCACCAGCCCCCGCCCCGTCGCCGGGAACGGCGCGGTGGCGGTCGCCTGGACCGCGCCGGCATCCAACGGTGGCAGCCCGATCACCGAGTACACCGTGACCGCCTCGCCAGGTGGCGAGACGTGCACCTGGACGTCGGGTCCATTCCCAAGCTGCCTGGTGACCGGACTCACCAACGGCGATAGCTACACGTTCACGGTCACAGCAACCAACGCAGTCGGCTCGGGTGCCCCGTCCACGTCTGCGACGGCGACGCCGGTGGCCGAGGCCGGTGCCCCCACCGGCCTCACCCTCCTCCCGGGGAACGGCGAGGTGACGGTCTCCTGGACGGCGCCGTCGTCCAACGGTGGCAGCCCGATCACCGGGTACACCGTGTCCAGCTATCCCGGCGGCAGGACGTGCACCTGGACGTCGGGTCCGCTCGACTGCTCGGTCACCGGGCTCACCAATGGAGACAGCTACTCGTTCTGGGTGGCGGCGACCAACGGGGTGGGCACGGGGCAAATGTCCGAATACGCGACGACGATGCTGGCGTCGGTGCCCGGGGCGCCCACGGGCCTCACCGCCCACGCCGGGAACGGCGCGGTGACGGTTTCCTGGGCCGCTCCGGCGTCCAACGGTGGTAGCCCGATCACCGGGTACACGGTGGCCGCCTCGTCCGGTGGCAAGACGTGCACGACGGCCGCGCTCAGCTGCACCGTCACGGGCCTCGTGAATGGCACCAGTTACACGTTCAAGGTCACGGCTACCAACAGCCAGGGCACCGGCCCGACCTCGACGTCCTCGACCGCCCGTATTCCCACTGCACCTGTCACCATCTCACTGTTCGCCAACCGCTCAGCGGCCCTGACGTCATCGA
The DNA here is from genome assembly GCA_963835325.1 of uncultured Acidimicrobiaceae bacterium. GTDB lineage: Bacteria > Actinomycetota > Acidimicrobiia > Acidimicrobiales > RAAP-2 > Bog-756. The sequence goes on along the minus strand of CAWIEV010000005.1, from coordinate 402,339 downwards.
TGAAGTCGCAGATCGTGGCGCTTGCCAACCTCATCAAGGCCGATGGTTTCACCCATCTGCGCATCGCCGGGTATGCGAATCCTCCCGAGTCGTTGGGCATCAACCGTGCCTCTGCCGTGGCCAGCTACTTGGAAACGGCTTTGGCGAACATCCACGTCCGGGGAGTGGCATTCACGGAGTCCTACGGCGGGTTCGTGACACCAACCAGTTCTGCGGCGAACCGCCGGGTCGTGGTCTCGCCTTCGTAAGGATCCCTGGACCGGGCGCCTCCGGTCCAGGTCCGGCCAGTCGCTCCATCCGCGGTCGACCTGACGGCGGCTGGATGGCAGTGCGGTAAGCTGCCACCAGCTCATCCGCGGCGGTGCCATGCACACCGGACCGATGAAGCACCACGAAGGGAGCTTTCTGCCATCCGGAGGGCGGCCCGGCGACCGAGCCCGCACGCCGTGATGGTTCCCTGCCCGCTACGGCATTCCGGCGCATGGAGACCTTGCCGTTGTCACCGGGCGGTGTCGGACCGACTTCGAACGTATGCCGCTCCGGATCAACCCACCGTGCCATAATTCCCCCGCCGTGCTTCCCATGGCCAGCTGCCGCGGTCATCGATTCGTGGGCAGGTCCTTCCAGAAGAGGGCCCTATCGATCGGGAGATCAGACGGCGTCGCCACTTCGAGCCACGGATCGTGGTCCTGGAAAGCCCAGGTTCACATCGCACCTGGGGACTCTGTTGGGATACAGGTGGGAAGGGAGACCGGGATGAGTCAACGCTCGTCAGACGGCACCCCTCTGTCCGGCCTCCCCATAGCCCGGCGGCACGATGACTAGCGCCGTCGACCGGGAGAAGGTACCGGACCAACGCTTCATGCCGTCAGGAGATGAGGCGGGTACACCAACCGGCGACCGGAAGTTCCGGCCCGACGTGCAGGGCCTTCGGGCCGTGGCCATCCTCTTGGTGCTTCTGTTCCATGCCGATATCCCCGGCGTCACGGGCGGCTATGTCGGAGTTGACGTCTTCTTCGTCATCTCCGGCTTCGTGATAACCGGGCTCCTCCTCAGAGAACGCGAATCCACGGGCACGACGTCGATTCTCTCCTTCTACGGCCGTCGTGCCCGCCGGATCATTCCGGCTGCCAGCCTCGTGATCGTGGTCACGGTGGTGGCATCCTTCATCTTCATCGGGTCGGCGACCGGCCGGGCGACCGCCGTCGACGGTCAATGGGCGTCGGTGTTCCTGGCCAACTTCCACTTCACGGCTTCGCAGACCAACTATTTGGCTTCCCTGAGACCCCCGTCGCCGCTGCAGAACTTCTGGTCGCTCGCCGTCGAAGAACAATTCTATGTCGTCTATCCGACCATGCTCTTGCTTCTCGCCGGGATGTTCGCCCGCAGATCGTTACGGTTGCGCCTCGGCCTGGTGCTCGGGACCATTGTCGTCGCATCGTACGTGTTGTCCATCGTGATGACCTCGGCCAATCCCGCCGGTGCCTTTTTCTCTCCCTTCACCCGGGCCTGGGAGCTCGCACTGGGTGGCCTCATCGCTGTGTCCTCCGACCGATTGCGCCGATTGCCTCCGATTATCGCCGGCATCTTCACCTGGATCGGGCTCGGTGCGATCGTGGTTGTGGCCTTGGTCTTCACATCGGCCACCCCCTACCCCGGCTCCGCCGTTGCCGTTCCCGTGATCGGTGCCGGCCTGATCATTGCCGGCGGGTCGGCGCAGCCGGCCTGGGGCGCAGAATCTGTCCTCCGGCTACGACCGTTCCAGTTCCTCGGACTGGTCTCCTACTCGTTGTATCTGTGGCATTGGCCGATCCTCATCATTGCGGCACAGGACCGGGGCGTTTCGTCGTTGCCGGCGTGGGACAACGTCCTCCTCCTCGTTGTGGCGCTGGGAGCAGCCATCGGGACCTACCTGGTCCTCGAGAATCCAGTGAGGCATTCCCGGTACCTCGCCTCGCGACGCGCGGCGAGCGTCACTATGGGCGTGTGCCTGATCGTCGTCAGCCTGGGCGCGTGCACGATCGCAGTTTCGAGTACCAGGCCGACGCCGAGCGGGGGCATCGCCGCGGCTGCCTCGGGGTCCAGTTGTCGATCGCCGTCGAAGCACCAGGTCGCCAGGTTGCGGTCCAAGTACCTGGATGGGCAACCATCCCATTCCTCCGTCCCGGGGGCTCACCCTCTCCGCATGGTCGTCGTCGGAGATTCGACGGCCTGCACCATGCTGGATGGCCTCAGCGCTGTTGCCCCTTCCTACGACATTCGCGTTTTCAACGGTGCTGTCATCGGATGCGGCGTCGTCAGCGACACGCTCGCCCCCTACTACTACGGCAACATCAACATCGTTGCCTATACGCGTAGCTGCCAGAGGAGAGTCGGGCGCGCTGAGGCCAGAGCGCTCAGACGTGGAACACCGGACATCATCCTGTGGGGAAGTACGGACGAAGGAAGCTCGATCGTCGATCCGCCGTCCGGGACCCGCGTGCTCGCCTCGGGAACACCTCTGTGGAGATCCGTCCTGCTCAAGCGGATGGACGTGCGTGTCCGCCAATTGACGGCCTCCGGGTCCAAGGTCATCTTCCTCCTGGAGCCGGCCGAGGCACACCAATCCGTCTCCGCCAGCACGAGGGCGGAGGATCGACGCTACGCACAATTGAACGATCTGCTTCGGGAAGTGGCATCGCAGTTCCCGACACAGGTGGCGGTGGTCGATCTCGCCTCGCTCGTCTGTCCCTCGGGCCCGCCGTGCCCCACCTTGGTCAACGGGGTGTGGTTGCGCCCGGACAATCTTCATTACGGGCCGTCGGGATCCCTCTGGGTCGCAGAACGACTCGTGCCCCAGATCGTGGCGGCGGCAAAGTCGCTCCACTGATACCCCATGACGATCGATCCGGACTGCCGATCAAGCAATTCCGGCCGGGCACCCCGTCGTTGAATACAGATGACGGTGCACCGCCGCTCACGGCGGGGGCAACGGCGCGCTTTGTCGGCTGGGCCCACTGGTCGTGTAGGTTGGGCACACCCACTACTCGCGGAGTCCTGTTATGGCGGTCGTCGTCCAACAGAAGTTCAGCGGTTCCACCCCCGATCAAAACGATCAAGCCATCGCCAAGCTGGGAATCACCGCCGGGGGCCCACACACCGCCCCCGGCCTGTTGTTCCACTTTGTGGTCGCGACCGATGAGGGGATCGAGATCACCGACATTTGGACAACTCGCGAAGGATTCGAGAACTTCGCCCAAGAACAAATCGTCCCGGTCACCCAGGAGATTGGCATCTCGCCCCCTACGAGCGTCGAATTCTCCGAGGTGTACAACTACAACACTGCCGGGTAGCACCTCGAGGCTCGCCGGCGTGCGATGTCATCGGACCTCGAGCGGCAGTCTGGGCCTTGGCGGCCATAAGCCCGGCAAGCATTTCGTGGGCGTGTTGGACTCGGTCGACATCAGCCCCAGCGACGGTGTAGTGCCGGACCAGGCGCCATGGCGCGACCTCTCACATGTTGCCGACGACGTTGATCGTGATCCCTGATGGGACGATCTCGTCGGTGCGGTCCAGTCTTCGAGACCGAGAAGTCCTCGCTGCTGTGCAACCATGTCCAAGTGCGTCTGCCCTGGACTAGAAAGAGGACCCTCAGACTTCGAAGGGGCCGGGCGATCGGCATGGCCAGGTTCGCCTCAGACGGCACGGGTGGGCAGGTAACCGAAATCCCAGGTCGAGGCGATCAGTTCTGGGAATTTCCCGGCTGTGACCTCGTCGAGGATTTCGCCGCCGCCGACTGGCTGACGCCACTTGTGTCGCACAGGGGCGGCGAAGTCCGGTCGTGGGTGCCTGACGTCTTCGGTGCCTATGCGAGGGTCTTTTACCCCATCGTGAGAAGTGGTATCAGCATTGGTGACCAGATCGTCTCCCGTGATCCACCAACCCTGCGCTGGTCAGACGTGGCAACCCGCAATGGCTGGACAGTGCACCCTGAGATGGCGGCTGAAGCTGTTCTCCGGCCAGCGCCCGGCGACGTGATGGACCCGGAGGATGTTGACTCTAGCGACATCGGTCTCACTCTGGAGGAAGAACAGTTCGAAGCGCTCGCATCCATTCTGGCCCGACACACGCACACTCCAGATGTCACTTGGTACGGGCTGTGGGAGGGCTACGGGGACCTCATGGTTGGATTGGCTCCCACCCCTGGACGACAGAAAGTCCATCAGGTTGCCCGTCCCAAGGTTCTGGCATTACCCGACCGAAGCTACTTGCTCTACCGAGCACCGATATCGGCGTGGACGGTCTTTCGGGCAGCAGACCATTTCGAGGTGCCGGACCTCTGGTGGCCCGAAGACAGATCGTGGATTGTCGCCACGGACACCGACTTCCACTGGCTCTACGTTGGTGGGACGAATGAGTGCATTGCCGAGATTGTTGCCTCGACGGAGATCGAAGCGTTGTCCACGTCGCCTGATCACTGCTCCTGGTGGATCGGCTCTGACAAGATCAACGATCCTCACGGTGAGACGCTGCCCGAGGGAATGAGGTAGAGGCCATCCGGGCTCCACCTCGGCGGGATTGCCCCACAACAAGGTGTGGCGGCGCCCCCGGTTAGGTCGCAACGACACGCGAACCGGGCTCAACTCGAACATCGTCAGGATTCGTTCTCCTCAACACGACCCTCACGGCTTCCAGACGTTCAGGAAGTACACGGACAACGACCACATTCCTCTTCGTGTCTGGACCGCATCCGGTGAACCCTTTCGGACCGAGGATCGAGGGTAACTGCTCGGCCACCTCCAAACGGTGGCGATAGCTGTACCGCATTTGGATCACCCGCAACTTCTGAGGGTCGAAGAGCAGGTTGCGCAGAGCTTCAGAGTGCCCCCTGATGTCGCTGGTGAACGCAATCACGAACGCCGAAAGCGGCCGCGGCTCTCGTCCGTTGTCCCCAGGAGGCGGCAGCCCATCGTGCTTGATCCACCAGCCGGCCAAGGTCTCGGGGTGACTATCGGCGTAGTCACCTATCCGCTGCTGATCTATTTCGTACTCTTCCACCCTTGCAGTCTTCCCGGCCCGTGGAGTCCAGAGGCTGCCCCTGTATAACGCCGGCTCCGCGGCGGATTTCAACCGTGGCCTACCGGAACTACACCTAGGGGCGACCCATTACGTCCGGGACGTCGCGCACGTAGGGGAACTTCCAGAGGCTCTTTGGCCAATAGTGCCGCGATGCCACGAGCCGGCTCCGATCAGCGCCAAGCAGGAACGACAATGGCTCGCTCAATCGAAGCGGTGACAGCCAGGCGATTCGGCCTTGTGGCACGTCGTGATTGCCCGCATCGGTCTATGACCTTGCTGGACACGGATACGACGCGACGATCCTGGCGACGTCAGCCCCAGTCGAAGGGGTGAGGTCGTGGGTGAAGTCGTGGTAGTAGGCGACCACCGCCGAGCGCGACGCTGCGGTCGGCGCGACGTTCGCCACCATCGCGATTATCAGGGCGTTCTGCCCGAGTGGCGTCGACAGCTCGCCCAGGCTGGTGCAGTAGTTATCCGCGTTGGGCTTCCACAACGAAGCCTTGACGCTCGGCGTGATGCCCGGATGCACCGCGGCGCGGCCGACAACGAGGGTCGCCACGAGTACCGCGATGAGTGCGGCTGCGGTGACTATCGCTGCCGCGATATACCACGGCCACGGACCCGAACGCCACCATCGGCGTCGCCCGCGCTCCTCCCCACTCACCGACGCCATCGGCCGGAACCTTGTAGTTGTCAAGGCCCCGTCTCCCTTCTGTGGGTAATCAGCGCTTTACACAGTAGGCGGTCATCGTCGTGTCCCCCAACACCAATGATCAGTCGGGCGTCATCGACAGTGGACCATCGGCACATCCGGGAGCGCGGAGCACTTTTGTGCGCTCTCACCGAACCCCGCGATCTGCGATCACTGATTCCCGCGTTCTGTGATCAGTGAATGTCGCGTTGGGCGATCACCGAAACCCGCGCTGAGCTGATCCCGGTTCCTCGAGGGGAAAGGTTAGCGGCGCCTCCTTCCTGAGTCCCGATCGGGATCCGTAGTGGCCTGTTCCAAGGCGTGATGCTCCCGCATCCGCCAGGACGGCCCCTTGATGTTGAACACCACGGCGTTGTGCATGAGCCGGTCGAGGATGGCAGCGGCCACCACCGGGTCGCCGAAGATCTCACCCCACTCCGGCAGTCCCCGGTTGGTGGTGATGAGCGTCGGGTGCCCCCGTTCATAGCGGGTGTTCACCACGTGGAAGAAGACGCCGGCCCCACCCCGCTCGATGGGCAGGAGTCCGACGTCGTCGATGACCAGGACACTGGGAGCGGTGAGCGTCTTGAGCTTGGTGGCGAAGGTGCCCTCCCGCTTGGCCTTCACCAGGGTGTTGACCATGTCGTCGGCGGTGGTGAAGTACCCCCGATACCCGGACTCGACGGCTGTGGTGGCCAGCGCCACGGCCAGGTGGGTCTTCCCGCACCCGGGTTGGCCGAGGAACAGGATGGGTCGGTTCTCCTCGATGAACCGGAGGGTGGCCAGGTCGTCGATGAGCTTCCGGTCCACGCTGGGCTGGAACTCGAAGTCGTAGTCGGCCAGTGTCCGCCGGAAGGGAAAGCGGGCGAAGCGCAGGCGGGCCGCCAGCTTCCGATTGACCGTGGCCGAGGCCTGCTCGCCCACCACCCGGGCCAGGAACTCGATGTGGCTCCACTCCTGGGCCTTGGCCTCCTCGGCCAGGGTGGCGAAGCACTCGGCCGAGCGGTTGAGCCCCAAGTAGCCGAGGTCATCCTTCAGCTGCTCATAGAGGGAGTTGGTCACGACCCGGCTCCCGTCTCATAGCGGGAGAGGTCGGGGACCTCGACATCCACGTCGCCCTCGATGTCCAGGCGGAGGGGAACCTGATGGGGTTGTTCGTCGGGAAGGACGACGGACAGATGCCTTCCCCGGCTGCGGGAGAGAGCTGCCTGTTGGGCGGCCTGCCAGTGGGTGACCTCCCACACCTCCCCGGTGCTGGGATCGGCGACGGTGTGACGACCCACCACCTCCCCGGCCCACCGGATCTCGAGGACCGACGAGTCCACCTCGTGGCGGACCTCCACCTTCTGGCCGAGGCACTTGGGTGGCACCGAGTAGTGCACGCCCCGCCACTCGATCTGGGGGATGGCCACGTGCACCCGGCGGGACTCCACATAGGCAGTGTCGAACCGTCGCCGGGGCAGAGCGCCCAGCATCGGGCCCTCGAGGGCGAACCGGTCGTTCGGGATCTCGCCCATGCCCCGGTGGACACGGGCGTGCACCCGGTCCTCCAGCCAGCGGGCTGCTCGTTCGTTGAGCTCGGGAACGCTGACCGGCACACCGGTGGCGGCGCACTCTTCGAGGAACCGCTCCTTCACGTCCCGGAAGGGGCGTTCCACCTTGCCCTTCCGCTTGGCGTCTCGGGCTTGGCAGGTCCGGATCTCGGTGTGGTGGAACTGGGCAAAGTCAGCGGCCGGCGGATGGAGGGAGAACCTCCGGCCCTGGGACTGGCCAAGCGCCCCCATCCGGTCGGTGCGCAGGACTTTGGGGACCCCACCGACCCGCTCGAAGAACCGGACCAGGCCCTCGAAGGTGTACTCCCGGTCGATGGAAGGGGCGAACCACCAGATCCGCACCCGGGACCACGACAGAATGGACTGGAAGCACTGGATGTCGCCGAGACCCCACTCCCTCGTCCAGTGGGACACGTCCGACCAGTCGAATTGGCACTCCTCGCCCGGTGCCGTCACGATCCGGGTGGAGGCCGCCGGTGCCGCGGTGAACCGGGGCCCACGGATCCCGTTCAGGTGCCGGGCCACGCTCACGTAGGAGCCGGTGAACCCTTCGGTTCTGATCAGCTCGAACACAGAGGTTGCGAGCAGTCTCGGGGCGGCCCGCACCAGCTCGGCGATCCGGGCCGACCAGATCTCGTCGATCACCGGCGGGTTGGGACTGGACCGCTTGGCCGGGGGCCCTCCGTTCTTCAACCAGCTGCTGATGGTGCTCGGGTGATAGCCGGTCTCCTCGGCGATCTCCTTGATGCTGTGGCCTTGGCGCTTCATCGCCATGACGTCCATGAACTCCTCCTGGGTCATCATTTCGGTGGTCCCTCCAGTGGGCTTGGTGCAGTGGATGCCCAAGACCCTGGAGGGGCCGATAACCGGCCGGGTGGATCCCGACCAGGAGGAACGCAGGAGTCAGCTCAACGCGGGTTTCACTGATCCCCGATCGCGGTTTTCACTGATCGCCGATCGCGGGTTTCAGTGATTACAGAACGCGGGTTTCAGAGATCGCGCACAACTTTGGTGCAACTGACCAAGCGACGGCCCTTATGAAGACGGGGTCGTTTCCCGATGACCAGGTCGAGAGTCCGGGCTGTCCTCGGAACGAGGGGAATGACCGCCGGCTTGCTTCCCTCACCCATGATCCTAAGGGTCCGGTGCCCACGGTCGATGGCGGAGTCTTCGATGAGTGTCTGGGGACCGCTCGCGCATGGTCCCCGGCCGGCTCTTGCTCGCGGAGTTCGCTGTGCCCGGCCTTAACCCTTGTGGGGCAATTGGTTCCGGGCTGGAGCCATTTATGGACTCTGAACTGGTGGGCGCTAGAGGACTCGAACCTCCGACCTCAGCCGTGTGAAGGCTGCGCTCTAACCAACTGAGCTAAACGCCCGAGCCCGGGCCACGACCGGAAGGGCAGTGGCGGATCAGGCGCATATCGTAGCCCGGACCACCACCGGGGAGCTTCGGACGAGAGCTCAGTCGGGTGAGGCGGCCGGAAACGGTGCCACCTCGTCGAATCCGATGGCGGCCTCCAGCGCGGCCGACGACCGGAGCACGACCAGATCCGCGTGTTGGGGCCCCACCAGCTGCAGCCCGACGGGCAGTCCCGAGGCGGTCAGACCGACGGGGATCGACGCGGCCGGCGACCGGGTCATGTTGAAGGGATAGGTGAACTTGACCCAGTTGTACTCCGCCGCCCCGTTGATCATGCCTGAGCCGTCCAGCGACCGGGGAGGTGGTTCGGCGGCAACCGTGGGCGTGATCAGCAGGCGGACGTCATGGAACAGCTCGACCAGGCGAAGATTGAGCGTGTGGCACGAGTCCTCGGCCCGGACCAGGTCCAGTGCGCTGGTGGACACGGCGCTGTCGACCACCATGGCCAGCACGGGATCGACACGATCCCACAGCTCGGTCCCCCGCACCCCGGCGTGGGTCCGCAGGTTGTAGACGCCGGACAGGGTCAGCCACTGGTCGACCGGGTCACTGTCGAATACCGTCTCGACCTCCACCACCTCGGTACCCAACGATGCCATCACCTCCACCGCCCGCTCGCAGATGCCCAGCACCTCGGCGTCGACCTCGGCATATCCGAGCGTCGGCGACCAGGCCACCTTGCGGGGTGGCCTGGCCTCGTCAAGGGTGGCCAACCACGACGCCTCCGGACGCGGCAGGGACCGCAGATCGCTCGGATCAGGCCCGACCACGACGTCCAGGGCGGCGACGACATCGCCCAGGCGGCGGGCCATCGGGCCCTTGGTCGAGAGGTGCTGCCAATCAGGTGGTGTGGAGCCGCCGCTGGGCACCCGGCCGAGGGAGGGTTTGACCCCGGCCAGGCCGCAGCACGACGACGGGATCCGGATCGAACCGCCCCCGTCGGACCCGGTGGCCAGCGGCACCATGCCAGCGGCCACGGCCGCGGCACTGCCTCCGGAGGAGCCGCCCGGCGAGTGATCGAGGTTCCACGGATTGAGGGTGGGGCCGAACACAGGGTTGTCCGTGTCGGCTTTCCATCCGAGCTCCGGTGTGTTGGTCTTGCCCACCACCACGCAGCCGGCGGCTACCAGTCGGGCCACCATGGGGGAGTCGGCCGCCGCCGCCGGACCGCCGGCAAAGGCGGGCGAGCCCTGGGAGGTCACGAATCCGGCTGCGTCCTCGAGGTCCTTCACCCCGAGCGGGATACCGGCCAGCGGCCCCGGGTCGACGCCGGCGGCAACGTTCCGGTCGACCGCTCCGGCTGCCGTCAATGCCCGCTCCCCGTCGACGGCCACGAAGGCGTTGAGGCGCGGATTGTGAGCCGCGATCTGGTCCAGTGCATGTTCGACCAACGAGGTGGCGGTCAGCCGGCCCTGGCGAACCCCGGCCGCCAGCTCGACCACCGACTGGCTCCGGAAGTCCATGGCCTGGACCGTACAGGCGGAGGAAGGGTCCCACAACCGCGCCCGGAGGCCACCATCGCCCACCCGAGGCCGCCATCGCCGTCCCGAGACCGCCGCCGACGCCGTCGACACCACCACCGGCCTTCTCCCCCGGTGAAACCCGGGCTGACTCGACAACAGCGGGGGCCGGGAACCAGTCTGTGCCCATGACCAGTGGCTCCATCCCCGATGTGGTGTTCGACCACGTGGCCCACGCCGTGCCCCGTTGGCAGGACGTCTGGCACCGGTACGCCGTCGACCTCGGGGCCACCTGGAGCTCGGGCGGCCTGGCCACCGGGTTCGCGCCCGGCCAGGTCGAGTTCGGCAACGGGGCCAGGCTCGAACTCCTCATGCCCAACGACGTCGAGGCCAACGACTTCCTCCAGCGGTTCATCACCCGCAACGGGCCCGGCCCCCACCACCTGACCTTCAAGGTTCCGGATCTGAGCGCGGCCCTCGAGCAGACCACGCGGGCCGGGTACGAGCCCATCGGCATCGATCGCAGCGATCCGGAGTGGATGGAGGCGTTCATCCATCCCAAGCAGGCCACGGGGGTCGTGATCCAGCTGGCCCAGGCCACCACCCCCTGGACGGGTCCCCCACCGGCCGGCTTCCCGACGGAACGACGGCAGCTCGCTGACGGGTCCGGCCCGGCCCGGCCCGCCTCTCTGTGCTGGGTCACCCATGTGGTGGCCGAGCTCGAGGCCGCCACCCCCCTGTTCGTGACCCTGCTGGGGGGCGAGGTGACCGGAGAGGGGGCCGGCCCCGGCCACCGCTGGACCGAGCTGACCTGGGGTGGGCCGATGGGATTGCGCCTCGCCTGCCCCGTGGGTCCCTCGGGCGCCCCGCTCCAGCAGTGGCTCGGGGGCCGGACCGGCCGCGTCCACCACCTCGAGCTCAGCGTCGAGGATCCGGGAGGGATCTCCGGTGCGCGTCCGGACGGCGGTGCCCTGGCCGGCGGTGACGACGGGGCCGGTGCTTCCTGGGTCGTGCCGCCCGGGGACAACGCCGGGATGCGCCTGGTCCTGCGAGCCGGATGAGGCCGCGGTCGGTGCGTTCAGCGATCGCGGTCGGTGCGTTCCGTGACCGCGGTTGGTGCGTTCCGTGACCGCGGTCGGTGCTCCCGGTCGAATCGAGCCGGTCGGTCGGGACCGGTAGCCTGACACCGTGGTCAAACCCACCGGAACAGAACCAGGCAGGTCCGCTCGCTCTGCCAAGTGGGCCGTCGACCGGCTCGACGGCCGTGAGCGACGGTTCTCGTTCATGGCCGCCGTCGCCTCGGTCGCCTTCGGATTGCTTCTGTATCTCTACGAGACCCACGACAAGAGCTTCCGCCTGGCCAAGGGACAGCTCACTCCGCAGACCATCCTCGTGCTCGGCCTCGTCTGCGGCGCCCTGCTCTTCGGCGCCACCTACCTCGGCCGCCGGGCGCCGGTGGGGTTCGTGGCGCTGTTCACCTTCTTGCTCTTCGGGACCTCCACCATCTTCTTCGGGCTGCCCTTCCTGGTGCTGGCCGTCTGGCTCCTGTACCGCTCGTACAAGGTCCAAAAGGAGGCGACGGCCAAACTGCGGGCCGAACGGGCCGAGTCCTCGACGTCGGCCACGGCCGGATCCCGGAAGGGCACGCGGCCGGCCGGAGGCTCCCGTTCGTCGACCGCGGGATCGAGCCGGAAAGGGCCGGCCAAGCCCGAGGCCAACAAGCGCTACACGCCCAAGCGCCCCATGCCGCCGGCACCCAAGCCCTCGCGGCGGGAGCGCAAGGCGGCCGGCTCGGAGTGAGCGTCGGCTCCCGGGTTGGTGGAGTGAGCCCCGGCCCCCGGGACCGATCGGAGTGAGCCCCGGCCCCCGGGCTGGTGGAGTGAGCCCCGGCCCCCGGGACCGATCCAGTGAACCCCGCAACCCGGGACCGAAGGGCAGTCACGGCGACTCGGTGACCAGCGCCGAGCGCAGCAGCTCGAGGATCTCGTTCCTCCGGCGCACCAGCGACCGGGCGGTGGGCTCCTCCCCGAAGGCCCGCAGCACCTCGACCTCGGTCAGCATGCCGATGACCGTGGAGTAGATGGCCAGCAGGAGCAGCCTCGGTTCGTGGCGCCGCATGTGACCGGCGTCCATCTCCGCCTGGAGGAATTCTGTCGCCCGGGCCACCAGCGGCTCGAGCGCGGCCACCAGGCGGGTGGCGGCCGGCGTCCCCGCCCGGCCCATCTCGCGGACCAGGCCGAGCAGTTCGGGCCGGCGGGCGGCCAGCCGGAACACCGAGCGCACCACGGCGTCCACCCGGGACCACCCGGTGCCCGCACCGGTCAACGACGCCTCCAGCGCGGCCGACAGCTCGATGGCGCTGCGGTCGATCACCGCCTCGAGAAGGACCTCCTTGGAGGGGAACCAGTAGAGGATGGTCTGCTTGCGGATCTCCAGGCCGGCGGCGAGGGTGTCGAGCGACGACGCGTCATAGCCGCGGGTTGCGAACGAGGTCAGGGCGGCGTCCAGGATCCGCTCGGAAGTGGTAGCCGCCCCTGTCCCGGTCCGTTCTGCGGCCGGCACCGGGCGGGGTCGGCTCCGATCCCGTCCCGGGGTCCGGCCTCCTCCGATGCTCGACCCGCTCACTTACCATATGGTAGACAGATCCGGTGACCCGCGTCCGTGACTCGCTGAGCGGCAAGCAGATCTTCATCACCGGGGCCACCGGGTTCCTGGGAACAGCCCTGGTGGAACGGTTGTTGCGCACCGTCCCCGACAGTCGGGTGGTCCTGCTCATCCGTCCGGGGCGCCGCATGACGCCCCAGCAGCGGGCCACCCGGGAGATCCTCAAGAACGACTGCTTCGACCGCTTACGGGCGGAGTACGGCGACCGGTTCGATTCCGACGTGGCCGCCCGGGTGTCCTCGGTGGCCGGCGACGTGGCCACCGACGGCCTGGGCCTCGACGACGACGGGATGCAGCTGCTGTCCGAGTGCGACATCGTCGTGCACTCGGCCGCCACCGTCAGCTTCGACTCGCCCCTCGACACCGCCGTGGAGGTCAACCTGCTGGGACCGTCGCGGGTGGCTGCAGCCGTGGCCGTGGCCCAGCAGCGGGCCCGGGAGGCAGGCCGGACGGGGCCGGTCCACCTCCTGCCCGTCTCCACGGCGTATGTGGCCGGTACCCACCAGGGCGAGGCCAGAGAGGAGCTCATCGACGACAACCGGTTCAGCGTGGACGTGGACTGGCGGACCGAGGTCGACGCGGCCAGACGCCAGCGGAGCGACTTCGACGCCGAGTCGCGGAGCTCGGCCCGGCTGGCCACCTTCGCCAAGCAGGCCCGTCGCGACCTCGGCGGCGCCGGGCTCCACCTCCTGGCCGACAAGGCCGAGCGGCTGCGCGAGGAGTGGGTCAGGAAGCAGATGGTGGCCTCGGGCCAGGCCCGGGCCCAGTCGCTCGGATGGCCCGACGCCTACCCCTACACCAAGGCGCTGGGTGAGCGGGCCCTGGTGTCCCAGTTCGGCGAGATCGTACCCATGACCATCATCCGCCCTTCGATCATCGAGTCGGCCCTGGCCGAACCGCGGCCGGGCTGGATACGCGGTTTCCGGATGGCCGAGCCGATCATCGTGTCCTACGCCCGCGGACTGCTCCGCGAGTTCCCCGGGGTGCCCGAAGGCGTGACCGACGTGATCCCGGTGGACCTGGTGGTGGCGGCCATCATCGCAGTGGCCGCCGAGGCGGTGGTGCGCCCGGCCGCGGAGTACCGGGGCCCGACCGTCTACCACGTCGCCTCCGGGGTCCGGAACCCCTTCCGCTACGGGCGCCTGGTCGATCTGGTCCAGGGGTGGTTCACCGAGCACCCCCTCTACGACGCCCACGGTCAACCCATCGTGGTCCCGGCCTGGTCGTTTCCAGGGCGAGGACGGGTCCAGCGCCAGCTCTCCCGGGCCAGCAAGGCCATGGACGTGGCCGAGAAGGTGGTCGGCTCCCTCCCCATCCGCGGCCGCCAGGCGGCGTGGGTGGCCGCCCTGGAGGAGAAACACCTGCTGGCCGACCGCGCCCTCGGCTACGTCGAGCTCTACGGGGCGTACACCGAGACCGAGGCCCGCTACCGGGTCGACCGCCTCATGGCCCTCTGGGACCGCATGGACGGCGACGACCGCCGGATGTTCTGCCTCGACCCCGCCGCGGTGGACTGGGACTCCTATGTCCGTGACATCCACCTCCCCTCCGTCATCGAGCACGCCCGGGTGCGGACGGCACCGGGCCGGTCCCAGCAGCCCAGCCGCACCGACCGGGCCCTCCGGGCCATCCTCTCCCCCGACCGCCACCTGGCCGCCTTCGACCTCGAGAACACCCTCATCGCCTCCAACGTGGTCGACTCCTACGCCTGGCTGGCCTCCCGCCACCTGCCCGCCGCCGAGCGGGCCGCCTTCGTGGCCGACCTGTTGCGCGAGGCGCCGTCCCTGCTCGTCCTCGACCGCCGTGACCGGGGCGATTTCCTGCGCACCTTCTACCGGCGTTACGAAGGAGCCCCCGTCGACCGGCTCCGGGACGACGGGTGGGAGCTCTTCTCCGATCTCCTGCTGGCCAAGTCGTTCCCCGCCGGCATCGCCCGGGTCCGCCGCCACCGAGCCCTCGGTCACCGCACCATCCTCATCACCGGCGCCCTCGACCTGGTAGTCGAGCCCCTCCGCCCGCTCTTCGACGACATCGTCTGCGCCCGCCTGGGCGAGGCCGACGGCAAGTTCACCGGCCGTCTCGACGTGCTGCCCCCCATCGGGGAGGCACGGGCCCTGGTGCTCGGCGACTACGCCGAGGCCGAAGGGCTCCGACTCGAGGAGTCCATGGCCTATGCCGACTCGGCCAGCGACCTGCCCATGTTGGAGGCGGTGGGCTTTCCGGTGGCCGTCAATCCCGAGGCCAAGCTGGCCGCCATCGCCCGACGGCGGGGCTGGCATGTCGAGCACTGGACCAAGGCCGACGGTGGCTCGGAGCCGCCCCTCCCCCTCGGGCCGCTCGACCGGCGGGGCCGGCGCCACCACGGGTATTCGAGCCAGGCTGCCCTGGCCGGGGCCGTGCGCCGGGCCGCGGCCGAGGCGAGCCGATGAAGGCCCTGGTCTTCGAGCGGAACCTGCCGCGCTTCGCCGCGTCGCGGGTGGCCTCGCTCTTCGGCTCGGGCCGGGGGGCCGGACTCGGGCCCCTGCAGCTGCTCGACGCCGAGGAGCCCGGGCTCCCCGATGACGACTGGTTCCATCTCCGACCCCTCCTGTCGGGGATCTGCGGGTCCGACCTGGCCACCCTGGACGGCCGCAGCTCCCGCTACTTCGAGGACATGGTCAGCTTCCCCTTCGTGCCCGGGCACGAGGTGGTGGGCGTGCTCGACGCCGGCGGGACCGATCACACCGGGCAGGAGCTGGCCCCGGGCACGAGGGCGGTCATCGAACCGGTGCTCGGCTGCGCCCCCCGCCACATCCGTCCGCTCTGCCCCCAGTGCGCCGGAGGCCACACCGGGCTGTGTGGGAACGTGGCCTTCGGGGAGATCGATCCCGGCCTCCAGACCGGGTTCTGCGCCGACACCGGCGGCGGCTGGTCCCACGCCGGCCTGGCCGCGCACGCCTCCCAGCTCCACGCCGTCCCGGCCGAGCTCTCCGACGAGGACGGCGTCATGGTCGAGCCCACCGCCTGTGCCGTCCACGCCGTCCTGTCGGCCGGCATCGCCGGTGGGGACACGGTCGCCGTGGTCGGCGCCGGGACCCTGGGACTGGCCGTGGTAGCCGCCCTCGACCAGCTGGTCCGCCCGGAGTCGGAGTGCGCGGTGATGGTCGGGGCCAAGCACCCGCACCAGCGGAGCACGGCGGAGCGGCTCGGCGCCGACGTGGTGGTGGCCCCCGACCAGCTGGCCCGGGCCGTCCGGCGCCGGTCCGGCTCGCTGGTCCTGGCCGGCCGTCTGACCAACGGTGCCGACGTGGTCTTCGACTGCGTGGGCAGCTCCGAGTCCCTGACCCACTCGCTGGCCATGGTCCGGCCCCGGGGCCGGGTGGTCCTGGTGGGCATGCCCGGCCGGGTCTCGATCGATCTGGCCCCGCTCTGGCACCGCGAGCTGACCGTGGTCGGCGCCTACGCCTACGGCACCGAGCACTCCCCCACCGGCGGCACCCCCCGCACCTTCGACCTGGCCATCGGGTTGGTCGCCTCGGCCGGGCTCGGTTCGCTGGTCAGTGCGGCCTACCCGCTGGAACGGTACGAAGAGGCCATCGGGCACGCCGGTGCCGCCGGCCGCCGGGGTGCGGTCAAGGTGGTCTTCGACCTACGCAAGCCGAAAGGAAGCACCCGATGAGCCCCAGGCCCGGATTCGTGCTCGACGTCGACCGGTCCACACCGCCCACACTCTTCTGGCGCGGCGAGCGGTTCAGCCTCGAGCGGCTGCCCGAGGGCAGCCGGGTCCTCTACGCGCCCGAGCCCATCGACCCGCTGACCGACGTGCCGGCGGCCATCCGTTCGGCCCTCACCCACCCGGTGGGCGACCGGGACCCGCTCCCCGCACTGTTGCGCCCGGGGATGAAGCTGACCATCGCCTTCGACGACATCTCCCTGCCCCTGCCGCCCATGGAGCGGCCCGACACCCGCCAGATGGTCATCGAACAGGTCCTGGACCTGGCCGCCGAGGCCGGCGTGGACGACGTGGCCCTGATCGCGGCGCTGGCCCTCCACCGGCGGATGACCGAAGCCGAGCTCCGCCACGCCCTCGGCGACCGCATCTACGACGCCTTCGCCCCCAACGGCCTGCTGACCCAGCACGACGCCGAGGACCCCGACGCCCTGGTCCACCTGGGCCTGACCGACCAGGGCGAAGACGTGGAGATCAACCGGCGCGCCGCCGAGAGCGACCTCCTGGTCTACGTCAACATCAACCTGGTGGCCATGGACGGCGGGCACAAGAGCGTGGCCACCGGCCTGGCCAGCTACAGGAGCCTCCGGCACCACCACAATCCGCTGACCATGCAGAAGAGCCGGTCGTTCATGGACCAGCACCGCTCGGAGCTGCACTCCTCCAACTGGCGCATGGGTCGTCTCATCGCCGACAGCGGGGTCACCGTCTTCCAGATCGAGACGACGCTCAACAACGACACCTTCCCGCCCGCCTTCGGCTTCCTGCAGAAGCGGGAATGGGAGTGGGGAGCGAGGGACCGCCTCGGCTACCTGGCCACGTCCAGGGCACTGGACCGGACCCCGGCCCGTCTGGCCCGCCAGATCTTCCAGTCGGTGAAAGCCCCCCACCGCATGACCTCGGTGCAGGCCGGGGAGGTCGAGGCCGTCCACGCCCTGACCACCGAACGGGTCTGGGAGCAGCAGGGCGTCGCCGTCGACGGCCAGTCGGACATCTTGACCATGGGCCTCCCCTACATCGGTCCCTACAACGTGAACTCGATCCTCAACCCGATCCTGGTGGCGTGCCTCGGGTTGGGCTACTTCTTCAACCTCTACCGGGGCAAGCCGCTGGTCCGCGAGGGCGGGGTGCTCATCATGACCCATCCCACCCCCTGGGAGTTCAACCCGGTCCACCACCCGAGCTACATCGACTTCTTCGAGCAGGTCCTGACCGAGACCACCGATCCCGTCGAGGTGGCCGACCGGTTCGAGGAGTCCTTCGCCACCGACCCGTGGTACATCCACCTCTACCGCACCGGTCATGCCTACCACGGCGTCCATCCGTTCTACATGTGGTACTGGTGCGCCCACGCCCTCCAGCACCTGGGTGCGGTCATCGTGGTCGGTGGTGACAGCGCCGCCGTCCACCGGCTCGGGTTCCGGGCCGCCTCCACCCTGGCCGACGCCTTGGAGATGGCCCACGACGTGGTGGGGCGGTCGCCCTCGCTGATCCACCTCCACACCCCCCCGGTCCTGATGGCCGACGTGCAGTGACGGCCGGAAGGGGATCGTCCAGCTCCCTGCGTCCGTGGCGGGCGGTGGCCACGGACTCGGCCCTGGGCAACGGCGCCGGCCGGCGGTCGGCCCTCGCTCCACTCGGCCGGCGGTCGCAGTCGTCGTCGCAGTCGTCGCGGTCGTCGTGGTCCTCGCTCCCGTCCCTGGCGGCGAGGGCGGGTCGGGCCCGGTTCCCTCTCGCCGCCCCGAGCTGGCCCGAATCGGTGCCCCGTCCGCCGCCCGAGCCCGAGCTGGGCGTGTACTACGACACCGACTGGTCACGCCGGTACCCGGTGCGCCTGGCCCGGGCCGTGGCCCTCGACAACGTGGCCCGGCCCCTGGTCCGCGTCCTCGCCTCCCCGCTCATCCGGGGCGACGAGGGGCTCACCACTCTCGAGGGCCCGGTGATCTTCGCCGCCAACCACGCCAGTCACGTCGACACCGCCCTGCTGCTCAGCTCCCTCCCCCTGCGCTTCCGCCATCACACGGTGGTGGCGGCCGCGGCCGACTACTTCTTCGACCGCCGGTGGAAGGCCGATACCTGGTCGTTCCTGCTGGCCGCCATCCCCATCGAACGGACCAAGGTCAACCGCCGGTCGGCCGAGCTGGCCGGCCGGTTGTTGACCGACGGCTGGAACCTGGTCATCTTCCCCGAGGGCGGCCGTTCCCCTGACGGGTGGGCCCAGACCTTCACCGGCGGCGCGGCCTATCTGGCTTCCCGTACCGGAGCCGCCGTCGTGCCCGTGCATCTCGACGGCACCCGCCACATCCTGCCCAAGGGGAGGAAGGGGCTGCGCAGGACCAGGACCACGGTCACCTTCGGCACACCCATGTGGCCGGCGGAGGGCGAGCACGCCCGTCACTTCGGCGTCCGCATCGAGGCCGCGGTGGCCACCATGGCCAACGAGACCCGCTCCGACTGGTGGACGGCCAGGAAGCAGGCCGCGGCCGGGACCACTCCCCCCCTCCAGGGACCGGACGCGGCCGCCTGGCGACGCTCGTGGATGCTGGCCCCCGACCCGGGGCGCCGGGACGCCGACGACGGCGAGGCGTGGCCCAAGCGGGCCCGCTGAGGCACCGGTCGGTACCGGCCCTCAGGTACGGCGCCCGGTCAATCTCCCGAAGATCCTGCGGCCCGCCGGGGCCTCGACGGCGCCCAGTCGCTCGTTGCGCAGGGCCGACTCCGCCTCGTCGTCCAGCGGGTCCAGCACCGCCGGGCCGGCCGACGTCGACAAGGCCCAGCCCAGGAGCAGATCGGCCAGCGCGGTGTTGCGGGCCAGCACCGGGCCGTGGAGGTAGGTGCCGAACACGCGGCCGGACCAGGCCCCCTCGGTCCGGTCCCCGTCGCCGTTGCCCACCCCCCGGGTCACCCGGGCCACCGGCCGGGCCCCCCGGCCTACCGCGGTCACCGCGCTGTGGTTCTCGAAGCCGGTGAGCGTGGGCAGGCGCTGCCCGCCCGCCGGCCGAGGGGCATCGTCGGTCGGGGTGGCCACCACCTCGCCCACGGCCCGGGCCCCGGTGCCCTTCCGGGTGGTGACGTCGAGCAGGCCCAGGCCCTCGTGCGGCCGGTCGTGACTGTCGGGGAAGGTCGTGCCCAGCAGCTGGTACCCGGCGCACACCCCCAACACCACTGCACCGCCGTCGACCGCCCGGTGCAGCGTGCCGTCCGAGCGCAATGCCTCGGCCGAGCGCACCTCGGGACCGTCCTCCCCTCCCCCGATGCAGTAGATGTCGGCCGACGGGAGCGGGCGCCCGGAGTGGGCCTGGACGAGCTCGGTGTCGATGCCGCGCCACGAGGCCCGGCGGGCCAGGACCAGCCCGTTCCCGCCATCGCCGTAGGTGCCCAGCAGGTCGGGGAAGACCACGGCAATGGTGAGCGGGGTCCGTCGACCGGACGTCACAGACGGCTCCGGCGTCACAGACGGCTCCGGCGTCACAGACGGCTCCGGCGTCACAGACGGCTCCGGCGTCACAGACGGCTCCGGCGTCACAGACGGCTCCGGAGCTCGGCGAAGGCCGTGTAATTGCCGAGGAAGTCGACCGGGGCGACGCCCGCCAGGTCGGCCCCGGGCCGACCTGGGGCCCCGGATGGGCTGACGGCCATGGCCCGGTCGAGGGCGGCCAGCGGGTCGGGCACCACCGTGCAGGGCACCTCGGCGTACCGGAGGCGCACGGCCAGGTCCAGCCGGCGGTCCCCGGTGGCCACCACCGGGCGTCCGGCGAGGCGCTCGAACGGCACGTCCCACAACCAGCTGGTGTCCAGGCCGTCGGCGATGCGGGCGTTGATGGACAGCACCACCGGAACCTGGCCCGGGCCGTCCTCGTCCAACAGATCGAAGATGGCGGTCCAGCCGGCCGGGTTCTTGGCCAGCAGCAGCCGGACCGGATGACCGTTCCTCACCGTCCGGGAGAACCTGCCCTCCACCTCGTCGACCCCGGACAGGCGGGCCAGGGCCACCGACGCGGTCAGAGGCGGCCCTCCGGTTCCGGGGTTCCCGCCCGGACCGGCCATCAACGGGGCGGCGATGGCCACCATGGCCGCATTGGCCCGGTTGAACCGGCCCGGGAGCCTGATGTCCACCGGGTACCGGCCGCCGTCGGCCGTGACCAGGTCCGTGCCCTCCAGCCAGGCGACCGGCGCCGGACGGGCGAAGTCGCACCGGTCGCAGGCCCATCCCCCCGGTTCCCTTCCGGGGTCTCCCCCCGGCCCCACCGGCTCGTCGAAGTCGATCCCACCGCCGCAGGCCGGGCAACCGACGGCATCGTTGCGCCAGACCTGGCCGGCCCCCACCCACCGGACGTCCGGCGCGGTGCTGGCCGCCCAGACCACCATCGGGTCATCGGCGTTGGCCACCACCACCGTGCCAGGGCCGGCCCTGCCGTCCCCGTCGGCCGTGCCGGCGCCGGGCAGGCCGGCCAGGGCCTCCCGCCACCGGTCGACCAGCATCCGGACCTCGGAGATCCTGTCCAGCTGGTCCCGCGACAGGTTGAGGAGGACCACCACCGGGGGGATGTCTCGGCGATGAGCCGGCCCAGGTACCCCTCGTCCACCTCCAGCACCGCGTCCGCCCCCGGCGCCGACCCGGCCAGGGCCGACACGTGCCCGGCCGGCATGTTGGCCCCGGTGTCGTTGGTGGCCACCGGGACGCCGCGCTCCCCGGCCAGTGCTGCGGCCAACAACCGGGTCGTCGTGGTCTTGCCGTTGGTCCCGCTGACCAGTGCCACCCTTCGGCCCCGGGCCAGCGTGGTCAGCAACGTGGGATCGAGGGCCAGGCCCACCCGTCCGCCGGCCACCGTCCCCCGCCCCCGGCCGAGAGCCCTCGACAGCCGGTTCGAGAGCTTGAGGGCCTCGACGGCCACCGCGGCGCGCCCCGGGAGGGCGTCGGCTGCCGGACGGGCCGAGATGCTCACGCCGGGGGTCGGGTGCGGTCCAGATCCTCCTGGGTGGGGACGTGGCCGATCCGCGCCTCCTCAGGCAGCAGGCCGGTGATCGTCTCCATGAGCACGGCGGTGTCGGCCACTGCGTCCTCGAGGGCCAGCGGGACCCGGGGACCCACGGTGATGGTCACCCGGGGTGGGTGCTGGAGGGCGGTGAAGTCGGGCACCCGGGAGGACCGGGGCCATACCCGCTCGGTGCCCCACAGGCCGATGGGGACGACCGGTGCCCCGGTCTCCGCGGCCAGGCGGGCGGCGCCGGTGTGTCCGACCAGGACCGGATCGAAGAAGCGCTCGCCCCGGGGAATGGTCCCCTGGGGCAGGACGATGACGACCTCACCGGCACGCAGCGCGGCCGAGGCCCGGCGCATCGGGTCCGAGGACCCGCTGCCCCGGTCGACCTGGATGCCGCCCAGGATCCGGGCCAGTCGGCCCACGACGGGGGCGTCGAACACCTCCTGTTTGGCCATGAAGCGCACCGGCCGGCCCAGGCGGGCGGCCACCAGCCCGATGGCGGCCACGTCGAAGTAGCTCCGGTGGTTCGAGGCCAACAGCACCGGGCCCGAACGGGGGACGTGCTCCATGCCCCCGAGCTCGAACCGGGCGTAGGGAAACGCCTCGGGCCGGAAGAAGGGCCGCACCAGGTGGTAGGGCTCGAGCCCGACCACCGACGGGATCCCCGGGGCCCGGTCCCAGTACTCGAGGGGCCACCGTCGGGCCAGGGCCACCGCGGTCAGCCGGGGGTCGGCGTTGAGCGGGTGGGGGTGGCCGACGGCCAGGAACAACGGCAGGTCGAAGACGCTGTCCGAGTAGACGTGCGACGCGCCCAGGTCGATCCCGTTGTCCGCCGCCCACCTGGTCGCCGCCACCCGCTTGCCCATGCCCCAGACGAAGGCACCCTCCAGCCTGCCCGTATAGCGCCCGTCGCGTTCGGCATACCGGGTGGCGATGACGGCATCGAAGCCCAGGGCGCCGGCCAGGGGGGAGACCAGGTCGACGGGTGAGGTGGTGGCCAGAACCAGCGGACTGCCCTCGCGGCGGTGAGCGGCCAGCGCCTCCAGGGCCCACGGCTGGACGAGGTCGACCAGTGCCTCCACCGAGCGTTTCCCGGCCCGGCGGGTGGCCTCGGCCGGTCGGTTGCGCATGGCCGCCGCCGCGGCCCGGGCCAGGCCGATGAAGGGGACCGACTCGCCGAACCGGTTGTAGAAGCCGTACATGAGGCCGTCCCCGGGCAGGTGGCGACCGGGAGGCAGCACCCCCTCGGCCTCCATGGCCTCGTGGAAGACGGGCCCGCTGGCCGACCGGATCAACGTGCGGTCCAGATCGACGAAGACAGCACCGGCGGCGGGCATGCCCTCACGCTACCGCCGGCAGGGGGAGCCCGGGGCCACTCGAATTACGCCCCCAGACGCGGCAAAGGGACCACCAGGGGGGGAGGCGGTCCCTTTGCACTGACTCAACAAGGATAGGAGGGGGATTCCTTACATCCTGTGGTCTGCAAGACATCGTATACAAACGCGAGCAATCAGTCAAGCAGCTAAAGTTGATAGCTGCTATCATCTAAAGCGATGGAACTGCGACACCTCCAGGCATTGACCGCGGTGAGCGACCACGGCACCTTCTCTGCGGCCGCCGAACATCTCAACACCGTGCAGTCGAACATCTCCGCCCACGTGGCCCGGCTCGAACGCGAGCTCGGCGCTCCCCTCTTCGACCGGGCCGACGGCCGGCTCACCGAGGAGGGCACGGTGGTGGTCGCCCGGGCCCGGCGGATCCTCTCCGAGCTCGACGCCCTCGTCTCCGACGTGGCCGCCTGCAAGGACGAGGTGGCGGGCACGGTCCGGGTGGGAATGATCGGCACGACGGCGCGATGGCTCGTCCCCCGGCTGATGGACATGGCCAGCAAGCGCCACCCCAACCTCCGGCTGGTCGTCGTCGAGGGCAACACCACCGGCCTCGAGCCCCAGCTGGCCAGTGGCCAGCTGGACCTGGCCATCCTCCATCTGCCGGTGTCGGGACGGGACCTGGTGGCCCGGCTCCTGTTCGAAGAGGACCTGATGCTGGTCGTGCCCGAGGGCCATGCCATGGCCGACCCGGGCCACCCGCTCGGCCTCGAGGACCTGGCCGACATGCAGCTCATCCTGCCGGTGCCGGGGACGGCCTTCCGCGACGAGCTCGACGCGGTGACCCGGCCCCTCGGCATCACCCTCCTCCCGGCGGCGGAGATCGACGGCCTCCGGCTCATCGCCTCCCTGGCCTTCGAGGGGTACGGTCCCGCCATCCTGCCCGCCACCGCCATCCCCTCGGTCCTGCGCAGCCAATTCCACCCCGTCCCCATCGACGGCCTCCCCCGGCGCCGGGTCGGGCTGGCCCAGCGGAGCCGTGGCCTGCCCTCAGCTCCCACCCGGGCCTTCAGCGAGCTCCTGAACGCGGTGGTTGCCGTCCCCGAGGGCCGGCCCGACGGCGTCCACGTGGCCGGCTGAGCGCCAGGGCGGCGCCGACCTCCTCAGGACCCGGGGACCCGCGGCTCGCGCCACATGCGCCAGATGGTCGGGAAGCCCTCCTCGGGGTGGAGCTCCTCGACCACCTCGAAACCGAAGCGCACGTAGAAGGGGACGTTGCGGTCCTTGGAGGACTCGAGGTAGGCGGGACGGCCGGACTCGTCGATGCGGTCGAGCATCGACGAGAGGAGGGCCACACCCAGGCCGTGTCCCTGCCGGGACGGCTCCACCCCCACGGTGGCCAGGTACCAGTGCGGCTCCTTGGGCCGGAGCCCGTCCACTTCGAACAGCAGCCCGAGGGCCCGGTGGATGTGCGAGCTGACCAGAAAGGGGGCGGCCGGGAGGAGCTGGAGCAGCTCCCTCAGCCCGTTGCGGGCCACGTCGGGAGGTCCCCACAGGGCGGCACCGTCGCCCCCGTCGGTGAGGTAGACGTGGCCGTGGGGAAGATACTCGTGGCGCAGCTGTGAGGTGAAGAAGGCGTGGAGGCCTCGCCGGCGCCGACGGTCGCCGGCGAACATGAAGTTGGCCACCGGATCGTCGGCGAAGGCACGCACCAGCATCGACGCCAGGGAGGGTATGTCGGCAGCCACCGCGCCGCGCGACAGCCGGGCGAGCGGGTTCGTGTTGCACCCGCCGATGGTAGCCCTCCGGCTCAGTTCATGGCCGGGTCCTCGGGGAATCCCGAGACCAGCGCCAGCGCGCCGCCCTGGCGCCGCAGGACCCGGCGCCAGAGGTTCTCCGGGTCGGCGGAGATGGGATCGGCCGCCCGGGCGGGAACGACGTACCACGATCCCTCCTCGATCTCCGCCTCCAGCTGACCCGAGTCCCAGCCCGCGTAGCCGGAGAACAGCCGGGCCCCCACGAGTGCCTCCGCCACCGGGCCGGGGTCCTCGGCCAGGTCCACCGTCCCCACCGGGCGGTCCCCGTCCACCAGCAGACGCCAACCGGACGGGCACAGGTCCGACCCGCCCAGGGCCGAGTCCCGGGAGCCCAGCCGGACCAGTCCGATCAGCGCGTTGCGGGCCACCGGTCCACCCGTGAACAGCTCGGCGGGAGCGGTGGCCCACGCCTGCCACTGCGGCATCAGCTCGCCCACCGGGACCCCACCCGGTCGATCGAGGACCACGCCCAGGGCACCCGGTTCGCCGTGGTCGAGGACCAGCACGACCCGCCTCGAGAAATTGGGATCGGCCAGGCGGGGGGCGGCCACCAGCAGGTGCCCGGCCAGCCGCTCGGGGGGGACGGCACCCCCGTAGGGTTCGAAGGCGCTGAACGGATCGATCGGCACCTCTTGATGATGGCCCACCCGGTCGGCCGAGTGGCGCCATTGGCCCGGTTCGGTGAGGCTGGAGCCATGGCACTCGTCACCGTCGGTTCGGTCCACGCCCATGTCCGCCTCATCACCCTGGACAATCCGTCCCGCCTCAATTCGATGTCCTTCGCCCTGGTGACGGACCTCTACGCCGCCCTCGAGGAGGTGGCCGCCGACAACAGCTGCCGGGTCGTGGTCCTCACCGGTGCCGGACGCTCGTTCTGCTCCGGCCTCGAGCTCGAGCACGCCGGCCTCCCTCCGGGCACCGACGACCTCGGCCGTCACCGTCTGGGCATGCGGGCCATGGAGTACATGGGCGGCATCGTCCCCGCCATGCGGTCGATACCCCAACCCATCGTGGCCGCCATCAAGGGCCCCGCCTACGGGGGAGGCATGTGCCTCTCCCTCGGAGCCGACATCCGTCTGGCCGGCCGGTCGGCGGTCTTCTGCGGCGCCGGCATCAGCAACGGGCTGAGCGGGACCGAGCTCGGGGTCAGCTGGCTGCTGCCCCGGGCCGTCGGCACGTCCAATTCGGCGGAGATCCTGCTCACGGGCAAGAAGGTCGATGCCGAGGAGGCCCTCCGGATCGGCCTGGTGTCCCGGGTGGTGGACGACGACGATCTCGTGGACCAGGCGGTGGACATGGCCCGGGAGATGTGTGCCTTCAGTCCGTTCGGCCTCAGCCTGACCAAGGACACCATCTGGTCGTCGCTCGAGGTGGGCAGCCTCCGGGCCGCCGTCGACCTCGAGAACCGCACCCAGCTGCTGGCCGGCCACACCGGCAACCTCACCGAGGCCTCGGCCGCCTTCAAGGAGAAGCGACCGCCGATCTACACGGAGTAGTCCGGACATGGCCAGATCCCGCCGGCGGGGCCGCGCCCGGCCTGCCCCCCGGGGAGAGGCACCGCCGGGTAGCCGCGAGCACTGGCGGGCCGACGGCCAACCCAAGACCCGCTACGCGACCCAGGCCGAGGCCAATCGATCGTCCCTCCAACTGCGCCTGGAGGCGGGGGCCGATCTCGACCCCTACCTGTGCCGGATCTGCTCCGGGTGGCACCTCGGCAATCGCCCCGGGTGATCGGCGCGGGTCTGGGCCCGTCGTTGTCGCGCCATCCACGCTGTACCGTCCGGACGGTATAGTTCCCGAGATGGGACCGGAGCCGGCCGCCGACCACGCCACCGCCCCAACCACCTCTGCCGTCGCCACAGCCTCTGCAGCCCCAGCCCCCACCACCCGCGCAGCCCCCACCACCCCCACGGCCCCCACCAGAGGCGGTGACACCAAGAGGCGGATCGTCGACGCCGCCGAGGAGGTGGTGCTGCGTGACGGTGTCGCCCGGCTGACCCTCGATGCGGCCGCGGCCGAAGCGGGCCTGAGCAAGGGCGGCATCCTCTACCACTTCCCCACCCGTGACGCCCTGGTGGCCGCCATGGTCGACAAGATCATCGAGGAGTTCGATCGGGACATCGAGGCCAACATGGACGATCTCCCGGGACCGGGACACTTCGCCCGCGCCTACATCCGGGCCACCATGACTCCGAGCTCGACCCGGCCCGACCGTGAGGACCGGTTGGGGGCCGCGCTCATCGCCGCCGCTGCGGCCGAACCGTCCCTCCTCGAACCGCTGCAGCTGGCCGCCGGACGGTGGCAGACCCGCCTCGAGAACGACGGACTCGACCCCACGGTGGCCACCGTGTTGCGGCTGGCCTGTGACGGGTTGTGGCTGTGCGACCTGTTCGGGTTGGCGCCCCCTTCGGCCACACTGCGGACCGGTCTCGAGATCCAGCTGGCCCGTCTGGCTTCGGGGGCGTCATGACCACCACCGCCGCCGCCACCACCGACACCGCCGCCAGTGGATCCGACCGGTCGCTGCGGCTGATCCGGACCCTGACCCTGACCGTCTTCCTGCAGTGGATGGGAGCCACAGCCCTCGTCCCCATGCTGCCGGTCTACATCCGGCAGCTCCACGGCACCGACGCGCTGGCCGGAGTGGTGATGGCCGCGTTCTTCGCCGCCGGGGTCCTGTCCCAGTACCCGGTGGGGCGGTTGGCCGACCGGATCGGGCGACGCCCCGTGCTGGTCGGCGGCCTCGTCACCTACGGAGTGGCCAGCCTCTCCTTCCTCCTCCCCATCACCGCCGACGTCGCCATCGCCCTGCGGGCCCTGCAGGGCGCCGGTGCGGGTGCGGCCACGGTTGCCTCCCTGGCCATGATCGCCAGCTCGGTCTCGCTCGAGCGCCGGGGACGCGCCTTCGCCTCCATCTACGCGGGCGAGCTGGCCGGAATGGCCATCGGCCCCCTCGTCGGCAGCATCGTCGGCGTCCGGTACATGGGGACCATGTTCTTGGCGTCGGGGCTGTTGTCCTTCGTGGCCTGTGGCCCCGCCCTGCGGATCCACGAGCCCGATGACGATGCCGGGAGACGGGTGACGATGGCCGACGGCACCACGGCCCCACTGGCCCGTGTCCGGATCCGACGCCCGATGGCCGGCGCACTGATCTGTGCGGGGGCACTGGGGTTGGCCAGCGGTGTCTACGACATCTGCTGGACGCTGCTCCTGCTGTCCCGGGGCGCATCGGGACTCGAGATCGGCATCTCCTGGACCCTGTTCGCCGTCCCCTTCGTCCTGGTGGCCAAACCGAGCGGCTGGCTCGCCGACCACATGGACCGGCGCAAGCTGGTGTTGGCCGGCATCGGAGCCTCGACCGTCCTGTGCGCCTCGTACCCGTTCATCAGCAGCGTGCCTGCCCTGGTGCTGCTCGGGGCGACGGAGGCCATGGGCTTCGCCGCGGCCATGCCGGCCGTCCAATCCCTGCTCACCGAAGGTTCCGCGCCCACCGAGGTGGGACGTATCCAGGGCCTGTTCGCCACCAGTCAGACCGCCTTCACCGCCCTCGCTGCCGCCGGCGCCGGCGCCGCCTTCGCCGTTGCCGCGTGGCTGCCCTTCGTCGCCGCGGCATCGATCGTGACCGTCGGCCTGGCTGTAGTCGCAGTCATCTGGAGGAAGGTGCCGGGGAGGGTGTGCCGGCCGACCGCGCCCGAATCGTCGATGCAGACTGCGGTCGGGCCGCCGGTGGCGCAGGTGCCCGGGCCGGCGCCGGTGGCGGCCAGAGGGGCGCCAGAAGACTGACATCAGGCGGTCTTCGCAAATGTCCGGTGCGCGCTGGATGCGACGAAGGCGTATCGGTGCATCAGCGGCGATGCTCAGCCGGAGTAGCCGTGGAGACCCGCGGCACCCGCCCGTTCCCGGATCCGGGATGCTCGCGCCGATCGGCGAGATGCCCCGGATCCGCGCTCCGCCCGGCCGCTCCGCCCGGCCCCTCCCGCCCTCCTCCCTCTCGATCCGACCCGGTCCGACGGGGTTCACTCGTCCTGTCGGTCCTGTTTCCGCCTGGCCCTGGCCTCGGGGGTGTCCATCCCGAGGTCGGGCTCCTGGCCGAAGGGGGGCTGGGGCTCGAACCGCCACCGGGGGGTGCCCCCCGGTCCGGTCCCCTCCCAGGAGAGGATCCATCCCTCGTAGGTCTTGAGGAAGTGGTGGTGGTGGCAGAGCAGGGCCAGGTTGTCGAGGGTGGTGGGTCCGCCTTCGGCGAAGGGGATGATGTGGTCGATCTCGAGCCCGAACGAGGTCCGACAGCCGGGCACCACACAGGTGGTGTCCCGGTGGACGAGGGCGGTGCGCAAGGTCCGGTTGATGGTCCGGCCCTGGTGGGAGACGGCCCGGATGTCCCCGGCCCGGTGGAAGACGAGGCGCAAGAAGGAGTCGTTGGCCAGGTCCCTCGCCATGGCCACCGGGACGGGTCCCTGGTGGTCGATCTCACAGCACTCGTCGCCCTCGGTGTGCCCCCGCAGCAGGGCGTCCAGGTCCACCCGGACCATCACCGAGCAGGTCGTGGGCCCGTCGATGAGGGAGGACGGGTCGTCCCCGGCGGTGACATCGCCGTATCCGGTGTCGGCGGTGGTGTCCCCGGCGGTGGTGACATCGTCCCCGTTGACATCGTCGGCGGTGTCCCCGGCGGTGCCGTCCCCGGGCCCGGGAGCGGTCCTTCGTGGTGGTGACGGGGGCCGGAGCCGGTCCCCGGTGTCGGGGTGGCGCTGGGTGATGAGGGCGAAGAGGGCATCGGCCCGCACCGCCCGTTCGGGACCGGCGTCCTCTCCGGCCGCCCGTCGGGCCCGGCGCAGGCGGGTGGCCACCTGGCCCAGGCGGGAGAGGATCTGGGCCCCCCGGTCTGCGGTGTCCCGGCCCTGGTAGCAAAAGGCCCCCTCGGCATCGGTCCACGACGAGAAGGAGCGGCTGTCCCGGATCCGTTTGACCGCGGCCAGAGGGTCCTCGGTGGCCGAGGTGGCCCGGGACCGCCGGCAGCGCTCCCGCACGGCCGAGAGGGGGCGGACCCGGCCCCTCTGAGCAGCTCTCCTTCCCGCTCGGGGGCGACCACCCCGGCCGAGGTGAGCTCGGTCACCTTGGGCAGAGACAGCTGCCCGGTGCGCACGGCGGCCTCGGTGGCCGGCAGCCGGGCCAGGCGCTGGCCGTTGGCCAGGGTGGTGTGGGCCTGGCCGGTCGAGACCCCCTCCAAGGCGGCCAGCATCACCGCGGCCGAGCGGTACCCGTCCTCCCGCCAGATCCCCGAGGCCTCGATCCGGGGGGCGAGCAGGGTCTTGCCCGCCACCACCAGGCGCTCCAGGTCGACCAGGGACCGGTAGAGGCCGGTGGCACCAGCGCCGGTCAACCGGTCGGGCTCGAGCTCGGAGACCACCGAGCCCACCAGGGCCGTGGCCGCATCCAGCCGGGCCCCGAGACCGTCGGCACCGCCGGAGGGAACCCCGGCAGCCCCGGCAGTACCGGCACCATGAGCACCGTCGGCACCGTCGGCACCGTCGGCGCCGGCCGAGGGAACCCCGGCACCATCGGCACCGGCTCCCGCCTCTTCCTTCACTGCACCGGCCACCGGGGTCATGGACAGATGCTTCCAGGGGGGTGTGACGACGAGGCCCGGGCCATGCCGTCCTTCCGACGCCCGGCCACGGGATCGTCGCGGGAACATCACACGCGCAGGCTCCATCTGGACGTAGATGTGGCTCTACATCTAGGGCTGGCCGGCATGGATCGACGCCGTCCAGCGACCGGTCGCGGGGACCTCGCACACCAGGGCGGCCGCCCGCAACAACCAGTCGATGACCAACCGGTCGTCGGCGTCGACCGGCACCTGGGCGACGAGCCCGCGCCTCGGGTGGTCCTGGGTGATACGCCAACCCTCGGGCAGCGGACATCCGAGGTCCCTGAGCCTCCAGGCCACCCGGGGACCCGATGCGTGCTGCAGGCCGACAGTGGTGGGCTTCACCGTCCCGTTGGCCGAGCGCTTGCCGGGCATCCAGGTAACGGTGGGGATGTGATGGGTCGAGCCCCCGAGGAAGGCGAACGGCCCCGGCGGCGGAGGCTCGTGCTCCTCTTCGATGACCGGCTGGACGTTGATCCATCCCGTCCCCCCGGCCTTCACCTCGGCCATCCGGCCCAGTAGACCGGGATCGTCGTGGTCGGTGAATTCGAGCTCCAGAGGCCGGTTCCGGGTCATGTCTGGAGGTCGAGGAGGCCGTCGGCCAGCGCGCCGAGCTCGGTCCGCCAGGAGTCGGGGCTCTCCAGGGGTCGGACCACGAATTTGGAGAACCCCACCTCGAGGAAACCCTCCAGCATGGCGCGCAACCCGTCGATGCCAACCGGGACGACGTCCTCCGGATCGACCCCGCGACGCAAGGTGGCCAGCGCCCGCCTGGCTCTCGGCGACAAGGCGGCACTGGCATAGGCGATCGACACCCCGAAGTGCTCGGGCGAGATGGCCCGTCCCGCCTCGTCGGCCGCCCGGTCGATCACGACCTTTGCCTCGGCCACCTCCGAAGGCGTGCACGACGACGGGAGCCAACCGTCGGCCAACCGCCCGCACCGCCGGAGGGCCGCCGGCACCATCCCCCCTGTCCAGAACTCGAGCGGATCCTGCAGGGGCAGCGGCGACACCGTGACCCCCTCGAACACTGCCGCCTCCCCGCGATGGGTGACCGTCTCCCCCGCCCACAGGCTCCGGAGCACGGGGAGCATCTCGTCCATGAGGCGGCCCTTGTCGCCACCGGTCACGCCGGTGGCTGCGGACTCGGGCTGGCGGGACAGGCCGGGCACGAATGTCACCAGCAACCGCCCACCGGAGAGGCGGTCCAACCCGGCCAGTTCCTTGGCCAGGCGCACCGGGTTCCGTCCCGGCAGGAGCATGGTGGTGCCCAGTTTCAGGCGATGGTTGTGGGCCGCGGCGTAGGCCAGCCCGACCAGCGGGTCCAGGGCCGGCGCGGTCAAGATCTCCGGCAGCCAGATCGAATCGAACCCGAGCTCGTCGATGTCGTCGACGAGCCGGCCGAACTCGCTCCCATCAGCGAACGGCGTCAGGCCCATCCCCACACCGATGCGTACTTTCACCGCGGATCCCGACCCCGGCGCGAATGCACTCGCAGAGACCTCATGCCGGTCCCAGCGGAGGCCCGTCGAACCGGTCGAGCGTGGCGAACGACTCGACCGGCTGTCGCCGCAACCTGGTCGGTTGGTGGACCGGCTGCCCCAGGGCGAGCACGGCGGCCACCGACACCGAGTCGGGGATCCCGAGCAGACTCTTCACCGACTCCTCCTCGCGTACCACCATGGTCGTCATCACCCCCGCCAGTCCTTCCTGGCGAGCGGCCAACAGAATGCTCCATGCGAACGGGTAGATGGACGCCCCACCCACCATCGTGTAGTGATCGACGTCACGATCGACGGTGGCCAGGCTGGTCAGGTCGGCCAGCAGCACCAGCATGACCGGGACCCGGTCGAAGTGCTCGGCGAAGCCGCCCGGTCCATCGGCCGCGGACCTGGCGATGGCCGCGGCACCGGCCAACGACCGCCGTTCCAGATCGCGGTCGGTGACGGCCGCCCAGGGGGTCAGACCCGCACCGACCTGGGCCAGGTACTCGTACCATCCGGGAAGGTAGGTGTCCCGCAGGGCCCGCCGGAGCCGCCGGTCCTTGACGACGATCACCCGCCATGCCTGGCGGTTCCCGCCGTTGGGGGCGAAGCGGGCCGTGTCCAGCAGCCGGTAGACGGTCTCGTCGGGGACCTCGGCATCAACGAATTCCCGCACGGCCCCGGTTGTCCGGAGGGTGGTGATCAGTTCCACGCCCCCGACGGTAGTGGCGGAACAGACCGGCCGTACCACCCGCCCACTAGCTTCCGCCCCACGTCCGCATCGAGGAGGGGTTGGTGGCCGCCCGCCGACGCGGCGTCTCCGTCAGGGTCCTCCTCGACCGCGCCGGGCACGGTGGCAGGGCCCACCTGGCCGCCTTCTCCATGCTCAGGGCCGCCGCGGCGTGGACGTCGAGGTGGCCATGACGGCAAGCCCCGAGTGGGTCACCCAGCCCGCCTCGCTGACCTCGGCCGGCGTCCGGGTGGCCATCCGTCCCGACGCACCCGGCGTCGTCTACCTCCACGCCAAGGCCATCGTGGCCGACGGCACGACCGCATTCGTCGGTTCGCAGAACTTCTCCACCTCGAGCCTCGACTTCGACCGCGAGCTCGGCGTCATCACGACCGACCCGGCGGTGGTCGGGCCGCTGTCGAAGACCTTGGTCACAGACGTGGCCGGTGCGGCCACATAGGCACCGGCGCCGGCGGTCAGAGCTCCGTGGTGCCGGTCAGAGCTCCGTGGTGCCGGTCAGAGCTCCGCCAGAATGGAATCGGCGGCGCTCACGCTCAGACCGGGCCCGGGCTCGACGTTGAGCCTGGTCACCACACCGTCCTCGATGACCATGGCGTAACGTTGCGACCGGGTGCCCAGGCCGAAGCCGCTGCCATCCATCTCCAGCCCGACGGCCTTGGTGAAGTCGCCGTTGCCGTCGGCCAGCATCACCACCAGGTCGCCGACGTGTTGGTCCTCGCCCCACGCGGCCATCACGAAGGGGTCGTTGACCGAGATGCATGCCACCGTATCCACCCCCTTGGCCTTCAGATCGTCATGCCGGATGACGTAGCTGGGCAGGTGGTAGTCCGAACAGGTGGGTGTGAACGCGCCGGGCACGGCGAAGAGCACCACCTTGCCGGAACCGAGGACCTCACCGGTCTGGACGTGCACCGGACCGTCGGGGCCGGATGTCATGACCTTGATATCGGGAATCGTGTCGCCGACGGCGATGCTCATGTGTCTCTCCTCGTCGTTGATGCCTGGATCCGTTGTACCGCGTCTCCGTCACGCCTCATCTCGTCATGCCACATCTCGTTCATGCCGCACATGGTCGTGCCGCCCGGGACAGGCCACGCTCGGGGGTACCGCGGTGAGCCGCCAGCATACGGTCGGTGGTCACGCTGTCGTCCACGGGTCGCCGTAGTTGGCTCCCCGCTGGCCGGCACTCACCTGCTCGGAGACCTGTGCAAAGCGATCGTATCGCAGGCGGATATCGGCCACGTCGTTCTCCTCGGGCACCTCAGCCTCGGCGCCGCTCATGATCATCGCCGCCTGGCGGGCCAGCACGGCCCGCTGCCGATCGCTGGTGGTGTTCTCGGCGATGTGGGTCAGGGCGTCGATCATCCTGATGTTCACCGCGGGCATGGACCGGGCCGCCTGGCGGACCTTGTCGAACGCCCGGTTCACCATCCGCCCGTAACTCGGATCGGACTCGATCAGGCGGATCTTTCCGCTGCGCCCGCGGTAGACCCCTTCGTCGAGCGATCGGGACGAGATCTCCGAGAGCCCCGCCGACAGCCAGTCGATGCAGGTGAGCGCCGTGAACGTGTCGTTGACGGCGGGAGACAGCGCCCGGATGGCGATCTCCACCAGCTGGTCGATGGCAAACACCGGATCCTGGGTGAGGGTGCGATGGGGTCCGGTCACGTGCGCCTTGTCCAGGGCGGCCGCCACCTGGCCGGCCGCACCTGCGGGCCAGACGTTGGCCAGCGGGCGGTTGGCCACGATGAAGTGGCCGGGGCGGTGGGCGAGACGGATCACCGCGTCCAGGTCCTCGGCGATGTCGACCAGCTGACTGTAGCTGACGAACTGGAGATAGCCGCTGTGCCGGGCGGTGACCTCGGCCCCCCGGACGTTCAACTTCTCGAGGAGGTCGGCGGTGACGGCCGACGAACGTTCGGCGTCGTCGGCACCCGGGCGGGCGGGGAACTCGGCGTCGATGGCGCGGTCGAGGTCGCGGGCGATGCTGGCGATGACCTCGGGGAGCTGGATCGACTTGGCGATGTGGTGGATGAAGTAGACGAGGACGACCACGTCCACCAGCAGGAGGGCCTCGGACACCGTGATGGACAGATGGGGGACGAAATCGACCCCGGGGCTGCTGATGGACCCGAGGACCAGCACCGAGTAGACGAAGGTGCCCACGAACACCCCGAGCGTCAGTTGGTTGCCCGGATCACGGATGAAGTTCCGGAGCATCCGGGGCCCGAACTGCTGCGAGGCCAGGGTCAGGGCCAGGATGGTGATCGAGAACACGACCCCGACGGTGGTGATGATGGCCGCGGCGATGGCGATCAGGACCTGCCGGCCGGCGTCGGCGCTCCCGCTCCGGACCCACTGGGGCAGGGTCAGGTGGTGATGGTAGGCGGCCAGGTCGATCTCGAAGGTGACCACGAACAGGAGCACGGCCACCACGATGAGCAGGGTCGGCACCACCCAGAAGGTCGTCCGCAGGGCCTCCCACCGCCAACTGGGAAGCCGCAGCTGACCATCGTGACCCTGGGGCAACCGGCCGCCCGCGATCGCATTCTCTGGTTCGGTCACCGCGCTCCTCCGAGGGGAGCGGCCACCGCGACCGTCCCGTGCCGACCAGACTTCCCGGCGCTCCGGTTCCAGCGTAGCCCGTGGGCCGCGGAGGCCTTCCGCCCGGTAGTGGGTCAGTTTGATTGACCCACAGGCCTTCCGCCCGACCGATGCTCCGATCAACGTCCCGCCCGGTCGACCTCCACCGCGGCGGCCAACCACGACGGCATGCGCACCGGCCGCCCGTCGGCATCGACGGCGGCGTGGACGGTCACCGCCGTCGATCGGGTCTCTCCCGCCACCTGGAGCAGATAACCCACCTGAAACGTGGTGCGGGTGACATCGGCCGCGGCCACGTGGATGTCCACCGGATCGTCGAAGTGCAGGGGCCGCCGGTAGCTCACGAACAACTCGAGCACGGCGAAGTCGATGCCGCTGCTCCTCACCGCGTCGTAGGGGTGACCGGCGTGGCGCAGCAACGCGGCCCGGGCCTCCTCGAGGTAGGGGATGTAGGCGCTGTGGTGGATGATCCCCATGGCGTCCGTCTCGGCGAACCGGGGCCGGATGCGGTGGACGAACGAGTAGTCGGCGGGATCGGTGGAGGGGGTGACGGACAGGCGCACCTTCGGACGCTGCCGTCAGCTTCCGGGCGCTGCGGGCTGGTTCCACTCGATCCAGCCGGTGCCGCGCCGGCCGTCGCCGGCGACGAACCGGGCTGCCGCCCGGGGGAAGCGACTGGTCCGCCCGTCAGGAGCCGTCAGCAGGACCGGTCCGAAGGCGAGGGGCTCGATGTCGAGGTCGAACCCACCCGGTTCGATCACGGCCCGACCGTGCACGGGCAGTCCCCCGTCCCCGAGCACCTCGGACATCTCGAGGGTCTCCACCGGGTGCACCGATCCGTCGGGCGGCTGCACATAGCCGAGGGGGATCCGCAGCCCGGGCATCCGGATGTCGGCGAAATGGACCCTGGTGCCGTCGTCCATCCTGGCCGCCGCCCAGCACCAGCCGAAGGCCCACCAGTCCCGCACCCCCCATGAATGGTCACGCTGCCCGTGGCCCTCGACGGCCATCCGCTCACCACCGACGACGATCTCCCCGCTGACCAGGCAGGGGATCTCGTAACGGGTCGTCACCTGGTAGTGGTAGGGAACGCCGTCGGTCGTCCAGGCCAGGTCGAGGCCGACGGTCGTCGGGGACCCGGCCTCTCCCCGGTACAGCGCGGTCGGATCCCGATGCACCGCCCCCGGGGCCGTACCGGCCAGGCTCATCACCGTGAGCGGCTCGTCGAGGCCGCCGGTGACATCGAAGCCGTCGGCGGCGATGACCGGGCCGGTCCCCCCGAGGACGGGGAGATCGAAGGCCACCGACGAGATCATCGGGCGGTCGGCGCCCACGATCATCGTGGTCCACCAGGTCACGCCCAGGTTGGGGTACAAGCCGATCCGGGCGTAGCCGGCCAGAGCCCCGTCCCCGGCCACGAAGTCGAGGTAGTAGGACTCGTTCCACAGGGGTTCGCCTCCGGGCCGGTGCCGCTGCTCGTCGGCACGGTCGACCAGGTGGCCGTCAGGGTCGGGCACCGGCGCCGCTCAGGCCGGAGCGGAGTCGGAGGCGCGAGCCGGCACGTGGGCGATGTCGGCGGCGGTGAACGAACGGGTCCAGCAGGCGAACTCGAGCAGGATCCCGTCGGGGTCCTGGAAGTAGATCGAACGGACGAAGACCCCCGGGTGGTTGGTGTCGGCGATGCCCCACTCGCTGTCGTCGTGGTTGGCCACGTCGGTGCAGTCGATACCGGCGGCCCGCAGCCGGTCCCGGTACTCGTCGATCCGCTCGGGCGGCACGGCGAAGGCCACGTGGTTCATCGAGCCGATGGCACTGTTGAGGCTGCCCTGATCGGGGCGACCGGTCGGGGCGGAGATACCCGGGGCGGGCGGCGGTGCGTCCGGGAACCAGAAGAAGGCCAATGCGTCCCCGCCCCCGCAGTCGAAGAAGAAGTGCTGGCCCATCCCGGCCGGGAGCTCGATGGTCTTGATGAGCGGCATCCCGAGCACACCACTGTAGAAGTCGACCGTACGGGCCATGTCGCTGCACACCAGGGCCAGATGGTTGATCCCCCGAACCTCGAATCCGGATTCCCTTTGGGCCATGCTCTTCCTCCAGCCGTCGTGACCGGCACGCCACTCCCCCCGGTGTGTCCGCAGGCCGGGAGCCGGTCGACCGCTCTCCACGGTAGCGAGGTTTTGGGCCGATGGTCGGCCTTCCCGGCGCCGGTGCCGGGACCCCGCGGCCGTGACCGGGTGCGACCACCACCCCATCGACGAGTCCGGACACCCGGTTGGCTATGGTGGCCGCCACGTCCGGTCGCGTGGCAGGTCGAAGGCAAGGAGCAGTGCAGATGCGACAGATCGGATCGGACGAAGGGGTGGGGCGGGCGATCCGGCGTGGAACGTGGGCGGCCGCGGCGGTGCTGGCCGGCGGGCTCCTGGCCGCAGCCTGCAGTTCGGGCTCGACGGCTTCGAACTCCTCGACCACGACCGCGCCGTCGGGCAGCGGCTCGACGTCCGGATCCCCGGCGGGACCGGCGTCCGCCCTGGCGTCCATCGTGCGCGGCATCAAGAGGAGCTCGGGCGCCACCTTCAGCGCCACCTACACGACCGCGGACAGCACCACCGGAAAGAGCCAGACGGTGACCTTCGCCCAGTCCCCGCCCAAATCCGCAGTGGTCACGCCGAACGGCGCGTTCTACATCAACGGCTCCTCGGTCACCGCGTGCCAGGGTTCCGGGGCCAGCGCCAGCTGCTCCTCGCTGCCCTCGAGCCTCGGCTCGTCGTTGCAGCGGGCTCACCGACCTCTTCTCGCCCGGCGTCCTCACGCACCACCCTCAAGAGCATCGAGGCCGAGGCGGTCGCCCACGCCGCCGGATTCAGCGTGCACACCTCCTCGGCCACCTACGGCGGGCTGGCGTCGAGCTGCGCCACCTTGACGAGCACCAGCCAGCCGAAGCCGGTGACCTACTGCGTGGCCGATACGAGCGGGATCCTCACCTACTCCAGCGCCAACGGCACCACCGTGACCCTCACCTCGTTCACCGCCAATCCACCGGCGTCCACGTTCTCGCCCCCGTCGGGAACCACCGTGCAGACCCTGCCGGCCGGCACTAGCCGGATCCCACCGGCCCAGGCGGCCCCGGCCGGGCGCCCGATCGTGCGCGCGGCCGGTCGGCCGGTCCCCGCCCGACCCGCCATGCCCGCTGCACGCCCGCCAACCAGTATTGTACGATCGCCGCTCCATGGCGGTGCTCGACAAGGGTGCCGTCCGGCAGGCGGCTCGGTCAGCCCGGGCTGGTCGTGCAGGTCTCGGGGGCGAAGCCCGGTGACGGAGCGTGTCGGAGGGGGGGTGATGCGTGACAGCAACCGGCCAGTTGGCCGCTGCGTCTGCCGCCGGGCGCCAGGCCGCCGGGTCGCTCCCGGCAGGAGGAGTCCGACCATCCCGGACGCCGCCGACGGGTCCACCGGCTCCCACGGCTGGAAGACGCTGCTCGTCGGGGCCGGCGTCTACCTTCCCTGTCGATGTTCGTGTGGTCGAGGCGCTGGCGCCATCCGACCACCACCACCACCTGCGGGTGCGGCGACACCTCGCTGTTCACCTGGTTCCTCGACTGGCCGGCCTACGCCATCGCCCACGGCCTCAACCCGTTCTACTCGACGGCCATGCACGTCCCGGCCGGGGTGAACCTCCTGGCCAACACCAGCGTCATCGCCATCGGGATCCTGCTCGCCCCCATCACCTGGCTCTTCGGGCCGGTCGCCACCCTCAATGTGGCGCTGACCCTGGCCCCGGCGCTCTCCGCCCTGTCCATGTACGTGCTGCTCCGCCGATGGGTCACCTGGGCACCGGCCGCCTTCGTCGGGGGCCTGCTCTACGGGTTCTCGCCGCTGATCCTGGTCACCCTGGGCGATGCCCACCTGATGCTGGGGATGGCCGTGATCCCCCCGCTGATCGTCGCCTGCCTGGACGAGCTGCTGTTCCGGCAGCGGCGGCGCCCGGTGCCCACGGGGATCGTCCTCGGGCTGCTGATGGCGCTGCAGTTCTTCATCGGCACCGAGGTCCTCGTCATCATGGTGGCGATGGGGGTGGTCGGGATCGTCATCGTCGTCGGGTACGCGGCCTGGCGCCGTCCCTCCGAGCTTCGCCGGCACGCCCGCTACGCGGCGGTGGGCCTGGCTCGGCGCGGCCGTGGCCGCTCGTCCTCCTGATCGGACCGGCCTGGTACGCGCTGGCCGGCCCCGCCCACTTGGGGAGCACGGTATGGCCCGGCATCTACGGCCACATCGCCCGGAAGCAACGCACCATGCCCGACCTCTACCTGTTCCGGTGGTCAACCTCGAGCAGCACCGTCGCCACCGACCACAACCGCGTGCTGGGCGGATATCAGGGGACGGTCCTGTCCTACCAGTACTTCGGGACGTGGGATGGCCATCGTCGTGACCGGAGGCGTCGCCATCTGGCGCCGCGACCGCCGTCTCTGGCTGTTCGGTGCCATCGCCTTGATCTCCGCCGCTCCTCTCTTTCGGGCACGAGCCCGAACATCTGGTTGCCGTGGCAGGCGCTGGAGAACCTGCCCATCCTCGAGAACGTGGTGCCCTACCGATTCATCCTCATCACCTATCTGGCCGTGGCCGTGATGTTGGGGCTGATCGTCGAGCACATCTATGTCGCCGTCAACCGCCGGCGGCACGCGGCTCGGGCCGCGGCGGCGCGGCGGACGAGCCCGGGGCCCGGCGGCCGCGATGGGCCGGGGCCGGCACAGCCGCGGCTGTGGCCGTGATCGCCCTGGTTCAGCCGGCCATCTACCTGGCCCAGACCATCCCCATGACCACCGCTCCGGTGGACCTCCCCACCTGGTTCACGACGGTGGCCCCGCATCTACCGGACCACCAGGTCCTCCTCATCCTGCCCGCCCCGTTCACCTCGTTCGACAACTCCATGACCTGGCAGGCGCGTCGACCATATGAACTTCTCCATGGTGGGGGAAGGCGGTCCCGGTGGGATCCTGGTGCAAGCCGGCAAGGAGCTGCCAGGAGCGACCGTGATCGCCGCTGCATCCAGCCCAGGCCGGCGCCGCCGGGCCCCTCACGGCCGGCGATGCGTCCGCGGTCCACCAGGCGCTCCGCGACTGGCACGTGACCATGGTCGTGATCCCCGATCAGCGCGGCCCTTCCCGCCTACGACCAGATCCCCTCGGTGACGTCAGCCGCCGCGCTGATCACAGCGGCCACCGGTCGACCGCCCATCCACCAGGCGGACGCCTGGGTTTGGGCCGGTGTCGAGGACGCCAATCGCGCCGAGCCTCTGGACTCGGCATGGCTCTCCCGATGCACCACCTCGGTGGCGAGCCGCGGCGTCCAGCGCCGTCCGCCGGGCGACGGCGTGCGTGCTGGCCCCTCCCGAGCACGTCCCATCCGTGCTGAGCCGCGGGCACCCGCACATGACCGCAGCCTGATACCTGACGGCATCCGCCGATGTCCGAACCGGTGACCCGCACCCGCCGGTGGCTGCCCGACCTCCTGGGCGTGGCCTGGGTGATCGTCGCCGCCGGCGCGGTGATGGCCCCCGCCCTGTCCCACGGATGGTCGCTCGGCCCCTTCGACCAGCTGTCACAACTCGGCCTGACCCAGCACCTCCCAACCACTCCCCCACAACTCGCAGGTCTTCGACCTCATCCGGGAGATCATCCCCTGGACGACACTGGCGTGGACCCAGGTGCACCAGCGGGCTCCTGCCCCTGTGGAATCCCTACAGCGCCCTGGGCGCGCCCCTTGGCCTTCAACTGGCAGTCGGCCACGTTCAGCCTTCCGGCCCTGCTCGGCTACCTGGTCCCCGTCCGCCTCGACTACACGGTGCAGGTGCTCGATCACCCTGGTCATCGGCGGGACCGGGATGTACGTGCTGGCCAGGGTCATGCGGCTCGGTGTGCTCGGGGCGGCCATGGCCGCCACCGTGTTCGAGCTCAGCGGCTCGTTCATCGTCGGTGCTGGGCTGGCCGATCGCCTCGGTCATGTCGTGGGCCGGTTGGCTGTTCGCCTGCACCATCCTCGTCGTGCGGGGACGGCACCGCCGACGCGACATCTCCCTGTTCGCTGTCGTCCTCGCCCTGTCGCATCTACGCCGGCGAGCCGGACACGCTGGTCGTCCTGATCGTCGGCGCTCGCCGTCTTCCTCGTCGTCATGCTCGCCCTCCGCATCCGCCGGTTCGAGGGAGCGAGGCCGTCGGGCGCCCGCTGCTGGACGTGGGCATCGGCTCGGTCGCCGGATTGGGCCTGGCCGCACCCGCTGATCCTCCCCGGCCTCCAGCTGTCGTCGGGGTCCATCCGGCCGGCAGGACGCCACAACGCCTTTCCCCCCTCCGACATGCTGCATGCCATCTTCCAGACGTTCAACGGATCGTCGCTGGCCGGAAGCCGATCCTTCGACGCCCACGGCCTCGGGGTGGGTGTCGACGGCCGACTACGTCGGGGTCATCGCCGTCGTCCTGGCCGCGGTGGCGCTTGGTCACCATCCGCCGCCGGCCGGCCGTCGTCGCCTTCGGCGCCGTCGTGGTGGTCACCGGCTGCCTGGTCTACCTCTCACCGCTGGTCTC
Source organism: uncultured Acidimicrobiaceae bacterium (assembly GCA_963835325.1). Classification (GTDB taxonomy): domain Bacteria; phylum Actinomycetota; class Acidimicrobiia; order Acidimicrobiales; family RAAP-2; genus Bog-756. Next base: position 360,595 of record CAWIEV010000005.1, on the reverse strand, counting down.
GTTCCTCAACCAGTCCCCGGGCGTGGCCGAGGTCCGATGGGTCCGCGCCATCCAGGTGCTCGGGTTCGGCCTGGCCATCCTGGCCGGGGCCGGTCTCGACGCCCTGGCCCGCTCGCACGGCGACCGGCGGGTGCGCAACTGGCTGGGCGCCGGCTTCGGCGCCGCGGCCGTCCTGCTCCTCGCTGGTGTGGCTCTTCGGCCGTGGCCACCTCCCGCGGGTGGAGGCCACCATCCGATCCAGGAGCTTCATCTGGCCGGCGGCCGAGGCGGTCCATCGGCCTCGCCGTGTTCGGGATCCTGGCCGTGGCGGACCGACGGCGCCACCCGACGGGGCCGGGACCGGGTGGCGCCGGCTGCTGGGCGACCCCAGCCGGGTGGCCGCCGTGTTCCTGTTGGTCGCTCGACCGTGTTCCTGGTTGCCCTGGGCGCATCGTGGTGGTCATCGAACACCACCTACCTCGCCCCCACCCCGGCGGAGACGGCCCTGCAGAAGGCGGTCGGCACCTCCATCGTCGGGTTCGGGACCTCGTCCTGCCTCCTCCCTCCGACCCTCGGGATCCAGGCCAACGTCAACATCGTCTACGGGGTCCACGAGCTCGACGTCTACGACCCGCTCACCCCCCAGGAGCTCTACACGGCCTGGACGGACGCATCGGGCCACTACCCCCTGCCCATCGGGCGCCGAGCGGTATACCGCTGGCCGAGATCACCATGTTCTGCCCGGTGGTCAGCACGACGGCCGCGGCCCGCCTGTTCGGCGTCGGGTTCGTGCTCGAGCCCGCACGGGGCCAAGGGTCCACCGGGCAGCGTCTTCGACAAAGAGATCGGCAACGAGGAGCTCTACCGCATCCCCGGCGCCTCGGTGGCCACCATCTCCCCCCTGGGCGCCACGGGATCGCTGCCGCCGGTGGACGCCCCGGGCACGCCGGTGGCGGTCCCTATCCCGACGCCGACGTCGTGGAAGCTGGTCACCCACGCCTCCACGGCCCCAGGTCCTCCGCCTGCGGCTCACCGACGTCCCGGGCTGGCACGCCACCGATCGACGGCAAGCCGCTGCCACTGATCCGATTCAACCGGATCATGCTCCAGGCCAAGATCCCGCGCCGGACACCACACCATCGAGCTGCACTACTGGCCCGACACCTTCAACGCCGGGATCGTGCTGGCCGGCGGCACCGCCGTGGTGCTGGTGGTGGCGCTGGTGTTCGGGGGCCGGTGGTCACGGAAGAGGAGGGCGCGGGCCGGCGCTGTCGGGCCCCCGCACGCGTAATGACCTGGCCGCCAGGGTTCGATCCGCGACGGCCACCGATCAAGGCTGGGCGGATCACGTGCGCGTACCCCCGCGGCACCCAGAAGTCAGGTGCGCCGGCCACGACGAAGCCCGTTGGCGCACCGAGGTCCGGGACCTGACGCGGTAGGGCGATGCCGCGATCAGCACCGGAAACCGACCGGCACTGTCCGGTCGGTGCACGTCGGCGAGCCGCCCGGTGCCATGTCGCATCGCCACGGCGATGTTCCGGTCGCAGCACTTTCATGCGTCGGCGGCGAGAGGTCATGGTACTCGCCTGCCCTGTGGTCTGGGGCCCGTTCAGACGGCGCTGCCCCGGCTCGACGCCCGCCACCTTGGTCATGGCCCTCCTCTGTTCGGTCCGACCCGGTCCCCGCACCCGGCTGACCGCTCAGCGGCGGCCCATGGCCGGGTCGTTGCCGGTGAAGTAGACGGTGTCCTGGGCGTAGAGGCTGTCGTGGGGCCGACCGAGGTCCTGCTCGGGGCCGCCCAGGCATGGGGTGTCGTAGCCGCTGGCCGTCTTCTTGCAGGCCGACAGCTTGTCCACCGTCTTGCCGTTGGGCTTCAGGAAGTAGACGGTGCCGGCCGGGACCTTCGAGCCGTAGAAGAACTTGACCACGGCCACGATGGGGGTCGAGCTTGTTGGTGTAGAGCGAGAAGTTGCCCACCACCTGGATGATGTTGCCCTCGCACTTGGTCGACCCGGTGGGCGGGCACAGGGCCGGCTCGGCCGAGGGGGCGAGGCTCTCCAGGGTCACGGCCACCGGCGGCGGGCTGATCACGGTGACCGTGCCCGAGGCCGAGGGGCCGGTGCCCCGGCCCTCTCGGCCACCCGCTTCTTGACCTTGATCTTGGCCTTGGGCAGGGTCAGGGTACCGAGGCCTTGGCCTTGCACAGCGGCCTCTTGGTGCTGGACCAGGGCGATCCCGGGGGCGGCCACCGCCTTGGTGCCGTTCCCGCTCTCGACCACCACCACCCCGATGGCCCCGAGGGTGGTCGGCCTGGGTCCCGGCATTGGACGAGGTCGACCGTGGCCGACCCGGTGATGGTGGTGCCCGTCGGGCAGGCCGGTGGTGTCGACCAGCACGTCGAGGGTGTCCGAGGCCCCGGCGGCCAGGGTCCCGATCGAACAGGTCAGCTTGCCCGACCCGGCCGTTGGCACAGGTGGTCCCCGAGGCGGCCATGCCGGCCAGGTCGAAGGTGGGGGCGCCGGGCCGTCGGTGACCTGCACACTGGCCGACAGCCCGGTGACCGTGGCCGTCGAGGTGTTGGCGATGGTCGCCCCCCAGCCGCCGTCGGTCCCGGCGCGTGACCTGGTTCTGGAGGGGCGGGGTGGCCGGGGGCACCTGGAAGGTGGGGGTGGCGGCCGGCGGGTCGACGGTGGTCGAGCCCAGGGCGGCCACCCCGGACGGAGGCGTGCACAGGAGATGGACTCGGGGGTCGGGGTGCCGTGGATCACGAAGGTGACCTCGGCGTCGATGTCCCCGGGGGTGAAGTAGACCGTGCCGGTCCCCGGTCCGGTCTGGAAGGTGACCGGGTTGTAGGTGGTGGCGTAGGTGTAGGGGGTGTCGGCCACCAGGGTGTCGCTCAGCGGCAGGTTGGAGGCCGAGGCCGACTCGGTGTTGGGGCTGACCGCCCCGCTCGGCGAGCCCCCGACCGACGGTGAGCCCGTCGAGGGCGGTGGTCTGGGAGGCGACGGTGAGCGAGGTGGCCCCCGTCCCGAGGAAGTGGTCGATGCACCGAGGCCGGGACGGTGACCTGGGCGGCCGGAGCGGTCTGGAAGGTCCCCCCGGCGTCGATGCTGCGCCGGCGGGGCCGGGGACTCGGACACCACCACCGGGAAGCTGGTGGTGCCCGAGACGCCGGACACGGCACAGGTGTAGCCCGTCCCGAGCGAGGCGGTGCCGTTGAAGGTGACCCCGAACAGGGTCACCGAGAAGCTGTCGCCGTTCCTGACCGGGCCGAACACGGAGTACTCGGCTGCCGAAGGTGAAGGTGATCTGGGTGTCTCGAGTACGACGAGATGATCAGCCCCACGCAGTCTGCCGCCCTGTCCGGCCTGCCACGAGCCGGTGAGGTCGGAGAAGTAGAAGTTGTTGCCGTAGTCGTCGCCGGTGCCGCGAGCACGCCGGTCGGGGACCCTGTCCCGAGGTCGGCCAGGGTGCCGAACCCGGTCCCCGACACGGTCACCGTCGGATTGGTGGGGTCGCCGCCGAAGGTCACCCCGTCGATGGTCGGCGTGTCCGGGTAGGGGACGGTGCCGTTGAAGGTGGTGCCGAGCACGGTCATCGTGAAGCTGTCGCCGGGAGACGACTCAGTGGTGCCCGAAGATCCCGTAGCCGCTGCCGAAGGTGAAGACGATCTGGGTATTCGAGTAGGACGAGATGATCAGCCCCACGCAGTCGTCGGGTCCTTGTCCGGCCTGCCATGGACCATAGGGCCCGATCGTGGTGGTCAGGTAGAAGTTGTTGCCGTAGTTGGACCCGGTCAGGGTGTTGCAGTAGGGGACGGCCGGGGACCCGAGATCGGATTGGGCGCCGAAACCCGATCCGGTCACCGTCACCGTCGGGGACGAGAGGCTGCCGCTGAAGCTCACCCCGCTGATGGTGGGCGGCGGCGCTGCCGCTGTCACCGTGAACGGGGCGGTGGCTGGCGACGAGGCGTCCAGATCGGCGTCGCCGTCGTAGGTGACCGAGGCGGTGGTGGGGCCGACGCCAAGGTCGTCGGGCCCGATGGAGCACGACCCGGTGGCCCCGCCGGTGGCCGGGGTCAGCGTGGCCAGACAGGTGGTGGTGCCGACATCGACGGTGGCGTACTCGACGGCGGGCAGCTCTTCTCCGTTTTCGGTGGAGACGGTGACCGTGAAGACCGTTCCCCCCTCGTTGCCATAGGGCTGGCTGGCCGCATTGGTGGTGAGGCTGACGGTGGTGCTGTCGGCCGAGACCGCGAAGCCGTCAGGGGCGCCTTGCACGTAGACCGGGTCGCTCGGATCGGAAGATGTCAGACCCGAGCAGCTCGAGCCGTCCACGGTGTGGCCGCCGGCGGCCAGCGCGGGTGAGATGGCAGTCCCGCCGTCCACGGTCGCACAGGCCGGGGTACCGCTCAGGGTGACTCCGGCGGGCGGAAACTGGTCCGCGAAGATGGTGGCGGCACCACCGTAGGTCTGGGAGCCCACCACCACCACGTCGGAGAAGGGTGCCGTGACATTGGTGTTGTCGTAGGCCCCGATGTCACAGGGGGTCGACCGCGGGGCACCCCGCTGATCGGTGGCCGGGCACAGTGCGCTGTCGGTGACCTCGTCGATGGCCGAGCTGCCAGGCTCCAGGGCGACCGTCTCGGTCGGTCCCCCGTTGTTCTGGAGGCCGGAGGGGTCAGGATCGGACGAAGGGTTGGCGGAGAGGTCCCCGGTACCGGTGAACCCGCAGGTCCCGTCGTCGTCCAGGTTGTAGCCGAGGTCTGTCTGAGAGGTACCCGAGGCAGCGCAGTCCCCTCCCGTCGGGCTGTCGGCCACGATGGTGGCGCCGATGCTCGGCGAGCTGTCGTCGTCGTAGATGCCCCCGCCTCCGTCAGTGCTGGCGCTGTTGTCCAACAGGGTGCTGTTCGAGATGGATCCGGAAGCATCGAGAAGGTACACGGCACCGCCGGCGCCCGTGGCGCCGTTACCGAACAAGGTGCTGTTGGTCAGGTTCAGGCTGTTGTTGGCTTCGTAGACGCCTCCGCCGCCGGAGTCCGCCGTGTTGGCCGACAACGAACTGTCAGCGATGTCGAGGTCATCGATCGAGTAGAAGGCCCCACCGTTCTCGTAGGCGGTGTTGCCCGACACCGTACTCCCGCTGACCTCGGCGATGGCGCTGTTGTAGACAGCCCCGCCGTAGGAGGCGACGTTGTCCGACAGGGTGCTGTCGATGACGGTGAGAAATCCTGAGTTCCACACCGCGCCACCGAGCTGCGCTCCATTGTTGTGCGACACGTCGCTGTCGATGATGGTGAGGGTGCCGCCGTTGGCGATCCCCCCGCCGTGCTCGGAGGCGTTGCCGAGCTCGATGGACAGTCCGCTGATGTTCACCGTGCCGTTGCTGACGGTCAGCACCGTCCCCGCGTCGTCACCATCGACCACGGTGGATCCAGCCCCGGCTCCGGTGATGGTCAACGAGGCCAGTGACGAGGCGTCGACGGTGTCGGTCTCGTTGTAGGTGCCCGCAGCGACGTCAACGGTCATGGCGTCGCCGTTGTAGGAGCCGTCGGTTGCCACGGTGAGCGCGGTCTGGATCGAACCGCACGGGCTGGCCTGGCTGCAGACGCTCCCGCTCCCCGAGCTGGAGACATACAGGGTGGCCGATACGGCCAGCTCGTTCACCGCGTTGTCGTTTTGGCTGGTCACCCAGACGTGATGGCCGTCCGCCGAAATGCCGTAGGGGTTGAGACCGACGGTGATGGTGTCGACCACCGCCGCCGTCGACGCGTCCAGTTCATTGACGGTGTCGTTACCACCGTTGTTCGTCACCCAGACGTCGGTTCCGTCCGACGAGATGCCGACGGGATGGCCACCGACGGCCGTGGTGTTCAGCACAGCCCCCGTCGATGCGTCCAGCTCGATCACCTGGTTGCTGGACTGGTCCGCCACCCACACGTCGGTGCCGTCCGACGAAATGGCGTTGGGCAGAATGCCGGGCACGGAGATGGTGTCGACCACCGCCCCGGTCGACGTGTCCAGTTCTGTCACCGTGTCGTCGTTGGAGTTCGCTACCCAGACGTGGGAGCCATCCGACGAGATGCCCAAGGGGGTGTTCCCGACAGCGATGGTGTTGACCACCGCCCCGGTCGACGCGTCCAGTTCGGTCACCGTGTCGTCGTTGGAGTTCGCCACCCAGACGTGGGTGCCATCCGACGAGATGCCGTTGGGACCTCCACCCACGGTGATGGCGTTGACCACCGCCCCGGTCGAAGCGTCCAGTTCGGTCACCGTGTCGTCGTTGGAGTTCGCCACCCAGACGTGGGTGCCATCCGACGAGATGCCGTTGGGACCTCCACCCACGGTGATGGTGTTGACCACCGCCCCGGTTGAAGCGTCCAGCTCGGTGACCGTACCGTCGTTGTAATTCGCCACCCAGACGTGGGTGCCGTCCGACGAGACGCCGGTGGGATTGTTGCCCACGTTGAAGGTGCCGGTCACCCCCGCCGCCGAGGCGGGAGCCGACCCGCCGACCACCGAAATCAGGGACATACCCCCCACCAGCAGAGTCCCGGCCAGAACGGCCCGCAGACATCTCCCACCGCGAACCCCCATGTTTGAAGCATCCTTCGCTCGTGGATGCCGACCAGGCATCCGCCTGCCGAAACTGCCGCCGCCGCTCAAACCCTGCCACCGATGGTCGGAGCGTGCAATCAGGATTGCTGTCCGCGACTCTCCGGACACCGAAGGCGCGGGTTGCCTCGGGTCATGGTGCCGGACCAGAACGACCCCCCATCGCCGGGGTACGGGCGGCGCCTGCGGGACGTTCGGCCCTGGCACGGTGGCGGCTACCGGCTGCTCGGGAGGACCACCTGCCCATCGTGACGTTATGAAGCTCAGCCTGGGCCGGGACCGGACCCAACGTGGTCCACATCTCGGGCGACGCCGGCAACATCGCCAGACCACGGACGGCTGATCCCGGGCCGTGGAGGCAGGCTCTCCGTTCAGGTCGCAGCCAGTTGCGCCTCGAATGCCTCACGTGCGTTGATCGCTGAGAGCCTCCTCTCGGTGAACCTGGCCGGAATGAGGCGCAGCGCGGCCGTTCGGAGCGGCATGAGAGGTTGGTGGTTCTCAGCCATGATGACGCCCAGTTGGCGCGCCTCTCGGACCACGCGCCGAACCCTGCCCAGGCGGCGCTCCTCGAATCGGCTGAGAGCACGGTCGATGTCGTCGCTGCCCACCGCGACGCAGTGGGCGAGAACGACGGCATCCTCTATGGCCTGGCAACCGCCCTGGCCCAGATCCGGAGTCATCGGGTGGGCTGCATCACCGATCAGGGCAACCCTGCCCCTCGTCATCCATTTGGGCGGCGGCCGGAAGTACACGGGAGTGGGCAGGAGTGCCTCTTCCGGCGTCCGGTCCAGCAGGGAGGGGATGGGCTCGTGCCAGGTAGCGAATCGATCCAGAAGAAAGCGGCGATGATCCATGATCCCCTCCCATCGGCCTTCTTCCAGCCTGACCAGCGGGCTCCAGTAGACGCGCCCGTCCGGAAGTGGAGCGGCCAGGAACTGCAGGCCGCCTCCCACGCTCAACCACGCGCTGTCGACAAGTCCGGGGGCCCCCACGACCCCACGCCACGCACTCAATCCCGAGTATCTCGGCGCATCGTCGTCAGGTGCGATCGACTGGCGCACCGCCGACCGGATGCCATCGGCGCCCACGACGAGATCGGCTTCGATCGAGGATCCGTCCTCCAGCTGGAGAACCGGGGTCTTCCCGTTCGCCGCCACTCCGGTGCACCGAGCACCCAGAACAACGGGAATGTCCTTCATCGCCTCGAGCAGGACCTTTTGGAGATCGGATCGCAGAATCATGAGATTGGTGTTTTCGACCTGCCGGAGCACTGCTCCGTCGGCGGCGCGGATGACACCTTCGTTCTCCCAGTAGCCACAGGCCATGACTCGGTTCTCCAAGTCGATGCTGGCCAAGGCGGCCAGGGCGTTGGGCCAGAGGGATAGCCCGGCACCGATCTCAGTGAAGGACGTCGCCTTCTCGAAGAGCACAACGTCGTGACCGCTCCGATCGAGCGCAATGGCCGCAGAGAGCCCGCCCACTCCCCCGCCGGCGATGGCAATTCTCAATCCCACGCCGGAGAGTTGAGCCGAGTCACGGGGAGGACGTCAATGGCAGGCGTGATCATCGACGGTCGAGATGGGCGGAACGGATTCACACCGTGACGTTCCGAAGGCCTCAATGACCGACTCAGGTCTCCGACGCACCCCGCCGATTGTCGCCGAAGTCGCGCCGTGGCGCCTCGTCAAAGTAGATCTGTGCGAGTCGCAATACCTGCTCCTCGTCGATTTGGTCGATATCGATCCGCACGTCAGCCACCAACTTCGCCGCCACATCGCGGCGATGCTTCTCGACGTAGGTCACCCAGTGATGTGACGCGTTGGCTTTGCCTTTGCCATGACCGAAGACGAGGATCGCGCCTGCAGGGGCAAGCTCCTCGGTGATCTCCTCCCAGTATGCAGGACTGTCGTCTTCGTAGGTCCCTGATGGATTTCCGGCTTTGTGGTGGACCTTGTGGAACCGTCCGTGCGGATCGGGAGAGACAACCCGCTCGGGTCGCGCACCGGGTTCTGTGTCGGTGGCGTAGATGTAGGTGTCGCGAAAGGAGATGACGGCGACCACGTTCTTACCCCGGATGAGCTCTGCGCCTTGGTCGGCCATGAGATCTTGGTTCCCTTCTGCTCGAACTCCACTGCATGCTTGCGGTAACCGACCACCCGGGTCGAACCCTGGGAGCCCGACGATCCGTGGTGGGCCCCCACCAGCCTTCTCAACAGTCCACCATCCCAACGGATCGTGTACGGATGTTCCGGCGGGAGGAGAAGACCGGATTTTCAACGGTCGATGGATGCTATCGCTGGTGCCATCCGCATCCGAAGTCTCCCATAGGCCCCACCTCGCCGGGTCGATCGGGCGGCCGGCCATCGATACCCATCGCTGTGCCGAGACCCGGGCCTCCGGCCGCGCCAGGAAGTGACGGTGGGACTCACGCACGAGTCTGTGACCCTTGTCCTCATCGTCGCTGCTCACGTGGGAAGCAGACGGCTCGGAATCAGGCAGGTGCGACGGCCGCCTCGAAGCTCGCCCTGCCGCGCATGGGAGATACGCTTACCCTGACCAGCGAGAAGGGGGAGCGCCATGGGCGACGCGAATCCGAAGGGCTACAACTTCCAGGTCCGGGTGACGCATGGGCACGAGGCCGAGGCCAAGGCCGCCGAGATGGCGAAAAAGCCCAATCGGCTGGGGATGTTCATCGTCAGACTGCTGGGCTACAAGGGCCCGAAGGACCAGGCGTAGACCGGTCACGGGGCACCGACGGCCCCGGCCGGCGCCCTCCTCTTCCGTGACCACCGGCCCCCGAACACCAGCGCCACCACCAGCACCACGGCGGTGCCGCCGGCCAGCACCAGCCCGGCGTTGAACGTGTCGGGCCAGTAGTGCAGCTCGATGGTGTGCCGCCCGGCCGGGATCCTGGCCTGGAGCATGATCCGGTTGAATCGGACCAGGGTCAGCGGCTTCCCGTCGATGGTGGCGTGCCAGCCGGGCACATCGGTGAGCCGCAGCCGGAGGACCTGCGGGCGGGCGGCGTGGGTGACCAGCTTCCAGGAGGCGGCGTCGGGATAGGTGACCGCCACCGGTTGGCCCGGGGCGTCCACCTCGGGCAACGACCCGTGGACGCCCAGGGCGGAGAGCGTGGCCGCCGCCGCGCCGGGGATCCGGTAGAGCTCCTCGGTGCCGATCTGTTTGACGAAGACACTGCCGGGCGGCCCCTTGGCCCCGTGGGGTTCGAGGACGAATCCCACCCCGAACAGGCGGGCGGTGGCCACCGACTTGACGACCGGGCAGAACATGGAAATAGGCACGGTGTAGGCGTAGATCCCGACCGGCCTCGGATACAGGCCCGTCGCCTCCGTCCAGGCCGTGTAGAGCTCCTGTGGGGTGAGTGGATCGTAGACGTTGAGCTCGTGGACCCCGTAGACGATGTTGACGTTGGGCTGGATCCCGAGGGTGGGCGGGTACCAGCAGGACCCGGTCCCGAACCCGACCATGGAGGTCCCGACCGCCTTTTGCAGGGTGGTCTCCGCCCGGGTGGGCTTGAGATAGGAGGTGCTCGACGGCCACCAGGGAGCGCCGAGGGCGGCGAGGAACACGGTCGAGGCGAGCAGCAGGAAGGCAGCGGCCACACGACTGGGATCACCGAGCCTCGAGAGGGCCGCCCGGCCCCGGCGGGCCATCACCACCAGGAACCCGAACACGGTCAGGCCGAGGACCGTCTCGGCCGCCGGCCAGACGAAGCTCCGCGATCGGATGGTGGCATCCACCGCCGACAGGTGGCCACGACCGAACAGCCAAACCAAGAGGATCAGGAGGGCGGCGGCGCCGAACCCTACGCCCAGGCAGTTGCGCACCCGCCGGTCGCCCCGGGAGCGGGCCAGAGCGTCCAGCCCCGCCCCGGCCAGGATGGCCAGGCCGAACCCCAACATCTGGATGGCCCGGACCCATCTGACCTCTCCGAGTATCGGGAGCCGGTTGAGAAGCGCGACGAGCGGCGAGAGATAGACGAGGCAAGCGCTGACCGCAACCACAGCTCCGAAGGCGACGATCGCCGGCCGCCGACGGATGGTGACCAACGCCGCGGCGGCGAGGACGATGCCGATGACCCCCACGTAGACCGCGGTGGGTATGTAGTTGAGGCCGTGGATGTTGGCGGCGTTGAAGGAGGCGCTCCCGTTGAGAGACAGTCCGTTGAACTTCTGGAAGATGACGTTCAGGAGGTAGTCGACGGGGAATGCGGTATGTCGACCCACTCCCCGGATCGATCCCGACGAAAGTGCGGCCGCGGGAAGCCAGAGCGGAGCCGACAGTCCGAGTCCGGCGACCGCGGCGACGGCCAGATCCAGTACGGGACGCTGGATCGCCGGGGCCCCGAGCCGGCGGAGGCGCAGCCCCAACATGACAACGAGGAACACGACCACCGATACGATGAGGACGACCAGGGTGTCCGGCTGTCCGGCATAGATGGCCAGCGCCAGAACGAGGGCCAGCAACGAGACGTCGCGGCGGCGATGATTGCCCCGCACCACCAGGATGGAACAGGCGAACAGCCATCCGGCCCAGGACATTACCCCGGCGATGGGCCATCCCAGCACGGCCATGAACGAACCGCTGAGCTCGAACACGGTGGCTGCCATGGCCGCACCGAGCACCCCCAGCCGCATGACCCTGGCCAGCACGTACATGCCCGTCCCGGCGACGACAAGGGTGGTGAGCACCTGCACGGTGAAATCGAGCCGCAGCGGGAACAGGTAGCCCAGCAGGGCCGGGGCGCTGAACGCCGCCGACTGCCAATTGAAGGCCAATGGGGCGCCGAGGGCGCTGTAGGGGTTCCACAGGGGCAGGAGCCCATGGTGCACCTGGGTCCACGAGAGGGTCGTCCACGGGATGATTTCCCGGATGAGATCGGACACCTGGGTGTTGTAGGGGGTCGCCTGGGTGTGCTGTGAAAGGCCGAACCGGGACAGCTGGTCGAACGGTCCCAATGACCAACCGTGGAGCAGAGCGGGTGCCATCACCGCGCCCGCGGCCACGATCACCCACGCCACACCCAGGAGGTCACGGAGCCACCGGCCCGACCGTCCCTCGTCCTCGGCGTGAGAATCTCCCGCAGCCACGCTGCGACGTTACTCGACAGGCAAACGCGCGCCGCGGCGAAACGCGCACCCTGTGATCGGAATCCGCCCCTCGGGCCGGACCTCGTCACCGAGGCACAAACCGTTGGGGCCGAACGAGATTTCGCCTTCCTCAGGTGTGTTCGGATGGCTACCGACCGTGGCCAGTGCACCCGGATCATCGGGGTCCGAAACGGTTGCCGGCCCGCTCGATGACGATGACGGATCCGCACCCGATCGAGGATGACGTCCGTCGTCGGCAGCGAGATCGATCAGGTGAATCGGCGGAGGATGGACTGCGCCCGGCTCCGGTATCCCCCGCCGAAGAGCACGGCGTGGACGAGAAGGGGGTACAGCTGGAACAGCTCCACTCGTTCCTCCCAGCCGGGTTGCACGGTGCGAACCTCGGCGTAGGCCCGCATGGTGCGCTCGGGGATCGGGCCGAAGAGGCCGAGCATGGCCAGATCCTCTTCCGGGTGGCCGCCGTGGACCGACGGATCGATGAGCCACGCTCGGCCGTCGTCTCCCCAAAGGACATTTCCCCACCACAGGTCACCGTGGACCAGTACCGGCCCGTCCGGTGGGAGCATCTCGCCCAGGTGGCCGGCCAGCGCGGCCATGGGCCCGTCCAGCCCGCACCGGGCGGCGAGCCCGAGCAGCCGGGCTCCGTAGAACGTGGCCCCGTCCGGGGCAGGCGTCGGATCAACGGCACAGTCACCAATCCACGACGAGCCCCCACCCCACCGCGACCAGGGTGCCGAGTGCTGACGGGCCAGCATCTCCCCCAGGGCCTCCTCGTGACCGGTGGAGGGGGCCTCCTGGCCGATCCAGGTGGTGACGAGAAGGTCGGGCTCGGCCAGGACGACCTCAGGCACCGGAGGTGCCCCCACCACCGCCGACAGGCTCCTGAGCCCGTCTGCCTCATCGAGCACCCCACGGCCGACCTTGACCACCAGCTGGCGACCGTCGACCCCCACATGCCACACCCGCCCGCCGAGGGACCGGCACGAAGCCATCGGACCCAACGTGGCGGCCACCCGGTCGGGCCATCGCTGCCGGCCCGAGCCTTCGGCCCTATCCAGCCGCGGCACCGTTGGCCCTTGACGCCGGACTGGACAGAACGGCCATTTCGCACATCGCGGGCACGTCACCGCCTTTCGGGCTCGGCACCGTCCATTCTCGTGCGGACGGATCGGTGACCCATCGTTTTGTTCCCGCCATCGTATGCCGGTGCTCGGCGGCCCCTCGGCGACAGGCCGGCCGACTGCGGCGCCACCACGCGGCCGGCCGACTGCGGGCTCGAGCGACCGGCCGACTGCGGGCTCGAGCGACCGTGGCCTCGAGCGGCCGGGCGGCCGTGGGCTCGAGCGGCCGGGCGGCCGGGCGGCCGGGCACTTTTGGAGCCGTTCCCCGAGCCGGTTGGTACGCTCGATCGATGCCTCAGATCGTCCCGCTCGGTATCACCGACTGGCGGACCATCCGGGAGATCCGACTGCGGGCCTTGGCCGACGCGCCTGACGCGTTCACGTCGAGCCTCGAACGGGAGCGCTCGTTCGACGAAGCAATGTGGCGCCACCGTGCGACGACCTGTCAATGGTTCGTGGCCTTCGACGCCGACGAACCGGTCGCGGTGGCCGGAGCACTCCCCTCGCCGGACGAGCCGGCCAGGTTCGAACTGGTGGGCATGTGGGTGGCACCTTCCCACCGGCGGAGAGGGATCGCCGACGGCCTCCTGCACGGGGTGGCGGACTGGGCCAACTCGAGTGGCGCCTCGTCGCTGTACCTGGGTGTCCTCGAAGGGAATGAGGAGGCCCGTTCGGCCTATCTCGCCATGGGCCTGCGACCAACCACGGAAACGGCCGTCGAGAGGGGACATCGGCAGAGAACGATCGAGTTCATGGCGCTGGATCTGGGCTCCGAAGGCTGTTGAGCGGCCCTCGAGGTCGGCCGCCCGGCACCAGGTCGCTGAGGTTCGAGCCGGAGCCGGTCTCACCGGATCAGGATTTCGGAGCCGCCGCGATCGTGTAGGCGTAGCTGAACGCGGTGACGTCGCTGGCATTGGCGGTGATCCCCGATTGGGAATCCTGCGTCACATCGGCGTCGGCCGGTGAGAGATCGTCCACGTACAGGGTTCCTCTGACCGTACTGCCGACCGCTCCCGAGGGCCTGATGGTGATGGGCAGCTCGGCGGACTGAGCCGGCCTGACCAAGACCGGGCTGAGAGGAGCCGAAGGATCGGTGCCGGCCAGCCAGAGATCGCCGGTCGTCGAGGTGATGGCCGGGTCGAATGCAGCCGTCCTGGCCGACATGGACGTCGCCGCGGTGACGGGCGTCACGCCGGCCGCTCCGTCTGGTCCCTTCTGGAAGGGGGTGATGATCCAGTCCCCCGGCGCCACCGAGGAGGTGGTGAACGTGCCCGTCGCCACGTCGCCGTCGCCTGATTCCGAGGAGATGAGGTCGGGGTCCCCGAACGCCCACGAGTAGTCGAAGAAGATAGGCGCACTGGCCGACGCGGTGGCGGTGATCGAGGTGGTGTGGCTCGGGACCAGGTACTGAGGCACGGTGGTGGAGGGCACCGGAACCGTCACCGACGGTCCGGTCGAAGAGACCAGGCTCATCTCGACGGAACGGTCGAGGCGGGCATCGACGAAGTACACCTCCGGCGTCGGTCCCCGGTTGATCACCCTCACTTCCACCGTCTTCCCGCGCCCCGTCGATCAGCGTCGTCGTCGGGGACGTGGGAAGCCCGACGGCGCTGGCGGGTGCACGGAACCGGTCGAGGGTGACCGTGAAAGGCTGGGACAGCGACGTGCCGTCGACCTGATTGTAGAAGTCGATGACGAGGGTCCAGTCACCTGCACGTCGGGTGGAGGACGTGGAGCTGGGTCCCGAGTTGTCGCACCAGCGTCGTCCCATGGACGGTGTGTGCCTCCCGGACGTTGCTCGCTGTCGACGCGGCCTCGCCGGTGAGCGGGTCGACGAGCTCGGCGATGAACGTGTTGGATCGCGTTCGCCGTGGTGATCTCGGCGTTGAGCACCGGGGTGCCGGCGGGTATCGAGACCTCGTAGTAGGCCGTCTGGCCGGTATTGAACTGCCGCCCGTTGCCCCCCGTCAAGGTGCCGGTGAACGTCGTGGAGGGAGCGGGCGTCGGCACCACCGAGCGGAGGGTGACCGGAACAGTGCTCACTGCGGCGAACGACGGGCCGACCCCGTCCGTCAGGACCACGGACCCGGATTGGTCCCCGGGCTGTTCGGGGGTGGGAACGGTCAGGGTGAACGAACCGGACGCACCCGGAGCCAGGGTGAGCCGCGATGTCGAGAGTTTCCCAAAGGTCTCCCATGGGGCCGACCTGGCACCGAACCGTACCGGGCCGACCGTTCCCCCGTCGGTGGAGGGGGAGCCGAAGATGACGGCCGTCCAGGTGCCGGGGGCCGGATCGGCGACTTGGGCATCTCCGTCGTCGGCGGTGCCCTGGGGGCTGCTGGTCTCCGCCAGCTGTCCGTCCGGTGAGAACAGGCTGATGTCGACAGCTGCATCGACATCGGTGGAGGGTCCCGCGCCCCGGTAGGCGATCGACGTGTACAGCCTGGCCTGACCGGGGGGTTCGGAGAAGGTGACCAGACCGACATCACCCGAGGCGTCAGCCAGCGTCACGGTGGCCGTGCCCAGGCTGCGGTAGGTGCCGATGGTCCGGCTGGCAACGCGCAGGTTGGCCGCACCCGAGCCGTCGTTGACGACCGTCTCCGACAGCCGCTGCATGCTGTCGGGCTGCCCGACGGCCTTCAACTGGGTCGATCGCTTGAGGATGGCCGTCCCGGCGGGATGAACGGTCGCCCCCGGGTAGGAACTGGCCGCCAGGACGGCTTGATAGGCGTCCACCAGGCCCGCCCCCTGCTGGTCGGCAGGAGCATTGATGTCCTCTGCGGTCGAGACGATGATCTGCTTGACGACGGCCGGCGTGGGCACGGCACCGGCGTGGGACCCGGCATAGGCCTGGATGACCAGCGCCGCCACCCCGGCGGTCAGCGGAGCAGACTCGCTCGTCCCGCCGGTGAGCTCGACCGCCGACCCCTGGCCGGCGAAGTTGGTGCAGTCCGCGTACATGGCGGGGTCGGCCGTGCACAGCGCCCAGTTGAGGTCGCCCGGAGCGACCACGTCGACCGTGCCGCCGCTTTGGTCGAAACCACCGGAGCTGAGCCCGCTGATGTTGTTGTTGAGCCATCCGGTCACACCGGGGATGGTGATCCCCGCCAGTCCCGACTGGGCGTAGGCCCGGTACGTGGTGGACGCGCCGACCGATATGACGGCCGGGTCGGTGGCGGGGGATCCGATGGTGTCGGCCAGTCCGGAATCCCCACTCGCCACGGTCACGGTGACACCGGCCGCAACCGCAGCCTCGTTGGCCATGTCGGTGAGGTCGAGGCTCGCCTCGTCGGGGAAGGGGTTGGATCCGAACGACTCGTTGAGCACGTTGACGTGGTCGACGGTCACGGCGTAGTTGATGGCCTCGAGGAAGACCGAGTTGAAGACCACTGCGGCCGACCCGAACACGTTCAGCCCCACCAGGCTGGCTCCGGGGGCGACGCCCAGGATGCGGATATCGCATGGCCGGTCGAGGCCGACTGCGTAGTCGGCGACGTTGTACGTCTCACGGCCTTGCGCGGCGATCGAACTGGCGTCGAGGAAGGCCTCGCCACCGTCCTGGGGCGAATCGGTCCCGCTCCCACTGAAGTCCTCATAATCGGTGAACACATGTTGGCCGTCGGACCGGATGAAATCGGGGTTGTCGATGTCGATCCCGTCAGCGATGAACCCCACCTTCACTCCGGTACCGGTGTAGCCGAGGGCCTGGGCAGACTGGCCCTTCCCCGACTGGGTGGCGGCGTGGATGGCCTCGATGGCCTGTGGGTCCAGCTGCACCTGGCCGGAGGGCGAGCAGGCTCCGGCCAGGGGGGCGATGCCGCTCGAGGCCTTGCGGGCCGGGTTCGGCACCGAGCTGACGACGGGGATCGGCTCGTCCGGTACCACCTCGGCGACGGACGGATTGGCCGACAACCGCCGAGCCTCCCCCGGCGAGACGGTGGCGGCCACGGCATTGACGAGCTGGAATCGCTTCACCTGGCGCGCTCCGGTGCGGGCCAGCTCGGCCACTACGCCGCTCTGTGCCTGGCCGACGGCGCTGGCGCGCCGGGCCTCGTCCCGCGGCAAGTCCGACGTCCCGGGCAGCTGATTCTTGAACACCACGATGACCTTGTCGGACACGTCTGTGGAGAGCGCCTTGGCCTCGGCCGCGGTCAACGGAGCCTGCCCGGCCGGGGTTCCCGTGGCACCGGCCGTCGGCGGCAGGACGAAGGCGCCGACGACCAGCGGCAGGACGAGTGCCACGGTGCCCAGTTGCCGGCCTTTCATATGACTCCCCCCTTCCGCAGTGGCTGGCGGGAGCCTACGGTCCGAAGGTCACGCCAACAAGTCGTGCGACGCCGGCCTGGTCGTTCTCCCTGGGCCCCGGCGCCCATCGTACGAGGACCTGCCGGGCTCGTGGGAGCCCACCGTCGGCTCGGGGTGGGACGGTCCGGTCATAGGCTGCCGTCCATGTGCGGCCGCATCGCCCTCTACGACGATCCGGGCCATCTGGCCCGGCTACTCGATGCCGGGGTGGACCCCGATCTGATGGCAACGTGGCGGCCGAGCTGGAACGTGGGACCCACGGCTCCGATCCTCGGCGTGTCCCAACGAGATGGCCGCCGGATCCTGGATGCCTACAAATGGGGGCTGGTCCCGAGCTGGGCCAAGGATCCCGCAGCTGTCAAGGGTACGTTCAACCGCGCGTGCCGAATCTGTCGCCACCAAGCCGATGTTCAGGTCGGCGTTCGAACGGTGGCGCATCCTGGTTCCGGTGGACGCCTTCTACGAATGGCAGAAGCTCGGACCGAAGGCGAAACAGCCCTATGCCTTCCGGCGGGCCGATGGTGAACCAGTGGTGTTGGCGGGATTGAGGGAATGGTGGCGTGATGCCGAAGGCCAGGTGTTGCGGACGGCCACGATCATCACCACGGAGGCTGGACCGGACATGCCCATCCACGATCGCGAGCCTGTCGTCCTCGAACGGCAGAACTGGGACCTGTGGCTCGACCCCCGGGTCACCGGCGGGGCCGAGCTGCACCAGTTGCTCGTCCCGACCAGGGCGGGCACGCTCGTCCACTACCCGGTGGGCAAGGAGGTCGGGAGCACCGCCAACGATCGGCCCGAGCTGATCGAAGCGATCGAACTCGACGGCGACCGGGGTCCGAACAGCCTCAGGGAACAACCGCGGGACCCATGACTCCCCGACGCCCACCGGTTCGCTCGAGGGCCCTGAGCGGGACCTCACACGGGACGGCCTCGCACCTGGCGCCGGGATCTGCCCAGGTGAGCTCCACCCAGGGCGAGGTCGTGGGTGGACCCACCCATCCACTGCCGGGCCGGGTCGGTTCCAGCCCCACCCCCCCCGACGTGTGGACACCCGACCCTCCGCCATACTCTGATCACATGGAGAAAGTGGTCGTGTACACGTCGGGCCCGGGCCGGCCCAGTCCCGGTCGCGGTTTTCTCGGCTCGTTGGCATTGGGTTTCAGCGCAGTCATCGGGCTCATCCTCTTCGTCGGTGTCCTGGTGCTGATCGTGGGGATCTTCCTTGTCGCCGTGGTCGTGGCGCTGGGCGCCCTGGCCGTCCACCAGCTCCTCATGGCCGTCTCGCCCCGCTACCGCGACCGTCGGGTCGCACAGGGATCGTTCCGACCCACCGCCAAGGTGGTCGAGACCACGGCCAGGGTGATCGACAGCGCCAAGCCCAAGCGACGGGCCTGAGGGACGCGGCCGGGGGGCGCAGCGTCCCGGCCCGTTGGCCGGCTCCGGCACCTTCCGGGCTCTCAGCGGTTCTCCAACCTCTGACGAGGCCGCCGCACGGACAGAAGATCGCCGCCCTTCCGAATTCGCCCTTCGGCTAGCCTGGGCACCGGAAAGCGCAGGTAGCGATGTCACTGGCACATGGGAAGGCGCTCGGGCAACCGCCGGCAGGTCTGGGCAAGCGGATGGTGCTGGGTTTGACCCGGCGAGTGAGACGTCGGGTCTTGCTCCCGGGCGACTCGCTGGTCGATGGAATGAGGCGTGCGACCGTGTTCGTCGCCGGTTGGGGCGCACTGATCGGCCTGCTGGCATGGGGCGCTTACCGGCAGGGGGTACTCCACGGGATCGGAGACGGGATCACATTCTGTGCGGCTCTCTTCCTGCTGGCGGTCCTCCGGGCACCTGACTTCACCGGCCCCGGCGGTCGCCGGGGTCGCGACCAGTACCGAGAGACTGCATGACGTGGACGCACCGATCGGCGGGGTTTGCGATTCCCGGTTCCGAGCTGTCGGTGACGAGTTCGTCCGCAACTTCTCCGAACGCGGAGAGGTCGGCGCAGGCGTCTGCGTCCTCATCGACGGGCGCACCGTGGTCGACCTGGTGGGTGGTTGGGCCGACGGGCGACGGGCGAAACCATGGCGGCCGGATTCGCTGGTCAACTTCTACTCCGTCGGCAAGGCCTTTGTTGCCCTGCTCGCTCTCCGGCTCGTCGACCAGGGCCTCATCCGCCTCGATGATCCGGTCGTCTCGGTATGGCCGGAATTCGCCGATGGGGGCAAAGACCTGGTCACGCTGCGCCAAGCCCTGTGCCATCGGGCCGGTGTGCCGGCCATCCGTCGGCCCCTGACCAATGCCGATCTCTGGGAGTGGGATCGGATGGCCGGTGCGCTGGCCGCGACGGAGCCCTGGTGGGAACCGGGCACCCGCCACACCTATCACACCAATACCTACGGCCATCTGATCGGCGAGATCGTCCGCCGTGCCGGTGGATCCTCGTGCGGTGATCAGCTCCGATCGATCGCCGGGCCGCTGGGTGCGGACGTCTGGTTCGGCGTGCCCCGGCGGCTCCACCCGAGGTGTGCCGACGTCGTCTGGAACGGCTCGTCGGACATCGAGGTCGACTTCGGGGCCCTCGCCGGTGACGAACTCATGACCATGGCCAGCTACTTCAACCCCGCCGGCTACTCGTCGCTCGGCGTGGTCAACACGACGAGCTGGCGGAGCGCCGAGGTCCCCTCCACCAACGGCCACGGGACCGCCCGGGGGATCGCGGTCATGTACGCGGCCCTGACCGTTTCACCAGGCCTTCTGTCTGCGGACCTCCTGGCCGAAGCGACGGCACCCCAGTCGACCGGCTTCTGTCCGGTGCTGGGCGAAGAGGTCACCTTCGGGCTCGGATTCACCCCGACCACGCCTCGAAGGCCCTTCGGACCCAATCCGGGCGGCTTCGGTCACTTCGGGACCGGTGGGGCTGTGGGCTTCGCCGACCCGGAGTCGGGCGTCGCCTTCGGCTACGTGATGAACGACGTCATCCCCCGATGGCAGAGCACCAGAAACCGGGCGCTCATCGCCGCCGTGTACGAGGCGCTCTGACCGTCGAGCCTCTCAGCTCCCCGACACCCACCGGCGGGTCGTGCTCACGCCGCATGGTCGTGGCCCACGCGCTCTCACCGGTACCGCCGGCGGGACGGCGAATCGACGGGTCGCCGTGCTCCGTGGTGGCACAGGAGCAACTGATTGTGAACACCTTCACGACACACTGTTGGGACCCCGGATGCGACTCAGGGCCCGAAGGTTCATACTTCAGGAGTGGACATCCTCACCTTCTCGGACTCCATCGTCATCGCCCGTCAGCCCCACGTCCTCTACGACCTGATCTCAGACGTCACGCGCATGAGCGAATGGAGTCCGGCCTGCAAGGAGTGTCGGTGGGAGGAGGAAGGCGGTTCTCACGTCGGTGCCTGGTTCGTCGCCCGCCACCAGTCACCCGACCGTTCCGGAGACACGCGATCCCAGTGGGAGAGCCGATCCGAGGTGACGGTGGCCAACCGCGGCCGCCAGTTCACCTATGTCGTCGCCGGATCCTGGATGAGCTTCTCGTATACGTTTGCCAGTGCCCTCGGGGGCACACGGGTCACCGAAACGTGGCGGTTCCTTCCCCCCGGACTCGTCAGCTTCCATGAACGGTTCGGCGACACCGCCGATGCCCAGATCGCCAAACGGGCCGAAACCGCTCACCAGGGGATACGAGGAACCCTGGCTGCGATCAAGCAAGTGGCGGAGGCGGAGTAGCGCCGGCCCCGGACCTCGTCGAACGCTACGACTTCACGCAGACGTTGTCCGAACAGGACCGGAAGCTATCCGACTAGGACCGGACCTGAGCTGCTTCGGCTCGTTGACACCGCTGCCCCTTTCCGCGTTACCGGAACGGTGAGAAACTGAGCCGCATGGACATCGGCGTCGCCTACCCTCAAACTGAACTGCATGGAGATCCGGCCGCCGTTCGCCAGTTCGGGAGAGCAGTCGAGGACCTGGGCTTCGACCACCTGCTGGCTTACGATCACGTGCTCGGGGCGGTCCATGCCGATCGGTCTCCTCCGCTGGTGGGACCCTATGACGAACGCGACCCGTTCCACGACCCGTTCGTCATGTTCGCCCACCTGGCCGGCATCACCGAGCGGATCCGATTCGCGACCGGAATATTGGTTCTACCCCAGCGCCAGACGGCGGTGGTGGCGCGGCAGGCTGCAGATGTCGACCTGCTGTCCGGTGGTCGGCTGCGGATGGGCATCGGTGTCGGCTGGAACCATGTGGAGTACGAAGCTCTGGGCCAGGATTTTCATACCCGTGGAGCGCGACAGGAGGAACAGATCGGGTTGCTCCGTCGGCTATTCACAGAACCTGTCGTGGACTTCTCGGGCCGCTTCGACCGAATCGATAGGGCCTCCCTCCTTCCGAAGCCATCGCGATCCATTCCTATTTGGCTCGGTGGCTCCGGCGAGAAGTCATTCGAGCGCGCCTCCAAGCTGGCCGACGGCTTCATCTTCTTCGGCGGGGGCGCCGATCACGCCATCGGGGCCTGGACACAGTTACGTGATCGCGTAGCCGGCCTGGGCAGGTCGGTCGAGGACTTCGGTGGGGACTACGTGGCGTTGAGTGGCGGCGACTTGAGCGTATTGCTCAGGGAGATCGACGCATGGCGCGCGGCCGGGGGCACCCATGTCACAGTCGTGACGATGGGCCTCGGGCTCGACTCCACCGACGCCCACATCGACTACCTCGCCACGCTGGCAGGAAAGCTGAAGCTGTCGTAAGACCGGGTCAACGCTCCGCAACCGAGGTCGAGGATCACCATCCGGGGATGGTCTTTTCGGGCGGCCATCTCGAAGGTGATCATCGCCTCGAAGACGCTCTGGTAGAAGTCCACGATCCGATCGAGATCGCTCGTCACGGTGCCTACAGGATTGAAGCCGGTACTCAACGGCACCTGGCCTTCTGTACTGGGCAAGCCCGAGCCCGAGCACGTCGCTTGGCTCCCGTGCAGTCCCACCGGTTAGCTTGTGGCGCATGGGGAACGAACTGCCCCGCCGGATCGAGAAGCCCTGGGGATACGAAATCTGGTGGGCGCACACCGAGCAGTACGCAGGCAAGATCCTCCATGTTGACGCAGGTCACAGGCTCTCATTGCAATACCACAACGAAAAGGACGAGAGCTGTTACCTCCTGTCCGGAAAGCTTCTCCTCATCCAGGGCCCCTCGGCCGAGGCTCTGAGTGAGACCGTGATTTCGCAAGGTCATGCCTGGCGGAACACACCTGGACTCGTCCATACGATCGAGGCGATTGAGGACGCTGATGTCCTGGAGGCATCTACGTCCCAGCTCGACGACGTCGTAAGGCTGGCCGATGCGTATGGGAGACAGGGGACGACCATGCCCTGAACGCGGCTCCATGTCGGGAAAGATGTGCATGGGGACGGGACCCAGACCCCAGCGGATACGTCTGTCGAAAATGCCCCTGATCACCGTTTGGTCGGCGGTCATCGGCCCCGACTGACGGACCTATCCGGGCTTGACGACGAAGACCCGCCGTCCGGACGCGGCTAGGCCGATTGCCCACGACCCGCGTCCGGCGTTCGCGGACCGAAGCGCGGGTACACCAGTGTGCCGAACAACAGGGCCGAGGCCACTCCCGTCACAGACGCTTCGATGAGCGAGGGGCTTCGGATGAGGCTCGAAACGAACAAACCGAATCCGAACAGCAGCGCACTTGCGACCCTTCGGGCTAGCGAGTGGGCAGCCATCCATTCATCGACTCTCCGAAGCCAAGACCTGTCCGCCTGCATCGCCCCTCGACCTAACACCACGCTGATGGGCACGCAGGGCGCCACTATCACCGGGTTGGTGCCACGGCACTGCCTGGCTACAGTTTCGCAATGGGTTCGCTAGTCGTATTCTCGGTCAACGTAAGTCGTCTGGCAGCGTTCTATCAGTCGGTCCTTGGCGCAACCAACGGTGGAGCCTTCGGGCGGCCGGAAATGCTTACGCACGCGGGCCGACTTCGCCGCACCGGGACGGCCCCTCTTCGACCTCGCAGCCTTGGCTCGGATGTGCGTGCCCATCGACGACGATCGCAGCGCCAGCCGCCTTGGGTTTGAAGACCTGAATCGTCCTGCACGCCTTCGACTCGTCGCCGATACCTACGGACTCGGAGCCGAGGATCGCCACATCCTGGTCGAACTCCTCGACGGGCCGATGGAGAGCGGCGGGTCGTTCGTCCAGCGACGGATTGAAGCTGGCGACCCCAACTTCATTCGGATGCTCGACGAAATGGGAGGGATGGGACGCTACGAGCGCCGACTCCGGTGGTGGCGAGCCTCAAGGGACACATTCGCGCGGGCGCTCAGGTGACGCTCGTCGGGTGAAACCCCTTGTCACCGAGGTGCTGTTACACGGGTGATCCACCAGCAAACTCCCGACTCCGATATGCGCCGTCTGGCCGGTTCGGAGGCAGGCTCGATCAGCGTCCCGAATGGCGGTCTCCCGTCGAAACGACCGCAGAGCGCGGCAAGCAGAAATGTCCTAACTTGGCCTGACCGCCTCTGCTGTGGCGGTTCGACCATACGAAGAGAGGTCTCCGTCATGAGTGTCACCGTCATCGCCCACTTCCCAGTCGCGCCGACGTCGAGAAGGCCATAGCCGGCTTGCAGGCCAACGCAGCGCTCCTAGAGGAGATCACAGAGGACACCAAGGGCGGTGGGATCATCCACCACACCTTCGTGGCGGGCGAGGGCGAACTCGTCGTCATTGACGAGTGGAAAACGGCTGAACAGTTCCAGAGCTTCTTCGAGGGCAACCCCAAGGTCCAGAAGGTCACTGAACTTATCGGCGTCACCGGCCCACCCACCGTTGCGATATACAACGGATTTGAGGCGCCCGGCCGGGTATAGCCGGCCAGGCGTCGGGGGACACCCGCTGTGCGCAATGATTGGTCAGTGGGAGATGCTGGTTGGTAGCACTCGCTTCAACGAAATCCGCCGAGGCGTGCCCAACTGCTCGCCTGCACTCCTGTCCAAACGGCTCAAGGAGCTGGAGGCCGCCGGAGTCATCGAGCGCACGTCTTCTGGCGACGGCACGTCCTACAGCTTGACCAAGGCAGGATGGGAGCTGTTCCCCCTCATCCAGGGACTCGGAGAATGGGGTCAGCGGTGGGTGCGCAGCGACTACCGGCCTGACGACCTCGACCCCGGACTGTTGCTATGGGATGTCCGCCGGTTCCTGTCCCCAGGAGTGTTCGGGACGGCTCGGGCGGTCGTCCAGCTCACGTTCCCGGCGATGCCTGCCAAGAGCCGGTATTACTGGATCGTCGTAGACGAACACGACGTGGACCTGTGCCTCATCGACCATGGATTCGACGTCGACGTGACAATCGAAGCCGACCTGCGCACGCTTACCGAGGTGTGGATGGGCGATGCTCGCTTCGTCGACGGTCTCTCCGACGGACGCATCACGATGCAAGGACCGTCGGAACTCACGCGACGGATTCCGGAATGGTTCGGCCAGCACCCGATCCTTGCTGGCGTGGCCCGCGGCAACTGATCACCAACGGGCCCTCCGATTGCCTCGATAGGTTCCTGGAAGCCTCGGGTGGTTCCGGGTTACGCGTCGCCACGCCCTTACACCTCCGTCCCCGAAGTGCCGTCAGCCACGGTCAATGACGTCCGGCTGATCCGGTGGTCTGGGATACCCAGGAATCCGTCCCCCGGAAATGGCAGGTTGCGACCGGGGTCGAGAATCGCAGCCAGCTGCTTCGATCGATCGCACCCCCACAGAGGAGCCAGTCATCAGGGCGACGGAGAAGGTTCGGGGATCTCCGGTGCGAGCTTGTTCATGGCTTCTTCAAATTCGCCGAAGCTCGGATTGGCTCCCTGAAACGAGCCCAGCCGGCCGTTGTCGAGCGTCTGACAGCCGCTAGCCGAATACCAGAGTGCGACGTCTGGCCGTGAGGCGTATGAAAATCCGATCAACGCGACCGTGCCAACACTGGGGGGGCAGCCGAAAGTACCGGTTGGTGGCCGGAGACTCAACTTCCTCACGGCAGTGGCCAGCACGCCGCCTTGGGGGCGGCTGAGCCGCACCTGCCGTCCCAGAGACCCCGGATCGGGGATAGTGCCGCCGTTGTACCAGCACACCAGTCCACTGGCCGGGGCGGCCTGGGGAACAAGTGGCGGACCGGGGAATGCGTCGACAACATCCTCGTAATGCGCAAGTGAAGCAGGGCATCCTGTGCTGACATGCAGACTCAGCTTTGGCGACCTCGCCAGGTGCCAGGGCGTCATGATCGAATGGGAGACGGATGGCGGGCCCGTGCCGCAGCTTGCCAGGAGAACCGTTCCAATCAGAGAGATCGTCGCGACCCCTGGCCACCTGTGCACGACCTTCATCATGCAGCACTACGGCCCAGACGGGGATGTCCCTCCGGCCATTGCCAGTACAGGGTCGCCGCCCAGGCGAGACTGCCGGGGCCCGCTTGCGGTATACCTGCTCCAGTTGTGCCTAGCTATCCAGTTCGACAACTTGGGGCGGTCCGCCCGTGTACTGGGCGATACACCGCCATCGGGCCCAACTCGGCGCCTTGACGGACCCCGACAGTTCAGGATTTACGGGCCTGAGCTGGGCTTTCGCCAGTGGGCCGTGCGGGACTTGAACCCACGACCCCTTGCGTGTCATGCAAGTGCGCTACCAACTGCGCCAACGGCCCGTGACGGTTGACGATACCACTCGCCGGATCCGGGGCCGGGAGGAATCGCCCACCTCGTCAAACCGGGGATCGACCATGTGGGCGCCTCTTGGCCGACCGCGCGAGTCATCGGACCACGGAGGGGACGGGAGGGTTCGTTCGGTCGATGGCCGGCCAGCCGCTGAACTCGCGGCGCCGCTCGAGCTCGACCCGATGCCCACCGCGCAGGCCGAAGAGCCGTTTGGCCAGTAGCAGATAGATCACAATGGCCAGATTGATGGCCATCGTGATCAGTTTGAACGCGCTGACCCCGAGCGTGAGCTCGTAGACCTCTATCGGGACCAGAACGGTGATGGCCACAAACGTCAGATATTCGGCCCAACGCTTGGCAAACCACAACCCCACCATCTCCGTCGCCTCCAGGGCGGCGTAGGCGGTGACGGCCAGGCCCAGATGGATGAGGTGCCGGGGCGAGTACGTGAAGGCTTTTCGCAGATAGCCGAGGACACCTCGCAGCTGGGACGAACCGGGGTCGCCACCCGACAGGTCGTTCATGATGTTGACGTAGTCCCGGTGGAGGGCGACGTCATGACCGGCGAAGGTGAACAGCACGACCGCAAGCACGCTGAGCGCGATCACGTGGATGGCGCGGTCGACGGCGATCAGACGGAGCACGTAACGGTCGCGCAGGATCGGGCCCCGTGCCGGTAGCTCGATCTCGTCACGGGAGGGGACCCGTTCACGGCTCGGGTGCTCGGGGATGCCCGCCGGCAGCCATGCGTCGCAGCGAAGACACCGGTACCACCGGAGTCCATCTTCCTGTCTGACGAGCGCCGAATCCTCGGGACCGACGGCGGCTGAGTCGGTGCCCACCAGGGCATGGCCCTTCCAGGCGCACGTGAACAGCTCATAGCGATTGTCCGGTCGCTTCTTCCGGGACATCTCTGCACAATAGGCTCGTACCGTCCCGATGGAGGAGTAACCAATGAGCACCGACATCGACACGCACATTCGCCGGATCGACGAGACGGGCTACACCATCGTGGAGGATGCCATCGACCTCGACCTGATCGACACGCTCGGCGACAGCCTCCTCCGACTCGAGCACGACCTGGGCATCGTTCCGGCCGGCAACGAATTCGAGGGGGTCCACACCACTCGCATCTACAACCTCCTGGCCCACGGATCCGAGTTCGAACAGATCCCGGTCCACCCGGCGATCCTTCCCATCTGCGAGCGGGTCCTCGACCCCGGCCTGCTGGTGTCCTCCCTGTCCTCGATCGCCATCGGACCCGACGAGACGCCGCAACTGATCCATGCCGATGACCAGGTCATCCCGCTGCCCAAGCCGCACCCACCGACCGTGTGCAACACCATGTGGGCTCTCACCGATTTCACCGAAGCCAACGGGGCCACTCGCATCATCCCCGGCTCGCACAAGGCCGACGAATCCCCCGACCTCACACAGACCTATGACTCCATCCCGGCGGAGATGACCCGGGGAAGTGTGCTGGTGTGGCACGGCAGCCTGTGGCACGGGGGCGGAGCCAATACGACATCGACGCGACGGGTGGGTATCGCCATGAACTACTGCGCCGGCTACATCCGCCAACAGGAGAACCAGCAACTGGGCCTGCCCGTCGAGACCGTCAAGGGCTTCACTCCGCGGCTCCAGCAGCTGGTCGGCTACGGCATCTACAGGGGCCTCATCGGCCACATCGACAAGAAGGTGCCGGCCAACATCCTGCTGGGCGCCGAAGAGGATCCCCACCTCCTCTGGGACTACGCCGAGCCTCCGAAGCTCTGACCTCCCGGTCCAGCGGGTCCTGCTCGGAGTCCGGCGTCAATCGGCACTGACGACGAGCATGCGGCACCCGTCGATCGACCACCGGTAACCACAGGCCAGACACTCGCGGGCCTGCCCACTCTCAGGCGATGGTTCGAGCAATCTCGAATCGTCCAGAGCGCCGCAGCATGGACAGACGACAATCCTGGTCCGAAAATCCCGCACTCAACCGCATCCCCACTGCCCCTGATCAGGCCGCCCCGACTGGCGACGCGGTCAGGATATGCCGGGTTGCCTGGAGTTTCAACTGAAATTCTTCGTGACGCCGAGCCCACGCCGCCCACCACAACCACCAGCGCACGGGCCATATCTGCCCCGAACGACATGGAACCACCGGTGCTCTGATCTGGAGGCGGCGGGCGGAATCGAACCGCCGTACGGGGCTTTGCAGGCCCCTGCCTAAGCCACTCGGCCACGCCGCCATGGTGCCCGGTGATCCTACTCTCCCCGTCGGGATGCTTGAATCTCCCAATGCGGATAGGAATGATCGCCCCACCTTGGACCCCCATCCCCCCACTCCTCTATGGCGGCATCGAGTTGGTGGTCGACCAGCTGGCCCGGGGCCTGCAGGACGCAGGGCATGAGGTCCTCCTCTTCGCCACCGGCGATTCGACCTGCCCGGTCCCGCGCCAGTGGGTCCTCCCCGCCGCCGAAGGCACGAGGATCGGAATGGTGGTCCCGGAGATCCGCCACGTCATCCACGCCTACGATGCGGTCCGCCACTGCGACGTCGTCCACGACCACACCATGATGGGCCCGTTCTACTCCGAACGCTTTCCCGAACTGCCGGTCACCACCACCATCCACGGTCCGTTCAACGAGGAGCTGACCGATCTCTACCGGGCCAACGCCGAGCGGGTGCCCATCATCGCCATCTCCCATGCCCAGCGACGGGCCGCGCCGCAGATCCCCATCTCCAGGGTCATCCACCACGGAGTGGACGCGTCCAACTTCCCGGTGGGAGACGGCTCCGGCGACGCCGACGGACCCTACGTCCTGTTCCTCGGCCGGATGTCCGCCGACAAAGGGGCCCACCGGGCCATCGCCGTCGCCCGCAAGGCGGGCATCCGGATCTACCTCGCGGCCAAGATGCGCGAGCCCTGGGAGATGCACTACTTCTCCGAACATGTCGAGCCCCTGCTCGGAGACGACGCCCACTACCTGGGCGAGGTGTCCCACGAGCGAAAGCTCGAACTGCTGTCCGGAGCCTCGGCCCTTCTCTTCCCCATCCGCTGGAACGAGCCGTTCGGCATGGTCATGATCGAAGCAATGGCCTGCGGCACACCGGTACTGGCCTTTCCCGAAGGAGCTGCGCCCGAGGTCGTCGACGACGGGCGTACCGGATTCCTCTGCGAGGACGAGGACGAGATGGTCGCGGCCATCGGCCGACTGGGCGAGCTGCAACGCAGCGACTGCCGGTTGGCGGTGGAGGGCTACTTCTCGACCGACCGCATGGTGGCCGAGCACATCGAGCTCTTCGAGTCGATGGTGGCCTGACCTCGGCCCGCTCGAGCGACGGGCCCGGCCACGGTCGCCCGGTTCATGACCGGCGGCGGAAGACCAGCCGGGCCACGATGGCGATCAGGGCCACCACGATCACGACTTTGACGAAGAACCAGATCACCCCGGCGATGAAATGGAGCACCCCGAAGGCGACGAAGAGGGCGATCACCCCACCGCCGATGATGAGGACCCCGTCGAAGAAGCTCAGCCCGTGGCGGTCGTCGCCCCGTCGCTCGATCTCCTGTCCTTTGGCCACCGGCCCAGGGTAATCGATGCCGCCAGGAGGGTGGTCGCGGCCGGGGTGGGGAAGATCGGTCATCTCTCGAGGTGAGCGGTGGTACGGTCCGCCCGTGTCCCTGCGGGCTCTGCGCCAGGCGCTCATCGAACGCGACGACCTGCACGGGGATGCCTTCTGCCACGCCTACGCCCAGGCCGCCGACGAGTGGTTGACCGGGCTCTTCGACCGGGCCACCGGGTCCGAGCCGCGGGGGATGGCACTGGTGGCGGTGGGTGGCTACGGACGGGCCGAACTGTGCCCGTTCAGCGATCTCGACGTGGTCCTCGTCCACCGGGGCAAATCCGACGTCTCGGCCACCGCCGACAAGATCTGGTACCCGGTATGGGACGAGGGGATCTCGCTCGACCACAGCGTCCGACGGCCGGCCGAGGCCCTCGACATGGCGGCCATCGACCTGCGGGTGGCGCTGGGCCTGCTCGACGGCAGGGTCATCTGCGGTGATGCCAAGGTGGCCGAGCCGATGCTCGAGGGAGCCCGGGACCGGTGGGCCAAGCAGAAACCGCCGTGGCTCGGGGTACTGGGCGACCTGGTCACAGAACGGCACCGTTCCTACGGGGACGTCGGGTTCCTGCTGGAGCCCGACCTCAAGGAGTCCCACGGCGGGCTCCGTGACGTCGCCGCCCTGACCGCCCTGATGCAGGCCGTCCCCGTCCTGGCCGACTACGTGGACACCGTCGCCATCGACGACGCCCGGGCCGCGTCTGACCTCGATCCGGGTGGAGCTCCACCGCCGGGCCGGACGCGAGCAGAACAGGTTGCTCCTCCAGGAACAGGACCAGGTGGCCGCCGCCCTCGGCATGGCCGATTCGGACGCCCTCATGCTGCGCGTGGCCACGGCCGGGCGCACCGTGGCCTGGGAGGGCGACGACGCCTGGCGCCGCCGGGGTGCGTGGTCCCGCCAGAAGGGCGCATCTCGCGGCCTCCGCCGGCCGCGAGCCCGGAGGGGTGAGGACGGCGGCCCCGACGGGGCCGTGACCGCCGTTCCCGGCAACCCCGACATCGGGGTGACCGAGGACGAGGTGGTGCTGACCGACCGTGCCGACGCCGGTGGCGATCCGTCCCTCTCGCTGCGCCTGGCCGCGGTGAGCGCCGAGAAGAACCTGCCCATCGCCCGCGAGGCGCTCAACCTGCTCGGTCGGAAGGCGCCGGCTCCCGCCGTTCCCTGGTCGGACGAGCTGCGTGCCACCCTGGTCCGCGTCCTGGCCACCGGACCGCCGGCCATCCCCGCCCTGGAGGCCCTGGACCAGCGGAGGTTGCTCGAGCGCTACCTACCCGAATGGGCCGCCGTGCGGAACAAGCCTCAGCGCAATCCCTACCACCGGTTCACCGTGGACCGGCACCTCCTGGAGGCGACCGCCAACGCCGCCACGCTGGCCCACCGGGTCAGCCGGGTGGACCTCCTCCTGATCGGCACCCTCCTGCACGACATCGGGAAGGGCTTTGCCGGCGACCACACCGAGGTCGGGATGACCGTGGTCCGCGACATCGCCACCCGGATGGGCTTCCCTCCCGACGATGTCGACACGCTGGTCACCCTGGTCAGGCTGCATCTCCTGCTACCCGACAGCGCCACCCGCCGGGATCTCGACGACCCGGCCACCGCCGAACGGGTGGCCGACGAGGTGGGCAACCGGACGACGCTCGATCTGCTGGCTGCGCTGGTCGAGGCGGACAGTCTGGCCACCGGGCCCGTCGGCCTGGGGGTCGTGGAAGGCAGGCCTCGTCGCCGACCTGGTCGAACGGACCAGCCGTCTGCTGGCCGGGGAACCGGCGGCGCCCCCCACCCCCTGGATCACCGACGAGATCCGGATGATCATGGACACGGTGCGCACCCAGGGGGTGCCCGCCCTGTCCGTCGACGACCCGACGGTCATGGTGGTGGCGGCCGACCGTTCGGGACTGCTGGCCGAGGTCACCGGGGTACTGGCCCTCCACGGCCTCAATGTCCGGTCGGCCGTCGTGGCCGGTGAGGACGGGGTCGCCGTCGAGATCTTCACCGTCGAGTCGTCGAGGGGACGGTGGCCGTCGGCGGCCCGCCTGGCCGACGACCTGGCCGCCATCATGTCGGGAACCCTGTCCGTCGAGACCCAGCTGGCCGAACGGGCCCGCACCTACCGGAACGAGCGCCGGGTCACCACCCCCCAACTCGTGTCCACCGAGGTCACCGTGGACAACAACGCCTCGGCCTCGGCGACCGTGGTCGAGGTTCGGGCCGAGGACGTGGTCGGGCAGCTCCACCGGATCACCCAGGCCCTGGTCGACTGCCACCTCGACGTGACCTCGGCCAAGGTCTCCACCTTCGGATCGGCCGTGGTCGACGCCTTCTACGTGCGAGGCCCCGACGGGCACAAGCTCACCGACGCCGGCCTGATCGGGAAGCTGGAGAAGACCATCGAGGCTCGAGTGGCCGAGCACCAGGCCGGCTGAGCTTCCCACCCCGGGCCGACCGCCGCCCGAAGCTGCCCGGGGTGGTGTCGGAATTGCGCCGCCGGCTGGTAGATTTCATTGAGAAGAAGAAATGTCCGGAGCCCACTCACAGACGAGGCGTTCGCGCGCCAAGAACACCCTCCGACCGGACGCCGGGGCTGGGTGTCGCCATCACCCTGGTGTCGGTGGCCGTGTCGGCGTCGGCGGTCGCCGCGGTGGCCGTACGGGCAACTCCGGCCGGGCCGCCGCCTCTCCGACCTCGTCGCCGCCCGGCCGAGATCGGTGTCACCACCTACCGGGGTCCGTTCCGGGTGCTTCGGTGACCCCGGCCGCGGGCACGACCCAGGTCCCGAGCGATGCCACCGTCTCCGTGCAGTTCTCAGAGCCGCTCGGGGCCCACTCCCCCACCCCCACGCTGAGCCCGGCGGTGGCCGGAGCTGGCAGGTGGTCACCCCGGACACCTACGCCTTCGTGGCCTCCGCCCCCCTGGTCCCGTCGACGACCGAGACGGTCACCGTGCCCGGCGGTGACGGAGGGGTCACCAGTGCCGACGGGACGGGACCTGACCGGCAGCGCCACCTTCCAGTTCACGGTGGCCCAGGGCAGCACCCTCCGCCTCCAGCAGCTCCTGGCCCAGCTCGGGTACCTCCCGGTCTCGCTTCACCCCGGCCGGACCACTGACCGCCCCGCAAGAGGCGGCCCAGCCCCAGCAGGGCACGTTCGGCTGGCGGTTGAGCGAGCCGGCCTCGCTGACCAGCCTGTGGACGCCTGGGCTCGTCGAACGTCATCACCACCGGGGCGGTCATGGCCTTCGAGTCCCAGCACAACCTCAAGACCGACGGACTGGCCGGGCCGGCCGTCTGGAGGCAGCTGCTGGCCGACGCCACCGCCGGCACCATGGACCCCAATCCCTACAACTACGTCTACGTGTCCGAGATCGCTGCCCGAAACGGCCACCGTCTACAGCAACGGAGCCGAGGTCTACTCGACCCTGGCCAACACCGGGGTCGCCGGCGGCCGCCACCGCCCCGGGCACCTTCCCGGTCTACGCGCGCTACGTGGTCACGACCATGACGGGCACCAATCCCGACGGATCGCATTACTCCGACCCGGGCATCCCGTGGGTCAGCTACTTCAACGGCGGGGACGCGCTCCACGGATTCGACCGCGCCAGCTACGGCTTCCCCCAGAGTGACGGCTGCGTGGAGATGCCACCGGCCAACGCCGCCGTCGTCTTCCCGCTCACGCCCATCGGGACGCTGGTCACCGTCTCCTGACCGGTGCCGCCGGCGCCCGGCCGGTCCAGCCTCAGTCGGACGGCCCCGCCGACGGGAACCGGGGAGAGCGCCGATCGCGGATGGCCTCCACCCCCTCCTTGGCATCGGGGCCGAGGAATCCCAGCATCTCCAGGGCCAACGATTCGCCGAACGCCGGCGAGGCCGACTTGAGCCACTGGTTGAGGGCCCGTTTGGTCCACTGCACCGCGGTCCGGCTGCCCATGGCCAGACGGCCGGCGACGGCCAGGGCCTCGGTCAGGACGTCCTCGTCCGGCACGCACCGGGTCACCAGACCGATGCGTTCGGCTTCCGGACCGGTCGACGAAGTCGGCCGTCATGAGGTAGTACTTCGCCTTCGCCATCCCGCACAGCAGCGGCCAGATCAACGCGGCGTGATCGCCGGCGGCGACGCCCAAGCGGGCGTGGCCGTCGGACAGGCGGGCCGACTCGGCGATGATGCTCACGTCGGCCAGCAGGGCGACGGCCAACCCCGCCCCCACGGCCACCCCGTTGATGGCCGACACGATCGGCTTCACCGAGGCCAGGATCTCCTCGACCACGGCGTTGGCGTCCCGCCACTGCTCGACCACGGCCGCATGGTCGCTGGTCATCCGTTCCACCATGGCCAGGTCGCCGCCGGCCGAAAAAGCCCGGCCCGCCCCGGTGATCACCGACACCGCCACCGACTCGTCGGCATCCACGACCGCCCAGACCTTCGAGAGCTCGCGGTGCAGCCGCTCGTCGGCCGCGTTGAGCACCTCCGGGCGGTCGATGGTGATCAAGAGCACCCCGGTGGCCGGCCGCTCGAACCGAAGGTGCCCGAAGTCGGCGTAGGACGAGTACACCTCGGGAGCCGGCGCTTCGCTCATCGCTCGAACAAGGGGTGGCTGAGGCCGAGCTCGGCCAGGGTGCGGTCGGGCTGGACGGGCACGGTCGCCTCGCCGGCCGCACCGTCCACCCCGAAGACGTAGATGTTCCAGTACGGGGCCAGATCACCCGGCTCGATGTCGGCGTAGAGCCGCCGCTCGATGTCGGGGCACCGGGTGAAGCCGGCCGAGTCGAACTGTCGGGTCCACCACTCGAACGAGGCGATGGTCAGGTGACCCTCGACCAGCTGGCCCTCGGCATCCACGGCCAGGTCCGGCTCCGGTACCGGTCCCAGGTAGTCGGCCCCGAGGCCGCGGTAGTACTCCACCCGCTCGGGCCGCACCTTGCCCTCGAAGTGACCGTCAGGTCCCGACACATTGGTCCCGAAGGAGGGGATGGTGGCATAGAGGTAGGCGCCGCACACCCGACGGAGCTCGGCCAGGGCGGCCGGCACCCGGTCGGGCGGCAGGTGCTCGAGGATCTCGAGCGCGGTCACCAGTTCGAACGCCCCGTCCGCCCATGGGAGGCCGGCGAACAGGTTGGCCACCCGGATGTGGCCCACCGCCCCGGGCGTGGCGTGGTCGACGGCGAACTGGCTGACGTCGCATCCCTCTGCGTCGATGCCCCGCTCCCGCAGCACTTCGACCAGGAAGCCGGTGGCGCAGCCCACGTCGAGCGCATTCGACACCCGGAAATTCCGCCACAGGAGCCAACCGGCGATGTCGGCGTTGGAGGCGATCCGGTCGTAGCGGGCGTACCCCGAACGTCCGGCGCGATCTCCCGAGGCGTCACGCCCCTCACCGAAGTAGCTGCCCCCGTAGGTGTCGGCGATGCCAGCCTGCCTGGCCTGGGCGAGGGCCAGGCCGCGATCGGCGGCCTCGGTCAGCTCCCGTCCGGTGACGGCCATCACCCGGCGGCCGCCGGAGGAGCGGCTGGCCACGTCGACCAGGACCCGGCGCACGGCGCCGACGGCCGGTTTCCATCGGGCGCTGGGCATGGTTGCGAGATTAGCCGTGGCCGGTGGGACCACCCTCGGCGAGACGCCGGCTCCCCGTTCCTGCTCGGCCCCGGACACGGGCGGGACATTTCTCCCGAAATACCACTTTCGGTGTGGAGGTTTTCACTCAATGCGGTTATTGTGACCAGAGAGGTCTCGATCGAAGGACACGGAGATGGCCAGGAGACGTGGGTCCTCAGGAGGATCGGCAATGGACAGCCAACGTGGAACGCTGGACCAGACGGTGGATCGGCTCAAGGCACCGGGCTCCGCCACCGGCACCGCGGAGTACCGTCCCGACCCGGCCATGTCACGGCCGTCCACCGCACCACCGAACGGGTTGACCACGATGAGCCGGATCGGTCGTTCCGACGAGGCCCCGGCCGCTTCCCTGGTCGGCTCCCTGTCGGTGTTCGCCCTCTCCGACGTGCTCTCCATGCTCTCGTCCACCACTCAGACCGGCGAGCTCCAGGTGGTCGGCGAGACGGTGGACGGGCGGGTCTGGCTCGACCGTGGGGAGCTCTCGAGCGCCCAGGTGGGGACGGCGTCGACCATCGTCGGGGCCGTCTTCGAGCTGGCCCGCCTGACCGAGGGGTGGTTCTACTTCACCGATGGGCCTGCGGCCTCCAACGGCCAGCCGCCGGTGGCGGTGGCCGCCGTCCTGGGCGAGGTCGGCTCTCAGGTGGACGAGTGGAAGGCGCTCCAAGAGGCGGTCCCCATCGAGTCGGTCGTCACCCTGTGCCCGGATCCGCCGGGTGAGGACGTCCAGATCCGCAGCGACCAGTGGCGGGTACTGACCACCATCGGAAACGACGGCCTCACGGTGAGGTCGGTCCTCGACCGGATGGGCGGCGATCAGATCACCGTCCTCCGCATCCTCCGTGACCTGAACAGGGCCTGCCTGGTCGAGCTGGACGGACCCGCCGCCCCCGACGTGGACGCGGCCGCCCGATCGTACGGTGCGCTCTCGGGCAACGGTCCGAACACCGGCCGCGGAGTGTACGGAGCCACCGACGGTGGCGAGCCGTTCAGCGGCCTGGCCCAGGTGGCGATCATGCCGCCTCCCATCGCCGGAGACCCCTGGGCGCCGAGCGCGACGCCGTCCACCGACGACGATGACGACGACGGAGCGGCTTGAGCCCGCGACCCGGCCCGGTCAGCTCTGGGTGTCGAATGTGGTGAAGGTGCAGTTGCCCGGCTGATGGCACCGGTGGTCCACGACCACCGCCACGGTGATGAGCAGGGCCGTGGCCATCACACCGGCAACCCCGATGATGATGCCGGCCAAGGCCAGGCCCCTCCCCCGCTGGCTGTCACCGGATCGCTTGATCTGCGAGCGGGCGACGAACCCGAAGACGATGGCCAACACCCCTCCCAGCCCGAACACCCACAGGAGCGAGCACACCAGCGAGGCGACGGCCAAGCCGTTCGTCCCGGCCATGGGCGGGTAGCCGCAGGCCGGGTACCCGGGCGGGTAGCCGTAACCCGACGGGCCCGGCGTGGGGCCGTGACCGGGCGCGTATGGTGGCGGGCCGTACCCGGGGGAAGGCTGCCGTCCACCGTGGGCCGAGGACCCGGGAAACGGGCCCGGCACCTGATCGGGCGGGTACCACCTCCCGTCCGAGGCCAACCACCAGCCCGGTCCTTGCCATGTCTCGCTCACGCGGGACCCTCCGTCGGGTGCCGGCCCCCGACGCTACCCGGCCCGTCGGGACTCGATCGGGACTCGATCGGGACTCGATCGGGACTCAAGGGGACGGGCGGGCGTCTCCCAGTCGGGCGGCGAGGGCCCGGAAGGCACGGCCGCGGTGGGAGACCCGATGCTTCTCTTCGGCACTCATCTGGGCGAACGTGCGGCCGTCGAAGCCGTCAGGGGCAAAGACCGGGTCGTATCCGAACCCGGAGAGACCCACTGCCTCGGAGGTGATCTCACCGGTGACCTCACCGCTCTCCCACAGGTCACTCCCGTCGGGGTACGCCACCATGGCCACGCACCGGAACTTGGCCTGCCGCCGATCGGGTGAGTGGGCTCCGACCCTGTCCAGCTCGGCCAGCAGCTTGGCCACGTTGTCGGCGTAGGACGCGTGGTCGCCGGAGTACCGGGACGAATAGACGCCGGGGGCCCCGCCGAGGGCCTCGACTTCGAGCCCGGTGTCGTCGGACACCGCCGGCAGCCCGGTGGCCTCGACCAGCGCCCGCGCCTTGAGCCTGGCGTTGTCGACCAGGGTGTCGCCGGTCTCGTCGACGTCGGGCACCGATGACGGCCTCGGCAGGAGGACCAGACCCGGCACCTCGGAGAGGATGGCCGAGATCTCAGCGGCCTTGTCGGGGTTGGCGCTGGCCAGCACCAAGCGGAGCCCCCCGGTCACCGGGGTGCGGGCGGATCGGCCAGCGACTCGGTCTGCAGATCGAGGAGCTGGGCGATGCCGTGTTCGGCCAGGCTCAGCATCTCGTCGAGCTCGCCCTTGGTGAACGGCATGCCCTCGGCCGTCCCCTGCACCTCGATGAAGCGGCCCGAGGACGTCATGACCACGTTCATGTCCACCTCGGCCCGGCTGTCCTCCTCGTAGGGCAGGTCGAGCATGCACACACTGTCAACGACTCCCACCGAAACCGCGGCCACCGCCTCCGACAGCGGGTTGGTCCGGAGCGTCCCCTTCTGGACCATCCTGGTGAAGGCGTCGTGGAGGGCGACATAGGCGCCGCAGATGGATGCCGTGCGGGTGCCGCCGTCGGCCTGCAGTACGTCGCAGTCCACGGTGACCTGGATCTCGCCCAACGCCACCATGTCGCAGACCGATCGGAGCGATCGCCCGATCAACCGCTGGATCTCCTGGGTACGACCCGACTGCTTGCCCTTGGCCGCCTCGCGGCTGGCCCGTTCGGCTGTCGACCCGGGCAGCAGCGAGTACTCCGCGGTGACCCAACCCTTGCCGCTCCC
The DNA here is from genome assembly GCA_963835325.1 of uncultured Acidimicrobiaceae bacterium. Classification (GTDB taxonomy): domain Bacteria; phylum Actinomycetota; class Acidimicrobiia; order Acidimicrobiales; family RAAP-2; genus Bog-756. The sequence goes on along the minus strand of CAWIEV010000005.1, from coordinate 322,614 downwards.
CCGCATCCAGGGCGGGACCCGTTCCTCGACCGAGGCGGTGCACAGGACCCGCGTCCGGCCCATGGACACCAGCACGGATCCGGGGGCGAACACGGTGAAGTCCCGCTCGAAGGAGGCGGGCCGTATCTCGTCGGTGCCCCGTCCATCCGCCCGTCCGGTGGTCCGGCGGGCGATCGTTCCTTCACTCACAGTACGAATTCCTTTCCGATGACGGCATGTTCCACGGGGCCACCGCGGCCGGGTCGACGGTCGGCCATCTGTGGGTGATCACCAAGCGCTTGGCCCCGGCCTTCCGGGCCTGGGCCCCGGCTTGGCGGCCACTCATGTGATCGGCGGTCCCTTCGTGCTCGAACGTGTAGGTCGCCTCCGACAGCAGGAGGTCGAGATCGGCCCCGAGCCCGGCCAACGAGAAGCCGGGACCCGTGTCGGCAGAGTACCCCAGGGCCCGGCGGCCGCCGTCGACGCGGACGGCGAGGGTCTCGAAGGTGTGGTCCGTCCGACGGAAGGTGCAGCCCAGGGCCCCGATGGCCACGGTGTCACCATCGGTCACCTGGTGCCACGCCACCGCCGACGACCGGGTCAGGCCGGCCAGCTCGGCCAGGCCGGCCGGGGCGTAGACAGGGATGCCCCGCCGGCCGAGGGCAAGTGTGGCCTGGGTGGCCAGGGCATGGATATCGGTCCAGTGGTCGGGATGGCGATGACTGAGGATCACGGCGTCGAGTGCGGCCGGGTCGACATGGAGCTGCAGGTTGGCGAACGTGCCGGGACCGGCGTCGATGAGCACGGTGGTCCCGCCCGAGGCGACCACGTAGCCGCTACCGGCGCCACCCGGGCCCGTCCAGCTGCCGTCGCACCCGACCACGAGCAGCGACAGCCCTTGGCCGGCGGCTCCGGATCGGGCCGGACTGTCGTCGGAGGGCACGGCCGGGGACGGGTCAGGACGACGGGTCAGAAATAGGTGATCTGGCTGGCCCGCTCGGCCACCTCGTCGAGGTCGCCGGTCCACGCCCCGGTGGAGAGGTACTTCCACCCGGCGTCGGCGGAGACCACCACGACGGTGCCCGACTCGATCGAGGCCGCCGTCTTGGCCGCTCCGGCCATTGCCGCCCCCGAGGAGAGGCCGGCGAAGATGCCGACGTCGGTGAGCCGCCGGGTCCACTCGATCGACTCCCTGGGACGCACGATGCGCTTCCCGTCCAGCAGATCGTCGCCGCCGTTCTCGATGAAGATGGGCGGGATGTACCCGTCGTCGAGGTTCCGGAGGCCGTCGACGAGCTCGCCGGCGGGTGGTTCGACGGCCCACACCTTCACATTCGGGTTCTGCTCCTTCAGGTACCGGCCCGCTCCGAGCAGGGTCCCCGACGTGCCCAGACCGGCGACGAAGTCGGTGACCTCGGGGCAGTCCCGCCAGATCTCCGGTCCGGTACCCTCGTAGTGGGCCTTCGGGTTGGCTCCGTTGGCGTACTGGTAGAGGAAGGCCCACTCGGGATGCTCGGCGGCCAGGTCCCGGGCCCGGCGTACGGCGCCGTTGGATCCCTCGGAACCCGGCGAGGGGATGATCTCGGCTCCCCACACCTCGAGGAGCTGGCGGCGTTCGATGGAGACGTTGTCGGCCAGCACCACCTTGAGGTGGTACCCCTTGAGCTTGCACACCATGGCCATACCGATGCCGGTGTTGCCCGACGAGGGTTCGATCAACGTCTGGCCGGGCTGGAGGACGCCTTCTTTCTCCGCCACCTCGATCATCGACAGTGCGATCCGGTCCTTCACCGAACCGCCGGGGTTCTGACCCTCCAGCTTGATGAGGAGGCGGACCCGCGGGTTCGGGCTCAGGGAGCTGATGTCCACCAACGGCGTGTTGCCGATCAGGTCCAGGACGGAGCCGAATGCGGTCATGGGATGGGAGCCGTCCCGGCGGGGACCGCTCCTCCTGCCACCGCGGGCAGGATCGAGATCTCGTCGGAGTCCTTGACCGGGGTGTCGAGCGACGAGAGGTACCGGACATCGTCATCGTTGAGGTAGACGTTGACGAACTTGTGGAGCCCCCCGTTGTCGTCGATGACCTGACCCGACAGCCCGGGATAGGACCCGGCCAGGGCGTTGAGGACCTGGCCGACCGTCGACCCCTCGACGGAGACCGTCTTCGCCCCTCCGGCGTGCGACCGCAGGATGGTCGGCAGATTGACTTGGACGGGCACGGGCTCTCCTTCGGTCGTGGTTCCGGTGATCGGCTGGGCGAAAGTTGACTACTTCGCTGAGGATTCTACCTGGGCAGCAACCGGACCGGTTCCTCGGTGATGGTCTCATCGACGATCCGGTAGCTCCTGACCACGGGCTGGATGTCCCGGAGGGAGACCAGGACGTAGTGCCACTGGGGATCGGGCGCCTGGGCCACGTCCGTGGGTGAGGGATATGCCTCGGTATGGGTATGGGAGTGGAAGACCCCGATGATCGAGCCCCCGGACGCCTCCGCATCCCGGTCGGCCCGCAGGTGGTCCTTGGGGTCGACGGTGTAGAGCTTGGCCGAAGCGGCCAGATTCCGGGTCGGATAGCAGGTGGCCACCTCCCCGGTGGCCGGATCGCCCCCCAGCAGGCCGCAGGCCTCGTCGGGCAGGCCGGTGAGGCAGTGCGCCACCATCTGGTCGTGGACCATCTTGGGTAGGTACAGCATGGCCTTTGCACGTTAGAGGAACCCAGGTGGGGAACGGGCGACTACCGTCCCATACGCATGGCAGCGGCGAAGCGGAAGACCACGTCCCGTTCGGGCCCGGCCGGAACCAAGGACAGGAGAGAGGCCAACCGGGTCGTGGCCTCCAACCGGCGCGCCCGCCACGACTACGAGATCATCGACTCGGTCGAATGCGGTATCGTCCTCCAGGGCTCCGAGGTCAAGTCCCTGCGGGAGGGCCGGATCGCCCTCCAGGACTCCTACGCCCGGATCATCGACGGGGAGATGTGGTTGTTCGGCGTCCACGTGCCCCCCTACGCCCAGGCCAACGGGTTCGGCGCCCACGAGCCGGACCGGCGGCGGAAGTTGCTCCTGCACCGCCGCCAGATCGACGAGTGGATGGGCAAGTCCCAACAGCAGTCGCTGACCATGGTGCCCCTGTCCATCTACTTCAAGGACGGCCGGGCCAAGGTCGAGGTGGCGCTGGCCCGGGGCCGGAGGCAGTACGACAAGCGCCATGCCATCGCCACCCGGGACGCCAGCCGGGAGGCGGCACGCGAGGCCCGCGCCGCGGCCCGGGGCGGCGCCGGCCGGTAAGGCTGGGGTCGGGGTCGGCCGGGACCCGGTAGGCTGGACAGCCGATCGGGCAGCCCGCCCGACAGAGTGACCAACCCAGGGGGTGACAGGCTTCGACTCTGGTCGTCGATGTAGGAGAAGCGAGCCGTGGTCTCCGGAGCCACGTTAAAGAGCCGGAACAAAAAATAAACGCCGAGCCTCAGCTCGCGCTCGCAGCCTAGAAACTGCGACGTCCGACCGGTCTCAGTCCCACGGGCCGGAACCGGGCGCCATCAAGTGGGACTCACCTGACCGGCTGCGCCGACGGGCCGTCAGGGAACACTCAGTCGGATACGGAACGACGTTGCCGCCGGTAGCGGCGTCGATCCCGACAATCCAACACCGGCTGCGCTCGGAGAAGACCTACTGAGAAGCCGGAGGACGCGGGTTCGATTCCCGCCACCTCCACGATGCCCTGATCTGTTTTCCCGCAGATCAGGGCATTGTTCTGTCCGGGCGCCCTCGACGCCCCCGGTCTCCACTGGCATCCCGCCTCGAGCACCTGACGCCCGGCCCGACGCTGGCGTCACCGGGTCCCTGGCGACGCCCTGTGCCCCCCTGTCGCCACTCAGCGACCACCGTCCATCTCTCTCCGTGATCGGAGCCGTGCCTGGCACGTTTTTCCTGGTGACAGACGGGTTTCCGTCCGGTAGACATGAACCGGGGACGAGTCACATCTCGCCGATCGAGCAGGGGGATCACCATGTACCGCCACAACCCGTTGACCGCGGCCTCACCGACCGCCGCCCGACGATCATCCGGGCGCACGGTGCGGCCGGGTTCCATCGTCGGCCGCAGGCGGCGGACGGCCAGGCTCGCTCTGTCCCTGTCACTGGCGGTCGCCACCGTGGTGATCGCCGGCCTGGACGGCACCGCCGGCGCGGCGAGCACTCCCCAGGCCATCGTCACCCTCTTGCCTCCCACCGTGGCCGTGGGACAGCTCGCCACCGCGGCCGTCAGCAAGAGCGTCCTGCCGAAGGGCGATTCGGCCAAGAAGCTGGTCTTGACCTGGGGAGACGGCTCGAAGGCGGTCACCCTGGCCAGCCTCGGAGCCAGAGCCACGCACCAATTCGTCGATCCGGGCCGCTACACGGTGACGCTGAAGCTCACCGACGCGCACGGGAAGACCGTGAGCGGATCGGCGATCGAGGTGGTCCAGGCCCGCTCCGGCAGCTATTCGGGTTCGTACTCGGGGAACGGCTATGGGATCACCCTGTACGTATCCGGAAGCCAGACCGCGGTTCAGGACGTCTCCATCCCCGTGGTCACCCTCGACTGCGCGGGAACAACCTTCACACCCGATGCCCCGGTCGTGCTCGACTCGGTGGGCCTGGCCGCCAACGGGTCCTTCTCCTCGACCTCGACCCAGGCCGGGGTGGTCGGGTCGGACAACTACCCGACGACGTTCACCATCACCTTCACCGGTCGGTTCCAAGGACTCAGCAAGGTCGGGGCCCCCGTGGCGTCCGGTTCGGTCCTCGAGACGGCGAAGTACACCGACGGCACCACGTTCAGCTGTACCTCGAACAAGCAGTCCTGGTCGGTCACGCGGGATACGCAACCGGCCCAGACCACCGGAGCGCCACCGGCCGGAAGCTACTCGGGGAACTACTCCGGGAACGGCTACGGGATCACGTTCTACGTATCGGGAAACCAGACCCAGCTGCAGGACATCTCCATCCCGGTGGTCACCCTCGACTGCGCGGGAACAACCTTCGACCCGGACGCCCCGGTCGTGCTCGACTCGGTGGCCCTGGCCGCCGGCGGATCGTTCTCCTCGACCTCGACCCAGACCGGGGTCATCGGGTCGGACAACTACCCGACGACGTTCACCATCACCTTCCAGGGCCACTTCCACGGAGTGAACTCCAGCGGCGACGAGCGGGCGGCCGGCTCGGTCCTCGAGACGGCGACCTACAGCGACGGGAGCACCGTCAGCTGCACGTCCAACAAGCAGTCGTGGTCGGTGGCCCGGACCTCCCAGCCGACCCAGACCACGGCGCTTCCGCCGGCCGGAAGCTACTCGGGGAACTACTCCGGGAACGGCTACGGGATCACACTCTACGTATCGGGAAACCAGACCCAGCTGCAGGACATCTCCATCCCGGTGGTCACCCTCGACTGTGCGGGAACAACCTTCGACCCGGACGCCCCGGTCGTGCTCGACTCGGTGGCCCTGGCCGCCGGCGGATCGTTCTCATCGACCTCGACCCAGACCGGGGTCGTCGGGTCGGACAACTACCCGACGACGTTCACCATCACCTTCCAGGGCCACTTCCACGGGCGAAACGCCAGCGGCGACGAGCGGGCGGCCGGTTCGGTCCTCGAGACGGCGACCTACAACGACGGGAGCACCGTCAGCTGCACCTCGAACAAGCAGTCGTGGTCGGTGGCCTGGACCACCCAGCCGACCCAGACCACGGCGCTTCCGCCGGTCGGCACCTACTCGGGGAGCTATTCGGGCAACGGCTACGGGATCACGCTCGATGTGGCGACGGGCCAGACCCAGCTCCAGGACGTCTCCATCCCGGTGGTCACCCTCTCCTGCACCCCGGGTAGCGCATCCCTCAACACCGCCATCGTGCTCGACACGGTGACCCTGGCCGCCGACGGGTATTTTTCCTCGACCTCGGACCAGACCGGAGTTGAGGATGGCAACTCGGTCACCTACACCATCACCTTCCAGGGACACTTCCACGGGGCGAACTCCAGCGGCGCCGAGCGGGCGGCCGGTTCGGTCCTCGAGACGGCGACATACACCGACGGGACCACCTACAGCTGCACCTCGAACAAGCAGTCGTGGTCGGTGGCGTGGACCGGTTCGTGAGTCCGGCTGAAGTAGCGGCCCATCGACCGAGGACGGGCCGGCGCGATGAGGCCCATGGATGACCTGGACCGGGTGATGCAGGCACACGTCGGCCACCGACGAGCGGGCTCGCCGGGTCGTCACCGGTCGGTCGTCGGCATGATCGGGCCGGCGGAACCGCGGCAGCAGGCGGGACAGCCCCCGTAGTAGCGGGCGGGGCTGTTCGGCATGCAGGCGATCAAGGGTGGTCTGCATGGCCTGTGTGATCTCCGCATAGCAGGCGCCGACAGTTGTCGGGTCATCGGCCGCCTCCGGTCCCAGACCGCTCCAGTCGATGGGCGGCAGGAACTCGATGGTCACCGCCGAGGGCAACGGCGGAGGTGGGGTAAGAACGGAGGTCACCCCCCACGGCCCGAGCAGGATCGGGAACACCTTGATCCGGAGACGGCCCAACCCGAGCGCACGGGCCAGATGTTCACCGCGTGACAGCACCACGAGGGACTGGTGGCCGCCGTACCCGACGACGGGCACAACCGGAACGCCGGTACGCAGGGCCAAGCGGACGAAGCCGGTGTGACCCGAGAACATGACGCGGTTCCGCTCGAACCACGGGCGGCACGCCTCCGTGTCGCCGCCCGGATAATCGAGGACGAGAGCGCCTTCCCGCAGAGCCCGCTCGGCTTCGGCCCCGCTGGCCTTCACCCCGCCCAGGCGACGCATCGACGGGCCGACGAGCGGGAGAGCGAAAAGGAGATCGTGGATGAGACCGTAGGCCGGTGCATCGACCCCCCGCCGGGAGCAGATGGCCAGTGCCGTCAGCCAGGTGTCCGGCATGTAGAACACACCCGAGTGATTGCCGACCACCAGAACCGGTCCGGCTGCCGGAAGGTTTTCGATCGCCCGGATCTGGGGTGAGAAGTAATGCACGTACCGCTCGACGGCCGGAATGATCCGACGAACGAAGTCGGCATCCCGGCCGGGGTCCGGGGCGAGCCGGTCGGTGGCGGCACGGCGAGCCAGCGGACCGAGCAACGGGACCAGGACCCCGTTGCACCGTCGGCCGGTTCCCCCTTCCTCCACCACCATGGGACCTCCCGTTCCCGAGCCCTGCCGTCAGTCTCATCCATCCGAGCGCCTCCGGCCAGGGTCCTTCGGCCCCACTGTGGTCGCCATCGGCCCCCCATCCCGGTCCCCGAGCCGGGCCGGCTCCCGATACCGGGCCAGACCGGGACCTTTGACCCTGTGTGAGGTCGGCGCCGGGGCCCACCATGGCCAGATGGGCCGGGTCGACGAAACGACGACATGCGACGATGGCGGCCTTGACGCCGGCCACGTTGCGCCCGGACCACCTGTCCGACGACACCACCGGGTGCGGTGGACCCTCCTGGGCGTACTCGGCGTGGCCGTCGTCTTCGTACTGGTCTCAGCGGTATTGGCCTACCGGGGCCGTGCCCGTGAGGTGAGCATCCGGCAGGCCGCCGGGAACTATCACCCCGGGGCGTCCGACCCCAGGGGGCCCCACCCGTGGCCCGGCGTCTATCCCTACACAGGCAGTGGATCCGACCAGCTCAGCCTCCCGCCCCTGTCACAGGCGGAGGGTCCCACCTTGCCCGGAACCGTCGAGGCCACGTCCACGAACTGCTGGAGCTTCCGCATCGACTTCTCGACCAATCACTGGCAGAGCTGGGTCTACTGCCGGGTCCCCGAAGGACTCGAGCAGACGGCGGAACAGATCTGGCAGCGTTGGATGATCGGGCCGGTGGCGGTGACCAACCTGACCTCCATGCGCTGCAACCCGGGGGCGATGGCCCTGCCGACCCACCCGAAGGTCGGACAATCCTGGCCGGTCCGCTGCAGCGGAACATCCACTGAGATTTCCGGCACCGTGGTCAGCGCCGGGTTCAACCGGTATCTGGGCCGATCTGTCATGACGGTCTCCGGCCACAGGATCGGCGTCGCCCACGTCTCAGAACAGTGGACCCTGAGCGGCGCCCAGGTCGGTCCTCAACACGACGACAGCTGGTTCGACACCACCACCGGCCTCCCCATCGAGAACCGGCGAACCATTCGGGTCAAGACCGCCACCCCGTTCGGCACGTCCACGTACACGGAGACGGGCCGGTTCATGCTCGGCTCCGTCACGCCCACGACGTGACCAACGACCCACCGGCTGTCACGCCACAGGTCTGGCCCGATCGATCACTGGCGGCCCAGGCTCCGCGCCACCGTGTGCAGCCGGGCACGGAAATCGGGGTGGGCGATGTCGGCCAGGGCGGGGGCCCGTTCGCGGACGGTGAGCCCGCTGAGCTCGGCTGCCCCGTATTCCGTGACGACCACCCCGGTGTGATGGCGCGGCGTCGAGACCACGGCCCCTTCGGGTAGGAGGGGGAGGATCCGCGAACGCGACCACGCCGCCCACGGTCACCGTGGACTTCAGGCAGATCAGCGAGTGGGCGTCGACATGGAGGTCGGCTCCGGCCACGAAGTCCTCGTGCCCGCCGACGCCGGAGATCTGCTTGCCGTCGATGTTGTCCGCCACCACCTGGCCGTAGAGGTCGACGCACATGGCGCCGTTGATCGACACGAGCTTGTGGTTGCGGCCGATGACCGTGGGGTCGTTGACCACGTCGACGGGTAGGAACGCCACCTCGGGGTTGTCGTCGAGCCAGCGGTAGAGATCGGCGGTCCCCAGGGCGAAGGTGGTCACCGACACCCCGTCGAAGAGTCCCTTGGCCGCGTTGGTCACCTTGCCCGCCTGATGCAGGCGCATGAGGCCGGTGGTGAACATCTCCGAGTGCACGCCGTAGTCGCCGCCGCTACCCTCGGCCAGGGCCGTGGCCACCATATTGGGCACGGCACCGATACCCGTCTGCAGCGTGCATCCGTCGGTGACGAAGCGCAGCGCGTGGCCGGCGATGGCCGCGTCCTCCTCGGTGGGTGCCGGGTCCTCCAATGCGTACGGCTGGCCCGTCCGCTTCGACGAGCACGTCGATCAAGTCCACGGGAGGGTGTTGTCGAACCGTGGCGGGAGGCTCCGGGTGCGGGGCAGGTGGGGATTGACCTCGACCAGAAGCACCCGGTCGGGGTCCCTGCCGGCCTGGATGAGCTCGTCGCGGGTGGCCCCCGAGGTGCAGTGAGAGGTTGACCCGCCCGTCGGCGTCGGGGGGCGTGCCCTGGGCCGTCATGATCCGGGGGGCGAATCGGGCGCAGGATCGGGGCGAATTGGCGGAAGCCGCCCGGGACGAGCTCGACCTCGTGTCCCTCGGCCAACAGGATGCGCTCCGCCGGTCCGAAGAACCCTGAGCGGTACGACACGCCCGGCTTGGTGAAGACGGTGTAGTACCCGAGCAGGAGCGCCCCGCCGAGCACCAGACCTTCCCAGTCGTCACGCCCGCCCAACGCGGTCAGGAACGCGTCCGGGTTGCCGGGGCCCAGTCCGAATCCGATGGTGTCACGCGGTCGGACGAGGGCGGCGGCTTCCTCCGGGGTGCAGGTCACGGTCATGGTGCCAGAGTCTGCCCGGTGTGGACGGCACCTGCGAACGATGATTCCCGCCGTGATGGTGGCGTGGGCAGAGCTGGTCGTCAGCGAGCGACCCTGGTCAGAGGTGACATCCAGGCCGGATCCCGATATCCCTAGCATGGAGATCGATGGGCCCCGGGCTCCGCTGTGCTTGTAAAGGACGTGCCAGAGGAGTAGCGTCCCCGTGGATCTTCGATCTGACCGACCGGCGGTTTCTCCGCTCCCGACCGACCATCTCTGAGGTCCATTTCAGAGTGCGAGGAGTCCGGAGATGTACAGTAGGTTAGGCAGACTCTCCCCGTGTGCTCCGAGATGGCGGTACCGGAAAGGGTGCGATTGATGCCGTTTCGTTCGATTGAAGATTCCTCCAGCTTGAGACGGGTTCTCGAGTCCATGCTGTTGATCCAGGCGGATCTGGCCCTGCCCCAGCTGCTCCGCCACGTGGTGGAAGAGGCCCGCTCCATGACCGGGGCCCGCTACGCGGCGCTGGGGGTCCTCGACGAGGGCCACGCCGTGCTCGAGGAGTTCATCACCGTGGGGCTCACTCCGGCCGAGGAGGACGCGATCGGGCTCAGGCCGACCGGCGAGGGCGTGCTGGGCCTGCTCATCGCCGATCCCCGCCCGATCCGGATGGCCGGGCTGGGCGACCATCCGGAGAGCTCGGGCTTTCCCCCCAATCACCCGCCCATGAGCTCGTTCCTCGGCGTCCCCATCAAGGTCCGTGACGAGGTCTACGGCAACCTCTATCTCACCGACAAGGTCGGCTGGTCGGAGTTCACCGGCAACGACCAGGCGCTGGTCGAAGCGCTGGCCCTGGCCGCAGGAATCGCAGTCGAGAACTCCCGCCTCCACGACCAGGCGGCGGCGGCCGCCGTCTTCGCCGACCGGGACCGGCTGGCCAGGGACCTCCACGACACCATCATCCAGCAGCTCTTCGGGGTGGGGCTCTCGATCCAGAGCGTGGCCGCGGGATCGAATCCGCAGGGGGCCTCCGAGCGGCTCAACGCCGCCGTGGCCACCATCGACGAGACCATCCGTCAGCTCCGGACCACCATCTTCGAGCTGGGATTGGGTGGGACCGAGTCCGGCATCCGGACCAAGGTGACATCGCTCCTCGAAGATCTGCGGGGTGTGATCGGGTTCTCCATCGACCCGATCTTCGACGGCCCCGTCGATACCGCGGTCACCGACCGGGTGGCCGAGCAGCTCCTGCCCACCCTGCGCGAAGCGCTGACCAACATCGGACGCCATGCCGAAGCCACCCGGGCCGAGGTGCTCCTCGAGGCCGGCAGCGGCGTCTGCCACCTCAGGGTCACCGACAACGGTCGTGGCCTCGACCAGGGCGGCAAGGCAGGGGGCGGGCTGGGTCTGAACAACATGCGCCGGAGGGCGGAGAAGCTGGATGGCGATCTCACCATCGGGCCCGGCCCCGACGGTGGGACGGAACTGAACTGGAGGGTCCCCCTCGCCTAGCCGTCGTTCAGACGATCCGGCTGCCTGGGCATCCGGTTACGGCGTCCCAGCACGAGGCCCAGTGCGACCAGGGCCGCTCCGACGGTACCCAGCATCCATGGCACCGCGTCGACAAAGTTGATCCTGTTGATCTGATTCCGCGCCAGGGTGTCCATCTGCTTCGTCGAGGCCGGGGTCTGGTCGTACGAATAGTCCACGGCCAGCTGCGGTGGGGCGGCGGCCAGGCGGTCGAGGGCGCTGGACAGCGCGGCGACGCCGGGGACCCCGAGGTTCGCTGCGGAGCAGGGGCGCCAACCGCTCCACGCCCGCCAGTGACGGTGCCACTTCGAGGCCCTCGGCCGTCGTGTCGACCCAGACCAGCACTCCGGTGCGGGGTTCGACGGCCACGATCCCCCGGTAGAAGTACGTGTAGTTCAACGGGATCGGCGCGGCCAGCACGCGGTCGACGAGGGAGCGCTCGGTGGTGGTGAGAAGGGGGAACAGTGCGCCCAACACCGCAGAGACGTTGATTCCGGCCGCTTGGAGCCGCGGCTGCATCTGGGCCGGCGTGATCGCGCCCGGGAACCCGTTGTGTACCAGCCACTGCCGATAGTAAGGGGAGGGGGGCCCGCCCACATCGCTGCTGAATTCGATGACCTTGACTCCCGGTGCCCCCGGGATGGTCTTCGGACCTTGACCGTGGGTGACCACCGCCCACTTGTCGGTTTCGGTGTTCCACAATCGGTAGAAGCCCGAGGCGGACGTCCCGAACGGGAAGTTGAGGCGGTAGGTGCCGGCGATGTCCGTCTTGGCGGGTAGGTCGAACATCCTGGTCTGCGAGCCGTTCTCGAAGGCCATGGTCCGCCGGTTGATGAGGTACTGGAAATTCTGGTGGTACGTGAGCGGGCCGGGACGGATCGTGTTCCGCTCTGTGATGACCGCCGACGAGAAGCTGCCGCTCCTGACCTTCACCTGACGGCTCACGGTCATCGGCAGCACGATCGGCGAAGCCAACGGCTCGAGCGTCGACTGGTCGACGTACAGGCTGAAGGTCCCTTTGTAATCGACGGTCACATCGGTGCTGAGCGGGAGCCGGACGAGGGCCGGCACACCGACCACGGCAAAGGCCACGGCAAGGACCGCCAACAGGCATCCGCTCCCGACCAGCCAGACCCGCAGCCGCGGATGCCTCCGGGGAGGCGGGCCGCCGCCCGGCGCCCGCACCTCCCCGGGTGGCGGGGCAGCGACGGGCCGGGCGGGTAGAGGCGTATCGACGGACATCAGAACTCCAGTGGGCCGACCGGGCCGGCACCGGCGACCGACGGGTCGTGGGACGCCCAGGGTGGGGGCCCGAACCGGCTGGCCATCCCGAGCTTGCCCGGGTTGAGGATGCCCGACGGGTCGAGCGAGGCTTTGATCCCCTCCAGCACGGTGAAACCCTCACCCAGCGCCGGGTGGAGGTACGCGGAGCGAACCAGACCGATGCCGTGGTGGTGGCTGATGGATCCTCGGTGCCGCCGGGTCTCCCCCATCACCGCCGCCCACGATGACCGGTAGAACTCCTCGCGGGCGGCGAGATCGTCGGGTCCGATCCCTTGGCCGGCGAACGTGAAGTAGAGGCAACCGCCGTCGACGTAGGAGTGGGAGCCATGGGCGGACGCATACAGGTTGCCGGGGACATGCGAGAGAGCGGCGAGGGCGTCGTGGTAGAGGCCGGGCAACTCCGACCAGCACCCGGACACCTCGATGGTGTCGGCGACGATGCCGAGCCGGGTGACCTCGGTGAGCTCCGAGACGTCGTTGCGCTTCTCGAGCCACCTGCCGACGACGGCCGGGTCGAGAGGGGTCGCATGCCGGCACTCTTCGGCAAGCACCTCCATGCAGGCGTCGATGACGTGCTCGTCGCCCTCGTCGAGGACGATCAACAGGTGTCCCTCGTCCACACCCCAGCTCCGGACGGCCTCAGCCGCATCATGCAGCCTCAGCACCGCGGGCGTGGCCCCCCTCCGGAGCGTCCGCCGGACCGCCTCGAGGCCCTCGTCGAACGAACCGAAGGCGAACGCCGCCCGCCGCTCGGCCTGAGGCAACGGCCAGGCCCGGAGCTGCGCAGCCGTCACGATCCCGAGCGTGCCCTCGCTGCCCAGGAACAGCTGGGTGAGGTCGGGCCCCATCGACGATCGTGGACCGGCCCCGGCCAGTCCGCCGGTACGCACGGCCCGACCGTCGGCCAACACGACCTCGAGGCCGCTCACGATGTCCTCGATCTTGCCGTATCTGGTGGAGTACTGGCCCACCGCCCGGCAGGCCACCCAACCCCCCACCGTGGAGACGTCGATCGACTGCGGCCAGTGCCCGAGTGTGAGCCCGTACTCGTGCTCGAGCTCGGAGGTCAGCTCCGGACCGTACGTGCCCGACAGTGCCGTCACCAGGCCGGACGTCTCGTCCACCCCGGTGATTCCGGCGAGACCCCGCATATCCAGAGCCAGTCCCCCGAAGACCGGAAGCGCGGCCCCCGTGACCCCGCTCCGCCCTCCCGCGGCCGTCACCGGGACAAGGTCGGTGTTGCAGATCCGCAGCACGTTGCGGACCTCGTCCACCGAGGTCGGCCGGGCCACCGCCGCCGGGCGGGCGCCCACGGCGCCGGCCAGCGCCCAGTGCAACGAGATCGGCCACCAGTCGCGCCCCGCGGCCACCAGCGACTCGGGAGCGGTGTCCACTTCGGCGCATCCGGCACGCAGCAGTTGCACTGTCGAGTCCTCGAGTCGGGCCTGGCCCCGCCCGAGCCGGTCCGTCACCTCGTCGGGCGGGCCGACGACGGCGATCGGCGGTTCCCGTGAGGTCACAGCGCCGTTCATGACATCCCCTCCGTCGGCGAAGAGGCGACCGCGGCCGTGCCTTCGGATCCGGGTTCCGTGCGCACCACAGCGAGGGTGGACGCGGCCAGGGCCGTGAAGGATGCCACCTCCTGCTCGATACGCTCCGGCGTCCACCCGAGCTCCCGGCCCATGACTTCGGACACCGGGCGCGCCGCCGACGACGCGGCCTGGGCGTCGAGCAACAACAAGCGCACCCTTCTCGACAGGACGTCCTCCACGGTCACCGCCATCTCGTGACGGACCGCGTAGACAATTTCGCCAACGAGGTACAGCGGCTCAGCGCTGATGCGCTCGCCGAATTCCGGGCGTTCGGCGATGACATCGAGAACGGTGGGAGCCTCGTCGCCGTAACGCGAGATCAGGCAGTCGAAGATCTCCTCGGAGGTCCCGTACCGGCCGGCGGCGCCGGCCTGTCGAAGTGCGTCGACCCCACCCGATCCGCGGATGGTCAGGTGCTTGGTGGAGCAGCGGCCCGTCGCCCGGCCGAGCCGGTGGGCGACGGCGTCCACGGTATCCTGGGCCATCTTCCGGTAGGTGGTCAGCTTGCCTCCGGTGACGGTCACCAGCCCCGTTGGCGACGAGATGACCGTATGACGTCGGGAGAGGTCGGCGGTCCGCTCGCTCGGCTGACGGCGGCGCCCGGGGGCGGCGGCCAGCAGCGGGCGGAGCCCCGACCAGGTGCCGATGACGTCTTCGGGACCGATCGGGTCGGTCACCGCCGCGTTGACCGCCTCGAGCAGGTAGGCCACGTCGTCCTCCTCGACGGCGGGATACTCGAGGCTCCCCTCGTAGCCGGTATCGGTCGTCCCAACGTAGGTGTCCCCCTCCCACGGGACGACGAACACGTTCCGGCCATCCGAGGGCGACGGCAGGACGACGGCGGCGTCACAGGGCAGCTTGGCCTTGGGCACCGCGATATGGATGCCCTTGGCCGGTCGCATGACATGGCGATGCGGCGCCTCGAGGTCACGGACCCGGTCGGCCCACACGCCGGCCGCATTCACGACCACCCGGGCACGGACATCTATGCGGCCGAGAGACGAGTCCTCCGGTGCGATGCGCGCCCCGTTCACCATGCCGGCCTCGTCCTTCAAGAGCTCGACGACCGGTGCATGGTTGGCCGCGGCCGCTCCGTACCCCAGCGCCGCCGTCCGGACGATGGCCAACGTCAACCGGGCGTCGTCGGCACGGGCGTCGTAGTACTTGAAGCCGGCCACCAGGCGGTCGAGCCGGAGGGTGGGCAGGTGGGCGTGGACCTCGTCGGCGCCGACCCGCTGGTGGAGGTGGCCGATGCGGAAGCCGCCGAACAGGTCGTACATCCACAGGCCCAGCGAGTAGGTCCGGGCGATCGTCTTGTCGACCACCCCGCCCTTGCCGAAGAGCGGGATCACGAAGACCAGGGGCTGTACCAGGTGCGGGGCGTTGCGGAGAAGGGTCTGGCGTTCGGAGAGGCTCTGGAAGACCAGACCGACCTCATACTGCTGCAGGTAGCGGAGCCCCCCGTGGACGAGCTTGGAGGACTCCGACGACGTGCCTGAGGCGAAATCGCCCTTGTCGACGATGGCCGTACGCAAGCCCCTGGCCGCCGCATCGAGGGCCACGCCCGCTCCGGTGATGCCACCCCCGACGACCAGGATGTCGAACTGCTCCTGGCCCAGCCGGCCCAGAACCTGAGTCCTGTCGAACCGATCCTGCCGGTGCACCATGCCGACCACCCGATCTCTGCCTCCGAACCGAGACAGGCCCATTGTCTTCACCGACGTCCCATCGGTGGACGCACCCGATCCCGTGACCGGTCATCTGATCATGGTGACGGGTCCACGGGTGGGCCGTTAGGGACGAAGGACCCTAATCAGGGGGGTGGCTGTGCGTAGGTCTCAGCGCCGGATCAGGTGGGGATCCCCCTTCTGCGGCCGGCGCTGGCCGTCCGGTCCTCGTTGCCGGGCTCGGGAACCCGGAGCACGAACCGGGGGGCCGGGCCGTAGCCCTCGCCCCCCCGGTTCGGCCGGAGACCCGCAGCGCGTCGACAGCCGCTCAGGCGCTGAAGGTACCGCTGGTGACGCTCACCGAAGAGACCGGCGGGCCGGAGTCGGCGATGCAGCCGGTGATGGCAGCCGCACTGATCGAACTGAGATAGGCATTGGCGCTGGCCTTGGTCGACGGGTAGGCACCCGTGGCCTTGCCGTCCTTGAGGGTGAATCCCGGCTTCGGCTTGGTCGTGGTGCCCGATCCCTGGAACGTGACCGTCGACTTTCCCCCACCCTTCCAGGTGATCTTGAAGGTATAGGTGGTCGGCGTTCCGGTGCTCACGAGGAGCGAACGGCAGCTGTTGCCGTGCGTCGTGAGGCTGGCCGTCGCCTTCACCGAGGTTGCCGTGGTGACCGAGCTCTTCGGGGTGGTGGTGCAACCTGACACCTTGGGATCCTTGAGCGTGATCTGGGTCGTGGGCGATGTCGCCGTACCGGGAACCAGTGCCGGGTTCCATGAGATGGTGGCCGTCAGGGACTTGCAGCTGATGGTGGCCGGTGCCTTGGCCGCAGGCGCCCTGGCGGCCGAGGCCACTCCGCCGGTCAGCGTCACCGCGCCGGCCAGGGTCAGGGGTGCGACCGCCACGAGCACCAATTTCGCGGTTCTTGCTTTCACATTTCCTCCTTGTGGTTTGGGCTTTCACGGTTGCTTGTCTGTGTCTGGATCATCGAGCTGTCCGGTGTGGAGCGGAGCCGGCCGGGCACCGGCCCGGGGGCATGGACCGTCATCGGACCCGGAGGCGGATGGGAAGGCCTTGTGAAGCTCTCATACCGAGTCCGTCTTCGGGACGCCGGCGGCCGGGGTGGGCCTGAAGACCTGGCGTCCCTGTTTGGGAATCTTCTGCACCGGCGGCAAGGGGTACGGCACCGTCTGGGGATTGAGCTCCACGAGTTGGTCGGCCAGGCATTCGTTGGACACCGGCCGGGTGGTGATACTCGGCGAGGTCGGCGCCAGAGTGGGCGTGGTCGAAACGGGTGCCTTGAGGTGCGGCAGCGCCGAGGTCAGGTCTCCGACGGTGTCGTACCGCCACTTCGACATCTCCAACCCACCGGTTCCCATGATGGTCCCCGGGGGGAGGAACACCTTCTCGATGAATTTGAGCTGGGACGTGTGGTCGAACACGTCGGGGCAGACCCACCCGGTGGTTCCGGTGCCCGCACCCAGGGGCGACACGCTGAACGGCGACACGACCAGCATCGGGACCCTCACCCCGAGCCCCACGGGCCCGACGATCCCACCGGCGTCCTTGGGCAGGGGGTGGGCCGTGAGGTACTCACCGGGAGTACCGGCCGGGGGCGTGGGGGGACGGACGTGATCGAACCAGCCGTCGTTCTCGTCGTACATGATGAACAAGACGGTGCTCGCCCAGATCTCCTCGTTGCTCAGCAGCGTCTTGATGACCTCGGCCGTGTACCACTCCCCGAGGGCCGGCGGGGCCGGCGGGTGCTCGTCGAACCCCACCGGTGGGATGATCCAGGACACGGCGGGAAGGGTCCCGAGGGTGACGTCGCCCAGGAAGTCGTTGGGACCGGCACCGTCGGTGAATCCCCCCTCCACGTTCGTTCCGTAGTAGCCGAACGCACTCTGGTAGAGGCCGCTGGACGGATCGGAGTACTGCTTGAAGTACATCAGGACGTTCTTGCAGATCTCCATCGAGAGGTTGTCCTGACCGGGGGCGTAGCTGTTGCCGAACGGGTTGTACACCTTCCACGGGACACCATGTTCGGTCAGCAGCTCGGGCATCGTCTTCCACGAGCAGGTGAACTCCAGCGCGTTGTCGGTGCTGGTCACCAATATCGGGCCGCCTGCCTTGCCGGCGGGGTCGATCGAGCCCGACATCTGCATCATCCGATTCGGATGGGTGGGTCCGAGCACCGAGCAGAAGTAGTTGTCGCAGATGGTGAACTTCTGGGCCAGATCCCAGTAGAAGGGAATGTCCGTTTCCTCGTAATAGCCCATGGTCAACGTGCCCAGCGACCCTTCGTAGTGGGGCGAGGTGTGGGTGGAGACGAAGCCGTCCATCTTTCCGCCGTTCCACGAGGAATGCTCCGCCTGCCACGAGTGGGACAGATCGAAGGTGCACTCTGCCATGTGCGTCTCCGTATCGAGATGGAAGGGCAGAAGCTTGCGGTGAGTCCCGCGGGGCCAGAGCTGCTCCGCGGTCGGGCGTGATCTGTCGAAACCGTTCACGCCTCCCATGGCTCCGAAGTAGTGGTCGAACGACCGGTTTTCGTGCATGAGAAACACGACATGCTGGATGGAGCTGAGATCGGATCCCGCCGGGCCCACCCGGGCGGCGGAGTCGACCAGCTCCCGCCCGGCAACACTGCCCCGCCCGGACCGGGCCAGGGCGATGGCGCCGGCCGTGCCGGCGGCTCCGGCCAGAAACTCTCTTCGAGAAATGCGCATGCCCTGTCCACCCGTGGAATTCAATTCCGTACGCGCATCGAGCATCGACCGCGCCCTCCGCCACACGGTGCCATCGGCCCAGGTTCAAGACAAGCAAACTCCTCGCGACGATTGTGTGACCAAAGCGAACTCCTGGCGACGGATGCGTGACCGACGGCGACATGGCGGCGACAGGAGGACGGCCGGGTCACGGCTCCGGGCCAGAGGGCGGCGGGGGGCGTGGATCGAGTGTCACCGGCGTGGCTCACGGGGTCGCGCCGTCCTTGACGTTGCCGATGTCCGGAGGAGGGCCGGGTTGACCAGCCGTTTTTGATTTCCGGTACGGCTATGGCAGATTGAGCCCCGACGACCAGGATGGTGTGGAGTGGGAATGACAAAGAAAGCGCCCTCGCTCGCTGAGCTCAACGTCGTATCCATCGCCGGCCAGAATGCCGACCCGCCGAGCCATCGGACCCTACGGCGTCTGGCCATCGGTAAGAAGCTCGTCCCGATCGAGGACGATCCGAACCGCGAGCTGTTGCTGCTGTGGAACTCCGGCCCCAGGGATGTGGAGATCGTCAACGAGCATGGGGAGCGGCTGAGCAAGCTGTCGCCATCCGGTGAAGACTTCGTCTATTACCCCGGGCAACGGGGCTCCATCTCCGCACGAGTTGTCGCCTGAGGCTGGGCCGGGCACACCGGAACCATGGGCCATCGCCGGGGCCGGCCCTGCCGACCCCGGCGACGATCGATCAGGGATGCCGTCTCGCGCTCGGAGATGCGGGGCGCTCGATGATGACAGGTCTTTCGCACACAGAACGTTCACTCAGACGTAAGCGGCTCTTGACACTACGGTTACCCGCCCTTGCTAAAAATACATTCGAGCACCGCTCCCACGGGTCGCTCTCAAGGATGGGGCAAGAAACACCGTCACGCTGGTGCAACCGCCAGCGTGACGGTGTTTTCTAATTCAGCGACGGGTTCTGATTCAGATCGGCGCCTGGGCGACCGGTGTGGGGCAAGGAACGTCACCGTCGCTCTGCCGCAGGGGCCCGACGGCTCTTGGACCAGGTGGCGTCCGGTCGAGGAAACCGAGCCAGCGGGGCAGGTACCAATTCCACCGACCGAGCAGCGTCATGACAGAGGGAAGCAGCACGATGCGCACCACGGTGGCATCGATCAACACGGCCGAGGCCAGCGCCACCCCGAGCTGCTTGAAGTCGATCTCGCTCAAGGTGGCGAAGACGGCGAAGACGGCGACCATCACCAACGCCGCACTGGTGATGACGCCCGCCGTCGTCGTGATGCCCTGGGCCACGGCTCGGGGCGTGGATAGCCCCCGTTCGTGGCCCTCCCGGATCCGGCTCAGGATCAGGACCTGGTAGTCCATGGACAATCCGAACAGCACCACCAGCAGGAACAGTGGTATCCAGTCGACGACCCCGCCGATGTCCTGCGCTCCGATCAGAGAACGCAGATACCCGAACTGGAAGACGAGCACCGTCACTCCGTACGCCGCCCCCACGGACAAGAGGTTCAAGCCGATGGTGACCAGGGGGATGACGAGGGAGCGAAAGGCCAACAGGAGCAGCAGGAATGCCAGGCCCAGGACGAACAGGAACACCAAGGGGAGGTGCTGCCTCATCGCCTGGTTGAAGTCGACCGATTCGGCGGTCATGCCGGTCACATAGGTGCTTGTCCCGGGCAGGTGGCCGACGCTGTCCGGAATGACCCGATCACGCAGGGCGATGAGGGCCGCAGTGGACGTGGCATCGGTTCCGCTGCCGGCCAGGGAGATGGAGACGATGGCGACGCTCCTGTCCGGACTGACCGCCGCCACCACCGGGCCCCCCATCTGGCCCTTCCTGGCCACGACCTCGCGCCCCAGTGCGAGCAGGCCGTTCCGGACATCCGGGGCCATGACGTCATCGCCGGTGACGACCACCATGGCGGACATCGGCGCTCCCGGGAACGCCGCCTCGATACGATCGTAGGTCTGCATGATGGGCAGGTTGGGGGGTATGCCCGCAACGCCCGGGTCGACAGTACGCATGGAGAGAGCCGGTGCGGCCAGGGCCAACAGCAACCCGGTGGCCAGGACGACGGAGAGGACGGGCCGCCGCAGCACGCGCCCGACCAGCCAACCCCACATTCGGGACGGCCCCCGGGCTCGTCTCCGGGCCAGGAAAGGCACTCGCCCCCACTCGATGCCGTCTCCGAGGAGAGCCATGACCGCGGGCAGAACGGTCACCGAGCCGACGACGGCGATCCCGACGACCAGGATCGTGCCGATGCCCAAGGAGGTAAAGACGGCATTGCCGGCCAGGAACATCCCCGCCATGGCCGTGATCACGGTCAGCCCGGAGATCAGCACTGCCTTGCCCGAGGTTGCCGCAGCACGAGCCAGGGCGGTGTCACCGTCACAGCCGCCGTGCCGCTCCTCGAGCTTCCGCCGGAGGTAGAACATCGAGTAGTCCACACCGACAGCCAGGCCGACCAGGAGGACCACCGGTTCGATCTGCCCCTGTGCCACCGGGTACAGGTGGCTGATCGGCTTGATGAGCCCGAGCGCACCGACGACGGCGGTGAACCCGAGCAGAAGCGGCACCCCGGCCGCGACCAGGGATCCGAAGGCAATGAGCAGTATGAGCAGGGTGATGGGCAGCGACGTGTGCTCGGCCCGGTCGAAGTCCCCGTCATAGGCCTTGATGAGCGCCTTGTCGGCACTGGCCGAACCGAACTCCGCCACCATCAAGCCTGGATGGTCGGAACGGGTGGCTGCCGTAGCCGCCAGTGGACCGTCGACGTTGTTCTGGGCCTGATTGCTGTTGCCGGACACCTCGAAGCTGACGAGCATGGACCGACCGTCGGTCGATCGCAGGGCCGGGCTCACCGCCGCACCGGCCGCGGGTACCGGGGTCTGTATATCGGCAACCGTCTGGAGCTTGCGCAGGCGAGCTACCAGGTCGCCCACCGCCGGGACGAGGGCCGCCTCGGCCGAGGCGCCCCGCCAGCCGCTCTGCACGAGCACTTCCTCTCCATTGTGGTAGGGAAATGCCTTCTCGAAGACGCTGGTGCCCTGACCTGACTGGCCGTTGCCCATCTGGGCATCGGTGAGGTTGTGCTGACCCACGAAGCTCCCGAAGACGTATGCCGCGGCCACGAATGTCAGCCATCCGAGGATGGCCGCCCGTCGGTGACGAACGCTCCAGGCGCCCGAGACCGCAGCCAGATTTCGAGAGGTTCCCATACCTCCCGCCATTTTCCGCTCCGGGTTGACGCCGACGTCAGGGGACAAAGTCCCCTACGCTCTGCATCCGTGACACCCGAGGCCCGCCGGGCAGGCAGGGGCGGCGCCGACGATTGACGCTGCCACCTCCCACGGTTAGCTTCGAGGGCGTACAACGGGCGCCGACCACAGGCAGAAACGAAGTGACCAATGTCAACTGAAACGGCATCCGAATCCCGGCCCGCAACGCGCCACAGCATCGTCGTAGGCGTGGACGGCTCGGACAACGCCAACAAGGCCTTGGAGTGGGCCGCGCTTCAAGCCGATCGGACCGGTGCAGTGCTCGAGATCCACAGTGCCTACGAGCCCGGTTATGTCCATGTCACCAGAGATGAGATCCAGAGGGCGATGGAACGCACCGTGGACGAGGCTCGGGAGCGTGCGGCGAAACTGGTCCCTGGGGTCACCGTCACCTGTCAGACCCACGAGGACTCACCGGCCAGAGCCCTCCTCCAAGCGAGCGCCGGGGCCGATCTCCTCGTCCTCGGTTCCAGGGGCCTCGGCGGCTTCAAGGGCCTCCTGCTCGGCTCGGTGAGCCAAAAATGCTCACTCCACGCGCAGTGCCCCACCGTCCTCATCCGCTAGCGGTGGTTCCGGCCAGGCATCCTTCCGCGGATCCGGACCTCGTCCACCGCCATCCTCGGAGCCAGGTTCACCCCCGGGCGACGGGAATCTTGGTCGGCGGAGGCTCGGCCACCTCCGGGCAGGGGATCCTTACCTCCAGGATCCCGTCCTTGTAGGTCGCCTTGACATCCTCGGCACCGGCTCCCGCAGGCAACGCGATCTCACGCTCGAACTCGCCGTAACGGAACTCGGAGTGGTAACCCCGCTTCTGCTTGTGTTCGGTCTTCTGCTCGTGGTGAGCATGGATACGGACAACGCCGTCATCCGAGCTGATCTCCACGTCCTTGTCGGGATCGATGTCAGGAAGCTCCGCTCGGACGACCAGCGTGTCACCGTCGTGGAACTCCTCGATGCGCAACCACTCCGGTCCGTCGTCCAATCCGAAGAACTCCTGCCTCTGCCTCGGCCGGCCGAAGGCCGGCCAACCACCAACATGCCGATGCGTCACTGCCATCATGACCTCGCTTCCTGGATGCCGGACAGAGCACCCTCTGGGATGGATTCTGTTGCTGTCGTGGCCTCGAGGCGCAGGGCCGAAGGTCACATCTGTGGCCGACTCCGATGGAGACAACCTGCCCCGCACCACTGCGGGGATCCTCTAGCTCTCGCTAGCCGACCCGATCGTCGCCGGCGGGACTGGACGAGGCACCGAGCAATCCGCGGCCGGGCAGGCGGTCGGGACGGACATGGATCATGGCCGTCGGCTGCCCATCTTGGCGTCGAGCCGTGCCCACCCCCTCCAATGCCACGATGGCCCCGTGCAGGCCGCGGATGGCCGCATCGAAGGCAAGCCAATCACCACCCTCCGATGATGACGACCGGCTCTCGCTCAGGCCGAAGATCACATCGAAGATCTGGTTGACGAAGCCATCCACGATGGGGCGCCCGTCCCTGCTCCGGCCCTCGGACTCGACAGGCGCATCCCCCGCGTCAACAAGCTCGTCACGTTCATGGTCGTTCATCGCGACCCCCGGGATCGGTGACTCACAAGGCCCCAGCCGCTTCCGCCTCAGACCGTCTCACGCCCTACGACCGGGTGATCCGGCCCTGGGAGGCAGCATCGACGTCCGACCGCCTCCACCACCGTTCGAGCCTCTCGAGCACCATGGCCTCCCGCTGCTTCCGTGCCATCGGATTCGCCTCCGTCTGCTTTCGTCGTGCCTCTTGCACACATGCTGGAGCACCCGGTCGACGACCCATAGGGACCAAAGACCCTAATGCCGGAAGTTGGGGTCACGGCCTGTCGGGCCCGCCCATCCGCGATCAGGCTCACCGCGACCCCCGAGAGGTCGGAGAGCCACGGGGCGCTTGGGACCTTTGGCCCTACGGCGAGATGCCGCCTCCGGTCAATTCTGGAGGATCGGCTAAAGGAGGACGGTCTTGGGGATCCAGGTCTTATCCAAACAGGATTGCTTGGACCTCCTGAAGACGAATCCCATCGGGAGAGTGGCCTTGACGCTGAACGCTCTGCCGGTCATCTTCCCGGTGAACTACGCACTCGTCGGCGGCTCGGTCGTCTTCGGGGCCGAAGCCGGGTCCAGCCTGGCCAAGGCTGCCGACGGTGCCGTGGCCGCCTTCCAAGCCGACTCCTACGACGAAGCGTCACGGTCCGGCTGGACGGTCATGGCCGTGGGGCAGGCGTCACACCTCCGGGATGCCGAAACGCTCGGTCGCCTGGACCTCGGTGGCCTACTCCCCGAGCCATGGGCCCTTGGCCAATCGGCGGAGCGGTACTTCCAGATCGGCCTGGCAGGGGTTGCCGGGCACCGGATCCACTGAGCCGGGCATCTTCCTCGTATCACCGGCTCCACTGAGCCGGGCATCTTCCTCCCATCACCGGCTCCACTGAACAGCCGATCTTCCTCGCATCACCGGCTCCACTGAACAGCCGATCTTCCTCGCATCACCGGCTCCGAGCCACTCGACGATTGGTGACGTTCGACCCTGTCGGGGGCGGAGGCCGAGTGCACAAGCTCTACGTCGGGAGATCCGTCCACTTTGTGAGGCAGCGATGAGCGACCCGTTACCGGTCCCGGAGGAAACGCAGACGGTTGTCGGCGGATCGACACCCGCTTCCCCGGTTCCCGACCTGGTGGCCTCTGGCTGTCCCGATCCGCCGGCCCGTGCCACCGTTTCGGGACGGGACACCCAGCCCGCTCCCGGGACTCCCCTCATGCCACCGATCCGACCGCCGGGGAACCACCGCCCGAACCTCGTGATCCTGGCGGTGCTGGTGCTGGTGGCGGCGATCATCGGCGCCGGTGTCGGCTATGCGGTGAGGGGACCGGGATTCGGGTCGTCGGCCACCACCACCAGCGCAGTACCAGGGCAGACCACCGCACCAGCCTCCCGCGGAACGCTCAACGCCGCGGCCATCGCCTCGAAGGTCGACCCTGGCGTGGTGGACGTGGACGGCACCTTGGGCGACCAGGGCGAAGAGCTTGCCGGCACGGGCATGGTGATCGGCTCGTCGGGAGTCGTGCTGACCAACAACCACGTGATCGACGGAACCACGTCCCTCCGGGTGACCGATGTCGGCAACCACAGCACCTATACGGCCGCGGTCCTCGGCTACGACCTCACCGCTGACATCGCCGTGCTGCAGCTGCACGGCGCCTCGCACCTGGCCACCGTGGCCATCGGGAGCTCCTCGGGCGTACGGACCGGCGACCCCGTGGTGGCCATTGGCAATGCCGGCGGTACCGGTGGCGCCCCCAACGTCGCCAGCGGGGAGATCACCGCCCTCGACCAGTCGATCACCGCCGTCGACGGGACGAGCGGTGCATCGGAACAGTTGACCCGGCTCATCGAGACCAACGCCCCCATCAAGGCGGGCGACTCCGGAGGACCGCTGATCGATGCATCCGGTTCGGTGATCGGGATGAACACGGCCGGGTCGAGCGGGTTCATGTTCGGCGGGGGGAGTACTGCGGGATATGCCATCCCGATCGACAGCATTCGTCTCATCGCTGACCGGATCGAGCAGGGAACGGCCTCGGCCACCGTGCACGTCGGACCCACGGCGTTCCTGGGTGTCGAAGTGGCGACCTTCCCCCCGCCATCGGCACCATCCGGCCAAGAGGAGTCGGTGGGCGCGTTCGTCGTGGGGGTGAACAACGGCAGCCCGGCCCAGCGTGCCGGAATGGTCTCGGGTGACGTGATCGTGTCCCTGGGCGGCCACAGGGTGTCCACGCCCACCGCGCTCAGCACAGGGCTTCAGGCCGAAAGGCCCGGCGACACGGTCCAGCTGGGCTGGCAGGACTCCTCGGGACGGTCACACAGCGCACAGGTGACCCTGTCAGCGGGACCGCCGGCCTGATGGCCCGCTCCGGCCGGCCACCGAACCCGGGCGGGCCGCGGCGCTGGCCGGCGGGCCTGCTCCTCGCCGTCGGCATCGCCGCGGGAACGCTCGTGTCCGGGTGCAGCACGCTGGCTTCCCTGCGACCCGGCCAGACGTCGCCCACGGTCGCCGGTCCGATCGGCACGAGCCGGCCCCCGTCGACCGGCTCGGCGGCGGAACCGGGCCAGACCGTACCGACGACACGCCCAGCCCCATCGGCAACCACGGCCAGCCCGGCGACGACAACGCCGCCCGTCCCGCTCGAGCCCGGTTCGAGCGGCCCGGGCGTGCTCCGTCTGCAGCAGAGACTCACGTCGCTCGGCTACTGGCTCGGTGCGCCGTCGGGCACCTTCGGAGACAGCACCGAACAGGCCGTCTACGCCCTGCAGAAGGTCGCCGGTCTCAGCCGGGACGGCATCGTCGGCCCGAAGACCGAGGCGGCTCTGGCCGCCGGGGTCGTCCCCCGTCCGCGCAGCACCTCGGGCTACGTCATCGAAGTCGACCTGGAAACCGATCTCTTGATGTTCGTGACCAACGGCAGGCTGAATCACATACTCAACACTTCGACTGGCGGTGGTTACACCTATACCGACGATGGGATCAGTGCCGTCGCCGACACTCCGGTCGGCAGGTTCGGGATCTACCGGCAGGTCGACGGCATGGTGACCGATTCGCTGGGCCAGCTCTGGCGGCCGAAGTTCTTCGACGGGGGCTTCGCCATCCACGGCGACTCCTTCGTACCGCCGTATCCCGACTCCCACGGCTGTGTGCGGGTCAGCAACGAAGCCATCGACTGGATCTGGTCGGACGACCTGGCTCCCGTCGGAACCGCGGTCTGGATCTACTGAGCTTCAGCCGGCCGGGACTCCCGCCGCCCTGTGCCGGCACCCCGGAACAACGGGGGCCGCATGTCCGCGGCCCCGACGACCTGCCCCTCAGAGGGCGCGCTCGACCATGTACGGCACCAGCTTGGCCACAAAGCGGCGCGCCGGGGAGTCGGGCAGGTGGGCGAAGGCGTCGTCCATCGCCTCCTCGGCCGATCGGGCCACGCCGCTGGCGAACTCGCCGGCGAAGGCGATGCTGCCGTAGGCCACCATCAGGTTGAAGACCCGGCCTGCATCCCGCGGGCGCCGGGCACCGATGTCCTGGGCCAGGTAGTCGACCAACCAGAGGCGGTCGGAGCGGTCGGCCGCGGCCAGCAGGTGGATGAGCATCAACGTGCGCTTCCCCTCACGGAGATCGCCGAGGGACTCCTTGCCGTAGACATCGGTGTCGCCGATGAGATTGAGGATGTCGTCACGGATCTGGAAGGCCGCCCCCAGGAGAAACCCGAAGCCGATCATCGGCTCCAGGTCGGCTGTCCCCCGGGAGCCGATGAGGGCGCCGACCCGCAAGGGCAATACGGTGGTGTACCAGCACGTCTTCTTCATGATCAGCTCGAGATAGTCGTCGGGGACGAGGTCGGTCCGGTTGTCCCGGCACCACCCGAGCTCCAGAGCCTGTCCGGCCACCGTCTGCCGGCTCATGAAATCGAACTCGACCATGATCTGCTCGGCCAACCGCCCTCCGAGCCGGTCGATGTTCTCCCGCAACGAACCCAGCCCGTGGAGGGCCAGGGCGTCGCCCGCGTTCAGAGCCAGAGCGGTGCCGTAGCGGCGATGCAGCGTGGGCTCCCCCCGACGGAGGAGGCTCCTGTCCTCGATGTCGTCATGCACGAGAAAGGCGTTGTGCAGCAGCTCGATCGCCACCGCGGTCGGAACCGCGTCGGCCATCTCGCCACCGAACGCCTCGCAGGTGGCCAGGCACAGGCTCGGGCGGAGGGCCTTGCCCGGGCGGCTCGGGTAGTCCATCACCGGAGCGGCCAGGTACTCGTTGCTGGGCACCGACTCCACCTGCCGTCGGAGTGCTTCGGCGACGACGCCCCCGTAGCGGCCCAGGCTCGTCGACGGCTCGTCGTCGGTCACCTCCCTCACACTCGCGGCAGGACCCGGACCATGATGGGGAAGGCGGCGTCGGGCAGGCCCTCGACGAGGACCTGGCCGTGGTAGGGACCGGGAGGGGTGTCACCGGCGAGGCGGACCGTGACCAGGATCTCCTGGCTCCCACCCGCCTCCAGGCGGGCGATCCTCGGGGGCGAGAAGGCCAGCGCCCCGGCCGGCAGGCGGTCCCGGGCATGGTTGACCGGCCTCCGGGCCCAGGGGCGGAGGTTGGCCACCGCCGACGTGGTGGTGTTGTGGAGCCACATCCGGGCGCTCGATCGCCCTCCGGGGGCGACGTCCGGGATCACCAGGCCGTCCACCCCGGGTGGCGGTGCACCCCACGACCGGGCGCGGTCGAGGAAGAGGAGGCTTGTCTCGTTGAGCCGGCCCAGGATGGCCAGATAGCTGTCGGCCATCCGCCGTATGTCCGACTGCATGCGTTGGTGTCCGTCACCGTTCGATGCCATACGCACCGGCGGTGCCGACGCCGTCCCGCTCCCCCCGTCCGCGGCTGCCTGGTCGACGACGGTGGCGTAGAACTGGCCGTAGGTCTCGACGAACCGGTCGACGACCGTCCGGGCGGCCTCGAACCCCAGGTCCTGCACGTCCTTGGCCAACCGGGCCGCTTCCTCGGTGTCGACGGCAGGGGGCCATCCGGGCCGGCCGCGGTCATCGTCCATGGGCTGGCCCCTCCGGTGGCCGGGAGGCCCGGAGGAGCCCCTCCTCCACGGCCCGCGCCGCCAACCGCCCGGATCGGGTGGCGGCCTCGACGCATCCGGCGTTCAGCCCGCTGTCGGTCCAGTCGCCGGCGACGGCCAGGTTGGCGTAGCCGGTGTGGCCCGGCTTCATCCGGTACTGATCGGTTCCGGGCAGGGACTGGACATAGAGATCGGACGGGTCGATGTTGGCCCGCCAGTACTGGCCGGCCAGGCCTTCGGGACCCGACGTCGTCGCCCCGTGCAGCAGCTGCCAGCGGAAGCCTCCGCCATCCACCGCGGCCGGCCACAGGGCCGCCACATCGGTGTCCAGGAAGGCACGGGCGCGCCGGACGACGGCTGCGGACGCCAGCCCCCCGTCCACGGTTCCGGCCGATGGATCGGGTGGGGCCAAGGCGCCACAGAAGTAGGCCAGCGCCCGGGGCGGCTCGTCTCCCGTCCAATCCTCGGCGGAGAGGAGGTGGGTCATCGACGCCCAGGTATCGAACGGCTTGGCAAAACCACTGAGGGTGACTCCATCGGGGCCGGGCCACCCGAGGGTGCGCTCGTCCTCGTCCAGCCAGAGCTGGAGCGATTGGGTGGCCACCGTGCCCAGGTTGTCGACCATCGACCGCCAGGCCGGGTCGTGATCGACCAGATCGGCGCAGACGAAGCGGACCATGCCGAGCGAGATGGCGAACACCACGACGTCGAAGTCGGTGCCCGCCCGGAGGGTGCGGCGACCGGCGTCCCGTCTCGGCGACCAGAACGACTCGAGGTCCAGCCCGGCCACGGCGTCCGGACGGCGGAGCTGGGCCGCCAGGGGGGCGCTCGGCCAGCACGGCAGTTCCTTGACCCGGATCAGCGGGTCATAGCCCCCTTCGCCATCGGCCAGGTCGGCCTGGATCCCCAGCTCGATGGCGCCGACGGCACGACCGTCCGCCGTCAGCCGCAGCGCATCGACCCGGTGGAAGAAGCGGAATTCGACGCCGCGGTTCTTCAGCACCTGGTAGAGCGGGGCGAAGATGACCTCGCCCATCCCCGCCTGCATCCTCCAGAACAGGGCGCCGGTGTAACCCATGAGCATCTTGGTGGCCAGTTGCAGGCCCAGCCCGGCACTGAAGCTCGGGCGGGCCGGATCGGCCCCCTGGTAGGCGAAGACCAGGTCGTACATGCCCCGGAGGAGCGGGGACTCGAGCGCAGCGGGGTCGATGCCGTGCCGGGCCAGCCAGGCCCGGTAGTCGAGGTGATCGATGGCGGCGAAGCCCCCGGGCCTCGACAGCAGACCGTCGGCCACGATGCCGACGATGTTGGCCGTCACCAGTTCGATCAGGTGGTAGGTGCGCCGGGACCCCCGGTCCGAGAGGACGGCCCTGCGGACCTCGGCCCGGAGCGGCTCGACCACCGGGGGAATGGCCCGGGTGAGGTCGGGCAGCAGGGGCCTCGACCGGGCCAGTTCCGTCGCCCGTTGCGCCCAGCTGAGGGGTAGGGCCATCCCGATCAGCGCGGCGCCGCGGACGATGGTCGAGAGCTGGGCCGTCGGCACCGCCGAGCTCCTCTCCGGGCCGGGCGGCACCGGCGAGGTACTGAGACGGACCGTCCCCTCCCCGTGGCCGGACGGGCCCAGAAGCGAAGCGAAGAAGTCGAGCAGGAGCTGGAGGGAGCGCAGGGCCAGCTCGGCGGCGGTGAACGGCGATGAGCCGGGGGCGTCGTCGGCCGGGTTGCCGGGACGTCCCGGTGTGCCGCTGAAGGATGCCACCCACGGGTCCCATCCCCCGCCACCCGGGTCCATCACCCCGGCCAGGTCCGACGGCGCCACGGCGTCCTCCCATGAGCGGATGGGGCAGGGCGGATCGGAGCGGGAGCGGTCGAGCTCCTCGTAGCATCGGCGCATCACGTCGAAGGTGTGGTCGTAATAGCCGAGCAGCACATGGAGACCGTGCTCCTCGATGCGCCCGTGGACGCCGCGGCTGCTGGCTCCCTTGCCGCCGAGCCGCCAGCCGCGCTGGTAGACGGTGATGCGGTCGAAGCGGTCGGTCCAGTTCCCTTCGGACAACTCGAAGGCGGTCACCAACGCCCCCATGCCGCCGCCGAGGACGGCGACGGATCGTCGGCCTGACGGTCCCACCTCAGGCTCCGAGGAGGGCCCGCGCCTCGGCCAGCTCGGCGCTGGTCGAGCTGGGCGGATACCGGTCGACCACCGACCGGACGACCTCCCGCCACTCCGGCCTCCGGTCGCCGTCCGGCAGCCGGGCCAGATCGTTGGCGGCGCGCAGGGCGAGGACGAGGGATCCCTGCTCCAGGCCGACCTCGACGGCGGCCCTGAGGTCGGCGACCACCTCATCCGGCCGCTCCGGTCGGGCGGCCGCGGTGACCTCGGCCCGGAGGCGCAACAGGTCCGGTTGGTGAACCCATTCACCCGACTTCTGCACGGCGAGGAGGGCGTCGCCCACCCGCTCCAGGGCGCCGGCCAGGTTGCCGGCATAGAGATGGCATCGCGCCACGATGCCGAGGAAGGCCGGGCGGAAGGCGCCGTGCCCGATGAGGTCCATCCCGGCCTCGCACTGCTCGAGCTCGTCCGCCGCCCCGGGAAGATCCGGCTCGGGCACCAGGACATACTGCCGCCCGATGACCGAGAAGTAGTCGAACCGGCATTGCTCGGCGATGGCCAGCGTCCGCCGGCCGAGCTCGCGGGCCCCGGCGGCATCGCCGGTGATCATCCTGAGCCAGGCCAGATAGGTGAGGACGAAGGCCGAGCTGAACGGGCCGAAAGGGAACCCGAGCTGCTCGGCGGCAGCCAGGGCTCTCCGCTCCCATTCCATACTCTCGGCCGTGTTCCCCTGCAGGCCCACGACACAGGCCAGGGCCACCGCGGTCACCGGCACGGGATCGTGCGGCAGGGGCCAGAACGGCGAGGCGGAGGCATCGGAGGGTCGGTCCAGGTACCCGGCCCAGGCCTCTTCGAGCCAGCGACGGGCTTCGTCGAGCCGGCCCTGATAGAAGGCGTTGTAGCCCAGGCACGACTTGACCTCGGGGGTGAACCAGGCCGTCTCGGGGGCGTCGAGCAGGCCGGTCAGGGGGGCGAGCACGGTGGCGGCGGCATCGACCTCACCCCGCACCAGCATGTAGCTCCAGATCCCGACCTGGGCGGGCATGATCTCGGCCCGGTCGGTGAGGCGGCGGCAGATCCGGTCGGCGATCTGGAAGTCCTCGAACACATCCGGGTAGCCGTAGCCGAACAGGGAGCTGACGCTGATGGTGCGCAACATCCGGACCATCAGCTCGGACAGGTCCCGCTCGTCACCCTCGGGGAGGGAGTCGAGCAGCTCGAGCGTCCGGTCGAGCAGACGCCGGGCCTCGGAGTGGCTGGCCACTCCCTGGGCCGCCTGGGCCGCGGCGATGTAGGCGGGGATGGCCTGAGCCGGATCGCCGGCCAGATCGTGGTGCTGGGCCACCACGGCCAGGTCTCCGGGCGAGCTGGCCACCGCCTGGAGGAGCTCCGCGATCCGGTTGTGGGTGGACCGGCGGGACTCCAGGATCTGGGTCTCGTAGGCCGCATCCCGCATGAGGACGTGACGGAACCGGTAGACGGCCCGGCGGGCGTCACCCACCGGCTCGATGATGCCCGCCCCCTCCAGCTGGGCCAGTGCTCCCGTGACCGGGGCCCCGGCCAGCTGGGACAGCTGGCTCTCGTCGAACACCGCTCCCAAGGTGGCGGCCAGCTGGGCCACCCGCAGGTCGAGCCCCGGCGCCCGGAGGCGAGCGGTGAGCAGCTCGTGGAGCCGCGGGGGCAGCACCTCGCCGGGCGTGGCCGCCAGGGCGCTCCGGGCCAGCTCCTGCAGGAACAGCGGGACCCCGGCCCCGCGCTCGGTGATGAGCCGGCGCTGGGCGGGATCGAGATCGGCATCCGGCGCCACCGCGGCCACCAGCGTGGCGGCGTCCTCCGCCGCCAGCGGGCCGAGCTCGACGTCCACAGCCTGCGCCGACCATTCCGCCTCCAGCGGTTGACGACTGGTGACGAGGACCATGACTCCGGGTGCCGCTTCCCCGATCATCATGCCGAGGAGGTCGATGGTCGTCGGGTCCGCCCAGTGGAGGTCCTCGACCAGCAGCAGGCTGGGAGTGGCCCGGGCGATATGGACCAACCAGTCCACCAGTGCCTTGAGCGTCCTGGTGCGGAGCGCAGAGGCGTCGAGCTCGGGTGGCGACCACCGCTCGTCGACCTCCAGGGCCAGCAGCGGGGCCAGGAGAGGGACCACCTCGAACGGATCGAGGTCGGCGGCTTCCAGCCGGCTGACCACTTCGGCGAGCCGCTCTTCGGCGGGCTGTCCGGGGTACAGGCCGAGGCGCTGCTCGATCATCCGTCCGATGGGCCACAGGGCCACATTGGTGTGGTACGGAGAGCAGCTCGCCTCCATCACCGCATGGTCCTCGGCCCGAACCCGTTCCAGGAGGTCGGCGGCCAGGCGTGACTTCCCGATGCCGGCCGGCCCCCGCACCACCACGGTGATCCGATCGGGCGATCGCCCGCGCACGGCTGCTCCCACCAGGTCGTCCCAGACCTGCCGGAGCTCCCGGCTCTGGGCGGCCCGGCCGACCAGCGGGACCGTCTCACTGTGTCCGGGATCGGGGTGGGAGCCGGCGCGGCGGGGCCGGAGCACCTGGAACACCCCGACGGGGCGCGAGAACCCGGTCAGGGAGCGCATTCCGAGGGACACCAGGTCGAAGTGCGCCTCGACCAGGTGTTTGGTGGCGCCGCTGATCACGACCGTCCCCGGCTCCGCTTCCGCCTGCAGACGGGCGGTCAGATTGGAGGCCGCGCCGACGATGTCCGAGGCGTCGACGGCTCCGGATGCCACCACGGTGCCGGAGTGGACGCCTACCCGGATCTCCGGCTCGATGCCGTACCGGCGACGCAGCTCGAAGCGCCCCTCCGCCATCCGCTCGACCAGCCCCAGGCCGGCCATGACCGCCCGCCGGGCGTCGTCCTCGTGGACGTTGGGATACCCGAAGCAGGCGACGATGCCATCCCCCTGGAATTGGAGAATCCGTCCGTCCAGAGCCCCCACGGCGTCGCCCGCAGCCTCGCGGTAGAGGTTGAACACGGCGCGGACGATCTCGGGCTCCGACTGCTCGGCCAGGTTGGTGGATCCCACGATGTCGGAGAAGATCAGGCTGACGAAGGCCCGTTGCCCCTCGGGCAGGGGTTGCTCGACCCGGGCCCGTTCGAGGAGGGCGGCGGCACGGCCGTTGCCGGGGTCGACGGCCAGCACGTCCTCGGCCATCTCGACGACACGGTCCCAGGCTCCGGCGGCGGCGGCGGCATCCATCCCCGCCAACAGGCGGTTGATGAGCCGGGTCAGGCGGTCTTCGGCCGTGCCCGGACCGGGATCGAGGCCGTCCTCCACCGGAGTCGTCCTACTCGGCCGGTCGTGCTTTGGTGACGTAGAAGAGGGCCGGCACCCGTTCCATCCCCGAGGTCCCGACGATCAACTCGCCCTCGTACAGCCCGCAGGCGACGTTGGTGGTGTCCGCCTGGATGGTGACGTGCTCGGGAGCATCACCGGCGTCCACGGCTGCGGGAATGATGGTGATGTCGGATGCCTTCACCGTGGCTGCCCGTACCCCGACACGTTGCAGGTCGGTGATCGAGACCGGGCTCGGCTTCGACTGTGCGGGGACGAGCAGGCTCGTGTGCTCGACGGTGCGCCGGTTCTTGCCCCCCTGGCCGCCGGCCGTCGGCTCCACATCGGCGTCCGCCCAGTTGGCAGTGGCCTCCATTCCCGCCTGCCAGGCCCGGGACCAGTCGCGGGCCAGTCTGAGGAACAGCCGGCTGCTGTCTTCCGCGGCATCCGTCCGGCCGTACCTGCCCGACCACAGCCGGGCCCCGACATCGGTGGCATATTCGCTGTAGAACTGGGCCATATCCGTCACCGTAGTGACCCACTGCTCGGCGAATCCGCCGGTAAAGGCGGCAGCCCCGGCGGGGTCCGGATCGGAGAGGGACGGATCGGAGTCGCCCACCGCGCCGGGCGTCGGATCGACGGATCCTCCGGCCGCCTGCGTGGCGGCCACCGCAGTGGCACGGCGGACCCACATCCCCCATTCGGGGCAGACCGTGGTGGCCACCGCATTGAGGAGGGTGTCGGTGAACCCGACGACCTTGAGCGCCTTGACCTGGCGCCGGCCGGCCACGTCGAGGGCCATGAGGTAGCCACGGTCCACCTGCAACATGTCGCCCACACTGTGGTCCAGGTCGTAGCTCATCGCCGCCCACTTCGGGGTGGTCTTGATGTCGCAGTGGAGCACCGTCTCCAGTTCGCGTCCGCCGATCTCTACCACTTCGAGATAGTTGGCGTGCGACTGCACCTCCCCCGGCAGGGAGGGCACGTCGATGACACGCCCTGTCGGTCGCATCTCCTTGAACATGGACCCGCCCCACGTCGGCCAGTTCTCGGGCTTCAGCCAATCACCCAGATCGGAGAGCGACTCCTCGGTCTCGAACTCGGTGAATATCCAAACCGCGGGCCTGCCCTCCACCATGACGTCCGCCGCGACACACGCATCCTGTGACTGACCGCCCACCGAACCCATGCCGTTTCCCTCTGCTGCTCTGGTGTCTCGACCCGTCGCCCCGTCGCCCCGTCACGTTAGTCCAGGCCAGCCGACAGTTACAGTTCCGAAGCTGCGGGCCGGGATTGTTCGCCGCCCGACTCGGCGGCACCGGATCGGAGCCGCACCCGATCGAGGAACCCGCCGTGCGACGGTGCCGACCACCCGTCGGTCGGTGCCGGCGAAAGGCCGGGCCGGGGACCGACCGGGCGTGCCGCGCCGGTCGGGGAATTCTTTTCAATTTGTCTCCGAGGAGACAGCTTTCCCTCTCCGGCGCCGTCATGATCTGACGTGGTGGCGGAACTCAGCTCGACGGGGTACGGGCCAGGCCCAGGGTGAGGAGGCGGACCCCCGGGCCTGGCCTCCGTCGCGGCGTGGCCTATGCCAGGACCGAAGGGAGCGGCAGGGCCGGGGCTGCGGTGGCTGCCGGCCCGACGGCCCGGTGATGCCGTGGTGAGACAGCTCAGAGGTTGGCGACCAGGGCGATGGCGTCGGGGTCGAGGATCCGGAGGCCCCTCGAGGCCAGGCTGATCCACCCGAGCTTCTCGAATTCGCGCAGGCAGGCGTTGACCCGTTGGCGGCTGGCACCGATGCTGGCGGCCACTTCGGACTGGGTGAGGACCGATCGACCGCTACCGGGATCGGATGCGCGCAGCAGGATAAATCTGGCCACTCGCTGTCTGAGGTCGAGGAAGACCAGATCCGTCGCCACCCCGGTGATCCGACGCACCATCTCGGACAGGCGCTGGAGGAGGGCGATGGCCAGCTCCGGACGCTGGCGGATCAGATCGACGATCACCGACCCCGGCAGGGAGAGCACCACGCTGGCCTCGGTGGCCTGCACCGTGGCCGACCGGGGGCCGCCGGAGAGGACGCCGACCTCGCCGATGGTCTCCCCGGGCGCCACCGTGTTGACGATGAATTCGCCCCCGTCCTTCGAGTGCACCAGGACCTTCATGTGACCGGTGACGAGGAGGACGACGGAATCGGAGATGCCCCCTTCGGTGAAGAGGATCTGCCCCTTACCGATGGTCCGGCGTCGACTCCGTGCGGCCAGGTAGCGACGGTCCGAGTCACTCAGCACGCCGAGGACGGGGGCGATGGCAAAAGGATCGTCTTCGAGATCGGTCAACGCCGTCTCCCCGTGCCGCCATCAGGAATGGAGGAAACCCTCCCCCGCTCATCATGACCGATGCCGCGCCCCCCGTGGTCCGGGGTCCCGGCGGCCATCGCCCACGCGGAAGTGCCAGCCGCCGCATCCGGAGTCAGGCGGCGGAACCTGCCTCGACGGACACGGCGACTGGCGCTCCCACGCACCGTACTGTCAACCCGGGTTGCATGCAACCCTTCTTGCCCCCGGGGCGCCAGAGCTGCGCCAGGACGTGACGGAACATGGAAGGGGAGCCCCGGAGGGCGACCAGGCCCGACGAGTCCCCGTCCGGTGGGGCACTCACTCCGAGAAGAAGCGACTCGCTTCCTCTTCGTCCTCGAACAGCACCTTTATGTCGGAGAGGGCGTCGTTGTGGTCCGTCTGCACCAGAAACAGCTGATGCCCGCGGAAGATGACGCTCTTCCTCTGCATCTGGAGGTACTGGAGACCGGCGACGTGTGTTTCGCCGACCATCCAGTCGACCCACTTGAGCACGTCGTATGTCCCCTTGGTGAAGTCGAGGAGCATGGCCAGATGACGTCGCACTTCCTCGGGCCCGTGACACACCCCGGAAAGGGCACTGCGCCCCGGCACGCTGTAGGTCACATCTGGAGACAGCAGGTGGATGGCGTCGTCGACTTTGTCGGTCGAAAAACTCATGAAGAACCGCTTCGTGTTGACAAGGCGGGGTGGATCGGACGGGACCGGCATGCCGGCGATCTTACGCCCCCGTACGAAGAGCCGAGGGCGCCGGCCCGGTGGGTACCAGGCCGAGGAATCCGAAGGACAACCGCCGGAAACACTGCGACGCCACCGCGGGTCGAGGCGGCGGCGCTGGTGGAGAGCGGGAAATGCGGGAGGGTGGGAAGGCGTTGAAGCAACCGGTGGCCAACGATCAAGGAGGGCTCGTGACCGATCACTACCGCAAGGACCCGGGGAGGGTGTCCCAGCTGAACCCGAGGCAGTACGAAGTGACCCAGGAGGGGGCCACTGAACCGGCGTTCGACAACGAGTTCTGGGACAAGAAGGAGGCGGGCCTGTATGTCGACGTGGTATCGGGCGAGCCGCTCTTCGCCTCCCAGCAGAAATTCGACAGTGGATGCGGATGGCCGAGCTTCACCCGGCCGATCGAACCGCGCAACATCGTGGCCAACGAGGACCGCAGCCACGGAATGCTCCGGACCGAGGTGCGCTCGGCCCACGGTGACAGCCACCTCGGTCATGTCTTCGACGACGGACCCGCCGAAGACGGCGGCCTCCGCTACTGCATCAACTCGGCGGCCCTTCGGTTCGTCCCCTACGATGACCTCGAGGAGGAGGGTTACGGCCAGTACCGGGGGGTATTCGACCAGTTCCCGACACGGAAGGAAGTGGACCGATGAGTGTCAACGAGAGCAAGGCCATCCTGGCCGGAGGATGTTTCTGGGGCATGCAGGACCTCATCCGCAAGCTCCCGGGCGTTCTGTCGACACGGGTCGGATACACCGGAGGCGATGTGGCCAACGCCACCTACAGGAACCACGGAACGCACGCCGAGGCCATCGAGATCACCTTCGATCCCCGACAGATCAGCTACCGCCAGCTGTTGGAGTTCTTCTTCCAGGTCCATGACCCGACCACCTTGAACCGCCAGGGGAACGACGTCGGTACCAGCTACCGATCGGCCATCTTCTACCTCGACGACGACCAGCGTCAGGTGGCCGAGGACACCATCGCCGACGTCGAAGCGTCCGGTTTGTGGCCGGGCGAGGTCGTGACCGAGGTGACGCCGGCCGGACCGTTTTGGGAGGCGGAGCCCGAGCACCAGGACTACCTGGAGAAGTACCCGAACGGATATAGCTGCCACTTTCCCCGCCCGGGGTGGGTGCTGCCCCATCGGAGTGACGCCGTCGCACGATGACGGGGTGGGTGCCGGCGGGTGGGCGTCAGCTCCCGCCCCCCACCCTCTGTCCACGGTCGGGCCCGGGCCGCCAGTCCGGGTCGACCTCGAAGAACCGCTGCACGAGGCCCTCGAAGGCCACTGCGAAGAGGGTCCACTTCTGGGATGCGCCCTTCGGGCCGGTGGGAAGATGAATGTACTGGATGACGGAATCGTCGATCCGATCGCGGAGCCCGTATCCCTGGCCCAGGGAGTCTGCGGCGATGGCGAATTGACGGACGGTGAACGGTGGCCGGGGTCGAAAGCCCAGGTATCCGGCCAACGCCGTATAGGCATCGACGATCCGCTGCGTAAAGCCCTCGAAGCCGGCCAGCAGAGCCGACTCGATCCGCTTGTGACAGTCGAGTGGTTGGCCCGACGCGGCCAGGGCCCAGACACCGATCCATAGCGGCCAATCCCTCGACTGGCGCACCGTCTGTGCATGGAGCTCGCCCACCAGCCGGCATACTTCGCGCAGCGCGTCCTGACGGGATGCGGAGGTACTCAGATCGGCACCGGTCAGTATCGACCTGGCCTCCTCCAAGCCGGCGTCGATCTGCTCGTGGTGGTCCTCGAGGGCGACGGTGACCAGGACATCGGCCTGGAACTCGGCCTGGTTCTCCCACACCCTCCCGATGACCGAGCCGTTGGTGACCCGGATGGCGGCCTCCTTCTCCACCCGATCGAAGACCGTCTTGAAGGTGATGCTCTCGGCTCCGGAGCTGAGACCCTGTTCGCGCAGGATCTTGCGGCCTGTGTCGAGAAGCAGGACCCGCAGCTCCTCCCTCGTCTGCCGATGTTGGCGCTTGGCGGTCACGACGACCCCACCGCCCGGGGACCGGTGACGACTGCACCTTCGACCCTTCGAGGAGTCACGTGGGTGCGGACCGCACACAACGAGGTCCATCCCCTGATTGACATCTCACAGGCCGACAATGGCCCCGAGCCGTCGCGTGTCGGTCAACACACGGCCGTCAACGGGTTCGCCGTCGAGCCACGCAGCCGGAGTGCCCTGGGGATCCTGTCGCTGGAACCTCTCTTCCGTGCTGAGGACCCACGCCTCATACCGGCATTCCTCGACGCCGGAGACGTAGTCAGTGCCGGTGAGGCCCACGTGCCGTCCCAGTTCCAGCAGCGTCGCGGTGGTGAAGCCGCCCGTTCCCTCCTCCGGTTGCGCGGCGAACAACCCCCGCCGCAGTTCGTCGAACCGGTCCGCCTCCGCGGCGAGCGCGAGGGCGTTGTCCGCACGCACCGACTCCGCGCCGAGGAAACAGCGCATCCGGTACTCGATGGACACGGCGCCGGCGGCTCGCGCCCTCTGCAGCAATCCACCGGAGGCCTCCTCGAACTGACGGCAGTACGGACACTGGGGATCTTCGAACACGACGAGACGTCGCGGCGCCCGATCACTACCGAGGAGTACGCCGCCTTCCGACGTATGGGCCGAGGGTGAAGGAATCGACGGGCCGGACTCCATGCGGGTGTTCTATCAAACTGCGGGGCACGACCCCGCCACGAGTGGGGAAGGCCGGGGGCGCCCACGGCGGGACCTGTGGCCGGCGTTTCCACCAATTTTGACGATGGCGCCTGGTCACCGGGCTGCCGCATGCTGGAAGGGGGCATGGGCAGGGACGTTCGGGGTCCTGTTCGGCTCTCGACGGGCCCCCGGGGTCTTGCCCTTTCTTGCCGGGGGTCCGTCGCGTCACCGGCCGAGCCGCAGGGTCCGCCGAGCCCGCCTACAGGCCGAAACTCTTCAGGAGATGCCGGGTCATTCCATTGGTGGTCCGGTAGACCTTCCGTCGGGCAACCCGCTTGGCGTAGGAGGTCGGACCTTTGGACGCCGCTCGGACGTTGCCGATGTCCCGCGCCAACCGGTAGGACTGGCTCCTGAGCTTGGCCGTTCTCACGCCCTCCTCCTTGTCTCCTGCCGGACGGCACTCATTCGATCTTCGGAGCCGGCCGGCCATGGCATCGCCTGTACTTCTTCCCCGAGCCGCACCAACAGGGTCCCTTGCCGCGGCGTCGGGAGGGGACGAACCCCTCCCCCCATTCGTCCGCCCAACCGGCACGGGAGAGCGGAAATTTCTCCGGCGGTATCTCCAGGCCCCGCAGTGCATCAGACCCGTTCGCATCGATGAGCACCTCGAGGTACCCGACATCGTCCGTGACGCGGGTGACCCGTTGGCCATCGGAATCGACGCAGTGCAGGAATCCCCAACCGCCTTCGGTGGGGTACAGGCCGGCGGCGGCGCACAGTCGCCGGTAGTCGACACCCGGCGTCGCCGGCGTCACGATCGCATATTCGACGGGTGTCGTCACCTTCGGCTTGTGGCTACTCATCCGGTCCTCCTGGCGACCGACCCCGGCCGGAAGGTCGGGGCGTCGGGACATCGATTCGTGGACCGAGCCTCGTGGACCGAGCCGGCAGACCCGAGCGGTGGCTGAGCAGGACGCCGCTCGGATGGTACTCGCACCTCATTCGGGCTCGGGGTGGAACCTCGCCCGACCGGTGCGCCCGATCGCCCACCCGATCGCCCACCCGATCGCCCACCCGAAATCTGCCATGGGGCCGGGACACCGGCCGACCGGACCACTAGCGCTGAGCCGGGCCGGGAGCAGGGGTGGCGGAACCCCGGCTCGACCGGCCCGGCAGCCGAAGCGTAACGGCAGGTCCTGAGAGTCAGCTGCGAGCCCGCCCCGACGGGAATGCCCAGCGCTGCGGACCGACGTCTCCGGTGGGCTCGCCCCCGACGGTACCGGCGACCCGCAGCCGACGATCGGGCCGGCGGCCGGAGCGCACCGCCGCTTCGGGGCCGATTGAGGAGAATGAGCCAGTCGCCGCGTCCGGATCCAGGCGGCGGAACCTGTCTCGACGGACACGGCGACTGGCACTACCTGTAACGCTAACGTCAACACGTATTGCATGCAACCGGGGTATTGCGTTCAGGCCTCCCCACGCGCCTCTTTGGCATATCGGGACGCCATCTGCCGGGAGAATCCCCAGATGCGGCTCAATTCGCTGATGGACACCCCGTGGTCCAGAGCCGACCGGAAGGAGGCGATCCGCGATTCGCGTCGACGTTGTTCGAGCATGAAGAGCGCCTCGCGGAGATCCTCCTGATCCTCGCGAACGTAGGCCTCCTTCACCGCTTCGGCGTAGTCGAGCACCGGCTCGCGGACCCGTATGGCCCGCCGGAGGACCTCCTCCCGCTTCTCGAGCACGGCTCGCAAGGCCTCCATCGCCTCGATGACCCGCTCGACGCCGCGAATGGCTTCCATGTCGTTCTCGGACAGCGGACCGGGCCACTCATCGGCCACCGTCAACGGCACCAGACGTCGGATCGGAGATCGGCACAGCTGAACGACACCCCGCGCATCCCCCATCGCATCCGCTGCACTCCGGGCGGCCACGGGCGGTCGAGGGAGGCCGTGGACACAGGATTACCGTGCCCGCCCGGACAGCCTGGCCAGTACCTCGTCGACCACCTCCGTGGTCGAGGCGTCACCCCCGATATCGAAGGTCCGGATCCCGTCGGCGGCAGCACCGAGCGTCGCATCGCGGATGGCCTGCGCGGCATCGGCGATGGACGGGTTCCCCCGGGCCGCGGCATGGTCGAGGACGGCCGCGCAGGCCAGGAGCATGGCCATCGGGTTGGCCACGTCCTTGCCGGCGAGAGACGGAGCCGTGCCGTGTGGGGCTTCGGCCATCGCCACCGTGGGTCGCAGGTCGCCATCGAGGGAGAGGAGCACCGACTCGGCGCCGGCAATGGAGCCGAACATGGCCAGGACGAGATCGGAGATGCAGTCACCGTCCCGGTTCAGGGCCGGGATCACGAGCGCCTGCTCGGCGGCCTCCGTCAACAGGCCGGCATAGGCGGCGTCGATCAGGGTCGGACGGTAGCGGACCCCGGGATGACGCGAAGCGGCCGCGTCCATTTCCTCCTTCAACATCCCCTCGTAGAGTGCGGATACCGTCCACTTGGGCCCGCCGTAGACGCAGGCATCCATGGATCCCGCGGTCCGGAACGAATATTCGGCCACCGCCCGGCACGTGCCGCGGTCGATGCGCTCGGTCCGCAGCGCCTGTTCGTCGGGCCCGCCCGGCTCGCCGACCCTCCGCTCGGCCGCCCCATAGGCATCGCCGACCGCCATCCTCACCACCACGATCGGATGCACGACGGGGGCGAGGGGGCTGACCCCGGGGATGCGGCGGCCGGTCCGGACGATGACCGAACCGCCGACCCCTTCCCGCAAGATGCGGTTGGGAGACCCGACGTCGTCGATACCCGGCGGGGTGATGGTGGCGGCCTTCAGTCCGAGCCCGGCCTCGAGCATGGCCCGGGCCGCGGCATCCACCACTCCGTTCCGGGTTCGCCGACGATTGCCCAACGAGAGATCGAAACGCTGGAGCTCGATGGAGGCCCCGAGCACCCCGGCCTCGAGGACGCGCAAGGCCTGCTCCAGGAGCTCCTGACCTGTCTCGTCGCCCTCGCACACCACCAGCGTCGTCGGCTCGGCCACCCCACTGACGCTCGCACACATCACGGGGGGCCGCCAACCTGACCGCTCAGCGGCGGCCCATGGCCGGGGCGTTGCCGGTGCGAAGTGGGCCCCGACCGGCCCGACGGCACCATGGGTCCTCCCGCCCGGTGACGCGGCCCCGACCGACGCGATCGGTCCTTCCGTTGGTCCCCGGGCCCGGTTGGCGGCAGAATCGGGGCATGCTCACTCGCTCCTCCGGATACCTGACCATCCGGCCCGGTCCGCCCCCCGCCCCGGTGGCGGCTCTCGAGGTCGACGGATACGTGGTGCTCGAGGGCGTCTTCGTCCGGACGAGGTCGCCGCCCTCTGTGCCGATGTCGAACGGGTCTTCGAGCGAGTACCCGCCCGACGAGCGTGGGGACCCCCCCGAGCAATCGCCCCCGTTCCGCTACGAGATGCTCAATCGGAGCGGCCTCGTCCAGCGAGCCATCGCCCACCCACGGATCCTCGAGGTCGTCGAGCCCCTCTTGGGTGAGGACTGCCACGTCATCGCCAATACCGCCTGGTGGCAACAACCGGGCGACAACGACCACCTCGGGCGCTTCTGGCACATCGACAGCGGCCCGCACGTCCCCCGCGACGCCG
Source organism: uncultured Acidimicrobiaceae bacterium (assembly GCA_963835325.1). GTDB lineage: Bacteria > Actinomycetota > Acidimicrobiia > Acidimicrobiales > RAAP-2 > Bog-756. The sequence goes on along the minus strand of CAWIEV010000005.1, from coordinate 279,525 downwards.
GCGTGCCCTGGGACACCCGGATCCCCTATCCCGTCTTCGCCATCGCCGCCCACCTCTACCTCTGGGACTGCCCGATCGAGGCCGGCCCCACCGGGGTGATCCCCGGAAGTCACACGTCGGGGCAGGCGCCCCCGATGGACAGGGCTCGCCGACGACGACCTCGAGTACGAAGGCCGGAGGGTCGCCCCCATCGTGGCCAAGGCGGGTGACGTCGCCCTCTTCGTCTCCGACATCTGGCACCGGCGGATGCCGCCCAGGCCCGGAGATCCGGGACGGATGTTCGTCCAGTGCCACTACGGGCGACGCGACATCGCCCAACGGATCCGGCCGACGTCCTCGGTCAACCACCTCTCGGAGGAAGCGGTGGCGCGGGCCCGGACTCCGAGAGCACGAACGCTCGCCGGTCTCCACCCACTCGAGCTTCTACGACGGCTGAGGCCGGAGGAGCGGGCGACGACTTCCGGCTGCATCAGCCGGTGGGCAGCGGCACGAAGGGCCGGACGGACACCCAGCACGTGGCGGCCGGAGGCTTGCCCGGCGTCGTCTTGCACAGAGACGACGGCGGCGAGTTGACCCGCAACTTGACCACCTGGTACTCGGTGGGCCCGTACCGCTTGTCAGGCCCGTAGCTGAGGACGGTGGACCAGGTGCCGGGGAAGTCGGTGATCTTGGACATGGCGGTGACGAAGGTGCGCCGGTTGAGATCGGGCCCGGCGTTCTTCGGCCGCGGTGGCGAAGAGGGCGATGGCCTGGCACCAGCCGGCGATGGGGCCCTGCTCCTCGATGAAGTCGTTCATGTTCCCCGGTGGCATCTGCGGATAGGCCTTGTGCCAGACGTCCCAGCACTTGCGCACGCCGGGGTCGTAGCCGCCCTGGCTCTGCGGGCGGGGGCTGTCGATGCCGCCCAGGGTCTCGGTGGTCACCCCCTCCTGGCCGTTGAGGGCCTTGGCGTAGGGGACGGGGAGGAGCCCGAGTGACGACTCGATGCTCCCCTCGTAGTCGCTGAGGAGGAGCTTGGGGTACCACTGCTGGGAGGTCTCGGCCTGGAGCACCGGGTAGAACACGTTGAACGGGCATCAGGGGGATGACCGAGGTGACGCCGGCACTGCGGAGTTGCTGGATGACCAGGGGGGCCTGGGCGTCGGTGGTGGCGGTGTCGTCGGGGTTGGCGTCGATGGTCTTGACCATCGGGGTGACGCCGGCGTTGCGCAGGTCGGGCAGGAGGTAGTCGTTGAGGGCCAGCCTGGTCCGAGGCCCGGTCGCCGGCGATGACCCCGACCTTGACGTTGCCCCCGATCAGGTGGGCGCTGAGCCCCCAGTTGACCACGGCCTGGAGGATGGTGGCCTGGTCGGGCCCGGTCCACCACAGGTAGGGCGAGCCCTCGTTGGTCCAGTTGGTCACCGTCGTCCACGCGCCGATGAAGGGGGTGTGGCCCTCCTGGGTGATGCACAGCTGGTCGTCCCCCGTCCAGTCCCCGAGCCCGTCCAGCACGGCGAAGGCGGCGGGCGATCCCTCGGTCCAGGTCTTGCACAGCGCCCGCATCTGCGGTCTCGTTGGTCGGGTCGAAGCTGGTGATGATGGGGTTGATCTTCCGGCCGTTGATCCCCCCGGCGTCGTTGATCTGCTTGACGAAGAGGTTGATGGCCTTGGTCTGCTCCCCGAACTCGGCGTCGGCGGCGAATCCCTCCTGGCCGGCCAGCGAGTTGAGCGCCACCACCGGGAAGACCACGTTGATGCTGTGCTGCGGTGACCCCCCGGGACGAGGTGCTGGCCGAGCTCACCGGGCTGGGTCCGCCGGATGACCCACCCGTCGAAGCCGTCGTGGTCGGGGAGGTCGACGGGGACGACGTCCCGCAGGCGGCCGCACCGATCACGACCGCGGCCACGACCGCCAGGGCCCGCACCGGCGTGGAGCGGTACCCCATGAGGGGACGGCGCCGCCGGGGCGGCCCGTCCGCTGGATTCCGACCACTCAACCCGTTCATCCGCATCGCTCCCCGTGGTCCCCCACCGTCTGATCGACTCCACCCAACCGGACCCCCTGCCCCGATCGCACCACTCTAAAGACCTTTGGCCGGCGACGTCGGCTCTTCCCGTCGCCACCCGGGTGGTGCACGAAATCCGGGGCACGGGAAGTTTCCCGCCGTGCCCCTTCCAGCCGGCGGACCGGGTCGAGTGTCACCTGGCGCCTTCCGACCATGACCTTGAGGGGCGTTTCCCCTCCCCTCGGCTCCGGACTCCCTTGGCCGGAACGTGGAGACTGGGTATCCTGGGCGAGGATCGGTGGCGGCAATCGTTCCCCTCACACCGGCCCGGCAATGGGATCGCAGCCGAGGGGGGATTGGGCGGTATCCATGGGGAGATGGGTTTGTCGGGCCGGCGCACCCGCGCCCGGGCGGGTGGCGTGCCGAGTCCTCCTGGCCGCAGTCGTGGCCGGGGCGGCCGTCATCACCCCGCTGGTGGCCACCACACCGGCCGCCGCGGCGGACCTCGTGCCTGTCGTCACCGGGGTTCCGAACGTCATCGGCGTCGCCGTCGACGCCAGCGGCGACATCTTCACCAGCACGAACACCGGCAACGTCTCGGTCTACCCGGCAGCCTCGGGCACCATCTTCGGCACCCCGGTCACACAGGGGAGATCGACCACACTGGCGGCGCTCGGCAACGTGGCCGGTCTGGCCATCGACGCCACCGGCAACCTGTACATGAGTGACTACGACGGCGGCACGGTGTCGGTGCTCTCCAGCACCGAGGGCACCATTTTCGGACAGACCGTCGCCGCCGACACCGTCACCGTCCTGGTGTCCGGGCTCACTCAACCGGTGGGCCTGGCCTTCGATCCGGCGGGAGACCTGTACATCGACAGCCGAAGCGGGGTGTCCGTCCTCCCGGCCTCGTCAGGCACTCTCTTCGGCACCCCGGTGTCCGCCGACGTGCCGACCGGTCTGACCGGTGCCCTCGGAACGGCTCCGTCGAACTCCCGGTATCTCGCCTTCGACAGCACGGGAAACCTGTACCTGACCGATCATGACGCCGGAACCGTGACCGTGCTCCCACAGGCGTCGGGCACTGTCTTCGGCCAGACGGTCGCCGCCGACACGTACCAGACGTTGGCCACCGGTCTTTCCTCCCCCGAAGGTCTGGCCTTCGATTCGGCGGGTGACCTGTTCATCGCGACCGACGACAACGTGTCCGTCCTCCCCGCCGTCTCGGGCACGCTCTTCGGCACCTCGGTGACGGCCGACGTCCTGAGCCCCCTGCAGATGAACGTCAACCTGTACACGCTGGCCTTCGACCAGGATGGGGATCTCCTCCTGGCATCGCCCTACGACGGCGCCGTTCTGATGGCCACCGCCCAGACGGCCTCCGTCTCGACGGTGGAATTCGTCGGCTCGGCCGCCTCGCCCAAGGTCGAGGTGACCGGCACCGGGTTCGGAACGGCGCCGCCGGCCTCCACCCTCACCTGTCCGTACAGCGGGAAGAACTACGACTACGGCAACCTCTCCTTCGAGGACGACACCGCGGCCGACCACTGGCAGGCCGGCTTCGACTTCGACTGCATCGGGCTCCTCGTCTCGTCGTGGACGAACACGGCGATCGACTTCACCTTCGGCAACTACTACGTCGATGGCGAGGTTCCATCAGGAGACGGGTTGGCCGACGGTGCCCGGTACTCCCTCGTGGTCGGTGGCGACTTCGTGTCGGGCACCGTCTCCTACCGACCTTCGGTCACGGGCCTCGGCCCGACGACCGGTCCCCTGACCGGCGGTACCAGCGTGACCATCACCGGCACCAACTTCACCGGCGCCACGGGGGTGTCCTTCGGTGGCGACCCGGCAACCAGCTTCGCGGTCGACTCGACCACCCAGATCACCGCCATCGACCCCCCCGGCTCCGTCGCAACCGCCGCGGTGACGGTGACCGGGCCGGGCGGGACGTCTCCCCTGGCGGCGGCCGACCGGTTCACCTACACCCAGGCCGTCCAGGCCACCTACTCGTGCACGCTTCCCGCCCCACTGGGGGTGACCGGGTTCCCGGTCGTCCTCTCCGAAGTGCCGCGGCCTCCGGCCGGCATCACCGCCGGGGGTACCTTTCCGACGGCCCTGGCGGCACAGGTCACCGTCCCGGCCAGCGTCCTCAACCGCGCCCTGGACCTGGACGCGACCCAGTTCACCGTCGACTACCAGTCGGTCACCGTGGATGGCGCCACATCGAGCGCGGCCGGCAGGGCCGTCAGCCCCAGTACCGAGTCGGCATCGGCGACCAACCTGCCCCAGACCGACAACGACCTCGTGCCCGGCGCGCCCTATACCTTCGACACCACCTTCGACCCGGTCTCCTGGAAAGCCGGACCGGGAACAGGACCGGTCGCCTTCGTTCCCGGAAAGATCGTCATCGTGACCAGCTCCGTGACGCCCTCTGGATCGTCAGTGCTGCCGATCGACTGCACACCGCCGAACCATGTGACGCCCATCGCCTCCACGACGGTGGATCGGTCCACCACGACCCCCGGTCTCCAAACGCCTTCGACCACGCCCCCACTCCAGAGCCAGGTGAGCGCGGGCACGGACGGCGGCTGGGCGGTGACCGTCTCCAATACCTCCAAGGTGACGGTCACCGGGATCACGACCACGGTCCATGTGAGTGACGGAGGCCACAGCCTCCCCCTCGACCTGGCCGGCATGGCGGCATCGGGGACGAGCTGTTCGTCCCCGGGGCCGGGGTCGCTGTCCTGTTCGATCGGGAGCCTGGCGGCCGGAAATTCCCGAACCCTGAACGTGTTGGTGGACACCACCGGCCTGGTGGCGGGGAGCTCCATCGCCGGCTCGGCCACCACCACCTCCTCCAACGCCTCGCGCCACATCTCCGACCTGGGCGCCATCGAGGTGATCGTGCTCGACAACGGGGACGGCGTCGAGGCTGTGGCCGCCCCGGGGATTGCCGTGACCAGCACGGATGCGGCGTTGTCGACGTCGAAGGCGTCGATCAAGCTGACTCTGCCCTCAGAGAAGACCGGTGGGGCCGCCCGACCCGGGGTATCCCGGGTCGGCACCACCCTCGTGAACCCCCCACCGGTGGCCGTGACCCTCGAGTCGCTCGCCCCCTCGGCCGAACCCGCGCTGTGCCCGCCGAGCGGCAGTCTCACCTGCGAGGGCAATATCGTCCAGGCGGTGGGTGACTTCACTGCCTACTCCGGAAGGACGCACCCCATCGTCGCTGTCGTCCGGTTCTTCTACGGCCTGCGGGTCCCGGCGGGGGACCTCTACATGCTGAAGCCCAACGGCACGACCGTGGTCAAGCTGTCCTCCTGCCGGCTGACCGGCGGAAGGTACGACACCCCCTGCCTGGCCAGCCCCGAGAGGATCCTCGGATCGGCCGCACACGACAGTCTTTACGCCCAGGACACCGTCTACTTCTCGGGTGCCGACCCCGACCTGGCTCGGCGCTGAACCGGTGCGGTCCGGACGGGAGACCTCCGCGGCAGCCGAGCCCGCGCGGTCAGATCACGCCGCGGGAGGCGACCACGACTCGGGGTCCCACCGCGGGCAGTCGGGATTGGAGCAGGCCACGCTGTCGGATGGGATGTGACTGATCAGGGTCGTCGACGCCTCGACCACCAAGGGGATCTTCTTCGCCTTGGCCGGGTCGCGGCACTCAGGACAGGGCAACCGGACATCAGTGATGGTCATGGGCGGGGACCTCTGTTCGACCGACGGATACCGGCACGATGATCTCATAGCACCCTCGCGGTTTCGTGGATCCCCCGGCCGTCGAGGCCCGCACCGGCGGCCATCCGGGTGCGGGTCGGCGGCAACGGAACCGCCGGCATCCACGGTTGGCTACCGTTGACTCCCCATGCGTCGGACCCTCTGGTTGATCGACCTGGTCTGTGTCCTCGCCTTCGTCGGCATCGGTCGCTCGGTGCATGCCCGCGGCCTGAGCATCGCCGGCATGGCCTCCACCTCGTGGCCCTTCGTCGCCGGTCTGGCCGCCGGCTGGACCGCGGTGCGCATCCGGCGCGCCTCCGGAGCGGGGATCGCCAGTGGCGTCGTGGTGGCCGTGCTGACGTGCGCGGTGGGCATGACCCTCCGGGTCATCGCCGGTCAGGGCACCGCCGTGGCGTTCATCCTGGTGGCCCTGGGATTCCTCGGGGCCACCATGGTCGGCTGGAGGTTGGCGGGCGTCGCCGTTGCCCGCGGTCGCCGGCCGGACCGGGCCCCGTGAACGCCCGGCCCTCCGGCTTCAGGCGCGCGCCGGCACCTGTTCCTGGACCGGCATGACCTGGTTCCTCGGGACCGGGTACGGAGGCTGGTTGGTAGCGATCTCGAGCAGGTCGTTCTCAGTGCACCCCTTGGCCGCCAGATAGGCGGGATCGTTACGCGTCGGGGGGAGGGGCGGGACGGTCGTGTCCGGGCGATCCATCCGGAGGGTGGCCGTGAGGTCCCCCACCGTCGTCCGCCGCCACGTCGAGAGGTTCGGTGCCCGGACACCGAACCGTTCTTCGATGAAACGGAGCTGGGAGGTGTGGTCGAAGGTCCGGGAGCAGATGCCGCCGCCCCGGCTGAAGGGCGACAGCACGAGCATGGGCACCCGGAAGCCGAGCCCGATGGGACCGGCGATCCCCATGGCATCGGCAGGAAGTGGCCGGACGGAGAGATACTCCCCCTCGGTCCCCGCGGGGGCGACAGGCGGATCGACGTGGTCGAAGAACCCGTCGTTCTCGTCGTACATGTGGAACAGGACCGTCTTCGACCACACGTCGGGATTGGCCACCAGCGTCTGGAGCACCTGGTCGGTGAACCACTCGCCCAGGAACGAGGGCGCCGGCGGGTGCTCGTCGTACCCGACCGGGGTGCTGATCCAACTGACCTGGGGCAACGTCCCCGACCGCACGTCAGCGGCGAAATCCCCGGGGAACGAGGGGAGGAAGGCCTTCTGGTAGAGCGTCGACGTGGGATCCTCGTACTGGGAGAAGTACGGGAGCACGCTGTCGGTGGTGAGGCCGATCTTCCGCATGGTCTCGATGCTGTAGAGAGCTCCGCCGGGGTTGTAGTACTTCCAGGAGATGCCCGCGTCCTCCAGTACCTCGGGCATCGTGTCCCAGTGCACGCTGAAGAGGGCCGAGGGCGTACCGTCGGTGCGGACGACCGGTCCGCCGGCCTGGCCCCCGGGGTCGATGGTGCCAGACATCTGCATCAGCCGGTTGGGATGGGTCGGACCCATGACCGAACAGTGGTAGCCGTCGCACAGGGTGAAGGCGTCGGCCAGGGCGTAGTAGTAGGGGAGGTCCTCTCGCGTGTAGTACCCCATGGTCAGGGTCCCCTGGGTCGGGCCTTCGTACTCCGGTTGGGTGTGGACACGGGCGAACGAGTCCATCTTCCCGTCGTTCCGGCACAGGTGCTGGGGCTCCCAGTTGTGGGTCAGGTCGAAGGTGCAGTCGGCCACATCGCTGTTGACGGTGTCGAGCCTGAACGGCAGCAGGCGGCCCACCGGCGACCCGCCGGTGTTCGAGGGGCAGGCTTGGGAGAACACGCCGAGGTCGTGGGCCGGGTGGTCGTCGAAGCCCCTCCCACCCGGATAGGTGCCGTAGTAGTGGTCGTAGGACCGGTTCTCCATCATCAGGAAGATCACGTGCTCGACCGCGCCCAGATCCGAACCGGCGGGCGCGACCGCGGCGGCCTTCTTCACGGTGGAAGTGGCCGCTCCCCGTCCACAGCCGGCCGCCAGCACACCCACTCCCGAAGCCGCTCCCGCGGCCAGGAGCTGCCGCCGGCTGATCCCCCTCCTCCGGTCGCCACCTCCAGCCTGCTGCGCTGTCACCCTCGCTCCGTCCTCGCCCGTGGGCTCAAACGTATCCGGCCGGCGGCCCGCTCGCTGGAATCGGGGTGCGCGGGCGGCACCCCGGTCAGTGTGGGCATCCATGAGCGGTTCGACCCGGCACCGGCGAGGCGGGGAATCAGGGAAACCGGCGGGCAGCGATGGCGGCTCACCCGACGATTGATTATCCTGCATGGCGGCACCCTTGGGTACACCAGCTCGAGGTACCGGCGGGAGGGCGTCACACCGAGGGGGTCCGCGCAGTCCATGACCAGGATGAACGACTCGAGGGCACGCCCGGTACGGCCCGGCGGGTCGCCGGCGGTACTTCACCGGTCGCGATCCGGTCGCAGTCCGGCAATGGGCGGGTGAGGCTGCTTGCCATCCCCGACGCCTGACCCACCGGACATGCCCCTCCGCCCCGGGCAGCCGCCGGCAACGTCGGTCCTGCTGCCCTACATCACGCGGCCGGCCATCGACTGGGCGCGCCTGCACCGGGCCGACCAGGACGCGCCGTTCTGGCGGGAGGTCGAGGGGACCATGGTCTTCGGGGACGTCTCGGGGTTCACCAAGATGTCCGAGCGATTGGCCCGCCATGGCAAGGTCGGGGCCGAAGAGGTGGCCGACGCCATCAACACCTGCTTCGAGCAACTGCTCGACGTGGCCTACCGGTGCGGTGGCAATCTGCTCAAGTTCGGGGGCGACGCGCTCCTCCTGCTGTTCAGCGGCGAGGACCATGCCACGCGGGCGGCCCACGCCGCCGTGGGCATGCGGGCCAGACTGCGCGACGCCGGTCGATTGGACACATCCGCCGGCCGGGTGGTCCTGCGCATCTCGATCGGTGTCCACCGGGGCACCTTCCACCTGTTCATGGCGGGGGGAACCCACCGCGAGCTCATCGTCGCCGGGCCCGCGGCCACCAGCACGGTTGCCGCCGAGGGTACGGCCACCGCCGGCGAGATCGTCATGAGCCCGATGACCGCGGCGGCCCTCACCGAACGGAGCCGGGGGCCGGCCAGAGGCGAGGCCTACCTCCTGCGTTCGCCCCCTGGTTCTGCTCCGACTCTGCCCATCACCCCGCCGCAGCTCGACGGGGTCGACCTGGCCCGTCACGTTCCCACCGCCATCCGGAAACACCTGCTCGAAGGGGGCAGGGAACCCGAACATCGCACGGCGACGGTCGCCTTCCTGCACTTCGACGGCACCGACGCCATCGTGGAGAAGCACGGACCCGGCGATCTGGCCGAGAGGCTCCACACCGTGGTGCGGCGGGTGCAGGTGGCCGCAGAGGAGAACGACGTGTCGTTCCTCGGAACCGACATCGACCATGACGGCGGCAAGATCATCCTGGTGTCGGGTGTGCCACGGCGCGCCGGCGAGGATGAGCAGCGGATGCTGATCACCCTGCGCCAGATCATCGCCGAAGAGCTCCCCCTCGAGCTGCGGATCGGCGTCAACACCGGCCCGGTCTTCGCCGGGGACGTGGGGACGCCGTTCCGGCGGACCTTCACGGTCATGGGGGACACGGTGAACCTGGCGGCGAGGCTCATGGCCAAGGCGTCCCCGGGCCAGGTGTTGGCCACGGGCGAGGTACTCGATCGCTCGTCGGTCCGGTTCGACACCACGCCGTTGCCGCCCTTCATGGTGAAGGGAAAGAGGCGGCCGGTGACCGCGTACGCCGTCGGGGCCGCCCACCGCGCTCGGGACCACCGTGTCGACCGGCTTCCCCTGGCCGGGGTGGCAGACGAGCTACGGGCCCTCGAGGCCGACCTCGAGGCGGTCGTCGCCGGTGCCGGGCGGGTGGTCGACATCGTGGGCGACCAAGGAACCGGCAAGTCGAGGTTGGTCGAGGAGCTGGCCCGCCGGACGGGGTCGATCCGGAGCATGACCATTGTCTGCGAGAGCTACGAGACGACGACCCCCTATGCGTCCATCTGGTATCTGGGCCGGGCCCTGCTCGGGCTGGGGATGGACGTCGACAAGGAAACAGCCGCCCGGCACCTCCGGACCAGGGTGGAGAGCGAGGTACCGGAGCTCCTGCCCCAACTGGCACTGATCGGCACGGCGCTCGATCTCGATCTGCCCGACACCCCGGAGACGGCGGCGCTGAAGCCGGAGTTCCGGCGACAGGCCGTGGCCAGGGCATCGGCCCGATTCCTGGCCGCCACCCTGGATCGTCCCTTCCTGTTGACGGTGGAGGACGCCCACCACATGGACGAGGCATCCCAGGGCGTGATCCAGGATCTGGTCCACCAGCTCACCGACCGGTCGGGACTGTTGTGCGTGACCCGCCGCGCCGGGGACGCCGGCCTCCGGATCGGGCCCGCCCCCCACGTCCGCACCCTCCACCTGGGCCCCCTGACCACGGAGGAGGCGGCCGAGGCACTGGTGGCGGCGTCGGAAGAATCCCCGATGCTGCCCCACGAGGTCAGGATGCTGGCCGAGCGGTCGATGGGGAACCCGATGTTCCTCGAGGAGCTGTGGCGCGCCCACCAGTCCGGCGCCCCCATCGACGCGCTGCCGGATACGGTCGACTCGGCCGTCACCGCCCAGATCGACCGCCTTTCCCCCCGGGACCGGCAGCTCCTGAGGCAGGCCGCCGTGCTCGGGACCGCCTTCAGCCAGCAGGAGCTGCTCGACCTGCTCGAGCCGGAGGCCGATGGGCTGCCCGCCTCGGCCGAGGAGCCGGCCGAGGCGGAAGCCATCCCCCCCGCCCTGAAGGAGTTCCTCAACACCGAGCGCTCCGACCTGATCAGGTTCCGGTCGGCCATCGTACGGGACTGCGCCTACGAGGGCCTCCCGTTCCGGCGACGCCGGGAGCTCCACGGTCGGGCGGCCCAGGCCCTGTTGGCCAGGACGGGCGACGACAGCGAGGCCGAGCTGCTGTCGCTCCACTTCTTCCACGCCCAACACTACGACCAGGCCTGGCGCTACGCGCTGGTGGCCGGCCGCCGGGCGGGAGCAAAGTACGCCAATGTCGAAGCGGCCACCTTGTACCAACGCGCACTGGCATCGGTCGGGCGGCTCCCTGGGATCGCCACCGCCGAGGTGGCTTCGGCGTGGGAGAGCCTGGGCGACGTCCGCGAGCGGGCCGGCGACTACCGCGGCGCCTCACTGGCATACCGGCGGGCCCGCAAGCTCCTCGGCTCGGACATGGTGGCCCAGGCCGAGCTGTGCCTGAAGGAAGCCTGGATGCCCGAGCGGGTGGGACGCTACTCGGAGGCTGTCAGATGGATCCGGCGCGGCCTGCACATGATCGAGGACGCCGGCGGTGACGAAGCCGGCCGGCTCCGGGCCCAGCTCATGACCTGGTACGCCGCGGTCCGCCAGGCGCAGGGTCGGAGCCGCGAAGCGGTGACGTGGTGCGAGCGGGCCATCGACGAGGCACGCAGGTTCGGAGACCGCGACGCGGAAGCCCACGCCATGTTCACGCTGGACAGCGCCTGGGTGTGGCTGGGTCGAACGGATCTGGCCACCAATTCGGATGGGGCCCTCGCCATCTACAACGAGCTCGGCGATCTGGCCGGCGAGGCGGTGGTGCTCAACAACCTCGGAGCCTTCGAGTACTTCCGGGGCGCGTGGGACGAAGCCGCCTCTCTGTATGCCCACGGGCGCGACGCCCGGCTGGCCACGGGGAACGATGTGGATGCGGCCATCGGCACCATCAACATCGGTGAGATCCTGGCTGATCAGGGCAGGTACGAGGAGGGGCGTCGCCAACTCGTCGACGCGCTGCGGGTGGTTCGGGCGGCCAGCTACCGCTATGGGATCGCCTACGCCACCATGCTGCTCGGCCGTCTGGAGTCACGCACGGGGTCGTTCGACGAGGCCCACGGGCATTTCGCCGCGGCACGCTCCGAGTTCGCCGACATCGGCCTCCACTTCGATGCATCCGAGGTCGATTCGATGGTGGCGGAGTGCCTGGTACTCCAAGGCCGGAGCCATGAGGCGCTCGAGCTGGCCACCCGCCTGGTGGCGACCATGGAGGAACAGGGATCGCCCCGTGGAGTCGCCCTCGTCCAGCGCGTCCGCGGCTATGCCCTCCTCCAGATGGGGGACCTGGAGGGTGCACGGGCCGCCTTCGAAGCCAGCCGGGAGAGCGCCGCGGAACTGAACGCCGACTACGAGCTGGTCCTCACCCTGGTCGCCCTGGACAAAATGGCTGAACGGGTCGCTGACCCGGGAACGGCATCCGATCGGCAGGACCGGGTCGAAGCCCTCCGCACCCAGCTCGGGATCGTCGCCTTCCCCGAGGTCCCGGTGGACAGTGGTGACGCGGCGGTGGCCGCGGCCGGACCCTGAACCGGATCCGGCCGGCCGGCTGAGACGCCGAGGCAGCACCTTCGACCGGCCGTCGCCCATACTGGGTGGGAAGCGGGCGAACGGAGGAGACCGGGTGGCGACCATCGAGGAGCTGGCACAGGAGCTGGCGCGGCTGCGTCGGCGGGTGGACACCACCGAGGCCGTGCTCCAGGTCCAGGCCCTCAAGGCCCGCTACGGGGAGCTGGTGGACGGGCGGTATTCGGCCGGCGCGGTGGTCGACGATGCCGAGCTGGAGCGGCTGGCCGGCGAGATCGCCGGGCTGTTCACCGTCGACGGGGTGTGGGACGGCGGGCCGAAGCTCGGCACGGCCATCGGCCGCCCGGCCATCGCGGCGCGGCTGCGTGTTCCCACCCTCTCGTTCTCACGCCACCTGTTCGTGAAACCGACGATCCAGGTGGACGGAGACCGGGCATCGGCCCGGTGGGACCTCCTGTGCCCGTGCCGGAGCCTCGACGGCCGGTCCTATTGGATGTGCGGGTACGAAGACGACGAGTACGTGCGGACCGACGGTGCCTGGCTCCACCGGTCGATGAAGCTGACCACCGTGGTCATGGCCCCGATCGGTGAGGGCTGGACCAACATCCTGGCCTGACCGGCGCGGCGTCGTCCCTCCGCCACCATCTCCCGACCGGCAGGTGCTCGGTATACTCGGCCGCCGTGCGCCCGAGGACTCGATCCGCGTCGGCCGGATCGTCCGGGTCCTGAACGAATTCGTCCGTCCCCGGCGCCGGGGCCCGTCGGTCCCCCTGGACGTGGCCGCCTACCACGTGCACGGCGAGCCGGTCCCCGCCGCCGAGGCCTTCGCCGCCGACTACCAGCCGTTCCCGGTGGGCGGGTCGTGGGGCCCGCCGTGGGACACCACCTGGTTCCGCCTCCGGGGCACCGATCCCGGCCGACTGGGCCGGGCGGGAGGTGGCGCTGGGCTTCGCCATCGGCAACGCCGGGTCGACCGGGTTCGGGGCCGAAGCCCTCGTCTGGCGCGACGGCCAGCCCGGTGCAGGGCCTCTCCCCCAACCACCGCGAGTACGTCGCTCACGACCGGCGCCGCCGGCGGTGAGGACGATCGAGCTCTTCGTGGAGGCGGCGGCCAACCCTCCCTCCCCGTTCGGCGCCAACCCGTGGCCCCTGCTGCTGCCCGAACCCGACGGTGCCCCGCTGTTCACCCTGCAGCAGGCCGACCTCCACGTCCGGGACCCCGAGTTCGAGCGAGTTCTGGCACGACTTCCGGGTCCTCGTCGAGCTGCTGACCGAGCTCCCCGACGGCGAGCCCGCACGCGGCCCGGCTGCTGCGCCGGGCTCGAGCGGGCCTGCAACCTGCTCGAGCTGCCCGACATCGCGCGACAGCTGGCGCCGGGCCCAGCCGGTGCTGGACGAGCTGCTGGCGCGAACGGCCGGCGCCCGCGACGCCCACCGGTGAGCATCGTCGGCCACGCCCATCTGGACACGGCCTGGCTGTGGCCGCTCCGCGAGACGATCCGCAAGTGCGCCCGCACCTTCAGCACCGTGCTCGAGCTCATGGACCGCTATCCCGAGTACCGCTTCGTGGTCTCCCAGGCCCAGCACCTGGCCTGGATGCGGGACCACTACCCCGATCTGTGGGAGCGGATGAAGGTCCGGATCGCCGAAGGGCGCCTCGAGCCGACCGGGAGCATGTGGGTCGAGGCCGACTGCAACATCCCCTCGGGCGAGTCTCTGGTCCGCCAGATCGTCTACGGCAAGCGCTTCTACCTCGAGCGAGTTCGGGATCGAGACCGAACGACGTGTGGCTGCCCGACGTCTTCGGCTATTCGGCCGCCCTGCCCCAGATCATGCGGCGGAGCGGCATCCGCTGGTTCCTCACCCAGAAGCTCTCCTGGAACCAGTACAACGTCCTTCCCCACCACAGCTTCCTGTGGGAGGGCATCGACGGCTCGCGGGTCTTCACCCACTTCCCTCCGGCCGACACCTACAACGGCGACGTGAGCGTCCGCGAGCTCCGGTTCGGCGTCGAGAACTTCAAGGACCACGACCGGGCCACCACGGTCGCTCTACCTCTTCGGCTGGGGAGACGGCGGCGGCGGCCCGACCAGCGAGATGCTCGAGTCGGCCCGGCGGCTGGCCGACATCGACGGCGTGCCCCGGCTCACCATGGAGGAGCCCGCGCCGTTCTTCACCGAGGCCGAGGCCGAGATCGACGATCCGGCCGTCTGGGTCGGCGAGCTCTACCTCGAGCTCCACCGGGGCACCTACACCAGCCAGGCCGCCACCAAGCTCGGCAACCGCCGGGCCGAGTTCGCCCTGCGCGACGCCGAGCTGTGGACGCTCGCTGGCCCCGGCGGTCGACTACCCCGGCGGCCGAGCTCGACGAGCTGTGGAAGCTCCTGCTCCTCCACCAGTTCCACGACATCATCCCCGGCTCGGGGATCCACTGGGTCTACGAGGACACGGCCCGCGACCACGCCCGCATCCTGAGCGAGGCCGAGCGCCTGACCGCCGACGCCCTCGACCGCCCTGGTCGGACGCCGTCGACACCGCGGGCACGGCACCACCCGGTGGTCGTGTTCAACTCGCTGTCCCACGCCCGCGACCGAGCTGGTCGCCGTCGACGCCCCCGACGACGGTCACGGCGGTCGTCGGCGCGTCGGGACGCGCCGGTCCCGGTCCAACGGGACGCCGAGGGCCGGGCCGTGTTCGAGGCCACCGTGCCCGCCTGCGGCTATCGGGTCTACGACCTGGTCACCGCGGCGCCGGCCGACCGCCGGCCCGGGGTGACGGCCGACGCCCGGCTCGCTGGAGAACGACCACCTGCGCGTCGAGCTCGACGACGCAGGGCCTGCTGTCCTCGATCTTCGACAAGTCGGCCGGGCGCCAGGTCCTGGCCCCCGGGCGCCCGCGGCAACCGCTTCCAGCTCCACCCCGACTACCCCAACTTCTACGACGCCTGGGACATCGACCGCTTCGCCTTCGACCAGGTCGGTCGACCTGGACGAGGTCGAGTCGATCGAGGTGGTGGAGCAGGGTCCGCTGCGGGCCGGCATCCGGGTCGTCCGCCGGTTCGGCGACTCGCGTCATCACCCAGGTCATCCGGCTGGCCGCCGGCTCGCGCTTCGTCGACTTCGACACCGAGGTGGAGTGGCACGAGACCGAACCGGCTCCTCAAGGTGGCCTTCCCCGTCGACGTGCGCAGCCTCCGGGCCACCTACGAGATCCAGTACGGCCACGTGGAGCGGCCCACCCACGCCAACACCAGCTGGGACGTCGCCCGCTTCGAGGTCTGCGCCCACAAGTGGGCCGACCTGTCCGAGCCCGGGTACGGCGTCGCCCTGCTCAACGACTGCAAGTACGGCTACGACATCTCCGGCAACGTCATCCGCCTCTCGCTCCTGCGCGCCCCGACCTGGCCCGACCCCGTGGCCGACCGGGGCCACCACCGCTTCACCTACCGGCTGCTCCCCCACGCCGGCGACCTCCGGGACGGCCGGGGTCATCGACGCCGGCTACGACCTCAACGTGCCCCTCCGGACCGTCCGCACCTCGCCGCACCCGGGGGCTCCGAGCCTGACGGCTCGCTGCTGTCGGTCGACGCCGCCAATGTCGTCATCGAGGTGGTCAAGCGGCCCGACGACGGGCCGGACGCCCTGGTGGTCCGGCTCTACGAGGCGTGGGGACGGCGGGGCCCGGTCACCGTGCGGGCCCCGTGGGAGCTCGGCCGGGCCACCCTCACCGACCTGCTCGAACGGGAGCTGGACGAGCTCCCGGTCGACGGCGCCGAGGTCGCCCTCGACATCTCGCCCTTCGAGATCGTCACCCTCCTCCTCGAACCGGCCGGCCCGTGTACGCGGGCCGCGAGTCGACGTCGCGGCTCACTCAGTGCCGGACGGATCGACCAGGTCGAGCAGCGATCCGCCGGTGAGCTCGAACATGGTCTCGTCGTCGGACTGGCGCCACAGATCGAGCAGCCCGATCGACAGCGGATCACAGCCGTACCGCATCGGCCCGTCGTCGTCGAGGATGGCGTCGACGATCAGGGCGGCGGCATCGGCCGGTGACGCGACCAGCGGGTCGGCGGCCTCCCGGCGGAGCGTGGCGGCCTCGTCGGCCATCTCGCCGGTAGCGGTCGAACCGGGTGGCCGCCTGCTCGCCGGTGCTCAGCTGGAACATGTCGGTGTCGACGGGGCCGGGGAGGATCTCCACCACCCGGATGCCCGACGGGGCCAGCTCCACCCGGAGGCTGTCCCCCAGGGCCGAGACGGCCGCCTTGGTGGCCCGGTAGGCCGAGTAGAACGGAACGCGAGGCCAGAATCGACGAGGACGAGATGTTGCAGATCACCGCGGGCCGGTTGGCCCGCAGGATCGGGATGGCCGCGGTGATGACCCCGACCACGCCGAGCACATTGGTCTCGAACAGGGTGCGCCAATCGTCCAGATTTCCGTGCTCGACCGGCAGGTAGTCGGAATCGACCCCGGCGTTGTTCACCATCACCCGGAGGTCGTCCGGCAGGTCGTAGGTGCGGGGTCGGTGACGTCCAGACGGGCCACGGTGATCCGACCGCTGGTCGGTCGGCGAGATCGGCGCCGTCCTCGGGATTGCGCATGGTCGCCACCGTGTCGAAGCCACGGTCGGCCAGCTCGACGGCGACCGAACGGCCGATCCCCCGGCTGGCCCCGGTGACCAGGGCACTTCCTGTGATGTCCACGGACGCGTCTCCATCCTCTGCCGTCGAGCGGGTCGGCCGCGATCCTACCCACACCGGGAGATCTCAGATTGGCCGAGCCGACGGCGGAGGGGCAACTGGCCGTAGCGTCGTCACCCTACGACAAGGAGGAAACGATGGGACTACTGGAAGGCCAGCGTGCGGTGGTGACCGGGGGCGCCTCGGGCATCGGACGGGCCACGGCCCGTCGGATGGCCGAGGAGGGCGCGACGGTGGCGGTGATCGACATCAACGGCGACGCCGCCCAGGAGGTGGCCGCCGAGATCGGAGGAACCGCCCACGTGGCCGACGTCACCGATCCCGATGCACTGTCCGGCGCCGTCGATGACGCGGCGCGGGCCATGGGTGGGCTCACCGACGCTGTTCAACAACGCGGGCACCGGCAACCAGTCGCCACTCCACGAGTGGCCGCTCGAGGAGTGGAACCGGCTGCTGGCCGTCAACCTGACCGGTGTGTACCTCGGATTCCGTGCCGCCATACCCCATCTCCGTGCCTCGGGGGGCGGGAGCATCGTCTCGACCGCATCGATCAGCGGCACCCGGCCGGCCGCCGGCGAGGCGCCCTACTCGGCGGCCAAGGCCGGCGTGGCCGCCATCACCGCGTCGGCCGCGCTCGAGTACGGGCCGCAGATCCGGGTCAACTCCGTTTCACCCGGGATGATCCTCACCGCGCTCACCGAGCCACTGCTGCAGTTCCTGCCCCACGAGAAGGAGCGCTACGAGCGGACCACGCCGGTCGGCCGCATCGGGCAGCCCGAGGACATCGCCGACGTCGTGGTCTTCCTGTGCTCGGACATGGCCCGATTCATCACCGGACAGAACATCGTCGTCGACGGGGGGATGACCCTGCACGGGTCGGGGATCGACGGGATCTTCGATCAGATCTTCGGCCGACACTGAAGCCCGGCCGGCACTCCCGCCGTCACCGAGCACCGACGGCTGCGTCGGCCCGCGGCTACGTTTGGAGCCGTGGAAGGTGAGCGCTTCGGACCGATCGATTTCGACGAGTTCCATCGGGAGGAGCTGCCCGCCGCTCCTGCAGGCCACGGGGCCGGGTGTTCTCCGACGCCGACGTGGGCTCGTCCGACCCCTCGCCTTCCAGCTCCCCGACGGACGCGCCTATACCTACGTCCCCGTCGGGCCACACGTTCTCCGTCGAGGCCGGAACCGATGGCGCCGACACGGTGGTCGAGCTGGGCCTGGACGAGTGGTGCGCCTTCGTGTGGGAGCTCCGGTCCTGCTTCGCCATGTTCTACGCCGACCGGATCGCCGTCACCCGGGGCAACTTCGGACAGTTGGTGCGCTGGGAGCCGCCGCTGCGGGTCGCCTTCGACGGGCAGGCCATGTACGACATCGACGACCCGCCGCCGGTGCGTGACGCCAGGCGGCCGACCGCTCGACCTGCGCCCGGTCGCTTCGACCTCGACGACCCCGACGAGGAGATCGCCGACTTCTTGCAGCGGGCCGGGTTCGTCCATCTCCGGCGGGTCCTCGGCGACGACGAGGTCGAAGCCCTTCGGGCCGACGTCGACGCCGCCGTCGACGCGGCCCGGCCCGACGACCGGCGGTCGTGGTGGACGACCGTCGAGGGTCGGGAGGTCTGCAACCGGGTCAACTACCTCAACGACCGGTCGGAGCTCATCGCCGGCCTGGGTGAAGACCCCCGGTTCGTGCGCATCGCCGCCCTGGGCGGTCCCGACCTCCGCGACGCGCACGACCGTCTGGACGGCAACAGTGTCGTCATCAAGGTCCCCGGGGCCACCGAAGGCCTGGTCGACCTCCCCTGGCACCGCGACTGCGGGATGGGCGGCCACCCGGTCAAGTGCCCCATGCTCAATGTCGGCATCCAGCTCGATGCGGCGTCGGCCGGCGACCGGCCAGCTGCAGATGATCGCCGGTTCCCATCGGGGCACGTCCCGGCTTCCTCGTCCGCAGGAGGCCGCGCACCTTCCGGTGGTTCCGTTGCCGACCGAACCGGGCGACGTGACCGTGCACTTCGGCCATACGCTCCATGCCGCTCCCCCACCGACCGATCACCGGGCGCTCGGGCCGCCGGGCCCTGTATCTCACGTTCGTTCCACCCATCACCTTCGAGATGGTCGGGCCCGGGCAGGGCTACAACGACGTCCTCTTCGCCCGGGACGAGGGACGGGTGCGCCATGTCGACCAGCTCCGGTGACCCTCATCGGCCTCCGTCGGGTCACCGGCCGGAGTTCCGCCGGTCGGGGACACGATCCCCGGATCGGAGCCGGCGGGGCCGGCCTTCGGTTACCATTACCGCCAACGCGGGCGTAGTTCAGAGGCAGAACACGAGCTTCCCAAGCTCGGAACGCGGGTTCGATTCCCGTCGCCCGCTCTCTGCGGACCTTGGGGCGAATGGATGAGGCGCCGCGACGATTTGCCGGTGAGGGATGGAGACCTCCGCTTGAGAGCCGCGCTTCCGAAGATGATCCAAACAGAGCATCTCGACGTGGACCCCGCGTCCTTCGTCGGGTTGACGCCGGATGAGGCCGAGGCCGCCGCCCGCAGAGCGGGCATAGGTCGGACCCGAGTTCTGGAGTTCGTCGATGGTCAAATGGTCGGTGCCATGGACTTGATGGTCAACCCCAACCGGTTGAATTTGGATTGCGGGAACGCGCAGGTCGTGCGAGCCCACTTCGGTCCCTGACGGAGGCGACCCACAACCGGGTGGGTCACATCTAGGCTTTCGGAGTGTCTCTCCACCTTCGCTGGCTCCGGACCGATGGGGTCCCCGGTAGAGGTTCCGCCCGACGCCGCCCTCCTCGATCGCATCCTGGCGATCACGGGCCGTGCCCCGTGACACCGGGACAGAGGCGGTGTTCAATTGGTCACGCGGTAGTGGAGGTGGACAACACCGTTGGCAAATCGCCCCTCATCGAGCAGCTCGAGCCCCAACCGGACCCCGTTCCGAAGAGCCGGTTTCCCACCTCCCACTACCATCGGATTGAGAAGGAAATGACACTCGTCGATCAACCCGGCCCGAAACGCGAGCGATGCCAGCTCGGCACCACCAACGGTCAGGTCACGTTCCGATGAGGACTTCATCGTCTGGACCATCCCAGGGTCGAACGTCGCCTCGATCCTGGTCCTTGCGCTCGATACCGCCTTCAAGGTCCTGGAGAACACGACCTTGTCTGCCGTACGCCAAATCTCGGCAAAGTCCACCACGACGGGCTGTCGGTCCCCGATGAACTCGTCGGTCTCCCATCCGGCCATCGTTTCGTACATGCGACGGCCATAAAGATAGGTACCTATCGGTCGCTCAAAGTCATTGACGAAGGCGAACACCTCTTCGTTCGGTGCTGCCCAATCAAACTGGCCGTCCTCGTCCTCTACATAACCGTCCAAGGATGTGATCGCTGAATAGATGAGTTTGCCCACGGCGGGAGTCAGCTCCTCGAATCGGAAGTGGACTTCATCCTAGGTTTTGGGGTCCACGGGGTGCCCCTGACCAGCTCGAGGTCGGTATCTGTTCGCCGCCGAACACGGCATGTTCCGGCATACGTCCAATCACACGGAGAGGAGCTCGGTGGACGGGAACTCGTCGGAAATCTCAGCCTTCATCCGGACCCCTCCTCGGACGTGGCCGACGGCCATTGAGCGGGCGACCAGTCCCCCGCCGGGTCCGTCGTTTGGCCCACTTCGATCAGATGACCATCGGGATCGCGGATGTAGCAACGGATCTCATACTGGTGCTGTTTCGGCGGCGTCATGAATTGCAGCACCGCGGGCACTCCATTCGGCGTACACGGCCTCGATGTCTTTGACCCGGATATTGAGGAAACTGCTGACCCGGTCGGGATGGCGCGGCGTCTCCAGGGTGACCGCGGGCTTGTCGTCGGTCGGACCTCCGCCGGCATTGATGACGATCCAGCTGTTCGAGAGTTTGACATTGACCGGTCCGGTGTCGGTTCCTCGGAACACCACCTCGCCCCCCAGTACTTCGGTGTAGAAGCGCCAAGATCGCTCGACGTCGTCCGACACGATGAAGTGGGTCAGCAAAATTTCCTCTGCTGGTGGGACTCCGGCCATTTGGGCACCTCCACTGGTTGGGTCACACACCCCGCTTCCGGCGGAGCCTGCTGAAGATATTGCGGTGATGGTTGAGCTGCACCTGCACGCCGGCGGGGCGCCGTGGGCTCAGTACCCTGCCTAAGACCTCGAGCCGTTTCTTCCATCCTTCCGCCTGCCGAACACGCCGGTCGGCCACCTCGGGCCGCCAGCCGGTGGCCCGGCCTTCGTTGAGGACCATGTCCGTGTCAACATACGCCTCCCCTCTGCGGACGGTCAATGGGCCTTGGGGCAGGCCGAGTGTGACAATGTGATCGACAGACCGGAACGTACGGTGAGCCCCCTTCGCCGACACCAACGGACAATGGCCATGCAAGAGGCGGCATCTCGGGCATCGATTCGCGGAGTGGTTCTCCTCCGACATTGCTCGTGGGGTCGAGCCGGACCGTCAGGAAGCCGAACGCGGCCTGGGACGACATCCTCCCCGGCCGAACTGGGTGGAGCTCTCAGCCCAGGATCTCGACGTAGCCGTCCGTTCCATGGACGCGGATACGCTGCCCATCCGGGATCAGCCGGGTGGCTTCCTCCACTCCCACCACGGCGGGTAGGCCGTACTCCCGGGCGACCACTGCACCGTGGGTCATCAGGCCTCCCACCTCGGTGACCAGGCCCGCGATGGCCACGAACAGGGGCGTCCAGCTCGGGTCGGTATAGGTGGTGACCAGGATGTCACCTTCCTCGAGATCGGCTCGGGCCATGTCGAGCACGACGCGGGCCCGGCCTTCGACGGTCCCGGCGGAGACCGGCAAGCCGACCATCGCACCGGCCGGCACGTCATCGCGTCGGTAGGCGCCGGCGATGACCTCGCCGTCCGATGTGAGCACCCGGGGCGGCGTGAGCGCCCGATACGACCGGAAGGCCTCCTTGCGCTGCCCGATGAGCCGGTCGTCCACCTGGTTCGAGCGCACTACATCGTCGATCTCCCTCAAGGTGAGGTAGAAGATGTCCTCCTGCTCACCGAGCACGCCGGCCTGCACGAGACGACCGGCCTCTTCCAGGAGGGCCTGCTTGTAGACGAAATAGTGGCTGACCATGCCGTACTTCGGATACTCCCGGTAGCCGACCAGGCACCGCACCCGGTCGATCATCAGTCTCGCCTCCTCGGCCTTGCGCTCCCCGTCCGGCAACGCCCGCAGGCGCTCCAGAACCTCCCGCTCCTTCTTCAGCGCCTCCTGTCGTCCCTGCTCGAAGCGCCGCTTTCCCTCGCCCGGCCCGAAGTTCTTGATGTTTCCCACGATGACGGGCACCAGCGCGGTGGGGCGTTCGCTCCAACGCGGCCTGGTGATGTCGATCTCGCCGGCGCCGCGCATGCCGTACTCGGCGAGGAATGCCCGGATGGCATCCGACGCTTCCCGCCCGCCTGCCAGCTCGGGCAGTCCGTCCAGGGAGCTGTCGTTCTCGACCTTTTGCAGGAAACTCACCACCTCCGGATGGGGACGGATCACGTCGGCAACGTCCAGTAGCGCCAGCCCCATCTCCGAGGTGATGTTGTGGGGCACGGACCGGGTGAGTACGTCAGCTGCGTTCTTCTCGCCCAGCCATGCCTGCAACTGCTCGTTGAGCCACCGGGTGGCCTCGATCCCCGCCCTGATGACCTGGAGGCTCTCGGGGTCGAAGAGGATCCGCTTCAACTCCTGGATGTCGGCCAGGATGAAGTCGAGCAGCGCGGGGCCGGATTTGGTGGCGATGTCGACGTTCAACCTGGCGATGGAAGCCCGGCTGCGCTCGATCAGCTCGGCCACGAGGGCCGCTCCGGCCTCAACTGGGCCAGGCTTGTCGCCACCCGCCGTCATGTCCGGACCATCGTCAAGGAGCGTCGGGACGAGGTCGCCGCGTTCGAGGATGGTCCGCAGCGCGTCCCCGATCAGCGGGTCCGATCTGCCCAACACGCCCAGAAGGGCGGCGCCACTCGTCGGCGAAGCCAGGTCCCGAGCGACGTCGACGAACAGTCTCCCGCCGGCCTCGGACATGGGCTGCGCCGCCGTGAGCTGCCAGAAGGACACCCCCAGGGGTTTCATGGGGTCGGTCATCATCTGTTGATGACCGACCGAGACGTAGACGTGGCCCTCCCGGTCGCCGGCCACCGGGATCGGGATCGGGATCGGGATCGGGAACAGCGTGGTGATGGGCCTGCTCTGCACGAACTGGAACCCACCGTCGACCAGGCACCATTCGATGTCCTGGGGTTGACCGAAGTGAGCTTCGATCCTCCGGCCGAGCTGCGCCAGCTGGAGGACCTGCCCGTCGGTCAGTGCCGGCTCCCGCTGACGTTCCGGCTCGACGGTCACTTCCAACGTCCCGCCGACCGGCGAGGCCCGGGTGGCGAGCCGCTTGGTCGCAATTTCCTTGGCCACGATCCCGCCATCACGCACCTTGTAGACGTCTGCGTCCACCCGGCCCGAGACCAGGGCCTCGCCGAGGCCGAAACCGGCCTCGATGGAAACGACCGTGCGGTTGGACGTGACAGGGTCGGCCGTGAACAGGATGCCGGCCGCCCGGGGGAAGACCATCCGCTGCACGACCACGGCCATACGGACCCCCCGGTGGTCGAAGCCGTTCCGCAGACGGTAGGTCACAGCCCGCTCGGTGAACAGGGAGGCCCAGCAGCGGCTGATGTGCCGGAGAGTCTCCGCCACCCCCACCACGTTCAGATAGGTGTCCTGCTGTCCGGCGAAGGAAGCCGTCGGCAGATCCTCCGCCGTGGCGCTGGATCGGACGGCGTATGCAGATCGGTCGCCGAGCCGGGTGACCGAGCGGCCGATCTCGTCGGCCAGATCATCGGGTATGACGACTCGCTCGACGGCGTGGCGGATCGCCGCGCTCACCGTTTGGATGGCCACACGATCATGCCCGCCCAGGTGCGACAGCTCACCGAGCAGTTCGTCGATCGACGACGCCTCCGTCACGATGCGCCGGAAGGCATCGGTCGTCACACAGAAGCCGGCCGGAACGCGGATGCCCCCGAGTCGCGCCAGCGCCCCCAGGTGCGCGCCCTTGCCTCCGGCCAGCGACACCTGTGTCTGGTCGATATCACGGAGATTCAACACGAAGATGCCCAACTGTCCACCCTCTCTTCGCCCCCTCGGGTCCCCTTCGTTCCTACGGTCGGTCGCTCCGACTGCCCGTGGGTTGGCTTGTGGCGTGCATTGTCAGCACGCCGGGGGTGCTTGCCACAAGCCCCCTACCCTCGTGTACTCTGAAGATGGCGGGGGATGTGCGGTCTGTAGCGCCCGCTGTAGCGCCCGGGAGGCCCGCATCCATCGGGCCGGGATCCTTTCGGACCCGGCTCATGCCATCGGTTCACCGGAGGGAGACACCCTCGGAAGGGGCAACCCTCGGCCGGATTCCTGGCCGCGCTCGGCAGATGCGACGATGCCGGAGGCCGCCGACCGACCGAGTTACAACCCGAAGCGACCGTAATGGGTCTGCTTGACCGCACCGGCCGAACTGATGCAGAGAAGGCCGTAGACGGATTGACCGACGGCGATGTCGGGATCGGTATTGGCGGTCACCGTGCCGTTGACGGTGTACTGGTCCCGGTATCCATGGCGGAGACACCATCCATCGCCAGAAGAATCCGCCGACGTGGTGATCGACACCATCGTCGAATAGCCCTTCCACGAGGTCCATCGGATCACTCCGGCAGTTCTTCGGCCGATGAGCACATCTCCGGGGACGGTGCCGTAACCGGCGGCCTGCCCGTCGGAGCGGCAGCTGCTCAATCTCACGACGCCACCGGTCGTTCCGGTCACATGTTCACAGCTGATACCCGCGGGAGGAGGCGGCGGCGTCGGAACGACGGCATCGGAGGGAGCCGAAGCCGGTCCGGTTCCGGCCGAATTGGTGGCGGTCACGGTGAAGGTGTAGCGGTCACCGGCGGTGAGCCCGCGGACTATCTTCCCGACAGAGCCCTCGGTCAGAGCCGTCTGGCCACCACGTACAGGATCGGTCAGGTCGGTTGCGAAGATCTTGTACCTGGTGATGGCGGCGCCGCCGTCGGAAGCCGGTGGCCTCCAGTCGACGCTGGCCCCCACCGGTTCGGGAAGGGCGGACACCCCCGTCGGGGCACCGGGAACGGTCGGTCGCGTACCCGCACCGGCCGGTTGGGTCGGCCCGAGCAGGCTTGCCCCGGTGGCGGCTGCGCACGCGGCGGCGAGAGAAACCGTCACTGCCAATCCTGCAACCATTGCGGTGGCCCTTCGACGCATTGGACCCCAGTCCCACTCGGTCCTGCTCAAGTGCTGCATGCTACTGAAACGCATCGCTTGCCTCGCACGTTACAACGGACGACACAGGAGTGAAGTCGGGAGACTTCCGCCGGGCTAGAGCAAAAGGGGTGATCTAGACCTGACCTAATCAAAGGAGGCTGCGTGATGCTCACACACCAGGCGTGGGCGCGGTTGCTCCGGCGGGCAGCGCTCGTGATTCCGGTGGCGCTCGTGCTGGCCGGCTGCAATGTCTGGACCATGTATGGCGGCGGCCCCACCCATTCGAGCTACGACTCATCGGACGTGATCACCACGGGCAATGTCTCCACTCTGGTGGAAGCAGGGACGACCGCAGCCGCCGGCGGCAGCGGGAGTTGGATCGATTCGTCACCGGCTGTCGCCTCGAATGACATGCTGTACGCAACGGCGAACTATGCATCTGCGGGCGATTGCGCCGGAATCAGGGATCCGAACGACTTCCGGGTTCCGAGCGATTCGAACGATCCCGAGCTTCGGACGACCACGCACAAATGGGCGATTGCCAACGAATGCGCGGACACGATCGGCGAGTTGTACGCCTACTCGGCGAGCGGCGGAACGACGAATTGTCCGACCCCGACGCCGGGCCATCCAACCTTGAACTGCAGTCCGGTCTGGACCGCCACTCCGTCTCCAACCAACGGTTTGACCACGTCGCCGGCGATCGACACTTCGCTCTCGACGCCCGTGGTGTACGTCGGGAGCCATGACGGCGAGGTGTACGCCTACAACGCATCGAAGGGCACCCTGCTGTGGCATTCGCAGACTCTCGGGGGTTCGATCGACGCGTCGCTCACCATCGCCAACGGGTACGTCTACGTTCCCGAGGACTACGGCTGGGTCTACGTCTTTCCCTCGACCACCGGGACCAGCGGCAACGACCAGAACTGTTTTACGGCGTCCAAGGCACGAGAATGCGATCCTGATTGGGGCTACAGCACCGGGGGGAACAACTTCTCGACGCCGGCGGTCTCGGGCGGGATGATGTACCAAGCGGCCGGGGACCACGAGGGGAGCAGCAAGAACGATCCGGATCAGTATGCGGTCTACGGGTTCAACGCTTCATACGAGGCCAGCCAGTGCCCGGGAACGTATGCTCCACACGAATCCGGCAAACCATTGTCGGACATCGCCACGTGCACGCCGGCCTGGGCTGCCCCTTGGGAACAAGGAGGCGAATGGGACGGCGGGGGATCGTCACCGGCAGTGGCCAACGGCGATGTCTACGTCGAATCCGCCACCAACGGGATGATCGCGTACTCCGCCGCCGGATCTTCACACTGTACGGGTACCAAATACGTCGGCCAGTGGGGGGAGATCTGCACACCGCTATGGGTGGCGGCGACGGGCAAGGACTATCCCAACGGCGCCGAGGCCGGCCCCACCGCAGCCGTGGCCAACGGCATTGTCTACATCGGCAGCAGGGCCGGAGAGGTGTATGCGCTCAACGCCACCACCGGAGCGATCGAATGGTCCTTTGCCACCGGCGGAACCATCGACGCTTCCGTGGCCATCGCCGGAAACAGTGCCTCCGACGCCGTCGCATTCGTGGGGTGCTCCACCGCGATCTCAGGCCAGACCTGCACCCATGGCCTCTTCGCGCTCGAGTGCGGCCGACGGAGGCTCGCCCGTCTGGACCGAGAACACCGGCGGCTCGGTCGACAACCCGCCGGTCATCGCCGACGCGGGGTCCGGCAGCGGAACCGGCGCGGTCTACCTCTCCTCCGGCAATCAGGTGCTCGCCTACGCGCTTCCGACGTCGAGCTGAGGGCTGAGGGTCCAAGGCCGAGCTGAGGGTTGAGGGCTGGGGGCCGAGCTGAGGGTTGAGGGCTGGGGGCCGGACAGCCTTTGACCGCCAAGGCACACGGTCGGCGCAGCATCCCGAGCGGCGTCATTGATTCGGGGCCGAGGGGGTGCGACACTCCTGGGGTGAAGAGGGGGAAGAACGAGGCCCGGTGGGTCGGCCGGCGCCCGGGCTCGATCGTGGTCGCCCTGGCCATGACCGCAGCTGTCCTCGCCGGGTGCTCGGCACCGCCCACCCCGGGACCGGGCGCGGGAGCCGACACCACGGCCAGCACGACCTGTCATCGGCCCCTCCCCAGCCACCCGGTGGTGGCCACTCCCGTCCCGGGGGTTCCGAGCGATTGGGACGTCAGCTCGTTCGACGGCACGAAGATCCGGGCCCACTGGTTCCCGGTCCATCCCGGTTCCACCCAGAGATCACCGACCGTCCTCATGGGTCCGGGGTGGAGCCTGGCCGGGGACACCGACACCCACGGGCCGGGCGTCCTCGGAGAGATCCCCATCAACGCGCTGTGGGCGGCCGGGTACAACGTTCTGACCTGGGACCCCCGCGGCTTCGGCCAATCCGGCGGCCTGGCCGAGGTGGACAGTCCCGACTACGAAGCCCGCGACGTGAGCGCCCTGATCGACTGGGTGGCCACGCGGCCCGGGGTCGAGCTCGACGCCCCGGGGGACCCGCGTATCGGGATGGTCGGGGGCTCCTACGGAGGCGGGATCCAGCTGGTGGCGGCGGCAACCGACTGCCGTATCGACGCCATCGTTCCCACCATCGCCTGGCACTCCCTGGTCACGAGCCTGGACAAGGCCGGCACGTTCAAAGCCGGGTGGGGCAACATCCTGTCCGATCTGTCCTCGTCCGATCACGTGGACCCCGAGGTAGGCGCGGCCCAGTCGACCGGCAACCTCGCCGGGACGGTGACCCCGGCCCAGCAGCAGTGGTTCGCGGCGCGGGTCCGGGCAGCCTGGTGGGCCGTATCCACATCCCCACACTGATCGTCCAGGGCACGGTGGATACGTTGTTCACCCTGCAGGAGGGGGTGGAGAACTACCAGATACTGAGAAAGGACGGCGACCCCACAGCCATGATCTGGTTCTGTGGCGGCCACGGGGTCTGCCTGACCCCACCGGGCAATCAGGAGCTGCCGGTGGCAGCCACCATCGACTGGTTGAACCGGTACCTGAAGCGGGACACCTCGGTGAACACCGGACCCGGATTCCAATTCGTCGATCAGAACGGCAACGGCTACTCGGCCAGCAGCTTCCCCGTCCCCGCCGGGGTACCGGTGAGCGCTGACGGCGCCGGAGTCCTCGCCCTGGTGGCCACCGGCGGGTCCGGACCCGCCGACACCTCGGGCAGCACACAGGCCCTGGCCAGCCTGGTCGCACCGGTCACACCGGCCCGGGCCACCAACGCGGTCGACGTCGACGTGTCGTTCGGGAACCGGTCGGCGGTGGTGGTCGGGGCACCCCGACTCCAGCTCACCTACCGGGGGACCTCCCCACCGGGCATCCGGCCCACCCGGGTCTTCGCCCAACTGGTGGACGAATCGACGGGGCTGGTCCTCGGGAACCAGATCACACCCATCGACGTCACCCTCGACGGCCGGACGCACACGACCTCGCTTCCGCTGGAGATGGTCGTCTTCACCGGCAGGCCGAACGACCGCATCGAGCTCCAACTGGTCGCCACCACCGTGGCCTACGCCCGGCCCCGACTGGATGGGAGCGTGGACTTCACCCACATCCACATCGCCCTGCCGGTGGCGGCGGGCATCGAGCCCAAGTAGACGGCCCCGGCTCCGGCGGAACAGGGGCCGGCCGTCGGGGCTGCTACTGGCGATATCCCTCGACCGTCCCCTCCGGCCGCATCACCGCTCCATCGGGGCTGCGGCCGGCATGACGGAGGGCCCGGCGTTGGCGGAGCAGATCCCAGAGGCGGTCGAGGGTGACCTCGATGGCCCGAAGTCGTTTCTCCTCCTCGGCCGAGATGCCCTCGCCGACGTGCCGCTCCTCGAGGCGCTTCTCCTCATCGGCCAGATCCCCGATCTGGGTGATGATCTCATGGTCGTCCACGGTTGGCTCCTTCGTGATCAGGCAGGCCCCGTCCGTTCTCACCCTATGCGCCCGCGACCACCGGTCACCGTGGTGCCCGCGGCATCCCCAGCCCGATCATGGCGATGATGTCCCGCTGGATCTCGTTGGTCCCGCCGCCGAAGGTGAAGATGGTCTGGCTCCGGGACTTGTGCTCGAGCCGGCCTCGCAGCACGGCCCCGGGCGAGCCCTCGGGAAGGTAGCCGGCCTGGCCCACGATCTCGAGGAGCAACCGGTAGGCCTCCAGGGCGAACTCGGTGCCGAACACCTTGGTGGCCGAGGCGTCGGCCGGGTTGAGCCCCTTGTCGGCGGCCCAGGCCACCTTCCAGTTGAGGAGCTTGAGGTACTCGGCCCGGGCCTCGACCCGGGCCAGGTGGACCTGCACCCACTGCTGGTCGATGACCCGGCGCCCGTCGGCCGAGCGGCGTCTCCCGGGCCCACGCCGCGACCTCGGCGATGCTGCGCAGGATCCCCGACACCGGGCAGATGGCCACCCGCTCGTGGTTGAGCTGGTTGGTGATCAGCTTCCACCCCTGGTTCTCGTCGCCCACCAGGTTGTCCGCCGGGCACCCGCACCTCGTCGTAGAAGGTGGAGCTGGTGAACTCGCCGGCCATGGTGCGCAGCGGGGTCCAGTGAAAGCCGGGGGCGTCGGTGGGGACGATGAACACCGACAGCCCCTTGTGCTTGGGGGCGTCCGGGTCGGTCCGGGCCGCCAGCCAGACGTAGTCGGCGTACTGGATGGCGCTGGTGTAGAGCTTCTCGCCGGTGATCACGTACTCGTCGCCGTCCCGCACGGCCCGGGTCTGCAGCGAGGCCAGGTCGGTCCCGGCCGTGGGCTCGGTGTAGCCGATGGAGAAGTGGACCTCGCCCCGCAGGATGGCCGGCAGGAGGCGCTCCTTCTGCTCGTCGGTGCCCAGGGCATGAGGGTCGGTCCCACGCTGTTGAGGGTGAGCAGGGGCAGCGGGCACCCCGGCCCAGTGGGACTCCTCGACGAAGATCATCTGGTCGATCGGGCCCCGGCCCTGGCCCCCGTACTCGGTCGGCCAGCCGATGCCCCAGCCACCCGTCCTCGCCCATCCGCCGGATGTAGCGGATGTAGGGCGACTCGTCCGAGCCGCCGGCCCCGTCGACCTCGTCGGCCAGCTCGGACGAAGTACGACGCGCAACTCCGCCTGCAGCTCGCGCTGCTCCTCGGTCAGCGCCAGATGCATCGTCCGGCACCCTCCCATGGCTGCGGACGTTAACAACCGTCCGGTCGGGTCGGCGGTTGCACTACCGTCCCACCCCATGAGCGACACCCCCGCACCCACCGATCCCGGCCGAGCTGTTCTCCGTCGCCGGCAAGACCGTCGTGGTCACCGGCGGCACCCGGGGGATCGGGCGGATGATCGCCGGCGGCTTCGTGGCCGCCGGGGCCACGTGGTCATCGCCTCCCGCAAGGCCGACGCGGTCGACGCCACCGTCGCCGAGCTGTCGCCGCTTCGGTGCGTGCTCGGGGCCTGGCCGCCGACCTGTCCACCGAGGAGGGGGCGCGGCAGCTTCGCCGAGGCGGTGGCCGCCGACCACGAGCAGGTCCACGTGCTGGTCAACAACGCCGGCGCCACCTGGGGCGCGCCCGCTGGCCGAGCACGACACCGCCTCGTGGGACCGGGTGCTCAACCTCAACGTGCAGGGCGTCTTCCACACCACCAAGTTCTTCCTGCCCCTGCTCGAGGCCGCAGCCGCACCCGACCGACCGTCACGGGTCATCAACATCGGCTCCATCGACGGGATCCACGTCCCCGTGCTCGAGTCCTACTCGTACTCGGCCTCCAAGGCCGCCGTCCACCAGCTCACCCGGCACCTGGCCAAGCGGCTCGCCCCGACCATCACCGTCAACGCGGTGGCACCCGGCCCGTTCGAATCCAAGATGATGGCCGCCACCCTCGAGGCCTTCGGTGAGCAGATCGCCGCTGCGGCGCCCGCTCAAGCGGATCGGCCGTCCCGACGACATGGCCGGGGTGGCCATCTTCCTGGCCTCCCGCGCCGGTGCCTACCTCACCGGCGCGGTCATCCCCGTGGACGGGGGCATCGCCACCACCGCCTGATCCGGGGCGGGCCGTCCTCCTCCCCCACCTCCGGCCGACGTGGCCAGGGGTCGGGCCCCGTGTGCCACCCGGGTGGGCACCGCAGTGGTCAGGTGGTGACCAGCTCCTCGAGCCGGGCCAGGGTGCGCTCCATGTCACGCCGGGTCTTGCCCCAGTAGATGCCTCCCAGCTTCAACAGGAACCGTTGATGGTCCGGCGTGATGTCCCAGCTCTCCACCACCCGGGTCCCGCCGTCGACGGGCTCGAGCCGGTATCGCCAGATCCGGCCGGCCAGGACACGCCCCCACGCCCCGGTCGGTCCCGTCTGCCACGCGATGCGACGGTCGTTCTCGAATTCGACCACCCGGTTGACGGTCGAGTAGCGCATCACCATCTTCATGCCCATCCCGAACGTGGCCCCGAGGGCCAGGCGCTCCTCCCGGTGGCCGGGCGTGCCCTGGAGCATGCCCGATCCGTCGATGAGCGAGTGCTTGGCCGCGTCGGACAGCACGTCGAAGATCACCCCGGGCGGGACGGGGATCGTCCGCTCGACGGACAGCACGTAACCCTTCACGAGCCCGGACGAGTCACGAGCCCGGACGAGCCCGGGCCGGCCGGCCGGTCACCGTGACGGTCCTCCGGCTCGACTCCATGTCGGTGGTCCTCCCGTCGGGATCGGCGCTCATCGCCCCTGATGGCCGTCCCCCCGGAGGGCCAGGTGGCCGGCCAGGAACGATCCGATGTCAGCCGTGCTCTCATCCGCCTCGGGCAGCAGTGAGGCGGGAAAGGCCTGGAAGACGTGGATCATCTCCGGCCACACGGTAAGCGAAACGTCCACCCCGGCGCTCCGCAGGCGTTCGGCCAACCCCAACGAGTCGTCGATCAGCACCTCGTTCTCCCCCACTTCGATCCGGATCGGGGGCAGGCCCTCCAGCTCCCCGGCGAACAGGGGTGATGCCAGCTCCGTCCGGGGATCGACCCCCCCGAGGTACGCATCGGCCATCAGGTCGAGGCCCGCCTTGGAGACCATCGGATCGCGGTCGCCGACCCGGAGGTAGGCCCCGGCCGACTGGGTCAGGTCCACCCAGGGGGACAGGCAGACGGCGGCGGCGGGCAGGGGAGACCCGGCCGCCCTGAGGGCGATGAGCGTGGCCACGGTGAGGCCGCCTCCGGCCGAGTCACCGGCGACGGCCATCCTGTCGGGGCCCACCCCCGTGGCCAGGAGGTCGCCGTAGGCCGCAGTGGCGTCGTCGACGGCGGCGGGAAAGGGGTGCTCCGGGGCCAGCCGGTAGTCGAGGGTCACCACCGGGCAGCCGACGGCGAGGGCCAGACGACCGGCCAGATCACGATGGGTGCCGAGCGATCCGATGCAGTAGCCGCCCCCGTGGAGGTAGAGCACGGTGGCGGTGGCGTCCCCGCCGTCGGGGACCAGCCGCTCGGCGGGGCGTCCGCCCAGCGAGAGCTGGTCCACCGATACCCCCGGAGGCGGGGACGATGCCGCCATCCCGTCGAGCGTCGCCCGCTGCTCGAGAATGGACGCGGCGGAGAGGTCGGAATCGACCAGCTGGGCCCGGATGGCGTCGACTCCGGCATGGCTCATCCCCCGTCATCCTCTCGCTCGTGCTCTCCGGGTCCACGGACCCGGACCCGACCGGTGGGCTTCCGGAGCCGGCCGGCACCCACCGTAGATCTCCTGACGTAGCCGGGCCCGAATGCCCCCACCCGGCGTCGGGATCGGGCGCCACTCCACGGACCGGGGCAGGTGGGCGGGCCAGGCGGGCGGGCCCGGATTCCCCTCAACCTCGTCCCCCTTCGTGCCGATACCGCGCGGATGTGGGCGGAACCCGCCCCACAGACAACGACCACTGGGCAGAGGGGTGTTGGGCATGGGGCAGCGATGGACGCGAACGGCGACGCTGTGCGCGGCAGCGGTGGCCCTGGTGGCCCTGGTGGCGGTGACCCAGCCACTGCCGGCCGCAGCACCGAGTGCCGCAGCCAGCACGGGCGACCCTCCAGGAGCCCAGACCACCAACAACTTCTGGCTGGCCACCGCGTCGGGCGATGTGTACACCTTCGGGGTGGAGCCCTACGGCGACCCCGGCGGTGCGCCGCTGAACCAGCCCATCGTGACCATGGTCCCGACCAGGGACCGGCACGGGTACTGGCTGGTGGCCTCCGACGGGGGGATCTTCTCGTACGGTGACTCACGGTTCTACGGGTCGACGGGGAACCTGCGACTCAACCGCCCCATCGTCGGCATGAGCCCGACCAACGACCAGGACGGGTACTGGCTGGTGGCCTCCGACGGGGGGATCTTCTCGTACGGCGACGCCAGCTTCTACGGCTCCACCGGCGGCATCACGCTGAACAAGCCCATCGTGGCCATGGCTCCGACGCCCGACGGACGGGGCTACTGGCTGGTGGCCTCCGACGGCGGGGTGTTCGCCTTCGGCGACGCCGCCTTCTACGGATCGACCGGCGGCA
Organism: uncultured Acidimicrobiaceae bacterium; assembly: GCA_963835325.1. Lineage (GTDB taxonomy): Bacteria > Actinomycetota > Acidimicrobiia > Acidimicrobiales > RAAP-2 > Bog-756. Next base: position 245,905 of record CAWIEV010000005.1, on the reverse strand, counting down.
TCACACTGGACAAGCCCATCGTGGCCATGGATCCGACGCCCGACGGACGGGGCTACTGGCTGGTGGCCTCCGACGGCGGGGTCTTCGCCTTCGGCGACGCCGCCTTCTACGGATCGACGGCGGGCCGGGCCGGTGATCCGGTGGAACGCCTGGTGACCACCAGGTCGGGGCACGGGTACTGGGTCGTCCAGCAGAACGGAACCTCCTCCGGGTTCGGCGACGCCGCTTCGCAGAAGCTTCCGGCCACCGCGCTCATGTTCAGGTCGGCCACACCGGGGGACGCCGCGGTGTTGTTCGCCTTCCGACAGCTGGGCAAGCCCTACATCTGGGGAGGGAACGGTCCGGTGGGCTACGACTGCTCCGGGCTGGCCCTGGCCTCGTGGGACCACGGCGCCGGAGTCGGGTTCGCCCGGGTGGCCGACGACCAGTACCACACCGCCGGTGCCGCCGTGGCCATGGACGACCTGCAGGCCGGCGATCTCGTGTTCTGGGGTGACAACCCGGATGCCTGGACCAGCGTCTACCACACCGCCATCTACGTGGGCGGCAATCGCATCGTCGAGGCCACCGGCAACCACGTCCAGCTCAACGTGCTCGATCAGTGGGGCACGGACGATCTCATGCCCATCGGCCGGCAGCCCTGAGAGGAGTGCGGGTCGATCGGCCCGGATGCCCCACTTGACAGACGACCCGCCGTCCCGAGCAGACTCGTGACCGGGGAGGCACCTTCCGTGGGGCTCCAGAGAGTTGGCCGGCATGACCTCGACCACAGTGAGATTCGGCATCCTGGGCGCGGCGCGGATCGCCCCGGCCGCCCTCATCCGACCGGCGGCGTCGAACCCGGAGGCGACCGTCGAGGTCGTGGCCGCACGTGACCGGACCAGGGCCGTCTCCTATGCCACCCGGCACCGGATCCCGCGGGTGGCCGACAACTACGAGGCGGTCGTCGACGATCCCGACCTCGACGCCGTCTACATCCCGCTCCCGAACAGCCTCCACGCCGCTGGACGCTGGCCGCGCTGACCGCCGGCAAGCATGTGCTGTGCGAGAAGCCCTTCACCTCCAACGCCGACGAGGCCGTCACCGTGGCCGAGGCCGCGGCCGAGGCCGCCGCCGCCCGCGGCCTGGTCGTGGTGGAGGCCTTTCACTACCGCTACCACCCGCTGGCCCGCCGCATGCGGGAGATCGTCGCATCGGGCGAGCTCGGGAGGCTGCGCCATGTCGAGACCTGGCTGTGCGCACCCATCCCCAACAAGGCGGATATCAGGTACCGGTTCGAGCTGGGCGGCGGCGCCATGATGGACATGGGGTGCTACGTGGTCCACATGGCGCGGATGCTCGGAGGCGAGGAACCGTCGGTGCTCTCGGCCCGGGCCAAGCTCCACGGCGACGACATCGACCGGGCCATGTTCGCCGAGCTGCAGTTCCCGAGCGGCCACACCGCGTCGGTGCACTGCTCCATGTGGTCCTCGTCGGTCCTCCACCTGGCCGCCCGCGTCATCGGCGACCAGGGTGAGCTCCGGGTCTTCAACCCGATCGGGCCCCAGTTCGTCAGCTGGCTCACGGTGCGGACCGGCGGCACCCGACGCATCGAGATCCCGGCCCGGCGGCCGACCTACTCCTACCAGTTGGACGCCTTCTGCGACGCCGTCCTCCGGGGCCGGCCGGCACTGACCACCCCCCAGGACGCCGTGGCCAACATGACGGTCATCGATGCCGTGTACCGTGCAGCCAACATGCGCCCCAGAGGAGCGTGAACCCCAGTCAAGGAGCCACCACCATGAGCACCTTCCCCTACGACGGCCGCTTCGCCGTGCACCGCCACCTTCCCGAGCAGGGAACCCCGCGCTCGGAGATCCTCGACGCGCTCCGGACCATGGCCACCGAGGAGGACGCCGCCTGGGAGTCGGGCAAGTGCTCGGGCACCATGTACTGCGGCGACCACGACCACTACCGCTTCCTGAACGAGGCCTTCGGCCTGTTCGCCCATGTCAACGTGCTCCAGCGCGACATGTGCCCGAGCGCGACCAAGTTCGAGGCCGAGATCATCGCCATGACCCTCGACCTCCTGCACGCCGAGGCGGTCACCGACGGTGAGCCGGCCGGGCTGGTGGCCACCGGCGGCACGGGGAGCATCTGCCACGCCATGCTGGCCTACCGTGAGCACGCGGCCCGGCACCGTGGGCATCGACCGGCCCAACGTGATCAAGCCGGAGACGGCCCATCCGGCGTTCGACAAGGCCTGCCACCTGTTCGGGATCGAGCTGCGGGTGGCTCCGGTCGACCCGGTCACCACCCAGGTCGACACCGAGTGGGTGGATCGGCAACATCGACGCCGGCACCGTGGCCATCATCGGATCGGCCTGCAACTACGGCTACGGGACCGTCGACCCCATCGACGTCGTTGTCCGACTCGCCCTGAGCCACGGCGTCGGACTCCACGTCGACGGCTGCCTCGGCGGGTTCATCCTCCCCTTCGGCCAGGAGCTCGGCTACGACATCCCGGTCTTCGACTACCGCCACCCCGGGGTCACCTCCATGTCGGCCGACACCCACAAGTACGGCTACGCCTTCAAGGGGACCTCGGTGCTCACCTTCCGGGACAAGGCGCTCCGCAACGCCCAGTACTTCTTCCTCACCGACTGGAGCGGCGGCAAGTACTGCTCCCCGGGCATGGAGGGCTCGCGGTCGGGAGGGCTGATCGCCGCCACCTGGGCGGCCATGGTCCAGCTCGGCCGCGAGGGCTACCGGCAGCTACGCCCAGGCAGATCTTCGAGACGGCGGCGGCCATGCAGGACGTCGGTGCGGGCCCACCCCGAGCTGCGCATCCTGGGCCAGCCCGACCTTCCTGTTCAGCTTCACCTCCGACGAGTTCGACATCTACCACGTGAACGACTTCATGCGGCAGCGGGGCTGGCGATTCAACGGCCAGCAGTACCCGAACGCGCTCCACATGGCGGTCACCCGGCCCCAGACCCAGGCCGGTGTGGCCGAGGCCTTCGCCGCCGACCTGGCCGAGGCCGTGGCCTACGCCACGCGCACACGCCGGCGAGGCACCCGAAGTCGGGGGCCATCTACGGCGGCGTGGCCGGCGGGATGACCGACGAGGCCGACGAGTTCATCCGGATGGTCATGGCGACATGATGGACGGCCAGCAGGCCATCCCGGCCGACGCCTGACCACCGGACCGGCAGGCCAGGGCCAGCCATCCGTCGACGTGCCACCGGCCATCGACCCGCGTCGCCACTACGTTCTGGCCGTCGACCTGGGCACCGGCGGGCCCAAGGTCGGCCTGGTCTCCCTCGACCGGGGCCCTGGCCTGGTCGGAGCACCAGCCGCGTCGACACCGACGGGCGGCGGACGGCGCCGCCACCCAGGACGCCGACGAGTGGTGGCGGCTGATCGTGTCCGCGTCCCGGCGGGCCGTCGGCTCGGGGGTCGTCCCCGCCGGGCGCATCGTGGCCGTCTCGTGCACCGGCCAGTGGGTCAGCACCGTGCCGGTCGACGCGGCGGGACTCCCGGTCGGCGCCTGCCTCATGTGGCTCGACACCCGGGGGGCGGCGCATGGTCCGCAAGGCGGTCGGCGGGCCGGTCGGCGGGCTACGCCCCGAGCGCACTGGTCCGCTGGATCCGCCACAGCGGAGGCGCCCCCTCGACGTCGGGTGCCGACCCCATCGGCCACATCCTCTTCATCGAGCACGACGCAGCCCGATGTGGCCCGGGCGGCCCGGTGGTACCTGGAACCCGTCGACTACCTGTCCATGCGCTTCACCGGGATCGCCGCCGCCTCCCCGGCATCGATGGCCGGGGCCTGGCTCACCGACAACCGGCATCCCCGACGCTCGGCTACGACCCGGTCCTGGTGAGGCGTCGGGTGTCCCCGGGTGGAAGCTTCCCCCGCTGGTGCCCACCGCTCAGCCTGCTCGGGGAGGTGCGGCCGGCGGTGGCCGCCGAGCTCGGGCTCGGCGCCGGGGGTCGTGGTGGTGGCCGGCACGCCCGACCTCCACTCGGCCGCCGCCGGCTCCGGCGCCGTCCTGGCCCACCAGGCCCACCTGGCCATCTCCACGACCAGCTGGGTCAGCTGCCCGTACCCGAGGAAGAAGACCGACCCCTCCGCCAGATGGCCACCGTCCCCGGCGTCCTGCCCGGCCTCAACCTGGTGGCCAACAACCAGGAGTCGGGGGGCGGGTCGCTCGAGTGGATGCGGAACTGCCTGAGCGGGGTCGGCGGACCCTGCCTCGTACGAGCGACCTGACCGCCCTGGCCGCCCGGGCCGAGCCGGGCAGCGGCGGGGTCATCTTCACCCCCTGGCTGGCCGGCGAGCGGTCCCCCGTCGACGACCGCTCCGCCCGGGCCGGCTTCCACAACCTTTCGTTGCGGACGACGCGGGCCGAGACTGGTGCGGGCGGTGCTGGAGGGGGTGGCCCTCAACTTCGCGCTGGCTGTCCGAGGCCGTCGAACGATTCGTCGGTCGCCGGCTCGGCTCCATCCGGGCCATCGGGGGCGGGGCGACCTCGGACCTGTGGTGCTCCATCTATGCCGACGTCCTCGGCCGGACCATCGAACAGGTGGCGGAGCCGGTGCACGCCAACCTCCGCGGCAGCGCCCTGCTGGCCGGCCTGGCCCTGGGTCGCTCGAGCCGGCCGAGCTCCGTTCGCTGGTGCCGGTGGCGGCCACCCACCGCCCCGAGCCCGACCTGGCGCCGGCGCTACGACCGCCTCTTCGCCGAGTTCCCCGCCCTGTACTCGGCCCAGAAGGGGACGTTCAGGCGACTCAATCGGAAGTCGTGAACGCCCGGGCTCAGCCGGCCGGCACCGCCGGGCGCCGGACCGAGAACGAGTGGGCCGGCGCCGGTCTGGCCAACAGGAACCCCTGGGCCTCGTCGCAGCCCATGGCCCCGACGGCTCGGAGCTCGGCTTCGGTCTCCACGCCCTCGGCCACCACCCGCAGCCCCAGCTTGTGGGCCAGGTCGACCACGGTGGAGATGATGGTCGGGTCCTGTTCCGCAGAACCCAGCCCGGCCACGAAGCTCCGGTCGACCTTGAGCCGGTCGATGGGCAGGCCCTGGAGGTACAGCAGTGACGAGTAGCCGGTGCCGAAGTCGTCGAGGGCCAGGTGCACCCCCAGGTCCCGGATCCTCTGCATGATCGCCCCCGACCCGGTGGACGTCCACCACCAGCACGGACTCGGTGACCTCCAGCACCAGACGAGTCGGCGGCCAGGCCCGACCGGGCCAGCGCGTCTCCACGTCGGTCGAAGAACTCCGGGTCCTGGAGCTGGCGGGCCGAGACGTTGACCGACACGGTCAGGTCCGCGCTGGCCCTGCTCCCGCCAGGCGCGGCACTGGCGGACGGCTTCGTTGAGCACCCACCGCCCGACCGGAACGATCTCCCGGCTCCGTTCGAGCAGGGGGATGAACTCCAGTGGAGACACAGAGCCCAGTTCGGGATGGTCCCAACGCAGCAACGCCTCCATCCCCACCATGTCACCCCCCAGCCTGAACAGCGGCTGGTAGTGCACGGAGAGCTGACCGCACTGGTAGGCCCCCCGCAGTTCGTGGGCCAGGTAGCTCTGTCGCCGGTTGTCCTCGCCGATCGCCGCGTTGTAGCACTCGTATCGGGCGGGCCCGCCCCGTTTGGCCTGGTACATGGCGGCATCGGCCCGCGACAGGTTGACCTCGGTGCTGGCGTCCGCCGTCACCCGGGCGATCCCGATGCTCACCGAGGTGTACAGCTGCCGCTCCCCCACGGCCACCGGGGCTCGCATGGCCAGGTGGATGCGCTCGGCCAGCGCACGCGCCGCCACCTCGGGCTCATCGAGACCTTCGGCCAGCACCACGAACTCGTCGCCTCCCAGACGGGCCACGGTGTCCGAAGGCCGGACCAGCTCCTGCGAGACGCGCGGCCACCGCCACCAGCAGGCAGTCCCCCGCGGCGTGGCCGAACCGGTCGTTGATGGCCTTGAAGTTGTCCAGGTCGAGGTAGAGGAGCATGGCGCCGGTCCCGCTGCGGGCCAGCGAGGCCGCGGCCCGGCCCAGCCGGTCGGCCAGCAAGGACCGGTTGGGCAGGCCGGTCAGCTGATCGTGCAGGGCCTGATGGGCCAGTGACGCCTGCTCCTCGTCCAGACGCCGCTGCAGCAGCCTGCGGGTCTCGCCGAACTGGCGCACGATGCGGACCAGGCTGCCGTCGCTGCTCAGCCGCACGACATCGCAGGCCAGGGTCAGCACCTCCTCGCTGACCTGCAGCCGGTGGGCCTCCTCGGTGAGGACGGCGATGGTGCAGTCCCGCCAGGCCAGGTAGGCCTTCGACCACGCTGCCCAGGGATGCGTTCTCGAGGATGGCCTGCTCGCCCTGGCGGGTCAGGACGGCCTCGTCCTCCGCCGAGGCCGGCTCGTCGGTGGCGAGCCACCGGCCGATCAGGAAGGTGGCCAGCCGAGCCGTGGCGAAGGCCTGCCCGTAGAGATCGGTGGCGAACCGGCGATCGACCAGCTCGCCCACCTCGTCGGCCCGGGCCTGGAGGGCCGTCCCCAGCGCGATCCGGTCCGCACCGACCCCGGTCTCGGCGGCTCGGCCCGGGTCGACGAAGGAGCGGAATGGGCCGGTGTCGGCTCCGCTTCGATCGCCTGCCGGCACTCCATGCCGTGTTCCATCGGCTCGGGGCGGCTCGAACTTGACGGCCCGTGCCGCCACGGCACGGGGGGCGGCCGACAGGCCCCCGCGCCAGCGGGAAAGGCGACCGTGCGGCCGGGAACCGTCTGGCCGTGCGGGTCCGAACGGGTCCGAGGTGGCGGCCCTCGTCAAGGGGGATCGGATGGCCCGGACGGCACCGGGCGGCGACCATGGGGACGGGCCCTGAACGCCCGACTGTCTAAGGTGGGCGGACCGGCACGACGGAGGGAGGTCCCGGTGAAGGCAGCGGTGTACTACGAGACGGGCGGACCCGAGGTGTTCCGCTACGAGGACGTCCCCGATCCGACCTGCCGGCCCGAGGCGAGGTGCTGGTCCGGGTCGAGGCGGTCAGCATCGAGGGAGGCGACACCCTCAACCGGCTGGGCGGGGCCATGGCCCAGGTTCCCCACATCGTCGGCTACCAGTGCGCCGGTACCGTGGTGTCGGCGGGCGACGGGGTCGACGAATCTGCGCCGGGCGACCGGGTCGTCACCGTGGGCCTGGACGGCTCCCACGCCGAGCTGCGGGTGGTGGGCGAGGCCGTTCTGCTGGATCATCCCCGACGGCGTGACCACCGAGGAGGCCGCCTGCGTGCCGGTCCCGTTCGGCACGGCCGACGACTGCCTGTTCGAATTCGGCCGCCTCCAGGCCGGCGAGACCGCGCTCGTCCACGCCGGAGCCAGCGGCGTCGGCATCGCCGCCATCCAGCTGGCCAAACGGGCCGGGGCCACGGTGCTGGCCACCGCGTCGAGCGCTCCGAGCGGCTCGACCGGCTGGCCGAGCTGGGGCTCGACCACGGCATCAACTACACGCTCGGTCGACTTCGTGGAGGAGGTCCGCCGGCTGACCGACGGCCGGGGAGCCGACGTCATCGTGGACTCGGTCGGGGGGCTCGACGCTGCAGAAGAGCCTCCTGTGCCTGGCCTACCGGGGCCGCTGCGTCACCTTCGGCGACGCCGGGCGGGAACCCGCGGCCAAGCTCGACATCTCGACCATGCGGGCCAACAACCAGACCCTCGTCGGGCTACTTCCTCGGCGCCGAGCTGTTCCTGGGCACCCGGGCCCACGCCATGATCGCCGGCCTCCTGGCCGACATCGCCGTCGGGCGGCCCTCGAGGTCGTCGTCGACCGACGGTTCCCCCTCGAGCAGGCGGGCGAGGCCCACGCCTACATCGAGAGCCGGCAGGCCTTCGGGCGGGTCCTGCTCATCCCCTGACCTCCAGCGGTCTCCAATGTTCCCCGATGATTCCCGATGTTCCCCGATGTTCCCCGTGATTCCCGGGTTCCCATGATTCCCGGTTCTGCATGATGTCCGGCACCGGCCGGGCGGAACCGATGATCCGACCGGCGCAGGAAGCCGACGTCGAGGCCTCATCCAGCTGATCCGCGACCTGGCCGACTTCGAGCGCTCTGCCGGACTCCGTCGAGATCGAGCCGGAGCAGCTCCGTTCCGCCCTGTTCGGCCCGTCACCCGACGTCTTCGCCCACGTGGCCGCCGAAGGAGGCCGGATCCTCGGGCATGGCCATCTGGTTCCGCAACTTCTCCACCTGGACGGGCCGGCACGGCATCTACCTCGAGGATCTCTACGTGCGCCCGGAGGCCCGCGGGACGGGGGTGGGCCGAGCCCTCGTCGCCGAGCTGGCCGCCGTCGCCCATCGGGCCGGCTACGGCCGACTCGACTGGTCGGTGCTCGACTGGAACGAGTCGGCCATTCGCTTCTACCGGTCCCTCGGGGCGGTGCCGATGGACGAGTGGACCGGCTACCGGCTGTCGGGCGAGGCTTGGCTGCGCTGGCCTCCGCTGTCCATCGGGGAACTGACCGGTGCCGACCGGTCGGTGCCGACGAACCCCCTGGCATTGCCGCAGGTCATACCCCACGAGCGGCGTCGGTCTCCCCGGGGTCCTGCCGGGAGGTGCGGTGGCGGTGTGCTCAGATGGTGAAGGCCAGGTTGTCCACCAGCTGTTCGCCCAGATCGCCGTCGCCGGAGAAGGCGATTCACCCCCGTCCCCGGTGCCGTGGCGTCGTCGCGGCCTCCGGTCAGCCGGAGGAACAGCATGCCGGCAGTTCGACCCCCACCGTCGGAGGTCGCGTCGAGCGAATCGACCACGGCGGCCCGCCCGTCCACCTGGACCAGGTAGGTGCGGGTCACCGGCCCGGTCAGGTCGATCCGCACCCGGGTGCCCTCGGGCATGGCCGGCCCGACGCCCGACGATGTAGCCGAGCCCGGTCGCCACCTCCTCGAGAGCCGAAGTCGATGTCCCTCAGCCTCCGGCCTCGGGGGCAGACCGAGGGCGCCGCGGATGTCGTGCTCGTGCATGAAACAGTCGTAGTGCCGGATCCGCATGAACCGCCCGTAAGTCTCGTCGCGGCCGACCGGCGTCCACGACGGGGCGTCGAACTCGGCCTGGGTCATGGCGTCGAGGGCGGCCAGGCGCCGACCGGTGACTGGCCGAAGCGGTCGAGCATCTCCGGCCCGCTGAGGGCCGCATCGATTCGACCCAGACCTCGTTGGCCTCGGCCACCGGGTTCCTCATGTGGTCGAGGTGCGAGAGGTCGACGGAGGGGGCCGGCTCGCCGGCCAGCATCGCCTCGGTCCCGATGATGTGGCTCGAGCACGTCCTGGACCGACCAGCCCGGCAGACACGTGGCCCTCTCCCACTGGTCGTCCGACAACGGGGAGCACGAGGGTGGCCAGCGATCCGAACTGGTGGCGGAGCAGATCGACGGTGCTGGCCTTGTCGACGGAGGTCGGCATCGCCGACCCACCGTAGCGTAGGTGGCGGGAGTCGGGCCCGACCGAAGGCGGTCGGCCCGGCGACCTCCGGGCTCAACCCATCCGCCAAAGCGGCCGATAGCTACGGGGTGAGACGGCCGAGGTCGGCGGGCCATTGAGCGCCCGACGCATGGAAGTACCTCCTGGTCATCGGGACCGGCGCCGTCGCCGGGTACCTCGCGCTCCCGGACACGGCCGGCCGTGACGCCCTGTACCAGGCCATCGGCACGGTGGCGGTGGCCTGCATCCTGATCGGCGTCCGCCTCCACCGGCCCGACGGACCGGGCCAGCTGGTACCTGCTGGCCGCGGGGGTGGCCGCGTTCACCTGTGGTGACACGCTCGAGACCTACGACGGCCTGGGGTCCAGGCCGGCGGGCCGCACCCCACCGCGGCCACCGCCCTCTACCTGATCGGCTACCTGCTCGCCATCGCCTCCGTCATCAGGCTCGGCAGGGACCTCCAACGCTCGGATCGCCGCGAGGACCATGCCGATGCCGCCATCATCTCCATGGGAGCGCTGGCCGTCTCGTGGAACTTCGTGATGAACGCCTCCGTGTACAACTCGTCGCTCACCTCGACCGAGACCCTGGTCACCCTGGCCTACCCGGTCATGGACCTCGCCGTCGTCTTCTTCGTCTTCTACTCGCTGCTCTTGAGGGTCGGCGGCCGACCATTCCACAAGCTCATCGCCGCGGCTCTGATCGTCATGGTGGTGGCCGACCTCGCCGACGACCTCCTCGTGCTGCACGCCGAGCGCTCCGTGGCCGACTCGGTCGGAGCCGGGTCCTGATCGCCTACGTGCTCATCGGTGCCGCGGCACTCCACCCCTCCGTCGGACGAGGCGGTCCCCGACTCACCCCGGCAGCCGGCGAGCATCTACCGGCGGAGACACGGTCGGCAGGAGTCGCATACCCGTCGTGGCCTTCGCCGGGTTCGTACCACCGACCATCCTCGTGGTCACCAGCACCCTCGGCTTCTCGGTCAACGTCCCGGTCATGTCGGCGTTGTGCGTCGCCGTCTTCGCCCTCATCTACCTCCGGATGATGTGGCTCATCGGCAGGATCACCGGGCAGACCAATGAGATCGAGATGCACGCCCGGGCCCTCGAGGCGTCGCACCGCCAGCGGGATGCCCTCGAGGCCGACCTGCGCCACCTGGCCTTCCACGACGAGCTCACCGGACTGGCCAACCGGGCCCTGCTCCACGACCGGGTGGAGCACGCCCTGGCCTCCGCCCCGCGCACGGGACGGTCGGTGGCCCTGTGCTTCGGCGACCTCGACGGGTTCAAGACGGTCAACGACACCCTCGGTCACCACGTGGGCGACAGCGTGCTGGTGCGGGCCAGCCGGCTGCTGTCCTCCATCGTCCGTCCCGGCGACACCGTGGCCCGCCTCGGCGGCGACGAGTTCGCCGTCCTGATGGTCGACGTGGAACGATCCCGACGCCGCGGTGGAGTTCGCCCACCGCATCGTGGCGGTGCTCCGCGAACGCCCCCGACTTCGAGGGCAACCAGGTCGGGCTGTCCATCAGCGTGGGCGTGGCCTACGGCGAGCCCGGCAAGACCACCGAGCAGCTCCTGAGCGAAGCCGACTCGCGCCATGTACGAAGCCAAGGAGAACGGGCAAGAACCGCGTCGAGGTGTTCCGGCACCTCGATGCGGTCGCGCATGCTCGAGCGGCTCGACCTGACCAACGGCTTCCGCTGGGCCCTCGGGCGCTCGGAGTTCTTCCTCGAGTACCAGCCCATCGTCTCCCTCTCCGACAACCGGCTCCGGGGCTTCGAGGCCCTGGTCCGGTGGAGCCATCCCACCTCGGGGAGGTCGAGCCCCTCCGCTTCATCCCCATCGCCGAGGAGACCGGCTTCATCGTCCCGCTCGGCCGGTGGGTGCTGGTCGAGGCGTGCGAGCAGCTGGCGGCCTGGGACGACCAGTCCGGCGGAGGCGCTCACCCTGTCGGTCAACCTGTCCCGGCGCCAGCTGATCTCCCCCCATCTGACCGACGAGGTCCGCACGGCGCTGGCCCTGAGCGGCATCGACCCCCGCCAGCTCATGCTCGAGATCACCGAGAGCGTCCTGATGGAGGACCCGGAACGCGCCGCCCAGGCCCTGTCCGAGCTGCGGGACCTGGGCATCCGCATCGCCGTCGACGACTTCGGGACGGGCTACTCCTCCCTCAGCCACCTCCAGCGCTTTCCGGTCGACGTCCTCAAGATCGACAAGTCGTTCATCGACCCGCTGGTCGGCAGCCGGACGTCGGGGAGCACGGCACTGGTCACCGCCATCATCGGCCTGGCCCGGAGCCTCGGGCTGGACGTCATCGCCGAGGGCATCGAGCACGAGAGCCAGCTCCACCGCCTGATCGAGCTCGGCTGTGACCAGGGCCAGGGCTTCCTGATGGCCCGGCCCCTCGACCAGGACGGCGGCCGAATCGCTCATCAGCGAATAGCGCCGACCGGCCGTCTCCGTCAGCTGAGCCGGCCCACCCGAGCCGGACTCGCCCTACACTCGGCGACCGGTGCACTGCCGGATGGGGCTGGTCGTGGGCGCCAGTGACGTGCACCAGCGGCGATCCGACTGGCGATGACCACGTTGCAGACCGAGTTCACCGAGGCGGAGCTGCTGGCCGACCACGACATCGTCGAACCGCTCGTCGCCGAGGGCGTCCGCTGCCACGGCGGCTTCGACGACCAGGGCGCAGTACGTCTCGCCCCGCACCAAGAACCGGTGGCCGGCCATCGCGCGCCTGGGAGGAACAGCGACGTCGACCAGTTCTCGACGCCCATCCTCGACGTCCCCCTCGACACCTGGCCCGAGAACTTCCCCAACGTCGAGCAGTCGAAGTTCCTGATCCGCCACGGGGCCCCCGGCCCACCATCAGCGCCCTCACCCGCATCGGCACGGTCGAGGGATTCGGCGGCATGCTGCGGCTCCTGCCCGTCCCCGACTTCCCGCGCTGCTTCGACGAGGACATCACCGGGACGGCCATCGCCCACATCGACAGCGGGCTGTTCGAGGCCCACGCCCGCGACGAGTGCCGGTTTCGGCGACCTGGCCGGTCACGACCGCATGTGGTTCGTGGCCCGGGACATCGCCTTCGAGCACCCGGCCACCGAGGACCAGACCGGCGCGATGCTGGCCCGGATGGGGATCGACCCGACGCCGAAGTCGGCCGCACAGCTCGGACCGGCCCGACGGGCGGCCACTGGAGCAGCGGGTGCTGCCCGACGACATCGACTTCACCCTGGAGACGCGTGGTGGCGCGGATGATCGGCCTGCTGCTGATCGAGATCTCCGCCTTCCACGGATTCCGGTGGGCCGAGGCGGTGCTGGGGACACCGAGCTGGTGGCCGGGGACGGAGCGGCGGCCACCCTGGTCTCCTACATCCGCGCCGACGAGACTCCCCACGTGGCCTGGCTCCGGACCGCCCTGTCGGAGATGCGGGACCGGACCTGGGTGGGGAGCGGCGGCCGGCACCACGCCGGGACCGACATGATCGGCCGGCTGTGGGATCGGGCCCTGCGGCGACTCCCTGCGTGCTGCGCCGCCAGGAGAACCTCAACTTCGTCATGGACGAGATCGACGACGCCCTGGCCGGCCGGCCCGACGGCGACGACCTCGTCGACGAGATGCTCTCGCTCGGATCGGTGGTCCGCCTGGCCGACGGCACGGTGGCCGATCCCGCGAACGCGGCACCGACCTGCGTGACCGGCGTCCGAGCCGGTCGGCCCGGGCCATCCGTGCCCCGTGCCGCGGGCCACACGGGATGACCGACATGAAGTTCGGGATCTTCTACGAGCACCAGCTGCCCCGGCCCTGGACGGAGACCAGCGAGCAGCAGCTGATCACCGACGCCCTCGACCAGATCGAGCTGGCCGACCGGCTCGGGCGTGCAGTACCTCTGGGAGGTCGAGCACCACTTCCTGGAGGAGTACTCCCACTCCAGCGCCCCCGAGGTCTTCCTGGCCGCGGCCAGCCAGCGCACCCGGCGCATGCGCATCGGCCACGGCGTGGTCCAGACCGCCCCGGGCTACAACCACCCGGCCCGCATCGCCGAGCGCATCGCCATGCTCGACCTGGTCTCCGGCGGGCCGGGTGGAGTTCGGCACGGGCGAATCGTCCTCGGAGGCCGAGCTGGGCGGGTTCGGCGTCGACCGCGACACCAAGCGGGAGGCGTGGCTGGAGGGCCTGGAGGTGGCCATCCGCTGCATGACCGAGACCCCGTTCGGAGGGGTCGAGGGCCGCTTCGTCACCATGCCGCCCCGCAACGTGGTGCCCAAGCCGGTGCAGAAGCCGCACCCACCGCTGTGGGTGGCCTGCAGCCGGCGCGACACCATCCTGCTGGCCGCGGAGAAGGGCATCGGCGCGCTCAGCTTCGCCTTCGTCGAGCCCGAGGACGCCAGGCAGTGGGTGGACGACTACGAGGCGGTGCTCCGCGACCGGTGCGTCCCGGTCGGGCTGTCGGTCAACCCCCAGGTGGCCTGCGTCACCCCGATGATGTGCGCCCCGAGAGAAGAGGACGCCCTGGCCCGCGGGCTCGAGGGGGCCAACTTCTTCGGGTACTCGCTGGCCCACTTCTACGTCTTCGGGGACCACGTCCCGGCCGCGCACCGACGTCTGGGCCGAGTTCCTCGAGCGCCGGGGGAAGATGGGGTACTCGCCCGAGGCGGCCCTGGCCGCCCGCCACGAGACCCTGGGGGCCAAGGCGGCCGCCGGCGACCAGACCGGGCTGCGGGGGGCGATCGGCACCCCGGACCAGCTCCGCGAGTTCCTCCGGCGCTACGAGGAGGCCGGCGTCGACCAGCTGATCTTCGTCATGCAGGCCGGCCACAACCGCCACGAGGACATCATGGAGTCGATCGAGCTGTTCGGCACCCGAGGTGCTGCCCGAGTTCATCGAGCGGGACGAGGCGGCCGGCCGGGCCAAGGCGGCCAAGTGGGAGCCGGTCGTGGAGCAGGCCCTGGCCCGGCGGGCACGCCACGATCCGGCCATGCCCGCCGGACTACGTGATGCGGGCCATCCCCAAGCAGATGGTCGAGGCCATGGACAGCGAGCCGGCCCAGCAGTGGCTGGAGGACCTGGCCGACAAGCAGGCGGCCGGCGTCCACGACGAGGAGTTCCAGCGCCTGGTGGACGGATGAGACCGGCCGGCGGCCGGCCGGCCGCAGCCGGCGCCGCACCGGCCGGCCGACGCAGGAATTACGCTGGGGCGATGACCTCATCCGTCTCCGTCGGCCTCCGTCCCCACCGGGCCCGCGGCACCGCGGGACGCGGCGGCCACCGCCGAGCTGGCCGTGGAGGGCATGCACTGCGGATCGTGCGTGGCCCTGATCGAGGAGTCTCTCAGCGAGCAGGCCGGGGTGAGCTCGGCCGTCGGTCGACCTCGAATCCGCCCGGGCGGTGGTCGGCTACGACCCGTCCGCTGCTCGGTGTCGACGACCTGCGCTCGACCATCGTAGCCGAGGCCGGGTACTCGGCGACACCGGTCGGCTAGGGGCGGTACCGGCGCCGATGCTCACTGCACCCACGGAGGCCACCGTCTCCCGACCGAGCAGGACGAGCCCGGCTCTGGCCACCGCCGAGCTCGAGCTGGGCGGCATGCACTGCAGCGCCTGCGCCACCCGGATCCAGCGGTCCCTGGGGCGGCTGCCGGCCGTGGCCAGCGCCTCGGTCAACCTGGCCACCACCCGGGCCTTCGTCTCCTACGACCCGGCCGGCTGAGCACCGAGCGAGCTCTGCCAGGCGGTCGCCGACGTGGGCTACACCGCCTCGCCGGTGGCGACGACCAGCCACGCGGCCGGCCGACCGCGACCCCGACCACTGGGCCCTGCGGGCCGCCATCTCGTGGCCCCTGGCCATTGCCGCCCTGGTCGTGTCCCTGGCCGCACCGGAGACGGCCGCGGCCGGCTGGACGGTCCTGATCCTGGCCATCGTCGTCGAGATCGCCGGCGGCTGGCCGTTCCTCCGCGACAGCGCCCGGCTGCTCCGGCACGGCGCCACCAGCATGGACACGCTGATCGCCCTCGGGACCCTGGCCGCCCTGGCGGTCAGCGCCGTCGAGGCCATCGCCCTCGGCGGCCGCCACCTCCACCTGGGCGGCAGCGGTGCCTTCGCCGCCCGCCTGCACGGGGTGATGGCCCCGCTCATCGTGTCCATCCTGGTCACCGGCCGGGCCGATCGAGGCCCGGGCCCGGGCCCGGGCGGCCCGGGCCATGCACTCGCTGCTCTCCCTCCGCCCCCCGACGGCCCGGGTGGTCGACCGGGGCCGACGACGACGGCGGGCGAGCTGGTGGCACCCGAGAGCGTCCCGGTCGGGGCGCTGGTCCGGGTCCGGCCCGGGTGAGGCCCTCCCCCTCGACGGCACGGTGGTGTCGGGATGGTCGCCGGTCGACGAGTCGATGCTGACCGGCGAGCCGCTGCCGGTGGACCGGGGGCCGGGCGATCCGGTCACCGGCGGCACCCGCAACGGCAGCGGCGTCCTGGTGGTCCGGGTGGGCGCGGTGGCCGCCGAGTCGGTGCTGGCCCGCCTGCAGCGGCTGGTCGAGGACGCCCAGCGGGACAAGGCCCCGCTCCAGCGCGTCGCCGACCGGATCAGCAGCGTCTTCGTCCCGGCCGTGCTGATCGGCGCGGCGGCCACCTTCCTGATCTGGTGGCTGGCCGTCGGCAACCTGGGCAAGGCCGTGCTCAGCGCCCTGGCCGTGCTGCTGGTGGCCTGTCCGTGCGCCATGGGCCTGGCCGCGCCGGTGGCCATGATGGTGGGGTGCGGCCGGGCCGCGGCCCTGGGCATCTTCATCCGCAGCGGCGACGTCCTCGAGCGCCTGGCCAAGGTCGACGGGGTGGTCTTCGACAAGACCGGAACCCTCACCGAGCGCCACGCCGAGGTCACCCTGGTGGCGGCCGCGCCGGGCATCATCGGAGGACGAGGTGCTGTCGCTGGCCGCGGCGGTCGAGGCGGAGAGCGAGCACCCCATCGCCGTCGCCATCAGCGCCGCCGCCCGCTCGGCCGGCGTGCCCGAGCCGCGGCCGCCGACGTCCGGTCGGTGCCCGGGATCGGGGTGGTCGGCATGGTGGACGGCCACCGGGTGCGAGGTCAGCCGCCTGGTCCCGGCCGGCTGCCGGCCTCGCTCGAGCAGGCGGTGGCCGAGCGCGTACGAGCGGGGTGAGACGGTGGTGGTGGTCGAGCGGGACGGCGCGGTCGATCGGGGCCATCGCCGTGACCACGCCGCTCCGGCCCGAGGCCGGCCCGCGGTGGCCCACCTCGCCGCCATGGGGCTGCCGTCCGCCATCCTCAGCGGCGACAGCGAGCCGGCGGTGCGCACCGTGGCCGGCGAGCTCGGCATCGCCGACGCCCGCAGCGGCCTGAGCCCGGCCGGCAAGGTCGAGGCCCTGGCCGGCCATGCGCAGCTCGTCGCGGCGGGTGGTGATGGTGGGCGACGGGGTCAACGACGCCCCGGCGCTGGCCGCCGCCGATGTCGGGTGCGCCATCGGGAGCGGTTCGGAGGCCGCCCTGGCCAACAGCGACGTCGCCCTGCTCGGCAACGACCTCCAGGGGGTTCCCGCCGCCATCGGGGTGGCCGGATCGACCTACTCGGTCATCGTGCAGAACTTCGGGTGGGCCATGGGCTACAACATCTCGGCCCTCCCGCTGGCCGCCTTCGGGCTCCTCGACCCGCTGGTGGCCGCCGTGGCCATGGGACTGTCCAGCCTGATCGTGGTCCTCAACAGCCTCCGGCTCGGCCCGGCTGGGCCGGTCCGGGCTGGCCGCAGGTGGGTACGCGCGCGGTCCGTGCACGCCCGCCGGGGCCTGGCCGTGTCGGTGGTGCTGCCCATCGTGCTGTTCGCCGGCCTGACCGTGGTCAGCCAGGTGGTGTCCCCGGCCCGCGGTCAGTCCCTGCTCCCGACCCTTCCCTCCATCACCACCGTCGGCCTGCCCGCGGGTGGCTCGGTGGAGACCTACCTCGACCCCGGCGGCGTCGGCGTCAACCAGTTCCACCTGATCTTCAGCGGGACCCCGGCCCAACTGGCCACGGTCAAGCCCGACGGTGACCGCCAGCGGTCGACGGCGGCCCGGCCCGGGTCTCCGCCAGCTCCGGGTGAGCACCGGCCACTTCACCGATGTCGTGGTCCTCTCCCCGGGCCGGTGGCGCTTCCACGTGGTGAGCCTGTTCGGTCGTGCACCCATTTCGTTCACGGTGAGCCGTACGCTCCCCTGACGCCGTCCGTCGCCCGGCCACCACCGCCACCGTCGGACCGGACGTCAGGCTCCGGTCAGTCCCCGGCCCAGCAGCCCAGGATGACGTCGCCCACGGTGACGGCCACGTCGCCGGAGCTGGTCGGCGGCACGCCGAACTGCGCGGGCAGCCCGGAGATGTCCACCAGCAGCACCTTCCAGTCCTTGCGCACCACCACCGAGCCGTCGGTGGTCTGGAACGCACCCTGGCCGAGCCCCTGCAGGTACGTGGCCTTGCCCAGCCGGGTGGCCAGCCCGTCGAAGTAGGCGTTCGTCTGCTCCCAGCTCGACAGCTCCTTGATCGACAGCTCCATCGACCCGGTCGGGTAGCCGTAGCGGCAGGAGTAGAGGTGGTCGACCCAGGTCGGGGTGGAGACGGTCGCCGTCTCCCCCAGGGCCGAGTCGATGTCGTCGTGGGCCTCCTTCTGGCACACCTTCTTGGCGATCTGGGAAGGGTGCGGGCCGGCCGGCAGCGGGGCCTCGGTGGTGGAGGGGCGCGGACGAGGCATTGGATGCGCTGGTGCATCCAGCGGTCAGCAGGACGATGACGGCGACCACGAGCATTCGACCGCGCACGGCCGAGCGTACCAGTCGGGTCTTCGTTTGCCCAGGTCAGCCCCGACCGCGGGCCGGGCGGCTCGAGCACACCCACCAGTTCGACGTGCTCGGTCATGGGGAACAGGTCGAAGGCCCGCAGCGAGCGCAGGGTCCAGCCGGCGTCGAGCATCACCCGGAGGTCCCGGGAGAACGTGGCCGGGTCGCACGAGACGTAGGCGATGCGGCGCGGCGGCGGGTCGAGCGAGGCCAGCGCCCGCATCACCTCGGTACCGGCACCCTGGCGGGCCGGGTCGAGCACGACCACGTCGGGTGCGCCCAGACGGCGGGCGACCGATGCCGCCGTCGACCTCCGATCGGCACGATCTCGACCTGGTCGAGCCCGCCGGTGTTGCCGGCGGCGTCGGCGCAGGCCCGGCGGCTCCGCTCGACGGCCACCACCGAGCCCGCCGGTCCGACGGCCTCGGCCAGCGGGACGGTGAACAGACCGGCGCCGGCGAACAGGTCGGCCGCCCGTTCGCCGGCCGCGGGGCTCGAGCCCTCGAGGACGCACCGGGTGAGGGCGGCGGCGGCGGCGGGGTGCACCTGCCAGAACACCCCCGCACTCACCTCGAACCGTGGCCGAGCACCTCGAACCGGGACCGCGGCGGGTCCGCGCACCACGCGACCGTCGACGACCAGGCCGCCGACGGTCTCCGGGCGGGCGGCGAGCCCCTTCCGGCCCGTCTCGACGGACACCACCGGGGCCCCGCCGTCCGGCGAGGCGGTCACCTCGACGTGGCGGGCCCCCTTCCACCGGATCGATCCGACGCCGACCCGGTTCACCGCCGGCGGTGGCGATGGGGCACGTCTCGACCGGCTCGATGTCGTGGGAGCGGTGGCGGTGGAACCCGACCTGCCCGCTACGGTCGACGGCGAACCTGACCCGGGTCCGCCAGCCCAGGCCGTCCGGGGCCCCGTCCACCTCCTCGACGACCACGGCCACGGTCGATGCCGGCCAGCCGGTGCAGCTGCTCGGCCACCAGCGTCGACTTGAGCGCGCGCTGGGCCGGGAGCGAGACGTGCTGCCAGTCGCATCCCCCGCACCGGCCCGGTCCGGCGTGCGGGCACGGCGGCTCCACCCGGTCGGGCGACGGCTCGAGGACCTCGACGGCGTCGGCCCGCAGGAACGAGGCGGTCTCGGCGGTCACCTCGGCCACCACCCGCTCCCCCGGGAGGGCGTGCCGGACGAAGACCACCCGCCCGTCCTCGGCCCGGGCCACGCAGCCCCCGCCGGCGGCGATGGCTCCGGTCACCAGCTCCATCACCATCACGCCGGTCTTAGCAGGTCCGCCGGCGATACGGTGAGCGAACTGCGAGGTCGCCGGCTGCGCCGGCACGCAGGGAGGAGGGCACCGTGGACATCGAGGAAGCGCTGTACACGACGAGGGCCATGCGGCGGGTGCGGCCCGACCCCGTGCCGCTCGACGTCCAGGAGAAGATCCTCGACGCCGCCATCAGGGCCCCGACCGGCGGGAACGCCCAGAACTGGCGGTTCCTGCTGGTCGACGACCGCGCCGTCATCTCCCGGATCGCCCCGCTCTACCGCCACTCCGATCGACCAGCTGTGGGAGACCGTCTACGCCGACCGGCTGGCGGCCGCGGCAGCAGACCCGGAAGCCGACGAGAGCATCGAGATGCTCAAGGTCCAGCGCTCGGCACAGTGGTTGGCCGACCACTTCGAAGAGGTGCCGCTGTTCCTGTTCGGCTTCGTCCAGGCCGACCCGACCGGCGGCTCCATCTTCCCCGCCGTCTGGAGCGCCCAGCTGGCGGCCCGGGCCCAGGGCGTGGGCAGCTCGCTGACCGTGGTCCTCGGCTTCTTCCATCCCGACGAGGTCTTCGACATCCTCGGCGTCCCCCGGGACGAGCACTGGGTCATGTCCTGCTGCGTGAGCTTCGGCTACCCGACCGGGCGATGGGGGGTGGCCCCCCGCCGGCCCGTCCACGAGGTCTCGTACCGGAACCGGTGGGGTGCCCCGGTGGGGTTCGTCATCGACCGACCGCTGTGGCCACCCGAGTAGGAGGCCGGCGTCGAGGAGGCGACCGCCTGCCATCGACGCCGGGACAGCTCCCGATCGCCGCGGGCGGTCGCGAGCCATAGGCCCTGGTCAAAAAGGGGCCCGGTGACGGAGCAGTCCGTGAGCCACCATGTGCCGGGCCTGTCGTCGGCGAGCGAGGTACCCTTTCGAAGTGCGGCTCTCCCGTCTTGCGCTGATCATCGTCGTCCTGGTCCTCATAGCCGCCGGTCTCACCGCCGTGTTCAGTGGAGGCTCCAGAGCCCAGGCCTCGGCCCATCCGATCACCACCATCTCCATCAACCAGGCCGAGTCCTACACGCCGAAGGCACCGGCCGGGGCGACAGACGACTACCACTGCACGGTGATGGACCCGCACGTCAAGCAGAACTCCTACATCATCTCGAGCCAGTTCTTCCCCGGCAGCCCCGAGGACCACCACGCCATCCTGTTCCTGGTGCCGCCGGACCTGGCCGCCCAGGCCGAGGCCGACAATGTGGACAACCGAGGGTGGTCCTGTTTCGGCGAAACGCCCATTCCGAACACCGGCCTGAACCAGATCTCCAACACGCCGTGGCTCAGTGCCTGGGCCCCCGGGCACGGGGAGGACAACCTGCCCAAGGGCACCGGCATCCTCCTGCCGGCCGGCAGCCTGGTGGTCATGCAGGTCCACTACAACCTGCTCGTAGGGGACAAGCCGGTCAAGAACTCGCTCGTGCTCCACACCGTGCCGGCCTCGACGCCGCTCCTGCCCCTCAAGCTGGACCTGCTGCCCGCCCCGCCGGACATCCCCTGCCCGGCCGGTGTGACCGGTCCGCTGTGCAACCGGGCGGCGTCGTTGGCCAACCTCGGACAACGTTTCGGCCAGAGCGCCGTGGGTTTCGTGAACACCCTCGAGTCGATCTGCGGGCGGAATCCCGCCGATCCGCCCCAAAGCGACTCCACCTCGTGCTCGTGGCCGATCTACCAGGGCGGGTACATCGTCAGGGTCGGGGCCCATATGCATCTGCTGGGCGCCACGTTCAAGATGGTCCTCAATCCGGGCACGCCGGACGCGAAGACCATTCTCGACGTGCCCGACTACAACTTCCATTACCAACGCGCCTACAACCTGAAGACACCGATCAAGGTGGCGCCGGGTGACACGGTACAGGTGACCTGTACCTACGATCCGACCCTCGCCCAGGAGCTGCCCACTCTGCGCAAGGTCCCGCCCCACTTCGTCACCTGGGGCGACGGGTCTTCGGACGAGATGTGCCTCGGATTGACGGAGACCTCGGCCACCCTCCCCAACCCCAACTACCCGGTCTAGGAACGGGCGGGGACGATGAGGACGGCAGACGTGGTGGCCGCCGACCGCCTGCCGCCGGGCCTGCTCAGGACCGGGCGCTGGCGCTCCGCCCTGGCCGCCGGAGTCGCTCTGTCATCTCTTGTCGTGGCCGGGTGCGGATCCTCTTCGAGCAGCCCGACCACCACCACCAGCACGACCACGGCGTCGACGACGGCCACAACCTCGACCACGGTCAGCGCCACGACCACCACCGGGGGCCAGGAGTATTACGCGGTGGATACCGGGACGGTCAAAGGCCTCGGCACGGTCCTGGTCGACGGCAAGGGGTTGACCCTCTACATGTTCGTCCCCGACAAGCAGGGCAAGTCCACCTGCTACGGAACCTGTGCGCAGGCATGGCCCCCGCTGCTCCTTCCGGCAGGGGCCAAGGCTCCGGTGGCCGGGGCCGGGGTGCAGTCGTCATTGCTCGGGACCACCCAACGGACCGATGGCACCACACAGATCACCTACAACAAGTGGCCCCTGTACCTGTGGGTCAACGATTCCCAGCCGGGCCAGGCCACGGGTCAGGGTCTCAACAACCTCGGTGGTCTCTGGTATGTGCTGTCGCCCGATGGCCAAGAGATCACCACCACGCCCTGATCGGAAAATCCCTTTGATCGGCCGGCACAGGAGCTGGTACTCTCTAGCTTCTCAAAGACATGGGGGAGCTGCCTGCGGCTGATGACGCGGGGTTCCGCCTCTTGGCCGATGAGAAAGTGGGGCTGCACCGGGTGATGAGCGAGGGGGACGCACTTCCAAGCCGCGTGAGCGCGGCCGAGGACCAGGTGCTGGGTAGCAGGTTCTCAACGGTCGAGACCGAGGTCTACGGAACCGGGTACGGTGCCGACCCGCAGACCCGAGTTCGGAGCCGCACCAACAGGGACGAGGTAGAGAACATCCCGGTTCGTGAGACCCAGTCGCGGCGCCGTGCCCAGGTGCTCAGGCTGGTCCGTTATGCCGCAACCTCGGGGATGGCCTTCGCCCTGAGCGAGGTGACGCTGCTCATCCTGTACGGAAAGCACGTGGTGGGTGCGACCACTGCCGCGCTGATCGCCAATGTGGTGGCCACGGTCCCCTCCTATCTGATGAGCCGGTACTGGATCTGGAAGGACGCCGAACGGAGCCGGGTCGGACGTCAGGTGGTCCTGTACTGGGGCACGTCGGCGGCCAGCATCCTGCTCACCAGCCTGGCCACCGGAGCCATCGCCCATGCCATCCCGAAGGGGCACCAGTACCACCTGGCCATCGTGGGCTTCGCATTCCTGGTGGTCAACGTGGTCTTCTGGCTGCTGAAATTCGTGGTGTACCACAAGTTCATCTTCCCGACCGATCGCACCCAGGCCGCCGAGGTCGTCACGTAGCTCCGGCCGGCACCACGTCGCCGGAGACCGCGCTCACCCCCGCACATTCCCGAACCCGAATGGGCGGCGAACCCGCCGGCGGGTGGCGCAGGCCTTTCGAGCCGCCCACCAGGTTCCCGGCCACGGAGGCCGGGGATCGGCGAATGTTATGCTCACCCCTCCGAAACACGCGGCTGTAGCTCAATGGTAGAGCCTCAGTTTTCCAAACTGATGACGAGGGTTCGATCCCCTTCAGCCGCTCTCCTTCAGCCGTGGCTTTTCCGTGCGCCGCCCCCTGCAGCCGCTCTCCTTGCCGGCCCCCACCCTCTAGCAGCAGGGATGTGGGCCATCCGCCGATGCGTGGTCAGAACGGTTCCCCCGACCACAGCCGCCGGCGACTTGTAACGGAATGAGTGCTCCCTTCGTTATGGAGGGGGCACATGCCTGTGAAGTCGAACGGCTTCACCGAACTCACTCCTTAGGGGGAATTATATGCGTCGTAGCCTTCACCTCCCGTCCCGGCTATTGATCTGTGCCGCGTTGGCCGGGTCTGCGTCGGTGGCGGTGGCCGCCATCCCGGCGGGCGTGGCATCAGCCACAGCTCCAGAGACAGTGTCCTGTACGACCCTCGCGGGGAGCGCAACCAGTCTGACCTTCTCGGGCTGCACCGGTTCCGGTGCGAACACCTCGAACGCCGGAAAGGCGCCGGCCAAGGGTGTCTACACCGTCAGCAGCAAGACTCTGAAGTGGAGCGACAGCAAGACCTCCACGTTGAGCTTCAAGTACTCGAAGGACAAGACGAGCAAGTGCCCGAAGATCACCGGTGACACTTCCCTCGGCGAGTACACGGCCACCGGCAAGGTCACCAAGGGCACCGCCAAGCAAATGATCGGCGGTGCGGCCAGCGGGAGTGCGTGTATCTACTCCGCGAAGTCCAGCACCGTCGTGAAGAACTACGGTCCCTTCAAGCTCTGAGCAGTCCTGACGGAAAGCAGCAAGGCGAAGAAGCCCCCGGTTCGGCCGGGGGCTTCTTGCCGTCCCGGCACCCCTTGGTCCCGGCCCACCCCGCCTGCATCCCCTTCGGCCAGCACTGCGTACTTGGCCGGACGGTCGGAGCGGCCTCCGGTAGCCAGGTGTGACCCGCGTGAAGGGTGACGGGCGCGTTTCGGAATTGCGGTGGCTGGGAAGAGTTCTCGCAGCGGCTGTGCCGCAGCCAACCCGAAGGATGGAGGGAAGACCATGGCAGGTGGATTGGTGGCGAGCATCATCGCATTCACCACGGGTGCGATTCTCCATTTCGCGCTCACCGTGGGCCCCGATCAGCACGGATTCAACATTCACACCGTGGGCGTCATCCTCATGATCGTGGGGGCGGTCGGTGCTGCGCTGTCATTGGTCGCCTTCTTCGCAGGAACAGGTCCGCGCCGGCACCGAACGACCGTAGGTGATGGTCGAGGGACGGTCGTCCGACGGGAGGACACGTATCTCTGAGCGACTCCTGCCGGACCGGGGGGCAGCGTCAGGCTCGGAACAGTTTCCCTACGCCATCGATCAGGTTGACGAGCAGTGGTCCCGACGCAGGGAACGAGACCAGCCGCTCGAGCCTTTCCTGCGCCAGCCGACCTGCGGTGGACTCGCTGATCGCCTGCGGGCGAATGCGCACGGCGTACATCGTTGCCAGCGTCCCGCAGGCGTCAGTGATCCGGCGGCGGGCAGATGTCGAACCGGCGGCGACGGCCAGGGGCATTAGTCGCTCCTCCACCCCGGCGAGGTACGCCGGCCACCTCAGGCTGCTAGACCTCTGCGTGCAGATCTCAGCACAGAGCGAGTGAGGTGGGATGGTGGGCGTTACGCACAGGTTCGTCGACACGAACGGCATCCGCATGCACATCGCCGAACAGGGCGAGGGGCCCCTTGTCGTTCTGTGCCACGGCTTTCCCGAATCGTGGTACTCCTACCGGCACCAGCTCGAGGCGCTGGCGGCGGCCGGATACCACGCCGTGGCTCCCGACCAGCGTGGGTACGGGCAGACCGACGCCCCCGACGATGTTCGGCAGTACTCGCTGCTCCACCTGGCGGGAGACATCATCGGTCTGGTGCAGGCCCTCGGCGGTGAACCATTCGTCATCGTCGGTCACGACTGGGGTTCGCCGGTGGCTTCCGCAGTGGGCCTCTTTCGCCCCGACCTCGTCCGGGGCGTCGTGCTGCTCAGCGTGCCGTACATTCCTCGCGGCGACTCGGATGTCCTGACCTCACTGACCGAATTGCTCGGGCCCGACAACTACCAGGTCTTCTTCCAGACACCGGGCGTAGCCGAGGCGGCCCTGGAGGCCGATGTCCGAGCATCGATGCTCAATTCCCTCATCGGCGGCTCCGGTGATGCGCCGGAGGTCGATACGATGGGCGATCTCAGCGCTGGTTACGCACTCGATCACGCCGACGACCCGCTGCCGGATTGGCTCACCGACGAGGACGTCGACTACTTCACCGCCGAATTCGAGCGGACCGGCTTCCGGGGCGGGCTCAACTGGTATCGCAACTCGCGGCGGACGTGGGAGCTCATGGCCGCATGGCACCACGCACCGCTGCTGCCACCGTCCCTGTTCGTCGGGGGTGACCGCGACCTCGTCCTCAACTGGCCGGGATTTCGGGATCTCGTCGGTGTGCTCCGGGAGTTCTCCATGCCCAACCTGACCAGGGCCGAGGTCCTGGAGGGCTGTGGTCACTGGACCCAGCAGGAACGCCCCACCGAGGTCAACCGGCTCCTGCTGGAGTTCCTGACCGGGCTGCCCGCCTCCTGAGCCGGCGTCGGCTCGGCCGGCAGCGGGCCCGGTTCTGGGTACCCGCCGTCCTGGCGGCGATCATCTCAGGACTGCCGGCTGGTTGCGGATGATGATCAGGCTGGTGATCTTCCCGTTCCGGACTCCGAAGTAGTTCGACATGATCAACTCGCCGGGAGGCAGGGCCGACTTGTCGTACTGCCCGTCGTAGGCGCCCCGGACGATGGTGTCCCCGGTAATTGTCCACGACCTCCCGCACGTCGATGGTCACCCTGTCCCCGACCAGCTCTCGCTCGGCCCACGCCCTGATGGCATCGATGCCCCGGAACTCCCGGCGGACATCGTTGACGAAGGCGCCCTCGGCGAAGGGGGCGACGATGGCGTCTATGTCGAACGCATTCACCCCCGCCAGGTGCTCGGCAATGGCTTTGTCCAGTGCTTCCGCGGCCATGATCTCCTCCTCTCTCCTCGTCGACGGTCGTCGTCGACGAGGAGAACTGTGGGCGCTCCCCCTACCGGAGGGTCAAGACCCCTCATCGGCCTTGACTCTCCCCCGGGGGGAGAGTGGAGACTGATCACCCATGGCCGACACCCTGTCGATCGGTGAGTTCTCCCGGATCACCCATCTGAGCGTGAAGACGTTGCGCCACTACCACGAGGTCGGACTCCTCGAACCCGTCGACGTCGACCCGAACACCGGGTACCGCCGGTACACCACGGGTCAGGTCCCGACCGCCCAGGTCATTCGCCGGTTCCGCAGCCTCGACATGCCGGTCGAAGCGGTCAGAGCCGTTCTCACGGCACCGGACCTCGGCGCACGCAACGCGGTGATCGCCGACCATCTGAGCCGGCTGGAAGACGAGTTGGACCGAATGCAACTCTCGATTGCTTCGCTACGGAACCTCCTCGAGGCGGTCACGGCGCCTCTGGCGGTGGAGCACCGGGCGGTCCCGGCGACGGTCGCAGCCGGCATCCACCAGGTGGTCGACCTGGAGGACCTGCTGGTCTGGTACCGGGGGGCCATGGGTGAGCTGCACGCGACCTGCGCGGCACAGGATCTGCCACCGTCGGGCCCCAGCGGAGGCCTGTTCTCCTCCGATCTCTTCCAGTACGAGCGGGGCGAAGCGACGGTGTTCGTTCCCCTGAACGGTGACCTCCGGCCTGTCGGACGGGTGGCGCCACTCGTCGTTCCGGCGGCGGAACTGGCGGTGACCGTCCACCACGGGCCGCACACCGACATCGATGTCACCTACGGTGCGCTGGGAACCTACGTGACCGACCACGAGTTGACAGTGGACGGTCCGGTCCGGGAGTACTACGCGGTGGATTCGCGCACCACCGAGGATGCGGCCCGGTGGCGCACCGAGATCGGCTGGCCCATATTCCGGACCGAGGGCCGGGTGTGAAGGCGTGAGCCACCCACCCGTGGTCGGCGCCGACTGACGCTCGACGCACTAGCGGAAGTAATGGCCCTGCTCGAGGTCTTCGACCAAGCCGGGCCCGCTCGGCTCCCACCCGGTCAGCTCCCTCGTGATGACCGACGAAGCCGGGCTGTCCATGCCGGCGAAGTGGCCCAGGTGAGAGAAGTGCTCGACAGTATCGGCGGGAGCGACCGACGCCGTCGGGATGCCGAGATGTCGCGCCATGACGTCGGCGATCTGGTGGAAGGCGACGCCTTCGTCGTCCACTGCGTGGAGAACCGATCCGGCCGGGGCGCTCTCCAGGGCGAGCCGAGCCAGGCGGGCGGCGTCCGAACGATGGACCGCCGGCCAGCGGTTGGCCCCGTCCCCCACGTAGCCGGCCACGCCCTGCTGGCGGGCGATCCCGATCAGGGTGGCCACGAACCCGTGGTCGCCGTCGCCGTGGACGGTGGGCGGGAGGCGCAGCACCGACGACCGGACGCCGACGCCCCTCATGGAGAGGACCAGCAAGGCGGTGGCCGCCCGGAGGCCGGCGGGACTGGCCCGGACCTCGGCACTGGGCATGAGCCCGTCGTATTCGGTCGCCACCCGGCCCACGGCCAGCCCGAGCACACCCGAGGCCAGTACCAGCGGGCGGGCGGAGCCGGCCAGGGCGGCGCCCATGGCTTCCACGGCCCGACGGTCGGCCGCCGCCGCGGCGGCAAAGTTGCCACCGAAGGCCACCTCGTGTTGGAACGCCAGATGGATGACCCCGTCGGAGTCGGCGGCCGCCTTGGCCAGACCGTCGGGGTCGTCGATGTCGCCCCGCTGCACCATGGCGCCCGCCGCCTCGAGACGCCGCGCCGATTCCTCCGAGCGGGCCAGACCGACCACCTCGTGGTCCGATCTGAGCAACTCGGGCACGACCGCGGAACCGATCCAGCCGGATGCTCCAGTGACAAAGATCCTCATGATGCCTACCTTCTCAACTGTTGATGTCAGTGACTGCTATCACCCTATCCATGATGTCAGTGACTGTCAACGCCTAGGATGGGCCACATGGGTCGATGGCAGCCGGACAGTCGGGGGCGCCTGCAGGAAGCGGCCCTCGCCCTCTACTCGGAGCGGGGGTTCGACCAGACCACGGCGGCTCAGATCGCCGCCCGGGCGGGGCTGACCGAGCGCACCTTCTTCCGGCACTTCGCCGACAAGCGAGAGGTGCTCTTCGGCGGATCCGCCCTCCTCCAGGAGCGGATCGTGACCGCCGTGGCCGGGGCGGCCCCTGGCGACGGGCCGCTCGACGCGGTCGCCTGCGGGCTCGAGGCGGCCGCGGCCATGCTCGGCGAGTCCCGCCGGGACCTGACCCACCAGCGCCAAGCCGTCA
The DNA here is from genome assembly GCA_963835325.1 of uncultured Acidimicrobiaceae bacterium. Lineage (GTDB taxonomy): Bacteria > Actinomycetota > Acidimicrobiia > Acidimicrobiales > RAAP-2 > Bog-756. Next base: position 217,388 of record CAWIEV010000005.1, on the reverse strand, counting down.
TCGCCGCCAATCCCGAGCTGCGGGAACGGGAGTTGGCCAAGCTGGCCGACTACGCCGAGGCGGTGGCGGTGGCCCTGCACCGGAGGGGGGTGGGTGAGCCCCAGGCCGGCCTGGCCGCCGAGGCCGGCATGACAGTATTCCGCATGGCCGTGGAACGGTGGTCGGGTGGGGACAACGACCGGGATCTCGCCGACGTCATGCGGGAGTCGATGGCCGAGCTACGGGCAGTGGCCGGCGGTGGCGGATGAGCGGCGTCGATGCGAGGGCTCGATCGCTTTACTCTAGTAATTCGACAGGTATACTTGTATTAGCAACTCCGTAAACGGGTGACCGTTCCGGACTTGCGGCTGCCGTGCACCCTGCCCCTCGGCTCGGCGGCCGCCCTCTACTCATCCACCGGAGGAGAGGGCCGTCCCCTCGAAGGCTCGGTCGGCCACATGGAGGCCGCGTGGCCGCCACTGTCGGAAGCTACAGAGAGGACTCCCGGCCGGTATGGGCACTACACTGGGTAGCGCCATTCTCACTGTATGGGTTGAATGCCCCTGCCCTGGGTCTGACGCCCCTGACATCTGCCCCTTTCGTCAGGGGCGCCCCTGCAGCCGGCGCCTCCGAGCGACCCGGCAACCCCGTGGACCTCGCGCCCCGTCACCCCCGTAGAGTCGTGGTCATGGAGAACCGTACGCTCGGCCGAACCGGAATCAAGGTCAGTCCCCTCTGTCTGGGAGCGATGATGTTCGGGGCCTGGGGCAATCCCGACCACGGCGACTCGGTCCGGATCATCCACCGGGCCCTCGATGCGGGCATCAATTTCGTCGACACCGCCGACGTGTACTCGGCCGGCGAATCCGAGGAGATCGTGGGCCGGGCCCTGGCCGAGGTGGATCGCTCCCGCGTCGTCCTCGCCACCAAGGTCAACGCGCCCATGGGTGACGATCCCAACGCCCAGGGCAACTCGCGCCGGTGGATCATCGCCGAATGCGAGAACAGCCTGCGCCGCCTGGGCACGGACTACATCGATCTCTACCAGGTGCACCGACCGGACGAGACCGTCGACGTCGACCAGACCCTGGGCGCGCTCACCGACCTCGTCCGCGCCGGCAAGATCCGGGCCTTCGGCAGTTCGACCTTTCCCGCCGAGCAGATCGTCGAGGCCCAGTGGGTGGCCGAGCGCCGGGGGCGGGATCGCTTCATGACCGAGCAGCCCCCCTACTCGATACTCGTCCGCGGCATCGAGCGTGACGTCCTCCCGGTGGCCCAGGCCTACGGGATGGGCGTCATCCCCTGGAGTCCGCTGGCCGGCGGGTGGCTGTCGGGCAAGTTCGGGGAGGGCAAGGAGAACACCAGTCGCAGGTCCCAACGGGTTCCGGGCCGCTACGACCTGACCATGCCCGACAACCAGCGGAAGCTCGAGATCGTGACGCAGCTGGCCAAGCTGTCCGACGAGGCCGGGCTCACGCTCATCGAGCTGGCCCTGGCCTTCGTGCTCGAGCACCCGGCGGTGAGCGCCGCCATCATCGGGCCGCGCACCATGGAACAGCTCGAGTCGCAGCTCTCCGCGCCCGACGTCCGCCTCGAGCCGGCGGTCCTGGACCGCATCGACGAGATCGTCGCTCCGGGTACCAACGTCAATCGGGAAGATGCCGGCTGGGCACCTGCCGTACTGACCAATTCACGGCTCCGACGCCGTCACCACGGCTGACCCCCGGCTTCGGGCCGCCGAGGGGCTCGAATGCGAGGTTGGTCCACGATCCGACCTGTGAAAGCCGCCGAATCTCGCCGCCAAACCGGTTGATGGGGTCTTCCATGACCGACCGGTAGGCGGCGACCATCCACGGTGAGCAACCGCAGCCGGGGCCACCCACCTTCGGTCTTTCGTCGGCCCGCGGCGTGAACCTAGGCGTGCCCGACCGCGATCTCCTCTTCTTCGTACCGGATCTCGAGATCCTTCTCGAATTGGTCCGGACTCGTCTGGTGGACGAGCTTCGCCGTCCACTTCTCCTCGATGTGACCGTACTTCCAGATCAACAGCGCACCGGCCCAGGTAACGATGAACATCCCCACGATCACGAAGCCAGCTGTATTGATGTTGAAGTTGGCCATGAAGTTCCAGAAACCGCCGTTCAGCCCGTGGATCTCCGTCGGCAGGAGCCCGAGGAGCTCGATCGTGCCGATGAAGAAGCAGATGAACACCGAAAGGCCGGTGATGGCCAGGTTGTAGTACACCTTGCGGACCGGGTTGAAGAAGGCCCACCCGTAGGCCACGTTCATGAACACTCCGTCCACTGTGTCCATCAGGGTCATGCCCGCCGTGAACAGAAGCGGCAAGCACATGATCGAGTACCACGGCAGGTTGCGCGTGGCGTAGAGAGCCGTGGTGGCCAGCAGCGCGACCTCGGTGGCGGTGTCGAACCCCATGCCGAAGACCACCCCCACCGGGTACATCTGCCATTCCTTGGTGATCGACCTCATCCACTTGCCGAAGATGCGGTACATCAGGCCGCGGTTCTCGAGTTGCCTCTCGAGTTCCGCCTCGTCGAAATCACCATGGCGCATCCGGCGGAACACGGCGATGATCCCAGCCAGGATGACGATGTTGAGGAAGGCAATCAGATAGAGGAACGTTGCCGACACGATGGTGCCGAAGATGCCCCCGAACTGTTCCAGGCCCGAGCTGTTGTGCGACACGGCGGCGTAGACGGTTCTTTCGGCGATGACGATGCCGACACCGATGGCGATGACGATGGTCGAGTGGCCCAACGAGAAAAAGTAGCCCACGCTGAGGGGCTTCTTGCCCTCGTTCATCAGCTTCCGTGTGGTGTTGTCGATGGCCGAGATGTGATCGGCGTCGAAGGCATGGCGGAGTCCGAGGGTGTAGGCCAGGACGGACACGCCGATGCCCAGGCCCCGGTAGTGACTCGGGACCACGAACAGGATGAACACACCGAAACCGAGGATGTGGAGCAACAGGATGGAAGCAAACATCAGCTTGGTCTGAAGCCACTGGGTCGGAGTCAAGCTCCGGTGGAACTCCTTGATCTTCTCCAGTGGGCCCGACTTCGGGGGGGCCTCGCTGATCGCCATTGCACTCCTCCTCGATCGACGGCTCCTGCCCTCCAGCGCACAGTAGGTGAGATGCGAAGGACTTGCAACAGCTCATCGATATTAGATATGACATCTTCGTTCCTGGGTTGCATTTGGATGCCACCACTCATCCACGCCTCCCTGAACTGGGACTATGGCCTCGCTGGCCCCGATAACCTGCTGACAGTGCGGGGCCGACCGGGTCCCCCACGCAGCCGAGGTCCATCAATTCCGGGGCCCGGCCGGTACCATGACCAGGTGCCTCGGCCCTCACCCGACCTTGAGTCGCCGTCAACGGACGGCTCAACCCTCGAGGGCGCACTCGCCCTCCTCCGTGAGCATGGGGGGTCATCGTTCACTCACACCTTGGGCATGGGGCCGCCACCTACCATCTGGCGGCCGGCGCCCATTCCCACTTCGTCTGTGAGGTGTGTGGAGCGTCCTTCGAGGCTCCTGACGCCCCCTTCCGCAGCCTGTCGACGAATGCCAGAGCGCAGTTCGGATTCGAGATCAATCCTCACCATTTTGCTGTATACGGTCGTTGCCAGGACCGCCGGTAAGTACAGGGAGCGAAACCATTGACACTTCCGCTGGGTTGGATGCCGGGTTGGATGCGGGATGATGACCCAGCTGACCCAGGCCAGCATGACCGTGCCGCGGGCTGGGCAGTACTGGCGTGGGAGCCTTGGGCCAACGCTCCTCGTCGAGCAGGTCTATGACCACCAGGGCAACGTCGGCCGTCGACGCTTGCCCGCGACCGTCGAGCAGCTCCTCGACCGGCGCCGGCTCAGCCCACGGCGTCGCCCCGGTCCGGCTCTCCCTGCACGACAGCCTTGACCACGACGGCCAGCGTGAAGTCGAACAGCCGACCCTCGTCGTACGGATGTGAGAGGTGCTCGAGGAGCTCGGGAGCGTCAGGGGCGTCCTCGAGCGACCAGAGCTCCTCGGGGCTCTCACGCTGCGCGGGTTGGCGCTCGAGCTGGCGATCCAGGAGCACCGAGCCGATGACCAGGTTGAGGACCGCCTGGACCCCGAGCGCCACCCCGGCACCGTCCACTCCGGCCGATCGGAGCTCGTTGACCAGGACGCGCCGGGCCGGTTGGAAGAGCGCAGCCGTGCGACCTTGGTGGTGGACCAACGCCACCAGCTCCGGACGTTCGAGCAGCGTGCTGCGCAAGGACGTGGCCAACGAGATGATGCGCGTCACCGGATCCCCGCCTTGAACCGACACCTCCCCCAGTTGGGCGATGACCCCTTCGGCGATGCCATCGAGCAGCGCCCGTTTGTCTCCCACATGCCAGTAGATGGCCGTGGCCGCCACGCCCAGTTTGCCGGCCAGACCGCGGATGGTCAGGCCGTCGATCCCCTCGGCTTCGACGATCGTCAAGGCGGCATCGAGCACCTGCTGGCGGGAGAGCCCGGCGCCGGGAGCCCGGCCGGCATCTGCTTGACCTCGCCCCACTGCCATGTAACGATGTTACAGGCAAGGGCGACCGGTCACCGGCACGGACCAGGAGGCCGGCGGACGGGTCTTGGCCACGAACAGGGGGAGGCGAGACGGTGAGCGGTGGCGAGCATTACACCATCATCTCGGCGGACTGCCACGGTGGGGCAGATCTGCTCCACTACCGGGACTACCTCCCGAGCAAGCTCCACCCCCAGTTCGATGCGTGGGCCACGCAGTACCGGGTGCCCTTCGACGACCTCATGGGCGAAGATGCCAGCCGGAACTGGGACCACCGACGCCGCCAGGCCGAGCTGGAGGCCGACGGGATCGTCGCCGAGGTCGTCTTCCCCAACACGATTCCGCCCTTCTACCCCGAACCGTCCCTGAAGGCGCAGGTCCCGGCAGCCAACCAGGGCGACCTGGAACTCCGATGGGCCGGATTGCGGGCCCACAACCGGTGGCTGGCCGACTTCTGCGCCGCCGCACCCGGGCGACGCCTCGGAATCGTCCAGATCATGCTGCACGACGTGGCCGCCGCGGTCGCCGAAGTCGAATGGGCGGCCGAGGCGGGCATGACGGCCGGCATCCTCTTGCCCGGGGCCCCTCCCGGATCGGGTCTCGAACCACTGTATTCACGGATCTACGACCCCATCTGGCGGGCCTGCGAGGTGGCGGGACTGCCCGTCAATCACCACAGCGGGAGCGCGGTGCCGCCGTTGGGCGACCAGGACATCGAGAAGGTCATGTTCATGCTCGAGGTCACCTGGTGGGCCCATCGCTCACTCTGGCATCTCATCTTCGCCGGGGTGCTCGAGCGCCATCCCGGGCTCCAGTTCGTCTTCACCGAACAGGGAACGGCGTGGATCCCCGAGACCCTCGGAATGCTCGATTTCTTCTTCTCGCGGATGGGCGCGGCGGCCGGATCCCAGGAGTTCGAGTGGGGGCACCCCGTCGTCTCCCAGCTCTCGATGCGTCCGAGCGAGTACTGGGCTCGCCAGTGCCATGTGGGGTCGAGCTTCATGCGCCCGGCGGAGGCCGCCATGCGCCACTCCGTCGGAGTGGACAAGATCATGTGGGGCAGCGACTACCCCCACAGGGAGTCGAGCTACCCGTTCAGTGTCGAAGCCCTCCGGCTCTCTTTTGCCGGCATCGATCCTGTCGAGGTCCAGCAGATGCTGGGGGGTAATGCAGCCCGTCTCTTCGGGTTCGACATGGAGACGCTCGGCCGGGTGGCCCAACGGGTGGGCCCGACCCATGACGAGATCGCCCGGCCACTGGAGGTTTCCGAGATCCCGGGTGAGGCCGGTCGCTGCCCGGCCTTCGCCGGTGTGACCTGACCATCGATCGCCGACCAGGAACGACCAACGACGAAGGAGACCCATGGGGAACGTCCGCTACGCAGCACGAAGCGAAGAGCAGTTGCGCAACCGCGAGGTGGAGGCGACCTCGGTCGACGTGTGGGCCACGACCCTCGTCGCCACCTACCTCACCGATCCGGAGATCATCGCCGCCGTCCTGCCCCCTCCCATCGAGCCGGGCCCCGAACCGTTGGTCAAGGTGACGGTGGCCACCGTCGACATACCCGGGTACCCCACCTTCGGTGCCGGGAGCTTCTCGGTACGGGCCCGCCACGAGGGAACCGACGGGTACTACGCCCTGCTGATGCCCATGACCAGCGAGCAATCGGTCATCGGCGGCCGCGAGACCTTCGGGGAACCCAAGAAGCTCGGGTCGGTCGAACTCACTCGTGACGGCGACGTGGTCACCGGAACCTTTGCCCGCATGGGCGTCGAGATCGTCAACGTGCACGGCCGGGTCACCCGTGAGCTCGAGCTCCCCGACCCCGAGACGCGGACCGACTTCTACTTCAAATTCCTCCCGTCGCCCGACGGCAAGGGCTTCGACACCGATCCGGCCCTCGTCTACTGCCACCGGACCGAGCACACCCGCAGGTTCGAAGAGGTCTCGGGTGAGGTCCTCTTGCGCGAGTCCCGCTTCGACCCGGTGGCCGACCTTCCGGTGCGCGAGCTGGTGGCCATCAACCTGGCCGATCGCAGCAGCGTCCAGCGGGGCGAGATCCACGGCACGGTGCCCGGCGAATGGATCCGACCCTACGTGCACCAGCGTTACGACGACCTGTCACCGGTCGGTGACAAATGATCGAGGACCTCTCCGGTCATGTGGCCGTCGTCACCGGCGGGGCCGGCGGCATCGGACGGGCCATGGGAGAGCGCTTCGCCCGCGAGGGCATGCGGGTGGTCCTGGCCGATGTGGAAGACGATGCCCTGGCCGATGCGGTGGGCAAGCTCCAGGCGGAGGGGCTCGAGGTGGCCGGGGTCGCGTGCGACGTCTCGGACTTCGCCTCGGTGGAGCGATTCCGCGACGCAGCCCTTGACCGGTTCGGCGCCGTCCATCTGCTGTGCAACAACGCCGGCATCGGTGCCGGAGCGGAAGGGGCGATGTGGGAGCACGAGCTCAACGATTGGCGTTGGGCATTCAACGTCAACGTGTACGGCATCATCCACGGCATCAACGCCTTCGTGCCCTCCATGGTCGCCTCCGGCGCCAACGGACACGTCGTCAACACCTCCTCCGGCAACGGCGGGGTATCGCCCCTGCGAGGCACTCCGCAGTACGCGGTGACGAAGGCCGCGGTGGTGACGCTGACCGAGTGTCTCTATGCCCAGCTGGCCGACGCCGGATCAGCCGTTGGGGCGTCGGTCCTCTTCCCCGGGCCGAACATGCTGCGCACCGGGATCTTCAGCTCGTGGCGGGTGCGCCCGCCCGAACTGGCCAAGGAGCGGCCACGCCAGACCCCCTATCCGACCATCGAGGACATCGAGGGGCAGATGGCGGCGGCCGGGATCGAGGTCCACTACACCGAGCCGGCAGAGGTCGCCGACCAGGTCGTGCGCGGGGTGCGGTCCGGCGACTTCTGGATCATGGGGCCGAGCCAGTCGATCGATGCACAGATCCAGGCCCGGGCCACCTCGATGCTCACGCGCACCAATCCCACCTACCTGCGAGAGGTCCCAGGATGACCACCGATCGACCAAGGGAGATGCCCCGGTGAACAACTACATGGTGATCTCGGCGGACTGTCATGCGGGGCTTCCCAGCGAGCAGTACCGCGAGTGGCTGGACCCGGAATTCCGAGACGCCTTCGACCAGTCGCTGGCAGCCCGGGCGGCCATGGAGGCCGAGCTGGCCGAGCGGGGCCTGAGGAACGAGGAGTTCGCAGAAGAGTGGGAGCAGGAGAACGCCGAGGGCCTGCGCGGGGGCTGGGACGCCGGGCGACGCGACCAGGAGCTCGATGCCGACGGGATCGTCGGGGAGGTCATCTTCCCCGACGCCGACGCGGTGACCGGTGGGGCCTCGGCGCCCTTCGGAGCGGGTCTGGCCGCCACCGCCGATGTGCCAATCGAGCTCCTGATGGCCGGAGCGAGGGCCCACAACAGGTGGCTGGCCGAGCTCTGCAGCGAGAGCCCCCACCGGCGGGCCGGGGTGGCCATCGTGCCCATATTCGACGTCGAGGCGGCGGTGGCCGAGATCCGATGGGCAAAGGAGTCGGGGCTCCGGGGGGGCATCCTCATCCCTTCGATGTGGCAGCCCTACGAGCCCTATCACGACGCCAAGTACGATCCCGTCTGGGCGGCCTGCTCCGACCTCGAGATGCCGGTGCACGTCCACTCGGGAGCTGCCGACCGGGCCTCCTACGGTGACCATGTCGGGATCTACGTCGCCGAGGTCCGCTGGTGGTCGACCCGGCCCCTGTGGTTTCTCCTGTGGGCCGGGACGTTCGAGCGCTTCCCGTCCCTCACCTTCGTCACCACCGAGTGCGGCGCCTTCTGGGCCCCCGATCTGCTGTGGACGTCGGACATCGTCTACGAACGCGAGCACGCGGCCAAGAAGCTCGGCAAGCAACTGACCGCCCACCTGTCCATGCGGCCGAGCGAGTACTTCGACCGGAACTGCTACATCGGTGCATCGAACACGCGGCGTCGCGAGCTGGCCCGACGGTACGAGATCGGTGTCGGGAACATCATGTGGGGGAACGACTTCCCTCACCCCGAAGGGACGTGGCCCCACACCAGGGAGTGGCTCAGCAAGGCCTTCTCGGACATTCCGGTCGACGAGACCCAGCAGATCCTGGGCTCCAACGCCGCCCAGTGTTATCACTTCGACACCAGGGCACTCCAACCCCTCACCGAGCGGTTCGGGCCCACCCCCGAAGACCTGGGCCAACGCGGGGACGATCTCCAGAAGTGGGAGGAGCTGGCGGCCGCGGGCCGGCCCTGGCTGACCGGGAAGGAAGCCCTCGACCTCCCGGTGCGCGACTGAGCCGGAGGGGCCTCGGCGCATCCCCACCCCACCCGGCCCCCCCGCCCGGGGCTCGACGGCCGGGGCCGACGGCCATGTCGCATTCCCGCCAGACATCGCCCTCCCAACCGGGTCATGCTGGTCCCGTGATCGAAAACTTCGAACGCTGCTACGTCGCCGTGCAGTCCCGGGACCCGCGCTTCGACGGGTGGTTCTTCACCGCGGTCACCTCGACCGGCATCTACTGCCGGCCCAGCTGCCCGGCAACGACCCCCAAGCGGGAGAACGTCCGCTTCTACCCCTCCGCCGCCGCCGCCCAACTGGCCGGATTTCGCGCCTGCAAGCGCTGCCGGCCCAATGCCACGCCGGGGTCGCCCGAGTGGGACGCCCGGGCCGACGTCGTGGCTCGGGCCATGCGCCTGATCGCGGACGGGCTGGTCGACCGCGAGGGAGTGTCCGCCCTGGCGGCTCGGCTGGGCTACAGCGTCCGCCAGCTGGAGCGCCTCCTGTCGGCGAAGCTGGGCGCCGGACCCATCGCCATCGCCAGGGCCCAGCGCGCGCCAGACCGCTCGAATCCTCATCGAGACCACCCGGTTACCGATGTCCGATGTGGCCTTCGCTGCCGGCTTCACCAGCGTGCGTCAGTTCAACGACACCATCCAGGCGGTGTTCGCCAGCTCGCCGACCCAGCTCCGCAGCCGCGTGGGACAGGCCTCACGATCGGACGGGGGTGCCTCCACCACACTGGTGCTGCGGCTCCCGTTTCGCCAGCCCCTCTGCCCCGACAATCTCATCGGTCATCTGGCGGCCACCGCGGTCCCGGGTGTGGAGGAGGTGCGTGGCTTCACCTATCGCCGCACGCTCCGCCTGGGCCATGGTCCCGGCATCGTCGAGCTCACTCCCACCCCGGACCACATCCTCTGCCGGGCGGCGCTCTCCGATGTACGAGACCTGACGGCGACCATCTCGCGTTGTCGATGGCTTCTCGACCTCGATGCCGACCCGACCGCCGTCGACCGCCATCTGTCCACCGATCCCGCCCTCCGTCCAGTCATCGACAAAGCGCCGGGCCGGCGGGTACCGCGATGCGTCGACGGCGCCGAGCTGGCCATCCGGGCCGTGCTGGGCCAGCAGGTCTCGACCCAGGCGGCCCGCACCCACACCGGCCGCCTGGTCATCAGTCACGGTGAGCCGGTCGCAGATCCGGGTGGCAGCCTGACCCACCTGTTCCCTTCTCCCGACGCCCTCCGCCATGCCGAGGTGGCCGCGCCCGAGGCCAGACGGCGCACACTGTCGGCACTCGTCGAAGCACTCTGCCGGGGTCGACTGGACCTCGGGCCCGGCTGCGACCGCGACGAGGCAAGGGCCGTCCTCGGCAATCTGCCCGGCGTCGGGCCTTGGACCTCCGACCTCATCGCCATGCGGGCCCTGGGCGAGCCCGATGCCTTTCCCGCCTCGGACCTCGGTGTGCGCCGAGGTGCCGGCGCGCTCGGAATTCCTTCGACCATGGCCGCCCTCGTCCGCTACGCCAACGCCTGGCGGCCATGGCGGGCCTATGCCGTCCAGTACCTCTGGTCGGTCACCGATCACGCCATCAACCGTTGGCCGCCGCACCCTGCCCCCCGCCCCCCCTCGCCACCATCCCAAGGAGACCCATGACATCTTCGATCACCACCTCGGTCGACAGCCCCGTCGGAAGCCTGACGCTGTCTGCGTCCGACGGGTTCCTCACCCGTCTGTACATGCACGGCCAACGGCATGCTCCCACGGAGCCGCTGGACGGCCGACGGGACGATGCCTGGTTCGCCGACATCGTGGCCCAGCTACGCGCCTATTTCGAAGGCGACCTCTCCGAATTCGAGGTCCCGATCCGGCTCGACGGAACCCAATTCCAGTGCCGGGTGTGGTCGCATCTCCGGGACATCCCCTACGGCGAGACCATCAGCTATGGCGAGCTCGCCCGACGGGTGGGGAACCCCAACGCCTCACGGGCCGTCGGGTTGGCCAACGGACGCAACCCGGTGGCCATCATCGTCCCCTGCCATCGGGTGATCGGCTCGAACGGCCAGCTGACCGGATACGGGGGTGGGCTCCAGCGCAAGACCTGGCTCCTCGATCACGAAACCGCCCACCGCCCGGACCCGAACTCCCGAGCAGAGATCCTCGGTCACGTGCAATAATCCCAGCCGATGGTGACGGTGACCCTGGCGGATCTGGCGTACCGGTACCGCCAGTTCCTGATCGCCGTCATCGGCGCCGGCGTGGTCATGGCCATGGCGCTCCTGCTCGCCGGACTCGTGGGCGGATTCAGCTACGAGACCACCCAGACGGTGGCCGGGGTCGGTGCCGCCCACTGGGTGCTCACCGATGCCGCCGCCGGCCGCATCGCGTCGGTCAGCGTGCTCCCGCAGGCCGACGCCACGGTCATCGGCCACGCCCCGGGGGTGACCCGGGCCGACCCGCTGATCGTCCTGCCCCAGCTGGTTGCTCGCGTCGACGGCAGGATCTCGACGGTCGTCGTCGTCGGAGCCGCCATCGGTGGCCTGGGAGACCCGGCGGTCACCGCCGGACACCCGATGGCGGCCCCGGGACAGGTCGTCGTCAACTCGGGCACCGGCGCGGCAGTGGGAAGCGAGATCCGGATCGGGACCACCGACTTCCACGTCGTCGGCCAGGTGGAGAACCGCACCCTGCTGGGCGGGACCAGCGTCGTCTACATGCCCCTCGTCAACGCCCAGATGCTGGGGCTGGGCGGGCGCCCCCTGATCACCGCGGTCGTGACCACGGGCACACCGAAGACCGTTCCCGCCGGGCTCCAGGTCCTCAGCAACCAGGACGTCGAGCAGCGCACCGTCGAGGTCCTGGCCTCGGCGGTCTCCTCCATCAACAACACCAAGATCCTCATGTGGATCATCGCCGCCATCATCATCGCCGCCCTCCTCTACGTCTCCGCCCTGCAACGGGTCCGCGACTTCGCGGTGCTGAAGGCCCTGGGCTCGTCCACCCTGTTGCTGCTCGGAAGCTTGGCCCTGCAGGCCGTGGTCGTCTCCTTGCTGGCCGCCGCCTTCGCGGCCATCATCTCCAACTTCATGACCGGTCTCTTCCAGTCGCCGGTGGCCATACCCGGGAGTTCGTTCGTCGCCCTGCCGATCATCGCCGTCGTGGTGGGACTGGTGGCCAGTCTCGTCGCGCTGCGTCAGGCCACCGGCGCCGACCCGGCGGCGGCGTTCGGCTGACCCGTGGCCAACCTCGCCGCCAAGGACCTCACCATGGAGTTCTCCTCCGGTGGCTACAAGGTCCGTCCGCTGCACGAATTCTCCTTTTCCGCCGACGACGGGGAACTGGTCGTCCTGCTCGGACCCTCCGGCTGCGGCAAGACCACGCTCCTGTCGTGCCTGGCCGGCCTGCTCACGCCGACCGCCGGCTCGATCACCCTCGACGGCAACGTGGTCTCCGGCCTTACCGGGTCCGCTCTCGCCGAGTACCGGCGCCGCACCGTCGGCGTGGTGTTCCAGGCCTTCAACCTGATACCCAGCCTCAGCGCCCGTTCGAACGTCATGGTCCCCCTCCGGCTGGCCGGCGTCGGCCGGGCGACCGCACGGGATCGCGCCGATGTCCTGTTGGCGGAGGTCGGTCTCGACGAGCGGGGCCATCACCGGCCGGAGCAGATGTCCGGAGGACAGCAGCAGCGGGTGGCCATCGCCCGTGCCCTGGTGCAGGATCCACCGCTCGTGCTGGCCGACGAACCCACCGCGCATCTCGACTACATCCAGGTCGAAGGGATCCTGCGGCTCTTGCGCGGTATCGCCGCACCGGGCCGCCTGGTGGTCGTGGCCACCCACGACGAGCGGATCACCCAGCTCGCCGACCGGGTCGTCGAACTGGTCCCCCATCTGCCCGATTCGGCCCGGGATCCACAGCCCGTGACGCTCGCCGCGGGACAGGTTCTGTTCAACCAGGGCGACGACAGCGATCTCGTGTATGTGGTGGAGTCGGGCGAGGTGGAGATCTACCGGGTCAGAGAGGACGGGACCGAGGAACATCTCACCGTGGTCAAAACGGGCAGCTACTTCGGCGAGCTCGGACCGCTCCTCAATCTGCCGCGGGCGGCATCGGCCCGCGCCCGCACCGATGTGCAGCTGATCGGGTACGGGGCACGGCTCTTCCGCTCCCTGCACCCAGCCGCCAGACCGGCCAACGTGTGATCCCGGGCAAGCCACGTCCGGCCGGAAGCACCGGGTGCATGACTGCGGTTTCCGGCTGATGGCAGGACGTTGAGCAGTAGCGCGCATGTGAGCGTGGGCAGTGGCCCACCCCACACCGCTTCCAAGGCCAGCTCGTCGGTGCTCATGATCCTGGCTTCGGCGCAGTTCCTCATGACCCTGGACACCTCGGTCATGAACGTCTCCATCCAGCTCGGTGGCCAATGACCTCGGCACCACGGTGACCGGCATCCAGACGGCGATCACCCTCTACACGCTGGTCATGGCGGCCTTCATGATCACCGGCGGGAAGATCGGCGCCCTCATCGGAAGACGGCGGGCGTTCGCCATCGGGCTGGTCGTCTACGGCATCGGCTCGGCCGTCACCGCCCTCGTCGCCGAACCTCACCGTGCTCATCATCGGCTGGTCCCTGCTTCGAGGGCCTCGGCGCCGCGCTGATCATGCCGGCCATCGTCGCCCTGGTGGCCGGCAACTTCGCCCGGGAACGACGGTCCGGCGGCCTACGGACTCATCGCCGCGGCCGGTGCCATCGCCGTGGCGGCCGGACCGCTGATCGGCGGCGCCGTCACCACGTTCGCCTCCTGGCGTTGGGTGTTCGTCGGCGAGGTGGTCATCGTCGGCGTCATCCTGTTGTCGCTGCGCCGCGTCCACGACACCCCGCCCGAGGAGCGGGTGTCCTTCGACCTGGTCGGCGCGGTGCTCTCGGTGGTCGGCCTCTCCTTGACGGTCTTCGGCGTCCTGCGCTCGGGGACCTGGGGCTGGGTGCGACCCGAAACCCAACGCGCCCGTCCTGCTCGGCGTCTCTCCGGTCGTCTGGCTGGTGCGTCGGCGGCCTCCTGGTCATCGGCGGCCTGCTCCTGTGGGAGGGCCGACTGGAACGCCTGGGCCGGGAGCCGCTGATCCGGCTGTCCATGTTCCACAACGTGCAGATGACCGGGGGCCTGGTCGCGTTCTTCTTCCAGTTCCTCGTGCAGTCCGGGATCTTCTTCACCATTCCGCTCTTCCTGTCGGTGGTGCTCGAGCTGAACGCCCTTCAGACCGGCCTCCGCCTCCTCCCGCTCTCGCATCACCCTGCTCGTCACGGCTCTGGCCGTGCCCCGGCTGGCCCCGCGTGCCTCACCCCGGCTCGTCGTCCGGCTGGGCATGCTGTCCATGCTGGCCGGCACCCTGGTCATGGTCGGCGGACTGGACCCGGGTGCCAACGCCGGGATCGTCCTCATCCCGATGGCCCTGATGGGACTGGGCATCGGAGCACTCGCCTCCCAGCTGGGAGCGGTGACCGTCTCGGCCGTCCCCGACGAACAGAGCCCCGAGGTCGGAGGGCTCCAGAACACCTTCACCAACTTCGGGGCGTCGCTCGGGACCGCCCTGGTCGGCGCCGTCCTCATCGGCAGCCTGACCACCAGCTTCATCGCCGGCGTGACCCACAATCCGGCCATTCCCGCCGACATCACGGCCAGGGCGACCGTACAGATGGAAAGTGGGGTCCCCTTCGTCTCGGACAGCGATCTCCGCAGCCCAATTGGCCAAGACCGATCTCCCGCCTCCCGCCCAGGAGGCGATCGTGGCCGAGAACGCCGCCGCCCGCCTGATCGGGCTCCGTAGCGCCCTGTGGCTGGTCGCCCTGCTCACCGTGGTCGGCCTCTTCTTCACCGGCATGCTTCCGCGCCGAGCGCTCGGCGCCGCGTCGGCTGCACCGGCATCGGCTTGACCGGGAGGGACGGAGCGGGACCGCCGGCCGAGGAAGAACGGGCCCCTGAACTGCGGGTTCTCCCAGGAGGCGACACCGGACCAGGGCCCGGGTAAAGGAGTGATCGACCAGGGCCGATAACGGTACGGTGAACGTTCGATCGGGTCCATCCCACCAAGCGTCAGGTCCGCGATGTCCTCATCTCGGGCGTCATCGCCGAGTCGGTCGCCATCCCGCTCCTCCTCACGGTGATCCTGTTCCACCAGGATCCGGTCAGATGGTGGTACGTGGTCGGTGCCGTGGCCTGCATCCTCGCCTCGGTGGTCTTCGTGGCGCTCTTCGTCGTCGTCACCAAGGGAAGATCCGACCTGCGCACCAAGGCCATCGCCGGGTTCGTGATCATCTGCCTGGCCCTGCACGGCACTGGGCTTCATCGAATTGGGCTCCGGCAACGAGCTGGACGTCTACACCCCCGCCGTCCTGGTCGGCGTGACCCTGGTCTCCATCATCGGCGACCGGCCCATGCGTGTGGGCATCGACCTGTTCGCCATCGGGCTGGTGACCGTGACCAGTTGGGCCGCGGGCATCCGGGGTACCGAGCTGGTGGCCGTGGGCCTGGTCTACGCCACGACCATCGTGGCCATCACCTGGATCATCTCCCGGGCCATGGGGTCACTGAGCGGGCGCCGCGACTTCGAGGCGACCGATCGAAGCGCTGGACAAGGCTCTCGAGGACATCGGGCCCGGCGTGGCCGATTCCGGCACCGACATCATCGTGGCCATGCTCCACCGTGGACTGCCCGTGGTCGCCGACGTCATACCCGCCGACCAGATCGCCGTCTTCACCAGGAACGAGAGGCTCGGTCGCTTCACATCGCTGGCCGCCTGGCCCGGCAACCAGGCCGAGGACGTCTCGGCCCTGCAGGAGTGTCCGCAGCTCGATCAGGCCCTTTGCCTCGACTCGGTCGCGCTCGATGAGGCCTTCTGTGCCATCCCCATCGGGTACTGCACCGACGGGGAGCTGGTGATGGTCGTCCGACGCTCGGAATTCGACCGGCGGGTCGATCAGCGCACACGTGACACGGCAGAGCTGGTGGCCGCGGCGTTCCTCCGCATGACCAGCAGAGCGAACTTCGTGAGCGGGCTCCTCTCCCAGAGCCGTACCGATCCCCTGACCGGACTGGCCAACCGGCAGACCCTCTACGAACGCATCGAGATCGAGATGGCTCATGCACTGCGCTCGGAGACACCCCTCAGCGTGGCCATGATCGACCTCGACCACTTCAAGGACTACAACGAGCGCCACGGCCATGTGGCCGGGGACACGCTCCTGCGCTCGATCGCCGCCCTGATGGTCTCCAATATCCGTGGGCAGGACCTGGTCGCCCGCTACGGGGGGGAGGAGTTCTGTCTGGTCATGCCGGAGACCGACCTCGTCGGTGGCCACCATCTCCTGGACAAGCTCCGCGGCGGGGGACGCGACGCCACGTCCGACTTCGGGGTCACGCTCTCGGCCGGACTGACCAGCTGGGACGGCTTCGAGAGCACCACGTCATTCATCGAACGCGCCGACCAGGCGCTCTACCGGGCCAAGGAGTCCGGTCGGAACCGGGTGGTTTCCATCCAGGCCTTCACCGAGTTCTGATCCGCCGGACCGACGGGGCCGGTGAGGGCGGGGGCCGCCGGGGTGGACCGAACCGGGGGCCGTCGGGGTGGCTGCACGAAGGTGACGGCCGACCGGACCGTCAGTCGGGTCGCTGCAGCACCAGATAGACGTTGTCGTCCACCGCGAAGGAGTTGACGATGACGAACCCCTCGGCCGATGCGGCATCGAGCTCGGCCTCCAACTCGAGGCGGCGCTCGGGCACCACCAGCCTGCCGCCGTGTACCCGAAGCACCCTGTGGGTGGCGGTCACAGCCTCGAGCCCCCGGCCTCGGGGCCCGGACCACTCCCGGCGGGACCGATCGTGTCCGGGCCGCCGGTGCCCACCGTGTCCGGGCCGCCGGTATCGACCGTGTCCGGGCCGCCGGTGCCCTCGAGTAGAAGCGAAGTCTCCCACGGGCTCCCGGCGGGCAGGGCCCAGGCCGGTCGCACCCGGATGTACCACTCACGCCCCCACACCATCGAGAACACGTCCGGGGGCATAGCCAGGAAGAAGCTCTCCTCACTGATCTGGCTGGCATGGGCCGACATGGCCCGGCGCTTGTGCCCGATCCACCTGGTCACATCCACCTCGGTGGTCAGGCGGTCGGCCGGCTCACCCATCGTGTCCAGCCCGTCGGTGCTCCCCTCGGGAGGCTCCCACTCCGACGACTCGACCCGGTCGGACAGCGACCGCATGAAGTCGCGGTTCATGGTGGACATGTAGACCACCGGCGTTCCGGCCCGGTCGGCGGCCCGCATCCCCACCCGGTGCACCTGCACGTGGTCAGGGTGGCCGTACCCCCCGTGCTCGTCGTAAGTGACCAGCACGTCGGCCGCCTCCTCGACGAGAATGCCCGCCAGCGCCGCGGCCGCCTCGTCGATGTCGGCGGCCGCGAAACTGCCCGGTCGGTCGTTCGTGGCCTCACCCGCCATCCCCGAGTCGAGGTAGTCGAGGTAGGTCTGACGGCCCACGCCCAGGATCCGGCACGCCTCGGTCAGCTCCGCCAATCGCCGATCGGCCAGCGATTCGTCCCCCTCGGACAGGTCGTCGGGAATCTCGCCCAGTTCACCTCGGGTGGCCGTGACCAGCACCACCCGGTGCCCACCGTCGGCCAACGCGGCCATGGTGCCGCCGGTGGCGATGGCCTCATCGTCCGGATGGGCATGGAAGAAGACAACGGTGGCCATCTCCGGCACCCTACCGCGGCGGCCGGATCACTCGGCCGGGCCCGGATCACTCGGCCGGGGCGGCCGGGCCCGGATCAC
This sequence comes from uncultured Acidimicrobiaceae bacterium, assembly GCA_963835325.1. Lineage (GTDB taxonomy): Bacteria > Actinomycetota > Acidimicrobiia > Acidimicrobiales > RAAP-2 > Bog-756. The sequence goes on along the minus strand of CAWIEV010000005.1, from coordinate 199,715 downwards.
TCGGCCGGGGCGGCCGGGCCCGGATCACTCGGCCGGTTCCCCATGCCATCGGGCGGCGGCCCGATCACAAGCTGCTCACTCCAGAGGAAGCTGGGGTGCCTCGGCCAACGACAACTGTCCGGCGATGGATCGGTCGGCATCGCCTCGGCGCTGCTTCCGGGCGGTGACGGCGAAGATGCGGGAAGGGTCGAACGACCGGATCCGGCGGTCACCCGGGCGCCCCCCGACGACCTCGACCGATTCGGTGCCGTTGTGGCGGTTTCGAACATGGGCACGGAACTCCCAGGTCGCTCCCCGGATGTGGAGACCCGAGACGATGACCGGGTCGCCGCGGTGCAGCCCGTTCCAGGCCTCGTTGCGCTCCAAGTGCACGGAGGCCTCAAGGGCGGCACGGCGGGCCCTTGCCCGTGGAGGGCGGCTCACCATGGGCCGTCCGCCGTCGGGCAGCCGACGCGCCTCCCCGTCCACGGCATCGATCTGCCGACGGCCACTGCTCAGCCACGCTCCTCGCGCACCAACCGGAGCCGGTGCCAGAAGAGCACGACCACGGCGACCACCACGATGGCGGCGGCCAGATAGCCGGCGTAGCTGAAGGCCTTCAGGGCGCGGTTGTAGCTGCTGCCCAGGGCGTACCCGAAGCTGCACAGGGCCGTGCACCAGATGGCGCAGCCGATGACGGTGAAGGCGAGGAATTTGGCCACCGCCATCTCGCCCAGCCCGGCGGCGAACGAGACGAACGACCGCAGGAAGGGGATGAAGCGCCCGAAGAGCACGAACGGTTCACCTCTCCGGGCGAACCATGCGTCGGCACGGTCCAGGTCCTTGTGGGTGAGCAGGACATATTTGCCCACCCGGTCCACCAGGGTGCGGCCCCCGAAGTAACCGATCAGGTACCCGGCCAGGGAGCCCAGGACCTCGGCCAGCAGCGCCACCACGATCACCACCACCAGGTTCAGGTGGTGGGGCTCACCGGATATCTGCCCGCTGGCCAGCACTCCGCCGTAGATGAGGGCCACCTCGGCCCCCACCGGGAGGCCCATAGCCGACACGAAGCTCAGGACGAAGACGGCCAGGTAGCCCCAGGTTTCCAGAAAATGCTCCATAAGCCATCAATGTCTACTCGCTCGCGGTCGCCGTCGGGGGATATTCCCGGCCGCCCGGATCCGATCCCGTCGCCGCCCGACTACCGTCACGTCGGTGACGTCCGGCTACGACGACCATCGACCCCACCAGGCCCGGTGCACGACACCCGACGGGGTCGGCATCGCCGCCTACGACTTCGGGGGATCCGGACGCGACCTGCTGCTCGTCCACGCCACCGGGTTCTGTGCCGCGGTGCTCGGACCACTGGTACGCGGGCTGGCCGACAGCTACCACTGCTGGGGGCTCGACCTCAGGGCCCACGGTCGGTCGGAGAGGCCGGCCGACGGGAACTTCTCCTGGTCCGGGTTCACCACCGACGTGCTGACCGTGATCGGTCACCTGGGACTCGAGCGTCCGCTGGCCTTCGGCCACTCGTGCGGCGGAGCCGCAATCTTGCTGGCCGAAGAGGCCAGGCCCGGAACGTTCGAAGCTCTCTACTGCTTCGAGCCCGTCATCTTCAACGAGCCCATCGGCCGAGAGGCCCTCCACCTGAATCCCCTGTCCGTGGGCGCACGGCGGAGGCGGGAGACCTTCCCGTCCGCCGAGGACGCATTCGTCAATTTCTCGACCAAGCCGCCCTTCGCCGACCTCGATCCGGAGGTGCTCGAGCTCTACGTCGAGGGAGGGTTCGAGGTGATCCCAAGGGACGAGGGAGGTGACGGGCAGGCCATCCGGCTGCGATGCCGCCGCGACGACGAGGCGGAGATCTACGCGCGACGGTGCGTCCCACGGCGCCTTCGGCCATCTGAACGAGATCCGATGTGAGGTGACCTTGTGCTGTGGGGAGCGCACCGACGCCTTCGGAACCTCGTTCATCGAGGCGGACGCGGCACAGATCAGCCGTTCCGCGGTCGAGGTGGTCCCCGGCGTGGGCCACTTCGGTCCGTTGGAGCAGCCCGGTCTGTTGGCATCGTCGGTGGTCCGGGCCCTGAGCCGCCACTCCGGCACACCCCAGCCGTAGTCTGGTCCCGTGCCCTTCGATCCGCCCCGCTCGCTGTCCCCGTCCAAGTTCACCTCGTTCCGCGACTGTGCGCTGGCGTTCCGGTTCAATGCCATCGATCACCTGCCCGACCAGCCGACCATCTGGACGGTCAAAGGAACACTCGTGCACCGGGCTCTCGAGCGGCTCTTCTGGCTCCACGAACAGGGAAGCCGCTCGCCGGCCGCAGCCGCCGCCGAGCTGGTGACGGCCTGGGACCAGCTCCAGCACGACCCGGAGTACCTGGCTCTGGCCCTGCCGCCCGACGAGTCCGACCGACTGCGGACGGATGCCGAAGAACTCGTCCGGAATTACTTCGTGCTGGAAGACCCGAACGAGGTCAACCCGGTCGGCATCGAGCTCACGCTGGAAGCCCGGGTCGGTACCATGCGGCTCCGGGGGATCATCGATCGGCTGGATCTGACCGCGGAGGGGGAACTGGTGGTCGTCGACTACAAGACAGGGCGGGCGCCGGGGCCTTCCTTCGAACAGTCGAAGCTCATCGGCGTCCACATCTACGCTCTGCTCTGCCAGGAGGTCCTCGGGCGCCGGCCCGTGCAGGTCAGGCTCCTCCATCTCAAAGAGCCCCTCAGCATCACGGCCGAGCCCTCGGAACAGGCCCTGCGGGGGCAACGGCAGAAGGCCGTGGCCGTCTGGACGGCCATCGAGCGGGCCTGCGAGAACGAGGACTTTCGACCCCGGCCCTCACCGCTGTGCGACTACTGCCGATTTCGGGAGTTCTGCCCGGCCTATGGCGGACACCCCGAGCAGGCCGCCCTGGTGCTGGGTGGCGCTGTCGGTGGCGCGGCATGACCGCATCCGATCCAGACGGCACGGCCGAGCCCGCGGCATCGCTCCCGGCCGACGGCGACCGAGGGGAGAACGCTCTTGCCGACCTGGTCCATGCCCTCGACGAGAAGGTGGACGGGTGGTTCGAGCCGTGGCGCGGAAAACCGTCTGTGGACGGCGCGGCCAAGGTGATCACCGGCCTGGGCGACCACGGCCTCATGTGGGCGGCGACCACGGTGTGGCGGGCCCGGCACACCGGACCGGAGCGGGCTCGATCCGTGCGGGCGTTGGCCATCGCCGGCATCGAATCGAGCGTCGTGAACGCCGCTCTCAAAGCGGTCATCGGGCGTGCCCGACCCGATCGCAGCGACGTCCGACTGGCCGAGGTGGGCGTACCGGTGCGTGAGCCGAAGACGACGAGCTTTCCGAGCGGGCACACCTTGGCGGCCTTCTGCGCCGCCACGGTCATGAGTCAGCGGAACGACGGCCCCGGCAACGCGCTGCTGTACACCAGCGCCGCACTGGTCGGGCTCAGCCGGCTCCACCTCCGGGCCCACCACGCTTCCGACGTCCTCGGCGGAGCGGCCATCGGAACCGTTCTCGGACTGCTCGGGAGGCGGCTCCTCTGAGCGCGCCATCCGGAGCCCGGCCCGGCCCGGCATTCTGGGCCTTCCCGTCCCGGCGCCGGTCCTTCCGGTCGGTGAGCTCCCGGGCCACGCCGGCCCGGGCTCCGGACCGAGCCGGCGGGCCACCGACCAGGAATGGATCTCTGGCCAGGGGGGTTGGACAGCCATGACATCAAGCCATCAATTTGCTGTGACCTGGGATTACAGGTGCCCGTTCGCTCGAAATGGTCACGAGCACGTCCTCGACGGGCTGGAGGCCGGTGCCCCCTGGGCGGTGACCTTCGTCCCCTTCTTCCTCAACCAGTCGCACGTGCCCGAAGGTGGCACCCCGGCGTGGGAGGACCCGGCCCAGCAGGCGGATCTGCTCGCCCTGGCCGCCGGCGTGGCGGTGAGGGACCGGTTCGAGGAGCACTTCCGCGCCGTCCACCGTTCCTTGTTCACGGCGCGCCACGACGAAGGCGGTGATCTACGGGACGTCGCCGTGGTGCATGGGGCCCTGGCCCGGGCCGGAGTGGATGCCGACGCCGTCATGTCCGAGGTGGAGTCCGGATGGCCGGCCAAGGTGGTGCGCGATGAGCACGACCGTGTCGTCAGCCAGCTCGACGTCTTCGGGGTCCCGACGTTCATGGCCGGCGGGAGCGCAGTCTTCGTCAGACTGATGACCCGACCCGAAGGCGACGGTCAACTTGCCCGGCGGACCATCGACGGGATCTTGGACCTGATCCACGAGCGTCCCGACCTCAACGAGTTCAAGCACACCCGGCTCGCCCTGTAGTGCTGGGGGCGCCTCACGCCCCGGTTCGGACACTTCAAACTCCGGTCGTGGGCTTCAGGCCTCTGTCGTAGGCTTCAAAACCCCGTACGCTCAGGCTCCGACCATCGAAGCCAGGACTCCGATGGATGCCGCCATCTCGTGGGCGGAACCGAACGGAGCACCGCAGAAGTCGGTGGTCCCGATGGCGGCCAGTCGACGGATCTGCTCTTTGACCTCGGATTCGGACCCCACAATGGCGACGTCCGCCGGGCCGGCTGCCCCTTCGCGGTCGAGCATGGCCCGGTAGGACGGCAGATGACCGTAGATGGAGAAGACCTCCGCCGCTTTCTCCCGGGAGGAGGCTACGTCGTCGGTGACACAGACCGGCAGGCCCACGGCGATACGGGGGACCGGTCGACCGGCTTCGGCCGCCGCATCCCGGATGGTGGGAACGATGTGGGATTCGATGGTGGCCGGCCCGGTCATCCAGGTGATGGTTCCCGAAGCCAGGCTCCCGGCGAGACCCAGCATGACGCTGCCCAGGGCGGCCACGAGCACCGCAGGGGCCGGAACGGGGATCTGCAACGGTCCGAACGTCGACGCGCTCGAGTGTCTCGCCCTTGAACGTCACCTGCTCACCTTCGAGAAGGGGCACGAGGATGGACAGGTACTCCCGCATGTGCCGGGCCGGCTTCTCGAATGACTGTCCGAAGACGTTCTCGATGACCATCTGGTGCGAGAGACCGATGCCCAGGGTCAGCCGGCCGCCCGAGGCGGCCTGCACGGTCAGGGCCTGTCCGGCCAGCATGACCGGGTGCCGGGGGTAGGTCGGCACCACTGCCGTGCCGAGGCCGATGCCGGGGACTTCGCGCCCGATAGCGGCCAGGGCGGTCAGCGCGTCATAGGCGAATATCTGTGAGGCCCAGGCCGTCTCGATGCCGGCTTCGTGCAGTGAGGCCACCTGGCCCACGACCTCGTCGAACGGCTTCTCGGTGTCGATCATCACGCCGATGCGCATCAGTGTCTCCTCCTTGCATCGACCGGATCATGCCCCTGCTGGGGCATGACGCCCGCCGAACATCGTGGGTGAATCCGGCCCACCGTACAGGGCCGATGTCGCCGCCCGCTCGGGGCCGGTCCTGGGTATACCTGGGCCGTGCGGCCGTGGGGCCGTGGGGCCTGTGCTGGCCGTGGGGCCGTGGGGCCGTGGGGCCTGCTGGGCCGTGCGGCCGTGGGGCCGTGGGGCCGTGGGGCCTGTGCGGGCTCGGTGGCGGCTGTCCGCGGCTGTCCCGGGCCGGAGCGGGACCGGTACGGGGACGGTGGCGGCTGCGTGCCGGCTGCCTCCCCCGCCGGAGTCGGAGCCGGGCTTCGGCCGGCACCGGGCTCCCCGGGGCCGGAGCCGGGTTGCCCCGGGGCCACCGCGGGAATCCGATCTGGTCGGGCCCGGTCCGGGGCCGGGGGGCCTGGTCCGGGGCCGGGGGGCCTGGTCCGGGGCCGGGGGGCCTGGCGCGGGCTGATGATGGCCCGGTTCCAGGTGGCGCGGGCGCAGGATATGACCGGTGCGCACGAGTCGGGCAGAATGCCCACATGTCTGTTGCCATCATCATGGGAAGTGCATCCGATTCGTCGATCATGGACGATGCCGTCCAGACCCTCCGGTCGTTCTCGGTGCCCGTCGAGGTGCGGGTGCTTTCCGCCCACCGAACGCCGGACGACACCATCGCCTTCGCCCGGGGTGCGTCCGCTGCCGGCATCAAGGTGATCATCGCCGCAGCCGGTGGCGCGGCCCACCTGGCCGGCGTGGCCGCGGCTGCGACTCCCCTGCCGGTGATCGGCGTGCCGGTGGCCTTGGCCAATCTCGGAGGGCTCGACTCGCTCCTGGCCATGGTCCAGATGCCCAAGGGCATTCCGGTGGCCACCGTCGCCGTCAACGGGGCGCGCAACGCCGCACTCCTGGCCGTGAGGATCCTGGCCCTCTCCGACCCACGGCTGGCCGCAGAGCTGGACCGGTTCGGCCAGGACCTCGCCGACCAGGTCCGCGACCAGGACGCCGAGATCGTCGCCCGCTACCGCACCGACTGAGGCGGGACCGAGCGGGGCCAGCCCGACCGCTCACGCCCTCCACGGGGGCGCCAGCCCCTTGACGATGGCGTCGAGGGACTGATCGAGCGGTATCACCGCCATCACCGGGATATCGACACCGTGGGCCACGTAACGTCCAACGTGGGCCCGACATTCATCGAACGACCCATGGACGACGAGGGAGTCGACGACGACGTCGGGTATGGCCGCCAGTGCCGCCTTCCGGTCGCCCGCCTGCCAGGCATTCCACATGGGCTCGAGCTCGGACCCGCGCCCGAGCCAACGGTGGAAGGCGGCGTAGACGCCGACGTTGAGATAGGCGGCGATCATCCACCGACCGACGGCCCGGGCCGCCTCGGCGTCCTCGGTTGGACAGACGAAGATCCGGGCGGCCACCGGGATGTCGGCCCCGAGCTCGGGCCTCACCGTGGCCACGTCCTCAGCCGAGAGCCAGTTGAGGATGACCCCGTCAGCCTCACTCCCGGCCAGCCTGAGCATCCCCGGCCTCAGCGCGGCCAGGAAGATCGGCGGCGGGTGCTCGACCGGCCTGGCCAGCCGGAAGCCCCGCACGGTGAACGTGTCGTACTCGTGGTCCACCTTCTCCCCGGCCAGTGCCGACCGCAGGAAGCGGATGGTGTCCCGGGCCCGCCGATAGGGCTCGGCGAACTCGATACCGTTCCAGCGGCTCACGATGACGTCGGACGATGTTCCGAGCCCGAGGGTGAAGCGCCCCGGAGCGGCCTCTGCCATCGCCGCCACGCTCTGGGCCAGCAGTGCCGGACCCCTCGTGTAGGCGGGGATGATGGCCACCCCCAGCCGGAGGGACGGCGACCACGCCGCGGCCAGTGCCAACGGGGTGAACCCGTCCACGCCGTCCGTCTCCGCCGACCACACGTCGGTGTAGCCGAGTTGCTCCAATTCGGCATACCACCTGCGATGATCTTGCAGCGTCACCCCGTCGAAGGGCACGGTGACCCCGTACCGGGGACCGGCCGTCAGTTGCACGTCTCCTTGAGCCATGACCCCGTAATACACCCTCCAGGCATGCTGTACCCATGTCCACCGTCCGTAGGCACCGCTCCCCCGCGATCCAGCTCGAGCTGCCCCTCCGCTCGCCTCCCGCCAGGGTGGCCCCTCGACCCGAGGGGGACTGGCGCCTCGACGAGCAGACCCGGCGCATCGGACGCCAGGGCGTCGCCGCCGCGCGGGCCCTCCTGGAGGACGGGGCCCGTGCCATCCAGGACAGCTCGGCGGCCCGAATGGACGGGGACACCGGTCGGGGGCGCCGGAAGGCCGGTCGCGCGGCCTGAGGGCCGGCGGCGCTACGGTCAGGTGGATGCCGACGGTCGCAGAACGCCTCAACTACCCATCCGACGCCAGGCTGCTCATCCTCAACTGCGCCGACCTCGGGCTGTGCCACGCGGCGACGACGGGCGTCTACGAGGCACTGCGCGAGGGCATCGCCACCAGCGCGTCACTCATCGTCCCTGCTCCCTGGGCGCGCGAATCGGCATCTCGGTTCCGTGGCGATGACGTCGGGGTGCAGCTCACTCTCAACGCCGAGCACGACCTCTATCGCTGGGCACCGATCACCCTGGCGCCCTCACTCCTGGACGGGGACGGCGGGTTCCCGCGCACTGTCACCGACGTGTGGGATCACGCCGACATGGACGAGGTGCGCCGCGAGTGCCGGGCCCAGATCGAGCGGGCGGTGCTCTGGGGCTTTGACATCAGCCATCTCGATGCCCATCTCGACGCCCTCCTCCTGCGACCGGAGTTCTTCGACATCTATCTGGAGCTGGCGGTGGATTTCAATCTGCCCCTGCGCCTGCTCAGCGCGGATGCCGAGCCCAACGTGGGATTCCCGGTTCGGCAGCTGGCCGCAGACGAAGGCGTGCTCTTCGCCGACCGCTTCGTCTCCCTGCCGGCCATCGGCACTCACCGTGCCTTCACCGACCTGGTCGCCAACCTGGAGCCGGGCATTACCGAGGTCACCTTCCACCCTGCAATCGACACACCTGAGCTCCCGCGCCATCACCACGGACTGGGAGGCCCGGGTGGAGGACCATGTACTGCTGGTGGCCGAGCGTGGGCTCGGTCGGATGATCGCCGACGCCGGTGTCACCCTGATCGGGTATCGACCGCTGCGCGACGCGATGCGCGCTCGCTGAAGAGCAGCCCGTCTGACCCAACCGGTACCTCGGCCTGACTCGATCCGGCCGCTGGAGCACGGTCGGACCCGGCGGTCCCCGATCCGTGACGCGGCCCCGGTAACCTGATGCCCCAGTGACGGGAGTAGCCGCGGCAGAAGGAGGGCAGCCGAACCAGACGGGTATCGACGCGGGGGGAGGACCCCCTCCGCTTCCCGGAGGCGGCGCCCGGCCCTCTTCCGGAGACGATCCTCATACCCCCGACACCGGGATCCAGCCCTCCGGTGGCGACCCCCGGTCTCCCGATGGCGACGCCCGGTCTCCCGATGGCGACGCCCCGTCTCCCGGTCATGACCCCCGGTCTCCCGGTGGCGACGCCCGGCCTCCAGGCGCCGGCCGCCGATCCGGGGGATCGGGTCCGCGCCAGGAAGGGTCCGTCTCCGAGCCGCCCGACGCCACCCCTCAGTCCTTCAGCCTCACCAACCTGCTCCTCCTCGACTCGGAGGACACCGAGGCCGTCGCCATCGATGTCCTCACCTTCAGCGCTGACGGCGTCGGTGTCATCAGGACGCGGGGCGAACGCCCACGCGTGCTCTCCTGGTCATCGGTGATCACCCACGTCGTCGAGCCCTGGAGCGGTGGCGTCATCCCCGAGTGGTGGGTCGATCCCGAGCTCAACCGCCGCCGGCCGGCCGCCAGCCCGATCGATGCCGTCACCGACCCCACGGCCACCAACCGCCGCCGGCCCGGACAGGAACCCGGGGCGTTGATCGGGATCCAGACGCCCACCCAGACCTACCGATTCCTGCTTCCCGGAGGAGATGCCCGAGAGATCTCCCGCAAGGTTGCCGCGTTCGCCGTCAGGTACCAGGGGCCGACAGGTGCCTCCTCGGTCACCAGGGTCGTGCGATGGGGTCAGGACGCCGAACGGCGCCGGGTGGAACGGCCGCCGAAGAGGGACGTCTCGTGGACGAAGGTCCAGCCGTTTCTGGTGGTGGCCCTGATCCTCTTCCTGGTCGCCGCCGTCACCGTCATCCTGCTCCAGAGTGCGGGGGCCATCCACCTGCCCTACCTCGGAGGTGTCGGTTCGGGGGTGGTGGGGTTGGTCAGAACTCCGTGACCGAGGCGATCCGACGCCGCAGATCCTGATGCTCGGGGGTGTTGGCGACGGGGAGCAACGCCATCATCACGCTCATCGAACCAGCCACCTTCATCCGGCCCTGCATGAAGGCAACGTTGGGATCGAGATCTCCCCGCTGCATTGCGACGGCGTCGCCCCACACCATCGTCAGCGTCACATCCGGTGTGCCGACGGCGCCCACGCCGCTCGACTCCAGCCGTCCGTCTTCGAGCACCCGGTGGTAGGTGACATCGCCATCCGGCCCACCAGTGATCTCGAACTGCAGCCGGGCCGACACACCGGCACGCCCGGGCAGGTCAGTTCCCATGGCCCGGGTCTCGTCGAACCACTCCGGGGTCAGCCACTTGGTCACGGCACTCCCCCATCGGTCACCACACACCCCGACACTCCGGCTGCACGGGTCCCGATGCTATCCGTCGACCGTGTCCCGCCGCGGAGGACGACCCGGGGCTCAGGGGGCGTCGCCCAGGCCGGCGAAGAGATCGCCTTCCGCTTCGCCGTCGAGGGCGGGGGACACGTCGATGATCGGGGGGTCTTCCGGACCCTGCCCGGGAACCGCGGTCCGGGCCAACCGGTAGTCGTCGTACGGGTGGATGGACCGCATCACCTCGGGCGGGAGGCCGAACCAGAACGGCGACTTGGGGTCGACCTGGGTAGCGTGGGCCAGCAGTGACTCGCGCCGCACGTCGGCGAAGTCGGAGATGTCGACAGACGTGGTCACCGCCTCGGCGGAGACGTCCTTCCAGCGTTTGCGCCACTCCTCGTCGAACGGTGATTCGAGCCCCAGCTCCTCGAACTTCTCGTGCACCTCCCTGAACCGCTGCACGGAGAACATGGTGTAGTAGAGCTTTCGCGGCTGCCAGGCCGCACCGGCATCCCGATAGCGCTTCGGATCGCCGGCGGCTTCGTAGGCGGCCAGCCCGATCTCGTGGACACGGAGGTGGTCAGGGTGGGGGTAGCCGGACTGGTCGTCACCGTAGATCACCATGACCTGGGGGCGGGTGCGTCGGACCACCTGCACCAGGCGCTCGACCGCCTCGTCGTAGGGCGCACGGGCAAAGCAGAGGGGGTTGTCATTGGACTCCGATCCCGCCATCCCCGAATCCCGGTAGCCGAGCATGACCACCTCGTCGTAGCCGATGATGGCCGCCGCCCGGGCCAGCTCCTCCGCCCTCAGTTCGGCGATGCGTGCGTGCACCTCAGGGGTGTCCATGGCCGGGTTGAGGACCTCGCCCTCCTCGCCCCCGGTGCAGCAGACCAGCACGGTGTGCACCCCCCCGGCATGGTACCGGGCCACGGTTCCAGCCCCCTTGGACGCCTCGTCGTCGGGGTGGGCATGGACGGTGAGGAGACAGAGCGACTCAGGCACGGCGCACACGCTACCGGGCAGGGAAGCCCTAAGCTTCAATTGCCAAGAACGAGGAAGGACCCACCAGCATGAGCGTGATGAAGCGCCTATCGGGAATTGTCCAGGCCAAGACCAACAAATTGCTCGACAAGGCCGAGGACCCGCGGGAGTCCCTCGACCTCTCCTATCAGAAGCAATTGGAAAGCCTCCAAAAGGTCCGTCGCAGCGTGGCCGACGTCACCACGGCCAAGAAGCGGATCGAGCTCCAGGCCGCTCAGCTCCAGCAACAGGGGGACAAGCTTCAGCAGCAGGCCAAGGCCGCCCTCACCCAGGGCAATGAGGACCTGGCCCGGGAGGCACTCGCCCGGCGGGCCGCGCTGGCCGACCAGCTCGGCGAGCTCCAGACCCAGCACCAGCAGGTCGCCGACCAGGAATCGAAATTGATCGACACGGCGCAGAAGCTGCAGACCCAGGTCGACTCCTTCCGCACCAAGAAGGAGACCATGAAGGCCAGCTACACCGCGGCCGAGGCCCAGACCAAGATCGGCGAGGCCGTGTCGGGTATCTCCGAGTCCATGAGCGATGCCGGCATGTCGATGCAGCGGGCCCAGGACAAGATCGACGGCATGCAGGCCCGCGCCGGCGCCATGGACGAGCTGCTGGCGTCGGGAGCGTTGACCGATCTGACCAACCCGGTGGACGACATCCAAGCCCAGCTGAACAAGGCTTCGACCACGTCGACCGTGGACGCGGAGTTGGCCGCCCTCAAGGCCGAGGTAGGCACGGGTGCCCCGCCTCCGGCCGAGCTCGGATCGGCGGAAACCGAGGGCCCATCGTCGTGATCGTGCGGATCCTCGGTGAGGGGCAGTACCGGATCCCCGACGGCGAGCGCAGCGCTCTCGAGGTATTGGACTCGAGGGTCGGCGATGCCGTCGACGGCGACGACGAGCAGGTGTTCGCGTCGGCGTTGGCCGCCCTGAGTGCCGAAGTCCGTCGGCTCGGCGAGCCTCTCCCCGACGACACCTTCGAGACCTCCGATCTGGTGGTCCCCTTCCCCGACGCCACCCTCGATGAGACGAAAGGGCTGCTGGCCCAATCGGCCGACCGCCCGAGAGCCGACGACTGAGAGACCCATGAGCACTGCACGCAACATCCCCGCCGATCGCGGGCTGACCCTCCGGATGTTCATGACCGGACTCATGCTCGTGGTCCTCTACGGCGCCGTCATCGGGCTCCTGATCGCCGTGGGCATCTCCTACGCCGTGGTCTTGGTCTTCGCCGCCGTACTCCTCTTCGTCCAGTACTGGTTCTCCGACAAGATCGCCCTCTTCGGCATGGGCGGCAAGATCGTCACGCCGGAGCAGGCGCCGCAGCTCCACGGTGTCATCGACCGCCTGTGCGCCCTGGCCGACATGAAGAAGCCCCGGGTGGCCGTCGCCGACACCGACGTCCCCAACGCCTTCGCCACCGGACGGAGCCCCAGCAGCGCGGTGGTGTGCGCCACCACCGGCCTCATGCGTCGGCTCGACGAATCCGAGCTCGAAGCCGTGCTGTCCCACGAGCTCTCCCATGTGGCCCACCGGGACGTCGCCGTCATGACCATTGCCAGCTTTTTGGGAATGGTCGCCGGCATGATCACCCGCATCATGCTGTGGACGGGCCTGGTGGGCGGCTTCGGCGGGAACCGGGGGAACAGCCAGGGAGGGAACGACAACGCCGCCTTGGTCGAACTGGCCGTCCTGGCCGTGTCGATCGTCGTGTACGCCATCAGTTTCCTGCTCACCATGGCCCTCTCCCGTTACCGCGAGCTGGCCGCCGACCGGTCCGGGGCCCTGCTCACCGGGAGGCCCTCGGCCCTGGCCTCGGCCCTGGTGAAGGTGACCGGTGAGATGTCGCGGATCCCGACCCGCGACCTCCGTGCGTCGGAGAGCTTCAACGCCTTCTACTTCACCCCGGCCATCGCCAAGAGCGGCGTCAGCCTCTCCACGATCTTCTCGACCCATCCCTCCTTGGACAAGCGGCTTGCCCAGCTGGCCCGCATCGAGGCCGAATTGGGCAAGCCCTCATGACCGGTGGACGGTACCGGCAGCCCGCACCGGAGCCCGCACGGCAGTCCGAACCGGCTCCGGTGAGCAGGGGTCGCTGATGGGACTGCTCGACACCATCCTCGGGCGAACCAAGCCCGTCCAGTCCGATCTCGACGCGTTGTTCGCACTTCCCTCGGCTTCCATCACTCTTCAGAGTGCTACCGACCTGTGCTGTTCGGGACATGCCGGCGTGTGCTTCAAACCTCCCTCGGGGCAGGGCTTCGAGGAGATGCAGGCCGAAGTGGTCAAGCTGCTCGAGATGGACGGTTCCGAAGGACTCAAGAAAGCCGAGGACGCCTACGGCTACCAGTGGCTGGTGGTCGAGAACACCGACATCGAAGCCCTGGTCACCCAGATACACATGGTGAACTCCTCCCTGTCCGACTCGGGATGGGGTCCGCAACTGCTCTGCTCGGTCTTCGGGATCGCCCACCTTCCCGACTCCGATTCCGACTCCGGCTCCGGTGCAGAGGAGGTGGAGACCCCGTCGGGTCCCATGCCCGAACCCACCGCCGGTCCCGGCCATGTGTTGCCGTCCACCGCCTACCTGGTCTACCTGTTCAAACGGGGGACGTTCTATCCATTCGTCCCCACCGGCCATGAGCAGCGGGACACCGAACAGGAGCTGAGGCTGAAGAGCCTGGTGGCCGATGACCTCACCGTCGAGCCCGATCTCGACCGCTGGTTCCCACTGTGGGACCTGCCCGTCGGCTAGTCCCGACACCCAGTTCAGGTCGCTCCGGACGTCCCTGTGCTGACACCGTCGATGGCCCGGGCCAGTTCGATGTCCAACCGGGTGATCCCACCGGAGTCGTGGGTGACCAAGGCCAACATGACCCGGTCGTAGCGAATGTCGATATCGGGATGGTGATTCGCCTCCTCGGCGAGTTGCCCGACGGCGGAGACAAAGGCCAGAGCGCCCACGAAACCCCGGCAGGGCACCACCTTGACCAGCTTTCCGCCCATCAGCTCCCAGTTGGGCCCGTCGGGACCGGACAACGCGGCCCGGACATCCCCGTCACTGAGGACCGGCTCTTTCATCCGCCCGGCTCCGTACGGTGTCTGACACCCGGGTCCCGCGTCGGGCTACGCCGATCAACCACGACAGGGCCGCACTACGCAGATGCTCCCACCGGAGCAGACGGGGTGAACACGACGGGCATCGACTCGTAACCGGAGACGAAATTGGCCGCCCGCTTGGGTGGTTCGACATCCTCGGCCAGGGCCAGATCCGGCAGGCGGTCGAGCAGGCGGTCGAACATCACCGTGAGCTCCATGCGTGCCAGCCGGTTGCCCAGGCAGAAATGGGACCCGAAGCCGAACGCCATGTGGTCGTTGGGGCTCCGCGTGATGTCGAACTCCTCGGGCCGGTCGAACACCCGGTCGTCCCGATTGGCCGAAGGGTAGAGCAGCAGGAGCTTCTGGCCCTCGCGCAGGGTCTCACCCCCGAACTCGACGTCCCTGGTCACCCGCCGGGCCATGTTCTTGATGGGGGAGACCCACCGCAGCATCTCCTCCACCGCCGACGGCAGCAGCGACCGATCGGCGGCAAGCTTGCCGAGTTGGTCGGGGTGGCGCAGCAGCTCGTACATGCCGCCACTGATGACATGGCGGGTCGTCTCGTCACCTCCGATGAGGATCAGCAGCGATTCGTAGATGATCGATGACTCGTCCAGCTTGTCCCCTTCGATCTCGGCATGGACCAGGGTGCCGATCAGGTCACCGGACTGATCGTCGCGCCTGCGCTGCTCGGCGACCGCGGTGATGTACTCGGCGTACTCCATGGCAGCCTGTGCAGCCTTGTCCATGGCCCCGGGGTCGGGCGAGCCCAGCGACTTCAACATATCGTCGGACCACCGCAGGAGATCGTCCCGGTCCTCGGGCGCCACCCCCAGCATGTTGCCGATCACGATCATCGGCAGCGGGGCCGCGATGTCCCGGACGAAATCGGCGGAGCCCGCCTCGCAGACCCGGTCGATGATGGCATCGCATACGGTCCGGATTCCGTCCTCGCTGTCCCGTATGCGCCTCGGAGTGAACCCTTCGCTGACCAGACGTCGCCTGCGCACATGCTCGGGGGCGTCCGTGTCGATCATCATGGGCAACGCATCGCTGTCGGGGCGGATGCCGCCGGCGTTGGAGAACGTGTCAGGATCCTTCGAGATCTCCTTGACGTCTGCGTACCGGGTGATCCCCCACACCCCGCCAGGCTCGTCGAAGTAGGCCGGTGCGTTGTCCCGCATCCAGGCGAAGGCCGGATACGGGTCACCACCGTAGAACGTGCCGTCGGTCAGTCCGATGGTCAGATGGTCGGGTGGACTGGTCATGGCGCTCCCTCGGATGCGTCGCGGCTGGGCATTTCGGTGCCGTGCTCGAGACCGGTGCCCGATGACCGGGGCGACCGTCTCTCGCCGAATGCAGGTCGTGCCCGGAGTATACGGCCGGCGCCAAACCGGAGCGGGGAAGCCGGGGTCCCGGGCCCTGGGCGCAGGGCCTCAGGTGCGGGGTTGGGCTCGGGGGCGGCGGTTCGGGCGGGGCTCGGGGGCGGCGGTTCGGGTGCAGGGCTTCGGGTGCGGCTTCGGGTGCGAGCCCCGGGGGTTCGGACACGGAGCCGGGCGCGGTCGCCGCCTACTCCCGCCGATCGGTCTCCCGACGGGCGGTGAACCGCATCGGCACGTGCCAGACGCCGGCGTGCTTGTTGGTCCGTACCCGCTCGACGGGTCCGACCAGCTCGAACTCGTCCAGTCGGTCGAGCACCTCGTCGAGCATCACCCGGATCTCCAGACGGGCCAGGTTGGCTCCCACGCAGAAGTGGGTCCGGTGCCCGAAGGTCAAGTGGGGATTCGGATCACGGCGAATATCGAATCGGAACGGATCCTCGAACACCGATTCGTCGCGGTTGGCCGACGGCCACCACAGCGTCACCTTGTCGCCCGCGGCGATGGCCTGGCCGCGCAGCTCCGTCGCCCGCGTTGCCGTACGCCGGTTGTAGAGCGTCGCGCTGGTCCACCGCAGGATCTCCTCCACGGCGGTCGGCATCAGTGTCCGATCCGAACGGAGCGCCTCGAGCTGATCGGGATGCTCGATGAGAGCCACCATGCCGAGAGCGATCGAATTCCGAGTGGTCTCGCTCCCGGCCACCACCAGCAGGTTGAAGAACATGAGCAGTTCGAGGTCGGTCAACGGTCGGAGTGCGCCATCAGCATCCTCGATACGGGCGTGGGTCACGACGGAGATGATGTCGTCCCCGGCTACCCGCTTCTTGTCGGCGATGAGGTCGGCACCATAGGAAGCCATCGAAGCCGCAGCCTCGGCCACCACCTCGCTGCTCTCGCCCAGTTCCCGGCCTTCGAAGTCGAGGGTGGTATTGGACCAGGCCAACAGGTCGTGCCGGTCGTCATCCGGCACCCCCATCAACGCCGCCACCGCCTGCAACGGGAGCTCGACGGCCACATCGCTCAAGAAGTCGCACGATCCCCGGTCGGCCACCGCATCCACGATCCGGCGGGTCCGTTCCCTCAATTCGACCTCCATCACCGCCAATGCCCTGGGCGCCACCGCAGGCGTGACCAGTCGCCGGATCCGGTGATGGCGGGGGTCGTCCATCATGTTCAGGAGCACACCCGAGGCGAAGCCGTAGGGCAGGTCCTGGATGATCGTGCCACCCCCGTCGGCGCCGGGGGCCCGCTCCGAGGAGAACAGGTCGGCGTCGGCTGCGGCAGCCATCATGTCGGCGTGGGTGCTGAGCACCCAGAACCCCACACCGTCCGGCGTGTGCTCCGTCGGGGCATGCCACCACACCGGCGCCTCATGGCGCAAGGTAGTGAACACCTCGTCCGGAAAGCCTTCGGCAAAGAGGTCGAGGTCGGTGAGATCGATCCGGTCGAGGCTCACCCCTCGGCTCTCCCACCGGTCCGGCGTGTGGGCATGGACGGGCGTGCGCGTAGTGGTGGCAGTGCGTCCCGGAACCGCCTCATCCGCCTCATCCGCCTCGTCGGCTTCATCGGCTTCGTCCGGGTCGTCCAGGTCATTGGGCTCAGGGGTGGGTCATCGACTCGGGCCGGACCGCCTTGTCGAACTCCTCCCCGGTCAGGTATCCCAAGGCGATCGCCGACTCGCGTAGAGTGCTTCCCTCCTTGTGGGCCTTCTTGGCCACTTCGGCTGCCTTGTCGTAGCCGATCAGCGGATTGAGAGCCGTGACCAGCATGAGGGAATTCTCCAGGTGCTGGCGGATACGCGCCTCGTTGGGCTCGAGACCCTCGACGCAGAATCGGGTGAAGGTCGCCGACGCTTCACTGATCAGGCGCACCGAATGCATGACGTTGTGGATGATGACCGGTTTGGCCACGTTGAGCTCCAGATTGCCCCTCGAACCGGCCATGGCCACCGACACGTCGTTTCCGTACACCTGGATGCACACCATGATCATGGCTTCGCACTGGGTCGGATTGACCTTGCCCGGCATGATCGAGGACCCGGGCTCGTTTTCGGGCAAGATGAGCTCACCCAACCCGCTCCGGGGCCCCGAGCCGAGCCAACGGATGTCATCGGCGATCTTGATCAGCGAGGCCGCCAGCGTGCGGAGGACGCCACTGAACATGACCAGGGCGTCATGTGCGGCCAGCGCGGCGAACTTGTTGGGTGCGGACACGAACGGGAGCCCGGTCAGTTCGGCAATTGCAGCCGCCACCCTGGTCCCGAACTCCGGATGGGTGTTGAGTCCCGTGCCGACCGCGGTCCCACCGGCAGCCAACTCATAGAGATCATCGAGCGCGTACTCGATCCGGTGGAGATCGGCGTCGAGCTGGGCCACGTAGCCGGAGAACTCTTGCCCGAGCGTCAGGGGAACAGCGTCCATCAGGTGGGTGCGGCCGATCTTGGTGATGCCGGCGAAGGCGACCGCCTTGTTGTCCAGCGCGTCCCGCAGATGGCGCACGGATGGCAGCAGGCGGTGGGTGATCTCTTCGACGGCGGCGATGTGCATGGCTGTGGGAAAGGTGTCGTTGGAGGACTGCGACATGTTCACGTCATCGTTGGGGTGGACCGGCACCTTCGATCCCATCACCCCACCGGCCATCTCGATGGCCCGGTTGGCGATCACCTCGTTGGCATTCATGTTGCTCTGGGTGCCACTGCCCGTCTGCCACACGCTCAACGGGAATTGGTCATCGAGCTTGCCCTCCGCAACCTCTCGCGCTGCAGCGATGATCAACGTCGCCTTGTCCGGTGCCATCTTGCCAAGATCCGCATTGACCTGGGCCGACGCTTCCTTCAAGACCCCGATGGCACGGATCAGCGACTTGGGCATGCGATCGTCCCCAATGGGGAAATGGTGCAGGGAACGCGCCGTTTGCGCACCCCAGTAGCGGTCGGCGGGGACCTCGATCGCCCCCATGCTGTCGGACTCCGTGCGGGTCTCGATGGTCATGGTCGGTTCCTTTCGGTTCGCATCTCGATGTGATTCCCTACAACGGCGCGCGGCGACCCTAGTCCGCACGGGGACGGCCTGATGTGCGGGTCTTGCTGGGTGTGGGGGTCTTCGTGGATGTGCGGGTCTTGCTGGGTGTGGGGGTCTTCGTGGATGTGCGGGTCTTCCCGCCGCCCGATGGCACCGAAGCGCGTGCCCGCATGCTGAGGCCGTGTTCCCATACCGCTCGGGCCTTGGCCACGTCCTCAGCCCTGGGTCCGTCGCCGACGCCCGGGACCTCGAGGATCGCCGACAGCTCCTGGAGATCGGGATGACCCAACAGAGCCGAGAGGCCTTCCGAGCCGATGGTCCCTTCCCCGATGTTCTCGTGCCGGTCCCTGTTGGCCCCGAAATCGACCTTCGAGTCGTTCAGGTGCAAACAGCGCAGGCGTCCGAGACCGACTGTCCGGTCCACCAACTCCACCAAGGCGTCGGCATCCTCGATTGTGGCGAACGGAATTCCCGATGCCCACAGATGCTGGGTGTCGAGACAGACGCCCAGCCGTTCATCACCACCGGCCACTTCGATGACCTCCGCCAGCTCCTCGAAGGATCGACCCACCGTGTCCCCTGCTCCAGCAGCATTCTCCAGCAAGATCGGACAGGAGTCCTCGGCCCTGGCCACGGAGCCAGCCTTGCCACCCTTCTTGTTGCCGACGGACCTGCCCGCCGTCTCGGCCACGGAGTCGAGCGCCTCGATCAGGGCCTCGGCCACGGCCGGAAGCGTCGACTCGAATCCACTCCCCCGGTGGCTTCCGATGTGAAGAACCAGCCCGTCCGCTCCGATTCCGTCCGCCGTGGCGAGATTGGCGTTGAGACACGCGCGGGACCTCGACGTCAACTCCGCATCGGGCGAGGCCAGGTTGATGAGATAGGTGGCATGGCAGAACGTGGAGCTGACGGAGGGGTTCTCGGACTGCGCCGCCTGGTACTCGGCGAGGACCTCCGGGCCATACTGCGACGGCTTCCACATCCGTGGACTCTGCGTGAAGATCTGCACAACCTCCGCGCCGATGTCAGATCCGTGTTTCAACGCTGGAACCAAGCCCTTACCTGCTCTGACATGGGCACCGATACGCATGCGGGCACCGTAGCAGCGCGAAATCGGGCCCACTCCGCCCGGGCCCTGCTCCGCCGGTTCCTCTGGACCGGCCGGTCTGCCGGACGCTGGGCCGGCCGGTGACTGCCAGATCGGCTTCTTCTGCCGCCGTCTGTCCGGGTTCGGGGGTCCCCTCTCCCTCCCCTCCTCCCCTCCGGGCGTCGATAGTCACACCCCCCTGGAAGCATCTGTCCATGACCCCGGTGGCCGGTGCAGTGAAGGAAGAGGCGGCCGGTGCCGATGGTGGTGCCGGGGTTCCCTCCGCCGGTCCCGACGGTCCCGGTGGTGCCGGTGCCGACGGGGTCGACGGTGTCTCCGGTGCTGCGGACGGTGCCGGTGGTGCCGACGGTCCCGGGGCCCGGCTGGATGCGGCCACGGCCCTGGTGGGCTCGGTGGTCTCCGAGCTCGAGCCCGACCGGTTGACCGGCGCTGGTGCCACCGGCCTCTACCGGTCCCTGGTCGACCTGGAGCGCCTGGTGGTGGCGGGCAAGACCCTGCTCGCCCCCCGGATCGAGGCCTCGGGGATCTGGCGGGAGGACGGGTACCGCTCGGCCGCGGTGATGCTGGCCGCCTTGGAGGGGGTCTCGACCGGCCAGGCCCACACCACCCTGGCCAACGGCCAGCGCCTGGCCCGGCTGCCGGCCACCGAGGCCGCCGTGCGCACCGGGCAGCTGTCTCTGCCCAAGGTGACCGAGCTCACCTCGGCCGGGGTGGTCGCCCCCGAGCGGGAAGGAGAGCTGCTCAGAGGGGCCGGGTCCGCCCCCCTCTCGGCCGTGCGGGAGCGCTGCCGGCGGTCCCGGGCCACCTCGGCCACCGAGGACCCTCTGGCCGCGGTCAAACGGATCCGGGACAGCCGCTCCTTCTCGTCGTGGACCGATGCCGAGGGGGCCTTTTGCTACCAGGGCCGGGACACCGCAGACCGGGGGGCCCAGATCCTCTCCCGCCTGGGCCAGGTGGCCACCCGCCTGCGCCGGGCCCGACGGGCGGCCGGAGAGGACGCCGGTCCCGAACGGGCGGTGCGGGCCGATGCCCTCTTCGCCCTCATCACCCAACGCCACCCCGACACCGGGGACCGGCTCCGGCCCCCGTCACCACCACGAAGGACCGCTCCCGGGCCCGGGGACGGCACCGCCGGGGACACCGCCGACGAGGATGTCAACGGGGACGATGTCACCACCGCCGGGGACACCACCGCCGACACCGGATACGGCGAAGTCACCGCCGGGGACGACCCGTCCTCCCTCATCGACGGGCCCCCGACCTGCTCGGTGATGGTCCGGGTGGACCTGGACGCCCTGCTGCGGGGGCACACCGAGGGCGACGAGTGCTGTGAGATCGACCACCAGGGGCCCGTCCCGGTGGCCATGGCGAGGGACCTGGCCAACGACTCCTTCTTGCGCCTCGTCTTCCACCGGGCCGGGGACATCCGGGCCGTCTCCCATCAGGGCCGGACCATCAACCGGACCTTGCGCACCGCCCTCGTCCACCGGGACACCACCTGTGTGGTGCCCGGCTGTCGGACCTCGTTCGGGCTCGAGATCGACCACATCATCCCCTTCGCCGAAGGCGGACCCACCACCCTCGACAACCTGGCCCTGCTCTGCCACCACCACCACTTCCTCAAGACCTACGAGGGATGGATCCTCTCCTGGGAGGGGACCGGACCGGGGGGCACCCCCCGGTGGCGGTTCGAGCCCCAGCCCCCCTTCGGCCAGGAGCCCGACCTCGGGATGGACACCCCCGAGGCCAGGGCCAGGCGGAAACAGGACCGACAGGACGAGTGAACCCCGTCGCATCGGGTCGGATCGAGAGGGCGGAGGGCAGGCCGGGCGGAGTGGCCGGGCGGAGCGCAGATCGGGCGACTGAGAATGACGCCACAGTTGGTATTGTCGATTCTAGATCTGGACCTGGAAGTTCGGCTATCGGAGCCACGGCAAAATACCTGGCCTCCAGCCAACCCGAATCCCACGGAGGAGCTACCAAATGACGACCACCCTCAGCAAGAAGGCGCGAGCCCTCATCCAACGGCCGGTCATTGCCAACGTGGCCACCGTCGATTCAGCTGGTGAACCGCAGCTGACACCGGTCTGGATCGACCTTGAGGACGACGAGCTGGTCTTCAACACTGCGAAGGGGCGAGCGAAGTACGCGAATCTGAGTAAGAACCCTCACGTTGCCGTGTCGATTGTCGACCCCGAGGATCAATACAACGTTGTCGTGGTACGCGGGTCGGTCGAACCCATCGAGGACGGTGCCGACGCTCACATCGACCGTCTAGCCAAGAAATACTTGGGTCTGGACACCTATCCCATGCGTCAGCCGGGCGAGGTTCGAGTGAAATACAAGGTCCACGCCGACCACATTGTGATGCAGTCCGGGGACGAGGCCTAACACGCTGGAAATCCCACGAATCAGACCACGTCGGGACGCTGGTGGGTTTGACGTCCAGTATCTCCACTGAAGGAAGCCGCCGAGCGATTGGACCGGGGCTGACGGTTCCAAGGGGTAGGTCATACTTCCTGGCCATTCGGCCGCGAGCCCTGGGGCGGCAGGAGCGGCTTCGTCACAGGAAGTTCACAATGGCGCCCGCGAAACCGGCTCAAGGACACAGGTCCGATTGTCGATGAGAGATTTGATCGGGAATGTGACATTCCGGGCGCTCTGACCCGTCGACGAAAGGCACCCGCACCAGGGTGTGCCACGGGGACCAGTGGCTGCCCCTGCTCACCGAGCTCGGGGGAGATGATGAGACATCGGAGTAAAGGTCACTCGGAACAGCCATCCGCACGGGCTTTACGCCGCACCCCGGGGGACGGTGGGTTTTCGATGATCGCCACGGCGATCGGCCTGCTGGCCACTGCGGTCCTAACCGCTCTCCTGCTCGGCACCATGTTGAATTCGAACGGGAAAACGACAGCCAGCACTTCGAAGGAGCCGGGCGTTGCGGAGGCCACCGCCCTTCAAGCCCAGCAGACACTCACCAGCGGGCTGACGACCGCGGATACCGCCGCCATCAGCGCCGGCGGGTATGGCTCGCTTCAGCCCTCCACACTGACGGCATCGAACCCATCGACCACCTTTGTGGCCGGCCCATCGACGAATTCCGACACGATCAGCATGGCGACGACCACTGGTGGCGGAAGCAGTGGCGCCAGCGACGGCGCCAGCGACGGCGCCAGCGACGGCGGCGCTCAAGCGGGCGCCGGCAGCGCTGGCGTTGGTGGAGCCATCGCCAATGCCGTCACCGGCCAAGGGAGCGGTGCTGGAGCCGGCACCGGCATCGAAGGCGGAACCGTCACTCTGGCCGACCGATCGACGGATGGGACCTGCTGGTTGGTGTGGAAAGGGGCAGGAAGCGGAACGTGGTATGGGGCCGAGACGGGATTGGCGAGTTGCACTGCGCCAGCAATACCGTCGACACCCTCGGCCGGACCGGTTTCGTCGTCGTCCATCGGGTGGAAAGAGGGCTCGTTCCCCGACGCCTGAGATCGCCGGCCCTTTGGTGCTCCGTCGCTTGCCGCGATTTACCCGTCCCGGTTACGCGACCACCAGCCAGCGCCGGATATGAGCAAGCCTTGCTCGATCAGCTGGTCGCACGCTTCCGCCGTCGAAGCAATGGAGAGACCGGTCCGGATCAAGATCGTCTCGAATCGGGTCGGCACGTCATCGACCGCGGCGAGCACAGCGCGTTGAGCCGGGTCGTGTTCGGCCGGACCGGGGGGAACCCGGTCCCGCTTCCTCGGACCGGGGGCAACCCGGTCCCGCTTCCTCGGACCGGAAGCAACCCGCCTCTGCCCGGCCGGACGGTCGCTCCGACCGGAGGAGATCCGGTCGGGCTGGGCCGGGCCGCTACCGGCCGGCTTTGTCCGAAGCCGATCGACATCGTCGATGATCGACCGGGTGGATTCGCACCTCGTTCCGACCGGCCGATCATCGGGATGAAGCTGCTCCGTACCCGCCCTGGCCAGCGAGACAGCCACCAATACATCGGCGGCGTCACGAACCGGTGTGCACCCATCGACCAAAAGCGCGTTGGTTCCGTCTGAGGCACGACTCCGCACGGAGCCGGGAACGGCACAAACCGGAATCGACCGCCGAGCCGCGGCCTCGGCCGTGTAGAGAGAACCGCCGCGGTGGTGGCATTCGACTACCACCACCACGTCGGAGAGCGCAGCGATGATCCGGTTGCGTGCCGGGAACACCCCCGGATGCGGTCTTGTGCCGAGGGCCGATTCGGAGAGGACGGCCCCCCGGGCCGCCACCTGGGCCCACAGATCTCGATTCGACGGTGGGTAGACGACATCCAGCCCGGTACCGACCACGGCGACGGGAGGCACCGAGTCAGGGCACCCTGCCCGCAGCGCCCCGGCGTGGGCCGCTCCGTCGATGCCACGAGCCAGGCCCGAGACCACGACGACCCCCTCAGCCGCCAAATCGCGAGCCAGCTCGGAGGCGACCTGGCGGCCGTAATGGGTAGCCGATCGGGTGCCCACGATGGCCACCCTTGGTTTGGCCTCGAGAATGGCGGGATCCCCCAAGACGAAGAGCACGGCGGGCGCACCAGGGTCACCCACCAGCATCGACGGGTAGGACCCCATGTCGGGAAGGGCGATGTCGACCCCGGCCCGGCGGTACCGTGCCCCGACCTCGTCCAGGTCCGTCGTCCGCGCCGGCGCCGCGAACTTCCGTTGCGGATCTGCAGGATGGGTACCCGCTCGGACTGCCTTCCAAGCCAGCCCCGGCGGGAACCCGTCCAGCAGTTTGGACAGGCGCACCGGGGTCATCCCCGGCAGGCCGGCGAGGCCGGCTGCGCTCACTTGGGCTTCGGGCAACCGGCTCACCGTTCACCAGCTCCGAGCAGGAAGTCACGTCGACATCGCAGCAGCAGCGCCTCCCGGACGTGGGCCTCTTCCACCCGTTCGCCTGCACCTTCGAGGTCGGCCACCGTTCTGGCCAGCCGGTGAACCCGGTGCAGTCCGCGTGCGCTGAGGGATCCGGACCGGACCTGACGCTCGACGATGGCGGCCGCACCCGGGCTCATCGGGGCAAGCTGGTCGAGAGACGAACCGGCCAGCTCGGCATTGACGGTCACCCCCCGGCCGGCGGCCCGTCGTCGGGCACGCCTCACCCGGGACGCCACCGTGACGGTCGCCTCACCCGGCTGTCCACTGATCAGATCGTCGACCTGTGGTCGGTCGACCCAGATGGCGATATCGAACCGGTCCAACAGGGGGGCGGACAGTCGTCGGGCGTAGCGCTCCCGGGCGGAATCGCTGCAGCGGCATGCCCCGGGCGCTCCCCCTTCGCCGCAGGGGCAGGGATTCATCGAGGCCACCAGGATGAACCGGGCGGGGAAATTCGTCGACCCCCGGGCGCGGCTGACCCGAACCAGGCCGTCCTCGAGCGGTTGACGCAAGGCGTCGAGGACCACAGCGGGGAACTCCCCCAGTTCATCGAGGAACAGCACCCCTCCATGGGCCATGCTGATCTCTCCGGGTCTCATGAACGAGGTCCCACCCCCGATCATGGCCACGGATGATGTCCCGTGGTGGGGGGCGCGGAAAGGTGGGCGGGAGATCAGCCCGGAAGCCGGCAGCGGGAGACCGGCCACCGAGTGGACCCGGGTGGTCTCGAGCGCGGTCGACCGGTCAAGTGAAGGAAGCAGCCCGGGAAGCCGGGTGGCCAACATGGTCTTGCCCGCACCGGGCGGGCCCACCATCAGCAGATGGTGCCCTCCGGCGGCCGCAACCTCCAGAGCACGTCGAGCCAGGGATTGACCTCGGACATCCGACAGATCGATGCCCGCCGTGACCCCGGACGTCTCGGAGGCCTCGGACAGCCCGGACGTCGGGAGCAGTTCCCGGCCTGCGGCGTCACGGGCTCGGGGTCGTCCCGACGGCCGTGGCTCCATTGGCCCTTCGACCCACGGGGTCCGCCCCAAGAGGCGGTCGACCAGGCCGCCGAGAGTGGACGACGTCCGGACCTCGCGCCCACCGGCCAGGCCCGCCTCACGGGCGCTCTCGTCAGGCACCACCAGGCGGTGGTGACGGAGCGACTCGGCCAGCACCACGGTGCCCGGAACCCCGCGCAACGACCCGTCGAGGCCGAGTTCCCCCACGAAGGCGGTCGATCCGACCGTGTCGGGATGCAACTCCCCTGCCGCCACCAGCACCCCGATAGCGATGGGGAGGTCGAGCCCGGCACCGTTCTTGCGCATGCCGGACGGGGCCAGATTGACGGTGACCCGGCGGAGCGGCCATGGGAGACCACTGGACAGCAGGGCGGCCCGAACGCGGTCGCGGGACTCCCGGACCGCAGCATCGGGCAAGCCGACGACGGTGAAGCCTGGAAGCCCGTTGGACACGTGGACCTCGACGGAGACCGGGTGGCCGTCGACACCGACGAGGACGGCAGAGGGAATGGCGGCGATCATGGCGCCTCCGATCACGGTGGTTCGGCCGGGTGGGCCCCACAGGCTCACCCCGGCGACGAACGCTGACGGTTGGAGCGCCGCTCAGGAAGGTGCACGCGGTCGCTCGAAGCACCCACGGCACCCTACGTCGGAGGTGTCACATCCTCCCCGGGAGCGGTGCGGGCCGGCGGCGCCAGCCCGCCAGTCACTCAGAACGCGTTCTGGATGACCTCGACCCGGCCGGCGGTGATGGAGACGACATCGAAGCGGACCTCGACCCGTGGCCGCGCCGAAGCCGGGGTGAGCTCCGACAGCCATCGTGCCGCCAGGCGCCTGATCCGGCGTTGCTTGGCCGGCAGGACGGATTCGGCACCGGAGCCGAAACGATCACTGGACCGGGCCTTGACCTCGCAGAACACGACCGTCTTGCCCTGGCGCACGATGAGGTCGATCTCGCCCTCCCGACGACGCCAGTTCCGGTCCAGGACCTCGTAGCCGTTGTCCTCGTACCACCGGGCGGCCAGCCCTTCCCCCTCCGCACCGAGCGCGCGCCGGACGTCGGGCCCGCTCCGGTCGCCACGGATACCGTGCGGGCGCTCCTGGGCGCCCCCGGTCACAGATCCTTCTCGGGGAGCCGTTCGATGTTGACGTCCCTGAACGTGAGGATGCGGACCGAGGGTACGAAGCGAGCCGGCCGGTACATGTCCCACACCCAGGCGTCGCTGAGGTTCACCTCCACACAGGCCGGGGTGGTGTCCGATCTCACGGTCACGTCGACTCTGTTGGCCAGGTAGAAGCGCCGCTCGGTCTCCACCACATAGGCGAACAGGGGGAGGACGGCCCGGTACTCCTGGACCAGGGCCAGCTCGATCTCCGACTCGTATCGTTCGAGATCCTCTTCGCTCACTGCGCAGCTCCACCCGGTGAGCGACCCCTGGCGCTACCACCCCGAACCGCCCGGGACAGCCGGGACAGCCGGGTCAATTGTCGCCCGGGGCTCCGGTCCGGCCACGGCCCGACCCGTGATGCAGCAGGCCGGACGACCCACCCCTCGACCACCTGATCAGGAGCGGGCAGTCCGCCGCTCCTTGATCTTGGCCGCCTTACCGTGGCGGTCCCGCAGATAGTAGAGCTTGGCCCGCCGGACATCCCCCAGCGAGACCACCTCGGTCAAGGCGATCACCGGCGAATGGACGGGGAAGGTGCGTTCCACACCGACCCCGAAACTCACCTTGCGGACCGTAAAGGTCTCGCGAGCTCCCGTCCCCTGCCGTCTCACGACCGCCCCCTGGAACACCTGCACCCGCTCCCGGGTACCCTCGACCACCCGCACGTGGACCTTGACGGTGT
Source organism: uncultured Acidimicrobiaceae bacterium (assembly GCA_963835325.1). Lineage (GTDB taxonomy): Bacteria > Actinomycetota > Acidimicrobiia > Acidimicrobiales > RAAP-2 > Bog-756. The sequence goes on along the minus strand of CAWIEV010000005.1, from coordinate 172,288 downwards.
CCCCGGGCCGGAAGTCGGGAACGTCGTCCCGAAGGCTGTCACGGTCGATGATGTCGGTGGGGTTCATTGGGCGCGTCTTTCCACGAATCGTTCGGTCTCTCCCCCGTCTGGCACCTGCCCGCCAGCCCCTTCCGGGAGGCATACCTCCTCGGGAAGTTCTGTGCGATCCGGGTCTTCACTGTGAAAGCCGACACTGCCGGCGCCCACGAGGCTTACCAATGGTAGCCGTGTTCGCGCAACAGGTGCACCTCGCCGTGGTCGGCCAGGAGCTGGATCTCCTCGTCGGAGAGTCCTCCTCTCCGGGCGATGAGGTCCGGACGGCGCTGCATGGTGCGGATGAGGGCCTGGGCCCGGCGCCAGCGATCCACCCGGGCATGGTCTCCGGAGAGCAGTGTGGCCGGCACCTCCCACCCTCGGAAGTCGGCAGGCCGGGTGTACTGGGGATACTCGAGGAGACCGGCGGAGAAGCTCTCATCGCCGGCCGATTCGGCGTTCCCGAGCACTCCGGGCAGCAGGCGCACGACCGATTCCACCACCACCAGGGCGGCCAGCTCTCCACCGGCCAGGACGAAGTCCCCCACCGACAGTTCCTCGTCGACCAGATGATCGGCGATTCGCTGGTCCACGCCCTCGTAGCGTCCGCACACCAGGGAGAAGCCGGCGGTGGCCGCGTACTCGTGCGCCACCCGCTGGTCGAAAGGCCGGCCCGAGGGCGACAGCAGCACCAGGGGGCGCGGCAGGCCCTCGGCCGATCCGGCAAGCTCCTCCACGGCGCCGAACACCGGTTCGGGGCCGATGACCATCCCCGCACCACCCCCGAATGGCGCATCGTCCACCGATCGGTGGGGATCCGAGGCCGCGTCCCGAATATCGTGGGTCCGAAGGTCGAGTTGGCCGCGCACCCGGGCCCGACCGAGGATCGAGGCGTCGGCATAGTGGTCGACGACGTCAGGGAAGAGGGTGAAGACATCGATCCTGAGGGTGCGCACGGATGGGACCTGGATCAGGGCAGGTCGAGGAGTCCGTCTGGGACGTCCACCGTGACCCGCTGGCCAGGCTCGTTCCCGACCACGAAGCGAAGCGGGATCAGCGCCCCCCCGTCGAGGACGAGCAGGTCACTGGCCGGATTCGCCTGGACGCTCTCCACGGTGCCGAGCACCCGGCCGGTGACATCTTCGACTTCGGCACCGATCAGCTCGTGGATCCAGAGCGCGTCAGGATCGTCGAGCGGGGCGGCGAACAGTTGCGCTCCCCGAGCATGTTCGGCGTCCTCGACGCCCGACAGGCCCTCGAAGGTGACGATGAACCGGCCCTGATGGGGCGAGGAGCGCAGCACCCTCATCGTCCGCCCGTCGTCGGTGGTGAGCACTGAGCCGGGTGCCACCCGCTCGTCCCGGTTGGTGGCCAGTGAGACGATCACGTCCCCGCGGAGCCCGTGGGGCTTGACCACATGGCCAACCTGGAGCAGGGTGACCGGGCGACCGGGCCGGGAATCCGAGCCCTCCACCGGATCGGCGCCCGCCCGAGCTCCCTCGAGCACAGCGACGTGTGTCGGATCTCCCTCCGTCGGAGCTGTGTCCGCCGGATCGGCGTCCACCGGATCTCCCTCCATCTGACGGGTGTCCACCGGATCGGCTCCTGCGGCGCCGGAGGGATCGGGCTCGCCGCTGCCGCTGTCGACGTGTCGGGCGGGAGCGCTCACCCTCACCGAACAGGGGCGTCAGTCGTCGACGATGTCGACGCTGGTCTGGACCCCGTCCCGGGCGCCGGCGGCGGCGACCACGGTGCGAATGGCCTGGGCCACCCGCCCTCGCCGACCGATCACACGGCCCATGTCGTCGGGGGCCACGTGGATACGGAACCGGACCGAGTCTCCCCGCTCCTCCGTGTTGATCACGACGGCCCCTGGTTCCGAGGTGATCGAGTTGACCAGGTAGGTCACGACCGCCAGCGGCGTCCCCCCGGATACCCGGTTGCCGGCGTCGTCGTCCTCATGACCGCCGACATCGTCGATCGTGTTGACGTCGTCAGCCGAGTCAAGAGCCAATTCGTCGCTCACTTGGGCGCCTTGGCCAGCTCGAATTCATCGAGCGCGCCCGACTTCCTGAGCAGCTTCTCGACGCGTTCGGTGGGCGTCGCACCCTGTGACAGCCATTTGACGGCCTTGGCGTTGTCGATCTCGACGACGGCGTCCGGTTCGGCCAACGACTTGCCGCGGGGGGCGTAGGTGCCCACGATCTCGATGAACCGCCCGTTGCGAGGCGAGCGGCTGTCCGCCGCCACCAGCCGGTACGTCGGCTGCTTCTTCTTTCCGATCCGCACCAGGCGGAGCTTTACGGCCACTGTGAACTCCTCTGCATTCTCTTGGTAGCGCCCGACAGTCTCCCACCAAAAGCGGGGGTCGACATGCAAGCGGGCCCGGCGGCCAGCCGGCTGAACGTGAATCCGGTCGAGTCCGGTCCAAAATCCCTGTGAGCAGGTTCTCTCACCGGGCTTTCGGCGTCACCCTTCCGCCGCCCTTCCCCTTCTTCCCGCCCTTGCCCTTCGATTTGGAGGAGCCCCGGCCCGGTCCTCCCGGAGCCGCCCCCGCCGGGGGCATCGATCCGGCCCCCAATGGCCCGGGCTGCCCGGCCATCGCGCCCCATGAGGAGGGGTCCCCACCCGGGCCGCCCATCTCGGCCATCTCGGCCATCTCGGCCATCGCCTTGGGGGACATCTTCGGGCCCCGGCCGAACATGCCGCCGAGCCCCCCCATGGCGCCGGCCACGCCACCCTTCCCGAACCCCTTCATCATCTTCTGCATCTCCTTGAACTGTTTCAGGAGCGCGTTGACGTCCGAGGTGGCCGTGCCGCTGCCGTTGGCGATCCGAACCCTCCGGGCCCCGTCGATGATGGACGGATCGACGCGTTCGGTCGGGGTCATCGAACGGATGATCGCCTCGATCTGGCCGATCTGACGGTCGTCGATGGCCGAGGAGGCCTGCTTCAGGTCCTTGGGCACGCCCGGCAGGAGGGACAGCATCCCCGACATCGAGCCCATCTTCTTGACCTGTTGGAGCTGTTCGAGGAAGTCCTCGAGGGTGAACCTCCCCTCCAGCATGGCGGCCGCACCCTTGGTGGTGACCTCCTTGTCCATGGCGCGGTCGGCCTGTTCGATGAGGCTGAGCACGTCACCCATCCCGAGGATGCGGTCGGCCATCCGGTCCGGGTGGAACTGGTCGAAATCATCGAGCTTCTCGCCGGTGGAAGCGAAGGCGATGGGCTCGCCCACGACCTCCTTCACCGACAGGGCGGCCCCACCCCGGGCGTCCCCGTCCAGCTTGGTCAGGATGACACCGTCGAGGGACAGCGCCTCGTGGAAGGCCGCCGCCGTCGACACCGCGTCCTGTCCGGTCATGGCATCGATGACCAAGAAGGTGTAATGGGGCTCCACGGCGGCGGAGACGTGCCGGATCTCCTCCATCAGGTCCTCGTCGATGGACAGACGGCCGGCCGTATCCACGATGAGCACGTCCCGACCCAGGCGCCTGGCCTCGTCGAGGCCGGCCACGGCCACGGCCACGGGATCGGTCGGTTCGCTGAACACGGTGATCCCGGCCTGCTCGCCGAGGACACGGAGCTGTTCGACGGCGGCCGGGCGCTGAAGGTCGGCACCTACCAGGAGCGGGTTTCGACCCTGCTGCTTGAACCACCGTGCCAGCTTGGCCGAAGCCGTCGTCTTCCCCGAGCCCTGCAGACCGGCCAGCAGGACAACGGTGGGGGGGCGCCCGGCATAGGTGATCTTGAGCGTCTCGCCTCCGAGGATCCCGACCAGCTCCTCGTTGACGATCTTGATGACCTGCTGGCCGGGGCTCAGGTTCTGGACCAGCTCCAATCCGACGCATCGCGACCGGACCGCCTCGGTGAACTTGCGCACGACCCCGATCTCCACGTCAGCCTCGAGCAGCGCGGTCCGGATCTCCCGGAGGACTTCGTCGACATCGGCATCACTCAGTCGTCCGCGATTGCGGAGTCTGGTGAAGATCCCCTCGAATCTGTCGGTCAGGCTCTCGAACATGGGTCCCTCAGGCTATAGGACGGTGGTCGTCACGGCGGCCGCGGGGTCGAACGGGCGGAATCCCCATCGGTCCCCCGGGGCGCCACCTGGGGCCGGCCGCCGGGCGCCACCTGGGGCCGGCCGCCGGGCGCCACCTGGGGCCGGCCGCCGGGCGCCACCGGCCCGGATCAGAACAGAGCGTCCACGAACGCGGTCGGATCGAAGTCGATGAGATCCTCGACCCCTTCTCCCAGGCCGACCAGCTTGACCGGGAGACCCAGCTCCCGCTGGACGGCCACGACGATGCCCCCCTTGGCCGTGCCGTCGAGCTTGGTGAGCACCACCCCTGACACGTCGACGGCATCCAGGAACACCTTGGCCTGGGTCAACCCGTTCTGGCCGGTGGTGGCATCCAGCACCAGCAGCACCTCCACCACCCGCCCAGGAGGCCGGTCGGCGACCCGCCGGATCTTCTTGAGCTCCTCGATGAGGTTGACCTTGTTGTGGAGACGACCGGCCGTGTCGGCCAACACCACCGCGTGACCCCGTGACGCAGCCCGCTGCACGGCATCGAAGACCACCGAGCTCGGATCGCCACCCTCGGATCCCCGCACGATGTCGGCGTCCGCCCGTGAGGCCCACAACGACAGCTGCTCCCCGGCCGCGGCCCGGAAGGTGTCGCCGGCCGCCAACAACACCTTGGTCCCGGCCCGGGACAGCCGACTCGCCACCTTGCCCACCGTGGTGGTCTTGCCCACACCGTTGACCCCGACGAACAGCCAGACGTCCACCGATCTGACGCCCTCACCGTCGGCGTGCTCCGGCACCGAACCGGGCACGGCCAGAGCGGAACCCGCGGTCGTCAACATCGACACCAGCTCCATCTTCAGCGCGTCGACCAGGGCCTCGGGCCCGGCGATCTCGCCGTTTTTGACCTTCGTCCTCAGTCCGCCGAGGAGCGCATCGGTGGCGCCGACCCCGACGTCGGCCCGGATGAGGGCCTCTTCGAGATCATCCCAGGTGGCCGCATCGATCTTTCCCTTCGACCGCACCGCTCCCAGGTAGCCGGAGAGCAGGCCCCGGGCCTTGCCCAGCCGGCTCCGGTACGAGGGCGGCTCGGCCGTCTCCGGCGGTCCCGGCTCCGCCGGTGCCGGCTGGACCGGCTCAGGGGGAGCCGGCTCGACCACCGCGGGCACCCCCTCGGCCACCGCGGCCGATGGGGTCCCCTCGAGCGTCGCCTTCCGGTTGGCTTGCGCACTACGGTCCAGCTCGACATCGGTGGCGGCGTCGCTGGCCACCTCTCCCGACGGCACGTGCTCTTTGACCCCGCGGCCCCGCAGCCGCAGACCGACGACCAAGCCTCCGGCCACCAGGACAACCGGGATGGCAACGAACAGACCGACGGCCACATCGGAGGTGGCGAGCACATCGGGGCTCATGGCTGGTCGGTGCCCACGACGTGTTCCGCCTCTGTCCGGCTGTCCACGTAGCGGTTCTCGATGGCGACGTTCTCGAACCGCGTGTCGTCGGCCGGCGCGTCGTCCACGTCGTCGCCCGTCGCCCGAAGGACGGCGCCGCCCGGCTCGTCGTCGGAATCGGCACCCTCGGGAACGCCATGGCCAGCCGGGACCGATACCGGCAACACGGGCCCGGCAGTGAAGGCCAGGGTCTCGGGGGCAGTCTCGGGCTCTGCTTCCGGCACGGCCTGCGCCCCGTCCTGCCAACCGGCCTCGGGCTCTGCTTCCGGCACGGCCTGCGCCCCGTCCTGCCAACCGGCCTGCACCCTGTCCTCCCATCCGGTCTGCGCCCCTGCCCCGGCCAGGCGGTCGAGTCCCGCCCCCGCCCGCGTCCCCGGCACGCTCTCCTCGCCTGCCCCCGAGCCGGGGTCGCCGGTCTCGCCATCGGACCAGTCCAACCCGTCGCTCCGGTGACGTGGGACCTTCTGGCTGACCACCTTGGAGGACCCTCCGGGAGCCATGGTCACCCCGTAGAGGGCGTCCGCCGCCTCCATGGTCCGCTTCTGGTGGCTCACGATGATCAACTGCGCTCCCTCGCGGAACTCGTGGACCAGTCCGAGGAACCGCTGCAGGTTGACATCGTCGAGTGCAGCTTCGACCTCGTCCATGAGATAGAAGGGCGAGGGCCGGCTTCGGAACACGGCGAAGAGGAATGCCATGGCCACGAGCGAGCGCTCGCCTCCGGACAGCAGCGACAGGCGCCGCACGTTCCTCCCGGCCGGTCGGACCTCCACCTCGACCCCGGTATCCAGCAGGTTCTCGGGATCGGTGAGGGAGAGGCGGCCGGTCCCCCCGGGGAACAGCGAGGTCACGAGGGTGGAGAAGTGCTCGTTGACATCGGCGAACGCCGAATCGAACACCTGCATGATCTGCTCGTCCAGGGTCCGGATGACATGGTGGAGCTCCCGCCGGGCGGCACGAACGTCCTCGACCTGGCTTTCGAGGAACTGGTGCCGTTCGCCCAGCTCGGAAAGCTCCTCCATGGCCAGGGGGTTGACCGGGCCCAAGGCGGCCAGCTCTGCTTCCAGCTCGGTGATCCGGGATGCCGGGTCGGAGCCCTCGGGAATCTCGGGCTCGGGTGCCGACAACGCCTCGTCGGGCCCGCAGGCGAGCTCCCGCCGGAGGGCTTCGATGACCGACTCGCGCCGGATGGTCGCCTCGACCAGATCCAGCTCGATCTTTTGGAGCCGACCACGCACGGCCGCCAGCTCGTGCTCGTCGGCCGAACGACGGCGACGGAGCTCCTCGAGCCGGGCGCCGCCGGCCCGGACCGCTTCGAGCTGCCGCCGGTGACGCTCGCGGAGCTCGGCCAGAGCAGTGTCCAGGTGGGACTGGGCCGAGCCGACCACGGCCAGCAGGCGCTCGACGGCGGTGGCATCGGCCTCCAGGCGGGTGCGTCGCTCGGCGGCCTGCCGGCGCTCGTCGGCATGCCCGGTCAGTCTCCGGTCGACCTCGGCCAAGCGCTCGCTCAGCACACGCCGGCGCTCGATGAGGCCGGCCGAGCGGACCTCCCACTCGCTCCGGAGGGAGGCCGCCTCGGCGATCCGTTCGTCGATGCGCTTGCGCTCCTCCCGGGCCGCGGCCGACCGCTCGGCGGCCCGGGCACGCGCCGTCTCCAACCGGGGCAGCTCCTCGCGGAGCTCGGCGGCGCGGGCCGTGTCCCGTGTGATCCGATCGTCGAGCTCGGCGTAGTTGCGACGGATCTCCTCGAGCTCGGAGGCCAGCGCCATCCTGTCGTCCGCCACCCTCTGCCGGGCGGCGCGGGCGGTCTGATGGGCAACCTCGTTCCGGTCGTCCGCCCGCACGGCCTCCAACGCGGCCGCCCTGGTCGACTCCACGCCGGATCGCGCTTCGGTTCGTTCGTCGGCTGCCTCCGCCGCCGCCGACGCGGCTGCCGAAGCCCGGGACCGGGCCTCGTCGACCACCGCCGCCGTCACCACCCCGCCGCCGGCCCTCACCCGCCACCCGGCGGACGAGAACCGGTCTCCGTCCCGGGTGACCACGACCAGATCAGGGCGGGCCAGGGCCAGATCGATGGCCTCCGACCAACCGCCGAGGGAGCAGTGCGAACCGGCCAGCAGGCTGTCGAGCGCCGCATCCAGTCCCGGGAGGTGGCGGGCTCCGGGGCGGGGACGCACGTGGGGACGGATCGACTCGGTCCCCGCCGGCCCCCCGACGGCTCCACCTGCATCGTCGGTCCCACCGCCAGGCCACCCGTCGGTCCCACCGCCCGAAGCCGCATCGGTCAGGGCCAGGACCGCTCCGGTGGCTCCTCCCTCACGGAGCCGGGCCAGCGCCGACTTGGCCGGCAGGCTGCCCGAGACGACCACAGCGGCCACCGAGGCCCCGGCGGCCGCCTCGAAGGCCTCCTCCCAGCCTTCGTCGACCTCCACCAGGTCGAGAAGGATCCCCACCACGCCGTCCACCCCGGAGAGCAACTCGGCGCCGGCGGCGCCCCGGGCCTCGTCGAGAGCCCGCTCGAGGGCGTCGGCACGGGCGACGGAGCGGTGGTGCTCCAGTTCCGCCTGCCGGAGCGTCCCTTCGGCGGCCTCGAGCCGACGGGTGGCCCGACCGTGCGCCGCCTCGGCCTCGGCCACCGCGACCTGCAGCTGATGACGGGCCTGTTCCGTCTCGGCCAGGCGCTCGCCCAGCTCGTGGTCCTCGCCCTCGACCACCGCGGCCCGGCGCTCGGTCGAGGCCAGCCGGCACCGAGAGCTGGTCCAGTGAACGCCTGTCCCGCTCGAGGGCGTGCTCGATCGATGCCGAGCTGCCCCCGGGCCACCGTGACCGCCTCGTCGGCCGCCCGCAGCTCGGCTCCGTCCCCCCACGCCTGGAGGTGGGCTTCGAGCTCCGCCGCCATCTGTTCCTCGACCCCGACCAGCGCCTCCTGTTCGGGGGCCAGCGCCACCGCCTCGGCATCGGCGGCCTCCAGCTCTTCGGCCAGCCGGGCACCTTCCGCCTCGAGGGTCGAGACCACGTCGGCGTCGGCCGCGGCATCGAGGGCCTGGGCCAGCGAGCGCTGCCGTTCCCGCAGCACGCCGGTCAGGCCGCGGGCCCGTTCCACCATCCCCTCGGCCCGCCCGAGCGCCGAGGCCAGATCGGACTCACGCTGCGCCGACATCTCGTCGGCGGTTCGCTCGGTGTCGGCATCGAGCTGGCCGAGCGATCGCCCGGATCCTGTCCTCGGCGTCACGCTGCTCGGTACGGGCCCTGGTGCCCTCGGCATGGCGGAAATCGAGGGCCCTCAGCTCCGACCCGGCGGCATAGAGGCGGAGCGCTCGCAGGGCGTCGGACAGCCCGGCGTAGGAGCGGGCCGCAGCCGCCTGTCGCTCGAGGGGCCGGATCTGGCGTTTGACCTCGCGGACCAGGTCGAAGAGCCGCTCGAGATTCTCCTCCGTCGAGGCCAGGCGGCGCTCGGAGCGCTCACGCCGACGGCGGTACTTGAGCACACCGGCCGCCTCCTCGATGACCGCCCTGCCGATCCTCAGGGCGGGCTTCCAGGATGGCGTCGAGGTGGCCCTGGCTGATGATGACGTGCTGCTGGCGGCCCACGCCGGTATCCGAGAGCAGTTCCTGGATGTCGAGGAGCCGGCACGGCGCGCCGTTGATCGAGTACTCGCTGTCGCCCGATCGGAACAACGTGCGGGTGATGGTGACCTCGGCCAGGTCGGTACCCAACTGGCCCGAGCTGTTGTCGATGGTGAGGGCCACCTCGGCCCGACCGAGAGCGGGACGGTTGGCCGTGCCCATGAAGATGACGTCCTCCATCTTCGCGGAGCGCACGGTCCTCGGCCCCTGGGCCCCCAACACCCAGGCCACGGCATCGACCACGTTCGACTTGCCGCTCCCGTTGGGACCGACGACCACGGTGATGCCGGGTTCGAATTCGAGCACTGCCGTGTCGGCGAAGGACTTGAATCCCTTGAGGGTGAGTGACTTCAGGAACACCGCGCGCTCACCCTATCGGCCGTCGCCGCGGCACGCGGACTTTCCTGCTCACCGGGTCGTGGACCCGGTCGCCGGCCCGGCCATCCGACGTTCGACGCCCGGACGGCCGCTCCGACGTCCGACGTCCGACGCCCGGTCACACCTGGCAGTGTTCGCAGAAGTAGGTCGACCGCCCGCCCGACTTGACCTTGACGATGGTGGCGCGGCAGCGGCGACAGGCCTGGCCCTCGCGGTCGTAGGCCTGGTGCTGGTCCTGGTAGTCACCGACCTCGCCGAACAGGTCGCGGTACTGCTCGTCGGCCAGGGAGGAGCCCCGACGCTTCACCGCCTCGGCCAGCGTCTCCACCATCGCCCGGTAGAGCCGGCGGACCTCCTGGGACGACAGCGAGTTGGAGAGCCGGTCGTAGCGGAGCCCCGCGGCGAAGAGGATCTCGTCGGCATACATGTTGCCGATCCCGGCCACGAACTCCTGATCCATCAAGAGGGCCTTCAGCCCGCTCCGGTGCGACGAGAGCAGGACCCAGAATTTCTCCCAGCTCATGACGTCCTCGAGGGGATCGAAACCGAGATGGGCCAGCTCGGGGAGGGCGGGACCGTCCTCGGGAGCCGCCGAGACGAACATCTCGCCGAACGTCCGCGGATCCACGAAGCGCAGCTGACCCCCCTGGGTGAAGGTGATCACCGCGTGGGTGTGCGGCGCCTTGGTCTCCTTGGCGCTCTTGGCCCGCTGCAACTGGCCGCTCATCCCCAGGTGGACGACGAGGGTCTGGCCGTCCTCGAGTCCCAGGAGCAGGTACTTTCCTGCTCTGTCGATCGATTTGATGGTGTGGCCCTCGAGCCGGGAGCGGAAGTGCTTGGCACTCGGATGGCGACGGACGGTACGACCGTTGCGAACCTCCACCGACTTGATCTTTCGACCTACCACCTCCCCCTGGAGATCGCGCCGGATGGTCTCAACTTCGGGAAGCTCAGGCATCCCCCCCGCCTCTCTCGACTTCCAACGACTCGCAGGCGACCTGGGCGGCAACCTGCTCGGCGTCTTTTTTGGAACGCCCCTCCCCCTTGCCGAGGCGTTGACCAGCAACGTACACCGTGGCCAGGTACCTCCGGGCGTGGTCAGGGCCGAAACCCTCCAATTCGTAGTGGGGGACGCCCCGCCCGAGCCGCACGGACGCCTCCTGCAGACGGCTCTTGTGGTCGGACTCGCCCGGCTCGCCCGTGGCCACGGCGATACGCTCCTTGAGCAGGGAAAGGATCAGGCGTTCGGCCTCGGCCAGGCCGCCGTCGACGTAGACGGCCCCGATGACCGCCTCGGTGGCGTCGGCCAGAATCGACTCCTTGGCCCGGCCGCCGGACAGGTCCTCGCCCCGACCCAGGCGCAGGCTCTTGGAAATTCCCAGGTCAAGGGCAATTTCTCCCAGAACCCGGGTATTGACCACCGAAGCCCGGACCTTGGACATCTCACCGTCGGACAGTTCCGGATAGGTCCGGAAGGTGTATTCGGCCACGACCAGGCCCAGAACGGCATCGCCGAGGAATTCCAGCCGTTCGTTGGAGACTCGGCCCCTCTCCTCGGCGCACCACGAACGGTGGGCCATCGCCTTCTCCAACAGGGCCGGGTCCCTGAACCGGTAGCCCATCCGGTCGCTCAGCACATGGTCCCCCCCGGGAGCGCCTGAGCCGTCTGTGGGCGCCATTCGAGGCGCCTCAAGCTCCTCCGAGTTTGGCGTACACGTAGTCGACGGAGTCCCGCACGGTCCGGAGCTCTTCGAGGTCCTCGTCGTCGATACGGAACCCCACCGAGCGCTCGCCAAGCTCTTCCTCGAGGCCCTCCACCAGCTCGATCAGGGCCAACGAGTCCGCATCCAGGTCCTCGGCGAAGGACGATGCCTCCGTGACGGCGGACGGCTCGATCTCCAAGATGTCGGCGAGGAGGTCCCGGATGAGGTCGAGGACCTGTTGGCGGTCGAGGGGACCCTTTTCCATGTGGGTCTCAGCGGGCACGGTTTCTCCCTGTGTCTCGTGGTCTTCTCTTCGGGGTGCGAGGCCGATTTCGCAGGTCAGGGCACGACTTCGAGCGCCACGACCCCCGGGCGGCCCGACCTCTGTGAACACGGCCTCGGGGACGCATCCCACGATGGCGGGCTGCAGGCACCCTGACCGGGGTCTTTCGGTGCCCTGATGTTACCGGAACGTGACATTCACGGAGTCGAAACACTCTGGCAACCCGTCGGACCCATCGACGTCGTAACACATGGGGTGTGGATGCCACCGAACCGACAGCCGCGCCCGCCTCCGGGCCGGAATCCGCCCCGGTGCCCTGGCCGTCCTACGATCCGGGTGAGTTCTACGACGAGCTGGTGGCACCGGACGGCGGACCGAGGCCGGCCGCGGTGGCCCTCTGGAGGCACTTCATCGACCTCGGGCCCGAAGCCCTGGCCGAACGCCAACGGGCGGCCGACCGTGAGATGCGGGCCATCGGGGTGACCTTCACCGTCTACGAGGGGACCGGCGGCACCACCGACCGGCCCTGGCCCTTCGACATCATCCCCAGGGTGGTGCCCTCCGAACAGTGGCACCAGATCGAGGCCGGACTGGTCCAGCGGCTCAGCGCCCTCAATCTCTTCATCGACGACGTCTACCACGACCAGCGGGCCGTCAGCTCCGGTGTGGTCCCCTCCGAGCTGGTCAGCGGGTCCCCGAACTTCCGCCGGGAGTGCGTGGGCGTCGACCCCCCCGGAGGCGTGTGGGCCCACATCTGCGGCAGCGATCTCATCCGCGACGCCGACGGTACCGTCTACGTGCTCGAGGACAATCTCCGGGTGCCCTCCGGAGTGTCCTACCTCCTCGAGAACCGGATGGTGGCCAAGCACGTCTTCCCCGAGCTGTTCCGCCACTACAGCATCGAGCCGGTCGATCCCTACGTCGGGAGATTGGCCAGCCTGCTGGCCTCGGTCTCCCCCTCGACCACCGACCCGACCATCGTGGTGCTGACGCCGGGAATCTACAACTCCGCCTACTTCGAGCACGCCTTCCTGGCCCAGCAATTGGGCGTGGAACTGGTCGAAGGCGGCGATCTGGTCGTGCTCGACGACGACTGCGTCTATGCCCGGACCATCGATGGCCTCCAGCGGGTGGACGTCATCTACCGGCGAATCGATGACCTCTACCTCGACCCCGAGGCATTCCTGCCCGACTCGATGCTCGGCGTGCCGGGGCTGATGCGGGCCTGGCGGTCGGGTCGGGTGGCCCTGGTCAACGCGCCGGGAGCCGGCATCGCCGATGACAAGAAGGTCTACTCCTACGTTCCGGACATCATCCGGTTCTTCCTCGACGAGGAGCCGATCCTGGCCACCGTGGCCACCCTGCGGTGCAGCGACGAGCAGTCCCGCCGCTTCGTGCTGGCCAACCTGGGCAAGCTGGTGGTCAAGCCGGCCAACGAATCGGGCGGCTACGGGGTGCTGGTCGGGACACAGGCCACCGCCCCCCAGCTGGAGGAGGCGGCGAAACAGATCGAGACCGAACCCACCCGGTGGGTGGCCCAACCGATCATCCCGCTCTCCACCGCCCCTACGCTGTGCGACGGGGAGATCGCCCCGCGGCACGTCGACCTCCGCCCGTTCACCCTGCTCGGCCCGGAGGGCGCCTACGTGACCCGGGGCGGGCTCACCCGGGTGGCCCGTGAGGCCGGCTCCCTGGTGGTCAACTCGTCCCAGGGCGGCGGGAGCAAGGACACGTGGGTGGTCGATACGCAGGAGCCGATCCTGCCGGAGGGCCGGACCCGGCCGGAGGCCCGGACCCGACCGCCGTCGGGCTCCTAGGGCCCGATCGGGAACCACGACGAGAAGAGACGATGAGAGAACCGACCACCGAGGGGAGCGGGCCGGAAGACCCGCCCACCGAGAAACCCGCCGAAAAAGAGGAGCCGAAGATGCTGCTGGCACGAATGGCTGAAGCCGTCTACTGGGCCGGACGCTATGTCGAGCGGGCCGAATGCACCGCCCGGATCGTGCAGGTCCACACCGATACCCACGTCGACATGCCGGTGGGCGAGGATGTGGGCTGGGAGCCGCTCCTGGCCATTGCCGGGGTGAACCGTGAGTTCGACGAGCACTATCCGGTGCCCGCCGGCCATGTGGGCACCGGGGCCGCCGAGGAGGACGTCATCGAGTTCCTCCTCCACAGCGAGGAGAACCCGTCATCGATCCTCGGCGCCATCTCCTCGGCGCGGGAGAACCTCCGGACCGCCCGTCCCGTCGTGCCCCGGGAGGCGTGGGAGGCGGGCAACAACCTGTGGCTGACCTGCTCGGACTACCTGGACGAGGCCCGCACCCGCAAGGGGCGGGTCCAGTGGCTCCGCCGGGTGATCGAGGGTTGCCAGAGGATCAACGGTATCTTGCTCGGGACCATGAGCCGAGACGAAGCCATGTCCTTCCTGTCCATCGGCCAGAACCTCGAGCGGGCCGACCTGACCACCCGGGTGCTCGACGTCCGGTCGGAGAACCTCCACCTCAAGCGGGGTGATGACCCCTACGACGTGGTCCACTGGATGGCCGTGCTCCGTTCGCTGGCCGCATACCAGCCCTTCCGACGGGCCATGCCGGCGCGCCCCAGGGCGGGTCGACGTTGCGCTTCCTCCTCCAGGACGACCGGTTCCCGCGCGCCGTGAGCGCCTGCCTGACCGAGACCCGCGGCCAGCTGAAGGGTCTCACCCGCGCCGAGGACACCCTCGACGCGTGCACCACCGCGGCCATGCTGGTGGCGTCGGCCGCGGTGCCCCGCCTCACTCTCGGGGGGCTGAGCGAGTTCCTCGACGAAGTCCAGGTGGCGCTGTCCGAGATCCACCACCAGCTCGACCGGACCTACTTCCGTCCCACGTTCGTCGAATGGCAGCCAACGTCCGTGGCGTCGTGACCACGGCCACCACCGCCGAGCCCTTCGAGGACGGGAACGCCTTCGATCCCGGTGGGGCGGCCTGGTCCGGGTACACGCCGGTCCCGGGGCGGACCGATGAGTTCCTCGGCCCGGACGGCGCCGTGCGCAGCCGCTGGAAACAGGTGGCGGCGGACATGGCCGGGCTGGGGCGCACCGGCCTGCTCGCCCGCCGGACCGAGCTCTCCCGCCTGCTCCGCAACGAGGGCGCCACCTACAACGTCACCGTCGACAACCAGAGCCGACGCCGGCCGTGGCTGCTCGATCCCTGCCCGCTGGTCATCGACGAGGCCGAATGGGCTGGCCTCGAATCGGCCGTGGCCCAGCGGGTCGCCCTGTTGGACCTGGTCTTGGCCGACATCTACGGCGACCGTCGCCTGCTGGCCCAGGGGCTCATCCCGGCCGAGCTGGTCCTCGGCCATCCGGCCTTCCTCCGGCCCTGCGTGGGCATGACCGGCCCGGAGGACCACCGGCTCTTCCTCGCCGCGGTGGATGTGGCCCGTGACGGGAGCGGTGCGTTCCGGGCCCTCGGTGACCGCATCCAGGCGCCTTCGGGACTCGGCTATGCCATGGTCAACCGCACCATCCTCTCCCGGGTCCTCCCCACGCTCCATCGCCAGCTCGGTGTCGAGCGCCTGGCCGGATTCTTCCGCTCCATACGGGCCGGGGTGGCCAGGGCCGCCCCGGACGGGACGGACGAACCCCGCGTCGTGATCCTCACGCCCGGCCCCCTCAGCGAGACCTACTTCGAGCACGCCTACCTCGCCTCCTACCTCGGTTACTCACTGGTCGAGGGCCGTGACCTGGCCGTGGCCAACAACCGGGTGTGGCTGCGCTCCCTCGGCGGGCTCGATCCGGTGGACGTGGTCATCCGGCGGGTGGACGACCAGTGGTGCGATCCGGTCGAGCTCCGGGCCGACTCGCTCCTCGGTGTGCCCGGGCTGCTGGAGGTGGCACGGCGCGGCCGGGTGACGGTGGTCAATCCCCTCGGCAGCGGGGTCGTCGAGGATCCGGCACTCACCGGCCTCCTCGGTGCCCTGGCGCCGATCCTGCTGGGCGAGGAGCTCGCGCTCCGGGGCCCCGAGACCTGGTGGTGCGGACAGGAGGCGGGGCTGAGCCACGTACTGGCCCATCTGGAGCACATGATGGTCCTGCCCGTCCATCCCTCCGCCCACCAACGACCCGTGCTGACCTCCACGCTGTCCGCCGCCGCCGTGGACCAGCTGCGCGACCGCATCCGCTCCCGACCCGGCCAGTGGGTGGGACAGGAGGTCATCGAACCCTCCACCGCACCGACGGTGACCGGCACGGGGTCGCTGGAGCCCAGGCCCACCGTCCTCCGCACGTTCGCGGTGACCGATGACGGCAACAACCGGGAGCAGCACCACGGGTACAGCGTCATGCCCGGGGGCCTGACCCGGGTGGCGGCCAGCCCGACCTCACTGCTCATATCCAGCCGTCGCAACGGCACCAGCAAGGACACCTGGGTGGCGTCGCCGGAGCCGGCCCTGCAGGAGAGCGCCTGGCTGCGGGCGGCCCGGACCAGGGCGAGGCCGCCGGTGGCGCCGGACATCGCCACCCCGCTCCCCGGGCGCGTGGCCGCACAGCTGTTCGTCCTCGGCCGCACCGCCGAACACGCCGAGCTGGTCATCCGGCTCATCCGGACCGTGCTGGCCCGGCTCGACCAACCCCTCGGGCTGGGCGTCGACGGAGGCGCCGAGTCGCTGCAGGTCCTGTTGTCTGCGCTCGGGGCCGTGTCGGGATTCGACCCGGTGTCCGAGCCCGAGGAGATGGATCCCCGCCCGGACGGTCACGGATATCCGGAGGGCCCGTCGAGGGCGCTGGCACCCCCGCCGCCGGGACCCGGGACCGGTTCCGGGACCCCATCCGCATCCGGGTCCGGGACCGCATCCGCATCCGGGTCCGGGTCCGGGTCCGCATCCGCATCCGGGTCCGCATCCGGGTCCGGGTCCGGGTCCGGGTCCGAGCCCGACCTCCCCACCGACCGCCGGGCCCTGGCCCTGGTCCTCGACGCAGGGGTGGACGGCAGCCTCGTCTCGTCGCTCGGGCTCCTGGTCGACGCGGCCTACTCGGTGCGGGAACAGCTCTCGAGCGACACCTGGCAGCTGGTGGGCGATGTCGAAGAGGAGGTGGCCCGGCTCCGCAACCGGCCGCCGACCCAGCTGGTCGGTGTCCAATCGAGCCTGCAGCGCCTGCTCCAGGCGCTCCTCGGCCTGTCGGGTCTCTCGGCCGAGAACATGGAGCGGGATGCGGCCTGGCTGTTCCTCGACGCCGGCCGGCGGCTCGAGCGGGCCCAGTCCCTGGTCCGGCTGGTCCGGGCCGTGCTCGTCCGCCGGCGGGCCGCCGTGGTCGAGGACCTGTTGGTCGAGTCACTGCTCAAGTCCTCCGACAGCCTGATCACCTTCCGCCGGCGTTCGGGATCGATCATGCAGGTGGCCGCAGCGGTGGATCTGGTGGTCTACGACGCGGCCAACCCCCGGAGCGTCATCTACCAACTCGACCGCCTGTACCACCACCTGTCCGATCTACCCACCCAGCACCCGTCCCGGCGCCTGGGTGACGAGCAGCGGCTGATCCTCGAGGCGACGACCATGTTGCGACTCACCGACGCCGGCCGGCTGGCCGCCGTCGATCCGGAGGCCGAACGGCGGCCTGAGCTCGATTCGGTCCTCAGCCGGGTGGACGGCCTGTTGGCCGAACTGCTGGACAGCCTGCGCCGCACCTTCTTCGCCCACGAGCGGCTCTCCGTCCTGGACGGCGGAACGCCCGAGCCGGGCGGGCTGGCCCCATGATGTTCCGGATCGTCCACCGCACCAACTACCGCTACAAGGCACCGGTGTCGCGCTGCCGGAACGAAGCCCATCTCCGCCCCCGGGACACCACCCGTCAGCAGTGCCTGGGCAGCGACCTGGTGGTCGACCCCACGCCGACCAGTTGGTCGGAGCGTTCCGACTTCTTCGGCAACCCGGTGCTCTCCTTCGTGGTCGATGGACCCTTCGACGAGCTGACGGTGACGTCGACCAGCTCGGTGTCGGTGTCGGCCCACGAACCCCTCCCGCCCACCGGGCCGGAATGGGAGCAGGTCCGCGACGCCCTGTCCGCCGATCTGAGCCCCGAGATGCTGGCCGCCCGCGAGTTCTGCTTCGAATCACCGCTGGTCCCCGTCTCGGCCGCTGTCCACACCTACGCGGAGCCCTCCTTCCCGCCCGGACGGTCGGTGGTCGACGCCATCGCCGAGCTCACGAAGAGGATCTTCACCGACTTCGTCTACGACCCCGGCTTCACCACGGTGACGACGCCGCTGGAGGAGGTGCTGCGCTTCCGGCGGGGTGTGTGCCAGGACTTCGCCCACCTGGCCATCGGGTGCCTCCGGTCGATGGGCCTCGCCGCCCGGTACGTGAGCGGCTACCTGGAGACCGAGGCGCCGGCTGGAGAGGAGCGACGGATCGGGGCCGACGCCTCCCACGCCTGGCCGTCGGTGTTCGTCCCCGGGTGGGGATGGCTCGATGTCGACCCCACCAACGACAAGATCGTGGGGCCGACCTATGTGACCACGGCGTGGGGACGCGACTACTCGGACGTGTCTCCGCTCAAGGGCATCGTGTTCGGTGGTGGCGACTCGCACCTGCTCGACGTCTCGGTGGACGTCACCCGCTCCCCGGTCGAGCCCACCCCGACCGGTCATCTGTGACCACGGTCACTGACGGCCATCGGGGGCGCAATGGGTGGCGCCATCGGTGACGGCCATCGGTGACGGCCACTGGTGACGGCCATCGGTGACGGCCACTGGTGACGGCCATCGGTGAGCCGCCGGACCGGGGCTGAGACACCAGATCGGGGCACGGACTGGCTACGCTCCACCCCATGCGCATCCTGATCACCGGCTCCGCCCGGGCCATCGGCGCAGCGACGGCGGACGAGCTCTCACGGGCCGGGCACGAGGTCATCGCCACGGCCCGGAACGCCGCCCTGCTCGGTCGACCTCGATGTCGCCATGCGGCTGCCCCTCGACGTGACCGACGAGGATCTCGATCGCCAACGCCCTGGCCCGGGCCGGCGAGCTGGACGTCATCGTCAACAACGCCGCCATCTCGGGAAAGGGTCCGATGGAGGACTTCCCGATCGACCAGCTGCGGGACATGTTCGAGACCAACACCTTCGGGCCCCTCCGCCTCGTCCAGCACGTCCTCCCCCAGTGGCGGAACCGGGGCAGCGGGGTCATCGTCAATGTGAGCTCCGTGCAGGGACGGGTGGCCACGCCCCTCGAGGGTCCCTACTCGGGTACGAAGCACGCCCTCGAGGCCATCTCCGAGTCGATGCACTACGAGCTCGGTCACTTCGGCATCCGGATGGTGATCGTCCAGCCCGGCTACATCGCCCCGGGGATGAAGCAGGCCCGACACGTCGCCGGCAGCGGCGCCTATCGCCGCGCTGTGGGAGCAGTGGGAGGGGACCGACAAGAAAGTGGCGGGTCCGAACGGCCGGCCCGGGCCCGAGCTGGTGGCCCAGGCCATCCGCAAGGCCATCGAGGACCCGGCCACGCCGCTGCGGGTCCCGGTCGGGGAGGACGCGGTCACCGTCCTGGCCGCCAGGGCGCAGCTCAACGACGCCGCCTTCGAGTCGGCCATGCGCCGGACGCTGGGCATGACCTGGTGAGGGCGGCGGAGCTCCGGGATCAGGCCGAGATGTTGATCAGGCTGCGGGCGGCCATGCGCAGATAGTCGAGCAGCTCGTCCTCGTCGGCGGCGCGACAGCCCCGCCTCCCGTACCGCCTCGGTCATGTGGCGCAACCATGCGTCGGCCTCGGTGGATCCGATGGCGAACGGGGCGTGACGCATCCTGAGGCGTGGATGCCCTCGCTGCTCGCTGTAGTGGCGGGGTCCCCCCCAGTACTGCATCAGGAAGAGGGCCAGGTGGGCTTTCGGCTCGGTCAGGTCCTCGGGGTACATGGGCCGGAGCAGCGGATCGACGGACACGCCGGCGTAGAAGCGGTCGACGAGGGCCGTGAAGAAGGGCTCGCCGCCCCACCGCTCGTAGGCCGTCTGCTCGGGCTCCCTGTCTCACATCCACCACGTACCGACTGTAGGCCGACCTCGGTTAGCCTCGGTCCATCCGATCCCGGGAACCGAACGGGGAACAGGGGGACAGCCGTGTTCGAATGGTCCGAAGAGCAACTGATGGTCCGCGATGCCGTCCGTCGCTTCGTCGAAGCCGAGGTGGTGCCCAACATCGAGGCGCTCGAGTTCGGCGACATGCCGCCCTACGAGATCATCCGCAAGCTCTACGCCACCTTCGGCATGGACCAGTTGGCCCGCGAGCGGTTCAAGGCCCAGCTCGAGCGCAAGGCCGCCGGTCCTGGGACCGCGGGCGGCCGGGCTGGCGAAGCCGGAGCCGGAGCCGGAGCTGACGCCCGGCAGGGACGGCCGGAACGTCGCGGCGACGGTGGGGCGGCGGCCATGACCCTCATTCCCGATCATCGAGCTGTGCCACTACTGCCCGGGCATCGTCACCGCCATGGGCGTGAGCATGGGGCTGGCCGGTGGCACCATCATGAAGCAGGGCACGCCGGCCCAGATGGAGCGGTGGGGACTCGATCTCCTCACCGGCGAGAAGGTCGGGGCCTGGGCCATCACCGAGCCGGACTCGGGTTCGGATGCGCTGGGCGGGATGAAGTCCACCGCCCGCCGCGACGGCGACGAGTACATCCTCAACGGCAACAAGACCTTCATCACCAACGGTCCCTATGCCGACACCATCGTGTTCTACGCCAAATTGGACGACGGATCCGAGACACCGCTGCGCGATCGTCAGGTGCTCACCTTCGTGCTCGACACCGGCACCCCAGGGCTCGAGCAGTCCAAGCCGTTCCGCAAGATGGGCCTGCACTCCTCTCCCACCGGCGAGCTGTTCCTGTCGGACGTACGGGTGTCGAAGAGCCACTTGCTGGGGGAGACCGAGGACGAGCGGGCGGGCAGCGGGCGCGACTCGGCCAAGGGAAACTTCGTCACCGAACGGGCCGGGCTGGCGGCCATGGCCCTGGGCGTGATCGAGGAGTGCCTCGCCCTGTCGGTCGAGTACGCCAAGAACCGGATGCTGTGGGGACAGCCCATCGGTGACCGCCAGCTCATCCAGCTCAAGCTGGCCAACATGGAGGTGGCCCGGCTGAACGTGCAGAACCTGGTCTTCCGGCACATCGAGCTCTCCGAGGCCGGGAAGAGCCTCTCCCTGGCCGAGGCGTCGGCCATGAAGCTCTACTCGGCCCAGGCCGCCTCCCAGGTGGCCATGGAGGCGGTGCAGCTCTTCGGCGGGAACGGGTACATGGCCGAGTTCCGGGTCGAGCAGCTGGCCCGTGACGCCAAGGTCTTCCAGATCTACGCCGGCACCGACGAGATCCAGGTCACCCACATCGCCAGGGACCTGTTGGGTCGCTGAGCCGGCTGCGGACCGGAACGAGGAGCACCACCGGTATTCTGCCCGGCATGGCCAGCGGTCTCCGAATCCCCGCAACCCTCGGCGGTGGACCTGGCCGTGCCCAGGACGTTCGACGCCCGCTACGGCGACGGCATCGACCGCGGGCTCTGCCTGGGCGGGGGCGGCCTGTTCTTCGTGGCCTGGCAGGCCGCCTACCTCCGAACCCTGGCCACCCACGGGATCCGGTTCGACGCCTCCGACCGGGTGGTCGGCACCTCGGCCGGCTCGATGGTGGCCTCCGCCCTGGTCACAGGCCGGTTGAACCGCCTCCACTCCGAGATCTCCCTGGTGTCCAAGGTGCCGGCCGTCATCGCCGCCCTGGCTCCGGCTTCGCAGCTCCACCCCAGCCAGCAACGAGCGCTGGACCTCTTCCTCAAGGCCACCGACGGCGACCCCGACACGGTCCAGGAGATCGGCCATGCCGCGCTGGCCGCCCTGACTCCGAGGGACAGCGCCACCCGGCGCAACATCCTGCTCGTGCTGGGGACGGCCCGGTTCTCCTCCGACGCCCTGCACATCACCTGCGTGGACGCCTACACCGGCGAACGGTGCGTCGTGACCCGGCGGTCCGGTGCGATCGATCCCTCGGGCGGTGGCGGCCAGCACCGCCGTGCCGGGGATCTTCTCGCCCCAGCCCATCGGGGATCGACGGTGCATGGACGGCGGGGTCAGTGGCACCGGCACCCATCTCGACCTCCTGGCCGGGGCCAAGCGGGTGCTGATCCTGGCCCTGACCGACGGCAACGACATGATCGAAGGGATGATGACCTCGCATCCGGGCAGCGGTCGCCAGGAGCTCGCCGACCTCGAGAAGTCGGGCACCGAGGTAGTGCTGCGGATCCCGTCGGAGGTCGACCTGGCCGAGTTGATGTCCCCGGCGAGCGTGCCCGAGGCGCTGGCCCTGGGGGCGCGCCAGGCCTCCGCCGATGTGGGGACCCTCTCGACCTTCTGGGCTGAACCCTCTCGACCTTCAGGGGCCGGACCCTCTCGACCTTCTGGGCTGAACCCTCTCGACCTTCAGGGGCCGTACGGGATCATCCCGCTCCCCCCGGGGGAAGGACCGAGGCGGCCACCTCCCCGACCAGCCCGCCCACGGCCAGGTCGTGGGCCACGGTGATGGCGTTGACGATGGCCACCGAGGACGACGAGCCGTGGCTGATCACGCAGACACCGTCCACGCCGAGCAACATGGCTCCGCCGGTGTTCTCGGGATCGAGCGCGGCGGCCAGGGGGAGCAGGTGCGGATAGAGGGCATCGGCGGTGTCCCGGACGTCGGGACGCCCCAGAATTTCGGTCAGGGCCCCGATGAGGAAGCGCATCGACCCCTCCAGCGTCTTGAGGGCGACGTTTCCGGTGAAGCCGTCGGTGACGATGACGTCGGTCATCCCGGTGAAGAAGTCGCGCCCTTCCACGTTGCCCACGAACTCGAACGCGGGCCCTCCCCCGCCTTCAGCCAGCAGGCCGTAGGTCTCCTTCTCCAGTGGTGTGCCCTTGGACTTCTCCTCCCCGATGGACAGCAGGGCCACCCGGGGCTTCTCGATGCCGTAGCGCTTGCCGGCGAAGGCCGCTCCCATCTGGGCGAACTGCACCAGCATCTGGGGAGTGCACTCCGCGTTGGCCCCCGAGTCGAGGAGCACGGTGGGCCACGGTCCCCCCGGATAGGGGATCGGGGTGGCGATGGCCGGACGGATGACGCTGGGCAGCCGGCCCATCCGCAGCAGGGCGGAGGCCATGGTCGCCCCGGTGTTCCCAGCCGACACCATGGCCATGGCCCGTCCGTCCCTGACCGCCTCGGCGGCCCGGACCAACGACGAGTCCTTCTTCCGGCGGACGCTGTTGCCGGGATCGTCGTCCATGCCGATGACCTCGCTGGCCGGGAAGCAGGGCAGGTCGCCGACGTCGCCCATCTCCCCGGGCCGGCCCACCAGGGCCACCCTGATACCGGTCCGCTCTGCAACCTGGCGGGCGCCGGCCACGATCTCCCCCGGTGCCCGGTCGCCGCCCATGGCATCCACCACCACCGGGAGCGAGGCGAACTCCTCGCCCTCCGGCCGTGCGCCGCCCCGCGCCACTACTCGACTTCGAGGGCCTGACGGCCTTTGTACCAACCGCAGTTCGGGCAGACGACGTGGGGGGTCTTGGCGGAAGTGCACTGGGGGCAGACCGAGCGTGCCGGCGCCTTCAGCACCCAGTTGGATGCCCGGCGGCTGCGGCTCTTCGATTTCGAGGTCTTCTTCTTGGGGACGGCCATAGGGATGCAATCCTAGGCCAAACCGCCGCCCTCCGGGCCCCGCAGGGCATCGAGCACGCTCCACCGGGGGTCCCCTTCGGGCGGACAGGAGCACACGGAGACGTTCCTGTTGGCGCCACAACGGGGACAGAGGCCGAGACAGTCGGGCGAGCACAGCGGGGCCAAGGGGAGGTCAAGCATGACCGCGTCGCGGGCCAGGGGCTCGAGGTCCAACTCGTCCCCGTCCAGGAGATAGGCGTCCTCGTCCTCGGTCCACTCCGGCCGGGGGGCGTATCGCTCGCGCACGGTGGCCTCCACCGCGCCGCTCACCGGTCCCCCGCAACGGCGGCATTCGCCGTCCCACGGGGCACCCACGGAGCCGGTGACCATGATCCCGCCCGGATACGAGGCCAGGGTCAGATCGCAGACCACGGCGGCACCGTCGGGGACCGAGACCCCGATGGCGGCCAGTCCCTCGATGGTTCCCTGCCGCATCTCACGCCGCACGGTGCCGGCCAGCTTGCGCAGGGCCGCCACCTGAACCACGAACGGACGCCGGGCCCGTGGCCGGTCATGCCCCCCATCCCGCGCCCCGCCCGCCGCGGCGGTGCCGTCGCTGTCCGGGTCCGGCGCACACGTGCGGGGTTCGGTCCTCACCGGATCGGCGGGCTCAGGCGAGGTCCTGATCGAAGAAGCCTTCGGGCTCGTCGACGTCCTGGCCCTCCGGCCCGGGGGTGCTCGGGGCCAGCGAGGTGTCCCCACCCTCACCGATGTCCACCTTGGGCAACGGGGTCACCTGCAGCTTCTCCCGACCGGCCTGGACGGTCTTCATCGTCCGATCGAGGACGATCTCGAAGCTGGCCAGCTTCTGGTCGGCGTAGTCCTCGGCCTCGTGACGCAGGCGACGAGCCTCCTCGTTGGCATCGTCCAGGATGCGCTGGGCCACATGGTTGGCCTGACGGACGATCTCCGTGCGCTGGACCATCCGCTCGGCCTGCACCCTCACCTCTTCCAAGAGGACGTCGGCCTCCCGGCTCTTCTCGGCCAGGAACTCCTCCCGCTCCTTGAGCAGCCATCGGGCTTGCCGGAGCTCGTCGGGCATGCGGTCGAGCGCCGCCTGCAACAGCTCGGCCAGCTCTTCGCGGGAAACCAGCACCGACGCCGACAGGGGCATGGCCTTGGCCGTCTGGACGAGGTCGAGCGCACTGCGGATGAGCGCCTCGGCATCGTGCTCCTCGCCGGCCGCCCGTTGCTGCTCCAGATCCTCGAAGAGATCACTCACCGGCAAACTTCTCCTTGAGGCGCAGGGCCACCACCTCCGGGACGAACGAGGTCACGTCGCCGCCGAAACGGGCCACCTCCCGCAGGAGCTTGGAGGCGATGAAGGAGTGGGTCGAGCTGGTGGGGATGAACAGGGTCTCCACCCCGGAGAGCTGCTTGTTCATCTGGGCCATCTGCATCTCGTTCTCGAAGTCGGACACGGCCCGCAGACCCTTCACGATCACGCTGGCCCCGACATCGTTGGCCACGTTGACCACCAGCGTGGCGAGGGACACGATGCGCACGTTGGTCAGATGGTGCAGCGACTCCTCCAGCATCTCCTGACGCTCGTCGAGGTCGAAGAGGGCGCCGTCCTTCTGCGGGTTGCGCAGGGTGGCCACCACCACCTCGTCGAACAGGCGGGTGGCCCGCTCGATCACCTCGAGGTGCCCGTTGTGGACCGGGTCGAACGACCCGGGAATGAGCGCAATCCTCACGAGACACCTTTCTCCGTGACCAACTCCGGACGGGCCACAGTCACGATGGTACCCCCATACCGCCTGGTTTTGATGACTCCCCACCCCGGTGGAGGGGTGATCTCGTCCCCCGATTCGAGGATGGCCAGATCGGCCGGCAGGGTCGCCACCAGCGGATCCCACCCCCCGAAATCGTAGGGCGGATCGCAGAGCACGAGGTCGAAGCGCGACGCGGTGGTCGCCACCCACGAGCCCACCTCGGCACGGATCACGGTGGCGTCGCCTTCGCGCTCGGCATCGACCAGGCCCACGGAAGCCAGATTGCCCCGGACGGCCGCCAGCGCCTCGGGGCTGTGGTCGACGAAGGTGACCGAGGCCGCGCCGCGGGAGAGGGCCTCGATGCCCAACGCCCCCGAACCGGCGAACAGGTCGGCCACCATCATGCCGTCCACTCCGCCCAGACTGAACAGGATGTCGAAGATGGCCTCCCTGACACGGTCCGACGTCGGCCTGACCGTCGGGCCGCTGGGCGCGGCCAGGCGCCGACCACGGAATTCGCCTCCCACGACGCGCACCCGCCCAGACTACCGGTCGGCACCGATTTCCCGAGAACGGCCCGGTGGGACCGAGCCGACGGGCCGCCTTCGGGCAGAGGCACGGGGCCAGTTCCCGGTCCGGCCCGGCCGGTCAGCTCTTGAACAGGAATTCGGCTTCGTCATCGTCGATGAAGATGCGAAGTTCATCGACGAGCAGCGCGTGGCCGGTCAGCTCGGGGTCCTCGGCCACCAATGCTTCGGCCATGGTCCTGGCCTGCACCACCAGGGGGCGATCGGACAGCAGCTCGGCCAGTTTGAGGTCGCTCCTCCCCTTCTGCCGCGCCCCGAGGATGGTGCCCTCCCCCCTGAGCTCGAGGTCGACCTCGGCCAGTTCGAAGCCGTCGGCGGACCGTTCCATGGCCGACAGGCGGGCCTCGGCCTCAGGCGTGTCGTTGGCCGACAACAGGTAGCACCACGACGGATCCCGACCCCGTCCCACCCGCCCCCGCAACTGATGGAGCTGGGCGATGCCGAACCGGTCGGCATCCTCGATGACCATCACCGTGGCCTCGGGGACGTCGACGCCCACTTCGATGACCGTCGTCGCCACCAGCACATCGACGGCGCCGGTCCGGAACTCGGTCATGACCCGCTCCTTCTCCGCCGAGGGGAGCTGTCCGTGGAGGAGGGCGACACGCAGGCCGGCGAGCTCGGCCCCGGCCAGGCGCTCGGCTTCGGCCACCACCGAGGTGGCCTGGACCCGCTCGGAGCCTTCGACCAACGGGCACACGACGAAGGCCCGGTGGCCAGAGACCACCTCGGCCCGTACCCGCTCCCACGCCTCCGCCGCGGCCGGGTCACGGAGCCAGGTGGTCGTCACCGGGAGCCGGCCCGGAGGCAGCTCGTCGATGATGGTCATGTCCAGGTCGCCGAAGACGACCATGGCCGCGGTGCGGGGAATGGGCGTCGCCGTCATGACCAGCAGATCAGGGTCGCTCCCGGCGCCGTCGTGGCCCCGTCCCTTGGCCCGGAGGGCGGCGCGCTGCTCCACCCCGAAGCGGTGCTGCTCGTCGATGACCACCACCCCGAGGGAACGGAACCCGACCTGATCGGTGAGAAGTGCGTGCGTCCCGACCAGGAGGTCGACCGAACCGTCGACCAGCCCGGCGTGGAGCCTGGCCCGCTCGGCGGCGGCGGTCTTGCTGGTCAGCAGGGCGACCCGCAGCGGACGGTGGCCCTCGAGGGTCGACGGGTCGGGCACGGAGAGGCCCTCGGTGAGGGAGGCCACCTCGGCGGCGTGCTGCTCGGCCAGCACCTCGGTGGGGGCCATGAGCGCACCCTGGTGCCCCCCCTCCACCCCCACCAGCATGGCTGCCACCGCCACCACCGTCTTGCCCGAGCCCACGTCGCCCTGGAGCAGGCGGTGCATGGGGAGGGGTCCGGCCAGATCGCCACGGATGGCATCGATGGCCCGGCTCTGGGCTCCGGTCGGCGAGAAGGGCAGGCCCTCGACGAAGCGGTCCATCAGGGTCGGGGCGCCGTCGTCGCGGACGACGGCGTGCCGGATGCCACGGGCGTCGCGTTGCAGCCGCTCCTGACGCAGGACGAGGGCCATCTGCAGGCGGAACAGCTCGTCGAAGGCCAGCCGCCGACGGGCCGGTTCGCACCGGGCCATACCCGACGGCCGGTGGATATCGTTGAAGGCGGTGGTGCGGTCGACCAGGTCGAAGCGGTCACGCCATCCCACGGCCACCGGATCGGCGAACCCACCGGCCCGGTCGAGGGCCTCACCCACGTACCGGCTGATCCGGGCCGAGGTGAGCCTGGCCTTGTCCGTCAGCGGGTACACGGGGAAGACCCGTCCGCTCCTATCGCCCTCGTCGGGCTCGGCATCGTCTCCTGCCGCCCGGAGGACCTCGGCGGTGGGACCGCTCAACTGGAGGACGCCCCGGTAGGAGCCGACCGCCCCGTAGAACATGGCCAGGGTGCCCACCTCCAGCTGCTTGGCCCGCCACGCCTGATTGAAGAAGACCACGTCGATCCGGCCGCTGTCGTCGGCGATGCCGACCACCACCCGCGACGGCCCCCGGCGGCGGCCCCGCCCGTAGCCGGCTGAGGGCCGGCCCACCCGGGTCACCTGGCCGAGGACCGACGCCTTGTCCCCCACCGCCAGGTCGGCGATGGGCACCAACCGGGTGCCATCGATGTAACGACGTGGATAGTGGGTGACCAGGTCGAGCACCGTGCCCACCCCGAGCTCGGCCAGTTCACGACGGGCGCTCTCCCCCACCCCCTTGAGCACCGTCACCGGCAGCTCCGAGAGCTGACGGAGCTTGCGTCCGCCGCCGTTCGACCGGGCCCGCGTGCCGCGGCCCCCCGGACCGTCCTCCGCCCGACCGCCGTCCTCTTCGCGGCCCTTCGTCCGACGGGGGCCGCTCACCGCGGCGGTGTCGGCCCGCTCACTCGATGGAGAACAGATAGGGATAGAGCGGCTGTCCACCGTGGTGGACCTCTATCTCGACGGTGGGCCGCCGGTCCCTGATCCATTCCGTGATCCGCCTGGTGTCGGCCGCTCCCGACCCCTCCCCCTCGATGATGGTGACCAGGTCGTGACGGTCGGTCACCAGGGCGTCCAGCAAGGAGCAGGCCGCCCCGGCCAGCGAGTCGTCCACCACCTCGATGCCGCGCCGGGACAGTCCCAGCCAGTCGCCGGTGGCGATCGGGCCGGCGTCGCTGTCCGAGTCGCGCACGGCCCGGGTCACCTCGCCGGTGACCACTCTGAGGGCTGACGCCTCCATGCTGCGGGCATTCATGGCGCCGTGGGCACCGGGGTCGTAGGCCAGCAGGGCGGCGAACCCGGCCACGACCGTATCGGTGGGGACCACCCAGACCGACTTGTCGGTGAGATCGTTGACCCGCTCGGCCACCGCCCGGATGTTCCCGTTGTTCGGGAGGATGATCACCTCGTCGGAACGCAGGGCCTGCACCGCATCGACCAGCTCCGCCGTCGACGGGTTCATGGACTGGCCACCGGCGATGAGGCCCTGGACCCCGAGGGACCGGAAGATGCGGCCGACCCCGTCACCGGTGGCCACAGCCACCACCCCCGTCGTCGGGGCCGGCCCCGGCGGTGTCTCCGGCGGGCCACTCCCCACCCTGCCGGCGGCCTCGCGGACCCAGCGTTCCTCCTCCACCTCTTCGAGCAGGTCGGTGACCCGGATGGACCGCGGCCGTCCGGCGTCGAGTGACGCCTCGATGGCCGCCCCGATGTCGTCGGTGTGGATGTGGCAGTTCCAGATCCCATCCCCTCCGACCACGACGATGGAATCACCCAGCCCGGCCCAGACCTCCTTGAAGGAGGGAATGGTCTCGTCGGGAGCCTCGAGGAAGTACATGACCTCGTAGCGGAGACCGGCCAGCTCGGCGTCGGCGCCGGACGGTGACGCGTCGCCTTGGACGGCGGGATTCGACCGGCCCGAAGTTGACCTCCGGGATGTCCGGCGGGACGGGCATCGAGCGGCCGTCCAGCACCGAGAGGATGGCGTCGAACAGCAGCAGGAGGCCGGTCCCGCCCGCATCGACCACGCCGGCCTGCTCCAGCACGGGCAGCAGCGACGGCGTGCGGGCCAGTGCCTCGGCGGCGCCGGCTCTCGAGGCCTCGGCCACATCCACCAGCGATTTTCCGGCGTCGGCGGCCGCCTTGGCTTCGTCCGCGGCACCGCGGGCCACCGTCAGAATCGTCCCCTCCACCGGGCGCATCACGGCCTCCCGGGCCAGCACGTCGGCGATACCGAGCGCCCGTGAGAGCTCACGGGCGCCGGGCGGCCCGGTCGAACTGCCGAGTCCCTCCGAGATGCCCCGGAGCAGCTGGGACAAGATGACCCCGGAATTGCCGCGGGCACCCATCAGCGATCCGTGGGCGATGGCCTTGCAGGTGGCGAGGAGGTCGGGCGAGTCCAGGGCCCCGATCTCCTCGGTCACCGACTCGAGGGTCAGGGCCATGTTGGTCCCGGTGTCGCCGTCGGGGACCGGGTAGACGTTGAGCCGGTTGATCAGCTCCTGGTGGGACCGGAGGCCGTCGCGGAAGGTGGTGATGACCTGGCACAGCTCCGTCGCTCCGAGCGCGTCGAGGACCACCATGGCCAGGATGCTAACCTTTGCGACTTACCCGGAGGATCTGGAAGGAAGTCGGAGCGTCATGGCAGCGGTGTGCGAAGTGTGTGGGAAGAAGCCGTCGTTCGGCATGAACATCAGCCACTCCCATCGGCGGACCAAGCGGCGCTGGGATCCGAACGTCCAGCGGGTGCGGGCCCTGGTGGACGGGTCTCCCCGGCGGATCAACGCCTGCACCTCGTGCATCCGCTCGGGCAAGGTCG
Organism: uncultured Acidimicrobiaceae bacterium; assembly: GCA_963835325.1. Taxonomy (GTDB): domain Bacteria; phylum Actinomycetota; class Acidimicrobiia; order Acidimicrobiales; family RAAP-2; genus Bog-756. The sequence goes on along the minus strand of CAWIEV010000005.1, from coordinate 142,485 downwards.
TCAAACGGCCGGTCCGGGACATCCCCGCCTGAGCCATCGCGTTGCTTCGGGCGCCAGGCGAGGGGCCCGTCAGCTCCTGGCCCGCCCCGTGCATCTCCGGGGCCGCAACCCGAGAGGGCCCCGTCAGCGCACCCGAGAGCCTGTGAGCTCGGGGCGGCACCCGACCCGCCCCGCAGTTCCCGGCCACTCCTGACGGGGGTGGGCGCCCCAGAGGGCGAGAGCCCGGGCTGACCCGGTTGGAGCCGGCTCTAGCCCCCGGAGGAACCGGATGCGGCCCTACCGAGCCCGCCGAACCCCCCGAAGCCGCCGAACCCGCTGGTGACCCCGGCCTGGGTGGCCGAGACGGTAGCCGCCGCCACCGTGCCGTCGGCCGACTTCGTCCCCTGAACCGTGACCGTGTCGCCGGGTTGGAGAGCCGCCAGGGTCGACTTGGCATTGCGGTCGATGGTCGTGTTCGACCCGATGGTCACGGCCACGAGGTTTCCACTGGAGTTGGTCACATACAGGGTGTTGCCGATGATGTCGGTCACGGTGCCTGCGGTGGCGTTGGCGGCGGCCGCGCCGGCGAACGCACCGGCACCCGTTCCACCCCGTCGGAACGCTCCTCCGAACAGCGACGCGGCCGACGTCGTCGACGACGACGTGTGCCGTTGCAGGTAGGCGCCCCCCCAGATGCCGGCCGATCCCACCAAGAGCACGAGCAGGGCGGCAATGGGCCACGTGATCCGGAAGCCCTTCTTCGGTCCCTGGGTGGGCCAGGCGTCGTCCTCACCGGCGAAGAGGTTCTCCAGTTCCGTGGATGCGTCCAGATCCGTCGAGGTGGTGATCGGTACCTGCGCAGTGTCGTTCGGGCGCAGCTGCTCGGTCGGATGACCACTCGTGGCTACGTCCCCGATGTCGGATTCAGGCATGGCGGTCCCTCCTTCTCTCACTCACTCGTAGCGCAGGGCATCGATGGGGCGGAGCGAGGCGGCCCGGTAGGCCGGATACAGCCCGGCCACGATCCCCACCAGCAAGGCGACCCCGAAGGCCAACGGGATCGAATAGGGGGCGATCACCGGTTGCACCCCGTCGATCTTGAACCGCGCGCCGGTGAGCCCGGCGATCACCCCCACCACTCCGCCGAGCAGTGAGATGACCACGGCCTCGATCAGGAACTGGCTGAGCACCACCGACTTGGGCGCACCGATGGCCTTGCGGAGGCCGATCTCACGCGTGCGCTCCGTCACCGTGACCAACATGATGTTCATGACACCGATGGCCCCCACCAGCAGCGACACCGCCGCCACCCAGCCGAGGAGGGCGGTGAAGGTATTGGTGGTGGACGTGGCCGTGCTCAGCAGGCTGGCCTCGTTCAGAACGCTGAAGGGCAGGTCGGCCACGGTGGTGTCGTTCTGTGCGGCCAGGATGCTCTCGACCTCGCTCTGAGCCAGCGTGAGCGTGGACGAGGACTTTCCCTGCACCAGGAGCTCCGAGAAGGACTGGGACTCCCCGGTCAGTTGATCCTGCACGGCCGTGTACGGGGCGATGGCCACCGCATCCTGGTTGGTGAGTCCGCTGGTTCCCTTGGACGCCAGCAGCCCGACCACTTGGAACTGGGCCGAGCCCAGCTGGATCTCCTGGCCGATCGGGTTGGAGCCCACGGCGAACAGGTTGCTGGCCACATCGGCGCCGATGTCGACCACCTGGGCATGGCGGGCCACATCGGTGGCCGTGATGGCCCGGCCCGCCGACACCGTGTAGTTCGTGGCCGCCATGTAGGACGGGGTCGAGCCGATGACCGAGGTCGAATAGGTGGCACCGTTGTAGGTGGCCGTCTCGGTGGTCGACACGACGGGTGAGACCGACTGCACATCGGGGGCGTTGTCCGGATCGGAGATCAGGTTCACGTCCGCCAGGGTCAGCGTGGCGTTCCGGGTCTGCGTTCCCGTCCGTGCGGTACCGCGGCCGAACCGCCCCGAGCTGAAGACGGTCAACGTGTTCGTCCCCAGTTGGTCGATCCGGGACTCGACGGCTCGGGACGAGCCGGTGCCGACGGCCAGCAGGATGATCACCGCCGCCACGCCGATGAGGACACCGAGCATGGTGAGGAGGGAGCGCAGCCAATTCGAGCTGATGCCCCGGAGGGCCATCACCAGGTTGGCGCGGATACTCACGGTGTCTCACCGCCCGTGGGATCGGGCCCGGCGCTGGCCCGGGCATGGGCCAGATGCACGCTGTGCGCCTGGCTCGTGCTCTGGCGGCGGTCATCGACGATCCGACCGTCGCGCAACCTGATCACCCGCGTGGCATAGGCGGCGATGTCCTCCTCATGGGTGATCATGACCACCGTGCGCCCTTGGGCGTGCAGGTTGCTGAAGACCGACATCACTTCCACGCTCGAGGCACTGTCGAGATTTCCGGTGGGCTCATCGGCGAGGACGAGGGCCGGGTTGGTGACGATGGCCCGCGCCACGGCGACCCGTTGTTGCTGGCCGCCGGACATCTCGCTCGGGAAGTGGTCCATGCGCTCGCCGAGCCCGACCGACGCCAGCGATGCCTGTGCCGCCAGGCGACGCTTCTTGGCCCTGACCCCGGCGTAGGCCAGGGGGAGCTCCACGTTCTGGAGGGCGGACATGCGAGCCAGGAGGTTGAAGCTCTGGAAGACGAACCCGATCTTCCGGTTCCGGATCCGCGAGAGCTCACGGTCGTCCAGATCCCGGATGTTGACGCCGTCGAGCCGATAGTGGCCACTGGTCGGCACGTCGAGACAGCCGATGATGTTCATGAGTGTCGACTTGCCCGATCCCGACGCGCCCATGATGGCCACGAACTCCCCGGCCTCGACCGCCAGCGATACCCCCTGGACGGCATAGACGTCGTTGTTGCCCATCGGGTAGCACTTCACGACGTCCGAGAGGGCGATGACCGGCCAGCGCCCTCCGTGCGGCGCCGGGGAGATGGGGTCACCGAGGGCCGGCGCCGCCTCGGTGCCGGTGGCCGTCATCCGAAACCGCCGCCGCCGAAGCCGCCACCGCCGAAGCCGCCACCGCCGAAGCCGCCACCGCCGGTGGTGGTCCCACCCGTCGTGGTCGTACCGGTCGAGGCGGACACGCTGGCCGTCGGTTCCACGACCGTCTCGCCTTCGGTCAGCCCGCTCAGGATCTCGGTGCTCGAGGTGCCGACCAATCCGACCGTCACCGACTTCACCGTGCGCACACCGTTGGACAACACCGTGACCGTCGAGGTCGAGCCGAGCGTCGTGATGGCGGCGCTCGGCAGCTCGAGCACGTCGTTGGCCGTCTGGACGATGACGCTCACCTCGGCTGTCATTCCCTCCCTCACGTCCGAAGGCACGTTCTCCAGGGCGACCGTCACCGGATAGGTGACCACGTTGCTGACCACGGTGGCCGTGGGCGAGACCGCTGTGACCTCCCCGGTGATCTCGGTGTCGGGGAGAGCCGCCAGCGTGATGGTCGCCGGCTGTCCGACCGCGATCTTGGTGGCGTCGGCCTCGGCGTAGTCGGACACAACCTCGAGACTGCCCAGGCTCTCGATGCTGATGAAGGCGGACGAGGACGAGGAATCGGAACTGCCGGTGCTGCTCGTGGCCCCGGAACCCGTGCTGCCGGAACCCGTGCTGCCGGTGCTGCCAGAACCCGTGCTGCCGGTGCCCCCGGAACCCGTGCTGCCGGTGCCCCCGGAACCCGTGCTGCCGGTGCTGCCGGTGCTGCTCGAGCTGGAGGTGGAAGCCGCCGAGGTGGTGGACCCCGACCCGCTGACCGTCTGACCCACCGAACCGTTCACCGCGGTGACGGTGCCGCCGATGGTGGCGACCAGCTTGGTATTGGCCAGCGCGGTGGTGTCCGTCTTGACCGTGACCTGATCCTGGGCCACGGTGGCCTGGTCCTGGGCCACGGTCGAGGGGGTGACCACCAGGTTGGCCTGGGCGGCAGAGACGGTCAGCTGCTGGGCGGCCACCGTGGCCTGGTCGTGGGCCACGGTCTGCTGGGCCGTGGTGATCGTCTGCTGATCGGTCACACACGAGCTCTGGGCCGTGGTGAAGGCGACCGGCACACCGGTGGATGTCCCCGCCGAATTGGCGGCCACCAGCTCGAACAGGTACGTGGTGTCGGGCGTCAGGCCGGCCACGGTGGCCGTGACCGAGACCGGGGTCGATCCGGTGCCGGTGGCCGTGGCGGTCGGTGTGGCCGACCCCAGGGCCGTCGAGGTGCCGTACTCGAAGTAGTAGGCGGTGCTGGCTCCGTTGGGGATCACGGTTCCGCCGAGATTGACCGACGTGGTACCGACCCCGGAGGCCGATCCCGTGGTGACGACGGGGGCGGTGGCGGGAGTGGTGGTCGTGGTGGTGGTGGTGGGCTGGAAGGCCGGGTCGGAACTGGCGTTGGTGGCGCCTGAGCTTCCGTTGTCACCGGAGATCCCGGTCCCGGTGGACCCGGAGTTGGAGGTAGTGCTCCCCGAGGTGCCTGTGGATGCCGGACACCCGAGCGCCTGACTGGCGGCCAGAGCCGCCTGAGCAGTCTGCAGCGCCGTCTGGTCGGATGTCAGCTGATTCTGGTCCGCGGTCAGCTGTTGCTGGGCCGAGATCAAGCTGGCCTGGTTCTGGGCCTGCTCGGCCGGGGTACCACCCGATTGGGCATCGGCCAGCGCGGTCTGCGAGGCCGACAGCGCCGCCTGGGCCGCTTCGAGATTGGCCTGGGCCGGCGCCGGGTCGATGGTGGCCAGAAGCTGCCCGGCCTTGACGGTGTCTCCGACCTTCACACCCACGGAGGTGAGAGTGCCGCTCGAATTGAAATTCTCGCTGGCCGAGGTGGCCGCCGAGACGTTTCCGGAGGCGGACACGCTCGACTGGACGGTACCCCGCTCCACAGTCGCCGTCCTGGCGGTGGTGGTCGATGCGGCCGACGACTGGCCGTAGATGGAGTAGAGAGCGATGGATGCGGCGGCAGCCACCACCACGATCAACCCGATGTAACCAATCAGTTTGCGGCGCGAGCGTCCCTTCCCTGCTGGCATTGGGTTGTGGTCCCTTTCACGTAGTCGGATGTCGTGGTCCCTTCACCGGACCGGCTGCTGGGCGGCCCGGCAGGTCGGCCGGTCGGATGCCGGTCAGCCCGTCGACGACGGGGTCGAGGTCGGAGTGGGACGCAGGGATGCGCAGGCGGCGGCCGCGGCCTGGTAGGCGGCACTGGAGGTGTCGGCCGTGCTCGGGGGCGAGCTCGAGGCCGTGCCCGGCGTCGGGAAGGTCACTCCGTGCAACTTCATGCAATTGCGGTAGGCGGCGAATGCCGTGCTGTTCGCTCCGCCTCGACCGAAGCCTCCCCCGAAACCACCCTTGGGCCGGAGGCTGGCGCACGCCTTTTCCGCGGTGGCGAACTTGGGATTGTTGGCGAACCCGCGGAAGCCGCCGGCGCCCGTGGGGGGAGTTCCACCGTGGAAGCCGCCGGTGCCCGAGGGACCGCCCCCTCCATGGGAGAAGTTCGGGAGGGTCACCCCGTGTTGCGACAGGCAATTCCGGTAGGCGGTGAACGAGGAGCTGGAGGACTTCGATGCCGTCGACGACTTCGAGCCCGAGGTGGTCGTGGTGGCCGCCGATCCGCTGCTGCATGCGGCCAGCAACAATCCGAGCGCGCTGAGCAGGAGCACGATGCCGACTCGCGGGAGCCGGCGTAGATACCGTCGGGAGCCATCGATTTCGGTTTGCATGCGCATCACCTTGGCCGCCGATCCTGTGAAAAACATAAGAAAAGCTTGGAAGTTCGCTAAAGATCTCTCTCTCCGACCCCGTCCGCGCCCGGTTTAGCAGCGAGGTGGACTCCAGAGGGTGATCCTCGAACGAAGGTGGGTTCGGGCGGATTCCGTCCCCCGGGACGGCGGGACGACCTCGTGAGGTGACCTCAGCGTCCGGGAAGCGCCGCCGGTGACTGCACCACGGCCTCGGGAACGTCGGCGGGCGTCGCACCGCCGGCTCTCGGCAGCCGGACCTCGAAGGTGGCTCCGGGGCCCGGCTGGACCCAGACCGTACCGTGGTGGGCGGTGACGATGGCCGCGACGATGGCCAGTCCGAGCCCCGCTCCCCCGGACGACCGGGCCCGCGACGGATCCGACCGGTAGAAGGGTTCGAAGATCCGCGACGCCTCCGCCGGTTCGATCCCCGGGCCGTCGTCGTGCACCCGGATGACCGCTGACTCATCCTCTTCCACCACGCTGAGCCCGATCGGTGAGTCGCCCGGGGCGTGGGTCAATGCGTTGACCAGAAGGTTGTCGACGACCTGACGGATGCGGAGTGCGTCCCCATCGATCATCACCGGGCCGTCGACATCGAGCACGACGGGGCGACCGGGAGCAGAGGCACGGAGACCGGCGGCGGCACGATGGGCGACATCGGCCAGATCGACCGGTTCGATACGCAGCGGTCGTTCGTGATCGAGCTGGGCCAGGAGGAACAGGTCGTCGACCAGCGCCCCCATGCGTGAGGCCTCGTCTTTGATGTAGCGCATGGAAGCGGCCAGATCCTCGGGTCGATCCCGGACTCCGAGGTCGAAGAGCTCGGCATAGCCGAGGATGGAGGTCAGGGGGGTTCGCAGCTCGTGCGAAGCGTCGGCCAGGAACCGCCGGAGGCGGTCCTCCGAGGCCGCCCGCTCGGCGAAGGCCACCTCGATCCCGTCGACCATGGTGTTGAACGCCCGTCCCAGCTGACCGACCTCGGTCCCCTCGGAGACGTGGACCACCCGCTGGGACAGGTCTCCGCGGGCGATGACCCTGGCCGTCCGGGTGATCTCCTCCAGGGGGCGGAGATCGCGGCGGACCATCACCCACGAGAGGAGCCCCAGACCCATCAGGACCAGGGCCGACACGATGACTTCGATGAGCAGCAGCTGGCCCAGGGTGCTGTCCATATCGGCCAGCGGCACCGCGACGATGATCGTCCCGGTACCGTTCGGCAGCGCCTTGGCCAGCACCCGGTAGGAGATCGCACCTGGACCGCTGCTGGATGTCGAGAAGTAGAGGTCGGAACGGGCGGAGGCCCCCGATCCCGGCAGCGCGCCGGCAGGCTGGGGACGCTGGGCGCCTTCTCGCCGTAGCTGAAGAACAGGTGGGCCTCGACCCTGCCCGTGGAGCTGCGCAGCTGCCCGTAGGTCCCAGGGGGAACGAGCACCCCACGGGCGAAGGTTCCCGACCGGTTGAAGAACTCGCCGCCGTCGCGGAAGGGGTCTGGGGGGGAGTGGCCCGGGACGCCCGAGGTCGCCGAACCCGGCACCACCGATCCCGTCCCGTGTACCGTCCCGGTCGGACCGGCCGCCCCGGTCGGCGGGGCCGCAGGCACGGACGGGCCCAACCCCGATGCCGATGCCAGCGCCCGGCCCACCGGGAAGGTGGCCACTTCGAGCTGCTGGTCCACCCGGGTGATGAGGAACGCCCGCAACGCGTTGTAGGTGACCACGTCCGAGATCAGCAGGCCGGCGGCGACGATCCCGACCAGCAGCAGGAGGAGGCGCAGGCGGAGGGTCATGTGCCGGCGCCGGACCGGGAGTCGGCGCTCGCATCGCGAACGGGCCGGGAGTCGGCGCTGGCATCGGGAACGGCCCGCAGGCAGTAGCCGATCCCACGCACCGTGCGGATCATGGGCGGTCCATAGGCGTCGAGCTTCTTGCGCAGATAGCTGATGTACACCTCCACCATGTTGACCTTGCCGTCGAAGTTGTAGTCCCACACCCAGTCACGTATCTGGGACTTCGACACGACGTGGCCAGAGTTGATCATCAGGTAGTGGAGCAACCGGAACTCCGTCGGCGTGAGCTCGATGGGCACCGAGCCCCGCCACACCTCATAGCTCTCCTCGTCCATGGAGACGTCCCCGACCGACATCCGCGGACCCACGTCCTCGTACCCGTCGGTGCGCCGCAGGATGGCGGCGATCCGCAGCAGCAGCTCCTCGACGCTGAACGGCTTGCTCATGTAATCGTCGCCGCCGGCGGCCAACCCGCGCAGCCGGTCGTCGAGGTCGCCTTTGGCCGTCAGGAACAGCACGGGGATGCCCGCCGTCTGGCGCTGCCAGCCCATGCGTTTGAGCACCTCGAACCCGTCGAAATCGGGCAGCATCACATCCAGGACGACCAGATGGGGACGGAAGGTCTCCATCACCTTCAGACCCTCGAGGCCGCTGTGGGCCACCTCCACATCGGCCCCGTGGAGGTTGAGGGCCATGGCCACCAGATCGGTGATGCTCTTCTCGTCGTCCACCACCAGCAGGCGGTGCCCGGCCACCGACAATGAGGCGCTCTGCGCTCCCGTGCCCGGGGAGGCGCTCTGCGCTCCCGTGCCCGGGGAGGCGCTCTGCGCTCCGTCCACGCTCTGCGACCGGGCCACGTTGAGCGACCTGTCCTCGCCGTCGGGCTTCACCGGATCCATCGTGACCGTCGAACCTGAGAGTTTCCTGAGAAATGAGCGCTGGCTGGGCCCGATCCTAGTGGGATGCCGCTCTCCGTTCGACCGGCCGGAGAACGGGACGGGAGCGCAGCCCGGGAGATCAGAACCGGTGGTGCCACCCACCCGGGGGCAACGGCCGTCCCTCGAAGGTGAGCTCGCCCGGCTGGCCGGTGCACCGGCCGATGGCCAGGGGAGGGCGCAACCCGGCGGCGCGGAATGCCGCCAGCAGCCCATCGCCGTCCCCGGTGGCCACCAGCAACTCGTACTCCTCGCCGCCACCGACGGCTTCCTGCTCGGTCGCGCCCTCGGCCACGGGGACGGCATCGAGGGCGGCGCCCACGCCGGAGGAAGCAGCCAGGTGCCCGAGGTCCGAGGCCAGCCCATCGGAGATGTCGATGGCCGCGGTGGCCCCCGCCATGCGGGCCACCTCACCTTCGCCCAACCTGGCCACCGGCCGGCGATAGGCACGAACCAGTCCCTCGGCGTCCGGGCCGGTCGTCTCCTGGCTGCGCAGGAGGCGCAGGCCGGCGGCCGAACCGCCCAGCGGACCGGTCACGAACAGGGCGTCGCCCGGACGAGCCCCCGAGCGCAGCATCGGCCCTCGATCAGGGTCCGCCCCGAGGGTGCCCATGACCGCCGTCGAGACCACCAGGGCCGGAGACTCCGAGAGGTCACCACCGACCACCACGCACCCTGAATCCACCGCGGCCCTGGCCAGGCCCGCGCCCAGCAGCTCGAGATCGGTGCCCGAGGGTGCGGCGATCGAAACCAGGGCGAAGCGGGGCCGAGCCCCCATGGCCGCCAGATCGGAGACCGTGACCATGAGGGCCTTGTACCCCGCATCGCCGAGCGTGCCCAGATGGAGATCGACGTGTACCCCGTCGACGATGAGGTCGGTGGCCCAAAGAACCTGGTCGGAGGGGTCCACGGCCACGACTGCGGCGTCATCGCCTATCCAGGTGTCGCCTGCCGGCGGGAGGAGCCCATCGGGGAACACCGATCGGGCCGCAGACTCGAATCGGTGCTTCAGCCGATCGATAGCCGCAAACTCGTCGATCCCTCCGTCCCAACCCGACCGATCACCGGAATTGGGACTCTTCACCTCCCTTGCCTACCATTGTGCGGCATGGTCCCCCACTACAATCAGTGGATAACCCGTGGACAAGCCCGACCGGGCCCCTGTCCGGCGGTTGGACCGATCCGGAAACCCGAGGAGGAGTAAGACCCCATGCCGCCGACCGAAAACAAGAAGCTGATCGCATGGGTCGACGAGATCGCTGCTCTGACCGAGCCCGACAACGTCGAGTGGTGTGACGGCTCGGCCGAGGAGTACGACCGGCTGTGTCAGCTTCTTGTCGATGCGGGGACCTTCACCAAGCTGTCGGACGCCAAGCGCCCCAACAGCTATTGGGCCCATTCGGATCCGGGCGACGTGGCCCGGGTCGAGGACCGCACGTTCATCTGCTCGGCCCTCGAGTCCGACGCCGGTCCGACCAACAATTGGAAGGACCCCGAGGAGATGCGGAGCAAGCTGACCGGGCTGTTCCGGGGATCGATGCGGGGACGCACGATGTACGTGGTCCCGTTCTCCATGGGACCCCTCGGGTCCTCCATCGCCCACATCGGCGTGGAGATCACCGACTCTCCCTACGTGGCCGTCTCCATGCGGATCATGACCCGCATGGGGAGGGGCGCCCTCGAGGTGCTCGGGACCGACGGGGAATTCGTCCCGTGCCTGCACTCGGTGGGGGCCCCGTTGGCCGAGGGAGAAGCCGATTCTCCGTGGCCGTGCGACGCCGACAACAAGTACATCGTGCATTTCCCCGAGAGCCGCGAGATCTGGTCGTACGGCTCGGGCTACGGCGGCAACGCCCTCCTGGGGAAGAAGTGCTTCGCCCTGCGCATCGCCTCGGTCATGGCGCGCGATCACAACTGGCTGGCCGAGCACATGCTCATCCTCAAGCTCACCTCCCCGGCCGGCGAGACGAAGTATGTGACCGGAGCGTTCCCATCGGCTTGCGGCAAGACGAACCTGGCCATGCTGATCCCCACCCTGCCGGACTGGAAGGTCGAGACCGTCGGGGACGACATCTGCTGGATGAAGTTCGGTGCCGACGGTCGGCTGTACGCCATCAACCCGGAGGCAGGCTTCTTCGGGGTGGCCCCCGGCACCAACCGGCACACCAATCCGAACGCCATGATGACCCTGGACGGCAACGCCGTCTTCACCAACACCGCCCTCACCGATGACGGTGACGTGTGGTGGGAGGGGATGACCGACGATCCCCCGTCCCATCTCACCTCGTGGAAGGGTGAGGAGTGGACGCCGGGAGCGGGCACGCCGGCTGCCCATCCCAATGCGCGCTTCACCGTCCCGGCCGCGCAGGACCCGGCCATCGCCTCGGAATGGGAGGACCCCGCCGGCGTGCCCATCGACGCCATCCTGTTCGGCGGGCGCAGGGCTTCGGTCGTCCCGCTGGTCTTCCAGTCGAGGGACTGGGGCCACGGGGTCTTCCTGGGATCGATCATGGCCTCCGAGACCACGGCGGCCGCGGCCGGAGCGGTGGGCAACCTGCGACGCGATCCCTTCGCCATGCTCCCCTTCTGCGGCTACAACATGGCCGACTACTTCGCCCACTGGTTGAACATCGGGGCCTCCGCCGATCCGGGCAAACTCCCCAAGATCTTCTACGTCAACTGGTTCCGGAAGGACGAGGACGGTCGTTGGCTGTGGCCGGGCTACGGCGAGAACTCCCGGGTGCTCGAGTGGGTCTTCGAGCGGGTCAACGGCACCGGCGAGGCCACCGAGACCCCGATCGGCTTCGTTCCCGCACCGGGAGCCATCGACACCGACGGGCTGGATGTCTCGCCGGCGGACATGGAGAAGCTGCTGGCCGTCGACTCCGACGAGTGGCGGTCCGAGGTGCCGAGCATCCGTGAGCACTTCGCCACCTTCGGCGACAAGCTTCCCGACCGCCTGAGGGACGAAGTGGACAAGCTCGAACAACAACTCGGCTGAGCCAGCCGGCGCGGCATCCGGCCGGGGACGCGGTGTCCGCCTACCGGCGTACGGCGCGCCGGGAGCTCATGTAGGAACCCGCACCGGCCGCGGCTGCCACCGCCATGACCAGGTCCCCGCCCGGTACGGGCAGCGAGAGGATCACGGGCACGAACGAGCCGGCCACCCACAGGATCTGGAACCGGGTCTCGTTGCGGGCGAAGGCGCGGCCCTGGTTGGACTCGCTCACGTGGCGCTGGACCAGCGCGTCGAACGAGGGCTTGGCCACCGCGCTGGCCACCCCCACCGTCAGCGCCACCACCGCCCAGTACCAGCGGGCGGGATAGACGGCTCCGATCCCGGCCACCACCACGATGAGCCACAGCGCGCCGGTGAGCATCTGCTGCTCGTCCAGCACCCGCCGGATCCTCGAGACGAGCAACACCCCGACGAGGGCGCCGGCGGTAAACGCGCCCAGCACGAGGCCGAACCACCAGGTGGCTGCTCCCTCCCGGCGGAGACCGAAGGCGAACAGGAAGGTGGTGAACCCGACGAGGGCCTTCAGGACCGACATGGGCATCAGGGCCAGGGTCACCTCGGTGTCGGCGATGGGCCGGAGCGCGGCCAGGTCGTCCTCGTCCTCGGCCCATGTGGGATCCACGTCGGGAGCGAACTCCACGGCCGGAGCCGGTGCCAGCTCCCTCCTGTTCAGATCCCGGTCCCGGCGCCGCTCCGCCCGCCCGCGGCCCAGCCGGTACGGCACCGGTAGCCGTGCCCCGGCGACCGCCGCGGCGGTGAAGACCGCCACCAGCACCCACAGCACGGCGGCGGCCCCGTCCGCGCCACCCAGCTTGAGGATGGCCACGGCAGGAAGGGCGAAGGCGAAGCCCGACAGCGAGGCCAGCAACCCGAGGCGGGCGTTGAGGGTGGCCAGGTCCGGCTCCACCTTGTCGGTCCCCGTGCCCGGGTCGTCGACATGGACGACCGGCATCCCGTAGGGAGGAGTGGGGTCCGGACCCCGGGCGGCCTGGGCCGTCGGCGGATCGGACGTTGGCCGCGGGTCGTCCGCCGGCGGGCCGGACGCTGCGTCGGCCACCTCGTCCAGCATCCCCAGAGCCGCCATCTCCGGGACCAGGGCGCCTTTGGTGACCACGTAGACCTTGGACAGCACCAGCATGGCGAAGGCCTCGGGAAACAGCAGCAGCGAGTGGATGTCCCGGGCCAGGAACGGGCACAGCGCCGCCCTACCCAACGCGGATGCCACCACCATGGCCCGGCGAGCGCCGCGACTGCGGTCGATCACCGGACCCAGTGCCGGGGCGGCCACGGCGAAGGGCCCGACGGTCAAGAGGAGGTACAGAAGCACCTTGTCCCTGGCCGCCGTGGGCGAGATGGAAAAGAACAGGGAGCCGGCCAGGGAGACCGCAAACATGGTGTCACCGGCGGTCATGAGGACGTGGGTCAGTGCCAACCGTCCGAACGGCCGGTGCTGGTCGAACAGGTCGGTGATCGCCGACCGGGCCAGGCGGCGGAACTGGTCACCACGCTCCCGAACGGTCACGACGGCATGGTAGGCGGCAGGGGGCGGGCGATAACATACGCCGTCCACCTGTCTCGGCGTCCCGGGAGGTTCGAGTGCCGGTCAACGCCTATGTGCTGATCCAGACCGAGGTGGGGAAGGCGGCCTCGGTGACCCGTGCGGTGGCCGGGCTGGCCGGCGTGGTGGCCGCGGAAGGGGTCACCGGCCCCTACGACGTCATCGTGCGGGCCGAGGCCGCCACGGTGGACGAGCTCGGTCGGATGGTGGTGGGCCGGATCCAGTTGATCGAGGGCATCACCAGGACCGTGACCTGTCCTGTGGTCAACCTCTGAGGGGATCCGTGCCGGACTGGGCCCGCAGCTCCCCGGGCTCCGGCCACCCGGGGCCCCACCCGGAGATCACCTCCGGAGCGATGGGGTCCCTCCCTCAGGGCCGGGGTCGTGTCCCCCGGGATCGCCCCCTGGGGCCTGGGTGGCGCCCCCTGGGGCCGGGGTCGCACGGGGCGGTGGCTGAGGCCGGGACGTGGGGGCGGGGTCGTGCCCGGGCGGGAACCCATGGGCCTCTCGCCAGCCTTTGCCTGAATTTCGAATTCGCCCGAATTACCGGCCCCAGCCGGTAGGTAGGCCAAATCCGCACCGGCTGGAGCCGATAATTTGGCGAATTCCGCGGAACCAAGACATGAGCTGGTCGGAGATCGTCTGACATCGTCCGGCGACCCACCGTGAACTGTGGCGGGCAGGGGCAGGGCAAAGAGGGCACGCCCTCCCGGTCACCGGATGGCCGCCGAGGCGCGCAGCCCGGCGATCTCATCCCCGGACAGCCCCCACTCAGTCAGAGCCTCGTCGGCGTACTGTCCCGGATTGGGCGGGGGCCTGCGGATCGAGCCGGGAGTACCCGCGAAACGGGGCGACGGCGACGGCTGCACGACCCCGGCCACCTCGGTGAACGTCCGGCGGAAGCGATTGTGCGGGTGCTCGGGGGCCTCGGCGGGAGACAGGACCGGTGCGGCACAGGCATCGCTGCCCTCGAAGACCGCCTCCCACTCGGCCCTGGTCTTGCCGGCGAAGATCCGCGCGAACCGCTCCTTCATGCCCGGCCAGGCGTCACGATCCATCTGGGGGGGCAATTCCTCCCCCTCCAGGCCGAGCAGGCGGATCAGCTCGGCATAGAACTGCGGTTCGATGGCGCCCACGCCGATGAACCCTCCATCGGACGTCTCGTAGACCTCGTAGAAGTGGGCCCCGGTGTCCAACAGGTTGGTGCCCCGTGGGCCGGTCCACATGCCCGAGGCGCGCAGCGTGAACGTCATGGTCATCAAGGAGGCGGCGCCGTCGACCATGGCGGCATCGACGACCTGCCCCTTCCCGGTCTGGCGGGCGCTGATGATGGCGGCCAGCATGCCGAAGGCCAGCAACATGCCGCCGCCGCCGAAATCTCCCACCAGATTGAGGGGAGGCAGCGGCCGCTCGCCGGCCCGCCCCACCGGCTCGAGGGCGCCGGCCAACGCGATGTAGTCGATGTCGTGTCCGGCGGCCTGGGCCATCGGTCCCTCCTGGCCCCAACCGGTCATCCGGCCGAACACGAGCTTGGGGTTGCGGGCCAGGCAGGCGTCGGGCCCGAGTCCGAGCCGCTCGGCGACGCCCGGACGGAATCCCTCCATGAGGCCATCGGCCGACTCGACCAGCCGGAGGACCAGCGCCACCCCTTCGGGGTGTTTGAGATCCACGGCCACCGACCTGCGCCCACGGTTCATCAGGTCGACATGGGCCTCCTGGTGGGGTGGGTACGTGGCCCGCTCGAAGCGGTCGATCCGAACGATGTCGGCGCCGGCGTCTGCGAGCATCATCCCGGCGAACGGGGCCGGCCCCAGTCCAGCCAGCTCGACGATGCGGATCCCTTCGAGTGGTCCGCTCATCGGGTACCCGCCGGGGTCGGGGAGGTGCAGAGCCGGACGGGCGCGGCCGGACATGGGTTTTCGGGGATGGTCATGGCCGGATGGTGGCCGCCAGGGACCCCGGGGGTCAAATACGCCCACCGCCCTGTCCGTCCACCGCCCTGTCCGTCCACCGCCCTGTCCGTCCACCGCCCTGTCCGTCCACCGCCCTGTCCGTCCACCGCCCTCCGCCATGGGCGCCGGCGGTAGCCTCCTCCTCGGTCGGCACTGACCGCCGACCTCTCTGCTTGGAACGATCCCGAGGAGCCGACTGGTGCCACCGGTCATACGAGCCACAGGGCCCGGTCGGGTGAACCTGATCGGTGACCATACCGACTACAACCTGGGCGTGGCCCTGCCCATGGCCATCGACCTCGGGGTGACGGTGGCGTTCTGTCGGGCGGACCAGGAGCACATCACCGTCACGTCATCAGCGTTCGGGGACCCTGCCGTCATTCCACTGGACCTCTCCGCCGGCGAGGCCGACATCGGGGCCCTGGAACCGTCGTGGTCCCGGCTCGTCGGGGCGATGGTGGCCCTGGCCAGGCCCGAGTCGGGGGGTACCGTGCACATCGAGTCCACGCTGCCCGTGGGCTCGGGCCTCTCCTCGAGCGCCGCCCTCTGCGTGGCTCTGGCCGAGGTCTTCGGGGTCACGGGAGCTCCGTCGGTGGTGGCCCGACTGTGCCAGGAGGCGGAGCGGCGGTCGGGCGTGCCGGTCGGAGCCATGGATCCCCTGGTCTGTGCCGGAGGGCGGCGGGGCCACGCACTGTTGATCGACTTCGCCACCATGGCCACCCGGCAGGTCCGACTCCCTGCCGATGCCGACGTGATCGTGGTCCATTCGGGCCTGCACCGGACGCTCAGCTCCTCGCCGTACGCCACCCGGGTGGCCGAATGCGAAGCGGCCGCATCCGTCATCGGGCCTCTGGGCTCCGCCGGAGACGCGGATATCGTCGGGCTCCGCGATCCGCTCCTCCGCAGACGGGCCCGGCATGTGGTCTCCGAGTGCCGGCGGGTGCGCGGGTGCGCCGCCGCTCTCGCCGCCGGTGATCTCGTCGCCGCCGGGACCCTGATGACCGAGAGCCACCGGAGCCTGGCCCAGGACTTCGAGGTCTCCACCGACGCCCTCGACGCCCTGGTGACGGAGCTGGCGGCCCGGCCCGGAGTGTTCGGAGCTCGGATGACCGGTGCGGGGTTCGGCGGCTGCGTGGTGGCACTGAGCCGCCCGGGGGCCATCGACCCCGATTCGCTGGCCACGCCGGCCTGGCGGGTCCGGGCCAGCGACGGGACCGTGGCCCGCCGAACCGCTCATCCGAACGCCGCCCCCGGTTCGGGGTAGGGCCGCAGCCGGCGGTGGATCACCCGTTGGACGATGGCCGGCTTGCGTACGTGGTCGATCCACCGGATCTGGTCGTCGCCCCGGATCTCCAGCTCCAGCCGTCCGGTGCCGACGATGCGGCCACCGAAGGTCTGGACCAGGGTGACCGCGGTGATGTGGGCCAACGCCGTCTCGGCCTGCCGACGCGTCAGGACACCCCACCGTTCGACCAACCGGTGGGACGTCAGGATCAGGCTCGTCGTGCGCCACCTCACCACCCGCACGGTCAGCCACAGGCAGGGCACGGCCACCACCAGCCCTTCGACCCAGTGAATGGCGACCGAGGTGTGGGGGATGGCGAAATCCAGTGTCACCCCGGCGGCGATGGCAACCACCGAGGCGATCAACGGCCCGGTCAGGAAGGACCAGTGGGGTCTGAGATCGACCAGCATCTTCTCGCCCGGCAGGAGCTGGAACCGCTGGTCGGGCAAAGGCTCAGCCCAGCTTGGCCGCGATCGATCCGGCCGAACGGAGGACCGAACCGTCGGCGCCGGCCACTGAGTAGGCGTGCGTGGACCGCTCACGTGCCTCGTCGATGAGGTCATCGAGCAAGGTGGGGAACGGGACGGCCGGTGCCACCCACAGGTACCGGGCCAGGGAGCCTGGGATGGTGTTGATCTCGTTGACCACGAACTGCTCGCCGTCCGAGAGGAAGTCGATGCGGGCGATACCCCTGACCTGGGCCAGGGCGGCGATCCGCTCCGACGCGTGGCGAAGTCCCTTCTCCAGCTCGGACGGTATCCGGGCCGGGAGCTCCCGGTTGGCTCCGGCCATCCCCTCGCCGGCCACGTACTTGTCGCGGTAGTCGAGGATGTCGGCCGAACCGGCGCTCCGGATGGGCCGCTCGACCGCCGAGATCTCCAGCGCCGGCCACCGGCGCACGCCCACCTGGAGGTCGGTCATCTCGGGACGGTAGGGCTCGAGGACGGCGCCGAGCCGGAGATGGGGGTTCACGCCCAGCCGGGCCAGGGCAGTGGTGAAATCCTCGACCACGTCGATCCCGATGGACGACCCGCCGAAGCGAGGCTTGACGATGTACGGCCCGGGAAACGACGGCGGCTCAGAGTCGGCGACCAGCAGGAGGCGGGGAAGGGTCGGAAGTCCGTCGGCGGCCACCACCGACCCGAAGGCCAGTTTGTCCATGCCGAGGGCGGCGCTCGACACGCTGGGGCCCGAGTAGCGGACACCGGCCAGGTCCAGGGCCGCCTGCAGCGTCCCGTCCTCACCCGGCCCGCCATGGCAGCACACCACGGCCGCCTCGAACTCGAGGTTCCGGGGCCGCCCGAGACGCCCTCCGGGCTCGGAGAACCCGCCCCCCGGCGCCGCCGTGAACTGCAGCTTCCTTGCGCCCCGGGGAACGCCCTCCAGAAACGACTCCGCCTCGAGGTCGGGGTCGACCTCGTACCACTCGCCGGTCTTGGACCAGAACAGGGCCCGGACGCTCGCATCCGGTCGCCCGGGCCCAGCGGCCAGGCCCCTGGCCGCCTGCAGCCCGGTCAGCACACTGACGTCGTGTTCGGGCGATGGACCTCCGAAGATCACGGCTACTTCGGGCACGTTGGGTCGACTCCTCCGATCGGCCACCGAGGGAACCCGGACCGCCGGCAGCGGTCCGGGTCGGCGGCCCAAGCTTTCAAGGGTAGTGGTCCGGCAGGTCGTTCTCGTACAGGACGACATCGCCCGGGACGAGGTGCCGGCGCACCCAATCGACCGCCCGCTGACGGTTGGGGACCAGGATGGCCCGGATCCTCGAGCCGTCGACCGAGCTCGCACCGGCCAACAGGGCCCGCCGGTTGGTCCGGCCCACGACGAGCAGGTCGGTGGCCGTGGCCGCCACCGCTGCGCCGAACTCCCGGTTCTCCTCGAACTGGCGCGGCCCGAGCTCCACCATGCCCGGGGTGACCACCACGGCACGGCGAGATCCGTCGGGTCCCGGGGGGCCGGCGTCCAGGTCGGCCGAGGCCAGGGCACGCAACGCGGCGGACGCTCCGGCCGGGTTCGAGTTGTAGGTGTCGTCCAGGATCGTCGCCCCCGACGCGGAGCGGACCGCCTGGAGCCGATGGTCGACGGATGGAAGCTCATGCAGCCGGGAGGCGACGGCCTCCGGGTCTACCTTCAGCTCCAGGGCGACGGCGATGGCGATGGCGAGGTTGGCAGGCTGCACCCCCACAGGGATCCGGATCTCCTCGGCCAGCACCGATCCGCGCACGAACGCCGACATCCGCTGCCCGTCCCCGGTCCGCACCACGCTGACATCGGCGGAACGATCCTCTCCCGAGCACCTCACCACTCGCCGCCCCTGCGACCCGACCCGGTCGGCCAGCGCCGACAGTCTCGGATCATCCACCTGGAGCACGACGGTGCCGGCCGACCCGATGATCTCGGACTTGGCCTCGAGGACCCGGTCCTCCGACCCGAACCGCTCCAGGTGGACCGGTCCGACGGCGGTGATCACCGCGATGTCCGGTGGGCACCACCGGCACAGATCGGCGATCTCCCCCGGGCCGTAGGTTCCCATCTCGGCCACGAACACCTCGGTCCCTTCGGCCAGGTGTTCGTTGACGGCCCGGGCCAGGCCGGCCCGGTTGTTGAAGCTGGCCGGGGTGGCCACCAGGGTCCGGGCCGTTCCGACGAGGACGGCCACGTGGCCCTTGGTCGACGTCTTCCCGTACGACCCGGTGATGGCGACGACGACCGGGGACACCTGCCGCAGCCGGGCCGCAGCCTCGTCCACGAAGTGGGCGGACAGCCGGAGCTCCACCGGCGACATGGCCCGGCAGGCCAGGTCGACCCCCAGGGGCACGGCGAGGGCAGCCACCACGGCCAGGAGGGAGGCCAACCCACTCACCACCCCGACGACCACGAGCACCACTTCGAACAACGCCCACGCCGCAGCCAGCCTCTTGAGGCGGTGGGTCCAGGCCAGCGGGGACGTGCGGCCGCGCAGCGTGAGGCCCAGGGGGCCGACCACCACCACCCCGGCCACCACCACCCCGGCCACCGGGTAGCGGATGGACACGACGGCGGCCACCACCGCGGCCGCGGCCAGGGCCACGTTGGCGGGCGTCGACTTCCACCACCGGCCGGCGAAGCGGAGCACGGACCCGGCCAGGTAGTGCTCGCGCTGCGCGACCCGGAGCCAGCGCAGTCCGGCCGGTGCGCAGGCGGCCACGCAGCAGGCGACGGTGACCCAGGCCACACCGTGGTGGAATCGGGACAGGTCCACGGCCACCGTCGTCGGTGCCCGGCCGGCAGCGCTCAACGAGAACCGGCCATCGGATCGTCGTCCGCCGCCACCGGCGAGGGGCCCGGGTACTCGACTTCCCGGCCGAGAACGGCCCGCCGCAGCTCCGTCGGTGCCTCGGTCGGGAGCAGGTGGCCGATGCCGGGCAGGACGACCAGCCTGGCCGAGGGGAACACCGGGGTGGCCCGAACGGCGACCTCCACGGGCACCTCGGTGTCGTCCTCGCCCCACAGCAGCTCGACCGGGCAGCGGACGGCGGCCATGGACTCGCTGTACTCCTCGGCCAGCAGGCGGACGAGGACGTCGCGCATGACCCCTGTGGCCGCCCGGTAGTCGGCGGAGCCGTACCGGCCCCTCATCGCCTCCATCCGGTCATCGTCGAGGAGCCCCAGGGAATGGAGGCGGCGGGCCACCCGGTAGGCGGCGGCGGGCCGCGACCGGCGCCCTTCCCGATGCAGCAGGGGCACCCCGCACAGCACCATCCGCTCGATCCGGTCGGGCAACAGGGCGCCGAGCCGGACCGCCACCCGACCACCGAAGGAGTGCCCGACGACGACGACCCTGTCGGCCAGCACGCCGGGCTCATCGAAGAGGGGGAGCAGCTGGCGGGCGTACTCCTCGGTGCTCCAGGGCTCCGGCGGCGGCGGCGAGGCCCCGAACCCCGCCAGGTCCAGACCGATGGCGCCCACCGTCTCGGCCGGGTCGTCGACGTCGAAGACACCCGAGAAGTCGGCGTGGGTCCGTCGCCAGCCGTGGAGGGCGAGCACCGAGGGAACCCCCGACCCCCACGTCCCGCCGAACAGGCGGCCGTCGGCGAACGACTTCAGCACCGGCACACCCTACCGATAGCCTCAGCTCCCGTGGAACCACTGGACCAGCCGGCACCGTCGACCCGTCCCGGCGGGGGCGAAGACGACCCCTTCAGCCGGGCCATGGCCGATCTGACCGATGACCAGCGCCAGGCGGTGACCTCGGAGTCCGCGGCGCTGAGCATCATCGCCGGTGCCGGTTCGGGCAAGACCCGGGTCCTCACCCTCCGGGCCACCCGCCGCATCCGGGAGGGGACCGCGGAGGCCGATCACACCCTGATCTGCACCTTCACCCGCAAGGCCGCCCGCGAGCTGCGACAACGGCTCCGCCTCTACGGAGTGACGGTGTCCATCCCGGCGAAGCCGGGGGGCGTTCCGGGCCCCGGGGTGCGGGCCGGCACGATCCATCAACTGGCTCTGACCCTCCTGCGACGGCATGCCCTCGACGCGGGCCGTCCTGTCCCGATGGTGGCCGAGCACCGGCACAGGGCGCTCGCCACCCTGGTCGGCGATCCGGCCCTGGCCTCGGCGGTCGACACCGAGATCGGATGGGCCAAGGCCAACTGCCTGACGGCCCAGTCCTACGGTGCCGCCGCGCCGGCCGCCGGCCGGCCGACCGGCATCTCCATCGACCAGGTGGTCGACACCTTCGTCGCCTACGAGGATTCGCTCCGGCGCCGGCGCATGCTCGACCTCGACGACGTCCTGGTCCGGGCGGCCGATCTCCTCCACGACGACCGCGACTTCGCCGAGCGCATGCACTGGCGTTACCGGCACCTGTCGGTCGACGAATTCCAGGACGTGAACCCGGCCCAGTTCAGACTGGTCATGGCCCTCATGGGGGACCGGAACGATCTCTGTGCCGTCGGCGATCCGAACCAGGCCATCTACGGGTGGAACGGGGCGGATCCCCGGCTGCTCGACCGCCTGCACGAACTGGTCGACGGCCTCGAGGTGGTCCGGCTCGACGCCAACCACCGGTCCAGCCCCCAGGTGGTGGCGGCGGCCGCGGCGGTGCTGGGAGCGTCGGGGACGGTGCCCCCCAGCTCCACCGCCCCCGACGGCCCCCTGCCCGTGGTCACCGGCTACGAGGACGACACCGCCGAGGCCGAGGGCGTGGCCGCCGTCCTGGCCCGCCGGTCGGCCGAAGGGATCAGGTGGTCGGACCAGGCGGTGCTGGCCCGTACCCACGACCAGCTGTCGGTCGTCCGGCGGGCACTGGCCCGGGCCGGTATCCCCCACCGGACGACACCCGGCCGCGAGGCCGGGGCCGAGGCCGCCTCCAGGGGTTCCGCGGGGTCCCGGGCGCCGGAGGGGTCAGCACGGCGAGGCGGGGCCGGAGGCGCAGACGCCGACACCGACGCGGTGGAGCTGGCCACCTTCCACCGCGCCAAAGGGCTGGAGTGGACTTCGGTCTGCGTGATCGGCCTCGAGGACGGGTTCGTCCCCATCGTCTACGCCGAGTCGGCCGCCGCCCGCCAGGAGGAGCGGCGGCTGCTCTACGTCGCCCTGACCCGCGCCTCCAGGGAACTGCACTGCTCGTGGTCGCGTCGGCGGACGACGGGCCACGGCCGGAGAGTCGAGCGCGAGCCGTCCCCCTGGCTGGCTGCGGTGGCCCGGGTGTCGAGGGCCGGGACCGGGCGGCCGGACCCGGTCGACACCGGCCGCCGGATCGCCGAGATCCGTGCCGGTCTGCGCACCTCGGCCGGGCGGGAGTGATCCCGGCTACGGGAGCGTGGTGTCGATCAACACGGGGGTGTGATCGGATGGCTTCTCGCCCTTGCGGGCGTTCCTGTCGATGAGGGCGTAGGTGGTCCGGGCGGCCAGCACCTCGGTGACCAGGATGAGATCGATTCGCATGCCGCGGTGCCGGTGGAACGAGCCGCCCCGGTAGTCCCACCAGCTGAACAGCCCTTCCTGGTCGTAGAGCCGGCGAAATACATCCACCAGACCCCACGCCTCAAGGCGGGCGAGCGCGTCGCGCTCGGGTTGGCTCACATGGGTCATACCCACGAACTGGCTCGGATCCCACACGTCACGGTCCTCGGGGGCCACATTGAAGTCGCCGCACACGGCCACCGGCTGGTCGGGCGAGCTCGTCTCCTCGAGCAGCGACCGCAGACGGGCCAACCAGTCCAGTTTGGCCACAAAGTGCTCGCTGTCGACACTGCGCCCGTTGGGGACGTAGACCGACATCACCCGTACGCCTCCGCAGTCGGCGGCGATCAGCCGGGTGCCCTGGGCATCGTCGGTCGATCCCATGCCCGTCGAGACCTCGGACAGCCCCACCCGGCTGGCGATGGCCACGCCGTTCCACCTCCCGTCACCATGGTGGGCCGTCTCGTACCCGAGGGTGGCGAAGGCTCCGTGGGGAAATGCCGCGTCGGCCTGTTTGGTCTCCTGCATGCAGAGGACGTCGGGCTGGGCGTAGGCGATCCACTCCTCGACCCGGGGAAGACGGGCGGTGAGCGAGTTGACATTCCAGGTGGCGATGCGCACCGATCGACGGCCGATCAGGCGGGCTCGGGTGGAGCCGCGTCCACCAGGACGAACAGGAGCTCGGCTTGGCAGGCCAGCTCCCCGCGCACCGAGGCCCGGCCGGTTCCCTTGCCCGCACGTGCGGACATGCGGCCCAGCGTGACCTCCAGCTCCAGCAGGTCGCCCGGGACCACCTGGCGGCGGAACCGTGCCCGCTCGATCCCGCCGAACAACGGGAGCCGACCGGAGAAGGCGGGATCGGCCAGGACCGCCACCCCGCCCAGTTGGGCCAGCGACTCGACCATCAGCACCCCCGGAAGGGTCGGCCGGCCGGGGAAGTGGCCGGCGAAGAACGCCTCCTGGCCGGTCAGCTGCCAGTTGCCGGTGGCCGACTGACCGGGCTCGACCGACAGCAGCTCGGTGATGAACAGGAACGGGTCGCGATGGGGCAGGTAGTCGACAGCTCGCACGACCGCCGAGGATATCCCTCGCCGGACGCTGGCGGGTCGTGTGCCGGTCGCGTGCCGGTCGCTGGCGGGTCGTGTGTCGGTCGCGTGCCGGTCGCGTGCCGGACGCTGGCGGGTCCCGCCGATCATGTACGGGGTCCGGGTCGTCAGGTGCCGGTGGCCGGGTCGTCAGCTGCCGGTACCGGGTCGTCGGGTGTGGATGCCCGCCGGTCAGGTGTCGATGCCGGGTAGGGCCAGCTCGGCCCGCCGACGGGAGGCATCCAAGGAGACGAGCAGGAACGGTCGCGTCTCCCCCTTGGCCAGCACCTGACGGGCCTTCTTGGGCGGCGGATGGGCCAGGCCCCGGAGCGGAACATGGCAGAGCATGCCACCGACATCGACGTGGGCACCGTGCGAGGTGAAGGAGACGACCGTCCCGTCGAAAGCACTTCCGACCGGATGATCGGCCACGAACGTGAGGAACGTCATGGGATCGTTGAGGGCCTCCGGCGCGGAACCGGGCTCGCCGCTCCCGTTACCCGGCGCCGCCGACCGATCGTCGGTCCGCCGCCCTGAGGTCGAAGCGGCCAGGGCCGGGGATGCCTTCGACGCCTTCGCCGTCTTGGTCGCCTTGGCGGCCTTGGTGGCCTTGACGGCTTCGGACCCCGTGGCCTTGGCGGCGGCGGACCCCGTGGCCTTGGAAGCGGCGGACCCCTTGGACTTGGCGGCTTCGGTGGCGGCGGACCCCGTGGCCTCGGAGGCCCTGGAGACCCTGGACATGGTGGCCTTGGTGGCTTTCGACGCCCTGGTCGCCTTGACGGCCTCGGCGACCTCGATGGGCTCGTCGGGCTCGGTGGACGCCGACGCCGCGGTGGCCGCGGACTTCCTGGTCGACGTCGAGCGTTTGGCCACCTTCCCCGCCTGGACCGGTTCGCCAACGGCAGTGGCTTTGGTGGTCTCTGCCACCTTGCCGCTCTTTGCCGCCTTGCCGGCCTTTGCCGCCTTGCCGGCCTTTGCCGCCTTGCCGGCCTTTGCCGCCCTGCCGGTCGTCGTCTCCTCCGGTGTGGCCGTGTCCGACTCGGCCGCCGCGGCCGCATTGGTGGCCTTGGCGGCCTTGGCGGCGGACCTCGATGTCGCCCCTCGTGATCGCCGAGCCGTCCGGGACGGCGCCGACGCTGATTCCGCTTCCGGCTCGGACTGCTCGGAGAGCTCGTCCGAAGGCAGATCCCCCTCGGCGTCGGTCACCTTCTGCCCGCGCCTCGACTTGGCCGTCACCGACCGGCTCCTCGCCCCGCGCACGGGAGTCCGGGGGGTGAAGATCCAACCCACGCCGGGTACCGGCTTCCCTCCGATCAGCCTCCCCTGCTCGAAGAGCCACGGCCGTTCGGCGTGGAACTCCTGAAACGAGTCGTTGGACAGCACGAGCGCGCCGGACTTCTCGGCGATCCTCAGGATGAAGCCGTCACCTCTTCCGATGGCGCCGGCCGGCGGGGTGATGATCTCGCCGTGCTCGACGGCCTGATCGAACGCCTTGACCTCGGACGGGTCGATCCGGTGGCCGAAGGAGGCGTCGACCACTACGGTCACATCGGAGGTCGTGAAGCCCCGGTACTCCTCCAGGAAGGCCCGGATGGCCTCGTCGAGCTGAGCCAGACTGGGCAGACTCCGGCCTTCCGTGGCGATGTTGGACCCGTCCACGACGATGCGCCGCCGTTCGGGGAGTTCTTGTTCCATACGGACTCCAGTCAACCATCTGACCAGGTGCATTCCGACCATGCCCGGCGCACCCCGGTCTCCCGGCCGATCCTCCGTCCATCCTGCGGGAGTCTTCAGGCCGCCGCCGCCTCCCATCCTGCGCCGTCGTCGCCCGTCCAGGGCCGTCGTCGAAGGGGATAGACCGTGGCCAAGACCGTAAGATGGCCCGGTGACCTCGGAGAGCAGTCGCACGGCCGAGGCGACCGACCTCTTGCAGCATCTGATCCGTAACGGGTGCGTCAACGACGGCACGGTCGGCTCCGGCCACGAGCGGCGGAGTGCCGACCTCCTGGCCGGCTACCTCGAGGGGTCGGGCGTGGATCTGGAGACCTTCGAGCCCGAGCCGGATCGGACCTCACTGGTGGCGAAGATCCACGGCTCCGACCCCGCGGCACCGTCGCTGACCCTCCTCGGGCACACGGACGTGGTGCCGGCCAACGGCGACGACTGGAGCCACGACCCCTTCGGCGGCGAGCTGATCAACGGCGAGGTCTGGGGGCGGGGAGCCATCGACATGCTCAATCTGACGGCCACCATGGCTACGGCCATGCGCCATCTGGCCGGAAGCGGGTTCCGGCCGGCCGGTGACCTGACCTACGTCGCCGTGGCCGACGAAGAGGCGCTCGGAACCTACGGCGCCGGGTGGCTGACCCGGCATGCAGCCGACGCGGTGGGTGCCGACTACGTGATCACCGAGTCAGGTGGGTTCCCCATGGGCGGGGCGGACGGTACCACCCGTCTCCCGGTGATCGTCGGCGAGAAGGGTGTCTACTGGTGCGTCCTGACGGTGCGGGGAACCCCGGGCCACGGAAGTCAGCCCCTCAGGACCGACAACGCCCTGGTCAAGGCGGCCGAGATCGTTCGGCGCATCGACGAGTACCGGCCCGCGGCCCAGCTCCACGAGGCGTGGGTCCGGTTCATCGAGGGCATCGGCTTCCCGCCTGACCTCGCCGAGCCATTGCTCGACCCCGATCGGATCGACCAGTTCTGCGATGAACTTCCCCTGGTGGGCCTGGCCCGCCAGGCTCATGCCTGCACCCACACCACCATGGCACCGACCATCCTCCGCACCGGATCGAAGATCAACGTGATCCCGGACCGGGTCGAGCTCGAGATCGACATCCGCTCACTCCCCGGGTGGGACACCGCCGACGTGCGGGCCATGCTGGAAGAGGTGGTCGGTGACCTCGCCGACGATGTGGACATCCGCTTCTGGGCCGAACGACCGTCGACCACCTCGCCCATCGACACCCCCCTGCGGGAGGCACTGGAACGGGTCAGCCGGCTCTTCTACCCGGGAGCCCGCACCGTGCCCTACCTGACGGTGGGAGCCACCGACGCCCATTTCCATCGGGATCTCGGCAGCGTGGCGTATGGATTCGGCCTGCACAGCCGGGCCATCGGATTCGAGCAGTACGGAGCGATGTTCCACGGGACAGACGAGCGGGTCGACGTCGAGTCCCTGCGGCTGTCCACCGAGATGTGGATCGCCCTCGCCCACGATTTCCTGGTCTGAGTTCCCTGGTCCGGGAGCGCGGCACGCAGCGACCGGGCGGGGGGACGGCTGGTCCGGGAACGCGGGACGCAGCGACCGGCCGGGGGACGGCTGGTCCGGGAACGCGGGACGCAGCGACCGGCCGGTCAGCCGATGGCTCGGCTCAGGAGGTCCTCCTGCTCGAGCCGGTGCAGGGCGGCACTGCCCGTGGCCGGGCTGGCCGACTCCGCCCTGCTCACGTGGCGGAGGGTGTGGGTGTCCCGCAGGAGCCGGTGGAGCCGCCCGTGCACGAAGTTCCAAGCCCCCATGTTCTCGGGCTCCTCCTGCAGCCACACCACCTCATGGGCGTTGTCGTACCGGTCGAGGACGGCCTTGATGGTCGACTTCGGCCACGGGTAGAGCTGCTCGACGCGCACCACCGCCAGGTGCCTGCCCGCTGGGCCGAGCTCGTCCCGCCGGGCCATGGCGTCGTAGGCCACCTTGCCCGCGCACAGGACCACCCGATCCACGCCGTCCACGTCGAAGGACTCGTCGGCGGTGGCCGGATCGTCGAGGACCTCGGCGAACGAACCGGCGGTGAAGGCTTCGATCGGCGACCGGGCCTGTCGGGCCCGGAGCAGCGACTTCGGCGTGAACACGATCAGTGGCCTCCGGTCGGCCCCCCTGACCTGGGACCGCAGCAGATGGAAGTACTGGGCCGCCGTGGTGGGCCCGGTCACCCGCATGTTCCCCCGCGCGCTCAAGGTGAGGAAGCGCTCGATCCGGGCCGACGAATGTTCCGGCCCCTGCCCCTCGTAGCCGTGCGGCAGCAGGAGGACCAACCCCGACCGCTGGGCCCACTTGTCCTCGGCCGCCACCAGGAAGTTGTCCACGATGATCTCGGCACCGTTCCAGAAGTCTCCGAACTGGGCCTCCCAGGCCACCAGATCGTCGATGGCCTCGACCGAGTACCCGTACTCGAAACCCACGCAGGCGTACTCGGACAGGAGCGAATCACGGATGGTGAACCGCCCACCCTCCAGACCGGCCAACGGCACGTACTCGGCGCCGGTGGCGTGGTCCACCAACACCGCGTGGCGCTGTGAGAACGTGCCCCGCCGGGTGTCCTGGCCGGTGAGCCTGACGTTGGTCCCCTCCAGCAGCAGCGAGCCGATGGCCAGCGCCTCGCCCAGGGCCCAGTCGATCTCGCCGTCGGCGACGACCTTGTCCCGCTGTTCGAACTGGCGAGCCAGCTTCGGGTGGATGACGAACCCCTCGGGAACCGTGCGGACCACTTCGGCCAGTCGCGCCAGCACGGGGGCCGGGACACCGGTCTCGACCGGCGGGATCCACAGGTCGGGGACCACGTACTCGGGGAGCACGGGGGTGCTCCCGGCCACCGCTTCGGCCTCGGCCTCGGCCTCGGCCCGGGTCTCGTCCAGGGCGGCCTGGAGTCGGTCGGAGAAGTCGTCGAGGGCCTTCTCCGCCTCTTCGAGGGAGATGTCCCCCCGCCGCACCAGCGACTCGGTGTAGAGCTTGCGGACCGAGCGCTTGGCCTCGATGAGCGCGTACATGAGCGGCTGGGTGTAGCTCGGATCGTCGCCCTCGTTGTGCCCGTGCCGCCGGTAGCAGACCAGGTCGATGACCACGTCCTTGTGGAAGGCCTGGCGGAAGCCGAAGGCCAACCGGGCGGCGCGGACACAGGCTTCGGGATCGTCGCCGTTCACGTGGAAGATCGGAGCCTGCACCATCTTGGCCACGTCGGTCGGGTACACC
This sequence comes from uncultured Acidimicrobiaceae bacterium, assembly GCA_963835325.1. Classification (GTDB taxonomy): domain Bacteria; phylum Actinomycetota; class Acidimicrobiia; order Acidimicrobiales; family RAAP-2; genus Bog-756. The sequence goes on along the minus strand of CAWIEV010000005.1, from coordinate 114,224 downwards.
GAGGTGCGGGCGGCCTCGGGCGCGGTGGTGAAGCCCAACTGGTTGTTGATGACGATGTGGACGGTGCCCCCGGTGCGGTAGCCGGCCAGTCCGGACAGGTTGAGGGTCTCGGCCACCACGCCCTGGCCGGCAAAGGCGGCGTCGCCGTGGAGCAGGATCGACAGCACCGGGAACGGGTCCCCGCTGCCGTCCTCGAAATGGGGCCCGGTCCCCTGCTCCCCGCCGAGAGCGTCCTGCTTGGCCCGGGCCATGCCCACCACCACCGGGTCGACCGCCTCGAGGTGCGAAGGGTTCGAGGCCATGGTCACCGGGATCGAGCGGCCGTTGGTGGCCACGAAGCGACCCACCGCCCCCTTGTGGTACTTCACGTCGCCCGAGCCCTGTACCGATTCGGGATCGAGGTTTCCCTCGAACTCCTCGAAGATCTCGCCGTAGGACTTGCCCACGATGTTGGCCAGGACGTTGAGCCGGCCGCGGTGGGACATCCCCATGACCACCTCGTGGAGGTTCTCCTCCACCGCCCCGTCGAGGATGGCGTCGAGCAGGACGATGGCCGACTCGGCCCCCTCGAGGCCGAACCGCTTCTGGCCCACGTAGCGCGAGTGGAGGAACCGCTCGAATACCTCGGCGGCGTTGAGCCTCTCGAGGATGTGGCGCTGCTCGTCGGGCGGGAGCGCGGTGGAGACCCCCTCCACGTGCTGTTGGATCCACTGCTTCTGCTCGGGGTCCTGGATGTGCATGTACTCCACGCCGAGGGTCCGGCAGTAGGCGTCGCGGAGGATGTGCAGGATCTCGTCCAGGGTGGCCACGTCCTTGCCGGCCAGCCCGTCGGCCACGAAGTGGCGGGGCAGGTCCCAGATGGTCAGTCCGTAGTGGAGTGGGTCCAGCTCGGGATGGAGCTGGGGGGGTTCGGCGTCCAGCGGGTCGAGGTGGGCGATGAGATGGCCACGGACCCGGTACATGTTGATGAGGGTCTGGACGTGGACCTGCTTGATCAGGCGGAGGTGGGTGCCTTCGCCCTCATCGTCCAGGGCGTTGATCGTCCTTCTGCCACCGGACCGGTTCGTAGGGGATCTCGAGGGATTCGAACACCTCGTCGTAGAAGCCGTGCCCGCCCATCAGGCACTCGGACACGTAGGCCAGGAAGAGCCCCGACTCCGCCCCCTGGATGATCCGGTGGTCGTAGGTGGAGGTGAGGGTCACCGTCTTGCCGATACCCAGATCGGCCAGGGTGCGGGGATCGGCGGCCTCGAACCCCGGGGGGAAGCCGAGGGCCCCCACCCCGACGATGAGTCCCTGGCCCGGGCATGAGGCGGGGCACCGACTGGACGGTCCCGAGCGTGCCCGGGTTGGTCAGGGTCACCGTGGTGCCGGCGAAGTCGTCGGGGGCGATCTTGTTGGTGTGGATCTTGCGCACCAGCTCCTCGTAGGCAGCTCACGAAGCCGCGGAAGTCCCGGGTGTCGGCATCGGCGATGCACGGCACCAGCAGGGTGCGGCTCCCGCCGGCCTTCTCGACGTCGACGGCCAGGCCCAGCCCGACGTGGTGGTGCCGGACCACGCCGGGGGTGCCCTTGCCGTCGACGTCAGTCGACGAAGGCGGCGTTCATGGCCGGCACGGCGACGAGCCCCTTGACCACGGCGTAGCCGATCAGATGGGTGAAGCTGACCTTGCCACCGGTGGTCCGGAAGCAGCTGGTTGTTGACGATGGTGCGATTGACCTCGAGCAGCTTGGCCGGCACCGCCCGCACGCTGGTGGCGGTGGGGACGCCGAGCGACGCCTCCATGTTGGCCACGATGCGCCCGGCCGCCCCCCGCAGCGGCGTGGCCGTCTCCGTTCCCGACACCACCGCGCCGACGGCCGGCACCGGGTGAGCGGCCGCCGCCTGGCCGGCGGGGGCCGACGCCGCAGCCGGTCGGGCACCGGTCGCGGGCCGATCCGCACTCGGCCGCCGTCGGCCCCGGCGGGGCCTGAGAGGCGCCGTGAGCCGGAATCGCAGGAGCGCCGGCCGCGGGTGGAGCGGGAGGGCCGACGGGCCGGTAGTCGGCGAAGAACTCCTGCCACGACTCCGACACCGACGTGGGGTCGGCCCGGTACCGGTCGTACATGTCCTCGACCAGCCAGGCGTTGGGCCCGAAGGCCCCGCTGCCGGCGGCGTCCGTCCGGCTCCTCGCGCTCGCCTGCACCGTCGCGTCACCACCTCGAGGCTGTCCGATTGCCTACCGAGCCTACCGGCGGAACCGGGGCGTCGCTCGAGCCGGCCCCGGTGCCGCTGAGTTAGCGTCGTCGACGTGGCCGCACCAGTGACGACCGTGACGTGCACGTTCACCTTCGAGGCCGCCCACCGGCTGGCCTGGCACCCCGGGAAGTGCCGCAACCTGCACGGCCACTCCTACCGGCTCGACGTGCACGGTGGACGGACCGCTGGACGCCAACGGGGTGGTCGCTCGACTTCGACCCCTGCAGGACGTCGTCGACCGCGAGGTCATCGACCAGTGGGACCACCGGGACCTGAACGAGGTCCTCGACAACCCCACGGCCGAGCTCCTGGCCCACCGGGCGTGGGAGCTGCTCACCGATGCCGGCCTGACGCTGGCCGCCCTGCGCCTGTGGGAGACCGACGCGACTCCTCGGTGGAGCTGACCGCGGCGGGCCGGCGCCTGACCATGGCCGGCCACCTGGTCGTCCTGTCCGGCGGGCTCGACTCCACGGTGTGCATGGCCCTGGCCAGCCGAGGAGTCGGGGCCGTCGCCGCTCGCCCTCACCTTCGACTACGGCCAGCGGCACCGTACCGAGCTCGACCGGGCGGCCGGGGTGGCCGGCCACTACCGCTCCGAGCACCTGGTGGTCGCACCTCGACACCTCGGCATGGGGTGGGTCGGCGCTCACCGACCCGTCCATCGACGTCCCCGACGGCCGGAGCCGACGACGGGATCCCCGTCACCTACGTCCCCGCCCGCAACAGCATCTTCCTGGCCGTGGCCCTCGGCGTCGCCGAGGCCCGCGACCTCGACGCCGTGTGGATCGGGGTCAACGCCATCGACTACTCCGGCTACCCGGACTGCCGTCCCGAGTTCATCGAGGCGTTCCGGGGCGTGGCCGCCACCGGCCAGAAGCGGGGCGTCGAGGGGGACCCGATCGCCATCCGCACCCCGCTGATCGAGTGCACCAAGGACCGAGATCGTCCGCCTCGGCGTGCGACCACGGCGCCCCGCTGCACCTGACCTGGTCCTGCTACCGGGGCGGAGACGTGCCGTGCGGAACCTGCGACGCCTGCGTGCTGCGGGCCCAGGGCTTCGCCGAGGCCGGGCTGTCGACCCGGCCCCGCGCGTGACGCCACGTCGACCGGGCGACCACCGGCGCACGGTCGGCCGACGACATCCTGGTGCACCGAGGTCTTCTCGGCCATCCAGGGCGAGGCGGCGCTGGTCGGCGAGCGCCAGGTCTTCGTGCGGCTGACCGGCTGCAACATCCGCTGCGCCTACTGCGACCAGCCCGAGGCGCTCGAGCGCCGCCCGGGGCCGTGCCGGATCGAGCGCACCGCCGGACGGCGCGACTGGCAGTCGAGGCGGAGCCCGCTGCCCATCGACCGGCTGGTCGACGCGGTGGAGCGGCTCTGTGGGCCCAGCTCCCCCACCACTCGATCAGCCTCACCGGCGGCGAACCCCTGCTCCAGGGCGCCGCGGGTCGACCGAGCTGGCCCGGCGACTGGCCGGGCGCGGGCTGGCCGGTGATGCTCGAGACCAACGGGACGCTGGTCCCGCCGCTGCGACGGGTGCTGCCTTGGATCACCTACGTCAGCATGGACCTGAAGCTCCCGAGCGTCGACGGCGAGCGGGTGGCGCCGGACGTCCAGCGCAGGTTCCTCGCCGCCGCCGTCGACGCGGGCGTCACGACCTGGGTGAAGATCGTCGTCGGAGCCTCGACACCGACCCGGACGAGTTCGACGCCGGCCATCGCCATGGTGGCCGGGCTGCCGCTCACGTCTGCGCCGGACACGGCCGGCCGGCCGACGACGGGCGCGACCGCAGGCCCGAGGTGTTCCTGCAGCCGCTCACCCCGTTCGGGCAGGTCGGGGAAGCCCCGACGCCCGGACCAGGTGCTCGAGCTGCAGGAGCGGGCGCTGCGCAGCCACCCGCGGGTGCGGGTCGTCCCCCAGACCCACAAGGCCATCGGCCAGCTCTGAACGAGCGGGCGGTACGACCCGGACGCGATCGGAGCGGTGGCCCAGGGACCGGCCCGGACCACCCCGTTCCGACGAGCACTACTTGGCCTTGGTGATCTTCGGCGCCGGGGCCTGGCCGTTCACGACCTTCTTGAACGATGCGCCGGCGGACACCTTGGGGCTCTTCGACGCCTTGATCTTGATGGTCTCGCCCGTCTGGGGGTTGCGACCCGTGCGAGCGGCACGCTGGGCCCGGTCGAAGGTCAGGAAGCCGGTGATGACGACCTTCTCGCCTTTGGCCACGTTGGCGACGATGACATCCTCGAGGCCGGCCAGCACGGTGGCGACGTCCTTGGAGTCGAGCCGGTATGGGCGGCGACGGCCGCGATGAGATCGGTTTTGGTAAGGGGCACTGTTTCTCCTTGGTCATATGGAAGCCACTAACAATGCACGATCTGGAGGGGCGATGTGTGCATTCTCGGGCAGAACGCCCCGAATTCTGGGCGGTTCCCGGGCACCGGGCGCCGGTCGTCTCCGGGGCGGTCGATCACGTTCGTCCACGTCAGGGCGGCATATGGCGCCACCCGGCGGCACCTGCCAGGCTGAGTCGGGAATGCCCTCGCCGACCAGCTCGCCGTCACCGAGCACCTCCCGGAAGGTCTGCCCCGACCGCCCCGCGTCGTCGTGCTCGTCCACGGGTCGCTCGACCGGGTCGCCAGTTTCGCCCGGGTACTGCGCCGGCTCGACGACCTCCACACCGTCGTCTACGACCGCCGGGGCTACCACCGTTCTCGTCAGGCGCTCCCCGTCAACACCACGCTCGACGGGCACGTCGACGACCTGCTGGCGGTCATCGACGGACGGCCCGCCGTCGTCGTCGGACACAGCTACGGCGGCGACGTCGCCCTCGGCGGCCGCGCTCGCGTGGCGGGAGCGGCGCATCCATCCGTGGCGTCGGCGCCTACGAACCGCCGATGCCGTGGCTCGGACCTGTGGCCGACCAGGCCGGCGGCTGAGCCGGGACGCGGGCGGCCGGCGATCCGACCGAGCGCCACGCCCGGGGGGCCGAGCGCTTCTTCCGGCGGATGGTCGGTGACTCGGCCTGGGACCGGCTCCCCGAGACGGGCAAGGCGGCGCGGCGGGCCGACGGGCCCGCCCTGGCCGCCGAGCTCGCCGCCATCCGCGCCGCCGAGGCTCCCTTCGACGTGACGGCGATGACCGTCCCGCCGTTGTTCGGCCAGAGGCGAGAACTCGGCCCTCCGGCATCGGGAGTCGGTGGACTGGCTGGTGGAGCACACGCCCGGTGCCGTACTGGTCGAGATCGACGGCGCGGCCCACGGGGCCCACCTCACCCACCCGGACGCCTTCGCGGCCCTGGTCCGCCAGGCGCTGGCGCTCGCCGACCGGCAGGGGCCGACACCGACCGCGCCGACACCGACCGCGCCGACCACGACCGCGCCGACCACGACCGGCCGACCACGACCGCGCCGACCACGACATGAACGTCCTCGTCACCGGATCCTCCGGCCTCATCGGCACGGCGCTGGTCGAGCGGCTCACGAACTCGGACCACACCGTCACCCGGCTGGTGCGAGAAGCCGCCGCCGGGCAGGCCGGCAGGCGACCGGACCACCGGCGTGCACTGGGACCCGACGACGGGAACCATCGACATGGACGGTCTCGAGCGGTCGGGGCCCTTCGACGGCGTGGTCCACCTGGCCGGAGCCGGAGTCGGCGACCGGCGGTGGTCGGTCGACCCGCAAGCAGCTCATCCGGGGCAGCCGCGTCTCGGCCACCGAACTGCTGGCGGATTCCCTGCTCCGACTGTCCGCCCCGCCGGCCGTGCTGGTCAGTGCGTCGGCCGTCGGCTTCTACGGCGACCGGGGAGACGAGGTGCTGACCGAGGCGTCCGCCACCGGCGACGGATTCCTGGCCGAGGTGTGCCGCGGCCTGGGAGGCGGCAGACCCGGCCGGTGGCCGACGCCGGCGTCCGCACCGTGCTGCTCCGCACCGGGATCGTCCTCAGCGCCAGGGGCGGGGTGCTCGCCAAGCAGCTCCCCCTCTTCCGGCTCGGCCTCGGGGGCCGCATCGGTACCGGCAGGCAGTACCGGAGCTGGATCACCCTCGACGACGAGGTCGGCGCCATCCTGCACTGCCTCGGGGACAACGGCGTGTCCGGACCCGTCAACGCCACCGCCCCGTCCCCGGCCACCGATGCCGAGCTGGCCCGGGCCCTCGGGGCCGCCCTCCACCGACCGTCGTGCCTGGCCGTGCCCGCCGGCGCCCTCAGCCTGATCCTCGGGGCCGAGATGGCCGACGAGCTCTTGCTCGGCGGCCAGCGGGTGCTCCCGGCCATCCTGTCCACCCGGGGGTTCGCATTCGCCCACGCCGACCTCGACGAAGCGGTCGGCGCCGTGCTGGCGCCGGGCCGATGACACCCCGGTGCCCGGCCGGCGGGCTGCGGGGGAGGCGGCGGCGGCCGGAGCCGGGCCGGCGGGCAGCAGGGCAAATGGGCCCTGGGTTACGCTGCCGGCGACCCGTTGGACACCGACAGGAAGCAAAGAGGGGGACCGGAACATGACCGGCGTGGGCACGGACCAGATCAGCAGGGAGCAGTTCGAGCTCGAGGCCGCGCGCCTTCCTCGATGATCACGCGCCCAGACGCCCCGAGGAGACCTTCGTGTGGGGCCAGGGTTCGGACAGCGTCAGCCTGTTTCCGGAGCGGACACCCGAACAGCAGGCTGCCGACCTGGCCGAGGCCCGGGCCTGGGCCCAGGTGGTGTTCGACGCCGGGTTCGGCTGGATCACCGGGCCACCGGCCTACGGCGGCCGCGGCCTCGACCGCGAGTACCAGCGGATCTAGTCCTCGCTGGCCGCCGACTACCGGACGCCGTCCATGTGCGTCTACGGGATCGGCCTCGGCATGGTGGCGCCGACCATCCTGGCCCACGCCACCGATGAGGTGAAAGAGGCCTACCTGCGCAGGATGTAGCGCGGCGACATCGTCGGCTGCCAGCTCTTCAGCGAACCGTCGTCCGGTTCGGACCTGGCCTCCCTGCAGACCCGGGCGGTCCGCGACGGCGACGAGTGGATCGTCAACGGCCAGAAGGTGTGGACGTCGGGAGCCCAGGTCTCCGACATCGGCGAGATCATCTGCCGCACCGATCCCGACCTGCCGAAGCACCGCGGCCTGACCGGCTTCGTGGTCGACATGCACGCCCCCGGGGTCGAGGTCCGGCCCCTGCGCCAGATGACCGGCGGCGCCTCGTTCAACGAGGTCTTCTTCACCGACGTGCGGGTGCCCGACTCCCACCGGCTGGGCGAGGTCAACGGCGGCTGGACGGTCGCCCTGACCACGCTGATGAACGAGCGGGCCGCCATCGGTGGCGGGGGCGGCGGCGTCGGGCTCCCGACCAGTCAACCGGCTGATCGAGATGGCCCGGGCGGTCGGACGGGCCGGCGACCCGCTGATCCGCCAGCAGCTGGCCGACATCATCATCAACGAGCGGGTGGCCCGCTACACCAACCGGCGGGCCATGGCCAAGATCGCCGTCGGCCAGCTGCCCGGGCCGGAGATGTCGCTGGCCAAGCTGTCGCTGACCGCCAACATGGTGCGCACCTACGACGCTGGTCTCGTCGATCCTCGGTCCCGCCCTGGTGGCCGACACCGGCGCCTGGGGCACCTACGCCTGGTCCGAGTACCTGCTGGGCGTGCCCGGGATGCGCATCGCCGGAGGCACCGACGAGGTCCTGCGCAACATCATCGGCGAGCGGGTGCTCGGCCTGCCCAAGGAGCCCGCCCCCAGCTGACAGGGCCCGCGACCGCGCCGGTCAGCGGAAGGCCAGCTCGATCCACGTAGGACCACGACCTCCGGTGCAGCGGAGGTCAGGCCGAACGCCGGCCAGAGCGCGGTGCGGTGAACCGGGGAGGGATATCCCTTGTTGCGGTCGAAGTCGTAGCCCGGGAAGCTGGCCGCCATCGAGCGCATGAGCCGGTCCCGGGTCACCTTGGCCACGATGGAGGCGGCGGCGACCGACACGCAGGTGACGTCGCCTCTGACCACCGTGCGAACCTGGGGCCGCGGGGTCGCGGTCGCCCCGGCGGACTCGGCGTCGACCGGGTCGCTGACGTAGTCGAAGCTCCGTCCATGACCACGACTGCGGCGCGGGTCGTCAGGTCGTCGAGGGCCCGCCGGGCCGGCCAGGCGCAGCGCCGCGGTCATACCCAACCGGTCGCACTCCACCGGGTCGGCGTGCCCGACCGACCAGGCCGCGGCACCACGCCGTGATCTCGGGGAAGAGCGCTTCCCTGGCTCCTCGGTGAGCAGCTTCGAGTCGCGGATCCCCCGGGGGCCGCGGACGCCGGGGGGCACGACCACCACCCCCACCGACACCGGGCCGGCCCAGCCCCCCGCCCGACCTCGTCCAGCCCGGCCACCGGCTCGAACCCCCGGCCGACAGCGACCGCTCGAACCGGTCGTCGGGGCCGCGCCGGCGGCGCCTGAGCCACGCGGGCGGACCTCTCCGCCTGACCCGCCCGCCCGCTCTTCGCTGGAGCTCCGGTCCCCACCCACCTGAAGCTACTGCCTCAGGATCAGCCGAGCCGGCTCCGGACGACCTTGCCCAGCGCGTTGCGGGGCAGCGCGTCGACCACGCGGACGCAGTCGCGGCCGCTTGTAGGGGGCCAGGGACGCGGCCGCAGAAGGCGACGAGGTCGCTCGATGGCCGGCGGCCGCGCCGTCGGCCACGACCCAGGCCGTCACCACCTCGCCCCACTCGTCGGACGGCGTCCCGGTCACCGCCACCTCGGCCACCGCCGGATGGCCGGCCAGCACGTCCTCGACCTCGGTCGGGTAGACGTTGAACCCGCCCGAGATGATCAGCTCCTTCGACCGCCCCCGGATGACCAGGTAGCCGTCCTCGTCGGCTGCCGAGGTCGCCGGTCCGGAACCAGTCGGTCCCGCCATCGGACGCCGGTCGTCGAAGGCCGTCGGCATCGGCCGCCGGCCGCTCGAAGTAGCCGTCGAAGACATTGGGGCCCCGGACCAGGATCTCGCCGTCGGCGGCCGAGCCGGACCTCCACCCCGGGCAGGGGGAACCCGACCGTGCCCGGCCCGGCGCTCCCCGTCGTACGGGTTGGACATGTTCATCAGGGTCTCGGTCATGCCGTAGCGCTCGAGCACCGCCGACCCGATGGCCGCGCGTGGCCGCGGCGTGGAGCTCGGGCGGCAGCGGGGCCGGACCCGGACACGCACAGACGGAGGCGGCGACAGGTCGCCGGCCCGGCCCGACGCCACCAGCCGGTGGTACATGGTGGGGACACCGAAGAACAGCGAGGCACCTGTGGACCGGGCCGCATCGGCCACCGCGCCGGGGTCGAAGCCGGGCAGCAGCACGGCCGAGCCCCCGGCCGGCAGCGTGCCGTAGACGCCGACGCACAGGCCGTGGGCGTGGAAGACGGGAAGGCAGTGGACCAGCCGGTCGTCCGGGCTCCACCGCCAGGCCCGATCCTCACCGCCTCGGTTGCGGCCAGCAGGTTGCGGTGGTCGGAGGACCGCCCCCTTGGGCGCACCGGTGGTGCCCGAGGTGAAGCAGATGAGGGCCGGGTCGTCGGGGTCGGCCGCGTCGAGCGGGCCCGGGTCCGCCGTCGGGCAGGTCGAGGCCGGGGCCCACGACCATGGTCGGCCGGGCGAGCGCGCCGCGCACCCACTCCGCCTGCTCGGGCCGCTCGACGACGGCGGCGGCCGGGCGGACGTCGCCCACGATGTGGGCCAGCTCGCGCTCGAGTAGGCCGGTGTTGGCCGGCACCACCACCAGGCCGGCCCGGAGGGCCCCGACGTGGGCGGCCGAGCGCGGCCACCGACGAGGCGGTCGACCACACCACCCGGTCCCCGGGCAGCAGACCGGCGCCCCGCAGCCGCCCGGCCACCCGACGGGTGGCCCCGTCGAACTCCCCCGCCGTCCACCAGCCGGTCGGGCTCCGGCCACAGCCGACCCTCGGTCCGCGCCGCGGCCGGCCGGCGCCGAGCCACAGAGCGGTGCCCGCCGGAGCGGCCGTGCCCACCGCTCCGGACCAGGCCCGCGACAAGGTCGCCCGATCGAGACGGTCACGCCGGGGCGCACGGTCGGCTCCTCGTACGCCGTCGGCCAGAGGTGATCGCGGCCAGTGACGGCACGGGCGTCCTCCGTCTAGTCTTAGCCGTCGTCGCCGGACCACGCGAGGAGGCGTCATGGGACTCATGGACAAGGTGAAGGCCAGGCCGAGGTCGGACTGGCCAAGGCCAACGAGGCCACCAAGGCCGGGCAGGAGAAGCTGGACCAGGCCACGGCCAAGCACCGGGCGACGGGCTGCTCCACGACCTCGGGCGGCGGTGTACGCCGACCGGGCGGGCCGGGGCACCGACCAGGTCGGCCGGCCGACGCCGAGCGGCTGGTGGCGAGCTGGACCGAGCCTACGAGGCTCCGAGTACGGGGACCTGGGTCCACGACGTCGCCCGGGGCAGGCGGTGCCCGGCGCCGGGGCGCGCCGCCCCGGCGGGTCGCCGTGGTCCCCCACACCCACTGGGACCGGGAGTGGTACGACCCGTTCCAGACCTTCCGGCTCAAGCTGGTGCGCCTGGTCGACGAGCTGCTCGACCTGATGGAGCAGGACAGCTCGTACACGCCACTTCCTGCTCGACGGCCAGCTGGCCGTGCGTCGACGACTACCTGGAGATCCGGCCCGAGAACGAAGGCGCCGGCTGCAGGCCCTGGCCGCCGCCGGCCGGATCACCGTCGGGCCCGTGGTACATCCTCATGGACGAGTTCCTGGTGTCCGGGGAGACCATCGTCCGGAACCTCCAGACAGGCATCCGGACGCGGCAGCGCCTTCGGCGGCGTCATGGAGGTCGGCTACCTGCCCGACATGTTCGGCCACGTGGCCCAGATGCCCCAGATCCTCGACGCAGGCCGGATTCGAGCCACGCCGTGGTCTGGCGGGGGGTGCCCTCGGCCGTCGACCGCACGGCCTTCCGCTGGCACGCGCCCGACGGATCGAGCGTCCGGGCCGAGTACCTGGTGGCCGGGTACGGCAACGGCGCCGCCCTCCCCGAGGACGCCAAGGCAGCTGGTGCGCCGCCTCGCGCGCCCTGGAGGAGGAGTTCGCCCCGTTCCTCGCGCCGGACGATCCGATGCTGCTCATGAACGGCACCGACCACCAGCGCCCCCAGCCGTGGCTGGGCCGGGTGGTGGCCGAGGCCAACCAGATCCAGGACGAGTTCGACTGGTCATCACCTCGCTCGCCCGACTACCTGGCCGGCACCGCCCGACGACGGCCTGCCGAGTGGCACGGCGAGCTGCGCTCCGGGTGCCGCTCCAACGTGCTGATGGGCGTGGGCTCCAACCGGGTCGACGTCAAGCAGGCGGCGGCCCGGGCCGAGCGGTCCCTCGAGCGGCTGGCCGAGCCGCTTGTCGGCCCTGTTCCTGCCGCTCGAGCGGTGGCCCGAGCCCCTTCCTCGACGTGGCCTGGACGCTGATGATCCGCAACTCGGCCCACGACTCGATCTGCGCCTGCTCGGCCGACGACGTGGTCGACGCGGTGCTCCACCGCTACGCCGAGGCCCGCCACATCGGCGAGGGTCTGACCGAGCAGGCGCTGCCGCGCTGTCGGCCGTCCATGGCCGCCCCCGGGCCGGTGGTGGTCAACCCGGCGGCCCGCGATCGGGGCGGCCTGGTCGAGGTGGTGGTGCCGGCGGCGGGCGAGCCCGGCCCCGACGTCCAGGTGCTGTCCGAGCGCGCCGGTCTGCCCGGGACGATCACCCTCGACGGCGAGACGGTCCGCAACATGCTCGGGCTCATCCAGGGGGCGCGCATCGACGACCGACACCTACATCACCGACGTCTCCCTGGCCGAGGACGACACCGGCCTCGACGTCACCATGGTCATCGGCACCGAGCCCCGGGACGGGGTCGCCGGTCGAGGAGATCAAGCGGGAGCTGTTCACCCGGCTCACCGCCCGGCCCGACACCGAGGTCCGGCTCACCCTCGACCAGCCGCCGGTCCGCCGCATCCTGGCCCGCCAGGCGCCGGTGCCCGGGTTCGGATGGTCCCGGTTCGCCCCCGCACCGCTCGCCCATCCGGTCCGCATCGACGAGCCGTCGTCGGCGAACGGCGGCGGGAAGCCCGGTCATGACCAACGGACTGGTCACCGTGGCCGTCGACCCGGCCGACGGGCACGTTCTCCATCGACGGCATCCCGGGGTTCGGACAGCTGGTCGACGGCGGCGACCACGGCGACACCTACAACTACTCGCCGCCGACGGTCGACACCGTCGTCGATGCACCCGACTCGGTGCAGGTCAGCGTGGGTGAGCGTGGGCCGGTCCGGGCCACCGCCGACCATCACCTCCACCTTCACCTGGCCCGATCGGGTCGACGAGTCCACCCGGGCGCGGGTCGGGAGCCACCAGGTGCCCGTCGAGACCACGCTCGAGCTCCGGGCCGACGAGCCGGCGGTCCGGGTGCGCACCCGCTTCGTCAACCCGTCCAGAGACCACCGCCTGCGGGTCCACCTCCCGCTGCCCGAGCCGGCGACGACTCGCAGGCCGAGTGCGCCTTCACCGTCGTCGAGCGGGGCCTGACGGCCGAGGGACGGGCCGAGGAGTTCGGCACCCCCACCTTCCCGTCCCGCCGGTTCGTTTCCAGCGGGGGCCTGACCGTCGTCCACGAGGGCCTCCTCGAGTACGAACTGGTCGACCTCGATGTCGATGACGGGGACGGCTCCGGCGGGCGCGGGCCACGGCGCTGGCCCTCACCCTGTTGCGGGCCACCGGCATGCTGTCCCGTCTGGGCATGACGCACCCGGCCGCTGACCGGCCGGGCCGATGACGCCGCTCGAGGGCCCCCAGATGATCGGGCCGGTGGCCGTCGACTACGCCGTGCCAGCTCGGCGAGGTCGATCCCTACCGCCTGGCCGACGACATCCTGGTCCCGCTGGTGACCACGGCGTCGTTCGGGGGGGGACGGCGGCCCGACCGCGGCTCCGAGCTGGCCGTGGGCGGCGCCGAGGTGTCGGCCGTCCGCCGCGAGGCCGGACGCCTCGAGGTCCGGGTGTTCAATCCGCGAGCCACCCCGACGTCGGTCGAGATCCCCGGGCGGTCGGGCTGGCTGGTCGACCTACGGGGTCGACCCGTCGCCCCCTTCGAGGGGGACTTCGACCTTCGGGGCCACGGGATCGCCACCGCCCGCCTCGACGAGATCTGAACCCGGCCGGGGCGGGTGCGCCGTGCACGACCTGCTCGCCGCGGTCCCGCAGTTCCTCGAGGTCACGGAGGACACTCGCCGAGGCGTTCCCAGCGCATGGTGCGCCGCCGGTCGGCACCGGGCTCGCTTCCCGGCCCGCGATAGCTTCCACATCTGGACCAGGCCGATGTCCTTCAGGCTGCGGGGTCGCAGGGCCCGGGTGTCGAATCCCTGCCGCGCCCTCGCCTGCGAGGGCGGCCCGCAGCTCGTCGGAGACGAGGACGGTGCCCGGATTGGCCACCCCGACCAGCCGGCTGGCCAGGTTGACCACCGGACCGTAGAAGTCCCCGTCCTGCACCAGCACGGGACCGATGGCCAGGCGCCACCCGCACGTCGGACAGCAGTTCGTCGTCGGCGTAGGCCTCGGCCAGGCTCAGGCCGATCTCGGCGGCGCCGGTGGCCGTCTGCACCACGAACATCACCTCGTCACCGATCATCTTGACCACCCGGCCGCCCAGCGCCACCACGGTGTCGTGGGCCAGCTCCTCGAAGCGGGACACCACGGCGGCCAGCTCGGCGTCGCCCAGGTGCTGGCTGAGCACGGTGAACCCGACCATGTCGGCGAAGCCCACGGCCATGACGGGGCTGATCCCGCCATCGGACCGGCGCACGCGATCGAGCATGGCCCGCCGGGTGGCGGCCTGGAGGTGGCGCCGCCAGACGTACTCGAGCAGCCGGGCCATGGCCGGGATGGACGTCCCGGCCCGGCGGGCGAACTCGTCGGCGTCGATGAGGCTGTCACCGGACGACATGAGGATCGGGGTGGCGCCCGGGGCCGTCTCGGCTTCGGCGATCCGGGCCATCGAGGTGCCGATCACCCGGGCCATCTGCACCGCCGTCTCCACGTCGACCAGGTCCATGGCCACCATGGACTGGAACAGTCGGACCGCCTCGATGTCCATCTCGGTGAAGACGGCGTCGTCGTCACCGACGTCGAGGAAGCCGAGCGCCCGCCAGAACCGCCGGGCCAGCGTCGACGGGGATGTCGGTGGTCTCGGCCACCTCGGCCTGGGTCAGGCGCCGGCCGGCGGGCACCAGCATCCGGTCGACGACCAACAGGTCGACGACGTCGTCGGCCACGGCCTGGTCGATCTCGGCATCGGTGCAGCCGAGTCCGAGGAGGAGCGAACGCACCCGGGCCAGCGCCTGCTGACGCGGCGTGCGGTATCGGTGGCCTCGTCGTCCGGCACCGTCACACCCTAACGGTGCCCGAGCGCTCCGATCCGGCGCCGGACCGTGCGGTCCGGGGCCGGTACGGCGCTACCGACGCCGGTGCGGGTCGACGGCCTCGCCCACCGGCGGTGACGACGTCCACCTACACTGTCGCGGTGGCAGCCGTCGCCCACCGGTCATCACGACCGGGCATCCCCTCCCCATCGGGCCCCGGGCTGTGCTGATTCCGGTCAAGGCCTTCGATCAGGCCAAACGGCGCCTCCACCTGGCCTTGAGCGCGCCGCAGCGCGCGCGAACTGGCCCGGGCCATGGCCGACCGGGTGCGTCGGTGCCGCCCACCCGCTGCCGGTGGCCGTGGTGTGCGACGACACCGACGTGGCCGACTGGGCCCGCGCCCGCGGGGCGCTGGTGGTGTGGGAACCGGGACGCGGCCTCAACGGGGCGGTGGAGGCCGGCGTCGAGCACCTGGTGGCCAACGGCGTGACCCAGGTCACCGTGGCCCACGCCGATCTCCCCCGGGCCTCGGATCTGGCCGCAGGTCGGCGAGGCACCGGGGATCACCCTGGTGCCCGACCGCTACGGCAACGGGACCAATGTCATCGTCGTCCCCGGTGACGCCGGGTTCCGGTTCTCCTACGGCCCGGGCTCGTTCGCCCGCCACCGCGCCGAGGCCGAGCGGCTCGGGCATACCCTTCCGGATCCTCGATCGGCCCGACCTGGCCTGGGACATCGACGAGCCCGACGACGTCGTGCCCGTGGCCGCCTTCGGCCTCCCGCCCTCGGTGACGGCACGCTCCGGTCCCGGTAACCGGTCCGGTCGGGGGCGAGCGGGCCTCCCGGTGGGCGACCTCCTCGAGCTCGGGAACGGTCACCGTCGACCTGCCCGTGCCGGCCAGCGCGCTGGCCATCGGCGCCCATCCCGACGACATCGAGTTCGGGTGCGGAGCCACGCTGGCCAAGTGGGCCGCGGCCGGCTGCCGGCTCCACCACCTCGTCCTCACCGACGGTTCCAAGGGCAGCTGGGACCCCGACGCCGACCTCGTCGCCCTGGTGACGGCGCGCCAGCGCGAGTGTCGTGCCGCGGCCGACGTCATCGACGGCCGGACGGGGCCTCGATCGGACGGCGGCGAGCCCTCCCAGCCGGACGACCGCGTCCTGTTCGCTCGGGCGGGTGGACGGCGAGCTGGACAACGGCGTCGACGAACGGCGGGAGGTGGCCCGCGTCATCCGCACGGTGCGGCCCGCCGTCGTGCTGGGCCACGATCCGTGGCGCCGCTACCGGCTCCATCCCGACCACCGGGCCGCCGGGTTCCTCACCGTCGACGCCCTGGTGGCGGCCCGCGATCCGCACTTCTTCCCCGAGCTCGGGCTGGCGCCGCACCGACCCGAGCTCCTGCTCCTCTTCGAGGCGGACCTGCCCAACCACGTCGAGGACGCCCATGGCTTCGAGGAGGCAAAGTCGATGCCCTGCTCTGCCACAGAGCCAGTGGGAGACGCACCATGGGCCTCGAACCGGCCGGTGGACCCGGAGCCCCCGACGGGACAACCGCCACGCTCGCTCGGACGTCCACGCCGGTTCGCGGCCCAGGTGCGAAGGCAGTTGGCCGATCACGGTTCACTGGCCGGGCTCGGCGCCGGCGAGGCCTTCCACTCGATCACCGACCTCTGACGGCCACCCCGGGCTCGTCGCCCCGTCGACGTCGCCCCGTCGAGAGCTCGAATTGCGTCAGCAGGGGCCCGGAGGCCCCTGCTGAGCAACGTTCGGCGACGGCTGCGGTGAGCCGTCTTGACTGCTTGACCGGCCTTGCTACCGCGCCGTCCGCTTGGCCGCCTTGCGGGCCGGAGCCTTCTTGACCGTGCGCTTGGCCGCGGTCTTGCGGGCTGCGGTCTTGCGGGCCGGAGCCTTCTTGGCCGTGCGCTTGGCCGCGGTCTTGCGGGCTGCGGTCTTGCGGGCCGGAGCCTTCTTGACCGTGCGCTTGGCCGCGGTCTTGCGAGCTGCGGTCTTGCGGGCCGGAGCCTTCTTGACCGTGCGCTTGGCCGCGGTCTTGCGGGCTGCGGTCTTGCGGGCCGGAGCCTTCTTGACCGTGCGCTTGGCCGCGGTCTTGCGGGCCGGAGCCTTCTTCACCGCCTTTTTGGCTGTCGCCTTACGGGCTGCTGTCTTTTTGGCCGGAGCCTTACGGACCGCCCTCTTGGCGGCTGCCTTCTTTACTGCCATTGATACTCCCTCCTTAGGGTTCAACGCCGATTTGAACGTCGAACCGGTGGCGAACCGGACACCCTTCGACGCCGGGATCGGTACCACTGCACCAGTCCTCGGATTTCGACCTACACGCGGACCACGAGCGGCCGGGTTGAATGTCCCGAAACCGATCACGCGTGACCTTGCGTCCAGACCGAACCTCAGTGACGATCGTGTCGAACAAAACGTCAACCACATCTTCAACAGTCTGCCGAGACGAAGACGTCGACTGACTGACTGCTTTGACGAGTTGTGACTTGTTCACGATCACCTCCTCAGCGATACGTAATCAGTACTAGCAAAATGGCTTTTTACCTCCAGGTCAAGCACCATCTTGCGCGAAGGACGGATGCGCGGTCGCGTCACGCGTCTCGATCGGCGGCGATCCAAACGCGAAGCTCGCGCACATTCGTCATCGGTCGTACCCGGCTGTGGACAGAAAACTGTTTGTTTGCAAGGATTATTCGACACAGTGACCGTGTCACTGCAATCGCGGAAACAACAGTCCGCCATCCCTCGTGTGCGTCAGACGAGCTGATTGCGAGACCCTCACCGAATGCAAGATTTTTTCTCCTCAACTCCGTCAGACGGCCTTTCTGCGGACTTCCGCAGCGTCTTGGGCGCGTCTGCCGATGCCGGCCACGGGGTTTACTTGGGACACGGCGAACGAGGTTGGTGCTTCGTCCGGCCCGAACAATCGGTCATGATTCTCGGTCCACCGCGCTCGGGCAAGACATCGTCGTTGATCATTCCCAATGTGATGGCGAGCAACGGGCCCGTGGTCTCGACATCCACCAAACCGGATGTGCTCGATGCCACCCTCAATGCTCGGTCACAACTCGGCGACTGCCTGTTGTTCGATCCGACCGAATCAGTGGGTCGATCCGCCGCGCTGGTGCCCTTACGGTGGTCACCGCTCCAGTCGTGCACGAAATGGCTCCCGGCACTGTCCATGGCCCGATCGCTGGTCGAGGTCGGATCCGGTTCCGGGGGGCGGGCCCTCGCCCGCGGCGAAGGCTCGCACTGGACGGAACGGGCCCAGGCGCTGATGGCCCCGCTGCTGTACGCCGCCGCCCTCGGAGGTGCGGACATGCGCACCCTCCTGACCTGGGTGGACAGGCGCCAGGCACTGCCGGCACAGCGGATTCTGGCCGCTGAGCCGGGACGGTCCACCGAGCTGGCCCGCAACCTCCTCGACGGCATCGTCGCCACCGACGAACGGGAGCTGAGCGGCATCTGGTCGACGGCGTCGGGATCGCTGACCGGGTTCCGGACCGACCAGTCGTTGGATGCCACCGCCGACCCCGACTTCGACCCCGCCCGTTTCGTCCGGTCGTCCGACACCATCTACATCGCCGCTCCGGCCCATCGCCAGGCCATGGTGGCACCCATGGTGGTGGGACTGATCGACGACATCCGCCAGGCCACCTACGCCAGTCGCGCCGATGGCGTGCCCACGTCGACATGGTCACCACCGGTGCTCCTGGCCCTCGACGAGGTGGCCAACATCGCCCCCATCCCCGATTTTCCGTCGATGATCAGCGAAGGGGGCGGGCAGGGACTGATCACCATGGCGTGCCTGCAGGATCTCTCGCAGGCACGGAGCAGGTGGCCGGATCATGCCGACGGCTTTCCCTCACTGTTCGGGACCACGGTGGTGCTCCCCGGAATCGGGGATGTCAGGACGCTCGAAGCGTTGTCCACCCTGGCCGGCGAGGAGGAGATCCCGACCCGCACCGTCTCCGCGGGGACGATGTCGACCGACCACGTGCTGGTCGACCTCGTGACCGGAGGTCGTCTCCAACGGGGCGAGAGCGTATCGACCCAATGGCGTCGATCGCTGCCGGCCGACGTCATCGCGCGGGGGGCTGCGGGCCATGCGCTGGCCTTCGATGAGCGAAACCGGCCGGCGTGGGTTCCCCTGGCCCCGTACTATGCCCACGAGCCGTGGCGCACCCTCGGCCGGGACGTACGCGGCGTGGAGCGACGAGCCGGGCCACGGATGGATGGGCCACTGGATGGAAGTGCCGGGGGGCGCCGGGGGGACGCATTCGGGGATGGGCAGCACCGGCAAGCCCGCGGCGGCGGCGGGCAGGGCATGGCCCGCTGAGGGCGTCCTCCCGGTCACCGGGCCAGGCCACGGCCGAGCGGGGCCCGCACCATCTCGTCCCCGCGCTCCCGGGAAACGTCGAGACACGGCTCCCGCCGCCCCGGGCGGGGCCCGCCACCGTCCTCGCCGGGCGCCGTGACCTCGCGGACCGGGGCCAGCACCCGGTCGCCGTCCCGCCCCACCGCCCGGGCCACTTCGGCAACCGACCACCGGGGCTCGAAGGCGTCCGGGGACCGCACCGCCCGGCCATCTCCGGCGGCCGACGCGCCGGCCAACCCCCGGCCGGTCAACTCCGGGCCGGCCATCTCCAGGCCGGCATGCACCCGGCCGGCAAGGGGAGCGCCGGCCGCTCCCACGACGTGGGTGGCCACCGACTCGATGAACGGGGCCGGTGCGCCGCCTGGGCAGGCAGCGGCGATCACCGCCACAACGTCGCGGTGGGCCAACGTGCGACGGTGCGAGGCCAGAGCCTCCAGCCGAAGGCGCACCCGGTCCGGGTCGATCTCCTGGCCCGGTCCGGCGGCGCGCCCCAACCCGACCACCCGGGTGAGATCGCCGCGCTCGAACCCGAAGTCGGCCGCCCGTTCCTGCCACTCCCCCATCAGCGACTCGACGGTCCGGGTGCGGTCCTTCTCCGGGCGGGTGGCGTAGAACGCGCCTCGGGTCCGCTCCCGACCGGCGTGGCGCCCCGGTCGCCGGGCCGCGTATTCGGCGATGGCCGCCGACCGCTGTGAGAAGAGGTAGCGGAGAGTCGGGTCGACCCCCCGGACATCGCCCATGCCCGACGGAGGGACCTCCCACGCCACCCCCAGACGGTCGCTCAGCTCGAGGCGCAGACGTGCGTGATAGATGCCCCCGACGGCATGGAGATGGGCGAAGACCCTCCGGCCTTCCACCGCCGACCACCTGCCGTCCACACCCTGGGCGACGTTGGCCACCACCAGATGGGTATGGAGGTGGGGATCGAGGGCGCGGCTGGTCCGGTGCACGAATTCGCCGGCCACCGCTCCGGTGGCGGGCAGCCGGGCGACCTGCCCGTCACGCCCGCGACGGACCCCGACCGCCGCCCGTTGGAGATAGTCGACGGCTTCGGCCACCGCGGCGCGGTGGCCGAGACCGACTTCACCGGCGATCTCCCGCGGAGCCAGCAGGTGCAGCAGGCTCACCGACTTCGGCGCACAGAAGGCGAGGTCGTAGCCGGACACGCTCCGATCGCCCCTCTGCGCCCGGAGGGCCAGGCCCGATCTGGGGTCACGACCGCCGAGCACCTCTGCGAAGTCGTGGAGCCCCACGGTGCCCCTGACTCCGAGACCCGCCCTGCCCGACCCCACCCAGGTACCGGGGGCCTCGCCGGCCACCCCGGTCCCCTCGGCCCGTCCCGGGACCAGGTCATCGACGTAATAGAGGTGACCGCCGGGCCGAACCACATGGATCTTGAGCACGTCCGACGGTGCGCCCGCGCCCTGGCCGGAGACCTTGCCGCGCGACAGAGGACCTTGCCAGCCGACGGTGGTCCCACTTGCCGGCTCCGCGGCCGGGGACCTCCGGCCTGGATCCGGGGGATCCGGAGGCATCCGGGGGGATCCGAAGGCATCCAGAAGCATCCGACCTGCATCCGGCCTCGCCGGCACGGTCGGAGAGGGCAGCCGGGCCCCGGCCGATCAGGACGCGAAAGGGCCGGGTCCGGAGCAGGGCAACAACGTGCTGGGGGGGGCTGCAGGCGCCCTGCTCGACAGACCCGGCACTAAATGATCCATCGGCTCACCGGTGGCCGGACTTTAGGAAATTGTCGAAAATATTCTTCCGGACCCCCGATGCCCCCGTTCCAGGGTCGTTTCCAGGGTCGGCGATGGCCCACCAACCGCTCCGGGTCAGGGAACGGGGCGACGCATGATGAACTGGGATCCGAGGTCGGCGACGGCTTCGGCCGCCCCGCCGGCCACGAACTCGTCCACCGCCCGCCGGACACCGTCGTCCCACCAGCCGGGCGAGCCGTAATCGTCGCAGGCCAGCAGGCCGCCGGGACGCAGCTTGGGCAGCGCAGCGTTGAGGTCGTCCATCACCGCGTCGTAGAGGTGGTTGCCGTCCACATAGATCCAGTCGAGGCCGCCGTCGGCGAACAGGCGCAACACCTCGGTCGACGGCGCGCGGTGCACCACCACGGTGCCGGCGGCGATCTCGGATGCGAACCGGGTCCGGACCCCGTCGCTGATGGCGTCCATGTCGGCCTGGGATCGGGCGGCCAGGCCTCCGTACCAGGCCCGGGGAAGATCCTCCTGGAAGATCCACGGGTCGATCAGGTGGAGCTGCTTCGGCCGCGTGTGGCGGAGCAACGAGGCCGAGAAGTCCCCCTTCCAGACCCCGATCTCCGCCCCCACACCGCTGGCCGGGAGCATCTTGACCAGGCGGTAGCGGGATTTGCCCAAGCCGTAGCGGGACCACAGCGCCACTTTGTCCGGCACATTGAAGGGGAACGTCGTCCGTAGGTGGGCCAAAGCGCCAGCAGCATACCCGACCTCCCGCGGGCGTCTTCCGGCCCGACCGACGCGCTACCCGTCCCGGTAGCGCCGCAGGATCCGGGTGGCGGCGTCGGCCGCCAACCGCCGGTACTCGGGCGGATCGACCACCCTGGCGTCCGGGCCCAGGCGGAGGAGCAGGCGCTCGAGCCAGGCATCACCGCCCACGAAGATCTCGATCTCCACCCGGCCGCCGACCTCCTCGGGGGGCCCGGCGGAGGGGATCGAATCGATCAGCCAGGCCGTGGACGGATCGACCGACAGGCGCACCCGGCGGGCGTCGGGCCCGGGCACGAACGGTTCGAAGTCCCGGCCGGCGCCGGCCTCACCCCCCGCCCCACCGTCGACCTCCCGTCGGGGCCCGACATCGCGGCCGGGGGCGGCGGTCGGATCGGGTCCGGTACCGACCAGCTCGGCGGAGTTGATGCGGTCGACCCGGAACCTCCTCACCCCGGCCACGGACTCACACCACGCATCGACGTACCAGTGACCTTCGGAGCCGAACAAGCGGAGGGGCAGGATCCGCCGGTCGGTCACCTTGTCGGTGGATGCCGAGTAGTAGGAGATGGCCAGGTGCCTGCCCGAGTCCAGTGCTTCGCTGACCAGCGGGAGGCAGGGCCGGCGCGTCGAGCTCCACGGCCACCCCCTCGCCGCCGAGCGCCCGGTCGAGCTTGGCCAGGGCCCGGGACAGGGCGCCGCTGTCGTCGCTGCCGGGCACGGCCAGAAGGGCGCGGGCGGAGGCGGCCAGGGCGAAGCCCTCGGACGGGCTCAGCCGCCGGGGCCGGGCCAGAGCCGTGCCCACCTTGGTGGACACCGTGGTCTCGGTGACCACGATCTCCATCAGCTGGTCCGGCGAGTACGGCGGAACCCCGCAGCAGGCGGCCATCTCGAGCTCGGTGACCAGGGCCTCGGGTGAGAGATCGAACCGCGTCGGCCACCTCGTCGATGGGAGCCTCGCCCACCTGGGCCAACCAGGCCAGGATGGCCAGCAGCCGGCGGAGCCGGGCGGCGGTGTCGACCAGCGTGGTCACCGTGGTGCTCGGTCACCGGCGCCACGGGCGACGATGGACTCGAGCCGCTCGATCACCGCGGTGCGAACGGATTCGGGCGCCAGCACCTCGGCATGGTCCAACAGATCGAGCACCCAGAGGACGAGCGCCTCCGGATCGGTGACCGACAGGCGCACCACCACGGCACCGTCGTCGCGGTGCTCGACCACGGCGTCCTCGCCCAGCTCGGTGGCCACCCGGCCCGCTTCGGCTCCGTCCACCAGCACGTCCACCTCGACCTGCTCGCCTTCGCCGAACTGCCACGGATCGCGGCCGAAGGCCAGGTCGACGTCGAAACCGTCGGGAAGCTGGGCGGAGCGCGGCCCGTCGAGCTCGGGCGGGCCGTCGATGCGGTCCACCCGGAAGGTCCGGGCCTCCCCCCGGTCGCGGTCGAAGCCGATCACGTACCAGTGGCCGTTGCGGAACCGGAGACCGGCCACGTCCAGGTGGCGACGTTCCCCCCGGTAGTCGAACCGGAGGGCGGCCCGTTGCCGGATGGCGTCGAAGACGAGCGG
Organism: uncultured Acidimicrobiaceae bacterium; assembly: GCA_963835325.1. Classification (GTDB taxonomy): domain Bacteria; phylum Actinomycetota; class Acidimicrobiia; order Acidimicrobiales; family RAAP-2; genus Bog-756. The sequence continues at coordinate 91,177 of CAWIEV010000005.1, read as the reverse complement.
CAGCGCCGGCAGCCCGTCGACGGAGCGCAGGTCCACCAGCGGGGAGGCGTCGGGACGGAGGGGCGACTCCCCGCCCGCGCCCAGCTTCAACAGCGCATCCCGGCCGATAGGCTCGCCGAGGTGGACTCCGGCGACGGCCAGGTTCAAGGCGGCCTGCTCCTCCGCCTCCAATCCGAGGTCGGGAAGGTAGTAGGAGTCGGGGTCGACTCGGTAGCCCGAGCTGGTCCTCGCCGCTGATCGGGACCACCAGTACCGGGCACCCCCTCGTCGCGCAACAGCCGCTTGTCCCGCTCGAAGGCCTGGCGACGGGCCCCGTGGGTGTCGGGATAGCCGGGCACCCGGTCGGCGATCTCGCGCAGGCTGAGCGGACGCGGCGTGTCGAGAAGCACCAGCAACAGGTCGGTGACCCGTTCGAGTCGGTCAAGACGTTGCACCGAGGTCAATCTAGGGCGCGACGGGCCAGGTCCTGATCGTGGGGAGGCCCGGACCCTACGCCTGGGATCCGCACCTGGCCGTGTGGGTCGTCCTGCTGGCGGGTGTCGGGCTGGTGGTGGGCGGCCACCGTCGCCTGGTCCGCACCGGTCGACCCCCCATCCCCTGGACGAGGCGTCAGATGGTGACGTTCGGCGGAGCCTGCGCAGCATCGGTGGTGGCGCTCACCTGGCCGGTGGCCGATCTGGCCGCCCACTGGTCCCTGATCGCCCTGGTCGTCCAACGGCTGATCCTGCTGATGGCGGTGGCGCCCATGCTCCTGCTCGGCCTCCCCTACGACGTCATCCAGTGGGCCACCCGTCCCGCCCCGGTGGACGCGGTCCTGGCCCAGGTGCAACGGCCGCTGGTGGCCATCGCCACCGTCACCGTGCTGGTCATCGGTTCGATGACGCCGGTGCTGGTCCGGGCCCAGGCATCGTCGCCGGTGGCCCGGGGCGTGCTCGACCTGATCATCGTGGTGGCCGGCCTGGTGCTGTGGATCCCGGTGCTCGGGCGGATACCCGGGTCTGGCCCGACCGAAGCCGGTGATCCGCTTCGGCTACCTGGTGGCCCAGGCGGTGGTCCCCGCCTTCCTCTCGTTCATCTACATCTTCTCGAGGCGGCCGCTCTATCCGGAGTTCGCCCAGGTCCCATGCCGCCGTCGGGCTGCGACCGCTCAACGATCAGCAGATCGCCGGGTTCGTCTCCAAGCTGACCATGCTGTTCGTCCTGCTCACCGTGGGGGCCGTGGTCCTGGCCCGGGCCCCGAGGTCCGAGGAGGAGATCGACGCCAGCGAGACGCTGGTGTGGGCCGACGTCGAGCGTCAGTTCGAGCGGGTCGACCGGCAGAGCACCAGGGACCGGACCGGCGGGCGGGCGCTCCGGTCGACACCGGCCCGGCCCTCGGCCAGGGGACCGCCCCGGACACAGGCCGGGGCACGGACCACGATGACGACCCCGTGACCGATCCCCAACCCGGGGGTGGCCGCTCGGACCGATCCGAGGGCGGGACCGATCCCACCGACGGCACCCGACCCGAGCGGTGACCGCCACCGGGTATCCATGGCCCTCCGGTCCCCGGTTCCGTAGCATGGGCCGGTGACCCTCGAAGCGCCCGCCGCGCCGATCCTCCGGCGGCTCGTCACCGGTTCGGTCCAGGCCGGGATCGAGGACCTCGGCGGCCGGCCGGCCATGGTGGTGCGCTCGGTGTCCGACCGTCCGGCGGGGGGCACTGTCCGTCGAGGACGGCGAGACCATCCGGGTGGCGGCGACATCGGCGGTGACCTTCCGGATCCCCTTGGTCATGGTGCTGGCCTCCAGCGGGGCCGACGTGTCCGACGGCGTGGCCTCGCTGCACGGATGGGGCGGCGCGGCCCGGGCGGTGACCGGCTGCTCGGGGATCGTCCCGGTGGTCGTGGTGGTGACCGGACCGGCGCTGTCGGGTCCGGCGCTGCTGCTCGGACTGGCCGACCTGGTGGTCATGACCGCCGACGCCTTCGCCTTCGTCTCCGGCCCGGCCATGGTCGAGGAGTTCACCGGGGTGCGGATCGGCATCCACCAGCTCGGCGGGACGGCCATGCACGCCCGGTCGAGCGGGCTGTGCGCCATCGAGGCGGCCACGGAAGAAGACGCCATGGCCCACGTGGACCATCTCTTGAGCCTGCTCCCCGCCCACGCCGACGAACTGGCGCCGCTGGCTCCGCCCGACGGGTCCGCCGGGGTGGAGCGGGTTCCGGGCCTCCTGCGGGAGATCATCCCGGCCCGGGCCACCAGCTCCTACGACGTGCGCCGGGTGGCGGCCGCGCTGGCCGACGACGACGAGGTGACCGAGCTGTGGACCCGCTGGTCGCCCCAGCTGGTCACCGCCCTCGGACGCATCGGCGGTCGGTCGGTGGGCTTCGTGGCCAACCAGCCCCAGGCGCTGGCCGGCACCCTGGACATCGCCGCCTCGCAGAAGGGCGCCCGGTTCGTCCGCTTCTGCGACTCGTTCAACCTCCCGCTGGTGACCCTGGTCGACACGCCCGGCTTCCTGCCCGGCAAGGACCTCGAGTGGCGGGGCATGATCCGCCACGGGGCCGAGCTGGCCTTCGCCTACGCCGAGGCCACCGTGCCCAGGGTCTGCGTGATCCTGCGCAAGGCGTTCGGCGGGGCCTACATCGTCATGGACTCGAAGGGGCTCGGCAACGACCTGTGCTTCGCCTGGCCCGGCGCCGAGATCGCGGTCATGGGGGCCGAAGGGGCGGTGCAGATCCTCCACCGCAAGGCCGGTCCCGACGAGCAGGAGGCCCTCCGGGACGAGTACGCCGACCGGTTCCTCACGCCCTGGCAGGCGGCCGAGCGCGGGATTCGTCGATGCGGTGATCGATCCCGACGACACCCGGGAGGTGGTGGCCGACGCCCTGCGCACCTTGGACACGACCCGCGAGTACCTCCCCGGGCGCAAGCACACGGTGGGGCCGCTGTAGGGCACACAGGGCCCCGTCAGGCAGCGAATTGGGGGCCGGTTGGTCAGACAACCGGGACCGGCTCCCTGCGCTGGTCCGCACCCTCGAACCGGGCACCGAGACGGAAGCGATCCGACGGGCCCGGCCACTGCGGATCCGCCTCCGCCCGCGGATACCCGAGTGCCAGAACCGCCAGCAGGCCTGCGACCACGGCCAACCACCACACCCACGGACCCAGGTAGAAGTAGGCGAACACGGATACCGCCACGGCGATGACCACCGCCACCCCCAAGCGACGCCGGTTCGAACAGGCAACCATCACCAGTGCAAGAAACAGCGGCGGGGCCAGATAGTAGGGGCACATGACAGCCTCGAAGAAACAGCGGGCGGAGAGGATCGCGGCCGCCAGCCAGAGCACTTTCATCTGACCCTGGGGTCGACGCCAGACATAAACGCCAACCAACACCGCCAGGATCGTGTAGACGGACCGTCCCCACCCACCAGTGACGACCACTGCCTGGTGGATCTCACCGGCCGTGCTCGACATCACGAAGCGGCCGTGGCGATGCACGACCGAAACGACCGAGCCCGCCCGGACGCTCCCGCTCGCGAGTTTGGGCGCCAGGGCGAGCCACGGGGTCACGTGGTTCTCCCCGGGATCGGCTGGTTGCTCGACCACGGCACGGTAGGTCCCCGAGGGATTCCCTATGAATGCCACGGTGAGCAACACCGCCGAAAGGGCGGTCGAACGGACAGCCAGCATCGCTCGCTGCCCGGCCGGAGATGCCCCCACCAACAATGGGAGTACCAGCAGGACCAGTGGCTGTACGACGATCCCGAAACCCAGCAGCCACCCAAAGCGGGACCATTTGCGATCGAGCATGGCGACGAGGGCATAGATGCAGAACGTCATGGCCAGAGCGTCCTCGGCATGCCCCCACAGTGCACCTACCGGAAATGCGATCAACGCAACGGCGAAGCAGAGGACCATCCGATGTCGCCCGGGAACGTCCAGTCGTTCAGCCAACGCGTCGGTAGCAAAGACGACCGAGCTGGCCAGTAGGAACTCGACCGGCAGGAGGAGCAGCGCGGCGGTCGGTCGGGCCAGAAAGATGGGGTTGTACGACTCCGACAGACCGAGGTGTCCCGAAAGCATGGCCACCGGCGAAAGAAGCACCTCCATCCCCGGGAAGGCCACGATCTGATTCGACGGCGTGTAGACACCCCCGATGTCTCCCCAACCGACATAGTGGGCACCCCGGAAGACCGACCAGACATCGGACGGTGTAGCCCAAAAGTCCTCACCCCTGAACAGGGGCCCCCAGGCGAACAGATAGACAAGGCCGAAGGCGAACATCATGGCCATGGCAAGCAGTGGCCACCGCCGCCGTACCATCCGATCTATGAACGAAGTCCTCCTCTTGGCAGTGTCCGCCGGCTCACCGGGTGACCGGCCCAGCGCGTTGTTCGAGGTCGAGCGTTGTCGCGCTCATGGCGCTCCCTTTGTCGATTCGTCGTAACAGGCAGGTGCGTGACGGCCGGTCTGATGCAGCGTGCCCCCCTTCCGAGGAAAGGGGGCACGCTGTCAGACATATGTACGGAGGAGAAGACGCTCTCCTACCGGACTACCAGAGCTACGCCGACGGGAAGCCGCCCGTGCCCTTGAACAAGGACGCCGTCGCAGTCGCAGCCGGAGGTGTCGCCGTGCTCTGGGGCACGCCGGTGGCCGCAGTGCAGGTACCAGCCTTTGAAACGCCGTACCAGGTGCCTGCCCCGGTGACCGTGACGCCAGCGGTTGAGTCGAAGGCAGCAATCACCGTATCGGTCTCAGGTCCCTGCTCCACATCGATCAGATACCAGCAGTTCCCGGTCGTCGACTTTGCGGCCAGAACGACGGCCCCTCCGTCAGTGGCGACATATACGGAAATGTCGCCCGAACCGGTCGACGCGCCAGTCGTCCACTGAACGCTGGGCTCCTGGGTGGCCAGAACTCCCGTCAGGGCCGTCGCGTTGGCACCTGCAACCGTCGAGGTACCAAAGGTCTGGCTGTTGCTGTCGTAGTAACTCTTGGCGTTGGTCAGCGCGGTGTTCAGGTTGGACTGAGCCGCACGGTCGTTTGCTGAGCTCGACACCCCGAGGAACGTCGGGATGGCGATGGCGAGCAGGATGGCCATGATCAACAGGACCACCATGAGCTCGATCAGGGTGAACCCGGCATCTGCGCCAACGTCCCCTGACCCGTTTCGCCTGTCATTCAGGCGCTCGAGTACGGATGAAAACATTTGTTGCCTCCTCGCGATTATTGATGCATCAATATGTGAATGTCGAAAGGACATTCAGTCTCGCTATCGTCCAATTCGGTATCAATCTTTAGCAACGGCTAATGACAAATCTCCTTCCGGTGGATGGCAAAAAGAAGGACCGCTGCCGACGCAGATCTAGCGGAAGGCAGCACTCGTGGCCGCGAGCATGTGATAGGTCCGATTGACGACCCATCCTCGCTGCACCCACGCAAATTCAGCCTCTCGACGCGTTGATTCACGAAGAACCAAGACAAGCCGAGTGCCCCTCGTCGTCTTGATTCACCACTGGATGGTGAACTTAAAACTCAATCTTCACTCTATTGGCGCGCCTGTTACATTCGCAAGATATTTCGCGATCTTCCTCTGCCACTGCGGAACCAGGCATCAGCTGCCACCGGTTGGAACCAGCTTGATGTAGTCGAACATGGGCAGATAGAGAGAAATCACCATTGCACCGACCATCACTCCCATACACACGGTGAGCATCGGCTCGAGGAGCGCTGTCAAGTTGTTGACGGTCGCTTCGACCTCCTGGTCGTAGAACTCTCCAACCTTTTTGAGCATGGCATCCAAAGCGCCGGTCTGTTCGCCGACCTCGATCATCTGGACAACCAGAGGAGGAATGACGACTTCGTGCTCCCGCAGAGGATCGGCCAGCGGCCTTCCTTCACGAACACCCTTTTTGGCTTCGAGTAGCACGTCGCCGACCGTCCGGTTGCCGGAGGTGTCGGCAGCGATATCCAGGGATTCGAGAATGGGGACCCCTGAGCCGATCAGAGAAGCCAGCGTGCCTGTCATGCGGGCCAGCGCCACTTTGTGGAACAGGGGTCCAAATACCGGCGGTCTCAGCAACAGTCGATCCCACTTGCGCCGACCCTCGTCGGTGGCGATCCATCGTCTGAGCGCGATCACACCGACGATAATCAACGCGATGACTAGCAGGACCCACGGGCTGGTGATGATGTTCGAGATCTTTATGACGATTCGGGTGGGCAGGGGAAGCTGGCCGCCCAACCCTTTGAACAGTTTCGAGAACACCGGCACGATGAAGACGATCATGGCGGTGAAGATGACCAGCATCACGCTGAAGACCACCGCCGGGTAGGTCATGGCCGATCGGATGGTCCGGTTCAGCTGGGCCTGCTTCTCGATGGTGTCGGCCAGGCTCTTCAGGACATCGTCGAGGTTACCGCCCGCCTCACCAGCCTGGACCAATGTGCAGAACAGGTTGGAGAACACCTTCGGATGCTTGGCGCATGCCGCCGACAACGATGACCCGTGTTCGAGGTCGAGCCGGACTTCCTCCAGCACCCGAGCCAGGGTGGGGTTCTCGGTCTGTCCGGCCAGGATACCGAGGGACCGCACCACCGACAGCCCCGAATCCACCATGGTCGACAGCTGCCGGGTGACGACGGAGACATCCCGCAGCTTCACCCTGTCCGACAACCCGGGGATCTTGATGTCCGCCTTGAGGTTGACAGTCGACTTGGGAGTGACCGAAATCGGCATGTAGCCCATCTCGCGCAGTCGCCGCACGACCAGCGCCATGTTGTCGCCGTCGAGTTGTCCTTCGACCATGTTCCCTGATCGGTCTCGGACCTTGTAGTCAAATGTCAGTGCCACGATGCCCCGCTTCGTCGATCCAGATGGCTATATGTATGCAATTAACTGTTGAGGTGATTGCGAAGATCTTCTTCGTTCGACGCCCGGTCATAAGCAATCCCCTCTGAGATCACGCCCGTCTTGACCAGGTGGGCCAGCCCCTGGTCCATGGTCTGCATCCCGAAGGAGCCGCCGACCTGCATCAACGAGTAGATCTGATGGGTCTTGGACTGGCGGATCAGATTGCGGATGGCCGAGGTGCACACCAGCACTTCCGAGCACGGCACTCTGCCCGTTCCGTCAGCGTTGACGATGAGCTGCTGGGTGACCACGCCTTGCAGAGTCGAGGCCAACATCACCCGAATCTGCTCCTGTTGGTTGGTGGGGAAGACATCGATCACCCGGTCGATTGTCTGAGGACAATCCTGGGTGTGGAGAGTGCCGAACACGAGGTGCCCGGTCTCTGCGGCAGTCAGAGCCATCGAGATGGTCTCGAGGTCCCTGAGCTCTCCGACCAGGATCACGTCGGGATCCTGGCGCAGGACACGCCGGAGCGCCTCGGAGAACGAGTTCGTGTCCTCACCGACCTCCCGCTGGGTGATGATCGAACGTTTGTGATCGTGGAGGAACTCGATGGGGTCTTCCACAGTCACGATGTGTAGCGGTTTCGTGCGGTTGATGATGTCGACCAGCGATGCCAGCGTGGTCGACTTGCCCGAGCCCGTCGGGCCGGTGACGAGCACCAGACCGCGCCGCAGGTCGGTGAACGACCTGATGGCCTCCGGCATTCCCAGTGTGTCGAATTCCGGCATTTCGTGAGGGATCGGGCGGAGGGCAGCGGCGACGGTCCCCCGTTGCATCGATACGTTGACCCGGAACCGTCCGACGCCGGCGATGGAGTGTGAGGTGTCGAGCTCGTTTTCGGCTTCGAAGCGCTCACGCTGTGACGCCGGCAGGATCCCGAAGACCATGTTGCGGATCGTCTCGTTGTCGAGCGGTGGGCAGCCCTCGATGGACCGGATGGCTCCGTTCAGGCGTATCGAGCCCGGCATCGCCGCGGTCAGGTGAAGGTCGGACGCACCGACCGAGACCGCGTAACGGAGAAGATCATCGATGTGAAGGGGCATGTCCCCGTCGGTCACCGACAGCGGGATGCCCCGTTCGAGTAGGAGCGCCACGCTCGGAGCCCCGGAGGCCTCATCCGCTCCTGGTTCCGGGTCCACCAACGGCGACTGCGGCGTCGGACCCAGATCAGTGACCGGCAGTGGACCGGGGACCTGGCCGACCGACCCGTACAGCGTCTCGGCGATGACGACGGGATCGGCCAACACCGGATTGATCCGGCGGCCCACCCGGGCTGACAAGCGACTCGACGTCTTGGGTGGACGGCGGTTCCGCAAAGGCAACCGCCAACACGCTGCCGTCCAGGCGCAGGGGCACGGCTCCGTACTCCCTGGCCACATCGTCAGGCATCACCACCGAGGCGTCGGGACTCGGCGACATCGCCGAGCAGGTCGATCGCCGGCATCTGGGCCAGATGGGCCAGCGCTCCCACCACGACGCCGGGAATGGCCAGCTGCCTGGAGATGAGGAGCGTGGCCAATGGCTGGTCGGCGGCCCGGGCCTCGTCGAGCAGCGGCAACAGATTGGACTCGGTCTCGTAGCCGCCCTCGATCAACGCCCGGGCCAGCCGGTTCGACCACTCAGCTCTGTGTCTGTACGGTGACCGGGCTCATGCGACCACCCGGAGCACTTCCTCGAGGGTGGTCTCACCCTCGATGGCCTTGCGCATCCCGCTCTGACGCAGGGTGACCATCCCCTGCGCCACGGCGATCTTGTGGATGTCTTCCACCGCTCCTCCTTCGATGATCATGCGTTCGATCTCCTCGGTCATGGGCAGCAGCTCGGCCAGGGCCTTGCGGCCCCGGTAGCCGGTATTGGCACAGGCGGAGCACCCGACGGCGCGGAACACCTCTGGCATCCCTCCCATCGCCTCCACTTCGCCGACCGACCATCCGGCCGCGACGATGTCGGCCTCGGTGGGCTCGTAGGCCTCCTTGCAATGCATGCACAGCCGCCGGGCCAGCCGTTGGGCCAGGACGCCGGACAGCGACGACGTGACCAGAAAGGGCTCGAGGCCCATCTCGATCAGTCGCATCGGCGTGGCGGCAGCGCTGTTGGTGTGCAGCGTCGACAGCACCATGTGGCCGGTCAGCGCGGCCTCGATGGCGATGACCGCGGTCTCCTTGTCGCGGATCTCGCCGACCAGCACGATGTCGGGGTCCGATCGGAGGATCGACTTGAGGGCCGATGCGAAGGTCAGGCCGGCCTTCACGTTCAGCTGGACCTGGTTGACGCCCTTGAGCTGCAGCTCCACCGGGTCCTCGACCGTGATGATGTTCTTCTCCGGCGAGTTCAGGGCGGTCAGCGTCGTATAGAGGGTGGTGGACTTGCCCGAGCCGGTCGGTCCGGTGACCAGGATGGTGCCGTAGGGCTTGGTGTAGATACGCTCGTAGGACTCGAGCAGGTCCTCGTCGAATCCGAGGTCGGCGAAGCCCAGCACCACGCTCGACTTGTCGAGCACCCGCATCACGACCTTTTCGCCGTGGATGGTCGGGAGGGTGGCCATCCGCAGGTCGATGCCCTTGCTCCCGACGTTGAGGGAGATCCGGCCGTCCTGGGGAATCCGGTGCTCGGCCACGTTCATGTCGGCCATGACCTTGAGACGGGTGGTCACCGCCGCGGCGATGGCACGGGGTGCCGGTCGACACGTCATGGAGCACGCCGTCGATCCGGTAGCGGATGCGCAGGTCGGTCGCCGTCGGCTCGACGTGGATGTCCGAGGCACGCTCGTTCAGCGCCTGCAGGATGAGCAGGTTGACGTAGCGGACGATCGGTGCTTCCTCGGTGACGGCCTGGATGTCGTCGACGCCCTTGGCCTGCGGTCGATCCGTCGAAACCGAGCGAGGCCTCCATGGCCATGTCGGCCGCATCGCCGCCGCTGTTGAAGGCCCGCCCGATGTAGGCGCTGATCTGGGTCCGGGTGGCCACCACCACGATGAAGTTCCGCCCGATGATGGTTCGGAGGTCGTCCATGGCGAACACATCGGTGGGATTCGATGCGGCCACCACCGGCACGCCGTCTTCATTGCCGATGACGATCACGTTGTGGTGACGGGCCGTCGCCTCGGGGATGGTCCCGGCCTCGGCCAGGTCGACCCCGACGGTGTCCAGGTCGACGAACTCGAGGCCCATCTCCTGGGCCATGCCCCACATGAGGTCGGCCTCGGTGACCAGCTTCTGGGCGGTCAGGATGCGGGCGATGCTCTGGCCGGTGCGATAGTGCTCCTCGAGCACGGCCTCCATGTCCTCGAGGGAGACCCGCTCCCCGTCGACGAGGGACTTGGCCAACGGCGGGAACATGGAGGTCCCGGCGGGGCATCGATCCCGACCTCGACCAAACTCCTCCTCGCCCTGGTGCTCCTGAAATGTGGCCACGGCTTCGGCGACCAGATCGGCAGCCAGAGCCGTCGAGTCCCCGTCAGGTGGTCGCTTCGCTCGTCCTGAACCGTCTTCGCCAGTTCGGCCAGATCGTCGCTACTGGCTGCCAGGACGTTGTCCGACGCCACCACGTCTGGGTGGACAGCGCCGGCTCCGAACTCAGGAAGGAGATGTGCAGAAGGCTCGAGGCTCTCGCCTCCGTCGGCACCCTCGTCGAACCGGTGCCGATCTCCTCGATCGACGGCATCTCGTGCCTCGATGGGTTCGTCGGCCGGTGACTCGACGACCTGCAGGTTGGCCTCAGGGTCGATCGGTGGCCAACTGGCTTCGGATGGGCCCGTGCCCGACACATCACCCGGTACCGGGACGACAGGGTCGACGGCCGAGTCCAGCCAGTCAGCTCCCTCGGATGCCCGATCCACTGTGTTGGTCTTTCGGCGTTTCTGCTTGCGTTGGTCGGGACCCGGAGGGGTCAGCTTCGCGCCCTCCTTGGTGCGTCTCAGGCGCCACCGACACCGCATCGGACGCCGCCGGAGGCTCGACCTCACGTCGCTCCGCATCGGCCTCCTCCGTCGGGTGATCCCGGCAAGGCCTCCGCTCGCCCCACCTGGGCGGTTTGGGCAGGTGGGGACAGCTGTAGCCCCTCCTCGGGGCCGAACAATCGGTCGAGGTAGTCGCCGATCTGATCCCGCGAGGCGACCACTGAGATGAACTCCCGCCCGATCGCCGCCCGGACCGATGTCTGGGCGGACAGGTCGTCCGGATCGGCGGTGGCGATGACCGGAGTGCCGAACTTCCGCTTGATGGCCACGACATGGAGGCGTCGCGACAGCGGCACCGGAAGAATCTCACCCGCGGCGGGATCCACCCCGTAGGTGTCGAGGTCGACGAATTCGAGGTCATGTTCGCTGGCCATCCAGCGGATGGTGTCGACGTCGGTCATATCTGCACCATCGGCAGACTGGCGCCGGAGATTGAACCCGAATCGTCGACCTCCGAGGCTGGAGATCGACCATCTTTCCGGTGGCCGCGGCGCAAAGTCGGGCTACCCGGTCGGCCTTGCGATCACCCGTGCCTGCGCCCGAGCCAGCGGGGCGCCACCTGCACCAATCCGGCACTCCAACGCTGTTGAATACATGATATGGGTTCTGACGACGTTTCGCTACTGGCCACCATCGTGATTGCCGGCTCTTCGGGATCTTCGTCGGGATCGTTCCTCAACGTCGTCGTCTACCGCGCCCCGCTCGGCCTCTCGGTTTCCTCCCCCCGTTCGTTCTGTCCCACCTGCAAGCGGCAGCTGACCTGGTGGGAGAACATCCCCGTCGTCTCGTGGATCGCCCTCCGGGGTCGGTGCCGGACCTGCCACCAGCCCGATCTCGCCCGCTATCCGCTGGTCGAGCTCGCCACCGGGATCATCTTCGGGCTGGTCACCTGGGCGTGGCACGGCACGTTGCTGTCTGCCGCCTACTGCTGCCTGGCCGCCGCCATGATCGCCGTCAGCCTCATCGAGTACGGCGGCCAGCGGGCGCCGCTGTCGGTCGCAGCCATCGGCACCGGCGTCGGCGCTGGTGATCATCGTGGTCGGCGGTGGTGGCAGCACCACTGGCATGTCGTCGTCGGGTCGCTGGTCGGAACGTCGCCGCTGGCGTCATCGTTGCCGCCCTGCGCCGGGCTCGATCCCGAGTGCCGCGACCCCCGGGGGCACGGACGAACGCCCTGCTGATCGCCGGCTGCTGGCTCGGTGGGCTGGGTCTCGGCCGCCACCGTCGTCGGAGTGGCCGCCTGGATCGTGGCCTACTTCGTCTGCATGGTGGGCGCCTGGAGGCTGGCCCGGTGCTCGTCGGCGCACCGGCCGGCGGGACCAGCGATGCCGGCGCCGCGACACGTCCACCCCATCGTCGCCGCCCCGCTGGTCGCCGCGCGATCGCCGTCGGCACTGGCGGCGTCCCTCGTCGTATGGGGGTGACGAACCTACGATGGTTGCGATGGCACCGGTCCGACTCCGAGCCGCTGCCGAGCCCCGACGCCGGGTTCCCGCCGTCGGCGAGCGTCCGAACGGCGGGTCGTCGTGGTGGACGACCACGAGCTGCTTCGAGCCGGCACCCGCCGGATCCTCGATGACGCCACCGGCTTCTCCGTCGTGGGCGAAGCGGGAGACGGTGACGACGGCGCTCAGGGTGATCGCCGACACGAAGCCCGACGTCGTGCTGGTGGACATCCGGCTTCCGACGACAACGGGATCGACCTGGCCCGCAGATCGTCGATCGACTTCCCGGACTACGGTCTTGATCCTCAGCGCCTACGACGACGAGAACTACGTCCGGGCCGCGCTGGCCGCCGGTGTCGCCGGCTACCTGCTCAAGACGATGCCCAGCGACGAGCTGGTCCGCTCCATCAGGTGCCGCCTGTGACGGCTGGTCGTCGGTCGGCGTCCCCGACTGCCGGCCGGGGTGAGAAGTCCGAACGGACACCGTCCGGGATGCCTCCCCCACGAGCTGACGGCACGGGAGCAGGAGGTCGTCCGCCTGGTCGCCCGGGGGATGTCGAACAAGGCCATCGCCCACCAGCTCGGCATCAGCCCGCGCACCGTCGAGGGCCACCTCAACCATGTCTTCGACAAGCTCGGACACGTCCTCTCGCACCGAGCTCGTCCACTACGCCCTGGCCAACAGCCTGTTCGGCAGGGACGGCCGAAGCGCAGAATCGACCCGGTGCGCACCGGGCTCGATCGGGCGGACCACCGTGCCCGAGCGGACCACCGAGACCAGGCAGACGACCGACGGAGACCGTCCGGAGCCCGGAGGCGACGGCTGACGTCAACGGTGTCTCGGCACGACGGCATGTCGGGCCTCCGGCACCGCCCGGTGCGAAGCCGTGGACGAACTCACGGTTCTGGGTGCTCCAACTCATCGTCTTGGCCCTCTACCTGGTCCGGCTGGCGGCCACCGTCGCGTTCCACCTGGACGTCGACTCGCAGGCGCTCGAGTTCTCGACGATCGCGCTCTTTCTGGTGCCTGTCGTCTTCGCCGCGCTCAACTACGGGTTGAGCGGTGGCCATGTTCACCGTCGGGTGGGTCACCATCCTGGCCATCCCGCGGTTCGTGCTGGCCATCGGCAATCGCGACATACATCGCAGCGTGGGCGGAGGTGGCCCAGGTCGTCTGCTCGACGCCCTGGCCGTTACTCGTCGGCCAGCGGGTCACTGCCGAGCGGGAGGCAACGCCGGTCAGGCCGAGCCGCCCAGCAGGCCCACCTGAGCGCCGAGGCCTCTACCGGGACCTGTTCGACTCGAACCAGGCTCCGATCCTGATCGTCGACGGGAACGGCAACGTGGTCGAGGCCAACGCATCGGCCCAGCGGGCCTTCGCAGCCCCGACAGGGAACTTCGTAGCCGCCGCCAGGGACCAGGGAGCCGGGGTCGCAACTGCACTCGACAGCTGCCGCCCATCCGACTGGTCGACATGATCGGGCCGGTTGCCTCCGGGCCAGGTCCTGACCCGGCTCGATCTCGGAGCAGCTGCCGGACTCCGACCGAGGCGTCGGCCGAGCCGGCCAGCCGATGACGATCGGATCGAGCCGGTCGATGTTCGAGGTCGAAGGACAACCGGTGCTCTACCGCCCGACCGCAACCATGCTGGGCCGCTCCCAGGCCGGGACCGGCGAATGCAGGTCGTCTTCGAGGACGTCACCGCCGAGACCCGGCGCCACGACCTGATGGAGGCGTACGCCGCCCAGGTCGTGCTCGGTCAGGAAGAGGAGCGGCGTCACATCGCCCAGGAGCTTCACGACGGGCCCGTCCAGACCCTGATCCATCTGTGCAGGCAGATCGACGCGATGGACACCGCGAACCGGCGCGGCCACCGACGGACGCGCTCGGAGCGGCGGACCTCCGAGCGATCGTCGAGGACACGGTGGCCGAGCTCCGCTCGATCGCCAAGGGCCTGCAGCCGTCGGTCCTCGACGATCTGGGCCTGGTCGCCTCGATCAACCAGATCCTGGCTGAGGCCGGCGAGCGGCAGCAGTTCGAGATCTCGTTCGGGGTCACGGGACCCGAGCGCCGACTGCCTCCGCCGTCGAGCTGGCCCTGTTCCGCATCGCCCAGGAGGCCATCTCGAACATCGAGCGCCATGCCGCGGCCCGTCGGGTGGCCGTTGGCCTGAACTTCGAGCACGCAGGGCATTCGACTGCTGGTCACGGACGACGGCGTCGGTTTCGACACGGTGACGAGCCCCCGGCAGGCGAAGTACGAGTCGTTCGGGCTCTCCGGGATGACCGAGCGGGCCAACTCTGATCGGATCGCGGCTCCTCATCCATTCCGCGGTGGGAACCGGGACCACCGTGGAGTCTGGGTTCCGGCAACGATTCTCGACCAAATTGATGACATCGGCGGCGAATCTGTGCATTCCCAGGTGCAGGTGACGACGGAAATCAGCCGGTGGGACTCGTCTCGGCCAGATTCCGCCAGGCGACGAACTGTCACTTAACCGAAACGAAAAGTGTGTTTGAATCTCATCAATTCATGGGATACTGAACCCCGTGGATGAGATCGTCATCGAGTCGTGCCACAGCACCTGGATCATCGACATGGAGAATTCGCGGTTCCGCCGTGTGGTCAAGGGATCTGGCCCATCGACCAGCCCGGCCTCCACGGAGTGGCAGGCCTGCTACGGCGTCGAGATCGATCCGCTGTCGGAGTCGTTCGTGGTGCTGCTCAACCCCGAAGGCACTCGGCTGCTGCGCAGCTGGCGCCACGTCGAGCACTGTTCGCAGTGTGGCGGAGAGGCGACCTCGGAGCTCTCGTTGCGGGACCTCCGCTCCGCCGTCCGCAGCTGACGCTCGACTCTGGCTGCGGTACCAGGCCGGTCCCGGGTCGGAGCCACCTCGAGCGCCTCGCATGAGGCGGACGTTAGGGCTCCCGCTTCCACACGCCCGAGCTCCCGCCCGTCTTCTCCCACAGCATCAGCTGGCCGATGCTCATCGTCCGGTCGGTCGTCTTGCACATGTCATAGACGGTGAGGGCGGCGATGGCGCAGGCGGTCATCGCCTCCATCTCCACTCCGGTGCGGTCCACCGCCTCGACCTTCGCCTCCACCTCGACGAAATCGTCACCGATGGTGAAATCGACATGGACGGCGCCCACCAGCAGTGGGTGGCACATCGGGACCAGTTCGGCCGTCCGCTTGGCCGCCTGGATGCCCGCCACCCGGGCCGCGGCCAGCACGTCACCCTTGGTGATGGCGTTGTTGGCCACCTTGGCCGTCGTCTCGGGCTTCATCGCCACCTTGCACCGGGCCAGCGCCCGTCGGTGGGTGGCCTCCTTGGGCGACACGTCCACCATCCGGGTTCCGCTGAAGGGGTCCAGATGGCTCAGGCTTCGGTCGGTCATGAGGCTCTCCCGTCGGTCACGGGCCACAGTCTACGGGAGCACGGCCGCCCCAGGATCGGAACTGGCACTCTCTCAAGTAGACTGCCAGACCTGAGCGATCGACCTCGGACCGAGAGGAACACCTGGCTTGCCCACCTACGAATATCGCTGCGACAGCTGCGAGAAGAACTTCGACGTCGTGCAGTCCTTCCACGACGATCCGCTGACCGCCTGCCCCACCTGCGGATCGCCGGTGCGGAAGGTCTTCGGCAACGTGGGCATCGTCTTCAAGGGAAGCGGCTTCTACAAGACGGACAGCCGCAACGGTAGTCCGCAAGAAGAAGCAGGCCGAGGCTCCGAGCGACGACGACCGCGTCGGAGGGCTCCGGCATCGGGCGACGGCAAGGAGTCGTCGAAGTCCGGGCGACACGGCGGCCAAGGATCGCGAAGCCTTCGACGACGGCACCTCGAAATCGTCCGGGAAGAAGTCGGACAGCGGAACGCCGGCCGGCGTCGGCACAGTCGTCTTCGACCTGAGACTCCTCGCACTCCGTCACCGCAGATATCGCGCCGACGACGGTGGCCGATGCCCATCGCTCCGATCGATCGCGAGCGATCGGCAACGAGCAGAAATCCTCGCTAAACGGGCATGCGTGCCCGTACAATGGCCGGCGTGGACAACAGCGACCTCGATCGATTTCTGGTGCATGCTGGCCGAACTCGATGGCTCGGACCTGCACATCAAGGCCGGTGCGCCCCCCCGGCTGAGGGTGGCCGGCGCGCTGCGCACGCTCGACGACGAGCCTCGTTCACCGCTGAGGAGACCCTGGCACATCGCAGAGTCGATCATGCAACCGACGATTCTCGAGACGTTCAACCAGCACCACGAAGTCGACTTCGCCTACAGCCTCCGACGGCACGGGCGCTTCCGGGTCAACGCCTACTACCAGCGCTCCTCGGTCGCCTTGGCCATGCGCCGCGTCCGACCGGCCCCGCCACCGTCGCCGAACTGGGACTGCCCGAAGTCGTGCACCCGTCTGGCCGAAGAGATGCGCGGGCTCGTCCTGGTCACCGGCCCGACCGGGTCGGGCAAGACGACCACCTTGGCAGCCATGGTCGACCACATCAACCACACCCGTTCCTGCCACGTCGTCACCATCGAGGACCCGGTCGAGTACCTGCACACGGACGACCTGGCCGCCATCGACCAGCGAGAGGTCGGGTTCGACACCGATTCGTTCACATCGGCCATGCGGGTGGTGCTCCGGCAGGACCCCGACGTGATCCTGGTCGGCGAGATGCGGGACACGGAGACGGTCTCGGCGGCGCTGACTGCGGCAGAGACCGGCCACCTGGTGTTCTCGACGCTCCACACCATCAACGCCACCGAGACGATCAACCGGATCGTCGACTTCTTCCCGCCCCACCAGCAGTCACAGGTGCGGGTCAGCCTGGCCGGCTCGCTGAAGGGCATCGTCTGCCAACGGCTGATTCCTACGGCCGACGGCGAAGAGCCGGGTTCCGGCCGCTCGAGATCCTGGTGGTCAACGGCCGGATCCAGCAGGCGATCATCGACCCGCTGCTCACCGGCGACATCGAAGGCATCGTCGCCGACGGCGAGTACTACGGCATGATGACCTTCGACCAGTCACTGGTCACCCTGGTCGCCGACGGAACGCATCGATCTGGCCGAGGCCATGAGCACCGCCACCAATCCCCACGACCTCAAGGTGATGCTCGAGCGCGAGGGCATCCTGCAGACCGGGCAGTTCGCCGCCGCAAACTTCTCCTGACCACCGGCGTCCTCCGGCCGCCGGGCCGGCCAGCATGGCCGCTGAGCTCGGGCCTGCTGACCTGGCGTGACAGCACCGGCTGTCCGACCCTCACTCGGCCCAGGACTTCCGGTGGCCGACCGTACCGGCCGTCACGAGGTGACACAGATGCCTCAAGGTGGCGCCGTTCCGTCCGATAGATCTTCGTACCGTCTGGTGCACTTCAGACAGCCAATCATCCATTCAATTGCCAAATCACGATCATACGGAGCGGAGAGCGACGTTGCGCGACGACCCGAGAGGACCAGTCAACAGCGGTTCGGACTCGTGTCGTCGGCCCCGTGGGCGCGAGCTCCCCAGGACCGCCAACGACGCGACCGGTTCGATCGTCACCAGCATGTATGTCAGAGGAGCGTTCACATGGCACAGCTGACCGTCGGCCTCGACATCGGCACCAGCGCCGTGCGCGCCGCCGAGCTCGATGTCGGCCAAACCCGCCGGTTCTCCAGACCTACGGCCAGGTCGGCCTCCCGCCCGGGTCACTCGTCGACGGCGAGATCCGCGACATGTCGGCCGTCACCGAGGCCATCACCAAGCTCTGGAAGAACGGGCAGTTCTCCAGCTCGTCGGTCATCGTCGGGATCGCCGGACTCCGGGCCATCACTCGCGAGATCGATCTCCCCTACGTTCCGGACAACGAAGTCGACAGCGCCGTTCGCTTCCAGTCCGAGGAAGTCATCCCCTTCCCTCCGGACCAGACCATCCTCTCCTCGCAGATCCTTGCCGACTACACCTCCCCCGAGGGCGACAAGATGCGCCGGGTCCTGGTGGCGGCGGCCCACGTCGACCTCGTCAATGGCGTGATCGAGGCCGTCGAGAAGGCCGGACTTGACCGTCGAAGGGGTCGACCTCATCTCCTCGGCCCTGGTGCGAGCCATCGGCGGCCAGGACGCCGTCCGAGCAGCCCGAAGCCATCGTGTCGGTCGGTGCCGGGCTGACCGTCGTGGTCGTCCATCAACAAGGCCGCCCCCAGTTCGTCCGGACTATCGGCTCGGGTGGCAACGCCACAACTGCTGCCGTCTCCGGCGCACTGGACCTGCCGCTCGCCGATGCCGAGGGGATCAAGCGCCGCATCGGCGAACCGAGTCGCCCAGATCCAAGCTGCAGAGCGGGCCGCCCAGGCCAGCATGAACGAGCTGGTCGGAGAGATCCGCAACTCGATCCAGTACTTCGCATCGCTTCCCGGTCGGCTGCCGGTGTCGCGGGTGCTGATCACCGGTGGCGGTTCCGAGCTCGATGGACTCATGCTCGATGCTCGAGGACCAGGTTCGCCTGCCCGTGCTCAACGTGTCCCCGCTCGCCCGGCTCGACACCTCCAAGCTGGACCTCAGCGAAGAGCAGGCCCGCGAGGTCGGGCCGGTGCTCGCCACGCCGATCGGGCTGGCGCTGCCCGAACCCGACAAGGCGGTGAAGAAGTTCAATCTCCTCCCACCGGAGGTCGCCCAGCGGATGAGGATGAAGATGATCCAGCAGCGCACCATGCTGGCTGCGGAGCGGTGTTGATCGCTGCTGCTCGGCCCTCTTCGGAGGGTGGAAGCTCTACCAGGTGCACAATGCACAGAATAACGTCGACGCCCTGCAGGCGAACATCGCGCGCTGAACGCCCAGGTTCCGAAGTACGACCTTGTCGTCGCGGCCAACAACGCCTACTCGGCCGGGGTCGCCCGACGGGCCTCGGTGTTCAGTTCCGCCGTTGACTGGCCCCTGGCCCTCAGCAATCTGATCTCGATCACCCCGCCGGCGGCGGAGGTCCAGTCCTTCAGCGGAGCCTCCACTACCGCCACCCCCGGGGCCGGCACCTCGACCGTCCGCCGGGGCCACGACTGCGTCGACCGGCATCAGGAGCGACCACCGGTGGGAGTGCAACCACCTCGGCCGCCATCGGGACGATCCAGCTGGGGGTCACCGGTCCGGGCCCGAGCCTTTCCATCTCCGAGGCCTGGATCAACGCCATCGCCGGCTCGAGCTCTTCGCCAACCCCCTCCAGGGGGCGACGGTGGTCAACCCGGACACCACCATCTCGTTCCCGTTCGCCGTCTCCGTCACCCCCAATGCCAGCCTCGAGAAGAATGCGAGCCTGAAATGAACACCGTCCGTGAGTACCGGATGCCGCTGTTGATCGGTGCCGGAGCACTGGTTGCTGCGCTGATCCTCTAGGCGGTGCTCGTCTCGCCCCAGAGCTCGAAGCTGTCGTCCCTGCACCCCAGGAGACCCAGCTCCAGACCCAGCAGACCGCGCTTCAGGTCAAGCTGGCCGCGCTGAAGACGGAGAAGCAGAACCTGACCAAGAGCTGCGCCGACCTCGAGAAGATCGCCACCCAGATCCCGAGCGTCCAGAGCCCGACCGACGTCGATGCCGAGGAGTCGTCGTTCGAGAGCCAGTTCAACGGTCTGGCCGAGACTCCGGCGTGACCCTCACCCAGTTCAGCGGGTTCACGCCGGCTTCGACGGCCTCTGCCACGCCGGCCACGCCTGGCACGACGGCAGGAGCGAAATCACCGGCCGGGGTCGTCGCCGTGCCCACCACTCTCTCCGTCACCGGCAACTACGGCCAGATGACCGCGTTCGTCAACGGGCTGGACAAGTTCCCCCGCCTCTTCGTGATCCAGACCTTCAACCTGACCTTCGGGCAGCCACAGTCGGCGTCTGGCTCGGGCACGTCGAGCTCGAGCACGTCCTCGGGCTCGGCGGCCGCGCCCAGCCTCGAACGGAGACGCCCCTGTGGGTGGGTGGAACGGCCGACCTCGCCGTCGGCCGGCCCGTACAGCCTGTCCATCGTGGGTCGATCTACTACACCTCGACCCCGAACGCCCTGGACGCCTGCACCAAGGCCACCACGTCGGTCCACTGAACCACCGCCGGTCCACGACAACGGAACGGCGCCTGAGCGAGGCCACCAGGGCGATCCACCGTCACTGGATGACGTGTCCGCCGGAACTGTCAGACGCCGCTGATCTGCATGTCGGCGACGGCCAACGTCTGGCCGGCGGCGATGCCGGGGAGCCACTCCACGATCGGCTCCCACCGCCACCAGCGAGAGCAGCATGCGTTGCAGGGTGGAGGCCACGGTGATCTCGCGGACCGGCTCCGCCAGTTTGCCGTCACGGATCATCAGGCCTTCGGCGCCCACCGAGAAGTCGCCGCTGATCGGGTTCACCCCGGAATGGACCCCGGTCATCGACTGCACGAACAGGCCCTCGCCGACCGCAGCGAGTACGCCGTCCTCGTCGTACCCCTCGGCACCCGGGGCCAGGGTCAGGGCCCGGCAGCCGGGGCCCGGAGTACCGGCGAAACCTCCCCGCACCGCCGAACCGGTCGATGCCACCCCGGACCGTGACACCGGAGACGGTGTCGTAGAGGAACCCCTGCAGGACACCCGACTCGATCAGTGCGTTCCTCCGGCAGGCCAGGCCCTCGGCGTCGTAGGCGGACGCCCCGTAGGCCCTCGGATCGGTGGGGTCGTCGACCAGGGTCAGAGCCGGTACGCCGACCAGCTCGCCGATCCGGCCGGCGAAGAACGAACGGCCCTTGGCCACCGCCTCGCCCGACAGCGCACTCGACACCACCGACAGCAACGTCGAGGCCACCCGGCGGTCGAAGACCACCGTGGCGCGACCCGACGTGCCCTTGGTTGCCCCGAGCAGGCGCACAGCCCGGTTCACCGCGTCGTCGTTGGCCTTGCCCGGGTCGAGGTCGGCGAACCCCCGGCCCACGCTGAAGCCGCCGGCGGTCTGGCTGGCGTCCCCTTCACCGGCGATGACCCGCACCGAGATGTGGGCCGACGTCTTGCGGCTGGCCGCCCGGATCCCGGTGGTCGACACCAGCGCCATCTCCACCGATCCGTCGCCGTAGTCGGCCGCGTCCACCTGGCGGATTCGGGGGTCCGCGCCCCGGGCCTGCGCCTCCAGGGCCAGGGCCATCTCCACCTTGTCGGTGGTCGGCACCGAAGCCAGTCCCTCGTCCCAGAGATCGACGGCAACTGGAGCCACCCCGTCGGGAACGGCCAGGCGCACGTGCTCGTCGGGCGTGGCGAACTTCGCGTTGTCCCTGGCCTCGGCCAAGGTCTCCTCGAAGACCGACTCCTCGAGGGAGCCGGCCCAGGCGAACCCCAGGCGATGGTCCACCACCACCCGGATGCCGATGCCGGCCGACGTGGCCGAGGTCAACGACTCCACTCCCCCGCCGAAGGCCCGGACCTCGGTCTCGTCGCCCCGGGCCACATAGACCTCGACCTCTTCGCCGGTCCGGGCCCAGCCGGCCACCCGATCGGCCACCGCCATCAGCTCGTCGGGGTCGTGCCCGTCCCCGGGCCGCGACACCGGCGCGTCGACCGTGGTGCTCACTCTGCCGTCCCCCCGATGGTGATGCCGGTCACCCGGAGCGTGGCCTGGCCGCAGCCGACCGGGACGCTCTGGCCGTCCTTCCCGCAGGTGCCCGGGGTCATGGCGAAGTCGGTGGCCACGGCGTCGATGCGCTTGAGGATCTCCGGGCCGTTGCCGATGAGGTTTGCGTCCCGCAGGGGCTCGGTGATCCTGCCCCCCTCGATCAGGTACGCCTCGGTGGTCCCGAAGACGAAGTCGCCGGTGGTGGTGTTGACCTGGCCGCCACCGAGCTTGGCCACATACACGCCCCTGGGCGTCTGGGCCACGATCTCATTCGGGGTCCTCCTCGCCGGGCAGGAGAAAGGTGTTCGTCATCCGCACCATGGGCAGATGCTGGTAGGTCTGGCGCCTGCCGTTGCCCGACGACACCCGTCCCTCCTTCCGGGCCCGCAGGTAGTCCCACAGATAGTCGGTGAGCACCCCGTGGTCGATGAGCACGTTGCGTTGGGCCGGCCGGCCCTCGTCGTCGATGGCGAACGTCCCCCACTCCGACCCCACCGTACCGTCGTCGACCAGGGTGACCAGCGGGCTGGCCACCAGCTGGCCCACCATGCCCGTATAGACCGAGGCATCCTTCACGATGTGATCGGCCTCGAGCCCGTGCCCGCAGGCCTCGTGGAACAGGATCCCCCCGCTCCCCCCGGCCAGCACCACCGGTAGTTCACCCGAAGGCGCGGGGCGGGCCGTGAGCTTGGACAGGGCCCGGTCGGCGGCCAGCCGGGCCAGCTCGGCCACCGACACCTCGTCGAACATCTCGAAGCCCAGGGTGCGGGCCGCCGACTCGAAGCCGGTCTGCAGGCCGGTGTCCGCCGTGGCCACGCAGGACACACTGAACCGGGACCGGGCCTGCTCGTCGCCGGCCAGCAGTCCGTCGGAGTTGGCCGACCAGGACCCGGCGACGCGATGCACCGCAGCCGGCCTGCACCTGGGAGATCGCCGCCCCGGAGGCCCGGGCCGCCTCGTCGGCCTGTCGCAGCAGCTCGAGGGTCTCCTCCTTCGAGCCGCGGGAGGCCGGCGACCGGTCGTCACCGGGAGCGCCGGGTCGGGCCCCGGCCAGCCGCACCGGCGGCCACGATGGTCGAACCGCCGGACCCGTCCCTGGCCACCGCGGAGGCGGCCTCGGCCGCCCGGAGGAGGCCCGCCTCGCTGAGATCGGCCGTGTGGGCGAACCCGGTGGTCTCCCCGGCCACCACCCGGATGCCGGCTCCCCGCTCGCGGCCCGAGGACAGCTCCTCGACCCGCCCGTCGTCGAGCAGGGCCGACGAGGTCGACTTGTCCTCGGCGAACACCTCGGCGAAATCACCGCCGTGGCGGAGCGCCTCGGACAGCACCCGCTCGAGAACTGGGGAATCGATCACGCAAGCCTCCTCGCTGCACCGCCAGGCGCTAGGTGGCCGACGTCTGCTTTGTCACGTATCGTACCGGCGTGGCGCCACACACCGGTCTGTCAGCCCGAATCGAGCTCAAGGTGACCGAAGCCGACACCGCCGAGACCTTCCGCTCCGGCACCGTGCCGGTTCTGGCCACGCCCCGTCTCCTCGCCCTGTGCGAGGAGGCCAGCTGCCTGGCCATCGAGGGTCACCTGCCCGAGAACTGCACGTCGGTGGCCAAGCGCCTGCAATTCGACCATCTGGTGCCGGTGGGCATCGGGGGCATCGTCTGGGCCGAGGCCACGCTGGATCGCATCGAGGGCCGGCGCCTGGTGTTCACCCTCTCGGTGTCGGAGAGTGCCGGGCTGGTGGCCGCGGGCAAGCTGATCAGGGTCATCGTGGACCGGGCCGCCTTCCTGTCCAACGTCCGCTGACCCGCTGTACCGGTCCGGCCGGCTCGGCCCTACCGGCCCGGCCGGAGTCAGAGGTTCAGAGGTTCAGAGGTTCTGAGGTTCAGAGGTTCAGAGGTTCTTGCCGATGATGCCGCCGATCACTCCCCCGACGCCGGCGTCGGCCACCGGGTGCCCGTCGTCGTGGCGCAGGTAGGGCTCGAGGGCCGTGGCCAGGACCGGTACCGGCATGCTCTGCAGCCAGATGTTGCCGGGCCCGGTGAGTGCGACCAGGTGGAACCCGTCGTCGCCGAAGACCATGTTCTTGATGCCGGGGACGCGGCTGATGGTGAAGCTGACCCGGTCTTCGAACAGCCCGACGTGGCCGGGGTGGGCCAGCATGGTCTGACCGGCGGCCAGCTCGTAGGAGATGATCTCCCCGGAGAGCTCGATCCACGCCTGTCCTTCACCCTCCAGGCGTTGGAGGATGAAGCCGTCGCCGCCGTAGATCCCGCCCCGGAAGGTCTGTTGCATGCCCACGGAGGGCACGATCCCGTCGGTCCCGCACACCCATCCGTGGCGGTGGACCAGATAGCCCTGCCCGGCCGCGATGGTCACCGGAAAGATCCGGCCCGGCAGTTTGGCCCCGAAGGCGACCATGCCCTGGCCACCCTGGGCCTCGTACCTGGTGAGGAAGACGCCCCCCCCGCCCATGGCCCGCTTCAAGCCGCCCATCAGGCCCTTCTGGCCTCCGGTGGACGTCGACTGGGTCATCTGGACGTTGGCCGACATCCAGGACAGCTCGCCGTGGGTGGACACGATCGATTCGCCGGCATCGAGAATCATCTCCAGCAGCGGCATGGTGGTGCCCTTCACATCTGCTTGCATCGGATCTCCTTCGCCTCCGGGAGCCTGGGGGCCAAGCTCGTTCTCGTGCCCCATCTTGCCCGGAGCCGCCGGTCGGTCATGGGATCCCGGCCGGGCGCCCTCGTCCCTCCGGGCGGTGCCCCCCTCGGGCCGTCGCCCCTCCGGCCCTGGTCGCACTGGCGGCGGCGCTTCACCGGTCCCACCTTGGAGGAGGTCCCGCCGCCGAGGTGCAACGGCCGCCGCCGCGCGCGCTGGTAGCCTGATGCCAACGTCCCCATGCCGCCCATGATCCTCGAACACATAGACAGCCCCGCCGACCTCAAGGACCTCTCGCCCGCCGAGCTGGCCACGTTGTCGTCGGAAATCCGCGGCTTCATCGTCGAGGCGGTGACGGCCACCGGGCGGGCACCTGGGCTCCAACCTGGGCGTGGTGGAGCTGACCCTGGCCCTCCACCGGACCTTCGACTCCCCGAACGACGCCATCCTGTGGGACACCGGCCACCAGGCCTACGTGCACAAGCTGGTGACCGGCAGACGATCGGACTTCGCCCAGCTCCGTCAGGCCGGCGGGCTCTCCGGCTACCCGAACCGGACCGAGTCCGAGCACGACTGGGTGGAGAACAGCCATGCCTCCACCATCCTCAGCTACGCGCACGGTCTGGCCAGCGCCTTCGAGCTCCAGGGCGAGCGACCGCCGGGTGGTGGCCGTGGTCGGGGACGGGGCTCTCACCGGCGGGATGGCCTACGAGGCCCTCAACAACCTGGGGCACTCCGGCAAGCCGGTGCTCATCGTCCTCAACGACAACGGCCGCTCCTACTCGCCGACCGTTTCCCGCCTGTCGCTCGAGCCTCACCCACCTGCAGGCTCAATCCGGCCTACATCCACGCCCGCCAGCGCCTCCGCCATCTCATTCGCGAGCTGCCCGGCGTCGGTGACCTCGCCTACTCGGGCGTGCACGGGCTCACCAGCGCCCTGCGGGAGGTGGTGACGCCACACACGTTCTTCGAAGCCCTGGGCATCCGCTACGCCGGGCCCATCGACGGGCACGACATCGCCGGCATGGAGCAGGCCCTGGCCAACGCCTCGGAGTGGCCGGGGCCCATCGTGGTCCACGTCCTGACCCAAAAAGGACGGGGCTACGCCCCTGCCGAAGAGGACGACATCCAGCGCCTCCACGACGTGAAGGTCACGGCGCCGCTGCCGCATCCCCGACGAGGACGGACGACCGAGCGGCCGGTCCGTCCCGACGTCGACGCGCCGGTGCCGACCTGCCGGTGACCACCTTCACCGACGCCTTCACCCGCTCGCTCCTCCGCCACGCCGAGTCCGACCCGCGGATCGTGGCCATCACCGCGGCCATGGCCGGCCCCACCGGCCTCCTTCCCTTCGAGGCCCGGTTCCCCGACCGCTTCGTCGACGTGGGCATCGCCGAGCAGCACGCGGTGACCGCCGCGGCCGGCATGGCCATGGCCGGCATGCGCCCGGTGGTGGCGGTCTACTCGACCTTCTTCACCCGCGCCTTCGACCAGGCCAACCTCGACGTCGGCCTCCACCGGCTGCCGGTGGTCATGGTGCTCGACCGGGCCGGCATCACCGGTGACGACGGGCCCAGCCACCACGGTGTGCTGGACATGGCCCTGGCCCTGTCCATCCCGGGCATGACCGTGTTCGCCCCCTCGTCGGCGCCCGAGGTCGAGGTCATGCTGACCGAGGCGCTCACGCTCGACGGCCCTTCGATCATCCGCTTCCCGAAGACCCCGGCTCCCCGGGTCCCGCCGGGGACCGTCGGTTCGGGCCTGCACGCCCGCCGCACCCGCGCCGGGCGACGGATCGGTGTGCCTCCTGGCCGTCGGGAAGATGCTCGCCGCGGCAGAGGCGGCGGCGGAGGAGCTGGAGCACGAAGGGATCGAAGCGACCGTCTGGGATGTGCGGGTGGTGTCGGATCCCGATCCGGCCATGCTCGACGACGCCGCCCGTCACCGGGTGGTGATCACCGCCGAGGACGGTGTCCGCCATGGCGGGGCCGGCATGTTCGTGGCCGACGCTCTCCGCAGCTCGATCGGGTGCCGGCTCGGCCCCTCCGGTCATCTCGCTCGGGACGCCCGCGGTCGTTCATCGCCCAGGGCAAACCCGATCGCATCCTCGCCGGGCTCGGTCTCGACGGGCCGGGATTGGCCCGCTCGGCCCGCGAGGCGCTGCGGCGACTTCGCCGATCGAGCCTTCGCGGAAGCGCGCCGGCCAGCCCGCCGGCATCCCTTCCGGCCACGGTGATCACCAACGACGCGCTCGACTGATTCCCTGGCCGACGAGGTCGAGGCCCGGGCGGCGGCGGTGTTTGCCGCCCGAATAGAAACGTGTTCTACTAACTGCCCGATGACGACGTTCAACCTCGCCGACCTGTTCGAGGCCGCCGTTGACGCCTACGGCGACCGGGAGTACCTGGTGGCAGCCGGGCACCGCCGCACCTACGCCGAGATGGAGGAGCGGGCCAACCGGCTCGCCCACTACCTGGCCGAGCCAAGGTATCGGACCCGGTGACCACGTCGGGATCTACTGCGCTCAACAGCGTGGAGTGGGTCGAGACGGCCTGGGCGGTCTTCAAGCTGCGGGCGGTGTGGATCAACATCAACTACCGCTACGTGAAGGACGAGCTCCGCTACCTGTTCACCAACGCCGATCTGGTCGCCCTGGTCCACCAGGCCGAATTCGGTCCCCGGGTGACCGAACTGCTCCCCGAGCTGCCGGACCTCCGACTGCTCGATCACCATCGACGACGGTTCCGGCGAGGCCCTGCCGCACGGGGCGGTCCCCTACGAGGAGGCCATGGCGGCGGGCGGCCCGAGCGTGATTTCGCCCCGCGCACCAGCGACGACCACTACATCCTCTACACGGGCGGGACCACCGGCATGCCCAAGGGGGTGGTGTGGAGGCACGAGGACGTCTTCTACGCGCTCGGGTGGCGGCGTCGACCCCACCACCAACACCCGGGTCCGGCACCCCGAGGAGATGGTCGAGAAGGGGCGCAACGGCCAGCTCACCCTGCTTCCCATCGCCCCGTTGATGCACGGTGCCACCCAGTGGTGCGTGATGGGCCAGAGCTTCGTCGGCAACCGGACGATCCTGGTGCCCAAGTTCGACCCCCATACGGTGTGGCGACTGGTCGAGAGCGAGAGGGCCAACTCGGTCATGATCACCGGCGACGCCATGGGCAAGCCCCTGATCGAGGCCCTCGACGATCCCGACGTCTCCTACGACCTCTCCTCGCTGCTGGCCGTGACCTCGTCGGCGGCCCTGTTCTCCGCCCCGGTCAAGGACGCCTTCTTCGAGCACTTCCCGAACCTGGTCATCGTCGACGCCGTCGGCTCCTCGGAGTCCGGCAACAACGGCATGGCCACCATGGGCAAGGGCGACACCGCCATGAAGAGCGGGCCCACGGTCACCGTGCTCGGCAACACCGTGGTGTTCGACGAGGAGCTGAAGCCGGTGGTGCCCGGATCCGGGGTGATCGGCAAGATCGCCCGGTCCGGCGACATCCCGGTCGGTTACTACAACGACCCGGTCAAGACGGCCGAGGTGTTCATCAACGTCGACGGGACCCGCTACGTGATGCCCGGCGACTTCGCCACCGTGGAGGCCGACGGCTCGATCACCCTGCTCGGGCGCGGATCGGTGTCCATCAACTCCGGTGGGGAGAAGATCTTCCCCGAGGAGGTCGAGTCGGCGGTGCGCTCCCATCCCGATGTGTTCGACGCCATCGTGGTGGGCGCCCCGGACGAGCGGTGGGGGCAGCGGGTGGCGGCCATCATCCAGCCGCGGGACGATCGGCATCCGACCCTCGAGGACATCCAGGCCCACTGCCGCGACGCCATCGCCGGCTACAAGGTGCCCCGCCAGCTCCACGTGGTGGAGACCATCGTCCGCTCACCCAGCGGCAAGCCGGACTACCGGTGGGCGGCCGAGCATCGTGGCGGAGGTACCCGAGGAGACCGACAGCGGGGGCCAGCGGACGCTTCGCCGGTCGCTGAGCGGGCCGGTCGCGGCCGGACGGGAGGCGATGATCCGTGCCCATCGATCTGAGTGAGCTGGCCGCGCCGGACGGCCTGCGCCGTGCTGACCATGGAGATCCAGCGCGGCGTCGTCGGTGACCTGAGCTCCTTCCCCCAGCTGGCCGAGGCGGCCGACCGGGTCGGCGTGGTGCCCAACACGGCCAGGGTGCTGACCGCGGCCCGGCCGCTCGGCATCCCCGTGGTCCACTGCACCGCCGAGTTCCGGGCCGACCGGGCCGGAACCACCGTCAACTGCCAGCTGGTGGCCGCCGCCCTGCGCAATCCCGACCATCTCCTGGCCGGCACGGCGGCGACCGAGCTCATGGCGGGCCTGGGTCCGGAGCCGGCGACCTGGTGTCGCCCCGCCTCCACGGCGTCTCGCCCGTTCACCGGCACCTCGCTCGACACCTGGCTGCGCAACCTCGGCGTCCAGACCGTGGTGGCCACCGGGGTGTCGGTCAACCTGGGCGTCCTCGGCCTGGCCATCGAAGCGGTCAACCTCGGCTACCGGGTGGTGGTGCCCCGCGACACGGTGGCCGGTCTGCCGGCGGAGTACGCCGACGCCGTGCTCGACAACACGTTCCCGCTCATCTCGACGCTGACCACCGCGGACGAGCTCATCGACGCGTGGGGGCTGGGCGTCGTGACGACCCGACGGCCGGAACCAGGGGTCGCGACGACCCGTGGCCGGAATCAGAGGGTGCGGGTGCCGTCCAGCTGGATCATGGCGTTGGTCGGGAGCTCCTCCACGGTGATGTCCGGGACCGGGAAGTTGAAGTCCTTGTACTTGCGCTGCGCCGTCTGGCGGTACCGGGTGGTCGAGTGGACCGGGTCGGGGTCGAACTGGGGGATCACCTTCGACCCGAAGACCTCGAGCATCTCGTGCACCTCGTCCTCCATGAACGAGTCCGACGGCAGCCCGAACACCAGTTGGTCGCAGCCGACCGTCTGGTACTTGGTCACCTGCTCGGCCACCTCGTCGGGCTCGCCGCACAGCAGCCAGCCCCCCTCGATCAGGTAGTCGAGCATGGCCTCGTCGGTGATGGTGTGCGGCCGCTCGGGCCACACGGGCACGCCCTCTTGATGGGGGATGGTGTCGTGGTAGTTGCAGACCAGGGAGTACAGGTAGCCACGGCCGTGGCGTAACGCCACCTGCCTGGCCTTCTTCCTGTCGCTGAGGCAGATGACCGCGTTGGTCATCATCACGTTGTCGTTCTTGAACTGCCCGAGGGGCTCGGTGCAGTTGGCGATGCCTTCCTTGTAGGCGTCGATGCGGCCCTTCAGGTTGTAGATGGGCTCGAAGTTGAAGGCGATGGCACCGATGCCGAGCTCGCCGGCCTGGGTGAAGGTGCCCGGATTGCCGCAGCCGACCCAGATGGGCGGGTGGCCCTTGCCCTGGTAGGGCTTGGGCAGGATGTTGTGCGGGTACGGGACGGCGAAGCTCTCGCCCTCGTACATGTAGTCCTTCTCCTCCCACATGCGGGGGATCTGGTGGATGACCTCGTTCCATTCCGCCTTGGTCGAGTTCTTGTCGAGGATGTTGAAGGCGGCGATCTCGTGGCTCCCCGCCCCGCGTCCGGTCCCCCACTCGAACCGTCCCTCGAGCAGGTGGTCGAGCATGGTGACCCGCTCGGCGCACCGGACCGGATGGTTGACCCGCGGCGAGATGTTCATGATGCCGGTGCCGACGTGGATGCGGTCGGTGGCGTGGGCCAGGTAGCCCATGACCACCTCGGGTGCCGACATGTGGCTGTACTCGGTCAGCGAGTGGTGCTCGCCCAGCCAGGCGTACTTCCAGTTGTACTTGTCGGCCTCGATCACGTAGGCGATCTCCCGCTTGAACATCTCGTGCTCGCACTCGGGATCATGGGCGGCCTGGCCAGGCAGGTAGCCGTTGAGAAAGACTCCGAACTCCATCGCGGTGGTGCTCCTCTCGCTCCGCGCTGGCGCCGATTCACGGTACACGGCGCTTTGATAAATTGCAACGTGTTCCAGATTTGTGCCTGGACCCTTCCCCGGACGGGCCTCGTGCACCTACTGTCGGCCGCAGACGAGGCCCACCGGCACCACCAGGGGGAAGCGATGCAGACCATCGACGAGTTGATCCGGCAGCGGGTCGGCGACGACCGGGTGGGGCTCGCCTTCGCCGGACCGGACCTGGACCCACGACCAGGTGGTGGCGGCCCAGGCGGACCGGGCCGCCGTCCTGGCCTCGCTCCGCCGGCCCGGGCCGTTCCACGTGGCCCTCATGCTCGACAACGTCCCCGAGTTCATCTTCTGGATGGGAGGAGCGGCCCTGGCCGGGGCGGTCATGGTCGGCGGCAACCCCACCCACCGCGGCGACGAGCTGGCCCGCGACCTCTCCCACACCGAGTGCCAGCTGCTGGTCACCGACTCCGGGTACCGCACCCTGGTCGAGGGGCACGACCTCGGCCCGGCCCTGCCGCCCGACCGGATCCTGATCATCGACGACCCCGACCGGCGAGATCGGCCACGACCGGGCCACCCCCTACGGCACGCTGGTCGGCGAGGCGGAGGGCGCGCCACTCCCCGACCCGGCCACAGACCGGCATCACCGAGGAGACGCTCGGGTACCTGCTGTTCACCTCGGGCACGTCGGGGGCGCCCAAGGCCTGCCTGTGCAGCCAGGGCCGCATGGCCCGGATCGGGTCGACCGTGGCCCAGATGTTCGAGCTGACCCCCGACGACGTCTGCTACGTGTCCATGCCGCTCTTCCACTCCAACGCGCTGATGACGGCCTGGGCGCCGGCCGCTGGCCGCCGGGGCCACGATCGCCCTCCGCGAACGGTTCAGCGCCTCCCACTTCCTCCCCGACATCCGGCAGGTACGGAGCCACCTACTTCAACTACGTGGGCAAGCCGCTCTCCTACATCCTGGACACCCCCGAGCGGCCCGACGATGCCGACAACCCGTTGCGGCGGGTGTTCGGCAACGAGGCGGCCGAGGCCGACGTGGCCCGGTTCGCGGCGCGGTTCGGCTGCGCCGTCCACGACGCCTACGGCTCCACCGAGGGGGGTGCCTCGGTGCAGCGCACGCCGGACACGCCCCGCGGGGCGCTCGGCCGGGCCCTGCCCGGGAACCATGGTCGTCGATCCCGACACCGGCGAGGAGTGCCCGCGGGCGGTGTTCGACGCCGAGGGACGGCTGCTCAACGCCGAGGAGGCCATCGGCGAGATGGTCAACCCCACCGGGGCGGCCGGGTTCGAGGGCTACTGGCGCAACGCCGAGGCCGAGGCGGCCCGGGTGCGCAACGGCTGGTACTGGACCGGGGACCTCGCCTACCGGGACGAGGACGACTTCTTCTACTTCGGGGGCCGGGACTACGACTGGCTGCGGGTCGACGGCGAGAACTTCGCCGCCGCCCCGGTCGAGGAGGTCCTCCAGCGCCACCCCGACGTGGTGCTGGCCTCGGTCTACGCCGTGCCCGACACGGTCGTCGGCGACCAGGTGATGGCCGCCCTGCTCCTGGCGCGACGGGCGGGAGTTCGACCCCGAGGGGTTCGCCGCCTTCCTGGCCGGCGAACAGGACATGGGAACCAAGTGGGCGCCGCGCTACGTCCGGATCAGCGACCGGTTTCCGGTCACGGCCACCACCAAGGTCCTCAAGCGGGTGCTCCGGGCCGAGGGCTGGCGGTGCCACGACCCGGTGTGGTGGCGCCCGGAGAAGGGTGCCCCGTACCGGCGGCTGCTCCCGGCCGACGCCGACGCCCTGGACCGGGCCGTCGCCGACCGCTGAGCAGAGGGAGGGCCGGCGCGCCCGAGCGGTGGCGCCGGGACGGTACCCGGGCCACCGCCGATGGATCGCTGCCGATGACGGCCTGCACGGTGGACGGCTAGGAGGCCGACGATCCCTTCACCGCCCGCGGCACCGGGCACGGTCACCGAACCGACCTCGGTGAGGCTCCCGGTGGCCTGGACGGCGAACTCGTCGACGATCCCGTTCCCCCCGGTCTGGACGTAGAGGAACCGGCCGTCGGGCGAGGCCGCGGCGTCCACCGTCCCCGGCATCGGTCGGTCGTGGCTCCGAGCAGGTCGAGTTGGCCGCCGGGGCCCTCGCCGTAGCCGCTGACCGAGGCGCTCCCGGCGTTGGAGGCGAACAGGTAGCCCTGGGCCGGGGCCACCCAGCAGGTCGCCATCTGACCGGTGGGCACCGGGTCGAGCGATGTGACCGTCCCGTTCGGGAGGAGGGCGAAGGTGGCCAGGGCGTCGGTACCGGCCTCGGCCACCACCAGGTGGCCGGCGGCATCGAAGGTGACGCCGAAGGGAACCGTCGCCGGGCTCGGCGTTCACCACCGGATGGGACGAGAGATAGCCGCGGAACCCGACACCGAACACGTCGATGTCGCTGCCGTTGGCCTTGGTCGTCACGATCAGCTGGGAGCCGTTGGGCGAGAAGGCCACCTGGCCCGGCGTGTTGGTGAACTGGGGCGTGGCCGTCGGGTTCAGGCCCAGGGGTCGGGCCGATCCGGGTATCGGGAACAGACGACCGAAGGCGGCGTAGAAGCCCTGGACCGATCCGCCGTTCTCGGCGTTGAGGACGTAGACGAGGTCGCCGTGCACGGCCACGCTGACCGGGAAGGTCCCGCCCGAGCCCACCACCTGGCGGAGCCAGAGATGGTCGCCGGCGACGGAGAAGACCGAGACGGTGTTGCTCCCGGCGTTCACGGCATAGAGGGAGCCGTTGCCCTGGTCGTAGGCGAGGGAGCCCTGGGAGGCCAGGTGGTCGACCACCGAGCCGGTGAGGACCCCGCCCAGCCCTCCGGTGTCGTAGGTGCCGGCCGGGGTGAGGGTCCCGTCGGCGGCCCGCTCGTAGGCCACCACCTGGTTGCCGGCGGTGTTGTCGGTCTGGACGAAGACGGCGTGGCCGGACGGCGCCGGACCAGCGGCCGGATCCGGGACCGGCCCGGGCACGGGGGCGACGCGGCGGCGGTCCCGGCGAAGCCGATGACCCCGGCGGCGACAGCGGCCGCGGCGAGGCCGGAACGAATGATGGATTTCATGGGCGTGCTGCTCCTTGGGTGGTGGGATGACAGGGTTCAGTCCGTCGGCGCCGGCTTCCGTTACAGCGGTGGTGGCAGCCACCGGTCGGCCGCGGGCACCGCACGGCGTGTAACGCCGTCGGCCGTTCCGCCGACTACAACCGTGTGTCCGTTCCACCCCCGTCCGGCATCGGTGCCCGTCCGATGTGGCGTAGAGAGCCCGAGGTCCGCCGCGCCACACTCCGCGGGTCACGGGCGTACCATCCACCCCATGGAGACCGACGGGGAGCTCCTCGCCCGCCTCCGGGACGGGGACGAGGAGGCGTTCGTGATGTTGGTCGGCCGCTACAACGGATCCCTCCTCCGGCTGGCCCGCACCTACGTGCCCAGCGACGCCGTGGCCGAAGAGGCCGTCCAGGACACCTGGATGGGCGTCGTCCGCGGGGTGGACACGGTTCGAGGGCCGGTCGTCCTTCAAGACCTGGCTGTTCCGCATCCTGGTCAACCGGGCCCGGACGGCGGGGACCCGGGAGCACCGCGACCTTCCGCTCACCGACAACGAGCCCGCGGTCGACCCGGCCGCTTCGACGCCGCCGGCGCGTGGGCCGAGCCGCTCGAATCGTGGGCCGATGCCGACGACCGGCTGGTGGCGGCCACCTGGACCAAGTGCCTGAGCGATGCCCTGTCGGACCTTCCTCCGAGGCAACGGGAGATCGTCCTCCTGCGCGATGTCGAAGGCCTGGCCAGTCACGACGTGTGCGACGTGCTCGGTCATCACCGAGGGAAACCAGCGTGTCCTCCTGCACCGGGGCCGGAGCCGGCTCCGGTCCATGCTCGAGGTCGAGCTCGCTGCGAGGGGGCGCTGACCATGTTGCTACGACGGAGAGACGAGCTCGTCTGCCAGCAGGTGGTGGAGCTGGTCAGCGACTACCTGGAGGAGAACCTGTCGCGGTCGGACCGGCGGCGGTTCGAAGCCCATCTGCGCAACTGTCCGAACTGCACGAACTACCTCGAGCAG
This sequence comes from uncultured Acidimicrobiaceae bacterium, assembly GCA_963835325.1. GTDB lineage: Bacteria > Actinomycetota > Acidimicrobiia > Acidimicrobiales > RAAP-2 > Bog-756. The sequence goes on along the minus strand of CAWIEV010000005.1, from coordinate 56,587 downwards.
ATGCGGGCCACCATCCGGGCCACCGGCGCCCTCCACCCGGACGACCTGACACCGGAGGTCCGTCGGGAGTTCACCGAGCTGTTCCGGCAGTGGCGGGACGACGAGCCTCCGCTGACGCTCTCGGTCCGAGCGCCGCTCGTCGCGGGTCAGCCGTCCACGCCGAGGATCAGCCCGCTGGTGGGAACACCGGTCCCGGCGGTCACCAGTACGTGCTCCACGTCGGGCACCTGGTTGTACCGAGGTCCCCCGGACCTGACGGACCCCCTCGGCGATGCCGTTCATCCCGTGGAGGTAGGCCTCCCCCAGCTGGCCGCCGTGGGTGTTGACCGGCAGTCCCCCGCCGATCTCGATGTTCCCGTCACGCACGAAGTCCTTGGCCTCCCCCTTGGCGCAGAAGCCGAGCTCCTCGAGCTGGTAGAGCACGTACGGGGTGAAGTGGTCGTAGAGCACCGCCGTCTGGATGTCGGCCGGCGACAGCCCCGAGGTCCGCCACAGCTGGCGGGCCACCGCGGCCATCTCACCCAGCCCGCACAGATCGTCGTAGTAGTACGAGGTCATCATCTCCTGGCCGGGGCCGGCCCCTGGGCCGCGGCCTCGATGACCACCGGGGTGCCCGGCAGGTCTCTCGCCCGCTCGAGGGAGGTGACGACCAGCGCCTGGCCCCCGTCGGTCTCCTGGCAGCAGTCGAGCAGGTGGAGCGGCTCGACGATCCAGCGTGACGCCTGGTGCTCCTCGAGGGTGATCGGCTTCTCGAAGAACCAGGCCTTGGGGTTGGTGGCCGCGTGCCGGCGGTCGGCGACCGCCACCCGTCCCAGGTCCTCCGAGGTGGCGCCGGTCACGTGCAGGTAGCGCTGCGCGGCCATGGCCACCCACTGGGCCGGCGTCAGCAGTCCGACCGGCGCGTACCAGGCGAAGTTGGCCGTCTCGGCGTTGGGGACCGGGGGCCGGTCCTGCACCCCGGCACCGAACCGGTTCCCCGAGCGCTCGTTGAACGCCCGGTAGCAGACCACGACGTCGGCCACGCCCGAGGCCACGGCCATCGCCGCCTGCTGGATGGTGCCGCACCCGGCGCCGCCGCCGTAGTGGATCCGGCTGAAGAACGTCAGCTCGCCGATGCCCAGGCTCCGGGCGATCTCGATCTCCGGGTTGGTGTCGGCACTGAAGGTCACCAGTCCGTCGACCTCGGCCGGCTCGATGCCGGCGTCACGGAGGGCGAGGTCGACCGCCTCGACGGCCAGTCGGAGCTCGCTCCGCCCCGACTCCTTGGAGAACTCGGTGGCCCCGATGCCCACGATGGCGGTGTTGCCGGTGAACGAGTGCCGGTCGCCGCTCATCGGGCCGATCCCGGCCGTCGGGGAGGAGCAGGCGGACCGTTCCCGTGACGTGGTCCCCGAGGCTGTTGGCCCCGCGGACGGCCACCTCGACGGCGCCCCTGCCGTCGGCGCCCACCGACTCGTCCTTGGCTGTCACCGACCCGGTCAGCGTCATGGTGTCGTCGGGGTAGTTGGGGGCACCCAGCCGGATGTTGACATCGGTGAGCACCGCGCCCGGGCCCGACCAGTCGGTCACGTACCGTCCGACGATCCCGTTGGTCGAGAGGATGTTCATGAAGATGTCCTTGGATCCGCGCTCGACGGCCAGCACCGAGTCGTGGTGGACGTCCTGGTAGTCGCGGGAGGCGATGGCCGTGGACACGATCAGGGTGCGGGTCAGGGGCAGGGCCAGCTCGGGCAGGGCGTCGCCCACCGAGACGTCCTCGAACCGGAGCGTTCGTCGATGTAGACGGCGCCGGCGACTCCGGCCCTCTGCGCTCATACCGCCACCGGCCTTCCCGACCGGCAGCTCGTCGATCAGCTGCCGCCCCAGCCGGGCCAGCTGGCCGCTCGGTGGCCCGAGCTGCAGCTCGATCTGCTTCCCCCACAAGAAGTAGCGGTGGATCGGGTAGGAGATGTCCGCACCCATGCCGCCGTGGAGGTGCTGGGTGGCGAACACCGCCCGCTGACCGGCCTCGGCCGCGAACCACGAGGCCACGCTGATGGCGAGCTCGGCATCCAGCCCGTGGTCCAGGCGCCACGCCGCCTGCCACATGGTCACCCGGATCGACTCGGTGTCGATGGCTGCGTCGGCCGCCCGCAGCATGGTCCCCTGGAAGGTCGACAGCGGACGGCCGAACTGCTCGCGGGTGTTGAGATAGGTCGCCGTCTGGGCCACCGCGGCTTCGGTCACCCCCACCTGCAGCGCGCACAGTCCGGTCCAGGCCCGGTTGAGGATCCACGTCACCACCTCGTGCCCCCGCTGTCGGATCGCCGCCGGCCAGGAGATCGTCGGAGGCGACCTCGACCCCGTCCAGATGGAGGTGGGGGTGGATCTCGCGGTTGGTGGTGAACGCCCGCTCCATGGTCACCCCCGGGGCGGCCGGGTCCACCACGGCGACGATCACGCCGCCGTCCGAGGGCCGCCGGCACCAACACCCGATCGGCCACATGGGCGGAAGGCACGGCGAAAGCGGTCCCGGTCAGGACCACACCGCCGGGACCCGGCGACGGCCGACACCGACGGCCGGCCGGGGCCTCCGAGCGAGATGTCGCCGGCCACATCGGTCAGCGCCGCGGTCAGCACCGTGTCCCCGGCCCCGACCCCGGGGAGGAGGGCGCCGCGCAGGGCATCGCTCCCGAACTCGGCGATGGGCATGGACCCGAGGGCCACGGTGGCCCACAGCGGCACCGGGGCCACCCAGCGGCCCTGGGCCTCGAGGACCAGGGCCAGCGCCACCATGCCCAACCCGCCTCCCCCGTAGGCCTCGGGGACGGTGAGCCCGAGCAGGTCGGCCTTGGCCAACTCCGCCCACAGCTGGCGATCGAAGCGGTCCTCGCCGGCCTCCACCTCCTGGACCCGCTCGGGCGTGCTCAACCCGGCGAACAGACCCTCGGCCGCCTCCTGGACGGCCCGCTCCTCGTCGTCGAACGTGAAGTCCATCAGCTCTTCCTCGTCTCTCTGGTCGCCGGCCCCCCGGTTGCCGGTCGGAACACCGGCAGCGTCAGGTCCTCGTCGAATTCCACGAACTCGGCCACCACCGGCAGGCCGATGGCCATCTCCTCGGGGGTGATGCCGCTCACGTTGGCCACCAGCCTGGTTCCCTCCTCCAGCTCGACCAGCGCCACCACCAGCGGGTAGTCGAAGGCGGGCACCTGCGGGTAGTGGTTGACCACGAAGCTGTAGATGGTGCCCCGGCCCGAGGCGGTGGCCGCGTCCCACTCGAACGACCGGCAGTTGGCACAGGCGGGACGGGGCGGGTGCCGGAGGGTGCCGCAGTTCATGCACTGCTGGATGAGCAGCTGGTGCTGCTTGGCCCCCTCGAAGAAGAAGCTGTTGTCCTGGGTGAGTGCGGGCCTCGGACGCTTGGGGCGGGTGGCGGCCTCCGGGGACGCCGGGCCGGTCGACGTGGGTCGCGGCTTGAACTTGAGGATGCGGAAGCGCATGGTGGCCACCGGCTCGCCGTTCTGGTCGGTGAACTCGAGACGGGTGGTGATGAAGTGGCCGACCCCGAGGCCCGTCGACTTCTCCGCCGATACCTCGTCGATGATCGAGCTGGCCTCGAGATGGTCACCGGGCACCAACGGGCGCACGTAGTGCTGGTCGCAGTTGGTGGCCACCACCGAGGTGAACCCGGCCCCGTCGAGCAGGGCCATCAGGTTGTCGCTGGGCGAGTCGGCACTCACCTCCCCGACGGACCGGGCCCGGTCGGACTCCAGCGAGGCGCGCAGCCCGCGCATGATCCAGGCCTGGAGCATGGTGGGAGGGGCGACGATCCCCGGGAAACCGGCATCACGGGCCGCGGCGTCGTCCACGTACACCGGGTTGTGGTCGCCCATGGCCTCCACCCAGTGCCGGATCATGGGCAGGTTGACCGGATCCTGTCCCTTGGTGTTGACCCCGGTGGCCATGCCCACGAAAGCCTGCAACCGATCGTCGAACGGACTTCCGCCGGCTGCCGGGCCGGACGTCCCCTGGGCCGTTGTCGACGAGCTCACCGTGACGACCGCTTCATGCCCAGGCCGGCCATGGCCAGGATCTCGCGCTGCACCTCGTTGACCCCGCCACCGAAGGTGTTGATCTGGGCCTGGCGGCCGGCGCGCTCGAGCTCACCGTGGAGCACCGCCCCGGGTGAACCGGGGCTGAGGTAGCCACCGGCCCCGACCACCCCCAGCAGGCGCCGGTAGATCTCGACCGCGGCCTCGGTGCCGAACACCTTGACCGCCGACGAGTCGGCCGGGCCCAGGGTGTCGTCGGCCACCTTGGCCGTCATGCGCCAGTTGAGCAGCTTCTGGGCTTCGAGGAGCGCGTAGGTGCGGGCCAGGTCGACCTGCACCCACTCGACATCGGCCATGCCCTGCTCGACCACCCACTCGGCGGTTTCGGCCCACAGCCGCTGGGACAGGGCGCTGACGGCGGCCAGGCCCACACGTTCGTGGTTGAGCTGGCCGGTGATCAGCCGCCATCCTTCGTTGAGCTCCCCGACCAGCGCGGTCGCGGGGACGCGCACGTTGTCGTAGTAGGAGGCGGTGGTGGCCACGCCGCCCACGGTGACCAGCGGGGTACAGGAGAAACCCGGTGAGGAGGTGGGCACGAGGAAGATGGAGATGCCCTTGTGCTTGGGCGCATCGGGGTCGGTCCGGGTGGCCAGCCAGATGTAGTCGGCCTGGTCGGCACCGCTGGTGAAGATCTTGTTCCCGTTGATGGTCCATTCATCCCCGTCCAGCACGGCGCGGGTGCGCAGCGACGCCAAGTCGGTACCGGCGCCGGGCTCGGTGTAGCCGATGGCGAAGTTGATCTCGCCGGCCAGGATGCCGGGCAGGAAGAAGCTCTTCTGCTCCTCGGTGCCGAAGCGCATGATCATCGGCCCGACGGTGTTGAGGGTGACGAAGGGGAACGGGGCCCGGGCCCGCTGCACCTCGGTGAAGAAGATGAACTGGTCCGAGGTCGGGCGCCCCTGGCCGCCGAACTCCTTGGGCCAGCCGATGCCCAGCCACCCGTCCTTGCCCATGCGCCTGACCAGCGAGCGGAACACCTCACCTCCCTCGTTCTGGGCCGCGTCGAGGGCCTGACGGACGTCGTCGGTGAGCAGCTCGGCGAAGTACGCCCGCAGTTCGGCCCGGAGGGCCAACTGCTCAGAAGTCTCTTCGAGGTGCATGACGTGTGATCCCTCCACTCAAGGACTTCTGTGTCCGTCGGTCTTCCATGGCTGCGGCGGCCTCCGGTCTGCCCGGCCACCTGGCCGGCGGCAGCATCTTCGGCCGCGGAAGACCGGTCGTGACCCCGGGCAACTGCTGCCCACTTGACCCCCCCGACCCCCTTCACCGCACACCTTGTTCTGTCAGCGTTCTGTCAGCATCCTGTCAGCGTTCTGTCAGCGCCGGTGGACCCACGAATATCGTGGAACCGCTGCCGCTGGCCTATGATAACTGATACACGTTCTAGAAACGTCATCGGCACCGAGGGTCGCTGTGCCGCCGTCATGAGGCGGCGGTCACCACGCATGACGGGGGAGACATCATGGAAGTAACGGACATCGACCTGTGTGATCCCGCCAACTTCGTGGACGGCGTCCCCTTCGAGTGGTTCGCCTACCTCAGGCGGGAGGCGCCGGTCCAGTGGCATCCCGACCCCGGGGGCTTCGCCGAGGGGTTCTGGTCGGTGACCCGGTTCGACGACTGCGTCGGCGTCAATCGTGACTACGAGCATTTCTCCTCCTACCGGTCGACGGCCCTCTTCCACGACATGGACGAAGAGGCACTGGGCCAGCAGCGGATGATGATGCTGAACATGGACCCGCCCATGCACACCCGGTACCGCCGACTGGTCAACAAGGGGTTCACCCCGCGGATGATCCGGGACCTCGAGGCCAAGGTGGTGGCGTCGGCCGACGGCATCCTCGACGCCGTGTGCGAGTCGGGTTCCGCCGACTTCGTGGAGCAGATCTCCGCCGAGCTTCCCCTCCAGGTCATCGCCGACCTGATGGGGGTCCCCCAGGAGGATCGGCACCTGGTCTTCGACTGGTCCAACAAGATGATCGGCTCGGACGACCCCGAGTACCAGGTCGGCGCGGACGCCCCGGCCCAGGCGTCGATGGAGCTGTTCGCCTATGCCGACGAGCTGTGCGCCAAGAAGCGCCTCGATCCGCACCAGGACCTGTTCAGCGTGCTGACCCAGGCCGACATCGACGGTGACCAGCTCACGCAGCTCGAGCTCGACCTGTTCTTCCTCCTGCTGGCCGTGGCCGGCAACGAGACGACCCGCAACCTCATCTCGGGGGCCATGGTGGCCTTCTTCGACCATCCCGAACAGTGGGAGCGTCTCCGGGCCGATCGGTCGCTCCTGCCCGCGGCCGTCGAGGAGATGCTGCGGTACGTCTCCCCGGTCATGCACTTCCGGCGGACGGCCACCGCCGACGCCACCATCGGCGGCCAGTCCATCGCCGAAGGGGACAAGGTCGTCTTCTGGCACATCTCGGCCAACCGGGACGAGACGGTCTTCACCGATCCGAACAGGTTCGACATCACCCGGTCCCCCAACAACCACATGGCCTTCGGGGGCGGGGGTCCCCACTTCTGCCTGGGGGCCAACCTGGCCCGCATGGAGATCCGGGTGATGTTCGACCGCCTCCTCGACCGGGTGCCCGACATCCGGCTCGACGGCCAGGTGGAGCGTCTCCGGTCCAACTTCATCAACGGCGTGAAGCACATCCCGGTGGCGTTCACCCCCTCGGCCCCGGTCGGTCGCTGAGCCGGCCCGCTGCCGACGGCCGCGCTCCCCTAGGACCTTCCAGAAAGCGGACGCCCCATGCGCTTCCACCTCGCAGTCACCTTCCTCCCCGTCGACGAGATCGTCTCCCTGTCCACAGCGGCCGACAAGATGGGGTACTCGGGGATCTACTTCTCGGACCATCTGTTCAACCCGCGCGACCTCAAGTCGCGCTACACGTACTCCAAGGCGCCGGACGGGGCCCCCTTCTGGGAGAAGGAGACCGAGTGGCCCGATCCGATGTGCCTCATCTCATCGCTGTCGGGCGTCACCACCACCCTGACCTTCACCACCGGCATCTACATCGCACCGGTGCGCGATCTCATCACGGTGGCCAAGTCGGTCGGCACCGCCGCCGTCCTGTCCCACGACCGGGTCAGGCTGGGGGTGGGCGTGGGCTGGTGCGAGGAGGAGTTCGTCCAGACCGGTCAGGACTTCCACACCCGGGGCAAGCGGCTGAACGACATGATCCCCGCCCTGCGGGCCCTGTGGGCCGGTGGCTGGGTGGAGTACCACGGCTCCCACTACGACGTGCCGCCCTGCCAGATGAACCCCTCGCCCAAGCTGCCGGTGCCCATCCTCGGCGGTGGGGACTCCGACGCCGCCCTGCGAGCGGGCCTCCACCCTGTGCGACGGGTGGATCAACACCGGGGCGGCGCTGCCCGACGAAGCCTTCGTCCAGGTGGGGAAGATCAGGGACGCCCTCAAGCAGGAGGGCCGGCACAACGAGCCGTTCTCGGTCTACCTGGCCGTGCGGGCCTTCCCCGACCTCGACCTGTACCGCCGGCTCGAGGACGCCGGGGTCACCGACCTGCTGTGTGCGCCGTGGATGGCCGTCGAGGCCACCGAGCACGACACACCCGAGTCGATCCACGACGCCAGAGTGGCCATGTGCGAGCAGTTCGCCGAGCACATCATCGCGGCCATGGACTGAGTGCCGGGGCGGCGCGGAGCCGGGCACGGAGCGAACGGTGTCACCTAAGGTCGAAGGGCCACGCTCGAGGGAGGAACCATGAAGGACATGAAGCTCGGACTGCAGCTCGGCTACTGGGGCTCAGGCCCGCCGGCCAACGCCCCGGAGTTGGTGGCCGAGGCCGAACGACTGGGCTTCGACTCCATCTGGACGGCCGAGGCCTACGGTTCCGACGCGCTGACCCCCCTCAGCTGGTGGGGGTCCCAGACCAAGCGGGTCCGCCTGGGCACGGCCCTGTGCCAGCTGTCGGCGCGCACCCCGACGGCCATGGGCATGGCCGCCATCACCCTCGACCACCTGTCGGGTGGGCGATTCGTGCTGGGGCTGGGCGTGTCCGGTCCCCAGGTGGTGGAGGGATGGTACGGGCAGTCGTTCGAGAAGCCGCTGGCCCGGACGGTCGAGTACGTGGACATCGTGCGGCAGGTCATCGCCCGGGAGGCGCCGGTCACCAGCGCCGGCCCCCACTACCCGCTCCCCTACCCCGGTGGCACCGGGCTGGGCAAAGCCCCTCAAGCCCATCGTGCATCCGCTGCGCAAGGAGATACCCATCATCTTGGGGGCCGAGGGACCGAAGAACGTGGCCCTGGCGGCGGAGATCGCCGACGGGTGGTTCCCCATCTTCTTCTCCCCCAACGCGGTCAAGGCCTTCGAGCCGGCGCTGGCCGAGGGGTTCGGCCGGCCCGGGGCCCGGCACACGGCCGAGGACTTCGAGGTCATCGCCTTCGCCCCCACCCTCATCGACGACGACATCGAGCGGGCGGCCGACAACTACCGGCCGTTCATCGCCCTCTACATCGGGGGCATGGGGGCCAAGTCGATGAACTTCCACTTCGACGTGTTCGCCCGCATGGGCTACGAGGCCGAGGCCAGCAAGATCCAGGAGCTGTACCTGGCCGGTCACAAGGACGAGGCGGCTGCCGCCGTGCCCACCGCCCTGATCGAGGACACCGCCCTGATCGGGCCCAAGGAGAAGATCAGGGACGACCTCGAAGGGTGGAAGGAATCCATCGCCACCACCCTGCTGGTGTCGGGCAGCCCGGACACCTTGCAGACGATGGCCGAGTTGATGCTCTGAGCAACCCGGTCCCTCACGCACCTCGGGATGTGGGATCAAACAACCTGGAGGTCCCGTTCCGTCGCCGGGTGAGAGAACGGTAGAGATCCATCGTGCTGGGGTGAACCGAGTCGAGCGGTTCGATGTCGTTGGCGACCAGCTTGATCAGCTCAGCCATCACGGCTTCCACCCCTGCCGGATTTCCACCGACGTCGGCCGCCCGCATCAGCATCCGGTAGAGACGTTCGTCGTACGGGCTGACAAGGAGGCCCCGCCGGGCCGACCATTCCGCGCCCCGGGCATCGCCCGCGGCCAGGCATGATCCAGCCAATCGCCCGCTGAGGTCGACGACGGCGGCTTCGATGGCCGGGCCGATACCCTCCAAGATCGGCCAGTCGGAGGAGCGGAGTCCTTCGAACGGTCGACCTCGTACCAGTTCGAGCGCAGTCCGCCATCGTGCGGTGTCGTTGGTGTCGGCATGAGCCACGAACCTGTCCCAATCCGTGCCGACAGTGTCCGAGAGCACCAGGCGTCCGTGGGACCGGGGCAGGTGATCAGTGCCGTTCCGGGCCTGCCCGAGGGCCCTCCGGGCAACTGAGGCGGTCGAGTGAAGGCTCGACGGAGCCATGAGGCGATCCGGCCACAACGCAGTCGCCCATGCCTCGTTGGAGGCACCGGTCGGATGCATGGCCAGATAGACGACGAGCTCTTTCGACCAGGCCCTGGTGAAATCCCGGGCAGCTCCGACGATCTCGATCTGCCCCAAGATGGCGACTTCGACTTCGTGCAGCTCGGATTCTCGATCTGACTGCCGACCCCGGGCCCGGCCGCCTCCATCACGCCGGCCGGATGCCCGTTCCCCGACACTTCCCTCCACCCGCCCCGCCGTCCCGCCCATCGGATCGCCAGACCGGTCCGATGGGCGAAGAGATGGTGCGACCCACACATCTTCCCCGAGTACGGACGGCGTCCCCGCGGACATCGTCCTCGGCATATCCACGGGAAGGCTCACATAGGGTTCCTCTGACCGCAGGACCGACTGTCGGTTCATGGCTGTGTCGACCAGAGTGGCCACGTCATCGAGATCCTGGGGCTCGATCCGTTGGGGGAAGAGGACCGAACTCAGGGGCTCGAGGGCGGACGTCCGGTGGACGCCCGCGAGGCTCAGAACGTGGGACGCTCCGGGGACGGTCCCCGAGGCCACCACCGCCAGTCCCAAACGAGGATCTGAGGCCACATCCAGCAATTCGGACACATCGGTCTCGGCGACGGCCGGTCCACAGATGACGACGAGAGGATCCAGCCTGGGCGAGTAGTCGGCGCACCGCGCTTGGGCCAACGACCCGAAGTCCGTTCCGCGCAAGAGTGACTCGCTCTCGAACCGACAACGATGCAAACGGTCCAGCAGCTTCGGCAAGTCCGAGACGGAGGCAACTCTCTCGAATCGCTCGAGCTCGGCCCCGAACCCGACAACGTTGAGTTCGAACCAGCCCGACCAGCGGGAAGTGGCCAATTCCAATGCCAGGGCGCGAACCACTCCTTCGCACCCGTCCGTGTCGCCTTCCACCAACAGTGTTCCCAACGCTTCAAGGTTCACCATGACCAGGCCGTCGGCTCCATGACCCGCGGTCACCAGCAATGGTGCCGGGGGAACGCTTCCTCGGTTCCCAATCTCATCGTGGCCGGCGACCTGGGGGTACGCTCTGTCGATCTCCACCGACCGACGGCCGGGGTCGGACCGGAAGCAGGAGGGAAGCCCCTCGCAGCCTTCGGCCCGGTCGATGAGAATCTCGATCGAGTCGTGCCGGATGACGATCCCCAGAACAGACGGTGGGTCCGATCCACGGTCGCTCCACGCCTGGACGAACAGTCGGAGGGCACGATCGACGGCTTGAACCATCTCATCGCCCTCGCCCAGCCGGAGCCGTTGCTCGAAGGTACGACGAGCAGGATCGGGAAGCCGGATGAAGGTGCCCTCACTGCGGTAACGCTGCTGGACACGCCTCATGCGGTCGAGCAGGCCGACGACGCCTGCGCCGACGACACCACCGCCCACCGGCACGACGGGGACACTGGGGCCGTGGTGGGCGGCGCGAGGGCTGTCATCCAGAGCGACCATCGAATGGGGCGGACGTGACGGACCGAGGGAATCGACAGCGGACAGCTCGGTCGGCGCCGAAGCCCGAGCGATGACGGCATCCTCATCGCCGGGCGATCGAGCCGCCCGGTGCGGTGAGTCGGCTTTGAAGGCACCGGGCTGATCGGTGCTCCGGGGAAGTTGGAGGGTCCAGCCGGGACGTACCCAGTGCTGGGCGGTCAGTGCCCCGCCGTCAGACTGGGTGATGTCATAGTTGAGCTCCGCAATCTCCCTCCATCGCAGCGCAGATCCAAGCCTCTCTGTGGCGATCGACCAGAGCGTCTCGCGTGGCGCCACCACATGCGAGGGTCCAGACGTCGAACGCCCATGCGGTTCCCACTCCGATCGGTGAAATCCGTTGCTCGGGCCGATAGAGGGCCTTCCCGGCCAGCGGTCGTCCAGAGGTGGCATCCCCCCGGTCAGAGGCGCTCCGACAACCGGCACACGGGACTCGGGAGTGGTGCCGGAGGATTCGTCGTGACCTTCGTCCGATCGGTACGTTCGACCCACCGGACTCACGTCATCGATGACCCGTAAGGGCATCAGGGTCGCCGAGCCACCCGGTTCGGCACCGACGGCCGGTCCGGCTCCGGCCGCCGACAGCGCCCTCGAACCATTGGCTCTCGTCACCACCGTCACGCGACCGATCGCGGAAACGGCCAGCGCCGTGCCGACGAGGCAAGCAGCCAACGACTGCACGGTACGGCTTGCCGGGAGCCGGGCGGATGACCGACCGGTGAGTCGGGACCGGATCTCGAGGGCCACGCAGGTCGTCATCCAGGCCCAGGAGATCCAAGCCAGAATCAACGCGCCTCGGACGACCCAGCGCGCGAGGAGGTGCGGATCCCCCGGCCGGTGCGAGGAGATGTCCTTGGCCACCAGACCCATGTCGACGTGGAATACCGAGATGCCTCCCAGCTCGAACAAACCCAGTGGAACGGCCAACACGATAAGGGTCAGCGCAACCGTCGACAGCGCCCCCCACAGGACACGTTGGCTCCGTGGATCCGGCGGCACGATCAACCTCTTCGTCACGACCCCACCGCCACTCCCTGGACATTGACCGCGGAGGCCGACGCCGACACCGGCAGGGTGTCGATGCGTACCAATCCGAGGATCTGGGTGTGGATGCTGTAGTGGATCCGAACGGTCACCGTGCCCGACGACACGGTTGCAGTTCCCGGGTGGCCGGCAGCGACGGTGAAGTCCTCGGCACGGGTCACCGCCTCCTGCTGGTCGAGCTGCACGACACCGGCCCGAAGGGCACTCACCGATAATGCTCCGGCACCGGCTCGAGCGGCCTGTTCGGCTTCATCGCTCGCCGCCTGCTGGGCGGACAAGGCCGTTCCGCCGTCGACAACCAGACCCATCAGCACGAATACCACCATGAGCATGAGGACAACGAATGCACTGATGGAGCCCTCCTGAGGTCCCCGCGGACGCACTTGTCAATCCGCCGGAACAACTGAACGATACGGATCGATCGGAGCAGTCGTCGAAGCCCTGATGATCGTGCTGCCGGGGATCCCAGGAGCCGACAGATCGGACAGGCTCACCTGGCAGGTGACGGAGACGGTGACGTAACCCCCTGGATGGAACTGGCTCACATCGGTGCTGATTTGAGGGTGTGCACAGAGAGTGGGCTCAGCGAAGAGGGCGACCACCACGCTGTCTGCAGCTCCCTGCTGGGCGCTACCGGGGCCCGGAAGAACCGCCGCGGCTTGAGCTCCCGCCCGCGAGGCCTCCACGACCTCTTGACGAGCTTGGGATATCCGGCCGAACGCCGAGATGGACAAGGCGAGCATGAAGAGGATGGGAGCCAACACGGTCAACTCGACCATGAGGCTGCCATCCTCCCGTCGGATCCTGGCGTGAGTCACTCGGATCCTCTGAACTCCTGGATGGGGCCGACCTGGACGGACCCGACGGGAAGCGTCAGCCCGGGCAGGATGGCCACTGCCGTACCCGTCACGGTAATCCGGGCCATATCGCCCGGCAGTACGGCGACGGCGGTCGTGGAGGAGGACAGGCCGGAGCCTGCGCCCCGCAAGATCGAGTTGGCCCGGGCCTCCCCTGCTGCAGGCCCACCGCCGAAGGCACGCGCCACTCGGTCCCCTTCGGAGGCAGCCAGTTGGGCCACCTGGGCAGCGTGGGCCCAAAGCGTGAACTGGACCAATGCCAGGAAGATCACCATGAGCACCGGGACTACAATGACCGCCTCGACGATCACCGAGCCCAGGTCACCTCGGGTCCGTCCTCGCTGTCGCCTCGTTGCCCTCAGGCGCGATTGGGGACGGACCCACGGTCCCCCGCCGAGTTCCCGGATAACCACAGCGTCGGGGCACTCCCGGCTGCCGATCTTCAGTTGAGATTGATCGAATGGGTCTTCGCGGTGACCTTGGCCACGATGATGGCCCCGATGCTGATGGCCAGTGCGGCGAAGATCGCCGTAATGATGACGGTCTCCACTATGGAGCCCGCCTCGTCCCACCGACGATGCGCTCCGACGCGAGCCCGAAGATACGTCCACATGACCACGATTTGATTTGGCATTGCCGATTCTCCTTTCATGTGCGATTACCGAGTGAGACCTGCCCTGCGCGGGCTCCTGATCAATCGGCGCCTTCCTCGTCATCCGAAGCCCCCGATGATGCGACTGAAGGCGGGATATCCGATGAACAGGAGAAATCCGAAGAGCAGAAGAGCGCCAGGCAGGAACAACCGCTCGGTCATCGTGTTGGCGGCCGATTCGGCATCGGCCTGCTCGTGGCGGCGTAGCGAGACTGCCCTCGAGCTCAGGGCCTGGCGTATCCGGGCCCCCTCGGTGCCGGCCAGTTCGAGAGTCGTGGACAGCTCAACCAGCTCGGGGACGGCGATCTCAGCACCGAGTTGACCCAACCCTTCCCAGGGCGATTGCCCGCTGTCTCGTGCCGTTGACAGAGCCCTCGCCATTCGCTCGGCCGCCCAATCGTCGCTCACCCGCGATGCGACGAACAGGGCACCCTCGACGCCGACGCCTCCAGCCAGGCCGAGGACCACCAGGTCGACGAACGACCCGATCACGATGCGGAAATGACGACGCCGATCTCGCGCCCGGCTCAGCAACGTGGCGACGGGGAGGCAGGCGGCCGCGGGAGCTGCAATGAACGAGAGCAGGATCGCCACCAGCGGATCCATGGAGAACCCGGTCGGTTGTGCCGCCACCCAGATCATTGGGGGGACGAGCAGTCCGGTTCCGCCCGCCACGAGCACCTTGGAGGCCAGGCCTTCGGGCGACTCACCGGTGATGGAGAGCGAGGGGAAGAGGGCCAACCAGGTCGGGTGCGATGCGACAGAGGTACCGTCAATCCATTCCACCAGCGTGCTGCCCACCTTCATCGAGACCTTCCGCCCTCCCCCCGAGCCGAGGCTGGAAGGGGAAGGTCGGCTCATGGCGGCGACGATCGACTCGAGCGGCGGCGGCGCGGGCGCAGACCCTTCACCGCCCCGATGCAACCCAGGCCGGCGAACGCTCCGAGGACGACGGCAACGGTCATTGTTCGGAACCCTGACGCCCCAGCAATCGGACCGGCGCAGGAGGTCGGGCCAAGTACACCATGAGGGCCAAACCCCCTGCGTAGAGAGCCCCCACGACGGCCAACACCATCTGGCCGTCGACCGAGCCGAACGGGGAAAGATACGGATGAGCCAGAGCGGCCAATCCGACTGCGAAGACCACGGAGAACACCAGCACGGTCCGGACGCCGCTCCGAACGGAGGCCCGGCTTGTTTCGACCCTCAAGCGGAGGGCAACCTCGTCCCTGGTCGAGTCGGCCAATGCCGCCAGCAGATCACCCATGCGTTGGGCCCGGGAGGACACAGCCAGTTGGAGAGCACACACGACACGATCAGCACACGGGTCAGCGAGCTCGTCAGCGAACTGAAGCAGCGCGTCGTTGGGAAGCATTCCGGCGTTCAGTCGGCCGGAGAGACGCGTCGTCGCGCCTCGAATCGCAGGAGGGCTCAATGGCGCGGTGGCCACAATCGCCTGGCTGAGCCCGGCCGACGCGGCAAGGGTGCTTTCCAGCATCTCCGTCCACGCGGCTATGGATTCGATCTTTACGATCGAGACCGCGCCGGATGTCTGCCCGAACAACTTCGGCAGCCCGAAGACGGCCACCGCTGCGATCGGCGCCGCGACAGGCCATCCCGTGGCCAGGCCGGCGAATACACCGACCAAGCCGGACAGCGCCAGAAGAGGACCCCGATCTGGCCAACGCGCCATTGTCCGACCTATTCGGATAGAGGTCCGCGGCCTACCTGCACCGGTGTTCCACATGAAAATGATTCCGACGACTCCGAGCCCGAAACAGAGACCGCTGGTGGCGACCAATAACAACTTCATGCCCGCATCCCGGCAGGGCCCGAGAAGGCATAGGGCTGATAGCCGAAAGCCTCCAGTTCCTTCAATGTTTCCGATCTGAACGGTGCCGACGGAGTTGCCCGACGGTATGCACCGGGTTGGAAGACCTCGTTGGAGATGACCTGGACGCCTTCAGCGTCCACCACCTCACGGACCGACGAAACGAATCGCTGACGGGACCCTGTCGGCGGAAACGAGTAGTCGTCGAAGTCGATCCCACGCTGGTCCGGGCCAAACCGTTCGAATGCGCCGGAAGTTACCTCGCCCAGAACTGTCGCCGTTCTGCGTCTCCCCATCGAGGTGAATCACAAAATGGATGGCTCCGGCGACGAGAAGATTGCTTGCCTCGAGTGGCAGCCGCTCCGGAGCTTGCACGGCATAGGAGGCAATCCGCCTGAACACACCGGCCGAAGAGTCGGCATGAATCGTGCACATCGATCCCGAGCGCCCCTGACTCATGGCATTGAGCATGGGCAACACCTCGTCGCCGAGCACTTCACCGACAATTACCCGGTCCGCGTTCATGCGGAGTGCTCTCCGGACCAGATCGGCTACGGAAATCAACCCGACCCCTTCCAGGTTGGCCGGCCGGGCTTCGAGTGCGACCATGTCCGGATGCCGGTCGGAAGCAGCCTCGAGCCCGAGCTCGAACGCTTGCTCAATAGTGACGATCCGCTCCCGCGGGGATATCTCGGCGGCCAGCGCCCGAAGGAGCGTCGTCTTGCCGGAGTTCATCGCGCCCGAAACCACGATGTTCTTCCTCGCTCTGACAGCTGCGGCCAGAAAGGAGGCAAGGTTTTCGTCGAGAGTTCCCAAGTCCGTGAGGTCGGAGAGCGAAAGGTCGGAGAATCGGTGACGGCGGATCGACAGCGAAGGCCGAGCCGTCACCGCCATCAACGCTGACAGCCGACTACCGTCGGGCAAGCGGAGGTCCAACTCAGGACGGGCCAGGTCGAACCTCCGCTCGGAGAGGCCGAACCGGCTGGCCGCCGACCGAACCAGGTCGATGAGCTCCTGATCGGAATCGGCAATTGGCCGCATCAGCTGTTTGGAGCCGTCTGCAAACGTCGCCCACACCCGATCGCATCCGTTGATGTCGATGTTCTCAATCTCCGGATCGTCGATGAGAGCCTGGAGCCGCCCCATGCCGAACAAGGCATCAAGCACCGCCTGGGCGAGCTGTTGTTCGTCCTCTGAACTCTCACAGGGGAGCCACTCACCATCCGTGCCCGACGTCAGATCGTCCAGATGCGCGAAGACCTGCTGACGGGCAAACTCGCGGCGATCGTCGGCGACCAGCCCGGCTGCCTGTGGCGTGGCCAAATCCTCGGCCACCAGCTCGCGGATCGCTTTGGCGAGAAGGCGGGTCAACTGAGGGCCTCCTCAGGTGACGAGGAACCGATCGCATCCGTTGGGGGCCGCGAGCTCGACCTCGACAGCGGCCGGCAAGCATTCCTCACCCGAAGGAAGACGCTTCCTCCTCCCGGTCGGGCGGTGGCATCCGAGTCGGATCCCAGCTCACCACCCGACATCGTACCGCCCGGTCCTGTCCGGTTGAGCCGCGGGCCAGGAGGGACGCCATGCCGGCTGCCGCCGATACAAGGGGGGAACGCTGCAGGCGGCGGCTACCGTTCTTTTCGCCGACACACCACCGCGGCGGCGCCCCGGTCGAACGGACAGACCCCGATGACAGGAAGTCCGGTAAACCGTTCGATCTCCGGACGCGAATAGCTCCCGTTGCCGACGATGGCCAGCCACACCTCTCCGCGGCTCCGCTCGAGAATCGTCGAAGCCTTGTCGCGGACTTGCACGAGCGACGCCGCGTCACCGCGGGCGCACACGACCACGCCGCCGCATTGCTCGATCCATCCAGCCGATCCCCCCGGAACGAGCCGGCCCAGATCGACCAGGACATCCCAGGAGCCATCCGGGGAGCAGCCCACACTGGAGAGAAAGGCACTCATCGACCTTGACGTCGTCGTTCCCGAGCCCCCTGGTCCCTACCAGAACGTCCAGCCCACCGGGAAGTTGCTGGAGATGAGGTTCGAGCGCGACGCCCGCACCGGCACGCCGAGCAGTGGCGTCGAGGGATGGCCAACCCATCCCGAGACGACAGCTGAAATCGTGCTGCCAGGTCACCCCCACTCGGATCGCCTTCTACCACCATCACCTTGCGCTCTTCCTGCCATGTTGAGCCGACGAGACACACGGTGGTGGTCACCCCCGGGGCTCCCTTCACCGAAACAAAGCCGACGATCGTCACGAGCGCCCGCCGGCAACAGATCCCCGTCGGTCGGTCGTAGTGGCAGCGTGGGAGCCACGCCGAGGCCCGGTAGAACCGGAGGGGAGCAGCACAAGGCTCACTTGGTCGGCCGCCGCCGCGGTAGAGACTGCCGCCGCCAGAGTCGACGACACCTCCACCGACACAAGCTGCGACGTATCCGAATCTGAGCCCGTGGACGGCACCTCCACGTCGAAAACGGGCGCATTGGGCACAAGGACGCCCGTTGACGAGCCGATCCCGCTGGAGCTGCCGCTGCCACCGCTGCCACCGCTGCCGGAGGATGAGTCCAACGGTGCGCCCAAGGCGGCTGTCTGGACGATCATCACGTCGTCCCCGGCTTCGACACCCGCCGCCGGCAACTGACCCGCCTTCAGTGCGAGGCCCACCACCGCGTCTCCGGCGACTATCGGCTGGGCATCGGTGAGGTCACCGGCTGTCAGCAGGCTGCCGGCAGGAATGGTGACCGCGGCGCGCTGGCCCACCAGCCCGGCTGCATCCGCCACCGGTATTGGGCTCACTCCGCTCGAAATGGAGACACTCGCCTCCCCGAGCTCGCTCCCACTCAGCTGTTGGCCCTGCTGGATCGGCTCCGTCACGATCAGCACCGAGGTCTGGCGGTTCGTCGACGCATAGATGTCGGCGAAGACAGCGATGCTGGTGACGACCAACAGCAACGACGCCAGCACCAGTAGTGGCCTCCTGCTTCGGGTCGACGAAGGCAGCCGGGGTTTCGACACTCCTCCTGGGCGGTGACGAGGACTCCCTCTCAAGCAAAGAGGTCATGTGGGCAGCCCCACGGAGTTGATGCTCTCCACCTGTTCGACGCGCACGCTCATCGAGGAAGACGTGGACAGCGAGGGCAGACTGCCTCCACCGGAATCGCCTCGAGCCGACCAGGTCACAGACCAGTCGATGGTGATGGACATCGTGAAGGACCCGTCATTGGGGTTGCCGTCCGGCGATGGCTGTCCCAGGGAGGATGTGGTATAGGTATGGGAACAGTAGGTAGACCTTCCAGACGCCCTGCTCGGCTCGAAGGGAACCCCTGGTCCATCACATGTAATGGCCCCGCCGTCGCCTGTCGACCAGGTCACCGCCGTGGGCGTGGCTACCGCCGTCGCACTCACCGAACCGACAGTTGCCGTAACCGAATAGGAGTGCCAGATCCCGGCATCAATCCACAACCAGGTCGGCAGGTTGACCACCGAAATGCCCGACGGATTCAGGTTGCCGGTGGGCGAGGGCAGCCGAAGTGAGTTCTCGGCCGCCAGAGCGACCACGTACGGATTGACCGCAGGGGTGGGGGTCGTCGGCGATCGGTCCGGGATCCACTCGGTTTCGGTAACACTCGCGCCGGTGATCTGATCGGTGCATGTGACCGAGTACCAACTTCCCGGCGTGGGACCTCCGGGCGCTATCCCTCCCTCATCGTTCAGGACGAGCTTGGTGTCTATGCAAAGCCAGGGGCTCGAACCGTGCCCCCCACCGCGACCGCTACCTCCACCACCTGGACCCCCACGCCCCGATCCACCGGTCGACGCCCCCACCGTCACGGTCCCACCAGGGCCATCCCCCC
This sequence comes from uncultured Acidimicrobiaceae bacterium, assembly GCA_963835325.1. Lineage (GTDB taxonomy): Bacteria > Actinomycetota > Acidimicrobiia > Acidimicrobiales > RAAP-2 > Bog-756. The sequence continues at coordinate 37,360 of CAWIEV010000005.1, read as the reverse complement.
CGATCGCTGAGGCCTGGGCAGGGAGAGGCATGAAGGCGGCGCCGGCGATGACCGATGCAGCGGTCGCTGCGACCGCTGCGACCGCTGCGACCGCTGCGACCGCTGCGACCGTCAAAGACGATCGCATTGACCCACACCGATCGCTTGTGTCAGCAGCTTCCATCCACCTCGCGTCTGCTCCATCGTGGAGGCGAACAGTTCGTAGTCCACCTGTCCCAGAATGCCCGGTACTACCCGGCCCGATTCAGCGAAGACGACGATCTCCGCATCTCGAGCGCATGCCCGGACGGTGGCCTGATTCCCACGCAATGCGATGACCCGGGGGGTTCCATAGTCGATGGGACCCCTGGCTACCTCACCGGACGCGTCCATCCGCTCCAGCAGGGATTGGGACCAGGACAACTGGGGATCGATCGTGGTGGCAGCCAACTCCGGCGCATTCGGGTTCGGGGTACGGGCGGCGTCGGCGAATGCCGCCTCGGCGGCAAACCATCCCGACAGGACCTGACTGACCTTCGAATCGCGCAGGGGTGGCCGTACAGGCGTCGCTGGCACCGAGGTCGTCGCCACCTGCACCGCACCCGCAGCCGTCGGCAAGGTCCCCTGCTCACGTGGTCCCACAGATGACGAGCTCGCGCTCCGGCCGCAGCCGGCCAGGAGGGCCGAGCAGGCCACCGCGGCGAGAGCCAGGGACCACCGTGCAGATGTCCGACCAGCGGGACAGCGAACGAACGTCAGCTGCATAGGCAGCGGACGATATGAGCGGCGTGATTCCGAGGCAAGATCCATTGCACTATCCGTGCAAGTACCTGGCCCGGATCGAGCTGACCCGGGGCAATGCGCACCTGCCGGTTCGGTTCCGGCTCCTCCTCGGTCGAGCACCCTGCCAGCGTCACGTCGACACCTTGCTGCTCTCCTTGGCCGGAACCTTGCACGGCAATGTCGCCGCCGTGGACGAAGAGCTGGATGCACCCGTGGCACCGCGTGTTTCCTTTGTGGAACAACACTTTTTTTCCCATGAGGGCACGTGGGCGACGGGCCGAAGGGGCGCTTGGCCAGCCGCCCGGAGGCACGATCAACCTTCGTCAGCGCCGTCGCATGCGGCAACGTGACCGCTTGACCGAGACGACGCTGAATGGCGGCACACATGCTCGCCGATCTCTTGGACGGACAGTGCCGGAATCGCCGCTCTCGGTGTTCGGGCTTTGAGGAGCCCATTTTCGGTGACGAACGCGATTTCCACCACTCCCGGGGCATCCATCAGGGCACCGCCGTCGGACAGAAACCGGCTCATCCCGTCAGGCCCGTGGTGACCGATCGCCGGGCCCGGCTACGCAGAGGACCTGCCCGGCCCCAGCCCTGTTCCCACCGGCCCTCGCCGGCGACCCCGGCAGGCTAAGCAGAAGCCGAGTTATTGGTATCGGCCGTCGCCGCCTCGATGGCCGGGACCGGCCCGGCGTCCGCCGCGGAGGCCGCCGCCCCTGGCGCGGCGTCCCCCGCTCCCCCCGCCGGGTCCGAGCCGGCAGACCTGACCACCAGCTTGGCGCTGAACTTGATGGCCTTGGTGGCGGTGGTGGCGCCGGTCTGGAGCACCACGGCGACGGCCAACATGATGACGGCCAGCACCCTGAAGGTGTGCGAACCGAGCAACAGGATGGCCACTCGGCCCAGCGCGTACGGAGGGGAACAGACCACCCCTCCGATGGCTCCGCCGACGGCGGTGGCGGTGAGCTTGTCCCGCCGCGACCGCTCGGACTTGATCCCGACCAGCCGCGACGGGACGGCCACGTAGGAGAACATCATCACCGCCACCACGATGCTCAGGATGACGGCGTACCATCCCTTCCCCCACCGCTGGACCACGATGGTGGCGAACCATAGGGCCACCCCGATGGTGAATCCCCACGACAGGATGGGGCGGAGGTGATCACGGGCCTGGGAGAAGGCCGGACGGATCTGGGGAGTCCCGGGCTTGGCGATGGCGAAGGCGAACACCGCGTTGAGGAAGAAGCTGGCCGCGGTGATGGAGGCGATGACCAGCAGGATGGGTATCAGGAGCGGCCCGCGGATGATGTGGAATTGCTTGCCGCGGAACACGTGGAGCTTGAGGTCGAGCATGGCCGCCCAGATCCACATGGCCGGCAGGATCTCGACCAGGGTCAGCCGCCAGTTGGTGACCAGGAGCTTCAGGCCCTGGAAGAGCATGGCGAAGGCGCCCACCACCAGCGCCAGCGGTGCCAACCAGCGGCTTCGCTGGCTCAGGGCCAGCACGGCGTTCTCGACCATCGTCTCGTCGTTGTTGCGGATGGCGGATATCAGGCGCTTGATCTGCTGGACCACCGTGGCCCGGCGGGAGAGCCGCTGCCCATCGGGCCCTTCGGCCGGTTCGGGTCCGTCGACCGGCCCGGGTGCGCCGGTCGGTTCGGGCCCGTCGCCGGGCTCGGGTCCGTCACCCGGCTCGGATCCGGTCGTCACCTGATGCTCCGGAGCCCGGGGGTCATTGCCCAGAGGATACTTCCGGGCCGCGTGTGGCCCCGGCGGAGGCCACCGGTGGCCGGACCTGTCCCGGGGGCCGCCCGGCTGGGCCACACTGTTCCCTATGCCAGCCCAGTACATCTACACCATGCGTGACCTGCGACGGTTCTATCCACCTGATCGCGAGGTCCTCAAGGGAATCAATCTCTCCTTCTACCCCGGGGCCAAGATCGGCGTCATCGGATCGAACGGCTCGGGGAAGTCCTCCCTGCTGAAGATCATGGCCGGAGAAGACGAAGGCTTCTCCGGCGAGGCCAGGCTGACCGGGGGTTTCACCGTCGGGTACCTCGCCCAGGAGCCTCACCTCGACCCGGCCAAGGACGTGCTCGGGAATGTGTCCGACGGAGTGGCCGAAACGAAAGCCCTGGTGGACCGGTTCAATGCCGTCTGTGTGGCCATGGGCGAGCCGGACGCCGACTTCGACAAGCTGCTGGCGGAGCAGGCCGAGCTCCAGGACAAGATCGATGCCGCCGGCGCATGGGATCTGGAGCGGACATTCGACATCGCCATGGATGCCCTCCGGCTTCCTCCGGGTGATGCCGACGTGACGACACTGTCGGGGGGAGAGCGCCGGCGGGTGGCACTGTGCCGGCTCCTTCTCTCCAAGCCCGACCTCCTGCTTCTCGACGAGCCCACCAACCACCTCGACGCCGAGTCGGTGGCATGGTTGGAACGCACCCTCCAGGAGTACCCGGGAACCGTTGTCGCCGTCACCCACGACCGCTACTTCCTCGACAACGTGGCCGGCTGGATCCTCGAACTGGATCGAGGGGCCGGCATCCCCTGGGAAGGGAATTACTCGTCGTGGCTCGAGCAGAAGGAGGCCCGACTGGCCGGGGAACAGAAATCCGACCAGGCGCGCCAGCGGGCACTGCAACGCGAGCTGGAGTGGATCCGGATGTCCCCACGGGCCCGTCAGAGCAAAGGGAAGGCTCGCATCAACGCCTATAACGACCTCGTGGCCGAGGCCGAAGCCGCCGACCGGCGCGCCGACTCCCTCGAGATCGCCATCCCCCCCGGGCCCCGCCTCGGCGACCGGGTGGTCGACGCCACCGATCTGGTCAAGGGCTACGGGGACCGGCTTCTCATCGACGGACTGTCCTTCCTCCTGCCTCCGGGCGGCATCGTGGGGGTCATCGGCCCGAACGGCGCCGGGAAGACCACTCTCTTCAGGATGATCGTCGGCCAGGAGGAACCCGACGCCGGCAGGATCGATGTCGGATCGACGGTCGAGCTGGCCTACGTCGATCAGTCGAGGGACCAGCTGGCCGGCGACGCCACCGTGTTCGACGAGATCACCGGCGGGCGAGGACAGGATCGTCGTCGGCCACCGTGAGCTGCACGGGCGGGCCTACGTGGCCAGCTTCGGATTCACCGGGAGCGACCAGCAGAAGAAGGTCGGGCAGCTCTCCGGGGGCGAGCGCAACCGGGTCCAGCTGGCCAAGGTGCTGAAGAGCGGCGGAAACGTGCTGTTGCTCGACGAGCCCACGAACGATCTCGATGTCGACACCCTCCGGGCCCTCGAAGAGGGATTGCTCGGCTTCCCCGGATGTGTCGTGGTCATCAGTCACGATCGATGGTTCCTCGACCGTATCGCCACCCACGTGCTGGCCTTCGAGGGCGACTCCGAGGTCCGGTGGTGGGAAGGAAACTTCAGCGACTACGAGGTGGACCGGAGGAAGCGGCTGGGCGTCGAGGCCGACCAACCCCACCGGATCCGGTACAAGCCGCTGGCCCGCAGTTGACAGCCTCGAGGCCGACAGCGCCGACGGAACGCGGCCCCATGCCGGAAGGAGCTTCATGACCGCGACGAACAGGTCCTTCGCCAGCGACAACTGGTCCGGCGTCCACCCCGACGTGCTGGCTGCCATCGTCGAGGCCAACGTCGACCACGCTCCGTCCTACGGCTATGACTCCGAGACCGCCCGAGCCGTTCAGCTGTTCAAAGAGCACTTCGGAGGCGATGCCGAGGTATTCATCACCTTCAACGGGACGGGCGCCAATGTGGTGGGTCTCCAGTCGCTGTTGCGCCCCTTCGAAGCCGTGATCTGCGCAGATTCCGCCCACATCAACGTCGACGAATGCGGTGCTCCCGAGCGTTTTTTGGGCAGCAAGCTCATCTCCGTGTCCACGCCCGACGGGAAGCTAACCCCCGAGCTGGCCGAGGCCGCAGCGGGTGGCGTCGGGGACGAGCACCATGTCCAGCCCAAGGTGGTGTCGATCACCCAGTCCACAGAGGTGGGGACCTGCTACCGCATCGAGGAGGTCGAGATGCTCGCCGCCTGGGCTCACCGCCGTGGGATGTGGCTCCATCTGGACGGGGCACGGCTGTCCAACGCCGCGGCGTTCCTCGATGTCGGTCTCGGAGCGTTCGGGTCGGCCGCCGGCGTCGATGTGCTCTCGTACGGCGGCACCAAGAACGGCGCCATGGGTGGGGAAGCCGTCGTCTCGTTCCTGCCCGAGGACCAGTCGGCCCTCCGCTACATACGCAAGCAGTCGATGCAGTTGGCATCGAAGATGCGGTTCATCTCGGCCCAGTTCACCGCCTTGCTCTCCGATGACCTCTGGAAGAGGAACGCCTCGCACGCCAATGAGATGGCCAGGCGGCTGGCAGAAGGCGTGTCGGCCATCGCAGGGGTCGGATTGGCCTACCCGGTGGAGGCCAACGGGGTGTTCGTCGCCCTCCCCCCGGAGGTCACCGAAGCCCTCCAGAAGCGCCATCCCTTCTACGTGTGGGACGAGGCAACCGGGGTGGTCCGATGGATGGCATCGTTCGACACGTCGGCCGACGACGTCGACGCGCTGGTCGAGTCGGTAAGGGAAGCGATGGACGTCTGACGAGAAGCCCCGATCCGCCCACGGGCCGGGTCCCTGGTCACCGAGCCTGGCGACGAGCGGGGCGGCCCGGACCGGGCGGACCGGCGAACGCCTGGGCGATGGACATCCAGTGGCGGGCGAGGTCACCGGAGATGGTCAGCTCGGTATCGGCCACATTGCCGCGCTGGGTGACCACCAGGCAGAAATCGAGGGCCGGCCCTTTGACCGTGGCCACCTCCTGGTTGTCCTCCTGGCTCTCCTCCTGGCTCTGCTCGGACCGGCCGAGCTCCCACCGCCACTCTCCGCCCGACGGGGCCTCCAGCGTTACGTCGATGCGGCCGCTCGGCACCGCCAGGCCTCGGACCATGTAGGAGAACGACCTTGCCCGGACCCCCAGATGGGCGATATGCCGAAGTCGATCGGTGACCTCTCGGCTCGAGCCCAGGGCGTCGGCAATGTCTTGACCGTGGGCCCACGTCTCCATCAACCTGGCCGAGGCGAACGACATGACACCCATCGGAGGTCCGAACCAGGGAACCCTCGCCGACGGATCGGCGACCGAGAGTGCCCGCACCATTCCGGCGTGCGCCCTGTCCCACCACTCGAGGAGCTCGCCGCCGTCCATGGCCCGGCCCCTGGCCAGCTGCTCCCCCATCGGGTCCCCCGGTTGAGCCATCATCTGCGCCGCCTTCTCGGAGAACACCTCGGGCTCGACCATGGCCAGCCGGCCGGCGTCATCAAAGAAGGCCAGGTGGCTGATCTGATCGCGTACGGCCCATCCCGTCGCCGGGGTGGGCAGATCCCAGGCGGGATCGTCCGATGGCAGCCGGGCGACCAATCGGCGAGCGTCGGCGAACTCTTCCTCGAGGTCGTCCAGGAGCTCAGGAAGGGTGGTCATGGCTCGAGCCAACAGCGGCTGCCGCCCACGACCTCGAGGTCGGGCTGGGACCAGACGAAGCGTTCGACAGCATCGAGCACCTCCACGACATGGCCGGGAGATCCGGAAACGGCGGCGAAGCCGACCTCGGACCGCTGCCACTTGCTCTGGTGGCCGACTTCAGCGGCAGCAACCCCGAATCGCGACCTACAGGTCTCGGTCACGTGCTTGACCACGGCTCGTTTGGCCTTGAGCGAAGCGCTCTCGGGGATGTGCAGTTCCATGGCCAGGGTGCATGCATGCATCATGACGTAAGGATGGCCTCCGGCCCGGCCGGCTGCACGCCTTCTGGCCGGAGCTGCCCGATCTCTCCACCGCCCGACGCGGGCGAGGCGCCGGGCCGGATCATCAGGACACAGGCGATCCGCGCCCGGCCCGGGCCCCGTTCGGGCGGGGCGAACCGGTCGGCGTCTTTGACGCGGTGGCCGCGCCGCCACCGCGCCCCGACCGACGATCAGACCGAGCGCCATGGCGGCTGCGCTCGTCACCTGGACTCCCCGGCGGCGCCGTTGGCTGATCGCCGGGAACGGATCGGATCCGACAACGGCCCCTGTGCCCTCCGTATGCCGTTCGCTCATGTCGTGCTCCTTGATCGATGATTGCTTTCAAGGACGAGCATGGCGAACTGGCCTGTGGGCGACCTGTGGCCCGGTTCAATGACCGATGGCAATCCGGTCGCTCAGTCGGCCCAGAGGCCTTTGCGGTCGACATGGCGCAAGGCGAGCTCATCGAGCCGATCCGCAGTGGCGGCACCATCCTCGCCTTCTGTGGGCGGGGGTTGGGTCTCTGCATCCAGCTGTTCCTGCGCCTTGTGGCGGGCCTGAAGGCGAACTGTGTCCTCCAGGCTCGTGCGGGGTACGAGGTAGTAGATGACATCGCAGTCCAGGGCGGCTGCGGCCCGCCGCAGCGTGTCCAGTTTGATGGTGCCCCGGGTCTCGCTGTGCTCGATGCCCGAGATGGTCGACTGGCCGACCGCCATACGGGATGCGAGCTCCGTGCTCGACATTCCGAGGGCGTCCCTGATTGCCCTGATCCATCCCTGCGGGGGCTGCGGCTCATCCACGACCAGACGGAGTCGGTCGATTCGCGGATCGAAGTACCTGCGGGTCCGTGCACTCGTTTGGCTCATTTGGCCAATTTATCGCCTGCAGCCGTTGGGAATCTGACCCGCGTATCGTCTGTAACCGATATTTTGCCCGAATTCGGAAATTCGGGCGTGGGTGGTGGTGGAGGCACGGCCGGGCAGTGGCAGCAACCCGGCGGATGCCCGGCAGTGGTCCCGTCGGCCGCCGTCAGCGTCCGGCCGCCCGGATCATCGAGACCACGTCGGACCACCCGAAACCCACCGTCTCACCGATCACGGAGCGCGTGGATGGGTCGACGAGGACGAAGAACGGATAGCCCAGCACCCGGTACCCGGTCCAGGCCTCGTCGCTCATGATCACCGGAATGCGGCTGATACCGGCCGCCACGCTCGTGATCTCGCCGGGATCGACCGATCCCGGCCCCTTGGTCACGATCACCGCCGATGCCGCCGAGGGCAGCTCGGCTCGAGAACGGTCGCCGAACCCACGCCAGAATTCGTCGCAACCGTCGCAGTTGAGGTGCAAGAAGGCCACCAGGATGAGGCCGGAGAAATCGTCGATCCGAATACCGATGGGGCGACCGGTCGGATCCACCCCGTCAATGTCCGGTGCCGGCCGCGAGATCTGAGGCCCGAGGCCGCCGGCCGGAATGGGCCGGAGACCGGCCAGGAACTCGGGGTCGGAGAGCGGAGCCGCCGGTACTATCCCGCTGCCGGAGCGCCGTCGTCGATCACCTCGACCGCGTTGCCATTGCCACACCATCGACACGACACCTCCTCCACCGACTCATCGAGGACCTCGACCTCTTCCACGGTGAGCTCCCCGCCGACCGAGAAGTGGTGGAAGGCCCGCGTCCGACGGTTCGCCACCACGTCGAAGCGGGTGAGATTGCCGCACGCGGCGCAGCGGTAGCGGGTGGGCTGTGCCGGGAGGGTCGAGGAGCTCGTAGCGGCCGAAGGCGATTCAGTGGTCACCGGGCACACGGTAGTCGTGCGCCGAGCCCGGAGCGTCACATCTTCCGTCACGAACATATGTTCGCTACGCTGGGTGCATGGAGATACGAGACCCAGCAGTCGTTCGACGACCTCGGCACCCCCCTCCACCAGGTGACATTTGTGGTGCTGGACGTGGAGACCACCGGGGGCTCTCCGGCGATCGCCTCGCTGACCGAGGTGGCCGCGGCCCGCTTCCGGGGCGGTGAGCTGCTCGGCACCTACCAGACGCTGGTGCGGCCCGACGAGCGGATTCCACCCCTCATCATCGCCCTGACCGGCATCACCGACGCCATGGTCTCCGGAGCACCCCGGGTCGGCGAGATGCTCCCCTCCCTCATCGAGTTCATCGGTGGGGCTGTGCTCGTCGGACACAACCTTCGCTTCGACCTGGCCTTCCTCGACCACGCCCTGGTCTCCACCGGGAGGGACCGCCTCACCAACGCCAGGGTGGACACCTTGGCCCTGTCGCGCCGGCTCGTCCGCGACATGGTGCCGAACTGCAAACTGGGAACGCTGGCATCGACGCTTCGGCTCCCTCACCAGCCTTCCCATCGGGCACTGGCCGATGTCCTGGCCACGGGCGACCTCCTGCACGCCCTGCTCGAGCGAGCCGGATCCTTCGGGATCGTCGAGCTCGAAGAGCTGCTCCACCTCACGAGCCTGCTCGGGCACCCGCAGGCGCGCGAAACTCCGGCTCACCACCCGGCTTCCCCACCGACCGGGCGTCTACTGGTTCGTCGACGCTGCCGGGCACGTCCTCTATGTGGGAAAGGCCACCGACCTACAGGCGCGGGTCCGCTCGTATTTCACCGCCGACAGGCGAGCCAAGGTGGGGCGGCTGCTTCGCCAGCTCCATGCCGTCGAACATCGGGTGTGCCCAGGGCCGCTCTCGGCGGCGGTGACCGAAGGCCGGCTCATCAGGGCATGGTCGCCTGACTTCAACAGGCAGGGGAAGGCGAAGAGAAGGGGCCGGCCAAGGACAGGACGACGATCGGATGGAGGCTCGGGGCGGCCCGTCGACCGCAGGCACGCACGGCGGTCCACCTGGAGTACCGACCAGCTGGCTCAGGACCCCGCCGAGCTCCTGTCGCCGATGGTCGAGACGCTCGTCCAATTGTCGGACAGCAGCGTTACGAGGAGGCAGCCGCGGTCCGCGACGAGGCCGAGCAGCTTCGCCGTCTGGTGGCCCGGCACCGGCAGGTGGAGTCACTGCGGGCCGCCGGACGAGTGGTCCTGTTCGATCCAGGGAGAGGGCACTGTCGAGCTCGACGACGGACTCTTGATCGGCCGTGGTGCGACGCCCGATGTCCAGGCCTGCAACCCGATCCCGTGGAGGAGGCCGAGAACGGCCACGACGCTGAGCGGGCGATCATCTCCCAGTGGATCAATGCCAACACCGAACGGGTCCGCATCCTCGAGGTGCGGGTCAGGCCAGGGGCTCTCCATGTCGTGCGATCGGATCCCGAGCCTGGCCGAGCTGTATGGCCGTGCACGCGGCTGGCACCCGATCGACAGGATCGGATCGGCCGCCTGACCGCCTTGGGGCGTGTCCCTCGTCTCCCCTGTCAATCCGGAGCGGGGTCGTCGGCCGCAGCCGCCTGGGACACCCGGATGAGCGATTCGAGCACGGTGTCCGCTCGGCCGTCGTCGATCACCTGGCAAGCCATCGACACCCCGGCGGGCAGGTCGGGAGCCAGGCCGATCACCATCAGAGCCGCCGCTGCGTTGAGTACCGCGATGTCCCGGTGCGGCGATGGTTCCCCGCCGATCACCTGACGTATGGCTTCGGCGTTGAAGACCGCATCCCCACCACGAAGATCCTCGATGGTTGCCGGAGCCAGGCCCAGCTCGGCGGGGTCCACCCGATACTTCGCGCTCTCGTACTGACCGTCGGCCGAAGCCCGCAGTTCGTGGACGGTCGATGGACCGGTGGTGCTCAGCTCGTCCAGCCCGTCGTCCCCGTAGACGATCATGGCCCGCTTGGTGCCGTTGGCCGCCAGCACCCCGAGCATCTTGTCCGCCATCGCCGGATTGCTCACCCCTACTACCTGGAAACGGGCACGACCGGGATTGGCCAGAGGGCCGAGATAGTTGAACACGGTCGGGATGCCCGAGCTCCTTGCGGACCGGTCCGGCAAAGCGCATCGCGGGATGGAAGCGGGGGGCGAAGCAGAACCCCATGCCCACCTCGTCGATGCACCGGGCGACCCCTCTCGGACCGAGGTCGGCGACCACGCCCAGAGCCTCGAGTACATCGGCTGCTCCGACCGCGGACGAAGACGCTCGACCGCCGTGCTTACACACCTTGGCCCCGGTGGCCGCGACCACCAACGCAGCGATGGTCGACACGTTGATGCTCCGCAGCCGGTCCCCGCCGGTGCCGCAGGTGTCGACGAGCATCGGTTCCCGCAGGCAGCTCGAGGGGAACGGCGTGGGTGACCATCGCCCGGACGAAGCCGGTCATTTCGGAGATCGGACTCGCCCTTTGCCCGGAGGGCCGTTGCCAGCGCGGCGATCTGCGACTGGGTGGCCGCACCGCCCGAGAGCACCTCGCCGAGCACCACCTCGGCCTGCTCGGCGGTCAGCGACTACCGGCCAGAAGGTCGGTCAGGACACCCGGCCATCCGCCCAGCGACTCGAAGGTGGGTCCGGGCCCGGATGGGCCGTCCACGGTCAGTCCCACCACAGATCGTGACCGAGGACGCCACGGGCGATGAGCCCCAGCTGCACCTGGGACGTGCCCTCGACGATCGTCAGCTGCCGGGCATCGCGATACCACTGCTCGGTCGGGTGATCCTCCATGTAACCGGCGGCACCCAGCAGCTGCACGGCCAGTCCTGAAGCCCGCACGGCCAGCTCGGTGGCGAAGTACTTGGCCATGGACAGGAAGGGCACGTACTCCTTGGTGAACTTCCCCTGGTCGGCCAGCCAGGCCGACCGGTAGGTCAAGAGGCGGGCCGCCTCGATGTCCACGGCCGTCTTGGCGATCTCCCACTGGATCCCCTGGAAGTCGGCGATCGTCCCACCGAACGCCTCGCGCTGTTTGACGTACTCCGTCGCATACATCAACGCCCCCTCGGCCAGGCCGATCCCGCGGGCGGCGACGATGGGCCGCATGGCATTGAGACCGAGCATGGCCAGGCGGAAGCCGCCCACCTCACCGATGACATTTTCGGCCGGCACCCGCACCCCGTCCAGGACGAGTTCACCGGTGTCGACGCCCCTCACGCCCATCTTGTGATCGATCCGTCCCACCGAGACACCATCCCAGTTCCGTTCGACGATGAAGGCGGTGATCGAATCGTGGGACCGGGAGGCCGGGTCACCCGTTTTGGCGAACACCGTGTACCAGTCGGCCTCGCGGACCCCGGACATCCAACACTTGGTACCGGTGAGCACCCAGCCGCCGTCGTGGCCCGGGTGCAGTGTCAGGTTCCGCCTTGGTCCTCATGCCGGCCACGTCACTCCCGGCCTGAGCTTCGGAGAGCCCGAACCCGGCCCGCACCTCACCGGTGGCGATTCCGGGGAGATACCGCTTCTTCTGATCGTCGCTGCCGGCGATCAGAACCGGACCCACCGGCAGCCGGGTGAGCAGCAGCATCAGGGCGGCGGTGTTCGAGTACTTGGCCACTTCCTCGATGGCCAGGGTGAGGCCGAGGATCCCCGCACCCGACCCACCCAGCTCGACAGGCAGGCACAAGCCCAACAGATCAGCGTGGCGGAAGGCCTCGAAGATGTCTGCGGGATACTCGCCGCGTGGTATCGATCTCTCGGGCACGTGGCCTGATCCTGTCCTGGGCCAGCCGGCGAACGCTCAACTGGAGAGCAGCAAGTTCGGGCGAGAGTTCGAAGTCCACGGTCGACGAGACTACCCGAGGACTTGGCTGTAGCCGCTCGCCGGCGCCGAGTCAACGGGCGGTGATCGGCATGGGGCTCCTCGACCCGGAGGTACGGCCACCAGAGGTGAGCCCACCGGCTCGCGGTGCGACCCGGGATCATCGGCGTAGGCTCTCGTCCCATGACTCCCCCGGGGCTCCGACCGCCTCCCCCCACAGGCGCATCTGCACTTCCTCCGGGTACCTACGATGACATCGTCGTCATCGTCACGGGTGGCGGTACCGGCCTGGGAAAGTCAATCGCCACCGAGTTCGCCCGTCTGGGCGCGTCGGTCGGCATCCTCAGCCGGGACGCGGTGCACCGCATGGCCGGCGTGACCGCCGTCGAGGAGGCAGGAGGCAGCGCGGTGGCAGTCCCGTGCGACATTCGCGAGCCCGAATCGATCGCCTCCGCCTTCGACGCCGTCGAGTCGGCTCTGGGCCCGATCGATGTGCTGGTCAACAATGCCGCCGGCAACTTTCCGGTGCCGGCCGAGGACATGAGCCCGAACGCCTGGCGCACCGTGGTCGACATCGTGCTCAACGGCACCTTCTACTGCTGCCGGGATTTTGCCCGTCGTCTCATCCCCGCAGAACGGGACGGGGCCATCGTCAATGTGGGCGCGTCCTACGCCTGGACCGGTGGCCCCGGATTCGCCCACTCGGCCGCGGCCAAGGCCGGCGTGAAGAACCTCACCGAGACGCTGGCCGTGGAGTGGGCCCCCTACGGCATCAGGGTCAACGGGCTCGTCCCCGGTCTCATGCCCCACGAGGACGAGACGGCGGCCATCGCCGCCGTGCCGGGGAAGTACGAAGGACAGGACTCGCGGGTGCCGGCGGGAAGGGTGGGCTTCCCCCGTGAGCTGGCCTGGGCCGCCACCTACCTCTGTTCCCCCTTCGCCACCTACATCAGCGGCCACTCGCTGGTGGTCGACGGCGCCAACTGGCAGCGGCGCCATACCGTGCAACCGCCCTTCACCCCGATCAGGGAGCAGCTCGACCGACCACCGTTCGGGGAGCAGTCTCCCCCGACCCGTCCTGGCGACCCGTCGGGTGCCGGTGAAACCAGGAGAGGAGCCAACCCATGAGCGGCTTGAGCGAAGAGGACCGTGACCTGGTCCGACTCGAGGTGGACGGGCCCATCGCGGTGATCACCAACAACCGCCCCGAGCGGCACAACGCCATGAGCGACGAGATGGACCGCCGCCTGTGGGAGGTCCTGGCCGAGGTTCACGGCATGGGTGAGCTGCGAGCCATCGTCTGGCGTGGCGAAGGGGCATCGTTCTCATCGGGCCGCGACACCACCCAACTCGGCCTTCGTGTCGAGGACATCTCCGACCTCGAGTTCATCGAGCGTGGGCACCGACCAACCCAGATGTTCCTGACCATGCCGTGCCCGATCATCTGCGCCCTCAAGGGGTGGGTGATCGGTGGTGCGTTCGAGCGAGCCATGCTCTGTGACATCAGGGTCGCCGCCGTCGGGACCCGGATGATGCTTCCGGAGGTGGTCCATGGCGTGATCCCCGACTCGGGCGGCGTTGCCCGTCTGTTCCAGATGGCCGGCCACGGGTTGGCCGCCGACCTCGCGCTCGACCGGACGGGTGTTCACCGCCGAGGAGGCCCTGACCCACGGCGTGGTCAGCCGGCTGGTGGCCGACGAAGCCGAGCTGGACGAGGTGACCATGGAGATGGCCCACAAGATCGCCCAGGCTCCCGCCTTCACCGTCAAGATGGCCCGGCGCACCTTGTTCAGCCTGGGCGCCCCCGAGGTGCAGCGTTCCATTGCCGAGGAGGCGGTGGCACAGTCGTTGGTGTTCGCCTCCGACGATTACGCCGAGATGAAGGCCGCTCGCGCCGAAAGCCGCGATCCGGTGTACCGCAAGCGCTGAAGGCTGCCGTCCGGAATCCGGACGGCCTCGGCGGCGGGGAAACGACGGCGAACGTCGACACCGCCACTGCGAGTGGGCGATCGTGCCGTCCGCCGCTTCACTGAGCTATACATGGATGGCGGCTCGGTTTCCTCTGCCCTGGTGGTGCACCTTTCCCAACGGGAGAGTCGTGCCCGACTCGTCTGCAGCCACTGTCAACGTACCGAGCGTTGCCGGTGACTCAGGCGGCCCCGAACACCATCGGCGCCGAGCGCACTCCGGCGATGACCGGGGAGGCGGTCCGCACCACCGGCCCGACCAGTTCCACCGATCCGAACCGGGCGAGCAGCTCCTCGAGCAGTATGCGGCCCTCCAGCCGGGCCAGAACGGCCCCGACGCAGAAGTGAGGGCCGAACCCGAAGGCCACGTGTGGGTTCGGGTCCCTTGCCGGATCGAACCGGTCGGCGGTGGGCCCGAAGACCGATTCGTCGCGATTGGCCGAGGCGTACAGCATCAGCACCGGCTCGCCGGCTCCAAGCTGACGACCGCCCAGTTCGGTCGGCCGAGTGGTGGTGCGCATGAACGACACGACCGGCGTCGTCCACCGGAGCATCTCCTCGACAGCAAGGGACAGCGCCCGTCGGGGCCGATGCCCGTGACCGGAGGGCCGACCACGCACCCGGCTCGCCGGCGAAGCCGAGCAGCCCACCGGACATCATGTTGCGGGTGGTCTCGTTGCCCGCCACCAGGAGCTGCACGAGGAACATCCCGAGCTCGGCATCGGTCAGGCGGTCCCCGTCGATCTCTGCCGCACCGAGCTCGGAGATGATGCCCTCCCCGGGATGGGCCCGCCGATCCGCCGCCGCCGCCAGGAGATAGGTCACCATCTCCGCACTGAGGGCTTGGCGCTCCTCCTCGGGCCAGTCGGTGGCACCGGGGATGACCGCCTCGGACCACCGGAAGAACTGCGGCCACTCGTCCTCGGGCATGCCCATCAGATCGCTGATCACCTGGAGCGGAAGGGGCACGGCCACCTCCGACACGATGTCGACCGGCTCGCCCGGTTCGATTCCGGCGACGAGAGCCCGGGTGCGCTCCCGCACGCCGCTCTCCAGCGTCCGGATGAAGGAGGGTCGGAAACCCGGTTGCACCAGACCGCGGTACCGGGTGTGGTCCGGAGGGTCGGTGTGCATCATGGTCGGAGGAGTGGCGTACTCGGACCCGATCTCGAACACCATGATCCCCTTCGACGAACAGAAGGTATCCGGGTCCCGGGAGACGGCAACGACGTCCGCGTGACGGCTGACCACCCAAAACCCGAGCGAGTCGTTGCGGACCACCGGGGCTTCCGCCCTGAGCCGGGCGTACAGGGGGAAAGGATCGCCGGCATAGAACTCGGGGTCGAGGAGAGGAGCGGTCAGATCCTCCTGGTCCACGGCCGGCCCGCCGCTCATTGCCATGTGGGCCGGCTCACCTGGTACCGCCACAGGTTCGAGGCCTCAGGACTTTCCTCTACAACGGCATCGATGACATCGGCCTCAACAGTCGTCACCGTAGGTTCCCTCCCCGTTCTCAGACGCCCGCGGTCGGCGCGCCTCGGGCACCCGGTGGTCCGTGCGGCAGGTCGCGATGGCACCCCCGACCCGATCAGTCTGCCCGAGCCCGGACCCCGATGCCATTCGCTGCGTGAGGATGCCCCTCCCGGCGCACATGGGGAGGTATTTTGCAGTCGGACGATCGCGGACACAGGTTCAGGCCAGAAGGAGAAAGAGAGCTTGCGCTTGATCACGCCAGCGGTGCGGACGACGTGGCCGCGGGTGGGCCCGACCGCCGACTCCGTCCGAGGTGGCCCGCAGCCTTCGCCGGGCTCCTGGTGCTGGCGATTGTGGCGGCAGGGTGTTCGAGCAGCTCGACCACAGCGACGACAACGACCGCGGCGAGCAGCTCTTCGACGACGACGCCGGGAATGTCGGCGGCCGCCGTCCGCAGCCTCCAGTCGGCCCTGGCCAGGGTGGGGTGCTACTCCGGCAAGGTCGACGGGATCGATGGACCGCAGACCACGCAGGCGGTCCGGGCCTTCCAGACCGCGTCCGGGCTCTCGGCCGACGGGGTCTACGGTTCGGTGACCAAGGCCAAGTTGATCGCCGCGGCGAGCGCGGGCACCCATGTCTGCTCGACGTCCCCGTCGTCGACCACCACGTCCTCTTCTGCAGCCACGACCACGACCACGGCTGCGGCGTTCGCCGGCGTGCCCGCGTCGGCGGTGGCTGCGATCACGCGGTACGAGGCCACCTATGGTCCTGCCGCCGGGACCTGGCAGATCAGCTCGGCCAAGCTCTCGAGCGCCGATCCCTCCTACGTCTACTTCCGGATCGGCCCGACCCCCGGACACGAGAACAACGTGCAGGGCGGTTATGGATTCGTGCACGAACAGGGCGGGGCGTGGAGCGTCGTCGGATTCGGATCGTCGGAGGTGGGTTGCCCCCCGAACAACTCACAGAATGCGCCCGTTCCGGCAGCCGTGCTGGCCGAGTTCGGACTCAGCTGCCCCTCTTCGACCTGATCCCTACTAGCCGGCCCGGATCGCCATGGTGATGTCCGTGACGATCCGGGTGACGCCTCAACCGAAGGCGGCGTCAGTAGTATCCGGTACGTGATACGAACCAGGCGACGCGCAACTCAAGCCAGATGGTTCGAGAGCGTCAACGGTGACGCGCCGGCCCCCTGACCCCCGCCGCCGGCTGGGTCATGCCATCGTCACCGTCGCCTTCCTCGTCATGGTCATCCTCATCGCGCTCGGAGTCCGGGCCTTCGGTGGCGAGGTGAGGCAGCTGGCCAACGACGTGGTCCACCTGGGCGGGTCATCCAGCGGCACCCCCCTCGACCCTTCGGCGTTCGCCCCCGGAGCATGTGTGTCGTACCCGCCCACCAACGGCAACAACGGTAAGACCGTCTTCCTCGACGCCGGTCACGGCGGGATCGACCCCGGGGCGTGGGTACGACCGAGTCGGGACAGACCATCTACGAGTCCGACATCAACCTGCCCATCGAGCTGGATGCGATGGCAATCCTCCGGGCCAACGGCTACAGGGTCGTCGTCTCGCGGACCGGAGATACCACAGTGGTCAAACTGGACCAGGCGGACACGAACGGTCAACTGCTCTCGCTCCAAGGTTCCCACGACGACGTGGTGGCCAGGGACCAATGCGCCAATCTGGCCAAGGCCAATGCCCTGATCGGCATCTACATGGACGCCGCAGGGACAGACCGAGAGGGTGGAAGTGTGACGCTCTACGACACGGACCGTCCGTTCTCACAGCAGAACACGACATTGGCTGACCTACTGCAAACGGACGTCCTGGCGGCGATGAATGCACAGGGTTGGCAGATCCCGAACGACGGCTCACTCCCCGACAGCGGATTCGGGTCCTCGGTGGGTGATCCGCAGTCGGGTGGCCTGGCGGCCGAGGCTGCCGCCTACAACCACCTGCTCCTCATCGGCCCCGCCATGTCGGGGTACTTCTCCACCCCGAGCCAGATGCCGGGCGCAGTCATCGAACCCCTGTACCTCACCGACCCGTTCGAGGGATCGATCGCCGCCAATTCGGCGGACCAGCAGGTCATCGCCAAAGGAATCGCCACCGCCGCCGAACAGTTCCTGATGCCGAGCACCGGATCTGGCCAACCTCAGGCAGCCGGACCCGCGTAACCCTTCCCTCATCCCTGGCCGATTCCTCGACGGATCCTCCTGGAGGGTTCGAGCAGGCCCAGGCGTCGAGGAGCAACTACCACCTACTTCGGACGGAAATGGACGAACACCCTGCCGAAATTGTGCGAGTCCTTTTCGACGCGGTCGTAGAGCGCCTTGACCTCCTTCTGGTCGAGGAAGCGCAGGACTCGTTTCTTCAGCTGGCCGCTCCCCTTGCCGGGGATGATCTCCACCACCCGGATCTTCTTCTCCACGGCCTCGTCAATGACGGCGCGAAGGGCCCGATCGATGTCATCCCCTCGGTTGTAGATGTCGTGCAGATCGAGCTTGAGCTTCACGGGAGACGGTTCTACTCGGATTTCGCGTCCGAATTCACGCCGATGCGTCCGCCCCATCGGACGGGCCCCCATCCAACGCAGTCCGGGGAGAGCGGATCCGTTGCAGGCGGGCGACGACGCCGCTAGCGTTCCGGGCCGTGACCTCCAACTTGCGGGAGTTGGTGTAGGTGCCGTACAGCGTGATCGTGGTGGGCACAGACGGTTCGGGGCGGTCCGAGGCTGCCGTCGGTGAGGCTCTGAGCCTGGCCAAGGCGGCCGGGGCCACTGTCCACGCCGTCCACGTCGTCCATCCGGCCGTGGAAGCGGGAAAGGTGAACTCGAGCGCATGGCAACAGGCGATCGATGGAGTACGCAACGAGGTCGAGAGCATTAAGGACAACGTTGACCGCCGAGGCCGGGCGCCTTGGCGTCAACCTCGAGTTCCACACGCCCGGCGGCACTGATATCGCCGACGCCTTGTTGAGCACCGCCGAGAAGGTCGGCGCCGATCTCATCGTGGTCGGAAACCAGGGCATGTCCGGGATGTCCCGTTTCGTGCTCGGGAGCATCCCCAACAAACTGGCCCATCACTGCCACTGCAGCCTGCTGATCGCCAACACCGACGCCACCTGAGAGGGTCCTGGCGATCCGATGATTGCCGGGGCAACGGGCTTCCACCGTCATGCCGCCGGGTCAGTTCGTACCGATGGCAGTCGATTGGCCCGGGCCACGTCAGCGTACCAGGGCGCGCTCGGCTTGGCTCTGCGCTCGAACGTCGTCCGATCCACCGCATGGAGCCCCAGCTTGGGACCGAAGCCCATGTTCCACTCGAAGTTGTCGAGCAGGCTCCACACGAAGTAACCCCTGACATCGATTCCATCGGCGATGCAACTGTGGACGTCGCGGAGCACGTGATCGATATGGGCGATCCGCTCTCCATCATCCTCGGTGGCGATCCCGCTTTCAGTGATCAGAATCGGAATGCCGGTGAATTCCGCCGCACGCCGCACACAGTGCGCGACAGCCTGCGGCCAATTCTCCGTTCCCATCTGGGTCTGCCGCACGGACGGATCGTCCGGAGCCAAGCCCTCGGGCCCGAAGTGCATCCGGGTGTAGGCCTGGACGCCGACGAAATCATCACCCCCGGCGGCACGCAGGAAGGTGTTCTCGAGGACCTCCTCGGCCATGTTCCTCGTGACCTCCCCGCCTTCGTCGGCCACGATCTCGGCCATCGACAGCGTGAGGCCGATCGGGAAGTCTCCGGGCCCCGAGCGGAGTGCATCGACGGAGAGCCGGTGGGCCCGTACCATCGCCTCGTTGACGGCGAGGTGCCGAGTCAAGTCGTCCTTCACGCCCGGCGGGTATTCGCCGACCGTGTAACCCATCGCCCCCACGACGTTGGGCTCGTTGATCGTGCAGGCCCATCCGATCAGGTCTCCGAGGTGCGCCCCGGCGCGCTCGACGAACCGGGCGAACAGATCGGGAGCATCCAGTGCCTCGAAGCCTCCTCGGCGGGCAAGCCACGCCGGGCTCGTGAAATGGTGGAAGGTGACCACTGGGACGATGCCCCGCTCGTGACAGCCGGCGCACATGCGCCGGTAGTGGTCCAGTGCCGCCACCGAGATCTCCCCCTCGGCCGGTTCGATGCGGCTCCACTCCAGCGAGAACCGGTAGGCGCCGAGTCCCATGCCGGAGACCAGGTCGAGGTCCTCCCCCCACCGATGGTACGAATCACAGGCATCCCCGCTCGATTCGGCGCACCCGGAACCCTGGGCGTGCTCGAACTCCCACCAATCGTTGTTGGTTTTCCGCCCTCGATCTGGTGGGCGGCACCGGCCGCCCCCCACAGGAAATCGGCAGGGAATTCGAGCGCTGCGTCTGCGGATGCCTCCATACCCGCTCACCATACCGACCACTTCCACGCTCCCGCTCGGCCCGGCGAGCGCATGCAGCCCACCCAGCCCGCCGCAGCCCACCCATCTACAGTTTGTTCAGACCTATCGTGGAGGACACCGAGATGCTGCTCAAAGGAATCAACCACGTCGCCGTCATCACCAACGACGCCGCCCGGCTGAACGCGTTCTACAAGGAGGTGTTCGACGCCGAGATCCTCCGCGATGGTCCCGAGCTCGGCGAGGGAAAGGGACCTCGACTCTCCATCATCAAGGTCGGCGACTGGGCCGAGCTCAACGTGTTCGAAATCGACGGCAACACGGAGGCCGATCACCAGACACCGATGTTCGGGCGAGGACGCCTCGATCACCTGGCACTCCAGGCCGCATCTCTCGAGGCTTTCGAGACCATTCGGGAACGCCTGATGTCCCGGCAGGCGGCGGACGACTTCGTCACCGATTTCGGGCCCATGCTCAGCATCTTCTTCCGGGATCCGGACGGCCTCGAGTGCGAGGTCTGCGTCGAGAACCCGGACGCGGTGGCCGGCGTCCACCATCCGCCCGGTACCCGGGCCGCCCGGTACTCCTGAACCCCTTCCTCGGGCTACCTCGGCAGGTCCCTCATACCGCGCCGCCGGGTCGGATGAGCGCACGGGAATGTGCCACTATTGAGGGTCGCCCGCAACGGAGGCGAGAATGCGGCCGGTGCCCACACTTGCGGAGCAACGGTACCCTGCCCTCGTCCGGTCGTGGGCTGGACGGGCCACCAGACGAGGTTGGTTGACGATGGAGCCGGATTCGAGATTCGGGGTACGCCGCACTGTCGGACGGTGCGTTCTCGTCCTGTTGCTGGCGCTCACCGCGGTGACAATCTCCTGGGCCTCGTTTCGGGCCCAATCAGATGCGATGGCCAGGCAGGCCCACACGGCGGCAACTGCTCCGCCTCCCAACTCCGTCGTACCCTTCGGTGGGGCGTCACCCGGCTTGAATTCGCTGGCCGGTCTGCAGGCTCCCATCGTGGGCATGGCCCCCGACCCGAAGGGGGACGGGTACTGGATGGTGGCCTCGGACGGGGGGATCTTCAGCTTCGGGGATGCCCAGTTCTACGGCTCCACGGGGTCGTCGATCCTCAACCGGCCGGTGGCGGGCATGGCGGCCACGCCCGACGGTAAGGGCTACTGGCTGGTGGCCTCCGACGGGGGGATCTTCGGCTTCGGCGACGCCCAGTTCTACGGCTCCACGGGGTCGTCGATCCTCAACCAGCCGGTGGTGGGCATGGCGGCCACGCCCGACGGTAAGGGCTACTGGCTGGTGGCCTCCGACGGGGGGATCTTCGCCTTCGGCGACGCCCAGTTCTACGGCTCCACGGGGTCGTTGGTCCTCAACCGGCCGGTGGTGGGCATGGCGGCCACGCCCGACGGCCACGGGTACTGGCTGGTGGCCTCGGACGGGGGGATCTTCAGCTTCGGCGACGCCCAGTTCTACGGCTCCACGGGGTCGCTGGTCCTCAACCGGCCGGTGGTGGGCATGGCGGCCACGCCCGACGGCCACGGGTACTGGCTGGTGGCCTCGGACGGGGGGATCTTCGGCTTCGGCGACGCCCAGTTCTACGGCTCGGAGGGCGGTACGCAGCTCAGCGCCCCGGTTGTGGGAATGGCGACTGCGCCGGCCGGAAACGGCTACTGGCTGGTGCTCGGATCCCCGCTGGTTCTGGCCGGAGAGACCGTCGGGATCGACCCGGGGCACAACGGCCTCAACTACACCGCTTCTCAGATCATCGATCAACCGGTGTGGAACGGCCAGGAGGACGAGTCCTGCGACACGACCGGAACCGAGACGGCCAGCGGCTATACGGAGGCGCAGTACAACTTCAACGTGGCCACGTACCTGGAGGCAGACCTCGAGGCCGAGGGTGCCCAGGTGGTCATGACCCGCCCCAACAACGAGGGTATCGGGCCCTGTGTCACCACCCGTTCGGCAATCATCAACAACGCCCACGCCGACGTGGCCGTCGACATCCACGCAGACGGCGGGCCTCTGAGCGGTCGTGGCTTTGCCGTTCTCGAACCGGTGGCCGACGGACCCAACGATGCGGTGATCGCATCCTCGGCGTCCTTCGCCTCCATCCTGCGGAACACGTTTCTGGCCGACACGGGGATGCCGGTGAGCAGCTACGACGGGGTCGACGGACTGCAATCCCGAGACAACCTGGCCGGTCTCAACCTGACCACGGTTCCCAAGGTCCTCATCGAGTGCGGCAACATGCAGAACCCGACCGATGCGGCGATCCTGGTGACGACGGCCTTCCAGCAGTCCGCGGCCTCGGCCATGGCTCAGGCCATCACCACCTACCTCACCGGAACCGGCCCATAGGCCCGACGGCGGATCGAGCGGGGTGTATGCATCCCTGGCACGGGCCGACCGAGGCGGTCAATAATGGATCGAGAGCGCGAAGCGCGACGCCTTCGGTTCCACGAAACTACAGGATCCGATCACTACTCTATGCCGGGAAACCCAACTGGGAGCTGCCCGCCATTGTCAGGCCTGCTGAAATCCGGAGAGTCCGTTAGAGACTAGAGAATCATCAACTTGAATCGTCGCCCTCTTCAACCGCCATGATGATGCGTAGTTCGCAGAACTGAACGTCGTCCCGATCGAGATTGGTGATGGACTCGATTCGACGCGGAGCTTGATGAACACCATTGGTCGGCCGCCAGACGCTGGGGCGAGGCGACGCGCTCTGTAGCTGTAGACTCCTCTGGCCAAGAGGATTGAGTCGGTCGGGCTCGCATCGCCTCGGGATCGGTTCATCGGCTCGTCCCAAGAAATCCAGATGCGCAGACTTTGCTTCATTGTCTTGAACCAGCGATTCTGGGTGCTCGCAGCCGCCGACTACTATGGAAGCGCTGAGATACGTGTTCCCACTGCTGTGGGCAGTGCCGTCACCAGATTGATGAGAGGCAGATAGATCATGTTGCGCTATATCGGAGCGTCAGCAGTAGCTAATGCCTTTTCGGTCACGCCAGCCACTCGACGGCGCGTATCGCAAACTGGCCAACGAACTTGAAACTTGGCGACGAAGTCGCGGAGGATTACCGGACTGGTACCTTGAACGGGTCCGCCTGCTTATCTCTTGCGTCGAGCGCAATTTCGAACTCACCCCAGGAAGTTCCATCCTCGAAATCGGAACAGGCTACGTCCACTGGGAGAGTTTGATTCTGAGCCTCATTACCGACGTCTCGGCGACGATGGTCGATGTTGTCGACAATCGCCTTTTCAGCGTGTTCAGACTTTATGTGTCTGAACTAGGGCCCCACTTGGAGACGATCGGTTTGCCTCCTGAGCGAATTCCACCGGCTCAAGCGCTCCTTCAGACTGTGCGAAACGCATCATCGTTTTCAGAAATATACTCCACACTTTCATGGGATTACGTACTCAATGAATCCGGGACGATGGAGGACCTTCCCGAGAATTCATTCGATTTCGTCGTGAGCTCAGATGTCCTCGAGCATGTTGATCGGGCGATTCTCGCATCGTTCATTGAGAAGATGTTCCGATTAATGCGACCCGGGGCTTTTACCTACCATTCCATCGGATTGAGAGATCATCTCGCTAACTATGATCCGAAGGCACCCGCCAAATGCTACTACCGGATTCAGGGTGCTTCGTGGGATCGATGGGTCAATAGCAAGGTCCAATACATCAATAGAGTTCAGCGCCCAGAGTGGTTAGCGTTGTTTCGGCAGGCAGGATTCGAATGTATCTCGGAGGAAGCAGACTACGAAGATCACGGGATCACAAAGGTGCACCCAAGTTACTCGTACCTCACGCAACCGGAACTTGACACAAATACATTGATGTTGGTCTTTCGGAAGCCAGAATAGCATTTGACCGGGAGGCAAATATTGCCGTGGCTGAAGTGCGCATTCCGGTGGTAGCCACGCTGACTACTTTGCTCCTACTGAGCATTGCTGCTTGGCGCTGACCCAAGGCGAAATGATCACCAAGTCGATAGTTCGAAGGTCATCGAGTTCTATCTCAGCCGCTGATCGGAGTAGGGGCCGTTGACGGCTGAGCTCGATATTGAGGCGCAGTCCCTCCGGCCCCTGATAGATCTGGGCCACCCGCACCTAGGGATGCCGAACATCGCTTCCAGTCCGAGCTTCAGGACGCATGTAAATCGAGGCTTAGTAGTTCGGAAGGTCCATGGCTTGCTGAAGTGGGCCGCTCAGATACTGAACGTAAGTATTGGTTAGATGGTACTCATCAAGGTACACACGCATATTATTGACGATCGGCTCGCACTTGGCCTCGCAGATGGCTGCAGTAGTCGATACGTACTGAGCCCCACTCACTGCCGCCGCATTCCTCTCGGCCTGAAGGTCGTCCGGAGCAAGAGCTTGGGCGGTCGGCACAGCACAGGCCTGTACGTCGTTCATGTTGGCCGCTAGACAGTTCGCATCATCCCCGGCCCACTGTGGAATATCACCGATCATGCTGAGTGCCGTGCCAGGCTCTGCAAAGCTCTTGAGAGTTTTCTCCAGACCTGCCTGCCATTCGGCAGGCGTCGCGTAAACGCCTCTCGCCGTCTCTCCCGTGCTCTCGCTAGTCACCACAACCACATTTGGGTGCAACGCTCGAATGGCCGGGACCGCGATGTCATGGAATTTCGTGCACTGGGTGTTGGGGTTGTTGGTCTGAAAAGAAATGAGGGGGAGATCAGGTGCCGGACACCCAGGCAGATAGAAGGACTCCAAGCGCCAGTCGATTCGAGCGGCGATTGTCGCCAAGGCTGATCCCCACATGCCCGCATGAGAATCTCCATAGACAACCATGAGTTTATTGCCTGTTACATCGCCATAGGTGCATTCGCCAAAGCCCCAAGCCGGCACCCCCGCGCTGTTTGATCCAGACCTATTGCACTCACTGCTCCCAGCCGCAGGGGTGGCCATATCCGTCGTATTGGTTAGGCTGGGTTTGATATCACCAGGCACATTTTGGAGCGTCTGAGCAGCCAGGACGGCCTGTTGCATCTCAGCAATCGTGGCAATCGATCCTGATGATGACCGACTATCAGAGTTACCCGGTCCAGATGCTCCAGCGGAAGCAGAGGACGTCGTCGTTGAAGAAGCGTTCAGCGAGGCGCACGCCGCCAAGCAGGTGCAGACAGCGACGATCGCCAACGAGCGCAGGAGGCGACAACATTGCGTGGTGCTGATCATGGCGAGCTCCTGATCGTATGGTTCATGGGTGGGTTGCAATCTTGAATGCAATGATGCCAAGAGTCCCGCAGACAAGGGCAGCTCCTAGTACCAGGCTCCGACCCGCCGAACGCGACAGGAAGATCCAATGTCTGATTGGGTTCTCGATAATGAAATACGAACCGATTGACAGAGCGAGCGCAACCAACAGCCACAGTAGATTCTCCTTCACTGATAGAGCATGACCGACATGCTGGGCCGCAATGATCAAGATCGGCCAATGCCACAGGTACAGCGAATAGGAGAGTCGTCCCATCCATTGCAGAGGAGGACTGCGCAACAGGAATTCTGCGCCCAACGCTGGTCGAGCCATGCCACCTGCAATGACGAGCGCCGTTGACACAACAGGCAACGCAACTGCCGAACCAGGATAGGACGTCGTGTTGTTGAAGATAACCGCAGCGACCAGAACACCGACCAATCCGGACCAGGTCATTGCCAGTGCAATCGACCGTGGAAGCCTCGCGAAACTGGAGACTACCGACAGCTACCAATGCACCGAGTGCCAGTTCCCAGGCTCGGGTAAACGGTGAAAAATAGGCGGCCACGCCGTTGACCGAGGTTTGGTGGATGGACCATGCAAGTGAAGCCACGCTACCAGCCACGAGCAACACGGCCAGCTTCGGACGGACACCGACCTTGCGCCACATCAAAGCCGCGAGAAGGAAAAGGGTCGGATAGACAAGATAGAACTGCTCTTCGACAGAAAGCGACCAGTAGTTCTGAAGCACTGATGGTGGCTCCTGTGAAGACAGGTAGTTGGTACCTGTTGCGATGAAGTGGAAATTGGCATAGAAGAGCGCAGCAGCTCTCCCCGTCCGTGCCGTCTCGTCGCCAGTGAGGAAGCCCAACCAGCGATATGAGGCCAAGACTGCACAGACGATGACGACGCTCGCCGCCGGCAGGATTCTTCGACATCGACGGCCGTAAAACGCCAGGAGAAAGTTCCTCCCGACAGCGGCATGCTCCCTCAGGAGCAGCCCGGTAATCACAAAGCCGGAAATGACAAAGAAGACATCCACTCCAACGAATCCACCCGTCAACCGGGGAACTCCAGCATGGTAAAGAACAACTAACAGGACAGCGATCGCCCGAAGGCCCTCGACGTCGGGTCGAAATTTCCTGTCGCCGGGAGCAGTGCCAGCCTCATCCCCCGATTTCAGGAATCGAGCTTCCTCAATTGATTCCAAATGAGGAACTTCGCGGGGCGGATGTTCGGGCACTTCGCGAGTCCGCAGATGCACGACCGCAAGCTCCGTAAGATCGTCAAGCGAGCTCTTTTGCATCCCTCCGCCTATCAATCCCAAATCCTTCAGACCGATTTGATCGCGCTTCGCGTCCGGGAGGTTCGACGGTAACGTCCGCTTGGACGGGACGTCAAGTGAAGGTTCGATGTCGGGACCGGGAATCCCAAAGTCCTGGATGTCACGCGGGGGTGTGACTCTCGGTCCAGCACCTAGGTCATCAGATCATCGGTCCTGCCCTCGGAGCTCGTCCCACTCCAGACCACGAATGTGATGCCACCAAGTTTGCATGTTCTGACGACTGCAATTTCGCATGTCCACTGCAGTTGATCGAAATTGTGCTGATTTGATGGGATCTGACCGATTTCGGGAGTCCCTCTACCAGTCATTGGTATGGGTTGGTGACGTCCGGCGGGCGATCCTCACTGCGGCCGGTCTGGCCGGCCAGTCGCCGGCGGCCAGTTCCCCGACGAAACTACCGGTGGCCAGGCAAACTTCCGACAGAGAGTGCTCCAACGATCACCTAGCGTGTTGAGATTCCCGATCCTTGTTCGGGTGGGCTACGTTTCGAAGCACGAGTTGGCGGCGTGGTCGGCGAGGAAACGGACACTGGGGTGGGGTGCGAGGTACACGGGAGCGGCCGGAGCGACTCCGATCTGGAACGTCACCCGCTCTCTTCCGTGCCACCGAACGCGAAGGACTTGAGCTGATGGAGCCATCACGGCTATGCCGACAGCACTGATCATTGGTTCGGGACCTGGGGCCGCTGGTGCCGCCTTGGCTCTGACTACCGATCCTGCTCACGAGGTCACCGTGATCGACCTCGGCGGCACCCTCGAAGCCGGATCTCTCGTCGGCCCGACGCCACCATCGCGTCCACCGAAGAGAAGTCCTGGTCACCTTCCGACGTCAGCCGCATCAACCAGCAGCCGTCTCCAGTCGGAGTCGGAGGGATACCTCAGAAACGAGCCTTCGGCTCCGACTTCCCTTTCCGTGACCTCGGCCAATTGCGAGGCATCGAACCAGTAGGACCGACCAATCCCTCGGTGGTCTCAGGTGCATACGGCGGGTTCTCGAACGTGTGGGGCGCCCAGATCATGCCCTTCACCAGAGCCACCTTCGACCGGTGGCCGGTGGCCATGGTGGACATGGAATCCCACTACCGGACAGCCTTGAGCGAAATGACGCTGGCCGGCGTCGAAGACGATCTTTCCGAGCTGTTCCCTCTCATGGTGGAGGCCGGGCAGTTGCCCCCGTTGGCCCACCGGAGCGAGCGGGTGCTCCATCGGTATCAGGCTCGACGAGCGTTCGTTCGATCCAACGCCATCACCGTCGGGCGGGCCCGGCTGGCCTTCCGATCCGACGACTGCACATGCTGTGGCCTGTGCATGACCGGGTGCCCCTATCAACTCATCTATTCGAGCTCGCATACTTTCGACCGCCTTCGGTCGGAGGGCAGGATCACCTATCGGCCGAACCTGCTCGCCACCCGACTCGAAGAGAGCGATGGCTCACCGTCTGTGACGGCACGGGATACGAGCACCGGCGTGCTTCGGATAATTTCCGCTGATCGCATCTTCGTGGCCTGCGGCGGAATCGGTACAGCGCGGTTGGTCCTCGGGTCCCTCGGGATGTTCGACCGGACGACCAGCGTGCAGGAGTCGGTGCAGTTCGTGATGCCGACAATCTCGTTGCGACCTGTGCCCGACCCCCGCCAGGAACGGAACTTCACGCTCAACCAGTTCAATCTCCTGTACGACCACACCGGAGAGGCGGTCGACCTCTGCCAGGTCCATTTCTACGACTACAACCCCGCCTTCCTCGCTTCCCTGCCCCTGTTCCTACGAGGGCGCTCCGCCGAACCTGCCCTCGCCGCGCTGCTCCGCCGGATCTCGGTGGGACTGGGCTATGTCCCCAGCTGGGGATCGCCGGAGGTGCAAACTGACCGCTCGCCGACCGTCCGGTGACGATCAGCTGCCCACCCTGGAGATCGATCGGGAGCCGATCGAAGGATGGCCACCGATGCTTCAGGGTCTTGTGCGATCGATGATGAAGGTCGCCCCGGCCCTCGACCTCTGGCCGGTGGTGCCGATGCTCTCGGTTTCAGCCGCCGCCAAGAGCTATCACTTCGGCGGCACCTTTCCGCACGACACGGTGCGGTCAGCGGCGACGACGGACCTGCTGGGGCGCCTCGCAGCCTGGGACCATATCCATCTCGTCGACGGATCGGTGTTTCCCACCGTGCCTGCCACCACCTTCACCCTGACCGTCATGGCCAACGCCCACCGCATCGCCAGCGGAGTGCTCGAGCTGCCGCGATGACGCCCGAGAACGAGACCGGGCAGCTCCGCTTCCGGTGAACAC
This sequence comes from uncultured Acidimicrobiaceae bacterium, assembly GCA_963835325.1. GTDB lineage: Bacteria > Actinomycetota > Acidimicrobiia > Acidimicrobiales > RAAP-2 > Bog-756. The sequence goes on along the minus strand of CAWIEV010000005.1, from coordinate 8,461 downwards.
TCCCGTCGTCGCCATCACCGGAGCCAACGGCTATCTGGGCTCGGTGCTGGCGGCAGCCTTCGGATCAGCCGGGTTCTCCGTCCGCCGGCTGGTGCGATCTCCGATTCCCGGAAGCAGTGACCGCTCCTTCGACCTCGCATCGCCGAACCCGTCCGATGCGCTCGCCGGTGCCGACACCCTCGTCCACTGCGCCTACGACATGAAGCTGAACAACCGAGCCGACATCTGGCAGACGAACGTCTTCGGTGCCGATCGCCCTGTTCGACATGGCCGTTTCCAGCGGGGTCCGCCGCACGATCACACTGTCGTCGATGTCGGCCTACCCGGGAACCCGTCAGCTCTACGGCCGGGCCAAGCTCGACGTGGAGGTGCCCGCCCTGAACCGGGGCATGGTCGTCGTCCGTCCGGGCTTGGTCTACGGGCCCGGCTGGGGCGGGATGGCCGGGACCCTCCGCCGGCTGGCCAACCTTCCTGTGCTCCCTGATTTCGGCCCCAGAGCCCACCAGTTCACCGTCAGCGAGGCATGATTTTTCTGCTGCAGTGGTCGCCCTGGCCACGGCGGAGACATGCCCGCTCCACCCGGTGGGGATCGCCCATCCGGACCCGGTCAGCTTCAAGACACTGTTGACGACCTTCGCCGTCGACGGGGGCAGGGCACGACCACGGTTCGTGCCCACGCCACCCATGGCCGTCTATGGCGCGCTGCGGGCGGCAGAGCTCATGGGGCTGAACCCGCCGGTGCGGGCGGATTCCCTCCTCGGACTGGTCCGGCCGGCGCCGAGCGTGCCGAATCCGGATGTGATGCAGCACCCTGGGCATCACCTTGCAACCGTTCCCAGCCGACCCTGCCGCACTGAGCAATACCACTCGGAGTGCTTGACCAACCCCTTTGCGTACATTTCTCCCCCGAAGAGTGCCTCCCGGCGCCACCTCCGGCTGGAGCACCACACCGGCGCCGCGACTGCCCGGCATCGTGGAGGGGAACGCTTTTGCAAACCGCACATGGAGGGAATAGAAAGTGCAGTCGTAGGTGCTCCGGCCTGCGCCGGCGGAGCGGAGGAATATCACCGCCAATGCGGACCCATCCACGCCCAGCCATCCTCGAGCCGTCCGAATGCTCTGTGGATGGGCACGACCATGCGCCGGCGGGAAGCCTCGTTCGGGCCTCTACCGTCGACCGGAAGGACCAGAACGCAGCCGCCCCACAATGACGTCGGCCATCGATCCAATCGACAAGAGCGCAGGTCCGCTGGCAAGCGCCGTCCCTCTCACCCAGCTCGGCAGCGGTCGACCCACAGCTCGGCACGAGCCCCATGTCTTCATCAGCGAGCTCGACATCGCTGACGGTCTGACGAGCTTGCCCGGAGCGATGCCGATGGGCGCCGCTGGACCGGCGGCCGAGTCCTCGTCCGATGCTTCACCGAGCCGATCGGGCTGCTCTATGTCGACATTCCGGCGGACGGGCTGTTTCCGTGCCTGCTCTGTCAGCCGCACTCGAAGAGCAGTTACGGCGACCGGATCCGGTTGAAACTCCGCCAAGCCGGGATCGAGGCCGAGGGCGCCTGCCCAGCAATGGTGTCGCCACCGCCTCCGCTCCCCCCCTACCTCGAAGGCCGCCGTCAGGCCCTTGCTGGCCGCTCCGGAGATCACCGTCGCCATCTGCACCCGCGGCCGACCCGAAAGGCTCCGAAACGCGCTACGCAGCCTCGAGGACCAGGACTACCCCGCACTGCGGGTTCTGGTGGTGGACAACGCACCGACCGACACCGAGACCCGTCGGGTGGCTTCGGAACAGTCGGCGCAGCTCGACCTCGACTACATCGTCGAGCCACGCCCCGGACTCTCGTGGGCACGGAATCGGGCCATCGACGACAGCTCCAGCGAGATCATCGCCTGGCTCGATGACGACGAGCGGCTGACCGCTGGTGGGTGACCGAGCTTGCCCGCGCCCTGGTCGAACATCCAGAGGCCGGTGCCGTCTCCGGGATCATCCTTCCGGGCGAGATCGAATCGTCGGCGCAGCTCTGGTTCGAAGAAGGTGGCGGTCACCACAAGGGCCGGGGTTTCGAACCCCAGATCTTCTCCCCCGCCACCCGCCGCCGGCAGAGCCCGCTGTATCCCCGGCCGCAGTTCGGCGTCGGCGGCAACATGGCCTTCCGCCGCGACGCCATCGAGGCGATCGGCCGCTTCGACACCGCCCTCGGCGCCGGTACCGCGACCAAGGGAGCGGAGGACACCGCCGCCTTCAGCGAGTACCTCTACGCGGGAGGAACGCTGGTCTACCACCCTTCCGCAGTGGTTTGGCACACTCACCGCAGTCGCATGGACGACCTGCGCGAGTTGAGACGGGGCTACGGCCGGGGGATCACCGCCTTCTACCTATCCTTCCTGACTTCGCCATCCCGAGGCCGTGGTGGAGCTGGTCCGCTTGTTCCCCAAGGCCATCAGCGACATCGCCCCCGACGGCGACGGCGCTAGCGATGGTCGTGGTGCACTAGCGGATGACAGATGGTACGACACGGCGATTCCGGACACTCGTCGGAACCGACACCTCAGTTCAACCGCGAGCTTGTACCGGGGCCTGCTCGAGGGGATGCCGATGTATCTCCTGGCCAGCATGGCGCGCCGTCACGCTGGCCGAAGAAGGGAGCGGCCGAGCGATGAGCTCCGCCCAGAAACCCGTCCGGGTGAACACCCTGCTCTACCACAGCTTCGCCAGCGCCAGACACGGCGGCATTCAAGGAGCTCACGGTAGACCCCGGTCTCTTCTCCGAGCACATGGCCGCACTCCGTGACGCCGGTTGCCGCTTCATTCGGTTCCGGGACATCCCGGCCGTGGTCTCCGGCAGCACGCCGCCTGAAGGTCCGCCGACCCGTCCCATCGTCGCCGTCACGATCGACGACGGATTCGCCGATGTCACGACGGGAGCCGCACCCGACCCTCCTCGAACACGGAGATACCCGCCACCCTGTTCGTGCCGACGGCGTACGTCGGTGCCACTTCGGCATGGCTGCGCGCCGAAGACGGGGACCGGCGGATATGCGACTGGCGATCCCTCAGCGATCTGGCCGCCTCGGGCTGGGAGGTCGCTTCACACGGCCACCGCCACATCGCCGCCGACCTGTCTGCCCCGGCGACGGTGACCGCCGACGCCCTGCGAAGCCGCACGCTCCTCGAGGATCATCTTGGGACGCCGTGACCAGCTTCGCCTACCCGTTCGGGTACTACAGCAAACAGGGCCACGCCGCGGTGCGGGACGCCGGTTTCAGTCAAGCTGGCATCGTTTCGGGACAGCGTGACCGCTCCATCGATGATCGTTGGAGGATTCCCCGAGCCCAGATCGGGCCCGGTATGCACCGCCGAGGATCTGGTGGCTCTCGTGCAACGGAGGGGCGGAGACGCCAAATGGCGCAACCGGGCCAAGCAACGGCTCTGGCTGTTCGGCCGGCGGAGGTTTGCCTGGGGTCCTCCAGAGGCAGCGGCGCGTCGGCGCGGCCGGCGGGTCGGGGTTCCTCTCCGGCGACGGGGTCGACGGTGTCTGAGTCGCTGCGAGTCCGCTCTGGCCCCGCACCGCTCCGGACCGAAACCAGTCCGGTCCGGGTGGTGATCGTCGACGTCGAGAGAAGCCATCCCGGACATCGACTGCCGACACCCTGTGGCCGAGCACTACCAAGGGGTGTGGGTCCTGGCCGTGCGGGGTGACGTGCCACTCGGGCTCGTCGACGTCCCGGTGTCGGGGCCCGTCCTCCGAGGTTCCGATCTCGCCGCCCTCCTCCGCGGTGAGCTGAGTGACCGGTTGCATTCGGCCCTCACCGCCGGTTCGACCCTCCCCGCTCCCTCCCGAGCATGGCCGTCGTCGTCCCGACCAATCTCGGACGGCCGGAACAACTGTAGGGCCTGTGTCGCTTCGCTCACCGAGCTCGACTATCCCGATTTCGAGATCGTGGTGGTCGACAACCGCCGCCAGCCGGCAGGTCCGAGCGAACTCCTGGAAGCAATGGCCGACATGCCGCGGGTCCGGATCGTGGAGGAGCGGCGACCAGGGATCTCAGCCGCCCGGAACAAGGGCGTCGACGTCACCACGGCAGAGGTGGTGGCCTTTACCGATGACGATGTCCGAGTGCACCCGAGGTGGCTGCTGGCGCTCGGACGCCGGTTCGCCTCCGAACCCGAGCTGGACGCGGTGACTGGTCTGGTTCTGCCCGAGGAGCTCGAGACACAGGCCCAGTTGCTCTTCGAGCAGTCAGGGAAGCGCGCTTGAATCGTGGCTACCGGCCGGTGACCTTCCGGCTCGCCGGGGCACCCGGGCCCTGGTGGCGGCGGCTGTTGGACATGCCGAAGATCGAACGTCACGAGACCGGCGGAGAAGACGACACGCGTGTTCCCGCTGTATGCCACCGGCGAGCTCGGAATCGGCTCGAACATGGCGTTCCGGACGAGTGCCCTGCGGGCCCTTGGAGGCTTCGATTACGCGCTCGGAGTGGGAACGTCGACGTGCGGCGGCGAGGACCTGGCCATGCTCTTGGAGCTGCTCATGAGCGGGCGGCTGCTGGGCTACGAACCGTCGGCCATCGTGCACCACACCCACAGACGCACGCTCGAGGACCTCGAGGTCCAGCTGAGGGGTTACGGCGTCGGCTTCAGTGCCATGATGCTGTCGCTGGTGTGGCGTGATCCACGCCGCCTCCGGGGGTTCGCTGCCGCCGTGCCTCAGGGTCTGCGGGCCATGACGAAGCCGGATTCGGCAAAGCGGTCCGGACGGAGCCACGAATACCCGAGACATCTGGAACGGGCCGAGCTCCGAGGAATGCTGGCCGGGCCTACCGCGTACATTCGCGAGCGATGGCGGACCGACCGTGGGCCTGACGGCCCACGGAGCACCCGGTCACGAGTCTGGTCCTGACGCAGCGATCTCTCGATGTACTTGGCGGGACAGCCTTGGCACATCGCCTTCTCCGGGGCTAATGCGTGTCCCTCTGCCGCATATCAGCGGCTACGGGATCGGCTACGATGTTTCTGACAGTGGTCGAAGAAGACCGGCCTCATCCGGCGGTCATGCTTGCCAGCTTGCCCGCCCCGGCGGCCGCCGTCGGTGACTTGTTCGGGGAGAAGAATATGTGGAGATCGTTCGGCGACCGTACGGTTGAGCGCCCTCCGAGGATGTCGGTCGGATGTGTTTTGATCGGTTCCGCCCAGCTCTGCGAAACAGCCCAGTGATGGTCGCCTCGCACGAGGCTGCCGGCGGCCCCGGAGTCGAGCCGGTTCGCCCGGCCTCGGATTCCCGACGGTGGCTGGCCGCTGGTGGAAGGCCTGGCACTTGATGCACGAATAGCTCTGCGGTTGGGCCGGCCGCGGCCATCTGGTGACCTCGCCCTATCTTCCGCTATTGGTTCGTCGGGGCCTGCTGCGTCTGGCCGGTGTTGAGATAGGTGCGGCAGTCGGTGGACTGATCGCCTGCACCTTCGCGTCGCGCAATGTCACCATCGGCGCGGGGTCCTACGTCGGGCTCCACGCCTGCTTCGAAGGAGCGGGGAGAATCGCTCATCGGCGAAGACTGCATGCTCGGACCCGAAGTCATGATCGTCACCTCAAACCATCCCCGATCCGCCGAACGGGACCATCGCCCGGGCCGTGGAATACCTCGAGGTTGACGTGGGGTCACGGTGTTGGCTGGGGGCCCGCACTGACCTTGCTGCCAGGAGTGCACATCGGGGAAGGAACAATCGTTGCCGCTGGAGCAGTCGTCACTGAGAACTGTGAGGCCGGTGCGGTCTATGCGGGAGTGCCAGCCCGAAAGGTGCGCTGATGCCGACTGAGGATCTCATCCGATCGATGCCTCCGCTGGAGGCCCGGATGCAGTCTTGTCCCCGGCGTCATGACGGATGGCCCCGCCGGGGAGGCAGTATCCCGGCCAACGGTCCGGAGACCCAATGGTGGAGGTTCGGTCCGCCGGATCAGGTCGTGACCAGGGCACTATCGCCGAGTGGGAGGGGGAGCTCGTTGGCAAACACCGCCGGCACCGCGTGGGCCAACGAAGAGGTTTGGCCCTTCCGGATCCTGCTGTCGTCGTGGGACCCCGATGAGCTCCACCCCTGACAACCTCGGCCGATTGCACGGTGACGTGCTGGAGATCACCGGCACTCAGGCCTCGCCAGCATCCGCCCGGCAACCGGAAACCGATGACGGCTGACATTTCCGGTATCGCCACCAGGTTCGGCGTCTACGTCCTGGCCCTGCCCGCCGTGGCCCTGCTCTGGTTCATCCACCGCTATCGGTGAACATGATCTTCGCCGACCAGTGGCACGACATCCAAATCATCGCCCTCTCGCACAGTGGGACCCTCACCCTCGGAGACCTCTGGGCTCAGCATGGCGAAAACCGGGTCCTCGTGCCCGACCTCCTAGTTCTCGCTCTTGCTCACACCACGCACTTCAACGTCGTCTACGAGGACTATGCGAGCGGGCTCCTCCTCATGGCCACCACCGCACTGCTCATCTTGGCGCACAAGCGGCGATCCCCGTCGACTCCCTGGATCTACTACTTCCCCGCGGCCATCCTGCTGCTGTCGCTGAACCAGGGCACCATGACCCTGTGGGGTTTTGCCGTGTCGTGGTACCTTGAGATCTTCGCGTTGGCGGCCGCCATCTTCCTCCTCGACCGAGTGGCGCTCGGCTGGCTGGGCCTCGCCGGCGCGATGGCCGTCACCGTTGCCGGGGCCTTCTCCTCACTGGAAGGTCTGTTGATCTGGCCCGTCGGGCTCCTGCTCCTGTACGACCGGAGGCGAGACCGGGCGATGATTCTGGCCTGGATCACCGCGGCCGTGGTCACCACCGGCCTCTACATGTTCCACTTCGATTTCACCACCGCGGGGACCGGGACCAAGTCCTTCGTCCTGACCCATCCGCTGGCCGCGATGAGGTTCTTCTTCTTCGCCATAGGTGATGTCTTCGGCGTGCAGGTGCCCAACACACCCAGCGCCGGCGACTACCTCTTCTGTCTGCTCGGGGTCCTCGTCTTTGTCGTTGCCGCCTGGGTGCTCGTCGTCGGGCTGCCGCGACGCGATCGATCGCCTGCGAGCCCGATCGGTGTGGCGGCGGTCCTCTTCGGTGTGCTCTACACCGTGGCACTTACCGAAGGGCGTGGGTCTCTGGGGCTGTCCGTCCTCCCCCGGTATGCAATCTTCGAGCTCCTGATCCCGGCCGGATGTTATCTGGCCATGCTTGACGGATCCCTCTTCGAGGAGAGGCAGGGTCCTGTCGCAAGGATCGGTCGGCGCATCTCGGTGGCGGGCGTCATTCGACGGTTCGAGGGGACCGACACGGGTCGACCGACCGACCCTGGTGGGTCAGGATCGACCACCTCGGGATCCGCGCCGCTCTCATCGTCGCCCTGTGCCTTCAAGTCGTCATCGCTCCCTTCGAGGCCTTCAGTGCTGCTGACACCTGGCACGGCCAAGAACTGGCCGCCGCCGACATCGCCGTGAACATCGGCCGCGCCCTCGACTCGCTCGTCCGGACGGGGCTCGGCTCGTCGTGGCAACCGGTTTCGTTTATCCGGAGCAGAGCCCAGGTGGCAAGGTCCGAACACCTGAGTCTGTTCGATACGGCATCGGTGGCCCACTACGCCAGCAGGGGACTCACGGTGGACAGGACATCACCCACTACACGTGTGGTCATTCCTTTGGAGGGTTCCAGGGTGACCGGTACCTCGGGCCTGATCGCCAAAGCCGCGGACCCTTACGGGGTCAAGCAGGTCACGTTCATTCTCACGGGCGGGTCCGTGCACAACATGGTGATCGGACGAGCCCATAAGACGATTTACGGCTGGGCTACTTCGTGGAACACGTCACGTGTGGCGAACGGCACCTATTCGGTTCGAAGTGTCGCCTACGACGCGATCCGTACCAGCAGTCACAGCGTCGAGGTTCAGATCACCGTCAGAAACTGACCGCTGGCACGGCGTGGCACAGCGATGGGCGCGTCCAGCAAGAACAGACTTCTTCACGTGACCGACAGCCTGGCGGCGATCTCCTGGCTGACCAGCCCAAACAATGATTCGTTCCAGCTGACCGGGGATCGCTGCCGGCTCTCGACAGGAGTTCGCTACGTCGACATACTGGGCAAGAACCGGAGGAGCGTTTCAACCGAATTCTCCAAGGGTTCACCGTTGAACAGATCGAACGAATCCGAGACTGTCTTGTCCAGGCGCAGGGTGAGTCCCCTCCTCTTGTGTACGAGGAGGGCGGCCACGTGGAGAACTCGGTAGCGCACGGTCTTCGGTTCGGCCTTGGCGAGTGCCCCGTCGAAGCAGACCGTCTGGTTCCAGGCAAGCAGCGCTCCGGCGATCAGGCCGGTGGCCACCCAGGCCTCATTGCGGACGAAGGAGTCGGAGGGCAGGTTGACGAGACCAAAGTCCTTCCAGTTCCTGATCCGGTCCTCCACCCGAGTGTGTCCCCGGTGA
>CAWIEV010000004.1:0-215398 GCA_963835325.1 uncultured Acidimicrobiaceae bacterium | reverse complement strand
CCCCGGTGGGGCTCAGGCGCTGGTGGCCAGCTCCTCGTCGGTCTTGCGGGCCAGCAGGGGGTCGATGTGGACACCCGGGCCCATGGTCGAAGAGAGGGTGACAGCCCTGAGGTAACGGCCCTTGGAGGACGCCGGCTTGGCCCGGTAGATCTCCTCCATGACCGCATGCAGGTTGGCCAGGATCTGGGCCCGGTCGAAGGAGACCTTGCCCACGCCCAAGTGGATGTTCCCGACCTTGTCCGTCCGGTACTCGACCCGGCCACCCTTGAACTCGGAGACCGCCCGCTCCACGTCGTCGGTCACCGTCCCGGTCTTCGGATTGGGCATCAGGCCACGGGGCCCGAGCACCCGACCCAGGGTCCCGACCTGGCCCATCAGGTCCGGTGTAGCGATGGCGACGTCGAAATCGAGGAAGCCTTCGTTGGCCACCCGGGCCACCAGGTCGTCGGCCCCGACGACATCAGCACCGGCCGCCCGCGCCTCGGCCGCCTTCTCACCGGCGGCGAACACCGCCACCCGGGCGGTGCGCCCGGTCCCCGCCGGCAGGGACAGGGTCCCACGGACGATCTGGTCCGCCTTGCGGGGATCGACCCCCAGGCGGATGGCGACCTCCACCGTCTCGTCGAACGAGGCTTTGGCCGACGACTTGACCAGGTCGACCGCCTCGACGGGCGTATAGAGGTGCTGGCGGTCGAACTGGGCGACGCTCGCCCTGTAGTTCTTTCCCCGTGACATGCGATTCTCCGTTTCTTCGACTCTCCGACGGCGCCGGGCTCAGCCGGCGACGGCGATGCCCATCGACCGGGCCGTGCCCGCCACCTGGCGCTTGGCGGCCTCGATGTCCGAGGTGTTGAGATCGGGCAGTTTGACGGCTGCGATCTCCGCCACCTGGGCATCGGTGACAGTGCCCACCTGCTCACGCCCCGATGTGGCCGCGCCCTTCTCCAGGCCGGCCGCCTGGCGCAGCAGAGCCGGTGTCGGCGGGGTCTTGAGGATGAACGAGAAGGTCCGGTCCTCGTAGATGGAGATCTCGACCGGCACGATCGATCCCCGCTGGTTCTCGGTGGCCGCGTTGTACTGCTTGCAGAAATCCATCGTCTGGACTCCGTGCGGCCCGAGGGCGGTTCCCACCGGCGGCGCGGGTGTGGCGCCCCCGGCCGGGAGCTGGATCTTCACGACCGCAAGGACGCGCTTCTTCGGTGGCATGGGTGCTGCTCCTTCTCTCTTTCCGCCGGACTACAGCTTGGCGACCTGGCTGAATTCGAGCTCGACCGGGGTCTCCCGACCGAAGATGTTGACCAGTACCTTGAGCTTCAGCTGGTCCTCGTTGATTTCGGCGATCTGGCCGGAGAAGTCCGCGAACGGGCCTTCCTTGACCCGGACCGTCTCGCCGACCTCGTGCTCGAGACGTGGGCGGCTTCGCTTGGAAGGCGCCTCCGCCCCCTCGACCTTCACCTGGAGGATCCCCTCGACCTCACGCCGGGACAGAGGCGTGGGCTTGGTGCCGGGCCCGACGAACCCGGTGACACCGGGGGTGTTCCGGATGACCGACCAGCTGTCGTCGTCCAGCTCGCAACGGCACAGGAGGTAGCCGGGGAACACCTTCTTCTGGACGACCACCTTCTTGCCGTTCTTGAACTCGACCACGTCCTCCATGGGAATGACCACCTCGTAGATGCGGTCCTCCATGTTCATCGAGACGGCCCGGCTGTGGAGGTTGGACTTCACCTTGTTCTCATAGCCGGCGTAGGTGTGGACCACGAACCACCGGCCAGGCTGGTCGTAGGGGCTGACGACGAACGGCTCCTCGTCCTCGTCGAGATAGTCGTCCTCGCCGTCGAGCTCGTCGGCGGCCGTGTCGTCCCCGGCGGCCGTGTCGTCCTTGCCGGCCGTGACGTCCTCGCCAGCCGTCTCCCCTTCGGAGGAGGCGGATGGCGGCTCCACGGCCGAAACCGGGTCGGCGTCGTATGCCGACGGGGTCTCGACGGCCGAGCCCTCGTCGTCGCTCAGGGGCGCATTGGTATCGTCATGGGTCACGGTCACACCGATCACGTCTTGAACAGCCAGAGAACGCCCTTGGCGAAGGCGTAGTTGAGAATGAAGATCAGAACCATCAGCGACAGGAGCGTGACCAGCGTCACGGTGGTGTAGTTGATGACCTCGGACCGGTTGGGCCAGGCCACCTGCCGAAGCTCAGATCGTACCTCGCGGATGAACTGGCCCGGACGGAAGGGCTCGCGTTTGGCCGGCCGCCGGGGCGGGGGGGCGGTGCGCCGGGGCGCGGCCTCACCATCGGGATCCTGCCCCTGACGCTGCGCCATGCGCTTCTGTTCTCGGTTCACGTGCTCTGTGTCCTTCGACGGTTGCCTTCTGTGGAGAGCAGGGCAGGAGGGACTCGAACCCCCAACCTTCGGTTTTGGAGACCGGTGCTCTACCAGTTGAGCTACTGCCCTCTGTCGATCGCCGTGCCGCGAGCGGCCAACCGATCGCAGGGGCGGTTCGCTAGGTTATCACCGGGACCGTGAGGATTCCCAGGCGTAATTCCCGGTGCCCGGGACCGCGGGACCGTCTCCGGCCCGCTGACGCCTACCGGGTCTCCTTGTGGAGGGTGTGCTTCCGGTCCCACCGGCAGAACTTCTTCATCTCGATCCGCTCGCGGTCGTTGAGCTTGTTCTTCGTCGTGATGTAGTTCCGTCGCTTGCACTGCTCGCAGGCCAGGGTGACCTGGATGCGCTTCTCATTCTTTGCCATCTTGACTCCTCTCGCGGCCGACCACCGTACCGGCCGGCTCCGATGTCTTGCCCGGTGTCCTCGACTGTCCTCTTCGTGCTGCGGGGTGGTAGCGGCGGCCGGACTCGAACCGGCGACCCCACGATTATGAGCCGTGTGCTCTGACCAACTGAGCTACGCCGCCACGGGCGAGCCCCCTGTCGGAATCGAACCGACGACACCAGCCTTACCATGGCTGTGCTCTGCCGACTGAGCTAAGGGGGCAGTGCGGCTCGAGCGAGCAGCAAAAAAGGAATCATAGCCAAAGCTGGGGCCGGGCCGAGCGTCGCCGCCCCCTCGCTACCATCGGCTGATGCACGTCCGCCTGGCGAGGGCATCCGACAGTGAGTCGATCCGTTCGATCTACAACGCCGAGGTCACCGGGTCGACCGCCACCTTCGACCTGGTGCCCCGGACGCCCGAGGAGCAGCTGGCCTGGCTGGCCGACCACCGCGGGCCCTATCCGGCGGTCGTGGCCACCGACGACCGGGACGCCGTGGTCGGATTCGGGTCGCTGTCGGAGTACAAGAACCGCCCGTCCTATGCCACCACGGTGGAGAATTCGGTGTACGTGGACGCCGCCCACCGGGGCCAGGGGGTGGGCCGGGCCGTGCTGGAGTGCCTCATCGGACTGGCCACCCAGCACGGTTTCCACTCGGTCATCGCCCGGGTCGGCGGGGACAACCTGCCGTCCATCGCCCTCCACCGGGCCTGCGGCTTCACCCTGGTCGGGGTGGAACGGGAGGTCGGCCGCAAGTTCGGCCGATGGCTCGATGTGACCGTCCTCCAACTCCTGGTCTGATCCCGCGGGGGTCGGGCGCCGGGGGCCGGCCGGGGGCCGCTAGGAGGTGGCGGCGACCAGGGCCCCGTCGGCGTCGGCCAGCCGGGGTACCGAGGGCCGCCGTTCCCAGGTGGCCAGGGGCACGGTGAGCACGAAGAGGATCCACAACAGGGTCAGGACGATCTCCAGCGGATCACCGTGGATCAGGCTGTGCACCAGGTCGGTGCCCCCGGGCAGCTCGATGAAGGCGGTCACCATGGAGAGACCGATGATGAGCGAGCGGAGCCGACCCAACGCCACCGGAGCCAGCAGGATGAGACCCCACGAGAGGTACCAGGGCTGGACCACCGGGCCCAGGGCGACCAGCAGCAGCAGGGTGATGCCCAGGGCTTTGAGCGTCCCGATCCGGTCGCTGTTCAACAGCAGCCAGACTCCCGCCACCCCCGCCACCAGCAGCCCGAAGAAGCGGGTGACCGACAGCACGCCACCGAGACCCACGCTGATGTGGACGAAGTGGGCGATCCCGGCGAAGGCCAGAGCCAGGGAGGTGGTGGGGGCGGTCCACGAGCGGACCGCTCCCGGCGTCCCGAGAATGGTCACCCATCCCCAACCCAGGCCGCTCACGTAGGAGAAGAACCCGAGCACACCGGCACCGAGGAGCCCGGCGGTCACCATGGGCCGTATCCGGTCGCGCACCGAGGCCTGCGGTCCAAGCCAGCTCCAACCGACATAGAGGATCCCGAACGCCGCCGGCGCCTTGATGGCCGTGGCCAGCGCGCACAGCACGATGCCGGCGATGGGACGTTTCTCCTTGGCTGCGGTGAGGCCGGCGACCAGGAGTCCGAGCATCAGGGCGTCGTTGTGGGCACCTCCGATGAGGTGGAGGAGCGTCACCGGGTTGAGGATCATGAGGGTGAACAGCTCAGCCCCGTCCCGGTGGTAGAGACGGGCCAGCCGGGGGACGCAGGCGGCGATCAGCAACACGCCGACCAGGGCCAGCAGCCGGAGCAGGACGATGGTGGCCAGCTCGTTGTGGAAGGTGATCCGGGCGAAGATCGCGTCGATCTGGAGGAACAGCGGTCCGTAGGGGGCCGGGGCATTGGCCCACAGCGGGTCGACCGGGGCCGTGTAGGAGTTGTTGCCCAACTGGGCCGGACCGTAGAGGTAGGGGCTCATGTGATGGCTGACCATCTCGCCCTGGGCCGCGTAGGAGTAGACGTCCCGGCTGAACAGCGGGGCGATGACCAGCATGGGGAGGGCCCACAGGGCGAACACCCACATCATCCGCTTGATCGGGACCCCCGGGCACCGGGAGTACAGCCGGGTCATGCCCCACCACACCCGCATCAGCAACAGCAACCCGCCGTAGACGGCGGCCAGCGTGAAGTACACGGCCCAGGTGCTGGCCACATCGGTGCGGGGCACCCCGAAGAACCACACCCCGGGCATCTCCAGTTTGAACGGTGAGCTCGGGAGCGAGGCACCGATGGCGATGGCCACCATGGCCACGAACCCGAGCAGGGCCGGCCGCAGCACCAGCCCCCGAGGCCGGACCTGGCCCTCCTGGGATGGGATTTGGTCGCCGCCCGGCGCCGCCGTCCGGTCCAAGTGCTGGCGAACCGAACCCACGAAGGTCTCGCTCAACCGGAGCCCCGTGCGGTAGATCTCGACGGCCAGGGACGGTGGGGCGGGGGACTCTGAGCCCGGTGGCCGGGCCGGCCCGGCCTCGGGCGCCTCGGCTGCCGTGGTCTCGGATGGCATGAGGTTTCGGGGCTTCTCCTCGGTCGGACTGCCGGCACCAGCCGTTTCCATCTGGCTGCGCAGAGCCACCTGCTCCCCGCATCCGTCATCGGTTGCGGACCCCCGACCACGCTCGCCGGACCGCGCGAGCACCTCTTCCGCAATCATTCCGTAACTTCATTGTAACCAAGCCCGGGTCCCGATCAAGTCACCTGATGAAGGGCACAGGAGAGCCCCGACCGGGGTCGGGCGACGCGGCCGGGACCGGCCACCGGAGGCGGCGTGGGACACCTGTCCCCGCCACCCCCGGGTCAACTCCTGTGCGGTGGGCCGGGAAGGATTCGAACCTTCGAAGGCAGAACCGGCAGATTTACAGTCTGCTCCCTTTGGCCACTCGGGCACCGACCCGCAGGGCGGAAGGATATCGCCTGGTACGGCGCTACTGTTTCGGCATGCCCACCTTCGACGTTGTTTCGGAAGTCGACGTGCAAGAGGTGAGGAACGCGGTCGACCAGGCCAACCGCGAGGCGGCCACCCGTTTCGACTTCAAGGGAACCGACTCGTCCATCGAGTTCTCGGAGAAGGAATTGCTGCTGTCGTCGTCGACCGAAGACCGGCTCCGTGCCCTGTACCAGGTCCTACAGGAGAAGCTGGTCAAGCGCGAGGTCTCCCTCAAGTCCTTCGAGGTCGGGAAGATCGAAGAGGCGTCGCGTGGCTCCGCCCGGCAGAAGCTGACCATCCAGGCCGGCATCTCCTCCGATCACGCCAAGAAGATCAACAAGTTCATCAAGGACCTCGGGCTCAAAGGGGTCAGCTCCCAGACCCAGGGGGATCAGCTGAGGGTGAGCGGGAAGAAGCGTGACGACTTGCAGGCGGTCATCACCGCGTGCAAGGCGGAAGACTTCGGCATCCCCCTGCAGTTCAACAACTTCCGCGACTGACCCGGGTCACCCACCGACCGGCGTCCACCGTTCCCGAGGGGTCAGGCCGCCTCCACCAGCTCGTCGAGTTCCTCCAGCGGGTGGACCCGGAACAGCCGGTTGAAGACGATGAACTTGAGCACCCAGAAGAGGGCGAAGGACAGGATGTTGGCCGCCAGGACCACCACCGTCTGCTCGAAGTGGGCCAGATGGTGGGTCACCCCGATGTGACGGGCGATCGCCGCCCCGAAGATGGACACGACGATGCCGATGGCCGACATGGCCCAGAAGGGCACGACCTCCTTCATCAGGTGGGATCGACCCCCCTTGCCCCACACCCATTTGCGGTTGAGGTAGTAGTTGGGCACCACGGCGACGGCGTTGGCGATCACAGTGCTCACGACGGGGCCGGCCAGATGGAGGACGCCGAAGACGAGCGCCAGCACGCTGAAGGCGACCACCGTCGAGATCACCGACACCATCGTGTAGCGGAAGAGCCGTTTGGCCTCGGGCGTGTGCCGCTTCTGCCAGAGATGGACCGAGCGGGTGATCAGGCCGTTCATCCGGGCAACACTAGTGGCGGAGGCCGTCAGGAACCGGGGCAGCCACCCAGGGTAACCAAGACGGCCCGTCAGATCGCATTTGCCCGGGCCAGGGCACCGAACCAGGCGGCACTCGGCTTCGGACGGCGTTCGAATGTCCGGCGGTCGACGGCAACCAGGCCGAAGGTCGGCCCGTACCCGAGCACCCATTCGAAATTGTCGAGGAGGCTCCAGTAGAAGTACCCCCGAACGTCGATCCCGTCCGCCAGGCAGTGGCCCACGCCCCGCAGCGCCCGGTTCACGTAGTCGATCCTGGCGTCGTCGTCGCCGGTGCCGATGCCGTTCTCGGTGACGTAGACCGGGAGCCCCGTCACCTCCCGTGCCCGCCGGATGGTGCCCTCGAGGGCCTCGGGCCAGACCTCGTATCCCATCTGGGTGGTGGGCACCCCCTCCTCGCCGCCCAGGGCGCCCTCGGGCCCGACCCGCATCCGGGTGTAGGTCTGGACACCGATGAAGTCGTCCCCCTCGGTCGACTCGAGGAACACGTCCTCGGAGGGCCGCCGGATGCGCTCGAGCCACTCCTCTCCGCCCGGCTGGAGCTGGTAGTCGGTCATCGAGAGGGTCAGCCCCACCGGGAAGTCGCCCGGACCCGACCGGATGGCCTCCACGGCCCGGCGGTGGGCCGCGGCCAGAGTGGCGTTGACCGCACTCCGCCGGGCCCGGTCCCGGACCCGGGGTGGGAAGATCCCGAGCCGCCACCCCATGGTGGCCACCACGTTCGGCTCGTTGAAGGTGGCGGCCATGCCGACCAGGTCACCGATGTGGGCGACGGCCCGCTCGCAGAAGCGGGCGAAGCGATCCGCGGCGTGAGGGGCCTCCCAGGTGCCGGCGGCGGCCAGCCATCGGGGGTGGGTGAAGTGGTGGAAGGTCACCGCGGGGATGATCCCCCGCTCGTGACAGGCCGCCGCCATCCGCCGGTAGTGGTCGAGCGCCACACGGGAGAACTCGCCCTCCTCCGGTTCGATCCGGCTCCACTCGAGCGAGAACCGGTAGGCGCCGAGCCCCAGGCCGGCGACCAGGGCGATGTCCTCTTCGAAACGGTTGAACGAGTCGCAGGCGTCCCCGCTCACGTCGACGCACCCCGCGGTGGGATCGTGCTCGAATGCCCACCAGTCGTTGTTGACGTTGCCGCCTTCGATCTGGTGGGCGGCGGTGGCCGTTCCCCACACGAAACGGTCGGGGAAGACGAACTCGGCCATGGTCCAAAAGGTAGCGGGATCGCCACCCGGCCGCCGTGCCCGGCTCCGGGCAGCGCTTCAGGACAGCTCTCCAGCTGGCAGGATGGTGCGGTGAGCGAAGCCCTCGACTTCCTGGTCGACCTGCTCGACCTCGAGTCCATCGAAGTCAACATCTTCCGGGGCGTGAGCCCCAACGAGGACCGCCAGCGGGTGTTCGGCGGCCAGGTCGCGGCCCAGTCGCTGATGGCCGCGGGGCGCACCGTCGACGCCGGACGGCCGCACTCGCTGCACGCCTACTTCCTGCGGCCGGGCGACCCCAACGCGCCCATCCTCTACGAGGTGGACCGCATACGGGACGGCAGGTCCTTCACGACCCGCAGGGTGGTGGCCATCCAACACGGGCGGGCCATCTTCAACATGTCGACGTCGTTCCACGTGGACGAGCCCGGGCTCTCCCACCAATTCCCCATGCCCGACGTACCTGCTCCGGAAGAGCTGGACACCCTGGCCACCAGGCTCGAGCCCTTCCGGGAAGTGCTCGGGGACTGGTTCGCCCGGCCCCACCCGATCGATCAGCGCCACATCGGGGAGTTGCCCTTCAGCCACGGCGCGGGCAAGGAACCGGTCCAACGCCTGTGGATCCGGGCCGACGGAACCCTCCCCGACGATCCCCTGCTCCACGCCTGCATCGCCACGTACGCCTCGGACATGTCGCTGTTCGACACCATGCTGGCGCCCCACGACGTCCGGTGGGAGGACAGCAACTTCATGGGGGCCAGCCTCGACCACTGCATGTGGTTCCACCGCCCGTTCCGGGCCGACGAATGGCTGCTCTACGACATGGACAGCCCTTCGGCCTTCGGCGCCCGGGGACTGGCCCGGGGTTGCCTGTTCACCCGGGAGGGCGAGCTGGTCGTGTCCATGGTGCAGGAAGGGCTGATGCGGCTGTCGGACCGCCCGAGCGGGTCCTGAGGGGGTCCGGGCCCAAATAGGCCATCGGGCGCTCCGGACACGGGGCCGCACGGGGCCGGCCCGTGGGCAGGTTCAGCGGGAGGCGATGGGCACGTAGTCGCGGACGTCCTCGCCGACGTACAGCTGGCGGGGCCGGGCGATCTTCGAGTCCTGGTCCAGCATCTCGTTCCAGTGGGCCAGCCAGCCGGCGGTGCGGGGGATGGCGAACAGCACGGGGAACATCTCGAGGGGGAAACCCATGGCCTGGTAGATGAGGCCGGAGTAGAAGTCCACGTTGGGATAGAGCTTCCGCGACAGGAAGTAGTCATCGGACAGGGCGATCTCCTCGAGCTTCAGGGCGATGTCCAGCAGGGGGTTCTTGCCGGTGACCGTGAACACCTCGTCGGCCGTCCGCTTGATGATGGTCGCCCGTGGGTCGTAGCTCTTGTACACCCGGTGGCCGAAGCCCTGCAGCCGCCCTCCCGATCCCTCCTTCACCGAGGCGATGAAGGACTCGACGTTGTCCATCGACCCGATGTCGGTGAGCATGCGGATGACCGCCTCGTTGGCCCCCCCGTGCCGTGGCCCGTACAGCGCGGCGGCGGCGGCGGCGCAGGCCGAATACGGATCGGCGTGCGAGGAGCCGACGGTGCGCATGGCCGTGGTCGAGCAGTTCTGCTCGTGATCGGCATGGAGGATGAAGAGCACGTCGAGGGCGCGGGCCAGGGTCGGGTCGGCTTCGAACCGCGGTTCGGCGATCTTCCACATCATGGACAGGAAGTTCGAGGTGAAGGGCAACGAGTTGTCGGGGTAGACGAAGGGCATGCCCACGCTGAACCGGTGGGCGGCGGCGGCCAGCGTCGGCATCTTGGCGATCAGCCGGATGATCTGCTTGTCGCGTGATTCGACGTCGAAGATGTCCTTGGCGTCGCCGTAGAAGGTCGACAGCGCAGCCACCGCGGAGACGAGCATGCCCATCGGATGGGCGTCGTAGTGGAACCCCTCGAGGAAGCGCTTGCGCACGTTCTCGTGGATGAAGGTGTGGAGCGTGATCTCGCGCTCCCACGTCTCGTACTGAGCGGTGCTCGGGAGCTCGCCGTTCAGCAACAGGTAGGCCACCTCGAGATAGGTCGAATTCTCCGCCAGCTGCTCGATGGGGTAGCCGCGGTACCGGAGGATGCCCTCGTCCCCATCCAGATAGGTAATGGAGCTCTCGCAAGCCGCCGTGGAGACGAATCCGGGGTCGTAGAACCAGACCCCGGGGAGCAGTTTCGACCACTGCGCGGCGGAGATGCCGCCGCGTTCGAAGGGGATCTCGAGGGACTCGCCGTTGCGATTGTCGATGATCGTGATGCTCTCAGCCACTGATCCCCAAACCCTTCTGTCGTCCGTATCGTCGGTCCGCTCCCCAATCCTAGATCGTCACCCCCCGTCGCTGACCAACCGGCGGGCGGTCGCGGACACCGCCCCCGGAGGGTCGGGCACCGGCGGCGGGGGCGGCGGGTGGCGGCGGCGGGGGGCACCGGCGGCGGGGGCGAGGGCGGGGGCGGCGGGTGGTGGCGGCGGGTGGCGGCGGGTGGTGGCGGCGGGTGGCGGTGGCCACCCCCGGTCGCCAACCCCGGCGGGCAGCGGCGCCGGGCGGCATCCGGCTCAACTGGAGATCTGGATGAGGAACTGCTGGGACGACCCCGCCGGATTGGCCGTGGGAGGGATGGCCACGGTCAGGGTGAGCTCGTACTGGTGCCCGCCGGCCACCGGGAGCGGCGCCATCGACAGCGCCACTGACGCTCCCGACCGGAGGGTGATCGTGGTCCGCGTCGTACCGCCGCGGTCACCCGTGGCGGGCGGCGCCGTCCCCGCGGGGACCACCGGGGTGACCGTCTGGGTCACCACCACCCCGCTCTCCACCACCGTCCCGCAATTGGTGACGGTCAACAATGCCCGGACGGTTCGGGTGGGGGGCAGGACCACGGGAGTGGAACCGGCGACGGTGGACGTGGGAGACGAGCAGCTGTCGCCCACGATGCCCGGACCACCCGACGCCGTCACCGCCTCGGCCGTCGGCGGCACGGCCGCCGGCACCAGGCCCGCGGCCGTGATCACCAGTTTGTGGAACGGGAACAGCGCCGCCGACCCGGCCAGGGCCGACGCCAAGGCCCCGAGGCGAACCGCGCTCAGCGGGGCGTCCTCCGCCGGCGACGGCACCCACACCGACGCCGGCAGGTGGACCGGGATGTGGTGACGGCGGACGTAGGCGGCCAGCTGCCGGTAGTCGCGGTCGGCCTGCTGGAAGAGCACCCCGGCGGCCGCCATCGCCGCCGACGCCGCCGGTATCGAGGTCAGCGGCCCCGATGGCTGCGACGCGGGTTGCGGGGGGGCTCCGGCCACGGGGAGGGGTGCCATGCCCAGGAGCCGGTCGATGCTGGTGCGGAGATTGGCCGTGGCCCGCGATCGCTCGGCCATGACCTCGTTGAACTGGGTGCTGACACTGCCGGTGGGGTACGGCGGCACGAGGGCGACCGCTTGGGTCGCCTGCTCCGAGGTGGAATCCACTGCTTCGTCGAGTCCCTGCTGGATCTCGTCCCGGGCCGTGAAGGTCGACGAATCGGGCCCCGGTTGGATCTCATTGCCGGCCGGGAGCGGAACCGCCGAGTTGGGCAGCTGGGCCGCGGTCTCCATCAGGGCGGCCAGCTCCCCTCCGGTCTGGTTGGATGCATCGACGACGCGGGACGCCAGTGCGCCGTACCCGGTGTCGATCGATTTCCGGAAGCTGCCGGATTGGGCGTGGATCTCGGCCAGCGAGCCGATGATCAGGCCGGCGGTGGCCGCGATGAGCAGGACCAGCAGGACCGTCCGTCCCCGGCCCCGCCTGGCGGAGGCGTGGCCGCGTCTCCGTCGGTCCCTCGGCATCCCGTGGACGATAGTGCCCGACGTCGGCGGCAGGTCCTGGCCGGGGCGACCCCTTCAACTGGTCCGGACAGCCCGGAGCACCGGGGCGCTCCAAGCACCGGGGCGCCTCAATGCATCAGGTCCGCCTCAACGCATCAGGTCGGGGGCAACCTCCATACCGGCCTTCCACACCGTCTTGGCCACGATCTTGGAGAAGTCGGCGCGGCTGGCGTACTTGGCCCCGATCTCCCTCGTCTCCTCGAGGAGGCCCTCCGACAGCGTCGTGGGGTTGAGGCCCAGGGCCAGGAACCGATCACGGGTCACATTGAGGTCGTTCTCCGCCGCCTCCTTGCGCGGGTTCGGGAGGTGGGCGATCTCCACCCCGGTCAGCTCCGAGATCGAGCTTGGCCAGGCCCTGGACCTGGTAGGTCTCGGTGACCTGGTTGAAGACGGAGACCTGCTCGCCCTTGGCCGGAGGGTTGTTGAGGGCGATCTCGATGCACCGCACCGTGTCGCGGATGTGGATGAAGGCCCTCGTCTGGCCGCCGGTACCGTGCACGGTCAGCGGATGGCCCACCGCCGCCTGCATGATGAACCGGTTGAGCACGGTGCCGTAGTCGCCGTCGTAGTCGAAACGGTTGATGAGGCGTTCGTCGATCACCGTCTCGGGAGTCTGGGTGCCCCAGACGATGCCCTGGTGGAGATCGGTGATCCGCACACCGTCGTTCTTGGCGTAGAAGGCGAAGAGGAGCTGGTCGAGCGTCTTGGTCATGTGGTAGATCGAACCCGGGTTGGCCGGGTGCAGGATCTCGCGCTCGAGCTGGCCGTCCGGCGTGGAGACCTGGACGGTGAGGTAGCCCTCGGGGATCGGCGCCGAGCCCGACCAGCCGTACCCGTAGACGCCCATCGTCCCCAGGTGGACGACGGCGATGTCGAGTCCCGATTCGACGATGGCGCACAGCAGGTTGTGCGTGCCGGCGATGTTGTTGTCGACCGTGTAGCGCTTGGTCTTCGAGCTTCGCATCGAGTAGGGGGCGGCCCGCTGCTCGGCGAAGTGGACGATGGCGTCGGGTCGGATGTCGAGGAGCAGCGTGACCAGCCGGTCGTACTCGCGGGCCAGGTCGAGATTGATGAAGTCGATCTCCTTGCCGGTGTGCTCCTTCCACACGGCCACGCGCTCGTGGATCGGGCGCACCGGGGTCAGGGACTCGACCTCGAGCTCGACATCGATGAAGCGGCGGCTCAGGTTGTCGACGATGGCCACGTCGTGACCGGCCTGCGAGAGGTGCAGCGTGGTCGGCCAGCCGCAGAAGCCGTCGCCACCGAGAATGAGAACCTTCATGATGATCCTTCCTTCTGCGAAGACGCGACCCACGAAGCCCGATGAGCGTGTTCGGCGTCGACGATTCTATGTGTTGTCCCCGCTCGGCCGAGGGAACCCGGGACGTGCCCGGTCGGCGCCGGAGCCGCTCGATGACCGGAGTCCCCGGCCGTCCCCGGTGGTGCGTGCTCTCCCCGACCCTCCATGGCCACGGCACCCACCCGCAACCGATTGGTCGGCATCGACCCGTTGGTGCACCCGCCGCTCCGGATGCCGGACCGCCGGACATCGGGCATGGCCGACGCCACCGAATACCGGGATATGCAATCCATGTCCCCCCCTCGCTCCTGAACCTTACGCTCCGACAGCGCCAGTTCGCTCTTCCAGAGCAAGACCTGACCGGCCATTCCGACGATCTGACCGGCCCCAGTTGTACCACCGAATCATCACTTTTTGCTCTATGAATATCCTTAGAGAAGGCCAACGGGCCGGATCACCAGACCTGAATTCCAGGTCACCAAGGGGAAAGCCCCCACATCATCAAATTTGCTGAATCACGTAGAGTGGTGATCAGCCCGTGACCCTCTGTGCCAAATGGCCACTCGGCCCTCAGGCGTCGGCGGCCCGGTCGGGCTCGTCGGAGGCGCCGGCCAGGCCCAACAGATGCGGTCGATCCAGGACGGGGATGCCCAGCTCCGCCGACTGGAGGGGTCGGGTCAGGGCATCGACCGGAACGGGACGGGGAAGCTCCTTCTCCCCGACGCCGACCACGCCCCGATCGGCGAATCGCCGGGCGGTCACGAGGACCCGCCCCTCGAGCGAGCCGACGGCCTTGTTGTAGGCCGCCACCGCGCTGTTGAGCCCCTTCCCGACCCCCGAGAAGTGGTCGCCCAGCACCGACAGTCGCTGGTAGAGCAGTGCTCCGTCACGCTGGATCTCGCGGGCATGCTCGGCCAGAGAGTCCTGCTGCCAGCCGTAGGCCACCGCCCGGAGGAGGGCGATCAGCGACGTGGGCGTGGCCAGCAGCACGTGATTGGCCACGGCGTGCTCCATCAGCCCGGGCTCGTGCTCGAGGGCGGCGGTCAGCAGGGGATCGCCGGGAATGAAGGCCACCACGAACTCCGGCGAAGGGTCCACCCGTTTCCAGTACTCCTTCTTCGAGAGGGAGTCGACGTGGGCCTTCATCTGGCGGCCATGGCTGGCCAGGTGGGTGCGGCGGACGTTCTCGTCGTCGGCTTCGTTGGCATCGAGGAAGGCCTGCATGGGGACCTTGGCGTCCACGGCCACGTTCTTGCCCCCCGGGAGGTGTACGACCATGTCGGGACGGAGACGGCCGCTGTCGGCGTCCGACGTCACCTGCTCGTCGAAGTCGCAATGCTCGAGCATGCCCGCCATCTCCACCACCCGGCGGAGCTGCAGCTCGCCCCAACGCCCACGGGTCTGGGGCGACCGCAAGGCCGAAACCAGGTTGCGGGTCTCCTTCTGCAGCTGATCGTGGGAGGTCGACAGGTGCTTCATCTGCTCGGTCAGGGTCGTGTAGGCGCGTTGCCGCTCGACCTCGAGGCGCTGCATCCCCGCCTCGTACTTCCCCAGCTGCTCGCCGATCGGCTTGAGCAGCTGCTCGATGGCCTCCTGCCGTTTGGCCAGCTCACCGTCGGCGGCCCGGCGGGTCTCGTTGAGCTTGGTATCGGCCAGCTGGAGGAAGTGTTCGTTGTTCTGCTGCAGGGCGAGGGCCGAGAGGCGGGCGAACTCCCCGGTCAGCTGGTCGCGGGTGGCGGCGAACCCGGCAGCCCGCTCCTCGGACGCCTTGCGCTCGTGCTCGAGCTCGGAACCGAGACGGGCGGCGTCGGCCCGGAGGGCGACGAGCTGCTCGGCCTGCCGGCCGGACTCCTCACGCACTCCCTGCAGGTCGGTGACCAGGGACTGGTTCAGGGCCGAGGCATCGGCCAGACGGGCTTCGGCGGTTCGGGCCACGGTGACCTGATTGGCGCGGGCCAGCAACCCCGCCACCACGCCCAAAGGGATGCCGACGACAAGGCCGACGACGACTCCGGTGATCATGACCTGTCCTCCTCGGGGCCACCTGGGGACAATCTGGCCCAGCACTGGCCAGCGTACCGACGGGGTGTGACGACCCGAGGGATCGTGTACAGGGAGGGCCGGGTGACG
Organism: uncultured Acidimicrobiaceae bacterium; assembly: GCA_963835325.1. Lineage (GTDB taxonomy): Bacteria > Actinomycetota > Acidimicrobiia > Acidimicrobiales > RAAP-2 > Bog-756. The sequence goes on along the minus strand of CAWIEV010000004.1, from coordinate 200,078 downwards.
GACCCGCCTCTGTGCCACCATGGATCGATGCATCGCGTGGTCATCGTCGGTGCCGGTTTCGCCGGGCTCTCGGCGGCCAGAGCCCTGGTGGGCAAGCCGGTCGAGGTGACGGTCGTCGACCGGAGGAACTTCCACACCTTCCAACCCCTCCTGTACGAGGTGGCCACGGCCGGACTCGAATCGGGGGACGTGGCCTACCCCATCCGGGCCATCTTCGGGCGCGCCGACAACGTCACGTTCAGGTTCGCCACGGTGACCGGAGCCGACTGGGAGCACCGGCAGGTGACCCTGGAGGGAGCCGAACCGCTCCCGTTCGACTCACTCATCGTGGCCAGCGGGGCCACCGCCAAATTCTTCGGGATCCCCGGAGCCGCGGAGTTCAGCTTCCCCCTCTACACGCTCACCGACGCCCGGAAGCTGCGCGACCACGTCCTGCGTCGGCTGGAGGAGGCCGACGCCGACCCGGCACTGGCACCGGACGGCGCCCTCACCTTCGTGGTCGTCGGCGGTGGCCCCACCGGGGTGGAGGTGGCGGGTGCGCTGGCCGAGTTGCTGGACGTGGCCGTCCGTCACGACGGCTTCCGGTTCGAGCGGGACGCGGCCCGGATCATCCTGGTCGACGGGCTGGACCGGCTGCTCACGGCGTTCAAGCCGGCCGCTTCGGCCTACACGGCCGACACCCTTCGGGGCCGCGGTGTCGAGCTCCGTCTGGGCCACATGGTCAGATCGGTGACCGACTCGTGGGTCGAGCTCGACAAGGGTGACCGGATCGCCACGCGGACGGTCGTCTGGGCCGGCGGGGTCACCGTCGACGGCACGGTGGCGTCACAGATGGACGCGACGACCGGGGCCGACGGGCGCCTGGCGGTCGGAACCGACCTCATGGTGGTCGGCCGATCCGGCGTCTATGCGGTCGGCGATGCCGCCGCGGTGCCGTGGGGACCGGGGCCTGGTGCCGCCGGGCGGGTCTGCCCCCAGCTGGCCCAGGTGGCCATCCAGTCCGGGGCCCATGCCGCCGAGCACATCGTCAACCGGATCGAAGGTCGTCCGACCAAGCCGTTCCGCTACCACGACAAGGGCATCATGGCCACCATCGGCCGGCGGGCCGCCATCACCCAATTCCCCCGCGGGTTGCTGGTCAAGGGGACCCTCGGCTGGCTGTCATGGTTGAGCCTGCACCTCGTGTACCTGGTCGGCTTCCGCAACAAGCTCATCGTCCTCGTCAATTGGTCGTGGCGGTACCTGTCGTGGGGCTCCGGGCCCCGGGTCATCGTGGACGACGACCTCGAGCTCAACGAGGTGGGGGGCGTCCACAGGCAGGCATCGGCCCCGGTCGGGCCGCCGGGCTGAACGCCGGCTGCGGGCGGGAGTACGGTGGGCGGCGTGGACGACGCCCTCGAACAGATCGACCGCAAAGTCCTCCAGCTGTTCGCCCTGGTGGGCGAGTCGGTGTCGGGAGCCACCGATGCCCTGCTGTCCGGGGACCGGGAGGCGGCCAAGTCTCTCGCCGACCGCGACGAGGTGGTTGACACCCTCTACCACGACATCGAAGAGCTCACCCTCCAACAGCTGACGGTGGCCGGCATCACCTCGCCGTCGGACCTTCGATTTCTGGTCACTGTCATCAGGATGCTGCCGGACCTCGAACGGAACGGTGATCTGGCCGAGCACGTGGCCCGGCGCGCCGCCCGCGGGCTGGGTGTGGAGCTGTCCGCCCGGAGCAGGGGGCTGGTGGAGCGCATGGGCGAAGTGGCCATCCACATGTGGCGGGCCACCACCGATGCCTACGCCGAACGCCAGCCGATGGCCGCGTCGGTGGTGGACACGCTCGACGACGAGATGGACGACCTCCACGTCAGCCTCACCGTCGAGGTGGTGGCCGGGACGATGCCCCTTCCCGTGGCGGTGGAGCTGGCCATGGTGGCCCGCTTCTACGAACGGTTCGGCGACCACGCGGTGAACCTGGCCAAGCGTGTGACCGTGCTGGCTCCCACGACCATCGCCACCGCCTGACGACCTTCGCCGCCGCCTGAAGATCTGGGCCAGGGCCGGTCCCCTCAGGCGGGCGCTTGGGGCCCGGACCGCCGACCGGGTCGGCTCAGCCCACCACGCCCCGCGGCACCAGCTCCTCGGCGATCTGCACGGCGTTGAGGGCCGCCCCCTTGCGCAGGTTGTCGCCACTCATGAACAGGGCCAGCCGGTTGCCCATGCCGTCGGCCCTGCGGATGCGTCCCACCAGGGTGGGGTCCTTGCCCGCGGCGTGCAGGGGGGTGGGCACCTCGGCCAGCTCGACGCCGGGTGCCCCGGTGAGCAGCTCGGTCGCCCGCTCGGGGCTCAGGTCGCCGGCGAATTCGGCCACGACGGCGTGCGAGTGCCCGGTGAACACGGGTACCCGGACACAGGTACAGGTGACGGCCAGACCCGGGATGTCCAGGATCTTCCGGCTCTCATTGACGAACTTCTGCTCTTCGCTGGACTCGTTCGAGCCGTCCTCGACCAGGTGGCCGGCCATGGGGATCACGTTGTGGGCGATGACGTCGGGGAAGACGCCGGCGGGGGGAACCCCACCGCCCCACCGTCGAACGTGAGGGCGGCGGCACCGTCCACCGATTTGATCAGCTGCTCCTCGAGCTCGGCCACCCCGGCCAGGCCGGCGCCGGACACCGCCTGATAGGTGGCGACGACCATCCGCTCCAGACCGGCCGCGTCGTGGAGGGGCTTGAGCACGGGCATGGCCACCATGGTCGTGCAGTTCGGATTGGCCACGATGCCCTTCGGGATCGACCCCAGGGCGGCGGCATTGACCTCGGGGACCACCAGCGGGACCTCGGGATCCATGCGCCAGGCGGACGAGTTGTCGATGACGACGGCGCCACGGGCCACGAACTTCGGGGCCAGGGCGGCGGAGGCCGCGGCGCCGATGGAGAACAGGGCCAGGTCGAGGCCTTCCACGTCGGCCGTGGCCGCGTCCTCGACCACCACGTCGCGGCCCCGGAAGGGAATGCGCCGACCCACGGACCGGGACGAGGCGAACAGCCTGAACTCGTCGACCGGGAACCCCCGCTCGTCGAGAATGGCCAGCATCACGGTGCCGACCTGACCTGTCGCTCCGACCACCGCCACGCGCATGGGGGCCATTCTACGGGCCCGGCGCGGTGCCGTCAGCCAACGCCCCCCGACCCTCAGGCCAGTTCGAAGGCGGCGTGCAGGGCGCGGACGGCCTCTTCGGCATGGGCGGCCCGGACCATGCAGGAGATCCTGATGGAGGAGGTGGAGATCATCTCGATGTTGATACCGGCGTCGGCCAGGGTCTCGAAGGTGAGGGCCGTCACCCCGGGATGGGTTTTCATCCCGGCCCCCACCAGCGAGACCCGGGCCACGTCGGCGTCGCTGTTGACGCCGGTGGCCCCCAGCTCGGCGACCAGGCCCTCGCAGACCTCGGTGCTCACGGCCAGGTCGTAACCGGGCACGGTGAACGAGATGTCGGTGGTCCCGTGCAAGGAGGTGTTCTGCACGATCATGTCCACGTTGACGTGGCGGTCGGCCAGCCCCCGGAACAGCTGGGCGGCCAGGCCCGGACGGTCGGGCACGCCGATGACGGTCACCTTGGCCTCGGTCACGTCATGGGTGACGGCGGTGACGATGGCCTGCTCCATGGTTTCATCCTCCTCGACGACCCAGGTACCGGGCTCCCAGGTGAAGCTCGAACGTACATGGAGCGGCACGTTGTGGTTGCGGGCGAACTCCACCGAGCGCAGATTGAGCACCCGGCCCCCGGTGGCGGCGATCTCGAGCATCTCCTCGAAGCTGACCCGGGCCAGCTTGCGGGCCGAGGGTTCGATCCGGGGATCGGTGCTGAACACCCCGGACACGTCCGTGTAGATCTCGCACACGTCGGCCGACAGCGCCGCGGCCAGGGCCACGGCCGTGGTGTCCGATCCACCGCGGCCGAGGGTGGTCACGTCCCGCTCGACCGACATGCCCTGGAACCCGGCGACCACCGGGACGCCGCCACCGTCCAGCGTGGCCCGGAGGCGGTCCGCCCTCACCTCCACGATCTTGGCCCGGGTGTGGACCGCATCGGTGATGATGCCGGCCTGGCTGCCCGTGAACGAGGTGGCCTCCACCCCCAAGCCGGCCAACGCCATGCACAACAGGGACATGGAGATGCGCTCCCCGGAGCTCAACAGCATGTCCACCTCGCGCATCGGCTGCACGGTGCTGACGTCGGAAGCCAGCCTGATCAGCTGGTCCGTCGTGTGGCCCATGGCGCTGACCACCACCACCACGTCGTCACCCGACCGCCGGGTCCGGGCCACATGGTCGGCCACGGCGCGGATGCGTTCGGCGTCGGCGACCGAGGTCCCGCCGAACTTCTGTACCACCAGCGACATGGGGCCCAAGGCTACAGGGAGGCCGCCGGACCTCCGGCGGCCGGACAGGCGACGCCGTCGACAGGTGTGGAAGCGAGTACCCTGATCCCCCGTGTCCACCGAGAAGCGCCAGCGCCAGAAAGCGGGCAGGCAGGCCCGCCTGGCCGCTCAACAGAAGCAACAGAAGCGCAAGCAGACGCTGCGGCGCACCATCACCATCATCATCGTGGCCGCCGTCGTGGTCGGGATCTCCTACGCCATCTTCAAGCCGGGGAAGAAGTCGGCCACCGCCACCACGACGACGTCGACCGTCCCCGTGTCTGCGGCACAGACCGCGGCCGACAGCGCCTCCAAGGCCGCCGGCTGCCCCTCCAGCCCGACGGCCAAGCTGCCCAACCCGCAGTGGAAGTCGCCGCCGCCGATGACGATCAACCCCGACAAGACCTACACGGTGACCATCAAGACCGACGTCGGGACCATCACCGCCGCGCTCGATGCCAAAACGGCGCCGACCGCGGTCAATGACTTCGTCTTCCTGGCCGACCAGAAGTACTACGACTGCGTCACCTTCCACCGGGTCATCCCGTCCTTCATGGACCAGACCGGAGACCCCACCGGCACGGGACCGGCGGGGTCGGCTACACCGTGCAGGGCGAGGTTCCGGCCACGGCGAATCCCCAGTACCCGTTGGGATCGCTGGCCATGGCCAAGACATCGGCGGCACCGAACGGGACGTCGAGCAACCAGTTCTTCATCGTGGCCGGCAGCGAGGGCGAGTCGCTGCCACCCGACTATGCGCTGTTCGGGCAGGTCACTTCCGGGCAGGACGTGGTGGATCGGATCAACGCCGACGGCGACTCCAGCGACGACGGCACACCGCCCAAGGTCATCCATCGCATGCTCTCGGTGACCGTCACCTCCTCCTAGCGCACACCGCCGGCCGCCGGCCGCCGAGCGCGCCGGACCGACGATCAGCCCCGACCTGCAGACCAACCCCGATACGACACGAGGAGAAGGTGCCATGGCCCCAGAGATCCCGGCAGTCGACGGATCCAGCCCCAAGACCCAGCGATTCGATGCACCGCCGCCCATGGTCATCGACCCGGCCAGGCGCTACACGGCCGAGGTGGTGACGTCCAAGGGGACGATGACCATCGCCCTGGATGCCGGCGCGGCACCCAAGACGGTCAACAACTTCGTCTTCCTGGCCCGGTGGCACTACTACGACGGCATCGTGTTCCACCGGATCATCCCCGGGTTCATGCTCCAGGGTGGGGATCCGGAAGGCTCGGGGCGGGGCGGGCCGGGCTACCGGTTCGACGACGAGCTGCCGGCGCCCGGACGGTACGAGATCGGCTCGCTGGCCATGGCCAACGCCGGTCCCAATACCAATGGCAGTCAGTTCTTCATCGTCAGCGGCCCAGACGGGACGGCCCTGCCGCCCAGCTATTCACTGTTCGGCAAGGTCGTGAAGGGCCTCGACGTGGTGACCGCCATCGAGTCGGTGGGCAGCCGGTCGGGGACGCCGTCGGAGAAGGTGGTCATCGAGTCGGTGACCATCACCGAAGCCGACTGAGCCCCGCGGTTCAGGCCGGTAGGCCGGCGCGCCCAGGCCGGCCTCGGCCCGGGCCCCGTCGAGGAACACGGCCACCTCGCCGACCCCGGCGGAACGCCACCGCCCCTCCGGGTCGCGGATCAGGGCCGTCCGTTCGGGGATACCGGCCACCGGCGTTCCGACGGGGGCCAGCTGTACCGACCGGTGGAGCTTCTCGCCGTGCTCGTCCTCATGGGCTTGCCCGAAGTGGGGAACCACGGCCAGGCCGCTCAACAGGCCGAGCCCGATGGTCAGGCCGCCGCCCCTGGCATCCACCATCGGATCGGTGAGGGCCATCGCCGCTCCCGACGAGCCGACCACCACGGCACCGTCCTGCCAGGCCTGGAGGAGTGCTTCCCAGACCTTCGAGTTCTTCAGCACGCTCCGGAGGTGCATGGGCGAGCTCCCGCTCAGGTAGATCAGCCGGGAGCGCCTCATCACCGCGGCCGCCCCGCTGTCCTCGGCGTCGGCCCGGGACAGGACCATCAACCCCTCGACCCGGCCCCCGAGCGGTGCGAACCATCCACCGGCCTCCGACCACCAGACGTTCGGGATGCTCGTAGGCCGCCGCAGTGGGCAGCACCAGCACCTCGTCCGACCCGGAGGCGGCCAGGAACTCGGCGTCGAACGAGCACCCGGTGCGCCACTCGCCGCCGCCCACCAGTGCCAGGATGCCGCGGCTGTTGTCCATGCCGCCACTGTAGAGGTCGGGGTCGGAGTGCCGCCGACCGGGGGCGTCTGTCGGTGATCCGGCGGCAGGCCCCTCCGGCCTACACCTCTCCTCCGGCCTACACCTCTCCGACCTGCTCCCCCGTCACCGCTACCCTGCCGACGCCGGACGTGAGCACCGGCGCATGAGCCGGCCCATGGCATCGCACACCTCGGTGGCCAGGGCCAGCGAATCCGGGAGGATTCCCATGGTCATGAACCCGTGCACCTGGTCGTCGTAACAGCGGTACTCGACCTCGACGCCCGCCTTCTCCAGAAGTTCGGCATAGCGGGCACCGTCGTCCCGCAGTGGATCGAAACCCGCCGTCACCACGAGGGCGGGGGCGAGATCACGGTGGTCGTCGGCCAGCAGCGGCGAGACGCCGGCCGTCTCCCACAGCGACCGGTCCGGCACGTAGCAGGCACGGAAGTACTCCATGCTCTCGGCGGTGAGCAAGAACCGGTCGGCCATCGAACGGGCCGATCCCGACCGGAGTCGCGCATCGAGCGCCGGATAGATCAGCCCCTGGGCTACCGGGGCGGGCACGTCGGATGCCCCGCTCGCCGTCCCGTCCCGGGTCTGCATGGCCACCACGGCGGCCAGGTTGCCGCCGGCACTGTCACCCATGACGCCGACCCGGCCCTCCAGATGGCCGATCTCGTCGCTGTGGTGCTGGACCCACGCGAAGGCGGCCAGGGCATCGTCGACAGCGGCAGGGTACGGGTCCTCCGGGGCCAGCCGGTAGGCCACCGAGACCACGATGCAACCACTCACCGCGGCCAGGAGCCGGCACGAGGCGTCGTGGGAGTCGAGATCGCCGACGACCCAGCCACCACCGTGGAAATTGACGATGGCCGGGGGACGGCTCCCCCGCCCCCCGGTGCCGATGCCGGTCCCGAACTGCCGGTAGATCCTGATGGGGATGCCGGATGGAGCACCCGGTGCCCGGATGACCCTTCCCGTGGCGTGGACATCGGTACGGGCGGGCATGGCCCACCGGGCCATGCGGGTGAGCCGGGCCCGCATGGCCACCGGGTCCTGGGCGACCTGGTCGGAAGCCGCCGGCCACCGGCCAGCCAGCTCGACCAGGGCCTGGGTGCTCCGGTTGAGGATCCGTCCGTCCACCTCCACCCGATGGCGGGCACCGAGGGCCCCGAGCACCAACTCGGGACGCGAGAACAACCAGGTGGCGAGGCGCGAGACCAGCGGCCAGTGCTCGTCGGCCCGCTGGAGGCGGCGGTCGTAGAGGGCACGGTGGCGGGATCGCCGCCACGGGCGGTCCCCGGAGCCGCCCGGCCCCTCTCCTTCCGGCCCCGGGCCGCCGGGGCGGGCCCGGCGGCCGGCGGCCTCGGTCGCGCCGGCCGCGGCGGGTGGGGCGCGAGGTGGCCGCGGCCTCGGCGGCCGGCCTGCCCTTCCTGGCCTGGGCGGGGACGGACCCCCGGCCCTCTGCCGGCGGCCCGTCGGCCCCGGGTTCGGATGTGGTCGCGGGGTCGTCCATCACCCCATGGTGTCGGGACGGTCCGGTCACGGCAACCTGGCCGGGCGGCGGGCGGCAGGAGCCGGGCGAACGCACCGCGGTCGCCACCGCTAGCATCCTCCCCCATGCCAATCGCTCGCGTGGGAATCGTCGGTTCGGGGATCATGGGGTCGGGTATCGCCGAGACGGCGGCCGTCAACGGGTTCGAGGTCGTGCTCCGCTCGCGCAGCCAATCGACGGCCGACGCCACCCTGGCCGCGCTGGAGAAGTCGCTCAACCGCCGGGTCGAGAAGGGCAAGCTGGCCGAAGGCGACCGCGACGAGGCGCTGGCCCGGGTGACGGGCACCTCGGACCTGGCCGCCCTCCATGACGTCGACCTGGTCATCGAATCGGTGGTCGAGGACCTGGCCGTGAAGAAGGAGCTCTTCAACGAACTGGACCGGATCACCGTCGACGGCACGATCCTGGCCACCAACACCTCGACGCTCCCGGTGATCGAGTTGGCCATGCAGACGGGTCGGCCCGACAAGGTCTGCGGCGTCCACTTCTTCAACCCGGCGCCGATGATGGACCTGGTGGAGCTGGTGCGGCCGCTCACCGCGTCCGACGAAACGCTGGCCTCGGTCCGCCAATTCGCCGAGGCCTGCGGAAAGACCCCGGTGGAGGTCAAGGACCAGGCCGGCTTCATCGTCAACGCCCTGCTGTTCCCGTACCTGAACAACGCGGTACGGCTCTACGAGCAAGGAGTGGCATCGGTGGCCGACATCGACACGGCCATGAAGGGAGGGTGCGGATTCCCCATGGGACCGTTCGCCCTGCTGGACCTGGTCGGGCTGGACACCTCGCTGGCCATCCTGGACGCCCTGTACGACGAGTTCCGCGACCCGAACTACGCGGCCATGCCCCTCCTGCGCCGGATGGTGGCCGCCGAGCAGCTGGGCCGCAAGTCGGGCCAGGGCTTCCTCGACTATCGGAAGTAGCGTGGCCGCCGGGGCGACCCGCTTCGCGGCACAAAACGAGAGCGTGTTCTAGTGCATTTCTCTGGAGGACGTTCCAGGGCAACAATGGGGAGATGAGCGACGTGGAACGAGAGGAAGGGAGTGCGGACCCGACCGGAGAGCCATCGACCACCTCGGCCGTGACGCGGGACCATCCGTGGGTGATGCGCACCTACTCGGGTCATTCCAACGCCAAGGCGTCGAACGAGCTGTACCGGACCAACCTGGCCAAGGGCCAGACCGGCCTCTCGATCGCCTTCGACCTCCCCACCCAGATCGGGTACGACCCCGATGCACCCCAGGCGGTAGGCGAAGTCGGCAAGGTCGGGGTCCCCATCGCCCACCTCGGCCACATGGCCCAGCTGCTGGACAAGATCCCCGTCGACTCGATGAACACGTCGATGACCATCAACGCCACCGCGGCCTGGCTGCTCGGACTCTATATCGCCAACGCCGAGGACCAGGGCGTGGACCCGGCGGTGCTGTCGGGCACCACCCAGAACGACATCGTCAAGGAGTACCTGTCCCGGGGGACCTATATCTTCCCCCCGCTGCCCAGCCTCCGGCTGACCGTCGACACCATCGCCTACACGGTGCGCCACGTCCCCAGATGGAACCCGATCAACGTCTGCAGCTATCACCTCCAAGAGGCCGGGGCCACCCCGTCGCAGGAGGTCGCCTATGCGCTGGCCACCGCCATCGGGGTCCTCGACGCGGTACGCGACTCCGGCCAGATCCCGGACGAGGAATTCCCCTCCGTGGTCGGCCGCATCTCCTTCTTCGTCAACGCCGGGGTCCGCTTCGTGGAGGAGACCTGCAAGATGCGGGCCTTCACCGGCCTGTGGGAGCGGGTGTGCACGGAGCGCTACGGGGTCACCGACCCCAAGCTCAGGCGGTTCCGCTACGGCGTGCAGGTCAACTCGCTCGGGCTGACCGAGGCTCAGCCCGAGAACAACGTACCCCGCATCGTCCTCGAGTCCCTGGGTGTGACCCTGTCCAAGCGGGCCCGGGCCCGGGCCCTCCAGCTTCCGGCGTGGAACGAGGCCCTCGGGCTGCCCCGCCCCTGGGACCAGCAGTGGTCGCTCCGCATCCAGCAGATCCTGGCCTTCGAATCGGATCTCCTCGAGTACGGGGACATCTTCGACGGTTCCGTGGTCATCGAGAAGAAGACGGCCGAGGTGGCCGAGTCCTCGTGGGCGGAGCTGGAGAACGTGCTCGGGCTGGGCGGAGCGTTCGAAGCCATCGACGAGCTGAAGGCACGCCTGGTCGGCAGCCAGGCCGAGCGCGTCCGGCGCATCGAGACCGGTGACCTGCAGGTGGTCGGGGTCAACTGCTTCACCGAGACGGCCCAGTCGCCCCTCGAGCCCGAGTCCACCGGGTCGGAGGCCGGTGGCCAGGGCGGTGGGGGCTCGATCCTGAGAGTGGACCCGGCGGTGGAGTCCGAATTGCGGGCCGACGTGGAAGCGTGGCGCTCCAACCGCAGCCCGGCTCCGGTGCAGCGGGCCCTCGACGAGCTGAAGCGGGCGGCCGAGGGCTCGGACAACATCATGCCGGCCACCATCGCCCTGGCCCATGCCGGCGGCACCACCGGCGAATGGGCCGGCGCCCTCCGGGAGGTGTTCGGCGAGTACCGGGCCCCGACCGGTGTGAGCGGCGGGGTGGGACATCGGGGGGTCGAGTTCCGGGCCGTGCGTTCGCGCTCCCGGGCCCTGGCCGAGCGGGCCGGTGGCCCGCCCCGGCTGCTGGTGGCCAAGCCCGGCCTCGACGGCCACTCCAACGGAGCCGAGCAGATCGCCGTGGCCGCCCGCGATGCCGGCTTCGAGGTCGTCTACCAGGGCATCAGGCTGTCGCCGGCGGAGATCGCGGCCGCCGCCCGGGACGAGGACGTCGACGTGGTGGGTATCTCCATCCTCTCGGGAAGCCATCTGGAGCTGGTTCCCGAAGTGGTCGACCGGCTGAGGGCGGCCGGGGTCGAGGCACCGGTGGTGGTCGGCGGGATCATTCCCCCCGAGGACGCCGACATCCTCCTGGGCAAGGGGGTGGCCCGGGTCTACACGCCCAAGGATTTCGAGATCGGCCCGATGATGGACGACCTGCTCCGACTGGCCGAGGGCTACCGGGACAGCCCCGCGGCGTGAACGCCCGCCTCAGGCCCAGGGGCGTTCGCGACGGGCGGACGGCGGCCTCGACCACCATCGGCCGCTGAACCGCCAGGCCGGCGGCCTGCTCGGTTCCACCGGAGCGACCAGGCGCCGGCGGGGCCAGGCCTGATCGACGGCCGCAGCCAGGACGGCCAGCACCTCGGGGTCCACCTCGGGCGGGACGGCGATACCCGTTGCGGTGGCGGCCCCCGGTGGGTCGGGGCGGCTGGCGACGGTCACAGCGGCATGTTCCCGTGCTTGCGCTTGGGAAGGTCCTCCCGCTTCGACACCAGCAGGGCCAGACTCCGAACCAGCACCCGGCGGGTTTCAGCCGGGTCGATGACGTCGTCGACATAGCCCCGTTCGGCAGCGGCGTAGGGGTTGGCGTACCGCTCGGTGTACTCCTCCACCAGTTCCTTGCGGCGACCGACGGGATCGACGGCTTCGGCCAGGTCACGACGGTAGACGATCTCGACGGCCCCTTCGGGACCCATCACGGCCAGCTCGGCCGACGGCCAGGCATAGGCCAGGTCGGCCCCGATGGACTTCGAGTTCATGACCACGTAGGCGCCGCCGTAGGCCTTCCGGGTGATGATCTGCACCCGGGGGACCGTCGACTCGCAGTAGGCGTAGAGGAGCTTGGCCCCGTGCCGGATGATGCCCCCGTACTCCTGGTCGGTGCCGGGCATGAACCCGGGCACGTCGACGAAGGTGATCAGAGGGACGTTGAAGGCGTCACAGGTGCGCACGAACCGGGCGCCCTTCTCCGATGCGTCGATGTTGAGCACGCCGGCCAGCATCTGGGGCTGGTTCCCCACGATGCCCACCGCCCGACCGTCGATACGGGCGAACCCGCACACGAGGTTCATGGCCCAGTGGTGGTTGACCTCGAAGAAGTCACCGTCGTCGACCACCGCCTCGATGACCTTCTTCATGTCGTAGGGCTGATTGGGTGACGCCGGCATCAGGTCCACCAGTTCCGGGGTGAGGCGCTCAGGATCGTCGGTCGGCGTCACCAGCGGAGCCTCCTCCAGGTTGTTGGAGGGCAGGAAGCTCAGGAGATAGCGCACGTCGTCGAGGCAGGACTTCTCGTCGGGAGCCACGAACGCAGCCACCCCGGACTTGGTGGCGTGGCTCATGGCCCCGCCGAGCTCCTCGAGGGTCACGTCCTCGCCGGTCACGGTCTTGACCACATCGGGGCCGGTGATGAACATGTGGCTCGTCCCCTGGACCATGAAGATGAAATCGGTCATGGCCGGGCTGTAGACCGCGCCCCCGGCACACGGACCGAGGATCACGCTGATCTGCGGGATCACCCCCGAGGCCTCCGCGTTGCGGTGGAAGATGCCCCCGTAGGAGTGGAGCGAGACGACACCCTCCTGGATGCGGGCGCCGGCGCCGTCGTTGAGACCGATCATGGGCACGCCGATGGATGAGGCCAGGTCCATCACCTTGTGGATCTTCTCGGCGAACACCTCGCCCAGCGCCCCCCCGAACACGGTGAAGTCCTGGCTGAACACGCACACCCGCCGGCCCTCGATGGTGCCGAACCCGGTGATCACCCCGTCGGTGTAGGGGCGGTTCTCCTCCAGCCCCATGCCGTGGGACCGGTGGCGGGCCAACATGTCCAGCTCCTGGAAGGACCCGTCGTCGAGCAGGTAGTCGATGCGCTCGCGGGCTGTCATCTTCCCTTTGGCGTGGTGCTTCTCCACCGCCCGGGGGGACCCGGCGTTGCGAGCCTGCTGGCGGCGCTCGGCCAGCTCTTCGAGTCGTTGGGTCATGGGATGATCCATGGACAGTGAGGCTACCGGAACGGCGCCGGGGGTCTCGATCTCCGGGCCGTGATCAGCCCGGCCGGTTGATCCAGTGGGGCCCGCACCACACGTAGGAGACCGGGCTCCCGGACCCCACGGTCCCGTAGGCGGCCACGCTCCTGCCCCGGTACCGCTTCTCGAGCTCGGGGTCGGGTGACCCGACGAACGAGAACCGGTCCGACGGCCGGCTGCCACCGTCGCCGGGTACCGGTGCGGTGGCCTCCCAGCGCTCGATCCGGTAGACGGCGGCGATGAGGTCGCCGGCCACGATGGCCGCCCACCGGGGTGAACGGGGGGAATCGGGGTCGATCCATCGCCGCCCGATCCGCCAATCGTGGCGGGCCCGTTCGTAGGAGGTGTCGGCGGCGGCGTTGCCCACCCGCAACAGCACCACCTGGTGGCCGCGCTTGATCTTGGCCCGCTTGGCCAGGAGGGAGCCCACCTCGGCGGCGCTCCGGCGCTGGCCGCCCGACTCGGGACGGCCCGGGAGGCCGAGGGCCTCGTGGGTGGCCGCCTCGACCAGCAGGGCCTCGTCCGGGCTCAGCCCGTGGCGGAGGATGTCGATGCGTACCCTGCGGTTGCCGGACTCGATCTGGCGGATCCGCTCGAGCATCGGATACTTGGCCTGCTCGTCCCGGCCGGTCCGGGCCGCGCTGTACGTGCCGGAAGCACCGATCGTTGCGCCCCGGCCCACGTAGAAGGGGCGTCCGGTCCTCGGATCGATGAGCAGGTAGACGTAGGACCGCAGCCGGGCCGCCACCCCGGGTGAGAACCCCGGAGCAGCCTCGTCGTCGCTCGGGGCTCCGGCCGGCTCACCGCCGTCATCGGGCCCGGGTGGCGGCCGGCCGGACAGCGGTCCGGTCGGCTGTGGAGGCGGGAGGGTGGAGGGGACCGTGGCGGGTGGTCGGGCCCGGTCAGCCGGAACGGGGATGCTGGCCATCCCGATGGGCGGCACTCCGGCGGCCGCGGGCCCCTCGGGAGGTGGGGAGGGCGCCGTGGCTGTGTCCATGGACGAGATCGCTCACTCCTGCACGAGCTCGATGAGGGTGCCGAAGGCGCCCTTGGGATGGACGAAGGCCACCGTGGTACCGCGGGAGCCGGGCCGCGGTGCCTCGTCGATGACCCGACCGCCGTGCTCCTTGACCGACCGGAGGGCCTCGGCGCAGTCCGACACCCGGTAGCCGACATGGTGGATCCCCTCGCCCTTCTTCTTCAGGTAGATGGCCACCGGTGAGTCGTCCCGGGTGGGGGTGAGCAGCTGGATGTAGCTGTCGGCCACCTTCAACAGCGCCTCTTCGACGCCGTCGGAATCGACCCGCTCGCGGTGGGCGACGGTGGCCCCGAATGTCGCCGCGTAGTAGGCGATGGCGGCATCGAGGTCGTTGACGGCGATGGCCACGTGGTCGATCTCGGTGAGCAGTGGTGCCGTCATCGGTCGTGCCTCCTCATCCTTCGTGCCGCCTGAACAGGGTGATCCTCTCCTCACCGACCCGGGCCCGGAGCTCGGGATCGTCGATGCCCTGCCCTCCCTCCGGAGCCAGGCACAGCACGCCGATCTTGCCCTCGTGGAGGTTGCGGTGCACCTGGTAGGCGGCATCACCCACGTGCTCCAGGGTGTGGACCGCCGACAGGGGGGAAGGATCTTTCCCTCGCACACGAGCTGGTTGGCGTCCCAGGCCTCCCGGTAGTTGGCGAAGTGCGATCCCTTGATGGTCTTGAGCTTCATCCACAGGTGCCGGTTGTCGTACTCGATCATGTACCCGGAGGTGGCGGCGCAGGTCACGATGGTCCCGCCCCGCTTGGCCGCGAACACCGACGCTCCCATGGTCTGGCGCCCCGGATGCTCGAACACGATGTCGACATCCTCGCCGACGAGGCCCCGGATGTCCTTGCCCAGCCGGCGCCACTCGGACTCGTCCTGGGTGTGCTCGTCCTTCCAGAACCGGTAGTTGGCCACCTTCCGGTCGATCACCGCCTCCACCCCGAGGTCGTGGAGGAGCTCGACCTTGGCCGGGGACGACACCACGCCCACCGGGGTCCCTCCCCCGTTGAGCACGTACTGCACGGCGTAGGCACCGAGCCCGCCTGATGCCCCCCACACCAGGACCTTGTCGCCCTGCTCCATGTGGGCGCCGTTCTTCGACACCAGCATCCGGTAGGAGGTGGAGTTGCACAGGGCATTGACCGCGGCCTCCTCCCAGGTCAGGTGCGTGGCCTTGGGCATCAGCTGGTTGGCCTTGACCACGGCCAGGTCGGCCAGACCACCGAAGTTGGTCTCGAATCCCCAGATGCGCTGGTTGTCGGCCAGGATCGAGTCGTCGTGGGCGCTCGGGCTCTGGTCGTCGACGTAGTTGCAGTGGACGGTGACCTTGTCCCCCGGCTTCCACAGACGGACGGCCGACCCCGTCCGCAGGACCACGCCGGCGGCGTCCGATCCCACCACGTGGTAGTCGAGGGCGTGGCGCCTGCCCCACCGGCTCTCCTTGCCCAGGCGGTCGAGGAACCCGAACGTGGGCAGCGGCTCGAAGATCGAGGTCCACACGGTGTTGAAATTGATCGAGCTGGCCATCACGGCCACGTAGGCCTCGTCCGGAGCCAGTTCCGGGACGGCGACCTCGCTCACGTGGAGCGACTTCCTGGGGTCCTTGTCCTCCGATTGGAGGCCATCGAACATCCCCACCTCGTCACGGCGCACGAAGGCAGCCCGGTAGGCCTCGGGCAGCGGGATGGCCTCCAGCTCGTCGCCGGACGCGCCGGCGATTGGATGGCTGAGAGGAACTCCTGCATGGGGTGCGAGGATAGCTTGCCCGGGCCCCACGGGCCCCGGGGGCCGGGTCCCCTGCGGGAGGCGGAGGTCATCGCTGTGGTCCCGGGGACGCCGACGCCGTATCATGGGCCGTTGTCGTGGCGGGCCCAGTGGGGAGCGCCGCCTGAACTGGCCAGCGGGCCGCGGAGGACGTCATGCCCGGAACCGTCATCGTCACAGGGGCCCGGACCCCGATCGGCAAGCTCGCAGGTGCCCTCGGCGGCTTCGCCGCCACCGAGCTCGGAGGATTCGCCATCGCCGCAGCCCTGGAGCGGGCCGGGGTAAAGCCCGAGCAGGTCGACTACGTGTTCATGGGCCAGGTGATCCAGGCCGGGGCGGGCCAGATCACCGCCCGCCAGGCCGCGGTCAAGGCCGGGATCCCGATGAGCGTGCCGGCCACCACCGTCAACAAGGTCTGCCTGTCGGGCCTCAACGCCATCTACCTGGCCGACCTCATGATCAATGCCGGCGACGCCGACATCGTGGTGGCCGGGGGGATGGAGTCGATGACCCAGGCCCCCTACCTGCTGCCGGGGGCCCGTGCCGGCTACCGGATCGGGGACGGCACCCTGGTCGACTCGATGATGTACGACGGGCTGTTCTGCGCCTTCGACGAGTGCGCCATGGGGCTCGGCGACCGAGCGCTACAACGGTGCCGACGGTGTGTCCCGGGACCGACAGGACGCCTTCAGCGCCCTGTCCCACGAGCGGGCCGCGGCCGCCATCAAGGACGGGAAGTTCGCCGAGGAGATCGTCCCGGTCAGCGTGCCCCAGCGGAAGGGCGACCCGCTGGTGGTCGACACCGACGAGGGCGTTCGGCCCGAGACGACGGCCGAGTCGCTGGGCAAGCTCCGTCCCGCCTTCGACAAGAACGGCACCATCACCGCCGGCAACGCCTCGCAGATCTCCGACGGGGCCGCCGCCGTCATCGTGATGTCCAAGGCCAAGGCCGAGGAGCTCGGCGTCTCCCCGCTGGGCGAGCTGGTCGGCTACGGCCAGGTGGCCGGTCCCGACCCGTCGCTGCTCCACCAGCCCTCGCAACGCCACCCAGGTGGCCCTGGCCAAGGCCGGCCTGACCGTCAAGGACATCGACATCTTCGAGATCAACGAGGCCTTCGCCGCCGTCGGGTGCGCCTCGACCGAGGAGCTCGGCATCGAGCGGCGACATCGTCAACGTCAACGGCGGTGCCATCGCCCTCGGCCACCCGGTGGGCATGTCCGGCACCCGGCTGGCGCTCACCTCGCTGTTCGAGCTCAAGCGTCGTGGCGGCGGCACGGCGGCGGTGAGCCTGTGCGGTGGCGGCGGCCAGGGCGACGCCGCCATCCTCCGCACCCTCTGACCGCGCCCGCGTGACCGTCTCCCGCCGGCTCCGATCGACCGCGCTCTCGCCGTACCGATGGCCCATGGCCATCAGTACGGCGGTTTGAAGAGGCCGACCAACCGCCCGCAGCCGCGGGTGACCTGCTTCCAGGCCGCCACCGTCGAGGGCCAGGACGGCCAGGGCGCAGGTCGGGAAACCGTGGGCCTCCAGCGCTGACCGGTCTGGCGCCGGCCCGTCCCGGGCATCGTCGGCCAGCAGCTCCCAGATGACCTCGTACATGGTCGGGTTGTGCCCCACCACCAGTGCGCCCACCACCGACTCGTCGATCTCGCGCAGGTACCGGAGCACCAGGTCAGTGTCCGCCCCGTACAGGGAGTGGTATGCGTCGAGCGGGAGCCGGCCGCCCATGGCCTCGACGACCAGGTCGGCCGTCTGACGGGTCCGGACCGCGGCCGAGCAGATGACCAGGCCGGGCGCCGGCACTCCGTCGAGGCCGAGCACGGGCCGTCGCCGGCCAGCCGGTGGCCGAGGGCGGTGGCGTCGCGCCGGCCCCGTCCGGTCAGGGGGCGGTCCCGGTCGCTCCCGCCCCGTGGTGGGTCAGAAGCCGCCTTGCCGTGCCGGAGCAGCCACAGGTGCCGAACGAGGGCACGGGTCGGCTCGGGCATCCCTCTCATCGTGCCCCACATGCGGACGACCGGCGCCGATGCCGGTCAGGCGTCCACCTCGCGCCGGCCCTCGAGGGCCCGGCCCAGGGTCAGCTCGTCGGCGTACTCGAGGTCACCGCCCACCGGGAGCCCGCTGGCGATCCGGGTCACCGTGAGGCCCATCGGCTTGAGCAGGCGGGCCAGGTACATGGCGGTGGCCTCACCCTCGAGGTTGGGGTTGGTGCAGAGGATCACCTCGGTGATCCCCTCCTCTTCGACCCGCACCAGCAGCTCGCGGACCCGGAGCTGCTCGGGGCCGATCCCCTCGATCGGATTGAGGGCGCCCTGGAGCACGTGGTAGCGGCCGGAGAACTCCCCGGTCTTCTCCACCGAGACGATGTCGCGGGGGTCCTCCACCACGCAGACCGACGTGGCGTCGCGGCGGTCGTCGAGGCAGATGGCACACAGCCCGCCTTCGGCCACGTTGAAGCAGCGGGTGCACAGGGTGATGCGCTCCTTCACGGCGATGATGGCCTCGGCCAGCCGGAGCGCGTCCTCGGGGGCCACCTTCAGCAGGTGGAAGGTGATCCGCTGGGCCGACTTGGGTCCGACCCCGGGCAGGCGGCCGAGCTCGTCGATGAGCGATCTGCAGGGGACCGGAGAAGATGGCCATCTATCCGACCTCCTCGGCGCCGGGAAAGGCCTGCAGCACCCGGGCCTCCGCCGAGTTGTCGAAGTCGGCCACCTCCCCGAGCTCGGACTCGTCGAAGGCAGACAGGTCCTCGAGCTCCTCGAGATGATCGGACCCCTTCGGCGGCCGGGGCGGCGGCACCGCCGGTGGGCGGGTCCGCCGGCGGTCGATACGGCCGGTGGGCGGGCCCGCCGGTGGTCGATGCCAGGGTCGGGGCCCTGCGGGTGGGCCGGAGATGGAGTCGGAACGCCGGCCGCGGGTCGACCGCCTCCGGATCCGATGGCGCTGCCGTCTCCGGCGCCGGCATCGACCACCAGGACCAGCCCGACCGGACGGCCGAAGTGATCGGCCAGGGCGGCCTCGATCTCGCCCCGCACCTCTTCGCAACGGGTCCGGTGGATCTCGTTGGGCAGGCCGAAGACGGCCCTGCCGTCGTCCACCCCGACGAACCGGCCCGCCTGGAAGAGCGCCTTGGCCTTGGGCCGCAGCCGACCGATGATGTGATCGCCCCAGGCCTGCACCAGCTGGTCGCGGGTGGGCATGGGGACGCGGCGAGGGTGACTCCGGTGGTGGCGCCGGCGTCGGCGCAGGCGCCTCGGGGGCGGCCGACCGGGGCCGGGCCGTCGCACCTGCGGTTTCGACCGGGGCCCGCACGGGAGCCTGCTGGCGGCGGACCGCTCCGCAAGGTCGTGCCCGGCGAACGCGGGGCGGCCGGCTCCGGGGCTGCGGGGTGGGCGGTGGGGGCCGGGACGGCGGTCGGGCGGCGGGACGGCGGTGGCGGTCGGCACTGCGGTGGGCGGCTCGGCGGCGCCGGGCGTGCGGGCCAGCACCGGGGACGGGGCGCGGTCGGCCCGGCCCGGCAGCTTCGAGGCGCTCGATGCGGGCCAGCAGGGCCTCGGGTGAGTCGTCGGCCTCGGGATGGGCCAGCCGCACCAGCGCCACCTCCAGATCGACCCGGGGGTCGGGTGCGTCCCGCATGGAGACCTGGGCCCGCCCCAGTACCTCCATGGCCCGGACCAGCGGCGGCCAGCCCCACCCGTTCCGCCTGCGACGACAGGGCATCACGCGCTCGGCCCCGGGACCCCGGACCAACTCGGGGGCCACCAGGGCCAGGAAGCCCTGGCGGAGGTAGTCGACCAGGTCGCCGGCCAGCTGCTGGGGGCTGAACCCGGCCGAGGTGAGGTGGGCCACGGCCACCAGGGCCCGGTCACGTCCCGTTCGGCCAGGGCCTCGACCACCTCGTCGAGCTCGGGCAGGTCGTCGTCGACCGAGTCGGAGGCGACCACCTGGTCGAGGACGGACAGGGCATCGCGGGCCGAGCCGCGGCCGCGCCGTACGGCCAGGTCCAGCGCCTCGTCGGGCACGTCGAGGTGGGCGTCCCGCCGCACCTGGCTCGAGCAGGTCCGCCGAGCGTCTCGGGGCCGAGGAGGCGGAACTCGAAGTGCTGGGTCCGGCTGCGGATGGTGGGCAGCACCTTCTGCGGGTCGGTGGTGGCCAGCACGAACACGACGTGGGCGGGCGGCTCCTCCAGCGTCTTCAGCAGGGCGTTCGATGCCGGCGTCGACAGCATGTGGACCTCGTCGACGATGTAGACCTTCTGGCGGCCGGGGGTCCCGAGGGCGGCCCGGGACACCAGATCGCGCATGGCCTCCACCCCGTTGTTCGAGGCCGCATCCAGCTCGTGGACGTCGAGCGAGGTGCCCTTGGCGATCTCCACGCACGAGGGACAGACCCCGCACGGTTCACCGTCACGGAGGTCGGTGCAGTTGAGTGCCTTGGCCAGAATGCGGGCCGTCGACGTCTTGCCAGTTCCCCGGGGGCCGCTGAACAGGTAGGCGTGGGCC
The DNA here is from genome assembly GCA_963835325.1 of uncultured Acidimicrobiaceae bacterium. GTDB lineage: Bacteria > Actinomycetota > Acidimicrobiia > Acidimicrobiales > RAAP-2 > Bog-756. The sequence goes on along the minus strand of CAWIEV010000004.1, from coordinate 179,665 downwards.
ACCCGCTGGTCCCGCACCGCGTTGCGGAGGGCGAGCACGACGTGGTCCTGGCCCCGCACCTCGCCGAACGTGGACGGCCGGAATCGCCGGTACAGAGACTGGTAGGGCGTCTCGTCGGATGACTCGGCCACGTCCGGTGAGCCTATCGGGCACCGCAGCGCGGCACTGCCGCCGACGGCGCCCCGGCGCTCGGTGCGACGGCCAGGTTGACTGCGGCACACGGCCTGACCCGCTGAGAGCTGCTGCCTTCCGACCCTGACTCGATTCACGGGAGAACGTTGCGCAGGACCCAGCCGCCGCACCCAACGCCGGGGCACCGAGATGTTACTCCCGCACACGGGCAGCTCGACAGCCGGCCAGGTCGCAGGGTGGCACAAGAGGCGGAGTAGCCTGTCGGAGCTGTCGGCACCCCCGGAGGAGTCCTGGAGTCCCGACCACCCGGAGGCGTGCGAGAGCGGCCGAATCGGCACGACTGGAAATCGTGTGTGGGGAAACTCACCGTGGGTTCAAATCCCACCGCCTCCGCCGATGAGCATCGACGCGACCGATTCGCAGCCCGTTCCACCCCACGTCCCGGACGGTGACGGCCCGCCGGTGGACGACGGTGCCGCCATGGGGATGGCCCTGGCCGAGGCGGCGGCGGCGATGCATCACGGCGACGTCCCGGTGGGAGCGGTGGCGCTCGTCGGCGGTCGGGTCATCGCGGCGCGGCACAACGAGCGGGAGATGCGGGGTGATCCCACCGCCCACGCCGAGTTGCTGACGCTGTCGGACGCAGCCACCGCCCTCGGCACCTGGCGGTTGTCGGAGGTGACGCTGGTGGTGACGCTGGAGCCGTGCCCCATGTGCGCCGGAGGCCTGGTCGCCGCCCGGGTGGGTCGTCTGGTCTTCGGCGCGTCCGACTTCAAGGCCGGTGCCTGCGGTTCGCTCTACAACCTGTGCACCGACCCGCGGCTGAACCACGAGGTCGCCGTCACCGCCGGCGTGCGTGCCCACGAAGCGTCCCGACAGCTGTCCGAGTTCTTCGCCCGGCGGCGTGAACCTCCGCCCTCCGGGGGCGGAACGCCAGGTGACGGCGACCGCATCTGAGCCGGTGGGCACCGAATTGCCGGTATGCGACCTTTTACCCCTACTGAATCGGGCCACTTCTGCCGAGGATAGAGGTATGCGGGAAGGTCGGGTGAGGAGTTCGGCTCGACGACCACCTGGTTCGAGCGCTCGCTGACCCGAAGGCGTCCGAGGGAGCGCCCACGTTCTCTCGCACGGAAAGGGCAGATCATGGGCACGGGTCGGGAACCGCGGGTGATTCCGCGAAACCACATCTGGCTCGTGTTGGCCGCCCTGCTGGTCGTCCTGGGCACAGCTGGGTCGGTCTTCGGGGCACAGGCGGTGAACCGCAGCGAGAGCCAGCGCTCTCGCCAGGCCTTCGTGGCCTCGTCGTTGGGGATCGCCTCCACCCTCGAGCTGACCATCCAGCACGAGCAGGACCTCGTCGTGGCCACCGGGGCGGTCATCGTCCGCAACCCCGGCATCTCGCAGACGGAGTTCAAGCAGTGGAACGGCTGGGTTCATGCCTTCAAGCGCTATCCCGAGGTGCAGGGGATCGCCGAGCTGGTGATGGTCCCGGCATCGCAACTGAGCGCCTTTGCGGCACGGTCCGTGCTCGATCCGGCCGGCGCGCTCGCCGCCGGTGGGACCTTCCAGGTCACACCGCCCGGCAACCGTCCCTACTACTGCCTGGCCAGCGTGTCGGAGTCACGGACCGGGGTCTCGACGACCCCGGCGGGCCTCGACTTCTGCGCCACCGCCCTGGGCGGCCCCCTGCTGGCCGCCCGCGACTCGGGCCAGACCGCCTACCTCCCCTACGGACCGGGCAGTGCCGAGGAGCTGGTGCTCGGGGCACCCCTGTACGTCGGTGGGACCACCCCGGGCACCGTGGCCGCCCGGCGTGCCGCCTTCCTCGGGTGGACGGGCGTCTCGATCTATCCCAAGCTGATCCTGGGCACCGCCCTCCTAAACCATCCCTCGACCTCGGTGGCCTTCCACTACCGGGGCGGGAGCTCCCAGGTCACGTTCCATGCCGGTACCGCCCCGGCCGGAGCCCAGTCGACGACCATCGACCTCCACAACGGCTGGGATGTGATGGTCTCCGGACCAGCCGGCATCTCCGGCACGTTCGCCAACGGGACGGGCGACGCCGTCCTGCTCGGCGGCATCGCCATCTCGCTGCTGCTGGCGGTGGTGATCTTCCTACTGGGCACCAGTCGGGCCCGGGCCCTGTTCCTCGTCAACGAGCGCACCCGGCAGCTCCGCTTCCAGGCCTTCCACGATCCGCTCACCGGGCTGCCCAACCGGGCGCTGATCCTCGACCGGATGGAGTCGATGCTGGCCCGGGCCCGCCGCGACGGCGTGCCGGTGGCGACGATGTTCCTCGACATCGACGACTTCAAGGACATCAACGACACGCTCGGCCACGACGCCGGCGACCAGCTCCTGGCCGAGGTGGGGGCCCGGCTGACCGGGCTCCTCCGCGAGGCGGACACCGTGGGGCGGCTCGGCGGTGACGAGTTCGTGGTACTCGTCGAGGGAGCCTCCCTGGCCGCCGGGGCCGAGGCGGTGGCCGATCGGATCCTCGACGCACTGAGGGCCCCGTTCCCCATGCCGGGTGGTGTCCCGTTGAACATCCGGGCCAGCATCGGCATCGCCACCGGCGCCCAGGGGACCCCCGAGGAGCTCCTCCGGGATGCCGACATCGCCCTGTATCGGGCCAAGAGCACCGGAAAGAACTGCGCCGTCGTGTTCACCGCTCCCATGAAGACGGCTGTCGACGAGCACCGGTTCCTCGACGTCGACCTCCATCGAGCTCTCGACGCCGGAGAGCTGTTCCTCGTCTACCAGCCGATCGTCGAGCTCTCCTCCGGAGCCGTCACGGGTGTGGAGGCGCTCCTCCGCTGGCAACATCCGGTGAGGGGAATCGTCGACCCGGACGACTTCATTCCCGCGCTCGAATCCAGTGGGCTCATCGTCCCGGTCGGGAAGTGGGTGCTGCTGGAGGCGTGCCGGCAAGGCGTGGCCTGGGAGCGGCAGGGCCACCATCTCATGATCTCCGTCAACGTGGCCGCCGCCCAGCTCGAACGGGACCGATTCGTCAACGACGTGCGGGGCGCGCTGGCCGTGAGCGGACTCGACCCCAGACAGCTGACCTTGGAGCTGACCGAGACGACCCTGATGCGCGACGTGGTGGCCTCGGCTGCCCGCCTCAAGGTGCTGAAGTCGATCGGGATACAGATCGCCATCGACGACTTCGGGACGGGGTACTCGTCGATGGCCCACCTGCAGGAGTTTCCCATCGACGTCCTGAAGATCGACGAATCGTTCGTGACCCGCATCGGTGCCTCGGCCGAGTCCGGGGCACTCGTCCATACGCTGGTCCAGCTGGGAAAGATCCTCGGGATCGCCACCACCGCGGAAGGCATCGAAACCGACACCCAGCGGACATGGCTGTTGTCCGAGGGCGTCGACCGCGGCCAGGGGTACCTGTTCGCCAAGCCGCTCGATGGGCAGGCGATGTCCCGATCCCTGGAGCAGGCGGCCGAGTTGGCTCCGAGCCGATGACCCACGCCTGCACGACGAGCCACCGGAGGCCCATATGACCGTCATGACCGAGCGGGACGTGCCCGACGACAGGCGGGGCGGCGACCCGGAGGCGGGGATCCGCCCGTTGTCGCTCGGGACCCAGCTGATCGCGGCCGGCCTGGTGACCGGCGAGCAGGTGGAGCTGGCGCTGGACGAGCAACGCAGATCAGGGAAGCGGCTGGGCGAGATCCTGGTGGCCGACGACGTCCTGTTCGAGGACGACCTGGCCCGGACGCTGGCCGAGATCTCGGGAATGGCCTACCGGGACCTCGGCCTCGACCCACCCGACCCCCGGGTCCTCAGCTACCTCCCCGAAGCCTTCTGCCGTCGCCGTGGCGTGCTCCCGGTGGAGTTGAACAACGGTGCCCTGGTCGTGGCCATCTCGGACCCGCGCGACATCCAGACGTTCGACGACCTCCACACGCTGGTGGACGTGCCCTTCGTCGCCGTTGTCGCCGCCCGCGGCGAGCTGCGCAAGGCCATCGAGTCCGGCTACGCCAGCCAACTGCTGGAGGACGTCCAGCCCGCAGGGGGGACGACGCGCCCCACCTTCCCGAGGAAGCGGGACTGGCCGACACCGACACGTCCGGACCGGGCACCATCGACCCGAACCAGGGGCCTGTCATCGACTTCGTGAACCAGGTCCTCATCCGGGCGGTGGGCGAACGGGCGTCCGACGTGCACATCGAGCCGACCAGGGACGGCCTGCGGATCCGGTTCCGGGTCGACGGCATGCTCCACGATGCCATGAACGCGCCACCTTCGTTCCGGCTCGGGGTGGTGAGCCGGATCAAGGTCATGACGGACATGGACATCGCCGAACACCGCCGGCCCCAGGACGGCCGGACGTCGATGACCATCCGGGGTCGGGCCGTCGACATCCGGGCGGCGAGCATTCCCACGATCAACGGGGAGGCGCTCGTCCTCCGGATCCTCGTCAGGGACGCGGGCCTCCTGGACATGGACGCCCTGGGCTTCCTGCCCGAGTCATTGGGACTCTTCAGGGAGTCGTTCCGGAAGGCGTGGGGCATGGTGCTCGTGACCGGACCGACCGGCTCCGGCAAGTCGACCACCCTGTATGCGGCGATCAACGAGCTCAACTCGCCCAGCCGGAACACGATCACCGTCGAGGACCCGATCGAGTACCGGGTCGCCGGTATCAAGCAGACCCAGGTGAACGTCAAGTCGGGGTACACCTTCGCCAGCGGACTGCGTGCCGCGCTGCGGGCGGACCCTGACATCATCCTGGTCGGGGAGATCCGGGACCTCGAAACGGCTCGGATCGCCACCGAGGCCGCACTCACCGGTCACCTGGTGCTGTCCACCCTCCACGCCAACGATGCCGCTTCGAGCACGACCCGTCTCATCGACATGGGACTCGGGCCATACCTGGTGACCTCGGCGCTGGGATGTGTGGTGGCCCAACGTCTCGTCCGGCGTCTCTGCCGTCGTTGCAAGTTGGCCGGTACGGCCACTCCCGAGGAATTGTTGGAGCTGGAGTCCATGTCGCTGATCGACAGCCACGACACCGAGACGCCCCTGTACCGGGCGGTCGGATGCGAACAGTGCCGGCGGACCGGCTACCGGGGAAGGCTGGCCATCCACGAGGTGATGGTGATGGACGACGAGCTACGGACCCTCGTACTGCAGCGGGCCCCGGCCAAGGCCGTCGCCCTCGCCGCGGTGGCCGGCGGGATGCAGACGCTGCAGATGGACGCGTTCGTCAAGGTCCGAGAGGGGGAGACGACCTTCGACGAGCTGAAGCGCATCCTCGTGTAGGGCGGCGGCCGGAAGCACTCGAGCGACAAGCTTTCTCCGCCGCCGCCAGTTGGCTGTAGCATCGTCGCTTGTCCTGGCATCCGACCTGACCAGACGGTTCCTTCCGGAGCCCGAAGGGCGTGTCCGGCCAGAAACCGGGACAAAAAGGGCTGAGAAGCACGAAAGCCCAGCTGGAGGGATGCGAGAGCGGACGAATCGGACGGTCTCGAAAACCGTTGTGTCGCAAGGCACCGTGGGTTCGAATCCCACTCCCTCCGCCACTCAGGGATCGTCTCCGGGTTGGACCACCGAGGTCCGGCCGGAGGCCGTCCCTCGAACATCCCTCACACTCCGTCCCGCGGATGCGCTGTTGCCATGGCGGGAACGATGCGCAAGCGACGGCCCGGGGGGCGCTTCGGGTCCGTCCGGGACGAGACCCGCTGACCGGCAAGCATCGACAGATCAGCCGCACCCACCCGAAGGCGGCCAAGCTGGAGCACGTCGATTTCCATCGTCTTCGGCATTTCTCCGCGACCACCCTCGCCGGAGCCGGTGTCGACGTGTGGACGATCGCCGGCCGCCTCGGGCACGCCAACCCGGCAATCACCTTGCGTACCTACGCCCACTTCCCCGAGGCGACAGATCCCGGTCGATGGTCACGTCGCTTCCGCTCGACCCAAATGGTCCTGAGATATGACTTTCGACCCTAGAGGAACTGTGGCGCCACGCGTACTGTCGCAGAAGAGACAGTCTGCCGGAGCGGCGCTCATCATCTTCCGAACGTTCCACCGGTGCCCACCAAGACCGAGGAGCGAAAGATGGCTGTAGTCGAGGAAGTCGCAAGGGATGGAAAGACCCCGGAAGGCGTCTACGTGGCGCCTGGGCAGCCGGGCAGCATTGTGGAGGTCAGACCGCGGTATGACAACTTCATCGGTGGGCACTGGGTGCCACCGACGAAGGGGCACTATATGCAGAACATCTCGCCCGTCACCGGTCATCCCTTCACGGAGGTGGCCCGGTCCACCGCTGAGGACGTGGAGTTGGCGCTTGATGCCGCCCATGCGGCCAAGGACGCATGGGGCGAGTCGTCGCTGACCGAGCGGGCGGCAGTGCTCAATGCGATCGCCGACGCGATCGAGGTCAATCTCACCATGCTTGCGGTCGCCGAGAGTTGGGAGAACGGCAAGCCGGTCCGCGAAACGCTGGCCGCCGACATCCCCCTGGCCATCGACCACTTCCGATACTTCGCAGGGGCCACGCGTTCCCTCGAGGGACGGTCGACGGAGATCGACAAGGACACTGTCGCCTACCACTTTCACGAGCCGCTCGGCGTAGTCGGACAGATCATCCCGTTCAACTTCCCCCTCCTGATGGCGGCTTGGAAGATCGCCCCCGCCTTGGCCGCCGGCAACTGCACAGTGGTGAAGCCGGCCTCTCCCACGCCGTGGTCGATTCTCAAGCTCGCAGAGGTCATCGCCGACGTGGTACCGCCCGGAGTGATCAACATCGTGACCGGGCCGGGCGGAGAGATCGGCAAGGCACTCGCCTCCAGCCCGCGTATCGCCAAGATCGGCTTCACGGGGGAGACGACGACGGGGCGGCTCATCATGCAGTATGCCGCCGAGAACCTGATCCCCTCGACCGTGGAGCTGGGTGGCAAGTCGCCGAACATCTTCTTCGCCGACGTCATGGACCACGACGACCGGTACCTGGACAAGGCCATCGAGGGACTCGTGCTCTACGCCTTCAACAAGGGCGAGGTTTGCACGTGCCCGTCCCGTGCCCTCGTACAGGAGTCGATGTACGACCAGTTCATGGAGCGCTGTCTCGAGCGGATCGGTCGGATTACGCAGGGAAACCCCCTCGATCCGACGATCATGATCGGCGCACAGAACTCGGCCCAGCAGCTCGAGAAGATCACCGGTTACGTCGATATCGGGATCCAAGAGGGAGCAGAGGTCCTGATCGGCGGGGAGCGGGCGCCCCTCGACGGCGAACTGGTTGACGGCTACTACTTCGAACCGACGGTGATGAAGGGGCACAACCACATGCGGATCTTCCAAGAGGAGATCTTCGGTCCGGTCCTCGCCGTCACCACGTTCACCGACGAGGAGGACGCCATCAGGATCGCCAACGACACGCTCTACGGTCTCGGGGCCGGAGTTTGGACCCGGAATGGCAACCTGGCATACCGCATGGGACGGGCCATCAAGGCCGGTCGGGTGTGGACGAACTGCTACCACCTCTACCCGGCAGGGGCGGCATTCGGGGGGTACAAGATCTCGGGCGTCGGTCGGGAGAACCACCTGATGATGCTGGAGCACTATTCGCAGACCAAGAACCTGCTGGTGAGCTACAGCGACGACCCGCTCGGGTTCTTCTAGCCGGCCGTCGCAGTCGGACGATGGAGGCCTCTTCAGACGAGGGTCTCGCAGGAGCGATGTCGGGGCTGGCGCGGGTGATCGCCACCCCGGCGGCGCTCGAGGCCATCGACCGAGTGGTGGCTGCGCATGGACCGGTGCTCTTCTTCCAGTCCGGAGGCTGCTGTGACGGGAGCCTGCCGATGTGCTTCGAGGATGGCGAGTTCACCATCGGGAGCCATGACGTCCGCCTCGGCACGGTCGGACGATGCCCCTTCTACATGGACCACCGACAGTTCGCCGTATGGGCGCACACCCAGCTGATTGTGGACGTGGGCGCCGGAGAGCCCGAGGGCTTCTCGCTCGCCGCCGGCGAGGGCCAGCACTTCATTGTCCGGTCGAGGGTGTTCACGGAAGACGAGCTGGCCGCCCTCAACGAGGAGACTACGTAGCGCCGCCACGAAGCAGAGCAGCATGAAGGTCCCCTGCCGTCGGATACGCCTCTCAATTAGCTGGCGCCCGCCCTCTCGATAACAGATCCGCCATCAAAGACGGCCTATGAGCACGACCTGAGAGACACGGGAACAGGTGGGCAGTGCCGCTCGATCATCCCATCAGGTGCCGAACGTGACCCCGGTGAGCTCTTCGGAGCGCTCCCAGAGCCGCATGGCATCATCCATCTGCCGAGCCCGACGGCTGGGGGTCTCAAGCCGTGGGTGGCCGCGGATCATCCAGAGTGGCCCGTAGAACTGACCTCCCCTGGCTTCGGGGTCTGTGGCCGCCCGGAGAACGGGAAGCGCGCCGAGCCGCGCCGGCTGCGCCAGAGGAATGAAGGGCTGGATCCTGCGCGCCGCCAGTTCAATCGCACTGTTGGCGACCCCCGACCCCTCGGCCGCGATGTCGGTCTCACTGGCACCGGGGTGGGCGCTGAGACCGATCGTCGCCGCGCCAGCTCCGGCAAGCCGGCGTTGCAGCTCCGAGGTGAAGAGAAGGTTGGCCAACTTGCTCTGGAAATAGGGGCGCCACCGGTCGTAACCCCGCTTCTCGAAGAAGAGATCGTCGAGGCGGAGGCGACCCACCCGGTGGCCCATGCTCGATACGGTCACGACACGCGAGTGGGGCGTCGAGAGCAAGAGCGGCAACAGCTGACAGGTCAAGGCGAAATGGCCGAGGTGGTTGACACCGAACTGCATCTCGAATCCGTCCGCGGTCTCCGATTGGTCGATGGCCATGAGGCCGGCGTTGTTGACGAGGAGATCGAGGCGCGGCTCGTTGGACCGGACGGATTCTGCTGCCACCCTGATCGAGTCGAGACTGGCGAGATCGAGCGTCACGACCTCGACCTCGACGGGACCAGCGGCTTCAGCGCGAATCTCGCCGACCGCTGCCTCGGCCCTGGCCGCATTGCGGCAGGCGAGAAGCACCCGGGCGCCGCCCCGAGCAAAGATCTCGGCGGTGGCGAGACCGAGGCCGGAATTCGCTCCCGTCACGAGCACCGTCCTGCCCCCGAGGGGCGGGACATCGGTCTCATCCCAACGGTCTCCGAGGCGTTGACGCACCGTCCGTCGCGTGACGTTCAGCAGAGTCCGTTGAGGAAAGGTGCTCATCTCGGTTCTGCGCACGTCCTTCAATTGTCCGAACAGCTCGAGGAGGTGATTTCGTACCACAGGATATTGGATTCGCTGGAACTCAATCGGTCCCGGTAGTGGTGGCAGAAGAGTAGTCCGTTGATTCGAGAATGTCGCTGGCAGATCCTGAGACTCCAATGGCCCAGGCCCGCCTCGAGGGATGACCGAGTCGGTCCGTTGAGCCGGCGAATGAGCCGGCGAAGCGTCGACCACTCAGATTCTCGATGGCCCCTACTTCACCTGACCACCGGGCGGCGCTAGCATCCGACCATGGGCGGTTTGGCGGAAAAGGGGTGCGCTCTTTGCGGCGCGCCGGCGACGAACGGTGTCTTCCCGACGAATGCAACTGTGCAGCGCCCTCTCGACAACGGACGGTACAAGCTCGAGCACCTACCACCGCCGGACTTGTGTGACCAGGACGTGAGGGAAGTCACTGCCGGCCGGCTCCATATCGGATGGTGCGATTCGTGCCGCCGGTGGGGCCCGGCTGGTGATCAGTCGCCCTGCGGGGATCCCTACATGGCGCTGTGACCGGAGCGCATCTCTCCCCCGTATGACGTTGCTTCGACGATTCTCTTTTCGGCTGATGTGACCCCAGGTCGTTCATTCCGGCTCGGTCAGGGATCCGGAACCTCCTCGGCCAGAGCGTGGCGTGGGAGCAACCACACCAGGCCCAGGCAGAGTGCGGCGATGGATCCGACGACAGCGACGCTCACGGTCATGGCGCGCGCCGGTCCATGGGCACTCCGCTGGCCGAAGTAGACAGTGGTCACGACCGCCGCACCGACTGCCGCCGCCAGCTGCTGGACGGCGCTGAGCGACCCACTGGCACTGCCGCCCTCGGAAGGTGCGATGTTGCCCAGCGCCACGTCGAAGATACTGCCGAAGCAGGCTCCCATTCCGAGACCGAGGGCCAAGAGCGACGGTGCCAAATCCCAGGTGTCGACCGAGACGCCCTTGAGGGCCACCGTGGCCCAGAGGCCGCCGGCTCCGACCAGGGTGATCAGCAACCCGGTCATGACGAGCTTCCGACCCAGCTTGGTGATCAGCGGTCTGGAGGCGAAGCTCGCCCCGATGATGCCGACCATCACCGGAGCCAGGCCGATGGCAGCCCGCGAGGGAGTGAGCCCGAGGGCGGTCTGGAAGAACAGCGAAGTCACATAGGCGAATCCGTTGACGGAGGCGAAGTAGGCGAACCCGAGCAGGAGCCCGGACGTGAACCCACGGTTCTTGAGGAGCGACGGGATGATCAGCGGGTCCGTCTCGGTGTACTGGCGAAGACAGAATCCACCGAAAAGTGTTGAGCCGACGCCCATGGACAGGATCGGGACGAGTGTCCACCCCGCCGTCGAACCCTGGATCAGGCCGTACATCAGTCCGAGCATGCTGGCGCCCAGGAGGCCGGCACCGAGCCCGTCGATCACCGTCCCGGACGACGGCCTGTCGCGGGGAAGGTACCTGAGCGCAGCGGCGAGTCCCACGCTGCCGAGGATGATGTTGATGAGGAAGATGGGGCGCCACGTCAGACCGGCGATGTCTGCATCGATGATGAACCCGGCCACGATCGGACCGAGTACGGCGGAGACCCCCATGGCCGGGCCGAAGACGCTGACGGCCCGAGGTATCTGGGCCCGCGAGAAGGTCGCGGTCAAGATGCTGATTCCCTGGGGGATCATGAGGGCACCGAACGAACCTTGGACGAGCCTTGACGCGATGAGCATGGCGGGCGAGACCGAGAGCCCGCAGAGGAGGGAGGCGGCCACGAACCCGACGATGCCGATCAGGAAGGTCCTGCGTCTCCCGTATCGATCGCCCAGGCGGCCGCCGACCACGAGGAGAACGCCCATGGAAAGGGCGTAGCTGGCACCCAGCCATTTGATGAGCCCCTCGCCGCCGCCGATCTCGCGCACGATGGTGGGAGCGGCGATGTTGGTGATGGTGCTGTCCATCAGGTCGAGCACGTCGGCGATGATGACGATGGTGAGGATGATCCGGAGGTGCCCGGTCAAGCGGGATGGGTCGACCCCCGGTTGGGGACGGGTGTCGGCGGCGACGGTGTTCGTGCTCATCCCGTGCCCGCCCCGCCGGAGGGTGCATAGGGACGGGGCACCCGCGCATTGTCGGCATCGGTGATCCCGGCCAGGAGTACGTCGATCCCCCACCGGAACCGCTCGGCGGCCTCACCGGCGATGAGGACGTCCTTGAGCTCGTCGAGACGCGGGTAGTCGCGGGCCGTCACCGCGGCCAACGCCTCCGCCATGTCGCTCTCGGCATCCTCCCGACCCGACTGCTGGTCCCTCGTCCCGTGCTCGGCCGCAGTCGCCGTGGCGTACTGCACGAGCAGATCGGAGCCCCAGGCCGCAGCCCCCGGCTCCACCCCTCCCTCCTCCAGCAGGGCCAGGAGCGTCTCTAGGATCCGGAGGCTGTTTTCTCCGCTCGGCCGGGTGAAGATGCTCAGCCGGGCGATGCTCGGATACTCGAACAGCACCTGGGTGTACGAGCCCAGCACGGCAGCCAATCGGTCCTGCCACGGCCCGGTCGATCCCCCCGGGGACAGATCTATCTGACCGAGGAGCTCATCGAGCAGCGCTGCGTACAGGTGCTCGGCGTTGCGAAAGTAGACGTAGAGCGATCCCGCCCCTGTGTCCAGGGCGGCGGCCAGGCGGCGCATGGTCAGTCGCTCCAGGCCTTCGGTGCGGAGCAAGGTCACCGCCGTGGCCACGATCGCCTCCCTGCTCAGCGGCGGCTTGGCCGGGCGATCCCTCCGGCTGACGGGTCGTGCGGTCGCCTTCATCCGCCAACGCTATCACGAACATGTTCGTTACATACAGGTTTGTTACATACATGTTTGTCGGGGACGTGTATGTCTCCTGGTCGCATCCGTAGATGAACGTAACGTGACATCCAGGTAAACGAACAGTAAACTGAGCCGATGCCACATGGTCCTCACAAAGCCCAGGGCTGGTACAGCGATCCCTTCCATCAACACAGCGCCCGATGGTTCTCGAATGGGAACCCGACCGCGCTGGTCCTGGACAACGGGGTCGAGTCCCAGGACCCGCCCCCCAACGCCTGGTACACGAGCAACCTCCTTCCGGCTCCGCGCACCGAGGGTGGACTGATCCACGCCTGAGCCGAGGGGGCCGCAGGGGGCCGAGCCTCCGAGGCGGGAGAGCGGGGACGGCTGATCCCGGCTCATCCATGGTCCCGGCAGTGAGGGTGACCAGGGGAGCCGCGGCAGCCTCGACGAAGGAGAGATGCCTCGGTTTGGGGGCCAGACAGTCTTCCGTAAGACTCAGGCCCGCTGAGGTGCCGTGTAACGGGATGTCGCGATGAACCGTTGTTGCCCTTGTGGTTGGTGGCAGCCTGTCTGCGAGAGGGCCGCGCCACCCGTGCCCCGGGCACTCACGGGTGGACGGAAGCTCGCATCCGGGGCCACCTCCGGTCAGAGGAGGGCCCGACAAAAAAGGGGTGAACGATGCGCCGAAGACTTCCGCTGCTCGGGGCCTGCCTGGTGTTCGTCGCCGCCGCCGTCGTGTCACCCAGTGCCGGTGCCGCCACCCATGGGAAGATCGGTCCGCACCAGTACTTCGACGGTGTGGTCAACGGGGCGATAGGCGTGGGCACCAGCCCCGCCATCGTCAAGGTGGTCTGTCCCGGGCCCGGAAGTCACGCCGGGCACCCCTTGGCCGGACAGACGGTCGAGGTGACCGAACCCAAGGCCATTCTTTCCACCTCGGGTTATACCGGCAAGGACGCCACCTCCATCGGCGTGTTCTTCGGGGCACCCCCGCCCGCCGCCGAGGCTGCCGGACAAGTGAGCTTCACCAGGTACGGCGTGGCCAAGCCCGTCCCCAGGTCCCTGAGCCTTCCCTGCAGTGGAACCGGCCACGTCACCTTCGTGCCCTTCCCCCAGGGCCCACCCACCTCCCGAGCAGCGACGGTGACGGTGACGTATGTCAACGTGGCGGCGTGAGTTCTCCGGGTGACGCGACGGGCCAGGCCACCGGTCGATCGCCCGTACGCCGATGACCTCCCACGTCCGAGGACGAGAAGACCTGCAAGCGAGAGGAGAACCATGTCCCGTCTGACCAAACTGGCATTGACGCTATCGGCCGGCAGCATGGCGGTGATCGGCCTCCAGGCCGTTCCGGCCCCCGCCGGCGCAACGTCCGGACATCGATCCGCGCTCGTCGGCGAACTGGGCTACGAAGGGGGAGCTGCCCCCGGTGGATTCCACCCCACGGCCGGAACCGTCGAGGTGGAGTTCAAGTCCGTACCCCTCACCCTCGAAAAGCACGTGGGCAGGTCAGGGCAGTTCGAAATCGAGCTCTCCCCGGGCAGCTACACGGTCATCGGGTGCGGGCCCTCGGCGACGGGCGCGACCGGTGGCCTGTGCAGCAGCCCGAAGAACATCCACCTGGTGTCAGGCGAGGTGCATCACATCAAGCTCGTCTGGGCGCTCGCACCCTGAGCCCGCGGGCGGCATCCGATGATCAGCGGCTCCGGATGCCGTCGTAGACCTGATCGGTGATGCGACGAGCGTCTCGTTGACCAGGGCCAGGTCGGCGTCGGGCCAGGCAGATCGGTGGGGCGGTGGGGCTCGCTGTCCTGGCCACCCTGGCGGCCGGCACCACCCGCAGTCGCCTTTCCGCCGGTCAGGCCATCAGGTTTTCGCTCACCGCCGGGTATGACCGGGCCTCTTGGTCACCAGCCAGCTGCTGCTCGTGGGCTCCGGGCTGGCGTTGCCGGTGAGATCCGGTGTGCCAACGGCGGTACCGCTCGGGAAGCCGGCTGAGCCGAACCCGGCCGGCTCAAGCTCTCCAACGGGTGGGCCGATGAGAAGCGAGTGCCGTTGATCGCGGCGTGGTCCCGGTTGCGGTCCTGGCACGACCGAGAGAGGAGTGCCGATGACCATCGACCAACAGGAACTGCGGACTCGCCCCGACCAGGGGGTCGGAGAGCAGCCGCCGCCCCCCGCAGCGCCGACGGACGGCAGCCGACTGGCTGTCATCAGTCGCATGGGAGTCCTCATCCTCCCGATCGTGTGGATCGTGGCCTGGGTACTGGCTCTGGCCCAGGTCCAGGCTTCGGGATACCACGCCGATCAGGGCTTCTCGGTCAACGCCATCCGGTGGATGCTCTATCTCCCCGCCGGCTGGATGTTCATCGTGAGCGGCGTGATGCACACCAAGTATGCCCGGCGCACTGCCGAGATGATCGGGTGGCAGACCAACGGGTTCCAGTATGAACTCGGATTCGTCTCCTTCGGACTGGGCATCGCCGGCATCTACGCCTCGACCCGTGGGTCCGAGTCCTGGATGGCCGTGACCATACCCACGACCACCTTCTTGGTATTTGCCGGGATCAACCACGTCGTGGAGATGGTGCGCGATCACAATTACAACCCGGGCAACACCTTCGTCTGCATCAGTGACTTCGGAATTCCGATCTCGCTGTGGGCGCTGCTGTTCGCCGCCCACATCGTCTGAAACCCCGACGCCCCGCCTTCGGCCCCTGGTCCCCGACGGGGGCCGAAGGCGCAGTGAAAGCCGGGCGTGCGGCAGGGCGCCGGGCGTCCTGCGGATCAGCCCGCGCCTGCCGGCGTCAACTCGCCGCCGGAGGGGGCGGATCGACGACCGGGACGGAGATGCCGGCATGCCACAGGACGACGTACTGCGGACATCCGGTGGCGGCCGAGCAGATCGGCGTCGCCGTCGCATCGAGGTGGGCCGTACCGTAGTTGACGACCCGAAACACCGTCTTCGAGGCGCCGGTCGTGGTGATCCCTTCGGACACCAGCTTGAGGACCGGCGTGGACTGGGTCACACGGGCCACCGACCAACGCAGGTGATGGCCGGAGAGCTCGACCACCACCCGCTCACCTTTCGAGGCGAGCACGGTGATCCCGTTGCCGGCCACCGTCAGCGTCACCGTCTTCACGGCCGCCGGAGCCTGGGATGCGCCCGCTGGGCTGGCCGACAGTGCGGCCAGGGCGGAAACCGCCAGACCGACCCCTCCTGCAGTGATCTTGCTCCGCATCGGACCTCCTGAGAGTGCATTCGACGAGCTGCCTCACCCCACCTGGGTCTAGCAACGCACCGACGGCCACGAACGTTTCAACCGGGACCCGCACCCACCGGATGGGGTGCAGAGTTCGGCCGTCTGGGATGGTGGGCACCCCGGCGGAGCCGAGACCCGGGGCGGCCGAACCGGTCAGTGCCTCAGTCGGCTCCACCGTCGCGCAACGTCTCGACGATTCGTGCGCACCTCGAGCACCACGCCAGCGGGCGTTCGGCGTCCGACACATGGACGAGCGCCCCACAACCGGAGCACCGCCAGATGACGGGCGACTCATCCCCGGCCCGGTAGGCGGGACCAGGACCCCTCGATGTCATTCGCGCCCATCCTCCTCATCGATTGCTGCCGACCAGGCTTCCCGGCGCTGCGCAGCCACGTTAGTCGAATCGCCGCCGCCGTCACCACCCGGCACTCCGACGGTTCGGGGCCCGGACGTCGAGCCGAACCCACGCCGGATCGACACGCTCCGTGCCACCGCGGCTACTGAGAATGAACCGCAACGGCACCAGCGCGCGCACGACGGAGGGCGACCAGGGCGGGCTTGACTACGCTCTGGCTGTGCCGCGGATCAGTAGCGCGTCGATGGGGTGGCTGCGTACGTCGGTCGGTATCGCCCTGATCGCGGCGCCGGGATTGCCCATGCGTCTGGCCGGGTCCGAACCGCCGACTGCCGCCGCCCTCCTCTTGATGAGAACCATCGGCATCCGTGATCTCGTCCTGGGGCTGGGCGCCGTGTCCGCCGCACGGTCGGGCCGCGGAGATGATGCACGCCGATGGACAGGGGCGACGTTGGCCAGCGATGCACTCGACACGGTCGTGAGCCTGGCCGCCCGGCGCTCGATCGGGGGGCGGGACTCGTGGTTGGCCGCCGGCCTGGCCTTCGCCTTCGTCTGTGGAGACCTCCGGGCCCGACGAACGGTCTCGGACGGGCCGGGGGCCGAGCCGGTGCTTCAGCCCAGCTGACCGGGGGCAGCCGGCCCCTTGACCAGCCGGCCCCCTTTCCACACGTGGGTGATGTGGGCCGGGTCGGCCAGCAGCCCGATATCGGCGATCGGGTCACCGTCCACGGCGATCAGGTCGGCGTCCCACTCCGGCTCGATGACTCCGGCCCTGGGGGCCTGGGGCCCGAGCGTCAGGTGACCGTTCGCCGTCCCGGCCCGGATCGCCTCCAGCGGGGTCAGGCCGGCCTCGACGAGGTGGACGAACTCACATCCATTCATCCCCCACGGAACGGCTGTCCCCCTGCCGCTGGTCGAGATATCGGTTCCCAGCGCCAGGGTCACGCCGGCCCGATGGGCCGTATGGATGGCCTCGAGGTGCCGATCGGCCACGGCGACCAGCTTCTCGAACGCGTAGTCGGGCATGCTTTCTCTCGCTTGCAGTCCACGTTCCACGATGAACCGGGTCGGTACCAGCACAGCTCCGAGGTCGCGCATGGCCGACGCCGCCTCCTCGTCGAGATAGCTGCCGTGCTCGATGGTCCGCACGCCGGACCGCAACGCGGCCATGATGCCCGGTTTGCCGTGGCAGTGGGCCATGACTATCCGATCGGCCCTCCCCGCCTCCTCGACGATGGCCCGCATCTCGTCATCGCTGAACTGCTGATGCACCGGGTCGTCGACCTGGGTCAGCACCCCGCCCGAGGCACAGATCTTGATCACCTTGGCGCCGAGCCGCAGCTGCGAGCGGACCGCCTTGATGCAGTCGGGGACACCGTCGCAGAGGGCCAGCGGCCCGGCGTTCCCGCACAGATCGTGCATCCAGGCCAGTGGAAGGGAGTGGAGATCTCCGTGCCCACCGGTCTGGCTCAGGATCGCTCCCGGTGCGTAGATCGAAGGGCCGGCCAGCAGGCCCTCCTCGACCACCCGGGCCAGGTGCACACCGAATCCGCCGGCCTCGCGGACGGTCGTGAATCCGGCCTGGAGCGCCACCTCCGCGTCCTTGGCGGCGCGGGCGGCCAGCACGGGCGTCGGCGTCAGGGCGAGCTCGTTGAGGTCGAGGGACCGCAGACCGAGAAAGTGCGCGTGGCAGTCCCACAATCCGGGCATCAGGCATGGGACGGTGATCGGAGCGCCGGCGTCGGGAGCCGTCTGGCGGGGTCCGGCGTAGACGATCGAGGAGCCGTCGACGACGACGGCGGCGTCACGTACCGGATCGCCTCGCCCCGGGATGAGCAGGCCGGCGTCGATTCGTTCCACCCGGATCACTCTAGGGAGCCCTCGCCATGCGATCGTGCACCGCCATCACGGCACCGGATATCCGGAGACGCAGAACCTCCGCTATCAGCCGTCGAGCAGATCGATGAGCCATCCGGGCCTGGCCACGTCGGCACCGAGGTCCTCGGCCCGTCGGCACAGGGCACGATCCGCCGATACCAGGGTCACCTGGCCGGCAGCACCGGCGGCCGCCGAGATCAGGGAGTCATCACCGCTGCCGGGGGCATGAACGACGGTGACGCCACCGGCCGTCCCCGCCTCGGCCCCACCACGAGCCGCCCCTTCGAGGACCACGACCACAGGTTCGGCCAGCCGGCCCGCATCCACCGCGGCACGAACGCGCTCCACGAAGGCCCGGGCGGCCGCCGGCCGATCCCGCCACCAGCCGTCGGGCCGGGACCCGATCACATTGGCGGCATCGATGAGGAGCACCGCTCCAGTATCGCCGACCCGCAGGGGAGGGGACCCGCCCTCAACGGTCATCGGCGTCGCCGATGCGGCCGTCCTTCCAGTAGCCACGCGCCGTCACCTGTGAGCGGGGCAGCCCCCGCTCGTCGAAGAGATGCCGGCGGATGCGCTGGACCGCCGCCGCCTCTCCGGCCACCCATACCCGGACGTCGGCCTCCAGTCGGGCGCCCTGGACGGCGGAGACGAGCGCGTCCCCGGGGGAGGCACGGCGGGGCAGATCATGCCAAACGATAGTGGCCCGGGGATGATCGGGCAGAGCGAGGCGGGCGTCCGGATGGGAAACCTCGATGTGCACCTGCACGGGCCTGTCGGCCGGCAGCACCCGGAGGAGCTGGCTGATGGCGGGGATGGCGGTCTCGTCCCCGGCCACGAGGAAGGCGCCGGCCTCAGGGTCGATCGGGTAGCCGCGGCCGGGACCCGAGACCGCGGCCAGGTCGCCGGCCCGGGCGGCCATGGCCCACCGGGATACCACCCCACGGTCGTGCATGACGATGTGGAGCTCGAGGACCCGGTGGGCGACGGGCAGCGGGGTCAAGGTCCGGATGACCGGCCGCCGCCCGTCGGAGAGCAGGAACTGATTGCCGCTCCACTCCGGGATGACGAGCGCCCGAGCTCCGGGCGACGGGATCAGGAGCCGGATGCTGGCCGCCGGCTGCTCGACGACCAGCTTCTCGAGGTCGGCCCCGGCCAGGGTGACCCGGATCAGCCGGTGGCCCACCGACCCGACCCCGTGCACCGACGCCCGGAGAAAGCCCGACGGTTCCCGCCGGTGGCGCCCGGAATCTCTCAACACGAACCGGCGGTGACCGACACGTCCACATCGTCCGCCGACGGGCCGCCGGCCACGTCGATGCGGGTGGCTTCCGGGCGGGAGGTGACCCGGGCTCCGGCGACCCGGAGACAGTAGCCATGTGGGTAATGGGCCGGCTCCGGCACCACGATCACGGTGGGGGCGGTGATCCTCGGGTTCGACCGGTACCGGAACTCGAAGGAAGCCGTCGACGGATCGAAGCTCATGGACAGCGGTGTCCCGGCCACCGCCGATGCATAGGTCTGTGACAACACGTTCAGCTGGGAAGCGGTGGCGGCACGCGGAGGCCAGAGGGCCGAGGAGTGCGATCCGGTCGGGTCGTCGTAGTTGATCCACTGCCAGTAGATCCACCCCACGAGACTGGCGTCCGCATCCGAGGTGATCCGGGCCAGGTCCGAGGTGTCGGTGGTCGCACCGAACTCGGTGAGCAGCCACCCCGGGCCGCCCGGCTGATCCGGGGCGGAGTCGTTGGCCCGTTCCTCCGCGTGCTGAGCGAAGACGTAGCGCTCGAGAGGCCCGCAGATGGACGCGAAGTCGGGAGGCTCCGGACCGTTCGGGACGTGCAGAAAGCAGTAGTCGTGAAAATTGAGCACGAGGTGCGGGTAGTCCATGGCACCGATGTGGTTCTGCACCCCCGAATCGGTGCTGTAGTTGCCCTCGTAGGCGACCAGGTGGGTGGGATCGGCCGCCTCGATGCGGGGGATGAGTCCCTCTTCGGGATCGTCGGCCGGGCAGGTCACGCGCCCGCCGTTCTGGTTCAATCCGGGATGGGCCCGGCCGGTGTAGAAGCACTCGAGCAACGCGTCGAAGGCCGGGTTGTCGGGTCGGGTGCCGAGGCCGGGTCCATAGGGCTCGTTGAACGGGTCATAGCCGATGACCCACGGGTTCCCGCGGAATCGGGCGGCGACCTTTGTCCATACCGCGTCGAACTCCCCTTGGAGGTTCCCGACCACGTCGTTGTCCCAGAAATGGCCGTAGGCCTGGGCCACCCCCGGCCCGGTGTAATTCACACTCCAATTGGCGACATGCAGTTGGGGTTCGGGCCTGATGCCGTCGGTGCACACGGCCCAGTTCGGAGCCCCTTCACCGCCGAAGGCTTCGTTGTAGACGTCCTGGTGCATGTCGATGAGCGAGAAGATCCCGTACCTGGCCAGCAGTGAGACCGTGGCCTCCAGGCGGGCCAGGTACGCATCGAAGACCCGGGCACCGAACTGATCGGGCCCGGACCGCTTCGGGGCGCCCGGCGTGCAGACCGCCGGATCGTCGATCGGGTCGGTACCCGGTTCGAGCCCCTTCCAGATGATCCCGAGGCGGACGACGGTGAAGCCGAGTTGGGCCATGCGCTGCGCCTCAGCTGCGCTCAGGACGTTGCCGCCGCGACCGGTGACCTCGACCTCGTAGGGCGGGATCTTGTACACGAGATCGACCCCGTGCAGCAGCACCGTCCGTCCCTCTCGGTCCACCAGCCATGGACCACCCGGGGCCCGCAGCGGACCGACCGGTCCGTCGGCCGGGTCGGACGGAGGCGGTGACGGAGGCGGTGACGAGGTCGGGCGGGATCCGCCGCACGAGCTCGAGACGATGCCCGTTGCCAGCACCACGGCGAGGCAGAACCAGCGGATCGGGGTGCGGCCCTGCCGCCCCGTCCCCCTCATCGACGACCTTCCCGTCCCGGTCCCCCGCACCATGCCACGGTACCGAATCTGGCCTGTCGGGAGCCCGTCGTGCCGGTCACGCGCGGCCGGCCCGGGAAACGATCCCCTGTTCGGCGACGACGGGCAGGATCCGCGGCTGCAGCCACTCCCCACCCGCTGCGGTGATGTGGATCCCGTCCGACCACCGGACCTGGATGCCGTCGAGCTCAGGCTGGTAGACACCGTGGGGATCCAGCAGCGTGTTGAGATCGACCACGGTCACGGGCCGGCTCTGCTCGGCGGCCACGCGGCGGAGCAGCTTGTTGAAGGCTGCCACCCGCGACGGGGAGTTCTCCGGGAACGGAGTCCCGTCGGCGGCCTCGGTGGGCGGATCGACGTAGGGCATGGTGAACACGACGATCCTCGCACCCTCGGCCGAGAAGATACCGAAGGCCTGGTCGAGCTCCGAGGTGAGGTGGGCGTCCCAGACCGGCTGGCCGATGTGGACCCAATGCCCGTGGTACAGCTGGTCGCTGACCTCCCACCGTCCGATCAGCAACCCCACGACGTCCGGCCGCTCCTGCTCGACGACCTGCTTCCAGGCTGTCCTCCAGTGGGTGCACCCGGGCGTCGGGGGACCCGCCACACCCGAGAGGATCACCTCGAGCGTGTCGAGCTCGCAGCCGAGGACACCCCGATCGATGACCTCGACCCCGTATCGGTTCTGGGAGCGGACGGCCAGCCCTTGCCCGAGAGTCAGGGCGATCGAATCACCCAGCAGGAGGAAGCGGACGGGGTGGGTGGTGAACGCATGGTCCTGGCCCAGGGCCTGACGTTCCGCCGCCGACATTCCGCCGGCGGCAGGAAGGGCACCGATGGACGTGGCCGGCGCCACGGTGGCCAGGAAGACGGCCAGGGCGGCGACCACGGCGGCCGTGCCCAGCCCCACCGCCCCCATCCGCCCCGGCAGCATGCGCCTCGTCCGGATGGGCTCTTCGACGGCGAAGAAGGAGACGGTGGCGACGACGAAGGTGGCCGCCAGTCTGGCCCCGAGCAGCCAGATTCCCGAGAGGCCGGTGTGGGCGTGATCGATCAGGAGGAAGAGCGGCCAGTGGTACAGGTAGAGCCCGTAGGAGATACGCCCGATGAACACCAGGACGCCGAGCGAGAAGAAGCGGGCCAGGGCCGTGCCCGGGAAGGTCACGCAGGCGACGATGACGCAGGCGGCGGCCACGGCCACGCAGAAGAAGCCACCCACGTACAACAGGCCGTTCTGTCCCTGGAGCTCGTGCCAGGCCCAGGCCAGGAACACGGCTCCGAGGAGCCCCGACGCCGTCCACAGCCGGCGCTGCCAGCGCGACCGGGTCCAACCCCCGGGCAGGACATCGAAACTGCCTCCGGCGTGGGAGCCGACGGCGCCCACGAACGAGCCGATCAGGAGCGACTGGGCGCGGGTATCGGTGCCGTAGTAGAGGCGCTCGATCGAGAAGCCGGCGAGGTACATCGAAGCCATCAGGACGGCGGAGGCCACCGCCCCGATCGCCGCGGTGAGGGCCACCTTCCGGGTTCCCCACCGCCGGGCCACGAACAGCGCGAGGAGCGGCCACACCAGGTAGTACTGCTCCTCGATGGCCAGCGACCACGTGTGGAGGAACGGGGACGGCGCCGCCGCCTGAGCGAAATAACTCTGGTCCGAGATGATGAAGCGCCAGTTGGACACGTAGGTGAGTGTGGCCAGCGCGTCACCGCGAACCGACGCCAGGTCGATCTCGTCGGCGAAGACATGCACGTAGACGGCCACCCCGATCAGGAGGATGAACAGTGCGGGCAGGAGCCGGCGCGCCCGTTGGGCCCAGAATCGTGCCAGCCGGATGGTCCCGGTCCGCTGGAGCTCCCTGCAGATCAACGAGGTGATGAGGAAGCCGGACAGGACGAAGAAGACGTCCACACCGAGCAGGCCCCCTCCGACCCCCGGAACCCCGAAGTGGTAGGCCATGACGGCCAGCACGGCGAAGGCCCTGATGCCGTCCAGCGCCGAGGTGCGCCCGTGGTGCCCCGACCGGGTGTCGGTCGGGTCGGTGTCGAGGGGGGAGGACCGCTCGGGAGTGTCGAATGGCGGGGCGGCGCCGGCTAGCACGGTGTGGCCATCCCATCGGGCCCGCCAACCGGTCGGATCCGGGTCACTGCGGCGCGAAGAATTCGGGGAGGGCAGCGACCCCGACGCTGGCCCCGTCCGTCTGCGCCTCCTGGAGGTGACCGAGCTCCACCCAGTAGGGGAGGATGGCCGGGGCCAGGTAATCGCCGCCCACGCCGGGCTCCTGGTACTGGAAATGGATTCCGTCCGACTCCCGCACCGGCACGCCGTTCAGATCCTCGGTGTACCTTCCGCCGGGGCAGACGGTGGCGTTCAGGTCCTGCACATAGACCTGGCCCGGGTGCCGGGCGGCCACCTGACGGAGCAGGTCGTCGTAGACGTCCTGCCGGGCGGAACTGTCGTCCGGCCACGGATTCCCGTCGGGCTGCTCGCCGGTGCTCTGGCACGGTTTGGTCATGAACACCATGAAGGCGCCTCCGGCCGTGGCGATACGCACGGCCTTCTCCAATTGGCTCTTCACGTAGGCGGCGAACACCGGATCGAGGATGTTGGTCATGCGGCCCCCGAACTGGCGGTCGAGCACCTCGCCACCACCGGCCAGGAGTACCACGACGTTGGGTTTCAATTGGCCGACCCAGTCGGCCCAGGCTGCCGTCCACGCCTGGCACGGCACATGCTGGCTGGGACCGAAGACGCCTCCCGGGGGGCAGTTGCCCTGCTGGGGGTCCGGCGTGCAGGGCTTGCCGACCACGAACGTCGTCCCCCCCTGGATGCCCGTCGTCCCGTCGGCGACGCCGCAACCCAGGATCCCTTCGTTCAGGAGGTACAGGTGGTCGTACTTGGCCGGATCCGCTCGCACGGCGGCGCCGAGACCGATCCCGAGCGTCAGCGCCTCGGAGTCCCCGACCAGGAGCACCCGGACGGGAGTGCTCCGGTAGGCGACGGGAATGGTGGCGGGGAGCGGCGTGGCCGGGACAGGCCCGAGGGCGACCGATCCCCCGGCGAACGTCTCGGTGGCCGGCATGGTGGCGAGCACGATGGCCACCACCACCACGGCCACCGCCGGGGCGGTCAACACCCGGACCCGGAACGAGGTGAAGAAGGTTCCCTGCCGGATGGGCCGTTCGACGAAGAAGAAGGACGCCGAGGCCACGGCCACCGTGGGAGCGACCCGCACGGCGAACAGAGGCCATCCGGTGAGCCCCGTCCGGGCGTGGTCGATGAAGATGAACAGCGGGAAGTGCCACAGGTACATGCCATAGGACATCCGCCCGACGTAGGTGAAGACGGGGAACGACAGCACCTTGGCCACCAGTGAGAACTGGGCGCACGACACACTGAGGAGCACAGCGGAGGCGGCGACGGCGGCGAGGAGGAACCCGCCACGGTAGGCGAAGGCCTGGTCGGAGTGGACCGTGGTGCACAAGATGGCGGTGACGGCGACGCCCATGACCCCGATGACCGTCAGCAGGGCGCGGGCCCCGGGGGTGCGAGCCTGCCAATCCTGCTCCGCCCCCTTCCGCCGACGTTCGGCCCACATGGCCAGGCCCACGGCCAGGGACGCGCCCACCAGCACCGATTGGGCATGGGTGTCGGTACCGAAGTAGACGCGGGTCACATCCGCCGGTTTGTAGACGAGCGCCATCTCCAGAGCCGAGAGAAGCGCGCCGACGACGCAGACGACCAGCAGGACCCGCAACGACCGCCAGAGCTTGAGCAAGCCGAGGACGACCAGCGGCCAGACGACGTAGAACTGCTCCTCGAGGGAGAGGGACCACATGTGGATGAGCGGCGAGGTGAGGGCGGTCTGGTCGAAGTAGTTGTCGCCGGCCGCGATGAAGTGCCAGTTGGCGAAGTAGAAGAGCGCCGAGAGGGCATCGCCTCGGAGCGTCGGGTAGGTGCCGGCCGGGACGAACAGGCCGTAGATGATGGCGACGCCGATGAGCATGACGAACAGGGCGGGGAGCAGGCGCCGAGCGCGGCGGGCCCAGAAGACCTTGAGCTTGACGGTGCCGCTCTTCCGCCACTCCACGATCAGCAAGGAGGTGATCAGGAAGCCCGACAGGGCGAAGAAGCTGTCCAGGAGGTAGAAGCCGCCGGCCGTCAGGTAGACCCCTGCGTGGACGCCGAAGATCCCGAGCATGGCCACGCCCCTGATCCCGTCGAGCGCGGGCAGGTAGGAGAGCGTCGTCCCCTTCCGGGGCGCGTCCGGCGAGACCCGTTGGCTCATGGGCACACGGCCCGCATCCGCCGTCCGAGCCCGCCTCCCCGGGCGTGATTCGGCACGATCAGGAACCTCCGAGATCTCCTCCGGGCGGCCCACCGACCACCCCGTCGGGCACGGTCCAGTGGCATTGGCCGACAACGTAGCCCACCGACCACGGGCCGGTCCCAGCGGGCCGACGGGAGCGGCCGGTGGTCGTCTGGGCCGGTGGCTCAGGGATCGGAGGAACCCGGGTCCTCCCGCCGGCGGCCGGCCACGCCGGCCATCCCGATCAGGTCGGCGTGGCCTTGGCCGGCAAGCGGTCGAAGTACCGTCCGAGCACGTAACTGGGCACCGCGGCGATGGCGATGATGATCAGCGCGAACGGTGCCGCCTGCCCGTAGGAGAGGTTCTGCTGGTAGGCCCAGAACTGGGTGGAGAGGGTCTGCACACCGGTGGGCACGAGGATGAGGGTGGCGGTGAGCTCGGTGACCGCGGCCAGCAGGACCAGCGAGAAGGCGGCGGCGAGCCCGGGGCCGATGAGAGGGAGGGTCACCCGACGGAGGACGGCCAGGCGGGTGAGGCCGAGCGACCGCGCCACCTCTTCGAGGCCCACCGGGGCGTGGGCCACCGATGCCTTGACCCCGACCAGGGCCAGCGGGAAGAACAGGATGGCGTAGGCCACGATCAGCAGCGGAGCGCTCTGGTAGAGAAACGAATCCGCGTACCGCACGGTGAAGTAGCTCAGGGCGAAGGCGATCACGATGCCGGGCATGGCCAGCACCAGGTACGTGCTGCGTTCGAGGAGGTGCACGGACCGACCCGGATGGCGGATGGCCAGGAGGGCGACGGGCAGGGCCATCAGGGTGGTCAGGGCGGCGGCGGATCCGCTGTAGAGGGCGGTGTGCCAGGTGGCACTGGCCATGCTGACACCGGTGATGGCGTGGGCTCCGCCTTCGAACGTCCAGTAGAAACAGGATCCGACCGGCACCCCGAGGGCGAGCCCGACCAGGGCGGCGAATCCGAGGAGGACCGGGATGGTGGCCCGACCCAGCCGGTGACGGTGGCTCACCCGCTGGACCTGGGGTCCGAGGCGTGAGATCCGGCCCTTGTCCCGCGTCATGGCCTCGGCTCCGAGCACGACCAGACCCAGGAGCACCAGCACGAACACCAGGGCGCAGCTGGCCGGTATGTCGAACAGCTCCTGGGACTCGGTGAAGATCTCGGTGGTGAAGGTCGGATAGCCAAGGATCTCGAAGGCGCCGTACTCCGCCAACATCACCAGGGCCACGAGGAGGCAGCCGCCGAGGATGGCACTGCGGGCCTGTCTGAGGGTGATCCGGAAGAAGGTGCTCAGCCGGCTGCTCCCGAGGCTCCGGGCCACGTCCTCCTGGTCCGGATCGGCACCCCGCAGGCTGGCGGCCACCGGCAGGTACACCAGCGGATAGACGGCCAGCGTCATCACCAGCACCGCGCCTCGGAAGCCGTGGACCCAGGTCGACAGGGACGCCCACCCGAAGCTGACCACGAAGTCGGGAATGGCGAAGGGAACCACGACCAGCACCGCCCAGATCCGTCGCCCGGGCAGATCGGTCCGCTCGACGAACCACGCGGCCAGGGTCCCGATGACGGCGCACAGCGCGGTGACGACCACGGTGAGCCGCACCGTGTTCCACAGCAGGGTGGCGGTGAGCGGCCGGAAGATCAGATGGATGACGGTGGACAGACCCGCCCCGCTGGCCTCGATGACCAGGAAGACGAGCGGGACCAGCAGGACGACGGCGACACCGGTGCTGGCGGCGAGGAGGACCCGTGGCCGCCGGGCGCCGCGGGGCGGAGGTTCCGGGCCGGCCACCGTCGTCGACACCACCGTCACCGGACAGCCACTCTCATCCGGGGTGGAGCGCGGCCGTGGGCATCAGAGCAGCCCCGCCTGCTTCAGGAGGGAGATGGCCGTCGAGCCGTCGCCCAGCTCCGGGATGGTGATCGCATTCGGCTGCAACTGGTCGAACGGGGTCTCGGGCTGTGACGTGGTCACCCCCGAGGCGATCGGGTATTCGAAGCTGATCGATCGGGCGATGATCTCCTGGCCCTGCTTCGAGGTGAGGTAGGCCAGGAATTTCTGGGCCGCGGCCTGATGCGTGCTCGACTTGAGCACCGCGGCAGGGGAGATGTCGAGCACGTACCCGGGGTCGCGGGGGGCGAAGTAGGTGATGTCGGAGTGCATGTTCGACGCACCGATCTCGGCCCGCATGCGGTACCAGTAGTACTGGTTGACCACACCGAACGCCACCGCTCCCCGATTGACCTCGTCGGCGATGGTCTCGTTGTCGGGATAGGTGTTGCCCCGGGCATTGGCGTTGATCCCCTCGAGCCACCTCAGGGTGGCCGCTTTGCCGTAGGTGCGATCGACCGATGTCACGATGGGCTGGAAGTCGGTCTCCCCCGGGGCGAAGGCCAGCTTGCCGCGGTAGCGGGGGTCGGCCAACTGGAGCACCGACGTGGGGAGCTGGGCCTTGGAGATGAGGGCTGGGTTGTAGATGAGCACGCTCACCCTGGCCGAGACGCCCACCCACTCGCCGTCGGGTGAGTTGTACTGGCCCGGCGTCCGGGCCAGGGTCGAGGGGTCGACCTTGGCCAGCAGCCCCTTGTCCGCCAGATACTGGATGGCCGGGGTGTTCTCGGTATAGATCACATCGGCCGGCGACCGGCCCCCCTCGGTGACGATCTCGTCGGCCAGGGTGTCCTCGTCGTCGCTGCGGACGTTGACCGTGATACCGGTCGCCTTCTCGAATCCGGCCACCAACGCATCGGTGGTCTGCACGTGCTGGCCGTTGTAGAGGGTGATCGACGGCTCCGAACCCGAAGACGAGCCGCAAGCCGTCAACAGGCCGCCGATCAGGCACAGGGCGGCCAGGCCCGCCAGCAGGTGGCGCATCCTGGCCGCCGCCCCGCGGCTGGATGCCCGGGCCGTGGCCGGCGGCGATCCGCAGGCGGCCACCATTCCGGCGACGGCTACCGCCCCGAACCCGTACAGCCGGTGCCCGATGGGCGCCCGGACGGCGGTTCGGGCCGGGCGCTGCACCCGGAGACGGCGATCCACGGACGCAGCCACGGACGCAGCCACGGTTCGACGGCCCCGAAGCGGCCGCAACCCCGCCCGGCCGTTCGTCGATGTGCCCACGCCCTATTATTAGGTGTACCTAACTTACGTTGTCAAGTGGTCCTTAGACCTGGGCCGGGTGCGAGGAGTCCACCGTCTCGGGCCGTGCCTCTCCGCCTTCCTCGCCGGCTGCCGGCCACACCAGGGAGGAACCGCGGGCGGTGAGCTCGACCTCCGTGTGCTCGGCCACCACCAGCTCACCCTCGGCCCGGACACTGATCACGTCGGAGCCGGACGGGGAGAGCGGGCTGAAGGTGATGACCGTGTCGTGCCCGTGGAATTGGGTCCGGAGGGCCACGGCACGGAGCCCCGAGCCGGTCACGGTGGTCGAGATGGCCAACTGTTCCGGCCGGACCAGGGCCACCACCGGCCCTGATATCCCACCGGTGCTCGAGTCCCGTCGGAGGGCCATGGGTCCGAAGGGGGTGTCCACCCGGTCCCCCTCCACGGTGGCCGGCACCAGGTTGGCATTGCCGAGGAACCGCGCCATGGCCGGGTCGACCGGTTGGTCGTAGAGCTGCTGGGGCGTCCCGTGCTGCCTGATCACCCCGTCCCTGATGACGGCCACCCGGTCGGCCATCGACAAGGCCTCATCCTGATCGTGGGTCACCAGCACGGCGGTGATCCCGCCGGCTCGCAGCACGTCATGGACATCGGAGCGGACACTGGAGCGGAGGCTGGCATCGAGCGACGAGAAGGGTTCGTCCAGCAGGACCAGGGCCGGTCGGATGGCCAGCGCCCGGGCCAGAGCCACCCGCTGTTGTTGCCCCCCGGAGAGTTGGTGGGGATAACGATCACCCAGCCCGGCCAGGCCGACCATCTCCAGCAGTTCGGAGGTGCTGCCGCCCAGCTTCCGCCGGGCCGCCCGGGGCAGCCCGAAACAGACGTTGGCCGCCACCGTGAGGTGGGGGAAGAGCGATCCCTCCTGGGGGACGTACCCGATTCCGCGCTGCTCGGGGGGCAGGACGACGTGGGCGTCCTCGACGACACGACCGCCGAGCACGACGGTGCCCCGATCGGACCGTTCGAAGCCGGCCGTGATCCGCAGCAGTGTGGTCTTGCCGCTGCCGGACGGTCCGAGGATGGCGGTCAGGGACCCCTCTGGCACCTCGAGGTCGATCCCGGTCAGCACCGCTTGAGATCCGAACGACTTGGTGACGCCCCTCATCGCCAGGCCGGATGCGTCCCCCGATCCCTCCAGGGTGGGAGCCGGTCGATTCATGGTCCGAGAATAGGGCGCTTTCACCCGGTGCCCGTCGGACCGGTTGGACGGAACGGGAGGTGCGGGACCGAATTACGCCGAATTTTGAGGATGGCGCCGGACTTCGGATGAGGCGCATGCTTGATCCAGCGGATGGGCAGGAGACCAGGGGGGGTCTGGCGGTCTGTCCACCACTCGACGACCCCCGGTTAGGCCTCTTCCCGGGGGTCGTCACGTTGTGCGGGGCTCGGGTGGGCTCCCTGTTCCCCGCACCGGCGGACGGCGTCGGGCCGCGGCAGGTCCGCGCCGCCGTGGACGCCTACCTTGCCTGATGTCGCCCGACGGGTCGGGCGGGCGAGGAGACGGACCCTACGAGGAGCGGGATTCGTTCTCGTCCAGGTGGACAGCCATCGCCGCCTTGAGCTGCTCGGCGATGGCGGGGTGGTCCTCGAGGAGCGTCGAGAACTCCTGGCGACCGATCACGTCGACGATGACATCGGTCTTGGCCAACACCGTGGCCGTCCGGCGTCGGTCGCTGAGGAGCGCGATCTCACCGAAGCACGACCCCGCGCTGCAGGTCTTCACCACTGCACCGTCGATCATCACATCGACTGTTCCGTCCAGCACCACGATGAACTCGTGACCGATACCGCCCTGGCGGGTCAGCTCCCGACCCTGGCCGAGTTCGAGCCGTGTGGCCAGGCCCGACACGCGCTTGAGATCCTTTTGGGAAAGCCCGGCGAACATGGGAACCTCGGCCAGCAATTCGTCCGTCGTCTTCAGCGCCATGCGACCATCCTCCGTCCGTGGGTGGGCGGGACCAGTCTGCCGCATCCGCACCGGGGATGCCCGACCCTGGACGGCGATGCCGGTGACGCCCGGCCGACCCTGGACGGGTCGCCTGGTCACCCGGCTCAGAGCATCCGCCGACGCGAAGCCCGCCACGCCCACCGGCCGGCGACGAGGAGCGCGGCCAGGCACAGGAGCACGAAGAGGGTGGACCCGGCGATGCGGATCAACCACTCGACGCCCGAGACGAAGCCGCCGATCCCCCGGTGCCAGGCACTGTCGAGTCCCGTGCTGGGCGGCGGTGGCGGGACCGGCCGATGCCCGGCCTCGGTCAGTGACACCGTGAGCGTCCCGTAGGTGGTCTCGTTGTCGAGGACGGCGAGCTGGCCCTGGAGCTGTTCGATCTCGCTCTGCAGGGTGTCGAGTTGGCTCTGGACGGCCAGGATGTCGCCGATCGACGTCGCTTGGCCCATGATCGTCAGGTACTGCTGACGGCTGGCTTGGAGCGCGGTGATGCGGGCCTGAAGGTCCACGTACCGCCCGGTGACATCGGTGGATGTCGTGGTCACCGAGGTGGGGTGGCCCAACTGCTGGACCTGGGACACCACCGCGCCGAAGGACGCCTCCGGCACCCGCAGGACGATGGTCCCGGACGACGGGGTCCCGGACCCTCCGCCGCCCACCTGGGACTGGCTGCTGGACACGAAACCACCTTTGCCGGCCGCCAGGTCGGAGAGCGCGGCCATCACCGACTGCAGCTTGCCGTTCCCTATGGTCAGGCTGATCGAGCCGTTGGCCTCGACCCTGGCCGACTGGCCGACGGAGCCGGATGGGAGTGGCGGCACCGAGCTGGCCGGCGCGCCACCGGTCGATCCGTTCGATGTCGACGTGCCTGCGCCGGCGTGTACCGGAGGGGCAAATGCAGGGGATGCGGCTCCTCCCACGAATCCGGCCGAGCCCGCCGAGCTGCGTCCGGTTGTCACCGCCCTCGACGCCACCAGCGAGAGCGAGATCCCACCCACCACCATGATCACCACGGCGGCCACCAGGATCCTGCGGGCACGACCGCCACGGGGGAGGGCGGGCCGCCTGAGCCAGGCCCGGGCCCTGGGCGTGGAGGCTCGCGATGCCACCAGGATCCGCTCGGTGGCGCCGTCGGGGATCTCGATGGTGGTGGCGGCATCACCGATGCGGTCGCGCAGGAACTCCTCGTCGAGCATGGTCACCGGAGTACCTCCGAATCCGAGCGATAGTCAGGGGCCTGCGACCGCAGGGCCGGGTGCTCGGCCAACAGCCGGCGGGCTTCGTGCAGGCGCGACTTCACCGTTCCCTGCCGCCGACCGATGGCGGTGGCTATCTCGCGCTCGCTGAGATCCGCGTAGTAGCGCAACACCACGACGACCCGCAGATGCACCGGAAGATCCTGCAGAGCACGGACCACGTCCTGCGAGAGGGCGGCACGGGTCGGAGCGTCCTCCATGGATGACGTGCCGGCCAGCCCGTCATCGTTGGAACGCCGGTCCCGATGGGGAATCTCCTGTCGGAGCTTCGAGTTGCAGGCGTTGACCACGACCCGGTACAGCCACGGCTTGAAGTCGGCGCCGGCGGTGAGGGAGTCGCGGAACCGCCATGCCCTCAAGAAGGCCTCCTGGACGGCTTCTTCGGCATCGGACCGGTTGCCGAGGATGAGGCAGGCGGTACGGAACGAGCGGGGATACCCCTCGGCCAGCCATGTCTCGAGGTCGTCCACGTCCCGAAGGCCCTCCACTTTCCCGACTCCTGCCGATCGACCGGCGGCCGAAACGGTGCGCATGTATATAGTGACGCTCGGGGGAGTAGAAAGGTTCGCCGCCGCGGTCCGCGGATCGGCCACTGGGGGAAGGGCAGCGTCTCGGGCCAAGCTGCAGATTCAAGAACGCCGCAGAATCCGACGATGCTGTGGACCAGCGGCCCGTGGGGAGCCCTTCGCAGGAGACGGAGATGAGTCCGAAGCGGTCGACAAACGCACAGCGCAAAACCAGCTCGGCCGGGGCCTACGCTCCTGCCGGAGGTCGCGCCCGATGAGCAGGGCCAACGGCAAATCGATGCTGACCATCACCGAGGCGGCCGAGGTGGCCGGCGTCGAGCGCCGCATCATCCAGCGCCGGCTCGGAGCCGGGGAGTTTCCCCATGCCCACAAGGAGGGAAAGGGCAGAGGACGGTGGCTCATCCCGACCGCAGATCTCGAAGCCGCCTTTCCGGCGGGCGACAACCCGGTCGAAGCTCACGCTCCGGCCGGCACCGGCGCCCCGGTGGCACCCGATGGGCCGACCGGACCCGGTGCCCCGATCGAAGCCCACATCACCATCGGACCCGACCCCTCGGCCGAACGCGTCGAACCGATGGTCGTACCCGTGCTCTCCGAAATCGAAATCCTACGAGCCGAAGTGGTGGCGCTGCGGATCCGGGCGGAAGTGGCCGAGGCCGAGGCCCGGGAGCGGGATCGGGTGATCGCGGCCAAAGACGACGATCTCAATTCCCTCCGGACCATTCTCGTCTCGGGCCCGGCGCTGATGCCGACCGGTTCGCCATCAGCCATTCCGGAGGCCGCACCGGAACCACCCGCGGCCCCACCTCGCACCGCCCTGAGCAGCCTGTGGTCGCCGGAGGGACCCGTCCCGGTCGAGCCCGAACCGCCGCGGCGGCACTGGTGGCAGGGCTCGGCCCCACCACCGGCGCCGCTGGACAGCTTCTGGCTGACGGACGAACCGGTCGTGATCGAAGCGCCATCGCGACCCTGGTGGCGGATCCGGTGGCCGGGGTCGAAGAAGGGCTCCGACCAGGAGGCCTAGAACCGGGATCCGCGGTGCGTCGCCCCCGGCCCGCACCGGCCACCGGTGTCGGGCAGAGTAGGGGTCATGGCCGGACAGCGGGAGATCATCGCTCGGCTCGGCGACGTCGTCGGTGAGCACGTGGTCGTCGATCCCGACATCATCGCCTCGTACACCACGGACTGGACGGGCCGGTTCGGTGGACGCTCGGCCGCCGTGGTCAGGCCCGGCTCCACCGAGGAGGTTGCCGGCGTCGTCCTGGCCTGCCGGGAGCTCGGCGTCCGCCTGGTCCCCCAGGGCGGCAATACCGGACTGGTCGGTGGCGGCGTTCCCCTCCACGACGAAGTGGTCCTCAGCCTCCGGCGCCTGCAGGTCCTCGAGCCCGTTGACCCCCGGTCGGGACAGGTCACCGCCGGTGCCGGCGTCGTGCTCTCCGAGCTCCACCGGGCCGCCGGCGCCGCCGGTTGGGCCTACGGGGTCGATCTGGCCAGCCGCGAATCGGCAACGGTCGGCGGCATGATCGCCACCAACGCAGGCGGGGCTCACGTCCTGCGCTACGGGGACACCCGGGCACAGGTGCTCGGCCTGGAAGCCGTGCTCGGAACCGGGTCGGTCGTCTCCCACCTCGGCGGGCTGATCAAGGACAACACGGGCTACCACCTGCCGGGCCTGGTGTGCGGGAGCGAGGGCACGCTGGCCGTCGTCACCGCGGCCCGGCTGCGACTCGTCCCCTCCCAGCCGTGCCGGACGGTCGCCGTACTGGCCTTCGACACCGTGGTCCACGCCCTCGAGGCGTCGGTCACCCTGCGGCAGGCGCTTCCCCCACTGGAGGCGGCCGAGCTGTTTCTGGCCCCCGGGCTCGAGCTGGTGTGCTCGGTGACCGGGATGGGCATGCCGTTCCCCGCCTCCCACCCCGTCTACCTGCTCGTCGAGGCGGCCGACCACGCCGACCCGACCGAGGCCCTGGCCCAGGCGACAGCCTCGATCGACCACGTGGCCGACGCCGTCGTGGCCACCGAGCCCACCCGGCGGGCCGTGCTGTGGCGCTACCGGGAGGCCCACACCGAGGCCGTCAACGCCCTCGGCCCGCCCCACAAGCTCGACGTGGCCGTGCCTCTCGGGACCCTGGCCGACTTCATCGACCGGGTGCCCGGGGTGGTCCGCGCGGTCGAACCGGCCGCCCGCACCTGGCTCTTCGGGCACGTCGGGGACGGGAACATCCACGTGAACGTGAGCGGCCTGCCCCCCGAAGACGACCGGGTGGACGATGCCGTCTTCCGATTGGTCGGCGACTTCGGTGGAAGCATCAGCGCCGAGCACGGCGTCGGGACGGCCAAGACACGGTGGCTGCACCTGTGCCGGACCAGCGACGAGATCTCCGCCTTCCGCGCCCTGAAACAGGCGCTCGACCCCGACGGAGTCCTCAACCCCAACGCGCTGTTTCCGCCCGTCGCGGGGTGATGCCGCGGTCAGCCCGGCACGTAGTCGAACGTGTCGGGATCCGGCCCCGTACGCTCGTCCCGGTTGAGGGCGGTGATCCTGTCCATGTCCCCGGGCGCCAGCTCGAAGTCGAAGATCTCGAAGTTCTCCCGTATGCGCGAGGGTGTGACCGACTTCGGGAACACGATGTCGCCGCGCTGGACGTGCCAGCGGAGCACCACCTGGGCCGGGGTCTTCCCCACTGCCACGGCGATATCGCCGATGGTCGGGTCGCCGAGCACGTTCCCCTGGGCGATCGGTGACCAGGCTTCGGTGGCGATCCCGTGGTCGGCGTCGTACCCCCGCACGCCGCTCTGGGTGAGATAGGGGTGCACCTCGATCTGGTTCACCGCCGGCACGACATCGCTCCGAGCCAGGAGGCGGTCGAGGTGATGGGGCTGGAAGTTCGACACCCCGATCGACCGGGCCCGCCCGTCGTCCCTGAACTCCACCAGGACCTCCCACGTCGACACGAAGTCACCGTCGTAGAGCGTCGGCAGGGGCCAGTGGATCAAGAAGAGATCGATGAACTCGAACCCGAGCTCGCCCAGTGTCCTGTCGAAGGCCCGGCGAGCGTCGTCGGGCCGGTGGAACCCGTTGTTCAACTTGCTGGTGACGAAGACCTCGGACCGGTCGAGACCCGATCGGGCGATGGCCAGGCCGACCCCTTGTTCGTTGCCGTACATCTCGGCGGTGTCGAAGTGCCGGTAGCCGATGTCGAGCGCCCGGGCTGTGGCCGCCTCGGTGTCGGGCGGAGGGATCTGGAACACCCCGAACCCGAGCTGCGGGATGGGGTGGCCGTCGTTGAGGACGATGGCGGGAACGGCACCCGGGGCGGGGTCGCCGGAGCTCACCGCTCAGCTGTAGTCGACCGGGCCCGAGCCCGGGGTGCCGATGGCGAAGGCCAGGCCGCGAAGCGGCGCGTTCTTGCTCGCCGGCCAGATGCTGTGGGGGGTATCCGGTGGTGTGTACACGAGGTCACCGGTGTGGACCTCTTGTTCCTCATCGGCGATCTTCATGATCCCGTGGCCGGCCAGGATGTAATAGAACTCGTGGGTCGGGTGGGAGTGCTCCTCGACGGCTCCCCCGCCGGCGATCTCCCACTCGCTGACCAGCTCGAGGAATCCGCCCTCGGTGGCGGCCCGCATCTCCTGCGGCGGCACCAGCCACCAGACCGGTGTGGTGCCGTTGTGCTCGATGACCGGGGCCACGCCCTCGTTCGACCGGATGTCCATGGCCGGGATCTCCTTTGACGGTGGGTCCCCCGAACTGTAGCGGCGCCACCCGACGCGGACCACCGGTCCGAAGGCCGCCTGCACTCAGCCGTGCTGCCAGAACCGTCCCTGGAGGCTCTGGATCCCCCGCAGCGCGACGCGGTCGAGCCGGGCGAGATCGTCCCCGTCGATGGCC
The DNA here is from genome assembly GCA_963835325.1 of uncultured Acidimicrobiaceae bacterium. Classification (GTDB taxonomy): domain Bacteria; phylum Actinomycetota; class Acidimicrobiia; order Acidimicrobiales; family RAAP-2; genus Bog-756. Next base: position 143,923 of record CAWIEV010000004.1, on the reverse strand, counting down.
CAGCCCAGTGCGCCGGCGTTCTCGTCCGCCTGCTGACGGTTCTTGGCGCCGGGTATGGGTACGGCGCCCTTGGCCATCACCCAGTTCAGAGCCACCTGGCTGGGTGACTTCCCCCCGTACTCGTCGCCGACCGGCGCAACTCGGCGACGACCCCGTCCACCACCTCCATGGGATGGTTGGAGAAGTTCCGTTTGCCCGGGGGTGGGTTCGACGCCGAGTACTTGCCGGTCAGCCGCCCCTGGCCGATGGGTGAGTAGGCGAAGGGGAGGACACCCAGTTCCTGGCAGGCGGCGATCAGCCCGCCTGTCTCCGGCGAACGTCGGAGGAGGGAGAATTCGATCTGGTTGGACGCCAGTTGCATGCCGTGTCGCTGCAGCGCGGCGGCCATCGACCGGGTCTCCTTCTCCGAGTAGTTGGAGACCCCGACCGCCTTGACCAGCCCGGCTTCGTGGGCGGCGGCCAGGGCGGCGGCCATCGCCGTGTGGGAGCGGAGGCTGATCGGGCCGTGGATCTGATAGAGGTCGACCGCGGGCAGGCCCAGGCGGTTCAGCGAGGCCCGGAGCGATTTCATGAGTGCACCGCGGACCTCCAGCTTCCAGGGCGAGGGCATGAACTTGGTGGCGACGACGACCGAGGCGGCCCGCTCGGGGTCCTCGGCCAGCAGGGTCCCGAGGATCCGTTCGCTCTCCCCCCGGCCGTACACCTCGGCGGTGTCGAACAACGTCACGCCGTGGTCGATGGAGGCGTCCCACGCCTCCTTGATCGAGCCCCGGGTGAGGCCGGAGTCGTACCCGCCCATGCCCCAGGTGGAACGGTCGCCCCAGGCCCAGGTGCCGACCCCGAGCGGTGGGATCGACACATCGGAGCCGGCGAGCGTGTAATGGTCGGGGATCATCGCCGTACGGTACTCCCCGGCACGGGCGGTCCGCCGACGCGGACGTCCGGGTCGGGTGTGATGGACTCGGTCGCCGGTCGCCCGGCACGACCGGGCCGGGTGTGATGGACTCGGTCGCCGGTCGCCCGGCACGACCGGGCCGGGTGTGATGGACTCGGTCGCCGGTCGCCCGGCACGACCGGGCCGGGTGTGATGGACTCGGTCCCATGGATCGGAGCCGGCACCGGGTGAGGTGTGCGGTCATCGGCGCGGGCATGGCCGGCATCCTGAGCGCCATCAGGCTGGACGAGGCCGGCCTCACCGACTTCACCGTCTACGAGAAGGCGCGACGGGGTCGGTGGGACCTGGCGGGAGAACACCTACCCGGGGCTCTCCTGCGACGTGCCCTCGCACCTCTACTCCTACTCGTTCGCCCCGACCCCGGATGGAGCCACCGCTACGCCTCCGGCCCCGAGATCCACGCCTACCTCCAGCAGGTGGCCGAGGACCGCGGCGTCGTGCCCCGGATCCGCTTCGGCGATCCGGTCACCCGCTGCCCTTCTCGGACGGGCGGTGGACGTCTCACGACGGCCGCCGGACACGCACGACGAGGTCGACGTGGTCATCGCCGCCACCGGGGTGCTCCACCATCCCAAGTACCCCGACATCGACGGGTTGGACACCTTCGAGGGGGCCATGTTCCACAGCGCCCGTTGGGACCACGGTGCGCAGCTCGACGGCGCCCGGGTCGGGGATCATCGGCACCGGGTCGACGGCCGTGCAGATCGTCTCCGCCGTCGTCGACCGCGTCGCCCACCTGTCCCTGTTCCAGCGCACCGCCCAGTGGGTCATGCCGCAGGAGAATCCCGGCCTACTCCGACGAGGAGCGGGAGGCGTGGCGGAACGATCCGCGATGGGCTGGCCCGAACCCGCCAGCAGATTTCGGACATGTTCGACATCTTCTCCAACGCGGTCGTGGACGCCGAATCGCCGAGATCAAGATGATCGAGCAGGCGTGTCTGGCCAACCTCGAGGACAACGTGCGCCGATCCGGTCCTCCGGCGGCGGCTGCGTCCGGACTACCGGGCCGCCTGCAAGCGGCTGATCGTCTCCCCCGACTTCTACGCCGCCATCCAGCAGCCGAACGCCGAGCTGGTCACCGAGGCCATCGAGGGCGTCGAGCCCGCCGGTGTCCGCACGGAAGACGGCCGGCTCCACGAGCTCGACGTGCTCGTGCTGGCCACCGGCTTCCAGGCCGATGCCTTCATGCGGCCGATGGAGGTCGTCGGGCGCCACGGCGATCACTCTCGACGAGGCCTGGAGCCCGCGTCCCGAGGCCTACCTGTCCATCTCGGTCCCCGGGTTCCCCAACTTCTTCATGCTGAACGGCCCCAACGGGCCGGTCGGGAACTTCTCCCTCATCGAGGTGGCCGAACTCCAGTTCGGCTACATCATGCAGCTCGTCGACCGCCTCCGGTCCGGTGACTGCCGGGAGGTCTGCGCCACCCGCGACGCCCTGGCCCGGTTCGAGCATGCCCGGGAGCAGGCCGCGCAACAGACCGTGTGGGTCACCGGCTGCCGGAGCTGGTACCTCGACGACCGTGGACTGCCCATGGTCTGGCCGTGGTCGTTCATCCGGTTCCGCCACGAGATGAAGGAACCCGACCCGGCCGCCTACGAGTTCGTCTGACCCGGTCGGCTCACGTACTCGGCCACCGCCTCTTCGATGCAGCCCGCCGTCTGGCCCACGGCCCGGTCGGCACCGAAGCGCTCGGTCAGCGAGACCACCCGGGCGCCGCGCCGCTCCACCTCGGCGGCGGTGTCCGGCGAGGCCCTGCCCGCGATCACCAGGACCGGGACGACCTCCTGCCCGGCATCCCGGAGGACGGATCCGACCACCTTCCCCAACAGCGACGTGGCATCGAGAGCCCCTTCGCCGGTTACCACCAACCGGCTCCGGTGCAGCAGCTCCCGGAAGCCGACAAGTTCGGCGACCACCTCGTACCCGGATCTGAGACGGCCGCCCAGCGCGACGATGGCACCCCCGAAGCCACCGGCGGCGCCGGCTCCTTCGACGCATCGCACGTCGACCCCGTAGTCGTCGGCGTACCGTTCGGCCAGCGACTCCAGCCTGGATTCCAACTGGACGACCTGATCGGCGGTTGCTCCCTTCTGGGGGCCGAATCGGCGGGCGGCCTCGACGAACCCGACATCGACATCGCAGGCGCCCACGAGGGCCACGGATCCGACTCCGCCGGCTGCTTCGATGACCTCGAGCGCCCCCCGGCCCCCGTCGGTGGTGGCCGAACCGCCGAGCCCCACCACGATGGTGGGACGCCCGCGAGCACCTTCCCCGCTCCGAGGGGCCTCGGTGCCCGGCCCCGGCACCGAGGCCCGGCCACCGGCCAGGGCTCGTGCCGCAGTCACGATGAGCTGGCCGACGCCCCGGGTGGTGGCCCGGATGGCATCGTTGCCCTCGGCTCCACCGACCAGGGCCAGCCCGGAGGCCTGGGCCATCTCGACCACGGCCAGGTCTCCCATACGGAGCCACGCCGCACCGACCGTCTCGCCCAGGGGACCCTCCACGTCAGCCGTCTCCAGGGTGCCCCCGAGCCCGGCCAGTGCGTCGAGGAACCCCTCTCCCCCGTCGGACAGGGGAACCTGGTGCACCGACCATCCGAACGGTGAGGCTCCCCGGGAAACCGAGTCCGCCGCCTGGCGGGCGGTGACCGTCCCCCTGAACTTGTCCGGTGCGGCCAGGAGGATCGGCATCTCCGCCCCCGTGTCCGCCGCAGCCGGTGTGGCCCCGTGCTGTCCGTGGTGGCCCCGCTGCTCCGCTTGCACTCCACCGTCTTAGTCCAGCGGGTGGGCGCCCGCTCCCGGTCGGGTCCGGCCGGGTACCGTGGGTGGCGTGGGTCCCGAAGGGTTGCAGCCGGAACAGGAGGGGACCGGGCCCGACCTCTGGTTCGGGAAGAAGGAGGGTGGCCTGGGCTTCGCCCCACTGACCTGGCAGGGCCGCACCACCGTCGGGTTGTATCTCTTCCTGATCGCCGTCGCCGTCTTCACCTACTCGCAGCTCACGCTGACCGCGGTGGTGGTGATCTTCTACACGGTCGCCTTCGGCCTCATCGTGGCCGTCAAATCCGATCTGATGAAGAACTGGCCGCCCGGAACCTGAACCATCCCTGCCGGCTGCGTTGCCCGCGGGCGAGGCCGGGAAGTGATCGGCCCGGTGCCGGTCGGACAACGCGGGGCCGGGAACCCGCGGGCAGCGGACGCGCTCAGTCCGCTCCCTCCGTATCCACGATCAACACGGAGCAGGGGGCGGCATGGGCGACGGAGTTGGGGACGCTGCCGAGGACCCGACGCACTCCTTTCATCCCCTTGTTCCCCACCACGATGAGATCGGCGTCGACCTCCTCGGCCACCTGTACGACGGCGTCGGCGGGCGCATCCGAACACTGGTGCACGGACGTCTCGAGCCCCCGCTCCTCGGCGATGGCGGTGAGGTTGGCCAACAACACCTCGGCGGGATGGCTCGGGTCCACATAGCCCCCCTTCTCGCTGCGCATGGGCCCCTGCTCGGGGTCGAGGGCGGCGACGATGTGGAGCTTGGCCCTCATGATCTGAGCCAGATCGGCCGCCGCCACGACGGCTTGACGAGCAGTCGGCGACCTGTCGGCTCCGACGACGATCGTTTTGAACACGTTCCTCCTCCTACCCTGGTCAGGGAAAAGCCAAACGAACGAGCAGAACGCCGATCCTCCCGGGCTCCATGGGCCGGGGGGCGCCCTCGACGGTCCGGCTCACGCGAACAGCGACATCACGATGGCCAACACGCATGCGGAGACCGCGATCCACACGGCGAAGTACCGGATCACCCGCACCCGGTACCAGCGCCCGTCGTCATAACGACCCTGGCGGGCTCGGTTCCACAATCCGAACCCGATGAAGGCGAGCAGAATGAGGTGAGCCAATGTCGACCCCATGAAGAACTCGAACGTCGACGCATAGGCACCGTCGACGGTGGTGAACGGGAGCACCTGGAACTGGTAGACGGCCAGGCCGACGGCGGCCAGAAGCACGACGAGGCCCAGGCCGGCAAAACCGGCGACCACCCGACGATTCTCCCCGTTCCGGGCCGACCGCTCCGTGGCCCAGATGAGAGGGCGGCGACGACGGTCAGTGCGGCAATGGCTACCGTGTACCGGGATCGGCCTTGGCCACCTCGCGGGTGATGGGGTTTCCCAGGCCATCCGTGCACGGATTGGCCTTCGAGCACGCCGCACCCCGCCACATTCCGCTCGTATTGAGGGCTCGCAGATAGAACCAGGTGAAGAGCTCCAGCAGCAGGAACAGCGCGTCCCCGGCGATGAACAGCCAGATGGCCAGGCGCTCCTTCTGGTCCCGTTGTTCAGCCGTCTCGTGATGAGAACCGTCGTGGCTTTCATCGGCGACCGGGCCGGCCCGTGATCGTCGTACGTCGCCACTCCCGGTGTCGGCGACGGCCATCAGCCCTCACCTCCCTCACCAGGCGGGGCCCCGGTGCCGGCGGGCACCAGTTCGGGTTCGTGCTCGGGCTCGACCGTCGGAGGCGGCGGCGGTTCGCCATAGCTGTACGGATCGGAGGTGACTACGGGGTCGACCAGGAAGTTCTCCAGGGGGACCGGGGTGGGCACCTTCCACTCGAGGGTCTTGGCGTGCCAGGGGTTGGCCGGAGCCACCTTCCCGTGCCGCCACGAGTGGAGCATCATGTAGAGGAACACGAGCCAGCCCGGCATGAGCAGGTACGCGCCGGCGGTCGCCATCTGGTTGGCCGAGTGAAGTTCGGGGTCGTAGTAGGCCACCCGGCGGGCCATGCCCTGGAAGCCCTCCCAGAACATGCCGAAGTAGGTGACCTGGATGCCGATGGCGATCATCCAGAACGCCACCTTGCCGATCCGCTCGTTGAGCATCCTGCCGGTCATCTTCGGGAACCAGTAGCACAAGGCGGCCGTCGCCCCGATCATGGCGCCGCCCAGCAGGGTGTAGTGGAAGTGGGCGGTCACGAACATGTCGCCGTGGAAGAACTGGTCGGCCGGGACGTCGGACAGGTAGATCCCGGTCACCCCGCCGATGATGAAGTTCCAGAGGAACAGGTAGACGAAGTACATCGGCAATCGCGTCCAGATGCTGCCCTTCCACATCGTGCCGATGACGCACAGGAAGATGATGCCGGTCGGTATCGAGATCAGCTCGGTGGTCAGCATGAACGGCGCGGCCAGATTGGGCGCCCAGCCGGTGGTGAACATGTGGTGGGCCCACACCATGATCGACAGCGCGGCGATGGCCACGAACCCGGCGATGGCCACCTTGTAGCCGAACACCGGTTTTCGGGCGAACGTGCTGGCGATCTCCAGCACGGCGGCCACCGGGGGGAGGAGGATCACGTAGACCTCGGGATGGCCCATGATCCAGAAGATGTTCTCGTACAGCCAACGCCGAACCGCCCTGGGCGGCCACGAAGAACGACGTACCCGTCACCCGGTCGGTGATCATCATGGTCATGACGGCCAGGAAGGCGGGCATGGCGTAGAGCCCGAGGGCGCTGCCGACGACCGCACCCCAGGTGAAGATGGGCAGGCGGCCCATGGTCATTCCCTTGGCCCGCATGGTGACGACGGTGACGATGATGTTGACGCCGGCGACGGTGACCGACACCACGAAGGTGATGATGGTGATGGCGAAGGCGTCCATGGCCGGCGGGGCCTGCACGGACAGCGGCGCGTAGGTCGTCCAGCCGGCGTTGACGCCGCCGAGGAAGAAGGTGGCCAGCAGGCACGGGCACCGCCGAGGCGACGACCCAGAAGCTCATGGCGTTGAGCCGGGGGAAGGCCATGTCCTTGGCCCCGATCATGATCGGCATGATGAAGTTGGCGAACGGGCCCGGTCACCATGATGATGGTGGCGATGATCATGCACCATGCCGTGGATGGTGACGACCGCAGTTGTAGGTCTGGGGGTCGAGGAAGCGTCGAGTGCGGCGTGATCAGCTGGGTGCGGATCATCATGGCCAGGGTGCCGCCCACGCCGAAGAGCACCATCACCAGGATCAGGTACTGGGTCCCGACCACCTTGTGGTCGGTGCAGAACTTCAAGTAGCGGGCGCCCCCCTGGCCCACACCGGCGGCGTAGAGCTCGTCCTCGTGGGTCTGGTCGTGCCCCAGCATCCAGCGGATGGGGGCGTTGAACGTGCCCATCCCCGACGTTGAATCCGACGACCCAGCCGACCATGGTGCACGTGACCACCATGTCGCGTGCCCCAGTTCGAGCCCTGGACCAGGGCGTGGGACACGAACCAGGCCGACGAAGCCGAGGAAGATCCCGAACCCGAGTCCGGTCCAGATGTTCTGCCGCCGGTAGAAGCCCCCGGCCCTCGGGCCGAGTCGGCGTGTCCTCGAGGAGCGGAGGAGCCATGGCTGTCGTCACGTTCGTCACCCTTTCGGTCCTGCGTACTGCAGTCCTGTCCAGCCACGGTGTTGACATCCGACCCGGGACCGCTTCTTCTCACCGTCACGTAGACGACCGTCGGCCGTCGTGTTCTGGCCGCGGCCACCGAGGGCTCCGTGGGTCTGGAGCCAGCTGCGAACTGCTCGGGGTCACCACCGCCGCCGGAGTCGTTCATGAAGGCGTGGTAGAGCCCGCACAGCTGGCTGCACTGGACGTGAAGCTCCCGAGCTTGTTCGGCGTGGTGCGGATGACCGTCACCTCGCCGGGATTGGCGTCGACCTGCACGCCGAGGCGCGGCCGGCCAGAAACCGTGGGTCACGTCCACCGAGGTCACGTTGAACTCGACCGGCCGGTTCAGCGGGCAGCTCCAGCGTCCGGGTCTCCACACCCGTGCCCGGGTAGCTGTACGTCCACACCCACTGCTGACCGGTCACGTTGACCTGGAGGGTGTTCGGGTGGGTCACCTGCTGGGCGGTCCACACGGTGATGCCCCAGAACAGCAGCACCACGACCAGGAACGGCGAGATGCCCAGCCACAGGACCGTCATCGGGCCCGTTGCCCCGCTGGGGGGCGCCGTCGGGCGGGCGGCTCGTCCGGGTCGCCGCTTGTGGCGCCAGGCGATCAGGCTGTAGAAGCCCACCGCGTAGACGAAGGCGGCCACCGGGGCGGCCAGCACGGTGAAGACGACCACGGTCGCCCACACGTCGCCGCCCTCGGGGGACAGGAGGGCGGGCAGCAGGTGGTGGGGGGCGTAGACGCCGATCAGGACGCCCACGACGGTGAAGACCAGCCAGATGATGAAGATCTTCCCGCCCGGCCCGCGAGAAGAACGGCTTGCCGCTCAGGACGTGTCGTCCTCGATGCTTCGTTCTACCTCGCTTCCTCAAACGACATGGACGAACCCCGACATGTACCCGTAGGCGCCCATCGACGCCCCCGAAGCCGGCCACCATCGATCCCGCAGGGGAACTCGCAGTTCCAGGCGTAGTGCCCTTGCTGCCGGAGATGAAGCTGAACATCACCGTGTAGTGCTGGCCGGCGTCGTCGTTCGACGAGCCGGTCGGCAGATTGGCGTTGGTCGGCAGCGGGACGTTGAGGAAGAAGTCCGGGTCGACGCCCGGGGCGCCCCGCATGGTGAAGGTGTGGCCCGATGTTGTTGGGATCCCAGTGGTTGACCACCGTGGTCTTGCCGTTGGAGCGGTGAAGCGGCGGTGCCCGCCGACCGTGCCGCGCACGTTGGCGAACCACGGGTTGTTGAGCGACCCGCCCGAGTCGTACTGCCGGACGCGTAACCGTCACCAGCGCGTGGGCCGGCACCTGGAACTGGTTGGTGAGTCCGTAGGCGGGCCAGCTCGGATTGCCGCTGGGATGGATCTGCCTTGCCGTCCACCGAAGCCCGTCGAGTCGGGATAGGTCTGGAACCGGAGCGCCACGTGCGGCACGTCTTGCCGTTCGACCACGGCGGTCCCGAGCGGACTGTGGCCACCTCGATCCCGTCGGGGGTTCGGCGACGTGTAGGTCTGCGACATGAAGAAGGCGGCCGACCCCGCCGATGGCCACGAGGGCCACGACGAAGGTGAGGATGAGCCCGATCGGGCCGGCTTGCCCGGGTCTCGCCGGGCGGAAGCTGCTCCTCCGGCTGGTGTCGACGCTCTGGTCCGGCCACGACCCCCACTTCCCACGGAGACTGCACCGTCGTGTCGATCGGTTCGCCGAGACGATTGGCCATCGAAGCCGAAACGATCCCCTCGGCTTCTGCTCGCCACTTCGTAGCAACGGTCACGCCGAGGTTGGAACACGTTGTCGGCGACATTCTCGCTGACCAGGTCCGCGTCCCGGATCGAGCGCACGGGCCGGCACCTTCCCCTGCCTGCCCGGAGCGACAGGCTCGTCGGTCGTCGGTCGAGCGCCGGCCGGTCGGTAGGGTGGCAGGCGTGCCCGCACCGACTGGCCCCGGGCCGGGCCCGGCCGACCCGGACCCGAAGCGGCTGCGGGGAGCCGACGCCTTCCGGCTCCACCTCACCCTGGCCGTCGGGCTTGGCGATCTGCGTCGGCGCCTTCGTCATCGAGGTGATCCGGGCCCTGGGCGGCAACACGCTGAGCTGGGCCTACGTGTTCGAGTGGCCGATCTTCGCCGGCTTCGCCATCTACATGTGGTGGAACCTGCTCCACGGCAACGACCGGCGCCGGGCGCCCGCGACAGCCCCTCCGGGCGATCGGGCCGCCGGCGGACAGCAGTCCCGGGCCGGAGGACGCAGGACCTCGCCGCCTGGAGGCGACCTCGTGGCCATGGACAGCGGCCGGAGCCGAGGACGGCCGGCTCCGACGGCCCCGACCTGGCGGCCGTGGCAGAGTCGGACCCGGAGTCGGAGGCCGATGGAGCGGACCCGGAGGCGGGGCCGATGGTCGGACCCGGCAGTCGGGGCCGATGGTCGGACCCGGTAGTCGGGGCCGATGGTCGGACCCGGTAGTCAGACCCGGCCGAGGGCCCGCTCGAACGAGGCCGACACGCCGCCCTCGACGCCGTAGAGGCGGTAGGCCATCAGCACCAGGGCCGGGACGGCCCAGAAGTCGCCGCACACCCACAGGATCCCGGCCGCCCAACCGCTGGTCCCGCAGGGCGGCCGCCGGTCCGTCCATCAGGATGTTCATCGAGTACCACGGGGTCTTCGTGAAGATGGCCATGGACATGGCCAGCACCAGCATCTCGAAGGCGGTGATCACCACGGCGGCCACCTGGACCCGGGTCGAGCCCCGCGGCCGGCGCCGGGTGGGACGGCAGGATGATCCGCCAGAACAGGTAGCCGGTCACCACGAACATGGGTGCCATCAGCCAGTCCATGACCCACTGGTGCCACGAGGCCCAGTCGTAGACGGCCGGGACGTGCCAGAGCACCATCGTCCCGTTGAACAGCACGATGGCCACGACGGGATTGGTCAGCGCGGCCACCGGGCCACCGCAGCCACGGCCGCCCGACGGGGACAGGTTGTACGCAGCGCAGCCACCGGCGTCGCGGCCCGACGGGAAGGGCGAACAGCAGGGGCACCCACGGCGCCCCGAGGATCAGCAGGGGCGGGAGGTAGAACATCTCGAGGACGTGGATGACCATGTGGACGCTGAGCCACGGCATGGCCCACCGCTCCAGCGGACCCGACGCCACGAGCGACCAGCAGGCCAGGCCGGCGTAGAAGGCGAGCGACCGCCGCCAGCGTGCCCGCCGGTGGGCCGGGGTCTGCCGCGCCGCCAGCCGCCGGCGCCCGACCTCGTGGGCCACGCCGACGACCAGGGCGAGCACACCGAGAGGGCTGACCTGCCAGAACGGCGGAAGCGGCATGGGCTCATCCTCCCACGCCGGCTCGGTCCCCATCCGATGCTTCCGAAGGACGGGCCGTGGGGACCCTCCAGGATGGGGCATGCGACCCGGCGACGGACGCCACCATCACCGGTAGGCTGACCCGGGTGAGCGCCGGCGGCAGCCCGGTCGGGCGGGGCGAGGTTCCCACCTCCGCCCCCGTGGCCGGGGGGCCACGCCCGGGCCGGGACGGAAGCCCGGAGGCGACCGCGGCCGGGCCGGGATCGTGACGGGTGTGGCCGCCCCCTACGCATGGGACCCCCACCCCGTCGCCTGGGCGGTGCTGACGGTGGCCGTGGGCCTCGTGGTCATGGGCCACCGTCACCTGCTACGGAGTAGCAATCGTCCCATCGCCTGGACCCGCCGCCAGATCGGTGCCTTCGCCGGCGCCTGCGTAGCCCTGGTGGTGGCTCTGACCTGGCCCGTGGCCGACCTGGCCGCTCACTGGACCCTCACCGCGCTGGTGACCCAGCGGATGATCCTCATCCTGGCCGTGGCCCCGCTGCTGCTCCTGGGCCTGCCCTACGACGTCCTCCGCTGGCTGACCCGATCGCCCGCGGTCGATTCGACCATCGTCTTCCTGAAGAGGCCCCAGGTGGCCATCATCACGGTCACGTCGGTGCTGGTGTGCTCGATGACCCCGGTCCTGGTGCGGGCCCAGGCGTCGTCCCCCCTGGTCCGGGCCCTGCTCGACACGGTCATCGTCCTGGCCGGTTTCGTGCTGTGGATCCCCGTGCTCGGCCGGGTGCCCGGAATCCTGCGACTCAAGCCCGTGGTGAGGTTCGGCTACCTGGTGGCCCAGGCCATCATCCCGGCCTTCCTGTCGTTCGTCCTCATCTTCTCCATCCACCCCTTGTACCGGACGTTCGCCCATTCACGATCGGCCATCGGCCTCGGTCCCCTCACCGATCAGCAGATCGCCGGCTTCGTTTCCAAGCTGAGCATGCTGTTCGTCCTCCTCAGCGTGGCTGCGGTGGTGCTCACACGTGCCCCGATGTCAGACGACGACATCGTCGACGACGACCCGCTGTTGTGGGCCGATGTCGAGCGACAGTTCGAACGGGCGGACCGGTCCATCAAGCGGAGGGCTGGGCGGTCGGGCCGGGAGCGGGCCGGCCCCCCGCCATCCGGGACGAACACCGGGACGAACGTCCATCGTGCCCCGACGCCCCGCCCGCCGGTCGACTCCCCCGAGAGCTCACCGCGCCCGTGGGACCCGACGGATGGCGGCGGCCCTCGGCCGTAGCCCGGATCGCCGACGCCCGGGCCCGGTCCCAGGGCCCGCCGCAGCTCAGCTCGAGGATCCGTACTGGATGGCCACAGCCAGGGACTGCACCCGGCGCCACCCGCCGGTGCCCAGCACATCCACGTGGAGTGTCGACTGGTCGGCGATCAGCGCCTCGAAGGTGGTGCCGGGGCCGGCGACAACGGTCGACGTGCCCGGCGGCGGGGCGGCCAGCGGTAGCCACCGGCCCCCCGACGGGCCCACCACCCAGGCCGAGCGTCGGTTGCCGGCGCCGGCGGTCGTGACCACCAGCCCGCCGGCCGCCGTGACCCCGGTCGAGGCCAGCGGCGCCCGGCCCGGGTGGAGGGGGGTGGAAACGGCCCACGTCCGCAACCCGTCGGCACCGAACAGCGCGTACAGCGTGTCGGACCCGGCGGGCCCCGAAGCCACCAGCGCCGAGACACCGGCCGGTGTGGCCACCAGGCGCAGTACCTGAACCGGTCCCGACCCGTCGGGCAGCTCCGGACCCACCGCCCGCCACGATCCGTGCACCGATTCGAAGATGCCGGGCCTTGTCCCGTGGGCGCAGCGGGTGCCGACCGCGGCTCCGTCGCCGCTGAGGGCGACGGCGGTCAGCGCGGTGATGCCGCACGCCGACGTGGCCGGGTCGTGGGCCAGGCTTCGGATCGAGGTGACGGTCGACCAGGTCGAGAGGTCGCCGCTGCTGGCCACCACCGTGCCACCGCCGCTGCGCAACAGGGCCAGGTACCGGTGGTCGCCCGATGCGGCCAGGGCGTCCGGCGCGGCCGCCATCCCGGCGGGAAGGACCCCGGTGGCCCAGGTGGCTGCTTGACCGCCGGGGCGGGCCGCCGGGGACGCGGTGGTCTGGGCCAGCGGGGAGAACTCGAGGTCCTGGGTGGGCTCGAACCCGGCGGTGACGGTCTCCGGGGGCGTGAACGACGCCACCAGGCCGCCGTTGCTGGCCACGCCGGGCGGCGTGAACAGCTGCCATTGGGTGGACCCGACCGGACGGGTCAGCAGCTGCCAGAACGTGTTGTCGGGATCGTCGAGATGGCCCATGGCCACGACGGCCCACGAGCTCCCCTCCATAGCCGTCGAGGTGGACAGGGGGACACCGACCGGGGTGGCAGTGGACGCGGGCGGCATGACCGACGGTGACGAGCACGCCGAGAGGGCCGACATGCAGAAGGTGAGGGCCAGTGCACCGGCCAGCCGGCTCCGGCGCCCGAGCCGGCGTCGGTGCGGCCGCCGGCCGGCGGCGCCCCTCACGACTGGAGGGTGCGCACTTGGCCGGCCAGCAGCGCCGAGAACGAGGACTCGCTGGCGGAGTCGGCCGGGCCGGGATCGGCATTGAAGATCACCCTGGTGTGGCCCGTCCGTCGATGACATAGACGATGTCGGAGTGGGCGATCATGGCTCCGGCGGGGACCACCGCGGTCTGCACGCCGTAGTCGTCCCACACCTTGTGCAGCTGGGCCAGCGGCCCGGACAGGAAGGTCCAATTGGGCAGATGATCGAGCCCTTCCTGGTTGTCGAAGGCGGTGGTGAACGCCGGCGAGTCGTAGACGGGGTTGGCGACGACGGCGACCAGGTCGACCGAGGAGGCCCGGGGGCCGAGCATCTGATCGGCCAACCGGAGCTCCTGGGCGATGACCGGGCAGTCGGTGGTGCACACCGGATCGAGGAAGGTGAGCACCACGGTGTGACCGGCCAGGGATCCGAGGGAGACGCGACGGTTCCCCTGGTCGGTGAGGGTGAACGGGGGCGCCGGGGAGGTCGACCAGGTTGGGTGTCCCCTCGGTGGCCTCGATCACGATGGGGTCGGCGTTGGGGTTGGTGGCGGCCAGGGCCATCGGGGCCGTCCCCAGCAGCACGATCCCGACCGCCCCGATGCCGGCCAGCGCCCGGAGCAGGTAGGAAGGGCTGAGCCGGCCGAGGTAGCCGGTGGGGGCGGTGGGCCCGGTGGGGGCGGTGGCGGCGGTGGGCGAGGTGGTCGCGGTGGCGAGCGGCAACGCCAGTGCCGGGGCGTCCGCCCGGGCCGGGACCTGACCACGGCCAGGTAGCCGGCGCCGAACACCAGGGCCATGGGAATCATCGAGTTCGGGTCGGTGCCCACACCGCCGAGGAAGCCCAGGTCCTGGACGAGGACCCAGTCGGCCAGGCACAGGACGGCGCCGGCGACGACGCCGATGCGCAGGAGCCTGGCCCGGCCGCTCACCAGACAGGCTGCCGATGCCGATCAGTGCCACCACCACCACCAGGTTGACCGCCCAGCCATGGGCGGCGTCGAAGGACCCGAACGAGCGCAACCACCACGAGAACACCGAGGGCTGGGACACCTGGCTCATCTGGGTGACCATGGCCGTCAGCGTCCCCGACGCCGCCCCCGCGTGGGCCTGGCCCGACCAGGACCCCCGGCCGGGCCAGGCCTGGAGGACGCCCATCCCGATGAAGAAGGCGCCCGTCCCCCGCAGCATCCACCGACCGAGCTCGGGCGTCTCCCAGCTGGAGTCGCGGAGGGCCAGCAGCACCCCGGCCACGACGTAGAAGAAGACGGCCCCGGGGGCACCGAACAGCCAGCTCGCGCCGGGGCCGAAGATGCCGCCGAAGGCCTCACCGAACACCCAGACGACGAGGCCCCACCCGGCGCTCAGCGCCCCGGCACTCCGTGACCAGTAGCCGCGGGGGGCGACCAGGAGGAACACCCCGATGCCGACCTGGATCCACACGGTGGCGGCGGCGGCGGTGACCGGGTGGTCGGACCAGATGGTGGCGCCCGTATTGACCAGGTGCTGTACCCACACCGGGCGATCCATCCGCCGCCGGGGTGAGGACGCCGCCGGGCATCCCCACCGGCATGGAGGTCTGTAGCTGCAACAGGCCGTCGAACAGCCACAATCCCCCGAAGGCGATCCGGAGCAGGCGCCGGGCCGCCGGTTCCGGGTAGGGCCACGGATCGACCACCTTGGACTCCGACCGCCCCGGCGGCGACCGCCCGGCGGTAGTTGAGCGTGCGGATGACGTTCCAGGCCAGGACCAGGACGACGGCCAGGGCCAGGACGAGCAGGAACTGGTGGTCGAGCGTGGTCCGGAAGGCGCCGACGATCGTCGAATTGCCGTCCTGCAGTCCCGATCCCATCCCCGGCATGTCGATGCCCAACATGCCGCTACCGGCCGACTTTCGGGCCGGCGACCGCGGGGGCACCGCGATGTTCGGACCACTCGTACCCTGGGGCTCACGGTGGCCGATTGTACGTGCCGCCCCGACAGCTCTTTCGGCGCCCACCTCGGACCCGGTCCCTCGACACGGCCCGACCGTGGGAGTGGCGGTGGCGGCCGGAGTCGCCTACCCGCCAAGCAACAGCCCGTAGTTGGCCCCCCGGCGGAGATGATGACCCCCGTCCACGGCCAGGTTCTCCCCACTGATCCAGGAGGACTCCGGCCCGGCCAGGAACCTGACCGCGGCGGCGATGTCCTCGACGGTCCCGAGGCGGCTGATGGGCATCTCGGCCAGATAGTCGTCGAGGAGCGGGCCGCCCGCGGTGATGGGCGCCATCAGCTCGTCGTCGACGATCCCCGGCTGCACGGTGTTGACCCGCACGCCGGTCCGGCCCAGCTCCTCGGCGGCATACCGGCACAGCATGTCGATGCCGGCCTTGGCCGATCCGTAGGCCCAGAGATACCGGTGGGGGAAGCTCCCGGCTCCCGAGGACATCCCGATGATGGAGCCACCCGGGGCCTCACCTCCGTCGACGCCGGTGCCGACTCCGGCCGCCATCAGCGGCGCGCCGTGCTTGATGGAGAGGAAGGTCCCGATGAGATTGAGGTCGACGGTTGCCCTCACCTGAGCCAGGTCGGCGTCGACCGATCGGGCCCATGTGCATGGCCCCGCCGGCGTTGGCGAACAGGATGTCGAGCCGGCCCCGTTCGGCGGCGGCCGATCACCGCATCGGCGATCTGCTCCTCGACCGTCACGTCGGCCACCACGTAGGCGGCCGTTCCCCGCGCCGAACCGCGAGGCCGCCGATGCGTCGGCCGCCTCCTCGAGCAGCGGCCACGGCCGACGCGCAGGCGCTCCTCGGTGCGGCCGCAGATGGTGACGTGGGCCCCGTCGCCCACCAGCCGGGTGGCGGTACCCAGCCCGATACCGCTGCCTCCGCCCGTGACCAGTGCGGACAGCCCGACGATTCCCGCCTGCGTGACCCGTTTCGCCGCTCACCACTCGTTCGCCTCCTTGTTCGGTTGAGGGCACGCCGGCGGCACGTCCCCGGAGCGGGGCGTGCTACAGAGTGACCGTCCGTCCTGCCTGACTGCAGCATGCTAGGGCCGGTTTCGCAACGAGGAGATGAGGAGAGGTTCGATGGCTTCGCAGGCAGTTCAATCTGGCCGATCTGTTCGAGGTGGTCGTCGACACCGTCCCCGACCGCCCGGCTCTCGTGGCCGGAGGGCGACGGCTCACCTACCGCCAGCTCGACGAACGGGCCAACCGGTTCGCCCACTCCCTCGACGATCAGGGCATCGGGCCCGGCGCCCATGTCGGGATACTGGCCCACAACTGCGCCGAATGGGCCGAGGCGATGGTCGGCTGTTACAAGGCACGGGCCGTACCGGTCAACCTCAATTTCCGCTACGTGGCATCTGAGCTGGCCTATGTCATCGACAACGCCGACCTCGAGAGCCTGGTGTTCGAGCGGGCGCTGTCGGCCCTGGTGGCCGAGTCGATCGCCGACCGGCGCACTGGGGCGGCCGCCCCACCTGGTGGTGATCGAGGACGGCTCATCGCCGACCGGCGCCATCGGGTCCCGCCGTCGACTACGAGGCCGCCCTGGCGTCGGCAGGACCCGATCGCGGATTCGGACCCCGTTCACCCGATGACGTCTACGTGCTCTACACCGGCGGCACCACCGGGATGCCCAAGGGAGTCATCTGGCGACAGGAGGACATCTTCTTCGCGGCCATGGGTGGGGGCGGCTGGGGCGCGGCGCCGATCGGGACCGCCGACGAGCTGGCCGAGCGGATCGACCCGGTCGATGACAACAGGGTGACCATGCTGGTGATGGCTCCGCTGATGCACGGAAACGCCCAGTGGGTGATGTGGAACGCGTTCATGATGGGCGGCACCGCCGTGCTCTACACCGATCACCGATACGACCCGGACCACCTGTGCGGCTGATCGGCGACGAGCGGGTGGTGTCGCTGGGACTGGTCGGTGACGCCATGGCCCGTCCGTTGGCCGAGAGCGCTGGCGTCGGCCCGGCCCGGGACCTACGACACCTCCACGCTGGCCGTGATCGGGTCCGGCGGGGCCATGCTGTCGTCGACGGTCAAGGACGAGCTCAAAAAGCAGTTACCCGGCGTGATCATCATGGACAGGTTCGGATCGAGCGAGAGCGGGGCCCAGGGCGCCGTCGAGGAGGGCGCCTCCGGACCGAGGTTCCAGATGAGCGACGACACCTCGGTTCTCGACGAGCAGTTGCGCCCCCTCACCCCGGGGGACGGGAAGATCGGACGGCTGGCCCGAACGGGCAGGATCCCGATCGGGTACTACAAGGACCCGGAGAAGACGGACGCCACCTTCCCGGTGGACGCCCACGGCGTGAGATGGTCGATCCCCGGCGACCTCGCCTCGGTGGAGCCCGACGGCACCATCACCGTCCACGGACGGGGCTCGGCATCCATCAACTCCGGTGGCGAGAAGATCTTCCCGGAAGAGGTCGAGGCCGCGGTCAAGACCCATCCGCAGGTGTTCGGCGCCATCGTGGTCGGGCTCCCCGACGACCGCTTCGGCGAGCGGGTGGCTGTCGTGGTCTGCCCGCGGAGCCCGGCCGACGCTCCTGACCTCGAGGACATCCGGTCCCACTGCCGCGATCGCATCGCCGGCTACAAGATCCCACGCCAGATGGTGGTGGTGGACGAGATCCCCCTCACCGCGGCCGGGAAACCCGATACCAAGGCGGCCAAGGCCCTCTTCTGACCTCGGCTGCCCGTGCCGGGTCCGGCCGCACCGGTCCGACCGGTGCCACCTCGGCCCGGACACCTCGGCCCGGCAACCGCCGTCCCGGCGGACGGTGCTGTCGGAATCACCGCACGGTCACTAGGCTGTTACCGGTGAATCTCCAGCGCGCCACCGAACCGGTCGGCGCCCCTCCGGCGTGCTGCGGAGCAAGGCCGGGACCATGACCCCCGTCGGCCAGGGACCGGACCGGCGTCCGCCCGAGGCCGACTTCGACCGCTCCGTTCCCGCCGTCCTCCTCAAGATCGGCCAGTACCCGCTCGACCATGGCGGCCTCGGTGCTGTGCGGTCCCTCGGGCGGGTGGGCGTGCCGGTGTACGCCGTCGTCGAGGACGCGGCCACCCCCGCTCGCCCTGTCGCGCTACGCCGGGGGAACGATCGTGTGGCCGACATCGGGCCGCGAGCCCCAGGACAGGCTCGTCGAGGGACTGGTCCAGCCTCGGCGGCCAGCTGGACGGGCGCGCCGTGCTCCTGTGCACCGACGACGAGGCGGCCGTGCTCGTGGCCGAGCATGCCGAGGAGCTGTCCGAGTGGTACATCCTGCCGCCGGTCCCGGCCGACCTGCCACGGCGACTGACCTCCAAGAGAGCGCTGGGTGCCATCTGCCGGCAGATCGGGATCCCCTCGCCCCACGTGGCTGCGCCCCTCACCTCCGAGGCCCTCGAGGCTCTCGTCGATGAGTCGGTCTATCCGGTGGTGGCCAAGAACGACGCCGCCTGGACCAGGCTCTCGGACCCGGCGGTGCGTGCCAACACCGTCGTGCGCAGCCCGGCGGCACTGCGCGCGATGTCGGCGCAGTGGACGCCCCCCTACGGTGTCGTCCTCGAGGAGTACATCCCCTCCGAGGCGGCCGAGGACTGGTTCTGCAATGCCTGGGTCGGTGACGACAGCGCCTCGTCCGTCCTGTTCACCGGAGTCAAGCTCCGGATGTGGCCCACCGAGGCCGGAGTCGGCTCGTACTCGCGGGCGGTGGACAACCCGGAACTGACCGCGCTCTCGGCCCGCCTCTTCCAGTCGTTGGGCTACCGGGGCGTCGCCGATCTCGACTGGCGGTTCGACCGGCGGGATGGGCAGTACAAGCTGCTCGACTTCAACCCCCGCATCGGGTCCCAGTTCTCCCTGTTCGTGTCGGACACCGGGATCGACGTGGTGCGTGCCGCCCACCTCGACCTCACCGGCCGTCCGATCCCGGCGGGCGGTTCCCCGGTGGGCCGGTCCCTGACCGTGGAGCAACTCGACATGCTCTCGCACCTGTCCCGGCGGCACCGGGCCCAGGTGCCACCGACCGTGGCCACTTCGAAGGCCGGCTGGACCACACGTGCTGGCCTGGTTCACCGCCGACGACCCGCTGCCCTTTGTGGCCATGCTGGTGCGCTGGGTCGGGAAGATCTCGGCGGCCGGATCCGGTTCCGTCGAGGGCCCCGCCCCGGCCGGGCCCGGCCAGGCGGACCCGGCCCGACCGGTGGTCCGGCGGCGAAGGCATCCGCCGGTCCACTCGTCCTTCCGCAGCGAGTTCGGGATCCCGCTCTTCCGCAACGGCCATGCCCTCGTGCTGAGCTCGGTGGTGACCAGCGTGGTCGGCATGCTGTTCTGGGTGCTGGCCGCCCGGCGGGCATCCCCGTCGGTCGTGGGGAGAAACGTGGTGGCCATCAACGTGCTCACATCCCTCGGTGCCGTGGCCCAGCTCAACCTCCAGAGCACATTGATCCGGTTCGTCCAGCCGGCCGGAGCCCGGACCCGCCGGCTGGTGGTGGCCATCTACCTGGTCGAGCGCGGCGTTGGCCCTCGTGCTGGCGGCGGTCTTTCTGGTCGTGCTGCCCCACATCGCCCCCGACCTGGTGTTCCTCCGGTCCTCACCGGGCATGACGGCGTGGTTCATCGCCTCTGCGGCGATCTGGACGATCATGATCCTCGAGGACGGGGTGCTGACGGGGTTGCGGAAGGCCCGCTGGGTGCCGGTCGAGAACGCCGGGTTCTCGTTGGCCAAGGTCGGGATGGTGATCCCCTTCGTCGTGCTGTTCCCGGTGGCCGGCATCTACCTGTCGTGGACCGTGGCCGCCCTGGCCACGGTGGTCCCCACCAACCTCTACCTGTTCGCCCGGGCCATTCCCCAGCACCAGCGGGCCGCCGGCACCTCGGGTGGTGTCACCGTCCGGCAGTTGCGGGGCTACGTCCCCTACGACTTCCTCGGCAACCTGTGGTGGCAGGGACTGATCCTCACCCTGCCGCTGATCGTCCTCACCCAGTCCGGCGCCTCCGCCAGCGCCTACTTCTCGCTGGCCTGGTTGATGGCGAGCCTCCTCTACCTGGTCACCCTGGCCGTCGGGGACTCGCTGGTGGTAGAGCTCTCCATCGACGCGTCCGCGGCTCGAAGACCGGTGCCGCCAGGTGATGGTCCACGTGGGGAAGATTCTGGTGCCGGCAGTGGCGCTGCTGGTCCTGGCGGCTCCGTGGATCCTGAGGGTCTTCGGGAGCTCCTACGCCGCGGCCGGGACCGGGGCGCTCCGGCTCCTCGGCCTCTCAGCGCTGCCGTTCGTGGTGAGCGGGACGGCGGTGAGCGCGGCACGCGGCCGGCGCCGGACCCGGCAGGTGACGGCCGTCTTCGGCGGGCTGTTCGTACTCATCGTTCCCCTCGGGTTGGTGCTCCTGGCCGTCGACGGGATCACGGGAATGGCACTGGCCGTCCTCATCGGCCAGTCGACGATGGCGATCATCCTGATGGCGGCGAGGCGGGTCTGGATGTGCAGCCCCGAGCTCCCGGGCGACCTGCCGACCCCGGCCGCTTCGATGGTGCCGTAGGGCGTGGTGGCGCCCGCGCCGCCGCGGTCGGCGCGGTCGGCGCTCAGTGCTTCCAGACCCTCACGTAGTCGACCCGCATGGTGGCCGGCACGGTGGCCGGCGGGGTGACGGTCGAGGAGACGGCCAGGTCGAGGATGAGGTACATGGGCGCCGAGGTGATCCCCGAGACGTCCCTCCACAGCCGGATGCCGTCGTAGTAGTACGTGACCGATCCGGGCGCCCAGTCGGCGGCGAAGGTGTGCCACCCGCCTGCGTAGCGTACCCGTGGCACAGGTGCCGGGCCCGCCGGCGGGGTTGTGGAAATGGGCGCACGCCCTGCCGCCCAGACCTTCGACGGCGTCGACCTCGCCGGTGGTGGGCCAGTTCTGCCCGTCAGCCCAGAAGGCCGGCCAGTCGGCGATGCCGTGGGAGCCGGCGGGCAGCCAGATCCGCGCCTCCATGTAGCCGTAGGTGAAGCTGAACTTGCCGTCGGTGGTGACCATGCCCGACGCGTAGGGCCGGGTGGCCCCGCCGCACCTCTCGGCCCGGGCCACGGCCGTGAGCTCCAGACCACCGTGGGCAACGCTCACCCGAGCCGGGTCGTAGCACTCCTGCTCGGAGCTACTGGCGCCGGTGGTCAGGCCGGAGCCGAACCACCCGGTGGACCACTGCGCCGTGTCGAGCGAGGTCCCGTCGAACTCGGAGTCGAAGACCAGCCTCCACGGACCGGCATCGGTGCCGACGGGCCTCGGTGCACCCGACGTCGCCGCCGGGCTGGCGAAGGTGTGCGCCGCCGACAAGGCCGTGGCGACCGGAGTGGCGGCCGAGCCGGCGGCGGGCACCACGGCGACGACACCGCCCACCGTCGCCACGGCGGCCGCTGCGGCCACGGCGGCACCCATCCGGGCGGTAACCCGGCGCCGCCGACACCGGAGCCACGCTATCGACCGTCGGGCTTGCCGCAGGCGGCCCGGGTCGCCGGTGTTCGGGCGCGTTCGGAGGACCTCCACCTCAACAGTGTCGGCCCACCGGCGCCATCCTGTAGGAAAACTCTTCTGCGGAGCCACCCGATCCCCCGGTTCCCGGGGTGGGCGGTGTCTCAAGAGGCCGCCGCCGAGGTGGTCGGCGGCGGGTGCTGCCAGACATCGATCGATCGGACCTTCAGGCTCTGGGGGAACCGGGTCGAGGAGTCGGGCGCCGGGTCCCCGGCCACGGCCAGGCTGGCCAGCAGGTACTCCGGCGACGTGACGGAAACGGCGAACCGCGCCCGCAGGGTGCCGTCCACGTACCACGAGATCGACCCCGGCTCCCAGTCCACTCCGTAGGCGTGGAAGGCGCTGGAGGCCGTGGGTACCGACACGGACGCCCTCGCCTCTCCCGTCCGGCCGTAGTGGGCGAAGAAGTCGATGGTGTCGGTCTGGGCCCAATTCTCCATGATGTCGACCTCCGGGGGCCATCCCCCGGCCTCGGGGAGGGTCCAGAACGCCGGCCACAGGCCCCGGCCGCGGGGCAACTCGGCCACGATCTGCGCATAACCATAGGTGAAGCTGAACTTGCCGTACGACGAGATCATCCCCGACACGTACTGCTTTCCGTGGGTCCGGTCGGGCGTGGCGGTGAGGCTGAGGGTGCCGTCGTCCACGGTGGCCTGCGAGGGCTCGTACCACTCCAACTCGTCCTGGCCCCGGTTGGTGCAGTCCCAGTAGTAGCAGGTCGACCAGTGGTCGGAATCCAGCACCGAGCCGTTGAAGTGGTCGGAGAACACGTGCTGCCACACTCCCCCGGGACCGTCGGGTGAGCCGGGTGCGGGTGGGCGCCGCGGGTGGACGGCGGTCACACCGGCGGGCGTTCCCGAGCCCGCGTCGAAGGCGGCCCACGCTCCGAGCAGAGAGAGGACGACGACCGCCGAAGCCACGAGGAGGCTGCCCGGCCGCCGGGTCATGACCGCCGGGCCTGCTGCCGGGAGGCACCGGCGCCCACCCACCGTCGCACCCGCCACACCTTCGTCCTCCACCGCTCCCGGTCCCCGGCCACCGGGGCACCCGTCCCCCTGAGCCACTGCCGGACCGTGTCGGTGGTGGTGAAGTCCCGCACGGTGAGGCGGGCCAGCGAGAGTGGATCGTCGGCAACCGAGCTGAAGGCGTTGCGCACGGCGCAGGCGGAGGTGTACCCGGCCGCGCCCACCTGCTGGCGCACCTTCTCACGGTACGAGCCGTGCGGGTAGGCGAAGCTGTCGACGGGATGGCCGAGGGCGTCCTCCAGGATCGCCTTGGGGCGCCGGATCTCGTCGAGGGCCACCGACCTCGGGGCGACGTCGACGTGATAGTGGTGGTGGGAGTGGGCGCCGATCTCAACCCCCAGCGCCTCGAGCGGGGCCAGCTGCCCGGCGGTGAGCATGGGGGCGACGGGCATGCCCACGGTGGGCGCACCGACCAGGGGTCCGGTGGTCACGTAGAGGGTCGAGACCACGCTCCGACCGGCCATCTCGTGGGCCGCGTCCACGAAATCGGCGTAGCCGTCGTCGAAGGAGATCACCACGGGGTGCTCGGGAAGCTGCTGGTGGCCGGAGAGGCCTGCGACCAGCTCCGAGACGGTGAGCGGGGTGCACCCTTCGCCGTCCAGCACGTCGAGGTGCTCACGGAAGCGGGCCGGGGTGACCGACCAGGTGGCCAGGTCCGGGACGGGCCGGTCGGTCACCGCGTGGTACAGGAGGATCGGGATCGGCGTGGGCGACCCCCCTGCGGCCACCGTCACTCCCCCGGGACGGGCGGTGGACCCGGTCCCACCGTCGTTTCGGCCGCCGGCATCGGTCCCGTCATCGGCCGGTCGAGCTCCCGGAGTGTCACGGCCACCGTGGTGACGACGGCGATCACCGCCAACGTGTGCAGCCCCGTCATCACGTGGAAGAGGGACAGCGCCACGGTCACCAACGTGGCCATGCTGAGGCTGAGGGCCACGACCAGTACCGACCGCTCCAACCGGTCCGCGCTCTCGAGCAGCCAGGCCAGGGCCGCGCCCGGGGCCCATGCGGCTGCGGCCACGACCAACACGGCGCGCACCGGCACGGGAAGGTGCAGGGCGACCACGGCCACGGCGGCCCAGGCGATGACCGCGGGCAGGTCCCGGCGGACGACGGTGACCGCTCTCACGGGGTCGCCCGTAGGGTCAGGACCAGTACGCCGCCCTGCGACAGCACCGGTTCGAACTCCGGGGAGGAGAGGGCGTCGCGCTCGATGGCCCGGTACCGGCCCGGCGGCAGCATCCCGGTCATCTCGATCTGTGCCGCATCGGTGGGGCTGAAGATCAGGTAGGCATGGGGATAGGGCTGCATCAGGTGGAAGAGCTCCGGTACCGGGTCGGCGGCGACCGCCTCGGCCACGGCGGGGGTGTCGCCGAGGTACCACAGGTACTGGTAGTCGGCATAGTGGGTGAAGGCCCACGGGGTGTTGCCCGTCGCCCCGATCATCAGTGACCCCGCAGGAGCGAGGGAGTAGAGGCGCTGCATGGCCGCGACCTCGCTCGGCGGCATGTAGTTCATGCGCTCCTTCCCGTCGTAGGACACGAAGAAGCAGGCGGTGAGGGCCAGAACCACCAGGAGGCCCGCCGCCCATCGGAGGCTGCGGCGCCCGCGGGTGCCCGTCGGACGGGGAGCCAGGACAGTGGCCGCGAAGAGGGCCAGGAACGGCAACCCGAACAGGAAGACCCGGAAGACGACCTCGGTGCCGTAGCTGCTGACGACCAGGGCCAGGGCCGGGGTGACGGCCAGGCACGCAGCCGGCTGCCACCGGTGCCAGCGCGCCGATCGCCACGCAGCCCAGGCACCGATCAGGGCCAGCCCGCAGAGCGCCGCGGTCAGGGCCCGGTCGACGGTGGCCACCACCACCTGGTCGTGACTGGCCACGCTGAGATTGATGAAGGTGGCTGTCGTGTTGTCGAAGGGATGGCCGAGGGTCTGGAGCACGGCCGGCAGTTTCTGATGGAGGAAGGG
Organism: uncultured Acidimicrobiaceae bacterium; assembly: GCA_963835325.1. Classification (GTDB taxonomy): domain Bacteria; phylum Actinomycetota; class Acidimicrobiia; order Acidimicrobiales; family RAAP-2; genus Bog-756. The sequence continues at coordinate 119,181 of CAWIEV010000004.1, read as the reverse complement.
CAGTCCCCAGATGAGGATCCATCCCACGCTGATGACGGTCACCGCGACGAACAGCGACCGCGAACGGAGCCGGCGGGTCGCAAGCAGGCCACCGAGCGCTGCGATCAGCATGAACGGGGTCAGCTGGTGGCTGACGGCGATGGCGGCGGCGAGGACCAGTGTCACCGCGTACATGGCCGGCGCCCGCCGTCGCGCCCTCCGGGGAGACGGCCGTCCCCCCACTGGTGACGAGGAGGGGCGGTGCCCGGCCACCGAGGGCGGCGTAGGCCGACCGGGTCCGAGCCGCCGGCGGCAGCTGCAGGAACCACCGCAGCACGAGGGCGACGGCCGTGAGGTAGAGCACGTAGGCGAACGCCTGCGGTGAGAAGTAGTCCTGGCCGATCCAGTTCCCGAGGTAGAAGAGCCACACCGCCGTCCACACCACGGTCCGGTTGGCGGTGAAGCTGCGCATGATCAGCACCAACGGGGCCAGCGACAACAGCTCGGTCACCGGTGGTGCCCACACCGTGTACGAAAGGGCCGAGGCGATGCCCGAACCGGACACGAACAGCGCATTGAGTCCGAAGAACCCGGGCCAGTCCTGGTAGGCGGTGAGGTTGGGCATAAACCGGTCGACCCCGTGATGGGTCACGATGTAGTCGACGATTCCCACGTGCTTGTACGACCAGGAGTAGCGGGTTGTGCCATAGAGGATGGCCGGCGTTGCATGCATGATCAGAATGAGGAGCACGACGTGCGCGGCGAGCAGCACGGGTCCGGCTCGCCGCCATCGCACCCACCACCAGAAGCTGACGGTCAGCAGCCCCACCGCCACCCAGTAGACGACGGGCAGGACCGACACCAGGCCGAGATCGGTCATGTGGGCGATCCGGACCGACCGTGTGAAGGTCGATCCCCACAGGGCGCCGATCACGGCCAGTCCGATCCATCCCCGCCACGAGCCCGGGCGTGCCCGGGCGCTGCGGGACCGCGGCGACAGTGCGGCGGCCAGGTACCCGATCCCGGCATCGACGACCCCGACGGCCACCGCCACCGCCATCATGGGTCCCCCACTCGCCTCGCGGTGCGGGACGAGGCAGCGCACCAGTCGGCGCGGGATGACACCGCGGAGGTAGGAACGCTCGGTGGCCAGGGCCCGGTCGGCACCGGCCAGCCGGGCCACGAGGGCCTTCGATCGGCCCTCCTTGTAGCACCGGCGGCCGAAGTACCTCCAGGTGGCCCGGGTTGCCGGCACCTGGTGGACGACCCCCGCCGACGGTTCGTAGATCAGCCGGCCACCCTGCTCCCCGGTCATCCGGATGCAGAGCTCAGTCTCCTCGCAACCGCTGGCGTCCGCCCCCACCCGGCCCAGCCCGGTGTCGAAGCCACCCGTCGTGACCAGCGCGGCGCGCCGGAAGGACATGTTGGTGCCGATGAAGTTGCGCACGGGAGCCGTCGTCTCGGGCATCCCGTGGTATGAGCAGCCCACGACCCAGTTGAACTCGGGAGGGAACCAGCGGGGACGCTCCTCGCTCCACCTCGGGGTCACCGACCCGCCCACCCCCAGCACGTCCTCGTCCCCGTACCGCTCGACGAGATGGGCCAGCCAGGAGTGCTCGGCTTCGGCATCGTCGTCGAGGAATGCCACCACGTCGCCGGTCGCCACGGCCACGCCGGCGTTGCGTGCGTCGGACAGTCCCTGATGGCCCGGGTTGACGGTCACCGTGACCCCGGGCAACTCGCGGCGGACGCGATCCACGAGCGTGTCGTTGTGGTCGACCACCACGATGATCTCGGGCGATTCCGAGTCCTGGTCCTGCACGGAGTGGACCCCGGCCACAAGGTCGTCCCAGCGTGCCTCGGTGTAGGTGCAGATGACGACCGAGACGGACACAGCAGGGTCGGCGCCGGGCGCAGCGACGGCGTCGGGCGCAGCGACGGCGTCGAGCGCAGGGTCGGCGTCGGGCGCAGCGACGGCGTCGATCTGGGTGGTCACGGTGCTCCGGACCGTCGCCCGCGGGCCCGGCTGACGGCGTAGGCCAGCGGGCCGTACAACAGGCCCCGGTGTTCGAGGCGGGTCAGCGAGTGGGGCCACGAGACCGGCCGGATCGGTGCATGGCCACGTCCCCTGAAGTAGGCGAGGCCCGCCGGGAGCCGGCGGCCCATCGACCACAGGGCCCCGGGGTCGTGCACCGCCGCGCTGGTCAGGTACGCCCCCAGACCGACGCCGTAGCCGTAGACCTGTCGGCGCACGGCGGAGGGGTCACGGTGATGGTGGTGCCGAACCAGTGCGCCCGGCCGGTAGGCGAGCTCCCGTCCCGACATGATCACCTGGTACAGCGCCAGCAGATCGTCCCCACCGTGTGCCGGCGTTCCCGCACCGGTTGCCGGGTCGAAGCCACCCCTGGATCGCAGCCATGCCGTCTCGAAGGCCATGTTGGCCCCCGAACCGAGCTTGCCGGCGGCAAAGGGGAACAGGACGTCGTCGGGCCGATGGGGACCGAGGTCGTAGATCCGGGGCTCGAATCCCTTGGCGAAGCGGCCGTGGGCCTCGAGCATCACCTGCGTGCGGACCTCGAGCTCGGCCGGCAGGATCAGTCCGGTCGCCCCGGCAACCCGCGGATCGGCCACGAACGGGGCGGCGAGCTCGCTCAGCCAGTGGCGGTCCACGGCGACATCGTCATCGGTGAAGGCCACGATGGATCCGGTGGCCGCGGCAAGGCCGCGGTTGTGAGCGGCACCGAGCCCTCGGCGCCCTTCGCGGAGATAGGTGATCGCGCCCGCTTCCGCAGCCCGGGCCGCCACCAGCTCAGCGGTGTCCGAGGTGGTCGGGTCGTTGTCGACGACCACGATGTCGAAGGCGGGATACTCGAGGGCCAAGAGGGTGTCGAGACAGGCATCGAGTCGTGTCGGCCGATCACGTGTCGCGATGATGACGGTCACCGGCCTCGCCGCGGCCACCGTTCTCCGTCGCTCCTCGAGGCAGGGCGGGCCGTGAGGCTCGGCTCCGCCGGTCCAGAGGTCGAGCGAGTCCGATTCGATGCCGTCGGCCAGCAGGTGCCGCCCGATCGATCCGCCCAGGGCGGTCCGCGCCGCCGTGGGCCAGTCCAGCTCCGGGTCACGGGAATCGTCGGCCAGGGCCAGGCAGCCGATGGGGTGGGTGTGCAGGCGCACGAGGACGAACAGGGTCCGGCCCGGACGGGCCGGACCCACGGTGCGGCGGAGGGATTCGAGGCCGTCGGTGAGCTCGACGTCGGCCACGCCGACCGGTCCGGACAGCAACAGGTCGAACAGCTCGCCACGGTCAGCGGCGGGGGCGACCGTCGTCATGACGCGGCACGCCGACCCCCGCGTTCGGCCTGCTCGCCGGCACCGGCCCCCCGCGACGCCTCCGACTGGCGCCGCACATTGGCCCGTTCACGGTACAGAGTCCGCAGGACCCTGGCGCCGTCCCTGAAGGTATGCAGGTTCGAGACCCCACTCCGCCGGGGAACTCCATGCTGGGCACTTCGGCCATGCGGAGGCCCATCACGACGGCTCGGACGGTGATCTCCGTCTCGATCTCGAAGCCGGTGGACCAGAGATCGAGCTGGTCGAGGAACTGGCTACGAAAGGCGAAGAAGCCGTAGCACAGGTCGGTGAGCTGCGTCCGGTAGAGGTGATTGGCCAGACCCACCAGGGCGCGGTTTCCCGCCCGCCGGATGGGGGTGAGGTCGAGGGATCCGCCACCGAGCAGGAAGCGCGAGCCCTTCACGAAATCGAATCCGTGGCCCAGGAAGTACAACAGGCTGGTGATCTCGCCGGGGGACATGGACCCGTCCGCGTCCATGGCCACGATGATGTCGCCCTTGGCTGCGGCGAATCCGGCCCGCAGCGCGTTCCCCTTACCCGGTGACACCTCCTCGAGGATGCGGACATCGGGTTTGCAGGCGGCGGCCATCGTCTCGGTCACATCCCACGACAACCCGTCGACCAGGATGACCTCGGTGACTGCATCGGGAACGTGCTCGAGCACGGTGGCGAGGTTGAGCGCCTCGTTCTTGGTGGGGATGACCAGGCTGACAGTGTCCACCCGCGGCGGCCGGCGTGTCGTAGAACGACGTTCGGCCCACGCCGGCAGCCCGATGACCGCGGTGTCGGTGACCCGACGTGCCCGCTGGGAGGATCGCCGCTCGCCGCTCGCAGGATCCGGCCGGAGGGAGATATCCATGAGGTCTCCTTGACTCGATCTCCGGTCGGCATGGACTCGATCGGAACGATTGGATCAGTCCGTGTCTGCGGTCCGTGTCCGCGGTCGGTCCTTGGACGCACTCCATGGGCGCCTCGGGACGAAGGCCTGAATGAGGTCTTCGTGTGCTACCGCGGAGGATCCTCTGGACACTGCTGCCCTCGCCGGGGAGGAGCCCGGCAGTGAAATGAGCAGGATATTCGGCGAAGATTTTTCGCTCGTCCCCTAGGTATCGGACGTCCGGGGCCCGAACTGAAGCCGCCACCGACGGACGCGGTGCCGGCCCGGGCCACGAACACGCCCGGGCCGCACCGCGGGCCGGTCAGCCTGGCTCGACCCGCGACTCGCTGCCCAGCCTCCGACAGCAGTCGGGCGTCGACCACCGCCTCCACCGTGGCCATCACCCGGTCGGCCGCGGCCGCCAACACACCGGCGTCGATGTCCACCGTGGCGTGGGCCCCGGCGTCTGGCCACACTCCCATGACCCGTGCGGGCACGGGTCGAGAGGGGGAACGGAGCCCGGCGGCCAGAGCCAGAAAGGCGAGCTCTTCGGTCCACCGGGCGCCCGGGCGACCCCCGGACATCGAGACCAGGGCCACCGGCCGGTCGCACCGTCCGCCACCCTCCGGACCTGTTCCCCCGCGTCGAGCACGACCCGAACCTCAGACCGGCCCTTCAGCCGCACCTGACGCGGCGCGGGACAGCTCCATTGGTCGTCCACACCACCGAGGTCGGCCAGGTGGGAGATCAGTCTCCACTCGAATTCCGACCACAGCGGGGTGGCCCAGCTGACGGCCTCGGCCAGTACCGAGGCCTGCCCGCCGGGGGCCAGGCCGGCGAACCAGGGTTCCCAGTGGAACGTACGCCAGCCAGTCCGCTCCCACTCCGCCACCGCTTCGCAGGCCACCGGTCCGGCCGCTTGCATCGGGGTGCGGAAGCGCCCGGCGACACAGGACCGCATGATGGCCAGGCCCAGCGATCGGCGAACGAACCGCGGCTTCCAGGCGAACGCCTCCGGCGGTGTGGCCAGCAGCTCGGGGCACGCCCGGGCCCGGCGGAGGAGGGGCAGGTTCACGACGATGTCGTCACCGGGCAGGAGGCGCTCGACCAACGGCCCGATGCCGGCGCCGAGGCGGTCCCGGATGGCGACCCGGACGGCACCATCGATCGGAGCCGGTGGCGGGGCCATCAGCTCCCGGGTCAGCTCGGTCGACCGCTTCATCGCCGAACCGACCCCCGCTGGGGCCCGCCAGGTACCCGATCGGGAGGACCGCCAGCAGCCTGTCGCCGGAGCGCACGGATACCGGCCAGGGTCCGCCGGCCGGCTGCCACCAACAGCTCCTCGGTCACCGGATCGACGTCCAGCTCGCCGGTCCGTGTGTAGTAGGTCGCCACGACGAACGGGGGGGCGGGGTTCCGGAGCGCCTCGACCAGCGCATAGAAGTGGAGGTCAACGCGATGCTCCACCCGCCGGGCCCCCGACTTGATCTCGACGATGGCCACCGAGGCCTGTAGCTCGGCGGGCCTTCCGACGGCCAGGTCCACCCTGGCCGAAAGCTCCACCGCGCCGCCGGCCAGCCCGACTCGCATCGCCTCCTGCGTGCGCGGCAACCAGGCCGGGTCCAGCCGGGGCCAGCGCCGGACAAGTCCGTCAGCCTGGCGCTCGACCTCGGCCCGCAACTCGGCCAGCTCGGAGCCGGGCAGGCGCTCGATCCACGAGACCAACTCATACTGCCGATCGTCGATGGACAGAGCGGCCAGGGCGTCGGCCATCGGGTCAACGATCGACCCAACGGTGACCAGCTGGCGGAAGAGGGCATCGACCATGGCACCGCAGGCCATGGGCACGGTCGGTAGCCGCTGGCCGAACTCGACATCCCGCTGGTCGAGATCGGACAGTGCCCGGGTCAGCCGATCCTTGGTCACGACCAGCGGCGACTGCTCGTCCGAACCGAGCGGACCACTCCTGCCCCCCTCGGCCCCTCCCTCGGAGAGAAGACCCTCCTCAAGCTCGTGCCGGAGCCTCGCCGCCAGCTCCGGGTCGGCGGCCGGGCGGGGTCTCCCGGTGATACGGAGCCGGTCGAGGAGCGCGGGACCAGCCAGTGGCTGCCAGCCGTCGAGCCCGGCCGGACAGTGCCGGGGATGGCCCTGGAGCACCGCCGCCGGTCGCATCCGGCCCATTTCGGGAGAGTCGGATGGCAGATAGCGACCCCGGGGGGGCTGAACACGGTCGACGTCGATCACCACCATGGCGTAAGTGTGCCCGGCGGGTGTCACAAGCGACACAGGCAGCAGGCGGGGGTCGGGATGCGTCGGCTGGCGGGTGGCCGGGGGCTGGACGGAGTCGCCGGTAGCCTCTTCTCTGATGCCTGAAGCCGCGGTCACCTCATTCGCCGTCGTCTTCACCCTGTTCGCCGTGGTGACCGCCGTCCTGCTCGTGCTGACCATCCGATTCACCCTCCAACGGGCCGCGGCTGCGCGGGCGCGGTGGCTGGCCGAGCAGTCCGACCCTCCCCCGGCGGCCGACGAGGACGACGATGACGAGCGTGAGTTGACCGCGCTGGTCCTGGCCGGAGGCGGTACCCGTGGGGCCGTCCAGATCGGCATGCTGCAAGTGCTCACGGAGCACGGCTTCGTGCCCGACCGGATCTACGGATCGTCGGTGGGTGCGGTCAACGGGGTCGTCTTCGCTGCCGACCCCACACGTCGAGGGGTCGAGAGGATGACGGAGATCTGGAGGGGACTGACCCGCGACGACATCTATCCCCAGGGGCGCCTGCACGGGCCGTGGCTCTATCTCCAGCAGCGGGATTCGGTGTATCCGAACAGCGGACTACGGAAGGTGATCGAGGACGGGATCGACTTCGAGCGGCTCGAGGACGCCCTCGTCCCCGTCGAGGTGGTGGCCACCTCGCTGACCGACGGCCAGGAGCGATGGTTCACGTACGGTTCGGCCATGGACGCCGTGCTGGCATCGACGGCTGTGCCGGCCATCTTCCCCCCGGTGGAGATCGATGGCGAGCGGTTCATCGACGGAGGGGTGGTCAACAACGTTCCCATCAGGAGAGCCATCGAGTCCGGCGCCACCCGGATCGTCGTGCTCCTGTGCGGCACGCCTGTGTACTCGCCTTCATCGCCGCGGCGCCCAGTGGAAGCGATGCTCACCGCCCTGTTGATCTCCATCCATTCGCGGTTCGCCCGCGACATGGCCCAGCTGCCCCCCGGCGTGGAAGTCATCGTGTGCAGCGGAGCACAGGGCGGATCCCGTGATTTCGACGACTTCTCCACCACAGAGTCCCTGATCGCCCAGGGCCGTGCCGAGGCGTCCGAGATCGTACGGCGTTACGGACTCGGCGCTCCCGGCAGGTTGACCGAGGCAACCGGGCCCGAACCCCCGCCGGGGAGCGACGAGTCTCCATCTCCACCGGCGCCCCTCGGTTCCGACCGGGTCGGCACCGCAGGTTTCGAGAGTCCGGTGGACGAAACCGGATCGGCCGACGACCCGGGGGCCGTCGTGGCCGCAGAGGTGGTCGAGTCAGTGCCGGCCACCCATCCGGAACCGGGCACGTAGCGCCGGACCACCCGGGCCGGCACCCCGGCGATCACGCAGTGGTCGGGGAAGGTTCCACGCACCACCGCTCCGGCACCCACGACGACGTTCCGCCCGAGCACCGTGCCCGGGAGGATGACCACACCGGTCCCCAGCCAGCTCCCGCTTCCGATCAGGACGGGGACGTCGCTCGGCCACTGTGCGTGCACCACCTGGTCGGGATCCTCGTACCCGTGGTTCTGGTCCGTGATGTAGACGTACGGCCCGGTATGGACGTCGTCACCCACCTCCAACTGGAAATGACCGACGATGTGACTGCCCCGCCCGATCATGCAGCGGTCACCGATGCGGACCACCGGATCGGTGACCATCTTCTGACCTGGCACCATGCCGGCGGAGATGCTCACGTGAGGCCCGATGAGGGTGTCGCGGCCCACGTGGATCCAACGCTCACCGAAGATGGCTCCCGGCGGGAAGGCCAGACAGCTGCCGGAACCGAAGGCCCCGAAACGGGCCGCCTGACGGTTGCCCGGCCCGATCGCACCGTGCTTGGCGGTCCAACTCCACGCCGTATTGATCATCGAGCTGAGCCAGCGATTCCGGGCCGGAGCGTCCGTGGGGGTCAGCCCGGGGTGCCGGGGCCGGACCGATGGTTCTCCTCCGCCACTCCGGGTGTCGGACCGGTCGCGCTCGGAGCCGTCGCTTCGGCCTGCGCTGCCATCGGTCACCCCTCGACCGTATCTGATCCCACGAGTCGGCCGCGAGAGGACCCGCCCGAGAGTGCCGAAGGCGCACCGGCCGGGTGTGGGTTGCGGACGCGATCCTGACCGGCGCGATGGGGCCCCTACCGCCAATGGACATCAATAAAGTGGCTCCATGCCCGCCGACGATCCACCGGTTGCCGCCGATCGGGCGCTCCTCGGCCGGGCCGGTTTCGAGACAGGGGCCGAAATCTACGAGCGGGCCCGGCCCGAGTACCCCGCCGAGGCGGTCGCCCACCTCGAGGTGACGACGGGGATCACCGTCGGGTCCCGGGTCCTCGACCTGGCCGCCGGCACTGGCAAACTCACCCGCCGACTGCATGCCGATGGCGCCGACTGCCTGGCCGTCGAACCGTCGGCCGCCATGCGCGAGGTGTTCCACCAGACGGTTCCCGGCGTCGCCGTGGCCGGCGGGACGGCGGAGATGGTCCCGGTGGCGACGGGGACCATGGACGCGGTAGTCGTGGCCCAGGCCTTCCACTGGTTCGATCCCCCTCGAGCGCTGCCGGAGATCGTCCGCGTGTTGCGGTCCGGGGGGTGGCTGGCCCTGATATGGAACGAGCGGGACGAGTCCGATCCGGTCATGGCCGAGTTGGTCCGAATCAGCAAATGGGATCTCTGCCAGCCCTACCCGATGGGGAGGGACTTCGGGGCGACCATCGACGCCAGCGGACTGTTCGGAGCGGTTCAGCGCACCAAGTTCGGCTTCGTCCAGACGCTGGATCTGGCCGGGTTCGTCGATCAGGTAGCCACACGGAGCTACGTCCGGGTCCTGCCCGAACAGGAGCGTCGTGCACTTCTGGCCCAGGTCGAGGCCTTCGGTGCCACGCTCGGGGATCCAATCGCCGTCCCCTACATCACCGACCTGTTCTGCGCCCAGGTGGCCGGCTGACCGGGTGGCCGGGTGGCCGGCTGACCGGGTGATGGCTCTGGCTCCATCCGGCAATTGCGCCCCCGCTCCGATCCCGGCTTGCCAAGACATGTCGGATGGGTGGAGCCTCTGGTGCCCGCCGCAACCTGAACGGCGCCTGACCCGGGGGAGAATATCGCCGATGATCAAGCTGACCTGTCTACTGAAGCGCAGAGAGGGGATGACCCCGGCCGAGTTCCAGGCCTACTGGAAGGATCATCACGCCCCACTGATCGCCAACGGTCGCTGCGGCAGCCACGTGATCCGCTACGAACAGAACCCCCGGCCTCTCGACGACTACCGCGGCGACGACGATCGCTCAGGCTATGACGGCGTGACCGTCCAGTGGTTCGCATCGATGGACGAATACAACGCCCATATGAACGAGGTGGACTCGCCCCAGATGTTCGCCGACATCCCCAAATTCCTCGACACCGATCATCTCGACTTCGTCCTGACCGAGGCCCCTCGGGTCATCATCGACGGGGACGTCGACTGGAGCACGTGAGCGTGGCGTCCGGCGCCCGTTCGTCGTTCGTGTTCCTCCGGGCTCATCGACGATCATCGGTGACCACGGGATTTCAGTCCCTGGGCCGGAAGCGCTCACGGGCGGGCCGCTTTGGCGGACGATCGGACCCCGCCGGGACGCCGTCGCTCACCCACTGACGTGGTCCAGGGAGCGAAGCCCTCCGGCCACGTCCCGAGGCAGGAGGGGTTGGACCTTCCCGAGGCAGCAGGGGTCGTGATGAATGGTTTCGGCGGAGGAGGGGTCGCGATGAAAAATTTCGGAATTGGCCAAATTACCGGCTGCAGCCGATGAAAATAGGACTTCGAAGAGGACCAGCCATCGTCTGTAGCGTAACTATTCAGCCCCTGACTAGGGCAGTAGTTGCCCCACCGAAGGGCATGGGGTGAGACCGACGTCTGCCGGGCCGGTGTGGGCTTAGCCGCTGCCGTTGATGGCCGGCATCCAGGGGTCGCCGAGCGCCAGGCGGCGGAGGGCGCCGAGGGGGCTCTGGCCCTGCTTGATCACCGTGGCCAGATAGCTTCGCAGCGCCAGCCAGGAGGTGGCGCCGCCTGTGGTTCGGAACCCACCCGAGATCTTCTGTTGGACCTTGACCATCCTCACCTGCCGCTCGGCTTCGTTGTTGTCGAAGGGGACCTTGAAGTCGGTGGCGAAGCGGAGGACGTCGGCCGGAAACTTGTCAAATCGTCGGACGATGTTGCCCGCAGGTGAGCGCCTGGGCCGGCGCCGGTTCATCAGCCAGTCCGCCGGAGTGGGATTGGGGTCGTCCAGCGGATTGGCCTCGTGGCCGGCCTCGAGGATGCGGAAGAAGGCGGCCCGCAATGAGGCCGGCTCATCGGGGTCGAACGAGGTGGCACCGTCCGCTTTGGCCGCTTGGACCCGGTGCCAGGTGTCGGCCAAAAAGGCCGCCATGTCACCGGCCCACTCCTGGCCTTTGGTGTCCTTCACGGCGGCGAGCTCTCGGAGGTGGTGGGCGTTGCACAAGGCATGGTCCACCTCGGCGTGGTGGGCAAAGGTGCGATAGGGGAGCCACCGGTCATGGACCACCACCCCCCGCAGGTGGGTGAGGATGTCCATGGCCTCGATGGCGGTCGGGCCCCGTTTCGCATCGAGGTGGTACAAGGTCGAGTCCCGGGTCGAGACGGAATGGACCCAGTGCGACGAGGCGGCCACCCGCAGGCCGGTCTCGTCGGTATGGACGACGTCGGCCGAGCGCAACTGGTCCCGGAGCGAGGACAAGAAGTCCTCCAGGCGCTCCGCCCCCTCGTTGACCATGGCCACGATGACCCCGGTCGACACCGGGATCCCGTAGGCGTCCCGCATCAGTTCGGCCACCCGCTTGATGGGGAGGTGCTGGCGGACCACCAGGTAGCAGATCAGGGCCCGGAGGTTGGGCCCGTAACAGGCCGGGCCGGTGGCCGGAGCCGGGAACGGAGCCGCGGTCTCGGTTCCACAGCGGCAGCGGCGACGCTCGGAGCGGTGCTCGGTGATCAAGGCCACCACCGGGGGGAGATCGAAGACCTGGCGGGTGATGACCTTGGTCACCGGGGAAGAGGCCAGACTCCCCCCGCACCCACCACAGTGTTCTGGACGGTGGTCCACGACCAGGTCGGGATCTTCCACCTGGGCCAGGTGTTTGCCGGGGTCGCCCGGCTGCTTGCCGGGCTTCTTCCCCGAGCGGACCCGGCGGGACTTGGGCGCAGGTTTGGCGTAGCCGTCGCTCGAGGGAGGCTTCGACGAATTCCGTGAGTTCGTGCCCAGACGGGATCGCAGCTGAGCGTTGTCCGCCGTCAGGGCGAGCACCGTGGCCTCGAGGGTGGCCAACCGGTCGGCCTGGTCGACCAGGGCGGACCTCAGCTCGCCGTTCAGGGCTATCAGCTCGGCGTAGGAGGGCGCCCCCGAGGGTTCAGAGGGAGGGTCCTGGGTCGGAATTCCCCACGGTACGCGCCCCGTTCGCCCAGGTGGGGGACCCTCTGGTCAGGGGCTGAATAGTTACGCTGTAGCCAATAATCCGGCCGATTTCGAAAAATAAACAGACGAGCCTCGCGGCCGGCAGCACAGGAGTCCGAGGAGGTCCGCATCCCTGCTCCGCCCCGTTGACATGAGCACATCCCGGACATACGATCCGGAGTACCGGACACCATGTCCGATACTCCGGAAGGTGAATCCGACATGCCAGACAGTGAGATCGACCTGAGCGTCGTCGACTTCGACGACATCAACCTGACCGACTCGAAGCCGTACGCCGATGGTGTGCCCCACCACTGGTTCGCGTACCTGAGGAAGAACGCCCCTGTCTGGTGGCAGGAGGAGAGCGATGGGCCGGGGTTTTGGGCCGTGACCTCCCACGCCGACTGCACCCAGGTGAACCGCGACTACGAGCACTTCTCCTCGGCCAAGAAAGCCACGTTCATCTGGGACCTCGGCCAAGATGACCTCGCCCAGCAGCAGCTGCTGATGCTGAACATGGACCCGCCGCTGCACACCCGCTACCGCCGGCTGGTCAACAAGGGATTCACGCCCAAGATGGTCAACCAGCTCCACACACGGATCAACGCCGCGGCCGACCGCATCATCGATTCGGTCATCGAGGAGGGCAGCGCCGACTTCGTCACCGACATGGCCGCCGAGCTGCCGCTGGTGGTCATCGCCGAGCTCCTTGGCGTCCCCCACGAGGATCGGCACCGCATGTTCGACTGGTCAAACCGGATGATCGGCGGCGAGGACCCCGAATACCAAACCGGGGAGGAAGCATCCCAACAGGCGGCAATGGAGTTGTACGCCTATGCCTCGGAGCTGTTCGCGACAAAGCGGGCGGATCCTCACGATGACCTCATGAGCGTATTGAACAGCGTGGACATCGACGGCGAAAAGCTCTCCGACATCGAGCTCGAACTGTTCTTCCTCCTACTTACCGTGGCGGGCAACGAGACCACCAGAAATCTGATCTCCGGCGGGATGGCAGCCTTCTTCGAGAATCCGGACCAGTGGGAACTGCTCCGCAACGACCGGTCCCTCCTGCCGTCGGCCGTGGAGGAGATGCTCCGATACGTCACCCCGGTGATGAATTTCCGACGTCAGACCACCCAGGAGCTCGAACTCGGGGGTCAGCAGATCGAAGCCGACAGCAAGGTGGTGTTCTTCCACATATCGGCCAACCGCGATGAGGCGGTCTTCGACGATCCTCAAACCTTCGACATCACCCGCAATCCCAATCCTCACATCGCGTTCGGTGCCGGTGGACCCCACTTCTGTCTGGGGGCGAACCTCGCCCGCATGGAGATTCGGGTCATGTTCGAGCACCTGCTCGATCGGATGCCCGACATCCGACTCGACGGCAAGGTGCAGCGCCTGCAGTCTCAGTTCATCAGCGGCGTCAAGCACATTCCGGTGGCATTTCCCCCTGCGGCACGCATGTCGGTGTAGACGGTGCCGCGTCGATCGACTGACGACCTCAAAGAAGTCATCCGGGATTTCCGTCGCGATCAGGTCATCGCCGTAGCGAGAAAGCTGTTCGGCGAGCGCGAGACCACTGACGTTTCCATGGACGAGATCGCGGCTCAGGCCGGGGTGGCCAGATCCACCGTCTATGTCTATTTCGCCAATCGCGATGAGCTGTTACGGGCATGCCTCAAGGGTATGCACGACCAGCTACTCGAGGACATCGCCGAAACGTGGGAAAAGGACGATGAGCCGGTCCATCGGCTGGAGCGGCTCATCGAGGGCATGTTCGAACGGATCGACGAGGACCCCGCATTCTTCCGACTGGCGTTGATGACCCAGGGGATGGTCATCCAGGGGGGCGAGGCGGTAGGGAACGAGTTGGCTTCCATCGGGCTCAACATCGCTCGTCTGTTACGTGACCTCTACGTAGACGGCGCATCGTCGGGCATGTTTCGGGAGATGGACCCCGATGAGGCAGTCACCCTGATCGGCCAGCAGGTCTACGGCGCCATGGCGGTGCGGGCCGGCGAAGTCCTTTCCCAGCCGGCCTCGGCCGCGGCCGAGAGGATCTGCACGTTCATCTTGCGAGGGCTGGGAGCCTAAGGGCGCACACCCGGTCAGCCGGTGCGCACACCCGGTCAGCCGGTGCGCACACCCGGTCAGCCGGTGCGCCCACCCGGTCAGCCGGTGCGCCCACCCGGTCAGCCTCCGGCGACAGCCGGGATGATCGAAACGGTTTGGCCGTCGGCCACAGGGGTGGCCAGACCGTCGAGGAAGCGGACATCCTCATCAGCGACGAACACATTCACGAATCGGCGCAGCCCCCCGCTGTCGTCGAAGAGTCGGTCGCTGAAGCCGGCATAGGCGCCGTCGAGGGCCTTGAGGACCTCGCCGACCGAAGAACCTTCGACGGCCACTTCTCCGGCCCCTCCAGTGAGGACGCGCAGCTGTGTAGGGATACGGACATTGACGCTCATCGTCTGCTCCTGTCGACCACTTCGTTCATCGATCACCATTCTCGTCCATCGCCGCGGCAAAGGCTTCGAGTGTGGGAGCGATCGTAGCGGTCGTTCCCACGACTCCGGCCAAGGCCTCCACTGTCTTCAGCCCGTGACCAGTCACCAGCGCCACGACCCGCTCATCGGAACGGACCACCCCTTGAGCTGTCAGCTTGGCCAGCGTGGCGATGGTCACGCCTCCGGCTGTCTCGGCAAAGATCCCCTCGGTCCGGGCCAGGAGGCGGATGCCTTCGATCACCTCGTCGTCGGTGACCGATGCGCAGGCGCCACCGGATTTACGAATTGCATCCAGAGCGTACCAACCGTCGGCAGGATTGCCGATGGCCAGCGACTTGGCGATCGTGTCCGGCTTCACCGGCCGTATGGCGTCGGTGCCTTCCGAGAATGCCGTAGCCACCGGCGAACACCCCGCGGCCTGAGCCCCCGAAACACGCACCGACGGTTCCTCGTCGAGCATCCCGACCTTCCACAGCTCGTCGAACCCCTTGGCCACCTTGGTCAACTGGCTTCCCGAACCGATCGGGACGACTACGTGGTCAGGAGCCTGCCATCCCAACTGCTCGGCCACCTCGAAGGCCAGTGTCTTCGAACCCTCGGCATAGTAGGTACGGACATTCACATTCACGAACGCCCACGACGGCCGCTCACTGGTCAGCTCGGCACACAGGCGGTTGACGTCGTCGTAGCTGCCCTCGACGGATACGACCTTTCCCCCGTAGACCGATGTCATGGTCACCTTGGCCGTCTCCAGGTCATAGGGGATCAGGACGACCGACTCCATACCCGCCCGCGCCGCATGGGCCGCCACCGAATTGGCCAGATTTCCGGTGGACGCACATGCGGCGATCTTGAATCCCAGCTGACGGGCCTTGGTGAGTGCCACCGACACCACCCGGTCCTTGAAGGAACCCGTGGGATTGGCCGTGTCGTCCTTGATCCAGAGTTCGCCCAACCCGAGTTCCGCGGCAAGCCGATCGGCCCGGACCAACGGGGTGAACCCGGCTCCCAGGTCGACCGGCGTCGAGTCGGACACCGGAAGGAGGTCGGCATACCTCCAGATGGACCGGGGGCCCGCGGCGACACGCTCCCTGGTCATGGTGGAAGCCACCCGCTCGTAGTCGTAGATCACCTCGAGGGGTCCGAAGCAGAAGTCGCACACGTGCAACGCCTCGGCAGGGTAGGTACGTCCACATTCACGGCAGCGAAGCCCGGAAACAAAGTCCACGTCAATCTCCTCATCGCTCGGGCATTGGCACCTGGTGTGGATCCCGATCTGCCTGGGCAGTGCGGAGCCACATGCTGGTTGCCGCGACGTCACTGGGCCCGGTCCCTCAGTCGCTCTGGATGATGGCTCCCATTTTGGACGAAGGAAGGCCCTGCGTCAATGTGGACGCCGGAGGCCCCGGTCCGGGCACCCGCTCAGGGCACCGTGCCCACCCTCCAGCTCGAGGCCTCCGCTCGCACGGGGCGGGTCCGGGTGAGCGATGATGGCGTCATGCCGATCGAGCACACCTCCGGTGAGGAGCCGGGCCGGTATTCGCACGCCCAATTCGACGCCACCCTGCTCGTCGAGTCAAAAGGAGACCGGAGCATCTCGGTGTGCATCCCGGCCCGCAACGAAGCCGCCACCGTCGGCCCGGTCGTCCATTCCATCGTCTCGGCCCTGACCGGTTCGTCCGGAGGGGTGCCACTGGTCGACGAGGTGGTGGTGGTGGACGACGGTTCGACCGACCGGACCGCCGAGGTAGCCCGGGGGGCCGGAGCCCGAGTCATCACCTCGGATGCAGCGCAGGGCGGCAAGGGTCAGGCGATGCGCACGGCTCTCAAGGCCAGCGGTGGTGACCTGATCGTCTTCGTCGACGCGGACGTGACCAATTTCGAGCCCCACTTCGTGACCGGGCTTCTCGGACCGCTCCTGGGCGACGAATCGCTCGCCCTGGTCAAAGGCCTCTACCGGCGTCCCCTCCTGGGGGCTCCTGACGGTGGGGGTCGCGTGACCGAGCTCATGGCCAAACCCATCATCGACGTGCTGTTCCCGTTTCTGGCGCCCATCGACCAGCCCTTGGCCGGAGAGACGGCCGCCCCGCGTTCGGTGCTGGAAAAGTGCAGCCTGGCCGATGGGTACGCCGTTGAGCTGGCCCTCCTCATCGACGCGGCCACTCTCTTCGGCGTCGGGACCATCGCCCAGGTGGACCTCGGCGTCCGGGTCCACCGCAACCGCCCCCTTTCCGAGCTCCGGCCCCAAGCCACCGACATCCTCCGGGCTGCGCTGGTACGCGCCCCGCTGATCACGCCGGACTGAAGGTGGGGCCGGCCGGTCCGGGAACCGCCGAGCGCATCCGCGATCCGACTACGCCGACGCAGGCACCGGTTCAGGATCGCAGGCGAAACCCGGACGGTTCCCGAGGTCCGGCATCGGCACCCGATCGATGTCGGGGGCGACCGGAGCCTCGACCTGCTCAGCCCGCGCCCGTCGCCGCCCGGGGATGGCAAGGGCGGCGACGGCACCGACGGCCACGACCACCGCGCCGGCATAGACCGCGGGGGTCATACCGCTGACATAGTCCTGGCCCGAGCGGTAGCCACCGTGGGCGCTGAAGACGGCGCCCAGCACGGCGATCCCGAGGACACCGCCCAACTCGCGAAAAGCGCTGTTGGCGCCGGAGGCGACACCCTCCAACGATTTCGGCACGACCCCGAGCACCAGCGATGCCAGAGGGACGAAGAAGAGGGTCATCCCCATGCCACAGATCACAAAGGGCACGATCAGCGCTGAGTAGGGGGTGGACGGGTTGGTGACCGTCGCCAGCCACGTCAAGCCCACCGTCTGGAAGATCAGGCCGGTCACGACCAGGGGCTTTCCACCCCACCGTTCGGCCAGCTGGCCGACCACCGGTGCCAGCAGCATGACCATGGCCGTCCACGGGAGAACCCGGATTCCCGCGGCCAACGGCGAAAGCCCTTGCACCGTCTGCAGGAATTGGGTCAGGAAGAAGATGGAGCCGAACATCCCGAAACTGAAGAACAGTGCGGTCACGTTGACGGCCGCGAACCCGCGGTTGCGGAAGAGCCTGATGTCGAGCATCGGGTGGTCCGACCGCAGTTCCCAGGCGGCGAATCCGCCCAGCGCCACCGCCCCGATGATGAACGAGCCCAACACCGAGGAGCTCGACCAGCCGTGGGAATTGCCTCTGACCAGGCCGAGCACGACCCCGAAGAGCCCCGTGCTGACGAGTCCGACCCCGACCAGATCGAGCCGTGACGGCCGGCCTCGCGACTCGGACAGCTTCCACCAGGCCAACGGGATCAGCACCACCCCCACCGGCACATTGAGCCAGAAGATGTACTGCCACGACCACCCTGTGGTGACGGCGCCGCCCACCAGGGGGCCGATAGCCACCGCCGCTCCTCCGATGGCTCCCCAGATCCCGAGGGCGACATTGCGGCGCTCTGGGGTGACCGCCGCGCTGAGCAGGGTCAGAGACAGCGGCATGATCATGGCTCCCCCGGCACCCTGGACCGCCCGTGCCGCCACCAGGACCGTGATGTTCGGAGCCAGGGCCGCCGCGGCCGAGGCGAGGGTGAACAGGGCGATCCCGAGTACGAAGATCCGGCGGCGACCGAAGCGTTCGCCCACCGCGGCCGCCGACAGCAACAGGACGGCGAACGTCAGGGTGTAGGCGTTGACCGTCCACTCCAGCCCGCTCAATCCGGCATGGAGATGGACCCGGATGACCGGCAACGCGGTTGAGACCACCAGGTTGTCCAGGCCCGACATGAACAGGGCCATCCCGGTGACCACGATGGCCCAAACGGCCTGCGACCTGACCCGGGAGCCGTCCGCACGATCACTTCCCCGCCGGTTGGCCCCACCGGGACCGTCCTCGGTTCGGTCGCCGCGGCGACGAACTGCGCTGGCGGCAGGAGAAACGGCCGGCGTGGACGGCGACAACCCCTGGCCGGCCCCGATGGCCGGCGACAGGGTCCCGGCGGGCTCCGGTTGTGCCCCCGCGGCCGCACAGTCGGACCCCGACGGCCGACGGCCGGTGACCCGGCCCCGCCAGCGGTCGGCCCACCGGTCGGACCGGACGGTTCGCCAACGTTTTGATTGTGAGTAATCACTAGATAGCCGGGGCAAAAAGAGAGCGCTGGAAAGGGGCTGCTTCATGCGGGGACCTCCGCGTTCGTGGCCCGGTCGGCACGTTGCTGTGCTTCGAGGGCCTGGGTTGCGGCCCTTATGGCCTGGGCTTTTTCTGGCACCGGGCACAGATTCTGCGCCCACGGGTCGGAGATGGACAAGAGGTCGATGGCGGCCATCACATTGATGAGCATCCCCGAGGCGAAGAACTGACGAAGCTCATCGTCGGACAGGCCGGTCCGGTCGCTGACGACCTCGGCCAACACCTCGAAGGTGCGCCGACAGCTCCTGGCGATGTCAGGGTCGCCGGGGGCGGCCGCGAATCCGTGGAGTTGGACTTGGAGGAGCTCAGGATCCTGCATGAGCTCGACATAGGCGGTGCCCATGGCCGCCAGCGCCTCCTCCCCTTCGAGGCCCTCGCTGACCGAGGTCAGCTCGCGGATGATCCGATCGCCAACCAGATCGTAGGTGGCCACGAACAGGTCTTTTTTGGTTCCGAACAGGCGGAACAGGTACGGCTGGGAGATCCCCGCCCGCCTGGCGATGACTTCAGTCGAGGTCCCCGCATAACCGGATCGGGCGAATTCGGAGATTGCCGCGGCCAGGACCGCGGTGCGCCGCTCATCGGCGGTCTGTCGGCTCGAAACCATCATGGCTCTATTGTGAGTACTCACTCACTAACTTGTCAAGAGGGGGCGTCCGTTCCTGAGGAGAGGCCAACGGGTAGCGTCCCTCCATGGCCATCGACGGTTCCCACCAGACCGGGGAAGGGCTCCTGGCCGATACCGTACTGGTCTCCAACCGGGGACCACTCGCGTTCCGCCTCGACGACGGCCGGCCGGTGGCCGTCAATTTCAGGCGGCGGGTTGGCCGGATCGATCCGCCCCGTCGTGGTGGGCACCGGCGCCACCTGGGTGGCTTGCGCCCTCGGTGAAGCGGACAAGGTCGCGGCCGCCGCCGGATTGATGAAGGACGACGGACTCCGGATCGAGCTCGTCGACCCGGATCCGGAGATCTTCAGCATGGCCTACAACGTGGTTTCGAATGCGACCTTGTGGTTCTGCCACCACCACCTGTTCGACTCCGCCCGGCGGCCCCGTGCCGACCACCGGTGGATGACAGCATGGGATGCGTACCGGGAACTGAACGAGCTGTTCGCCCGCACGGTGGCCGAGGTCGCTCCCGAAGGCGGGCGGGTCCTGGTCCAGGATTATCACCTGGCCCTGATGGGCTCCGCCCTCACCCGACTCCGACCCGATCTTCGCACCGCGCATTTCAGCCACACGCCGTTTGCCGACCCGTCGGTGCTACGGATGCTGCCGACCGCCGTGGGCACCGAGCTGCTCACGGCCATGGCGGGGTTCGGAGCCTGTGGCTTCCACACGGAGCGCTGGGCCACCGCATACAGACGAGGACAGGCCGTCCTCGGGCCCGACGAGAGTGAACCCGGGCCGACCTTCGTCTCACCCCTGTCAACCGATCCGGACCGGCTGCGCGCCTCGGCGGCCGAGTCGGCCGTGGCCGGCGAGCTGGCCGGCCTCGAAGAGCTCATCGGCGGATCCGACCGGCAGGTCATCGTCCGAGTGGATCGGATGGAGTTGTCGAAGAACCTGCTCCGGGGCTTCTGGGCCTTCGAGGAGTTGCTCGAGAGCCAGCCGCAGCGTCGCGAACGGGTGGTGTTCGTCGCCCTCGCCTACCCGACCCGCCAAGGCCTACCCGAGTATCTCGCCTACCAGAACGAGGTCGAGTCGACGGTGGCCCGGATCAACCGGAAGTGGGCGGTCCCCGGGTGGACCCCGATCGTCCTCGTGGTGGAGGACGACTACCAGAGGTCCCTTGCCGCGCTGTCCCGCTACGACGTCCTGATGGTCAACCCGGTGCGGGACGGACTGAATCTCGTGGCCAAGGAAGGACCGCTGATCAATACGCGGCACGGGGTACTGGCCCTGTCACGCGAAGCCGGGGCCTTCGATGAACTGGGGCCGGCGGCGCTGGAGCTCAACCCCTTCGACGTCTCGGGCACTGCGGCGGTGTTGGCGCAGGCGCTGGACATGGACGAGGACGAGCGAGCTGCGCGGGCCGGCGAGCTCCAAAAACTCATCCTCGCTCGCAAGCCGGCCGACTGGCTCGACGATCAGCTCATCGCGGCACGCTGACCCGTCCGGTCAGTACTGCCCAGGGGTCCGCCCAGCGACAGTTCAGGCCACGGCCAACCATTCCAGAAGGGCCAGCGCCTCACCCGGACCGGACACGCTGAGATCGGCCGCTTCCGTGACCTGAGGGTCGCTCTCGTGATCGACCACGGCCACCGATACCGTTGACATGCCGGTCCGTACGCTCAGATCGGCCAGCGCGGCAAAGGCAGGAAGGTCACCGAGGTCGTCGCCCAGGTAGCAGGCGGCGGAGTAGCCCTCGACCAGGCCCCGGGTCACCGAGCCCTTGTCGACAGCGAGCGCCGGCCGGAGCTCGATCGACATCCGACCAGGGTGGGCCCGAAGCCCGCTTCTCTCCGATTCGGCCGCGACGGCTTCGGTCGCCCACTCCTGGGCCTCGGGAGCCTGGCGCCAGTGGACGGTGACCGCCAGCCCCTTTCCCTCGACCACCACACCCGGCGGGGCCACAGACCGCAACCGACGAACCACGTCCTCCACGGCCGAACGGAACGGCTCGGCTTCCGGTTCGCGGGTGACGGCGCCATCCTGGTCCGCCCATTCGAGACCGTAAAGGCCGACCAGGCGGAGGCCGTGAGCAACCCCGGACGATGCCGCTGCCGCTCCCACCGAATGCACGTGGTCGGTGGGAGCCAATTGTTCGACCAGAAACGATACCGGCCGGCCCGAGACGACGGCCACGACACCGAATCGGCGGGCCAACAGAGCCAACAGGTCTGCCGCTCCATCGAGAGCGCGGGCTTGAGCCGGATCGGCGACGATCGGCGACAGCGTGCCGTCGAAATCGGACACGATGGCCGAGT
The DNA here is from genome assembly GCA_963835325.1 of uncultured Acidimicrobiaceae bacterium. GTDB lineage: Bacteria > Actinomycetota > Acidimicrobiia > Acidimicrobiales > RAAP-2 > Bog-756. The sequence continues at coordinate 97,652 of CAWIEV010000004.1, read as the reverse complement.
TCGCCGGATCCGACAACAGCCGTGTGAAGGCTCGGCGCACCTCCGGCGACGGCTCCGGACCGGCGACGGGGCGGGTTGCCGCCAGGGGATCGTCGGTCAACTTGTGGCGGAGGAGGTGGTCGTCTTGTCGGCGAGGTCCGGACCGACGACCACGGCCACTTCTGCAGTGCCGATGGAGCTGATCGGTGCCGCGGTCGTGTACGGAGCCACCGATGTGGCCGGTAGTTGCAAGGACGACGCAATGGCGTCCGCGGCCGGCATGAATCCGGCCACGTAGTACACGCGCGACACCGTCACCTGTGCCGTGGCATTGGTCGGCGGCAGGAGCGCCCACCCGGCCGGCTTCAGCTGGGCGCTGACAGCAGCGGCGGCGCCTCTGACCCCGGCGGCGTTGGCCACCAGTACGTGTACCTTGCTCGGAGGGATGGTGGTGGTCGTGGTGGTCGTCGACTTGTGGGCCGTTTTCGACGGCACGGTCGTCGTCGTCGTCGACGATACCGATCCGGAGGCGGCTTTGGTCGTTGCCGGGTGGAGCTGGGCGAGCGCGATCACAGTGACCACGACAAAGAGGACGAGAACAAGAAGTGCTCGCACCACAGGCACCCCACCGTCCCTCGGTCCGCCTGACGGTCCTCCGCCGTGTTCAGAAGGGTTGGCCACTACACGCCAGCCTGCCAACCGACGGATGCAGAAGCAAGCGTTTCCGTCCGGAGGTACCCCACCGCCACCACAGACCCGGGCAGACGCGGCGAATCCTGGGCAAACGATCGTAGGATGGGGGCCGGCACCGGGTAGATCCCGGCGCCCTCGCCGGTGTGGCGCAGTTGGTAGCGCAGACGACTTGTAATCGTCAGGTCGTGGGTTCGATTCCCACCGCCGGCTCAAATGTGATGTCGCGAGACATCGGAGACCGGTGTGTCAAGACATCGTAGACCAGGACTTTCGTCAAGGCATGAGTTGATAGTCCTTGGTCGGGTCGAGGACGAGGCGCCGCAGTGGAGGCGGGTGTGGACCCGCAAGGTGACCGATCCGGCCGAGTCGACACGATCGCGACGCACTCGATCGTGGGGCGCTGGCGTCCTGCCCCGGGGGGTCGCCTTGGGCCGAGCGCGGTAGGCGGCTGCCGGCGTCAAGGCTTGGGGAAGTGGGCGGTGGGGCCGCATTCGCCCCTGTGCGGAACCCAACTAGATTGACTCGATGGTCACCGGCAGGGCAGCAAGGTGGGGGTTGTGATCCCCGATTTTCAATTGCTGTTCGAATCAGCGCCCAGCTGCTTCTTGGTCCTCGACCCCCAGTGGTCGATCGTGGCGGTGAGTGACGCATATCTGAGCGCCACGATGACGGAACGAGGCAGCATCCTCGGCAAGCACCTGTTTGATGTCTTTCCCGACAACCCGGGAGACGCCTCTGCGGACGGAGTCGCCAACCTGAGCGCGTCCCTGCGCCGGGTGGCTCAGAGCCTGAAGCCGGATGCCATGGCCGATCAGCACTATGACATCCGGCGGCCGCAGGACGAGGGTGGTCAGTTCGAAGTCAGATACTGGCGACCGCTCAACTCGCCAGTCCTGGACGCCGCCGGGAACCTCGCCTACATCATCCACCAGGTCGAAGATGTGACCGACCAGGTCGAGAGCGGGAGGGAGCTCGAGAGCGCACGGCAGCACCGGGAGGTTCTCCTCGAGCGAGATCGCATCGCCCGGGAATTGAACGACCGGATTCTTCTTCGCATCTCCACCAACGGAATGGCACTGGCCAGCATGGCGACGCGAACCGATGACCGAGAGGCGGCACGGAGGATCCAGCTGGTCGTCGACGACCTCGATGCGACGATCAAGGAGATCCGTTCGACCATTTTTCCCGCCGTCTCCTAGACGGCGCTGCCGGCCAAGCGCTCAGGCGGAGCTGGTCACCGGAGCGCCTCCACCCGGACCACTGGTCACGACCCAGAGCCGGGGCGGGCTCACAGAGGCAGCGGCAGGGGGGCCCGGAGACGGTGGTGGTCGTGGGCGGAGGCGACCCCGATGCCCGTCCTCGCTGTGACCTTCGACCCTAGTCCGCCGACCGACGGACTGGCAGGATTGGAGTTCATGGGACATCAAGTAAGTGTCATCGACCGAACTGTCTCCAAGACCAACCAGTGGCTGGAGCGGCTTTGTCAGGAAATGGGCATTGATGACCGGCAGCACGCCTACGGGCTGCTCCGGGCGGTACTCCACGCGCTGCGTGACCGGGTCGGGCCCGAGGTCTCCGTGCACCTTGCCGCACAGCTGCCGCTCCTCGTACGAGGGATCTTCTACGAAGGCTGGGACCCGGGAACGACCCCGCAAAAGCTGACGCTCGACGAGTTCATCAACCGGATCGAGCGCGAGGCCAACCTGAAGAGCGCCGCCGAGGCGGCCAGCGGGGCTCGGGCGGTGATGCAGGTGCTGTGGGATGAGTTCGCGCCCGGGACCATGGACCACGTCATTGCCGTTCTCCCCGACGAGTTTTCCGTCCTCGTCTAGGTCTAGGACCCTGGTGTTCCGGGCGCCGGTTCAGCACCCCGTATCGTCCGGCCCCAGACCAGCACCTTGGCGAGGATCGTGCAACCGGGATGGCGATGCTGCAATACGGGAAGAGGCGATGCGTCGAAGAGGGTGTGGGCATGATGATCACGCCCGCGGCCACGCTGAGGCAGGAAGGATTGGCACATGTCAGAGATCACCATTGTCGACCGAACCGTCGTCAAGGAAGTCGGCAACAGGGTGGAGGTTGAATGGAACCTGAGCGGCAAGCCTGAGATCGAGTGGGCGGAGATCTTCCAGATGACTACATCATTCGACAGAGAAGGCCCCGTGGACTGGGTCATGGGTGGTGGACCGGACGTGATGGACTCGGTCATCAGATGGTTCGTTCCGCTGCCGTTGATCGAGAGCGCACATGCCGAGGTCCTCCACCGGATGTCGGTGGCCAATGAAAGGCTCGGGGCGGATGGACCGTGACACTCACGGCGACCGCTGGGCCCCGGGCACCTCTTCCGGCCCGGGACAGGTGTCCGCGCCCGTGAGATGATTCCGCGCCCGTGAGATGATTCCGGGTCCGACGAGACGATTCCGGCCCCACGACCGAAACTCGTGCTCCGACATGCACGTCGGAGCAGTAACCGGTACGGTCTGGACCATGCCTGAATGGAAGAAGGGCTGGAAGCCGGCGACGGTGGGAGAGGCCCGGGAGTACCTCGATGCCCACGAGAGAGACGGGGACCCGGCGATCGTAAAGGCCTGTGAGGCAAAGGTCGACGCCACGCGAGAGCGATCCCAGCCGGCAGACCGGGGCGGTGCGCGCTCCGGGACGCCTCCGATCGCCAAACCACCGCTGGAGCAGCTGGAGGAGAAGGGGGCCGACTAGTCGAGTCGGACCGGATTCGACTCTGCGCCGGACCCGGGCGACATGGGTGCGGATATCCGACGACCACCTTTGGGCATTCGCGAGGCCCACGACCGGTGTACCGCCTCACGCCGGCAGCGGTCACCGTCTTCCGGCAGCCGTCTTCCGGCAGCAGCCTGACGGTGGATCACGAACGTTCGGCGGCCGTCTTCACTCGTTCGAGCGTACGGAGCATGTCACGCCGGTTGCGGCGCTCCCGAAGGAAACCACCGAGAGGGCGCCACAGCTTGGTCAACACGTTGTCGCCGAGGTCGAAGGACTCGGTGACATCGGTGCCTCCGCCATCCGTGGCCCGGAACTCGTAGCGCCAGGTGTTCACCGGCCGGTCCCCCATGATGACCGCGAACTCGAAGACGCGACCGGGCTCGCACTCGGTGATCCTGCAGGTGGTCCAGTAGAGGATGGGCCAGTTCTCGTTCCGCTTCACATGGCCCCGGTACCGGGCGCCGACGGCCGGACCGGTAGCGCCGTCGATCCACTCGGCCTCGATGACCTCGGGACTGTATTCGCCCATCTTGGTGATATCGCTGACCAGCCCCCAGACCTTGTCGGGGGGCGCATCGATGTGGAGATGAACGGCGGCCTGCATGCCAGCAGACTCTAGGGTGCCGTCCGGCGGCTGTCAGCTCGTAGAACGGGCCCGACCCCGGCCACCGGCGGGGCGATGCTAGAACCGCGAGCATGGAACTCGATCTCCACATCTCCCGATTCGACTGGGCCGCTGGCCAGGGCGGCATCGGGCCGGGCCTGGCCGACCTGGCCCAGCGGGCCGAGGCAATCGGCGTGCGCACCCTGTCGTTCATGGACCACTACTTCCAGATGGACTGGATGGCGCCGGCCGAGCACCCGATGCTCGAGGGGTACACGGCCCTGGGATTCATCGCCGGTGGCACCCAACAGCTGCGGCTGCGGCTCCTCGTGACCGGGGTGACCTACCGCCACCCCGGGCTCCTGGCCAAGATCGTCACGACCCTCGATGTGGTGTCGAGCGGTCGGGCCGAGCTCGGCATCGGCGCGGCATGGTACGAACGTGAGCACCGGGGCCTCGGCGTGCCATTCCCACCGACGGCGGAGCGCTTCGAGCGGCTCGAAGAGACGCTCCAGATCTGCCTGCAGATGTGGAGCGACGACAATGGCCCCTACCGGGGTCGGCACTACCAGCTCGAGGAGACGCTGTGCAGCCCGGTGCCGGTGAGCGAACCCCGCCCTCGGATCCTGATCGGCGGTGGCGGCGAACGCAAGACGCTGCGGCTCGTCGCTCAGTATGCCGACGCGTGCAACATCTTCGGCGGGCCCGACCAGGTGGCGCAGAAGCTCGACGTCCTCCGCCGCCACTGCGACGCGGTGGGCCGCGATCCCAACGAAATCGAGGTGACCGCCATGTACCGCGATATGCCGCCGGATGCGACGGACGACGACATCGTGCGGGGCGCCGAAGCGCTGGCCAGGATCGGCGTGTCAACCGTCGTCACCGGTGCCGTGGGCGACGACCCCGGCGGCTGGCTGGAGTCGACCTTCGGTCCGGTCATGGAACGGCTGGCGGCTATCGAGACCGCCCCCCTGACCTAGGACCGGCGCCGGAACGACCGCCGCACAGAGAGGGCAGCCCCGATGCCGGGCAGAGCCCTCCACTTCTTCATCGTCCAGTGGATGGACGAGGCCCAACTCAGCGCATCCGGCGCCGGCGAGGACCCCGGTGGTCTGGCCCTGGCCGAGCTCGGAGCGCCACGGGCCCACCTGGCCGCCACTCTCGGTCTCCACAAGATCGCTACCGTTGGCAGTCGAGGGCAGAGCCTATTCGGCCATTGTGCGACAGCCGCACGGCGCAGCTCCCCACGCATGGTCGATGATCAGGGAATCACTGCCCGCCGGATCGGATGAAGCGTCGGCCCCGAAATCACCCCGCCTCCTCAGCCGGAGGCGATGAACCCCACCGGGTCGACGTTCAATCGGCTGGGGCCGGCTCGACCTCGCCGGGTAAAGGCTCGATCAACATCGGGACCCGGGCCGTGACCACATCGGTACGACTCTGCAAGGCGGCCGAGAGCACCCGATCGGTCTGGTTGTGGAGTATCCGGTATCTGACGTGCTCGGGAACGACTACTGGGATGAGGACCACGATCTGGCGGTCGCCCTCCTTACGGGCCTCGTCGATGAAGGCGACGATGGGTCGGACGACGGATGCGTACTCGGTGTGCAGGATGCGGAGAGGCACGCCGGGGTCCCACGCCGACCACTCCCGTTCGAGGGTCTCGGCAGCGTGCTCGCTGTCCTCACCCTGGTCGACCACGACGGAGACGGCGACGACCTCCTGGCCCAGGGACAACGCCTCGGAGATGGCGTGCCGAGCCAGGCGCGACACGCCGGTCACCGGAACGATGACGAGGGTCCGTTTGGCAGCCGGTTTGGCCGGCACGATGCCAATTTGTAGATCCAACCCGGCCCGTTTGTAGTAGGCCTGGATGCGCCTGAACAGGATGACGAAGGCGGGAACGGCCACCACCACCACCCATGCCCCCTGGGTAAATTTCGAGACGAGGAATATCGCCGTGGCCAGCCCGGTGATGACGGCGCCGAAGCCGTTGATGACCGCACGGTGGCGCCAACCGGGTGGGCGGGTTCGCCCCCAATGGATGACCAGGCCGGTCTGGGAGAGGGTGAAGCCGGTGAAGACCCCGATGGCGAAGAGTGGGATCAACTCGTTGGTGTTCCCGCGGACGGCGATCAACAGCAGGGCGGAAAGGCCCGAAAGGACCCAGATGCCGTTTCCGAAGACCTGCCGATCGTCGCGTATCGAGAAGAGATGGGGGAGGAAATCGTCCCGCGCCAGGAGGCTGGCCAGGATAGGAAGGCCACCGAACGAGGTGTTGGCGGCCAGGGCCAGAACGACGGTGATGGTGAGGGAGACGACGTAGTAGGCCCAGTGCCGACCGACGGCGGTGGCCATGATCTGGCTGAGGACGGTCTGGTTCGACCGCGGACCGATATGCCATCGTCGGGCCAGAACGGCCAGGCCCAGCAGCATGAGGCCCAGGATGACCCCGAGCATGAGCTCGGTTCGCTTGGCCCGGACCACCCGTGGCTCCTTGAACAGCGGGACACCGTTGGCGATCGCCTCCACGCCGGTGAGCGCGCTGCAACCGGCGGAGAATGCCTTCAGCACCAGCAGTATCCCTACGACCTGCAGCCCGTGCGTGGGCATCAGTGAGTGGCCGGGCTGGGGCACGTTCAGGGCCAGGGGATGGATGAGCCCGATGGCGATGATGGCGAGCAAGCCGACGATGAACAGGACGGTCGGTAGCAGAAAGGCCCGAGCGGTCTCGCCCAGGCCCCGGAGATTGAGCAGGGTGATGACGGCGAGGATGGCGAGGCAGATCGGCACCGTGGCCGGCGTGAGGCTCTGAAACGCCGACGTCAGCGCCCCCACCCCGGCGGCGATGGAGACGGCGACGGTGAGGGTGTAGTCGACGATCAGGGCCGCCCCCGCGACCAGGCTGGCGCTGCGGCCGAGGTTGGCGCGGGACACCGCATACGCCCCGCCACCGCCCGGATAGGCGTCGATGACCTGGCGGTAGGAGAAGACCAGGATGGCCAAAAGAACCACGATGGCCACCGTGATGGGCAGGACCAGATGCAGGGCCCCGGCTCCGGCCAGAGCCAGCACGACGATGATGGCCTCGGGCCCGTACGCGACCGAGGTCAGGGCGTCGAGGGAAAGGGCGGAGAGCCCTTCCACCGGGGTGATCTTCTCCTTGGCTGTCTCGCTCGACCGCAGCGGCCTTCCGATCAGGACGCTCCAGGCAGATCGCCGGGCGGTCCCGGCTCGCTCACCACCTTCTGGCACGCTCGCATCGTAAGGGAGCGAAACGGTCTCACCCGGGACCGGCGGGCGACCCGGGAAGGTACCGGATGACCGGGCCGGGCTGCCGGGTGGGAATGGGTGAGGCGGTCGCAGTCCTCAACGAGCCGGATCCCACCCGATTCTGGTTACGTTCGCGCCTTGCGATCGAGTCGGTTGAGCGCACGGCGAAGCACTGACGCCTCCGAATCCGAGAGTCCGGCCACGAAGCACAACAGTGCGGCCTCGGGATCGCCGTCCTCGCCGAGTGCCTTGCGCATGAGAACCGCCGTATGGGCACCTTGGCTGCCGATGGCCGCAAATCGGATCGTGCGGCCGTCCATGCGCCGCCTCACCATTCCCTTGTGCACGAGCCGATCCAGAATTGTGGCCACAGTCGTGTAGGCGTAGTCGGGCAACGAATCGGCCACGCCCCGCACGGAGATCTCGGGATGACCTGACCCCCAGAGAATCTCCATGACCCGCCGCTCGAGTTCTCCGAGCCTGGCCACACCACAGGTACAGTCGTCGCAGCCGCAGGGGTCGCATGTGCACATCGGATTGGCGCAGGTTGAGGTCGTGCTCATGATTTGATCCTCGTTCGATCCCTTCACATGGCCGGCGCCGGGGCTCCATTCTACCGTTTGGGGAGTACACCGGATGCGGGTGCGCATCGAGCTCGTCCGCATCTAGGTCAGCAACAAGAGCATGAACCCCATGGCCACGCACATGACGACATGGCTCAGGTCCACGAGCCACGGAGTGGTGACGATCTCCTCGAAAGCGAGTCCGGCGGAGCCGGATCTCCGTTCGGGTCGAACGTCCGGTTGCCCGGGTCCGACCCCACCTACCACGGCATAGGCCGGCGCATGGCTCCCGAAGTGGGACGATCCCTTGTTCGGCGAGGCCAATGTGAAGATGGCCGATGCGAAGAGGATGAAGGCTACGACGAAGGCGACCCCGGAATCGAGCTTCGGAGCTCCCGGTGCCGCCGACATCGACATGGCCCCGGCTGACGACCCCATCGGGAACCAGTACATCAGAAGCATGGAGAAGTTCATCACGGCGTGGATCAAGGCGTGGGGAAGGTGGAGGCCGTACTGGCGGACCGATTGGATGCTCTCCACCAGGAACCAGATCATGAGGGCGGCGAAGACGATCTCCCATACCGCGGGACGACCGAAAGCCCACCGACCGACGAACATGCCGGCCATGGCCACACCCATGAAGATGTGGGAGATCTCCACGTCCCGGCCGGCGCGCCGGTTCGTGGCCACCGAAAGGACCAGGAGCGTCAGGCAGTAGGCGGCGACGGCCAGCATCAGGCCACCGAAGAGGTAGTACAGCCATGAGGGCGTCGCCATCGTCAGGCCTCCGCGGTCACCGGCTGGAGGCCGGGCGTCCGGGGGATCGCCGTTGTTCGAGCGGTGGTCAAGGGCCAGTAGATGAGAGCGAGGAGAATGACCAGCAGGCCGGAGTTGGGGTCGGTCGCCCCGCCGGCGAGGATCCCCCCGACGTTCTGGACGGCAACCCAGATGAGGGCAAACACAACGATGGCCAGCACCACGGTGAACTGGGCCATGGCCGGGGGCATGTACACCCCCGCGGCCACGACGACACAGACGATGGCCAGCAGGATGGCCATCGTCGTCCCGTCATGGAGGAACAGTGATTCGGTCGACTGGTCGATATGGGCCAGCCAACCCGGCTGCCCATTGTTCAAGCCGGCCACCAGATCGTGAAGCGCCTGGGGCGAACGGCCCGAGCCGATCACCGACAGGAGGGCCAGGACACCCCAGACCACGGCCCATATGGCTTTGGCCGCGGCCGGCCCGACCGTCCGAGCGGCGACAAAGGGACGGTCGGAACCCTCGCTCGGCCACAGCAGGACAGCGAGGAGCGCGTAAAAGAGGACTCCTCCCGGCCCACCGCCGAAGGGAGTGGCTCCCCCTTGGAAGACCTCGCCCGCAGCCTCACCGAACCACCAGACACTCATAGCCCAGAAGATGGAGAGTGCCAGAGCGGGCTTGCACGTCCGCCTGTAGACGATCCCGAAGGCGATCAGGAACTGGATCGAAGCAAAGATGGTATTGGTCAGGATCGGTTGGTGATAGATGTTCGAAGCGTTCCAGGTCACCGTGTGGTAGACGAAACCGGGGTTACCGGAGGCCTCGCCATTCAGCATTCCGCTGAATCCGTTGGACCCGCGGGTGAACATGAAGGGCTGGAGCTGGAGCGCCGCGTCCAGCAGCCATACCGTGGCCAGGACCAGCCGAAACGACCGCTGGAGATCCCTCGGTGGCCGACCGCCGGCGGGCCGCCGCGGTCCGGTGCCGGTTGCCACGACCGGAACCTGTCTGTCCTGCACATCGGTGCTCGACACCGCACCCGACCCTTCTCTCGAAAAAACGGGGTCTCGATCCCCGGCTACGACAACGTGTCGTACTTACTACTACCGGTGGTAGTAGTAGGTCAACCGCCCGGGCAGCGGAATCGTCACTCTCCGGGCACGGGATCCGCGAGGTGCCGCGACAGGTCGGGGAGTTCGAGGCCGGGGATGAGGCCCAAGCGCTGGGCCCCGCGGATCCGGCCCAATCCGGGAAGGGTGACGCTCCGGACACCGAGCACCGTGACCCACGCCGGCAGAGAGGCGGCCGGGTAGCCGACGGCGAGCAATTCCTCTGGATGCGCGGCCTGGCACAGGCGTGAGGCCAGATTGGTGGGCCGGCCGATGTAGTCGTCGCCGTCCATGATCAACGCCTGGCCGTGGGCGAAACCGCCCCGCAGGGCCAGCGTCGACCCGTCGTAACGGCCGATCAACTCGGCCGCCGTGGCCAGCGTGGGCCCGACATCGACACCGACGATCATGGCCCCGTCCCCGAGCCATTTCGTGACCATCACCCCGCGCCGAACCGCAATTTCACGGGTCAGCGAGCGGAAACGGGTCAGAGTGTCGATCGCGGCGTGCTCCCCGTTGGTGGCGATGAACCGGGTGAACCCGCACAGATCCACGAAGGCGAACGCCCGGTCGACCAGCGCGATCGTCTCGGCGATCTCCCGTGGTTCTTCGATGCCGCGCCCGGGAGGTGCCGTGCCCACCGCTCCGGCACCCGCGCTCCCTCCGCCGGCCTCGACCAGCGCGGCCCCGGGACGGGTGATGACCCGATGACCGGTGGTGCGGGCCAGATCGACGAGACCCTTCGGCGTCGGAGGCTCGTGCTCGCCTGGCGGCTTCGGCTGTGCAGCGGACATCTCCCGATCCTGACAGATGGCCACCGGCACCACGTCACACCGAAGCGGAGAAGTCCTGGGGCGACGCTTCAGGTGAACACGGGGTGAAATCCCGGTCATCTCCTCCGCCCTGACCACTCTTCGCCGCTCCGACGTGCCACCATATTTCGTGGCGCCGGTGGAGAGAAGCGGATCTCGGGTGGCTGTCGACCTGTTGGATGCTGAGACGGACAACGACGTCACCGGTGCACCCGAGAGGCGGCCGTGTGCCCGCTGGATACTCGTCGCACTGGTCATCGCCGTCCTGGCGGCGACGTTCGGCTATCTGGCCGGTAACGAAGTCCAAGCCAACACCCAGTTCGACCAGACGCATCGCTCGCTGGACACGACCCGGGGCCACATCCACTCGGTCTTGTCCGAACTGGCCTCCGTCCGCCGGCAGCTCGGTACCGTGGACGGCCAGGTCAAGGCGGACGGCGCTGCGTTGGCTCAGGACACGTCGCAGCTGCAAGGGGTGAAGAAGGCACTGACCGACGCCCAAGCGCACGTCACCCAGCAGGCCTCCACCATCGGCAATCTGCAGACGTGCCTCGGGGGCGTCGAGCAAGCATTGAACGCCCTGGCCGTGGCCGACCAGAACCACGCCATCGATGCCCTGGACGCGGTGTCCACGAGTTGCGCCCAGGCGGTGGCTTCCAATGGGTGACCGGCGACGAATGACCGTCATTCCCATCGTCGTCGTCCTCGTCGTCATCGGTGCCCTGACCTTCACCGTGGCCACCGACCTGCAAGCCCACGCCCGCGACCGCCACGAGCACACCGAGCTGGTCGCCGCCCACCGGACGTTGGCGGCATCGCGGTCCACACTGGCGGCCACGTCAGCTGACGTGGAGCGCACCACCGCCGCCCGAAACGCCCTCCGGGTTTCCGTCGCTTCGACCCTCAGCCAGCTGGCGAACACGGAGGGGGCACTGGCCGACAACCACGCGGCTTCGCTCTTCCGGGGCGCCAGCATCGGCACCCTCGAGAACTGCCTCGGGGGAGTGCAGCGCTCGTTCGAGCAGATTGCGGGTCACAACAACACCCAGGCGGCTCAGGACATCTCCGCCGTCTCCGCCCCCTGCCTGAGCTTGGACGGGGGGTCGAGCGGTGGCCTCGTCTACCCCTTCGACTTTCCCGATCCCGATGTCATCCTGGCCGGAAACACCTATTTTGCCTATGCCACCAATTCCGTGGCCGGAAACATCCAGATCATCCAATCCACCAACCTGACCAACTGGACCGCAATCGGCAACGCCCTTCCCGCCCTCCCCAGCTGGGCAGCACCCGATGCGACCTGGGCACCCGCGGTCGCCTTCATCGGTGGTGCCTACCTGCTCTACTACGCCGCACTGGTGGCCGGTCCGGGGGGTGGCGAGGAGTGCATCTCGGTGGCCGCGGCCACCCAGCCGCAGGGACCGTTCATCGACAGCTCGAAAGCGCCACTCGAGTGCCAGCCGTCGCTCGGCGGCTCCATCGACCCCTCCCCGTTCATCGACACCGACGGGAAGGTGTACCTGGTCTGGAAGTCGAACGGCGGCACAGGGCCGGCCACCATCTGGTCCGAGCAGCTCACTGCATCCGGCACCGGATTCGTCACCGGTGCCAGTCCGACCCAGCTCCTGGTACCCGACCAGGCGTGGGAGGGAGGCATCGTCGAAGCCCCTGATCTCGTGACCAGCGGCGGCCGCTACTTCCTCTTCACGTCGGGGAACAACTGGAACAGCGCCGACTACGCCATCGGAGTGGCCACCTGCACGGGGCCGCTCGGTCCCTGTGCCGACTCCCTGAGCCAGCCCTTGCTGGCCGGTTCCCCGAGCATGGAGGGCCCCGGCGGCGCCGACGTGTTCTCCGACACGTCGGGCTCGTACTGGATCGCCTTCCATGCCTGGACCGCCGGCGCGGTCGGCTACCCGAACAGCCGCGACCTCTACCTGCGTCAGCTGGATCTCTCGGGCTCCGTCCCTGTCGTCGAACCGGCGACCCAGTCGTCCCCCTGAAACCCCGGGTCCCCCACGACGCGACGTCCGGCCCCCGCCCCCACGACCGGCCCCCGCCCCGGCTCCGGCCCCGGCCACCACCACCGGTTCCGGCCCCGGCCACCACCACCGGTTCCGGCCCCGGCCACCACCACCGGTTCCGGCCCCGGCCACCACCACCGGTTCCGGCCCCGGCCACCACCACCGGTTCCGGCCCCCGGCCACCGTCCCGGCGGTCGGCCACCGGCCACCGTCCCGGCGGTCGGCCACCGGCCACGCCTCGAATCCCTACGGAATCCACGGTGGAAACCGATCCTCACCTGGTGAAATAGCCGTCCGCCGAGCGGAGCTGGCGCCCGGTGTCGGCCAGGAGGCATCTTCGGCGCGCTCGCGGCGAAGGACTTCCAACTAAGTTCTAGGCTTGACGGCGCACCGGACCCACCGGCGACCCGTCATGACCGTCCCCACGGGGTACCGGAGGAGCAGGTATGACCGATCTGCTGATGACCGTGGGCGATCTCACGATCACCGACCGATTCGTGGCCACCCGATCGCTGACCGAGTCGCTGGCCTCCCCGCTGTCGGCCGAGGACCAGACCGTCCAGTCCATGCCCGATGTCAGCCCGACCAAATGGCACCGGGCCCACACGACGTGGTTCTTCGAGACGTTCCTGTTGCTGGCGCACCTGAAGGGGTACCGGCCGTTCCATCCCGACTTCGGGTACCTGTTCAACTCCTACTACGAGGGGGTGGGGGCCCGGTACCCTCGTAGCGACCGGGGGCTGCTGTCCCGGCCCGGCGTGGAGGAGATCGGCGAGTACCGGGCCCATGTCGATGAGGCCATGACCGCATTCCTCGACAGTCCCACCTCCGAGGCGACAGCCGCGCTGGTGGAGTTGGGCATCCAACACGAACAGCAGCACCAAGAGCTCCTCCTCATGGACATCAAGCACGTGCTGTCGCTGAATCCGCTGGGACCGGCGTACGACGCGGTACGCATGCCCGCACCCACCGACGCGGGTGCCCCGACATGGACCGAGCACCCGGCTGGAATCTACGAGATCGGCCACTCCGGCCGGGGCTTCTGCTTCGACAACGAGCTGCCCCGGCACCGCACCTACCTCGGGGCCTTCGCCGTCGCCGATCAGGTGACGACGTGCGGTGAGTGGTTGGCCTTCATCGACGACGGCGGCTACCAGCGGCCGGAGCTGTGGCTGTCGGACGGTTGGGCGGCCGTCCAGTCCGAGGGTTGGGAGTGTCCGCTCTACTGGTCGCGACCGGAAGGCGATTGGCACGAGTTCACCCTGGGGGGGCCCACGCCGGTCAACCCGGCCCAACCCGTCTGCCACCTGAGCTACTACGAGGCGGATGCCTTCGCCCGCTGGGCGGGCGGGCGGCTGCCCACCGAGGCCGAATGGGAGCTGGCCGCCGCCGGGCAAGAGGTGCAGGGGCAGTTCCTGGACCAGACCAAGCTGCACCCGGCTCCGGTTCCCACCCCATCCGCCAGGAGCGCACCGTTCGGCAACGTCTGGCAGTGGACGTCGTCGGCATACAGCCCGTACCCGGGGTTCGAACCCGCACCCGGGGCCGTCGGGGAGTACAACGGGAAGTTCATGGTCAACCAGTACGTCCTGCGGGGCGGATCGTGCGTGACCCCGCCCGACCACATCCGGGCCTCCTACCGGAATTTCTTTCCACCGTCCGCCCGCTGGGCCTTCTCCGGTCTGCGACTGGCCCGAACCTGCTGACCAGGGGCAGTCCATCCCGACCGACCGGCGCGCCCGAGAACCGAAGAGCCCATGACCACTGTCATTCCCCCCACCATCGACATCCACCTGTCCGGCGACGACCTGCGCGACGCCATGGAGCACGACGTCCGCGGCGGCCTCACCGCCCGACCCAAGAGCATTCCACCCGTCTACTTCTACGACGACCGCGGCAGCAGGCTGTTCGACGAGATCACCAGGCTCCCCGAGTACTACCCGACCAGGGCGGAACGGTCGATCCTCGATGCCCATGCCGGTGACATCGCCGAACATTCACAAGCGGACACGCTCGTCGAGCTGGGTGCCGGGACATGTGAGAAGTCACGGATCCTTCTCGATGCCATGCGGTCCGCCGGGCGCTTGCGCCGGTTCGTGCCCCTCGACGTGAGCGACACCACCCTGTGGGACGCGGCCGGGGCGCTGTCCGAGGAGTACCCGGGCGTGGCCGTGCGTGCGGTGGTGGGCGACTTCCACCGGCACCTCGACCAGCTCCCCACCGGTGGGCGCCGTCTGTTCGCCTTCCTCGGCGGCACCATCGGCAATCTGGACCCCGGTCAGCGCCGCGAGTTCTTCATGCAGCTGGGCAAGGTCATGGCGCTGGACGACCGTCTCCTCATCGGGACCGACCTGGTCAAGGACCGGCGACAGCTCGTGGACGCCTACGACGACCGCGCCGGCGTCACCGCCGAGTTCAATCGCAATGTGCTCCTGGTGCTCAACCGGGAGCTCAGCGCAGACTTCGATCCACAGCGGTTCGAGCACGTGGCCCGATGGAACGAGCGGGACCAGCGCATCGAGATGTGGCTGCGCTCCTCGGCGGACCAGACCATCCGGGTCGGCGATCTCGATCTCGACGTGGACTTCCTGTCGGGCGAGGAGATGTTGACCGAGATCAGCACCAAGTTCTCGCCCGAGGCACTCCGGACCGAGCTCAGTGAGTGCGGCTTCGTGGTCGAAGCGGCATGGCCCTCGGACGGCGACGAGTTCCTCGTGTCGCTGGCCCGCCCCTCCTCCTGACCCGAGGTCAGCCGCCATCCAGGCCCTCGAGCGCATCCTCGATGGCCCGATGGAAGGTGGGATAGGCGTAGATCATGTGCCGGAGCCGGGACGTCGGCACCTCGGCGTGGACAGCCAGGGTCAACAGGCCGAGCACCTCACCACTCCAGGGCCCGGCCGATGTGGCGCCGACCAGGACCCCGCGGCGTGCGTCCTCCACCAGCTTGATGAACCCATGATTCCCCGCCCGGATCCATCCCCGGGATGACGACCGGAGATCCGCCGTCCCCACCCGGACCTCGAGGTCCGCGTGGCGGGCCTGGTGTTCACAGAGGCCGACCGATCCGATCTCCGGATCGGTGAAGGTGACCCGGGGGACGGCCCGGTAGTCGGCCGGAACCACCTGGCGGCCGAGCACATCGTTGACCACGATGTCGGCCTGGTACATCGAAACATGGGTGAATGCGCCCTTCCCGGTGACGTCGCCGACGGCCCACACCCCATCCACACCCGGCACCCGCAGGTGGTCGTCGACGGGGATGGCCGGCGCCGAGTCGTCGATCCCGATGGAGGCCACGTTGAGCTGGGCCAGGTCCGCCCGCCGCCCGGCTGCCACCAGCAGGCGGTCGACCACCGTCGGGTCCCCATGGGCGACGGAGATGGCGAAGCGACGACCGACCTGGTGCACCCACCACGTCGAGGCCAGCCTCGGCCAGACGCTCGGCGGCGTCCTCCCCGCCCGGGCCAATACCGAGGACGATCACATCAGCTCGTTCAACCATCCCAGCTCCCACACACGGGCCAGTGTCCCACGTCCGGTGCCGGGAACACGACCCTGGTCGGCGACGTTGCACCAAGCATGACGATGCGAGCGACATGGAACGGTGCCGTCTTGGCCGAGAGCGACCGGACGGTCGTGGTCGAGGGCAACCACTACTTCCCAGCCGAGGATGTCGACGACCGGTACTTCGTGGCCAGTGACAGCCACACCACCTGCCCGTGGAAGGGGGAGGCCAGCTACCGGTCGGCGGTGGTGGACGGGGCGCACAACGATGACGCCGCCTGGTACTACCCCGCTCCCAAGGAAGCTGCCGCTGAGATCGCCGACAGGGTGGCCTTCTGGAAGGGCGTGACGGTCGAAGAGGTGTCCTGAGACCGCCTGCCGCTCAGTGCGACCGCTGACGGGCCACATCGAAGCAGGCGATGGCTCCGGCCGTGGACACGTTGAGGGAGGAGAGCGAACCGTGCTGGGGGATGGACACCAGTGCGTCACAGCGCTTTCTGGTCAGGGCGGCCAGCCCGGTGCCCTCCGACCCGAGGACCAGGGCCACCGGCTGGTCCCCCAGGGCCAGCTCGTACAGCGACTGGCGGGCGTCCCCGACCAGCCCGACCGTCCAGACGCCCTGGGCCGACAGACGGACCAGGGCTGCGGGGATGCCGGCCACCAGGGTCATCGGAAGGTACTCGACAGCGCCGGCGGCGGCTTTGGCCGCCGAGGGCGACAGATGGGCCGAGCGGTGGCGCGGGAGCACGACGCCGGTGACACCCGCACACTCCGCGCTGCGCAGCAGGGCACCGAGGTTGTGGGGATCGGTGATCCCGTCCAGGACCAGCAGGAACGGCACCCGGCCGCGGCTGCTCGGTTCGCACAGCGATTCGAGCGACGCCTCCTCGACCGGGCGGGCGATGGCCACCACCCCTTGGGCGGCGTCGGTCCGGGCCAGGGCGTCGATGCGCCGGTGGCTGACATAGTCGACCCTGACCCGGTGAGCCGTGGCCAGAGCCTCGATCTCGTCCAGGATGGCGGCCGCATCCATCCCTTCGGCCATGTACAAGGACCTGACCGGGCGCCGGCCGGCTCTGAGCAGCTCCCGCACGGCCTGGCGACCCTCGACCTGGTCGCCGCCGAGGCCCTGGGTGCCGCTGCCCTGACCGCTCCCGCCCCCGGGGCGACCGGGGCTGCGGCCGGCCCGGCGGGCGGGGGCGCTTCCCGGGCGCCCCGGCCCGGCCCGGCGGGCGGGGGCGCTTCCCGGGCGCCCCGGCCCGGCCCGGCGTGACCCGTCGGCGTCCCGCCCCCTCCCCTGCCCGCCGCCGGCACCTCCGGATCCGCCCGTCCGGGGCCGCCCACCACTTCCCCGGCCTGCTCCGGCCTGGCCCCGTCCGCGTCGTGGAGCCGGCCCCATCAGGCGGGCACCTCCTCAGGGCCGCATGAGGTCATGAGGACGACCGCGCTGCAGGCGATCCCCTCGGCCCGGCCCAACGCCCCGAGCCCTTCGGCAGTGGTCGCCTTCACGTTGACCGGGCCGCCGAGCACGGCCGCCAACCGGTCGGCCATCTGATCCACGAATGGTGCCAGCCTCGGCCGCTCCGCCATCACCGTGCAGTCGGCGTTGACCGGTATCCATCCCGCCCCGCGGGCCAGCTCGACCACACGCGACAGGATGACCACACTGTCCGCCCCCCGCCAGGCCGGATCGGTGTCGGGAGCATGACGTCCGAGATCCCCGAGACCGGCCGCGCCCAGCACCGCGTCGGCGAGGGCATGGGCCACGGCGTCGGCATCACTGTGCCCCTCCAGCGCCCGGGCGCCCTCGCCGGTGATGACCACCCCGCCCAGGATCAGTGGACGACCGGGCTCGTCGGAGAACCGGTGGACGTCGAGACCCTGGCCGATGCGCATGGGCGCCGGTCCGGCGTTCACCGTCTGACCGCAGTGAGCAACGCCTCGGCCAGGACGAGATCCTCGGGCCGGGTCAATTTCACGTTACGCGGGTCCCCCACCACCGTGCGCACCGTCACGCCCAGGTCCTCCACCAGCCCGGCGTCGTCGGTCGCATCCCGGCCGGCCCGGTGCGCCCGGCGCAGCGTCGCCGCGTGGAACGCCTGAGGAGTCTGCACCGCCACCAACCCGTCGCGGTCGACGCCGTGCTGCACCGTGTCCCCGACAACCCGCTTCAGGCTGTCGGCGACGGGCAGCACGGGAATGGCCCCGCCGACCCCGCCGGAGCGCACCGCGTCGACGACGGAGGCGAAGAGCTCACCGGTGGCCAGCGGGCGGGCGGCATCGTGGACCACGATGATGGCGGCGTCGTCGGGGACCGCCGCCAGCCCGGCCCTCACCGATCCCGCCCGGGTGGCACCACCGACCACCACCCGGTCGGCACCCGTGACCGGGACATCCGATCCGCGGCCGGCCGCCTCCTGCCCCGGGCCCGCTCCGGTCCCGTGGGCCGGGACCACCAGCACGACACCGTCGGCCACCGTGCGGGCCGCGGCCACCGACCACGCCGCCACCGGTCGGCCGGCCAGCTCGGAGAACTGCTTGGGGCCACCGAACCGGCTCCCCGATCCGCCCGCCACCACTATGGCCCAGACGGACCCCGATGGGCTCAGGGAAGCGCCTCGTTGAGCCGAACCTCGGCCGTCTCCTCGTCGACCCCCAGGGCGAACGTCAGCTCGGAGACCAGGATCTGGCGTGCCCGGCTGAGCATGCGCTTCTCGCCCGCCGAGAGTCCCTTGTCCTTGTCGCGGATGGAGAGGTTCCTCACTACTTCGGCCACCTGGTAGATGTCCCCGGACCGGAGCTTCTCCGAATGGTTCTTGTACCTGCGTGACCAGTTGGTGGGCATCCGGGCCTCCTTCTTGCGGAGGACCGCGAACACCTCTTCCACCTCTTCGTCGTTGATCACCTCTCGAAGGCCCACCCCGTCGGTGTTGTCCGCCGGCACCATGAGGGTCAGGTCCCCGTAGGCGAGGCGCAGGACCAGGTACTCCTGCTTCTTCCCGAAGGCCTCTTTGGTTTCACGTCGTTCGACTACCGCCGCACCGTGGTGCGGATAGACGACCTTGTCACCGATGTCGAACACCATGCCTCCTGGCATTGCGTGCTGGTCCCGGGCTGGTTGAGCGACATCGGGACCGCGTAGACGGAGCAAGCAATTGTACACGGTGGAGGCGCCCTTCCCGACCGTAGCGCCATGGCCTACTCGGAGCGGGCCGGATACCCGCCCGAGGGTTACTGGTAGCGCTCGAAGATGCTGGCCTCGGCCAGCCGGGCCAGGCCGTCCTTGACCGAGTGGGCCCGAGCCTGGCCCACCCCCTCGACCTTCTCCAGCTCGCCGAGCGAGGCCCGCATGATCTGCTGGAGGTTGACGAACCGGTCCACGATCCGCTCGATGATGGTGTCCGAAAACCGCGGCAGCCGGTAGAGCAGCCGGTAGCCCCTGGGCTCGATGCCCGACTCGGTGTCGCTGAACGATGCCGGCAGCCCGAGGATGGAGGCCACCCGGCCGGCATCACGCAACTCGTCCGACGTCAGGTGGGCCAGCTCGTCCACCACCCGGTCGGCCAGTGCTCGTCGCTCGGCACCCGTGCCCGGCGCCAGCCCACAGTAGTCACGCACCACCAGATTGAGGACGGGGGCCACCCCGTCGACCAGCTCGGCCGACTGGAGCCCGACCAGCCGGCCGTCCTCGCCCAGCTCGACGAGGTAGGCGTCCACTTCCTCGGCGATACGCAGGAGCATCTCCGCAGCCTGGACGGCCCCGACGACGTCCCCCACCGACACGGTGTCCTCCACCTCCAGTACGGAGAGGCCGTTGATGGCCACGTCGAACCGGTTGCGGAACCGCTGCATGGTGGCCAGGGCCTGGTCGGTCCGGTCGTGCAGCCAGCCGATGGGCTGGATGGTGTGCTTGATATCGTTGCGGTAGACGGCGATGACCGACATGGCCGCCGACACCGACAGGACGGGGACGTCGATCGAACGGGCCACCCGCTCCGCCGTCCGGTGGCGGGTGCCCGTCTCCGAGGTGGGGATGCTGGCATCGGGCATCAGGTGGACGTTGGCCCGGGCGATGCGCGAGGCGTCGGCGGCCAGGATGATGGCGCCGTCCATCTTGGCCAGCTCGGACAGGCGCTGGGGGCTGAATTCGGCGTCGAGCAGGAAGCCCCCGGAACAGATGGACAGCACGTCCGGTCCGTCCCCGACCACCACCAGGGCGCCCCGCTTGGCCCGCAGGATCCGGTCGAGCCCGTCGCGCAGCGGCTGACCCGGGGCCGCCATGGCCAGAGCGTCACTGAGCGGTGAGCTCGGCCGGGTGTTCACAGAGGAATGGTACCTTTTCGGCACGTCACCAGGCCCGGGGAACGAACCGGGCCGGACCCGGCCGGTGCTGTCGTTCGGGGCCGGCGGTGCTGTTCGGGCAGGGAACGGGCCGGCCCCGCCCCTCACCCGTACCGGCAGCCGAAGCGGCCCACGGCCTCGTCCACCGTGTCCACCCTGACCAGCTCGACGCCGGGGGGGCCGTCCGGGGACGACGCCGGGACCACCACCCGGTCGAACCCCAGCCGGGCCGATTCCTCGAGCCGGCGGGGGAGGTTGGTGACCTGGCGAACCTCGCCGGCCAGGCCGACCTCCCCCACCGCGGCCAGGTTGGCGGGCAGGGGCCTGCCCGTCGCCGCCGAGGCCACGGCCAGGGCCACGGCCAGATCGGCGGCCGGTTCGGTGACCCGGATACCGCCGGCCACCGAGGCGAACACATCGACCCCCAGCACGGGGAGATCGGCATGGCGGCTCAGGACGGCCAGCATCATGACCATGCGGGCGCCGTCCAGTCCCACCACCGACCGCTTGGGCTGGGACTGCCCCATGGGGGTCACCAGCGCCTGCAACTCGACGACCAGGGTCCGGCGCCCCTGCACGGCCGGCAGCACCACACCACCGGGTACGCCGGTGAGCCGGTCGCCGAGCAGGAGCATGCCCGGGTCGTCGACCCGGTTGAGGCCCTCGTCGCCCATCTCGAACAGCCCGAGCTCGCCGGTGGGGCCGAAACGGTGCTTCACCGCCAGCAGGAGCCGCAGTGCGTGGTGGCGGTCGCCTTCGAAGCTCAGCACGGTGTCGACCATGTGCTCGAGGGCCCGTGGCCCGGCCAGCGAACCGTCCTTGGTCACGTGCCCGACCAGCACGGTCGACACCTGCCGGGATTTGGCCAGCCCGATCAGCTGGTCGGCACACTCGCGCACCTGGGTCACGCTGCCGGGGACGCCGGTGGCACGCCGCTCGCCGAGGGTCGACGGGCCCATGGACACGGCCTGGACCGAGTCGATGACCACCAGCTCGGGCGCCGACTCCACCACCGCGTTGATCACCGCGCCCACGTCGGTGGCCGACAGGATGAGGAGGCCCGGTGGGATCGGGCCCAGGCGCTCGGCCCGCAGTCGCACCTGGTGGGCCGACTCCTCGGCCGATACGAGCAGGACCCGGTGGCCGGCCGCGGCCCGGGCCGCCAGTACCTGGAGAAGCAACGTGGACTTGCCGATCCCCGGCTCCCCGCCGAGGAGCGTCACCGAGCCCGGTACCAGGCCACCCGAGAGGACCCGGTCGAATTCGTCCACGCCGGTGGGCACGGCGGTGGCCACGGAGATGTCGACGGACGACAGCGGCACCGGCATCGACGTCAGGTCCAGTGCGTCCACCGCGGTGACCAGCGACCCGAGCCGGGCTTCCTCGACCAGTGTGTTCCATTCGCCGCACGAGGGGCAGCGACCGGCCCACCGGGCCGTCGTCGATCCACAGTCGATGCAGCGGTGGCGCTTGGCCGTTTTTGCCATGGCCCCGATGGTAGGGACCGGGTGTGCCAACCGGGGTGACCGTCGAGGTCACCGGGGCCGATGGGCCCGCGGCAACTACAGATCCACCTCGGTAGGCGCTCGGGTGCTGCTCGAGCCGGACCGGACCCGGCCGGGCCCCCCGCTCAGGGGCGGGACGGGCCCGGAACCTCAGTCGGCAGACGAGTCGGCGCCGGCCAGCTCCACCGGAGGAGGCTCGATCCCCTCGATGGCCGTGAAGGTGAGCTGCTGCTCGCCCGCCACCAACGGAGGTGCACCCTTGACGTCATAGGCCTCGGCGGCCTCGGGGGTGATCGTCTCGACGTCAACGATGATGGTCTCCCCGACCCGGAATTCCTTCCACAGGATCCGCTCGGACAGCGGGTCCTCGATCAGCTGCTGGATGGCCCGCCGCAGCGGCCTGGCCCCCAGCTGGGGGTCGTAGCCCTTGTCGGCCAGGAGCTGCTTGGCCGGCGGCGTGAGCACGAGGCTCAACCCCTGGAGCTCCAGCTGGTTGGAGACCCGCTGGATCATGAGGTCGACGATCTCGACCACCTCGACCTTGGACAGCTCGTGGAAGACCACGACCTCGTCGATGCGGTTGAGGAACTCGGGCCGGAAGTGCGCCTTGAGCGCCTCGTTCACCTTGGCCTTCATACGCTCGTAGGTCACGGCCTCCGACGTCTTGGCGAATCCGACCGACGACTTGCGCAGATCGGCCGTGCCGAGGTTGGACGTCATGATCAGCACGGTGTTCTTGAAGTCGACCGAACGGCCCTGGGCATCGGTCAGCCGGCCGTCCTCCAGAATCTGGAGCAGCGTGTTGAACACGTCGGCGTGCGCCTTCTCGACCTCATCGAAGAGCACCACCGAGAAGGGCTTGCGGCGCACCGCCTCGGTCAGCTGACCACCCTCCTCGTAGCCCACATACCCGGGAGGCGAGCCCACCAGTCGGCTGACCGTGTGCTTCTCCATGTACTCGGACATGTCCAGCTGGATGAGGGCGTCCTCGTCGTCGAAGAGGAATTCGGCCAGCGTCTTGGCCAGTTCGGTCTTGCCCACACCGGTCGGCCCCAAGAAGATGAACGAGCCGCTCGGCCGCTTGGGATCC
Organism: uncultured Acidimicrobiaceae bacterium; assembly: GCA_963835325.1. GTDB lineage: Bacteria > Actinomycetota > Acidimicrobiia > Acidimicrobiales > RAAP-2 > Bog-756. The sequence continues at coordinate 74,657 of CAWIEV010000004.1, read as the reverse complement.
TTCAGGCCGGCACGCGTGCGGCGGATCGAACGGGCCAGCGCGGCGATGGCCGGCTCCTGTCCGACGACCCGCTTGTGCAGCTCGTCCTCCATGCGCAGCAGCTTGGCCGTCTCCTCCTCGGTGAGCCGGTAGACGGGAATGCCCGTCCAGTTGGCCAGCACCTCGGCGATGACCTCCTCGTCGACCACGTCGAACAGGTCGACGCCCTCGGCCCGCCATTCGGCCTCCATGGCCTCTTTGCTGTCGAGACGCGACTTCTCCTGCTCGGCGAGCTTCTTGGCCTGCTCGAAGGCCTGCTTTTCGATGGCCGCTTCCTTGTCGGCCCGGAGGCGGGCGATCTCCTCCTCCAGCTTCTTGTAGGCGGGCGGCGTGGTCATCCGGCGGATGCGGAGCCGGCTGCCGGCCTCATCGATGAGGTCGATGGCCTTGTCCGGCAGGTAGCGGTCGGCCAGGTACCGGTCGGCCAGGTTGGCCGCGGCCACCAGCGCCTGATCGGTGATGGTCACCGCATGGTGCGACTCGTACCGGTCGCGCAGACCCTTCAGGATCTCGATGGTGAGAGCCACGTTGGGCTGCTCGACCTTGATGGGCTGGAAACGTCGTTCGAGCGCGGCGTCCTTTTCGAGGTGCTTGCGGTACTCGTCGATGGTGGTGGCGCCAATGGTCTGCAGCTCGCCCCGGGCCAACATGGGCTTGAGGATGGAGGCGGCATCGATGGCTCCTTCGGCCGCACCGGCACCGACCAGCGTGTGGAGCTCGTCGATGAAGAGGACGATGTCACCCCGGGTGCGGATCTCCTTCAGCACCTTCTTGAGGCGCTCCTCGAAGTCGCCGCGGTAGCGGCTGCCGGCGACCAGGGCACCCAGGTCGAGTGTGTAGAGCTGCTTGCCGGTCAACGTCTCGGGGACGTCGTCGGCCACGATGCGCTGGGCCAGACCCTCGACGATGGCGGTCTTGCCCACGCCCGGCTCCCCGATGAGGACCGGGTTGTTCTTCGTCCGGCGCGACAGGACCTGCATGACGCGCTCGATCTCCTTCTCGCGCCCGATGACCGGGTCGAGCTTGTGGTCTCTGGCCAGCGCGGTGAGGTTGCGGCCGAACTGGTCGAGCACCGGAGAACCGGTCGGAGCGTCGGAGGACTGGGACCCCGGAGCGCCGGCACCCACCGACTCCTTGCCCTGGTAGCCCGAGAGCAGTTGGATGACCTGCTGGCGGACACGCGGCAGATCGGCTCCCAGGCTCTGGAGGACCTGGGCCGCCACCCCTTCGCCTTCACGGACCAGACCCAGCAGCATGTGCTCGGTGCCGATGTAACTGTGCCCGAGCTGCAGCGCCTCGCGCAGGGACAGCTCCAACACCTTTTTCGCCCGGGGAGTGAACGGCGGGGATCCGGTCGGTGCCGTCCCGGCCAAGCCGATCGTCTCCTCGACCTTCTCCCGCACAGCCTCGAGCGAGACGCCTAGCGACTCCAGCGCCTTGGCCGCGACGCCCTCACCCTCGTGGATCAAGCCCAGGAGGATGTGCTCGGTGCCAATGAAGCTGTGGTTCAGAAGACGCGCCTCCTCCTGTGCGAGCACAAGAACTCGACGAGCCCGGTCTGTGAATCGTTCGAACACTCCACCGCTCCCATCTGCGGTCGGCAACTGACCAAAGTCTACAGGTGCCGGTACACCCCGCACCCGCACTGTCCCATTTTCCCTGCCCTTTTCTCAGACATCGGCTTCCTGGCCTATCGTCTGTAGGAAGTGAACGTCGTAGAGCTCCTTGGGCTTCCCGCCCTCGAAGAACACTTGCAAAGCCTGGAACCACTGCTGGTCGAGTCCGTCGTGACCGGCGACGGGTTCCTCGACGAGGTCACGACCCACCTGCTGGCCGCGGGCGGAAAACGCCTGCGCCCGGTGCTGGCCCTGGCCACCGCCACATCCGGGTCCGGCGGCGCCACCCGTGAGGACCTCCTGGGGGCGGTGGCGGTGGAGCTGGTCCATCTGGCCTCGCTCTACCACGACGACGTGATGGACGAGGCGACCGTCCGTCGCAACGTGGAGAGCGTCAATGCCCGGTTCGGGAACCTGGTGGCCATCGTGGCCGGCGACTTCCTCCTGGCCCGATCGGCCGAGATCGCCGCCGGGCTGGGCACCGAGATCGCCGCCCTGCTGGCGGCCACGCTCGGTGACCTCTGCCAGGGGCAGGTGGCCGAGGTGCACGCCGCCTTCCAAGTGGGCCGGAGCGAGGACAGCTACACAAACGCCATCGCCGGCAAGACGGCATCGCTGATGGCCACCTCCTGCCGGATCGGTGCCCTGACCGGTGGGCTCCCCCGCGACGACGTGGACGCGTTCACCCGGTTCGGTCGTTACTTCGGCATGGTGTTCCAGGTACGCGACGACATCCTCGACGTGGTGGGGACCGAGGCGGAGCTGGGAAAGCCGGCCGGCCAGGACCTGGCCGAGGGCATCTACACGCTTCCGGTCCTGCTGGCCCTGGCCGACCCTGTCGCCGGTCCCGAGCTGAGCCCGCTGCTCGGGCAGCCCCTGGGCCAGCCCGAGCGGGAGAAGGCCCGTTCCATCGTGGCCGAGTCGGGCGCCATCGGCGGGGCCACCACGGTGGCCAGGCACTACGCCGAGCTGGCCGCTTCGGCCGCCGTCTCCGGTCCCTCCGCCGACCTGGCCCACGCCTTCACCAGGCTGGCCCACGCGCTGGTCGACGACCTGCCGGCGCACTGACCGGACTGCCCTCCCGGCCACCCGATCGAACCCGTTCAACCCTGCGTGGTGGTCGTCGACGTGGGCGAGGTCGACGCGGTGGTCGAGGTGGTCGGGGTCGCCGTGGTGGTCGGGGTTGCCGTGGTGGTCGGGGTCGCCGTGGTGGTCGAAGTCGGCGTTGGGGCCGTCGTCGGGGCCGTCTTCGAACCCGCCGCCTTGGCCGCGGCCGCCTTGGCCGCGGCCGCCGCTGCCGCCGCTCTGGCTGCCGCCGCCCTGGCTGCCGCGGCTGCCTCGATCCGAGCCACCCTGGCCGCCCGTGCGGCCCTGGCCCGGTCCCGTTCCGCCCGACCCGCCTTCTTCTCGCCCGGGATCATCCGCACCAGCGCGGCGCAGACGGGGCCGACCGTCCGGGCCAGCTTCCGCTCCTGGACGGACGCCCTCGAGTCGAGGGCCCGGGCCCGGAGGGCCAGCACGTCGGCCATATGCACCTTCAGCGCCGCCAGGCGGGTCTTGTGGCCATCGGCTCTGGCCCCGGCCTCCCAGGCCCGCAGCCGGTTCAACCTCTTGGCGAAGCGGGCCTCGGTCCGGTGCTCCTGATGCAGCCACTTGTGGACCACCTTGCAGTCGGATACCAGGGCCCGGGCCAGCTCCCGGTGGTACGCCTCGGAGTGGGAGGCCGCGTCCCGGGTCGTCGAGGCCCCGGCCGGGCCGACCAGGGTCACGGTGGAGACCGAGATCATGGCCACCGCGACCGCTCCGATCAGGAGATTCCTCGAGAGACGGCGTAGCGACATCGTGGTCGGCATTGCTCTGGTGCTCCTCTGCTCGTGCCCTGCGTTGCTGCCCCACCTGAGTCGGCAGTGCCTGAGGCCTACCACCCTACCGCCCGGGCGGCGCAATTGACCATCGCCCTCTCTCCGGCCTCGGAACCGGGGCGGCAGGGCCGGGGACCGGGGGCGGCAGGGCCGGGGACCGGGGGCGGCAGGGCCGGGGACCGGGACGGGCCGCGGGCCGGCCGGGGACGCAGGGTCGGGCTACCGCGACGATTTGGGTGAATTGCGCTCGAAGATGATCCGCAGGCCGTGGAGGGTGAGCCACGGCTCCACGTACTCGATCTCCTCCGAATACGGGGAGATGAGCTCGGACAGGCCCCCGGTGGCCACCACCGTGCACTCACCCAGGACCGCCGCGAAGCGGCGGCAGAGACCGTCGACCTGACCGGCGAACCCGTAGAGGGCGCCGGACTGGATCGACTCCACCGTCGATTTTCCGATCACGCTCCTCGGCTCGACCAGCTCGACCCGGCCGAGGGCGGCGGCGTTGGCGAACAGGGCGTCGAGGCTGATGGCCACCCCGGGTGTGATGGCGCCACCGAGATACTCGCCAGCCGCCGAGATGGCGTCGAAGGTCGTCGCCGTGCCCAGGTCGACAACCACGCAGGGGCCGCCGAACAGATCGTGGGCACCCACCGCGTTGGCGATGCGGTCGGCACCGACCTCTTTGGGGTTGTCGTAGAGGATGGGCATCCCGCTCCGCACGCCCGGTTCCAGTACCACGGAGGGAACGTCGAACCACCGCGCCACCATCTGGCGCAGATTGGCGGTGACCAGCGGGACCGACGAGGTCACGGCGATACCGGACACCGCCTCGTCGATGTCCAGGCCGTCGAGGTCGAGCAGCTGGGTGAGCAGCAGCGCGTGTTCGTCGGACGTGCGCGCCGCCACCGTCGACAGCCGCCAGTGGTGGGCCAGGCCGGTGGGCTCGTTCCCGTCGCGTGGCCCGGTGGCGGCCAGGGGGGCGGTCAGGTCGTCGGCGAAGAGCCCGACGACGGTCTCGGTGTTTCCCACATCGATGGCGAGGAGCATGGTCAGCCTTTCCCGCCGGCACCAGGCGGCAGATCGAATGCGAGGTCGAGAACGGGGGCCGAGTGGGTGAGCGCTCCCACCGAGACCAGGTCAGCGCCGGCCGCGGCCATCAGCGGGGCGGTGTCGAGATCCACCCCGCCCGACACCTCCACCAGCGTCCCGGTGCCGGCCGCCCGCACCCGGGCCACGCACTCGGCCACCTGGTCGGGGGCCATGTTGTCGAGCATCACGACCGTGGCCCCGGCGCCGACCGCCTCGGCCACCTGCTCGGCGCGGTCGCACTCGACCTCGACCATCCGCCCCGGCCATTGCCGGCCGGCCCGGGCCACCGCCTCGGCGATCGACACGCCGGCCAGATGGTTGTCCTTGACCAGCACGGCCTCGGAGAGGCTGCCCCGGTGGTTGTGCCCGCCGCCGGCCCGCACGGCGGCCTTTTCGAGGGCCCGCAGCCCCGGGGTGGTCTTGCGGGTGTCCAGCACCCGGGTCGACGGGTTGGCCCCACCCACGGCGACCACGTACCGGCGGGTCAGGGTGGCCACCCCGGAGAGATGGCCGAGGAAGTTCAAGGCGGTGCGCTCGGCGGTCAGGATGGAGCGGAGGGAACCGCTGACCTCGGCCACCGTGTCGCCCGGCACCACCTCGGCCCCGTCACCCCTCCTCCAGGCGACCTCGAGCGCCGGGTCGATCTGGGCGAACGTCTCGACCGCGCAGGCCCGGCCGGCCACGACCCCGTGGGCGCGGCTCACGATGACCACCCTGGCCTGGGCCGAGGCCGGGACGAGGGCCGCGGTCAGGTCGCCCAGGGGCAGCACGTCCTCGGCGATGGCCCGGCCCACGGCCTCCACCACCGCGTGGCGGGGAGGGTCGACCGAGGGCACGCCGGCGTCACCGCTGTGATCGGCTGCGGCGATCAACGGACGGGCGATTCCGGTTGGGGCGGCCGGCCGTGATCGGGGCCCGGCGGCCGGGGCACGTCGAGGAGGGCGACCCCGTCCGGGGTATGGACGAGGCGGCGGCGCCAGCGATCGTCCACCACGGGAAAGTCGCTTCGGGCGTGTGCACCCCTGGTCTCGCACCTGGCCGAGGCCGACGACAGCAGGCTCGTGGCCGCGGTGACCAGATTGGCCAGCTCACCGTGGGCCCGGTCGGTGGGGACACCGTCCCCGGTGCGGCCGGCGACGGCCCGCACCGTGCTGCCGGCGGCGTCGAGCGACTCGGCGCTGCGCACCACCCCGGCTCCGGCGATCATGGCCCGCTGCAGTTCGTCGCGGGCCTTGACCACGTCCGGTCCGGGCCCGTCACCGGGCCGGTGGGCACGGGCCGACCGCGCCCCGACCGCTGCGCCGGCGGGCGGACCGAGCGGTTCCCACTCGCCGCGGAGGTAGGGCCCGAGGGCCCCGGTGGCGGACGGGCCGTCCGTCCCGGCGACGATGGCCTCAGCCAGCCGGGCACCGAACACCATCCCCTCGAGGAGGGAATTGGATGCCAGCCGGTTGGCGCCGTGCACCCCGGTGCAGGCCGCCTCCCCGGCGGCCCAGAGGCCGGGGAGGGCGGTGGCCCCGGACAGGTCGGTGAGCGCTCCCCCCGACAGGTAGTGGGCGGCGGGAGCGATGGGCAGCCAGTCGCGCGAGGGATCGAGCCCGATCGCCGTGAGCGACGCTGCGATGGTGGGGAAACGGGCGTCGAAGGCGGCCAGGCCGGTGGCGTCCAGCCACAGGCTGTCGACCCCCTGCAGCCGCATGCGCTCGGCCATGGCCCGGCTGACCACGTCGCGGGGGGCCAGCTCGTCGACGAAGCGGTCGCCCCGTGCGTCCCGCAACCGCGCGCCGTGCCCGCGCAGGGCCTCGGAGAGCAGGGGGCGGGGCATGGCCGGATGGTGCAGGGCCGTCGGGTGGAACTGCATGAATTCCACGTCGGCCACCGGCACCCCGGCCCGCAGGGCCATGGCCAGGCCGTCGGCCGTGGCCTCGGCCGGGTTGGTGGTCACCGCGAAGAGCTGACCGGCACCCCCGGTGGCCAGGACGGTGTGGGTGGCCCGAACCTCGACCACCCGGCCGCCGGCACCGAGCGCACGCACGCCGCGGCAGCGTCCGTTCTCGACCAGCAGGTCCAGAGCGAAGCACTCCTCGAGCACCGCCGCGGCCGTGGCCCGGGTGGCGTCGACCAGGGCCCGCTCGACCTCGGCCCCGGTGGCCGCACCTCCGGCGTGGACCACCCGGGCGGTGGAATGGCCGCCCTCACGGGCCAGGGCAAGCGCCCCGCCGGGCTGGCGGTCGAAGACGGCGCCCATGGCGATCAGCTCGTTGACCCGGGAAGGACCTTCGTCCACCAGGACCCGGACCGCATCGGTGTCGCACAGACCGGCCCCGGCGGCCAGGGTGTCGGCCAGGTGGAGATCGGTCGAGTCCTCGTCACCACCGAGCACGGCGGCCACACCGCCCTGCGCCCACCGGGTGGCCGACTGGGACAGCTCGGCCTTCGTCAGCACCCCGACCCTGAGCCCGGTCGGACCCGGGCCGGCCCGGCCGCCGGGCAGCGGGATGGGGGCGGCCAGGCGGACGGCGGCCGACAGGCCGGCCACCCCGCTGCCGAGGACCAGGACGTCCAGAGGGCCGGTGCCCTCGCCGGGGCCGGTCACGCCGGGGACTGCAGATCAGACGGCGACGGGAGCCGGCTGGCTCCGGTCCGTCCCGGGCTCCCTGCGGTGGCCACGGGTCAGGCGCTCAGGTCACGGAGGCCGGGGGCGGAAGCCCAGCCACGGGGGTCGAGGTTGTCGATCAGCCGCACGGGGCCGACGTCGGCCGCGATCAGCAGGCGGAGGGGGCGGCTGGTGGCACAGGTCCGTGCCGGCTCCAGGTCGTCGGCGTAGACCAACGCGGCGTAGTCCAGCACCACCCCCGGCTCCCCCGCCACCATCCGGGACATGTGCTCGTCGATGGCCGCCGGGCGCTGCTCACCCCCGGCCATCATGGCCGCGGCCGACCTCAGGGCCCGGGACAGGACCAGCGCCGCCCTCCGTTGCTCGGCCGACAGGCGGGTGTTCCTGCTGGAGAGGGCCAGGCCGTCCCGCTGCCGGACGGTCCGGCAACCGACGACCTCGGTGGGCAGCGAACAGTCACGCACCACCCAGCGAACCAGGGCCAGCTGCTGGAAGTCCTTCTCGCCGAAGTAGGCCCGGCAGGCCCCGGCCGCCGACAGCAGCCTGACCACCACGGTGGCCACACCGTCGAAGTGCCCGGGCCGGGACGCCCCCTCCCACCGGTGGGCCAGCTCCGGGACCGACACCATGGGGACCTCTCCCGGCCCTTCCGGGTACATCTCGGCCACCGAGGGGGCGAAGACCAGGTGGCCCCCGGCCTGGGCCACCGCTTCGAGATCGGCCTCGAAGGTCCGCGGGTAGAGGGCCAGGTCGGCGGCGTCGCCGAACTGGGTGGGGTTGACGAAGACGGACACCGCCACCACGTCGCACTCCCGGGCGGCCCGCTCGACCAGGGAGCGGTGGCCCGCGTGCAGTGCGCCCATGGTGGGCACCACACCCACCGATCGTCCCGACCGGCGTACTTCGTCGAGGGCACGCGAGTAGCCGGCCACCGTCTCGAACACCCGGATGGCGGTGGTACGGGGCGCCTCCCGGCCCGCCACCGCTCCCGTCCGCACCCCAGTGGCGACGGTGGTCATGCCACCCGCTCCTCGACCACCGCCGCGGCCGGCGCGGGCGGCGCCGCCAGGGGCGCGGGTTGCGACGCCGCCAGGGGCGCGGGTTCGGGCCCGGATCCGGATGCGGGTTCGGATTCCATGGTCAGCCTCCGGGCCAGGCCGACCATGGCGTCGTAGGCGGCGAGCTCGGTCCGATGCCCGGAAAGCGTCGACAGCGCCTGCCGGTGCCGTTCCAGCGTGTCCCAGTCCCCGCGGGCCGCGGGCCCGGTCAGCGCCCGCCGGGGCCCGAGGTTGACGGCGTCGTCCAGGGCGGCCCGCATCAGCTCGGCGAAGGCGTCGAGCGGCAGCCCGGCCGAGGCCGCCACCCGCTCGACCTGGCCGATGAGGGCCACCATGTGGTTGGCGGCGACGGACGCCGCGGCATGGTACGAGGCCCGGTCGGAGTCGTCGACCGTGAGCGCCCTCCCCCCGAGCGCGGCCACCACCGCCCTGGTCATGGGGTCACCGGCCACGGCGAAGGTGAGGCCCGACCGGAGACGCTCGACCCCGGCGGCCACGGTGGGCAGGGGCACCAGCGGATGGACCGATCCCCGGCGGGGGTGGGTCTCCAGCACATCGAGGCCCAGCGAGCCGGCGAGGTGGACGACGACGGTCGACTCGACCGGGACGACCGAGGCGGCCACCCGGCGCACCTGGTCGTCCGGGGTGGCGATGATCAGCAGATCGACGCCGGCCGCGGCCGCCTGCGGTGGATCGTTGCGACCCAGTGCGCCCCTCGATTCGAAGTCGCCGGTGGCGTCGAGCGCCGCCATGAGCGACCGACCGGCCCGGCCCGGCCCGATAACACGAAACGTGCTCACACGTCCCCTTTCGACGTTCCAGCCCCCTGAGGGTGCCGTTCGCATCAGAGAATCCTTGTGCTTCGTCTCAGAGTGTACCCACGACGGCCACCTCGCCACCAGCGCCGAGCAGGGCCTCGTCGTCGACCAGGTCGGGGGCGAGCTCCCGCAGGGGCTCGAGGACGAACCTGCGGTCGCGCCAGCGGGGATGGGGCACGATCAGCTCGGGGTCGTCGAGCGCCACGCCGTCGATCCACACCACGTCGGCGTCGAGCGTCCGCGGGCCCCACCGGGCCGTCCGCACCCGTCCGGCCGCCGCCTCGAGCCGCCGGCACTCCTCGAGCAGGCGGTAGGGGTCGGCCGCCGGCGCCAGGGCCAGCTCGACCACCACGTTGAGGAAGGGTCCCTGACCGTCTGGACCGCCCACGGGCGAGGTCTCGTACACACGGGAGACGGCCGTGACCGGCGCCCGGCTCCCGGCCCGGAGCTGGTCGACGGCCCGGCGGAGGTACCCCCACCGGTCCCCGAGGTTGGAGCCCAGCGAGAGGAAGGCCCGGGCGGTCAGCGGCGGGTCGATGGCGGCGGTCACTGCCGCCGGGTGATCCGGACCCCGACGGTGGCGATGTCCATGGCCAGCGGGGGTTGCAGCTTGCGCAGGTGCACGGTGACGGCGGCGATCCGGGGGTCGCGGGCCAGCGTGGCCTCGGCCACGGCACCGGCCAGCGCCTCCAGCAGCTGGAAGGAGGAGGCCCCCGAGACGATCCCGACCGCCGTCTCGGCCACGCCGGCATAGTCGACGGTGTCGGACAGCAGGTCAGTGCGGCCGGCGGGGTCCAGGTCCACCGCCAGGTCCAGGTCGATCTCGAAGGGCTGGGCCCGGCTCTTCTCCTCGGGGAGCACCCCGTGGGTGCCGACGGCCCGGAGTCCCCGCAGCTGGATCCGGTCGCCCCCGCCGCCGCCGCCGGTGACGCCGGTCACCGACCTGCCCGACGGGCGCTCACCCGCCGGCAGATGGATCGTCACCGGCTCCCGGGTGGACGGCCGCCGGTGCCAGCTCACTGGCGAAGGCGACCAATTCGCGGCCACTCGGACCCATGGGATGACCGGTCATGTGCTCGAGCACGGTGATGGCCTGAGGCCCGCTGGTCAACCGCTCCGACCACAGCAGATAGCCAGCCACCACGCCCACGATCCGGTCGCCGAGCTCTTCTTGATGGAGGAGGACCCGCTCCCCGCCGGTGACGCACCCGTGGAGTTCGCGGTAGAGCTCGGCCAGCACCCCGCGCGTGTCGCCGGAGGGCGGGAGCGGGAAGTGCACGCTGGCCATGGACCTCTCCTCGTAGGCCTGGAGGTTGTGGGAGGAGGGTAGGAGCGAGATCACCTTCGTGAACCCCTGGACCTGCAGCCAGATGATCTCCTCCTGGCGCCGGACCTTCCGGTGGTTGGGGGCGAAGCCGCCCGGGCGCTCGCTCATGGCCATGCGGTCCTTGATGACCCAGGTGAAGTTGCGGGGAGGGATCCCCGCCGCCCACTTGCCTTTCACGTTCCCACCTCCGGCTCGTCCGTGCTCACCCCGGGCCCGAGGTCGCCGGGACCGTCCCCCCCGGCCTCGACCCCCACCCGCCCCACCAGCACGGCGGCCTGGACGGTGGCGGCGACATCGTGGACGCGCACCATGCCCGCCCCCTGGGCCATGGCCCAGGTGGCGGTGGCCAACGAACCCGGAAGCCGCTCGTCGACCGGAACCGGTGCCCCTCCGGTGGGCGACATCAGCGAGGCGAGGAAGCTCTTGCGACTGGTGCCGACCATGACCGGATAGCCGGTGGCCACCAGGTGGTGCAACGATCCGAGCAGGGCCAGGTTGTGGCCCACGGTCTTGCCGAAGCCGATGCCGGGATCGATCCAGACCTCCGTCACGCCCGCTTGAGCCGCCCGGGTGGCCCGGTCGACCAGCAGGGCGGAGACCTCCCCGACCACGTCGTCATAGTGCGGGTCCTGTTGCATGGTGGCCGGCGTCCCCTGCCGGTGCATGGCCACCCACCCCACCCGGTGGCGGGCGGCCACCGGCCACAGGGAGGCCGAGACGTCGTTGATCAGCGAAGCCCCGGCGCCCACCGCGGCCTCGGCCACGACGGCCTTGGTGGTGTCGACCGACACCCGGACCTCGCCGGCCAGGGCCTCGATGACCGGGATCACCCGCCTCAGCTCGTCATCGGCCGACACCGGTGCGGCGCCGGGGCGGGTGGACTCGCCACCCACGTCGACGATGTCGGCACCCTCTTCGACCATCTCACGGCCTTTCATGACGGCCTGCCCGCTCTCGAACCATTTCCCGCCATCCGAGAACGAGTCGGGCGTGACATTGAGGATCCCCATCACCAACGGACGGTCCTCACGGGTCGAGCTGGGCATGACGACACAGAGTAAACCAGCCCGCAGGGTCCCGCGCCCGGCTGAGGGGTGGGGTTCAGCGGCCGCGAACGAACTGCATGGCTTCCATCCTGGTCGCCGCGTCGTTGCGGAAGAGACCCCGCACGGCCGACGTGACGGTCGAGGTCCCCGACTTCTTGACCCCCCGCATCGACATGCACAGGTGTTCGGCGTCCACCACGACCAGGACGCCCCTCGGAGCCAGCGCATCCTCGATGGCGTCGGCGATCTCCGTGGTCATCCGCTCCTGGACCTGGAGCCGCCGGGCGAAGGTGTCCACCAGGCGGGCCAGCTTGGAGAGCCCGGTGATCCGGCCGTCCTCGCCCGGGATGTAGGCCACATGGGCCTTCCCGATGAAGGGCACCAGGTGGTGCTCGCAGAGGGAGGCGAAGGGGATGTCGCGCACCATCACCATCTCGTCGTGATCGGCGGCAAAGGTCACCTCGAGATGGTCGGCCGGGTTCTGGCCGACACCGGCGAAGAGCTCCTCGTACATGCGGGCCACCCGGCGGGGCGTCTTGACCAGCCCGTCGCGGGAGGGGTCCTCGCCCACCGCGGTCAGCAGCTCGGTGATGGCCCGTTCGACCCGGGCGGCGTCGACCGTCACCAGGCTGACACGGCCCTACGACGAGACGTCGGCGTGGGCGTGGATGGCCCGGAGGTTGCGGAGGCGCTCGTCGACATCAAGGCCATATCCCACCACGAACTCGGCCGGGATGTGAAACCCGACGTAGCGGAGGTCGATCTCGGTCCGCTGCTGACCGTCCTTCACCAGCAGCGCGCACACCTCCAGGCTGGCCGGGCACCGGGCCAGGAGATACCGCTGCAGGTAGTTGAGGGTGAGACCGCTGTCGACGATGTCCTCGACCACCAGGACGTGCCGGTCGGCCAGGTCGACGTCCAGGTCCTTCACGATGCGCACCACCCCCGACGTGCGGGTGGCGCTGCCGTAGGAGGACACGGCCATGAAGTCGACCTCGACCGGCAGGTCGATGGCCCGCGAGAGGTCGCTCATGAACATGAAGGCCCCTTTGAGCACGCCGACCAGCAGAGGTGGTCGTCCCTCGTAGTCGGCGGTGATCCGCGCCCCGAGCTCGACGATCCGGGCCTGCAGGTCACCCTCGGAGACGATCACCCGGCCCACGTCGGGACCACACTCGAGATCCCCGGGGCGGACACCCGGGAGGGCCGCCGTCTCTTCGCCGTGAGCGGTCACCGGCGCGACTGTATCCGAGCACTGTGCCGGGCGACCTGAGCCGCGGGCCCGTCGCCGGGCCCGTCAGCTTCGGTGCCCGGGGGCCGGGGCAGGGCCGACAGGCGCCCGCGGCTGCGCCTCACCGTGCGACCGTCGGGCACCTGGGTCGCCCGCCGGTTCTTCCTCGCCACCTCGAGGACCCGGTCGACGGCGTCGAGCGGGGGTGGGTAGGCGCCGTGGCCGGTGAGCCAGTGGCGGACGCTCCTGCGGGCCACGGCCACCGGGGCCTCGGCCAGGGCGGCAGCCGACTCGGGATCCACCAGCGAGGCCACCGCATCGAGGATCTCGGCGTCACCGCCCAGCACGGTGGCCTGGCGGGCCAGGACGGGCACGACATCGCGCCCGGCGATGGCCGAGCACAGGGGAAGCAGCTCGTGGCGGATGCGGTTGCGAACGAAGCGGGGATCGTCGTTGGACGGGTCGTCGACCGGGTCGAGGCCGAGCAGCCGGCACAGGGCCGCCGTCTCCGACCGGCGCAGCCCGAGCAGGGGGTGCCTCGGGCCGGCCTGCATGGCGGCCAGGCCGTTGACCCCGGCGCCACGCAGCAGATTGCCCAGCACCGTCTCGGCCTGGTCGTCGGCGGTGTGCCCGGTGGCGGCATCGGGACCGAGGACCTGGCGTCGGGCGGCCCGGGCCCGGGCCTCCAGGTTGGGGCCCTGGCCCACCGTCACCCGCTCCGAGCGGAAGCCGGCACCGAACCTCCGGGCCGCCCCGGCCACCACCGCGGCCTCGGCCCCGGAGCCGGATCTGAGGCCGTGGTCGACGTGCACCGCCGTCACCCGGCACCCGGAGGCGACGGCCAGGACCAGCAGGGAGAGCGAGTCGGCTCCCCCCGAAACCGCGCATACCAGGGCGGATCCGGGATCCGGGAACGTGCACCGCCCGAGGAGGGCCCCGATCAGGGCGTCGGACTCAGCCGGAAAGGGCGGTCGTGGCACCGACACGCGAGATCCATTCCGACGGATTGCGGATCTCGACCAGCGAGGGCAGCCATTCCGGTCCCCGCCAGGCCCGGTCGAGGAGCTCGGGACCGCCGGAACCCTCGACGGCGGCGATGAACCGCTCCCCCTCCTCGTACTGGCGCAGCTTGGCCTCGATGCCGATGAGCTGCTGAAGCAGGCGGGCCAGCCCCCGGGTCTGCTTGCGCCGCTGCCGGAGCACCTCAGAGAACTGGGCCGCACTGGGAATGGCCGAGGCACCGGCCCGGTCCATGGTCACGTCGCCGTGGCCCTCGAGGAGGCTCATCAGCGCCTGGATCCGGTGCAGCCCCTCGAGCTGCTCGGGGGTGGCCACCAGCCCGAGGGCGCCGCTGTCCCGCAGCGGGTTGCGCCCGGCCCGGATCTCCTCGGTCATCCGGCGCAGGGCCTCGGCGAACCGCGACGGATCAGGCTCGAGGGAGCCGATCCCTTCCTCGACCAGGGAGACGAAGTAGTCACGCATCCAGGGGATGGCCGTGAACTGGCAGCGGTGGGTCACCTCGTGCAGGGCCAGCCACAGCCGGAACTGCCGCGGCTCGAACCCGTGCAACTGCTCGAGGGCCACCACGTTGGGCCCGACGAAGTACACCAGATCCTGATCTTCGACCGCGTCCTCGGTGAGCAGCAGGTCGTACTGGCCCAGGACCCTGGTGGACAGCCAGCCCAGCACCAGACCCATCTGGGTGCCGGTGGCCATCCGGCCCGCGCTGGCCAGCGGGCCGGCCAGCCGCTTGGTCAGCTCGTTGGTGGCGACGACGCGGGCCGGGTCGAGCTTGTCGAGGTGGGGGCCGACCAGGCGCTGGAAGCTGGACACGTTGGCGTGCACCCAGCCGCCTCGGTCGGTGACGCGGGCCCGGGCCGGACCGGAGGACGACCGGAGCCCGGTGGACTCCGCCACCAGCTCCTCGGCCTGGGCGGTGAGCTCCTCGAAGTCGGCCTGGAGGAGGTCGGGCCGGTAGGGGGCGGGCGGGCGGCTGCGGCTCCCCACCCAACCGGCCACCCGTTCGGCGGTGTCCCAGGCCACCGCTCCGCTGCTTTCGGCGTCCCCTTCGGAATCGGTCATCGGTGACCAGTGTAGGGACCGGGAGATCCGAGCGGCGTCCGGGCGGATCGGGGCTCTAGTTGGCCTGGCGGATGTTCTCGTTCTCGAGGGCCTTGGCCACCCGTTCGATGAGGGCATCGGGCACGTGGTCCTTGCACCGGTTGGCGATCACCTTGCGCAGCTCGGCCTCGAATCCGTAGGCCCCGACGCAGGGGCCGCACAGATCCAGGTGGCGGGTGATCTCCAGACGTCTCTGCTCGGTGAGCTCACCGTCGAGGTAGAAGTAGAGGCGCTCGATGGTCTCGTCGCAGCCGACGAAACCCGCCACTCCCCCCTCGTCCTGATCCGATGCAGCTCCCGGCTCGGCCGGTACCCCGTGATCTCCCACTGGTCGCGCTCTCCTACCTTGCCTTGTCCCCTGCTCCGACGAGGCCCCGTGTGCTTCCACGGTCGACCAACGCCTTCTGCAGCGCTTTTCTTCCGCGGTGGATCCTGCTCATCACCGTGCCGATGGGCACGTCGGTGATCTCGGCGATCTCCTTGTAGGAGAACCCCTCGACGTCGGCCAGGAGGACGGCCATCCGGAACGTGTCCGGCAGGGCCTCGATGGCCTCCTTCACATCGGTGTCGGTGAAGCGGTCGAGGGCCTCGTCCTCGGCGCTGCGGCCCAGCGCCCGCGCCCTGGTCGCCGGCCAGGTGGCGGTAGAGGTAGAGATCCTCGACGTCCTCGACGTCGGCGATCTCGGGCCGGCGCTTCTTGGCCCGGTAGCTGTTGATGTAGGTGTTGGTCAGGATGCGGTAGAGCCAGGCCTTGAGGTTGGTACCCAGTTCGAAGCTGGCAAAGGCCCGGTAGGCCTTGAGAAAGGTCTCCTGCACGAGGTCTTCGGCGTCGGCCGGATTGCGGGTCATGCGGAGCGCGGCCGTGTAGAGCGCGGGCATGTACTCCATTGCGAGATCGGCGAACAGCGCCTGATCGGCCATGCAAGCACCCTACAAGGACAGGGACGCATCCGACACCCGCCCCTGCCGGCCCACGGTCCCCGGGCTGGGGGCGGGGGCCGCGGGGAGCCCGGCGGCGGGGTGACTCCTCAGGCGGCCCGCACCGGAACCCGGGCGTAACCGGCGACGTTGGCCATCTGGACCCGTTGCGCGCCGGACTCGTCCACGGTGAAGTGGGGCCAGCGGCGCACCATCTCCAGGAGGGCGATCCTGCTCTCCATCCGGGCCAGGGCGGCACCCAGGCAGGTGTGGATTCCGAAGCCGAACCCGAGGGCGTGGCCCGGGGTCCGGGTGACGTCGAACCGGTCGGGGTCGGCGTACTCGCGCTCGTCGTGGGTGGCCGCGCCGGTGAGCAGCAGCACCGGGAAGCCGGCCGGGATGGTGGTCCCCTGCCACTCCGAGTCCCGGACCGAGTAGCGGCCCTGGTACTGGGAGGGAGGCCAGAACCTGAGGATCTCCTCGACGGCACCGGGCACGAGGCCCGGGTCGTCGAGCACGGCCTTCCACTGGTCGTGGTGGCGGCCCAGGAGCACGAAGGCGTTCCCCACCAGCTTGGTCACCGTCTCCGCCCCGGCCCCCCCGAGCAGGGCGGCGAACCCGGCGATCTCGTCGTCGGACAGGCCGGTGACGGTCCCGTCCTCGCGCTCCAGGGTGGCCTGGGTGAGTTGACTGAGCATGTCGTCACCGGGATCGAGACGTTTGGTGCGGGCCAGAGCCTGGAAGTAGACCACCGCCTCGAGCATGGCCTCCTGACCGGCCCGGGAAGGGCCGGGATCGCCGGGCTCACGGGCCAGGGTCAGGTCGATCCAATGACGGATCTTCTGCCTGTCGGCGGCGGGCACCCCGAGCATCCGCGAGATGATCTCGACCGGGAAGGGGGCGGCGAAGTCCTCCACCGCATCGAATGACCGGTGGCCGTCGAGCTGATCGGCGAATCCGGCGATGACCTCGGCCACCATCGGCTCGAGGGCCTGGATCGACCGGGGATGGAACACCTTGCTGACCAGGCCCCGGAGGCGGTGGTGATCGGGCGGGTCCTGCATGATCATCATCCCGAGGCCGCCCACCATGCCGCCTTCGAGCGAAAGGGAGTACAGATCGACCCCGTGGGTGCTCGTGAACGTGCGCCAGTCGTGGCTGGCCGCCATCACGTCAGCATGGCGGGCGATGGCCCAGAACCCGTACCGCGGGTTGAAATGGACGGGTGCCTCGTCGCGGAGCTGGCGGTACAGCTCGTAGGGGTCGTCGAAGAAGACCTCGGAGAACGGGTCGAAGACCGCGGTCACGAACGGGGTCCGGGTCGCCAGAAGGAGACGAGGAGCAGCGCGCTCCCGCCCACACCGCCGACGAGGGCGATCCACAGGCCGGTCCACCCCCACAAGGAGGTCAGCCCGGCGGCCTTGTCGAGGCTCCAACCACCGGGGCCGACCGTGGCCAGCAGGAAGCCCGACATGGTCAGCACCATGACGTACTCCCAGCCCTCCCCGGGCCGGAAGATGAAGAAGCCGTTCCTGAGGTGGTTGGTCACCCAGGCGACCAGCATGACCCCGACGACGCCGGCACCGCCCAACGCCGTCAGCAGGCCGAGGACGAGGAGCACGCCGGCGCCGACTTCGGTGATGCTCGCCGTCCAGGCGTGGAACCAGCCCGGCTTCATGCCCAGGCTCTCGAACCAGCGGCCCGTGCCGGCGATCTTGCCGCCACCGATGATGTGGTTGACGCCGTGGGCGATGAACACGGCCCCGATGGCCACCCTGAAGACCAGGAGGGCGAGGTCGACGGCATGGACGTTGGCCATTTTCGAGGGCTCCACTTTCTCGGGCGGGACTGTTTCTCGGGCGGGACGGTCAACCGGCCACTAGATGATCACACGACGGCGGCACGAACCACTCGATACTCTGCCAGCCGCACCGGCCGGCCGCACCGGCCGGCCGCACCGGCCAGCCGCACCGGCCAGCCGCACCGGCCGGGCGCTCCGGCCAGCCGCACCGGCCAGCTGTACCGGCCAGCCGCTCCGGCCGGGCGCTCCGGCCGGGCCGGGCCGGGCCGGGCCTCAGTCCGAGGCCGGAAGGGCCTTGGCCGACTTGATGTCCAGCGTTTCCCCGTCCAGGGAGAGCGCCCCCTCCCCGGGCTTGGTGCACAGCACCTCGACCGAGTCGGCGGCGTCGGTGTAGCGCTTGCCGAGCAGCGTGCTCCCGGTCCGGTCGGGGGCGATGGCCACGCCTTCGGCCACCGGTTCGTCCAGCCCCACGACGGGGACGCCACCACAGGCCAGCTCGTGGTCACCGGTTCCCTTCACGACCACGATTTCGGCCTCGCTGACCTGGCTCTTCAACCGCAACCCGGGCTTGAGATTCATGACGAAACCTCCTTGATCGATTCGTCGGACGACGCCGAGCCTGGTGCCGGGGGCCGGTCCTCGGCCAACTGGTCGCGCACCACCCGTCGGAGGAGCTTCCCGCTGGCCGTGGTGGGCAGGTCGTCGTAGACGACGACCCGTCCCGGCGTCTTGAGGGACCCCAAGCGCTCACGGACCCAGGCGGTGAGCTCGTCGGTGATCTCCGTGGGGCGGAGCCCGGACATGGAGGGACCCAGCACCACGGCGGCGGCGACCGACTCCCCCCAGTCGGAATCCGGGACGCCCACCACGGCGACGGCCTCCACGCCGGCATGGCGGAGCAGCGCGTCCTCTATCTCCGAGGGCGACAGGTTCTCGCCACCCTTGATGATCACGTCGTCCATCCGACCCTCGACATAGAGATAGCCGGACTCGTCGATCGATCCGACGTCCCCGGTGGCCAGCCACCCGGCCTCATCGAGGCTGGTGGCGCTGTCGAGGTACTCGCCGCCGACCTGTGGCCCCCGCACCCGGATCAGGCCTCTGGCCCCCGGCGGTGCCATGGCCCCGGAGTCCTCGAAGATGGCCACCTCGACCCCCGGCAGCGGCCGGCCGACCGACTCGAGGCGGCGACGGGCCTCCGGGTCGGGGCTGGACAGCGCCTGGCGGTGGTCGTCGGGCCCGAGCACGGCGATCGTCGATGATGTCTCGGTCAGCCCGTAGGCGTTGACGAACTGGGTCTCGGGGAACAGCTCGAGCGCCCGCTCGAGGATCGGTGCGGCCATGCGGGCTCCGCCGTAGGACAGCGAACGCAGGGTGGGGACCCGCAGCGCGGGGTCGGCTTCCATGCACTGCACGATCCTGGCCAGCATGGTCGGCACCACGAAGGCGTGGGTCGCACCGCCGGCCCGGGCCAGCTCCAGCCAACCAGTCGGGGTGAAGCTCGGGAGGGGCAGGATCCGGCGGCCCGAATAGACCGAGGTGAGCACGGCGGCCACCCCGGCGATGTGGAAGGGCGGTGCCGCCAGCAGGAGCGCCTCGTCCTCCCCGGAACCGGCGAACTCGACCGTGTCCATCACGTACGACGCCAGGTTGTCGTGGGAGAGGACGGCGGCCTTGGGCGTGCCCGAGGACCCGCTGGTGAACAAGATGACCGCGGGCCGCTCGGGATCTTCGACGTAGCCGGCCAGGGCGGGGCCGACCCGGTCACTGCCGGCGGCGCCGTCGACGCGGCCGAGACCGCGCCGCCAGTCGGATGTCCGGGCCACCGTCGGGGCCCGGAGCTCGGCCGCCAGCGGCTCGGAGGCCACGACAGAGGGCCGGTCCAACCGTTCGATCTGGGCCTGGAGGGCGTCGGCCGGCAGCCGGAAGTTGAGCGGGGCATAGGAGGCTCCGGCCCACGCCGCCCCGAAGAGCGCCGCCGGCACGGCCGCCGAGCAGCTGTCGGCGAAGGCCAGCGTGGCAGCACCGTGCGCCTCCAGGTGGGCCCCGGCTCGCCGGGCCAGCTGACGCAGGTCGCGGTAGGACAGCGACTCCGCCCCGTCGCTGAAGGCGGTGCGGTCGCCGAACGAATCGGCGATCAGGTCGAGGAGCATGGCGATGTTCACCGCGAACACCCCCGGGCGGAAGCTGGGCTCGGTGTCGGTGTCATCGGGCGGTGGTGGTCATCGGGCGGCGGCGGATGGTTCGGTGTCCATGAGGTGGGGAATCTGGTCTGCGGTCGTCCGGAAGCGGTGCCAACCATAACGATTCGCGTCGGGGAGGACAATCGTCACCGGGCCGGGCACCGGGGCGCTCACGCTTCCAGCTCGTCGACCAGGCCCCAGGCCAGCGCCGTCCGGGCGTCGATGGCCGGCAGGCCCAGAGCCAGGAGCACGGTGGCGTGACGGCCGATCCGTCGCGGCAGGCTGACGGTGCCGCCGGCCCCCGGGATGAGCCCGAGCCGCACTTCGGGCAGCGAGATGCGGGTCGAGTGGCGGGCCACCACCCGGTGGGCGAAGGCGGCCAGCTCGATGCCCGAGCCGACGGTCGATCCATGGACGTGGACCGTCGTCCGGTCGGCCACCCCGGCCAGGGCCCGGCCGACGTTGCGCTGCAGGCGGACGAGATGGGCCGACACCGGATCCGGCCGCGACCCGAACTCGTCCAGGTCCCCACCGCTGCAGAAGGACCCGCCCGAACCGCGCAGGCTGACCGACGTGATGGCCGGGTCGGCCACTGCCACCTGGATGGCCCCCAGGAGCTCGTCCCGCATCTGCGCACTGAAGGCGTTGAGCACCTGGGGGCGGTTGAGGGTGATGGACAGTTCGTGGTCCGCCCGGGAGACGAGGACCACCGGACCGGACCCGTCCGGTCGCCCCCGGGCCGGGTTCCGGGTACGCCAGCGGGCGAACTCGGGTCCACCCTGGAGGAGGCCGTAGGTGGTCGACTCGGCCACGAGCCCGCTGGGCACGGACCGGCCCTCGCCCGTCCGGAGCAGCACGGCCAGGGTCGTCGACGCCATCGGGTTCCGGCCCACCGTGTCCAGGATCGGCTCGAGGTCCGGGCTCTCCCGCCCGACGACGACATCGGCCCACCGCGGGTCCGGACCGCCGGGTCCTCGACCACCCCGACGACCACGGCGGCCAGCGTCTGGAGGCTGTCCATGGACCGCTCGGCCAGCGCGTCGGGCAGGCCGTCGCCGTCGACCACCACGACCGGCCGGCCGGAGGCGACCATACGCTCGTGGATCTCACCGGCCTCGAGCACCCCGGCGAACTCCTCACCGGGGAGCGTCACGGGGATCATCGGACGATGGTAACGATTCGGTCCATCCGACATAGTCTGGCCTCGATCAAAGGGAGCGCCGGTGGGTGACGACGATCTCGGTCCGACCGACGCCTCGGTGGCCTGGGCCAGGTCGGGAATGATGTTCCTGACCGGCCGGGCCGGGGGCCCGGCCCTGGGCGGGCCGGCGGCCCTGGTCGACATCGGGCGGGCCGTGTCCGCCGACATGGCGCTGAGGTCGGCGCGACTGGGCCGGCCGGTGGTGGTCGACCCGCTGGCGGCGATGGCCGAGCGGGCCGCCTCCGGCGGGTACCGGCGGGGTGGGCAGGTCAGTTGCGGGGGAGCATCCCGTCTGATGCGGTCCGCCGACGGCTGGATCGCCGCCACCCTGGCCCGTCCCTCCGACTGGGATCTCGTGCCCGCGCTGGTCGACCTGCCCGGACCCGTCGTGCCCGGGGAGTGGACGGCGCTGGAAACCGGCGTGGCCGGGCTGGAAGGCCGGGCGCTCGCCACCCGGGCCGAGCTCCTCGGCCTGCCCCTGTCCGTCCTGGCCGAACGGCGCCGGCCGCCCGCCGGCTCTCCGGTGCTTGCCGGTGCCGTCCACGGGCCGGTCCTCCCCGGTGCCGTCCACGGGATCGACCCCGAGAGGATCCGCTCCGCCACACCGGTGTCGTCCCTGATCGGCGTGGTGGTGGCCGACCTCTCCGCCCTCTGGGCCGGGCCGCTGGTGGGCCGTCTCCTGGTCCGTGCCGGCGCCCGCGTCATCAAGATCGAGTCCACGTCCCGCCCCGACGGAGCCCGTCGGGGGGTTCCGAGGTTCTACGCGGCGATGAACGCGGGCAAGGAGTCGGTGGCCCTCGACTTCGGGGCCGGGGCCGGCAGGGAGATCCTGGCCCGGATCCTGGCCCGGGTGGATGTGGTCATCACCGCATCGAGGCCCCGTGCCCTCGACCAGCTCGGCCTCGACGCCGAAGAGCTGGTCCGCCGGCACCGGCCCCGGGTGTGGCTGAAGATCTCCGGGTACGGACCCGCGGGAGGGTCCTCCAACCGGGTGGCCTTCGGGGATGACGCCGCCGTGGCCGGGGGTCTCGTCGCCTGGGAGGGACCGGTGCCCTGTTTCTGCGGCGACGCGGTGGCCGATCCCCTGACCGGCCTGGCCGGCACCGCCGCCGTCCTCTCCGCTCTGGAGAGCGACGCGGCATGGATCCTCGAGGCGTCCATGGCCGACATCGCCGCGGGGGCGGCCGGTCCCGCCCTCGCCGTCGACGGGCTCGACCCCTCGCCCCCTCCGGCCGCGCCGGCCGCCCCCGGGCCGGTCCGCGACCTCGGCGCCGACACGACCACCGTGCTGCGCGATCTCGGCGTCGGCTGACCGGATTCCGAGGGCCGTCCCGGGCTCGGGGAGGCCGGTCACGGGGCCCCACCAGAGGACCGTTCCCACCCCGCCGCCGGCCCTGGCCCGGGGCCGCGGCTTCACGGGGGACCGGTTCGTTCGGTACCCTTTGGAGAGGACACCGACAAGGGGGACACACAATGGATATCAACGAGATGGTCATGGTCAGCGTCGACGACCATGTCGTCGAACCCCCGGACCTCTTTTCCGGACGCCTTCCGGCCAAGTACGCGGACCTGGCGCCCAAGTTCATCACCAATGACGACGGCACCAACGCGTGGCTGTACGAGGGCCAGGTGCTGCCCAACGTGGCCCTCAACGCCGTCGCCGGCCGCCCCCGCGAGGAGTACGGCCTCGAGCCCACCTCCTTCGATCAGCTGCGACCGGGCTGCTACGACATCGACGAGCGGGTGAAGGACATGGATGCGAACGGCGTCCTCGGCTCCCTCTGCTTCCCCTCCTTCCCCCAGTTCTGCGGGCAGCTCTTCGCCCGGACCGAGGACAAAGACGTCGCCCTGGCCATGATCCAGGCCTACAACGACTGGCACATCGACGAGTGGTGCGGGACCCACAAAGGGCGCTTCATCCCCTGTCCCCTCCCCGCCATCTGGGATCCGGAGGTCCTGGCCGGCGAGGTCCGCCGCACCGCGGCCAAGGGGGCGCACGCGGTCACCTTCTCGGAAAACCCGTCCAAGCTCGGTTGGCCCAGCATCCACTCGGACTACTGGGATCCCTTCTGGAAGGCATGCAGTGACGAGGCTGTCGTGGTCTGCATGCACATCGGCTCGTCGTCGGACATCGTGATCACCTCGGCCGACGCCCCCATCGACTGCCTGATCACCCTCACCCCGATGAACATCGTCCAGGCCGCCGCCGACCTGGTCTGGTCGCCGGTGCTGCGCAAGTACCCCGACCTCAAGGTGGCGCTGTCCGAAGGCGGCATCGGCTGGATCCCGTATTTCTTGGAGCGGGTCGATTACAACTACGACCGGCATCACGCCTGGACGGGCCAGGACTTCGGCGACGCCCTCCCGAGCCAGGTCTTCAACCGCAGCGTGCTCACCTGCTTCATCGACGACCGCTTCGGTATTGCCAGCCGTGAGTTCCTGGATATGGACAATGTCATGTGGGAGTGCGATTACCCCCATTCCGACTCGACGTGGCCGATGGCACCGGAGACACTGGCCAAGAGCCTGGACGGGGTGTCCGACTACGACATCGATCGCATCACCCATCTCAACGCCATGCGGCACTTTCACTACGATCCCTTCACCGAGCTGGGGGGGAAGGCGAACTGCACGGTCGGTGCCCTCAGGAAGCAGGCGGTGGGGCACGACGTCTCCACCAAGTCGCAGCTGAGGGAGAGCATCGGCAAGGGAGGGACCCGGTCGGTCGACCTCCTTTCCATCGCCAAGAAGTGACGGCGGACAGCCCCGTCACCGACCCACCCCGCACACCCGCCGATCCGCCGCAGACATCCACGGGTCGCTGATCGAAGAAAGAGCCACCATGGCCACTGCACTCTCTGGTTTCCGCGTACTCGAAGTCGCGGCCTGGACGTTCGTCCCGGCCGCCGGCGCCGTCCTGGCCGACTGGGGCGCCGATGTCATCAAGGTCGAGCACCCCCAGACCGGTGATCCCCAGCGGGGGCTCGTCTCCATGGGTCTCATCCCCGGGGGCGACGGTGCCGTCAACTACATCATCGAGCAACCCAACCGGGGGAAGCGCAGCATCGGTATCGACATCAGCACCGACGACGGCCGCGACCTGCTGTACAAGCTGGCCGAGTCGTCCGACGTGTTCCTCACCAGCTTCCTCCCCGCCGTGCGGCAGCGGTTGAAGATCGACGTCGAGCACATCAGGGCGGTCAACCCGGGCATCGTCTACGCCCGCGGGTCGGGACAGGGACCGCTCGGACCCGACCGCGAGAAGGGCGGCTACGACGGCTGTTCCTATTGGGGCCGCGGCGGGGTGGCCAACGCCCTCACCCCCTCCGACAGCGCCTATCCCATCGGCGGGAGGCCGGCCTTCGGCGACCTGGCCGGCGGGATGGCCATCGCCGGGGGGATCGCCGCCGGTCTGCTGCAGAGGGAGAAGACGGGCACGGCCCCGGTCATCGACGTCTCGCTGCTGGGATTGGCCATGTGGCAGCTCTCCCCGGACATCGTGGCCTCCGGACTCTACGGGGGCGACCCCATGCCCAAGTTCGACCGGAGCTCGTCGCCGAACCCGTTGGTGGGCAACTACCGGACCAGCGACGACCGGTTCATCACGCTCATGATGCTCCAGTCCGACCGGTTCTGGCCCGACTTCTGCCGGCACATCGACCGCCCCGACCTGATCGAGGATCCGCGGTTCGCCGACGGCGCCGGGCGGTACACGAACTCGAAGGAGTGCATCCAGATACTGGACGATGTCTTCGCCTCGAAGACCTTCACCGAATGGAAGGAGAAGCTGGCCACCCTGGAGGGCGTGTGGGCGCCGGGCCAGATGCCGAGCGAGCTGGTCGACGATCCCCAGGTGGGTGCGAACGGCTACCTGTCCACCGTGGCGCGGGCCGACGGGAACAACTTCGAGCTGGTGGCCAACCCGGTGCAGATGGACGAGACGGCCGACCAGCTGACCAGCGCCCCCGAGCACGGCCAGCACACCGAGGAGATCCTCCTCGAGCTCGGACTCGACTGGGACCAGATCATCGCCCACAAGGAGTCGGGCGCCATCCTCTGAGCGCCGGGCGGCCCGGCCGCCCGGCGGACGCCGTGTCCGCCGGCCCTGCCGGACGCAGGATGACTACTTGGGCGGGAACCGGAGCGCCCCGTCGAGGCGGATGTTCTCCCCGTTGAGGTAGGGGTTCAAGACGATGCTCTCGACCAGCAGCGCGAACTCCTCGGGCTCGCCCATCCGCTTGGGGAACACGATGTTCTCCACCAGCTTGGCCTTCAGCTCCTCGGGGGCACTCTGCATCAACGGGGTGCCCATGGTGCCCGGGGCGATGGCACAGACCCGGATGCCCACAGGGGCCAGATCCCTGGCCAGCGGCAGGCTCATCCCGAGGATGGCCGCCTTCGCCGCCGCGTAGGCCACCTGGCCGGTCTGCCCCTCGTAGCCGGCGATGGAAGCCGTGTTGATCACCACACCGCGTTGCCCGAGCTCGTCGGGCTCGTTGGCCGCCATTCGGGCCGCGCTCAGCCGGGTCACGTTGAAGGTGCCCATGGTGTTGAGCTCGATGGTGGACCGGAACGGATCCATACCGAGCGGCGTGTTGTCCCGGGACAAGGTACGCCCCCCCGCCCCGCCGCCGGCGACGTTCACCACCACCGAGAGCGGCGCCAGGCCTGACGCGGCCTCGATCGCCGCGTTCACGTCGGAGTCGTTGTTGACGTCGCCCCCGACCGCCGCCCCGGTCCCGATCTCGGCGGCCAGGGCCGACCCGGCTTCGTGGGCGCGATCGAAGATCACCACCCGGAGCCCGAGCGCGCTGAGCCTCCGGACGGTGGCGGCACCCAGGCCGCCGGCGCCGCCGGTGACGATGGCTGATCGTTGACTCAACTCCACGGGTACTCCTTGTCGGGTCTCGGTTGCTGCTGGTCGGGTCCTGGTTTCCAGGCTCGGCATCGGGTCTTCCCGCTGGCCGGCGGTCGAACCGGGGTGCGGGCTCGGGCCACCCCGGGAACGTACTCCACCCGGCCGAGCCTGACGACAATCTGAAGAAGTGGGTCGGCTCCGATCCCCCTGCGAGATTGGCAAGACCCGTCTCCCTGTGAGGCTGACAAGGCCGGCTCCTCTGTGGGTTGACAAGGCTAACATTGTTAGCCAAACTTAAGCTAACAGCGTTAGCCCAAGTGGGGCGACAATGTCAGGGAAGACAGAGAATGGAGACGACGATGGGACCCGAGGAGATGGAGATGGTCGAGCACGTGCACTACCGCAAGCCGGGGATGTTGACCACAAAGGTGCTGAACCCGTTCATCGTCCTGGCCATGCGGGCCGGCGTCAGCATCTGGGGAAGCCGGATCCTCGAGGTCCGGGGGCGCAAGAGCGGGACGCCGAGACGCACGCCGGTGAACCTGCTCGAGCTCGACGGTCGCCAGTACCTGGTCGCCCCACGGGGTGAGGGGCAGTGGGTCAGGAACGTGCGGGCGGACCACGGTCGGTTGGCTCTCATCCTCGGCCGGCACCGGGACGAGCGGGTGGCCCGGGAGCTGCCCGACGGCCAGAAGTCGCCGATCCTCCGGGCCTACCTGCGCCGGTGGAAGATGGAGGTGGGGGTCTTCTTCGACGGGGTGGACGCCGATTCGGCCGAAGACGACATCCGTCGGATCGCCCCGGACCATCCGGTCTTCGTGCTCTCCCCGGCCACCAGCTGAGATGGACACGGACGAGATGGACAAGGACGAGATGGACACGGACGAGATGGACAAGGACACCGCCGAGGGCGTGGCCGCGGGGACGGAGCGCATCGTGGCGCGGGCCAACCTGGCGGTGCGGCTGGGTGTCGAGCTGGCGGCCTATGGCAGTTTGTGTCTCTGGGGTGCCTCCCTCACCGCCTCACCGGTCGTGAACATCTCGTTCGCCGTCGCCGCCCCGCTGGCCGCCATCCTCCTGTGGGCCAGGTACTTGGCTCCGAAGGCCCGCCGGGCCCTGCACGATCCGGCCGCCCTGGTGGTCGAGGTCATGGTGTTTGCCGTTGCGGCACTGGCCCTTGCCGGCTCAGGACGAGCCGACCTCGCAGCAGCCTTCGCCACGGTGGCCGCCGTCAACACGTTCCTCCTCCGGGTCTTGGGTCAGCACCGTCTCGACCTGGCCTCGTGATCCGGCTCGCCGATGTCGGGCCCGGGCACACGACCCGGCCGGCGCCGCGAGCCCGCTCGACCAGGGTGCGCGGGTTGATCGCCGCCGCCCACGCTCTCCTGGAGACGGAGGGATACGAATCACTGACCATGAGGCGGCTGGCCGAGGCGGTCGATATACGGGCGCCGTCCATCTACAAACACCTCGACGGGAAGGTGGCGGTGGCACTCGGCCTGGTGGAGGACGGGCTGTTCGAAACGGGTGATGCCCTGCACCGGGCCGTCGAGGAGCCCGGTCCCGACGGCCCGATCCCGCCTCTTCTTGCCGCCTACCGGTCGATGGCCGCCGACCACCCCAACCTCTATCGCCTGAGCACGTCGTCGGAGTTCCCCAGGGACTCGCTGCTGGCCGGGCTCGAGGACTGGGCGGGTGAGCCGTTCTACCTGGCCACCGGTGAGCCCTACGTGGCCCAAGCGCTGTGGGCCTTCGCCCACGGCACCACCATCCTCGAGCTCGACGGCAGGTTCGCCGTCGGGTCGGACCTCGATCGAACGTGGCGGGCCGGAGCCGGAGCCTTCGTCGCCCTCGGGTCGCCGCCGGTCGTCGCCGGGTAAGCGGACCCCGGGGGCTCACCCTGTTCGGCGTCAACCGGAAGGGACATGCAGGTTCCGCTCGCTCTGGTCACTTTCGACGCTGGCCAAGTCGACGGCGAACGACCTTATCCCCCTGAACCTGGCAACCCGAGCACTGCGGCAGAGCGACCTGTGAGCCGGCTGGGAGCGCAGGCCGGGCTCGGCGCCGCTGTCGGGCCGGTACGCAGGATCATGGTCATCCCGTCGACTCCAACTTCTCGAAGAGCTCGCCCTCTCCGAATTCGACCCCGATGGCGACCGGCCCGAACGACTGGTGGGCTGCGACCGCAGAGCCGTGCGTGGCGCCTCCCGTGGCCTGTTGATTGACCCAATTCACCGCCGACGAACCGGCGAACTGCTGGACGATCCCGTCCAGGTAGGCGGCGGCCTCCACCGAGTCGGCTTGCGTGAGGGCGGCCGATTTGTTCGGGGATCCGCAGCTGATGGCGATGGCGTCCACCAGGCTCGCGCTCTCGCCGAGGGTATTGCTCAGCGTGAACGTGCACACGCCGTCCACGGTCGTCGCCACCGCCCCGCCGACGGTCTTGTCATACGAGAACTGCGGCGGGTCGGTCTGGTAGGACGCGGAGACGTGCCCTACGTATGCCTCCACCTGGCTCTCATTGAAGAACCCGGTGGCCGCCCCGACCGTGGTCGTCGGGGAAACGGAAGTCGTCGTCGTGGTCGATCGTGTCGTGGTCGATCGTGTCGTGGTCGATCGTGTCGTGGTCGATCGTGTCGAGGTCGATCGTGTCGAGGTCGGCGAGGAACGGTCGCTCGGAGAAGAGGACTGCGGGTTTCCTCCCGAACACGCGGCGACGGCCACTGCGACGACTATGGCCACTAACCCGGTTCGTATCCGCCGCATGGTCGCTCCGGATCCGATAGCGAGGAAGGATGTACCCGCCGAGGCGGGTGGGGCCCCCGATAGTACCGATATTCCATTGCGCCCCGGCCGCGACGCCTTATCGGCAGGCAGTTGTGGCCGAAGTCGCCGGCTTGTCAGGGTGCCGTCGGTTTCCTGGTCACGAAGCGAAATTGGTACTCGTCCACGTCTACCAACGTGTCGACGAATCCGGCTACGGCCAGACGGTCGGCCAGGGTGCCGGGGTCGACCGGGACGAAGACGTCGTCGCGTGGGCTTCTCTGATCCACTCGCTGTCCCTCGAGTCCGTCCCCACGAAGGCGCCCCCGGCACGTAGGACCCGGTTGACCTCGGCGAAGAGGCGGTCCTGGTCGGCCGGCGAGGGCATGTGGTGGAGCATGGCGAAGCAGGCGGCGCCGCTGAATCGCTCCGCATCCAGCCCCGATCTGGTGGCATCGGTGCAGATCACCTCCACGTTGGTCCCTTCCAGTCGCCGGCCAAGAGGTGTGGCCAACGTGGCGTCCACCTCGATGGCGGTCAGGCGGGGCACCCGTTGGCGGAGCAGGTCGGTCGTGAGCCCGGGACCGGGCCCGATCTCCAAGACCTCGTCTCCGAGGTCACCCACCGCCTCGATCCAGGGCAACAGATCCGTCTCCAGCCTGGCCGCCCATTCGGGGCTGGCCAGGTATTTGAGGTGTGACTCGTTCATGCTGTTGTTGTACGCTGCGCCCGGCATGGCCGTCTCTGCCGCGCTCGGACAGATTCTTGCCCCGATCGGACAAATCGGGGATGGTCGACATGCGCACCGGCGGCCGTCCCCGGGCCGGTACGTTCCCCTACCAGGGCAACGACCTGGTTTCGACCTGGCACAGCCACGATCTGCACCAGATCGAGTACGCCCTCCGAGGTGTGGTCGAGGTCGAGACGGCCACCGCCCACTACCTCCTCCCACCCCAACAGGCGGCGTGGATCCCGGCCGGTCTCCGGCACCAGACCTCCATCGCCACCGATGTCCGCACCGTGTCGGTGTTCTTCGACCCCGGCCTGGTGCCCGAGGCGGGCGAGCGGGCCTGCATCCTGGGGGTGGCGCCGGTCATCCGGGAGATGATCGTCTACGGGCTGCGTTGGCCCATCGAGCGCAGCGGTTCCGATCCGGAGGCGGATGCCTTCTTCGCCGTCCTCGGCCGCCTGGTCGCCGATGCCCTGGAGGATGAGGCCCCACTCAGCCTTCCCACGTCAGCCGAACCCATCGTGGCCGCGGCCATGGCCTATACCGACGATCATCTCGACTCGGTGAGTGCCGCCGAGGTGGGCCGGGCCATCGGGGTATCCGAGCGGACCCTGCGGCGACAGTTCCGATCGGAGCTGGACATGTCGTGGCGGACCTACCTCCTCCAGGCCCGACTCCTCCGCAGCATGGCCCTCCTGGCCGAACCGGGCCCCACGGTCGTCCAGGTGGCCGCCCGCGTCGGATTCGACAGCGCCAGCGCCTTCGCCCGGGCCTTCTCGGCCCGAACCGGGGAGACCCCGTCGGCCTACCGCCACCGGGTCCACGGTGGGAATACCCCCTGACCGCCTCAGGCCGGGGGAGACAGCGACGTGGCCGGGTCAAGGAGTTCGACCACCTCCCGCACGGCGTCGACGAGGTCCACGGGAGAGGACTTGTTGTAGAGCGGACCCGTGCCGTCGGTGAGGAGGTGCTTGGCCACGGCAACGCCACGCGCCGGAACGGGCAGCCGAGTCGAGAGCCCCTCGAGCATCAACCGGATGTCCTCGTCGGCGGCCATGATCCGGTCCCGGCAGATGGGGACGACGGGAGTGCGGGCCGCCGGCGGCCGGGCCGCTTGCCTCAACAGATCTCCCCAGTGCTGGGCCAGGGCCGAACGCACGGGCAACGACACCAGCTTTTCGGCCCGGGCGGCCACCAATCGGTTCGATTCGGGCGAAAGCCCCGCGGCGAGCTGGCCGTCGAGGCGGAGCGCGAGCACACCGGCCAATAGTCGGATCCACCGGCTGTTGGCCCGGCAGGCGAATCCGGCATGACCGGCGGGACCGGCGAGGAGAAACGCCGGGGAACCGGTTCGGGTCCGGTCGATCAGGGCTCGGTAGTGATCTCTGGCCTCCCGCCGCCGTCGGCGGATGATCCGGCGCTCGTAGCTGGAGCGGCCATCGACAAACACGCTCATACCTGCACTCTGCGCCGGCGCCGCACCGATCAAAAGTGGCATGATCGACACTATGCGCGACGATCCTGCCAAAATGCCGGACGGCCGTCGACGCCGGCCCGGTAGGGGCTCGCTCCCGGCGGAGTCACCACCCGCCCCCCACGTGGCGGTCGTCGTCTACGACGGAGTCAACGCGTTCGAGCTCGGCGTTGTCTGCGAGGTGTTCGGCCACGCCGACCTCGGAGAACTCGGCGACCGGTGGTACCGGCTCTCCGTCTGCGGCCCGGGTCCGGTGACCGTCGACGGCGGATTCCGGATCCAGCCCGCTCACGGGCTGGAACAGATCGGCTTGGCCGACACACTGGTGGTTCCGCCCACCGAGCGCCCCGAACAAGTGCCGGCCGAGGTGATCGAAGCCCTGCGGCAAGCCCATGCCCGCGGCTGCCGGATCATCTCGCTGTGCACCGGGGCGTTCGTGCTGGCCGAAGCCGGCCTCCTCGACGGCCGTCGTGCGACCACCCATTGGACGGACTGCGATGAACTGGCCCGACGCTACCCCGATGTGTCGGTCGACCCCGGTGTCCTGTACGTCGATGGAGGCGACATCCTGACGTCGGCCGGCAGTGCGGCCAGTATCGACCTCTGCCTGCACGTCGTCCGCCAGGATTTCGGAGCCGAGATCGCCACCCTGCTGGCCCGCTGGCTGGTCGTGCCACCCCAACGCGACGGGGGCCAGGCCCAGTTCATCGATACCCCGCTGTGGACCTTCGAGGATTCCGACCTCTTCGCCGACATGTTCGCATGGGCCCAGGCGCACCTGAACGAGCCCCTCACGGTCGACGACCTGGCCGCCCGATCGGCGATGAGCCCCCGGACCTTTGCCCGCCGGTTCCTCGCCACCACCGGAACGACCCCGCACCAATGGCTCCAGCGCCAGCGCGTCCAGCTCGCCCAGCGCCTGCTCGAGGTGAGCGATCTACCCGTCGAGACCGTGGCGGAACGGAGCGGGTTCTGCACGGCCGGGAATCTGCGCAAGCACTTCAACCGGATCCTCCTGACCAGTCCCCAGGCGTACCGGCGTGCGTTCCAGGATCGCAAGATCGCCTGACCACTCGACTCGACCGGAAGGTCATCCGACACCTGACCGGGTTCGGATCAGGCAACCCCGCAGACCCTGAACCGCGCCGCTCTACCGGCCGGAAACGGGGGTCTGATCGGCGATGGCTTCGGTCACCTCGTTCAGCAGGGGACGGCCGTCGAGGTAACGATCGAGATTGACCTTGAACAGTTCGGCCTGCCGGTGGAACCGCCCGGTACCGCCGGCGGCATTGTGGGGGGTGACCCGAACGGAGGGATGGGACCAGAACGGGTGGTGGTCAGGAAGCGGCTCGACCCGGAAGACATCCAACACCGCGGCGGAGAGCTGTCCGGAGTCAAGGCTCTCGATGAGCGCGGCATCATCGACCAGCGTCCCCCGGGCCACATTGACGAGCAGGCAGCCCGGCTTCGTGCGGTTGAGGAAATGGGCGTCCACCAGGTTCTCCGTCTCAGGCGTGGCCGGCGCGGCCAGCACGATCACGTCGGCCAGCGGGACCACCCGGTCCAGTTGGTCGGGGGTGACGGTGCGATCGGTCGGATCCGATGGCGACGGGTGCCGGCGGCACCCGATCACCCGTGCCCCGAAGGCGCGTGCCCGGTGGGCGACCTCGGCTCCGATCCCTCCCAGCCCGACGATCACCCATGTGGTGCCCGAGACCTCACGCCAGTCGTGGATGAGCCAACGTCGCTCCGGTACCAGGCCGCGCCAGCGGGCTGCGTCCTGGAATTCGTCGAGCACCGAACGCATGACGAATTCGGCGATGGGCACGCTGTTGACATGGGCATTGGTGACCCTGACCCCATGTGCCACCAGGGCCGCGAACACCGGATCGTCGTAGCCGGCGCCCAGCGACTGGAACCAGCCCAGGCCGGCGGTCTCGAGCATGAACGAGAAGAACGACGCCAGGGGGGCGCCGGCTCGGAACAGGTCCGACGTTCCCCAGGCGACGTCGGGTCGCGCCCCCGTCCCGGCCGATCGAGGTGCCGCCGGGGTCACAGAGACTCCCGTCGTCGCTCATCAGCAGCCAGTCGACCTCCGGCCGGGAGAGTTCGGCACCGAAGGAGCGGTAGGCCACCGCGGTGAGCAGAGCGCGCATCGGCCCAAGTTAACCTTCGATGGCAGTTCACCATCCGGGCCCACCCTGGGCGGACCCCGGCCGCGCGCGGTGGGATACGTATACTCCGGAGGTGGCAGGCGAGCGGTGGCGTCGTGTGGGGGCGGCATCGGATCGCCGCCCTGGCGGTGCCCCGGGGTTCCCGTGGCGGGCGACGCCGGCGGTGCGGCTTCGGACGAGTCCGATCAGAACGCGTTGAAGGCCATCGGTGTGGTCATCCGGCGACACGGCGCCGGATGTGTTGCCGCTCTCCTCCTCGTGCTGGCCGGCTGTTCGTCACAGACCACCTCGCCCCGGAGCCAGGCCTCGGGCCCGGCGCGGTCGGCGGATTGGCAGGGCACCGACCTTCTCTGGGACGCATTGGGCACCAGGGCCGGATTCACCGCGGTCGGCAACAGCGGCGTGGTGGTCACGTCCTCCAACGGTGTCAACTGGACAGAGCAACCGGTGGCAACCGGCCAGACACTGCGGGGGATCAGCTCCAACGGCACCACGACGCTTGCCGTCGGGACCGGTGGAGCGGTCGTCTCATGGCCGTCGGGTGATCCGGGACGACCTACAGTGCACCCGACCGGTACGGCACGGACGCTCATGGGAGCGGCGTACCACGCCGGCACCTGGGTCGTCGGTGGCAGTGGGGGCACCGTCCTCACCTCGACCGGACTCAGCCGGTGGACCCGTCGGGCCTCCGGCACCGCCGGGGACATCTTCGCCGTCGCCTACGGGGCAGGCCGGTTCGTCGGGGTGGCCGATGACGGGAGCATCGTGACGTCGCTGGACGGGACCTCGTGGACCGAAGCGGTCAAGCCCGATGGCGTGTGGCTCTGGGATGTCGTCTTCGGTGGCGGCACGTTCGTCGCAACCGGCGCCGGGGGGACCGTCCTCCAATCTGCGGACGGCTTGCGCTGGACGAAGCGCCCGTCGGGGACCAAGCAGGTGTTGCGGGGGGTCACCTATGCCCGGGATGTGTTTCTCGCCGTCGGCTCCGACGGCACCGCGCTCACCTCGTCGGACGGGGTGACGTGGACGCCGCTCGATGTCGGTGACATCGGGGTCGAGCTGTGGCGGCCGGCCGCCTCGGCGACGGCATGGCTGGCCGTCGGTGCGGGAGGGACCCGGCTCGTCTCGGAGGACCTCAGGACCTGGAGCGGGGCCGCAACGACACGGGACGCCTTCTACTCGGTGGCCAGCGATGGCACCCAGACACTGTCCGTCGGCGTCAACGGCAGCATCGCCCGCCTGGAGCCCGACGGCAGGTGGGAGGTCGTCGACACCGCCCCCGGTCGACGGGAACTCCGCGGTGTCGTCCACCTGTCGACCACATGGGTCGTGGTCGGAGGTGGGGGCACGATCCTCACCTCGCCCAACGGCATCTCCTTCACCGCTCGCGCATCGGGCTCGGCGGCGGAGCTGTGGTCGAGTGCCTCCGGCCGAGGACGGATGGTCGTGGTCGGTGCCGGCGGCACGGTCCTGGATTCGACCGACGGGGGCTCCACCTGGCGGTCCGTGCCCAGCGGCACGACGTCGACGTTGTTCTCGGTGGCCTCAGGGCCCGATGGATTCGCTGCCGTCGGCGTGGACGGGACGGTCATCCACTCGCCCGACGGTGTGACCTGGGGCCCGGTGACCAGTGGGCTCCACTCGACGCTTCGGGCCGTGGCGTCCAATGGCTCCGGCTATGTGGCCGTCGGTGTCTCGGGCCGAGTCATCCGATCGTCGGACGGCGTCACCTGGAGATCCGACTCCCGCATCACCGTCGAGACGTGGCGAGGGGTGACGGCGACGGCCTCCGGGTGGGTGGCCGTGGGTGGTGGTGGCTCCATCGGCACATCGGCCGACGGTACGACCTGGGTGCCTGCCGCATCGGGTACCTCGCAGGAGCTTTTTGCGGTCTCGAGGTTCCCGGCCGGGGTCATCGCCGTCGGCGGCGTGGGCGTCACCGTGGCCTCCCATGACGGCTCGCGCTGGTCGCCTCCCGGCTGACGCCCTTGGCAGGATCCGGGTGCTCGGGTCGGTGCATGCGCGCTCTGGCCTCTGGGCTCTGGGCCGAGGCTTCCGAGGGCTGTGGCACCATCACCCTCGGTCGCTTCAGCAAGCCCGGTTGATGAAAGTGTCCCCGGCGATGGTGAAGGGCCAGCCGTAGTACAGCGAAGCCAGGGAGTAGGCCTCGAGTTGGAGTTGATTCGTCGAATCAGAATCGGCGCAGAAAGCGTCGAGGACGGCGCCGGGAGTGGCATCGGGGCCGAGTCCGAGCATGCTCGGACTGATTTCTGCGCTTGCGGCCCAGGACATGACATTCACCGCGGAGCCACCTCACGCAGGTGAGTGGGATGCCCGCACCCACGGGGTCGGAACAACCACAGCTCCGGCCAGGGGCGCTCAGGCGTCGCGGCGGACGAGGACCCAGCAGCCGATTCCCAGGGCCACGACCGTGTACAGCACGAGCAGGGCGAAGCCCACCCACGGACTGAAAGCCGGCCCGAAGTGGTCCGGCGCGCCGTGGGTGGAGAACATGACCAGGCCGATGTTGGCCGGCAGGTACGGGGCCACGGCGTTACTGATCGACGTGGGGAGCGCCTCGACGATGAGAGGCAGGACCAGAACCACCCCGGCAAAGGTCGAGATGGCCCCGGCGGTGTGGCGGATGATCGTGGCCAGCCCCAGCGCCAGGAGCCCGAGTACGGCCAGGTAGAGACCGCCGCCGACCACGGCCCGCAGGACTCCCGGCTGCCCCAGGGATGCGGAGCCGGTCGAGAGCAAGGACTGGACGCTGTGGGGGACCCTGACCCCGAGTTGCTGGGCACGCTGGGCGACCGCTGCCGACGTCCCGACGGCGTGCTTGGCCGACAAGATGGCCTGGCCGAGGGCGAAGGCGGCAAAGACGAGGACCTCGCTCACCACCACGGCCACGACTCCGAACACGAGGACCTTGGCGGCCAGAACGACGGGCCGCCGGGGCACGGCCGCCAACGTGGCGCGGATGGTGCCCGTTCCGTATTCGGCGCTCATGACCAGGACACCCAGAACGCCGAAGATGAGCTGGCCGAGAAAGATGCCGATCAGGCTCCGGCGGGTCGGATCGTCGATGATGTCGGAGGGACTGACCGTGCCCGTGCTCAGTGCGCACAGGCCCACCACAGCCAGCCCGGTGGCGATGAGCGTCCACAGGGTCGAGCGGACGGACCACAGCTTGGTCCATTCGGCCGCGATGGCCCGGCGGAGGCCGACCCGACCCGTTGGCCGTTCGATCGAGAAAGGGGTCGGAACCTCGAGCACGGCGTTCACGATCCACCCCGGAACTCGACAGCTTGATCGGTCAGCTCCATGAAGGCGTCCTCCAGCGAGGCGACAGGGGTCAGTTCATGGAGGGCAATGCTCATCGTCGCGGCCAGGTCGCCCACCTCGGGTGCGGAAAGGCCCGTGACCGTCATCGACCCGTCGGGGTCGTCGATGACGGTCCCGCCGGCATTGATCACGGCGTCGGACAACTGCCGGTGGGCCGACGTGCGCACCTTGACCGACTGCCGCGAACTCTGGGCCACGAAATCGGCCACCGACGTCTCCGCGATCAGCTTGCCCCTGCCGATCACCACCAGATGGTCCGCAGTGAGAGCCATCTCGGCCATGAGATGGCTCGATACGAACACGGTCCGACCCTCGGCGGCGAGCTTCTTGCACAGCGTGCGCACCCAGCGGATGCCCTCGGGGTCGAGGCCGTTCACGGGTTCGTCGAACAACAGCACTCCCGGGTCGCCGAGCAGGGCGGCGGCGATGCCCAGGCGCTGGCCCATCCCGAGGGAGAACTTACCCACCCGTTTGCCGGCCACCGACGTGAGGCCCACCACCTCAAGCACCTCGTCGACCCGGGCCCGGGGGATGGCATTGCTGCGGGCCAGCGTCAGCAGGTGGGCGCGGGCGGAGCGACCGGGATGGATCGCCTTGGCTTCGAGGAGCCCGCCCACTTCCCGCAGTGGCCACGGGAGGTCGTGGTAGCGCCGGCCCAACACGGTCACGGAACCCGATGCCGGCCGGTCGAGGCCCACGATCATGCGCATCGTGGTCGACTTGCCCGAACCGTTGGGCCCGAGGAAGCCGGTCACTGTCCCCGGGCGGACGTCGAAGGACAGGTCGTCCACCGCCAGCACGCTGCCGAACCGTTTTGAGAGCCCCCGGGCCTCGATCACCCGGTCAGCCTCGCACGCCCCGGGGTGTGCGGGGCATCAGGAGAGATCGCCCCTATGCCGGTCGGACCAGTCCGCCCCGACTCGGAGTCGGTCTTCGGAGCCGGATTCAGACCGTCCCGCTGTGGTTGCTTCAAATTTTGAATTTGCCCGAATTATCGGCCCGGGGCGATGGCTGACCGACTGCTCTAACGCCTACGGCCTACGGCCGATATTTCGGGCAATTCGGCAAATCGACCCTGTGCCTGGGTTGGGGCCCGCAGCCAGGCCCGGGAGGGGCCAACACAACCAGGAGAGCATCGCCG
This sequence comes from uncultured Acidimicrobiaceae bacterium, assembly GCA_963835325.1. Classification (GTDB taxonomy): domain Bacteria; phylum Actinomycetota; class Acidimicrobiia; order Acidimicrobiales; family RAAP-2; genus Bog-756. The sequence continues at coordinate 37,242 of CAWIEV010000004.1, read as the reverse complement.
CCGAGCCCCGCCGTGTCCGAGCCCGGCCATGTCCCGCCCGCCTACGACCCCGATTTCGAGGCTCCGGACCGGAGCGCTTCGACTTCGGCCAGGAGGGTGGCCACCATCCAGGCGGGAAGCCTGGTGTCCTCCATGTCTGCGCCGGCCAGGGATTCCCGGATGGTTTCCTCCCGGCCCGGGGTGAGACGTGCCATCCGCCCGGTCGATGCCTCCGGCCGCGGCCCTCGTGAGCCCCCGGGCGTGCAGGCCCAGATATAGGTCTCGATCAACGTCCGATAGTTCCTGGCGATCGACGTGACCGCTTCCGTTCGCTCGAGACGACCGGCGAGCAGGTCTGCCAGCGGTTGCTCCCAGATGGTCCTTCCCACCGCGAAGCCGGCATAGCCCTGCAGCGGAGCGGCCACTTCGATCCAGTGCTCGACCCGCGACAGAGGTGCATTGCGTCCGAGCACGATGCATTCCGCCGGGTGGTCAGTGCCTGCCGCCACGGATCTGAGCACGCTCTGTGCGCCCACAGAAGTCTCGTAGCCCTCGAGCTTCCAAATCGTCGGGTGCACCCCAGCCGCCTGCAGCTGGGTCAGCGTCTCGGCCGTGAGGCTGGGCCTGGCCGACAGATCGTAGTGGTCCTGGTCCTCCCACTTCGAGAGCTGTTCGCGCGTCGGAGGCACGAGAAGCTCGAACAGCCATTGCCGCCCAGCCTTCTCGGCCCATTCCGAAACGCGGACCAGGCGTTCGATCTGAGTTTCACGATCGCGCTCACCGTCAGCGGGGTTGAAGCGGACCAGCACCTTGAAGAAATCGGGATCGAACCGCTCAACATGTTCGGCGAAGTGCCCGCCGTATTCGAGCTCGAACAGCTGCGAGCCACTACGTTCGATCGGCATGGCCAGGATGAGTCCCTCGGACCTGGCTGCTTCCGCCACCTCCGAACCAAGGTCCTCGTCGACGAGAACCCCGATCCTTCCGACAAAGGTTCCTTCGGAAGCCACGTGCCGCGCTCCCTCGTAGATCATCATTTTCGCATCCTGCATGCGCTCGAGCTCCGCACCGGTCGGGTGCCCGGTAATGCCGAACACGGATCGAGCGAACGAGGCCCGGTGATCCATGGCCAGGAGAAACAGCGGGTCATCAGCCGATGGCTGGTAACGAGACGACGATGCCATCAGCTCCCCCACGGACGGTGCCGGACACTGGCGGGAAACTCCATGCGACTTCTCCACTTCCGAGATGGGCCGGTGCGGAATCCGCGGTGTGGTCCCCGACCAATTGCCAATTCCTGCCGGCGACGACCTGGCTGGTGGGTAGCGGTGCTGATTCCCGCATGGCCCATCCTCGCCTGACGCACCCCCCTGGTCGTCCAGTCTGCGGCCGGGAGCGGAATTCGTCAACCGGGACGGACGGTTTGACCGGGCTCGGCCGACGAGCCTCTGGTCCGACCAGGGGCCTGTGGCACTGGGGCCTGGGCCCGCCTACCGGCGGTCGTCGTCAAGGAGACCCCGGCACACGTATCTACACACCGGTCGGTGCATCGACCGCGGATCGACCGCCCTTTCGAAGTTCGGTCACACCGCCTCCTCCGCCCACCGGGCAGCAGACGCCGGTGGGCCCGCCGGGGCAACCCTTCCATCCTGGGCGACGAAGGCCAACGCTTCTTGCACCAGGGCGGACCGCTGATTCAGTGCTCCGATTGTCAACTCGGCGACGCTCTGCAGGTTGGCTATTTGCCCAAGCAGTTCCTCACGTCGATCGTGGAGCACCTCGCCCCAGCCGTCGTTCGTCCGGTCGGCAATCTCGTGGAGGCTGCTCTCCGCGTCGAGCTGGTATGCGTCGGTGACTCCGATCGCTGTTGTCGCTCGACGCAGGTCGATCAGCCGAAGTTCCTCGGTCGCCTGCTGGAGCTCATGGACCGACATGGGCAGCCAGATCGACTGGTCGGCCGCCACCAACGACGCCAGAACGATGAAGCGGAACCGTAGGACGGCCAACTGCTCGAGTTCGTCGTCGAGGGTTTGAACGAGGAGGGTCAGCAGGTCTTCGATGCTCACGCCAGTCGACAACGGCCCACCGGCCCGCGGAATTGAGGGGTCGGTCCCCGATATTTCGCTCATGACGGACCAGACGGGCTAACGGGGGGCTTTGGCCCGGGCATTGGCGTGACGAGCCCCGTAGGCGGCCCAGGCGGCGGCATCGGGAACGGACGTGGCGGCATCCACGTTCTCCTGGCGGATGCGCTCGAGCACCTCGGCCCTGTCGATGCGGACCTGCCGGGGCGCCTCGATACCGATACGGACACGCCCGCTTCCTGACACCGATACCACGGTGACCACGATGTCATCCCCGATGATGATCTTCTCGCCGGCCATCCGGGTGACGGTCAGCACAGTCCCCCCCTCTCACCGGAACCGTCGGGATCCTCGGTCGGGATCGGGGTCCGCACACTCCAGCCGAGCTCTCCTTCACTGACCGCGGGAATCAGCTGATCGGCCTTGCCGGTACGGCGATTGATGACGATAGGTGAATACAGATTGGCCGTGGATTCCGACAACGGCTCCCTCGGGTGGATGATGGCCAGCAACGCGGCGTCATCGGAATCGGGCAGATCGAGGTCTTCGGCCAGCGCATCGTCGATGCGCACCGCGTACCCGTGCCAGAGAATGCCCGGTGACGTCACCAGGAACACAAGATCCTTCAGTGCTCTGCCACTCCGGAGTCGGACCGTATCGGTGCACCGAAGGCGGGCGAATATCCCACCTTCCCCCTCCCCGAGCGGCTCGACCACGAAGTGCCTTGCTCCCTGGAACCCCGGCATGTCCCGCCGGAACGTGAGCTCCATCCCGACCAGGGTGTCCGCGGGTGCTGTCGTGGGCATCTGGCAATCTCCTTTGGTGGAATTCGGAGGTCCGGCGACGCCAACTCTACCGAGGACCTCTGTTGGACTGCGGTGACCAGCCGTCACCTCACGGCGAGATGAATTTCACGAGTGTCTCGGGAATGGCCTGTGACGCCGCCCACAGTGCGGCTTGATAGTTGGTCATCTCCGAGTCGAGTTGTGTCGTCGCCGTGGCCACGTTCACGTCCTCGAGACTGGCTTGGCTCGACTGGATTCCGGTGATCTGGGTGGTGAGTGCCGAGGACACCGCGGATACCTCTTCTGAGGCATTCCCGAGCACCTCGCTGGCCTGCTGGGCCGTCGCTATGTTGGCGTCGAGCCCGTTGAGCGCGGTGGTCAGCTGGGCGGTGGTCGGTGATCCGGACAGGAGGGCGGTGGCCACGTTCGACAGCGTCGCGAACACATTGGAGGGGCCGGTGCCAAACAGATCGGTTCCGGAAACCGAGAGGCCCACGGTCTGTCCCGCACCCGCCCCCGGACCGATCACCACCGTGGGCACGTCGCTGTTCCCGAGGTAGTTGCCGGCCGAGTCGTACGCCTGTGGAGAGGCGGAGGTCCCGGCGAAGATGGCCCTTCCCTCGTACTGGGTGTTGGCCAACGACACCAGATTGCTCACCACTCCCTGGAGTTGCTCCCCCAGCGCCTGGTAGGTGGAGGAGTCCTGCGCCCCCTGGTTGAGGGCCTGGAGCAGCAGAGCCTGGGCCGATTGCATGGAGTCGAGCACGTTGTTGGCCGCGTTGTTGGCGGTGCCGAGCCACGCCGTGGCCGTCCCGGCGTTGGACTGCCAGCTGGTGAGCTGGCTCACCTGGCTGGACAGCGACAGTACCAGGGTGACCGCAGCCGGATCGTCCGAGGGCTGGTTGAGCAGCTGGCCAGACGAGAGCTGCTCTTCGAGGTCGGCAACGTTGCTCTGCTGTGCAGAGAGCTGTTCGCTGAGAGTCTGGGCCAGGGCAACGTCGGAGATGGTCACATCAAACCGCCTGCAGGAGCGACTGGAAGCTCTCGTTCATGGCGTTGATGACCTGCGAGCCGGCCTGAAACGCATTCTGGGCGGCCAGGACATCCACCTCCTCGGCATTCTCGTTTACGCCCGATATCGACGAGACGTTGTTCGATGCAGTCGTGGCCAGCGAGGTGGCGGTCGTCGATGCGGTCTGTGCGTTCGACGCCTGGGTTCCGAGCGCCCCGATCATCGTCTGGTACAGGAACTCGGGCCCTGCGGGCGACGATGCGACGGCGGCCATGGCCTGGGCGTTGCTCCCGTCGAGCGTCGCCGTCCCGATGACGTTGGCGTTGCCCAGCCCCGGCGCCGAAGCGGTTGCGATCAGGGACGGATCGGCCAGGAGCGTGGGGGACACCGCAATGGAGGCCGCGGAGGTGCCCCCGGTCGTGTACGTCGTCGGCGACCCCCCGTCGACGAAGAAACCGGGCAGGACCGTACCCGAAGGTGGCGCACCGGAGACGGCTGATCCCGGATCGCCGTTGGCGTCCAGGCCGTTGGCCTGCAGAGAGTTCAGGCTCGTGGCCAGCGAGTCCGCCACCGAGGAGAGCTGCGACTGATAATCGGGGATCGTGGTGTTGACCCCGGTCAGACTGGCACCGATGGACCCGCCGGCCGCCACCGCCACCCCGGCGGACGTCTGGAGCCCGAGGTCGGCGGTGGCGGCCGAGCCCGAGGTGGAGAGGGTCTGGGCGAGATCCCCGGCGACCAGCTGGACGCCGTTGAGCTCCACCGTGACCGACCCATCGGCGGCTGTCGACGAGCTGACCCCGAGGAGCCCCGCCAATTGGTTCACCGCCGCCGTGCTCTCGTCGATCAGCGCGTTGGCATCCTGGCCACCGGCAGAGCCTGCAACGATACCCTCATTGAGCTGTGCCACCTGGGAGAGGAGGCTGTTCACCTGGGCCAGCGTTCCGCCGTCGTCGGCCCCGGTCCCGATCTGGTTCTGCAAGGACGAGGACAGCTGGTCCAGTTGGCTGTAGCTGATGTTGAGGGCGGTGGCCAGAGACTGGGCACTGCTCACCACGACCTGCTCGGCACCCGCCTGGCCCGGATTGGAGGCGAGGGTCGAGAGATCCGAGAAGAGCGACGACAACTGCGAGGCGATCCCGCTGCTGTTCGGCTCGGGGAAGACGGTCTCGATCGAGCTCATGATCTGATTCGATTGGGTCGCCGCTCCCTGGATGCCTTCAGCGGCAACGTTGGCCGCCGCGTAGACCGCGTCAGTCAGCTGACTCACCGAACCGACGATCACCCCCTGGCCGGCTTCCAGGGGTCCTTCGGCCGCCTCCGGAGACAGATTGACCCGTTCGGCCGCATAGCCCGGGGTATCGATGTTGGACAGATTGTTCGATGCCGTGTCCAGTTCAGCGGTGTCGGCTTCGAGGCCGCTGGCTGCGATGGCCAGGTCCATGCCGTTCATAGTGCGCCCTCCACCAGCACCGCGTGACGAGGAACAAGCCGCCCGTAGGTGGCGTGGGCGTCCGGTCGAAGGGATGACAGCGCATCTTCGATGAGAACGGCTTGCCTGCCCATCACCGCACTGACCGAGCCGGCCAGGGCCCGGACCCCGATGACGGCCTCGGTCAGCGACCGGCGGCGGTCCAGCAGGATCTCGTTCCACTCACCCTGGGCATGGCGGGCCAGAAGGTCGACCCGTGACGTGGAGCCGAGGTCGAGCTCCTCGGCGAGCCGGGCCGTGGCTGAGGTCCGGAACAGCTCTGCAATCCGCAATTCCTCATTGGCCTGCCCCAGTTCACGTATGGCCCTGGGTAGGGAGGGGCTCTGGTCGGCGCCGACCAGTGCCCCGAGCACGATCAGCCGGTAACGGAGCACCTCGACCAACTCAAGGTCCCGGTCGAGCGCCTCCACCAGCTGGGCAAGTGACTCGTCAGTATTCACTGCAGTTCATAACGGCTCGCGTCGGCCCGGAATTGAGGGGCTGGGCTGTCGGCTCATTCCTCCTGGTCCCGGATGGCCTGGGAGACGATCTGCGTCCGCGCATAGCGCAGCACGATTGCGGATGCGCCCCAGACCAGGGCCCCGACGACGACCAGTGCCTCGACGAAGCGGAGCAGCACCACCACCGGGGACAATCCCTCGGTCACCATCTCGTCGATGCTGGGAAGCAGGACTGCGATGGCGAGGGCGATGGCGACCACCAACCGCAGCCGACGAACATCGACGATCAGTGCATGGAAGTCCCGGTGCCTCATGCCCCCCGCTCCAGGAGGTTGGCCAGCAGGATCGACACCCAGCGGAGCGCCGACGCCTCCACTCCGTCGATGAATCGGATCGGCAACACCCCCATCAGCTCACCCGGTGTGGCCGTCGTGGCCAGACCCGACAGGGCCAGGGCGTCGACTCCACCCAGCTGGGCCTGCCAGCGTTCGATGTCGGAGCGCTTGGCGGTGGCGGGCACCGCCCCGAGGACGAGGTCCGCCTTCAACGTCTTGATCCAGGATGCCACGCCGGCCAGGCTTCTCGAGCTGAGGGAGGCGTCCACAACGACCACCGTCGTCTTCCGGCGGGATCGCCGCCGCCGTACCCGCTCACGACCGGGATAGGTCCTTTCGGCCTCGAGCAGACTCGAGGCTTCGAGCCCGAGGCTGGTCACGGCGAGTTGGGCTGCGGCCCGTACATCCCGCCCGCCACCGACCACGACGATCACGGAACCCGGTCGGGTCGGAAGCGGCGGGCCGGCCGGCAGCACCGACAGGCGGCGGTGGAGGCCGTCAAGGGAGGATTCCGCCTCGTCGGGAAGGTAGGCCGCCGGCACGCCGAGAGCGGTGAGGCTGCGGCGCAACCCCTCGACCCGCGCCGATTCCCTCCGAGGCCTCACGCCGTCCGATGCCCCTTCATCCGAGTGCTCCGACAACTGGGCGCCGCTCACCGCCGCCTCGGCCTCGGCCAGGACATCGCTGAAGACCGCGTCGGGGACCGGTTGGGAACCGAGGATGACCTCGTCCTCGGTCCCCTCCACCAGCTGGCTCAGTGCGGAACGGGGGCCGGGATCGTGTGGCGACGGGTGGACGGGGTCATCTGGCGACGGGTGGACGGGGTCATCTGGCGATGGGCCGACGGGGTCATCTGGCGATGGGCCAACGGGGTCATCTGCCATCGCCCCGGCGTCACCGGTCGGGACCTGGGCACGCCGGGGCGTCCTGACCGGCTTGATGACGCCGGGCGGGGGCTCGATGGCGGCCACGAACGTCTCCTTGGCGAAGAAGCCGAGGACACCCCCGTGCCTGACCCTCCAGCAGCGCACGGGGGCATCGTCTCCGAGCTCCCGGCGAGCGAGCCGGACGGCCGCGGCCGAGGTCGGGCCTTCGAACTCGCCGGCTCGGGGCTCAAGCGGCTGCGACAGCTTCACTTTCAACACTCCCAACGGTCGTTATCTTCAGGGTGGGTGCGATCTCACCTGCGCCGACAACCCCGACCCGGGGCAGGCTCGGCTTGAGCAGCCGCCGGAGCGCCGGCCGCAACTTCGTGGCGCACAGCACCACCGGGCTCAGACCCTTCGACTCCGCCTCCCGCAGGAACCGGGCCACGTCCCTCACGATGCCTTCGGCCTCGCCGGCCGAAATCCCGAGGGCGCGACCCCTGTCGCCGGTCCGGAGCGATCCCAGCAAGCTCTGCTCGAGTATCGGGGACAGCGTGACCGCGGCCAAGGTGCCGTCTTTGGCGTAGAGGGAGCCGATGGTGGTGGCCAACGCCTGTCGTGCCGCCTCGAGCAGGCTGTCGGCGTCCTTCTGCTGACCCCGAGCCTGTTCGGTGAGTGCCTCGATGATGCGCACGAGGTCGTTGACCGGGATTCCTTCGCCCAGCAGGCCCCGCAACACTCCCTGCACATCTCCGAGGGTGAGGTTGGCGGCGACCATCTCCTCCACCACCACCGGGCTCTTCGCCTTCACCGCGTCGAGGAGAAGCTTGGTGTCCTGGCGCGAGACCAGTTCGCCGGCGTGCTCCCGGACGATCTCTGCCAGGTGGGTGGTGACCACGGCTGAGCGGTCGACGACGGTGACTCCCGCCATCGATGCCTGGTGGCTGAGTGCGAGGGGGATCCACTTCGCCCGGCCACCGAACGCCGGGTCCCGCGTGTCGGTGCCACTCAGGCCTTCAAGGTTCTCCCCGATGGCCAGCAGTTTCCCCCGGGGGGCCTGGCCTCGGGCCACCTCGACTCCGTGTACCTTGATGGCGTACTCGGCGTTGGGCAGATCGAGGTTGTCGCGGGTGTGCACCTTGGGCATGACGATTCCGAGTTCCTTGGCCACGTTGCGTCGCAAGGCCTTCACCCGGTCGAGCAGGTCGCCGCCGCGGTCCGGCTGCACCAGATCGATCAGGTCGACTCCCAGCTCGAGGCTGAGCGGCTCCACGGCGATGCCTTGCGCCAGCGATTCGGGCGACTCCTCGCCGACCGGTGCCGCCGGAGCCGTCTCGTGCTCGACCTTCCCGTCCAGCTCATCCTTGGGCAGGCGCGATCCCAGGTAGAAGACCAGCCCGCCGACGATCAGGAACGGAAGCTTGGGCAGTCCGGGGATGAGGGCCAGGACGGCCATCATCAGGCCGGTGGCCCGCACGATGCGCCGGAAGCGGGAGAGCTGCTTCACCACGTCGTGGCCCAGGTCGTGCTCGGTGGCGGCCCGGGTCACGATGATGCCGGTCGACAGCGAGAGCAGGAGGGCCGGGATCTGGGAGACCAACCCGTCACCCACCGACAGCAGGCTGTAGGTGTCGATCGCCTCGCTGACCGAGAGATGGCGCTGCAGTATTCCGATGGCCAGACCGCCGATCAGGTTGACCATGGTGATGACGATTGCGGCGATGGCATCGCCGCGGACGAACTTGGAGGCCCCGTCCATGGCGCCGTAGAAGTCAGCCTCGTCGGCCACCTCCTGTCGACGGAGATGGGCCACCTTCTCGTCGATGGCTCCCGATGACCGGTCGGCGTCGATTGCCATCTGCTTGCCCGGCATGCCGTCGAGGGTGAACCGGGCCGCCACCTCGGCCACCCGCCCCGAGCCCGAGGTGATCACGACGAACTGGATGATGATGAGGATGACGAACACCACCAGGCCGACGAGGATCGATCCCCCGATCACGAAATGGCCGAAGCTCGACACCACCACCCCGGCATAACCGTGAAGCAGCACCTGTCGGGTGACGGCCACGTTCAGCGCGAGACGGAACATGGTGGCCACCAGGACCAATGTGGGGAACACCGAGAAGTCGAGCGGCCGCTTCACCTGCATGGCCGTCAACAGGACCAGCACGGAGCCGGTGATGTTGGCGGTGATGAGGAGGTCGATCAGGAAGGTGGGAAGCGGGATGACCAGGACCACCACCACAGCCACCACCGACAGCGGCACGACCATGGTCATGACCTGGGTTCGCCGCTTGGGCTGGGACTTGACGTCGGCGGGCACCCGCCTAACCGCCGGGTACTAGTTGTGGAACGGACACACGAGACTCCAGGAACGGTTGGAAACGGTCACGTCCCTCCATGGACACGTCCTGGCCTTCCTGGCTACCTTGCATGACGTCTCGACGGCCCTCAGAGTTGAGAGGCCGGGCGCATCCAGTTCGGGCGGCGGTCAACTGGCCATCCGGTGGACATCACCGTACGCTCTGGCTGCCGGCGTGAGCGAGTAGACGAAGGCCAGGAGCCGGGCGGCAGCACCGTACAATTGCGGTGGGACGACGTCGTCGAGCTCGCACGACGCATGGAGCGACCGGGCCAGAACGGGGTTCACCACCACGGGGACGCCGCACGCACGAGCCCGCTGGCGGATCTCCGCGGCGACGATGTCGACGCCCTTGGCCACGACCCGCGGAGCCCGGTCCCGCTTCCGGTCGTAGGCGAGGGCCACCGAAACGTGGGTGGGGTTGGCCACCACCACGTCGGCGCTGGCCACCGCGGCCATCATGTGCATCCGCGAAAGGCGCCTGGCCTTTCGTCGCAGGGCACGCCGTAGTTCGGGCGACCCGTCGCTCTGGCGGCGTTCGTCCTTCACCTCCTGCTTGGTCATCCGCAGGTTCTGCTGATACGTGCGGCGCTGGAAGAAGTAGTCGGCCCCGGCGATCACCAGCGCCAGGGCGCCGACGTCGCGCATGAGATCGACCACGGTCGATGACGCGGCCGACACCGTCGCCGGCAGGGGAAGGGTGGAATCGCCCAGCACCGAGTGCACAAGCTCTCGCAGCACCAGGTACCCGACCACGGCAAGGATGCCGATCTTGACCAAGGTCTTGGCCAGCGTCCACAGACCTTGCGTCGAGAAGAGCCGGCTCAGCCCGGCCTTGGGCGACACACGTGAGAACTGGAAACGGAGGGCCTTGGGGGTGAACCGCAGCCCCACCTGCGCGAATGCGATGGCGGTGGCGATCCCGCCCCCCACCAGCAGGATGGGTAGGGCGGCCCATGCTGCCGTGATGAGCCCCTGACCCAGGATGCCGACCGCCGTGCCGACATCGGGATGGCCCATGGCCTGGGTGGTGTCCAGCACGAAGGCGCTGATGCGGTCGGCGGCCAGCCCCCCCAACCAGGGCAGCAACGAGACCACGACCAGAAGGCTGGCCCACGAGCCGATCTCCGCCGACCGGGCCACCGTTCCCTTCTCCCGCATCTCCTTGCGGTGCTTGGGGGTGGGTTTCTCCGTGCGCTCCGACTTGTCGGCCATCAGGCTCCACCGAAGAGCTGGGTCATGGCCCGGCCGACAAGGTTGACCACGTCGTCGGGGAGGGCCAGGATGGCCACGCTCACGCCGATGAGCGCCATCAGGATCTGCAGGGGGAATCCGAAGACGAACACGTTGATCTGCGGTGCCGCCTTGGCCAGCAGCGCCAGCAGGATCTGCGTGCAGAACAGGACGACGACGACCGGTGCCGCGATCTCGACCGCCGCCGCGAAGAAGGTCGTCACGTCGCCCGTGATGGTCTGGGCCACCGACCCCGGGGTTGTGGGGGGCAGGCTGGTGCCGATGGCCTGAAACGATCTCACGAACCCCTCCACGATGATGATGCTCGCCCCCGAGGTGAAGAGCAGCGCGGTGAGGACGAGGTTGTAGAACTGGCCGAAGATCGCCGTCTGTTGCTGGGAGAGCGGGTCGATGGCCTGGGGAAGGTTGAGCCCCGAGAACAGGTCGATCAGGCTGCCGGCCGCCACCACCGTGGTCACGAAGAGGTAGACGACGAACCCGAGGACGATGCCGACCAGCGCCTGGACGACCAGCTCGGTGATCACCTGGGCATCGCTCTGGGGAAGGGGGTCGTGCTGCAGCGTCCCTGCGGCAACGAAGGCCACCGCCAGAGCCAGCCCGACCTTGACCATCTTCGGGATCGACGAGTTGGAGAATGGCGGGCAGATCGTCACCCAGGCCACGGAGCGGACGAAGGCCAGGACCAGGGCGACGGCGAAGGCGGCCGAGAAGTGGATCGACACCCCTACCCTCCGGCCAGCACCCGGGGAATCGATTGGTAGAGGTTTTCGGTGTAGGCGACGGCATTCCCCAACATCCAGTGACCGAGGATCAACAGCACGATGCCGATGGCCACCACCTTGGGCAGGAAGGTCAGGGTGAATTCCTGGATCGAGGTCACGGCCTGGAAGAGCGCAACCACCAGCCCGACGACCAGGCTGACCACGAGTACCGGGCCGGCCAGCTCGGCAATCAGCACCAGCGCCTGGGACGCAAGGTTCAAAACGGTGTTGTCGTCCATGGCCTAGGAGTTGAACGAGAGCAACAGGGAGTGGACCACCAGGGTCCACCCGTCCACCAGTACGAACAGCAGGATCTTGAAGGGGAGAGAGATGAGCGTGGGTGGCAGCATGAACATGCCCATCGACATCATGATCGCCGACACCACCAGGTCGATGATCATGAAGGGAATGAAGATCATGAATCCGATGAGGAAGCCGGACTCGATCTCCGAGAGCACGAACGCAGGCACCACCGTTGTGATGGGGAGCGACTGGGGGTGCGCGGCGTTCTCGTGTGCGTAGGAGGTGAAGAGGCTGAGCTCTTCATCTTTCGTCTGCTCCAGCATCCACTTCTTGAGCGGAACCTCTCCGGCATCGATCGCCTGGCTCGCCGTCAGCTTTCCGTGCTCGTACGGCTGGACCGCCACGTGGTTGATGGTCGAAACGATCGGCGCCATGATGAACAGGGTGAGGATCAGGGCCAGCCCGGCCAGCACCTGGTTCGGCGGCACCGTCTGGGTCCCGAGTGCGTTGCGGGTGAGCGACAGGACGATGAAAACCCTGGTGAACCCGGTCATGAGCACCAGAATTTGAGGGGGCGATGGCCAGGACGGTCAGGACGATGATGATGAGGACCGAGGTCGAAGGATCCTTCAGCCCACCGACGTTCACGTTGAGGTTCGTTGACGCCGCGATCAGCTCCGGAGTCATGAACGACTCACAGCCGATGCGGGGTATGGCACAGGCATGGGCACTCCCCGGGGAGCGACCGGGCACGGACTCAGTGCCGGACGGTCATCTCCCGTAGACGGTCCAATAAGGCATCCCATGCCCCCGGGGACCCGTTCCCCGAATCCGGCACCTTCCCTGGTGCCCGGAAGACGTTGCTTCCAAACGTCAGTGGCCCGACCGGTGAACCGGCCTCCACCCAGTCGTCCCCGTCGAGCTCGGCCAACAGGGTCATCTGCTGGGCGCTCTGTCCCACCAGGAGCGTGCGGCTGGCCACCCGGACGACCAGCAGCGAGTCATGTCGACCCATGGAGCGACGCGACAACACCTCGATGCGACCGATCGGCTTCGTGGCCGGACGGCCTCCTCGGCCCTGCTGCCGCCTCTGCCCGTAGCGGGCCACGACCAGCAGGGTGGCGATGATCACCCCCAGGACCAGGATCATCCGCCCAAAGGCCATGAAAGCAGCCCCCATCTTCTAGATGGCCTTGTCCGGGATGATCTCGGTGATGCGGACTCCGTACTCGTCGCCGACCTCCACCACTTCGCCTCGTGCCAACACCACCTCCCGATTGAGGATGACCTCCACCGGCGCTCCGACGGCCTGATCGAGTTCGATGACCTGTCCGGGTCGGAGCTCAGTCAGTTCGCCGAATGACAATCGCGTCTTGCCGATCCACACGGATACCTCGACCGACACGTTCCGAAACTGTGCCTCCCGGACCCGACGGCGGGTATCCAGGTCATCGTGGTCGGACCCGATCGCTCCCGGGTCCGGTTCCCTCGGAGCCTGCTGGCCTGGCTCTGTCATCGTCACTTGACGACCTCCTGTTTGATCTCACACGCCTTGTGCACTCCGGAACTGCAGATCTCCGCCAGCGCCACGAGCTTGCCCTCGGCCCGCACTTCGAGCGGACGGCCCTTCGGATGACCGAGGCCCAGGTTGTCCCCGACCTGAAGCGTGAGCAGCTCCGCCGGCGTGGTCACGAAGCTCGGGAACTGGAACACGAGGTCCAGAGGTACCTCCATGATCCTCTGGCGAGTGACACCGGCGAACCCGTCCGGTCGACTGTCACCGCCCGGCGGCGTCCGGTTCCGCAACCCGTCGATCAGCATCCGCACCATCGGGGACGGAAGACAGACCATCGCCTCACACGACGGCCGATCGGCGACGGTGAGCGCGAAGCGGGCTACCGTGCACATCTCGGCCGGGGCCGCGACGGAGACGAACTGGACGTTCGCCTCCTGAGCCTCCAGAACGGGCGTCGTGGTCTGGATCCGCCCCAGCGCGGTCGCCAACTCACGGATGAGAGCCTCAACCGTCGGCGCCAGAAAGGCCTGGTCGATGTCGCTCGGCACCCGGCCCGAGTAGTCGTCATCGCCCGAGCCGGCCAGTCGCAGATCGACGATGGCCAGTGCCTCCTCGGTGGGAACGGCCAGAATCGCCTGACCGGCCAGTGGGGCCAGTGAGAACACGAAGAAATAGTTTTCGTGGCCGAGCTCCTCGGACACGTGACCCCAGGTGCCCTGGTCGAGCCTCTCGAAGGAGAGCGTGCACTGTTGGCGCAGGGATGAGGTCAACTGATGAGCGGCGGTGCGGGCGAATGCCTCGAGCATTCCCTCGATGGCCTGGAGGTCGACACGCTCGAGGTGATCGGTACGGCGGAAGTCGTACTCCTTGACGGACTTGGCTGGCTGCATCACGCGCTCGCTCGGATTCCGGGCATCACTGCTGGAACTGGCTGGTGGGACTGACCACGATGTTGACCCTCCGGTTCTGCGACCGGCCTTGCGGCGTGGTATTCGAAAACACAGGGTGGTACTGGCCGTAGCCGAGCAGGACGACCTGGCTCGGATTCACTCCGTCCGTTGCCGTCATACGGACTACGACCGTGGTGGCCCGGGCCGCGGACAGCGCCCAGTTGTTGGCGTACGGGCCACCGGTGATGGCTTCGTTGTCCGTGTAGCCGGCGACCTCTACTGCATTGGGATACCTGACCAGGACTCCTGACGAGACGTCGACGATCTGCGCACCCACCGGTGACAGCGCGGCCGAATTCGTGGCGAAAAAGGTGGTATCGGAGACCAGGCCTTCGACCAGCCCGGCCGACGTGATGATCAGCGAGACGTCTCCCAGGAGACCCCTGGCGTTGAGATTGGTGCTCAGCGCCTGTTTGATCTGCTGGAGGCGGCTGGCCGGCGCCGCCTTCGTCTGCGCAGTGACATGCACCTTGGTCGTCCCCTGCGGTATGGGGGTCAGGAACGCGTGGGATGCCGACTGGCGGAATTCTCGAAATTTCGCCTTGTCGACCGTCGAGAAGGAGAACAGGACGATGAACAGCACGAGAAGCAGGGTGATCATGTCGGAGTACGTGAGCAGCCACCGCTCCTGGCTCATCTCCTGATGAGCCGCATCGGCTTCCCCCCGAAGGCGCTTGGCGCGCTGGAAGGAGGTGCCTCCGGTGGCGGGGCCCGCAGTGCTCACGCCGCGGCACTCGGGTCCTCTTGCGGCGAGATGGTGAGCTCCGCCGGCCGTTCGCGCTCCGACGGCGAGAGGAATGTGTCGAGCCGGTCCTTCAGCTCGGTCGTCGAGGCGTTCAACTGCATGGTCAGGAGTCCCTCGATGACCATTTCGCGATAAGAGATCTCCTCGTCCGAGAGACGGCGGAGCTTGTTGGAGATGGGCAGCCAGACGGCGTTGGCCAGTAGCACACCCCACAGCGTGGCGGCGAAGGCCGAGGCGATGTCCGGACCCAGCTTCCCCGGCGAGCTCAGCTGTCCGAGGACCCCGATCAGGCCGATGACGGTACCGAGGATCCCGAAGGTCGGGGAGAACCCGGCCATGTCGGAGAAGAATTTGGCCGCCGTCTGATGGCGTACCCGGAGCCCGTCGATCTCGGCTGCCATCAGCTCATGAACCCGGTCCGGATCCGACGTCGAGATGATCAGCTGGATGCCCTTTTTCATGAACGGATCGTCCGTCTCGAGCTCCTCCAGGATGAGCGGGTTCGACCGGGCTTCCTTGGCCATGGCCAGCAACGCATCGATCGTTCCGCGAGTGTCCGGTCCCTTGCGGGGTTTGAGCACGATCCCCACCGCCCGGGGGACGGTGCGCAGGCGTCGACCCTCGAAACCGGCAATCGTGGCTCCGAGGCTCCCCCCGATGACCAGCAGCAACGCGGGGATCTTGATGAGCGAGGCCACGTGGCCGTGGTCCATCGTCATGGACACGACGATGGCGGACAGGGAGATCAGGATGCCGACGGGAGTCATTGCCCACTGACCCGGCCCAATCTCGTGATGTCCGGCACCGGCCGGCGCGTCGCCGACGCCGCCTCCGGTCCCTGGGCGGCCCCGCGGAGCAGGGCCACCTTCTCCCGCTGCACCCGGGCCACCACGATGATCGGATCGTTGGCCACGATGATGTGGCCTCCGTCGGTCATGTACAGCGCCGACTGCCCCTCGGCACCGCCTTCCACGCGCTCGATCAGATCCTCGTTGATGTACATCGTCGACCCGTCGAGCTTCTTCACCCGGATCATGTGAGCTCCGATCTGAAAGGAGATGTCCAGCCCAGATAACGACCCGGTCGGTTCCAGAATTTCGAGAGGTGTGCGGGCCGGTGGGACCGATCGACCCGGAGCCCGCCTACGACATCTGCACCAGCGACTCGAGCGCGGTGGAGACAGTCGACACCACCTTGGTGTTGGCCTGGTAGGCCGTCTGGGCCTCGATCAGGTCGGTCAGCTCGGTGGCCAGATCGACGTTCGATCCGTCGACCGCCCCGCCCTGGAGCGAGCCCAGTCCACCGGCCCCGGGCTGTCCCACCTGGGCATTGCCCGACGCCGCAGTGGCCGAGAAGTAGGTCTGGCCCACGTCTTCCAGTCCGTCGGGGTTGGCGAACTGGGCCAGGGCGATCGTCCCCAATGACTGCGTCTCCCCGTTCGAATACGCTCCGGTGATCACCCCGTCCGACCCGACCGAATACGACTCGAGGGTGCCGGCCGAGTAGCCGTCCGACGTCGCCGCCACCGTCTGGTCGTCGGCGAACTGGGTCAGGGCGCCGGCCGAGCCGACGGCCGCGAAGTCGAGCGTCGGCGGCGCGCCCGTGAACGTGAAGTTGCTGGGGTCGTTCTGGATGGCCAGGGTGTTCTGACCGGCGCCGACCGGTGCCCCGTTGACAGAGGCCAGCTGGCCATTGCTCCCGAACACCAAGGTCTGCGGGGTGTTCCACAGGGGGTTCGCCGCCCCGGCCACCGTGCCCTGCATCGACCAGGCGTTGGTGCCGGTGGGCGTGAGGGTGAGGGTGACGGGGACCTGATTGCCCAGCGAGTCGTACATGGTCGTGGTCACCGTGACCGGCGCCGTGGCGTTGGACGAGAGGTTCCCGCCCACGTCGACGTTCTTCGTCTCGGCGGGAGGGATGGCCGATCCGACCACGATGCTGAGAGGGGTGGGGGGGGTGGTGGTGGCCACGCCCGGGGCCCATCCCTCGATCAGACCACCGCTGTTGGTGGCCAGGTTCCCATTGCTGTCGATCTGGAGGTCGCCGTCCCGGGTGTAGTAGGTCTGACCGCCCTGGCTGACAACGAGAAATCCGTTGCCCTGGATGGCGACGTCGGTCGGGATCCCGGTCTGGGTGACGGCGCCACCGGAGAAGTTCGTCTGGACGGCCGACACCTCGTCGCCCGCCCCGATCGCCGATGGGTTGGTGCTGGCCAACGTCTCGCCGACCGCCGCTCCCGCCGGCTGGAGCTGCTCGGTCAGGACATCCGAGAACTCCGCCGTCTGCGAAGCAAACCCGTCGGTCTCCGAGTTGGCGATGTCGTCACCGATCGTATCCAGATCGGTCTCCATGGTAGAGATGCCCGAAGCGGCAGCTCCGAGGGCGCGAACTGACATGGTGTGCTCCTATCTGTTGTTGGACGTATCTGTTGTTGGACGTATCTGTTGTTGGACGTATCTGTTGTTGGACGTATCTCATGAAGTGGCGTTCCCCTGTGCCCGGGCCGGGGCGAGTGGGTCGGTGGTCGTCAACTCGAGGCATCCCCGATCTGATCGACGTCGGACAGGGCGACTGCGTCGCCGTCGACGTCGAGCGTCGGTCCGTTGCTCCCGTTCGTGACGCCGGTCACGATCCCGGTGATCGATGCGCCGCTGGCGTCGTCGGCCGTCACCGACTTGCCGATGAGGTCGGCGGCCTCGCTGATCTGCGAGGACGACGACACGTCCTCAAGTTGCTCGACCTGGGACAACTCCGCGATCTGGGACATGAAGGTCGACGAGTCGGTCGGATTCAACGGATTCTGGTACTTGAGCTCGTCGACGAGGAGGTTGAGGAAGGTGTCGGGCTGGAGCAGGCTCGCCATCCCGGTGCCCTGGGCACTGGTCGTCGTCGACGCATCGCCGATCGGGACCGAATTGCTGCCAGCAGGGCTGATCGGCGTGGTCATGGTGGCCTTCCTTCCGCTCAGAGGACGAGGTGGATCTGGCCGGCGGTAAGCACCGGGCCCGCCGGGGAGGTCGGCGTCGGCCCACCCGACGATGGCAGGGCGCGGCGCGCGTCGTTGGGCGGGTGCCGGTCATCGCCTCCGGGGTGGGATCCGGGATCGCGGAAGGTGATGTTCACGTTGATGCCTCCACGTGACAGCTGGTCGCGCAGGCCATCGACAGCCGTGGACAACGCGTCGTGGCCGGCCTGGGTCTGGGCGGTGATGGAGACCTGGAGATCGTTCCCGTCGAGGGACATCACCGCCCGGAGGTGGCCGAGGTCGGGTGGGTGCATGGCCACCACCACGGTGTAGTTCCCGCTCCCACCCGTGAGCGGACGCGAGATCGAGCCGGCCAGCGACTCCACGTCCAGCGGATCAGACGCCGGATCGACGCCGGAGGGCGACGAGGCGGGCTCCGTCGCCCCGGTCTGGGCCCCGGGGCCGACCGGTGCGGACGGGGAACCGGGCGACCCGCTCTGGGCGCGGGAGACGGACGCCAGATGCGCGGATCGGCCCGACGGGTCCAGGGACGGGGGGGCCGGCCTCGACCCGGTGACCGGAGCCTCCGCCGTCGCCTCCGGCACCGGGGTCGTGGGCGGGTGCAGCCGCCAGCCGTCGCCGCCGTCGCTGGAGCCCGCTCCGGGAGTCGGGGCGTGGTTGGCCGATCCCACCCCGCCCGGGACCTCAGGTGCCCCGGGCGCGGTCGGACTGTTCGGGTCCGTTCCCGGTGAGCCGTCGACCGTGGGCGTCCCGTCGCCGGGCCGGCTCCGGGGGCCCGCCGGCTGGGTCCCGTCGCCGACGGTGCCGTCTGGAACGTCCGGCGTCGTGCCCGACGGTTCGGTGGACACCTGACCGGCCGAGCCGGCCGAGCCGGCCGAGCGGACGGCCTCGTCCTCGGTGCCCGCCGGTTCGGCCGCCAGTTCGGCCAGCGGTTCGGCCAGCGGTTCGGACCCGCTGTCATGCCCGTGGATGGTGACCGGGCCGGTGTGCACCGGGGTGGGGACCCAGGGCGGGGCGTCGCCGCCCGCCGGTTCGGCCAGCGGTTCGGACCCGCCGTCGTGGCCATGGACGGTGACCGGGGCGGTGTGCACCGGGGTGGGGACCCAGGGCGGGGCGTCGACGGCAGTGGCGTTCCCCCCTGACGAGGAGGCGTGGCCGGTGGCCTCGCCCGGCCGGGTGGCGCCGCTCGACCCACCCTGAGGGTCCGGACGGCGTGGTGAACCTGCCATCTGCTCGGAGAGGTGGGCGGTGAAGGGGACCTGGGGACCCGAGGGTGCGGCCGCCGATTCCCCCGTATCGGTGCCCGCCGCCACACCTCCGCCGTCCCGAGCCACTGCGGGGAGGGAGGAAACCTCGATCCCGCCGGATTCGCTCATTCTGTGACCTCCTGGGACTCGGACAGACCGGCCATGGAAAGGACGGCGGGGACATAGGCCTGGGTCTCTGCGTACGGCGGGATACCCCCGTACTGCTCAACCGCGGAGGGTCCGGCGTCGTAAGCCGCCAGAGCGTCGCTGAAGGAGCCGAACGTTCTCGTATAGGAACCGAGGAGCTGGGCCGCTCCGTTGATGGCCTCCGTTGGGTTGTCGGGGTCGATACCCATGCCGGCTGCCGTCGACGGCATGAACTGGGCGATCCCCTCGGCGCCCGCTGAGCTCACGGCGGTCGGATCGAATCCGCTCTCGTGGGACAACAGCGCGGCCAGGAGAGAGGCCGGGATGCCGTTCTGCGCCGCAGCCTGTTCGATGGTGGAGACGTACTGCGCCGGCACCGTCACATTGCCCATGGTGGTGTCGGTGGGGGCCGGCGGAGCCCCCTCGTCGGAGAGGAGGGCATCCGCACCGGGAGTGCCGGCACCGTCCGGCTCTCCGGTGAGAATCTGACGGATGGCTACTACCTGTCCGGCGCTCGACACCGGCTGCACCTGGACCGTGGTCCCCGTGTACGGGGCGTCGATCATCTCCCCGTTGCCGACATAGATCCCGACATGGCCGGGGGAGCCGGCCGTGCCATCGGAACCAGCGAAGAAGACCAGATCTCCAGGCTGGGCGGCGGCCAGGCTGGCCACCGGGGTGCCCGCCGTGGCCTGCTCCTCGCTGGTCCGGGGGAGCTGGATGCCCAGTTGGCCGTACACGTACTGGACGAAACCCGAACAGTCGAACCCCTGGGGCGTGGTGCCGCCCCAAACGTACGGGGTGCCCTCGAACTGGGACGCCTCGTTGACGACGTCCTGACCCGTCACCCCGCCGGAGCCCGACACCCCACCCATGGTGGAGACCCCTGCTGAACCGGTGACGCCATCGGCCCCGAGGGCGCCCGCCGTCCCCCCTCCCTGCTCCGCGGAGAGCAGGAGCGCCACCAGATCGAGCTCGCCCCCGGATGCGCCGGGGCCGGACAGTCCGAAGGCGCCTCCGGTGCCGGCGGGATCATCGACCGCCGACAGGTCGTCGGCGGCCTGAGCCAGGCTGGTGGCGAAGGAACCGCCGTCCCCGCCCGGCGGGGAAGCGCCGGGGGACGAGGCCGCCGAGTCCTTCATCTCGGCCAGGGTGGTCTGGATGGTGGCCAGGTCGACCGACCCGATGCTCATCGGCCGGCACCGAGCCATCCGTGACGGGCGGCGGACAGGTCGTCGAGCTCGGCCGCCTCGGCCTGCAGGAATTCGTCCCGCCACCGGGCGAAGGCATGCTCGTCGAGCCGGTCGAGGACTCCGCTCCGCTTGGCTGCCGCCTCCCAGGCCCGGCGGGCGGCCACCGACGCCGCCTCGGCCAACACGGCCGTCTCGTGGTTGGCCAAGACCGCATCGGCCAGGCGCTCGGCCTGGTCGCTGGTCCACAGGAGATCGCTCATCATGACGACCCCGGCCGGCGCCTCGAGCGCGGCCAGGGCGACCTTGGCCGCTCGCTCGGCCTCGCGGGCCCGGCGCAGATCCCGCACCGCCGTCACGAAACGATCACGGCAGACCCGCTCCTCGATGGCCCGTATGCGGGCCACGGCGGCCAGGCGGAACCGATACGCCTTCATGAGGGAGGTCCACCAGGGGCGGCGAGGGCGGCGAGCGAACGGCGCGCCTCCTCGAGGTCGGTCACCTGGGTGACCGACTGGCGGCAGAAGGCATCGATGGCCGGCTTGAGCTCCACGGCGCGGTCGATCACCGGGTTCGTCCCGGCGACGTAGGCGTCGATCTCGATCAGGTCCTTGGCATCCCGCCAGGCCGCCAGCAGCTCACGGACCACACCCGCCGCCTGGAGCTGCTCGGTGGTCGCCACCGTGGGTGCCACCCGCGAGATCGAACCCAGCACGTCGACGGCCGGGTAGTGGTTTGATTCGGCCAGCGCCCTCGACAGCTGGATGTGCCCATCGAGGATCGAACGGGCGGTGTCGGCGATGGGCTCGTTCATGTCGTCACCCTCGACCAGGACCGTGTAGAGCCCGGTGATCGATCCCCGTTCACCGAGGCCGGCCCGTTCGAGGAGGCGGGGCAACAGGCCGAACACACTGGGTGGATAACCCCGGGTGGCCGGAGGCTCCCCCGCGGCCAGGCCCACCTCGCGCTGGGCCATGGCGAACCGGGTGACGGAGTCCATCATCAACACGACATCGTTGCCCTGGTCGCGGAACCACTCGGCAATCCGGGTGGCGGTAAAGGCGGCTCTGATCCGCATGACCGCGGGTGTGTCCGAGGTGGCGACGACGACCACCGACCGGCCCAGGCCGGCCGGACCGAGGTCGCGTTCGATGAACTCGGCGACTTCGCGACCACGTTCGCCGATCAAGGCCACGACGGACACGTCGGCCGCGGTCCCCCGGGCGATCATCGACATCAGCGACGACTTGCCGACCCCGGAGCCGGCGAAGATCCCGAGCCGCTGACCTTTCCCGCAGGGAATGAGCCCGTCGAGAACCGTGACCCCCAGGGGCAGCTGGTCGGTGACCAACCCCCGCCGCAACGGATGAGGGGGCGTCCCGGCCACCGAGACGTCGAACCCGGCCACCGGCGGCCCGCCATCGATCGGGTGGCCCAGACCGTCGAGGACACGGCCCAGGAGCTCGGGTCCCACCCGGACGGGGACGGGCCCGCCACCGGACAGCGCCCAGGTCCCCGCCCGCAGACCATGGGTCTCCCCGAAGGCGACGCACACGACCGCCTCGTCGTGCACGGCCACGACCTCGGCATCGATCCGACCGTCGCCGGGAAGCAGCACGATCCCGTCGCCGATCGCCGCCGGGATGCCGGCCACCTCGATGGACATGCCCACCATCCGCGTGACCCGGCCGTAGCGCAACGGGCGGGCCGCGGCCATGGCCGGACCGGCCAGCGCCTCAAGGAGTCCCGTCATCGCTCGCTCCACGCTCGTCGGGTCCGAGGAGAGCCCGCCTCACCCGGTCCAGGGCGGTACCCAGCTGTGCGTCGATCGTGGCCTTGCCGATGTCCACCAACGCCCCCCCGGGCTCGATGGTCTCGTCTGCGATGAGCCGGAGCTCCCGACCCCCACCCAGGTCGCCCACCTGGTCGGGGTCGCCGAGGGTGGCCACGTCGGCCGGGTTGAGCCGGACGGTCGCCGGCCGGATGCCACCATCGAGGGCCAGGGCCCGGACGATGGTGTCGCGCAGGGGATCGGATGTCGCTTTCGCCTCTCGCGCCAGCAGCACCTCGAGCAACTCGAACACCAGGCGGGGGACGGACTCTTGGACCTCGGCCCAGATCCGCCCCTCCACCTCATGGGCGTCGGCGACGGCCCGGGCGAGGGCCTCGAGGGCACGAGCCACCTGCCTGGCCTCATCGGCCTTGGACCGCCTGGTCTCGCGGGCCGCCCGGGCCAGTCCCTCGGCGAAACCGTCCTCGTAACCCCTACGGGACGATGCCGCTTGTCCGCTGTCCGGCTCGGCGGCATCGTCGTCGCCGCCGCGGTGCTCATAGGTGGTGGTGACAGCCAGCGGTTGGCCGAGCCTGCGCAGTGCCCGTGGCGGGTAGAGCGAGGCGCCCTGTTGCCCCGACCCGCTCACAGGACCACCTCGTCGTCCCTGGCGATGACGATGACTCCTTCGGCGTCGAGCTGCCGCGCCGCCCGCACGATGGCGGCTTGGGCCGCGTTGACCTGGGAGCCCCGAACCGCTCCCAGCACCTCGATCTCCTCGTCGAGCATGGTGGTCACCCGTTCGGAGAGATTGCTCCGGATCTTCGTCGCCGCATCGGGCGACAACTGCGGACTTTTCATGGCCAGGGCCAGTGTCGGCGCGTCGATCTGCCGGAGGATCTGCTGGAGGGCCCTGTCGTCGAGTGCCACCACGTCGTCGAAGGTGAACAGCTTGGCCCGGATCTGATCGGCAAGCTCTTGATCGTCTGCGTCGAGCTCGCTCAGAATCTGCTCCTCGACAGAGCGGTCGGTGTGGTTCAGGATTTCGGCGATCGCCGTTGTTCCACCCGCCAGGGCGGTGGCTCCGCCCGACTGCGAGCTCCGCAGCTTCCCTTCGACCAGAGTCGTCGCCTGCCGGATGGCGGCCGGATCGACCCGGGTGAGCCGGGCGATCCTCGTGGCCACCTTGGTCCGGAAGGCGGGATCGAGATCGTTCAGCAGCCCGGCGGCGTCCTCGGGAGGAAGGTGGGCGAGCAGCACGGCGACGACCTGTGGCTGCTGCTCGCTGAGGACGGCGAGCGCCTGGCGGGGGTCCACACGGAACAGTCCGGACAGGGGGCTGGTGATCTTCTGCCCCTCCACCTGTTCGATGATCTCCTGCGCCCTGGCCTGCCCGAGCCGGTCCTGGAGCAGCTCCCGGGCCAGTTCGATGCTCCCCTGGTTCACCAGATCCGACCGGGTCACGCGATCCATGAATTCGGCGAGTACCCCGACGACGGTCTCCGCCGACAGGGGAGGAAGTCTGGCCATCTCCGTGGTCAGCTCGATGGCCTCGTCGTCGGTCATCTCCTTCAGGATGGGAGCGGCCTTCTGGGTTCCCAGCTGGGCCAGCAGCACCGCCACCTTCTGGCGACTGGTCAGCGTGGTGCCGGCCGCGGCCGGCGACTCACCGCCCGGGTCGGCGCCTCCCGTCGTGGCGGCCCTGGTCAGCGCGGTCGGCTCCATCTCGTCGGCCGCGGTCGTCATGCCGGCTCAGGGCTCCGTTCATCGGCCCAGGCTCGCAGCAGGCGGGCCGCCTCCGTGGGCCGCTGTTCGATGTAGCCGTTGACCTGGGACAGTACTGCGTCCGGGACAGCCCCGAGCGCGGGGGCCGGCTGTACGACGGCCAACTCCCCGGTCGGCCGGGGCTCGTTGTCGATGGGGATCATCGTCGGCCTGGCCGTCAGCTCGGGCAGCTGGATCTCGTCGTAGCTCGGGCGCCGCCGCGCCGCCCTCATGGCGAAGTACAGCATGCCGGCGAGCAGAAGGAGCATTCCCACGATCTCCGCACCGTGCTCGATGAGCTGTCGGCGATCGGCGGCCGATGCGGCCTTGGTCAGTGCGCTCGACTGCCCGGCACCGCTGACAAAGGGCATCGAGGTCACGACCAGCTGATCGCCGTTGGCGGGGTTCAATCCGGCTGCGGCCGCAACCAGGTCCTTCACCTGGGCGTCACTGACCTTCTTGGTGGCGTCCGAATTGAGAAGGACGGCAATGGATGTCTTCTCCACCTGGCCGGGGGCCTGCTGCACCGTCTGGTTCACCTGCCCCACGGCGTTGGTGACCTGGGAGCTCGTGGTGCTGTAATTCCCGTTTCCGCTTCCGGTCGAGGCCGCCGACGTGGCCGGTTGACCGGAGCCGAGCACCCCTGATGGCGGTGTCCCGGAGCCGGTATAGGTCCCGGTCGACGTGGTCTGGCTCGTCGGGGCCGTAAGCACCTTGCCCTTGGCATTGGTCTGCAGGCCCTGGGTCGTGGTGCTCTGCTGGTTGAAGTTGAGCAGGGCGTGGACCTGTACAGCCGCATTCCCGACGCCGACGACCCGGTCGAGAAGGTCCTGGACCGATCCGGACAGCTCATTGTCGTAGGTGATGGTCTGCTGGTTGTCCGGCGTCCCGCTGTCGGCACCGCCACTCGTCCCCCCCGGCGACGAGAGCACATCGCCCTGGTTGTCGACCACCGTCACATCGGAGGCCGACAGGTTCGGCGTGGCCGATGCGGCCAGATGGACGATGGCCTCGACCTGGCCGGACGTCAATGTGGTGCCCGGAGTGAGGTCGACCAGAATGGATGCCGTCGTTGCCGGCTGGCTCCCCACGGCGAAGTCGCTCTGCTGGGGGACGACCAGGTTGACCTGTGCCGATTGGACGCCCTGGATGGATTCGATGGTCTGCTCGAGTTGACCTTCCAGGGCCTGCTGGTACTCGACCTGCTGCACGAACTCCGAGGTGGTGATGCCGCTCTTCTCCAAGTTGGAGAACCCCACGGTCCCGGAGTCGGGTAGTCCCTGCTCGGCCAGGGCCACCCGCTCCTGGTCGACATCGGCCGCGGGTACCAGGATGGTGGAGCCACCGTCGCTCAACTGGTAGGGGATCTTGGCGCTGGTCAACTGCGCGGTCACGGCCCCGGAGTCGGAGTCCTGGAGGTTGGTGAACAGCGGCTGGTAGTTCGGTTTGGACTCGGCGTGCATGAAGACGATGCTGCCCACGATGACGCCCACGACGGCCAGCACGGTCATCACCTTCTGACCGGTGGTGAACCCGGCCAGGGCGGCCCGGGAGCGGCCTCGGGCGGACTCCAGCAACTCTCGGTCGAAGGGGAGTTGGGCCACCGGCCTAGACCTGCATGCTCATGATCGTGTTGAGGGAGTCGACCGCCTTCTCGGTCACGGCGCTGGCCAGCTGGGTGTCGAGGCCGGCCTCGGTCGAGGCCACCGTGGCATCGGCGATGCTCCCGGTACCGGCGGCCGCGTCCAATGAGAGGGCGGAGGCGTTGTTGGTCGCTCCATCGAGGGAGTCGATGGCCTGGCCGAGCAGGTCGGAGAACGAATCCGAGGAGGCCCCGTCCACAGAGCTGGAGGCGGCGGATGGCCCCGAGGCCGACCCGGTGGGAGCGGCGGCCTGCGCGGCTCCGGAGGACTCGGCGGCGCCGATCGATGGTACGGACGGGATGGAGGGGATGGCCGGGATCATCATCAGGCCTTGATGTCGAGGATGGCCTCGTAGGCGTCGTCGGCGTGGGACATGACTTCGGCGTTGGCCTGGTAGGACGTCTGTGCGCTGACCAGGTCTGTCATCTCGCTCCCGAGATCGACGACTGGATATTCGACGTCCCCCTGCCGGTCGGCCACCGGATTGTTCGGGTCGCTTTCGATCTCGCCGTCAGCCGGACCGAGGTCGATGGCATCGACCCGGACACCGGCACCGGCACCGGCACCGGCGGAGGTCGAGTCGCCCGCCGTCACCTGCTCGCCGGCCTCCACGTACTCCGGTCGGTAGACCGGCTGTCCGGGCGTGACGGCATCGTTCATGTTGGCCACGTTGCCGCCGATGGTGTCGATCCACGTCTGGTCGACGGTGGCGCCCGAGCCGGCGATATCGACTGCGCTCCAGAGTGAGCTCATCAGACCTCCTAGGCGCTCATGGCGTCGGACAGGATGGCGAACTGACCGCTGAGTGCGTTGTCCACCGTCTGGTTCTCGAGATCGTTCTCCTGCATGAGCGTCGTCTCGGTGGACAGGGAGACGTTGTTGCCGTTCGGTCCGGAGGCCAGTCCCTCGGGGACGGTCTGAGCCGCGGCCGCTCCCCCGTTCTGCAGGGCCTGGGCCAGGGACGACTGGAAGGAGACCTCGTCCGCCTGGTAGTTCGGGGTGTCCTGGTTGGCGATGTTGTTGGCGATGACCTGCTGCTGATCGACCACCGAATCGAGAGCGAATTGCAGGATGCCGATGGACTCAGCGGCGTCGGCCACGACTGCACTCCTTGCTGTGCTGTGGGTGTCAGCCGTCCTGGCTCGCTTCAGAGCAATCCGTGCCCAATTGTTCTTACGGCCCCCAGGCTCCGGGAATTTCAGGGGTCGAAGCGAAGTTCGCGCCGCACGGTTCACGCCGGGGTGTCGACGAACCGCGCCGGCGGGGGAACCGGCAGCGGACGAGGCGCCGATGCCAATCTGCGCTCGAGGTCCGACAGCCTGGTGGACACTTCGGAGGCGAGCTGGTCGTAGCCGGTGGCCAGCCATCGGACCTCGGAGCGGGACGTTTCGGGCATGGGCCCGTCGGGGCGGGCGGGCGAGGGCGGCGGCGGCATCCCGAGCTCGACGGCCCGGCGTGACGCGGCCAGGTGCTCCGCCGCCTCGGCCAGGTACTCAGCCCACGTGGGAGAGGGCATCCTGGCGTCCTCCGGAAGCCACCGCGGTCCGCCACGCCTCGTGGAGAGGGGCCACCAAGCGCGCACACTCCTGCACCTTGCCGGCATCCTTGGCCATGTTGGCCTCGATGAGGTGCCTCTCCAGGAAGTTGTAGAGCGAGAGGAGGTCGCCGGCGGCCGCGAATCCCTCGGCATCCAGACTGCGCCGGAGCAAACGGACGATCTGCTGCGCATGTTGCAGATTCGTGTTGGCCTCCGAGAGATCCCCGGCCAGGATGGACGACTCACCCCGGTCGATGTCCACGGCCAGCCGGTCGTAGAGCATGACCAGGAGAGCGGGACCACTCGCCGTGTGCACGGCCTGGCTCTGGTACGCGGTGGCGGGGTTGTCGGGGGGCATGGCCGACCTCACCCCCCACCTGACAGCGGGTTGGTGCCGGAGGACGAGCCGCCGGAGCCGCCGGAACCCAACGAGGACTGGGCCTGGCCGGATACGGTGAGGAACGAGCTCTCCGAATTCAGCCGGGACAGGGTCTCCTCCAGATTCGTGAACTCCTGGGTCAACGAAGCCTGCTGGGTGTTGACCACCTGCTGTTGCAGCGCGATCTCACTGGTCAGGTTCTTCACCGTGCCCTGCAGCCCGGCGATGGTGACCGGGATCTCCCCATCGGAGGACAGCGACGCCTGCTCGGCCACGTGCGCCAGCCCCTGGGCCATACCGGGCTGGTACTCCACAGATCCGACCGGCGTCGCCGACGTCACGCCCGGCGTGGTGACCTGCAGGACCAGGCCGTCGGCCGGATCACTCGGATCGGAGAGGGCGAGTATCTGGCCCGACCCTGTGGCCGCCTGGCCGTCGATGGTTCCCTCGACATCGGTGCCGCTGTAGGTGGGCCCCGAGGTGGTGAGCCCGAGCTGGTCGCCGGCGGAGGCCGTCACGCCGAACGTCGCCGCCGAGCCGTACTCGGCCGACTGGAGTTGCACCTGGAAACTGCCCGTGGTTCCGGTCAACGACGCCGATACCGGGATCCCGGCCGCGGCCAGGGCGCTGTTCAGGCCGCTGACCACGTTGGCCATGCTCTCACCGGCCGCCGCTGCATAGGTGGCACTGTCGCCGGCCGACGTGATGGTGTAGCTCTCCGGGCCTCCGAGCGTGGAGGTCGGCGCGGCGAAGACGTCCGATCCGGTGTCAACGGCCTGGGCGGCCGACTGCGAGATGGTCACGGCGTAGTTGCCCGGAACCGTCTCGTCGGTGGCTCCGGCCACGCTGACCTGATCGGCGTAGGTCGGGTTGGCGGGAGCGAAGCTGCCCCCCTCGGTGAACATGGACTGCACGGCGGCGGGATCGGCATCGTAGGCCCTCTCGAAGGCCGTCTGGTTGAAGGTGATGGTCCCCGAGGAGGTGATGGCGATGCCGGCGGACTCTCCGGCTGTCCCGTCAGACCCGGCCGCCGACGACCCCACGGCGCTGCCCACGATCGACAGCACCCGCTCGGCCAGGGACGACAGCTGCACGGCCCCGTTGAGCGGGCCCGCCGTCTTGGTCGACGCGTCGTAGGCGGTGTCGGTGGAGATGGTGGAGAGCACCTGGTTGGCCGCACTGATGAGGGAGGACACCTGGCTGGCCACCTGCGAGCCGTCCGGTGACACGGTGATGGTCACCGGATCGGCATCCGCGTGGGAGAGGTCGACCGTCAGCCCGGGCAACAGGCCGGTCACCGCGTTGGTCGAGGATGTGATCTGGTCCCCGCCGCTCCCGCCCAGTGAGACCACGGCATTCTGGGCCGCAGTGGTCGTCCGCATCGCACCCAGCGACGAGGTCCCGAACGCCTGGGTGTCGATGGTTGCGGCACCCACGGTGCCGGTGCCGGTGGAGGCGACCTCCAGCGCATACTGGTCCGTTCCCACCTGCAGGGCGGTGGCCGTGACGCCGGCGTCGGCGGCGTTGATGGCGGAGACCACCGAGGACAACGACCCGTCGCCGACGGAGACGTTGTGACCGGTCATCGCCCCGATGCTCAGCCCGCCGGTGATGTCGGCGGTGATCGACCCCCCCGATCCCGAGTCCTGAACAGGAGGCACTCCCGACTCAGGCACAACCGCCGATCCCAGCGGGCCGGATCCGAGCGGTTGAAGTCGGCCACCATCTCGGCCAGCTCGAGCGCGGACCGGTAGTTCGCCGGCACGCACTGGCCCGGGATGCTGTTGGTGGCCGGACCTACGGCGCCGACGGCTGGATCGCTGTGGAGGGCGGTGAGCAGGATGGGCAGATAGCCGGCGGTCACGGTCACATGGGAGCTGAGGCACAGCACGTTGGCGTACCGTGCCGATCCGATGCCCAGGTCGAGAGCCGCGGCGTGGGTAAGGGGCTCATCATGGGCGACGTAGGAGAGGTCACCGTCCTCCGAAGGCCAGGCGGACGCCCCGCCTCCCGTCGACGGCTCCACATCGATGACGATCAGTTCGTAGGAGCCGGCGGTCGTGTGCTGTCTGATCGCAGCCACGCAGGCCCTCGTCTCGTCCGGGCCCGAATCCGTGACCAGGACGATGCTGGTACGACCGGGAGCGGGATCCTGCCCCCCTCCGCGCTCAGCCATTCCCGTCCACCTGACTCGGGCCCCCAGGAGAGGTCGGACGTGCATGGGCTCTCGGTCCCTCGTCCCCAACCCGGAAACGGTCGGTCCACTCTCCGGGACCGGCGGATTCGATCGGCGTGTCGATGGTGTTCCCTCCTGACGGCCGGTGTCGGCCCGTCCCCGACGGGCATCCCTGCGCCGCAGGCAACCACGTCACGTCCTCAGCGGAAAGTTCAGATGCTGTGGGGAATCCGACGATGGCCCGGAACGCAGACCCTCGGCCGACGCCATCCGGCGGACCTCCGGTGGCATCCACCGCCACCATCACCGACCCCCCGCACCGGCGGGCCGGCGTCGATCCGGCGGGCATTTGTTGTCACGATTTGCGACACAAATTCAACGGACTCTTCGGTCAAGATAACCGATGACGGCGACGACAATTCTGCCCGATGGAATACCGAATTCTCTGTTTACTTCGGCAAAGAGGTTCCGATAACGTTGGGCATTATCACACACCGAACCGGGCGGACGGACAGTGAAAGACGGGCAGTGAAAGGGGCACGGCATGTCAGCGATCCGCGCAGTCGGGTGGGGGGAGCAGGCAGTTGACTGCGGGGTCACCGAGGTGGCGGAAGCCGCCGATGTCCTCTGGGCCGATTATTGGCGAGATCGCTCTCGCGAGCACCGCAACAAACTCGTCATCTTCTACGCGCCATTGATAACCATCGTCGCCCGACGATTCGCACGACGCTCGAGGTCCATCGATTCGTTCGAGGAGCTGTGCTCGTTCGGGCGGTTCGGTCTGATCGATGCCGTCGAGCGGTGGGATGCGACGGCTGGATTCCAGTTCGCCACCTACGCCAACAAGCGGATTCAGGGGGCCATCATCGACGAGCTCCGCCGCGATGATTTTCTGCCCAGGCGCCTACGGGCCCGCGTGCAGACCTACCATGCCGCCGTCGACGACCTCGAGTCCAAGCTCCGGCGCTCACCCGCCATCGGCGAGATCGCCACCGAGCTGAGCATCAATGTCAGCGAGGCCGTCGAGCTCCGGAACGAAGCGACTTCACTCAATTATCTGTCCTCTCTGGCTCCAGGGGGCGAGCTGACCGAAGGGCGCCCGCTGGCCACGGCAACAGCCGATCCGACGCCCAGCGAGTGGGTCGAATCAGTGACCATGCGCGAATCTGTGATGGCGGCCCTCCGGCAATTGACCGAACGGCAGCGTCAGGTGCTGGTGCTGTATTTCCTGGAAGGTCTGGCCAAGAGCGAGATCGCGGACATCCTCGGAGTCGGCCGGTCCCGCATCACCCAACTGCTCCAACAAGGATTGCGCAACCTACGCATCGAGCTCGGGGTCGACGCGTCGGAGTGTGCAGATGACCTGCTCCCCGACCCGTCACCCACTTGAGATCCTCGTAGGTAGCCCTCACCGGCGCCAGCCCGTCGGCGGTCATGCCGGGGTGACAGTTGCAGCAGCCATCACCAGGGCCCTCGGATCCCGGGCACGCCTTGGCGCAGGCCGGGCAGAACATCGCCTTCAGCGGGAGGACCTACTGACCACGTGTGCGGGTCCGCGTCGATGGCAGAACATCCGTGAGACCCGACCACCCTCGGTGGCGGACCACGTACCCGGGTAGTGTTTCATCTTTGTGTCAAAGGGTACGATGGGATGGTGGCATTAGAGCTTCTGGATATCGATCAGCTGCTCGACGTGACCTCGTCGCTGGATCCGTCGACTTCCACACATCGGATCCGGGCGTGGCGGAACGAGTTGGCGCACACCGCAGTACTTCTCTCGTATGCACGCCACGTGCTTTCCGTCGACATCGGAGTGCTGCAGTCGATCATCGAGGATCCGGCACACGACCTGCAGGCCTTGGTGAACGACCTCCCGCGGCTTTTGGCCACCGCCTCGATCGGCGGAGGGTGGTCACTCTCCCCTGACTCGATCGCCACCATGGATTCCGCTGACCGAGTGCTGGACGGAGAGGCGGATGGGCTGTTGTCTGCGCACAGCAAGCTGGCTCTGATCGATCTCCACTCCGACGGCGTGGTCGCCGGGACCATCACCGAGCTCAAGGCCCAGCTGGAATCGGTCACCGACCATCTCGAGTTGGTGGAGAAGAGGCTCCGTGAGCTCCAGGTCCTGATGGTGGACCGATACAAGTCAGGGGCGGCGAGCGCCGACGACTGGATCGTCTGAGCCCACGGGCCTCGGAGCCTGTGTCGCGGGCCGCCGGTGCGGACCCGATGACGCGAGTGTGGAGCCTGGGAGGAGAATCGAACTCCTGACCTACGCATTACGAGTGCGTTGCTCTACCGACTGAGCTACCCAGGCGAGGTGAGCCAGGCTATCTGAACCGAAGCACGGCGCTGACTACCGGCTCCCCGTGCTTCCCACCGGTACGGACCGGCTGGCGCCGGAGGGACCGTGCCCGCTCATTCGGTCATACCCGACAGCTCGACCATGAGAGCATCCATCAACAGGGACTCGTTGGCGTTGTGACCGAGGGCCTCCGATGCCCGATCGATGGCCTCGATCTGCCGTATGGCCCGATGGCTCTCGCCGGCACCTCCCGGAGTCCCCGCTGCCGGCCCTGCCTCCGTCACCGCCACCAGCCGATCGCGGAACATCTCGCCCAACAGGGCCAGGCCGAAGCGCAACTCCTCGGTCCGCCACCGGCGCTCTTCCCGCTTCTGGCGGTCCTCGACCTGCTTGCGCCCCTGGACACCCTTGGCCCCCATGAGCTCGGCCTGTTCGGCCAAGGCGGCCATCTCGCGGCTGTGCTGCTCGCGCAACGGGACGAGGCCCCCGTCGACCGATGCCAGCAGGTCGTTGGCCATCTCGGCGGCCACGGCGCCGGTGCCGTCCAGCCGAGACGGCACCGCTCTCCAGTGGTCCTGGCGGGCCACGAAATCGGCATCACCGGCCAGGAGGAGGGCCCGGTCGAGCCGGCCCCCCGATGCCCGGCCCACCGATTCGGCGCGGGCGGGATCGACGCCGCGGGCCACCAGCCAGTCGACGACCGCGTCCTCGGGCACGGGGTCGAACGGGATCTTCACGCATCTGCTCACGATGGTCGCCAGCGAGGGAGGGAGGTCGTCGGCCACCAGGATGAACACCGTGGCCGGAGGCGGCTCCTCCACCGTCTTGAGCAGGGCGGGCACGGCCTTGCCGGCCAGATGGACATCGGTCACCACCAGTACCTGGCGGGACGACTCGAGCGGGCGCCGTTGAGCCCGGCTCACGATGGACCGCGCTTCGTCGACATCCAGGGCGGCGCCGGTCCGTTCGACCATGACCAGATCGGGATGGGTCCCGGCCAGAGCCCTCCGGCACGTGTTGCACTCACCGCACCCACCCGACGGGCACAACAGCGCGGCAGCAAGGCCCCGGGCAGCCGCCCGCCGTCCCGATCCCACCGGACCGTGGAGCAGGTAGGCGTGCACCGGTCGGCGTGCCGCCGCCGTCAACTGGGCCACCGCCTTCGGTTGGCCCACCACCGCTTCGAACAGGGCCGGCACCGGCACCCCCGTCGGCTCCGAGGCGGCCGGCGGTCCGGCCGAGGTGTCGACGGCCCCGGTCACCCGCCGCTCCCCCGACGGCTGTCCGCCCCGTCTCCGTCCGGCGCCTGAGCACCGCCGGGCAGGGGTCCGAGCCGGTGACGGACACCCGACCACACCGCCGATGCCACCTCGGCCTCCGGGCCCGTACCGTCGACCACCAACCATCGATCCGGGCTCTCGGCCGCCAGGCAGCGGTAGCCGTCGGCCACCCGCTGCAGGAAGGCATCGCCCTCCACTTCGAGCCGGTCGCCGGCGGTGCCTGTTCTCCGGCCGGCTGCCACCGCCACGGGAACCTCGACGAGCACGGTCAGATCGGCCTGGACGCCTCCGGTGGCCCACCGGACGAGCCGGCCCAGCTCCGACCTGTCGAGCCCACGCCCGTAGCCCTGGTAGGCCAGGGTGGACGCCGAGTACCGGTCGGTCACCACCCAGGTTCCCGCCTCCAGCGCCGGCAGCACCACCTCGGCCAGGTGCTGGGCCCGGTCGGCCGCCATCAGCAGGGCCTCCGAGCGCTCGCTGACCGGAGGCTGGTCGCGGTCGAGCAGGAGCCGCCGGAGCGAAGTCCCCAACCGGGTGGCGCCGGGCTCGAAGGTCAAGACGGCATCCAGCTGTTGCGCCAGGCGCTGCGCCTGGGTGGACTTG
The DNA here is from genome assembly GCA_963835325.1 of uncultured Acidimicrobiaceae bacterium. Taxonomy (GTDB): domain Bacteria; phylum Actinomycetota; class Acidimicrobiia; order Acidimicrobiales; family RAAP-2; genus Bog-756. The sequence goes on along the minus strand of CAWIEV010000004.1, from coordinate 3,387 downwards.
CCGCAACCGTCGATCCCCTCGAGGGCGATGAGACGACCTCGCCGAGCTCGGGTCACCCCGGGTTACTGGTCCTCGGCCCGCTCGGCCGGCGCCCTGACCGCGGCGGCTTTGGCGGCCGTGGCCTTCTTGGCGGCCGCCTTCCGGACCGGCGCCTTTTTGGCTACGACCTTTTTGGCCGGGGACTTCTTGGCTGCGGTCTTCTTGGCTGCGGTCTTCTTGGCCGGCGCCTTCTTGGCCGCCTTCTTCCGCGTCGAAGGCCCGGCAGCCCGTCGCTCGGCCAGGAGCTCGGATGCCCGCTCCACGGTGAGGGACTCCACGTCGTCGCCCCTCCGCAACGAGGCGTTGGTCGTACCGTCGGTCACATAGGGACCGAACCGCCCGTCCTTCACCACCATGGGGAGACCGGTGTCGGGATCGGCCCCCAGCTCACGCAGGGGTCCCTTGGCGTTGCGGCCGCCCCGGGTCTTGGGCTGGGCGAACAGGACCTGCGCCTCGTCCACCGTGATCGACAGGATCTGGTCCTCGGACGTGAGGCTGCGGGTGTCGGTCCCCTTCTTGAGATAGGGGCCGAATTTGCCGTTGTGGGCGACGATCTCCTCGTTGGTCTGCGGATCGGTGCCCACCACCCGGGGGATGCGAAGCAGGTCGAGGGCCTGTTCGAAGGTGACCGTGGCCGGTGCCATCGACGCGAACAGCGACGAGGTGCGGGGCTTCGGCCCCCCCTCCACCAGCTCGCCGAGCTGCACGTAGGGACCGAACCGTCCCGCTCGGACCAGCACCGGCAGGCCGGTCTCGGGATCCTCACCCAGCGTGCGGTCGGACGACGGGGCCTCGAGCAGGGACTCCGCCCGCTCGACGCTGAGCTCGTCGGGAGCCAGGTCGTCGGGGATGGACACCCGGTCCTCGCCCCGTTGCAGGTAAGGCCCGTACCGCCCCACCCGGGCCACGATGTCCTGGCCGTCGGACCCGACGCCGATCGGGATCGAGTTGATCTCGCGGGCGTCGATCTCGCCCAGGTAGGTACTGACCTCCCGCTTGAGGCCGAGGCCCCTCACGTGGCCGGCCACCGGTACGGCGGCGCTCGTGGCCGCTCCGTTGCCGTTCCCATGGCCGTTTTCCAGCCCGACACCACCCCCGTTGGCGCCTCCACCCCCGTTGGCGACACCACCCCCGTTGGCGCCTCCACCCCCGTTGGTGCCTCCGCCGCCACCCCCGTTGGCGCCTTCGGCACCGAAGTAGAAGCGGGTCAACCAGGGCAGGGACTCCTCGCTGCCCGCGGCGATGGCGTCGAGATCGTCCTCCATGGACGCGGTGAACCCGTAGTCGACCAGATCTGCGAAGTAGCGCTCGAGGAGCCCGACCACGGCGAAGGCGGTGAACGAGGGGACGAGGGCGGTGCCCTTCTTCCAGACATAGCCGCGGTCGAGGATGGTGGCGATCACGCTGGCGTAGGTGGACGGGCGGCCCACACCCAGCTCCTCCATGGCCTTGACCAACGACGCCTCCGTGTAGCGGGCCGGCGGCTGGGTGGTGTGCGACCCCGGCTCGAGGTCGTCCACCGAGACCGTGTCCCCCTCGGACATGGGGGGCAGGTGGACCTCCCTGTCGGCCAGCTCCGCCTCCGGATCGTCCTCGCCCTCGACGTAGGCCCGGAGGTAGCCGGGGAACTGGATGACCTTGCCCGAGGCGGAGAACTCCGCCTCCCGCGCCGGCTGCCCGCCGGCCGCGGCCGAGGTCCCCACCAGGCGCACCTGGGCGCTCGTCCCGGTGGCGTCGGCCATCTGCGAGGCCACCGTGCGCTTCCAGATGAGGTCGTAGAGGCGGAATTCGTCCCCCGACAGTGACCGGGCCGCCTCGTCGGGCGTCCGGAACGACTCGCCCGCAGGTCGGATGGCCTCGTGGGCCTCCTGGGCGTTCTTGACCTTGCGCTCGTAGCGCCTCGGCTCGGCCGGCACGTACTCGGCACCGTAGAGGGCCACGGCCTGGGCCCGGGCCGCCGACAGGGCCTGGCTGGACAGGGTGGTCGAGTCGGTGCGCATGTAGGTGATCCATCCGTCCTCGTACAGCCGTTGGGCCACCTGCATGGCCCGCTTGGAGCTGAACCGGAGCTTGCGCCCGGCCTCCTGCTGCAGGGTCGAGGTCATGAACGGAGCCGACGGCGACCGGCGGAACGGCTTGTGGGTCATGGACTTGACGGTGAACGGCGCCTCGGCCAGGCCGGCGGCCAGCGATCGGGCTTCGGCCTCGGCCAGCACCACCACCGACCCCGGCGAGGTGAGGGCTCCCCGCTCGTCGAAGTCACGTCCCGAGGCCAGGGCCACGCCGTCCACACCCACCAGGGCGGCGGTGAAGGACCGGGGCGTGCCTTCGGCGACCTCGGCGGCCCCGCCGGTGGTGAAGGTCGCCTCGATTCCCCACCACCCGGCGGATCGGAAGGCCATCCGGGACCGTTCACGCTCGACCACCATCCGGGTGGCCACGCTCTGGACCCGGCCGGCCGACAGCCGGGGCATGATCTTCTTCCACAGGACGGGCGACACCTCGTAGCCGTAGAGCCGGTCGAGGATCCGTCTGGCCTCCTGGGCGTCGACCAGGCGGCGGTCCAGGTCACGCCACTCGTTGACGGCCCGCTCGATGGCCGGGCGGGTGATCTCGTGGAAGACCATCCGCTTGACCGGTACCGTCGGCGCCAGCACCTCCAGGAGGTGCCAGGCGATCGACTCGCCCTCGCGGTCCTCGTCCGAGGCCAGGTAGACCTCACTGGCCTGCTTGACCAGCTGCTTCAACTTCGCCACCTGGGATTTCTTCTCCGCCGAGACCACATAGAGTGGTTTGAACCCGTTGTCCACGTCCACGCCCAGACGGGACCAGGACTCACCCTTGAAGGCGGCGGGGACTTCGTCGGCCCGCCGGGGCAGGTCACGGATGTGCCCGATGGACGATTCGACCACGTACTCGGAGCCCAGGAGCCCGGCGATCGTCTTCGCCTTGGCCGGCGACTCCACGATGACCAGGGGTTTTGCTCCCCGCCGGGCACGTGGCCGGCCGGAGGCGCCGTCGCCGGCGTCGGTCTCTGGGAGCGTCTCTGTCAGGTCGGTGGGTGCCATGGCTTTGGCCTCAGGGTGAACGGTGGGGCGACGCATTGTCAACCCCGGTGAGCCGCCACCGGGTCCCCGTGAGCCGGTGGAAGCGGGTTCAGTCGTGTGAAGACTTCATGGCCACCGTAGCGGCCTCGTCGAGCGCCGCGACCTCGGAGGCCGGCAGGCCACTGTCCATGGCACCAGTCTTCCGCTTGGAGAAGGCGATGGCCAGGAGCAGGACGACCAGGGCGACCCCGGCGATGGCCAGTCGGGCACCGGTGTGCTGTCAGGGTGATCACCGCGGGCA
>CAWIEV010000003.1:0-31660 GCA_963835325.1 uncultured Acidimicrobiaceae bacterium | reverse complement strand
GGAGATGCAGCCGAGGTGGAACGACGTGCTGGTCACCGCGCCGGCGCACAGGTAGGTCGTGTGGGTGACCTTGGTGGCGGTGAAGAAGATGAGCACGGCCAGGGGGACGATGATGATCCCGATGGTCTTGAACTGGCGGGCCAGGAAGGCCTCGGCCCCCTCCTGGATGGCCTTGGCGATGTCCTTCATCGACGCCGTGCCCTGGTCGGCGGCCAGGACACCCCGCACCAGCAGCAGCGCCACCCCGATGGAGGCCAGCGCACAGACGAGTGCGAAGTACAGCCAGGTCTTCTCGCTGTTGTGGAGCGAGAAGATCTGGTAACCCCCTTCAGCCAGGAGGTGGGTCATCGGTGAAGCTCCCTTCGGTGTACTGCATGGTCAGAGTCCCGCACGGTCGGGATCCTGCATGGTCAGAGTCGTCTTGATCAGAATCACACGCCGGCTGTAGCGACCGCGGCCCACCGCAGTCGGCAAGGACACCGTCCCCCTGCGAGGCCTCGGCCGTACGGCCGTACGCCGGGGCGCGCCCTCATGGCACGCCGATCCCGGCAACGGGGGCAGAAGATACCGACAATTGGGGTCAATGAGCAAGGAAGCCAGGCCGGCGGCCCCGTCGGGGCCACCCTGAGCCGGTGGTTGGGACCGTGTCCGGCCGCCGGTCAGGTCGGCTCCACGCCGGCCTCGGGGCCGGTCAGGTCGGCTCCACGCCGGCCTCGGGGCCGGCGATGAGCTCGTAGTCGGGGTTCAAGATGGCTTGGCGGCGGGCCCAGTCCCCCACCATCCCCTCCACCACCAGTCGGGCCCCGGGCTGGATGCCCGGGATCCGGCGCCGGCCCTGGAACACCAGGAGCAGTTTTCCGGAATCGTCGACCAGGACGCACTCGAGGTTGGAGGTGCCGGCCCGCGGCTGCACGCGGACCGACTTGATCCGGCCGGCGACCCGGACCCGCGTGCGCCACTGGACCTCGCCGATGGGGGTGGTCCCCCGGCCCCGTTCGCCGAAGGCGATGCGCTCGAAGGACGCCCGGGCCGCCGCCTCCCGGTCGGAGGCCCGGTCCGCGGCCCGGGCCGCCCGGGTGGGCCGTGGGGCCGGTCCGGTGGGACCGGCGCCCACCGGCTTGCGTCGCCACTCACGTCGCTTCGAGAACCAGCCCCCGGTGAGCTGGTAGGGCACCACGGTGGCGTTGACATGGGCCAGTTGTCCCACCGCGTCGGCGATGTGGTCGGCGGTGGCGTCGTGGAGCACCCGCTGCCAACCGGCAGCGAAGCCGCGCCGGGGCAGCAGGAAGGTCAGCTCGGTCTGGCCGTCGGCCACCGTCTCGGCGGCCAGCTCGAGGGCGGCCCGGGTCAGGCGCCGGTCCTCGCACTCCTCGACGTCGAGGGGGAGCCGGGCCAGACCGAGCCGGCTCCACTCGGCCTCGAGGGTGGCGGACTCCCGGTCGTCGATGGCGAAGTGGACGGCCCGGAGCTCGTCGGGATGCAGGGTCCGTGCATACTGCAGGGCCCGGGCCGTGGCCATGTCCAGGCGGTCCACCAGCACGATCACCGTGTGGCGGTTGAGCACCGGGGCCTCGGCGGCCTCGGCCGCGCCCTGCTCCAGCTGCTTCTCCTCGTCGACGTACTGGCGGTGCAGGCGGATGAGCCCGTAGTACATGAGGGGGCCGACCACCACCACCACCCACGCCCCCTCCTTGAACTTGACGGTGGCGAAGATGAGCACGATGAAGGCGGTGAGGAGGGCCGAGAACCCGTTGACGGCCACGCTCCGGCGCCAGTGCTCGCCCCGCTCGTCGAGGTGGTGCTTGACCATGCCCGCCCCGGCCATGGCGAACCCGGTGAACACACCGATGGCGTAGAGGGCCACCAGACTGGAGACCTTGGCTCCGGTGGCCAGGATCAGGGCCAGGGCCACCACGGTGAGGACGATGATCCCGTTGGAGAAGGCCAGGCGGTGGCCTCGCCGGGTGAGCTGTCGGGGCAGGTAGGCGTCCTCGGCCACGAAGCTGGCCAGGAAGGGGAAGCCGTTGAAGCTGGTATTGCCGCCGGTGTAGAGGATGAGCACGGTGGCGAACTGGACCACGTAGAAGAGGAGATTGCCGATCGGGCCGGCCCCGAGGACGTAGCGGACCTCCTGGGAGACGACGGTCGGAGAGCCGGAGACGTAGGGAACGGCGTGGGTCCAGTGGGCGATGAGTGTGACCCCGAGGACCAGGAAGGCGAGCACGCTGGACATGACCACCAGGGTCTGGCGGGCGTTCCGGGCCGTGGGTTCGCGGAAGGCCCCCACCCCGTTGGAGATGGCCTCGAGGCCGGTCAGCGAGGACCCCCCGTTGGCGAAGGACCTGAGGATGATGATGAACGAGGCCCCGTAGAGCAGGCCGGTGCCGGACATGCCCACGTGCACCGGCGGGTTGGCGGCGGTGGCGGGCGGGATGGCGTGCACGGCCAAGGTGCCGGCGGCCTTCTTGAAGTAGCCGGCCACGACGACCAGACCGAGGCTGAAGATGAAGAAGTAGGTGGGGAAGGCGAAGAACTTGCCGGCCTCGCGGATACCCCGGAGGTTGCCGTACAGGAGCAGCAACACGACGGCGACGGTGATGGGGACTGTCAGCTTCAGGTGCAAGAGGGTCGGGAAAGCGCTGGTCAGGGCGGCCGTGCCCGCCGACGTCTGGACGGCCACGGTCACCGTGTAGTCGATGAGGAGGGCCACGGCGGCGATCTGGGCGATCTTGGGCCCGAAGTTCTCGCGGGCCACCACGTAGGACCCGCCGGCCTTGGTGTAGAGCTGGATGACCTCGAGGTAGGAGAGGGTGACGAAGAACAGCACCCCGAGGATGGCCATGGTCACCGGCACCACCAGGGCGAAGGCGGCCAGGCCCACGTACGGGACCAGCTGGGTGAGCATCTCCTCGGTCCCGTAGGCCGATGACGAGATGCAGTCGGGCGAGAGCACCCCGAGGGCCGACGGCCGGCCCAGACGCTCGCCGCTCAGCTGCTCGTTGACCAGAGGTGGGCCGAGCAGCACGTTCTTCATGCGGTAGCGGAGCGTCTCGGGGAGGTCCAGCTTCACCGCGGTGATGGCCGCCGGCGACCTCCGACCGGGGACGGGCGCGCCCGGGGTCACCGCCATCCCGGGCCCGTTCTCCGTCGTGGGGACCGGATCCACGTCTCCGGTCACCGATGGGTCCACTCCCTCAGTAAACCATGGGTGCCGGCGCCGACCGGGCTCCGGCCGTCCCCACCGGCCCACCGGTGCGACCTGCGGCCCCGAGCCCGCCACCAGCGCCGGATCCCGGGGGTGAGTTGTGATCGGGTGTCGATGCGTGTTGCATGGTTCGGGTGCACATCATCGTGGTCGGTTGTGGCCGGGTCGGTTCCGGCCTGGGCGTAGGTCTGGTCGAGCAGGGGCATTCGGTGGCCATCATCGACCGGAACGCCAAGGCGTTCCGGAGGCTCCCCGAGGACTGGCCCGGGACCACCATCGTGGGTTCGGGCTTCGACCGCGGTGACCTGGACCGGGCCGGGGCGGGCCAGGCGACATCCCTGGCCGCCGTGACCAGCGGCGACAATTCGAACATCCTGACCGCCCGCATCGCCCGTGAGACCTATGAGATCCCCAATGTGGTGGCCCGCATCTACGACCCGCGACGGGCCCGGATCTACCTCCGTCTGGGCATCCCCACCGTGGCCACCGTGTCCTGGACCATCGACCAGGTGCGTCGCCGGCTCGTCCCCGGCAAGTTGGAACCGGAATGGTCGGATCCCACCGGGACCCTCTCGCTGATCGAACGCGAGCTCCCCGATCGGTGGGCCGGCAAGCGGCTGGCCGACCTCTCGCAGCCCGGCGAGGTCACGGTGGTGGCCGTGACCCGGGCCGGAGTGGCCCGGCTGGACTTCGGGGACCTGGTCGGCCAGGACGGGGACGTCCTCCACCTGGTGGTGTCGGACACGGCCCTCGAGCGCTTCCGCTCGCGGCTCGAAGGGTCTGTGGGAATCGCCGGCGTGGGCACGGGCGCCGGCGTGGGCACCGGCGAACCGGCCGGCGTGAGCACCGGCGAACCGGCCGGCGTGAGCACCGGCGAACCGGCCGGCGTCCCCGATGGTGACCGCTCGTGAAGGTGGCCATCGCCGGGGCCGGAAGCGTGGGAACGGCCATCGCCTCGGACCTCCACGCCGGCGGGCACGAGGTGCTGGTCATCGAGAAGGACCCGGACCTGGTGGCCCGCATCCGCGACGACCTCGACATCACCTGGGTGGTGGGGGACGCCTGCGAGGTCTCGTTGCTCGACGCCGCCGGCCTGTCCACCGTCGACGTGGTGGTGGCGGCGACCGGCGACGACGAGGACAACCTGGTGGTCTCCTTGCTGGCCAAGCAGGAATTCGCCGTGCCCAGGGTGGTGGCCCGGGTCAACCACCCGAAGAACCAATGGCTGTTCAACGAGGGCTGGGGCGTCGATGTGTCGGTGTCCACACCCCAGCTGCTCACCGCCCTGGTCGAGGAGGCCGTCTCGGTCGGCAGCCTGGTCCGGCTGCTCAGGTTCGAGGGCGGGAACGCCCACCTGGTCGAAGTCACGCTGGCCGACGACTCGCCCGCCGCCGGGCTGTCACTGGTCGACCTCGGGGTCCCGCGTGATGCCACGGTGGTGGCCGTGGTGCGCGACGACCACCTCATCGTGCCCCGGGGAGACACCCGCCTGGCCATCGGCGACGAGGTCCTGGTGCTGGTGACCGCGGACGCCGAGGATGTGGTCCAACAGCTGCTGGTGGGTCGTTGACATGATGCTCAGATGATGCGGGCCGCGTTCTTCGACCTGGACAAGACGGTGATCGCCAAGGCCTCGATCCCTGCCTTCGGACGGCCGCTCTACCGGGGCGGGCTGATCAACCGACGCCTGGTGGCGCGGGCGCTGGTCACCCAGATCATCTACCTCCACCTCGGAGCCAGTGAGCAGAAATTGGACCGGATCCGCGAGTCGATGCTCATGCTGACCAAGGGGTGGGAACACGACCAGATCAAAGAGATCGTGCGTGAGGCCCTGGAAGAGACGGTGGAGCCCATCATCTACGCCGAGGCCCTCGATCTGATCGAGGCCCACAGGGCGGCGGGCTACAAGGTGTACCTGGTGTCCGCCTCGCCGGAGGTCATCGTGGCGCCGCTGGCCGAGCACCTGGGTGTGGACGGCGCCATCGCCAGCCGACCGGTGGTCGACGACAGCGGTCGATACACCGGGGAGATGGAGTTCTACGCCTACGGCCCCTTCAAGGCCGAAGCCATCCAGGAGCTGGCCCGTCAGGAAGGGCTGGATCTCGAGCAGTCCTCGGCGTACTCGGACTCCTATACCGACCTCCCCATGCTCGAGGCGGTGGGCCACCCCGTGGTCGTCAACCCCGACCGGGTGCTGGCCAAAGTGGCCCGTGAGCGCGACTGGGAGGTGATGCAGTTCACCAAACCGGTCCGCTTGCGCGACCGGGTCAGCGTTCCCAGTTGGTCACTGACCGCGGCGGCGGCCGCCATCACGGCGGCGGCGTCGGTGGGCGCGCTGGTTGCCTGGCGGCTGGCACGGAGGCCGCCGCGATAGTCGGTGCGCTGCGTTTCTGGAGTCGCCCGAAGGAGGGCGGCCCGGGTTGCTCAGGAAGGACGGAGCCGCTTGGCGGCGACGACACCCAGGGCAACGATGATGGCGAGGATCAGAAGCTTCTTCATGAGCAGTGATCGTAACCGGTCCGCTCACGCCCCGCTCCCGCGCTGTCCGCGGTCGCCCGGCGCCGCGGCCCGGCCCAGATCGTCCCGGGAGCCCTCCGCTCAGACCGTCAGGAGATCGCGCGCCCCGGTGTCCGAGGAGGGGTGCCGCAACTTGGACATGGCCCGCGCCTCGATCTGACGGATCCGCTCACGGGTCAGATTGAAGTGCTCGCCCACCTCCTCGAGCGTGCGCGGCTCGCCCCGGTCGAGACCGAATCGCAGCCGGAGGATCTCGCGCTCCCGCTCGTCGAGGGGTGAGAGCAACCGCCCGATCTCCTCGGGTAGCAGCGAGACGGCGGCCACCTCGAAGGGTGATTCCGCCGACCGGTCCTCGACCACGTCCCCGAGCTCGGCGTCGCCGTCCTCGCGCAGGGGCTCCGACAACGAGAGCGGCTCGGCCCGGAATCGCAGCGCCTCGACCAGCTTGTCCTCGGGCATCTCGACCTCGGCCCCCAGCTCGGCCAGGGTGGCCGGCCGGCCGTACTTGAGCTCGAGGCGGGCCTGGGCCTTCTGGACCCGGGCCAGGGTGTCACCGGCGTGGACCGGCAGGCGGATGGTCCGGCCGGTGTTGGCGATGCCCCGGGTGATGGCCTGGCGGATCCACCAGGTGGCGTAGGTGGAGAACTTGAAGCCCTTCCGCCAGTCGAACTTCTCCACCGCGTGCATCAGTCCCAGGTTGCCCTCCTGGATGAGGTCGAGCAGAGGGAGGCCTGAGGCTTGGTACTTCTTGGCGATGGAGACCACCAGCCGCAGGTTGGACTGCACGAACGTCTGCTGGGCACCCTCACCCTGCAGGGTGGTGCGCCGCAACTCCCTCTTTTTGGCCGGGGTCAGGCCCTTGGGGGCCGCGGCCAGCTGGGCGTCCGCCTCCCGGCCGGCCTCGATGGCCTGGGCCAGGCGAACCTCGTCGTCCTTGGTCAGCAACGGATACTGGCCGATATCGGTCAGATACAACCGAACCAGATCTTCGTCGTCTCGTTCGAGGCGCTCCTTTGCCAACTTCACCAGGTCCTTCGTTTTCCCCACACGTGAGGGACGGCCGACCTGCGAGCAGCGCCACCGACGAAACCGGTACTCGCTGAATTCAGGTCTGGCGTTTTCGGGCGCAACGATTGCTGCTTTCGAAGTTTACCGGACGCGTCAAGCCCTCCAAGCGACGGTGCCGGCGGCGGGGCCCGTTTCGGGGCTCAGTCCTCGGGCACGGAGGCGGGCAGGGCGACCAGGCCGGACCGGGCCCCGGCCCCGACCACGGCCGTCTCCAGGCGCTGGAGGAACTCGTGGACGGCGGCCACATCGTGCGGCCGGGTGACCAGGCGTTCCACCAGGCGCTCGCCGGCCAGCCAGTCCTCGATCTCGTCGTTGAGCACCAGCCGCAGGGCCCGGGCCACCGGCCCGTCCGTCACCGGGCCGGCCACGCTGAGGTGGCGCTGGTAGCTGGTCACCAGCCGGGGCAGTACCACCCGGTAGAGCCCGGCCAACCGGGGCAGTGCACCGGGCCGGCCGAGGGGCTCCTCGTCGGCCGGTGGCCAGCTGGACCCGGGCAGGCCCGAGGTCGGGGCGAACCCGTCCAGGGCGGCGAACAGCGCCGTGCTGGTGGCCGACGGCACGGTCAGGCTCATGGGGTCCGCTCCGGTGAGAACGGGCAGGCGGTCGGCCCAGAGCTCGGCGTGCCAGGCGTGGCGCAGGCTCTGCTGGTCGAGGTGGAGCTTGACCGCAGCCACGGGCATGTCGACCACCCATGCCCCGAGCAGCCCGTAGAGGGCGTTCTCGATCCACCGGTACTCCCCCACCAGCGCGGCGGTGGCACCGAGGGTCAGGGGCAGGGACCCTCCGGCCCGGTCCGGCCCGGGCTCCGGGTCCGGTGCGCTGTCCGCGGAGGCGGGGGCGCTGGGAGCGGGGCCGGCGGCGCTGGGGGCAGGGCCGGCGGCGCTGGGGGCGGGGCCGGCGGCGGCAGCGGGGATCGGGGCGCCGACGGAGCCGGCAGCGGGTACGGCGGCGGGGATGTTGGCCGGGTCCGGGACGGCGGCGGGGCCGGGGACGGGGTCGACGGCCATCGTGGGTTCGTCCCGTCCGGAGAGCTCAGACAACCGCCGCTGTCTCCCCGTGCGGCGCGCCGGGCGGCGGCGGGACGACCGCTCCCGGCCGGTAGTTGTTGGTGATGGGCATCCGCCTGTCCTTCCCGAACGCCTTGGCCGAGATCCTGACCCCGGGAGGCATCTGCCTCCGCTTGTACTCGGCCCGGTCGACCAGTCCCACCACCCGGCCCACGGCCTCGGGGTCGTACCCGGCCCTGATGAGGTCGTCAGGAGAGCGGTCGCCTTCCACGTAACCCGCCACCACCGGGTCGAGGACGGCGTAGGGGGGCAGCGACTCCTCGTCGTACTGGTCGGGACGAAGCTCGGCCGATGGGGCCTTGGTGAGCACCGGATCGGGGATGAGGTCGAAGCCGGCCCGCCGGTTCCGGTGGCGGCACAGTGCGTAGACCAGGGTCTTCGGGACATCCTTGATCACCGCGAACCCGCCGGCCGAGTCCCCGTACAGGGTCGAGTACCCGGTGGCCATCTCGCTCTTGTTGCCGGTGGTGAGGACGATCCATCCCTTGGCGTTGGACAGCGCCATGAGCAGTACGCCCCGGATGCGCGACTGCAGGTTCTCGTCGGTCAGCCCCACCGGCTCGCCCGGGATCAGCGGGTCCAGCGTGACCGCCAGGGCCCGGTGGGCTTCCTCGATGGACGCGGTGGCCACATCGATCCCGAGGTTGGCGGCCAGGGTCACCGCGTCGGCCACCGAGCCCTCGCTCGAGTAGCGGGAGGGCATCGTCACACCGTGGACGTGCTCCGGGCCCAGGGCGTCGACGGCAACGGCCGCCACCAGCGACGAATCGATCCCGCCGGAGAGTCCGATGACCGCGTCCGTGAACCCGTTCTTGCCCACGTAGTCACGGGTGCCGAGCACCAGCGCCTCGTAGACCTCGGCCTCGGGATCGAGGACATCGGCCGCCGGCGCGGCCGCCGGCGCGGCCACCGGTCGCCGGGAGGAGGTGGTGACCACGACCACCCCGGGGCCGGTACCCCCGTCGCCACCGTCCGGGAGGGCCACCTCGACGTCCACATCGGCCAACAGCACCTCTTCGACGAACTGCCCGGCCGAGGCCACCACGCTGCCCCCTGGCCCCATGACCAGGGACGCACCGTCGAAGACCAGCTCGTCCTGGCCACCGACCTGGTTCACGTAGACGATGGGGCATCCGGTTTCCGCCACCCGCCGGCCCAGCACCTCCAACCGCTCCTCGCGCCGGCCCCGTGAGTAGGGGGAGGCGTTGAGGTTGACCAGCAGACGGGCTCCGGCCGCGGCCTGGTCGGCCATCGGCCCCTCGGGCACCCACATGTCCTCGCAGATGGTCATCCCGACCGGCACACCGGCGACCACGAACCGGAGCGGAGGGTCGTCACCCGGGACGAACCACCGCTGCTCGTCGAAGACCCCGTAGTTGGGAAGGAGGCGCTTGCGGTAGCGCCCGATCACCCGGCCCCCGGCACACAGAGCGGCGGCGTTGTAGAGCCGGCCGGACGGGTCACTGTCCACGTACCCGACGACGGCGGCACAATTCCCACTGGCGGCGGCGATCCGGGCGAAGACGGCCTGGTTGTCGGCCACGAACGCCGGCCGCCCGAGCAGGTCCTCGGGCGGGTAGCCGGTGACGGTCAGCTCCGGGAACACGGCCAGGTCGGCCCCGCCCTGTTCGGCGGTGTCGAGCGCCTCGGCGATCCGGCGCGCGTTGCCGTCGAGGTCGCCCACCACGGTGTTGATCTGGCATGCGGCCACGCGCACTCGGGGCATGCCGTCAGCCTATCGGCGGCGCTGCCAGGCCTTATTCTGCCCGCGCTTCCGCTCGTGCCCTCCTGCCCGGCTTCGGACCCCGGGTACCCGATGGCCCGGTAGCCGGTGGCCGGGTGGGTTCCGGGTGGGCCGACCCGCGGCCGGAGCCGGGGCCGGGGCGACATCGGGGCCGGGGGCGGGGCCGGGGCCGGGGCCGGGGGCAACGTCGGGGGCCACGTCGGGGGCCACGTCGGGGCCGGCGCCCGGGCTCCGGTACGCTCATCTCCAGGCCCCCGTGCTCTCAGTTCATGTTCCGTTTACAGTCGGGTAACGGAGGGGAAATGGCTCGCTGCGATAGTGGACTGTCCTCGGACCCTCACCGGTCAGCAGCACGTCAGCAGCTCGGCCAGGAGGTTCGTCCCCCGGACCGGGGGGGCCACGTTGAGCAGAGGGCACCGAAGTAGCGGAACAACCGAGCACTAGAGGAGTTCATGTGGCTTACCAAGCTGAGTACATCTGGATCGACGGGACCGAGCCGTCGCCGCTGCTGCGGAGCAAGACCAAGGTCATCAAGGACGGCGAGGAGCCGGGCATCTGGGGATTCGACGGGTCGAGCACCAACCAGGCCCTCGGACACGACTCGGACTGCGTGCTGCGGCCGGTGTTCATGGTCCCGGACCCGCTGCGGGGGCCCGACGACAAGCTGGTCATGTGCGAGGTCGAGCTCACCGACTTCACGCCCCACCCGACCAACACCCGGGCCCGGCTGCGTGAGGTGGTCGAGAAGTACGGCGACCAGGAGCCCATGTTCGGGATCGAACAGGAGTACACCTTCATCAAGGACGGCCGGCCGCTCGGCTGGCCCGCCCTCGGCTACCCGGCACCCCAGGGCCCCTACTACTGCGGCGTCGGCGGCGACAAGATGCCCGGGCGCGAGATCGTCGAGCTGCACACGGCGGCGTGCATCGACGCCGGCATCGGCATCGAGGGCACCAACGCCGAGGTCATGATGGGGCAGTGGGAGTTCCAGGTGGGCGTCCTCTCGCCGCTCGACGTCTCCGACCACCTGTGGGTGGCCCGGTGGCTGCTCTTCCGCATCGCCGAGGACTTCGGGGTCTACGCCACCCTCGAGCCCAAGCCCATCATGGGCGACTGGAACGGTGCCGGTGCCCACACCAACTTCTCGACCAAGGCCATGCGCGAGGACGGCGGCTGGGACGCCATCATCGCCGGCTGCGAGGCCATCGGGAAGAAGATCGACGAGCACATCGCCGTCTACGGCGTGGGCATCGAGAGCCGCCTGACCGGGGCCCACGAGACCGCCCACTTCACCAAGTTCAGCTACGGCACCTCCGACCGTGGCGCCTCGATCCGCATCCCGTGGGCGGTGGCCAAGGCCAAGAAGGGCTGGCTCGAGGACCGGCGCCCCAACGCCAACATGGACCCCTACCAGGTGACCGCGGTCCTGGTGGAGACGGTCTGCGGCGACGCGGCGGGAGGCTGACGGCTGACGGGTCCGATGCACGGTCCATCCCCCCGGACCGTCCTCGATTCGACCCGCCGGCCCTCGGCTGAGACGAACAGAGCCGGGTCCCTCAGGATCCGGCTCTGTTCGCACCTCGCCGGCTCCTCGTCGACGGACCTCCTCACCACCTGCGACAATGGCAGCATCAGCCCCGACGATCCCCGCCCGACCACCCCGACGTCCCCGGAGGTGCCGACCCCATGAGGAGTCAAGAGGAGTACGTCCTCCGGACCGTGGAGGAGCGCGGCATCCGGTTCGTCCAGCTGTGGTTCACCGACGTGCTGGGCACGCCCAAGACCTTCAGCATCACCCCGGCCGAGCTCGAGAACGCCCTCGACGAGGGGATGACCTTCGACGGGTCGGCCATCGACGGCTTCAGCCGGGTCCAGGAGAGCGACGTGCTGGCCCGGCCCGACGCCAACACCTTCCAGCTGCTCCCCTGGCACGGCCACGGCCAGGGCCGGTCCACGCCACCGATGCGCCGGAGGCCCAGGTGGCCCGGGTGTTCTGCGACATCGTCGACCTCGACGGCTCGCCGTTCCAGGGCTGACCCCCGCCACGTGCTGCGCCGGACCCTCGACCGGGCCCACGACCGCGGCTTCACCTTCTACGCCGCCCCGGAGATCGAGTACTTCTACTTCGCCGACGGCGACCCGTCCCACCCCCCGGTCACCCTCGACTCCGGCTCCTACTTCGAGCTGACCGTGGCCGACCGGGCCAGCGACATCCGCCAGCGCACCGTGCTCACCCTCGAGGAGATGGGCATCCCCGTCGAGCACGCCCAGCACGAGGACGCCCCCAGCCAGCACGAGATCGACCTGCGCTACACCGACGCCCTGACCATGGCCGACACGGTCATGACCGTCCGGCTGGTGGTCAAGGAGATGGCCCGCCAGCAGGGCGTGTTCGCCAGCTTCATGCCCAAGCCGCTGGCCGGCGTGCAGGGTTCGGGCATGCACACCCACATGTCGCTGTTCCGGGGCGACACCAACGCCTTCGTCGACCTCGACCGGCCCGGCGGGCTGTCCGAGGTGGCCGAGGGGTTCATCGCCGGCCTGCTGCGCCACGCCCCCGAGATCACCGCCGTCACCAACCAGTGGGTCAACTCCTACAAGCGCCTGGTGTCGGGCTACGAGGCCCCCATCCACGTGTCGTGGGCCCGCAACAACCGCTCCGCCCTGGTCCGGGTGCCCGGTGGTCAAGCCGGGCAAGTACGAGTCCACCCGGGTCGAGTACCGGTCGCCCGACAGCGCCTGCAACCCCTACCTGGCCTTCGCCGTCATCCTGGCCGCCGGCCTGCGAGGGCATCGAGAAGGGCTACGAGCCTCCCCCCCGAGGCCGACGCCAACCTCTTCGCCCTCAGCCCCGAGGAGCTCGCCAACAAGGGCATCCTCCACCTGCCCGGGCAGCCTGCAACGAGGCCCTCGGCCTGATGGAGTCCTCGGAGCTCCTGGCCGACACCCTCGGCGACCACGTCTTCGAGTGGTTCATCCGGAACAAGCGGGCCGAGTGGGCCGAGTACAAGGCCCACGTGACCCAGTTCGAGCTCGACCGCTACCTGCCCCTGCTGTAGCAGAGCGGCCGGAACCGACCGCGACCTGCACCCGACGAGAGGGGGAAGACCGCCATGGAACCGCTGCTGTGCTTCCCTGGCGTCACCCCCGACCGTCGGTGACCGCGGTCCTCGACCGCGCCGGCTACCCGTGGCGGGGCATCGACAAGCCCGAGGCCGCCGAGACCGACGAGCCCGAGGACGGGTGGTCCGGGGCGGTGATCTGCAGCGGCGGACGACCCCATCGGGGCCTTCCTCCTCTGCCGCCACCTGCGCAAGCGCGAGGTCCCCCTGGCCCCGGTGATGGTGGTGGTCCCCGTCGACCAGCTGGGCGAGCTCGAGCTGCGCGAGGACCTGTTCGACGACCTGTGCCTCGAGCCGGTCAACGCCGACGAGCTCAGCGCCCGGCTGGCCCACCTGTTCTGGCGCACCGGGCGGGGCCTGCGCCCCGACCTGCTCGAGCACGGCCCGCTGGTCCTCAACCTCGAGACCTACCAGGCGGCGGTGGCCGGCAAGGTGCTCGACCTCACCTACATGGAGTACGAGCTGCTGCGGTTCCTGGCCGCCCGCCCGGGCAAGGTCTTCACCCGCGAGACCCTGCTCAGCCGGGTCTGGGGCTACGAGTACTACGGCGGGGCCCGCACGGTGGACGTCCACGTCCGCCGGCTGCGGGCCAAGCTGGGCGAGGAGCACGCCCACCTGATCCAGACGGTGCGGTCGGTCGGCTACCGCTTCGGCCAGACCAGCTGGACCCCCTGACCGCCTCACGCCGGGCGCGATCCGGGGCCGCGTAGGCCCACACCTCGACCTCGACGGCCGCCCCCATCGGCAGCGCCGGCACGCGCCACCATCGACCGGGCCGGGCGGTGGTCGCCGAAGAAGGCCGCATAGGCCTCGTTGACCGCGGGGAACTCGGTCGGCGTCGGTCACGAACACCGTGGTCTTGACCACGTCGGTCGAGCGTGGCCCCTTGCTCGGCGCAGCAGCGCGTCGGCGTTGGCCAGGGCCTGGGTCAGCTGGGCCGGAGCGCCCCGCCCTCCACCAGCGGCGGGCGCCGGCCGCCGTCCGGTGCCGGCCGGGGCCGGAGGCCGAGCTGGCCCGAGCAGATCAGCCAGGGGCCGGCCCGGACGATGGGGGTGTAGGGACCGACCGGCGTGCTCATGGGTGCTCCTCGGGCGATCGGGCGGTGCGGGCGGTCGACGGACGCGTCAGGTCACGTACCGGGACCGGCCGCGCGGCGCCGGACGGCCCGGTCAGCGCCGGCCGGCGCCGGCCCGGTCGGTGGGCCACGTCGGCGGCAGGCCGTCGGCCAGCCACCGGGCGGCGGCCACCGCGGCGAACACGGCGTCGGAGCCGTTGACCGGCCGGCACCGTCGGCCACCCGGCGCACGGCACCGTCACCGGGGGCATGGCCCGGGCCTGGCAGGATGCCGAACGACCGCACGGTCAGGTCGCGGACCACACCGTCGGCGTCCACGGCGATCCCCTCGGAGCCGCACCCAGCCGAGGGCCTGGTGGGCGGCGCCGATGCAGTAGGAGCGCAGCACCACCTCGTCGAGCACCGCGCCGGCGTCGACCTCGACGTCGATCGAGCCGTCCGGCCGGCAACGGGCCACGGCCCGGCCGCCGCCGGGAGCGCGTGACCTCGACCGGCACGTCGTGACACCGGTCGGCGGTCGGCGGCGTCGGCCACCCGGGCGCAGGCGGCCAGCACGGCGGCCTCGGCCCACACCGCGGCCCGCAGGTCGAGGGAGACCGGCGGGCCGGCGACGGGCACCGGCTCGAGCACCAGGCCCGGGGCCACCGCGGCCACCGTCGGCCACCAGCGGCGGCCCAGCGGTCTCCGGCGATCGCCGTCGGCCGGGACCCCGACCCGCAGGACCCCGGTCCCGTCGGCGGCGATCCCGCCGGCCACCGGCGGGCGCTTGGGGCCCGAGCCGGACCACGTCCTCCCGGGACCACAGGACCCGGACCGGCCGGCCGTGCTCGTCGGCCAGCCGCCGGGCGTCGGCGGCCACCGGCGAGTGCAGCTTGCCGCCGAAGGCCCCGCCGTTGCCGTACGGGCGAGGCCGGCTCGCCCCCGGGCACGCACCACGAGGCGTCGGGCTCGACGTAGGCCGGCTCCACCCAGGTGGTGGCAGGGTCAGGGCCCAGTCGCCCGGCGGGCACCGTCGACCGGGTGGTCCAGCGGCCAGGCTGGTGCTCCGGCCCTGGACCTTGCCGGCCCGGGCCCGGGCCGCGCCGACCGACTCGGCCACGACGTAGCCCCCGGCCCGTCGGGCACCGCCACCAGGGCGCCGGCGGGGCAGCTGTCGTCGGCGAACCCGGCCCGACCGAGGACCACCGCCGGGCCCGACCCGCTGGGGCACCCCGCCCTCGAGGGCGGCCCGGGCGGAGGCGGCGCGCGAGGTCCGCCGCCCGGGGCCGGCCCCACCTCCGGCGACTCCGAGCCGCGCGAGCGCCAGGCTGGGCCGCCTCGACGATGGTCTGCCAGCCGGTGCACCGGCACAGGTGGGCGAGCAGCGCCCGGTCGAGCTGTTCCACGGTCGGGACCGGCGCCGTGCCGGGGCCGGCGGGACCGGTCGGAGGCCGGCGACCGGTCGGAGCGGCAGGGCGGACCGGGTCCAGGCGCGGCCAGCCGCATCACGATGCCCGGGGTGCAGAACCCGCACTGGCTGCCCCCGGTGGCCACCAGGGCGTCGGCCCAGCCGGTCCGACTCCGCCGGCGCCAGCCCGTCGAGGGTGGTGACCTCCCGGCCGTCGAGGCGCCGGACCGGGGTGACGCAGGCCACCCGGGGGGCGCCGTCCACCCACACCGTGCAGCAGCCGCACTGGCCCTGGGGGCTGCAGCCGTCCTTGACCGAGCGGATGCCGAGCTGGTCGCGCAGGACGTCGAGGAGCGACGACCCGTCGTCGGCCACCTCGACGTCGGCGCCGTCGACGCGGAGCTGGATCAGGGGTTCAGCGGCTCAGCTGAAGGAGGAGCCGCAGCCGCAGGTGCGGGTGGCGTTGGGGTTCGTCACGTGGAACCCGGCACCCTGCAGCCCGTCGCTGTAGTCGAGGGTCGAGCCCTTCAGCAGGTCGGCGCTGGTCGCGTCGACCACGACCTTGACGGTGCCGAACTCGCGGACCACGTCGTCCTCGGCCACGTCGGCGTCGAAGAACATCTCGTAGCTGAAGCCGGAGCAGCCGCCGGGTCGGACGGCCACCCGCAGGGCCAGGCCCTCGATGTCCTCCTGGGCCAGGAGCTCGGCGACCTTGGCCGCGGCGACATCGGTCAGGGTCACCGGATTGGGCTTCTTCCCGATGCTGACGTTCTGCATGGTGGAACTCATCGGTGCTCCTCCTGGATCACGAAACTGTGGTCAGCCGGACCACGCCGGGCACTCGACCGCCGACGGCGACCTGTTGCCCGAAGCGATCCGGCTGCGTGCCACAAGCGTACCCGCGTCCAGCGCCGCAGGTGGTACATCCGAGCGGGTGGCCGGACCCGGCTCGACCGGTACAATTGCCGACGTGACCAGGCCCGACACTCCCGAGTCCGGCGCCGGGGCCGTGGAACGCTCGGTGCCGACCGAGGACGAGCGTCCGCGCCGCCCTCCGCGACGTGGTCGATCCCGAGCTGGGCGCCGACATCGTCGAGCTGGGCATGGTCACCGCCATCGATATCGGCGACGGGCGGCGAGGTCGAGGTCGAGGTGGCCCTCACCGTGGCCGGCTGCCCCCTGCGGACCCAGATCCAGAGCGACGTCGAGACCCACGTCGGAGCCCTGCCCGGGGTGGCGGCCGGTGACGGTCACCACCGGGGTCATGGACGCCGAGCAGCGCAAGGCGGTCATGGCCCGGGCCCGGCTGCTGGCCCGGGACCCGGCGCCGGACACCGACATCCCCGACACGGCCCGGGTCATCGCCATCGCCTCGGGCAAGGGCGGCGTGGGCAAGAGCTCGGTCACCGTCAACCTGGCCGTGGCCCTGGCCCGGCGCGGGCTGACCGTCGGGGTGCTCGACGCCGACATCTGGGGGTTCTCGGTGCCCCGCCTGCTCGGCATGCAGGGCGAGGTCGAGGCCCGGGACAAGAAGATGGTCCCCCTCGAGCGGCAGGGTCGGCGACGGGGTCCTGCGGGTCCTGTCCATGGGCTTCCTGGCCGACGAGGACAGCGCCATCATGTGGCGGGGCCTGATCCTCAACCGGGCCGTCCAGCAGTTCCTCGAGGACGTCCACTGGGGCGACCTCGACTACCTGCTGATCGACATGCCCCCGGGCACCGGCGACATCCAGATGGGCCTGGCCCGCATGCTGCCCCGCACCGAGGTGATCGTGGTGACCACGCCGCCGGTGGCCGCCCAGAAGGTGGCGGCCCGGACCGCCGACATGGCCCGCAAGGGCTACCTGCGGGTGGCCGGGGTCATCGAGAACATGAGCGACTTCACCTGCGAGCACGGCACCTCCTACGCCCTGTTCGGCTCGGGCGGCGGCGCCCGCCTGGCCGCCGACGTCGGCGTGCCCGCTGATCGGCCAGATCCCCCTCCACCCGTCGGTGGCCGCCGGCGGCGACGCCGGGACCCCGGTGGCCCTCGACGACGACCAACCGCTGGCCGAGGTGTTCGACCGCATCGCCGAGTGCGGTCATCACGACCATCGCCCCGGTGGTGTCCATGGACGGGTGCAGCGCCCGCCTGCTCGAGCGGGTGGAGGCGGCCGTGCGGGACGGGCCGACGACCACCTGGGCCGCCTGAGGCCACGCCGGTGACCGTCCGGCACGCCGGGGTGACCGTCCGGCACGCCGGTGATCCGCGGCCCGGCCGCGGTCGCGGCTCAGGCCGTGTCCGCCTTCGGCCCCAGATCGCCGGGCGGCGGCGGCCAGCTCGGGTCGATGTCGGGTCCCGAGGCCAGCCGGTCGGCCAGCGCCTGCTCGTAGCCGTCGTCCCCGGGCCGCAGGATGAGCACGTGGCCGTCCTCGATCAGGACGATGGGCAGGACGGTCGGCACGTCGGTGACCTGGCGGGCCCAGGCCATCACCTCGCCGGTCGACGCGGTAGGCCTCGATGCTTGCGCAGGTTGGCGATGGTCGGGGGCAGCAGCTCGATCTCGCCGGCCGCGTACCGGGCCAGCGCCTCGGCCGGGCGGATCCAGATGGTGGCGATGGTCTCGCCGTCGTCGTGGCGGGCCACCTGGCCCGGCGGGGCCGCGGTGACGAAGAACCGGGTGTCGTAGCGCCGGGGGGCCAGCTCGGGGGTGATCCAGTGGCTCACGTAGTGGACGGCGTCGACCGCCAGCACCAGGCCCTCCTGCCCGGCAGACGTCGAGCAGCCCGCTCCGCCGCTCGTTGACCGCGTCGCGGTGGGCGGCGAAGCGCGCGGCCACGTCGGGGTCGGTGGTGTCGAGCAGACGGTCCCGTCGGCCGGCGTGCGCCGGCGGCGGTCGGGCCACCAGCACCCCGGCCTCCTCGAAGCACTCCCGCAGGGCGGCCACCCAGAAGGCCAGGCCGCCCGATCGACGCCGAGGATGGCGCTGGCCTCGGCGTCGGTCCGGCCCCGGCACAGCGCCTCGGCCTTCGGTCCCCGGTCGTCGGGGTCGACCGAGCCGCCGGGGAAGACGTAGGCGCCGGCCACGAACTCGGAGGCCAGGTTGCGCCGCAGCATGCACACCTCGATCGCCGGGCGCGCCCTCCTCGTCGACGGCGTCCCGGACCAGCATCACCGTGGCGGCGTCGCGGAGGGTCACGGCTCATCGGCTCAGGCTACCGTCCGCCCGGCTGCCCGCCCCGGGGTCAGGTGCCGCCGGCCGCCGGGCTCGGGCGAGGGAGGACCGGCCGCCGATCGGGACGTGAGGGCGCCGGAGTCGACCAGGGCGCTGATGGCCAGCTCCCCGAAGACGGCCGGGATCGGCGATCAGCCAGGCGTGGGACCCTTCGACCACCACCCCGTCGACCCCGGCGGCATGCCGCAGCTCGTCGAAGGCCGACCGGGGCACCAGGCCGTCGCGGTCGGACCAGGCCACGGTGACCGGGATGCCCCGGTCGGCGATGGCCCGCACCTCGCCGACCAGGTCGGCCCGGCGGATGAACTCGCCGGTGCGGAACATGCCCAGCGGGTTGCCGCACCAGGTTGGGGATGAAGTCCTCGAGCAGGGTCGGGAGCAGCCGGACCAGGTCGGGCGAGTGCAGGAGGTCGGTCCCGAAGTGGCGTCCCCAGTCCCAGAACGGCCGCTGCACCATGGTGCGGACCTCGTTGGGGAACAGCGCCCAGGTCGGGCTGCCGATGGCGTTGGCCAGCAGCAGGGCCGACGCCCGCCCGGGCTGGTGGTAGACGAAGGCGGTGGCCACGCCGCCGCCGAACGAGTGGCCGGCCACCAGGGCCACCTCGCCGCTCGCCCACCGCATCGAGGAACGTGCCCGACCCAGCGGGCGTAGCCGGCGAAGGTGCGCCGCTCGGGGTCCAGCTCGCGGGTGCCGCCGAACCCGGGCAGGGCACGGGGCGTAGACCCGGCAGCCGGCCGCTGGCCATGGCCTCGATGGTCCCCGGTAGGCGTTGGGCCGCAGCCCCCACCCGTGCAGGAACAGGGCGGCGGGCCGCTCCCGACCACCCCGTAGCGGACCCGGTGGCCGTCGACCGTCGACCGAGCTCCAGCTCATGATGCCCGACGACCCGGACCGGGCCGGTCGACCGTCGACGTCCGCCGTCGACCCCGTCCGGGCCCCGCCCGGTCAGCAGACGCTTCCGACCTGGCATCTTCGCAACATGGCCAGGTCAGTGTAGGCGCGAAACTCGTCCTGTAGCCTGATGCGGGCCGGTTCCGCAGCGACCCGGTGGCGCAGGCCGGCTCCAGCGTCGAACCGATCCCAGACGCTCCGGCCGACCAGTTACGCTCCCTGCCGCACGCACACGAAGCGGGGACGCGGAACCATGGCCGAGGACCAGAAGAAGAAGCCCGGCACCGGGGGGAACAAGCCCAAGCCGCGCCAGCGGCGGAAGCCGGCCAGAGCGCCAAGGACCGGAGCCGGGCCCAGAGCCGGCCGGTGTCGGGCAAGGCGCCGCCGGAAAGTCCGGGCAAGGCCACCGGGGCCCGGGCAAGACGGGCCCAGGCGGCGGTGGCGGCGGCAACAAGCCCCGCCCGGGTGGACGGCCGGCGCCCGCACCGCAACCCCGGCGATTCTCCGGCGCCGTCATGGCCTGGGGCGCCGTCGGCCTGGTCATCGTGATCATCGCCGTGCTGGTCATCGTGAAGGTGGCCACCGGCAACTCGACCACCCCGACGGCCTACACGCCGGTGACGCCGGCGCCGGCCTCGGTGGTCCACGACGTCACCAACATCCCGGTGTCGGTCTGCAACAAGGTGGGGGTCAACTCGCCGTCGTCCGGTCAGCCCGTGCCGCACCGATCAGCTGAAGGGCCAGCCGCCGCTGACCCTCGACGGCAAGTCCCCGGCGATGCTCTACTACGGGGCCGAGTACTGCCCGTACTGCGCCGCCGAGCGCTGGGCGCATGGCCGCCGCCCTGTCCCGCTTCGGGACCTGGTCCAACCTCAAGATCACCGCCTCGTCCCACACCGACGTCGACGCCGAGACCCACACCTTCAGCTTCTACGGCGCCACCTTCACCAGCCCGTACATCACGTTCGTCGCGGTCGAGCAGTACAGCAACGTCCCGGTCGCCGGCGGGGGCTACACCACCCTCGAGAACCCGACCAAGGAGGAGGCAGGCGACGTCATCAAGTACAGCTGCCCGAAGTACCTCCCCGACGCCACGGCCGGGCAGATCGGGTTCCCCTTCATCAACATCAACAACGTGGCCCTCATCTCCGGGGCCAGCTACGACCCGGGGATCCTGGCCGGCCTGACCTGGACGCGACATCGCCGGCGGGCTGGGCGACCCCACCAACCCGGCGACCCAGGCCATCGTGGCCACGGCCAACTACATCTCCGCCGCCATCTGCCAGCACCAAGGGCGCGCCGGCCTCGGTGTGCACGAGCTCCGGCGTCGAGGCCGCGGCCAAGGCGCTGTAAGCTGAGCTGATCCACCGGCTCCGAGGAGCCCGACCATGCCCACCCTGCGATGGCAGCCGATCGCCACCCTGCTCCTCAGCGTCTTCGGGCTCGGGGTGTCGATCTACCTGACCATCACCCACTTCAGCCACCATGCCCTGGTCTGCGTCGAGCAACGGCACCTTCAACTGCGAGAAGGTCACCACCAGCCCGCAGTCGGAGATCTTCGGGATCCCGGTGGCCATGCTCGGGCTCTGTCTTCTTCGTCCCCATGATCGGCCTGTGCCTGCCGGTCGGCGTGGCGCTCGGCAGACCGGCGCATCCACCTGGCCCGGCTCGTCCTGTCCATCATCGGGGTGGGCATGATCCTCTACCTGATCATCGCCGAGCTGTTCATCATCAAGGCCATCTGCCTGTGGTGCTCATCGGTGCACCTCACCACCTTCATCCTGTTCGTGATCATCGTCACCGCCTCCCCGTTGGTGCTGGCGCCCGAGTCGTACGAGAACGGCGTAGTCACAGTCCTTTGGCGAGGCGACCGCGTCGACCGGTGCGAGGGTCGGAGCCGTCCGGCGACAGGTCCCGATCCGGCACCGGCGGGGGCTCCGACCCCGATCGACGGCGGAGGGTCAGGACCAGTCGCCACCCGACCGGGTCCGGGCCAACCGCACCGCCCGCTTCGCCTGGGGCGCGGTGGTGGTCATCCTCATCGGGGTGGTCGTGCTCGTCGTCTACGCCCTGACCGGACCGCCGGCGTCGTCGCGGGGGCGGTGCACCGGGTCCGGACCTCGGACGCCGTGGTCGCGGCTCTGGACCAGGTGCCGGCCGCGGTCTTCGATGCCGTCGGGGTGACCACGACCGTTACCCGCTGGTGGCACCCACCGTGCTGACCGGCCAGCCCCCGCTGACTCGGCGGGGAAGCCCGAGGTCCTCTTCGTGGGAGCCGAGTTCTGCCCGTTCTGTGCCGCCGAGCGGTGGCCGCTCATCGTGGCCCTGTCCCGGTTCGGCCACTTCACCGACCCTCCACAACATCCAGTCGGCCCCGCTCTCGGTCTTTCCCGAGGTCCAGACGTTCAGTTTCGTAGGGTCCTCGTACTCGAGCCGGTACGTGGCCTTCACCGGGGTGGAGCTGTACTCCGACGCAGCTGGACACCCATGGCGCCTTCACCCGGATCGCCACCCTCACCCCGGCCCAGGCGGCCCTCGTCGACCGCTACGGGGCCGGTGCCGGGGATCGGACCACGGACAGGCACGTTCCCCTTCGTCGACATCGGCAACCGGCTGGTCACGTCGACCTCGGGCTTCAGCCCGGGGGTGCTCGACAGGACAGCACCCAGTCCGCCATCGCCGCCGACCTCAGCCAGCCGCAGAGCCCGATCGGCCAGGTCATCGTGGCCGCGGCCAACCAGCTGACGGCCGGCATCTGCCGGGCCACCGGCGAGCAGCCGGCCTCGGTATGTGCCTCCGAAGGGGTGCGCTCGGCCGCGCACGCCCTCGGGCTGGGTTGACCCCGGCTGGCCGCCGCCCCTGACCTCCGGACGCAGGCCTGGGGCGTCCCGCCAGGGCGCCGGAGCTCAGCCGACCCGGCGGTCCGCCAGCTGCTTGCGCTCCATCTCGTTCAAGCCCCCCCAGATGCCGTGAGGCTCGTGGATGCGGATGGCGTAGTCGAGGCACTCGACCCGCACCGCACACGTTCGACAGATCGCCTTGGCCCGATCCTCACGCTGCAGCTTCTCCTCCTTGCGTTCGGCGTGGGCCGGCGGGAAGAAGATCTCCGCCTGCGGCCCACGACACGCCGCCTTCAGCTGCCATGTATCAAGCGCCTGCTCCACTGTGCCCAACTCCCCCTTCGATCCTGCATCCGCCAGCGAAGCGTACTCGTCCCCGTGACGCGGAAACAAGGGGTCTGACCAGGATTTCTCGCCAGATCGACCGGCCCGACCGGCGCGGGTCGGCGGCACGCCAGGTCCGGTCCGTACCGGCATGGGCATCGGAAGCCGGAACCGGACACTACGCTCCAGGACGTCATGGACGTCGGCGCCTTCTGTCAGCCAGAGCCGGGTCCTGATCGTGGCCGGCAAGGGTGGGGTGGGCAAGACCACCATGGTCGCCGCCCTGGCCCATCTGGCGCGCCAGGCTGGGCTTTCGGTGCTGGTGGTCGAGCTCGAGGGCGCATCGGGGTGTCCACCGCCTTCGGGCACGAGCACCCCTCTGGACTACGCCGGCGCGGTGCTGCAAGGCGGCCGGGGCGGACCCGGTCGACGACGCCGACGAGGACTCGACCCGACGCCATCCCGCCCGGCACCGTCCGGGCCCGGACGATCACCCCCGACGACGCCCTCCTCGAGTACCTGGCCGACCACGGCCTGCGGCGGGTCTCCAAGCGGCTGATGTCCTCGGGGATCATCGACCTGGTGGCCGGGGCCATCCCCGGCATCCGGGACATCCTGGTCCTCGGCAAGGTCAAGCAGATCGAACGCAGCCGGATCGCCGACCTGGTCCTGGTCGACGCGCCGGCCACCGGCCACACCATGACCTTCCTCTCGTCGGCCGGAGGGCTGCTCGACGCCGCCCGGAGCGGGCCGATCCGCACCCAGGCGGCCGACGTGGTGGACCTGCTGTCCGACCCCGCCCGCTGCCAGGTCGCCCTGGTCACCCTGCCCGAGGAGATGCCGGTCAACGAGGCCATCGAAGCCGCCTACCAGCTCGAGGACAGGGTGGGTATCGCCCTCGGACCGGTCATCGTCAACGGCTGCTACCCACCCATGGCCGGACTTGAGCCCGTCGGCCGGAGCGGCCGCCGAAGCGGCCGGGGTGGCCCTCGACCCCGACTGGTCGCCGCCCTCGAGCAGGCCCGCCAGTTCCGGCTCACGCCGCCAGGAGCTCCAGGAGGAGCAGCTCGGGCGGCTGGCCCGGGAGCTTCCGCTTCCCCAGCTCCGGGTGCCGTTCCTGTTCGCCGCCTCCATCGGCCCGCCGGAGCTCGACACCCTGAGCGGCGCCCTGGAGGCCGGGGTGGCAGCGCTCCACGACCCGACCGGGGTCCCGTCGTGACCGTCGGGCCGGCCGGGGACGGCAGCCATCGGACGGGGTGGTCCGTCGAGCGGTCGATCATCATCTGCTGCGGCTCGGGCGGCGTGGGGAAGACGACCACGGCGGCGGCCTTCGCCCTCCAGGCGGCCCGGCTCGGTCGCCGGGCCTGCGTGGTCACCATCGATCCGGCCCGGCGGCTGGCCAACTCGCTCGGCCTCGACGACCCTCACCAACCGGCCCACCCGGATCGAGGGCCCCTGGCCCGGCGAGCTCCACGCCCTGATGCTCGACCCCAAGGGGACCTTCGACGACCTCATCCAGCGCTACTCGGACACGCCCGAGCAGGCCGAGGACATCCAGGTCAACCGCATCTACCGGAACCTGACCGGCACCGCTCTCGGGCACCCAGGAGTACATGGCCATGGAGAAGCTCTACGAGCTGGTCGAGGAGGGCGGCTTCGACGTGGTGGTGGTGGACACCCCTCCGTCCCGCAACGCCCTCGACTTCCTCGACGCCCCGCGCCGGCTGACCCATTTTCTGGAGAACCGGGTCTTCCAGGCCCTGATGAAGCCGACCCGGGCCGGGCTCAGGTTCATGGGCGTGGCGGCCCAGGCCCTGCTGCGGACCATCTCCAAGGTGGCCGGGGCGGACATCGTCCACGACGCCGTCGCCTTCTTCCAGGCCTTCGAGGGGATGGAGGAGGGATTCCGGACCCGGGCGGCCCGGGTCACGGGAGCTCCTGGTCCAGCCGGACACCGCCTTCGTCCTGGTGGCCTCACCCCGGCCCGACTCGGTGGACGAGGCTGTCCACTTCGCCGGCAAGCTGGCCGAGTCGGACATGGCGGTCACCGCCCTGGTGGTCAACCGGGTCCAGCCCCGGTTCGCCGACGACGCCGAG
The DNA here is from genome assembly GCA_963835325.1 of uncultured Acidimicrobiaceae bacterium. GTDB lineage: Bacteria > Actinomycetota > Acidimicrobiia > Acidimicrobiales > RAAP-2 > Bog-756. Next base: position 7,107 of record CAWIEV010000003.1, on the reverse strand, counting down.
CTGGCGTCGCTGACCCGGTCGGCGTCGGTTCGGGTCCGGGTTCGGGTCGGGTCGGGTCGGATTCGGCGGAGGAGGCGTCGATGGAGGCCCCGGCACACCGCTGGACCAGTTGATCGACAACCTCCGGCGGCTACACGGCGCCTCGGACCGCGAGGAGCAGGCCTTCGCCGACCTGGTGGCCGAAGGTCGCCCCGGCCCCCGTCTACCGGGTTCCCCTGCTCAACACCGACGTCCACGACCTCGACGGGCTCGGACCATCGCCGACCTGCTCTTCGCCGTCCGGGCCTGACCGCCGCGGCCGTCATCGGGCGGGGTCGATCACGGAGCGCTAACCTGTTGGGGGTGCGCAACCATCCTCGTGGCCAGTGACGCCCCGTCGGTGCGGGCCGAGGTCGCGGCCATCGCCGGCGAAGCCCGACATCACCATCCTCGAGGCCCGGTCCGGACCCGAGGTGATGGCCGTGGTGGCCGAGTCGCTCCCCGACCTGGTGGTCGTCGACCTGCAGATGGGGAACATGGGCGGGATGGCCATCTGTCTCGAGCTCCGGCTCGAAGCCTCCTACGGCAAGCTCGAGCACGTGCCCGTCCTGATGCTGCTGGACCGCCGGCCCGACGTGTTCCTGGCCCGAAGATCGGGTGCCGAGGGATGGGTGGTCAAGCCGCTCGACCCCATCCGCCTGCGACGGGCGGTCACCGCCCTCCTCGACGGAGGCACCTACTACGACGAGTCCTACCAACCACTCTCTGTCGTGTCCACGCCCGTACCTGCCGGCGCCTGACGGCCCGCCCCAACAGACAGCGTCACCATCGTGTCCGTGTTCCGACGCCACAGAAGACACACCCCATTCGGGCCAAGCAGGCCGGACCACCGTCCGGCCCGGGGGAAGCGGTCGGACGGCGCGCTCAACGGACGGCAACCGGAGGGCGGCGCAGACGCCCAGGAGCAGTTCATCATCGACGCCCTCAACGACCTGCACGACACCGTGGTCCGCGAGGTGATGACGCCCAGGGTGGATGTGGTGGCTCTGTCCATCCCCCTCACCGTGGACGCCATCAACCAGGCGGTCCGCGAGTCGGGCCACAGCTGCTTTCCCGTCTACGGCGACAATCTCGACGACCTCATCGGCGTGCTCTTCGTCAACGACCTGTTCCGGGCCGGGTGGAAGGTGAGCGGAACGGGCCGTGTCGACGGGTCGACCACTGATGAGGCCGAGGCGGAGAACGGTGCCTCGCCGGGTGCGGAGGCGGGATCGACCGACACCGGGCCGGCCGACGTGGGCGTACGGCCGTCACCGGGCCCCATCGACATCTCCCGCCGACTCCGCCAGCCCTTCCTGGTGCCCGAGTCCCGGCTGGTCCTCGACGTGCTGGCCGAGATGCGGCACCAGCGACGGGCCTTTGCCGTGGTCGTCGACGAGCACGGCGGGGTCGAGGGGGTGCTCACGGTCAAGGACCTGCTCGGGGCCCTGGTCGGCGACCTGCCCGACGAGTTCGACCCCGACGACGAGCCCGACGTGGTCCGGGTCGACGGGACCCGGTGGCTGGTGGACGGTCGGATGAGCGTCGACGACGTGCGGGACCGCCTGGACATCAACATTCCCGAAGGGGAGTACGTGACCGCTCGGCGGGTTCCTCTTCGACGGGTTCGGACACATCCCCGAGGAGGGCGAGTCGCTCGACGTCGACGGGTGGGAGCTCCGGGTCACCGAGATGGACAAGCGACGTATCGCCAAGGTCGTGGCCAAACGCCGGGATCCCGCACCCTCGCCCCTGGAACCGCCGGCCGGGGGCCCGGGCAACGAGCGGACCTCCGTCGGGTAGCATCACCCTGGTCCGGAACCGGTCGTCGTGGCGGTTCCGTTCGACGGGCTGTGGCGCAGCTTGGTTAGCGCGCTGCGTTCGGGACGCCAAATGGTGGGTTATCCACAGAGGCTGGACCAGGCCGTACTGCCCTTGACCTGGGATGATGACCGGCCAGACACGCGGAGATACATCGGGATCCGGCGGCAGCTTCGCGACAGAATCGCGACAAACAGCCGGTGTGGCAGGTCCCATCCTCTTACCGAACGGATTGAACTGGCAACCCAACAGGCGATTCACGTTCAAGTGGAGGTGTATTTGAACGCACCCTCGGCGTCCTCACTAAAGCAGATGGTGTAAATGTCAAGTGCACACCCTGCCAGTTCGATGGTCGCGTACCCAGTGAATTTACTCGCTTTAGGCGCAATGATAGTTGCTCGGGTATCTGATTCGACTGTTAGTGGCACCGATGCAAATTTGTTGGCAAAAGACACGTCAGCGGTGTCAAACAGACTCATGACGTCAAGAAATCCGGTTCCTTTTATGGCGAGCGTAGCGCCACCCGCATTGGAAACTGATGTTGGAGTGACTGAAGTTATTTGGAAATCCTCTGACGTTTCCGCTTCCTTCGCGCAACTCTTAGGCTGGGTACCACCGTTGGTCTGCTTGGACGCCATCGTCGGCAACCCTACGGTCCCGATTGCCGGAGTGCTGGTGAGGTCAAGGTTGTTCGTCTCCGCGGTTGTACCCCCCAGCACGCAGGTCGGCGCCGACCGGCTGTTGCTTAGCAATGTCGTCTGCGCCTCCAGCGTCGTGTTCGCACCGAAGTTCGCCTCACCACCACCACCGTCGCCGAAAACGCCGAATTCGGTGGTATTCCATCTCCCCGCGAGGTCAAGCACACTGTCAGAGTTGCTGATACCAATAGCTTGGGACCCATGTGACAACTCCGCTGCGTCATAGCCTGGCTCGACACCTGTTGAAACTGCGATCCCCGACAGCCTCACGCTGGCGAGTTCTGACGCGGCAATGGTGCCGCCTGGCAACGTAAGGGCTTTACTGTTTCTGACACAATCAGGCGATGACGAAGAAGGCGAGGCCCATTTCGACGGGCAGGTGGCGCCGTAGTTCAACAGCCAATATTGCATGTACACAGTATTTGAATGTGAGTCGTAGACGAACTGCTGCCATCCACGACAACTGCTCGGATCGCTAGCTCCTGAGCACGTCGGCGTCGCAAAGAACTGCGTGTTCAGCTGAAGACTGAACGTGTTCGCGTACTGCGGACCACTGTGGCCGTATTGTCCCTTTTCAGTGATATTTGAGCTTACGTCGGCAAATGATCCTGTCGCCTGGGTAATCTGACCAGCCACGCGAGCCGAGTAGTCGTTGTCGTCGCCAACAGCGTTCGGCGTCGATCCCTTGGCCGGTCCCGAGAGCGTCCCCATCGCCGGTTCGAATAGCACGTGCGGCGCTACCTTGCACCGGGTGGCATGCCATTCAAGCGAGGGGTAGGAAGCGGTGAAGCAACCGGCGCTCGGCAGCGAGAGATGCGCGATGGTCGCTTGCCACCCCTTCGTCGTCAGGCTCGTAACGCTGGTGCCTCCGAAGGCTGGCGCGCTGGTGACGACTGAAGCCCCCCCAATCAACAACGCCGCCACCAGGGACACCAGTCCGCATCGCCAAAACTGTTTCACAATCCACCCGCCTCTCACGACATCCAGCTAAGCCGATACCTTCGTTGTTCAGTCTTGCCGAACGGCGCATCCCCCACAAACGCACGCCAGCACCTGGACGGCATACGATCTACTCTTCTTCTCGGCGGCTCCGGAGGTGGGCCGGTGAACAGGTCAGGAGAAGACGATGGGCACGAAACTCATCAGATCAATCGTGTGTTTGTTCGCAGTTTTAGCTGTTGGAATTGGTGTCACAATGGCAGTCAACGCCGGGGCAACGTCACCGAGCACCACCTATTACGCCTGCCTCAGCGGTGGGTCACTTTCCAGAGTAGGCAAAACGCAGCCGGACTGCACCACCAAGAACGCGTAAAATCATCTCTTGGAATTCCACCGGGCCGCAAGGACCAGTGGGTCCGACCTTGAACCTGAAACAGATCGGAATGCTCCACTGGTACCGGACGAATCAGGCAGGGATCACGTTCAGCGACGACAACTACTCTGGTCCGGTCTTGTATGACGGTGAACACCTCTGGGTATTGGGCGCTGGCAATGGCACCGTGACCGAGTTCGATCCTGCAACAGGAACCACGCTGGCGACTTACACCGTTGGCGGCAGTCCGAACGGGATGGCCTACGACGGCGCCAATCTGTGGATCTCGTTCGAGTATGCCGCCACGGTGGAGAAGGTCCAGCGTCCACGGGGACTGTCCTCGGCACCTACAACGTCGGCTCGCTCCCAACGGGCGTTGCGTTCGATGGAACCGACATTTGGGTCGCAAACACTAACTCTGACAACATCACCGAGATCCAGGCCTCGACGGGCACCGTCATTCGTACGATTCCTGTGGGAACTGAGCCGCTGCAAGTTGCGTCCGACGGCATCAACGTTTGGGTTTCCAACGAGGGTAGCAACAACGTCACCAAGATCCAGGCCTCGACGGGCACTGTCCTGGGAACCTACAGGGCAGGAACAGGTCCCGACGGCTTGGCGTTCGACGGCACGAATATGTGGGTGACCAATGAATCAAGCAACAACGTCACGGAGCTGAACGGATCAACGGGTGCCGTTATGGGTAACTACCCGGTCGGCGTGAGGCCAACGGGGATCGCATTCGACGGCAAGGACATGTGGGTGACCAATGACACGGCGGGCACAGTGACTGTGCTGTCCGACGCGACTGGCGCGACGGTGGACACGATCAACGGACTGGATGACCCCAATTGCGCCGCCTTTGACGGTGCGGACATCTGGGTGACGAGCTGGGGCGGCGGTTTCTTGACCAAGCTGTAATCCGACGCTCCTCATCGCTGGGGCCTCAGGGGTGGCATCGGGGTTTTATGGCTGGCACAAGGGATCCCCCTGGTCCGCCACGACACCAATCGAATTATGTGTCACCGGCTGGGCTGGCACGGTGCCCGTGACCTGGCCACGGACCAATCGCTGGCCGGCGAGTTGTTGGCAGCTTGCGTCTGCAGGCTCTGGAAATCCGATTGATCTCGTTCTGGAAATCTGGGTCACCCGGAGCGTTGGCTTCCTGCACTCCAAGGATACGGAGGCCACGAAGCTTGAACACGGCCGGATACTCGCCTGCCCGGGAAAATGACGACGTTACCGGGCATGCTTGGCAGGTCACGATTGTGTATGCGATGACCTCGTGCTGGGGGCGGCGCTAGCACCCAGTGAATCGATACAGACCAACAGGACGGCCATAATCGATGCGACCGTTGTTGTCCTCGTAGTAGGTGGTGGCTTCAGAAAAGTTGCGCCGATGTGAGTTCGGCGGTGCTCGCAAAGCTGGTCGATTGGTCTATCCAGCGCGCGATGAAAGCAGCAGTCAGGACGGCGCAGACCGCGACAATGGCTATCGTCAAAGGCCGCTTCCTCGGGTGGTCCATGGCAACCAGACTGCCCGATCCCTCACGCTGTTACCAAGTAGATCGGCAACCGCGGAGAACCAACGGCTTGAACCAATCCGACCCAGACGAACGATTCACGGTCGCTGCACTAGCTCACCGTGCATCCGGGTAGGTAGGGAAGCCGAAGGCCCAACCCAATCCGCCGTCGGTGACCGCAATAGCTATGGCGCCATCACTGAGCCTGCTAACGCCCGTCCGCTGGCTTTTTTTTTTTTTTTTTTTTTTTTTTTTTTTTTTTTTTTTTTTTTTTTTTTTTTTTTCCCCCCCCCCCCCCCCCCCCCCCCCCCCCCCCCCCCCCCCCCCCCCCCCCCCCCCCCCCCCCCCCCCCCCCCCCCCCCCCCCCCCCCCCCCCCCCCCCCCCCCCCCCCCCCCCCCCCCCCCCCAAGTGTTGAACCGGCCTGAGTTTTCCGGAGACTCGTTTGTTTGTTTTCTCATGCCGCGTCGGGCTGAGACTTGTGACGGTACTCGGCTTCGACCTCGGCCGGCGTCCGGTCGCCGAGTTCCGAGTGCAGCCGCTCCTCGTTGAACCACGACACCCAGGCACAGGTGGCGATCTCGAGGTCGTCGAGTCCCTTCCAGGGCCCGCCGTTGGCGGCCAGGGCGGCGGGGTTCCGGTGCAGTTCGGTCTTGAAGATGCCCATGACCGATTCGGCCATGGCGTTGTCGAACCTGTCACCGACGGTCCCGATGGAGGGTGCGGCTCCTACCTCGTCGATCCGGTCGGTGTAGAGCACGGACGTATATTGCGACCCCGCATCGGTATGACAAATCAGTCCGTCCAGGCTGGTGTGGCGCCTGGTCCAGGCGGCCATGTTGAGGGCGTCGAGGACGAGGGCGGCGGTCATCGACCGGGCTCCCTTCCAGCCGACCAGCCGGCGGGAGAAGACGTCGATGATGAAGGCGGCGTAGACGATGCCCGACCACGTCGAGCAATACGTGAAATCCGCCACCCACAAGGCGTCTGGACGGGGGGCGGTGAAGTCCCGGTTCACGAGGTCCGGGGCCCGGACGTGGGCGGAGTCGGACTTGGTGGTGAACCGCTTCTTGGCCCGGCTGGCGCCACAGATGCCCTGTTGGCGCATGAGCCGGGCCACCTGGTCCCGCCCGATGTCCATGTCCCGACGTCGGGCCGCCTTCCAGAGCTTGCGGCGGCCGTAGACGGAGTAGTTCTTCTCCCACAGGGCCCGAAGCTCCGGCCCGGTCGTGGCATCCTGGACGGCCCGGTCCGAAGGCGGTCTGGCCTTCGTGTCGTAGTAGGTGGAGGGGGCGATCTTCAGCTCCGTGCAGATCGGCTCGACCCCCCATCGACGCCCATCGGTCGTCCCTGTCCCGATGGGCGTCGATGAAGGCGACTACTTCTTTCCTCGGCGGTCGAGCTCCGCCCCGAAGAAACTGGCTGCCGCCTGCAGGATGTCGTTGGATCGCCGAGCTCGCGGTTCTTCTTGCGGAGCCCCTTGAGCTCGGCCTGCTCCTCGGTCGTCAGGCCACGGCCTTTGCCGGCGTCCACCTCGGCCTGCTTCACCCAGGTGCGGAGGGATTCGTCGCCCGACGCCGAGCTGGCGGGCCACCCGGGTGATACCGTCGTGTCGGCGGGATCCCGGCCCGTTAGTCGAGGACCATGCGCACGGCACGCTCCTTCAGCTCAGGCGGGTACCGCTTCGATGCGGGGTGCTTTTGTTCCATGATTCCATCCTCGCTTCCAAGGTTTGGA
>CAWIEV010000002.1:0-956504 GCA_963835325.1 uncultured Acidimicrobiaceae bacterium | reverse complement strand
AACCTCAGGTCCGCTCCCATGGTTGCCCAGCATCGCCCCGTGGCTGAGGGTCCCTCGTGGCACAGGCACTCACCTTCGGAGCACACGTCAACCGGCGCCTTGTCTCAGTCAGGATTACGCACCCAATGGCCCGGGTTCGACTCTTTCGAGGGCCCTGGATGGGACCCGGTGCTTGCAACTGTGCCCCTGTCGGGGATCGGCTGTGGCCTCAACCGGTCGTTGCAACGGCCTCGGCGAACGCCTTTGATGGTGTCATCCATCCAAGGGTCTGTCGAGGTCTGGTGTTGAGCGAGCGGGCGACGGCATCGAGTTCTCTCTGGGTGCACTGGGAGAGATCGGCGGACTTGGGCAAGTACTGACGGAGAAGTCCGTTGGTGTTCTCATTGCTCCCGCGCTGCCACGGGCTCTTCGGATCGCAGAAGTAGACGTGCACACCGGTGTCGATGGTGAACTGGACGTGTTCAGCCATCTCCTTGCCCTGGTCCCAGGTGACCGAACGGCGGAGTTGGGCGGGCAGGGTGAGGATCCGCTTGGTCATGGCCTTCCGGACCGACTCGGCCCCGTGGCCGTTGGGGAGCTTCAGCAGGATGACGTACCGGCTGTGGCGCTCGACCAGGGTGCCGATGGCAGTCATCTTCCTGCCGAAGATGAGGTCGCCCTCCCAGTGGCCGGGCACCGCTCGATCCTCCACTTCGGCCGGCCGTTCCGAGATCATCACCATGTTGCGGATCTGGCCCTGGCCGACCCCACCCTTTGTGTAGGCCTTCGCCCTTCGCATGGCCCGACCGGTCCGCAGGCACGTATGCAGCTCTTTTCGCAGGGCACCACGGCTCTGAACGAAGAGGGACTGATAGATGGTCTCGTGGGACACCTGCATCTCCGGGTCATGGGGATAGGTCTCAGCCAACCACGCCGATATCTGCTGTGGCGACCACCGGGCCTCGAGCTTCCGTTCCACGGTTGAGCGCAGGCGCCGGCATTGGGAGAGCTAGGCCCGCTTCGGGCGCAGGGCCCGCCTGAGGGCTGCCCGGTCGGCCTGGAGCGCCCGGTACTTCCGCCGACCACCCTTGGAGTTCACCTCACGACAGATCGTCGAAGGGGACCGGTTCAACCCATCGGCGATGGCCCGGATGGACAGACCAGCGGCCAGGCCCCTGGATATCTCTTCACGTTCCTGGAGCGAGAGGCGGAGCTCGGATCGCTCACGAGGCGTCGGTCGTCTTCCCCCATGGTCGGAGATGAACTTCCTGAGTGAGACGTTTTGCCGTCCCAGGTGCTTGGCAATGCGTTTGACGGGCACTCCCGCCTCCCGCATGTCCCAGATCGTCTTCTGGTCCTCCTCCGAAAACCGCTTCCACATTTCGACACCTCCTGGTCGACGAACTCATTGTTCGCCAATCAGTCAGGTGTTGCGTTGACCGGTTGAGGACACAGCCCAATTGGGGCACCGCAATTGTGCGACCCGACGTTGGTACGAGCCACCGGGATAGGTGGATCCCGGACTGTTCGATGATCGAAAAACAGCGATGAGGAACATCCGGTCGCCGGAAGGCTAAGAGTTCTGACTTCTTGTTACGATGTACGCCGGGAAGAACAGAATCCACAGGATGAGGCATGCAACGAACCACAGGGTGGGCGTGTTGACCTCAAGGGCGCCGACGGAAAGGGCGACGGGAGTTCCCCTTTCGGTTCGCTTCCGTGCATCGGTGTAGACCCAGAGATCTGTCCCGATGATGACGAGCAGCACGACGATGGGAATCCACGTCATCCAACAGACGGTAGCTGCCCGCCCTGGGTTCACTCGAACCGAGCACGGCACGAAACCGCGCCGCCGCGTCGGTTGGGAGTTACAGCTGGGCGGTTCCGTCCTGATCCGGCTCCTCCGTGGCCCCCCGCATGTCACAAAGTGCCGGGCTCCGGCGTCATGTAGTCGAGGTGGATCAAACTCACGAAGGAGCCACACATGAGCGATGACGGGAACCTTGGGGTCGAGGTGGCGGTTGTCGGGGCAGGACTGGCCGGGCTCGCTGCCGCCACTGTGGCCGCCAGGCAGGGGATCTCGGTCGCCCTGCTCGACGTCCGTTCCGCAGGTGGTCGGGCGCGCAGTGACGAGCGTGACGACTACGTGCTGAACCAGGGGCCGCACGCGGTCTATCGCACGGGTGCGGGCTCCGGCGTGCTCAGCCGGGTCGGTGTCGCGCTGCAGGGAGCACCTCCGCACCCGGCCGTCGCCGGTTACCGGGGGGCAACGGGCGACTTGGCCGTGCTGCCCACCTCGGCCGCGTCATTGCTCCGCTCGCCGCTGGTGGGCATGGGCGACAAGGTCCGACTCGGACGGCTCTTGACCACCCTGCCAAAGGTCGATGCCTCCTCACTCGCCTCGCAGAGCGCCGCCGGCTGGATCGACTCACTCGGTCTCAAGCCCAATGGCGCCGCCGTCCTGACGACCCTGATGAGAGTTGCCACCTATGCAGGAGATCTCCGTCTCATCTCCGCGGATGCCGCCGTTGGGCAACTCCAGCTGGTCCTCGAGGGGAACGTGGTCTACCTCGACGGGGGCTGGCAGACGCTCGTCGACAGTTTGGTTGCCGCCTCATCGACAGCTGGCACCCGACCCATGGTGGGCGAACGAACACTGGCCGTCGCTGCGGGAGAGGGCGGGACCTGGGAGGTGACGACGCCGGCGAGGACCGTGCGAGCCGCGTCGCTGGTGATCGCTCCGGGCGGCCCGGACGCGGCGCGGGCATTGCTCCCGCGCACGCCCACTTGGGAGCTCGGGTCTCCGGCGACGGCGGCCTGCCTCGACCTCGGTCTGCGCAGCCCGCCCGTGACGAAGGTCGCTTTCGGGCTCGACGAGCCGCTCTACCTTTCGACCCACAGCCCGAGCGCGCGCCTTGCGCCCGCCGGCGGGGCACTCGTGCACGTCATGCGCTACGGAGCACGGACGTCGAGAGAGGACCGGGCCCAGCTCTGGGCGTTCGCCGAGCGCTGCGGCGTCACCGAAGGGGACGTGGTGGTCCAGCGATTCCTCCACGAGATGACGGTGTGCCACGCGCTGCCACGGCCCGGCGCAGGACTCGCGGGCCGCCCCGGCATCGACGCGACCGACCTTCCGGGCGTGTTCCTCGCCGGCGACTGGGTGGGACCAGTTGGGCTGCTGGCGGATGCCGCCCTCTCGAGCGGGGAGGCCGCCGGACGTGCTGCAGCGGAGCGAGCGAAGAGCGTCGCGTCGCCGATGGGTGGCATGGTGGGGCGGTGACAGGTTCGGACGAGGACTTCGCCGCCGAGCGGCCTCGCCTCCTCGGCCTCGCCTACCGCATCCTGTCCAGCTACGGCGATGCCGAGGACGTCGTGCAGGAGGCCTGGATCCGCTGGCAGGGTGTCGACCACGACAGCATCGAGAGCTCTGCGGCCTACCTCACGACGGTCGTGACCCGTCTGGTGCTGGACAGGACGCGCACGATCGCACGACGGCGGGAGGAGTACCTCGGCCCGTGGCTCCCCGAGCCGATCGCCATCGAGCGGGGGCCCGAAGAACACAGCGAGATGGCGGAGTCGTTGACCCTGGGGTTCTTGATGCTCTTGGACCGGCTCAACCCCACGGAGCGGGCCGTGTGGCTTCTGGCGGACGTCTTCGCCACGCCCTACGCACTCATCTCCCAGGCAACCGGCAAGAGCGAGCCGGCGTGCCGCCAGATCGCCACCAGGGCTCGACGCCGCCTGCGCGAGGAGCGACCGGCGACGCCGGAGCGGCTCGACGTTGCACTGTTGGGGCAACTGATGGCTGCGGTGGCGGCGGGCGACCTCACCCAGACGCTCGAGTTGCTCGATGCCGACGTCGTGCTCCTGAGCGACGGCGGTCCCGGACACAAGGCCGCACGCCATCCCGTCGTGGGTGCGGATCGGGTCGCTCGCTTCGCCATCAACGTCGCCCGCCGCGGCGAGGTGACCAGTCTTCAGGTGAAGGAGATCAACGGTTCGCCGGCACTGGTGCTCGAGATCGACGGCACTATGCCTCTCGTCATCACCGCTGAGCAGCGCGAGGGGAAGGTCACCCGCATCTTCTTCCTGCTGAATGAAGAAAAGCTCACTTCCCTCTCAGCGCACCCGAACATCAGTTGAAGCCGAACCATCACAAGGGAGATAGCCCAACCATTAGATGACTGTCGCTCCGACGTCCGGCCTTTCGCGCTGCCGAGGGCGGAACGCGGATCACCTGGAGTCACGCTTTGCCACACACGGCGTCTCGGGATGGTTCTGGGTGCTGGTCGTTCGCTGGGTCCTTTAGGCCAGGATCCGACTCATGGTGAGTGCCAGCACCTCGGGGCGGCTGTGGCGCTCGTGATCGGAGGCGATGAAGTGGTTACCGATGAGGAGCGAGAAGGCGAGCATGCAGCGCACCTCTACGTCGTCTGCGTCCTGGCAGAAGGTCCCGAACTGCGCGCGCAGGTAGTCCATCCGTCGGTTGTCGACGTGGCGCAGCCGCTCGGCGACGGAGGGATCGCGTCGGGACCAATCCCGGACAGCTAAATCGATCCCTCGTAGGCCGCCGCCCACCGAAAAGGTCAGCTCCCCCGCCCGCCGTATGTTGGTCCGGGCGTCGCCGCCCTCCCGCTCGACGCGGGCCAACACGTCGTCGGTCGTTCGACGTTCCCAGGTGTCGAGCATGGCGTCGAGCAATGCCTTGCGGTCCTGGAAGTGCCCGTAGAAGCCACCCTTTGAGACCCCGAGTGACTTGGCCAGCGCTTCGATGCGGACAGCGTCTGGACCGCCGGCGGCGAGGGCGCGCAGACCCTCATCGATCCACTTGGTTCGAGGCGTACGGGTCGGTGGGGCCATCGCCTATGTGTTGGTCGCCATCAGGGGATTGACGGCGATGGAGGGGACTCTTATCATGATAGATACGCTACCGTATGTATTGATCCAACGGGTCCTTCGAGCAATTCGAGGTGAACGCACAAGTTGACTGTTGACGCGGAGAGTGATCCAAGTGACATGGGAGTGGGATCGGAAGCCATTGTGCGTCAGATCCCATGCCCGTCGGGGGCGCGCACCCGCAGCACGCTGGCCCATGTGAACTACGAGGACTCCTTCCTGGTTGAGACGGGGGCCGTCGGAGGCTGGACGGGCGAAGGATGGGCTCGGGCGGTCCTCGAGGGGGCTCCAGAGGGGACCCGGGCCGGGCTCGTGCGAGGGTGGCGGACGCTCGGCCTGCGGCTCGGTCCGATCCGGTCCGAGGAGTTCGTTTTGGGTTGGGAAGTGCGCCGCAGTACTCCCGATCTGGTCTTGCTCGGATCGACGGGCCGGTTCGGTCTGTCTGGCGAGCTGCTCTTCGAATCTCGACGGGACTCGCTGATGTTCGCGACATTCGTGCAGCTCGACAACCCCGCTACGCACGCCATTTGGCGCTGCATCGCCCACCATCATCGTGGCGTCGTGCGCCAGCTCCTCGGGCAAGCCGCCGCACGACATCGGCGCCACCAGTGAACCGAGGCGCCGCCATCGAACTGCTCGACCGTCTGCACCTGGCGCAGAACGAGTTCTACGCCGGCGGCTCCGGCTCCTCCTTTTCGCAGATCCTGGCTCCGAGCATTGCCTGGACCATTCCGGGGAACAGCGACATTGCCGGCACCCACCACGGCCTGGAGGAAGTTCTCGACTACTTCCGCCGGCGACGAGCGTTGTCGGACCACACCTTTCAGCTGCACCGACGCGATGTTCTCGTCGGCGACGACGACAGAATTGCTGCACTTGTCGACGGTGCCGCCACTATCGGCAATGTCGAGCATCGCTGGTCGACCGTGGGGCTGTACGACGTTGTCGGCGAGCAGATCTCCGCCTGCTGGCTCCTCCCGCTCGACCCGCACGGATTCGACATGATCTGGACCGTCCCCGACGTACCGACGACGTGAAACTAGGAGCATCGGCTAGTTGGTCGGGGACCGGCCGAAAGCCCGCCGCCTTTCTGTCTCGTTAGTCCTGGCCGCACTCTCTGTGCGCGTCGGCGCGAACCAGAGACACACCACACGTGAGTGCTGACGTGTTGTCTCGACTGAACGAACTCGCGGTAGTGGCTGCGAGCGACGGCATGGTCTTCGACCTCTGATCGGGTTCTCATGACAGCCAGTGCACTGCCTATTGCCTGGCGTAGTGGAGCCGCCGCTCACAGCTCGGGCCAGGTGGATGCCTCGGACCTGGGCTGGTGCCGAAGTAGTCATGCGCACCGCCCTCGATGAGCTCATCGAGGAAGATACCCACGATCTGACCGAGATCACACATGCGCTCGTCTTCGTGGAGTATGACGGCTACGTCACGGCGATTCACGGGCTGCGAGATAGCCGTCGAACGCCTCCACCTTGTGGGTATCCTCAAAATCCTCTTGGTAGACGATCTTCCCCCAGACGACACGTCCGTAGAGAACGGACCGATTCTCGTAGATGACCTTGCCTGAGTCGTCCATCGCCTTGTCCGTGAACAGTACGCACACCGAGGTCCGCCAAGGAGGTCCATTCACGAGGATTTCCTGCACTTCGCCCACTAGACCGGCGTCGATGAATCGTCGGAGGAACTCCGCGATGGCAGCCTTACCTCGATGTTCCCCGCCCCACGAGCTTCGACCTGGGAACACCAGCACAGCATCGTCGGCGTACCCAGCAAGCAGAGGGCCGGGGTTTCCTCGGGCCAAGGAGCGCACATTGCGCCGGATCATCGTACGAACGGCCGACTTGTACACGGACGCCTCCTGGATAGATCAATCCATACAAACTAACTATGATATGTGTCGTGCTGCAACCCGCCCACCGCGGCCGGGCCACCGAAACCAGGAGGTGACCGAGTGAATGCCACGAAGGCACGCCTCGTCGACGTGAGTGCCGGACTGTTCCAACGCCGAGGCCTCGCTGCCACAGGGATCAAGGAGATCCTGGCCGAAGCGCAGGCACCCTTCTCATCCCTCTACCACCACTTTCCCGGGGGGAAGGACGAACTCGCTGAGGCTGCGATCCGTTCCTCGGGAATGCAGTACCAGGCGCTCGTCGAAGAAGTGTGGGACGGGCAGGACGACGTGATCAGCAGCATCGCTGCTGTGTTCGATGGCGCCAGCCAGACTCTCGAAGCGACCAATTTTGTCGAAGCCTGTCCGATCGCCGTGATCGCACTGGAGGTCGCAAGCACGAATGACCAGCTGCGAACCGCAACTGCCGAGGTATTTGAGGCCTGGATAATCGCCGCCAGCCAACGGCTCATCTCAGCAGATATCGCCACTGACGATGCTGGCCGGCTTGCACTGTCGATCATCTGCCTAATCGAAGGCGCATTCGTTCTTTCCCAAGCCATGAAGTCCACCGAGCCGATGCGGTCAGCCAGGGACACCGCACTGCGGGCAATCCGTGATCTACTCACGACGTCGGCGTGAGGCTGCGGCCCGCGGTATTGGGACCCAGCTCAGGGCGCGCTTCCTGTCTCGATCAGGCCTGTCGACTCCAACGCACCGGTGGGTGCCCGTTTCATTGATTCCAGAGCAGGATCCGCCTGTTGGCTCACTGAGCTGGGAGTTTGTGAGCCCCAGACCAGCTCCAGGCACCCACCAGGAGACATGAGGTAACTGATTGCTGAGCAACCTCCGGACCGAGGGCATGGCGACTGAAGATGGCCCATGGCTCAGTGGCGGATCCCTACCGGGAGGCCATTGCTTTCTTCGCTGCGCTGGAACTCACCTGCGGTGCATGCGACCGGATCGAATCAGGCAGGTTCAGGCTACCTACCCGGCACTTGTTCGGGTGCCCGCTGTTGGCGACCTCATGGAACGTCGGACGCCGAACACGTGACCCGCGGCCCGCGCTGGCCGGAAGGACCGGGGACACGGTCACCGTCACCCATCACCAGGCTAGGAAGGTCGTCGTATGGGCCGCACGAGCTCTTACGTGAACCCGTCACGACGACCAGCGGCGACCCCCGCGGGGAGCTTGCTGTTCCCGCTCCGATACCGCAGCCATTGACATTCGGAGCTTCCAGAGGAGCTCGGTCAGCGTACGAACATCGTCGGACTCCCAGTCCTTGACGAACAGCGCAAATCGCTTGAGTCCGAACTCGGTGAGACGGCGACGCTCATCAGATCCTGCTTCGGTCAAGGACACAAGACAGGATCGCCTGTCTGCCGGATCGGCGGTCACGGCGACTAGGCCACCGTCTTCAAGCTCACGCACCCGCCGGGTCACCAACGATGGATGGACAGCCTGTATTTCAGCAATCTCTGAGGGTCGGATCGCTTCGTGATCACCTATCACCTGGAGCAAGCTGAGGGTGCCAGCCCCTCTTCGTTGACGACGGGCGCGGTCGAGTCCAGCGTTGAGCGTGAACAGCGCGGCCACCATTTCTTCGACCTCGCGTTTCCTCGGTGGCATGCGCCTCCCACTAATAGTTGATAGAGTCAATCAATGGTAGATGCCTGGAGGGGCGAGGCCAGGGATCCACCTTCGAGAGAAAGCGGCGACGAATCGTCAGTTGCGAGACGGCGTTGGCTCGTCGGTGCTGAGCCCATCTTCGAAGGAGGGTGGTTCCACAAGGGTGAGCGAGTGAAGAGTTGGAATGTGGAGAGCGAGCTTGTGGCCCTCTCTCTCCTTGGCGACGTGACCGTCGACCTTTGGAATTCCAAGAGCATTCCTTCCGAGGTTCATCTCGAGGCTTACGCGATCGGACGCGACCGTAACGTGCTCGTTGGACCTGGAACGCACGTGGAGCTCACGGGGCGGTCTCACAACGATCATCTCAACAACGAAGTGCCATCGGTCCCTGAGGCACAACGCACCTGGGTGCTTCGGATCGAGGGCCACACCTTGCTCGGTGACGTAGTCGTGCGGGTCCATCCCGGCTCTCGGGGGGCCTGAGGACGACCATGCCGAGCGGTCAGAGGATCGAGGCGCTTCGCCTCACCAAGCGGCATGGCGCCACGATCGCCGTCGACGACTGAACAACCCAGACCTCAAGAGGATCGCCGAGTGCATCTGCATCATGACCTCCGACTTGATCATGGCGACGGCACCCCGTGAGTCGGAGTCGACCTGCGAGGCCAGGAAGCTCCGGAACTGACCTGAAGTGCTGGCTACAGCATCGGCGAGTGTCTGTCGATGAGACCAGTGCAGGATTCGTTTCTTGCGTTGATGGATCGCGGGATACTCGATGCCCCCGGCACACCGCCGTGTTGGGGGCATCGCCGCGCATCGGCGCATCGTTCACTTCGGTCGGGTCTGCTGCAGGTTCAGTTGACACTGGGGGTTGGTGACCAGGGAGCCTCCCCTGTCGGATCCAGGTGGCTGGCTCAGCTCGACGTTTGTCGGCCTCTGTCAGCGTTGCTCCGCGAGCCACCTGTGGGCAACGGGCAGCGCCGTAGCGATGATCTCGAGGTGCCCACCACTCCCGAAGCATCGAGCGGCGCGCCGGGCAACTGCGCACCCAGCCAACGAGAGTGGGCCAGCGGAACGTGGAGATCTGCCGGGCCACTCCAAAGTCGTATCGGGGCGCCGATGGAGCCGACCTCGAAACCCCAAGAGCCGTGAAAGGCGACGCCGTCGTCGACAATTCCCTCAATTCCAGGCTCCAGCGCTAATCGCACCGACTTGGTATATCCGCGGAAGAAGGTCTGGGAACCCGCGTCGTCAGGGAACGCTTCGGCGGCCAGCTGCTCGATCTGCTCGGCCGAATACCCTTCGACCTCGGTTCGATAGTTCGTTGCCCACGCTCGCACCGCACCGAGGTCATCATCGTCGAACCACCGGTGGATCTGAGCGATGTCGTCCTGCATCCCGGCGAGATAGTCGAGACCGCTGGCATCCCGGGGTGCGAGCGAGCATATGACAGCAACCCCGGTGACGAGCTCGGGCAGAAGAGCCCCTATGGCGAGTGCGTGGGGACCACCTCCCGAGGCCCCGCACACACCGAGCCTGTTGATGCCGAACACGCGGGGTGATGGTCCGGACATCCTCGGCGAAGTTGGCGACGGTTCGTCCCGGGTGCGGTGAGGAGCGACCGTAGCCAGGACGGTCGTAGCTCAGAAGGTGGACACCCTCGCGAGCAGCCCCGTCGAGTAGTCCGCCGAGTAGAGACCGGCCTCCAGGCCATCCGTCGATGTTCAGTACGGCGATGCCAGTGGGATCGCCTCCCGATTCGACACAGAGCTCTCTGCCATCAGGTGTCTCGACGACGGTCGTGGTGACGGGCACGGTTTGGACATTAACGGTTGCGAGGCGGATCTGGCGGGAGCTACAGACGCCAATCGCCGTTACCCTTCGGACGGAGGCGTCACGATCTTCTTCAAGCCCCGTCCCCGAAGGTCGGTCATCTGTAACTATGGGGGCGCTGGTCCGGACGAGGCAGGCGAGCCGCAAGGGTCAGCGATCCGGAGGTCGCGGTCTGGCTCGCTGCCGCCATGCCGTCCATCACGACATTGATGGCGGCCGCCAATCGAATCCCTGGCGTGGTGACTCGAGGGCCTGAGGCGACTAGGAGTGCGGCTCTCGGAATCCACTCCGCTGCCATCGACGCCCGTGGCTGGCTGGCACTTCATCCGTGCCCAGAATCGGCGGTCGGCGTGGAGTTCGCTATCGCGTTCGGCGAGTTCATTTTGCTGGCCGAGGAGTGCACCATCGCGAGCGGCATCCCCGGCTACGACTCTGAAGATCTGGACGAGAGGGCCGGCCGGGTCGTCGCCGATCTGATGCTGGCGATCTACGGCCCGAGGCCACATCAGGAATAAGCGACAGGTTCTCCGTGGAGTGGCCCGAATCTTCGGTTACGCGAGGCAGTATCTCGGGATCAGCTGACGGCAAACTTGCTGCCGCAAGTGCCCTGGCCGTGTCGACGCACTGGCGGGAAAGTGTCTCAGTGAACCGGAGGTGAACCGGCCAATCGGTCCCCTGAGCTGGGATTGCACGGCCTGAAGGCATGCTTCGAACCCCGTTCAGGAGACATGGGGTAACTGAATGCTCTGGAACCTGAGGATTGCCCCTATCCACGGCTCGGCAGCGGTGGCCACCTCCCCATTATGGGCAACTGCCAGTCGACAGCTGACATCCTCCCCGGAATAGTGCAGTTCGTTCCCAGGTCCGCCCGTTCAGAGGTGGTCACCATGTGATCTTCGGGATGAATCGATCCTGGCCTACAAACTGGCCTACAACTCGGGATCTGCCTGATTCCGGTTGCTTCCCCTCCACCGCCAGTGACCTGGAAAAACGTTCGATAGCTTCCGGCTGCCAACCGTCATTTCCGACCCTTTTTCGCACTCGTAATGCGGTCCATCCACTCTCAGTCCTCTGCCAATTAGCCGTGACCCAGCATGTCCCGGTTACACGGAACGCGTAACTCTGTGTCGAGCAAGCGCCTGGAAGACTTGACGATGCACCGGTTGGAGCATTTTCCAATAGAGGAACCCGGGGATTCCCTTCGGGCGGAGCGAGCCGACTTGGACCAGCTCGTGCTCAGTGCACCGATAGCCGAGCCATGCTTCTCCAGGAAACCAGCGGATCGGCGCGCAGCACGAGTATGCCGGGGTCACGTCGAGCGACGAGCCACCAGTCCACCGCCGCGCCCTGGACGATCTCTTGCGGGTGGCTGAGCTTCCAGTTCTCCCCGACGACACGACCGAGCAGCGCACGCACTCTCCAGGCGAACGTCAAGCCGTACCAGCTGTAGCTTCCTCCGATCCGTTCGAGATCGGCGTCGAGGCGCGTCGATGCGGCGCCCGAAAGAGGGATACTGACCCGCACGGTGTAGACGCCGTCTCTAAGCCCGTCTCTCGCGACTGAGGAGGTCGTGATCGAGCTCGAGCGCCTGGTCGTCGAGCGCCGCCGAGAGCGCGTCGGCAAGACCCATCGGCTCGATGTCGAACGCCGCGTCGGTCCGCCCCCGATCTTCAACCACGACCTCGGTCACGAGACTCTCGATGAGCGCATGACTGACGCGGCGATCGACCGGAGTGACGAGATCCAACCAGTACGACGACAGTCGAGGCGTCAGGTACGGCACGTCGACGATGCGCCGACGGCCGCAGACCGCGCGCCAGTCGCGTACGCCGCGATCATCTCGCGATACGACGTGACGTCGGCGCCGCCGACCTCGTACACGCCGGGCTCGACGTCGATCGCTGCGATCAGATAGCGGATCATGTCGGCCGAGGCGATCGGTTGAATCGCGGTGCGGACCCAGCGTGGACAGACCATGAACGGAAGTCGCTCGGTGAGATACCGCAGCATCTCGAACGAGATGCTCCCGGCGCCGAGGACGACCGCTGCTCGAAGCTCGACAACGGGAACTTCTCCAGATGCGAGCGCGGTGCCGACCTCCTGGCGGCTCGCAAGATGCTCGGACTCGGGGTCATGCCCCAGCCCGCCGAGGTAGATGATGCGTCGAAGGCCCACGGCTGCGGCAGCTCGCCCGAAGCCTTCAGCCAGCTGCGCGGTCACGAGCACGAAAGTCTTCGGTACTGAGCGAGTGCACGAGATAGAACGCGACCTCGCATCCAGCTAACGCACTCTGTAGGGCCGCCTCGTCGGCCACGTCAACCGACCGTCCTGCGGCGCCGGCGATCTCGGGAGCACGACGCGAGAGCGCGATGACGTCGTATTGCGCCTCGACAAGAGCAACCGATAGCTCCCGTCCGACGAACCCGCTTGCCCCCACTACCGCGACTCTCACCGCTCCACGATTGCATACTCGGTTCGACTTGCTGGCCTCGGCCAGTATCTGGCGCAGGCGGAGCTCGGACAATGCTTCGGTTCGGAGCCGGGCGATCGGTTTGTCTGGCTTCGGAGGGCGGGTCAGCCGAGATTTCCGTAGTCCCACCGCCGAGCGCACAGCCGATCGATCGGAGCGTGATGACGGACAAGCGGTCCCGCCACCCGGCGTCAACCGCCGGCTGGACGGCCCCGAGATCTGTCTGTTTAGGCCTACGGATCGGATGCTCGTCGCGGTTCCAATCGTTGAGCACGCTCAGTCCCGCACACAGAGGTTGTTCCGGGAGTGAATCCGCGGTCGGCTCGAGTCCTTAGCCAGCGCTCATCGATGAACGGCGAAGCGCACGCTGCAGAACCCGTTGGATTTGGCGACCTCATCCTTCTCGCCGTCCAGGATCAGGTTCTGGACCAAGGCGCGTTCGACCGAACACGATTGCTCCTCGATATAAAGCGCAACACCGGCCCGGAAAGTGACCGGGAAGAGCAGTGCAGACCCAGCGAGCATCACTATCAGCATTCGCTTGACCTTTCGCCATGGCAGGTCGAGGTCGGCCAGCCCCAGAATGCGGTCGACGAGATCGGAACCCAACGACATAGATCCCATCTTCCCAGTAGGGTGCGACGCCCCACGGTGTTAGAGCCTTCGCAAACAGAAATCGTGGAGACGTTGTCCTCCATCGAGACCGACACTGTGCCCAATAACCCGGATCAGGAGGCTTGTCCTACTCCTGCCGTGTCCTAGTTTCTGTCCTAATGTTCGCTGTCGACCGGGGTCGTCCGGGTGCCGTGCCGTGTCGTCAAAGGTCGTCAACAGTTCCAAGCCAGGTGGTGTATCGCCGCCATGCGTCGTCCTATTCGATGACAATCCACGCTTTGCGAGTTTGTCGCATGTCAACAACGGATGCCTTCCAGGGAATCCACAGTGATGGCCCATTCCGAGTCGCACCGCTCCACGGCCGATGTCAGGCGGAAGCAGGTGCTGGGCGCGGCGACGGCGGTCTTCGCTCGTTCCGATACCGCGCCACCACCAGCGAGAACGTGGCCCAGGCGGCCGGCATCTCACAGGGCTACGTCATGCGCCTGTTCGAAACCAAACTGGGGCTGTTCGTCTCCGTGGTCGATGACTGCAATGAACGTGTGAGGACGGCGGTCGCCGGTGCCGCCGATCACGTTCCGAATGATGCGCCCGATGCCGTCCGCCTGATTCTCGGTGAGTTCGCATTCACACTCAGCTCGCACCGGCATGACTGAGATACGACTGAATCATATCGATAAGGATTGCTCGTTCCTCGGTGAGTCGAGCGGTTGCACGAGTGACCATCTGGGCGAAGACCAGGCCGCGAAGGGCGGCCCACATGACCTCTCCGATTACCCGGCCCAGGGCCTGGTTCCCCTGTCCATCTCCTACGAGGACGGCACCGAGTCGGCGCATGTCACTTGCCATCTCCTCGAGTTCGGTTGTCTGCGCTGAATCACGACTCGATCGCGTGGCGATGAGGATCTCGAGGCTGGCGAGAGATTCGGGTGCCGAGAAGGCATCCCAAGCGGCGTCGACAACCGAGGCCACCCTCAGGTGGGAGTCACTCTCCGCCGCGCTGACTGCTTCGATGGCCAGACGAAAGTTTTCGTAGCCGTACGCGACTACATCGGCTAGCAACCCGTTGCGATCACCGAAGTGATATTGAATAACACCCCAGCTCACGCCGGCCCGCTCAGCAATGTGTTTGGCGCTAGCGGCCGCAAATCCCTCTTCCAGTACACACCGGATCGTCTCTTCAACGATAGCCATCCGGGTGCGGTCGCCCCGTTCTTGAACTCGTCCTGCGGTTCGGGTCGGCTGGACCCGGGCCAAAATCGATGGTGGCCGTCCTGTCACCTCAGAAGGCTCCGAACCTGAGAGACCGGTAGGTCCCGGAGGGAGACCAACCCCGGGGGAAGGCCGCATACCGCCGGAATGGCGTTCACGACCTTTGCCGCGGTGGCGATGACTCCCGCGACATTGTGATCAACGCCATCCAGGCCGAGGTGTGTATTGATCTCGACCCCGGGCTGTCCTGTGACCACGACGCGATGGACGCCGGGACGCCCTTCGGGTGGCGTCGGCCATTCGGGAGCAGCCGCGGCGGTCAATCGGTTCACGTGTTCCATCACGATCGCCGGGCGCCCTCCGACGATGCCCTCGACGGTGAATCGGACCGCGGCGACTCTTCCGGGCTCGACTCGCATCATCGTGCAGTCGATCGGCTCCTCGGCCACCCAGGTCTCATGGTGCTCGCGGAGCTCGTCGATCTCGACGCCGAGCTCGTCTGCCAGCAACCTGATCGGACCGCCCCAGATCGAGGCGAGCACTCCGGGGAGGAAGAGTACGGGAACGTTCGTCGGGCGGCGTGCCGAATCCGAAGCTCACGCCGGTGAACTCGGCGTCGTCGTACGAGCCGTAGTCGCAGATCTCTTGAACGTGGATCGATCTCCGCCCGCTCCGTGAGGCTCAGGGCGGCGAGCGGGAGAAGATCGCCGGAGAAGCCCGGGTCAACGCCATTCACATACATCGTGGAGCCACCGGCCAGGCAGGCCTGCGTAAGTGGATCCCGCAGCCAGGCGTCGGCGTGAGGGGGGAAGACGAGCCAGACCAGCGAGGTGGCCACCACGTTGGTGCCGGTGGACAGGAAGGCGGACAACTCTTCGATGGCCTCATTCGGCCTTGTCTCGGCCCTGGTGGTGTAGACGACGCAGTCAGCCCTGAGGGATACGAGATCATCGAGATTGTCGGTGGCCAAAACGCCGGTCGGCTCCTCGAGTCCGCACAATTCGGCCGCGTCCAGCCCGACTTTGGCCGGGCTGGAGGCGTGGACGCCCACCAGTTCGAAGTCGGGCCGTTCGATGAGCGAGCGGAGCGAATGCCTTCCAACATTGCCAGTCGAGAACTGGATCACCCGAAGCGCCATCTGTCCCCCAAGTCGTGGAGTGGTCGTCGAGCGACCGGTTGCGCAGAATAATAGTTCGGTTTATGTTTTGACTGGCAATCGTCTTCGACATTCATCTGGGGGACTCGCGGTGGCAGCACTCGAAGGCAAGGTGGCGGTGGTGACCGGGACCAGCCGGGGTGTCGGCGTGGGAATTGCCCGCCAGCTCCTGCTCGAGGGCGCCACTGTGATCGGCTGTTCCCGAAAGCCGATGACCGGTCTTCCTTCAGCTGTCGGATGTGCCCGGAGCAGAGGAACGCTCGGCTCAATGGGTCTGCGACCAGGGCGACTACGTCGCCATCGATCAGTTCGTTGAGCGGGTAGTTCGGACTTTCGGTCGGATCGATATCCTCGTGAACAATGCGGGAGGCACGGTGCCGACACCGCACGTCGAGGATGTGCCTGAACTCGTCCAGAAGATCCAGGGCACACCCAGGAGTGATGACGACTTTGAGCGGACTGTTCTCTTTCACTCCTTCGCCATCCAGATGAACCTGATCAGTCCACTCTGGTTCGCTATCCGCGTCTTTCGACAGATGAGGACCCAGGAGGGCACCGGCTCGATCATCAACATCTCGAGCGGTGCCGGTCATCCGGCAGGCTCACCGAGTCTCGTTTCCTACGGGGCCGCCAAATCGGGTCTTAACCATCTGACTCGGTCTCTGGCCGAGGAATGGGGCCCGAAGGCGCGGGTCAACTGTCTTGCACTTGGCCCGACCATGACCGACAACTTCAGAACCTTTGTGCTTCCTGCCGATGACCCCGATGGCGCCTCCTACTTTGCCAGTGTGCCGCTGGGCCGAGCAGGCGAACCCGACGAGGTCGGTCGAGCGTGCGTGTTCCTGTGCTCCGGTGAGGCCGACTACATCAATGGAACGACCATCGAAATTGATGGTGGGATGTTGCCCGGAGTCCTCTACGAATCCGGACTGAGAACCATCACGGACCTGCTCTGATGCTGCGGTCTCACAGAACCTGGCTCGCAAATACGACCGAGCCGCCAACAGACCTCAACACCGGCACCCCCTTTGCCCTTGCGTGCTTTCGCTGGTTGCTTCGGTGCCCGACCGGAAACGCTAGGTGACGAATGATGAGCACCGAGCCACCCATGCGTCTCCACCATGTCGTATTTTGCGTTCGCCCTGAGAACCAGCAGCGGGCAGCCGGGCTCTGGCGCGAGTTGGGCCTTCAGTTCCAAGAGGTTTCCCTGGAGGACCTCGGTGTGCGCGTGTTGATTGACTGGAACGCCGGCATCGAAATTATCTCGCCCACTGACACAGCTAATACAAAGGCGGCGGACTTCACTGCCTTTCTCGATGAGAGGGGTGAGGGTTTGTACTCGGTGGTCATGGGAGTCTCCGAGGTCGATGGACCTGCCGCCATCGCTGCCCGTTATGGGGCACCGATCCAGTTTGAACAACGGCGCACCTATGGCAGCTTCCAGCTCGACGAGATCATGTTGGCTCCGGTTCACGGCATGGCGATCACGTTCCTGGCCACGAGTCAGACCAAATGATCGAGTGTTGATGCCGAGACCAAATCGAACTTCTGGCCGCGAAGTACGGAGGGTCGGCGCAGACATCGATCGAAAAGTGCCCAAAGCCGGTTCTCTGGATTCGCTACGTTGGCGGACGGACTTGTCAGGGAGGGGATTGTCCATGCAGCGTAACAGACTTGGGAATCGGAGTGAGCCCAGGTCGAGACTGACCTTTGTGGCGATCGCGTCAATCATCGGTGTTGTCCTTGGTACCAGCGCATGCGGGACTCAGAACGGAGCGAACGCGGTCACATCGACGAGCTCTACCGCTGTGCAGCTTGCGGTGTATCAAGCTGCCGCCAAATTCTCGGGTCCGATCACGACGGGACATGTGATTGAGCCCCTCACCGCTATCTCGACCGATCTCGCCGCCCACGGCTATGAGGAACAGGAGTTCTTTGCCTCGGGTACGGCCACTGCCTTCAAAGCGACGTCCACACCCAGCGATGGCCGATGGTCGATCTCGCCTACGACGTCCGCCTTTTACCGAACCAGGATCTTGGTACGCCGACCGACAGATCCGGCGCACTTCAATGGCACCGTGGTGGTCGAATGGATGAATGTCTCCGGTGGCGAGTCAGCACCCGATTGGGACTATCTCAACCCGTTGCTCATGAGGGACGGTTACGCCTACGTGGCGGTTTCGGCGCAGGCCCTGGGTGTCAACGGAGGTACACCGATCCTTGGTTCCCTGACCTCCGGCTCAAGTGGTGGCCTCATCGGCACTGAGCCGGCACGATACGGGACGCTCCACCACCCCGGCGACCAGTACGCCCTGGATATGTTCGCGCAAATCGGGAAGGCCCTCCGCGCCCCAAAGGACACCGTCTTGGGCGATCTCCGTCCCAAGCACATAGTCGCCACCGGCGAATCCCAGTCGGCGTTCTACCTGACGACCTACGCCGACGCCATACAACCGGTGATCCACGCGTTCGACGGGATCTTCATCCACAGCCGGGGCGGAACCGGTGCCCCCCTGAGCGGATCGGCAATCACCTCCAATCAAGGTCCAAAAGACTTGCGGATTCGGACCGATCTCAGCGTGCCGGTCTTCATGTTCGAGACCCAGACGGATCTCATCGCCCTGGGCTATGCGCCTGCGCAACAGCCCAACACCAGTCGGATCCGAACCTGGGAGGTGGCCGGCACCTCGCATGCCGACGCATATCTTGTGGGCCCGGCGGTGAGTCGTGCTGGGCTGCACCACCCCCATCAATGACGGCCCTCAACACGTTGTGGTCCAGGCTGCATTCGCCGCATTCAATAAATGGGTCGACGAAGGGACGCCCCCGCCCTCTCCGCCCCCCTTCCGTCTGACCAGCACCAATCCGGCGGTATTAGCCCTCGACAGTCACGGCAATGTGATTGGCGGCGTGCGGACTCCTGCTGTCGATGTTCCGGTCTCGACTCTCAGCGGCGCAGCGCCATCGGGCACTAGCGAGATCTGCTCGCTATTCGGGCAGACGACTCCGTTTAGCCAGGCCACGTTGGTGAGTTTGTACCAAAACAGGAGTAACTACGTTGCTGCCTACACCGCCAGCCTGGACAAGGCGATTCACGGGGGATTCATTCTCAACGCTGACCGGGCGCCGCTACTCGCGCAGGCTCAGCAGATTCAACTCCCGTCATAAAAGCGGACGAAGAAGGGGGATCGGGGTGACGATAGTTCAGGAGGGCTCGGGGGAGCAGACGTACAAGGTGGTCGTGTGGGCCACGGGCGGCATCGGGAGGTATGCCATCCGCACGATCACCGATCGGCCGAACCTCGAGCTCGTGGGAGTGTGGGTCCATTCGGAAAGCAAAGATGGCCAGGACGCGGGAACGCTCGCCGGAATCGAGCCGCTCGGAGTAGCCGCCACCCGCGACATGGACGAACTGCTCGGGAGGGATTTCGACTGTGTGGTCTATGCCTGCCCGGCCGGTCCTCGCCCCAAGGAGGCCCTGGAGGACTTCTGTCGCATCCTGGCGGCAGGGAAGAATGTCGTCACGACCTCCATGCCCGGGCTCGTCTACCAACGCGGCTCTCTGTCGGATCGATATCGCGGTGCGATCCTCGATGCGACCCGTGCGGGTTCCAGCACCATCTACTCCTCCGGGATCGAGCCGGGATTCGGCTGTGACTTGTTTCCCATCGCGTTGATGTCCATGTCGCACACCGTGTACTCAGTGCGTGGGCTCGAGATCACCAACTATTCGCAAGCTGGGTCCGAGTTCGACATGCGGGAGCTATTCGGGTTCGGGCAGCCGCTCGATTACCAGGGGGGAGTGAGGAGCCCGGGAGTCCTCAGATGGGGGTGGGGAGCGGCGGTGACCATGGTGGCCGACGCCCTTGGAGTGGAGTTGGACGAGATACGCGAGACCTGCGAATTCCAACCCACACCGCGGGACCTCGATACCGCCTGCGGTGTCATCGAGGCGGGGACCGTGGGAGCGATCTGGGCCCGCTGCATCGGCGTGGTCGGAGGTAAAGAGGTCATCACGATCGAGCACGTCGACCGGATGGCTGACGACCTCGCACCTGATTGGCCGAAGAGCCGGTCCGGTGGCACGGACGGGACCTGGCGGGTGATGATTGACGGTGAGCCGAGTTTCGACGGCGAGTTCGAGGTCGGCTTCCACCCGGGTGAGAACAGCAGTGATCAGGGGAACCTCGCCACTAGCATGCGGGCGGTCAACGCCATTCCATGGGTGTGTGCCGCCAGTGCGGGCATTGCCGATGCCTTGCACATGCCCCTTACGACACCTTTGGGGGCGCTGCATCCGGACCGAGGAGGCGTTCCCGCTTTCTGATTCGGCAAACGCTTTTGATCTCACGCACCGTATGCGTCCGATGGGACCTGAGGATTTCCTTATCCATGCAGCGACGTTGGTGGCCATCTCCAGGATCACGCTCAGCTGGCAGGCAGCATCTGTCTTCGGAACGAATCGATCCTGGCCTACAAATTGGCCTACAACTCGGGATCCGTCTGGTTCCGGTTGCTTCCCCTCCAGCCATGACGTTGACCAGGGATAATGCTCGATTGCTTCCGGTTGCCAACCATCATTTCCGGCCCTGTTTCGCACTCGTAATGCGGTCTGATCCCTCACCGCGCCATGAAATCTCTGAAGTCGGGTGGAATTCGGGTGACGAGGGGCTCGCCGCAAGGTCGGTCGGGAATTTTGGACCCTGTTCAAACCCCTGTTGAACTGGGGCCGTCGGAACCGATGGTGGATGGGTATCTCGGTGTCCACAAAGCGGCAGGTCCGCGGCAACGAGGCCACTGGACGCTCAGCGACCATAGTTCGCGAGGCTCCGCCGATGAGACCGGTAGCGGCGGGACCTTCGCCTCTGCCGGAGCTCGAGATGCCAGCCTAGGGTGACAAGTGAGCTGGCGCCTGATCCAGGTGCTGGTGCCAGGATTACGACCAGGGAGGGATGCGAGAAAATGGGTGCAAAGACCGAGCAAGCAAAGGGCCGAGCCAAAGAGGCAGCTGGAAGCCTCACGGGCGACAAGGATCTCGAATCCGAGGGCACGACCGACCGTCGCGCCGGAGAGGCCAAAGAGAAGCTGGACGACGCGAAGAAGAAGGTGGACGACGTCGTCGACAGGACCAGCAGCAAGCTCGACGAGGTGATCGACAAGACGAAGGGGGCGCTGCACCAGAAGTAGGTACTGGTGAGCTCTGTGTCAACGTCAGGGCCAAGGCGATGATGAAAGAATCTTGAGATGAGTGCAATCGGCTGGCTGATACTGGTGGTCATAGTCGTTGTCGTCGTGCTTGTGGGGTTCCTGATCATTAGGCGACGGCGCCGAGGTGGCGGCGTCATCGCGACGAAGGACAAGCGATGAGACTTCTTATGACTGCGTCCCAGATCCGCGGGCTTCCGGTAGTCACGGTCCACAGCGGGGAGGACGTGGCCGAGGTGCGCGATGTCATCTACAGCCCAGAATCGGGTCGCCTGGTCGGCGTGACCTTGAACAAGCGAGGCTTTTTCGCCAGCCGTAGCCGTGACGTCCTCCCGGCCGAGGCGATCCACTCGGTCGGACAGCATGCGGTGATGGTCCTCGACGAGTCCAGCATTGTGGCATCTGAGGACGCGCCCGACGACGTCGGCCATCCCTCCACAGAGCGCGATGTCCTCAGGGACGATGTCCTGACCGAGGGTGGATCGAGCCTGGGGAAGGTCGCCGACTTGGTGCTGCTGGTCGGGAGCAGCGGTGAGGTTGTTGGCTATCAGATCGACAAGGCCGGGGGTGGACAGGGTTACATCCCGTTGCCGGAACAGCTCTCCGTCTCAGGGGATGCGCTGGTGGTCCCGAATATCACCGAGGAGTTCGTCCAGGACGATCTCGTCGGCCTCGGTGCTTCGGTCGACGAGTTCCGGGCCCGGCTGGGGTTGTCGTGAGCGAGTCGTTCAAGGATTCCGCTGGCCGCAAGGTCCTGAGTCGATCCAGCGCCCAAGAGGTGGGCGCTGTGAGCCATCTGTTGGTAGATGCCCAGCAACGGCGGATCGCCGCTGTGGTCATCGGGCGAGGCAAGAAGGCGCAGTTGGTCGATTGGGCGCAGTTGAGCGGGTTCGGGCCGGATGCGGTCATGGTTGTCGATGAGGGTGCCCTCCGGCCGCCGGCGGACGACCGAGAGCGGGCTGCCGCGGAGGGGAAACTCGAGCTGGTCGGCAAGCGGGCTCTCAGCGAACGAGGCAGCGAACTCGGCGAGCTTGACGACGTGACCTTCAATGCCGATACCGGAGTTCTTGAGGAACTGGTCATCGGCGACCGCAGTGTGCCGGCCGGATCGTTGCTGGGCAGTGGATCCTACGCTGCTGTTCTCGATCAGAGCGAGGAGCTGTCACCGTAGGAGTGTTCCCCACACGGCGACTGGCGTCCTGGATCCACACTCGCCCGCCGGGATCGCCGACGACCAGGCATAAGCGCCGAACCCAACCTTGGCGTCGTCGGGCCTCATTTCGCTTGAGCTCAGCCATGCCGATCGCTGAAATTCAAGGCCAGGATTGAGACATCCATTACGAGGTCGTCGCACCCGGGCGGAGCAGTTCCGTCCATACCTGAGTTTGGAACATCCTTGATCTTGGACAAACTGATCGGCCAAATTGGGCGTGTAGATATATTAAATGGAATTCGTTGGAGTGCCGCTGAATGCCAAAAACAAATTCCAGATCTTCCGTGAGAACCTCCGTGAGAACCAAACGGCCGCAAAAGGTGGCAAGTGACGGATATTGGTGGTCAGTAACGGTCACTCCGAGTTCCACGAAAGTCCAGTTGAAGGGCAGTAAACTGGCATAGTGGTCACTAACGGTATATTGCAGATATACGGCACTTTAGATCTACGGATTAGAAGGTTGGGGGTTCGAATCCCTCCGAGCGCACTCGAAAATTCGGCCGTTGTCCCTGGTCAGGGACCTAAGTCGGGCGGGCGGCCAAAGTAGGGATCCACCGGTGACCCTACTTATGACCCTATTTTTGGCCCGATGGGCGCCTGGGGCGAAGGATCGTTGCGGCAGAAGCGCCCCGGGGTGTTCGAGATCCGGGTGGCCGTGGGTGTCGACCCGGTGTCCGGCCGGACCGTCCAGCGCTCCTTCTGGTTCCACGGAGCACTCGAAGACGCCGAGGAGCGGCGCCGTGAGTTGGCCGCTCAGTTCGCCGAATACCGGTCCATCCGGCGGGCTTCACCGTTCCTGACCGTCGGGGAGCTGCTCGAGCGGTGGGTGGCTGCCCAGCACGACTGGCGACCATCGACCTGGGTCGGGGTCCGGTCGAACGTCAAGGCGCTCAGCGCCGATCCCATCGCCGGACGGCGGGTCGCCACCCTGCGCCCGGAGGTGGTGCGGGTGAGTGGCCTTCGTCGATGCCAAGTCGGATCTGACTCGATTGCTGGTGGAGTTCGGTCCTCCCCGTCCTCCCAAGCCGAGCTATCCGTTCCACCATTTGGAGAACGACGAGGGCCTATGGACGGTACGCACCGACAGCGGCATCGGAAGTCCAGGATCCGGCATCGGACAGCTCGTGAAGTCGGGCGCCATCGGGTCGCTGACCCCCGAGTTCACCGAGGCCCTTTCTGATCCGCAGACACTCGGGACAGTGATTCGGGCTTACTCGACGCCAACTTCCCCGAGACCATTCAGCAGGACATCTTGGATACGGTCGGAATCGATCTCGACGCAGTAGTGCTCAACGCAGCCGGGGAGGCAGGGTCAAAGGAGGGGAGGAGAGACCCCGCATTTCGAAAGGAGGTACTGCTGGCCTACGAATATCGGGGTGCGGTCTGCGGGTACGACGGGCAGCTCATGCGGGAGACGGTCGGCATCGAAGCCG
Source organism: uncultured Acidimicrobiaceae bacterium (assembly GCA_963835325.1). GTDB lineage: Bacteria > Actinomycetota > Acidimicrobiia > Acidimicrobiales > RAAP-2 > Bog-756. Next base: position 932,965 of record CAWIEV010000002.1, on the reverse strand, counting down.
CGCATATTCGTTGGTGGGCAGCCGAAGGGCCGGACGAGGTGTCCAATGCGCTGGCACTCTGCTCCCTCCACCACAGGCTGCTGGACCGGGCGTCATCGGAATCAAGGCTGACTACACCGTCAACGTTTCTCAGCACTTCATCGGTCGCAGCCCGGCCGCGGACACGCTCGTGCTCGCCCATGCCGGCAGTCCGCTGGTTGTGCCGCAGTCCGGCCGGCCTCAGCCGGATCCGAGTCACGTCTCGTGGCACACCAAGGAGGTCTTCCGCTCACCGGGGCGGACTGCTGCGATCTCGTGAGACGAATCGACCCTTGGGCAAACGTGCCCAACCAGATGGCATTCGCTGTTCCTGGTGCCACGAACAGCGAATAATGGCATTGAGCGAGGCTCGTTAGTAAGGCCAGCTTGTCTTGCCAATCCTCTAACTAGAGTTTTGGCCGGAAACTTTCATTAGCCGACCCCGACCACATTGGGAACGGCGTCACTAGACAACGGGGCGAAGCTCGGCAGCGGTCTCAGGTGCCCCTGCTGCGGCCAGGTTGTCGATGACCTCAGGAGTTGAAAGCGGAGGGTGCATTGCGTCGCTGGCCTGCTCGCGAATCACCGCAGCAAACTCCTGGGGAACCAGATCGAAGAGGTCGAGCAAGAAATCGTCCATCCTGATCACCTCGATATTGAGGGGTGCCAGAGTCTCGGCGGGAAAGTCTCGAATGTTGTTCGTGATGATCGCGTCCGCACCGGCGACGAGCGCATATGCCACGACGTGTCTGTCGTTCTCATCGGGCAGAACGATCGAGCCTTCGAGGTTCTCCCACCCGGAGACCGATGCATCTTCAAATGCATCGGACATACAGCGGAAGCGGTGGTCGATCTGCTCTGCGGAGAGCTCGGGATGGAGTCTCTCGACCGCCCGCTTTGCCTCGTTGATAATTCTCTCTGACCAGACCGGTCGATACATTTCCCGCTCAGCCAGGCGAAGCAACGTGTCTGCAGCAGTTACGGGCACAAGGACGCAGGCATCCAAGACCACCGTGAAACTCTGCATCGCTACTGTTCAGCCGACCGTGCGACCTCCGAGCGTGCCTTCTTCAGTGCGGCGGCGACTTCGTCGGGAGACTCGCTCGAATCGTAGAGACCCTGCTCGGCTGCACTGCGAGTCATATCTGCCAGTGTTGCTCTGCGGGCATGCCGCCGCCGCTGTTTGAACGCGACGACATCGCTCAGAAGGACCCGACGATGACGTGATGGCTGTTCAAAGGGAATCTCACCGCCTTCGAGAAGCTTCACGAGTGTCGGCCGACTGATGCCGAGAAAATCTGCAGCCTCTCTGGTCGTGAGTCGCTGGCTCTTCGGGACGACCGAGATCGCCTGGCCCTTGCTCATCGCCGTCACGACCTCGAGGAGTACCTCGTAGACCTCAGAGGGAAGCAGCATCTCTTCACCGCCAGCTCCTCGCAACGTCGCCGAAGTCGTTTCATGAAGCATCCTGTCGAGGCTTATGACCTGCCCCAAGTCGTCTGGAGGCATGACGACATCATCGAAAGCTTCTGCTCGTAGTGATGCCATGCTGCCTCCTGTCCCCGTAAATCGCCGTTGAGGCCATGGTAAATCGAAAACGATCAAAACGCAAGACACGAATGAAACGGAGGAGTGGCGGTCGGCCGGCAGGCCCATCGAGACCTTCTTGACTCGATCTCCTGACTCGGGTCTCTTCGGAGGGCGCAACGACTGTTGTCAACCCCTTCAGATTTGGTCGTCTCGGAGTCGAATTTGGCCAATAAAAAAACCAACAATTGGGTCCCAGAGCGTCCTAGTCCGTCCCAGCCGATTTCCGAGCCCAAAATGTGTACCCACTCTGAACTGCATATTTGTAGCCCTGTTTCCCTGTCACAGGTCTTCCAGAAGGCGATCGACGACCTGTTCCTCGAAGACGGCCACGCCGGACTCGGCCATTGCAGGCGCAAGGGCGCTGTCCCACGGCGACTCAGTCGGACGTCCGGCAAGGGCGATGCCGCCTCCGCCGTCACGCACCGCCGACCGGTAGTCGTCGGCGCCGAACCGCCAGGGCGAGACCTCCAGACGGCGACGCAACGTCGAGAAGATGGACAGTCCGGCCCAGTCGAAGTCGCCGTGGTAGAGCACCGGACATCCGACTGCGGCCAGCCGCTCCAGCAGAACCAGGCCAGCCGTGCTCGGGATCCCCTCCAGGCACACAAGGGTGGCCGACTCGCTGCTCAGGCGATCGGCGGCTGTCGCCACCACGGCGGGGTTTTCGCAGCAGAAGATGGTGGTGGGCGACTCGGGCTCGAGTTCGCCCGCCGACACCTGCCGGAGGGTCAGGCGGATGGGCTCACCGAAGTCAGCGTGGTCGCGGACCATGCCCCCGATCAGGTCGGTCGTGCCCCGGGGGCGCAGGTTCATCAGCAGGACGTGGCACGACAGGTCATCACAGACCACGCCGGCCCCCTGCCAGGCCGCCCGCCACTCACCGGCGCTCTGGTGCGACGCCGTACCGCCAAGCGAGCCGAGCGCTTGCAGCACCAGCGTCCCGGTGGGCCGTCCCCGATCGAGGCCATGGGCGTCTCCGGTCGTCTCCGCAGCGAGCACGGCGAGGCCGATGCCGTCCCCGGGCAGGCGGGCCAGAACGTCGAGCGCCCGGCCGACGAGGTGCTCGATCCCGTCCGCTGCGGCCAGGCGCCTGGCAAGACCGGATCCCCGTAGGCTCGTCAGCCACTCGGAGAGGCGAGGTTCGGCCACGACGGCCGGGTGGGCGGCGAGCTCAAACCACGTGGCCGCCCGGCGATGTGCAGTCGCCTCCTTCTCCGCCCGTCGGTCCCGCAGCGGGCCTCCGAGGGCAGTCAGAACATCGATCAGGCCGTGCCCGGCGCTGCTGGTCCTCAGGATGATGTCGAGGGCGTCGAGACGCACACGGACCTCGCGCCTTGGCCTCAGGATGCCCAACAGGCCGGCCACGGCATCGGCCTCCTCCCGGCTGAGCCCCTTCAGCACGAGGGGCGTCCCGTAGAGGGTCAAACCGTTGCCCTCGAGCCGGCGACGGGCCGCCCGCCACAGCTTGCCGAGGTCCGGCCCGGCCAGCAGGTCGGCGACCTCGGGGTCCACTGACTCCCACCCGGCTACCACCAAGTACTCACAGGGACAGCTCCGTGGACTGGTCCGGGAGCCGGCGCACCAGTGTCAGCCCCGGCTCCTCCACCAGGGCACCACCGTCCCACCGCATGGGCATGGAGCTGACTCCCTCGGCCGGTGGTCGCCGCAGCAGATCGTAGATCATCACCCCCGGCACCTTCTCGTAGGCCCCCCACAGCTCGTGCCCGGTCATGATCACGTCGAGGTCGAACCGGACCAGCAGGCCCATGAGGTCGGCCCGCATGCCCTCGTCGATGCCGGCGAACGCCTCGTCCAGCGCGATCAGGCGCGGCGCCCCGTCCCCGGCCGCGTTGTAGTGGGCGGCGGCGGCGGCGAACAGCGGGAGATGAAGCGACACCGACTGCTCGCCGCCGGAGAGGCTGGCGAAGACCGCCCGGGTCAGCTGCCTGCTCCCCCCGGTCGGGAGCACCAGGAACGGTACGAAGGAATGCCAGGACCGGTAGTCGAAGACCCTCGTCAACACAGCCTCGTAGCCTGCTCCCGGGTCGGCTGCCCGTTCCTCTGCGATGGCGCCAGCGAAAAACCGGCGTAGGCGCTCGCGCTCGTCCGGGCCCAGAAGCTCCGGAGTCTTCCGGAGCAGTTCCATGGCCTCCTGTTGGCCCGTCGAGGCCTGATCGAGCTGCCATCGAAGCCGGACTCGTAGTCCGCTGGCCGTGGGTGTGTCGCGCAGGCAGGCGTTGATGTCCTCCACCAGCTCGTGCGCGTTGTTGAGCAGGTCCCGGAGCGCCTCCGATACCCGGGTGAGCAGGTGACGTTCGAAGATCTCCTGGTCGCGTTCGTCGAGGAGCTCCTCGTGTTGGGCGACCTGTGTGGCCAGCTCGCGGGCCAACTGGAGCACGGAGATCGTTCCCGTCTCCGATGTCACCTGCACGATGCTCACGCCGTCATCGTGAATCTGGGCGGGCTCGAAGCCGTTCTGCAGCCCGTCCATGAGGACGCGGTAGGCGGTGTCCAGCTGGTTGGTGGTGGTCCGCACCGACTGGGGTCCGGCGTCCACGTCGCCAGTGGCCCGGACCACGTATCGGCACAGCTCGACCAGGTCGCTCGGCGAGGCCATCCCGCCCCCGCCAGCGGCAGCGTCCACCCGATCGTCCCCGCCACCCTCCGAGACAGCGTCCCACACCTCGGCCCGGGCCAGCACGGCGGCGGTCGACCGCTGCACGTCGACGCCCCGTTCCGCCCGTTCCACCGCCTCGGTGGCCGACAGGACCAGGGACTCCGCCGAGCCGACCCCGGCGCTCCGCGCCATGGTGGCCTCGGTCATCGCTTCCACCTGGACCTTCAGGGCCACCACCTCGTCCTCGAGTTCCTGTCGCCGGCGCAGAGGGGCCTCGGCGTCGGGGCCCAGCTGTCGGCGCATCTCGGTGACCCGTGCTGCCAGGCCGTCGGCGCGCTCCTCCGCCGTCCGGTGTTCCTGCTGACGTCGGTCCAGGGCTTCCTGGCACCGCTCCACCCGACTGGTCACCTGGTCGGCTTGGCGGCCCAGAAGGACAACCCGGTCGACGAGCCGCAGCAGCTCGCCCGCAAACTCTTCGTAGCCACGGACGGCCGAGGTGGTGTCGTCGAGTCCGTCCGAGTCGGCTGGCAGGGCGAGTCGGGCTGCCTCCGTCCGGACCACCTCGAAGGCCAGAGCGGCCTCCTTGCGGCGCTCGACCGCAGCGGTCTGATCACGCTCGGCGCTGGCTCTGCGCTCGGAGGCCACGGCCGCGGCACGATCCCGATCCGCTCTGGCCGAGACCACCACCTCGGACGGCGGCAGCGACGCCTCGGCGGAATCGAGTTCGGCAAGCCGGCCCTCGGCGGCGAGTCGCTCATCGTCCAGGGCCAGGAGTACCTGGTCGACGGCGGCCACCATGGCATCGAGCTCAGCCAACCGACGTTGACGGCGGGCCTCCCGGGCCGTCGAGCCGATGAACTCCGCCGTGCCCTTGGCGAACCGGCCGCTCAGGGGTCCGAGCGAGAACCGGCCGTCAGGGAGGATGCCGATGCCCGTGTCGGACAGGGGGATGGACCGAAGCACGGCGGTGATGACCTCGCGGTCCAGACCCGAACCCGGGGCCGGGTCGGCCGCGAGCATGTCGTTGAGGGACGGGCCGTCCGTGGCCTGGCCGGCGACCAGCCAGGCATCGAGTTCGGTGTCGTCGGGAGGGGGCCCGGATCCTGACCGGCTCGCTGACACCCAGGCGTCGAGCAAGCCCGCTGCGTGGAGTGCGGCCTCAATGCCCGACCGGTCGTCCTCGGCCACCCCCTCCCGGAAGTCGCAGCAGGCGAAGAGCGGGGCCCCGGACCGGCCGACGCGGTCCGCCGGTCGGACGGCGAGCCGGTCGGGAGCCGGAAGGGGATCGTCGGCGACCCGGTTCCGCTCCTGCACCAGCTGCTCACGCTCGTCGGCCGTCTTCTGACGGCGATCGCCGATGCGGGCCAGGGCGACACCCAGCTCCTGTCGCTTGGGTCCGAACAGCCCGTGCAACACTTCGGCCAGCGTGGCCGCCGTCCGGCCGTCACCGCCTCCGGCTGCCTCGACGAGGAGCTGTCGCTCATCGGAGCTCAGCACACCGGTCGACCCGCACCACGCCTGGACCGCCTTGACCAGGGTGGCCACCGCCTCGTCGAGCACGAGTTCAGTCGAATCCCGCAGGGAGGCGGCTTCCTCCGCCCGCCTCCGGGAGGCACCGGCGAGTTCCTCGGCGTCGGTCGCCCTGTGGGCCGCGGCGCCGGAGGACTCGATGGCCCGCCGGACCTGGCTGATCTCATCCAGGCGGAAGGTCGCCGGCGACCGGAGAGCGGTGCCCAGACCATCCACGAGGAGCTCGTCCCGTCGTGCTGACCACGACACACCGGCCGAGTCGGCCGCCCGGGCCGTGTCGGCGAACTGCCGGTCGACCTCGGCCTCGACGGCTCGAAGCTCCCCCGCGGCCCGCTCAACCTCCGCGGCGGCGCCGTCGCGTGCCCGTGCCGCCTCCTCCATGAGGCCGGCAGCCCTGTCAGCTTGCTTCCGGGCATCGGGGGCCAGCTCGGTCAGGGTGATCAGCGCGGCTGCGTCCCGGAACGCCGGTGACTCGAGCACGGCGCGCAGACGCTGCTCGGCCCGGGACAGTTCGCGGCCGGACTCGTTCCGGGCCCGCTTGCACTCGTCCAGGTCCGCCACCGCCTTGGCCAGGGACTGCTCCGACTCGGCGAGCCGGGAGCGTGCCCTCCGGGTGGCTCGTAAGGCCTCCAAGAGCCCGTCGGCCCGGGACCGGGCCACGGTGCGGAGGTAGGACCGGTAGAGCGGGCAGAAGTCGTCGACAGCTTGTCCGGCACGCCGGAGCCGCAACAGGTCGTTCTTCACTGCTTCGAGGTCCTCGAAGCTGGCCGCCACCTCGGCCACCAGGGCGTCGGGGACCGGAGGGAGGCCCTGGGTGAGCACGGCCGAAAGCTCCTCAGGGTGGAGCTTGCCGGCCAGATGGGGACGGCGCAGGACCAAAAGGAGGTCGACCAGGTGCCGGTAGCGGTCGGGACCGATCCCGAACAGGGCGCGGTCGACGGCGACCCGGTAGGACTCGGCGGTGTCGTACCGCTCGATCTCGTCGCGGAGGCGCCCCCGCCGGTGCCGGGCGAACGCTTGCTCCTCCTCATCGAGCTCGTCGAAGTAGACGGTGGGCTGCAGCAGGAGGCGCCGTATGACCTGGTGGCGGACTCTGGCCGCCGCCCCGTCGGGCGTGGCCGGGTACGACTCGATCAGGAAGTCCTCGGGGGCGTCGATGCCGGCCAGAACACTCGGCGGTGACACCAGCAGGTGGCCGGCGGCGTCGGCGTCGACGTCATAGAGGGCATCACCCCCGTGCTCGTCCGATGTGGTGAGAAAGGCGTCGGTAGCCCCATCGACCAGGGTCAGGACCCCGAGCTGCTCAAGGGCGCCGACGGCGTCGACGAACGCTTTACGCTGCTCGAACACCGTGAGGTCCACCGGAAGCGTGTCGTCACCGGCCCGGATCCTCGTCACCTCGTCGGCCAGTGCCGAAATGGTGGTCTGTATCCCGACCGACTCCAGGGCCGAGAGAACGAGGCACCAGTAGGCATAGGCCCAAGGCGAGAAGGGGCGGCCGGTACGTGACAGCGCCGGTCTCGCTGCGCTCGTCTCGGCGGGCCGTCGGAGCAGTCGTGCGCACCGGGCCCCGAGGTCGAGCCGCCAGCGGCACATCCGCCAGAACTCGTTGCGCAGCGGCTCCTCGAACCGGCGGACCAGCGCCAGTGCGCCGGGCTCCGGCCAAGCCGCCGTGACCAGAGGATGGGCCAGCAGGGTCCGGGCTGCCTGCTGGAAGTCCTCCCGCTCGGTGGCGTCGAGCTGCGCGGCTACCCGGGCCAACCCCATCGTCATACCCGCTGCACCTCGAGCGCCAGCCCGTCCAGGGTGAGGGCGCCCCCAGGCCCGTGAACGTGGGTCGTCACATCGGCAGTCGCCAGAGACAGGCGGACCCCCTCCGCCTCGACCTCGACTGCGAACTCGCCGACCAGCGGGCGGCGGTGCAGCCCTCGGTCGAGCAACTCGAGGAGGAGGGCGAACTCCCCCCTGGGCAGGCGACGGTCCTTCACCGGGCGGGCGCCAAGCCCGGAGGCCGCCTCGGCCCGGGCGGCCAGGTACCGGCCGTGCTCGTCAGCGAGACCCTCCTTGACTCCGGAGAAATCGTCCGCCGGCCTGGGTGGGGGAGGTGCGGCACGCTTGCCGTAACGGCGCAAGGTCACCGGCACCTCGACCGGGTCGGCCTGCCACCAGCTCGCAGCCCCCGACTCGACGTCGGGGTCGGCCATCGCCGCGGCCAGGTGGATGGGCTGGGCCAAGCCGAAGGAGGCGTCGAACAGCCGGTGGGCCTCCTCGGCGTCACTCCGCAGGAACCACCGCGCCAGGTGACGGAGCTCCGAGGCCCGGGTGATGGGACGGGTGGCGCTTTCGGTCAGGCGCCGTAGGAGGGCCATCAGATCGCGGATCGCCGACGTCGTGGCGCCCGAAAGCTCTTCCACCCCGGACGGGCGTCCGAGGCCGGGGCGGAACCAGGCCACCAGGCCCTCCCACCGGTCGTGCCAGCGGGCCTCGAGGTCGACGTCGACGAACAGGCCGGCCGAGTCGTCCCCCTCGGCGGCCAGTTGCACCACGCGGTCCACTCCTCGCCGCTCCACATCGCTGATCTGGGCGGCGATCGTCAGCCTGTGGCGGATCACCTCGTCGAGGAATTGCTGAAGGTAGTCAATGAGGAGGTGCTTGTAGGCCAGGAACCGCTCGGGGGCGACCTCGTGCTCGCGCCGGAGTTCTCCCATGGTGGCGTGGAAGTCCCGGGCGTTGGCCGCCAGGTCGCGCAGAGAGCCGTCGAGGTCGCGCAGCCGGAGGTAGGTGGCGGTGGCGTCACCGTCGTCGACTGCCGCGGCCAGGCCCTGGAGGTTCTCCCGGATGTCCCGGAACAGGGCGCGCTGCAGCGAGCCCGACTGTTCAGCGGCGCCCAGGACCCGGATGATGGCGTCGTGGGCGGCCTGTCCGGCCGGGGTCAGGTGCCACAGTTCACGCCGCCGGCGGAATTCCTCGAGCCGGGCCACCCGGTTCGTGTCCTGGGTCCAGGTGACCGCTCCCCAGTCCTCGAGCTGGACCAACTGTTGGGCCAGGTGGGAAACGTCGTGTCCCGCCTCCGACAGCTCAGCGGCGAGCTGCTCGGTCCGCACCTCCACCTGGTACCGCTCCTTGGCCGCCACCAGCACGGAGAGGATGGCGGCGTAGATGGGGGCGGAGGGCTCGACGGCCGCTCGCAGAACCTGGAGCTGGTCCAGCTCGTCGGCATCGAGGAGGCGTTCGTGCAGGTGAGGCCGGCCACTGCCGCCGGGCGCCGGCACGCCGGCCACCGGGTTCTCCATGGTCTCGGACGGCGGGAAGCCGTTCCGATTCACGTCTCGGATCGATCCGGTAGCAACGCCGAGCCGTCGAGGTGGGTCGAGCGCGTTGGTCATCGTGGACAGCGTATGCAGCGCTTGTCCCTGCGACGAACTCAACGTGCCTGGTTGTTCCCCCGTATCGACGCTGTGGGAGCCGGGAGGGATAGGAGTCCGAGATGGGTCTCGTGGTATTCTGCTTTCGTGCTCGCACGAACAACGAATAATCCTGCTGAAGAGGCAGTCCGGTCGCTGGAATCTCTCGCCGTCCCTGCCAAGGCACTGGCCCCGAACATTCTCGAGGTAGGTGGACATCAGATCCCCGTTGAGACACGGCGAAGCATCAGTCGTACTGAAGCCGAGGGTCTGTCCCGCCAACTGGCTGGCGGCTTCATCGTGGCGGACCGGATCTCCACGGAAGCGCGGCGGGTGTTGGCTGAGGGTCGGGTGGCCTGGCTCGACCGCCGAGGCCACCTGCAGTTGCGCGGTACGGCCCTGCACATCGACGCTGACGTGCCCCAGTTGATCGGACCCGAGCCGACCCGGGTTACCGACCCATTCGTTCCGACAGGCCTGGACGTCGGGATGGCCCTGCTGCTCGAACCCGAGCAGGACCACCGCACCACCGAGTTGGCAACGCTCATCGGACGCTCCCCAGGGCGGGTGTCGGAGATCCTGGCTGCATTGCGGGACCGGGGGCTCGTCGATCGGGCCGGTCGACCATCGATCCCCGATCTGTTCAACGAGATGGCCGATGCCTGGGCTCCGGCATGGCGACCGCTGGGCAGTCTTCCTGAGTCCGAGTCCGACATCTACCGGCTTTCGGGAACCCTCGGGGCAGTGTGGCATCGGGCTCCAGTAGTGGCTACAGCGGACTGGCCCGCCGAGCTCTACGTGGAGAGCCAGAGTGAGCTACGAAGTGTGCTCCGCTCCTACGGAGTGTCCCCGGGCACGGCGTCGGCTGGACGCGTGGCGGTGTGCCCGTCCCGGTACGGATGGTCGGTATCGACTCAGCTCCCTCACCATGACTTCCCGGTGGCCAATCACGTCGTGGTCGCACTGGACCTGGCCCAGGATCGCGGTCGGGGCCGGGAGATCCTCGAGGGATGGAATCCGGAAGGCCACGTCCGTGTCTGGTGAGATCCTCCTTCTCGATGGGCCGGGTGGGTCGGCGTCACGTCTGGTCGGCTCCTTGTACACGCTCACCGAGGAGGTACCACCATCGGAATTCGCTCTCATCGGTGGCTTGGCCGTCATGACCAGACTCGGTCGAGTCCACCGCGTCACCGACGACCTCGACGCGGCCGCACAGAGCCTTGACGGCGGCCCCTCCCGCCTCTCGATCCTGGTGGGCGGTGGCGAGAGTGGGCGAGCGCGACATCCGGTTGAAGGCGTCAAGGTCGACTGCATCGACGTCGGGTCCACTCCGGCTGCCGATATTGACCCGGGTTCCCTGCCGGAAGATCAGTTCGACCGGGCCTTCGTCCTGGCCCATCGGTGGGCGCTCGACTCGGCCGCGCCGGCCTCGCTGTCTGTGGTCTCGGGGGAACGGACCGCGTTGGCCAGGGTGACCTGCCGTGTGGCCACCTCCGCTGCCCTGGTGGCCATGAAGCTCCAGTCGGCACCCCGTCGACGGGCCGAACGGGCGCACAAGGGGCCAAATGACTACGGGGACCTGTACGCACTGTTCACCCGCCCAGAGTCGCTAGTCGGGATCGCCGCTGACCTGTCGGGTGCTCCCCATGGGCTCGGCCAGTGGTGCGCGCAACGCATCGAACTCGAATTCGTGACGGGTGCCGCCCGGACTGCCCGGGCCATCCGACAGACCATGCTCGCCGACCCTCCGACTCCCGAGGACATCGAGTCGCTCGGTCGCTCAGTCCTGACCCGGATCGAACGAGGGTAGAACTTCGTGTGACAGCGGAGGGCATCTCCGGAGCAGAATTGAGCGATTTCAAACCTTCTGATCAAACCGTCTGACTTGGTCTTTCAAGGGGTGAAAGAGTGGTCAAAACCTTCTGATTCGCCTGCCTGCAAGGAACGAAAATAGCCAACAAAAAAGCCAACAATTGGGTCCCAGGTCGTAGCATCGAGTCCCAGACGATTTCGCGGTTCGAAAATCGCACCCCCTCTGAACTGGGGATTTGAGACAATTTGGGACTTGGCGGGACCCGGTGAAACGAGCCCGAGGCGCGCTACGGATCAGAAGGTTGCAGGTTCGAATCCTGCCGAGCACGCGAAATTTCTTGAGTATCTACCTGTTCAGAGCTCTAAACTGGGCGGACGGCGGAAGTAGGGATCCACCGGTGACCCTACTAATGACCCTCTTTTTGACCCAATGGGCACCTGGCGCCAGGGATATCGACGTGGTGCTGGGCGCAATCGTGGAGTCGGAGTCGACGTCGCTGCCGTCTCCGACAACTGGCGCCGGGCCCGCCATTGTCGTCCCATGGCCCCAGTGTGTCCCCGTCCGTCGTCAGCGGCAGTGGGCTCGGTCCGTGATTCGATAGAACCAACTGCCGTATCCCGCCACACGCCATGGCGTAGGTGATGTGAAGTAGGCGGGTCAGTCGGGGCCAGGTCGTCTACTGTTCGGGCTCGGTGGACAGTACGACCGATGGCCTGATGCGGATGGCCGCATTCACTTGGTTGGCCGATCTGCGGCAGATCTATGGCGACGTCGTACCCTTCTCCGAACTCCAGAAGGGCTTCCCGTTCCGGAACAGTCAGGTTCGGGTTCTGGGCCCTCAGGGAATCTTCATTCCTCAAGGGGGGTCTGTGCCTCTGTCGATCACCACTGCCCCTCCCAAGTCCGGAAAGGTTCGTCCCTACGACGACCAGATCGGCGATGACCACCTGCTCCGATACAGATACCGGGGAGAGGATGTCAACCACCGGGAGAACGCAGGTCTCCGGAGGGCCATGGTCGAGAAACTGCCGCTGATCTACTTCTGGGGGATTGCAGTTGGTCAGTACTTCCCGGTGTGGCCGGCGTTCGTGGAGGCTGACGACCCAGGATCGCTCACGTTCACCGTCGGCTTCGATGCTGAGCAGAGCTTGGGTGGCCACGAGTTGGTCGAACCGGGCGCCGAGGCGAGACGCGCCTACGTCACCCAGGAACGGCTCGTTCGCGTCCATCAAGCTCAGTTCCGCCAGAGGGTGCTGGTCGCCTACCGCTCTTCATGTGCCATCTGCCGACTCCGGCACACCGAACTTCTGGACGCTGCCCACATCTTGCCCGACGGCCATCCCCGGGGCGAGCCGATCGTGCCGAACGGGCTCGCACTGTGCAAGATCCACCACGCTGCGTTCGACAGGAACATCCTCGGCATTCGCCCCGACCTGCAGATCGAAGTCCGTTCGGACATCCTCGAAGAGGTCGACGGGCCAATGCTGCGGTACGGCCTACAGGCTTGCGACAAGCAGCAGCTTCTGATCCCACGGCGTCCAGACGACAAGCCACGGCCTGAGTTCCTGGAGGAGCGGTTCGAGGAGTTTCGGCAAGCCGGTTGAGAATGTTTGCCGGCTGATGGCCGAACCCGTAAGGCTCAGACGTTCTGGGTTTACTCGAGTCTCTTCGACCAGTAGCGCGCTTTGTCGGGGAAGAGCCAGCGGATCCCCCCGGCCGGTTCCACGACATCTCCTCGGTAGCGAGGGATGAAGTGAAGATGGGCGTGGGCGACAGTCTGGCCGGCTACCTGGCCGCAGTTGATTCCCAGGTTCACTCCCTCGAATCGCAACTCGTCGACGAGCCGTCGATGGAGATCGGCGGCCAGGGCCAGCATCTGGGACTGTTCGTCCGGAGTCAGGCCGAAGAAATCCGGCTCGTGGCGGTGGGGAACTATCAGCGTGTGGCCCGGACTGATCGGGTAGGCATCCGGGAAGGTAGCTGCCAGTGGAGTCTCCAACCCAACCTTCCCCTCCTCGATCCGAAGGCAGAACGGGCACTGGTCAGATTCCACGATTCGAGGCTACGGCGGAATGAGAGTCCCACGCCTCGAGTGTCGGCCACAATGAGGCCGTGGCCCATGATGACGGGATAGCGGCAGCCACCGGGAGCGGATTCGCCGAACGTCTGCTGGAAGTCATCGATTCGGGCCGACGCACCGCCACCTACAAGCTTGCCCTCCTGCTGGCGATCCTCGACCTCTGCTCGCTTCACAGCGACGCAGATGGGTTCGCTCCGACGGACCTCACCACACGTGACCTCGCCGAACAGGTGGCCAGCCTCTACTGGGTGCAGGTGGCTCCGTTTCGCCTGGAGGCTTCGTCCGAGGCACTCGACCTGCGTCAGATTACCAACAAGAGCTCCCTCGTCATCGATGCCGTTCGAGGGTTCCGTGCGGTGGCCGAGCCGGCGGGTGCTACATCGCTGTGGATTGCGCGCCAGCGTTTCCCATCCGAGTACAGCGACGTCATCGACCGCATCGAGCGCACGCTGGCTGAGCAGCCACTGCCCAGACTGCAGACGGTCGGCACCAGCGAGACCGTGTTCCCGTTCATCTATGACCTCGGGCCTGACTGGGGAGCCAACCAGCACTTCTCCGTGCAACGGCTTCGCAGCCACGGACCGAGGGGCCCGGTCATTCCGATGCTCCCCGGCGCAGGCGACGAACTGGTGCGGCTGGCACCGTTGATCCGACCCCTGGTCGAGCTTCACTGGACCCGAATGGTCGCGCGCCTCAACGGGGTGGCCACCGTCGAGGAGGATCTGCGTCACCACCTCTTCGGATCTCCTCGGATCGTTCCGCCCAAGATGCTGCGGGATGGGCTACGGGATCTCCAGGACAACCGGTGCTTCTACTGTGACCGTCCGCTTGTGGCGCTCACAGAAGTCGACCACTTCATTCCTCGGGTGCGATCTGCAAACGACTCTGTGGAGAATTTCGTCTTGACTGATCGGGGCTGCAACGGCGACAAGAGCGATCTGCTTGCCGCACCCGGGTTTGTCGCCAACTGGACCCACCGCAATCGTGAGCAGGCGGCCGGGCTCGCTCTCATCGCCGAGATGGCTGCCGTGGAGAGTGACCCAGCAGGAACTCTGGCGGTGGCAAGGTCGATCTACGCACATCTCCCACCCGGGGGTGCTCCGATGTGGTTTGGGCGCAAACAGGTCACCTTTGGCGATCCGGGGGAAGCACTTGCAGCACTGGAGTAGAGGCGAACTCCTGCGTCGAGCTGGAGTGGACTCACCCTTCATAGAAGATCGACGGGTTGAGAATCTGGCTCTCCCAGAGCAGATTCCGGTCAGCTTGGGTGAGGCGGGCCCGTTCGGCGGCGTCATTCCACTCGGCCCGGATCACCGCCACGACCCGATCGGCGATCTCTTGGGCCACGCTCCGTTCGAGGAGATAGAGGTGAGCGGCGTCGACAAGTGGCGCCAGCCGGGATCGCCGCTCGCCGTCGGGACCGTAGACCATGGCCTGGTGCGCCTCACCCGTCGAGCGCAGTTGAGGACACAGATCGAAGGCGGGCGTGAGCGTCAAGCGCTCCACTCGACCATCCCAGAAGGCGGCGTGGTTGCGGGCGTGGTCATCGGTGTTTCCAACGCAGATATTGAAGGCGATCCGGGAGAAGAGCTCCCGCAGCGTGGACGCCGCATCCGTGAACCGCAGGCGGATCGCATCGGCCAGCCCCGTATACGTCGCATATCTGGCCCAACGTTCGTCGAGTTGCAGGATGGTCAGCGCGCTCACGGTCAGCCTGCGTTCACCCTCGCCCGTGGTCCGATCGAATCGATCGACGAGGAGAACATCGGAGTCAAGGCAATGGACGACCTCGGCGGGTGCGACCCGTAACCCGACGCGACGGGCGAGGTCCATGGCCGCCCCCTCGGCGTTGACGACGGGATAGGTGTCCGACCGGCGGGCGAACTTGGCGATCAGCCTCCGGCCGTCCGGGCCAGCGAGGAGGGCCTTCGGGCGTGCCCCACCCAGCGACGAACCGTGGAGAAGCGCCAGCTCGAGGTCAGGGCTCAGGGGTAGGCCGGCCTCCATCAGACCGGCGGCCATGAGCAGTTCCTCCAAAGGGGCATGGGTGATGCGGGGCTCGTACACCGTGGGACTGCCCTGGAAGTCGAGCGCCCCGAACCGGTCGGTGCCCGACTCGAGGAGGTAGGTCAGAAGGCCGACTCGTTCTGCGGCCTCAGCCCCGAGACGGCGGAGAATGACCCGCTGCCCCCAGCTGTCGGGACCTGAGTCGGCGATGCACCCTGGAGCGCGCATGCCGTCCAGTGGATAGAGGGTCGAATCCCCGAGGGGAAGCTCGGGCAGGAAGAGCGGCACCCGCTCCGGACGCTCGAGGTAGCTGCGGCCGTAGATGAACGTGACCACATCCCCGACAAGATCCAGGCGCCCGGCCACAACCGGCTCGCTTCTCCCGGGTAGCCACACCCAGACGAATGCATGGTCGTGCTCAGAACTCATTCGACGGTGGGTCGCGACGGTCGACGATCCTGCCGGGCAGCAGCGCCAGCCGGTCCTCCTGGCGGTGGAGGATGGCCGGGAGTTCGGCTGGATCAGGAGCGAACAGGCTGACGCCGACGAGGGCGGCCACCTCGAAGGCGGTGCCGATGGCGACGGTCGGGTCCCCGTGTTCCACCTTGCTGAGGGTTTTCGTAGTGACATGGGCCCGGTCGGCGAGATCCCGCGCTGTCATGCGACGTCCCCGGCGCGCCGCCGCAACCTGCAGACCCAGTACCCGGACAGCGTCGAGTGTTTGGGGTAGATAGGCATGGGTACGCTTCACTCGGATCACCTCTTGATCGTATTATAGTGCGTTTAGCGACAATAAAAAGAACTTTATTCCCATTTATGGATCGACCGGTGAACGTCCCGAAGAGCATCGCCCGGTTGGCCGCGTCGACGCCGGCGAACAGCTCGTCGAGGAGGATCAGCCGGGGGCACCCGGACGGCCGGCCCTCCTCGTCGGCGTAGTGGGCGGCGATGGAGGCCAGCATGGGGAGGTGGAGGGCGATCGACCGCTCCCCGGTGGAGAGGCGCTGCATCCGCTTTGCAGTGGCGGGCTTCCATCCTTCCCAGTCGTGGTGCGACAGCTGGAGGGTGAACCGGTGCCAGGCCCGGTAGTCGAGCGACTCGCGGGGCCGGGCTTCCCAGGGGGCGTGGTGCTCGAGCTCACTGGGTTTTTCGGTGCGGTCGGCCGCGACCCGTTGCGCTCGTACAGCGAGATCCTCTCCAGGATGTCGATCGGATTCGGCGACGACGCCCTAGCCACTGCTCGCTCGTTGTCGACCGCCAGACGGCGGGCCGTCCGCGCCGACCGAACCGAGGCCGCGTCTGCACGATGAGCCTTGCCGGGCCCCGCGATCGCAGCGACACCGGCGCCGCCCCTCTATGGCCAGTGGGACTCCGTCGAAGCGGGAGGCTTGAGGCTGCCTATGGCGGGATCAGTGCCAGTGAAGCGACCGTGTGCCGGAGCTCGTATGGCTACCTGATCAATCGGACTGCGACGGGCAGCTCGAGGCTGGCCCAGGCCCGATCCGCGGTTAGGACTTCGGGTGGCGTACTGCGAGCTGCAAGCGCCAGGCAGCAGCGGTCTCCAAGCGACAAGGAGCGCCCCCCGCTGAGGGAGCGCAGCGCCCCGGCCAGTTCGGCATCGGCTTCGGAGACCGGTTCGATGGTGACGCCGGCGGCGGCCAGCAACTCGCGGACTCGTCTGATGTCGATGTCGGCGTCAACCAGCTTCCCGATGACCTCAGCCAGGTTCGCCGTCCCGAGGGTGGCCGTGGCGATCGCGCCGGCGACGACATCGGCGCCTGGCTCGTCGTGGACGAGTGCGAGCACGGCCGACGCGTCCAAGACCGTCATTCAGCAGCCGCGGACAGCCGACGGTCGGCGATCAGCTCATCGACGAGCGAGCGCTCCTTGGGGACAGCAGACCCCAATCGCCGCAACTCGGTAAGTGCGTCCTGCTGACGCTCGAGCACGAGCCGCTGACCGGTGACTTGGAGATGTAGGCGATCACCCGGCGCAAGTCCAAGTGCACTCCGGATGTCGGCCGGGATGACAACCCGACCCTGCTGACCGAGAACCAATGTGGCATCCATGGAAGAAGTATGCCATGATAGGTCGAGTTGTGCCACATGGCGGGGTGGTCCTCAGACATCCCGGACCCATTGTGCATACGAGATCTGGCTCGGACCTGAGGGGTCGCCGCTCCGGTCATTCGATGTGGAGTCCAATAGACCGATTGATTTGAGTCGCTCATATTCCAGTGGGGCCTCCTCACGGAGGAAGTCGACGACTGATCGCTTTGCCGAGAGGGTTTTGATGGGCATCGACCAGTTACTCCTTTGGCGATTAGTGGAGTCGGTTCGGGCCGACCCCGGACGCCGACCAGAGACGGGCAGCCGAAAAACGACCGCATTTCGGTTGGCGTCCGGGGTCCTCCGGTGAGGCGTTCAGGGTGATAACTGTTGGTGGTCGCCCCGTTCCGTGACCTCGATCCGGCGGGGCTTAGCGTGTTCGGCCACCGGAATCGCCAGGGTGAGTACCCCTGCTTCGTACTCCGCCTGGATGTGCTCCGTGTCAAGATTGGTGCCGAGGAACACTTGTCTGGTGAAGGTTCCATAGGGACGCTCGGCGATCACCACCTCCACGCCCTCCGACGTCGGTGGGGCTGAACGTTCAGCTTTGATGGTGAGGACATTTTCTTCGACGGTCAACTCGACAGCCTCTGCGCTGACGCCGGGCAGGTCGAGCCTGATCAGAAAGGAGTCATCCTTCCGGTAGGCGTCCATGGGCATCGCCATGAGCCGGGTCCCGTTGCCGTTCTGTCCACCCCAAAGCTGCTGGAACAGACGGTCTACATCCCTGAACGGATCACTGCGCACAAGAGCCATGATCATCACCTCCTAGGTACGAGCCTTGTTCTTGCTCTCGCGCCGTCTACTGACGGTGACGGGATAATTATTAGCACTCGCGGGTCGCGAGTGCCAGCCCCTTTCTGAGATCATGGGCAGAAAGCTGTGTTGTCGAGACAATTCGGCCGATGGGTCGATGCATGGAACGGGTGGCGGCCGGCGCCCCAAATGCGACAGCCCCAATTGCGAGAGGAGGAAACGCAGATGGCAGCTCCGGAGGACCGGGAAGCTCAGGGGCTCAGTCAATCCCAGCGGTTTGGCCCCGAACGCCCATGAGTTCGACCGGGACCGCACCCTGACGGCGATGCACGGGCTCGAATCAGCGCTCGGCTCTGCGGCCCCCAAGCGCGAGGGGCGGTGGCGAGATGGCGTACTCGAGGCTCTTGGCATCCTCCATGAGGCCATCCAGGAGGTTGACTTCGCCGACCTGCGTCAACGTCTCGGCTGGATTCTCCACGGCCTTCGACACCAGGGAGGTCGCGAGTCCGACCTCATCTTCGAGGCGTACTACGAGGCCTTCGGAATCGACCTCGGCCAAGAGTCACGGGGTCCACAAGCCTGAGGTGAATCGGGTAGTTCGCGACCCCCACCTGACTGTGAGAGCAATCTCGTGACGGAAAGGTGATTGACATTGTTTCCCGGCTCACCTGCGTGATCCAACGCCCGGCACGACGCGTCCCCGCGCCTCGGCGAAGCGGGCCAGCGTTTCGAGCCGCTCGGCCGCGTGGTCGACCAACACATCGGCTCGGGGAACGATGCTTGGCTCAGCGCCTCCTTCGGCCACCCGATCGGGTTCGTCAAACTCGCGGCACATAGCGGTTGACGTACGTGCCCGCCGGGTCGAAGCGTTCCTGTTGGCGCGATGGATTGAGCACCCGGTGGAAAGGGGCGGCGTCAGTCCCTGTGCCCGCGACCCATTGCCAGCCGTGTTGGTTCGAGGCAAGGTCACCATCGGCCAGGTGCCACATGAACCACCGGGCACCGAGCCGCCAGTCGATGTGGAGGTCCTTTACCAAGAAGCTGGCCGTGACCATCCGGACGCGATTGTGCATCCAGCCCTCGGCCAGTAGCTGGCGCATACCCGCATCGACCAGCGGGTAGCCGGTCGTCCCCGTCGCCCAGGCCGCGAACCGTTCCCGGGCTTGCTCGTCCGTGTCCCAGCGGAGCCGGGCCCCGAACGCCGACAGCGGAGCGCGCGCGGAGTCAGGCCGGTGCCAAAGCACGTCGGCGTAGAGCTCACGCCAGGCCAACTCTGTCTGCATGCGCTCCGCCCCCGCCCCGGTCCCGAGTAGCGCCAATACGCTGCGCGGATGGATGCAGCCGAATCGCAGGTAGGGCGAGAGACCCGAGGTGCCCGCCACCGCCGGGAGGTTACGGTCACGGTCGTAGTCGGCCAAAGGCCCGGCCCTGAAGAGCTCGAGCCGGTCCCAGGCCGCGGCGGGCCCGGCGTCGGGGAGCGCTGCAGCCGGACCGAGTGGGAGGCCTTCCCACCAGTCCGGCAGACCATGGGACCCGGGAGTGGCCAGGTCCGGCTGCAGGAAGAGGTCGCCCTCGTCGCTCCTGAGGCGGCAATACCGCACGTCCGGTGGAGGGGAGGGGCTGGGCCACCCGACCGCCTCCCAGGCCCTCTTGTAGGCGGTGAACACCTTGAACGGCGCCCCCGCCCTCGTGCGAACCCGGCCTGGGGCGACCGCGTAGTTGGAGTCGATCGTCATCAGACGACGCCCGTCGTCCGATAGTGCCCGCGCGACTGCAGAATCGCGCCAGGTTCCGTGGGGACCGAAGTCGGCCGTGGCTGTCACCACCACCGCCCCGACCTCGGCTGCCACCGCGGGGACGACGCGCACCGGGTCACCCCGACGCACCACCAGCGCGCCCTCCAGTTCGGCGTCGAGGGCGGCCAAGGCCGCCGCCAGAAAACGCCTCCTGTTCGGCCCGTCCGGACCGAGCAGGGCTGGGTCTGCCACAAAGAGCGCGACGACGCCGTCGGGCCCGGTCTCAGCTGCGGCCCGAAGTGCCGGCAGGTCGTCGAGGCGCAGGTCCCGCCGGAACCAGAGAACGGCGGGCGCCATTGATCAGGCGCCCAGGCCGGATCGGCCGGGGTTGGTGTCTCCGGCGGGGTCGACCATCGGCCGGGCTCGGGGCCGGGCCCGGCGAACCCGGCCCCGAACCATGACACGAAATACCGCCTGGTGCACGGGCCATAGGGCCCACCAGTAAGCGAGGCCGAGAAGGCCCTTGGGCCGGAAGGCGGCGGCCTGTTCCACGCGTGGCGGTGCCTCGGCGATACGCAATGCGAGCCAGCCGTCTCCACAGAACCAGCCGACCGAGGCGAGCACGACGTGGTCGGGGTCGGTCCGGACCACCTTCCACCAGTCGACCTCCGCTCCCGGACTGAGCCGGTCGGGCCGCTGGGTCCGGAGCGTCTCGCCGAAGAGTCGGCCGAGTGCCAGGCGAAGCGCCCAGGCCCATGCCACGCCATACCAGGAGAGATTCCCCCCAACCTGGGCCAGGTCATGTCGTGCCGGCTCGATGCGTTCGGGCTGCAGCGGTGCCGCGCATCGAATGGTGTAGACGCCGGTGCCGAGTGACTGTGAGCGGTCGAACAGTCCGGCCGAGACCCGGCCAGCCTCGTCGCTGATCGCGCCGCGGACGGCCTGTTCGACTGGCAGCGGGGTGATGCCGAAGGCGGCGAATGTCCGCTCTCGGTCGTGGACCAAGACTTCGGTTACCAGGCTTTCTATGAGGGCATGGCTGATGCGTCGGTCGACCGGGGTCACCAGGTCGACCCAGCGGGCCGACAACGAAGGCGTGACGAAGGGCACGGTGAAGATACGTCGGGGCCGGAGCCCCCTGGCCTCGGCGTAGCCGCGCATCAAGTCCCCGTAGTCGGTCACGTCCGGTGTCCCGATCTCGTAGATGCCCGGCGGGGCAACGAGGGAACCGGCGAGGTAGTCGAGCAGATCGCTCTCGGCCAGGGGTTGGAGCCGGGTGGTGATCCAGCGCGGGCAGACCATGACCGGCAGGCGCTCGGTAAGCGAGCGCAACATCTCATAGGAGATGCTGCCAGCCCCGAGGATGACCGCGGCGCGCAGCTCGACAACCGGCACGCCGGAGGCAGAAAGTACCGTGCCCACTTGCTGGCGGCTGACCAGGTGGGCCGACAGATCACCCCGGCCCAGGGCGCCCAGGTAGATGATGCGCCCGACACCGGCGGCTTTTGCAGCTCGGCCGAAGGTATCGGCGAGTTCGTGGTCGCGGGCCTCGAACCCGGTGCCGCCAGCCATGGCGTGGACGAGGTAGTAGGCGGCGTCGGCGCCGGCCAGTGCTTGGGTGGTGCTCTCGGGGTCGGCCACATCGACCGTCATGGGCGAGATTCGCTCACCAGCGGGCAGGGTTTCCGGATGCCGGCCCAGGGCAGACACCTGGTGGCCGGCCCCGGCCAGCTGCTTGGTCAGCAGTCGGCCCACGTAGCCGCTGGCGCCGGCGATGGCGATCCGGGACACCGGCGCAGTAGGGCCCCTCTGCTCCATCCTCCCCGCGCCGATGGCCACCGGATCGGTCACGTCCTTGCTCCCGGCACGGGTGTCTCGGTCCTGGTGCGCGCCGCACACCAGGCGAGAAGGCGCTCCGGATCATCGGGGCCGCTCGGGTGGGTGACCGGGAAGCGGTGGTCGGAACGAGGATGGCGGTCGTGGAAGAAACCCGAGGTGATCGGTTCGGCCCCTGTCGCCCGTGCGACCACCGTGGGGCCGCCGGCGGCCAGCCACACCGCGGTGTCGGCCCCTTCGTCGGGGGTGCGCAGCAGCGGGCGCATGAGGCTGCGGAACCTGGGTAGGCCCTCGGCCAGGCCGGGAGTGTCCACCCAGCCCGGGTGCATGGCGTAGCTGGCTACCCGCGCCGGAGCGAAACGGGCGGCCCACGCTTGGGCCAGTACCAGCTGGGCCCGTTTCGCCCTGGCGTACGCGACGACGCCGTCGTACCCGTCGGGTCCGGCCTCGAGGGTACCGAGATCGAAGCGCTGCGAGTACATGCCCCCCGAGCTCACGGTGACGATGGTGGCCGGGGCGCCGGTCGCATCGGCGGGACCGGGGGCCGAGGAGAAGAGTAGCGGGGCCAAGGAGGTGGTCAGCAGGTACGGACCGAGCACGTGGGTGGCGAGTGTTCGCTCCCACCCGCCGGCGACGGTCTGGTAGGTGAGGAGGAGGGCCCCAGCACTGTGCACCAAAGCATCGAGGCGCGCCGTCCTGTCACCGATGTCCTTCCCGAGTGCGGCCACGGCCGAGGGATCCGAGAGGTCGACGAGGTGGAGGTGGGCCCGGCCCGGGCCGGCCGCTTCGACTGCGTCGAGAGCGGTTGCACCCCGTCCTGGGTCGCGGCCCACTAGGTGCACGTCGGCACCGAGGCCGGCCAGTGCGCTGGCGGCCGCCAGGCCGATACCCGAGGTGGCGCCGGTGACCAGGGCTACCCGTCCTCTCATCGGGGGTGGGTCGTCCCACTCCTCCAACCGACGCCGGAGTCCGATACCGATACGGCTGAAGCTCGGGCCCACCGTCGCTTCGGCGACGGCGTCCGTGGCCCGGGCCAGAGCGCGGCGGACCCTGCGCGCGCCCACGTTCAAGCCGCCAGTGCCGCCTGCAGCCCGGCAACGGCCCGGTTCCCGATGCGGCGGAACGAGAGGCCGAGCAGGGGGGTGAACAGGACAGCCACGCCCTTGAGCCCCAAGGTGGCGTTGTAGATGAGCGTCGCGCCGCCCTCGGGGCCGGCCGAGATCTCGATCACGTCGGTGGAGCGCACCATCGAGTTGTCCGCGCTGAGAACGACCCGGTGGGGTCGGTCGAACTCGGCGATGCGGTATTCGAGGGGGATGTCCCGACCGAAGGCCCGGACCATGAGCCGATAGGTGCTGCCGAGCGCGGGCGACCCCGGGTCGGCCTCGGTTGCTTCGGTCACTCCGGGGTCCCACTTGGCCGCGTTGGAGAAGCGGGCCATGTAGTCGAAGACATCGGCCGGTGGCCGTGGAGTGGTGACGCGTGCACGGTAGGTCGCCATCCGGCTAGTTTAGTACTAAATAGAATCCGACCGTCGTTCGGCTCCGTACAACGGGTGTCCGACACCACGAAAGAGGGATGTCATGCGGATCGCCGTCATCGGGAGTGGGGTATCGGGCCTGGTCACAGCCCACCTGCTGCGCGGGCGCCACGATGTCGTCCTCTACGAGGCAGCCGGGCGTCCCGGGGGCCACTCGCACACCCACCGGATCGAGCTACCCGAGCTGAGCTGTGATGTCGACACCGGGTTCCTCGTCTACAACAAGCGCACCTACCCTCTGTTCTCGCGCCTCCTCGACGAGCTCGGAGTCGCCTCCAAGCCCAGTGACATGAGTTTCAGCGTGGCCGACCAGCGCACCGGCCTCGAGTGGCGGGGAACGTCGTTCTCCGGCGTCTTCGCCCAGCGACGCAACCTGGTCCGGCCCGACTTCCTGCGCATGCTGGCTGACGTGATTCGCTTCAACCGGTTGGCCCGGGGCCTCTTGGCCGACCCGCCGTCCGCCACCGTGACGTTGGAGGAGGTCCTGGCCCCACACCGCTGGTCGGCGGGATTCCGGGACTGGTACCTCGTCCCGCTGGGCTCGTCCATTTGGTCGGCCGACCCTTCCACATTCACTCAGATTCCCGCGGCCACCTTCGCCCGTTTCTTCGAGCGCCACGGATTGCTCAATGTGCGTGACCGGCCGGAGTGGCGGACCGTGAACGGCGGCTCGAAGCGCTATGTCGACGCCATCTTGCGCCCCTTGCGCGACGAGGGCCGCCTCCGACTCGGGTCCCCGGTGGGCAAGATCCGCCGGGAGCCCGGTCGAGTCGAGGTGGTGAGTGACGCCGGGGTCGACACCTACGACCATGTTGTCCTCGCCACCCACAGCGACCAGGCCCTGTCCCTCCTGTCGGATCCCGACCGGAGAGAGCACGAGACGCTCAGTGCCTTGCGCTACCAGTCCAACCGGGCCGTCCTGCATACCGACGCCAGCCTGTTGCCCGCCGAGCGCCGGGCCTGGGCCAGCTGGAACTACCACCGCCTCGGGGCCGAGCAGGACGAGGCCACGCTCACCTACTACCTGAACCGTCTCCAGGGCATCGACTCGGCGACCCCGGTGTTGGTCACCCTCAACCGTGACGAGGCCATCGATCCCGGCAAGGTACTGGCCCGCATGGAGTACGCCCATCCGGTTCTGGACCCGGCCGCGGCGCGGGCCAAGGGCCACCGAGATGAGATCAACGGCACCCGGCGCACCTGGTTCGTGGGCGCATACTGGGGTTATGGCTTTCACGAGGACGGCGTGCGCAGCGCGGTGGAGACGTGCCGGGCCATGGGGGTGGGGTGGTGACCGTCGTTGGCCACACCACCATCGCAGACCCTTCCCGTCTCAGGGCCGCGGCCGACGGGGCGGAGCTGGACGAGGCGCCGGCCGCCCTGCCTTCCTGGCCCGACAGGGGCGCAAACGGTCTGCGCAGCGCGATGTACGAAGGCGTCCTGGTCCACGCCCGCTTCGGCCCCGGGCCAACGCACTCGTTCAGCTACAAGGTGGCCATGCCGCTGCTCGACCTGGCCGAGGTCGACGACGTGATGAGCCTGCATCCGGCCTGGTCGGCTCACCGGGCCGCCCCGGTTCGGTTCCGGCGCGAGGACTTCCTGGGCGACCCGGCCGCACCCCTCTGCCAGGTGGTGCGGGACCTGGTGACCGAACGCACCGGGCGGCGTCCCGACGGCCCGGTCGCCCTGCTGGCAAACATGCGCACCTGGGGCTGGTTGTTCAACCCGATCAGCCTCTACTTCTGCGCCGATGCTGGAGATCCTCCGGGTGAACCGGGACGGATCGACTCTCTGGTGGCCGAGGTGGAGAACACGCCATGGCACGAGCGCCACGCCTACGTTGTCGGACCTCCGGGGAAGCACCGCTTTGCCAAGGAGCTCCATGTGTCCCCGTATCTCCCCTCTCACCTCGACTACGAGCTGCGCTACACCGCCCCAGGGCCGCAGCTCACCGTCGGACTCGATGTACTCCAGGCCGACCAGAGGCTTTTCGCCGCCACCCTCCTCCTGCGTCGTCGCGCACTCGATCGCGCCGAGCTCGGCCGTCTCCTCTGGAACTATCCGGCAATGACGCACCGCGTCACCGGCGCCATCTATGCCCAGGCGGCCCGCCTCCGGCTGAAGGGCGCTCCGTTCTTCAGGCATCCGACGCGCCAGGACGGGAAGGCGGGCATCGTCACTGCCAGATCCCGTCCACACGTGTCCGTCGTGACCCGGACCGAGCGATGACCCGGACCTGTGATCTCGGGAAAGGTGACGGTGCGCCCGAGGACACGGTCGCGGACACGCCTGTGGCCGACAGGACCAGCGGGAACGGTGCGTCGAGGGCCGGCATGGCCGCCGGCAGGGCCGGCATGGCCGCCGGCAGGGCCGGCATGGCGACGGTACGGGCCGACATGACGACGGTACGGTCGGCGCAGGATCGGGCTCCCGGAGAAGTTCGCGATCGGCGCATCCTGCGCCATGCCTCCTCGCCCGGCCGTCACCGAAGCACAGGCCTGTCGCGCCGGATCGTGCTGGCAGCTGGACAGCGCGCCAGCGGCGCGGCGATAGACGTCACCGAAGGGGGAGAAACGTTCCGCCTGGGTCGGGGTGAGCCCTTGGCCCACGTGACGGTGCACGACCGTCGCGCCTACAGCGCCCTGTTGAGGTCGGCCTCGGTCGGCCTCGGAACCTCGTACGTGGCCGGCTGGTGGGATACCGATGATCTGACCGCACTGGTTCGAGCGCTCGCTCGCGACACCCGCCCGCTACGCGACCGCCTGGATCGGTTGGGGAGGGCATGGGGCGCCCTCCTCGATACCCCGGCCCGCCTGGCCGCCCCGGGTCGAGACGAGGACAGGCGGAACATCGCTGAACACTACGACCTCTCCAACGAGTTCTTCGCCCTCATGCTGGATGAGACCATGACCTATTCGTGCGCCGTGTTCGGGCGGCCAGGGGCCACACTGGCCGAAGCTCAGGAAACCAAGATGGACCGGATCTGCACCAAGCTCGAGCTCGCGTCCACCGACCACCTGGTCGAGGTCGGCTCGGGTTGGGGTGGCCTGGCCATCCACGCCGCCGCCCGCTTCGGCTGCCGGGTAACCACCACCACGATCTCGGAAGCCCAACGCTCCTATGTGAAGAAGCGAGTAGCCGAAGCCGGCCTGTCCGACCGCATCACCGTGCTCGGGCTCGACTGGCGGGATCTCACCGGCAGCTTCGACAAGCTGGTCTCGGTGGAGATGGTCGAGGCGGTGGATTGGCGGTGGCACGACCGGTTCCTGGCCAAGTGTTCCGAGCTGCTCACCGATGACGGGCTGGCCGCCATTCAGGCCATCGTCATCGACGACCGCAGCTTCGAGCGGGCCAAGCGCCACCGGGACTTCGTGCGCCGCATGGTCTTTCCCGGCGGGTGCCTCCCCTCGGTGGCCTCGCTCACGATGAGCCTGGCCCGGTCTACCCACTTGCGCATCGTGGACCTCGAGGATGTCGGACGCCACTATGCCGAGACGCTGCGGCATTGGGCGGACAACCTGGCCGCGAACACCGACGCGGTGGCGGCCCTCGGGATGGGCGAGGAATTCCGCCGTCTCTGGGACCTCTATCTCGCTTACTGCGAGGCGTCATTCCTCGAACGCCACATCAGCGACGTCCAGTTCGTCCTGGCCAAGCCCGGCCGTGCCGGACATTTGGCAACCCGACACGGATGACAACCCCGGCAGCCGGCGCACCATGCCTTCCGGTCTCGAGAATGAGTCGACCGGGTGGGGCATCATCGCACCGGCCGTCACTGGTCCTCCGGTGCAGGCCGCAACGGGAGCTCCCGTCCGAGCGTGGGATGGAACCTAACGGGCGGCGGCGAGTTCCTCGATGGTTCGGACCAACTCGTCGCCCCGACGGCCGGTGAAGCCGTCAGCCCCGAGGCGGCGAGCATGGTCGGCATCGTCGATCGCGGCCCCCCCGAGCAACACCGTGGTGCCGGGGAGTGCATCGTGCAGATGGGTGACGACGCGGCGGGCCGAGGTGGCCGAGCCCTGGGTGGTGCACGCCATGGCGACGGCCAGCAAGTTGGGCACGCCGGCCACCGCATGGGCCAGCGCGTCGGCCGGCGTGTCCGCACCGAGCTCGATCACGTTGAAGCCGGCCCACCGCAGCAGGTCCGCGGCGATGGCCACCGGGGCTGCGTGCTGCTCGGCCGGCGGCGTGGTGATGACGACGCTGCCGCGCTTGGGCCCACGGCGGGCGAATCTGGCCCCGATACGCGAAATGAGCCGCACCGCCACCGCACTGGCCCGATGCTCGTCGGCCACGGTGAGCTCGCCGGCGTGCCAGCGGTCCCCGATGGATTCGAGGGCCGGTGCCACGAGTTGAAGGAGTACCTGGGAAGGGGAATGGTCAGAGGCAAGCGCGATCTCGATCACGCCCCAGGCGCCGGGTTCGTCGCCAGCCAGTAGCCGGGCCTCGAGCTGTTTGGTGACGCCGGTGCGGGCGGCCGGTTTCCGGGAGCGGCGGGGGACTGCCGGCTTCATCCGGGCCAGGTCGTCGGGCTCGACCTGCCAAACACCCCCAACCCGGGTTGCAGGGAGCTTGCCTGTACGGACGTAGCGGTAGATCGTCATGTAGTGCACGCCCAACTTGTCTGCAGCCTGCAGCAGGGTCAACGGCGTTTTTGGCATCTCGCTCTCTCGGTCCGGCTCGGCTGCGCAGGTGGCGCAATTTAGCAGTAAATACCCATGCGGGACCTCTGCGGCTGGAGATCCGCTTCGAACCAAGAGGGTCGAAAGGAGTCGGCGGCGGCGATTCACCACGAGAACCGCAGTCGATAGCCATTGCAACCGGATAGTCGGCCCTTGACGCGGTTACCGGCGACCTTCGGGTGCGGTTGGCTGCGGTTGAAGCCTTGAAGCGGAGACTCGTCAAGGACACGAGCCCGGCTGACAGCGCGGCCCGCCTGTCGTCCTGCTATCCCCAGCCGAGCTCCTGCAGGCGGGGGTCGCTGATCCCGAAGTGGTGGGCGATCTCGTGGACCACCGTTGTGCGCACCAGGTCCCTGACCGCTTCCTTCGTCCGGCAGTGTTCGCAGATCGTCTTCCGGTAGATGAAGATCTTGTCGGGGTTCGCGTACCACGTGCCGTAGTACCGCTTGGTCAGGGGGACGCCCACGTAAAGGCCGAAGAGGTCTCGTCCCTCCGCCTCCTCCTCGACCGTGATGGCCACGTTCGTCATGGCCTTGAGGAACTCCTCCGGGAGCGAGTCGAGGGCGTCGCCCACCAGCTCCTCGAACGCTTCCAGGGGGACATCGATTCCAGGCTTGCCGTTCACGCCGGAATGGAGTGCGCGATGTGGCTCCCGGTGGCGGCTGTGGAGAATTCCCAGCATGGTCCCCTTGATCCCGAGCGAAGTGGCGATCGACAGGAACTCGTCCCTGGCCGACGGATTGACCGGCAGCGGGGAGTCCACAGTCCACTTGGCCAGAGACTCGAGGGCCGGCCGGTAGCGTCCGGCGTCCAGGTGGCTCTCGAACCAGTGCCGCTGGGACTCGGACAGGTTTGGGGCGAGCATCCTCTCCAGGTGGCGCAGTCGGCGACGGATCACCTTGTCGCTCTCAGGCGTCAGCGCTCCCGGCGAATCATGGGACAGCCGCTTCGAGAGCGCATCCTGCCCTGCAGCGTGACGTCGCTGGCGTCGGACAGGACCCGCGGGGTGAACCCATCGGACGACCAGGATACCGAGCACCACGACCAGGGCAACCATGACCGCGACGACCAGCCAGGGTCCCGACGTGCCGGCGGCCGCGGCGCCGATGGGCCCGATCCCCACGCCGCTACGCCCCCGGGGCGGTTCGGCCCGTCCTCTGGAGACCGACCGCCCGGCCCACTGCCCATCGCGATCGGTCCATGGACCAACGGTACCGGTTGCACTCAACGATACGGCCACCGAGCCACCGAGCCACCGAGCCACCGAGCCACCGAGCCACCGAGCTCCCGAGCCACCGAACCACCGAGCCACCGAGCCACCGGGAGAGCCCGGGGGTGGACGAGCATCCCCTGCCCGACACGCTCCGGGATGCCGTGGCCTGTCTACCAGGTTGCGGTCATCTCCGGAACCTCTTGCTACCCGCCGACGGTCATGAACCCTCCGTCACACCGATATCCACCTGTCGGTCCACTCACGGGCGGATCGTCCGGCGAACGAAGTGGCCGCCCACCACCTTGGCGATGAGGTAACACGTCGCCTGCCGGCCGGCGGCCGGATTGGTCGGTGCCAGGAGGCCTGACGCATCGAACGAGGTGATCCTGCGCAGTTGCTGCTGCACCGACCCCTGGGTGGGGTCCCTGCCGGCCGCGGAGAGGGCCTGCACGAAGAGCTGTGTATTGGCCCATCCGGCCAGCGTGTAGTAGTCCGGTTTGAAGCCTGGTGACACTTTCTGCACCCACTTCAAGAAGGTGCCGACGGCGGGAATCTCTGCGGCATCCTCACCCAGGAACAGGGCATTGGGCATCTCGAGATCGGTGCCGTTGACATTGGCCGGGCTGCCGGCGGCCGGAATCAACGCCTCGCTATACGCCGCCGTTCCGATGATCACCTTCGGATGGAAGCCCTGCTGGCCGAAGGCCTGAAAAATTCCTCCGACGTAGTTTTCGGGGAGCTGGTCGATGAAGACCAGCCGGACTCCCGCACGCTGCATGGCCACGATGTTCTGGATGAAGTTCTGTTGCGTCGTCGGGACGGTGTCGTAATAGACGATCTTGTAGCCGGCATGCTGGGCCACCACCTTCTCCTTGCTCCAGATGGCCAAAGCCGAGGGGTAGGTCGAAGCCAGCACCCCGGTGCGGAGTGTCTCGGTGGGGTACTTCCTCTTGTAGAAGTCGAGTGGACCGGTCTGCCATCCCTTTCCGACGGGCTCCGCACTGTACGCGTTCGGCAGTGAGGTGAGATAGGAGCTGAGCGTGAGCGATACGTCGGGAACCTGAGGGTTTTGGGCGAGGACGGCGGCCCCGAAGCTGTCCTCGAGCGAGAAGCTCCCGACGAGGGCAAAATCGCTCTCCACCGCGCTCTGGGTGAGCTGCTTGTTCTTGGATCCGGAGAACTGATCGTCGTTGGCGTCGACGATCAGTTTCCGTCCGTTGACCCCACCCAGCGAGTTGACATAAGCGGCGTACGCCTTCGTCCCTACGACCGACCCGGTGAACAGCCCCAGGGTCTCGGTCGAGACGTTCCCGATGGTCACCGTCGATGGGGTCAGCCCGGTGGTGCTGTTGAAGGCTGCCGCGGGGATGGGGGCGCGGTGTGACGCGGACGCGTCGTTCGTGGCCGGCGTGATGGTGGACGAGCAAGCCGTCATGGCCCCGCCCATGAGCAACAAAGCGGCAAAGGTTCCGCCGAACCGGCGCGGCAGAGCCGACCACCCGTACGCAAATCGCCTGACCGGCATGCTCGCATCCTCCGTCTGGTGCCGCGCCCTCGGGCCATTGCTCATGCCGACACCGCATGGAACACTATGGGGAGAATTGGACACGTGTCCAGAGATCTGTCTGGACCGCGATCTGAAATTGTGTTTTGTCCATCCCACGGCAGGAAAGACCAGGTCAGTCGTCTTCTTCGCTGTGGGGTGTCACGTCGACAGACGCGGAGGAGGCCTGCGGATGCTGGTGGAGCTGGAACTGGCGGAGCAACAGTCGGACTGCACGAGGTCGTCGACGGAGCAACCTCACCGGGGTAGACCGAGGGGGGATCGATGGGGAGTCCGAATTCCGAGTCACTCGACCCAGGGAGGCCGGCCGTGACGATAATCGAGGGTCTCGAGGGTCTGACCCAGCCGGAGCTGGCCCTCCTGGCCCCCGAATATCTGCTGGCCGGTCATCTGATCGATCGGGCGGGCATGCCTCACCTCACCGGGGCGTTCGGGATGGAGGTGATGCGCGATATCGCCATCGAGGAGTGGATGGGGGCCAGTCCCGTCTACACCAAACGGATGCAACGGGCCCTGGGGTTCGACGGCGACTCGGTGGAGACCATCTTCAAGGGAATGCAGATCGAAATCGGCGCACCACCCCAGTTCATGGACTTCCGCTATCGGATCTCCGACCATGACCACGGTGAGTTCTGGTTGGACCACTGCGGCGCCCTCATGGACGTGGAGCCGCTGGGTCCCGACTTCGTCGTCGCCATGTGCCACGACATCGAGGATCCGACCTTCGAAGCCACCGCCACCGCCACCAATCCACGGGCGCAGGTACGCCCGATCCACCGGCCTCCCCGGGTACCTGCCGGTCGGTCGCCGGCGTGCCACTGGACGGTGACCATCGCCGATACCCACCCGGAGCTGCCGGTGCCGCCAGAGGCCGAGGCGATGGCGAAGACCCGGGCGGCCACCTTGGAGCTGGCGCCCATCGATCCGGACGAGCCCGGGCGACACGACTACAGCGGTCCACTGGTGGCCGACCTGCAGTTCTCGGAATGGTCCGGATCGGCCCTGAGGCGGATCATCGACGAGGTGTGCCTGCAGGGTCATCTGCTGGTCCTTTCGTTTCTGGCCGCCACGGCCAAACGGGCCGACGGCCCCGACGCAGTCGTCGACTTCGGACGGCGCCAGTTCGCGGGAGTGGCGGGGGTGGCAGCAGCCCGATTCCGGGACGCCCTCGACCTCCCTCCCACGCTGACCGGAGCAGCTCGTCTGCTGGCTCTCCATCCCGCCTTACAGCCCTACGAATACGTCCACTGCGACGTGCAGCTCGACGACGGTCGCCTCGTGGTCACGCTGGAGCGGGACAGCGCAGCCATGGCCGACGGGGCCTGGCCCTCCCTGCTGGACGGGGACCACCTGGGGCCGCTCGATGCCATGGTCTGGGCGATCGACCCCCACCTCCGGTGCGAATGCATCTCAGACGACGGAGCCCTGGTCATCGAGGTGGTTCGGGCCGCAGACGAACTTCCCCTGAGCGACGACGTTCTGCTGACCCGCTTCAGCACCGGCACCTCCCATACGTTTGCACCCAGGGGGACCCCGGTGGCCATCAGACCCTCCAACTGATTCGGTACGTCCTGAAGGGGGCGACCGGGGGGCGACCGGCGGGGTCCGGTTCGAGCTACTGCTCGGCCATGATCCGTGCGAACTCGACCAGGGGATCGATGGGGACGTGCTCGCTGAGGGTGATGGTCGCCGACCTGATCTCCGCCGTGCACGGGAACGGTGCTCGGTAGCCTTCGCCGACCGCCGGCCCCAGCTCGTACCCGCAGGTCAGGCCGGCAGAGGCAGGACCTGATTGCGACGCGCCTCCTGCCACCACAGGTCGATCAGCTCGGCCAGTCGCTCGGGCTCCTGATCGGCCAGATCGTGGATCTCGGCCCGGTCGACGGCGACGTGGTAGAGCTCCCATCGGTCGTCGTCGAACGGGGTGTTCGGGTTGAGGCCGTCATCGTAGAGGGGGGCGATCGGCTTGAAGGTCACCGCCTTCCGTCATCCCCGCTTCGGAGCCGAGGTCGCCCAACTATTTCTACCGTGTAGAATTCAACAGATGTAGAAATAGGAGGTCGGGCATGAGGGCGATGGTCATCAAGGAGTTCCGGCAACTGTTGCGGGACCGGCGGACCCTCGGGCTGCTGGTCGGCCTGCCCATCCTTCTGCTGGTCGTCTACGGCTACGCCGCCAACTTCGACGTGTCGAAGGTCCCGACCGTGGTCGTGGGTCCCCAGGCCACCGAGGCGGCAGCCCAGCTCCCCGCGCCTCTCGACGTGATCGAAGTGGACCCGGCGGGCAACCGGGCGACGGTCGAGACCAGGCTGCGGGACGGGAAGGCGGCGGTGGGGATCGTGACCGGTCACGGCCCGGTCACGGCCTTGCTGGACGGCACCCAGCTGTTCTCGGTCCAAGCGGCCAAGGCGGCCTTCGCCCGTACGGCCGAGGCCGATGTCGGCCGGGGCGAGAAGGTTCCCGCAGTCGCCCTCGAGGTGCTGTACAACCCGGGCCTCAAGACGTCGTGGATCATGATCCCCGGGCTGAGCGGATTGATCCTGTTGTTCATCGGCACCCTCATCACCAGCCTCGGGATCGTTCGGGAGCGGCAGGCCGGAACCATCGAGCAACTGGCGGTCATGCCATTCCGACCGTGGGATGTGATCTTCGGCAAGATGCTGCCCTATCTGCTGCTGGCATCGCTCGATCTCATCGCCATCGTGCTGCTGGGCATGGCCCTCTTCGGGGTGCCGTTCGTGGGCAGCGTCGCCACCTTCGGCGTCGGAGCGCTGCTGTTCCTCCTGGTGACGCTGGGCATGGGTGTGTTGATCTCAACGGTCTCGCAAAATCAGGGGCAGGCCATCCAGCTGGCCATCATGTTCGTCGTTCCCCAGATCCTCCTGTCCGGGCTCATCTTTCCGGTCGATGCCATGGCCGCTGGCGTCCGCTGGATCGCCTACATCCTCCCGCTCACCTACTTCGTGGACATCAGCCGGGGGGTCATGCTGAAAGCGGAGCCGATCACCGCTCTGTGGATCCCGCTCGTCGTGCTGTTCGGCATGGCCACCGCCGTACTCGGCCTGGCCGTGCTCCGGTTCCGCCGCGACCTCGCACCGAGCGTCCGGCACGGCTCGGGGCGGGAGCCCGAACCCCTGGCGGCGGCAGCGTGACCTGGGGCCTCGAGGCCGGCACGGTCACCTTCGGTTCGTTGGTGGCGGTCGACGATGTGACGCTCCCGATCACCCCCGGCTCGGTCACCGTCGTCGTCGGCGGGGACGGCGCCGGCAAGTCCACCCTGCTGCGGGCGCTCGTGGGACTGGTGCGCCTGTCGAAAGGGACTGTCCGGCGACCCGACAAGCGGGCCATCGGCTACATCCCGGCCACGGTCGGCCTCTATGTCGACCTGACCGTCGAGGAGAACCTGGACTTCGTCGGCCGAGCGTACGGAGTCACGGGCCAGGACCTTCGCACCCGGTCCGACGAATTCCTGGAGCGGATCGGACTCACCGGGACCCGGTCGCGACTGGGTGGCCAGCTGTCCGGCGGCATGCAGCGGAAGCTGGCGGTGGCCATGGCCCTGCTGCACCGACCCGAGCTCCTGGTCCTCGACGAGCCCACGACCGGTGTCGACCCGGTCAGCCGGGCGGAGCTGTGGCGGCTCCTCTCCGGCGCCGCGGTGCAAGGTACCGGGGTGGTCGTTGCCACCACCTACGTCGACGAGGCCAATCGTGGATCGACGGTGCTCCTCATGGACCAGGGGAAGGCCACTGCCACCGGCTCACCGTCCGACATCGTCGCCGCCGTCCCGGGCGCGGTGGGCGCGGTTCGGGGGTCGGACCGACCTGCGGGCCGGTCGTGGCGACGGGGCACCTCCTGGCGGGTGTGGGCGCCCGACCACGCCCTGCCCGCCGGCGCAGAACCGGTGGCGCCCACGTTCGACGACGCGGTGATGATCGCCGCGCTGGCCAACCAGCAGGGGTTGTAGCCGTGGGGCAGTTGGCCCGAGCACGATCAGCCACCGTCCGATTCGGGGACGTCACGGCCGTCGACGGCGTCGACCTCGACGTCGGCTCCGGCGAGGTCGTCGGGTTGCTCGGAGCCAACGGGGCGGGCAAGACCACCCTCATCAGATTGCTCCTCGGGCTCCTCGTGCCCACTGGCGGGTCGGTCTCGCTCTTCGGGGGACGACCGTCACGGGCATCCCGGCGCCGGCTGGGCTACGTGCCCCAGGGCCTCGGTCTCTACGACGATCTGACCGTGAAGGAGAACTGGGCCTTCACGACCGCGGCGTTCGGCGTAGCCGGCTCCACCGTGCCCGAGAGCCTGGCCGGGTACCGGGACGAGCTGGTCGGAGACCTGTCGCTCGGCTTGCAGCGCCAGGTGGCGTTCGCGGTGGCCTTCTCCCACGACCCGGAACTCCTGATCCTCGACGAGCCGACATCGGGGGTCGGTCCGCTGAGCAGCTCCCGCCTGTGGGACGGCATCCGGGCCAGCGCCGAGCACGGCACCGGGGTCCTGGTGAGCACGCACAACATGGAGGAAGCCGAACAGTGCGATCGACTGGTGGTCATGACGGCGGGACAGGTGGTGGCCACCGGAACGCTCGGCCAGGTGATCGGCGACCGGCAGGTGGTCCAGGTGGACTGCGCCGACTGGCGGAGCGCATTCGTGGCACTGGACGGCGACGGCCTCATCGTCCAGGCCCAGGGCGCCCGTCTGCGTGTGCCCGGCACTCCGGAGCAGGTCGAGCGGATCCTCCACCGCCACGATCTCGGGGCCGACGTCTCCGTCGTGCCGGCCAACCTGGAGGAGGCCTTCGTCGACATCGTGACCGGCGCTTCACGCCCATGACCCGCTCGGGACGGCGCCCGGGGACACCGGCAACCCGCCAGCACATCGTGGCCGTGGCCCGCCGGGCGTTCGGGGCCCGGGGGTACGACGCCACGTCGCTGCGGAGCATCGCCGCTGAGGCTGAGGTCGATCCGGGCCTGCTGATCCACTACTTCGGCACCAAGGAAGGTCTGTTCCGTGCCGCCCTCGAGATGACCATCCGGCCCGACCGGCTGTTCGCCGGACTCGAGGGTCTGGGAAGCCGGGAAGTGGCCGGGCACATCGTCCGGCGCTACCTGTCGATGCTGGACCGGGGCGAGGCGCGTGATGTGGTCATGGGCCTGGTCCGCTCGGCCGTCTCCAACGAACCCGCGGCGGACATGCTCCGCCATCTGCTCATCGAGGGGGTGCTCGTCTCGCTCACGCCCCTGATGGCGAAGTCCGAGGCTCCGCTCCGTGCCTCGTTGATCGTGGCCCAGCTCATCGGGATCGCCATGCTCAGGCACGTGGCCCGGGCCGAGCAGGTGGTTCGGGCCACGGACGAGGAGCTGGTGGAACTGGTCGCCCCCGCCATCGAGCGCTACCTGCAGTAAGAGGGCGCTCGTCCGTGGGGGAATCGCGGTCAGAAGTTTGCGCCTTCCACTAGATACCGCCAGTCAGTAGTATGAATTATATGGCACGAGAGAAGGCAACCATCACGTTGGATCGTGGGAAGGCCGCCGCCGCCCGGGCTCTCCTGGGCGTGGGATCCACCTCGGAGGCCATCGACATTGCGTTGGACCAGCTCATCCGGACCGAGCGCCTCCGGGCGGACATTGCCGCCTACCAACGCACGCCGCCGACGCAGGACGAGGTGGCGCTGGCTTCGTTCGGCGACGCCGGTGGCCTCGGCGACGATACCGATTGGGAGGCCCTGTACGCCGATGAGCGCTCGTGACCGCGGTGGTGCGTCGAGGTGAGGTCTGGCTCGCCGACCTGGACAAGATCCGTCCGGTGATCGTCCTCACCCGCGATCCCCTGGGCCGGCTCCTCCACTCGGTGATCATCGCTCCCGTCACCTCGACCGTCCGGGGCCTGTCCACCGAGGTGCCGCTCGGGCCGGACGACGGCATGCGACACCCGTCGGTGGCGAACCTCGACAATGTCCAACTCCTCTCCCGCGACCGTCTCCGTTGGCGGATCGGACGGGCTGGGCCCGTCACCATGGCGGCGCTCTGTGACGCCCTGTCGGTGGCCGTGGACTGCGGGTAGTCAGGCAACCTGTGGGACGTCGGACCCCGACTTGACCGCTCGACCCCACCGAGCCCAGCGTGCCGGTGGGATTTCGGCGTCGTCACACG
Source organism: uncultured Acidimicrobiaceae bacterium (assembly GCA_963835325.1). Lineage (GTDB taxonomy): Bacteria > Actinomycetota > Acidimicrobiia > Acidimicrobiales > RAAP-2 > Bog-756. The sequence goes on along the minus strand of CAWIEV010000002.1, from coordinate 896,319 downwards.
GACGCGGCAGTATGCAACGGTGATCGTCCTCCACGCCGCGTGGCTGCCGAGCGAGGGTCGTCTGGCCATCTGGGCAGAGGACAGTGACCGACCCCGAACTGCGCCGCCTCGGAGGGGACGACCACCCCGGCACCCCCGCCCGCGTCCCCATCCCTTCGCCATCGATGTCGACGGCCTCCGATGTGCCCTCACCGAGCTCGCCGGGCCGGAGGTCGGCTGCCGGATCGGGCCCGGTGAGACCGAGCTGGTGCTGCTCCTGCCCGACGCCGGCGGAGGGCCGGCGGGCTCCCCGTGGCTGGAGGACGGGAGCACCGAGCCGCTGGCCGACCCTGCCGACCCATCGCCCCCGACCCGGCCTCTGGCCGCCTGGAACGTCCCCGGCCTGGTCGTCGAGTGGTCAGGGGCCGCGCCCGTCCTGTCGGGGCTGGTAGCCGTGGCCGGCGACCCGCTGGGTGTCCCGGGCTCCGCACCGCCGGGCTTCGCCGTGGCCGCCGATCTCCGCGTGGCCGCCCGTGCCGTCGAGGTGGCCCTGGAATTGACCACCCGGGGGCGGGTGCTGCCGACCCTGGAGCGCGCCCCCGACGGTTGGTGTGCCCGCTGGCGCCCGGTCATCGACGGGCATGACCGCGGCCGGATCGAGGCCCTGCGATGGTCGTTCCCCTCTGTGCTCCTCGCCTCCGATGCTCACGGCCAGGGATCGCATGCGGGCGATGGCGTCCCCGGGGCGGAGGCATCCGACGAGGCTCTGCGCGCCCTGATGTGGGGCTTCACCGATTCGCTGGCCCGCCGGCTGGCCTCCGATCGACGACCTGGTGAGCGGTCGCCCGGCGATCGACGACGCCGGCCGAAGTCGCCGGGAGCCACCGACGCCTGGCTGGCTGCCCTGGCCTCCCCCGATGGCCGGGTGGAGGCCGACGACGAGGAGCTGGCCTCGCTGGCCGGAAGGCTGACTGACTGGCAGGCAATGGAGACCACGTCGACGGATCCGGTGCGGACCTGTTTCCGGATCGTCCCCCCGTCAGACGGTACCGAGGACGCCATCGAGTCGGGGGAGGATGATCCCGACCAGCCGGCACGGCGCCGCCCACGGAACACACCTCCGGTCTCCGACGAGTGGCGGATCGAATTCGCGTTGCAGGCCGTTGACGACCCGAGCCTGTTCGTTCCCGCCGACTCGGTGTGGAGCGACGGTCCCGAACTGACCGCGCTGGAGCGTCACATCGACCATCCCGACGAGCATCTCCTGCGCGGCCTCGGGCGGGCCGCCCGGTTGGTCCCCTCACTCGGCCCGGCCCTGGCCGAGATGACCCCGAGCGGCCAGTCCACCGACGCCGACGGCGTCCTCGCCTTTCTGCGTGACGGCGCTCCGGTTCTGGAGGAGGCTGGATTCGGGGTGATGGCCCCACCGTGGTGGCGATCGTCCCGGGCCCGTCTGGCCCTCCGGCTGAAGGCGCGGACAGGCACCAAGACGGCCGGCCCGGCCGGCGCCATCGGGCTCGAGGGCCTCTGTGACATCCGGTGGGAAGCGGTGCTGGGGGACGACGTCCTGGGCATCAGCGAGCTCCGTCAACTGGCCCGCCTCAAGCAGCCGCTCGTCCGGCTCCGCGGCCGGTGGGTGGAACTGCACGAGGAGGACCTGGCCGCCGCCATCACCGCGGTGGCCAAGCGAGGCGCCACCGCGGACCATCTGACGGCGGGCGAGGTGCTGCGGACCGGCCTCGGGCTCGAGCAGACCCCGGGTGGCCTCCCGGTGGACTCGGTGGAGGCGGACGGTTGGCTCGGGGACCTGCTCGCCGGTGCCGACGACCGGCGCCTCCGGGGTATGCCCACGCCGGAGGGTTTCGCCGGCCGGCTGCGTCCCTACCAGGAGCGCGGGCTCGGGTGGCTGGCGTTTCTCGGAGACCTCGGCCTCGGGGCCTGCCTGGCCGACGACATGGGTCTCGGGAAGACGGCCCAACTCCTCGCCCTGCTGGTCGATGAGCGCGCCCGGGGTGGCGGGATCCCGACTTCTCCCACGCCGACCACCAAGTCGAAGGCGAAGCGGCGCGGAGCCACTTCGGCCCTGGGCCCGACTCTGGTGCTCTGCCCCATGTCCCTGGTCGGCAACTGGCAACGCGAGGCCGCCCACTTCGCCCCGAAATTGTCGGTGTACGTCCATCACGGGTCGGACCGCCTCGACGGGAAGGCCTTCACCCGGCACGCCGGTACGGCGGACCTCGTCCTGTCGACCTACGGCCTGGCTGCCCGTGACGAGCAGCTCCTGGCCACGGTGCCGTGGCGGCGGATGGTGCTTGATGAGGCGCAGCAGATCAAGAACAGCGCAGCCCGCACCACGCAGAGCGTCCGGGCCATCCCGGCCGACCGTCGCATCGCCATGACCGGCACGCCCATCGAGAACCGGCTGTCCGAACTCTGGTCGATCATGCAGTTCCTCAACCCGGGCATGCTGGGCTCGGAGAAGGTCTTCCGTGAGCGGTTCGCCGTTCCCATCGAGCGCGACGGCGACGACGAGGCCGCCGCCCGCCTCCGGCGCATCACGGGCCCGTTCGTGCTCCGCCGTTTGAAGACGGACCGGTCGATCATCGCCGACCTGCCCGACAAGCTCGAGATGAGGGAGTTCTGTAACCTGACCCGTGAGCAGGCCACCCTCTACCAGGCCGTGGTGGACGACATGCTGGCCCGCATCGACGAGGCCCGGGGAATCGAACGTCGTGGGCTCGTCCTTGCCACCATGATGAAGCTCAAGCAGGTGTGCAACCACCCCGCCCACTTCCTGGGGGACGGCTCGTCGGTGGCCGGTCGCTCGGGCAAGGTGTCCCGCCTCGTCGAGGTACTGGAGGAGGCGGTGGCCGAAGGCGACCGCTCGCTCGTCTTCACCCAATTCACCCAGATGGGGGAGATGCTCGAACGCCACCTGCGCCAGCGGCTCGGCTGTGAGGTCCTCTGGCTCCACGGCGGGGTGCCGAAGAAGAAGCGGGACGCCATGGTCGAGCAGTTCCAGGGTGAACGAGGAGCGCCGGTCTTCCTCCTCTCGCTCAAGGCCGGGGGTACGGGCCTGAACCTCACGGCGGCGACCCACGTCGTGCATTTCGACCGCTGGTGGAACCCGGCCGTGGAGGACCAGGCCACCGACCGGGCCTTCCGCATCGGCCAGAGGCGCAACGTGCAGGTGCGGAAGTTCGTCTGCGGGGGTACCCTCGAGGAGCGGATCGACGCCATGATCGAAGCGAAGCGAGCCCTGGCCGACCGCATCGTCGGCTCGGGCGAGGACTGGATCACCGAGTTGTCCACCGAGCAGCTGCGCGAGATCGTCGCCCTCTCGGCCGACGCGGTCGGAGAGGACTGAATGCCACCCCGTCGCCCGCGCTCGCGTCGTCCCACCGGCCGGGCCGGGCGTCCTGCCGACGGATGGTGGCCGCCGCCCTCGAAGCCCATCGCCGTCGAGGGGGGCCTGCAGGCCCGCAGCCGTCGGGGTCGGATCGGCGAGACCTGGTGGTCGCAGCGCTTCATCGCCGTGCTCGAGGCCTTCGGTTTGGGCAGCCGTCTGCAGCGCGGCAAGCGGTATGCGCGGACGGGCCAGGTGCTCTCGCTGGAGGTGACGGCGGGGCAGGTGAAGGCTTCGGTGCAGGGGTCACGGGCCAAGCCCTACCGGGCGTTCATCGAGACGGACGTGCTGACCGGGGCCGAGTGGGACGCCATCGAGGCGGTCATGGCGTCGAGCGCGGTCTTTGCGGCCAGGCTGCTGGCTGACGAGATGCCCGAGGAGATCGAGGAGGCGTTCGCCGAGTCGTCGACCTCGCTGTTCCCGACCTCGCTCGACGAGATCAATTCGGCCTGTTCCTGCCCGGACTGGGAGAACCCGTGCAAGCACATCGCCGCCGTCTACTACCTTCTGGCCGAGGCGTTCGACGCCGACCCGTTCCTCATTTTCGCCTGGCGCGGACGGGCGAAGGACGAACTGCTCGCCGGCCTGCGGGCCCGTCGGGGGAGGCCGGAAGCGGGCAGCGGGCCCACACCAATTGACCTGGACCGGTCTGGCGGACGCGGGCCGTTCGGGTGGCCGGCGGTCGATGCGGAGCACCCGGGCTCACGACCGGGCGCCGGCCCCACGTTCGCTTGGGGGAGGACCGCCGACCTGGACGGTCTCGAGGCCCGGCCCCGCCTGGCCGTTGCGCCCGATCTGATCCTCCGGCAGCTCGACGCCGCTCCGCTCGGCCCCGACGGGGCGCGGATCGCCGGCGACCTCCGCGCACTGTATGACGTGATCACCACTGGTGCGGCGTCGCTGGCCCTCGGCGGGGACTCCGAGGGGTGAGCAACGAACGGGGGTGTCACCGCGGCCGATTCGAGGCTGACTCCAAGGCCTGACACACATCGCCGTCTTGAAATGTCCGCCGGAGGCGATTAGGCATGAGTCACTCGCGATCACCGGTCGCCCCAGCTTGCAGCTCCGCCTACGGCGGGTGCGTGCCGGTGGAGGTGGAATCTCATGCAGTGGTTCACTTCGGTTCGTCGGCCGATGACGTCGGTGTTCCTCCTCGTTGCCGCGCTGGCCATTGTGGCCAGCCAACCGTCAGCGGCGTCGGTTGGGCCGGGCCGCATCGGCATCTCAGTGACCGCCGGGTCGTCCGGGACCCCGGCGAGGGCAGGCGTCGCATCGGCCGCAACGGACTGCAACGGCCCCACCTTCTCGCCGCCCACGTCCACCAATACCACCCAAGCCGGTTCCGCCTCATTTCTGCCTCTGGCCACGGGAGTCGCCACTCCCAACCTGTGGAATGTCGAGACATCGGTGGGAACCATCCGGCAGTGCTACAACATCGATTCCGGATTCGAGGACACGGTCGAGCTCTCCTCGCTGTCGTTGGGCCCCACGGCGGGGCCTGCCGGCTTTCCGGAGATCGGCTACGGCGAGAGCTCATACGGGGAGACGTTCTGCGGCGCCACCACCGCCAGCTGCAAGAAGGCTCCATTCCCCATCCCGGTCAGCAGTTTCGCGGAATACCCCTACCAGGCGAGCATCACCTATTCGGTGGGATCGATCACCCCGGCCCAGTACCTGCACCTCACCTACGACCTCTGGCTCGAGCGCTCCATCACCGACAAAGGTCCTCAGGCAGCCGATGTCGAAATCATGATCGAGCCGTACAACACGTATCCGGCCTGCGGCGCTCGCAGGCCGTCCTTCACCTCTGCCGGTGCGACCTGGGTTGTCTTCAAGGGATGTGGGGCGACAAAGGCCACCACGCTGCACTTCGTCCTGAAGTCATCCGAGCAGCGGAAGACCGGCACGGTGAGGGTGAACCTGAGTTCCTTTGTTGCCGAGGCCAAAAAGATCCTCCCCAGCGATACATCCATAGACAGAGAGAGGATGGCCGGTATCGAGGTCGGGATCGAGTTCGACAACTACACCTGCGTCGGAAAAACCTGCTCACCCCAAAAGACTTCTGCGCGCTTCAGTTGGGGTGTATCTGCGCTCTCGCTGACCAGGTCCTCACCGGCTCCCGGCCAATCGAGGACGTATCGGATTCTCGGATGACGCCCATCCCCGGGCTCACGCCGCCTCCAGCTCCGGAGTGACCAGATCGGCTTCGGGCGCAGCCGCTCCGGGAATCGGGGCACTGACCAGGGCGGGCCAGATCCCGACCAGTATGACCACTGCGTAGATGGCCGCGAAGGCCAGATTGTCGGCCACCGCCGGGGTGAACCCACGGGCGATCCCGTACACCGCCGTCACCAGAAAGACACCCAAGTAGGCCAGGCCCGGAATGACACTCCCCGGCTCTCTCCCCTTGGAGCTCTGCTTGGAGGTGACCACCCATTTCATCTTGGCGCCGGTCATCACGTAGATACTGGCGGCTATGTGGACCCAGAAGTTGGCCACGAACACGCAGAAGGCCTGGAAGGTATAGGAATTCCCGCCGGCCGTAGCCACGACGACCAGGTTGATGATGAAGAACGGGGCGAAGTACAGGAGCATCTCCGAGGCGGTGGACCCGTTGAAGGGCTGGGCGCCGGTGAAGATGAAGAAGACCGGTAGCGAGAGGTAGATGAGGATGGTCCATCCGGTCAACCAGAACGCGCAGGAGTGCGAGTACAAGAGGCGCACCCGCAGGGGCATCTTGCCCCGGACGAGCAGGCCGAGGGCGTAGAAGCCGCCCCGCGCCCAGCGGAGCTGCTGGCTCACGTAGGCGGACATGTCCTCGGGGCCCAGGCCCCGGGCCAGCACCTGGGTGAGATAGACGATCTTCCACTGCGCATGTTGCAGTTTGATGGACAGTTCGAGGTCCTCGGTCCATCCCTCGAACGGGAACCCGCCGACTTCGTCGAGTGCGGCCCGGCGGATCAGGAAGTTGGTCCCGCAGCAGATCATCCCACCGTAGGTGTCCTTGCCCCGCCCGATGGCGCCGAAGAAGAGCTCCTGTTGGGACGAAGCCGCCGCCGCCAGTCGGTCGGTTTGCGAGTTGGAGTAGTACTGGGGCGTCTGCACGACGGCGACATCGGGATCCTGCATCGGGGCCAGCGCGGCTTCGAGGAAGCCGGGGTCGGGAACGTGGTCACAGTCGAAGACGGCGAGGAACGGGGCCTTGGCGAACCTGAGGGCGTGGTTCATGTTGCCCGCCTTGGCGTTGACGTTCTCGCCGCGGTGGATGTAGCTGGCCCCCCACTCCTCGGCCAGGTCGGCCAGCTCGGGGCGGCCGGCGTCGTCCAGCAGGTAGACGTTCACCACTCCGCCGCGGATGCCGACCGCCGCGGCCACGACCGGCGCCACCACGTCTATGGGCTCGTTGTACACGGGGACGAAGACATCGACGTCCGGTGGCGGACCGACCAGGGCGGGATCGGCGGGCCGCCGCCGCCGCGGCCAGATGGTCCACATGAAGCCCATGCCCTGGGTGAAGTTGAATATCTGCGCGGTGATCAGGGCCCCGTAGAGATACGGGTTGCCGACTCGCTGCGGCAGCAGCAACCACAGCAGGTACAGGACGGAGATGGTGGCGCCGATCGGGATGAGGACCCGGAGCCGGCGGTCAATCTTCTTCCACTGTTCCGCGCTCGAGCTCGACCGGGGTCTCGCGACGCACGTCATCTTCCCTCATGGCCGGAAAGGCGGCGGTCACCGGTACACCCATACCTGGACGTTGGGGAAGACCCAGTGGGCCGACGGGCGCTTGTGTTGGGATCCGAGGCGGCCCAGCGCGCTGTCGAGGACGTTCCGGTCCGACGCGTCCATAATTATCGCGCTGGTGACGATGAAGATGGTGTGCCCGGCCTTGACGGTGGGATTGGCAGAGAGGGGCGCCGATCTGAGCTCCGGCGAGTAGTAGCTGATCACCGGCTTCATCTCGGCATTGAGCGGGTCGTAGAGGATGAGGTCTCCCGGGCGGGCGTCGGCGTCGACCCGGTGCAATGCCTCCCTGAAGTTGTACCGGCGCGGATTCGAGCTGGCGAACTGCTGGTTGAAGAGGGCGACGGACATCACCGCCACGAGAGCGACCATGACGAGCGTGAGCACCCGTTTGCTGCTGACCAGCGTGGTGACGGTGCGAGCGATCATCAGCAGCACGACCGGAACCGTGGTGGAGAGGTAGCGGACGTCGGCCAGACTGGCTTTGAACTCGCCCAGGACGAACATGGCGATGACGGGAACCACCACCACGGCCACGAGCAGGTAGGTGACCGGCCGGCAACGGCGCCCCAGTAGCAGCAGTGCACCCAGAACGCCGATGGGCCAGATGGCGACCACGTACGACATGACGGCCGACGAGTGGAAGCCGATCGTGCTGTAACCGAGGTTCAAGAGGACGGTGTAGATGTTCAGGCTCGTGGTCCCGACGGTGTTGACCGAGCCTTGGAACGCCTGCCCGGTGGCCTGGGCATTGTGGAACTGCACCTTCATCATCAGAGCCAGGGGGACGAGGGTGATAAGGATCACGACCGCACTGCACAGCCAGGGCCAGAGCAGTGTTCCCGGTCGCCGATGGCGCCGCCACCGGACGAGGCCGACCCCGATGAAGATCAGCTGTTGGGTGACCAGTTGCCAGATCCCGAAGTACTGCGTACACACCATGGCGATGCTGGCCACGGTGTACACCACCCACGGGTACCACCCACCGCGGTGGAAGATGCGGAGTTGTGCCCACAGGGCGATGACCCCGAACACCATCAACAGCGCGTACATGCGCGCTTCCTGCGAGTACCACACGGTGTAGGGGGCGACCGACACGATCACGGCGCCGACGGCGCCGGTCCTCCGGTCGTAGGCCTCCTTGCCCAGCAGGTAGACGAGCGGGATGAGGAGGATCCCGAAGACGATCGATGGCACCCTCACGGCGTCATCACCGAATCCGATGAGCCGGACCGATGCCCACAGGACGGTGAAGTAGAGGGGAGGATGGACGTCAGCCACGGCCAGTTGGTGGATCATGGCGCCGTAAGGCATCCGGGCCTCGGACACGCTGATCGCCTCGTCCACCCAGAGCCCCCGGGGTACGTTCGACCGGATGGCCGCACCGACCACCATCGAGCCCATGACCACCAGGGAGGTGGGGCGGGACAGCGACCGCCAGAGCCTGGTGGCCCAGTGAGGGGACAGGTCGGGCTGCTCCCGACTCCCGCCCGAGCCACCCCGGCCGTCGTCCGCGCCCTCCCGGCTGTCGTCCTCGGTGGCCTCACCGGAGTCGGGGTGCCACGCCGTCCACGTAGGAGCCTGTTCCAGGCCGCCGACATCGACGGACAGCGCCAACCCCGCCTGGCCCCTCGCGTCGCCACCCGCCAGCAGCGCGAAACGCTCCGCGCCAATGGGGGGCCAGCGACGAGCGTTGTTCATGGGGCCCTTCCGCGGTGCCGCCTGCCGTCGAACAGGGAGCGGTCCACCTTCAGGCGCACGTGGAGGCCGGTCATGTCCCCGAAGACCGGCGTCGGCCCGATCTCCACCGGACCGCGAACCGCGGCAGGGCGAGGGGACGAATGGGGAACGAGGGATGCAGGATCTGGTCGTTGTTGGCCGTACGGCCGAGGACGTTCCACCCTAGGCATCGACGCGATGGAGGAACCACCCATCCACTCGACCGGGATTCCCCAATTGGTCTGCTCCACTGGTCTGCTCCACAGGCCCGCCTCGATCCGTCCGCGTCATCGCTACAGGTTTCTTCTAGCCTCGGGATCCTTCATTTTGCAACTTCCTTCACCGGGCGTAACCGGTCGGCAACCGAGAGTGCCGGCCGAGTCCAAGATGTGGAGAATTGCAGCCGAAATGCCAGGCAGTGACATCCGAACCATCCCGGGACGACGGCCGGCGGGGTGGGGAACGCCGAGCGGCCCGTTGGCGGCCTGAGCGGGCTTTGAGTCAGCGCCGCGCAGCGGATCGTCGTGGGGGGCCGAAGCCCTCGCCTGCCGGGCGCCGGGCGGAGGGGTCGGCCGACCTGCCGGGCGCCGGGCGGAGGGGTCGGCCGACCTGACGGCCACCGCCCCGGACCCGACGGCCACCGCCCCGGACCCGACGGCCGCCGGCCCTGACCTGACGGCCGCCGGCCCTGACCTGACGGCATGCCGAAACCGTCGCCTAGTCGGTGACCATCGACGACCGGATCTTTCGTCAAAGGGTATCGTGTCCCAATTCGAGAGCTGCCCCCGGCTTTCGTGCTCAAACGCTTGCTCGTGGAGGAGGAAGTCGTGTCGAGATGCCTGGTCGTGCAACACCTCGAGCCCGAACGCCCCTACGCCATCGGCGATGCCCTGTCGTCGGCCGGGGTCGAGGTCGTCCCCTGCCGAGTCTTCGCCGATGATCCGGTACCGGCCGACGTCTCCGGGTTCGACGGGGTGGTGGTCATGGGAGGGTCGATGTCCGCCACCAGCGACGACGGGTTTGCCAGTCGCAGAGCGGAGATAGAACTGCTGGCCGACGCCCTCGACCGGGGGATCCTGACGTTGGGTGTCTGCCTCGGGGCCCAGTTGCTGGCCCTGGCCGCGGGAGGCTCGGTGGTCGCGGGTACTGCCGGTCCGGAGATCGGTTGGGGTTCGGTCGATCTGACCGAGGCCGCCTCCTCCGATCCGCTGCTCGGTGGGCTTCCGACTCGGCTCACCGTGCTGCACTGGCACCAGGACACCTTCGGCCTTCCGGCGGGCACCACCCAACTGGCCACCAGCCGGCTGTATCCACAGGCCTACCGGGTGGGCGAACGCTCCTGGGGGTTCCAGTTCCATGTCGAGGTCGATCGGCGGGCGGTCACTGCCTTTCTCGATGCGTTCGGCGACGAGGCCCGAGAAGCCGGGAGCAACCCCGAGGACATCGACGGGCAAAGCGACGGCTGCCTGAGCCGGCTGGGTCCGGTCCGCGATCGGATCGCTGACCGTTTCGCCGGCCTGGTCAGCGGATTCGACCGGGACGAGGACCTGGTCGAGCTGGGCTGACCGCCGGGCGGCAGTCGGGCGGGCCCGAACGGGGAACCGGGATCCGCACGCCGTCCTGATCGCCGCCGCCCACCTGCTGCTGACGACGGTTTTCCCGAGTGCCGGCACCAAGCCGACCATTCGGTCCGGCCGCGTCCCCACAGGATGCCCGGTCCGGCCCCGTCGCCGGCCCCTCCGTCCTCCCCGAGTCGGGCCCTCCCAAGTCCGGCCGACCGGGCCGTGTTTCGGCAGTGTGAACTCATGACAACACATGTTGTCTCACAGACAACTCAGGCGTAGGGTGAGCCCATGGTGACCGAGGCCACGCTGGCGTCTATCGGCGAACGCCTGCGGGCGGCGCGTGACCGCGCCGGTCTCACGCTCGATCAGCTGGCCGAGGCCACGGGTCTGTCGAAGGCGCACCTGTCCCGGCTCGAATCGAGCGAGCGCCAGCCCTCGATCGCCGCGCTGCTCGACCTGTCGGCCACCCTCGGGGTTCCGGTCAACGTGCTGCTGGGTGAGGACCGTGACGGTGCGCCGCTTTCGATCTCCGCCGGCGCGGAGCCTCGTCACGAGGCGAACGGGCTGGCCATCGTCACCCGCAGCGGTTTTCCCGGCTCGTCGGCCATCGAGGCGCTGAGCATCACCATCGAGCCTGAACGGCCCACGTCCCCTCCTGCCCGGCACCGGGGCGAGGAGTGGCTCTACGTCGTCAGTGGGACCCTCCTGCTCGAGTACGACGGCATCGGCCACACCTTGGCCACCGGTCAGTGCGCTCACTTCGATGCCGATCGGCCCCACCGGCTGGCCGCCGTCGGCGGCACGACCGAGATTCTCATGGTGGCCGCGCACGACTCGAGAACCCTTCAGGCCGTCCACCGATGATGCCGTTCCCCGCCACTTCGGGGGGAGGGTCTCGGCGGCGCTCGGGGGCCGCCGACGACGAGTGCTGGGCAGTGCCGACCAACGAACCAATGACAGAAGCGGAGGCCAACAGATGACCGACACCCTGGACGAACTCGAAGCAACCGGGGAGAAGTTCTCGCTCGACAAGCTGATGGATGTCCGGGCGCGGACCCGGCAGGCGGTCCATGCCATTGCCGACCAGGTCGAGGTGGGCATGGCCGAGGAGGAGGCGAAGGAGATCGCTCGGACGACCCTGTCCGCTCTGGGTATGCGTCGAGGATGGCACCACATCATCGTCCGCCTGGGTTCGAACACGACCAAGGACTTCATGGAGCGGTCCGAGCCCGGGGTCATCCTCGGCGCCGACGACATCTTCTTCGTCGATATCGGTCCGATCTACGAGGAGTGCGAAGGCGACGCAGGCGACACATTCGTGGTCGGCGACGATCCCGATCACCACCGGGCCAAGCGCGACGCTCGGGCGATCTGGGAGGACACCCGCCGCCACTGGTTCGAAGAGGGCGCCACCGGCAAGGACCTGTACGACTACGCAACGCAGGCGGCGGAGAACCTGGGGTGGAAGCTGAACCTCGACCTCTCGGGCCACCGGCTGTCCGATTTCCCCCATTCGGCCCACTACGACGGCTCCATTGCTGACGTTCCCTTCGCCCTGCACCCCGACCGTTGGGTGCTCGAAATCGCCATCATCCATCCGGAACGCCCTTTCGGGGCCTTCTACGAGGATCTCCTTCTCGAAGATCAGTCGTTTCCCGAGTGGGTATTTCCCGCCGGTTGACTGACGATTAGCGGTCCGGCCGAGCGGGAGGATCCCTCGCCCGGTTCCCGCCGGGGGCAAATAAGGTGCGTGATTAATTCCGTAATTGTTGTTAATTCTGACGCGATCAATTGGTCCAAGTAATGGTTTCAGGACCTGGCCTATTTACACTCCGTTAATACGCCGTACTCTCGATAGACATACTCGTAACATACAGTCGTATTGGAGGGAAAATCTCACAGATACTTGCGAGATAAAGACACAATCGGACCGTCCGTCCGGCGGATCCTATTGTGATCATTTCGGCTCCCTCCCCGCACCACCGGCCTACGAGAGGAGCAGTGACCACGATGACGACATTGACGACAGGCGACCCCCCGGGTTCCACCAAGACACATCCGGGACTTCGGAGAAACGCCCTGGGCTTCCCCACAGTGCTGGCCCAGTCGATCGCGGTGATCTCGCCGACCATGACGGCCGTGCTGATCATCGCTCTCTGCTATGGCGACGCCGGAAACGGCACCTGGCTCGCCTATGCGTTCGGTACCGTGATGCTGCTCTTCGTCGTCGGATGCCTGAACCAGTTCGCCAAACGGTCGGCGTTGGCAGGGTCCATGTACGGATACACAGCTCGGGGGCTCGGACCGACATCCGGCGTGATCTCGGGGTTCAGTTTGATCTGGGCGTATCTGTTCATCGGGGTGGCCGGGTTGACGGGCTTCTCCATCTTCGCCGCGCAGTTCCTGTCCGGCATCGGCGTGCACACCGTCGTGCCCCCCGTACTGTTCTTCTGCCTCAGCGCCGCGGTGTGCTGGTTCATCGCCTACAAGGACATCCATGTGTCGTCACTGCTCACGCTGGTGTTCGAGTGCGTCTCCGTGGCCTGCATCCTCAGCCTGGCCTTCGTGGTGCTGTTCAAGCACGGATTCACGATCGACACCACGATCGTCAAGGCCAAGGGCATGACACTGCACGGGCTGAGCTTGGCCGTCGTGATCTGCATCTTCTCCCTGGTCGGCTTCGAGAGTGCGACCACGCTGGGCGGTGAGGCGAAGAACCCGCTCAAGAACATCCCCCGGGCGGTGATCGTCAGCCTGATCATCACCGGGGCGTTCATGGTGTTCATGAGCTATGTCGAGGTCTTCGGCACCCGCAACTACGGCACGCCCCTCGACAGCATCGCTCTGCCCCTGACGACGCTGGGCCAGATCTACGACGTGACCTTCTTCAAGATCCCCGTGGCCCTCGGAGCGATGGTGAGCTTCTTCTCGCTCACACTGTCGTGCCTCAACGCCGGGTCACGGATCATCTATCCGATGGCCGAGCACACGATCTTCCCGAAGAATCTGGGCCGGGCTCACAAGGAGAACCAGACACCCCACGTCGCCATCACGGTCTACATACTGGCTATCGTCGCCATTCCCGTGGTGCTCGAAGTCTTCACCAATCCCAACACCACCTTTGGCGATGCGGGGACCCTGGCGGCGTTCGGCTTCCTCACGGCATACTTCCTCATCTCGGTGGCCGCCCCGGTCTACCTGAAGAAGCGGAACGAACTGCGACCACGGCACGTGGTGGTGGCGGCGCTGGCCTGCCTGTTGCTGATGGTCCCGCTCATCGGGAGTTTCGTTCCCGTGCCGCCGTACCCGGTCGACATCTTCCCGTACATCTTCCTGGCCTACATGATCGGTGGATCGGGGTGGCTCTACCTCACCAATCGCCGTCGACCAGGTGTGCTGACCGAGATCGAAGCCGATCTCGAACGAACCCACCCCTCCATCCCGGTCGGTATGGGCTCCATCGAGGACGGGCACCCGGGCGAATCGACCGTGCCGGGAACGGAGCCGGCCGTCTCTCCTTCCCATCGTGGTCGTGAGGCGATCGGAGTCCAGGCCGAGCCGGCCACTTCGTAGCCGCCGGCAGGACGCCTTTACGGCGATGCCCTGCGGGTTGGTGGGGCATCGTCGGGACCATCCACGGGGAGCCCGGCTTCCCGTGGATGGTCCTGCTTCGGCAGACCCATCCTCCGAGCTCCGCCGCCCCGCTCGCTCGCCGCCTGCTCGCTCGCCTCCGCCGCCCCGCTCGCTCGCCGCCGGCCCCGCCTGCTCCGGCCCGGCAGACTGTGGCGAACCTGTACCGGCACGGGCGATGGCTCCGACCGACCGACCCGGCCTCGTCGGCATGATGTGGATCACGGCCCGGGACGGGCGATTATCACCCCGGACCTGGTATCGTTCGCAGTGGCGATGGGACTCCGCCATGGTGGTTCTTCCACCTAAACCGCCTTCGTGGCTGATGGTTCCTCCACGTTCGTAGCGGAGGTTCGTATGACGGAGTCCACCGATTCTCACCCCGAACTGCCGGTTGATTCCGACGCCGGCCCATCAGGCGACCGCGGGGCGGCCGCTCCGCACGTCCAGCCGTTCCTACTCTGTCTGGTGGCCGTCGGCGGTGCCTTGGGAACCGCAGCCCGGTACGGCGTCTCGCGGGCCCTCCCGACCGTGACCGGACACTGGCCGACGGGGACCTTCGTCGTCAACATGGTGGGCGCATTCGTGCTCGGGGCCCTTCTGGAGGGCCTCGCCCGGCGCGGGCCGGACGTCGGCTGGCGCCAAGAGGCGCGCCTCTTGGTGGGTGTGGGCTTCTGCGGCGGGCTGACCACCTTCAGCACCCTTGCCGTCGAAGCCGACCTGCTGGTGCGATCCAGCGATGCCGGCCTGGCGCTGGCCTATGCGGCCGGCAGCGTCGTCTGTGGCCTGGTGGCCACCGCTGTCGGCATCACGGTGGCCGCCGGCCATCATCGCCTGCGGACTCGGGGGGTGGCGCCATGATCGGGCTGTGGGTCTCCCTGGCCGGTGCTGCCGGCGCAGTGAGCCGCTTCGCCCTGGACGGGGTCGTTCGCCACCGGATCAGATCCGAGTTTCCCTGGTCGACCCTGGTCATCAACGTCAGCGGCTCGCTCCTGCTCGGAGTGGTGACCGGATTGATCCTGTTCCGGCACGATCCGTCCGAGCTCAAGCTCGTGGTGGGCACCGGATTCTGTGGCGGTTACACGACGTTCAGCACGGCCAGCTTCGAGTCGGTCCGCCTGGTGCAGCGCCGGCTCTATGGCGCGGCACTCGGCAGTGCGTTCGGCACGCTGGTGGTGACCATGGGCGCCGCGGCAATAGGCTTGGCGGTCGTGAGACGATGACTGACGGGACTGCGGACCTGGTGGTGGGCTACGACCTGCGGGAAGCCAGTCAGGACGCGCTCTCGGTGGCTACCGACCTGGCCCAGCGGCTGGGTGCTCGATTGCACATCGTCCATGTCGTCGACTTGCTCGACTATCCGGTCGACCCGGATTCCTCGGATTGGGAGGAGCGGGCGCGGGTGGCGCTGGACCAGGAGCACGAGCGGGTGGACGCCTTCATGGCCGGCGTCGATGTCGAATGGACCTACCACCCCGAGCGTGGCGAACCGGTCAGGGCGATCGCGGCCATCGCCGACCGTGTCGATGCCCTCATGATCATCGTGGGCACGCGTGGCGCAGGCTTCGGGGCCTCGTTCCAGCGCCTCCTCGGGGGCGGGTCCGTGAGCCACGGACTCCTCCGGGAGCACGGTCGTCCGGTTCTCATCGTCTCCCGTCCCCCTGACGGGCACGGCGGCTCCGGTGGTCAGTGAGCCCTCCGGCGACCACGTTGGCCAGCGGCTCGGCGGCCGCAGCCGGAGGCGGTTGGGACGAACGGCCCTAGGACGGATTTCAGCCGGCAGTCATGATTGAGGGCAGCGACCGAGGAGGGATGATGAATAGCAGCGGTGACCTGGGCCGGAGAGTGGCGGAGCGTCGCAGGGAGCTGGGATTGAGCCTGGAGTCGGTAGCGACCCGGGCGGGGATGGATGCGTCCTACCTCCATTCGGTGGAGGTAAATCCCGCACCGCAACTCTCGCGGGCGGCCCTCTGGCGCCTGGCCGCGGCCCTGGAGACGACGGTCGACGCCATCGCCGGAGGCGGGACCCAGGCCCCCCCGGGGCGGACCAGGGCCTCGAGTCGGCCGATCCTGGAACACCTGGGTGGCGACGAATGCAATGAGCTGATCGAGCCGGGCGGGGTGGGTCGGGTGGTCTTCGTGGGCAACGAGGGACCGATGGCCCTGCCGGTCAACTTCCGGATGCTCGACGGCGACATCGTGTTCCGGACCGAGCCCACGTCCGGACTGATCCCCTCCCTCGGCCAGGACCGGGTTTCCTTCGAAGTCGACCATCTCGACGAGGCACTGGCCGAGGGCTGGAGCGTGCTGGTCCGGGGGAGCGGGCACGCCGTCTCCGACCCCGGGGAGCTCGAACAGGTCAGTCAGCTACCCATCACCCCCTGGGCTGCCGGCCCACGGGATGTCTATGTGCGCATCGTGCCCGCCGAGACAACCGGCCGTCGCATCCGGCAGCGGGCCACCAACCCGGCCGATTCGGGGTGATCCCGGCTCTGCCGACGGGGCGGACTCGTCGGCCTCCCTCCCGTGGACAGGGCGTCATCGGTCCAGGCGTCTCCGGAGCTCGGCGTAGACCTCGGGGCCCACGATGACCTCGATCTCCTCGGCCATCGATTCGAGCACCGGCTGCTCGCCTACGTAGGCCCTGGTGCCCTCGGTGCAGCACCAGGCCATGGTGTCGCCTTCGGCGCCCCAGTCGTGTCTGGTCCACCTTCGGACCGTCGCCACCTCGCTTCCGTCACCGGTCGGCTCCCAGTCCACTTTGATCGGGAGCTGCCAGCAGACGGAAGGCTTGTAGTCGATGGGAGAGTCGCCCGCATCGAGAGCGGCGAGGTGGAGCGCGCAGCCGGCGCCACCGTCGAAACCGGGTCGGTTGAGAAAGATGCACGCACCGTCGACCACCCTGGTGCCGGTGCGGCCGGCATCATCGAAGATGCCCCCGACGGTTGCGATGTCGTGATGCTCGAAGCGCTCAGGTCCCAGAGTGTCGGCTATCGCCGCGATCCGGCGCGCCTCGTCCTCGCCGTCCACCTCGGCGCCGAAGGAGCAACAGCCGTGCCCGAGCTCAGCCGCCGGCTGGGGCAGGATCCCGAGGCAACCGCGACCCCAGATGCAGGTCCAGTTGGAGGTGAGGAAGGCTTCGTCGAAGCGCCAGATGGTATTGCCGTCCGCGATCTCGGTCATCGATGGCTCCACGTCGGCGCAGCGTAGCGGCGGTACCGGAGGCGGCCGGCGCTTCTCGGCCGTCAACCCGACCGGAACACGCCCCGGACCAGCACGTGCGGTGCCACGATGCCGAGCGGGAACCGGCAGCCGGGGCAGAAATCGAAGGCTCGGGCCGCCGAAATCTGGAACTCCTCACGGAGCACGGAGAGCGTGTCCCTGTCGGGTCGGCATCCACCGGCCACCGTGCTCCACGCCGGAGCGAAGAGTCGTTGCCGTCGCGCCAGGCGGGGATCGTCCGACAGCACGTGCTCGTAGAAGCGGACGGACGCTCCCTGGGTGAGCACTTTCTTGGCCTCGGCCAACGCGGTCCTCGGATCCGACACAGAGCACAGCACCAGCGAGAACACGACAGCATCGAATGTGCCCGTCACCACCTCGGAGACCGTCTCCGCCCGGCCCTCCACGACCCGGACCGGGACGTGGGCCTTGAGGGAGGCGATCTGGGCCTGGCGTCGCAGGTAGCTCTCCGGCTCGACACCGACCACTTCGGTGACCGGCGCGGGGTAGTAGGCGAAGTTCAGACCGTTGCCGCAGCCGACCTCGAGGACCCGGCCCGACAAACCATCGAGAAGCTCGCGGCGGTAGGCCTCCTGCAGGTGGGCCTCGCCGACCGACCTCCTGGCGTAGATGCGGGCGAAGAGGGGGTGGCTCATGTGGAACGCTCCGATCGCCCGTGGGTCCGGCTCCGGGGCCGGGCTCCGTCGTTGCCAGTCATGGTGTAGCCCATTCCGATCGTCGTTGTCACGTCCCGGTCGGGCTCCCGACCGGCGCCCGGTACCCGGACGCGCCGTTTCCCATGCTGGCTCCTCCGTGACGGCCACCTCACGGGCCGGAGAGCCGTCCCGGCGACGCCGGGGTCCCGGTGACGCCGAGGGCCGTCCTGGCGACGCCGAGGTCCCGGTGACGCCGAGGTCCGGGTGACGCCGAGGCCCCGGTGGGGCCGAGGTTCCGGTGACGCCGAGCGCCCGGTGCGCCCGGTGCATCCGCCGTGCCCTGTGACCGCCCGGGCAGGCCGGGCGGATCTCGAAAACTAGACGAGCGCGGCGCGCTCGCTGTTCAGGAAGGTCTCGAGCCGCTGATGGATGAAGGCGTGATCGTCGACGAGGGGATCGTGCCGCTGTCCGAAGTGATGGATGCGCCTGACCCTCTCCGCTTCGGCCTGCTCCATCGAGTGCTGCAGGAGCGCCACCGACGCCTTCTGGAGCAAGGCGCCGATCAACCGGTCATTCCTCTTCTTCGCCTCGCAGGCTTCGGTGATCTCGCACAGTGCCTGGTCGATCTGAGCGGACCGACCGTCGATCATCTCGAAGTAGTCGATGAAATCGCCGAGGACCCGAGTCGGCTGTGCACGTGTCGCCTCGATGCAGTTCATGAGAGGACTCACGTCGCCGGCCGAGAGGGGGTCGTAGGTCCCCGGGTAAGCCGCAGCTTCGTAGCCGGGAGGGTATCCGGTGAACACGATGGGGGACCGCGATTCGGGATTGTCGGCCAGGTAGTCGAGTGTCAGGTCCAAAAGGGTGATCGGAGGCCACCCCAGATCCCGCAGTGCCACGACCTTCGGTCGTGCCGGCTCGGCGACCACCCCTGCGGTCATCAACAGCTGGTAGCACTCCAGTGCGGACTGGACCGGGAGCTGCACGAACGGCGAGTGCAAGAGGATCGGGTCGTCGTTGGCGATCCACCTCAGGATGTTCTGGCCCACGATGCTGTTGTCGACGACGTGGGTGAACCGGGTGCATGAGATGTTCATGCCGTACTGCTTGGCGGCGGCCTCGGACTGGTATTCGACCAATTTTTTGGTGGCCGCATAGGTGTCCCCGGTATACAGTCGGACCGCCTTGCCGGTGCTGGCCACGATCACCGTGCCGACACCGACCTCCCCGGCCGCTTCCAGGACGACCTGCGAGCCGACCACGTTGGTGGAGACGGTTTCGGCGATCCGTCGTTCGGCAAGTGCCGGATTGCGCTGCGCGGCCAGGTGGATGACGACATCCGGCTGAAAATCCCCCATGACCTCGGCCATCTGCTTGGCGTTGCGCACATCGCCACGTCGGTAGACGACCCGATCCGCCCTGCGCTCGGGGGCCGGGGGGCGGCGGGCGACAGACAGGAAGCGCGTATCCGGGAGATCGGCGACCAGATGGCTGAGCACGACATGGCCGACGCATCCGGTGCCACCGGTAACGAGGACGCGCTCCCAGGTGGGGAGGAGGTCGCAGCTGTAACCGGTGATGCCCCGCAGGCGGGTGCCCTCGAAGCGGTGCTTCTCCATCTGCGGGTTGTCCCGGTAGTCGACCAACTCGCGAGTGAGCACCGAGAGACGCTCGAGACCCCGTTCGGGACGCAGCCCGAGGATCTGCTCGACAAGATCAGCTTTGCTAGTCATTCGCCGCCTTTCACCTCCGGTCCGGATGATGGGCAATCGCTGTTCTGTTTGCCGCTGCTCTGTTGATGCGAGTTGAGAGGAGGTCGTCCTGTGCCGAAGGGCAACGCCGGAGCTCGCCCGGTCAGGCTCACGCCGGTCGGCATCACCGGCCGTCGCGGGCGGACATGGACATCGGATCGGGGCCTGCGCGTGTCGAGGTGTGACGGCAAGGAGACGTTCGAAACGCCACCAGTGGTCCCCTTCATAAGCTCCGCCTCTTTCTGCTGCGCCCACGGATACGAATATCCTTCTAGTCGCCCTCTCCGGTAGCCTGCAACTGCTGCCACGGAGAGTGCATGGGGGTTCGACAAGGAGCGATAATGCTCCTCCTTTGGCGGGATGTAGGACACTTGCCCCGGCCTTCCCTACGCGATCGGCTGGATTGGGCGGACCCCTCGGGATGCGGGCCCCGGTCGGTCGGCCACGGGGCGGCGGCGATGGCCGGCACCGGTCGCAACGGAGCCGATGACGCCTGAGGGGAGGACCGTACGGGCAGGTCAAGACGTCGCCGGCGGAGGGCAGCAGGGTCGAGAGCCGGACGGGAGCGCGGCCGTGGCTCGACCGGCAGGCCGCACCTACGATGAAAACCAGCGGCACTGATTGGTGTCCATGCCCGACGTGAGAACGCGCTACTTCTTCTCAATACCACAGTGACCTATGTGCCCAATGGTCGGTGCCCGATTTTCTTTCGCATCGCATCCATCCATTGCCACACATCACTGTCACGGAGGTCGGCAAGGTCATCGTCGTTTCCGACCCCGGACTGTGGGCTCAGGTCCATCGGAGCCCGATCCCTGATGGGTCAATACTGTCGGCGTGGTCGAAACGCCGACGACGGCGAGCAACCAGTTCCGGGGTGGCACCGACCTGGTGGTCATCCCGGGGCCGGTGAGGCATGGCTGGATCCGACACCCTGCAAATGTCGGGAGGGGGATAGGGCGGAATGCGCCACGATGGCGCCCGATGACTGTGGCATCAGACTCGGCGGTCACATGGGGGCCCGAGCAAGCAACAACCGGACCTGACGGCACTCCACCATGGCGGTTCGGCCGCCGGGAGTGTCGGGGGGCCGGGTCCTCTTCAGACGGCATCGGCGGCCGATCCATACGCATTTTGAATCCCACCGTGTTCCGTAACCCGGCTCGGCCATCGCCAGCCGGCGCCGGGGCGCCCCGTTGCGGCCTCCTCGGCCAGGAGTCCCTGGTCGAGCGGCCGACGGAGGTTGCCGGGAAGTCATGCACCGTGGAAACCGGCTCTTCGGGTCCGGGCCAGGGGCGGTCGTGCGGTCAGGCCGGCCCAACCGCCCGATCACCGATTCGGCGATCCCGTCGCGCCAGCAGCAACGCCAGCTCGTTCGGATACCATCGGCCGATGCCTCCTGCCAGAGCCGCGCACCGGGGCCGCCGACTCGGCACCCCCGCCCTGCTCGCTCTCCTCGGAGTCGCCCTCCTCCTGGCCGTGTGTTCGTCGAACGGCAGCGCCGCCCTTTCCTCGACGTCCTCGACGTCCTCGACGTCCACTGCATCGTCCAAGGCCGGGCCCACGACGACCAGTCCGCCGACGCTCTTTGACGATACCTTCAAGGGAACCACGCTCTCGAGCGCATGGGACCGCGTGGTCGGATCGAATCCTTCGAACGGCGAGCAGGAGTGCTACTCGTCCAGCGATGTCTCCGTCGGAAGTGGCTGGTTGACCGAGACCGCCTCCGCCGGACCGGTGATGCCCAGTTGTGACTGTCCCCCCAGCCCTCAATCGGATACTGCCTGTCCGTACAGCTCGGGAGCCGTCCAGTGGGCAACCGAAAGCTTCACCTACGGAACGGTGACGGTGCGAGCCGAGTTGGCCCATGGCGTCGGCACCTGGCCCGCCATCTGGCTTCTGGGTACCGATTGCCGAACCTCGATAACCGCCGGTGTCGTGGGCTGGATCGGTTCGGGCGTCAGCTGTCCCTGGCCGTCGCCGGGAGCCAACGAGATCGACATCGCTGAGATCCAGCCGGCACCCATCGGCGATCCCGCGGTCGTGAACCAGGCGGTGCACACCGAGGATCTGAGCGGTGCGAAAGTCAACGAAGGGTGCGGTTCCGGAGGGTTCACCACCTGTCCCGACAATGCCCCCGGGTGGCACACGTACACCCTGATCTGGGCACCAGGGTCACTCACGTGGGAGATCGACGGGAGGCAGACCTACTCCCTGACCCAGGACGTCCCGTCGACTCCGATGTTCCTGATCATGAACACCGCCGTCGGTGGCACCGGAGTGTCCGTCGACAATTCGACCCTTCCGCAGACGACGGCCATCGCCTCGGTCAAGGTGACCGGAGCGGCGGCAACCTGAGCTGCCCGGATCGCCCGGAGCCCTCCCGCTCGGAGCCCTACCCGCTCACGGGGCCAGTGGCCCTTCGCGCCGCCAGGCGGATCAGCCGCCGGCCAGGCGGGGCGGGAAGCCTCCTCTGCTGATCGGTCCCCATCGCTCGGGTATGAGGCGTATCAGCACCTTGCCCTGGTCGATCATGGCCTGACGGTAGTCGCCCCAATCGGGGTGCTCCCCGCTGATCGACCGGAAGTAGGTCACCAGGCCCTCGACGGCCTCCGGGACATCGGTGACGGTGGCCGACCCCGACACCTGAACCCACGGGCCGGCGAAGGTGTCGGACAGGACGCACGCCGAGGCCCATGGACGTGCCCGCAGGTTGTGCGCCTTGGCCCGCTCGGGATAGCTCGCCACCAGAATCGACCCGTCGACGTCGACACCGACGGTCACCGGGGACAGCTGCGGCGTCCCGTCTCCACGTTGGGTGCAGAGAACGGCGGAGTGCCGGGAGCGGATGAACTCGTCCAGTCCGGCACGGTCGACCCGGACATCGGCGGCGACGGGGCGGGCCATGGCCGACCGTACCACCGGCCCCCCGTCCGGTCGGGTGGAACGGCGTCTCCGGCTCGGCCGCTCAGGAGTCGGAGGGCGCGGGAACGGCGAGGTCAGCGGGGGCGCCGTCGCGATAGCGGACGCTGTGGTGGCGGAGCGCCGGCACTCTGGTCCCGCCCAGCCACTCTCCCGTGAGGTTGAGGGGATCGGCCCCGGCCACCGCCACCTCGGCGCCCCGGTCGGGGTCGGCGCCGCACCTCGGCCAGGAGCGACGCCGCGTCGGGCGTCGCGTACTGCTCGCCGGAGATCCCGGCCACGAACCGGCCGCCCAGGGCCTGGCCCCGGGCCTCCAGCCGGCGCAGGGCCCGCACGACGTCGCGCCAGGGCATCCGGTAGGACTCGCGTGCCCACAGTTCCCAGGCCACGACGCCCCACCGGGCCAGGAGCTGCCAGGCCACGGCCTCGGCCAGCTCCTCGGCCGGCGGCCCGCTGTGCGAGCCCGTTCCGGTGTGCGTCGGCTTCGGGCAGGAGCGACCACCGCCCCTCGCCGACCCCGCTCCCCACCGAGGCCCGCTGGCGGCCCAGCGCGGCCCGGCGCGCCGCCCCACGGTGAGCCCCGCGGCCGGCGGAGCCGGGACGGGCCGACAGCAGCGACCGCACCGCCGAGAAGGCATCGGCGGTGACGATGCCCCGGGCCACCAGGTCCCAGAGACCCTCGTCGACCTCGGTGCTCAGGCGTCCCGAGGCCGGGGCCAGCTCCGAGCGGAAGCACGCGCCCCGCGGGCGGAGCACGGCCAGGAGGTCGGCCGAGGCGCCCGACGGTCGGCTCCGTCGGGGGCTGTCGCCACGCACCGCGGCCAGCATCCAGCCCAGGTCCTGGCGGGCCACGATGGCCAGGGGCGTGGCCGGCGACGGTGTGGCCGAGCCGCGGCGTGTCGCCGGGTGACACCCCGTCGCCCCCGAGTTGCGGCTCGCGTTCGGGGCGCGGGGTGAGGCGGCCCCAGGCCACCTCGCCGGCCAGGCACAGCTCGTCGAGCCAGCGGGGGTCGTAGCCGGCCACCCGGGCCGGGAGCACCGTGCCGCTCCCACTCGCCCGCCGCCACCTCGAGCCCCTGGAGCTGCTCGATGACCGACAGCAGGCCGGACCGCCCTTCGGCTTGGGTGCCGGCGGCGACGTGCTGCCAGCAGCCGAGGAACCGGACGAAGTCGGCGATGCTGACCGGCTCGACCCGCCGGCGCCGCCGGCTGCGGCTGGCGGCGTGGAGCCGCACGAGCAGGTGGCGGGCGCACCAGCGACCGTCGGGGAGCTCGATGGCCGAGCCGGCCGCCTTCGAGGCGGGCCAGGCCCGTCCGGGCCCGGGCCACCGTCACCGGTGCGCCCCGGACCGATCCGCTGGGCAGCGGCAGCGTCGGCCACCAGTCGGTCGACGGTGACCGGCCGGCCAGGCTCCAGGTGGCCGCCCACGCACTCGGCCAGCGCCTCGTCGGCGTCGACCAGGGGGTCGGTCATCGAGCGGGTGACGGCTTCGGCCTGCGGCCCGGCGCTCGGTCGGCGCCCAGTGCCCCGGCCAGCATTCCGGCCCGGCCGTCGGCCGCCAGCTCGTCGAACCACTGCCGCCAGGCCGGCACCGGCCGGCACAGGACCAGCGACAGGAGCAGGTCGTGGAGCTCGTCGGGATCCCGCGGCTCGGGGCCGCACCTGGTCGAGCACCTCGGCCGCGGCCCCCGGGTCGAGGGGGCCGAGCTCCGACGCGCGACCGGCAGCCCGGCGGCAGGCCGTCGGGCCCGAGCGGGCCGAGTCCCCGGGGCACCGGGACGGCCCGGGTCCGGCGCTCCTCCAGCGGCGCGCCGTCGAGGAAGGTGAAGGGCCGCCCGGTCAGGATGCCGTGGGCCAGGGGGGACGGCTCGGCCGACTCGACGAGGTGCACGCCGACCCGGCCGGTCTCCACTCCTCCGAGCAGGGCCACCAGGCCGTCGGCGTCGAGCGGCTCGGTCAGGCAGTCGTCACCGTCTGGCGCACGAGCACGTGGTCGGGCACGGGCACCGGGCCGGGGGCGGCGTTCTCCTGGCAGGCGGCCAGCGCCGGCCAGGCGGCGGCCAGCAGGTCCTCGGCCTCCATCCGCTGGAGGTGGATGGGTCGGCGCTGGCCGCCGCGGGAGCGGGGGACCACCAGGGCCCGGTTGAGGTTCCACCGCCACCGGGCGGCCAGCATCGGGTGGGGCAGGACGGCCTGGGTCAGCACGTCGGTGGCCGTGGCGCTCTGCAGCATCGTGGGCACCTGGGACAGCGGGAAGCTGTGCTGGGGCCCGAGGGAGAGCACCACGGTGTCGTCGTCGGCCGCCGCCTGGAGCTCGAAGTCGAAGGAGACGCAGAACCGCTTGCGCAGGGCCAGCCCGAGGGCCCGGTTGATGCGACCGCCGTAGGGGGAGTGGACGATGAGCTGGGTGCCCTCGGCCTCGTCGAAGACCCGCTCGATGACCAGGCGCTCCCGGGTGGGGAGGGCTCCCAGCGCGGCCAGGCCGGCGCCCAGGTAGGCCACCACCTGGTCGGCCACCTCTTCGGAGACCCCGGCCCGGGCGCGGACGGCGGCCCGGGCCCCGGCGCCGTCGCCCGCGGCCAGCAGCGGCTCGAGCTCGGCCCGGAGGGCGCCGACCTCGTCGGACAGCTCGGCGGTGCGGGCCGGCGCCTCGCCCAGCCAGAACGGGATGGTGGGCGGCAGGTCGCCGGCGTCGATGACCCGCACGGTGCCCGTCTCCACCTTGACCACCCGCCACGAGTGGGTGCCGAGCAGGAAGATGTCGCCGGCGGTGGCCTCCACGGCGAAGTCCTCGTGGACCGACCCCACGGTGACGCCGTCGGGGTCGAGCACCACCCGGTAGTCGCCGGTCTCGGGGATGGCCCCGCCGCTGGTGAGGGCGGCCAGCCGCGCCCCCGCCGGGCCCGGAGCCGCCCGTTGACCGCGTCGTGGTGGAGGTGGGCGCCCCGCCGGCCCCGCCCGGTCTGGATTCCCCACGAGACCAGGTCGACCACCTCGTCGAAGGTCTCCCGCGGCAGGTCGGCGTAGGGTGCCGGCCCGGCGGACCAGCTCGAAGAGGGCGTCGACCTCCCACTCGCTCGGCCGCGGCCACCTCGGCCACGACCTGCTGGGCCAGGACGTCGAGCGGGGCCACCGGCGGGTGGAGCACGTCGAGGTGCCCGGCCCGGACCCCGGCCAGCAGGGCGGTGCACTCGACCAGTTCGTCGCGGGTCAGCGGGATAGAGCCGACCCGGCCGGGGTGCCCTCCAGCTGGTGGTTGGCCCGGCCCACCCGCTGGAGGAAGGTGCCGATGGCCCGGGGCGAGCCGATCTGGCAGACCAGCTCGACCGGTCCCACGTCGATGCCCAGCTCGAGGGAGGCGGTGGCCACCAGGGCCCGGAGGTCGCCGGCCCGGAGCCGCTGTTCGACGATCCGCCGCCGGGCCGCCGACAGGCTGCCGTGGTGGGCCGCCACCTGGAGGGCGGCGTCGATCGGGTCGACCGGAGGCGGTCGCTCGGCCACCTCCGCCGGCCCGTCGGCCCCGCCGGCCTCGCTCGCGTCGCCCGGCGCCCAGCCGGAGGGCCAGCTGGTGGGCCACCCGCTCGGCCATCTTGCGGGTGTTGACGAAGACGAGCGTGGTGCGGTGCTCGAGGACGTGGGCGGCGATCCGGTCCAGGACGTCGGAGAGCTGGGCGCCGCTGGCCACCGCCTCGAGCTCGCTGTCCGGGAGCTCGATGGCCACGTCGAGGTCGCGCCGGTGCCCGCAGTCGACGATGGCGGTGGGGGATCGGGCCGGGTCCACCCCGGACAGCAGGCCGGCCACCACGTCGAGCGGTCGCTGGGTGGCCGACAGCCCGATGCGCTGCAGCCGGTCCCCCCGGGCCGCCACCAGGTGGGCCAGCCGCTCGAGGCTCAGGGCCAGGTGGGCGCCCCGCTTGTCGCGGGCCAGGGTGTGCACCTCGTCGACGATGACGGTGTGGACGCCCCCGAGCACGGCCCGCGACGACGCCGCGGTCAGCAGCAGGTAGAGCGACTCCGGGGTGGTGACCAGCAGGTCGGGGGGCGACCGCCGCATGGCCGCCCGCTCGGCGGCCGGGGTGTCGCCGGTCCGGACGGCCACCGAGAGCTCCGGGGCGGCCAGACCCAGTCGGGCGGCCTCGTCGGCGATGCCGGCCAGCGGCAGCTGCAGGTTCTCGTGGACGTCGACGGCGAGCGCCCGCAGCGGGGAGACGTAGACGACCCCGGGCCCGGACCCGGGTGCGCCGGTGCGGCCCGACCCTCGGCCTGGGCCCGGTAGGCGGCGTCGATGGCCACCAGGAACCCGGTCAGGGTCTTGCCGGTGCCGGTCGGCGAGGCGACCAGCACGTCCTCACCCGCGATGATCAGCGGCCAGGCCCGACGTTGGGGCTCGGTGGGCCCGGCCGGGAAGCGTCGGAGGAACCAGCCGGCCACGGCCGGGTGGAACGTGCGCAGGATCGAATCCGCGGGGAGGTCCTCGGGGCCGGCCGACAGCGGGGGTGTCGGCGGCGGGGGCAACGGAAGCGGGGGCTGGACGACCGGCGAGCCGGACGCGGCGGAACCCCCGCGGGGAGGACCCGGATCGGCCCTGCCGGTGGTGAGGGATGAGGTCATGTCAACATCCCACACTATGGGTGTGCCGGCCGCCGCCGCCCCTCTTCCACGGGCAGCCGACGGAGGGGGGCTTCGGCATCGCTCACCGTGTCGTCGGCGACCGGCAGCCGTTTGGTCCACTGCGGATCGAGGTGGTGGAGCCACATGTCGCCGGTAGACCGGCGGCCGAACCCTCGGATCGTACCGACGGTCCCCGGCCCGGGTCCCGAGGTCAGTCGACGGGCAGGTACCCGGGCCCGGGGCCGAGTGAGGCGGCCAGGTCACCGGGGTTGGACAGCGTGCAGGTGCGCAACGAGAGACAGCCGCACCCGATGCAGCTGGACAAGCCGCCGCGGAGGGCCTCGAGCAGCGCGATTCGCTGGTCGAGCCGATGGCGCCAGCCGCGGGTGAGTCGCTGCCAGTCCTGCTGGTTCGGGGCCCGGTCGGCGGGAAGATCGGCCAGCGCATCGACGATCTCTTGGAGGCTGAGCCCCACCCGCTGGGCAATCCGGATGCACGCGATGCGCCGGAGCACGTCGCGGCGGAACCGCCGCTGACCGCTCGGGGTGCGCTCAGCCTCGATGAGCCCCTGCCGGTCGTAGAAGCGGATGGCTGAGGCGGCCATGCCGCTGCGCTCGGCGACTTCTCCGATGGTGAGCATTTCCTGCATGGGATCCTGCCGATCTCCCGGTGCCAGATCTTCCTGGTGGACGGGTCTTGACTTAAACAATACTTTAACATTTACCGTTGCCGGTGATGCCACCGACGAGCCAGGAAACGAGGAGTCGCATGCCAGTCGCCATCGTCACGGGAGCCTCGCGGGGGTTCGGACGCGCCCTCGCAACCGATCTGGCCAAGGGTGGATGGAGCCTGGTCGTCGACGGGCGCAGCGCCGGGTCGCTCGGCGCGGTGGCAGAGCATCTGGATCCGCTGGGCGGCCCCGTCCGCGCCGTCGTCGGCGATATCGCCGATCCGGAACATCGGGCCACGCTGGTGGCGTCCGCGGCGGAGCTCGGTGGGATAGACCTGCTGGTCAACAACGCCAGCGAGCTCGGGCCCAGTCCGCTGCCCGACCTCGAGCGGTTCCCGCTCGACGCCTTGCGCAACGTCTACGAGGTGAATGTCGTCGCTCCCCTCGCCCTGCTCCAGGTGGCCCTACCCCTGCTGCGGCGCTCCCGGGGGACCGTCGTCTGCCTGTCATCGGATGCCGCCGTCGAGCCCTATGCACGGTGGGGTGGGTACGGCTCCTCCAAGGCCGCCCTCGACCAGCTCCACCGGATCCTGGCTGCCGAGGAGCCGACACTGCGGGTCTACCAGTTCGATCCGGGTGACATGCGGACCGACATGCACCAGGCCGCCTTTCCCGGTGAGGACATCTCGGACCGGCCCGAGCCCGATTCGGTGGTGCCGGCACTGCTGCGACTGCTCGGGTCGGGAGCCCCGAGCGGTCGGTACCGGGCCACCGACGGGGTGCCGTCGTGACCACGACCACCCCGACCCCGGCGACCGGGACGGCGACCACCGGGATCGTGACCACCACGCCCCCGGCCCGATTCACCTACGACCTCCCGTCCGCGCTCGAGGCCTCCGAGCCGCCGGAGGCTCGGGGGCTGACCCGCGACGCCGTGCGCATGCTGGTCGCCACCAAGAGCGACCGTTCACTGGTCCCCAGCTCCTTCAGTTTCCTGCCGAAGTTCCTCGAGGCCGGAGACACCCTGGTGGTGAACACCTCCGGCACCATTCCGGCGGCAGTCGGGGTCGTGGCCGGTGACGGCACCCGGCTCGTCGTCCACCTCTCCACCCGGCTCGACGACGGCCGGTGGGTGGTGGAGCCCCGACGGGTTGCCGGCCGGTCCACCCAACGGTGGGAGGGACCGCCTCCACCGAGGCACCTTCACGGTGCCGCCGGTGCGGAGCTCACCCTCGACGAACCCTATGGCGGCGGCGACCGGCTGTGGGTGGCGACCCTCCGGCTGGACGGGCGGACACTCAGCTGGCTGGCGGTGCACGGGCGCCCGATCCGGTACGGCTATGTCACCCGGCCCTGGCCCATCGAGATGTACCAGAACGTCTATGCCACCGAACCCGGGAGCGCGGAGATGCCGAGTGCCGGACGGCCCTTCACCCCTGAGGTCATCACGCGACTGGTGGCCAAGGGCGTGGCCGTCACTCCTCTGGTCCTGCACACCGGTGTCGCCTCCCTGGGCGAGGACGAGCTTCCGTACCCGGAACGGCTCCACGTACCGGTGTGGACGGCCGACCGTGTCAACGCCGCCCACCGCGGCGGCCACCGCGTCGTCGCGGTGGGAACGACGGTGGTGCGGGCCCTCGAAAGCTCGGTCGGGCCCGACGGGTTGGCGCACGCCTATGACGGTTGGACCGACCTGGTGGTGTCGCCGGAGCATCCGGTCCGGATCACCGACGGCCTGCTCACCGGCTGGCACGAGCCCGCCTCGTCGCACCTGTTGATGCTGGAGGCCGTCGCCGGCCCGGACCTGCTCCGCGACTCCTACCGGGCCGGAGTGGCCGAGGGCTACCGCTGGCACGAATTCGGGGACGTCCACCTCATCCTGCCGTGACCCGTTCCGCCCCGCGACTCCACGCAACCACCTGCGACCGCCCCGACGGAGCAGGCGCCCGACTCGATTGACGGCCGCCGGAGGGCACCATACGATGCTGCCGCTCGTCCAAAGGATCGGTGCCGACAGGAGGCCTGGAGGTGCGGAAGTGTCCGAGACTCCCCATCGGTGGTGAACGGGTCCAAGCCGAACGGGTCGGAGCACAAAGGGTCGGAGTCGATCCCGGTGGGCCGGGGCGGTGACCGGTCTCTACGAAGCCAGTCGGGAGCACTACCCGATGTCGGGACTGGACGAGTTCATGATCCACAATCACCCGCATCCGGTGCGGGTGATGTGGACATCGGACATCCAGGCCTACGAACGGATGTGGTTCACCTGCCAGGACAAGACGGGCGACCTCTTGGTCGTGGCCGGCATGGGTATCTATCCGAACCTCGGAACCGCTGAGGCGTTCGCCATCGTCAATGTCCGCGGACGCCACACCACGGTCCGGGCCCATCGCAAGCTCGGCCTCAACCGGATGGACATGACGGTCGGGCCGCTGAGCTTCGAGCTGGTCGAGCCGTTTCGTCAGTGGGGGATCCGCCTCGACGAGAACCCGTTCGGCGTCCACTTCGACATCTCGTGGATGGACACCAAGCGGCCGGTGTACCGGTTGCTCGGTAGTGGGTCGTTCGCCGGGACCCGGCCGTTCGCCGGCGTGGCCGGCTACGACGGCTTCGGCCGGCAGTCCGGGTGGGTCGACGCATTCGGTGAGCGGTTCGAGATCCGGCCCGACGGTTACGTGGGCACCCGGGATCACCACTGGGGCACCCGCGACGGAGTGGGGGGCCCGGACCTGTGGAGCGGGTACCAGCACCCGCATTCAGGGGAGTGGGTCGAGTTCGACGAGTACGGGGTCTGGGGGGACCACATCCTCTACAACCTGGGGGACGAGCGCCGGGGGAGCGCTACCCTCCGGGGCCGGCGCCACCGCCTCCGGTTCGAGCCGGCGACCCATCTGCTCCTCTCGGGGGAGGTCGATCTCGTGTTCGCCAGCGGGGAGGAGAAGACGATGTCCTTCGAGCGGCTCGGCAATCAGATCGCATTTCTCAGATGCGGCATGTACGGCGGCCCGAACGGAGGGACCCCCGATGGGAACATCTGGCACGGAATGGACGTCGGGGACGGCGTGGTCACGGGAGAGACCTACGATGCCAACGACCCGGACGTGCGGGCGCGCATCTGCGGGCTCGACCAGCACCACGCCCGCTTCGAATGCGACGGTGAGGTCGCCTATGGGATCGTCGAGCCGTACGACACGCTGTGCTACGACATGGCGGCCAGTGGTCTGGGTGGGTTCTCGTTGCTCGAATGAGCTCGGAGGCAGCGGTGGCCTCTGAGGAGCGCGAGCCCGAGTTCAGCCTCACCGCGCCGGGGTTCTTCCTCCGTCCCGACTACTTCGACGTGCTCCGGCTCCTCCGCCAGCGGCTGCCGGTCCACCGAACGGCCGACGGGTTGCTGGCCGTCAGCCGGTACGAGGACGTCCGCACCATCAGCCGCGATCCGGTCCGATTCGTGTCCGGACGCGGCGTGCTGATCAACGACCCACTGCGGGACCCGGCGGGGACGGGACGGAACACGTGGTCCATCCTCCACCTCGACCCGCCCCTGCACGGCGCCTATCGCGCCCTCGTCAACCGGCAGTTCACGCCACGGGCGGTGGCCGGCCTGGCCCGCCGGATCCGTGAGGTGGTGAGCGGGGTACTCGACGGGGTACCCGCCGACACCACTGTCGACTTCGTGGATGCGGTCGCGGCCCCGATCCCGATCACGGTCATCGCCGAGATGTTCGGTGTGGCCGATGCCGACCGCGCCCTCTTCCGGCGCTGGTCCGATGCGGTCATCGAGAGCACCGACCGCACGGCCGGGGAGCGGGCGGACGAGCTGGCCGAGATGGCGGCGTTCCTCATCGAGCACGTCAACTCGCCGCGGACCGAGTCCAACGACCTGCTCACTTTGCTCAAAGGATCGGTGCTGGAGGGGCGGCCGCTCAGCCAGGCCGAGATCATGGGGTTCTGCATGACTCTTCTGGTGGCCGGCAACGAGACGACCCGGACGCTGATCTCCGGTGGGGTCGAGGCCCTCGCCCGTCATCCCGACCAACGGGCCCGGCTGGTGGAGGACCGGACGCTCGTCCCCACCGGCGTGGAGGAGATCCTCCGCTGGGTGACCCCGATCCAGGCCTTCGGCCGGACGGCCGCCGTCGACGTCGAGCTGGCCGACGTCGTCGTCGAGGCGGGCGAATTCGTCGTCATGCTCTATGCCGGAGCCAATCGCGACGAGCTGATCTTCGGCCCCACGGCCGACCGGTTCGTCGTCACCCGGCCGTCGCTCCCCACCCACCTGGCCTTCGGCTTCGGTGAGCATGCCTGCATCGGGGCCAGCCTGGCCCGCCTGGAGGCAAGGATCTTCTTCGAGGAGCTCCTGGCCCGCTTCCCCGCCTTCGAGCTTTCCGGCGAGCCGACCTACACCCCGTCCACGTTGGTGCGCGGCGCCCGGACCATGCCCGTCGTACTCGCCCCTTGAACCGTCGCGCCCGCCCGGCGGGGACTCAGGCCCGCCGGGGGGGCAGGAGGGTCAACGGCCGAGGAGGTCCAACCGCCCGTTGCGGGCGAACTCGGCCCGGAGGGCGTCGATGTCGGCCTTGGCCATGGGCACGAACTGGTCACTGCGGCCCACCCGGTGCCATACCGGGTCCGCCGTCTCCCACATGGCGGCCCGCAGCGGCCTCTTGTCGACCTTGTCGGTGGCCGTCACCGGCAGCGAGGGGACCATCCTCACGTACCGGGGCGACCACTTGGTGCCCAGATCGGGCTGTGCGGCCAGGAACGCGGTGAAGGCCGACGGATCGAACCGGCCGCCCGGTTCCATCTCCACCGCCGCCATGACCTGGTCGCCCGTTCGGGCGTCGGGAACGGCGAAGACGGCGACCCCACGGAAATCGGGGAAGCGTCCGAGGATCCGCTCGATGGGCGCGGCGGCGAAGTTCTCGCTGTCGACCCGCAGCCAGTCGCCGGTGCGGCCGGCGAAATAGAAGATCCCCTCCTCGTCGCGGTAGGCCAGGTCGCCCGACCAGTACCACCCGAAACGGGCACGCTCGGCATCGGCCCCGGGATTGTTGTAGTACCCCTCGAAGTTCGACAGGGCGGCCCGGCCGACCAGCTCTCCGATGGATTCGGCCGGGTTGGTCAACCGGCCCTCGGCGTCGAAGGTGGCCCGGGCACGTTCATGGCCGGTCTCGTCGAGGACGACGACATCGTCCTTGTCGCGGGCTCGGCCGAGAGCGCCCGGTCGGGCTCCGGCCACGGGCTTCAGGACGATGGCGTTCTCGCTCGATCCGTACCCCTCGAACAGTGGGACCCCGAATCGACGGGTGAACTCGGCCTTGTCCGAAGCCGACGTCTCCGGTCCGAGGACGAAGCGGAGCCGGTGGTCCCGATCATGTTCGGTAGGAGGTGTGGCCACCAGGTGGGAGATCGCCCGTCCCACCGTGTTGAAATAGGTGGCCCCCACCTCCCGCACATCGTCCAGGAGGCTCGAGGCGGAGAACCGGCGACGGAGCGCCAGTGTGGCCCCGCTGGCGAAGGCGGGAAGGACGGCGGCCGAGAGGGCGTTCCCGTGGAACAGCGGCATGGCCGAGTAGATGACGTCGTCGCTGGTGAACCCCATGCCGGACGCGGCGCGGGCGGCGCGGCCGTGGGTCATCCGGACGGCCTTCGGCCCACCGGTCGACCCGGAGGTGAAGATGAGCAGGTAGAGATCGTCCGGTACCGGCTCCGGCCACCTTGTACCGGCGACGTCGAGGCCGTCGAGGAGATCCCGGTAGGCGGGGCTGTCGACGGTCAGCACCCTTCGACGGTCCACCCCCAGGTCGAGACCGTCGAGGAGGGCGGCCTGACCCGAGTCGGTGATCAGAAGCTGGCAGTCGGTCTGCTTGATGTCAGCGGCCAGCTCCGTTCCCCGGCGGGTGGGGTTCACGCCGACGACGACGGCGCCGGCCAGGGCCGCCCCGGCCAGGAGGAAGAGGTACTCGGATGTGTTCTCGAGGAGGATGCCCACGTGGAAGGGACCGTCCTCCCGGAGTTGCCGGAGCAGGGCGCCGCGGCGTTCCGACTCGGTCACCACCTGGCGCCACGACCAGGTCCCCGATTCGAAGAGCAACCCGGGATGGTCGTCCTCGGCCCGCAGGCGCACGAGCTGGGCGGCCGTGGTGAACTGGGGCCCGGTCACCTGATCCGAACCTTGATGAGATCCAGCATGGGGTTGTCCTCGATGGGCAACAAGACGGGCTCGCCGGCGTCCCGGCAAAGGTAGCCGATCCGTGTCATCACCGCCGTACTGCGGACCATGGCCAGTGTCTCGTACCACTCGAGATCCCGCACGGCGCGACCGGAGCACTCTTCGAACAGGGCGATGGTGCCGTGCCGGTCGGGAAAGGCCGCCACGCGCTGGCCGAAGAGGTGGTGCATGGTCAGGTCCAGGCTGGTGAACCAGGCGAGGTCGTGCTCGGGGGCGCCGACGGAGGTCATGTCCCAATCGAGGATGGCAGCCGGCTCGAGGTCGTCACCGATGACGGCGTTCTCGAACCGGACATCACCCCACAGCAGGGCCGGAGGCGGCTCGATGGCCGGTTGGTGGCGACGGCACCACGACAGGGCCTCGACCAGGGTGGCCACCGGTGTGCCCCCGCTCGACCAGGTCAGGTAGTCGTCCCAGAAGTCGAGCTCGGCCGGATTGTCGCGTCTGGGTACCGCCGGCGCCGCTTCTGTCGGGGCCCGGTGGATCCTCGACATCATGGAGATGAAGTTGCGGTAGAGACGACGCTGCTCCGACGGCTCCTGCTGGCGGAGCCAACGGTCGCGATGGGCGAGTGCCCCGATGATGTGGCCGTCCACCCGGCGCATGACGATGAACGGGGCACCCATCCAGTGGGTGTCGGGCTCCACGACGGGATCGGCCACCGGGACCCCGCCCGCCGCCGCCGCCCCCTGGGCCTGCCCCTGCGCCACCAGGTCGTAGTGGCGGAAGGTTCCGTCGCCGGGAGGCCCCATGCGGATGACCAGAGGCCTGTGGTGGCGGACACCGCCCGCCGACCACGCCGCGTCGATGAAGATGGTGTCGCTCGAGTATCCGGCCGAGGGCCGATGGAGGCCGGTGAGGGTGAGATCGTCGAGGTCCCCGCGGTGGGCGAGCCAGCGGGCCAGCCCGGCGACCACCGTCTCGTCGTCCGTCGCCTTGGTGGGTGCCATGCCTCGTTCTCTCCTCGTCCGGTGACCTGCCTCCGCGCCGTCGGCGCCGAGGGCGTCCGGCCAGCGCCCACAATCGCACAGCCTCGCCCACCGCTGTCGGGCTGGGGCCGGCCGGCCACGCAGGTGGGCCGGCCGGCCACGCAGGTCAGCCGGTGCGCCACGCAGGTCAGCCGGTGCGCCACGCAGGTGGGCCGGCCGGCCACGCAGGTCAGCCGGTGCGCCACGCAGGTCAGCCGGTGCGCCACACGGGTCAGTCGGTGCAGGTCGTCCCCGGAGGTGGAAGCGTCCCGGCGATCAGGTACGTCTCGACGAAGGCCCGTACGCAGGCGCTGTAGTAGTAGGCCACGTGGCTCTGGCCCCGCCAGGTGAGGAGCCTTCCCCCGGTCAGCTCCTTGGCCAGCCCCACCGACCACGAATATGGAGTGACGGGGTCGCCGGTCGTGCCCACCACCAGGATCGGCGGTGCGCCAAGGTCCGACGCCGGGGCGGGGACCCGGGTCGGTGGCACCGGCCAGGTGGCACACCCGAGCAGGCCCCAGGCCAACAGGGGACCGAACACCGGAGCCGATCGGGCGAACTGCGCGGCCAGGAGCGGATAGCGCGGCACGACCCGGCTGACCGGGTGATCGAGGCAGTCGATGGCCTCTTCGGCATCGGCGGCGTTGGTGGAGCCGCCGGTCTCATAGTTGCCGGCCATGAGCGCCACCGCCGAACCGTCGCCCGACGCCGCGCCGGCCAGGGCTCCGGCCAGTGTCGGCCACGACGACCGGGATCCGAGGCCGGCCAAGAGGGCGTCGTAGAGGTCGCCGGCCCCGGCCGGGGCACCACCGGCCACGGGCAGGGCCCGGGTCTGGCTGGCTTGGATGAGCCCCAGGAGGGCGGAGGTCGGGTCTCCCGCCGGCTGCCACGGGCAACCGGCGGCGGCGCACCAGGCGAAGAAGGCCTGCAGCTCGGATTCGAGGCTGTCGGCCTGGTCAGTGGCGTAGACCGCCGTGCTCAGGGCCGGGTCGATGGCCCCGTCGAGCACCATCGCCCGTAGGTGGGTGGGGAAGAGCTCGGCGTAGGTCGCCCCCAGCAGCGTGCCATAGGAATGGCCGATGAACGTCAGCCGGGCATCGCCCAGCGCAGCTCGGATCCGGTCGAGGTCACGGGCGGCATCGACCGTGCCCACGTAGGGCAGGATGCCCCCGCTGCGCTGCTCGCACTGGCTGGCGAACTCCCGGTCGTTTCGCAGCAGGGCCTGCCGGGCCGCCGGGGTGGTGGGGACCGGGTCGACGGGTGTCGCGGGGGTTGGCGAGGTGGTGGGTCCGGTGCAGGTGACCGGGCGGCTGCGCTCGACCCCCCGCGGGTCGAACGAGACGATGTCGAAGCGGTCGAGCAGGTCGGGAGTGAGGACCGACAGTTCGTCGGGCAGGTCGTTGATGCCCGATGCGCCCGGGCCTCCCGGGTTGATGACCAGGGACCCGATGCGCTCGGAGGGGATCTCGGCCGGATGCCGGGCCACCGCGATCTGCAGGGTGGGTCCGCGCTCGTTGTCGTAGTCGAGCGGGACGGTCACCGAGCCGCACTGCAGGTCACCGCACGGCGTCCACTGCACGGGGGTGACCGGCAGGGGCGGTGGTGTGGTCGTCGTGGGCTCCGGCGAGGCCGGGTGGAGCCCGGTGCGGGTCACCGCTCCGCCCGACGCCGGTGGGGTGCCGCCGGTGCCACAGCCGGCGAAGAGCAGGGCCAGGGCGACCGAGGTGGCCAGCTGACCGGTGATTCGAGACGGCCCGGATCGGGCGCCACACCGGGTGGGCACGGTGCCAGTCTGGCACCCGGGGCGATGGGTCCGGCCCCGCGGTTCAGCCCGGTTCGGTTTCTCCCACCGCCACCGCGGCGTCGATCTGGGCCCGGGCAACGTCCAACTGTTCGGCGATTTGCTCGTCCTCGGCCATCACGCCGTCGAGGTCGGTCGTTTCGAAGCCGATGACGCCCATATCGGCGAACGTCTGGCGCATCTTCGGGCCCCACAGGCCCACGTCCTTGAGGGTGGGGACGATCCTGGTGAACAACAGGCTCCGAAAGACCTTCTGGCTCTCGCTCTCGCTCACGAAAGCGATGCAGGCATCCGGGTCGTACCCCAACCTCTCCCACAGCTCTTCGGCCAGGAACCGGTCGCGCATCCGGTAGCACGCATCGGCGCAGAACTCCTCCCGATCGTCGCGCTCGGCCTGGGTCAGTTGCGGGTAGTAGTCGCGAAGGGCCAGGCGCCCGAACATCACGTGGCGGGCCTCGTCCTGCATGACGTAGGCGTTGACAGCCTTCCCCAACGGGTCGCCTGCCGTGTTGCGTATGAGGCCGAACGCGGCCAGGGCGAGCCCTTCGATCAGCACCTGCATGCCGAGGTAGGTCATGTCCCATCGCGAGTCGCTGAGCACGTCGTCGAGGAGGGACTTGAGATTGGGGTTGATCGGATAGGCCGTCTCGATCTTGTCGAGGTAGCGCGAGTACGTCTCGACGTGGCGCGCCTCGTCCATGACCTGGGTGGCCGCGTAGTACTTGGAATCGATATCGGGCACGGTCTGCACGATCTTGGCGGTGCAGATCAGCGCGCCCTGCTCCCCGTGGAGGAACTGGCTGAACTGCCAGGCCACCATGTGCCGTCTGACGTTGCCCTTCTCGTCGGTGGTGAGCTTGTCCCACATCGGTGTTCCGAAGATGGGCACCAGCTCGTCAGGGATCTGCAGCGGGTTCTCCGGATCCGGATCGTGGGCCCAGTCGATGCGCTGGTTGGCGTCCCACTGCTTCCTCTTGCCCTTGTCGTAGAGATTGATCAGCTTGTCGCGGCCGTTGTCGTAGTCCCAGGTGAACTTGGCGGTGCCCGACTGGTCGCAGGTCTGCCACCCCGTCTTCTCCACTGGGAGCTGATATACCTTCGTGCTCACCTTCGCCTCCGAAGTCGTGGCCCCCGTGGTGCCAGTGTGAGCGGGCGCCCCGACCGTGTCAATGAGCGAAGGCGCCCGTCCACCCCGGAGGCGGGACCGTGGCACGACCCGGGAAGCTCCCGAGCCGGCCCCGGTGGGCGTGCCCGTCAGCGTCCGGTGACCTCGCGGATGGCGTCGGCGATGGTGGCCGCGGACGGCATCACCGCGGCTTCGAGGGTGGAGGCGGAGCCGATCGGCGCGAACCGTGCCCCGATCCGCTTGACCGGGGCCTCGAGCTCGCCGAACAGCTCCTCACTGATCAGGCTGGCCACCTCGGCGCCGAACCCGGCGAATCGGGTGGCGTGATGGGCGACGACCGCCCGGCGGGTGCGGCCGACCGATCCGAGGACGGCGGCGGTGTCGAGGGGGACCAGGCTCCGCAGGTCCACCACCTCGACGTCGATGTGCTCGTCGGCCACCAGCTCGGCGGCAGCCAGGGCGTCCCGTACCGTCCGGCCGTAGGTGACGACGGTGACGTCGTGGCCACGACGCTTCACGTCGGCCACGCCGAGGGGAAGGCGGCTATCACCTTCGGGCACCGGACCGACCGTCCCGTAGAGCGCGACGTTCTCGACGAAGACGCACGGATCGTCGTCGAAGATGCAGGATGTCAACAGGCCCTTGGCGTCGGCCGGTGTGCTCGGCACGACGACCTTGAGCCCGGGTACGTGGGCCAGCCACGTCTCGAGAGTCTGGGAATGGGTGGCTCCCGAACCGATCCCTCCGAACACCGCCGTGCGCACGGTGAGCGGGATGTGGAGGTGGCCCCCCGACATGAACCGCGCCTTGGCCGTGTGGTTCACCAGCTGGTCGAGGGCGATGCTGATGAAGTCCATGATCATGACTTCGGCCACCGGTCGCAGCCCCGCCGCCGCAGCCCCGATGGCGGCGCCGACGATGGCGGCTTCGGAGATGGGGGTGTCCCGGATGCGTTCGGTACCGAACGCGGTGGACAGGCCCTTGGTCACCTGTGAGATGCCACCACCGGGGTCGGCCAGGTCCTCACCGATCAGGATCACCGACGGGTCGGCGGCCAGCGCCTCGGCCAGGGCCCGATTGAGGGCCTCGCGCATGCTCGTGGTCGTCGGCGACGGTGGCGCCGCCGTGGTGGAGTCGGTCATCCCCTACCCCTGCTCGTTCCGGTAGACATCGACGAAGGCGTCCTCGGGCTCCGGGAGCGGTGCGGCCAGGGCGACGGCGAAGGCCTCCTCCACCTCGCTTCGGGCCCGCTGCTCGATGCCGTCGGCTCCGGCTTCGTCGAGGACCCCATCGGCCAGGAGGCGGGAGCGGTAGCGGGAGACGGGCTCGGCCCGGCGTGCCGTTTCCAGCTCCTCTGGCGGGATGTAGCGCATCGGGTCGCCGAAGTAGTGGCCCCACAACCGGTAGGTCATGCACTCGAGCAGGGTCGGTCCGCCACCGTCCCGGGCCCGGGCCACCGCTCCGTCCAGCGCCAGGTGGACGGCGTCGGGATCGTTGCCGTCCACCTGGCGGCCCGGGAGCCCGTAACCGGCGGCCCGGTCGGCCACGCTGGCCACCGGTTGGGCCTCTGCGGTCGGCGTCATCTCGGCATAGCGGTTGTTCTGGCATACGAACACGACGGGCAGGTTCCACAGCGAGGCCAGGTTCACCGCCTCGTGGAAGGCACCGGTACCGGTGGCCCCGTCGCCGAAGCTGGCCACCGCCACCTGTCCGCTCTTCCGCACCTGCGCGGCCAGGCCGACACCCACTGCGATGGGAATGCCCGAGCCGACGATGCCCGTCGACAGGACCAGCCCCGAGGGTGGGTGGGAGACGTGCATGGCCCCGCCCTTGCCTGCGTTCACCCCGGTGCGACGGGTGAGGATCTCGGCCACCAGGGGGCCGAGCGGCACTCCTTTGGCCACCTGGTCGTGCAAGCCGCGGTAGGTGGTGACCAGCTGGTCGTCGGTGCGCAGCACGGTCCCGAGGGCGGCGGCAATGGCTTCCTGCCCGGTGGCCGGCCAGTAGGTGCAGGCGAACTCGCCGGCACTCAGCCCCCTGCGGATGCGGCCGTCGCAGGTCAGGATCAACACCATCAGCTCGTACATGCGCCGCCTCGCCCCATCGGCCGGCGCGCCGCCGTTGCGGCTCATGGCGACGGTGCGCCGTCGGTGGCCGACGTCGCGGCGTGGGCGCCGGCGAGATGCCCCCACACCATGGCCATGCCGATTGACGTGCCTCCGCCGTAGTACGCCGGACCGGCCGGGCTGGCCACGACGTTTCCCGCCCCGTAGAGGCCGGGGATGGGGCGATCGCGGACATGGAGGACTCGACCGTGGCCGTCGACTCGCGGCCCACCCTTCGTACCCACCGAGCCCACGTAGACAGGCAGTGCGAAGAAGGGGCCCTCTTCGATGGTGCCGAGGTTCGGATGGGGGGCGCTCGGATCCCCGTGGAACCGGTCATAGGCACTTGCCCCGCGACCGAAGTCGTGGTCCCGCCCCTCGCCGACGAACCGGTTCCAGCGCCCGACGGTCTCGCTCAGCCCGACCGGATCGATCCCCACCTTGCGGGCCAGACCCTCGAGGTTGTCGTGGACCGACAGCCAATCGGGGTCGGGGTCCCCGGGCCTCGCCGTCACCACCGGGTACCGCGAGCGGTACTGGCGGTCGAAGACCACCCAGCAGGGCAGGTGCCTGGTCGAGTACTCGTTGGCGTCGAAGGAGAAGAACGCCTTTTGCATGTCGTTGTAGTTGGCGGCCTCGTTGACGAATCGTTGACCGAACCGGTCGACCATGATGGAGTGGGGTGCGGTCCGTTCCACCCCGACGAATCGGGCCAACGGCCTGCCCTCGTACTCCTCCCCGGGCACCGACGACGCCGGGTACCACCACGTCTCGTTCATGTTGGCCAGATCGGCGCCGACCTCCATGGCCAGCAGGAGCCCGTCACCCTCGTTGGCCGGCGGGCTGTGGGGATGGGTCAGCGGCCCGGGCAGGAACCGGGCTCTCAGCTGTGCGTTCCATTCGTACCCCCCCGACGCCAGCACGACGGCCCGGCCCGGGATCTCGATGTGCCGCCCCTCCTGCTCGACGACGAGTCCGGAGACCCGGTCCCCCCGCATGCCGATCTGGTAGGCCCGGGTGTCGAGGAGGGGCTCGATGCCGCGGGACAGGCAGGCCAAAAGAAGCATGCCGATCAGGGCCTGGCCGCACGCCACCCGGTTGTCGGCGATCCGCCGCTGCACCTCGGCGGCGTCGAAGCGCTCGGGGAAGTAGCTGGGTCGCCAGTCGGCCGTCGCCTCCTGGAGGGTGAGGGGCATCCCCAGAACCGGTGGACGGCGGAGGCTGGTCGCCCAGCGGCCGAGGCGCTTGGTGTCGAACAACTGTGGCTCCAGCATCCGGCCGCACGGCTTGGCTCCTTCCATCTCCGGGTGGTAGTCCGGCCAGGACATGGCGCTGAGCCGCAGGCCGGTGCGCCTCTCGAGGTCGGCCACGATGCCGGGGCCTTCGTCCACGTATCGCTGGAGCAGGTCCGGAGGGGTTCGGCCGGCGGTGAGCCGGGTCATGTAACTGAGTGCCTCGTCCCTGGTGTCGTCGAGGCCCAGTTCGGCCATGTGGTGGTTCCTGGGCATCCAGATCCCGCCGCCCGAGACGGCGGTCGTTCCCCCCACCGAGGATGTGCGCTCGACCACGGTGACCCTGGCTCCGTTGTCGTGGGCGGTGATGGCCGCCGTCAGCGCCGCAGCGCCCGTCCCCACCACGACCACGTCGGTGGCGCCGACCGGCGAGGTACCGGACACGGCCGGCTCACTCATCCCACGACGAGGCCAGGTAGCGGTCGAGCTGGCGGTGCATCTGGGTGATGCCG
The DNA here is from genome assembly GCA_963835325.1 of uncultured Acidimicrobiaceae bacterium. Classification (GTDB taxonomy): domain Bacteria; phylum Actinomycetota; class Acidimicrobiia; order Acidimicrobiales; family RAAP-2; genus Bog-756. The sequence continues at coordinate 854,470 of CAWIEV010000002.1, read as the reverse complement.
CCCTCGTAGGTGCGAGAAAGGCGCAGGCCCTCGAAGCTCCGGCTGTGGACCCCCCGCTGCTGGCGGCCGATGTTGGAGAAGTCCTGGAGGGGGATGCGCGGCCAGTGATCCGTGTCGTCGGGTGCGTACGGGCCTTCGACCACCGGTCGCGGCATCTCGTCACCCCGGGCCGGGATGGTCAGCGACCACACTTCGAAGCGGCACGACTCGGGATCGCCGCCGTTCGGACGCGACCGGTAGACGAGCGCATTGCCGTACTGGGGGAGGACGAAGTAGTTGGGGAACATGAAGAACATGCCGCCCCAGCGGGCCAGGGCGGTGGGGTCGGGTGGCGGGAGGGGGATGCCGGCACCGTGCGCATGCTCGTAGATGGCCTTGACCAGCTCGGTGCCGAAGGTGCTCCCTTCGGGCACCGGTCGGTGGCGCATGCCCTCGACCACCTGGACCTCACGGGGAAGGGTCATCGCCTCGAGCCCGCTGCTCAGGAGGCGAACCGACTCGACGATGGCATCGACCTCGTTCACACCCACCTGCTGCCCCTTCTTCGCCTGGGCGTTGGGCTTCAGCTGGAAACTCGAGTGCCCACCGTCGTAGACGGAGTAGACCAGGCTGTCGGGGTCGTAGCTCTCGGGGTGGCCGAGGGTGAGCTGGGGGTGGGTCTGGGGGACGTGGTAGCCCTCCATGAACGCCTCCTGGGCCATCTTCCAGTTGGCCGGCAGGATGGTCTCCTTCCACCAGTGCACTCTCATGTCGGCCACGCCGAGCGGGTCGAGCAGGCTGGGGATGGGGTCGAGCGCCTCCCGCAGCGGCGGCGCGGCCGGATCCAGGTTGATCCACGCGCAGCCGCCCCAGACGTCCACCCGGGCCTGCCGGAGGCACAGCTGGTCCGGTTCCAGCAGCTGCTGGTCGAAGGCGTGGGCACCGAATACGAACGAGCTCCTCCCGTCGAGGTCCCAGCGCCATCCGTGGAAGGGGCAGATGATCCGCCCGTCGGTGAAGGTCCCGGTGCCCTTGGCCAGCTCGGTGGCCCGGTGACGGCAGGCGTTGAAGTAGGCCTTGACGGTGCGGTCGTCCACCCTGACCACGAGCACCGATTGGTCGCAGATGGCGTACTCGACGTAGTCGCCGGGCGCCGGGATCTCCTCGAGCCGGCAGGCCATCTGCCAGACGTGCGGCCACAGCCGCGTCCGCTCCAGGTCGGCGAAGCTCGGGTCGTAGTACCGTTCGGCGGCGACGAAGCCGCTGCCGCCCATGGCGTAGGGCACGTCGCGCCGGGCGCCGGCGATGGTGTCCGCTCGCTCGGCCCGGAGCCCGGTCTCAGCCACCACCGCCCCCAACCGTTGCGTCCAGCATGGTGATGGCCCTTTCCCGGAAGCGCCAGCGGCCTCCCTGGCGGGAGAGCTGATCGTGGTAGCGACCGGCGGCGACGATGGTCGGACCCTCCGCCGCCGGCCGGACGAACAGGTAGTCGGTGGAGGCCGTGGCGGAATCGCCGTCGATGTCGATCAGCGAGTTGCTGGTGACGTGCTGGCCCCGGCGCTCCGGCGGCATCATGGCCACCATCAGCTTCCGGATCGACTCGCGACCCTCGGTCACCTGCCCGGAGACGACGAACCGGGCGTCGTCGGTGAACAGATCGGCCCACTCCTCGAACCGGCCGTCGTCGCAACGCTGGCTGTACTCGCTGAGGGTGCGCCTGATCTGGTCCTCGTCCTCCCCCACTGTTCCCCCTTCGACGATCTCAACCGTGGGCCGGTCGTGGTCCGACGACCGGATGGCGGACGCCGGCAGCCGACGAGGCGCACGGTATCGGTCCCTCTCCCCCGTCCGCGGGCCCGCCCGTCCTCGGACCATGATATGTCCGGCTACCGCCCGGGTGCTGGTGGCGGGTCTCCGTCCAGCCGGCCGATGATCTCGCCCACCGGATAGGTGCTGCCCTGGTCCCCGATGCGCCGCAGCACGCCCGAGACCGGCGCGGGTATCTCGGTCTCCACCTTGTCCGTCTCCAACAGGTAGATCGGTTGGTCCTGCTCGACTCGGGCGCCATCGTCGACGAGCCACTCGGCCAGGGTGGCTTCGGTCATCTCCATGCCCAGTTTGGGTATGCGGATCTCGATGGTCATCACCCTCTCGAGCTGGCCCGGACCGGCCGGCCCACGCGGACCGGCCGCAGGCACACTCTATGCAGGTGCCGCCCGGCTAGGGCGACATCGCATGGCGGGGGAACCGGCCCGGACCCGCCCGGAGCCGGACGGCAGTGCCGGTGTGACGACAGGGGCCGGAACGGCAACCTTTTGCTAGCTTCGCGAGGCGGCAGGTCAGGCACACCTTTCCCGACAGGAGCTCGCCATGGAGACCCGAACCCTTGACACCGTCGTCTACGAGAAGGACGGTCCGGTGGCCTGGATCACCCTGGACTACGCGGAGAAGGCCAACGTCCAGTCTTCGAGCCTGGTGTTCGACGTCGACCTGTGCCTGGACGACGCCGATCGGGACTACGACATCAAAGTGGTGGTGCTCAAGGCCAACGGCCCGGGTTTCAGCGCCGGTCACGTCGTACGCGGCAGTCCGGGAACCGAGATGCACGAGATCGACGAGAGCACCGCGAGGCTCGGCAGCCCCTGGAAGGGCCAGTGGCAGATCTACGGGACACCGGTGCTCAAGCTGTGGGACTTTCCCAAGGTCACGATCGCGCAGGTCCACGGCTACTGCCTCGGGGGCGGAACCGTGTGGGGCCTTCTCACCGACATGACGGTGGCTTCGGACGACGCCTACTTCCAGTTCCCGGTGCTCCAGGGCATGGCCATGCCGACGATGGAAACCGGCATCGAGCCGTGGCTGTTCATGAACTGGAAGAAGGCATCCGAGTACATGTACACCGCCCAGCAGATCGGGGCAGAAGAAGCCAAGGAGATGGGCCTGATCAATCGGGTCGTTCCGTTCGAGCGGCTCGACGATGAGGTCAACGAGCTCGCCTTCCACGTGGCTCAGGCGCCGCTGAGCACGCTGATGGCGGCCAAGGCGAACATCCGACGGGCCTGGGACCTGATGGGCCTGCGCAACCACCTGCAGCAGTCGAACGATCTGTTGACGGTGGCCACCCAGGCCACCGACGTCCAGGAGTACATCCGTGGTGTGTTCCAGGAGGGGCTCCGGCCGAGGGATGCGTCCAAGCGCAACGCCGAACGGGCCAAGGTGCTCGCCGCCGAGTCGAAGGCGCGTCGCTCTGCACCCTGAGGAGCCGCGGGTCCGGGGCGATCGGTGACCCTCCCGATGCGATCCGCGGGTCAGGTCCGCGGCGGCAGTCCGAACCTCTGTCGGATGGCGCTCTGGACGTCCTCCACCGACCGGGTGGCGTCGATGGTGACCACGAACTCCTTCCGCTCGAAGATCTCGATGACCGGCCTGGTCTCCTCTTCATAGGCGGCCAGCCGGGTGGCCAGCGCCTCGGGGTTGTCGTCATCGCGCGCCACCAGCCGTCCGCCGCAGACGTCACAGGTGTCGGGCTGTCGCGGCCGGTGGGCGATGAGGTTGTAATCCAGCCCGCACTGGGAGCACAGACGGCGGGCGAGCACCCGGCGCTCGACCTCTTCGGTGGGAAGGTGCAGATCGATGACGCCGTCGATGTCGTAGCTCTCGAGGAAGAACTCGGCCTGGCGGGCATTGCGGGGGAACCCGTCGATGATGAATCCGAAGTTCCAGTCGTGTGCGGCCAGGCGGTCGCGTACCACGGACTCGACCAGATCGTCCGCCACCAGCTCCCCCCGGGCGATGGTTCGCTTGACCTGGGCCCCGAGCTTGGTGTGGTGCTGCACGTTCCAACGGAGGATGTCACCGACGCTCACGTGCTCGAGGTCGAGGTCCTCGGCCAGAAGCTTGGCCTGGGTGCCCTTGCCGCTTCCCTGCACGCCCATGATGATGAACTTGCGCATGCTAACGGCTGTTCCCGAGGGCCCGGTGGGGGAGGCAGGTCACCGGACCACGTACCGGGTGGGTACCCAGGTCTGGCTGTCGATCGGCGGCCGTTCGTATGAACGATGCTGGCGGGGCGGGAGCTCCACCTGTTCGTGGGGGACAGCGTCGTAGGGGACGATCTCGAGGAGGTGGCTGATGATATTCAGCCGGGCGGACTTCTTGTCGTCGGCGTCGACCACGAACCACGGGGACTCCTTGATGTCGGTGAAGGCGAACATCTCGTCTTTGGCCTCGGCGTAGTCGACCCAACGGGCCCGGGCCTCGAGGTCCATGGGACTCAACTTCCACCGCTTGCCCGGGTTGTTGATCCGTTGGTTGAAACGTCGTTCCTGTTCCTCGTCGCTGAGGGACAACCAGTACTTCACCAGGACCATCCCGGAGCGGACCAGCGCACGTTCGAGCTGGGGGCAGGTCCGGAAGAACTCGGCATGCTCCTCTGGGGTGCAGAACTCCATGACCTTTTCGACCCCGGCCCGGTTGTACCAGCTGCGGTCGAAGAGGACCATCTCGCCCGCCGCCGGAAGGTGGGCGATGTAGCGCTGGAAGTACCACTGGGACCGTTCCCGGTCGGTCGGGGTGCCGAGCGCGACGACCCGGCAGTAGCGGGCGTTGAGGCGTTCGACGATCCGCCTGATGGTGCCGCCCTTTCCCGCCGTGTCCCGTCCCTCGAAGATCACCACCACCCGAAGGCCCGTGTGGATGATCCACTCCTGCATCCGGACCAGCTCCGTCTGGAGCCGGAGCAGCTCCTTCTCGTACGACGCCCTGGACACGACCGTCGGGTCGGTGGGGCTCACGGACGGGCCGGCGTCCTCGCTCGAGCGGTGATCGTGGCCACCGGGCACCTCTCGGGGGGCGTTCTTGCTCACTAGAGTCAAGAGCGTAATCCAGTCCCATTTGGCGGCGGCCAGATGGGGCCCGAGGTGCCGGCGGAGTGGTCGGGAGGGGCGTCCGCTCGCCGGCCGGTCAGGAGCCGCGGTGAGCCCGGAAACCAACAGCGGAGAAGCCAATAAGCAGAAGGTGCGGGCGCTGTGGGGCGCGCTGTACCGGCGCGCCTGGGATGCCATCGGCTCGTTCTTCGTGGAGGAGAGCGAGTACACCGACGTTCCGTCTCCGGCCGACGACGTGGCCCGGGGGCCGGAGCAGATCGTGGCCCGGCTGAGACTGGGACTCGAGCCGATCTCGGGATACGGGCACACGCTCCGCCTGATGGTGGCGGAGGGCGATGTCGTGGTGACCGAGCATTCCGAGACGTGGCGCTGGCATACGGGCGAAGAGGTCACCCTCCCCTTCGTCTCGGTCCACGAGCTCCGTGACGGGGCCATCGTCAGGTGGTGGGACTACTGGGACCTCCAGACCCTGATGGGGACGGCCCCGGCCTGGTGGATCGAGCATGTGGCCCGGGGCTACCGCTGATCCGGAGGCCGGCCTGATCCGGCAGCCGGCGGACCCCGCCGGATCGGCTGGATCCGCCCCACTGTCGGTTTGCTCAACTCTCGAAGCCGTAGACGCCCTGGGCGTACTGGTCGACCTTCTCGGAGGGTAGACGCAGCCGGATGGCGGTGTAGTAGACGATCAGGCTCCAGGCCGCGACCAAAAGCATGTCCCAGTAGAAGGGGATGTCCATACGCCCCCCGTCGAACTGTCCGAGGTAGGAGATGAGGGTCATGACCCCCAGGTAGGGCCACAGCCAGATGGCCGCGGCCCAGTCCATCGGTGACCGCACCGGGTTGGCGTGGGTGATCCGCGAGATGCCCATCAGCACATAGCCGAGGACGACCGCCACCATCAGCTTCCAGTCCACCTCCCACCCGCTCCAGTAGATGATCAGGCTGGCCGAGACGAACGACAGCGGGGCCAGGACCGGGGCCCAGGGGAGCCGGTAGGGCCGTTCGGCGTCGGGCTTCTGGTGGCGAAGGGCACCGAGGGCCAGTGGCGCGCCGGCGTACATCAAGACGGTGGCCGAAGTGATGAAGCCGACCAATTTCTGCCACCCGGGGAAGGGCAGGAACAGGAGCAAGCCCATCAAGAAGGCAAAGATGAGTCCGAACACGGGAACGTTCGACTTCTTGGTCGTTCGTTCGAAGATCGACGGCACGTGACCGTTCTTACTCATGCCGAAGGTGATCCGACTGGTCGTGGTGGTGTAGATCAGTCCGGATCCTGTGGGGGCGATGATGGCATCGGCGTAGAGGATGTAGGCCAACCAGGCCAGCCCCAGGCCCTTGGCCAGTCCGGCAAATGGCCCGAAGATGCCGGCGAAACTGATGTCGCCCCACCCGTGGGCCAGGGCGTGCTGCGGTAGCGCCCCGATGAACACCACCTGCAAGAGGATGTAGATGGTGGCCCCGATCAGCATGGAGAAGATCACCGCCCGGGGCATGTCCCGTTGCGGGTTCCTGCTCTCGCCACCGAGCTGGACGGCCTGTTCGAAGCCGACCAGGGCGAACACCGCTCCGCCATCGCTCACCGCCCGCAGGACCCCGTGGAGACCGAAGGGGGCGAAGCCGCCGGCCCGGGTGAAGTTGGAGGTGTCGAAGTGGGTGAAGAAGAGCACGAGGATGGTCAGGGTGGGGATGATCACTTTCCAGGTGGTGATGGCGTTGTTGGCCCGGGTCAGGAAGCGCACACCGAACAGGTTGACCACCACGAAGAGTGCCATCAGAACCGTCGCCACCAGGTAGCCGAGGCCGGTGAGGACCGGGACCCCGCCGACGGTGTGGGTCAGCCCGTGCCAGTAGTTGGACGTATAGGTGATGGCCGCCTCCACCTCGATGGGGGCCGTTCCTGCGGCCTGCAGCCATGAGAACCACCCGAACGAGGCTCCGGCCAACCCGCCGAAGGCGTAGTAGGGGAATCGGGTGGTTCCCCCGCTCACGGGAAACATCCCACCCAGCTCGGCATGCACCAGGGCGAGCACGATCACGGCCAGCGAGCCGATGAGCCAGGCGATGAGCGCCGCCGGCCCGCCGATGGTGGCGCAGGCAAGGGCGCCGAAGAGCCAACCCGATCCGATGATCGAGCCCTCCGAGGTGAGGAGCAGCCCGAAGAACCCGATGTTGCGATTGAGCCCGTCGCCGGTGGTTGAGACCACTGCCTCTTCCATCGCACCTCTCCCCAGGGTCCGGCGGTCGTGACCGACTGCCTCCGCGGTCCCGCCGGGGCGGGCAGCACGGCGAAATTAGCCGAGGCCGCCCGGAAGATAGGGGATGGCGACCGTTCCAATCATCGTGTGCCAGCCCGAACCGGCCCGGTGATCAGATCACCACCACCGACCGCAGCACGCGGCCCTGCCCCATGCGGTGGAATGCCTCGTCGACGTCTTCGAGGCCGATGGTTTCGGAGACGAACCGGTCGAGGTCGAGCCGACCCTGCAGGTAGAGGTCGACCAGCACGGGGAAGTCACGCGATGGCAGGCAGTCGCCGTACCAGCTCGGTCGGAGCCGGCCGCCCCGTCCGAAGAAGTCGATCATGGGAAGATCGATGCGCATGTCCGGAGTGGGCACCCCGACCTGCACCAGTGTCCCGGCCAGATCGCGGGCGTAGAAGGCTTGTTCCATCACCTTCGGGTTGCCCACCGCCTCGATGCAGACATCAGCGCCGTTGCCACCGGTCAGCGCCCGGACCGCTTCGACCACGTCGCCAACCGATGCGTCGACCACGTCGGTGGCCCCGAACTCGACGGCGAGGTCCAGCTTCCCGCGGTCGATATCCACGGCGATGATGGAAGAGGCACCGGCCAGGCGGGAACCGGCGATGGCGGCGCAGCCGACACCACCGCAACCGAACACGGCCACGGAGTCACCGCTGCCGACCTCCCCGGTCAGCATGGCGGCCCCCAGGCCGGCCATGACGCCGCAGCCCAGGAGTCCGACCGCTTCGGGCCGGGCCGACGGGTCCACCTTGGTGCACTGACCGGCGGCCACCAGAGTCTTTTCGACGAAGGCCCCGATGCCGAGCGCCGCTGTGAGTGGAGTCCCGTCGGCGAGGGTCATCGCCTGGGTGGCGTTGTGGGTATTGAAGCAGTACCAGGGCCGCCCACGTCGGCATGAACGGCATTGACCGCAGACGGCGCGCCAGTTGAGAACGACGAAATCTCCCGGCTCCACGGACGCCACCCCGGCGCCGACCGTCTCGACCACTCCGGCCGCCTCGTGGCCGAGCAGGAACGGGAACTCGTCGGTGATCCCACCTTGGCGGTAGTGGAGATCGGTGTGGCAGACGCCGCAGGCCTGCACCCGGACGACCACCTCCCCCGGCCCCGGATCGGGGACCAGCACGGTCACCAACGACGTGGGTTCGCCGGCGGCCATGGCCACGACGCCTCGGACTTCAGATGCCATGTTTCTCTCCTTGTCGTTCGGGCACAGTGTCGCATGCCGCTGCCCGTTGCTCCGGCAGAGGATGGTCCGTTCGGATCGACCATCCGGATCGTGGATCCCGGTTGATGGGTGCCGGTCGTGGGCGGGCATAGGGACGCCCCGAGCTGCGGCCCGGAGTCCCATGACCACGGCCCCGTTCCCCGACGCCTCCCTAGTTGTGGGGAATTCGCGGTCTTGCCATCAGTCGGGTTGACAGCGTCGCGACGTTTCTTTATGTTTATCTGAGTAATCCACTAGGTTTTGTCGGGTTTGGTAGGGGCCATGAGCTTCTTGGTCGACCTGTCCTGGCGCCGAACAAGGAGCGTTCATGAAATTCTTCCTGCGTACCAGGAGCATCCGTATCGTCGCGGCCCTGGCCGTGGCCTCGGGCACGGCCGGTCTGGCCAGCCTGACCGCACTGAGCGGACCTTCGGCCCAGGCCGATCCGCTCTCGACCACTGCCGAGATCGGGGTGGGTGCGGACGTGACCCAGGACCTCTATGACGCGCTGAGCGGCGCCTCGGCCCCCAACACGGCCACCACCCACTTCTTTACGCCGCTGAGCTCGGGGGCCGCCGACGACAACACGACCATCGAGTCCTTCGATGCCTTCCCCCAGGGAGGCTCGACCCTCACCCCGGGCTGCATCACCGCCAAGACCGGCGGACCGTCCTTCGACCGGCCGAACTCCACCACCAACGGCATCGCCGCCCTCAACGACGAGATCAGCGGGACGGGCTGGGAGGACACCACCAACACCTCGTGCACCAACACCCCGGTCAACGTGGTCGGCCAGTTCAGCTTCGCCCGGGCCGCCCGGGGCAAGAAGACCTCAGGTAACGTGCTCACCTTCGTCCCCTACGCCCGGGACGCGGTGGCCTACCTCTACTACGACAACGGCACCGGGGACCTTGCCTCGCTGACCACGGCGCAGTTGGCCGATTTCTACTCGGGCACGCTCACCAGCATCGACGGTCACACGGTCAAGCCGTGCCTGACCATCACCGGGTCGAGCCCCCGCTCCAACCTGGAGACGGCCATCGGGGTCAGCGACTCTGTGGCCGAGCCCATCGCCGAGGCCGCCGGCTGCGACCAGATCCAGCAGAACAGCGGCAATGCCTTCGAGAGCTACCTCACCTCCGGCCTGCCTTCGGGCGACTTCGCCATCCTTCCCATCTCGGCGGGTGACTGGATCGGCCAGGCTAACGGCTATGACGTGGACGAGTCGGCCTCGGCCCGGTCCGCCGGCATCACGCTCGGATCCGTCACCGACGGCTCCACCGTCCTCGGCAAGCCCTTCACCGGAACGGCCCCCAACCTGGTTCCCAACACCACCTACTACCAGGACACCTCGTACGGCTACAACCTCAACACGGTGCTCCCGACCAACGTCCTGAGCGGCGCCTTCGAGGACAACAACCTGGTCAGCCTGTTCGTGGGCAACGGTGCGGCTCTGTGCGCGGCGGGCCTGCAGACCGAAATCCATGACTTCGGTTTCGACAGCCTCACCTCCGGTGAAGGCACTTGCGGGTCCACCACCCTGACCGGCGACTCCTGAGCCGGTCCGGACACCCACCGCAGAGAACCGACACGAGCGAAAGAACGGAACCATGAACACACCCAGTGCTGACACGACGCACCACTCCGAGGCCGGGTCCGGGAGGACCCGGGCCTCGGGGGCCAAGAGCATGAGGGTCGGACTGGCCGCCGTGCTGGTCCTCCTCGGCACCTTCACCGGTCTCGCCGTGGCCGGGGTGACCCCGGCGTCGGCGTCGACCCTCGACGGGATCGCCACCCTGGCCAACCCTGACGGCAACCAACCACTGGACTCGGGGGCCTCGACCACCGATTTCACCGCCGCCCTCCCGGCCGGCGCCGCCTGCGACGGCGACACCGCCTCTGACGGCTATCACGTGTTCAGCTACCTGGTGCCCCAGGCCACCAGCCCCACCTCGGTGTCGTTCACGACCGGCGAACCATCGACCGGCTACGGGTTCTTCACCGATGCCGGGCGTTACTACGGGGCGGCCAACACCGCCGTCTCGTCCGGGCTGATCGTCAGCATCCCGGACAACCTCCAATTCGGCGAGCTGATCTCGAAGGGAGTATCACTCGACACCCTCCTCTACAGCGACGGCAACACCAGTGGGATCTGGGAGGCAGGTATCGCCTGTGCCAACTCGAGTGGCACGGTGACCGACTACTGGAACGTCGAGGTCACTCTCACGGCCAGCGGGAGCGATCCCAACGGGTTCGTGTGGACGGCGCCCGCCGTGCCGGCCGCCCCCAACGCACCCACGGCCACGTCCGGCAACGCATCGGCCACCGTCAACTGGGTGGCCCCCACCGACCAGGGCTCTTCCGCCATCACCGGGTACGTCATCACCCCCTACGCCGTGGCTTCGGGCGTGTACACGGCCAAGGCGGCCATCGACGTGGGCGACGTGACCACCGACGGCCTCACCGGGCTGACCAACGGAACCACCTACGCCTTCACGGTGACGGCGACCAACTCGGTGGGCACCGTCTTCGCCTCGCCCTTCTCCAACTTGGTGACGCCGGCGACGGTTCCGGGCGCCCCCACCATCGGCACGGCCACCGGCGGTAATGCCCAGGCGTCCGTCCCCTTCAGCCCGCCGGCCAGCAACGGCGGGGCCGCCATCACCAAGTACACAGTCACCGCCACCGACTCGACCACCCCGAGCAACGGGGGCGAGAGCGCCACCGGCGCCAGCAGTCCGATCGTGGTGACCGGCCTGACCAACGGGGACAGCTACACGTTCACGGTGACCGCCACCAACTCGGCGGGCACCGGCGCCGCCTCGGCGGCCTCCAATGCCGTGGTCCCGGCGCCGACGGTGCCGGGCGCCCCCACCATCGGCACGGCCACCAGCGGCAATGCCCAGGCGTCCGTCGCCTTCAGCCCGCCCGCCACCAACGGCGGGGCCACCATCACCCAGTACACCGTGACGGCCACCGACTCGACCACGCCGGCCAACGGAGGCCAGGTGGTCAGCGGGGCCAGCAGCCCGATCGTGGTGACCGCCCTGACCAACGGGGACAGCTACACGTTCACCGTGACCGCCACCAACTCGGTGGGCACCGGCGCAGCCTCGGCGGCATCGAACGCCGTGATCCCGGTGACGGTGCCCGGCGCCCCAGTCATCGGCTCGGCCAGTGCCGGCGACTCCCAGGCGTCCGTTGCCTTCAGCCCGCCCGCCACCAACGGCGGGGCCACCATCACCCAGTACACCGTGACGGCCACCGACTCGACCACGCCGGCCAACGGAGGCCAGGTGGTCAGCGGGGCCAGCAGCCCGATCGTGGTGACCGCCCTGACCAACGGGGACAGCTACACGTTCACCGTGACCGCCACCAACTCGCAGGGCACCGGCGCAGCCTCGTCGGCGTCGAACACCGTGGTGCCCGCGACGGTGCCCGATGCCCCGGTCGACATCACCGCCACCGGCGGCAATGCCCAGGCCTCCATCTCCTTCAGCCCGCCCGACAACGACGGCGGCTCCACCATCACCCAGTACACGGTGACGGCCAGCGATTCGACCACGCCGGCCAACGGCGGCCAGGTGGTCAGCGGGGCCGGCAGCCCGATCGTGGTCACCGGCCTGACCAACGGGGACGGCTACACGTTCACGGTGACCGCCACCAACGCCGATGGAACCGGTGAAACCTCGGCGCCGTCGAACACCGTGGTCCCGGCGACGGTGCCCGGTGCCCCGACCATCGGCTCGGCCACCGGCGGCAACGCTCAGGCGTCGGTCGCCTTCAGCCCGCCCGCCGTCGACGGTGGGGCCACCATCACCCAGTACACGGTGACGGCCAGCGATTCGACCACGCCGGCCAACGGCGGCCAGGTGGTCAGCGGGGACGGTAGCCCGATCGTGGTGACGGGCCTGACCAACGGGAACAGCTACACGTTCACCGTGACCGCCACCAACTCGGCGGGCACCGGCACGGCTTCCTCGGCGTCGAACGCAGTGGTCCCGGTGACGGTGCCCGGCGCCCCGACCATCGGTACGGCCACCGGCGGCAACGCTCAGGCGTCGGTCGCCTTCACTCCGCCCGCCGTCGACGGTGGGGCCACCATCACCCAGTACACGGTGACGGCCAGCGATTCGACCACGCCGGCCAACGGCGGCCAGGTGGTCAGCGGGGCCGGCAGCCCGATCGTGGTGACGGGCCTGACCAACGGGAACAGCTACACGTTCACCGTGACCGCCACCAACTCGGCGGGCACAGGCACGGCTTCCTCGGCGTCGAACGCAGTGGTCCCGGTGACGGTGCCCGGCGCCCCGACCATCGGTACGGCCACGGCCGAGAAGGGATCGGTCAAGCTGACCTGGACGGCACCGGCGAGCAACGGGGGCGCGGCCATCACCCACTACGTCATCAAGCCCTCGACCGGTTCGTCGGTGACCGTGGGCGACGTGACCAGTGACACCGTCACCGGGCTCACCAACGGCACCGCCTACACCTTCACGGTGGCGGCCACCAACTCGGCCGGCACCGGTCATGCTTCGGCCGCCTCCAAGTCGGTGACCCCGGACGGGCTCTACATCACCACCAAGACGTTGCCGAAGGCCACCAAGGGAAAGAAGTACACCACCGTCAAGCTGGCGGAGAAGAACGGTGTGGGGACCGAGACCTGGTCGGCCACCGGACTCCCGAAAGGCCTGACCCTGAGCTCGGCCGGATCGCTGTCGGGCACGGTGAGCAGTTCGGATGCGGTGAAGACCTACACGGTCACGATCACCGTCAAGGACTCGTCCAAGCCCACCAAGCAGACGGCAACGACCAAGTTCAGCCTGGTGGTACTCAAGTAGGGATCATCGGTCGGGGACGTCACCTGCCGGGCAGGCGGCGTCATCGAATCTTGTAAGCGAGGCTCAGGGACGGTGCTCCGGCGCCGTCCCTGGGTCCGTTCCGGCCCGGGCGTCTCCGTTTGGTTGACCGTGTCCGGTGGAGCGGGGGAATGGGTAGGGCGGAGCGGTGCCGCGGCACCGGCACCGCCGGTCGGTCCGCCCGACCACCCGGATCCTGACCGCCGGTCGGTCCGCCCGACCACCCGGATCCTGACCGCCGGTCGGTCCGCCCGACCACCCGGATCCTGACCGCCGGTCGGTCCGCCCGACCACCCGGATCCTGAGACCCGGATCCTGACCTCCGGTCCAGGTCAACGCGTACCCAATATTCACGGTTGACTTCCGATGCGGGTCGCTCTAACTTAACGCGAGTAATCCACTAGGTTTTGTCGGGTTTGGTAGGGGCCATGAGCTTCTTGGTCGACCTGTCCTGGCGCCGAACAAGGAGCGTTCATGAAATTCTTCCTGCGTACCAGGAGCATCCGTATCGTCGCGGCCCTGGCCGTGGCCTCGGGCACGGCCGGTCTGGCCAGCCTGACCGCACTGAGCGGACCTTCGGCCCAGGCCGATCCGCTCTCGACCACTGCCGAGATCGGGGTGGGTGCGGACGTGACCCAGGACCTCTATGACGCGCTGAGCGGCGCCTCGGCCCCCAACACGGCCACCACCCACTTCTTTACGCCGCTGAGCTCGGGGGCCGCCGACGACAACACGACCATCGAGTCCTTCGATGCCTTCCCCCAGGGAGGCTCGACCCTCACCCCGGGCTGCATCACCGCCAAGACCGGCGGACCGTCCTTCGACCGGCCGAACTCCACCACCAACGGCATCGCCGCCCTCAACGACGAGATCAGCGGGACGGGCTGGGAGGACACCACCAACACCTCGTGCACCAACACCCCGGTCAACGTGGTCGGCCAGTTCAGCTTCGCCCGGGCCGCCCGGGGCAAGAAGACCTCAGGTAACGTGCTCACCTTCGTCCCCTACGCCCGGGACGCGGTGGCCTACCTCTACTACGACAACGGCACCGGGGACCTTGCCTCGCTGACCACGGCGCAGTTGGCCGATTTCTACTCGGGCACGCTCACCAGCATCGACGGTCACACGGTCAAGCCGTGCCTGACCATCACCGGGTCGAGCCCCCGCTCCAACCTGGAGACGGCCATCGGGGTCAGCGACTCTGTGGCCGAGCCCATCGCCGAGGCCGCCGGCTGCGACCAGATCCAGCAGAACAGCGGCAATGCCTTCGAGAGCTACCTCACCTCCGGCCTGCCTTCGGGCGACTTCGCCATCCTTCCCATCTCGGCGGGTGACTGGATCGGCCAGGCTAACGGCTATGACGTGGACGAGTCGGCCTCGGCCCGGTCCGCCGGCATCACGCTCGGATCCGTCACCGACGGCTCCACCGTCCTCGGCAAGCCCTTCACCGGAACGGCCCCCAACCTGGTTCCCAACACCACCTACTACCAGGACACCTCGTACGGCTACAACCTCAACACGGTGCTCCCGACCAACGTCCTGAGCGGCGCCTTCGAGGACAACAACCTGGTCAGCCTGTTCGTGGGCAACGGTGCGGCTCTGTGCCGCGGCGGGCCTGCAGACCGAAATCCATGACTTCGGTTTCGACAGCCTCACCTCCGGTGAAGGCACTTGCGGGTCCACCACCCTGACCGGCGACTCCTGAGCCGGTCCGGACACCCACCGCAGAGAACCGACACGAGCGAAAGAACGGAACCATGAACACACCCAGTGCTGACACGACGCACCACTCCGAGGCCGGGTCCGGGAGGACCCGGGCCTCGGGGCCAAGAGCATGAGGGTCGGACTGGCCGCCGTGCTGGTCCTCCTCGGCACCTTCACCGGTCTCGCCGTGGCCGGGGTGACCCCGGCGTCGGCGTCGACCCTCGACGGGATCGCCACCCTGGCCAACCCGTCGACCAACGGGCCACTGGACTCGGGGGCCTCGACCACCGATTTCACCGCCGCCCTCCCGGCCGGCGCCGCCTGCGACGGCGACACCGCCTCTGACGGCTATCACGTGTTCAGCTACCTGGTGCCCCAGGCCACCAGCCCCACCTCGGTGTCGTTCACGACCGGGCACCCGTCGACCGGTTACGGGTTCTTCACCAGCGCCGGCGAGTACTACGGGGCGGCCAACACCGCCATCTCCACCGGACAGATCATCGATATCCCCAACAACCTCCAATTCGGCGAGCTGATCTCGAAGGGAGTATCACTCGACACCCTCCTCTACAGCGACGGCAACACCAGTGGGATCTGGAACGCTGGTATCGCCTGTGCCAACTCGAGTGGCACGGTGACCGACTACTGGAACGTCGAGGTCACTCTCACGGCCAGCGGGAGCGATCCCAACGGGTTCGTGTGGACGGCGCCCGCCGTGCCGGCCGCCCCCAACGCACCAAGGGCCACGTCCGGCAACGCATCGGCCACCGTCAACTGGGTGGCCCCCACCGACCAGGGCTCTTCCGCCATCACCGGGTACGTCATCACCCCCTACGCCGTGGCTTCGGGCGTGTACACGGCCAAGGCGGCCATCGACGTGGGCGACGTGACCACCGACGCCATCACCGGGCTGACCAACGGAACCACCTACGCCTTCACGGTGACGGCGACCAACTCGGTGGGCACCGTCTTCGCCTCGCCCTTTTCCAGCACGGTGGTTCCGGCGGCGGCCGTACCCGGCGCCCCGACCGGCGTCACGGCCACGGCCGAGAAGGGATCGGTCAAGCTGACCTGGACGGCACCGGCGAGCAACGGGGGCGCGGCCATCACCCACTACGTCATCAAGCCCTCGACCGGTTCGTCGGTGACCGTGGGCGACGTGACCAGTGACACCGTCACCGGGCTCACCAACGGCACCGCCTACACCTTCACGGTGGCGGCCACCAACTCGGCCGGCACCGGTCATGCTTCGGCCGCCTCCAAGTCGGTGACCCCGGACGGGCTCTACATCACCACCAAGACGTTGCCGAAGGCCACCAAGGGAAAGAAGTACACCACCGTCAAGCTGGCGGAGAAGAACGGTGTGGGGACCGAGACCTGGTCGGCCACCGGACTCCCGAAAGGCCTGACCCTGAGCTCGGCCGGATCGCTGTCGGGCACGGTGAGCAGTTCGGATGCGGTGAAGACCTACACGGTCACGATCACCGTCAAGGACTCGTCCAAGCCCACCAAGCAGACGGCAACGACCAAGTTCAGCCTGGTGGTACTCAAGTAGGGATCATCGGACCCGGTGCGAGCCCGCTCCGACCGCTCGGCCCCCGAGCCTCGACCCCAGGTCAAACGGGTACTTGTCGTTCACAGTTGACTTCCGATGCGGGCCACCGTAACTTAACGCTAGTAATCCACTAGGTTTTGTTGGGATTTGGGCCTCGACGATCGGTGGGAAGAAAATCGGCCTGGACCGGTCGGCCGAATAGGCGGTCATCATCGCCTATTCGGCCCGGCGGTCTCAGCGCCACTGGGGCCGGCTGCGGGTCCACCACACCTGGTGGCTCCTCGGGCTGCCCCGGGCAGCCACCACGGATCGACACGAACGAAGGAAACGGAACCATGAAGACAGCCAGTGCCAGCCCGACGTATCACCTCGCGGCCGCTCCTGCCGCTCCCGCTTCCACCGCGCCCGGAAGGCCGAGGCCCAAAGGCATGCGGGTCGCACTGGCCGCCGTGCTGGTCTCGCTGGGCACGTTCGCCGGTCTGACCACCACCGGCGTGGGACCGGCGGCGGCATCGACCCTCAACGGGGTGGCCACCATCACCAACCCGGTGACCAACAAGGCCATGATCTCGGGCGGCTCCGAGACGCCGTTCACGGTGGACCTTCCCCCGGTAGGGAGCGTCCCGGCCCACTGCACCGCCGATACAGCCAAGCACGGTTATCTGGTCTTCAGCTACATGGTGCACACGGGCACCAGCCCGACCTCGATTTCGTTCACCACCGGGTTTCCGTCGGCCGGCCTCGGGTTCTTCACCAATAACGGCGTGTACTACGGGAAGGAGAACACCGCCCTCGGCACCGGGCAGATCATCGACATCCCCAACACCCTGGAGTTCGGGGAGCTGATCGCCAAGCATCAGACCCTGGACGACCTCCTCTACGCCACCGGCAATAAGACCGGGGCCTGGGACGCGGGCATCGCCTGCGCCAAAAACGGGGTGGTCAGCGACTACTGGAACACCCCGGTCAATCTGACCGCCAGCAGCACCGACCCCAACGGGTTCGTGTGGTCCACCGCCTGCACGCCCGAACCGGCCGTGTTCCACTCGGCCACCAGCGCCAGGTTCGTCCACGGCAAGACCAACACCTTCGACGTGTCCGTCTCGGGCTGCCCGGCGCCCGTCGTCACCGAGTCGGGCAAGCTCCCGGCCGGAGTGGCCCTGTCCAAGACAGGTGCGGTGCTGTCAGGTAACCCGACGGTGGGTGGGGTGTTCAAGTTCGACTTCCTGGCCAAGGTCGGGACGGCCAAGGCGGTCAGCCAGAGCTTCACCCTGACCGTGCCGTTGTTCATCTCGACGGCTTCGCTCCCGTCGGCCAAACCGGGGGCGGCCTACAAGGCCACGGTGGCCGCCTCGGGTGGCAAGACCCCGTACACGTGGTCGAGCACCGCGCTGCCTTCCGGGCTCAAGCTGAGCTCAGCCGGGGCGCTGTCGGGCACCTTGTCGAAGACGGAGAAAGCCGGGTCGTACCGGGTGGAATTCAAGGTGACCGACCACAGCTCGCCCAAGGAGACGGCCACCGCCGTCCTCACGCTCAAGGTCACATGACCGGATGAGCACAGGGGATTCGGCGGGGACCACTCCCCGTCGAATCCTCGTCCGTGTGGCCTGAGCAGCCTTCTGGGGGCCGGCGAGGGGCTTCAGTCCGCCATGGTGGCCAGGATCTCCTCGATGATGTCGACGGTGGTGTCGGGATGGAGGAGGGCCAGCCGGCCCACCGCTTCGCCCTCCCAGGTCGTGGGTACCACGAACCCGATCTGATCGTGGAGGAGCCGGGCCGACCAGCGCTCGTAGGCGGCCCGATCCCAACCGATCCTGCGGAAGAGGACGACCGACAGCTCGGGCCTGCGCACCAGTTCGAGGTAGGGGATCCGTTCGATGACATCGGCGCTGGCCTGGGTCACGGCCAGGACGGTCTCGACGGCGTCGCGATAGGCGTCGGTGCCGTTGACGGCCAGGGAGAACCACAGGGGCAGTCCCCGGGCCCTCCGGGTCAGGTGGTAGGCGTAGTCGCTGGGGTTCCACTCCTCGGGCGCCTCCTTGTGGAGCACGTCGAGGTAGGAGGCGTCCTGGGTGTGGACGGCTTTGGCCAGGCGGGGCTCCCGGTAGATGAGGGCGGCGCAGTCGAAGGGGGCGAAGAGCCACTTGTGCGGGTCGACCACGAAGGAGTCCACCATCTCGATGCCGGCGAAGCGGTGCCGGATGGAGGGGGCCAGGAGCGCGGCGCAACCGTAGGCCCCGTCCACGTGGAACCACAGGGACCGTTCGCGGGCGACCCGGCCCACCCCGGCCAGATCGTCGATGATCCCCGCGTTGGTCGTTCCCGCGGTGGCGACCACGCCGATGGCGTCGACGCCGCGTGGGTGGCGGTCGAGCGCGGCACGGAGCCCCCCACCGGTGAGCCTGTGATCCTCGCAGGGCACGAGCAGTGCCTCGACTCCGAGGACGCGGAGCGCCTTGCCCACCGAGGAGTGGGCCTCTTCGCTGACGGCGAACACCGGGCGACTCGGGGCACGGTCGCCCATCCGATGATCGGCCGTGTCCCGGCCCACCATCAGAGCCGACAGGTTGCCCGCCGAGCCGCCCGAGACGAAGCACCCGCCTGCCCCGTAGGGGAGCCCGGCCAGGTCGGCCAGAACTCCCAGTGCCTGATTCTCGGCCGCCACCGCTCCGGCCGCCTCCATCCACGAGGTGCCCTGGAGCGACGAGCAGGCCACGACCATGTCGAAGAGGAGGGAGGCCTTGGTCGGTGCGGCCGGGATGAAAGAGAGGAAACGGGGGCTGTCGCACGACACCACCGCGGTGGCCAACTCGTCCTCGAAGATCTCCATGACCCGGCGGGGATCGGTTCCCTTCGGGTTGATCAGTCCGTCGAGGCCGCGTGCCAGCGACGAAGCTTGGGCGGCACCACCGAAGTCCAGCGGCACCGGGTCGAGGGCGAGCCTCCAACGGCAGTAGTCGAGGATGAGCGTGGTGAGCTGCTCGTCGTAGACGAACATGGGATTTCGCATGGGGTCCTTTCCGGGTGGGCCAATGATCGCAGACATGGCGCTCACGCCGTTGGCTCAACCGAGGGCCGGTGCATCGAGACGGCGTACCCTCCGCCTTCGGTGAACGGCGTTCCCGACCAGGTGGTCCACCGGCCGTCCCCCTCCAGCCCGGCCTGCCGGCAGTCCTCGTCGTAGCTGTCCAGCGAATAGCCCCGGTCGAGCTGGAAGCCGGAGATCAGGCATCCATCCGGTGCGAGGTGCCGGGCACACCCGGCCACCACTGCGGCACGGAACCCGGCCGGCACGAAGATGGGGACGTTGCCGGCCATCACCACCACGTCGAAGCGGCGGCCCAGATCGATGAGGGCGAGGTCGCCGAGCACCCAGTCGAGGTCGGGCGCCAGCGAGCGGGCGGTTTCGATCATCGACGGGTCGAGATCGACCCCGACCGTGCGTACACCCCGGCGGGCAAGCTCCCTCGCCACCCGGCCGGTTCCGCACCCGGCATCGAGGACCGACGACGGGTGCCACCGCATGACGAATTCAGCCTCACCGTGCACATCGGTACCGGCGGCTTCGAGTTTGTCGAAGCGCTCCTGGTACGAGCGGCCGTCCCAGCTCACGGTCGGATCAGCGAGCGACGGGCCACAGGGTGAGCTGGGGCTGGTCGGCCACATCCAGTGGGTGGTAGCCGGGCAGAAGCGCCATGGGCGTGTCGAGGTAGACCTTGGCCTCCGGCGGCTGGGCGAAGCGACCGTGGCTCCAACGGACCTCGACGTGCCCGAGGACGGTGCGCTCATGGCGGTCGTCCCGCGAGCGGTACGTGCAGGCCCAGTCGACCCGTGGCTGTCCGGCCTGCGACGGCGAGACGGCCAACTCCACCAGGTCGAACTGCTCGCGCCAGTCCCAGGGGCTGGCGATCCGGAACCGGGCCGGAAGGCCGGTGCGCCTGTCGTTGCCGAGGACGAAGTAAGGGGCGCTGCCGATGCGCAGCAGCCTCCACAACATGGTCTCCCGGGCGATTCCGGTGGACTCGAGCCGCCCCGCCCATCGCCGGGCCGAGGCGGTGCTGACGGCTCGGCACAGGTCGGCATAGGCCGAGCGTGACGGCCCGTCGGGATAGGCCCGCCCGGCCAGGGCATCACGTAACGCAGCCAGCTGTTGGCGGTCGCACCGCGACGGGCTGGCCGGAAAACCGGCGAGCCCGGTGGCCGCCAGGCAGGACCGGTACAGCGCCACCAGCTCCCCGGGCGCGACCACCTCGTACCAGTCCCTGCGGTCCCATGTCCCCGAGGTGGCCAGCAGGCCGTCGAAGAGCCGCCCGGGAGAGGCATTGGCCACGATGTCGGACTCGTACTTGCAGCTGATCAGGTAGACGTGGTCGATCCGGAGGTCGATGGGTGCGACTTCGTCCCCCGGCGGCCTCCGCCCGCCGGTCCATTCGATGGTCAGCGGTGTCCGGCCCCGGAGGCCGTCGGGAGCCTCGAGCAGGGCCCGTCCATTGGCGAAGGCCGAGCCGAGCTCGGACGAGAACCGACCTGACGACGCGATCGAGTCGAGGCGGTCCCAGACCCCGTCGTCGACCCGGAGTTGACGGGGGCGATGGGCCAGAGCCTCGCCGACATCGGTGAACGGCAGTGTTCCGAGAGCGGTGGCGAGCTCGGTGGCGGTCGTCCGGTTATCCGGCACGGGGTCGATCGCCGAACTTCCCGGCGCTCATCGCGCCCGCCGCCTGGGTTGGGCCCGGCCGTGCGGCTTGGCGTGACCCTGCAGGCGTCGCATGCCCTCGGCGTCGAGGAGCTCGAGGACGTCGTAGACCGGGCCCGACCGGCCGTCACCCTGCACGGCCCGCAGAGCTCGGGCGCCGTCGGCCCGGGCGGCCGGGGTGTCGGTCGACAGGAGGATGAGGGGACCCAGGTCGTCACGCGCCGGTTGCCGCGACCCGGACTTCGTGGAGAACGCTGGCCTTGCCCAGCGCCCGCCACAGCACATCGGGACGCCGCAGACCGGGCCGGGTCGTCGAATAGGCGCCGCAGAGCTCGAAGAGCCACAGGCCCCCGCCTGCGTCCCGGGCCCTGAAGTCCACCGTCAGGCCGAGGTCCCGGTAGGCGACATTGCGCTCGATTTCTTCGAATCCGCAGGCCACCAACGCATCGTGTGCCAGTTCGCTTGCCTTGCGTCCCAGGACCACCCCCTCGTCTTCGGGGGTGGTGGTGGCGGGTGACGAACGGCCGGGGCTGACGGTGACCCTCCGGCGGGCGACCCCCTCCGATGCCGACCGGGTCATCGCCGCCCGTTCCTCGGCGATCCGGCGCTCGGCCAGCGCCACGTACTCCTCGTCGGTGTCGAATCCGATGTAGTGGCGCTCGGTACGAACCGCGGCGACGGCGGTCGAGCCGGAGCCGACGAACGGATCCAGGACCAGATCGCCGCGGTAGGTGTAGAGCTCGATGAGGCGCCGTGGTAGTTCCACCGGGAACGGCGCCGGGTGGCCGACCCGGGTGGCCGACTCGGAGGGTATGTCCCAGACGTCGATGGTGGCGTCGACGAACTCGTCCATGGTCATCGTCCCCTCGCTGGGGAGTCCTTCGCGTGCGCGCTGGCCGGGGGTGACGGCCCGATCGAACCGACCCTTGGAGGCGACGATGATCCGCTCGGACACGTCTCGCAGGACAGGGTTGCCTGGCCGCTGGTACGTACCCCAGGCACACGAACCCCCTGCCGCACGGCTCTTCTGCCAGATGATCTCCCCCCGGAGCAGGAAGCCGAGTCGTTCGAGCAGGTCGATGACGTCCCGCGACAGGGATCGGTAGGGCTTGCGGCCCAGGTTGGCCACGTTCACGGCGATGCGACCGCCGGGCTCGAGCTTGTCGAAGCATTGGCTGAAGACATCGTGCAACATGGCCAGGTAGGCGTGGTAGTCGGCGGGGACGTGCCCGACCCCGAGCACGGCTTCGTACTCCTTGCCGGCGAAGTACGGCGGCGACGTCACCACCAGTGCCACCGAATTGTCGGCCACCTCGCCGTACCGGTCCATCTCGCGGGCATCTCCGGTCCAGATGGCGTCCCGGACGGTGGGCGGTGCGACGTGGTCGTCGTCGGACAGGCGGGGCGGGGTGAAGCGGGCGTAGAACGACGAGGAGTCGTGCGCCTCGCGACGGCCGACGCCGAACTCGGAGGTGGCCGTCGGGCGCCGTCTGGTGCGGGGTTGGATCGGTTCGACGTTGGTCACGGATTTCCTGCCGCCGGGCGCGGACGGTGACTCCCGAGGAGCCGGCTGCTCGATGACCGGTGCACGGGGAGAATCATAGGAAGTGGGTGTGACCCGGTGTCCGGAGGTGGCCTGCGGGAGCCATGGCGGTGACCATCATCCCAGCTCCTGGACCCAGAGCAGGGGTTCATCCGCCGGCCAGATGTTCGCTGATCGACTCGCCCACGGCGACGCACCGGGAGGTCGAGGTGCAGCTCACCGCGGTCAGTGGCTGCGGTGCGCCGACCACCGAGGGGGACTTCCAGGGATCGGCGGGCGATCCGCTCACGATCATGAGGCCGGCTTGGGGAGCGGCGAGGACCGAACTGCCCACGGCGACGCAGGTGTTGATCGCCGTGCAGGACACGCCGGTGAGCGATGCCGACTGGGGTGTGACCGTCTGGCTCGACCAGGTCGCACCGCCGTTATCGGTGGTGAAGAGGAGCCCGTGCCCGATTCTGGCCCCGTTCAAGGTATCGGCGGTCGTTCCCACGACCAAGCAGCGCACGCCGGGTACGCCCACGGTGGGCGTGGTCGAGGTGGTCGGCGGCGCGGTGGTCGGCGTCGGCGCGGCGGTCGTGGTCGGCGCGGTGGCGGTCGGAGACGAAGTGGGCGACGAACCCGCTGCCACCGGAGGTGCTGTCGTGGGGGTGGTGGCCGGGACGGGGAAGGCCCCGCTGCCGGTCGGCGACCCGGTGAGGCAGGAGACACCGTTGAGATAGCCGCTGCCCGGCGGCATCGGGACCGTCGCCCAGTTGGAGCCGCCGTCGGTGGTGAGGGCGAGTGCTCCGACCACGTGGTCGGAAGCCACCGCGGTGTGGCCGGTGACCCAGCAGCGCTGGACCCCGGTGCACGAGATGAACGTAGCCCCCGACATGACGGGGGGAAGGGCTCCGGCTTGCACCCACGTCACTCCCGAAGTGGTCGAGATCAGTGCCACCGATCCGCTCGCCGCGGCCCCGACGGCCATGCACCAGCCGCCGGCCAGGCAGGAGACGGCGCTGAGGTCGAGGATGGCGGGCGGCGCGGGCACTTGCGTCCACTGGAGACCACCGTCGACGGTGGTGATGATCACCGCCTCGCCGACGGAGGCCTGCGTGGCTTGACCGACGGCCGTGCAATGGAGCACATCGCTGCAGGCGATGCCGGACAGATAGCCGGCGGTGGGCGGGATGACCTGGGCGGTCCATCTGACCCCGCCGTCCGTGGTGGCCACCACGGCCGCCCCGTTGGGGGCACCGCCTCCGCCCACCGTCGAACCGACCGCCCAGCACCGGGTTGCGCTGGCA
The DNA here is from genome assembly GCA_963835325.1 of uncultured Acidimicrobiaceae bacterium. Classification (GTDB taxonomy): domain Bacteria; phylum Actinomycetota; class Acidimicrobiia; order Acidimicrobiales; family RAAP-2; genus Bog-756. The sequence goes on along the minus strand of CAWIEV010000002.1, from coordinate 830,488 downwards.
CAGTCCAGGGAGGTGAGGGAGTTGACCGGGGCGGGAAGGGCCGCCGCGGTGAGGGTGCCGAGCCATGGCGAGTCGGTACCGAAGGTCGAAGGAGGTGGGGCTGATTCCGTCGGGGTGGTGCAGCCGGTCACCACCAACACCGACACCACCGTTATGGCCACAGGGCCCAGTCGTCGGAGGGGGATGGCGATCACTGACCGGCGTGGAGAATTCAGCGGACCTTGATGACGTCCGTGTGCGCCACCTTGTCGTGGAACCCCTGCCGGCGGTTGTCCCACAAAGGGGACAGGGCGGCGACCAGGGCGTAGAGGCCGGCTATGGGCCCGATGACCGGTATCCAACCCAGGAGGACCCCGGGATAGAGAACGACGATGCGGATGCCGGCCCGCTCGGGCCCGATCGCACCACCGGAAGGCTCGTCGCGGACGGCGATCCCGAGCATCATCTGGCCCACGGTCTGGCCCTTCTCACTGCCGTTGAGCAACGCGAAATAGCCGATGTCGACGATGGCGAAGATGATCCCGATGACGACCAGGCTGGCCGCCCAGTGGGACTGGAAGACGCCCCCCGAGCTGGTGGCCCCGACGAAGATGGACGTGATGATGCCTTTGGGAACGCTGAGGATGAGCGCGTCGACGATGATGGCGACCAGGCGTTGCCACCAGTCGGCCAGGGGTCGGCCAAACCGATCGGTGGGACCGGCTGTGTAGCCATAGGCCGATGGCGGTGGAGATGCAGGTGGTGGTGGGGGCGGTGGAGGTCCGAACCTCCTCACGGGCGGGGGAGGCGGGGCAGGAGGCGGGGGGCTGAAACCGCTCACGGGCGGGGGAGGCGGGGCAGGAGGCGGGGGGCTGGATCCGACGGCGGGAGGGGGTGGCGGGGGCACAGCCGGCCCCGGTGATTCCGGGCCCGCTCCGGGCTGTTCACCCTCGGCGGGAGGCGTCTGATCACTCACGGACAACAACCCCGCTCACTCGCTCGCGACGCCCGCCATCCGGACAGGCGGACGGGTCGATCGGTTCCATCGGAGATCTTGCCACGTGGGCCCGGGGTGGGGGGGTGATGACGCTCGGGCCCGATCCCGCCCGTCTACGTTTAGTCGGTGGTGCCGGTCCTTCGCTCCTCCTACCGTTCCGGGCTCGTCGCCGACCGGGGGCCCGGGCGATGAACCTGGTCGACCTGGTAGTGGTGGTCCTGGTCCTGCTGGCGGCGATCCAGGGTCTCCGCTTGGGCGCCGTCGTCCAGGTGCTCTCCTTCGGCGGGTTCCTGGTCGGTCTCTACCTGGGTGCGGTGCTGGCCTCGTCCACCGTCCGCTGGGTGCACTCCCAGTCGGCCCGGACCGCAGTGGCCCTGGTCACCATGCTCGGTGTGGCCGCCTTCTGCGGGATGGCCGGCCGCCTCGTCGGCAGTCTGGCCTTTCGACGGATCCACCGCGGGATACTGGGACCGGTCGACTCCGCGCTCGGAGTGGTGGTGGCCATCGTCGCCTCCCTTCTGGTGGCCTGGTTGCTGGCCAGCACCCTGGTCAACAGCTCGTCGCTCAGCCTCAACACGGCGATCGACCAGTCGACGATCCTGAGGTCCCTCGACAACGTGCTCCCCGCCCCGCCGTCGGTCTTCTCCCGGGTGCAGAGTTTTCTCTCCGCCGAGGGCTTCCCGCCCGTCTTCGCCCAACTGGCCCCCGCGTCGGCCGGGCCGGTGTCCCTACCCGGGGATGCCCAGCTGCAAGAGGCGGTCACCCATGCTGGAGCGTCGACGGTCAAGGTCATCGGCGACGGATGCGGGCAGATCCAGGAAGGATCGGGGTTCGTCGTCGGTTCGGGACTGGTGGTGACCAATGCCCATGTGATCGCCGGCATCCCCCACCCGGTGGTAGAGGTGGGGAACAACCTCTACCAAACCACCGTCCTGTCCTTCGATCCTTCCTTCGATCTGGCCGTGATGCGGGTGCACGGTGTCGACGAACCGCCGCTCGCCCTCGATCCCGACAAGTCCACCCGTGGGGTGCAGGCCGCGGTGCTCGGCTATCCGGGCGGAGGGCCGTTCAGGGTCCAGCCGGCCGGGGTCATGGCCGAGTTCGAAGCGGAGGGGCGGGACATCTACGGCCAGGGTCTGACCGTGCGGGACGTGTACGAGATCCAGTCCGTGGTCCGCCCCGGCAACTCCGGAGGCCCCCTGGTACAGCCGGACGGACAGGTGATCGGCGTCGTGTTCTCACGATCGACCACCAACGGCGATATCGGCTACGCCCTCGCCTCCCCGGGGGTGCTGGCCCGGGTGATCAGGGCCGAGGATCTGTCCGGCCCGGTCAGCACCGGCCCTTGCACCTTCGGTTGAACCGGCCCTGGACCGGACGGACCCCGACCCGCCGGGTCGGGCCGCCGATGGCGGCAGAAACGGGTCTCACATCGGCGCGGAGCAGCACAAGGGGCCGCGCCTCCGGCTAGACATGGGGACATGGCGCTCTCCATCGAGGATTACGGCATCATCGGCGATCTCCATACCGCCGCCCTGGTGGGTCGGGACGGCTCGATCGACTGGCTGTGCCTGCCCCGTTTCGATTCTGGGGCCTGCTTCGCCAAGTTGCTCGGCGACGACGACCACGGCTCGTGGAAGCTGGCCCCCAAGGGCTCCCACCGGGCCACCCACCGTCACTACCGGGGGGACACCCTGGTCCTCGAGACGGAGTTCGTGACCGACGAGGGATCCGTCCGGGTGGTCGACTGCATGCCCATCCGCCAGCAGCATCCCGAAGTGGTGCGCCTGGTGGAGGGCGTGCGCGGCAAAGTGACCATGGAGATGAACCTGACCATCCGGTTCGGCTACGGCCAGATCGTCCCGTGGGTCCGGAGGGCCGAGGGCACGCTCAACGCCATCGCCGGGCCCGACGGGCTCTCGTTGTGGACCCCGGTCACCTGCAAGGGCCAGGACCTGACCACGGTGGCCGAGTTCACCGTCTGGGAAGGCCAGCAGATCCCCTTCTCGCTGACCTGGTTTCCGGCCAGTGAGGATCCACCCCGCCCGGTCGACGCCGCCTTCGCCATCCAGGACACCGAGCTCTGGTGGACGGACTGGGTGAAGCAGTGCACCTACCAGGGGGAGTACCGCGAGGCGGTGGTCAGATCGTTGATCACCCTGAAGGCGTTGACCTACGAGCCCACCGGTGGCATCGTCGCCGCCGCCACCACGTCGCTGCCCGAAACCCTGGGAGGATCCCGCAACTGGGACTACCGGTTCTGCTGGCTGCGGGACGCCACCCTGACGCTCGAGTCGCTGATGCGTGGCGGCTTCTACCAGGAGGCCATGGCGTGGCGCAGTTGGCTGCTCCGGGCCATCGCCGGCGATCCCGCCCAGATGCAGATCATGTACGGGGCGGGTGGAGAGCGTCGGCTGGACGAGTGGGAGATCGACTGGCTCCCGGGCTACGAGCGGTCCGCGCCGGTGCGCATCGGCAATGCCGCAGCCGGGCAGTTCCAGCTCGATGTGTACGGCGAGGTGATGTCGGCCCTGTACGAGTCTTCGGACGCCATCGAACCCGGCGACACCCTCACCTGGGAGCTCCAGCTGTCACTGATGGACTTCCTCAGCGAGGGTTGGCGTGAGCCCGATGACGGCATCTGGGAGGTCAGAGGTCCCCGTCGGCACTTCACCCACTCCAAGGTGATGGCATGGGTGGCGATCGACCGTGCCATCAAGACGGCCGAGGAGCACGGTCTCCCGGGGCCGGTCGACCGTTGGAAAGAGGTGCGCAAGGAGATCCACGACCAGGTCTGTCAGGAGGGATTCAACCCCGACAAGGGCTCGTTCACCCAGTACTACGGGTCGGACCAGCTCGACGCGAGCCTGTTGATGATCCCCCTGGTCGGCTTCCTTCCCGCCCACGACCCGAGGATGCGGGGAACGATCGAGGCGATCGAGCGTGAGCTCGTCGAGGGGGGGTTCGTGTTGCGGTACCGCACCGCCGATACCGGCGACGTCGACGGATTGACGGGCAGGGAGGGCGCTTTTCTGGCCTGTTCGTTCTGGCTGGCCGACTGCCTTTCGATGCTCGGGCGGGACCACGATGCCCGCCAGCTCCTCGATCGGCTGATGGGGCTGCGAAACGATCTCGGCCTCCTGTCGGAAGAGTACGACCCCGTTGCCGGCCAGCTGGTGGGCAACTTTCCCCAAGCGTTCTCGCATGTGTCCCTGGTGAACACGGCCTCGAAGATCGGTGGCCAGGAGAAGCCGTCCTCGGACCACGTCATGTCCACACTGGCCAGGCGGGCTTTGCTCGAGGGGAAGGGCAGTGCCACCCGGCACAAGGGCGCCTTCAGCGCCCGCAACGTGCTGTCGAGGCTGGTCGACGCAGGTACCAGCGACGCCGCCCGCGGCGCTGCCCACGTGGTCAAAGAGTCGATCGGTTCGCCTTCCGGTGGTATCGATGTGGCGGCCACCGGTGCGCTGGCCAAGGCGGCCAGGGCGGCGAGACCAGCCAAGGCGACGAAGGCGACCAAGACGGCCAAGGCATCCAAAGCGGTCAAGACGGCCAAGGCGACCACGACCGCCGGCGGCCCGGCCAAGGCGACCACGACCGCCGGCGGCCCGGTCAAGACGGCCAAGGCGGCCAAGACGGCCGGCCCGGTCAAGGCGGCCAAGACGACCAAGACGGCCGGCCCGGTCAAGACAGCCAAGGCGGCCAAGACGACCAAGACGGGCGGCCCGGTCAAGACGGCCAAAGCAGTCAAGACGGCCAAAGCAGTCAAGACGGCCAAGGCGCCCAAGGCAAACAGGGCGCCCAAGGCAAACAGGGCGACCGGCGGATCGAAGTCGGTGGCGGGGACCCCGGCACGGACCCCGGGTCGCAAGAAGGCCGTGGGCCGGGCCGAGGCAGCGCCGGCCGGTCGCTCGTAGCCGGGTCCGATGCAGAGGGCAGCCAGAGCTCGATCGACGCAGGCGCTGCGGTGAGCGGGCACCCACACCCACCCGATACGGGGACTTCCGACGCCGGTGACCGTTCGTCCGATGCCCTCGACCCCGATACGCCGCGGGCGGGAGTGCCCGTGGCCGAGGGTGTCATCGAGCTGGACACGTTGCTCGGGGGATGGGAGCGGGTCACGGCCGGCTACCTGATCGAGGGGGACTCCCCGGTCCTGGTCGAGACGGGCAGTCAGAGCTCGGTTCCCGTGCTCCTGGCCCAGCTGGATCGGCTGGGTCTGGGGGCGACGGATCTCGCCGGGGTGGTCGTCACCCACATCCACCTCGACCATGCCGGAGGTGTCGGCGATGTGGCCCGGGCGTTCCCCAAGGCCGTCATCTACGTCCACGAAAAGGGAGCCCGCCACCTCGCTGATCCGACCAGGTTGGTCGACTCCGCCTCCCGGGTCTACGGCCCCCTCCTCGACTCGCTCTACGGCCGGCTCGACCCCACTCCCCCCGAGCGGATCCATGTCCTGGAAGACCTCGAGGCGATCAGGGTGAGTGCGAACCGCTCGCTCATCTCCGTGGACTCACCCGGTCATGCCAAACACCACCTGGCTCTGCACGACACCTTGAGTGGCGTGTTGTTCGCGGGGGACGCGGTGGGGGTGAAGTTGCCCGACGCCGGCGTCCTGCGACCGTCCACGCCACCACCCGATTTCGATCTCGATCTGGCCCTCCGCTCATTGCGGCGTTTCGCCGAGAGGCGTCCGACGGCGTTGGCTCTGGCCCACTACGGCGTCCTCGATGATCCGTCGGACGTGCTCGACGAAGCCGACGGCACCCTGAGGAGGTGGGTGGACGTGGCCGAGTCCGCCTTTCGCAAGGGAGCGGACATCGCAGCCGCGCTGGACGCCGCGTTCGCATCCGACCTGGATGGAGTCCCCACAGAACACCGCGAGAAGCTCGATGTGATGAACGGGGTCCACTCCAACGCCGCCGGGCTCCAGCGCTGGTTGTCCACCCGGAGCCACGGAGGAATCCCGTCCCCCGAAGGATCGTGACCGGGCCTTCGATCAGCCCTGCCGGACGTCCGGTTTCAGCGGTGGGACGGTCCTGCGGCACGGATCGACGGAACCCGGCATGAACATCTCGATCGTCGGGGGGTGGCTGCCTCTCCTCCTGCGCCTATTCGCCGCGGTCGCTCTGGTAACCGCGGTCGGTTGGCGCTCGGGCCGGTGGAAGCGCCAGCTGAGCCGCGGATTGCCTACGGCCGCGGCGGTGACCGCCGCGGTGGCGCTGGCGGTCACGGTGGGCTCGCTGATCCATGCGGACCTGCCCCGGTCGGCCTTTGTCTGGGGCTTCCTGTTCATCCTGGCCTTTTCGGTGGCCGTCATCGGTTGGGGCGGCGGGGGTCGGTGGCGGCGGACGATGGCGGTGTGCGCGATCGTGTTGACCCTGCTGGTCACGTTGGACGCCGTCGATCAGCAGTCGGATTCGTTCCCCACCTTGGGCCGCCTGGTGACCATCGACCCTGAGAACGTCGTCGAGACTCCCCAGCTGGAACAGATCCGCAACCAGGTGGCGGCAACGGGCAGGCTTCCCGATCAGGGCGTGCTCATCACCGTCACCATCCCACCCACGATCTCGCATTTCTCCACGCGGCCGGCCTACGTATACCTTCCACCGGCCTGGTTCGCCAAAGTGACGCCGTCACTCCCCACGTTGATCCTGCTGCCGGGTGAGCCGGGCAGCGCCGCTGACTGGTCGAGCGACGGCGACGCCGACAGCACCGCCGATGCCTACGCCGAATCCCATCACGGGCTGGCCCCCATCATCGTCATGCCCGATCCGAACGGAACGGAGACCGTGGACTCCGAGTGCGTCAACAGCAAGTTCGGCAATGCCGAGACCTACCTCGTCCAGGATGTACCGGCCTTCGTCCGCAGCCGGTTCAACGCGTCCAGAGGTCCGGGGTCGCTGGCCATCGGCGGACTCTCCGCCGGCGGGACCTGCTCGGTGATGTTGGCCCTGCGACATCCGTCGGTCTATCCCACATTCGCGTCCTTCTCCGGATTCGCCTCGCCCCAATACATGGAGACGACCAGAACCCAGACCATCGACACACTCTTCGGTGGATCCGAGGCAGACTTCGCCGATCATGACCCCATACAACTGCTCCACGGCGGGCCCTTCGACGGCCTGGCCGGCTGGTTCGAGGTCGGGGACCAGGACGCCCAACCTCTGCAGGCGGTCCACCAGCTGCAACCGGCGGCCCTCAACGCCGGGATCGCCACCTGCATCGTGGTCCGACCCGGGGGCCATGATTTCGCGCTCTGGAGCCAGGCGCTCGAGGACGCGTTCCCGTGGCTGGCGTGGAGACTGGGGCTGGCTCCGGAGCCGGCCCGTGAACCAGCCACGTGCCAATCACCGTGAGAGCGCAGGCCCGGTATCGGGAGTGCCTTGCGGAGTCGCCGTCTCCTGGTCTCGAATGGACCATATGGTGACGGCGCCGGTGGTGACGGCATCAGTGCCGCCGCCGGCAGAGAGGGGGAGGTCCGCCAGATGAGCATCCTGTTCGCCCTCCTGGGTGCGTTCAGCCAGGCGCTCACCTCCGTCCTCCAGCGTCTGGCCAATGTGGCCGGGTCCGACGAGAAGCGTTCGTTCTGGGAGACCACCCGCTTCCTGATCCGCCAGCCCATGTGGCTGCTGGGAATGGTGTGCATGGGCGGGACCTTCGTGTTCACCGCCCTGGCCCTCTACTTCGGCGAACTGGCCACGGTGCAGCCCATACTGGTCAGCGAGCTGATCTTCACCCTCGCCCTCCGTGCCTTCTGGCTCCACGATCGAATCGCCTCCCGGACGTGGGGTGCCGCTGCACTGCTCTGCGCCGGACTGATCGGCTTTCTGGTCGTGGCCGACCCGCAAGAAGGGCACCGCCACCCCACGCCGAGCGGATGGATCGTGGCCCTCGGGAGCAGGATCCTGATCATCGTGGTCCTGCTGATCCTGAGCCGTTGGGGCTCTCCCGCCCGCCGGGCCGCCCTCCTCGGTGCTTCCGCGGCCTTGGTATGGGCCATCGATGCCGCGTTCGTCAAAGCCGCCACCGAAGTACTCGCACACCACGGCTGGAGCGGATTGTTCGTCCACTGGCCCGTGTATGCCGTCGTGGTGAGCGGCGTGGCCGGCACCGTGCTGCTCGAGTCGGCGTTTGCCGCCGGACCCCTGGCCGCCTCCCAATCGGCACTGCTCATTGTCGACCCATTGGCCAGTATCGCCATCGGGATCGAGCTCTTCGGAGAGCAACTCAGCAGTTCACCGGCCGCTATCGCCCTGCAGGCGGCCTTCCTCATCACCATGTTCGCCGGGGTGATCCTCCTGTCGAAGTGGGCGCCTCCGGAGATGGAGGCCCGCTCCAAGCGGTCCCCCCGGCTGGTGGCGTCCGGTGGTGCCGTACCCGACACGATCTGAGTGCCGGTGCGCCGGCATGGTCGATGTCGATCGCCAATCGTGCGGTACGATCGGCAGTGGCGTCCGACGACCTAGGGGTAGCCATGCAACTGAACGGAAGAGCGGTCGGCACCGTTCTCGCCCTCTTGTTCCTAGGCCTCATCGCCGGTGCCTGTGGATCGAGTGCCGCACCTGCCCCTCAGAGCACCGTGACCACCACGTCGGGCGCCTCGGCCGGCAAGGCTCCGGCGCTGACCACGCTGTCAGCTTCCGTGCAGGCGCAGATCACGGGAACAGGGACCAACGACTTCGCCGTGACGGGGCTGTCGAAGCTCACCTGCGACCCTCCGGCCGTCTGGAAGGTCGGGGCCACGTTCAAGTGCTTCGCCTATGACTTCGCCCAGGACGAGATTGGCGAGTACGACGCCACCGTCCGACCCGAGTCGGGTGGCTCCCCGCAGTGGACCGGGCTGTGGAGCCCGAAGTGAGCCCGCCGGCTCCGTCACCGTCCTGAGGCATCGGGCGGCGTCGACTTCGTGATCCTCGAAGTCGACCCAGCCCCTTCAGGTGATCCATCGCCGGGCCAGTGGGCTGGCCGTCGCCTTCGGGCCGCCAGGCCGGGCACGACCCGATATGCTCGTCACCGTCATGAGCTGACCGGACGGGAAGAGCCAGAGGGCTCCGGCTCGTGTCGAAGGGTATCCACTTTCGACGCGCCAAGGAGCGAATCATGCCACGTCAGCCCGTACCGAAAATCGAACTGCATGTCCACCTCGAAGGATCGGTCCACCCGAAGGATCTCTTCGAGATGGCGACCCGAAACCGGTTCCCCCTTCCCGTCGAGGACGAGGCCGAGCTGGCCCGGCTCTACCGCTTCCGGGACTTCGAGCACTTCCTCGATCTGTGGAGGATGACGACCCCCGCCATCCAGACCGATCGGGATTTCCGTCAGGTCGTCACCTCCTACGCGAAGGAGGCGGCGTCCCACGGTGCCGTCTACATCGAAGGAATCTTCACCCCGTCCGAGCGGGTGGCCGGCGGTGCCTCCTGGGACGAGGTCTTCTCCGGCTTCTGCGACGGTGCGGCGGAGGCGAAAGAGCGGTTCGGCGTGGAAGTCAGGCTGACGCCTGACACACCCCGGGACTTCGGGCTGGATGTGGCCATCCAGACGGCCCGTTATGCGATCAAGTACAAGGAGCGGGGCATCGTCGGCCTCGGGCTGGGCGGACCGGAGGCCACCCACCCACCCGAACCGTTCGAGCGGGCCTTCCGCCTGGCCAAGGACGAGGGTCTCGGCTCGGTGCCCCATGCCGGGGAGGTGGCCGGTCCGACATCCGTCCGGGGGGCTGTCGACGTCCTCTTGGCGGATCGGATCCGGCACGGTATCGGCTCGGCGGAAGATGCCGGGCTGATGCGGGAGCTCGCCGCCCGGTCCATCGTGTGCGATGTCTGCCCGGTATCGAACCTGCGGACCCGGGTCGTCGAATCCATCGAACGGCACCCCCTCCCGGCCATGATGGCGGCGGGCGTTCTCTGCTCCATCAGCACCGATGATCCGGCAATGTTCGATTCGGATCTCACCCGCGAATACGAGGTCGCCGGCCGAGCCGGCTGCCCTCCGGAGCGAGCGTTCCAGGCAGGTGTCGTCGGTGCGCTGTGCGACGGCGAGACCCGCTCGGGCCTGCAGCGCATCCACGACTCCTACCCGTGGTCTGGTGCCACCCGGCTGGTGGAGGGTTGACGGCCGGCGGAGCTACGGAGAGCGGTGACCGGCCTCCCGATGGTCCCTACGCCAGACGAATCTGAGCGCAGTCCATGTCCCGTCGATGGCGCAGACCTTGTTGTCGACCAGCCCGCGACCGAGGACGATGTCCCGGATGACATCGTCGGTGATGTCGGACTCCTTACCCGAGGACTTCTTCGGCCAGGCGATCCACAGCCCGCCGGACGGGAAGATCATCGAACCGAGGCGATCCAACCGCGGTTCGATCTCGGCGGCCCGGGTGAAGAAGGCCACGACGACATCGGCTCTCCCCCTCGCCGCGTGCCTGACCACGACACCGGGTGGAGCCTCCAGGCCCAGATCGACGGGGGCGTCCAGGACGACGAGCGTCGTACCCTCCTTGACGCCCAGCTTCGTCGTCAGCGACGTCCCCGAGTCGTCCGCCACAGAGCCCAGTCTCCCACCACCGGCGTCGGGTGCGCTCATCCGCTTCGGAGGAGACGGGAAGGTGGGAACTATCCGGGAAGGGCCTCGGAGAATTCATGGGCCAGCGCGGCTGCGGCCTCTTGCAGTCGTGATCTGTCCGGGCCTCCCGACAGCAGCGTGCGCGACGCGCTCGGGATGACCCGGCCCGGAACGGCGGCGAACACCTCGGCCACGTCGGCGGGAGTGGCCCCCTGGGCCCCGACGCCGGGAGCGAGGAACAGGGCCCGCGCTCCCGGCAGATCGAGTCCCGGGTCCACGTGGGTGGGGCCGACAACGGCACCGATCGGTCCCACTTCATCGGGCGCCAGCTTGGCGTTCAGCTCCCCGATCTCCCGGAGGAGCGACACCTCGACGCTCCGGCCGGACGCATCCACCGCCGACTGGATGGATCGGCCCTCCGGATTGGAGGATCGGGTGACCACGAGGAGGCAGCTGCCGGCTTCGTGGGCACGGGAGATGAACGAACCCATGGCAGCCAAGCCCAGATAGGGATGGACGGTCAGGGCATCGGCCCCGAGAGGGGCGTCGGCACCGAGGAACGCTTGTGCGTAGGCGTCGTTGGTGGTCCCGACATCCCCCCGTTTGGCGTCCACGATGACGAGCAGGCCGGCACTGCGGCCCTCGGCGATCGTCCGTTGCAGGGTGCGGAACCCCCGCCAGCCGTGGCGTTCGTAGAAGGCCGACTGTACTTTGATCAGACCGACGGTCCCCACCGCGGCGGCGAGGGTGATGTCGGCGAACCGGTCCAGCCCGTCGGGTGAGTCTCCGATCCCCCAGGCGTCGAGGAGCTCTCCGGACGGATCGAGCCCCCAGGCCAGCGGCCCGAACTCGGCCCGCACCGAGGCGAACCGGTCAGCGAACGTGTCGGTCACGCGACCCATTCTTGCCCATCGGGGACGCCCGATCCGTGCTCCCGTCCTGGCGCCCGATCAGTCGGCAGGGTTGGTGAAGCGACCGTCGACCAGGACGACATCCCGGCCCCACCTGGCCAGGAGGCTGGCGGCGATGGCGGCCCGGTACCCGGCGGCGCAGTGGACCCAGAGCACTCCGTCGGGCAGGTCGTCGATCTGTTCGCCCAGTCGGTGAAGGGGCACGTGCACCGCTCCGCGCAGGTGCCCCTCCTCCCACTCCTCGGCGCGTCGAACGTCGAGGGCCACGTGAGTCGGGTCCGACATCGCCCGAGCCAGTTCGTCGAATCCCCGCACGGGATACGAGGCCAGTGCCGATGGCGACGGCCTCGGTGGCAAGTGACCGACGTACTGCCCGGCCAGCTGTTCGATGCCGATCCTGGCCAGGTCCAACTGCGCCACGGCGATGGCCTTGGCGTTCTCCGCCATCAGCACCAGGGGGACATCGTCGGGAAGGAGCCAACCGATGTAGGTGGTGAATGGCATGTCGAGTTCGAAGTTCAGCGTGCCCGCCAGGTGACCGGCGGCAAACGCCCCCCTGCCCCTCAGATCGACCACCCACGCTCCGATGGTCAGCACGCCCCGAAGCTGCTCCCTGCTCAGAAGGGGCGGGATCGTAAGATCGGGTGCGCTCGCGCCCTGCCGGTTGAGCGTGCCCATCCGATGGTAGTAGCGGGGGTGGTCACCCAGCGAGCTCAGCAGCGATTCCACGAAGGCCTCTTCGCTCTCGGCCACGAAGGCGAGGTTGGCGGTGCGTTGTTCCTCGATCGTCGAGGCCTCCATGCCCACCGTCCCGACGGAGCAAAAGCTTCCGAATCCGTGGGTGGGGAGTATCCCGACCGAACCGGGTAGCTCGCCCAGCGAGTGTACGGACCGGTACTGCAGGCGGGACAGCTGGACGGCCCGGGACGCCCCCAACAGGTCGGTCCGGCCGACGGATCCGAAAAGCAATGATCCCCCGGTGCAGGCCAGCACCGGCCTGCCCCGGTCCAGGGCAACATAGGAGACGTGGTGGGGGGTGTGACCCGGTGTGGCCACCACGCGGAGGGAGAACCCAACTCCCACGGCGATCTCGTCGCCGTCGCGCACCGGGCGGCGGACAAAGGCCACGTCCTCGCCCGCGGCCACCAGGTAGGGAACGTCCAGGCGTCGTGCCAGTTCCCGGCCACCCGACACATAGTCGTTGTGGATGTGCGTCTCTGCGACGTGGGTGATCCGGATGCCGGCCGCCGCGGCAGAACGGAGAATCCGTTCGATGTCGCGTTGGGGGTCGATGGCCACCCCGACGTCGCCGTCGTGCACGACGTAGGAGCGGTCACCGAGCTCGGGCGTGGACAGGGCAATGGCGTCGATCATCCGGCCACTCCTTCGAATGCCCGACCGGGCCGACCCAGCCAGGGGTGGGCGGCGGCTCCGGTATTCTGGTCCGCCATCGGGCACGGTCGGGAGGTTGCGTTGCGCTTCATGTCAGCAGGGTCGAAGGCTTGCCGGCCAGGGTTCCTGCTCCAACAGGTGTCACTCCGCCCGTCGGCGGGGAGGGTGAGTTGACCAGTCCGGAAGGTGAGCCCGCAGGGACCGAGGCCATCGGGACCAGCCGGCTGGAAGCCTTCAGTGATGGGGTGATGGCGGTCATCATCACCATCACCGCCCTCAGCCTCAAGGCCCCGGCCGGTTCGGACTTCTCCGCCCTGAGCCACCGGCTCCCGGCGCTCCTCGTGTACATCCTGAGCTTCGCCTTCATCGGGATCTATTGGAACAACCACCACCATCTCCTGCGCCTCACCCGTCACATCAGTGGGAGCGTGATGTGGGCAAATCTGTACCTTCTCTTCTGGCTGTCGCTGATCCCGGTTGTCACCGAGTGGGTCGGGGACGCGTATCGGGAGGAGTTGCCGGCGGCCATCTACGGGGTCGTCGCCATCGGATCGGCGATCGCCTTCACCATCCTGGTGGGGGCCATCGTTCGGGCGGACGGCCGTCGGTCCGCGGTAGCCACCGCCATCGGGTCGGATGTCAAGGGGAGGATGTCCATCGCGATCTACGCCGTGGGCATCGGCGCCGCCTTTGTTAGCCCCTGGGCCTCCTATGCCCTGTACGCATCGGTGGCGATCATGTGGTTCATTCCCGATCGGCGCCTGTCGAGGCAGATGGTGGCGGAGTAGAGGGCCGTCCCGCAGGGATTCGGGAACCCCGGTGGCGGGGCCCTCTGCAGTGGCGGGCTCGGTCTTCACGAAGGCACCGGTGCGGTCGATCCTGTCAGTGGAACAGGGCACCGTGTCGTTCGCGAGCGACCTCGGGAGGGATGCCGTCGTAGCAGTCGATCCACCTCTGGCACGGTGCGCAGAACACGCAGACGAGTTGACCGGACCCTGCCACAGACCCGTCCGCCGGTGTGATCTCACGTTCGGCGGGACCCGGGCCACCGGTGGATTTCTCCGCAGTTCGTCGAGCCAGAGCCTCCATTCCGAGATAGTCGTCCTTGTCCATCCGCGTCTCCTGGTCACTGTTCCATCTCATAGGAACGACCGGTGGGGGTCACGACTTGAGCCAAAATTCGGGCCACCGCCTCAGGAAGAGCAAAAATGCCCGCATCAGCGGCTTGCCCGTCCGCCCGGTGAGCGCCGGATGAGGCCTGCCGGTACGCAACCAGCCGGCCGGCACGTGGTCAGTCCGACGTGGAGATAAGGCTGGCACAATGACTGCACCTGGTGGCAGCTAGGGGCAGGTCGTCGGACAGGCACTCGGGACAGGTCCTGGTGGCTGCCGGAGGACCGAACACGGTGGTCCCCCGCTTCTTCATATAGGTGCGGTATGGCACCACCAACACGAAGTAGATCACCGCCATGAAGATGACGAAGTAGACGATGGCGCCAATGAACGAACCGATGTCGATGCGCTGCCCGTTGACCGTCCACCCGAGGCCGGGCGATCCGGCCTTCCCTCCTTCCACGGCATTGACCAACGGGGTGATGATCGAGTCGGTAAAGGATTTGATAAGCGTGCTGAAGGCAAGGGCGACGACAAGGCCCACGGCGATGACGATCAGCTCCCCCTGCATCAGGAAGTTCTTGAATCCCTTCATGGTCCGTCCTCCTGCTTTGGCCAACCGTCTTTGATGACCTTTCAATCCAGGTTATCGACCGATCGACCGCGTAGTGCGGTGCCTGGACAACCCTGAGTGGGCATTCCGCATCACCCGGGAATCGGGGGCAATTGCAGGCATATAGTTCCCGGTGGGGGCGGTCTCCACCGGCCGTCGGGCTTCGTCACAAGCGCCCACTGACGACGCAGGAAAAGGGCGGAGGGACCAGACAGGGGCAACGGTGAACGATGAATAACTCTGAACCCGGTCGAGGCAAACCAGGCGGTGAGTTCGAGCGATGGGAGACCGAGATGTGGTCGATCCTCGCTCCCCTGAAGGCCGCCGTGAACTCCGCACGTTGGTTGTCGACACCGGAAGCGGCGCTCGCCACCAGCGACCAACTCCGGGCCATCGCCCGCGAATCGACGAAGTGGCAGCTCAATCACCACTGCCTCATTCCCGACCTGGCGGTTTCGTTCCGCAGGGTGCTTCGTTCGTCTGTTGCGTTGGCCGACCTGCTCCTGGCGGAAGCCCGGAGTCCCCTCGGGGTCGACTGGCCCGCCCTCACCCGCGAGGTGACGGGCATGCATAAGCTGCTCGAGCAATTCCTGACGATGATGAGGGCTCATTCGACCTGGGCCCCGTCTGACCCGGGATAGCGGATCGACCACGCCGGTCCGTCCCGGCGGCCCATTCGAGCGGCGAAAGGGTGGTTTCGACCGGCAGCGCCGTGCGCCAACTCTACGCAGCAGATTCCGCAGCAGATTACTGAGGTGGACCGCGAGGCATCTCTGGATACGAGAACCTCTAGAATCGGCTTGGCTACCAGAGCGATTGAGGATGAGAGCCAAATTCCGGCTGCTGTCGAGACGATTCCGAGGGGTGGGGCAAATGAGGCATCCGGGGGTCATCCGGACCGTGGCGTGGGCGGTGGTGGCGGGGTCGATGGTGGTCGTTCTGGGCGGGGTTCCTCCGGCTGGAGCGTCATCGGTCGGGGCTTCATCGACGAGGGCAGAGGCGACCGCGACCTACGAATTGGGCAGCGGTGCCAAGGCGCCGAAACTCCTCCGTCGGGTCGCCGGTGAGATCGGCATCGATGCGGGGAACTACGGGGCCATGGCGATCAACGCCAATCACACCGTGGAGGAATGGGGCCAGCCATGGGCTCCCCGGGGCTTCTCCCAAGTGCCGGTCCTGAAGGATGTTGTCCAGCTGGCCGACGGGAATGACAACTACGCGGCCCTCGAAGCACCCCCCGGCGGGACCCCTGGAGTATGCCAAACGGACACGTCCGTCTGGACAGTCGGTCTCAATCTCGGTGGCGACCTCGGCATCGGTGACGGCAAACGGGATACCTACACGACTCCGCAGCGGGTGACGACGCTCGACGGTCTCGGGGTCGTGCAAGTCGTCGCTGCCTCGGGGCACATGCTGGCGCTGACCTGCAAGGGCGACGTCTATGTCTGGGGCAGCAACGAGGGTGGCGTCTTGGCCCTGTCAAGGAGAAGCGAGGACTTCTTTCGACCAGAGCTGAATACCACGCTGACCAGCCTGACCGGCGGTTCTTCTACAGGGGTGGAGCTGAGCACGGGGAGTTTCTCTGCCGATCTTCTGGTACACGGCCAGGCCTACGGATGGGGCAACAACAACCTCGGCCAGTGCGGCTGTGGGAGCACGGCCAACGTGGTCGTGGGCCCGACACCGGTGACACAGCAGGGTGTGCAGTTCACCTCGATCGACGGCGGCGGCGACCTGACCACCAACGGCCACACGCTCGCCGTCGATGCCGAAGGCAACGCCTACTGCTGGGGTGACAACGAACAAGGGCAATGCGGAACGGGCACCACGGGAATTGTGACATCTCCCACCGAGGTTCCTGGGCTTCCGGCGGTCGATCAAGCGCTGGCCGGGGGGCAGTACTCCGTGTTCTTGGACTCGTCGGGCAGCGTGTGGGCGTGCGGCGACAACGCAAAGCGTCAGATCGGCAATGGCAGCACCAGCAACCAGCTCACAGCGGTCACCGTGCTCAAGGGCATGACCATGATCTCGGCTGGGGCTGGACACGCACTAGCCGCCAACTAGATGTGATTCCCGTGAAGGTCGTTGACGAAAGAGCCCTCGGCTGATCCCCTGACCAGAGTGCGCCCCCCCGGACTCGAACCCAGGAACCTGCGGATTAAGAATCCGCTGCTCTACCGTTGAGCTAGGGGCGCCCAGGCAGCTTAAGTGCGGGCTCAGTCGGGCGTCAATGCAATCGGCGTGCGCTGCCGTCACACCGGTGCCTGCTCCGCCTCGGCGACGGGAGCGGTTAGGCGGCAACCGTAGGTGGCTCAGGGAACCGGCGGCACGCAACGGGCGGGGACGCTCTCCGGCGGGGGAGTCAAGCCCAGCCGCCACGACAGCCACGGGAGGGAGAGTCGGAAGGCGGCGGCCCAGAACGTGAACGAGTGGTCACCCGGCGGCGAGGACCAGCAGACCTGCATTCCGGTCTTTTCGGCCAGTGAGGCCAGTTGCTTGGACGCAGCCAGGGGCTGGGGGTCGCTCTGTCCGGCGGTGAACCACCCGGCCATGCCCGGATACCGGTGGCCGGTGAGGAGGTTGACCGGGTTGTGGGCTTCGTAGTTGGCCTTCGACCCCCCGTAGAGCTGCACGATCGTCTGTTGGGCGTTGTCCTCCTCGTAGGTGGGAGAGGCGTAGCCGGAGTAGGACGCGAACGTCGAAAAGGTCTGTGGATTGCGCAGGGCCAGCATCGTCGAACAGGTTCCACCGGCGGACAGGCCGGCCACGGCCATGGCGTGCTTGCCGATGGCCGCGTTGAACTCCGCCTGCATGTAGTCGGGTACGTCCCTGACCAGATAGGTTTCCGCGTTCCCGAAGACGCTGTTGGAGCACTCGCTGTCGCTGGTCAGGTTGCCGTTGTTGTCCGGGATGACCAGCAGAGGGGTGACCCCGTGGTGCTGCTCGGCGAAGGCGGTGGACGTACTGTCCGCATAGCCCGCCCGTGTCCAGTCGGACGGTTCGCCCGGCACGCCGGCGATCAGCTCGATGAGAGGAAGCTGAGGCTCGGGGTTCCTGAACCACGCCGGGGGAAGGTAGACGTAGGCCTGACCGGTGTTGAATTTGGAGACGGTGGCCGGAATGGTCACCTCGATGGTCTCACCGTGCGTCGGAAGCTTGCCGGTACGCCGGACCTCGTTTCTGATGGCCTTCAGCTGGGGGAGGTTGGCGAAGTCGGCGGCGTTCTTCCCGAGCAGTCGGGCCAGCGTCGGGTAGTAGTCGTAGTTCTGGTTGATGACGGTGAATGCGGCCAGGATGCAAAAGACCAGCGCGATGACCGAGAACGTCCTCAGCAACCAGTGCGCCCGCGTCCATCCGAGCACGATGATCACCACCGAAAACCAGATGAGCCATGCCCACAGGTAGAACGAGTTCGGGAACTCCGCCGGGACCAGGTTGAACACGTGGATGGCCACGCCGGTCAGTACCGTGAGGCCGAAGCTGATCGGAACTCCGACCGGCAGTTGCCATTTCCAGGCACCGTCGTGCCATCCCACGGACAGCACCACCGACGCGATGGCGACGATAACGACCGTTCGGGGGAACCAACCGGTGATGAGATCGATGTTGATAGCCAGGGTTCTCATGATTCCGTCTGCCTAAGATAACCATGACGGTTCCCGGATGGCTGGGACCGGCCGATGGGCGATCCGAGGAAGTGGGTAGAACGTGAAGGATCCGGGAGACGAGGAATCGGAGACTCGGACGGCAGACGTGCTGGCGGCCGAGCGCCGCAAGAAGCGTGAGGTTCTCGCCGAGCAGGGCATCGATCCCTACCCCGCCCGCTTCGACCGGACGGCCACTGCGGCCGAACTGCGGGATCGTCACGGCGATCTGGGCCCCGACGTCCGCACCGGGGAGACGGTGCGGATGGCCGGGCGCCTGACCAGCATCCGCGGTCACGGGCGTCTGTCCTTTGCCACGCTCCAGGATGTGACCGGATCAGTTCAGCTGCTGATGCAGGACTCGAGGCTCTCCGACCAGGCCAAACTGGTGCTGGCCAATTTCGATCTCGGGGACTGGATCGGTGCCGAAGGCGAGGCCATCACCAGCAGGCGCGGCGAGCTCTCGGTCGACGTGACCGGGCTGTGGTTGCTGGCCAAGGCCCTGCGCCCGCTGCCCGACAAGTGGCACGGGTTGACCTCGACCGATACCCGCTATCGCCAGCGTGAGGTCGACCTCCTGGCCAACCCGGACAGCCGCCGCGTGTTCGACACCCGCTTCAAGGCCGTCGCCGCTCTGCGCCGCCAGCTCGTGGCCGAGGACTTTGTGGAGGTCGACACGCCGATACTCCAGCCCCAGGCGGGCGGCGCCCTGGCCCGGCCTTTCATGACCCACGCCAATGCACTGGACATCGACCTCAGCCTGCGCATCGCTCCCGAGCTCTATTTGAAGCGCCTGGTGGTGGGGGGGTACGAGCGGGTCTTCGAGATCGCCCGCAACTTCCGCAACGAAGGGGTTGACACCCGGCACAGTCCCGAGTTCACGGCCCTCGAGGCCTATCGGGCGTTCGGCGACGTAAACGACGGGATGGAGCTGACCGAACGTCTCATCGTGGGGGCGGCCCGGTCGGCCACCGACCGGCTGGCGTTCGAGGTGGGCGGGAGATCCGTCGACCTGACCCCTCCATGGCCGCGCCGGCAGCTGCTCGATTGGCTGGAAGAGGTGGTCGGCCACCGGCTGCACCCCAGCGACCCGATCGACGACGTGCGGGCGGTGTGCAAGGAGCACGGGGTCGACGTTCTTCCCGAGTGGGGTGCGGGAAAGCTGATTTTCGAGCTCTACGACACCGTTCTGCTTCCCACCGTGGTCAGCCCCGTGTTCGTCTGCGGCTTCCCGGTCGAGGTCTCGCCTCTGGCCCGGCGCACGCCCGACGACCCCACGCTGGCCGATCGTTTCGAGCTGGTGATCGATGCCAAGGAGTTCGCCAACGGGTACAGCGAGCTCAACATCCCCGAGGAGCAACAGGAGCGGTTCCGTGGCGAAGCCGATGCGGCCGCTCACGGTGACCTCGAGGCCCACCCCGCCGATCTGGCTTTCGTCCGGGCGCTCGAGTACGGCTTGCCGCCCACCTCGGGGATCGGCATAGGCATCGACCGTCTCATCATGCTGTTGGCCGAGGTGGAGGCCATCCGTGATGTGATCCTCTTCCCCATGATGCGGCCCGAGGCAGCCAGTTGACAGAGGTCACCGCGCCGGAGGTCCAGCCCCAGCCCGTACCCGACCGGCCTCCCGACGCGGAGCCGGACGTCGAAGGAGCCCCGGCCACCGGGAGCGCGGAGGAGGGCCTGCCCTCCTCCTTCATCGACGCCCGGGTCGAGCTGGAGCTGCCCGTCCGGAGCCGTACCGTTCTGGTCAGCGATCTCCACCTCCCGGCCGTGGCCACCTCCACGTCGACGGCTGTGGCCGACGAGATCGCCGACATCCTGGGGAAGTGCCACGGCCCGGCCGCCTTCTTCATCGCCGGGGACGGTTTCGAGATGTTGGCCGGGCCTCCCGACATCGACCTGATCCTCGATGCCCACCCCCAGTTCACCCAGGCGGTGGCCCACTTCGCCGCCGACGCCGACCACCACGTGGTGGTGCTCTCCGGCAACCATGACGGTCAACTGGCCTGGGACGCCCTCTCGGTGGGGCGGTTGCGGGAGCGCCTGGGCGTCGACCAGTTCGCCCTGACCTGCGACCTCGTGGTCGGCACTGAAGACGGGCCCCAACGGATCAGGGTGGTGCACGGGAACCAGTCGGATCCCTACAACGCCTTCGAGGATCCGTGGTCGCCGGTGGACACCCCGTTCGGTCATCACGTGGTCCGGGACCTCCTACCCGAGCTCGAGTCGCGACAAGCGCCTGGCTCGCTGCTCGAAGGGGTGCAGTGGCTCGACGGGGATGCAGCCGACTTCATCGGCTCCCGCCTCTTCTACCGCAAGGTCGTCGGGAAATTGTGGCTGGTCGCCGTCCCCTTCGTGGCCATTCTTCTCCTCAGGCTGCTCTCTTTCCTCCCCGGCGTCAGGGGCATCCTCCACCACCACGCTGAAGCCTGGTTGCTCGGATTCGGGCTCCTGGTGGCATTCATGGTCATCGTGGCCGCGGTGGCCGCGGTGGCGACCCTGCTTCGGGTCAACCGTGCACTTCGGGAGACGGCGGTGAGCGCACGATCCGATCCGGCCAGTCACAACGCCCCGCCCCGGGCTGACGCCGCCCGCCTGGTGGCTCAGGGTTACGCAGGCATGATCTCGGGCCACACCCACGAACCCGAGCTCTCGGTGGTGGGAAACGGCTTCTACGCCAACACCGGGAGTGGCACCGCATCCGTGGTGGGTCGTCAATCGCGGCTGGCGGCTGCCCCATCCCTTCGTCACCGTGCACCGTTTCTCCTACGTCGAGATCGTCGGCGGTTCGGTGCTCGAGCTCAAGCTCTGGGTGCGGGAGATGCCGGTCCGGCCTCCGGTGCTGCTCGAGCGCATCGCACTGGCCCGCACCAAGGTGGACGCATCGACGACCACGCTGGTGGGTTCGCTTCCCGACGGTCCCACCTGGCCCCTCGACGACACCGGGCTCAAGCGGTGGGTGGCCCGGCGCCGGGTCCGACTGGTGGCGGCGGGGGTCCTGCTGGCCACCGGAGTGCTCAATGTCATCTTCGCCCTGTTGTGGCCCATCACATCGACCCGGCCGGTCGACCACTGGCTTCCCTTCGGCATCCACCCCCTCACGGTGCCGGAGTCGGTTGTGGCCGGTCTGGCCCTGTGCGGGCTGGCCCGGGGAGTGCGCAGGGGATTGCGGCCGGTGTGGGTGGCCACCCTGTTGGTGCTCCTGGCCACAACGGCCGACCGTCTGATCCAGGGGCGGGCCCCCGGGGGATCGACCGTCGCTCTGCTCTTCTGCCTGTGGCTACTCTTCGAGCACCAGCACTTCCGAGTCAGGCCTTCGGGGGTCACCCGCCTGTTCGTGTGGACGGCATCGGGCGCTCTGGTGGTCATCGCGGCCACGGCCGGCGTCGGGAACCTGCTGGGTCGGGGCCGCCACAACCACTTCGATCTCATCTTCCTCCTGGTCGTGGTCGTCGTCCTGTCCCTGCTCCTGCTGGTGGCGCTACCCGGGCGCGAGTCGCGCCGGACCGGCACCGCCCGGGAGGAGGCGTTCGCCAGAGCCCGCCAGATCATCGATCAACACGGGGGTGACACCCTCGACTACTTCGCCCTCCGCGACGACAAGTCGTGGTTCTTCACCGGCGAATCGCTGGTGGCCTATTCGGTCATCAACGGCGTGATGCTGGTGTCGCCCGACCCCATCGGGCCCCCAGGGGACCGGGCCGAGGTGTGGTCGGACGCCATGGACTTCGCCCAGTCCAACAACTGGCTGCCCTCGGTCCTGGCTGCGTCGCAGTGCTGGCTCCCTGTGTACCGGGCAGCCGGTCTGGTCGACCACTACATCGGCGACGAGGCGATCGTCGACGCCACCACCTTCACGCTCAAGGGCAAGTCGATGAAGTCCCTCCGGGGCGCGTACAACCGGGTCAAGAAACTGGGCTGCCATGTCGAGTGTTTCGAGTCCACCGATGCCGTCCCACCTGAGCTTCAGAACCAGCTGCTCGAGCTCATGACCGAAACCCGCCAGGGCGAGGCCGAGCGGGGGTATTCGATGACCCTGAGCCGCATCTTCGATCCCCGAGACGAAGGGCTTCTCCTGGCGGTGTGCTTCGACGCGGACGGCCGACCCATGGCCTTCAACCAGTACGTACCGGCCGGCGAAGTCAACGGCTATTCGCTCGATCTCATGCGGCGGTCCAACGATCCCGATGCACCGAACGGTCTGACCGATTTCGTCATCATCGAGACCCTGCAGTGGATGGCCGAGCGGGGGCTCCACGGCCTCGGACTCAACTTCGCCACCATGCGAGCGGTCATTGCCGGCGAGTCGGGCTCGGGTCCCTGGACCTCGCTCGAGCGTTCGGTGCTCCACCAGTTCAGCGACACCCTCCAGATCGAGTCCCTGTGGCACTTCAATCAGAAGTACGAGCCGCGCTGGAACCCCCGGTACGTGGTCACGGGGCCGTACCTGCCCCTGGCCAAGAGCAGCATCGCCATCGCCAGGGCTGAGGCGGTGACCGAAATCCCCGTGATCGGCCCGCTGCTCAGTACCCATGAGCGGGCGCACTCGGGCGACCAGAGCTGAGCTGACCGCAGAGGGGGCGGCCCGGACATGTCCTCATTCATCTTCAATGTGACCTTCGATGCCACCGACCCTCGGCGGCTGTCCGCATTCTGGTCGGAGGTCACCGGGTACACGGCGGTGGTGGAACGGGATGACTTCGTGGCCTTGCAGGCGCCGGACGAACGCGGTGTCCGCCGCATCCTGTTCTTTCAGGTCGCCGAGCCCAAGGTGGCGAAGAACCGGATGCATGTCGACCTCGCGTCAAGGGATCCCGAGGGCGAAGTGGCTCGGCTGGTGGCACTGGGAGCTCGGAAGATGGAAGCTCGCCAGGGCAACGGGACCAGTTGGACAGTGATGCTCGATCCGGAGGGGAACGAATTCTGCATCGGTTGACCGGCGTCGGGTCCGCATGGCCCGCTCCGGTCCATGACGCGGGCCGTCAGTGTTCCCCATCCCTGCTGACGTCAGGGTCGGCGCCCGGTGTAGATCGCGGTCACGAATTGCCGTTCGGCCTCACCGCCGAACCGTCGGTTCACGAGTTCTTCGATGGCGTCGAGAAGTCGGTGCTGCTCGCCGACCGGGCGGCGCAGGACGGTCGCCATCGACGCGTAGAGAGCCCGCGCCTGTCCAGCGGAGAGCACGGAGAGGGAGCGGAACTGCTCGGATTCGAGGTCGCGAAGACCGGCCCAGCGGTCGAGGTCCCGCAACCGGTGTTTCGCATCCAGCTGGAACGGAGGACGTCCCGGCTCGTCGAAAACCCCGCGGGTCGACGGCCCCAGGATCCCCTCGACCGCCTCAGCAAAAGGGTCCGGACGCCCCGGGTCACGAAACAACGTCCACCAGACGGCTACCCATCCACCCGGTTTGACGGACGCCCCTATCTTGGTCAGGCCGATCTGTTGATCAACCCAATGGAGCGACGTCGCCGCCACCGAGAGGTCGAACGCGCCGGCGGGCAGAGCGGCCTCTTCGAGTGTCGATGCCACAACCTCAACGTCCGGGTGGGTGCCGGCCAGGTAGCCGGCGAGGCCCGGATCAGGCTCGACCGCGATGACCGAGGCACCGGCGGCCAGCAGCCGCCTCGTGACCAGTCCGGTCCCCGGTCCGATCTCGAGGATCCGGATGGCGGGCCGGAGCCCGCATCGTTCGGCCAGGACTTGATAGACCCGGTCCGGGTAGTCGGGCCGACCGTCTTCATATCGTTGCGGATCGGCACCGAACAAGATCCGTCCCTCGCTCCGTTGCAGGAGACCGCCAGGGTCTGACGCCATGAACCAAGTGTACGGGCAGGGATTCGAGCTGCACCGTGGTGCCTGCTGAGCCGACCCCACCGGTCCGATGCCCGGTGCCCGGCATTTGCCCGAGCCACGACCCGCGGTCCCGTCATCCTGGCGTCCGGCGCTGCTTGGCCGCGACCCGCCGGGTGGTCATCCTGGCGCCCGGTTCGTCCATCCGTTATAACTGGTGTCCGGCGAGTTCTGGAGGCAGCGATGACTCTGACCAACCCGTATCTGCAGGGCAATTATGCGCCGGTGGCCACGGAGGTGACGGTGACCGACCTACAGGTGTCCGGTGGCCTGCCGGATTCCCTCAACGGTCGCTACCTCCGCAACGGGCCGAATCCCGTCTCACCCCCGGATCCCGCCACCTACCACTGGTTCACGGGCGACGGGATGGTGCATGGCATCCGGATCGAGGGGGGCAGAGCCCGCTGGTACCGGAACCGATGGGTCCGTTCGGGTGACGTGGCCGCGGCACTGGGTGAGCGCCCGCATCCGGGACCGATCGTCGACGGCATGGACTTCGCTCCCAACACCAACGTCGTCGTGCATGCGGGCAGGACGTACGCCATCGTCGAGGCCGGGGCGAGGCCCTACGAGCTGACCGATGATCTGGACACCATTGGACCATCCGACTTCCAGGGCACACTGCCGGGCGGTTACACCGCGCATCCGAAGCGCGATCCCGACACCGGCGAATTACACGCCGTCTCCTACTACTGGGCATGGGGCAGTCAGGTGCAGTACAGCGTCGTCGGCGTAGACGGCCGGGTCAGGCGGGTCGTCGACATTCCCGTCGGGGGAGCCGTGTCGATCCACGAC
This sequence comes from uncultured Acidimicrobiaceae bacterium, assembly GCA_963835325.1. Lineage (GTDB taxonomy): Bacteria > Actinomycetota > Acidimicrobiia > Acidimicrobiales > RAAP-2 > Bog-756. The sequence goes on along the minus strand of CAWIEV010000002.1, from coordinate 805,630 downwards.
ATGTCCCTCACGAGCAGCTACGCGGTGATCTACGACCTCCCGGTCCTCTTCAGCCCAGAGGCCCTGGCCCAGGGATTCTCATTTCCCTACCGCTGGTCCGATGGCTACGAGAGCAGGGTCGGGCTTCTTCCCCTCGAGGGCGGGGCGGACGATGTCGTGTGGTCCGATGTGGACCCCTGTTACGTCTTTCATCCGATGAACGCCTACGACGTCGATGGGACGGTCGTCGTCGATCTCGTGAAGCACCCCAAGATGTTCGCAACCCACTTGAACGGACCGGATGAGGGTGTACCGGTACTGGAGCGCTGGACGATCGATCCGGGAGGCGGCAAGGTGGCCACCGAGCTGCTCGATGATCGTCCGCAGGAGTTCCCCCGGGTTGATGAGCGTGTGGTGGGGCGTAAGAACCGCTACGGGTACAGCGCAGCTCTCGTGGAGAAGGATGAGGTCGGGTTCGCCATGGGTGGTGCCCTCATCAAACACGACTTGTCCGCCGGGACGACTGAGGTCAGAGCCATCCCGGGCGGAGCCGGAGAAGCGGTCTTCGTGCCCGAGACCGTCTCGTCCGCCGAGGACACGGGATTCGTCCTCAGTCTCGTCTACGACACCGACCGCCAGGCCAGCGATCTGTTGGTGTTGCACGCACAGGACTTCACGGGGGATCCGGTCGCGATCGTCCATCTTCCGGTGCGCGTGCCGTACGGCTTCCACGGCAACTGGATCTCCGACATCCCGTAGCAGGGCCGGATCGAGCCTACGGATCCATGGGTCGACGGTATTCGGCAACCAACCTCTGGGATCGGCCCCGGCCCGCCCTACTGGTCCGGCGCCCGGGCGATCGCCGGCAGGTGACCGCTCGGCCCGGGGACATCGGTGGCGAAGCCGATCCGATCAGGCCTCCGTGCTCATGCCGGTTCCCACTCGAGCGGCAACCGATCAGCTTGCCGGATACCCGGTGAGAAGTGGATGGTGACGCCCGCGGGGATCCGGTAATCGGGAATCCTGCAATGGAGCTCTTCGAGGGCGACCCGCAACTCCAGTCGGGCGAGGTGAGCCCCGAGGCAGGAATGGTTGCTCCCGCCGAAGGCCAGATGACGGTTCGGGCGGCGATCGAAGTCGACCTCGGGGTTGGGGAACTCCGATTCGTCATCATTGGCGGCCCCGATGGCCAGCATGACGCCATCGCCCGCCACCAACTGGACGCCGCCCATCTCGACGTCCTCCTTCATCGACCGCGGGATGACCATCACCGGGGTCAGCCACCGGAGGAGCTCCTCCACTGCCGACGGGATGACCGAAGGGTCGCTCACGATCCTGTTCCGGTGCTCGGGGTGGGTGGCGAAGAAAGCGACCATGCAGTCGAGCGTTGCTGTCACCGTGTCCAGCCCACCGAGCAGCAGGAGGTGGCTGATCCCTAGGAGCTCGGCTTCGCTCAAGGGCCGGCCGCCGATCGTCGAGTGGACGATCCGGGACAGCAGACTGGCCGAAGGGCTCTGCCGGCAGTCTTCGATCACTGCCCGGAAGTACTCGCTGATTTCGCGCGCCGTCTGGGCCCGGATGCGGGCCGCACCCTCGAAGTCGCCCGGCTCCACTTGAGGCCGGATCGAGTCATCCCGCCAGCGCAGGAAGAGAGGCAAATCGTCAGCGGGCAGTCCCATGAGAGCCAGGAAGATCTCGGATGGCAAGGGCGTGGCGATGTCCTCGTGGAAATCGCACCTACCCCGGGGAGCAACGTTGTCGATCAGGCCGCGAACGATCCGCCGGATCTCCGGCTCCAGCTTCTGGATCTCCCGAGGGACGAATTGGGGGCTGAGCAGCCGTCGGTACTTCGTGTGCTGCGGCGGGTCGAACTCGAGCGGAACCAGCGGCTGCTCGCCTAGGTTGAGACTGCCGCCGGCCGAGGTGAAGTACTCCGGATGGTGGAGGGCCCAATTCACGTCGTCATACCGTGAGATGAGTACCACCGCGTTGTCCCCCATGACGGTGCGGCCCACTGGACACTCACGACGTACACGGCGATAGGCGGCATGGGGTTCATCGGCCACCGAGGGCGCAAAGAGGGCGTTCGCCGCGTCGGACTCCGCAGTGTCGGACATCAGACCTCCAACCTCGCCGGCACGAGACAACACCATAGGACCCGGGCATTCCAGCGTCTAGCGCGGGCGGGCCGCGGTGCTGAGGCGTCCGAAAGCGGTCGGTCCGGTGATGGCGTGGCGGGCAGGCACACCGTCGGGCCGGGACGATCGTCCCAGCCCGACGGTGGTCGCCCCCACAGCCGTCCTGTCGCCGGGTCCGCCTTGTTCAGGGCAAGGCAGACCCGGTAGTAGGCCATCGGTACGGACACCGTCGAACTTGAGAGCGGCCCCTTGCCCTGGTGCCGGCCATCCGGCCCGGACCGGTTGGCGCTGGCCGGTCGAACGGCCGCCCCATGAGCGGCCGGCCGGCGGGAGTCGCTTGTTTTCACACGGACCGTATGACCTGCGCACACTCTGTGTGAGAACCCGGAAATCCAAATTGACGGCAGTCGTCGGTGGACCCAAGATGCCCCGATGGCGAGCGAATCCACACCCCAGGACCGCCTCGACGCGCTGCTCGACGAGGTGGTCGGGTCAGGGCCGATGCGGCTTCTCCTCGACGAGGCGATCGTTCGGGTGATGTTGAGTGTCGAGGCAGCGGCGAAGGAACATGGTTCCCGTGGCTCGTCCCCGAGTCGAGTGATCGGCATCCGGACCTAGGGGTCGGGCCTGCGTCACCGGCGCTCTGCACATCCGGACCGGTGGGCGCGAGATCCTGGCCGCCTCACCGGGTGGTCGGCCGGGTGGTGCGATCCGAGCCCACTTCACTTGACGGCGTCGATGTCTTCGAGATCGGGCACGATCCTGCCGTGAGCATCGAGAATCGGGGCCAGCTGGCCGATGTCGGGGTCGTTCGGATCGATGTCCCTTTCGGAGCAGAACCTCAACAAGCGGTGTTCTTGTGCCAAGCGCCAGATATGTGCGGCGACTCCTCGAGTTCCTTCTGGCACTTGCTCGCCTCCAGTGTCTTGCCCCTGCCCCACCATCCTCTCGCTTCCGATCCGCTCCGTCGCGGATTTCGCCCACGAACGGGGCACGTGGCGCGAACTCTCTGTGACGAGCCGGACCTCCGATGCACAAGAGACGGCTGCCTGCTCGGCCTCGCCCCTGCGCGACCCGACGGCTCCGCGGCGGTCGTCGCTACTCCGGGGTTACGTAGGCGGCGGTGATCCCGCCGTCGACGACGAGGGCCGAACCGGTCACGAATGAGGAGTCGTCCGACGCCAGGAAGAGCGCAGCCTTGGCGATCTCTTCGGGACGGCCGAACCGACCGATGGGGATGTGCACCAACCGGCGCTGGCGACGCGCCGGATCAGCGAGGAGTTCCGCCAGCAACGGTGTCTCGATGGGCCCGGGGCAGATCGAGTTGGCCCGGATCCCCCGGCGGGCGTACTCGACGGCCAACTCGCGGGTCAGGGCCAGCACCCCTCCCTTGGAAGCGGTGTAGGCGATCTGGGCAGTGGCGGCACCCATCAGCGCCACGAACGAAGCCACATTGACGATGGATCCGCCGCCCGACTCGAGCATGGCCGGCACCGCCGCCCGGCAGCCCAGCCACACGCCCTTCAGGTTGACCTCCAGCACTCTCTGCCAGGTGTCCGGGGGGGTGTCGAGGATGCCGCCGTCGTCGTCCGGGAAGATTCCCGCATTGTTGAAGAGGACGTGGAGCCCGCCGTAGGTCTCAACGGCGGTGCGTACCATGGCCTGGACCTGGACCTCGTCCGAAACGTCCACGGTGAACGGCGTGGCCGCGCCGCCGGCGGAAACGATGTCTGCCACCGCCGACTCGGCCTGTTCGGAGACCACGTCAGCCACCACGACCCGGGCACCCTCGTCGGCAAAGATGGTGGCCGCCACCCGACCGATGCCGCTGCCGCCGCCGGTGATGACCGCCACTTTGTCCTCGAGCCTGGGCATCGCTTCCTCCTGTTGTTCGGATCGGCTGCCGGCTCTCGGGAATAGCCGGAGCGGTCGGATCGGTCGAGACCGGTTGCCTCGGACACTATCGGCGGCCGGGCACCGCGGCGGCCGGCCACCCGATTGACGAGGGAGCCTCACGATGGAACGCCGGGCATGGGCGTGGCGGCACGCATCCCGAGCCGCTCAAAGGGGCCCAAAAGGGGAGTGCGACCGGGTGCTTGGGGCGGACCCGGCGAAACGGCGTACGGTACTCCACATGGACCGACCGAACATTCTTCTGATCATGACGGACGAGGAGCGGTATCCGCCCCCGTACGAATCGGACGCCGTCAGGTCGTTCCGCACGAGCCAACTCCCGGCCCGGGAGTCGATCCGCGCCCGAGGCGTCGAGTTCCATCGGCATTACGCCGGTTCGACGGCTTGCACGCCGAGCCGGGCGACGCTCTTCACCGGTCACTACCCGTCGCTCCACGGAGTCGCCTCGACCGATGGTGTGGCCAAGCAGAACACCGACCCGGCCATGGGGTGGCTCGACCCGAATTCCGTCCCCACGCTGGGCGACTGGTTCCGGGCCGGGGGCTACCAGTCGCACTACCGGGGCAAATGGCACGTCTCCCATGCCGACCTGGTGGTTCCCGGAACACACGAGGGTCTGATGGCATCCGACGACCGGGGAAACCCGATCCCCGACGCGGTGACGGCCTACCGCAAAGCCGATCGGCTCGATCCGTTCGGGTTCTCAGGTTGGATCGGCCGGGAGCCACATGGCGCGGCCAAGTCGGACTGCGGGACCGTTCGGGACGGGGTCTTTGCCGAGCAGGTCGTTCAACTCTTCGACGAGATGGCCGCGGCCCGTAACGGAGGCCCGTGGCTGACCGTTGCCTCCTTCGTCAACCCTCACGACATCGCCTTCTCCGGCTTCGGATGGGAGCAGCTCCTCCAGTTCGGACCGCCCGATGACACTGTGCCTGAGGTCCCCGAGCCTCCGTCCCAGTCGGACTCGTTCGCCGGACGCCCGCCGTGCCAAGAGGCGTTCAAGGCCACGTGGCCACAGATGATCTTCGAGACGGCCACCGACCTCTCGTACAGGCGGCTGTACTACTACCTGCACAAGCTCGTCGATCAGGCCATCGGCCGGATCCTCGAAGCCCTGGAGCGTTCGGGCATGGCCGAGGAGACCATCGTCGTCTTCACATCCGACCACGGCGATCTGCTCGGGGCTCACGGAGGGCTGGTCCAGAAGTGGTTCAACGCCTTCGACGAGGCCACCCGGGTGCCACTGCTCGTTGCCGGGCCGGACGTCCCCACTCCGACCGGCGGGATCTCGATCCCGACCAGTCACGTCGACCTCGTCCCCACGCTGCTCGGGCTGGCCGGAATCGACCAGGAAGAGGCTGCCCTGAGGGTCGCAGAGCATCACGACGAGGCTCAGCCGCTTCCGGGGAGGGACCTGAGCGGCCTCATCCGGGGAAAGGAACGTGAGACTTCGGTGGCCACCCCGATCTACTTCATGACCGAAGACAATGTCACGGTGGGCTCGACGCAGGTCAACATTCTGAATGGACAGCCCTTCGAGGCATTGCGAGCGGCCACGAGCATCGAGTCGGTGGTCACAACCCTGCCGACGGGTGAAGGGGGTGGTCACGAGCTGTGGAAGCTCAACCACTACTACGAGCGCCTCGACGACTGGTACGAGGCGCAGGGGGTGGCGAAGAACCCGTTCCTGGGCCCGGCGGCCGAGCCCCTCTTCGAACTGCACAACATCTCCGCCGATCCCGAGGAGCGGCAGAACCGGGCGACCGACGCTCCCGGGGCGCTGTCCCAGATGCGTTCCGTGCTGGATGCGCAGCGCGAGGCCAAGCGACGGATCCCGAGCCTCCGGAACGCTCCGCGGTAGGGCGGCGGCTTCGTCGACCCGCCGGTCCGGAGCGGTCGGCGGTCCGGTTGACTTGCACGGCAAGGGAGTGGCCGGTACCTTGTGGTGCATGGGTACACAGGAGGGACGACGGAGCCAGCTCCTGCGGGGTGTGCTCGACCTGTGCCTTCTGGCCGTGATGGGCGACGGACCGGCGTACGGCTACGAGATGACCAAGCGGCTCCGGGCGCGTGGCCTCTCCACGGTGGGTGAAGGTTCCATCTACCCACTCCTGGGTCGGCTGGAGCGCGACGGCCTCGTCCAGACCCGTCGGGCCGCCAGCAACGGGGGCCCGCCCCGGAAGTACTACAGCCTCTCACCCGAGGGTGAGCGGGCGCTGGAGGCCGGTGTCGGCGAATGGAAGGCGACGCGTGATGCCGTCGATGGCGCCCTCGGTCTGGTCGAAGCGGAGGTGACACCGTGAGTGAGTTCGTCGAGGAGTGCCGTCGGGAGTGGCGTCGGCTCGGAGTGCCGGACGCCGTCGCCAACGAGATGGCCGCCGACCTGACGGCCGACCTGGAGGAGGCCGAGGCCGAGGGGGGTTCGCCCGAAGACGTGCTCGGGAACAGCGCCTTCGACCCCCGCCGCTTTGCCGCCGCGTGGGCCGTCGCTCGAGGCGTCACCGGGCCACCCACGCCCGAGCGCCGGTCCTTCTGGCGGCTCCCCGTAGCCATCACCCTCACCGCCCTCCTGGGCCTGGTCACCGCGGCCGCCGGCCTGACCCTGCTGGTCGGCTCGCGCAGCCGCTCGTTTGCCTTCGCCGTCCGCCGCATCGGGACGCTCCCCGCACCGGGCCGATTCTTGGTACCCGGCCCCGGCCGGCTGGTGATCCCCCGTCCACTGAGTCCGGCGTTCTTCGGGACGCAGGCGGCAGGCGTCAACCCCGTGTTCTGGGTGCTGTTCATCGTGGGCAGCGTGGGCAGCGTGGGCATCGTGCTGCTCGTCGTCCTGTACTGGCTGCCCTTGTCCGGGTCTCGCCGCCGACATGAGAGCCGAGGCACCCCGGGCTGGATGTGACGACCGACGGTGAGGGCGCCGACACATGGTCGTTGCCGCGCTCCGTCATGAAGTGTCATGAAAAGCATCTGCCCGGCGCCGACTGAACCGGCCGTCCTCGGAGGTCCTCCGGCTTCAGAGCGACGAAGGCGCCGGCCGGTGGAGTCCGGCCAAACCAGTAGGCCGAGACCCCCGCCGTCTTCGCTGGCGCAAGGGATGCGCCGGTGAATTGCGAGGGTCAGCTGCGGCGGGGATGCTGAAATTGCAGGGCGGCGAGGGACAGTGCAGGGTAGGCACGCTCTCCCCCGGGGCTTACTCTCCCCTTTGCGCCGTCGCGCATGGGGCGGGGACCGCGCATCGGGGAGCAATCAATGAATCGTTCGTATCGGCCTGTCGTCGCTGCCGTCCTGGCCTGTCTGCTGTTGGGCTCGTTGTTGTCGGTGGCCGTGAGGTCGGCGGGGGCGGCCACCCCGGTGACGCTCGATCTCAAGGTGCTGCTCGTCGGGACCGGGTCGACCGACCCGACCACGGCGGCCTGGGCGTCGGCCCTGAGCCAGGAGGGGGTGCCCTACACCGAGGTCACCGCCACCGGCACCTACGGGGCAGAGACGGTCACCCTGCCCACCTTGTCGGCCGGTTCGGTGGGCGACTACAACGGGGTGGTCATCGCCGACTCGCCGGCCGCCTTCGCCGCCGGGCAGCTCAGCGCCCTCGACACCTATGAGTCCACCTTCTCGGTGCGCCAGATCGACGGCTACACCGCCCCCTACACCGGCATCGGGCTCACCGAGGTGTCGACCGGGGCCCTCGACGGCACGACGGGCACCCTGACCGCAGCCGGCCTCTCCGCCCTGCCCGAGCTGGCCGGGCCCATCCCCTTCGCCACCGGCACCAACGGCTACTGGGCCACCCCGGTGGCCGGGGCCCCCTTCACCCCCTGGCTCGACAACTCGGCCGGCCAGGTCCTCGCCGGCGTCTATGAGCACCCCTCGACCGACGCCCAGGCCGGGGTGGCCGAGCTGGAGCTGGGCTTCGACTACAACGCCACCCAGCTGCAGTGGGAGCTGCTGGCCCCCGGGCTCGTCAACTGGGTGACCGACGACTCCCACCTCGGCATCAACCGCAACTACGTGGAGATGGACATCGACGACACCTTCACCCCCGACAACGCCTGGTCGGTGGCCGTCCACGACAACGACTACTCCGACGCCGACTCCCAGCGCATGGACCCGTCCGACGTCATCAGCGCCGCCGACTGGTCCGACCCCACCCAGGAGAACGACGCCTCGGCCCGCCCGGCCGGGGAGCCGGCCACCGCCTTCCGCCTGGACCAGCTGTTCAACTACGGGGGCACCGTCGAGTACCAGAACGGCGAGCTCGACCTGCCCGGGGAGCCCGCCTCCTGCGATACCGCCGGGGATGCGGCCGGCACCTGTGGACCCGATCCGCTCCTGGCCCAGTTCCAGGCCACCGACCCGGCCACGGGCAAGCCCTACTCGGACGACTTCGGCTGGCTCAGCCACACCTATGACACCCCCTACCTCGACGTCGGCTGTGCCAGCCAGGACTACATCGAGGCCGAGCTCAACGAGAACACCTCCGATGTGACCGCCGCCCCGGGCACGACGGCCGGCACCGGGGGCCTCGGGCTCCCCGAACAGAGCATCGCTTCGGGGGCGAGTGACGTGGCCGACCCCTACGGGACCTACAACCCCCAGGTGTTCGTGCCCGGCAACCACTCGGGCTTCGCCGACCTCGACCCGGGCACCCCGGCCACGGTCGATCCCCCCGACCTCGACGAGGTCGACCCGGCCACCACCGGGGGCACCCTCGGGGCCGGCACCTATGAGTACGCGGTGACCGACCAGTTCAACGGGGCCGACCCGACCAGCACCGACCAGTCCCAGGCCTATGTGACCGACGGGCTCCAGGGCGACCTCGCCCCGGTGGTGGTGACCGGCTCGACCGGGTCGGTCTCCCTCGTGTGGCAGTCCATCTGCCACGCCGCCAACTACATCATCTACCGGGCCCCGGTGACCGGGACCACGGTCGGGCCCTGGACCGAGATCGGCACCTACGCCACCCCGGACTCGGCCACCCTGCCCGATGCCAGCTCGGGGGACACCAGCCCGGCCCAGTCGGCCACGGTGTGCTCGGGCCCCACCTATGCCCCCACCTCGTGTGCCGGGGAACAAGAGCTCACCTTCACCGACACCGGGGGGACGAGCGCCACCCCGCCGGCCGGGGTCACCTACCTCGATGACCCCATGCCCGCGGGGTGGACCCCACCCGTCGTGGAGGACGCCAACGAGCTGCCCTGGGAGCAGAACCCCTACTTCTCACCGGCCCTCACCGCGGCCGGCATCACCACGGTCGGGGCCGACGCCTCCAAGGCCTACCCCGACCCGGCCAATGATGCCTTCGGCATCGGGGCCGACTACACCGGGGCCACCTACGCCGCCGGCCAGCCCTTCGTGGACGGCACCTCCCAGGTGGCCCCCCGCCACCCCATCAACATCTTCTACAACGTGGCCACCAACGCCCAGGAGCTCGACGAGTACAACACCCTCTACACCTCGAGCGCCCCCGACTCCCAGTGCCACGACACCGCCACCACCACCTGTGCCACCACCCCGTTCACCTTCGCCGACGTCATCAACCAGGTGGTCTCGGGGATGCTGACCAACGTGCTGTCCAACGACCCCGAGATCAGCTACGTCCACCAGACCAACATCATGGGCACCCCGCCCTACTCGTCCATCCTGCCCCCGGCGGGCTACGTGCCGGCGGCCACCGCCCAGCCCGGCACCGACGGGGACGGGACCCTCTATGAGGTGCTCAACCCGCTCATCTCCGAGTACGACTCCTACTTCACCGCCGACACCCCCTATGTGCAGCTGACCCTGGGCGGGGTGGGCCAGGTCCTGGCCGACCAGACGGCCTGGACGGCGGCCGAGACGGCCGGCACCGTCACCGCCTCCGAGGAGAACGGGGTGGTCACGGTCAAGAACACCGGCACCGGGGCGGTCAACGTGCCCGTCACCGCCCCAAAGGGCACGACGGTCGGGACCTCCGCCTTCGGCACACCCTATGACGGGCAGTCGTCGGCCTGGACCAGCGTGGCCGCCGACGGGTCGGTGACCCTCACCGAGCATGTGGCCCCCACCATCACCAGCGCCGACTCGGCCGCCTCCATCGTCGGGGCACCCTTCTCCACCACGGTGACCACCACCGGTGACCCGGCCCCGGCCCTGACCGAGACCGGCGCCCTGCCCACCGGGGTCACCTTCGTCGACAACGGCAACGGCACGGCCACCATCTCGGGCACCCCGGCCGCCGGCACCGGGGGCTCCTACCCCCTCACCATCACCGCCACCTCCACCGCGGGCACCGCCACCCAGGCCTTCACCCTGACCAATTCGGAGGCCCCGACCATCACCTCGGCCTCGACCGCCACCTTCTCCACCGGGGTGGCCGGCACCTACACGGTGACCACGACCGGCTACCCCGCCGCCACCATCACCGAGTCGGGCACCCTGCCCAAAGGTCTCACCTTCGCCGCCGGCACCACCGGGACGGCCACCATCGCCGGGACGGCGGCCAGCGGCACGGCCGGGACCTACCCGGTCTCCGTCTCGGCCACCAACAGCTCGGGGTCGACGGCCACCCTGGCCCTCACCATCACTGTGAATGTGGGCAAGGCCCCCACCATCACCAGCGGGGCCAGCGCCGACTTCACCCTGGGGGATGCCGGCTCCTTCGCCGTCACCACCACCGGCTCGCCCATCCCGGCCATCACCGAGACCGGCGCCCTGCCCAGTGGGCTCACCTTCACCGACCAGGGCAACGGCACCGCCCTCGTCTCGGGGACGCCCACGGCCACCGGCACCACCGTCCTCGACATCACCGCGGCCAACTCGATCGCCCCCAACGCCACCCAGGCCCTGTCGGTGGTCGTCGGCCAGGCCCCGACCATCACCAGCGCGGCTACCGACACGGCCACCGTGGGCGCCGCCTCCACCTTCACCGTGACCACCACCGGCTACCCGGCGCCTTCTCTCGGGGAGACCGGCACCCTGCCCGCCGGGGTCACCTTCGTCAACAACGGGAACGGCACGGCCACCCTGGGCGGCACGCCCGCCGCCGGAACCGGCGGCTCCTACCCGATCAGCATCACCGCCATCAACGGAACGGGCAGCACGACCCAGACCTTCACCCTCACCGTGGACCAAGCCCCGGCTATCACCAGCGCAGCTTCGGCTTCGTTCGGCGAGAACGCCGCGGGGAGCCTCACGGTGACCACCACGGGCTACCCGGCCCCGACACTGACCGAGGCGGGCACCCTGCCCGCCGGGGTCACCTTCGTGGCCGGTACCGCCGGGACAGCCACCCTGGCCGGCACCCCGGCCTTCCTCACCGCCGGGACCTATCCGCTCACCGTCACGGCCACCAACGCCGCCAGCACCGTCACCCAGGACTTCACCTTGACGGTGGCCGCCTCGCCGCCGGTGTTCACCTCGGCGACTTCGACCACCTTCAGCGAGAACAGTGCCGGCACCGTTCGCGGTGGCGGCCAAGGGGGACACGCCGATCACGTACACCGAGTCGGGCGCCCTGCCCGCCGGGGTCAGCCTGGCTGCGGACGGCACCCTGGCCGGCACTCCGGCCTTCCTCACCGGCGGGACCTACCCGATCAACGTCACCGCCACCGATGCCAACCACGCCACCACCACCCAGGACTTCACCTTGACGGTGACCACCTCGCCTCCGGTGTTCACCTCGGCCGCATCGGCCACCTTCGGGGAGAACAGTGCCGGCAGCTTCGCCGTGACGGCCAACGGGGACACGCCCGTCGCCTACACCGAGACGGGGGCCCTGCCCGCCGGGGTCGCTCTGGCCGGCAATGGCACCCTGTCGGGCACCCCGGCGTTCGGCACCGCCGGGACCTATCGGATCACCGTCACCGCCACCGATCTCCACCACACCACCACCACCCAGGACTTCGTCCTGACGGTGACCACGTCGCCCCCGGTGTTCACCTCGGCGGCCTCGGCCATCTTCGGTGAGAACAACGCCGGCAGCTTCTCGGTGACGGCCAAGGGTGACACGCCCGTCGCCTACACCGAGACGGGCACCCTGCCCGCCGGGGTCGCCCTGGCCAGCAACGGCACCCTGTCGGGCACACCCGGAATTCGGCACCTCCGGGACCTACCCGATCACCATCACCGCCACCGACGTCCACCACGCCACCACCACCCAGGCCTTCACCTTTGCCGTGGACACTTCCTCCCCGGTGTTCACCTCGGCCGCCTCGACCACCTTCAGCGAGAACCGTGCCGGCAGCTTCCCGGTCACGGCCAACGGGGACGCACCCATCGCCTACAGCGAGACGGGGGCCCTGCCCGCCGGGGTCACCCTGGCCGACAACGGCACCTTGTCGGGCACGCCCGCCTTCCTCGCCGCCGGGACCTACCCGATCACCATCACCGCCACCGATGGCAACCATGCCACCACCGCCCAGAGCTTCACCTTGAAGGTGACCACCTCGCCCCCGGTGTTCACCTCGGCCACCTCGACCGCCTTCAGCGAGAACAGTGCGGGCAGCTTCCCGGTCACGGCCAACGGGGACGCACCCATCGCCTACACCGAGACAGGGGCCCTGCCCGCCGGGGCCACCCTGGCCGGCAACGGTACCCTGTCGGGCACACCCGACTTCGGCACCGCCGGGACCTATCGGATCACCGTCACCGCCACCGACCTCCATCACGCCACCACCACGCAGGTCTTCACCTTGACGGTGGTCGCCTCACCCCCGGAGTTCATCTCGGCCGCCTCGACCACCTTCAGTGAGAACAACGCCGGCAGCTTCGCGGTCACGGCCGTGGGGGACACGATCACCGGCTATACGGAGACGGGGGCCCTGCCCGCCGGGGTCGCTCTGGCCGGCAACGGCACCCTGTCGGGCACGCCGGCGTTCGGCACATCCGGGACCTACCCGATCACCGTGACCGCCACCGATGGCAACCATGCCACCACCACCCAGGACCTCACCCTGACGGTGGCCGCCTCACCCCCGGTGTTCGGCTCGGCCGCCTCCACCACCTTCACCGAGAACAACGCCGGCACCTTCTCGGTGACGGCCAAGGGGGACGCGCCCATCGTCTACACGGAGAGGGGGGCGCTGCCCGGCGGCGTCACGCTGGCCGAAGGAGTCGCCCTGTCCGCCAACGGCACCCTGTCGGGCACCCCGGCGTTCGATACCGCCGGGACCTACCGGATCACCGTGACCGCCACCGATGGCAACCACGCCACCACCTCCCGGACCTTTACCCTGACCGTCTCGGCCTCGCCCCCGGCGTTCACATCGGCGGCCTCGACAACCTTCAGTGAGGACCATGGCGGCACCTTCACCGTGAGAGCCAGGGGAGACAAACCGATCCGCTACACCGAGTCGGGGGCCCTACCCTCCGGAATCACCCTGGCCGCCGACGGCACCCTGTCGGGCACGCCGGCCTTCGGCACCGCCGGGACCTACCCGATCGCCGTCACCGCCACCGATCTCCATCACAGCACCACCACCCAGGCCTACAGCTTGACCGTTTCGGCCTCATCCCCGGTGTTCACCTCGACGGACTCGACCACCTTCACCGCGCCTGATGCCGGTTCTTTCGCAGTACGTGCCAGGGGGGACGAGCCGATCGCCTACACCGAGGCGGGGGCTCTGCCTGCCGGAGTCACCCTGTCCGGTAACGGCACCCTTTCGGGGACACCCGACCTAGGCGCCGACGGCCGCTATCCCATCACCATCACCGCCACCGACGACCACGGCAAGGAGGTCACCCAGCAATTCAGCCTGGTGGTCGATCAGGCCCCGGCCATCACCAGTGCCAACTCGGTGTCGTCCACCGTCGGTACGGCCTTCTCCTTTGGCGTGACCACATCGGGGTACCCCGTCGGCTCCCTGGGTGAGACCGGTGCACTCCCGACAGGCGTTGGTTTTGCAGACCTCGGAGACGGCTCGGCCGCCCTGAGCGGGACCCCGGCCCCGGGCACGGCCGGGACCTACCCGATCACCCTGACCGTCTCCAACGGCATCAGCCCCGACGCCACCCAGACGTTCACCCTTACCGTGGACGGTGTTCCCGCCCTCACCGGGGGCGGCCAGCTGGCGGCCACGCCCGATGGCCTCGGCTATTGGATTGTCAGCCCCACCGGGTCGATCGACGACTACGGCTCGGCCGCGAACTACGGGTCCATGGCCGGTCTGCCGCTGAACCGACCCATCGTCGGCATCGCCAGCACCCCCGACGGGAAGGGCTACTGGATGGTCGCCTCCGACGGTGGCGTGTTCAGCTTCGGCGACGCCGGATTCTACGGGTCGACCGGATCGATCACGTTGAACCAGCCCATCGTCGGCATCGCCACCACCCCCGACGGGAAGGGCTACTGGATGGTTGCCGCCGACGGTGGGGTGTTCGCCTTCGGCGACGCCGGATTCTACGGGTCGACCGGATCGATCACGTTGAACCAACCTGTCGTGGGCATGGCCAGCACCCCCGACGGGAAGGGCTACTGGATGGTCGCATCCGACGGTGGGGTGTTCGCCTTCGGCGACGCCGGGTTCTACGGATCAGCCGGAGGTATCCATCTGAACCAGCCGATCATGGGCATGACCGCCACCCGTGACGGCCACGGCTACTGGATGGTGGCATCTGACGGCGGGATCTTCACCTACGGCGACGCCGGGTTCTTCGGCTCCGGGGGCGGTTCCGGCGCCACCGCGGTGGGGATCATCGCATCGCCGAACGGGCCGGGATACGCCCTCGTCGATGCCGATGGGACTCGAACGGACTTCGGCTTCTGAGCCGGACCCGGGCCCGGCGCGGCCCGAGCTTCGGTAGGGTACCGGTATGACGCCGGAGGACATAGCCGATCTCGTGCACCTGCGACGGGCGCGCGATCTCGTCGACCGCGACTACGCACTGCCGCTCGACGTCCCGGCCATGGCGAGCGCCGCGCTCATGTCGCCCGCCCATTTTTCGCGGAAGTTCAGGGCCGCCTACGGCGAGACCCCCTACTCCTATCTGATGACGCGACGCATTGAGCGGGCGAAGGCTCTTCTCCGTCAGGGAACATCGGTCACCGACACCTGCGTCGCCGTCGGGTGCACATCGCTCGGCTCGTTCAGCTCGCGCTTCAGCGAAATCGTCGGCATGACGCCCACGCAGTACCGCGAGCGTGACCACCGCCACCTCGAGGTCGTTCCGCCCTGCGTGAGCATGGTGGCGACACGACCACGGCGCAAATCGGTCGCGGTCTGAGCCGCAGCCGACCGCAGCTAGATTCGGCTCATGTTGACAGGTGGTGGCGAGGACGACTTTCCGGACTTCGCATGGGGCGTCGGCGAGGAAGGCTCCGATCCTGTGGTCCTGGCCGGGGGGGTCCCCTACCGTCACGACCAATTCGCCCAAAGCGGCCACTACTCCCATGTCGAGGACGACCTCGGCTCGATTGCCGCACTCGGCGTCAAGATCGTGCGATATGGCGCACCATGGCGCCTGACCGAACCGGAGCCGGGTCGCTTTGACTGGTCGCACTGGGATCGGGCGTTGGCCGCATGCGCAGAGAACGGGCTCGAGCCGGTTGTCGACCTGTTGCATTTCGGGCTGCCGGACTCCTTCGACGGCTTCGGAGATCGGCGATGGGTGGACTCGTTCTGTCGATACGTGGAGGCGTTTCTCGACCGCTACCGCGAACCACGATGGTTCACCCCCATCAATGAACCGGGGGTCACGGCGATGATGTCGGGTTGTCTGGGAATGTGGAACGACCGGCTCGCATCGGGACCCGATCACGCTCGTATCCTGGCCACCATCGTGCTGGCCAACTTGGAGGCGCTGGCCCGGATCCGCAGCGATCGCGGCGGCTGGTGGATCGGAGCAGAGGCATTCCCGGTGCCGGTGGCAGTGGACCCGCAGGTCGAAGCCGACGTCGAGTCCTTACGGGCATGGATGTGGCTGGTCTGGGACCTGCACTTCGGACGGGACCCACTTCCAGAGGCCGCCCACCACCTCGATCCGGTGGACGATGCGTTGCTTGACCGCATCCGTCGCCTGGCCGTGGCCGACCGGGTCGTTGCCGGCCTCGACTTCTACCCGACCTCGGTCGAGCCCTGGGGAGCGCCGGCTCCGGCGTGGACGGTCGACGAGCGGGTGGCCTTTGCTGTTGATGAGTTCCGGCGATGGCACGACCGATATCGCGTGCCGTTCTGGGTGGCGGAGACCTCGAACCTGTCCCTCGGAGTCGACGACCAGATCCCGTGGCTCCTGTCACTCTCCGGGGCACTGCGGAAACTGCGCGACGAGGGTCGTCCGGTTCGCGGGCTCTGTTGGTACAGCAGGGGTGACCAATTCGATTGGCAGACCAACCTGATGGACCCGAAAGGGGCAGTGACCGAGGTCGGGCTCTTTGACGTTCATCGCCGAGCCAGGCCTGTCGCCGTCACCTTCTCTCGACTCGTCTCGCAGGGCATCTGACGCCGGGATCGGGCATGCTCCCGCCAACGCCCTGCCTACACTGGTTGGGTGCGGAACGCAGTGCCCGCCGGGGCGCTCGTTCAGCCAGTGCAAAGGCTGTCCGTAACCGCGTGCCACCAGGTGGTGCTCATAAGATGGCTCTGTGCTGGGCCAATACGAAATGTTCTTCGCTGCGAGCGCGGGCGCGTCTGCTGCCATCCTCGGCCTGCTCGTCGTGGCCGTGTCGGTCGTCAACGCCGACGATGCGGACGCCAAGACCCGGGAGAGGCGGACTGTCCTGGCCGGAAGCGCATTCCTCGCTTTGGTCGACGCCTTCTTCGTCTCGATCGTCGCCCTGACCGGAGGCCCCGCCGTCTTCGGGTCAGTCAACCTCGTGATGGCGGTGGTCGGCCTGTTGGCCACGAGCCGCTTGATACCGCGGGCAAAGCAGGCCGGGAATTTCTCACGCGGCTTTCCGACTCGCAGGGTGAACATCATCTTCGCAGCCATTTCGGCGGGGGGCTTTTCGATCCAACTCGGTCTGGCCGTTGCGCTCCTGGCCGACACGCAAAGCTCTGCATTGCAGCGCGCCTTGGTGCTGGTCGTCGTGGGATTGTTTGCCAGTGCTTTGGGACGAGCATGGGAGGTCACCGGGATACGACGACGGCTGAGCCCCGAATCCATCGATCGGTAGTGTTCGCCGGCGGAACCTAGATCACTCGACACTCTTGAAGCGGGACGCGGCGATTGTCCCGGGAAATTGGATTGAAGCCAACGAGCACTCGACCGGTCGGAATCGCATGGGCGACTCCCCAAAGAGCCACAAGTGCAGCAGCAACAGAGGCCAGCATGATCGCCATAAGATCATTGTCGGCTCCGGGCGGCTTAGCGAGCAGGGTCGAAAGCCAGTTGATCCTCGACCGCTCCACCGTCTGCTTCCAGGGACGCGGCCATGAATTTCTGAGGCATGTTCCGTCCACGGGAACGCTGTGGAAATCGATTCTCCTTGCCCTAATGTGTCATCACTGTGAACTCCGCACGGGGCAACGACCGCGACGCTTCGTAATCGTGAAGTTGGCTGAACCTGAGCCTCTCTTGCTTCTGAGTAGATCTCCAGTCCCTCCGGGCAGCACGGGCGTGTGCAATCCGGGGTGAGGCAACCCCAGGCCAGGGCATCGATCTGAATCTTCAATCCCGGCAACGTACCGGAGAAATGGACCTTTGGCACTTCATCTACCCAAGCATTTCGTCGAGAGTCGAAGGGGTGGAGGGTCAACGATGAAATCTCGACGCAGGACTGTCCCTGACGGAAGCGAAGTACCTCGCGAACCCGGGGCTCTCGTCCGAGTTGACGGAGCACTAGGGGAAGCTGCTCCAGACAACGTCGCCGTCCGAGTTCGGAACTTAACGAAGTCGTACGCCGGTCAGCCGGCCGTGAGGGGCGTCGATCTGGACATCGATCGGGGCGAGATCTTCGCGCTGTTGGGGCCCAACGGAGCTGGGAAGACGACGAATTGTCGAGATTCTGGAGGGGTACCGCGCTCGAGATCGAGGCGACGTGTCGGTGCTGGGCCTCGATCCCGGCCATGAGCGAGGGCATCTGAAGAGTCGGGTCGGTATCGTGCTGCAGGCGACCGGGGTGGAGCGATACCTGACCGTCCTCGAGTCGGTCACGATGTACAGCACCTTCTATCCCCGCCCTCGGCCCGTTGATGAGGTCGTCGAGCTCGTTGGTCTGACGAAGAAGCGAAATGAGAGGGTCATCAGCCTTTCGGGTGGGCAGCAGCGTCGCCTCGATGTTGCGATCGCACTTGTGGGTGACCCGGAGCTGCTCTTTCTTGACGAGCCGACGACGGGTTTTGACCCTTCTGCCCGCCACGAGGCTTGGGACGTGATCGCAAGCCTGGCTTCGTTGGGTAAGACGGTAGTCCTCACGACCCACTACATGGACGAGGCACAGTATCTTGCTGATCGAGTTGCGGTGATTGTGGATGGCCGCATCATCGCCGACGGTCCCCCGGCAACGCTCGGCCAACGCGATCGGGCGACGGCAAGTATTCGTTATCGGGTCCCCGTGGGGGTGCTCCCTCCCGCGGAATTGGCGGGTTCACCCCTCGCCGATGGATTCGTTGAGTTGCGGGTGGACGACGTTGTTCTCGCACTTCATCACCTGACGGGTTGGGCGATTACCAGCAATGTGGACTTGGATGGGCTCGAGGTGACGAGGCCCTCGTTGGAGGACGTGTACCTGGCGCTGACAAATTCGACGTCAAGTCATCCGGCGGGTGCGCACCCCGACCGACGATCCAGAAAGGCTTGAGGATCTTATGCGGGCACTTACGCTCACCCTCTCCCAGGTTCGATATGTCAACAAGGCGTTTTGGCGCAACCCGTCCTCCGCGTTCTTCACATTTGCCTTCCCGCTCATGTTTCTGGTGATTTTCACGGCGCTCCTGGGGCACTACACGCTTCACATCGGATCGCACTCGATCAAGTCATCCACGTACTACGTCGCTGCAATGGCCTGCTTCGCTGTCATCACGTCCTGCTATATGAATATGGCTATCGCCATCACGTTTCAGCGTGAGGCCGGCGTCCTGAAACGAATCGACGGATCACCGCTGCCCAGCGGATCCTTCCTCGGTGCTCGCATCCTCCACGCCATGATGATGTCTGTCGTGCTGGTCGCCATCACTGCTGCTTTTGGTCGGGCCCTCTATGGCGCTGACATACCCACCGGGATCACCTTGGTGCGTTTTCTGATCGCGCTGGCCGTCGGCGCGGCTGCATTTTGCGCACTGGGCCTGGCTGTGACATCGGTGATTCCCAATGCCGATGCATCAGGGCCGATTGTGAATGCGAGTATCATGCCGCTCCTTTTCCTTTCCGGGATATTCATCGCATTCGATTCCAGCACTCCGGGTTGGATTCTGTGGGTTGCCCGCCTGTTTCCCGTCAGACATTTCGCACTCGGCATGCAGTCAGGGTTCCTCGGCACACCATTCGACTGGACTGACGTGCTTATCGTCGCCGGATGGGGAGTCGCCGGTCTTCTGTTCGCAGTGCGATTCTTCAGCTGGGAGCCAAGGGCCGGTTAGCGGTGGTCCGTGGTATTGAGATCTCTCGGTCTTCTACTCAGCCAGCTCCAATTTGCCCAAGGTTGAACGGGCCATCGCCGTACATGACTCGCAAGGCCTACGTGCGTGCTGGTGCCGGGCAAAGTGAACGTCATTCCAATGACTGACGGCGCCCCCGAAGGTTCGTTCCACAGCAGGCAGCTTGCCCTCGCCGACATGGCGTGATCATCCCGACCCGGATGTCGCTGGGCCTGGGATGGTCTCGGGGGTGACATGGATGTAATGCTCGCCGGCGCACCTATCGAAGAAATCAGTGAGACGCGCCCTGACCATGAGGGTCACTTTGTAGCTCGGCGTCGGTGGTGGCAATCCCCATGCGGGATGGCCACCAGTTCCATCTGCCCAGAAGTTCGACGGTGGCGGGGACAAGCACGGTGCGGACGACGAAGGTGTCGAGCAGAATCCCCACCGCCAGACCGACTCCGATGACCCTGATCCCCCCGTTCCCCTGCCCTGATCCGCCGACCACTGCCAGCACGACGAAACTTCCGGCCAGAACCAGCCCGGCAGACGTCACCGTGGGGCCTGTGGCACCCACGGAACGAACGACTGCACGCCGCAAGGTGTCCTTTGTGGCCTCTTCCCGGATGCGGGTCATGACCAGGATGTTGTAGTCCTCACCCAATGCGAGAAGGAAGATGAACATCAAGAACGGAAGCAGGAAGATGACGCCCCCCTGACCCCCGAACCTCATGAAAACGATGACCGCGATGCCGAGGGATGCCAGATACGAGAGGACGACGCTCAGTATCAGGTACAAGGGTGCGATCAGGCTGCGCAACACGAGGGCCAGGACGAGCCCGATGGCCACGATGGCGATGGGTACGATCTTCCCCACATCGTCATCGGAGATGTGACTCACGTCGTAGAGGGCCGGTGCTTCTCCGGCCACGCCGCTGCTATTCGCTCCGGACTGCCGGGCGACCCGAGCCACCAGGGAGCGGATCCCGGGGACGGCATTGAGGGCCGCCGTGCTCCCCGGGGTTCCGGCTTTCAGCCCGGTCTCCCACTGCACCGTGTGGCCATCGGCGCTGATGTACCGGGCGGTGGTGAGGTAGGTGACAAATGCGGCCTCCGGCACTCCAGATCCGGTCGGGGGATCCAACGGCCGGGTGACCAGCTCTTGCGCTGAGCCATACGGACGGAGCTGGTGGTAGAGCGATGAGAGCTCGCCGGGGGTCAGCGATGCCCCGTTCGGATCCAGCGGTCCGGTGATGGTGGAGAACACCCGGCCGTCACGGAGGCCCTCGGTGGCCGACTCCAGCTGCCCGGGGTCCTTCCAGACCGACGTCGGAAAGTGCATGACGATGTTGGTCGGGTTGGCGCTCGACTGGGGAAAGTAGGCCGCCAGGGCGGCATTGCCCTTGGCGGCACTGGACCCGGCCGGGGCCGAGACGTCTCCGCCGAACCCCGACGGTTTGAAGCCGAGGGCGAACAGCGAAAGCGCACCCAGGACGAGGACCCCGACCGTGAGCGTCACGGCCGGTCGTCGGACGAGACGGGACGCCACCCTGCCCCAGACCCCGTCGGAATGGTCACGCGGGAGCGTCTTGGTCGGCCAGAAGACGGCCCGCCCCAAGATGGCCAGGAGGGCGGGCAACAGGGTGAGACCGGCGACCAGCATGGTGGTGATGCCGATGGCCAGTGGGAGGCCCAGGTCGTGGTAGAGGCCGAAACTCGCCGCCAGCAAGGTCAACAGCGCCACCACAACCGTCGCCGCCGAGGCGGTGATCGACTCGCCCACCCGTCGCACCGCGGTGACCACGGCCTGTTTGGGTTCACTTCCGTCCAGCAGCTGCTCTCGCACCCGGAACACCAGGAACAGGCCGTAGTCCGTTCCTGCCCCCAGGATGAGGACGATGAGAAGGATCTGGGTGAAGAACGAGACCTTCAGCACCCCGGCGCTGCCCAGTCCGCCGATGAACGAGCCCGACAGACCGAGCACCAGCGCGGCGGGAAGCAACGTCACGAGTGGAGCCAACAGGGACCGGAAGATGATGAACAGCAGGACGATGATGAAGAGCAGGGACGCATCTTGGATCTGACTTCCCTGCTTGGCGGACTGTTCCTGGTTGGCCACGTTGGTGGCCACCTGGCCGGCCAGATGAATCTGCAGGTCGGAAGGGAGCACGACCGTGGCCAGCGCGGAGTTCAGATCGTCGATCAGAGTTTTGCTCCCACCCTGATCGAAAGGTGAGACAGACGACACCACCAGGAGCTCGACTGCCCTTCCATCCGGCGAGGTGTCGAGAAAGTGGGCGGACGTGATTGAGGGGACCTCGTGCATCCGGGACACCACGGCATTGAGTGCCAGGTGATCGGCGGCACTGAGGCCAACATGGGACGTCTCGGCCACGATGGGCACCTGGCTCGTGGTTTGTGCTCCGATCAGTGGCTGAGCGAGGACGGCGGCTTGATTGCTCGGAGCACTGGCCGGAAGGAAGGCACCGTTGTTGTTGTCGACCTGGCTGGCCAGCGTGGGTAGCGAGCGAACGGCCACGACGGTGCCTACGATCCAGACGAGGACCACCAGCCACCGAAGGCGGACCACGATGCGTCCCAAGGCCTCGAAGAATTGGCTCATCCCGCCTCATTCTTCTGGGGTTGTTTCCTCGCCGTCGAATCCGGCCTTCCGTATCCGGATCGGCTTGCGGGGAAATAGTCAGTGCGACCGGTGTCGCTTGTCGCTGACGTGTGCCACCCGACACCTGGCGTCGGCACTCAGGCAAGGACCGATCCTCCGTGCGAGACTGACCGACGCACCCATCGAGACAGTTCTAACCGTTGTTATGAGAATTATCCTGCAACCGGACGGAACTTTCGGTCGTTGGAGAAGGTGTGGGCCAAAGAATGGACTCAGGTAGCAGTCCCGCTCGTGGACAGGTCGACCCATTCATTGTCTTCTACAGATCCGAATATCCGGGCATGGTGCGCCTGGCTCATGCCCTGATTGGAAACGCTGAGAGCGCCGAGGATGTCGTCCAAGAGGCATTCACGAGAGTGCACGGAAGAGCTACGGAACTTGAGAGCCCCGGTGGATACTTGCGCATGACCGTGGTCAACCTCTGCCGTGACCGTGCGCGACGGAGGGCGAGGGAAAAGCGAAGGGACTCCCTTTCGGTGCCCGCCACCTCGTTCTCGTTGGAGGCCTTCGAGATGATCGATGTCCTTCTTCGTCTTCCCTATCGACAACGAGCGGTGCTGGTTCTCCGATATTGGGGTGACTGGACAGAGGCGGAGATTGCCGCGGCTCTGGACTGTCGTCCGGGGGCAGTCAAGACATTGGCGTCAAGAGGCTTGGCTCGCTTGAGAAGGGAGGTGGGTCCATGAATCCTGATGACGTCGAGCAAAGACTCCGCACCGCCTTGGATGAGTTGACCCGCTCAACACCGCTGCCCCACATCGACGCCCCTCGCCCAGCATCGAGCTCGGGATCTACGTTTGAGACGCTGACTCCACCGGAACAGCCCGCGACCGATGGCGTTGATAACGGAGAGATTGCCAGCCAAAGCCGCCCAACTTGGAGGGACGGAAAGGTATTGGCACTGGCACTCGGCATTGTTTTGGTTATCGCCGCGATCGTTACCGTCGGCGTGCAGGCGAGTAAGCGACCTGCTCATCCCGCTGCCTCTACATCCACTACTCGCCTTCCACCCACGACGACACCCCCTACAGCTCCTCCGTCGACTCCCGCACCGACGACATCGACTCCAACGCCGACGACCTCAACGCCACCGGCCACAACGGCCCAGCCGCCTCCGGGCTTCACCGCCGCCAAGGCGGAATGGCAGCAAAGCGCTACGACCTACAGCTACGAACGCCCGATCTACTGGTCAGCGGCTGCGGCCGACCTCACCGCCGCCGTCAACTCGGGAGCGAGTGGGACAGAAGGTTTCGCCAGTGCGGTAGCAGAATTGCAGCAGTTGCTATCGCTGCCTGGGAACATGCTCAACCCTTCGCAGGCGGAGCAGTTCCAAGCGGATACCGGGGCCCTGAACGCCTTCTTCGGCACCAGTGGGCTGCTCTAATGTATCTGTCGAAACCGACGCCGAAACTTCGATCCTCCGCATACGTCAGGCTGCGACGCCCAAAATTCGGTATGGGCGTGACCTCGTTCTTCATTGAGTTCTCTGTTGAGAAAGGACATGAAATGTCGGAATCACCGTGGCATAGAAGGTTGGCTCGGATGGCAGGCGCCGGAATGCTCCTGCTCCTCCCTGTGGCAGCGCTGGCCAGCCTCCTTGTGGTGGCTCAGAGTTCTTCCGCCGGGGCAGATTCCACGCCGCTCGTAGGTTCTCACATTGGAGGGACTGCCGCTGTCTCAGGACAGCACGGCTACTGGTTGGTGGGGTCCGATGGCGGAGTCTTCTCCTTCGGATCGGCCCAGTTCTACGGTTCAGCGGCCAGCCTTGACCTTCAATCAGCGGTGGTCGGCATCACCCCTACCGCTGATCGTGGCGGCTACTGGCTCGTGGCATCGGACGGCGGTGTCTTCGCCTTCGGGGACGCGACCTTCTACGGCTCGATTCCTGGCCTCGGGATTGCACCCGACGACTCTCCCGTCTTGCCCAGACTGAACGCCCCCATTGTCGGCATGGTTCCTTCGTATGATGGGCATGGCTACTTCGTGGTAGCCGCCGATGGCGGTGTCTTCGCTTTCGGGGACGCCAGGTTCGAAGGTTCGTGTCCTGGTATCGGAGGCTGCTCCAGCGGCATCGTCACCGTCATGACCGACAGCAGTGCCAACGGCTACTGGGTGGTGACCAATACCGGTGACGTGTACGCCTTCGGGAACGCCCGCAGCTACGGAGGACCGGCTTCCTATCTGCCGTATGCGGCAGAGGTCCGCTCGGCCGTACGCACCCCGAGCGGAAACGGATACTGGATTCTCTTCTCCGACGGCGAAATCTACTCGTATGGTGATGCCACCTATTGGGGCAGCCCGTTTGGCCAAATCGAGTTCTCGGATCCCGCCTCAGCGATCTTCACCACCTCAGATGGCGGTGGGTATTGGGTGACTACGGTCAGTGGGGCTGTGTACGCCTACGGCGACGCCCCATATGACGGCGGCACATCCGGTACCCAGCTCAACGGGTCGATCGTCGCTGCAACTGGTTCGTAACGCGGTCGAAGCAGCGAGCACCGCAGTGGTGACAGATGCCGTTGCTGCCACCTGGGGGGCATAGCGGGTACCGCCGTCGGCAAAGGTTCGTAGGCGACTGCTTACTGGAGGGGGGCTACGAGCGTTGTGTCCTGTCCGAAGGCCAGTTCCATGTTGGTACCCGTGTGCCACTCCAGACTTCGGTCATGGCAGGGCCCGTCGTCGGCCCGACGTACCCCGACCGGAATGCGTGATGAGGTACATCGAGGTTGATTTCAACCACATCTGCCGATCCCTCAAGCCGATGGTGCTGCGGATTCGCTCCGGCGCACCCTAGCCGGAGCGTCGGCAGCGACGCATGGGCGGACCTGAGCGAGGGGGGTCAATTCGAAGCTGAAGATGCCGCCGTCGGCAGCGACCAGCCAGTACCCGTGACTGTTCGGCAACGAGGCCATGCCCACGATCGGTTTGTTGAGGCCCATCCCGCCCATCGAGCCGTGGAACGCAGCATCACCAAAGCTGAAGAGACCGCCATCTGAAGCCACCATCCAGTACCCCTGGCCATCAGACGTTGCCGCCATGCCCATGATCGGTGCATTGAGGTGGGTTCCTCCCATCGAGCCGTAGAATCCGGCATCACCGAAGCTGAAGGTGCCGCCGTCGGAAGCGACCAACCAGTAGCCCTGGCCGTCGGGCGTGGAGGCCATGCCGACAACTGGGGCATTGAGGTGGGAGCCGCCCATGGAGCCGTCGAACTTTGCATCACCGAAGCTGAAGATGCCGCCGTCGGAAGCGACCAACCAGTAACCCTGGCCGTCGGGCGTGGCGGCCATGCCTACGATGGGCTGGTTGAGGATCAAGTCGCCGGTGGAGCCGTAGAACGCGGCATCACCGAAGCTGAAGGTGCCGCCGTCGGAAGCGACCAACCAGTAGCCCTGGCCGTCGGGCGTCGCAGCCATGCCGACAACTGGGGCATTGAGGTGGGAGCCGCCCATGGAGCCGTCGAACTTTGCATCACCGAAGCTGAAGATGCCGCCATCCGAAGCGGCCAACCAGTAGCCCTGGCCGTCGGGCGTCGCAGCCATGCCGACAACTGGGGCATTGAGGTGAGAGCCGCCCATGGAGCCGAAGTAGGTGCCGTCTCCGCTGTTGAGTGATTCGATATCGGCGGCCAGTACGTTCCCAACAGGTATGCCCAAACCGCTGGCCGTGTCATAGCCCGGCGTCGCCTGGTAGCAGCTCTCAGTGTGGGTCCCCCCGCAGGTATAGTTGCCCGACCCTCCTGTCGCCACGTAGGAGTTGTTGCGGGTCAGGGCGTTGTTATTGCCCGACGTCACATCGATGAAGGCCGACGGATCGGAGCGGTCAACCTGATACAGCGCTGGCGACAGAAGGCCCGCCCGACCGCCGGGAATGCCCTCGTCGATGAGGGCAGCGAACGCGGCCCACGTGGGCGAGGCGAAACTCGTGCCGAACGAAAAGACCCAGTTTGGATAGCGTGGATCCGCTGCGCGAAAACTACAGGGGGTGCAGTAGATGAGGAGGCTGTTGCGGGGATCGGCCTGGCCGGACACGTCGGGGACCGCTCGACAGGCTGTAGCTCCACTGGCACCGCAAACGTCTGGATTGTTCCCCGAGTCGTCGGCTCCGTTCTGCCACGAAGGCATCGTCCAGTTCATGCTGTAGCCACCCCCACTCGCGTCAACGCCAGAAGCGGAGGTCTGGGGTCCGTCGTTCCACACCGAAACCTTGTGCGACTGCGACAAGTCCGGAATGAAAGCACCACCAACACTGGTCACGAATGGCTGGCTGGCTGGGTCCTGAACGGCTAAGGAGGTTGCCGACGCGCTCGACAGCTCACTTTGAAACGGAAGGCATGCTTCAGAGCCGGCGTCGCCCGACGAGGCAAACATGGATTGACCTTGCGCTGCCATCTCCTCGAAGATGGTGTTTTCGGCGTAGGTCGAGGTATTGAGAATTTCGCAGGTCCCCGCCGATATGGTCCCCACATCAGCCCGATCGTCCTGAGCCATGGCAGCATACGAGTCCAGAAATCCTGCATCAGAGAAAGGTGCCTCATAGACGAGGATGTTGGCAGAGGGGGCGAAGGCAGCAACGGCCTCGATGTCCAACTCCATTTCGAGAGCACCCCCACCCCCTGGAGGAACGCCCGGGCCGCCGTCGACGGCGACCCGGCTCACCGACGTCTTGATTCCGTAGCACTGCTCGAACAAGGTGATGTCGCTATCGAGGTAGTCGCTGCCTGGAAGCACCACAGCCACTGTCGTCCCCTGACCGAGGTCACCCTCGGCATAGAGCGGAGTGAAGCCAAGGCCGGCGGCGATCTGGTTGGCCGTTGCCGGATACCCGGTACCCCCGGGCCCGGGTAGCGGACTCCCGGCCGCGGCGGCGGTAGCCGCCGCACATGGCTGAGGGCCGGCGGTCGTCGCACTTCTTTCCACTTTCGGGGATGGGGGCGCAGCCGAAGGCGAGCCGGTGCCAGTGCCGATGCCGGACCCTTCGGACGGTGGGAGTGAAAGGTCGTCCAATCCGATGACACCCTCCACTTGCGCTGCGAGCGTTGCCGGCAATCGGGCAGCAGACCGGTTCGCGTAGCGGACTGTCCCCGAACTCAGCCGGTAGCTCTTGAACGACGTGTCGAACGCAGTGGCCAGCTGAGCGGGGGATCCAGTGGCCGGAATCACCGTCCCGTCGCCCGAGGTCGGGTGGACGACAAGGCCTTCGGAGGCAAGCCAGCTACGGACGGCATCGACAGTCGAAATGGCCGGTCCGTATTGCGCATCGATCTCATCGGGGGTCAAGAAATGGCGATAATCCGGATTCCCAGGGGTAGAGGCGGCGGAGGCATAGGCCTGAAGGCCGGCCGGATCAGCCGGCCTCAGCGCCACCGAGACGGTGAGCGACCCAGGTAATGCAGCCGACGTCGGCAAGGCCCCCGAGGGAATTCTCGGCGAGGAGCCGACAACTAAGGTGCTCGGAGGCACTTGCGAGCTGGCACCGGCGATGCCGGTTCCCAATGAGGGCGCCATCACGCCCAGGGCGGTTAGTCCGACAGTCCAAAGCCGCTTCACGCCGCCTCCTTTTGACTTCCGATCCCCTCCACGACTCCCTATTTCGGGAAGTCACAGCAGCGTCGAACCCGGACGTTATCGGGGTCGACAACCCGACGGGTGTCATTCCATGTCTCGCGCCATCATCGGTTCGCTTCCACGGCATACAGATCGATCGGTCCACGAACACCAACATTCGCCACTCGAGCGGCCCACCGACCAACCTGCAGTTGCCACATTTTCCGCTGATGCGTCGGAATAGATTGACATGTCGGATATATCCGACGTATATTCTGCATGTGTCGACCGACGTCTTCAGGGCAATCTCCAATCCCGTGCGGCGCCAGATTCTGATGTCGATACGCGAAGGACCCCGCGCAGTTAATGACCTGGCGAGCCAGTTCGAGTTGGGCCGACCGGCCGTGTCGGAGCACTTGCAGATTCTTCGAAAGGCCGGGCTGGTGCGGGAAGAACCGCGAGGACAGCAGCGGTTCTACCACCTCGAACCCCTACCGTTGGCTGAGGTCGATGATTGGCTGCATCCCTTTGAGCGCTACTGGCGTGAACGGATGCGGTCACTTCGCGACCTCTTGGACAAGGAGACCCAATGACCGAAAAAGCCGTCTTCACATGTGACTAGTTCCTTGCCCCCCCGAGGTTGTGTGGCGAGCCTCACCGAGCCCGACCTGATCGCGCAGTGGTGGGCGCCAGGCGACGTACAACCGATCGTCAGTCACACATTCACATTGGATATGGGTCAGTGGGGGAAACAGTCCTGTGAAGTGCTCGCCGTAGAGACCGGGCGGCTCATCAGCTACACGTTTGGCGAGGGTGTGTTGGACACCACCATCACCTGGCGCCTGGTCTCGGAGGGTGCCGGGACCCGGTTGTTCCTGGAGCAGGATGGCTTCGGATCTCGATTCGCCGATTGGCAGGCAAGCCTTCGAAGGCATGGGCGGGGGATGGCCGAGCGTACTGTGCAGAATCGATGGTGCACTTTCATCTGTGGGCACTGGAATCTAGTCCGGGCGTCTCGACCGTCGGACGACCACTGGCACGCCGAATTCCGCGACTGGGACTCGCCAGAATCCGCTGGAACGATCACCGTATGCTGATCCGGCTACGGGCACTACGAACCGATCCGGACCGCTTGCTGGAGTGAACAGGAGGCCCAGCCTCGGAATATATATATCGATCCCCAGCCGGCAGCGAGGATTGATATTGCTCGCTGCTGGTCCACCACTCCGGACGGAGAACTGGTCAGCGTGTGGGTGAATGCCCGAGCCAGGTCTGACCCCATCAATACCGGCTGACGTCCTTTCGGACTGTCCTGAAGTCGATTCGTCGGCCTGGCTCGGACACTCACCCGACACCAACCGGTCGGACGGAGTGACCTCATAGGAGCCTGCCGCACAGGCCCATCGCTGTCCTGTCCATCGTCTTGCTGGTGCGGTGTCACCCACCCCAAGCGAAAGGAACAGATGACAATGACCACTATCGCGCGCCGGATCACCGGAGGGGTCGACACGCACCTCGACGTGCACGTGGCGGCCGCCCTCGATGAACGGGGGTCCCAGCTCGGTGTCCAGAGCTTTGCGGCTACAGCCTCGGGTTACCGGGAGTTACTGGACTGGCTGGAGGGCTTCGGGGTGGTTGAGCTGATCGGCGTCGAGGGGACAGGGAGCTACGGGGCGGGACTCACCCGTCACCTCTTGGACCACCAAGTCACCGTTGTCGAGGTCGACCGGCCCAACCGTCAGCGCCGCCGGCGCACGGGGAAGTCGGACCCCCACGATGCAGTGGCCGCGGCACGAGCCGCCCAGGGGGGCGACGCCACCGGGTCGGCCAAGACCAGGGATGGAAACGTCGAGGCCATGCGGGTGTTGCGGTGGCCCGGCGCTCGGCCAGGGGCAGCAGGACCCAGGCCATCAACCAGATGCGCAGCCTCATCTCGACCGCTCCCGAGGAGCTACGTGCCGAACTGCGGGACCTCTCCATCTACAAGGTCCTCACCGTGACCAGCGCCTATCGTCACACCGGACGGACTGACGTGACGACAGTGACCAAACTCACCTTGCGCACACTGGCACGACGGGCCCTCTCGCTCGAAGAAGAGGTCAAAGAGATCGACCGGTTGCTTAAGACGCTCGTCGCCGAGACCGCCCCGGAGCTCAAGGCCGTCGAGGGGGTGGGCACTGACGTGGCCTCGGCCATCCTGGTGGCCGCCGGCGACAACCCCGAACGCCTGAAGAGCGAATCGACATTCGCCAAGCTGTGTGGGGTCTCGCCCCTCGAGGCCTCGAGTGGCAAGCAGGAGCGACACCGGCTCAATCGAAGCGGGGATCGCCAGGCCAACTCAGCGCTCTGGCACATCGTGTTCACCCGGATGGTGTGCGACCCGAAGACCCAGCACTACATCGAGCGCCGGATGAAAGAAGGGCGGACCAAGAAGGAAGCGATCCGCTGCCTCAAGCGCTACGTCGCTCGGGAGGTGTTCGGAGCGCTCCCACGCTCACAATTCGCGCTTGACAGTCCATAGGAGCATCGATCGGGGACAGCCCAGCAACGAGTGCACGCAGCCGAGATCCTGCACTGGTACAGATAGCCTGGTGAGACACCAATCGAGCCAGGGAGGCCAGCCATGCACGCCCGAGTGATCCACGCCAACATTGCAGACCTGGGCGAGGCCAAGCGGGGTCTTGACGAGGTGATTCCAAGGCTACGGGAGGCTTCCGGATTCCTGGGTGCCTACTTCGTAGCGGTCGATGAGTTGCACGGGATTTCGATCGAAGTGTTCGAGACCGAAGAACTGGCTCGCTCCACCGCTCCTCCCGAAGGTGCCGAGGCACCAGGCGTTACGGTGAGAGCGATCGAGTTCGGTGAGGTCATCGCTTCGGCCTGATCTCTTGCCAAGGAACGGACATGCCGCCTGATTCAGGCCCTGACTTCGAAGTGCCCCACCGACCCGGCGATCGGGGGCGGTGCCCTTGGCACCGTGAAAGAATCTCGTCGTGCCCTCGTCCTGGCCAGATATTGCGGTTCCCTGCCTGGCATCGACCCACGAGGCCTGCTCACATTGGCTTGGTGGCGGGATCTCTCTGCTTCATGGCAAATCGGTCACCCTCTGCCGATGTGACTGCCATTCGGGCTGCCCACTCTTTGACAAGGGAGAGGTCAAGCACAACAGATGGCTCGATGAATGTACCTGCCCAAGAGATCTCGTCCCGTCCGGCCGGTTGTGGAGGCGCTAAACCGGTGGTCGGGGTCACCCGCACGTCGGCACCGGATGGAGGAGTGAGCCGACGGCTACGCTCGCCGAAGCTGAAGTGTGAAACAGAAGGAGACACCGATATGTCGGAACGCATCATCGTTCTGCGCACCGAGCAACCACAGCGGGTTCTCGTCGATGTCTGTTCCGCTCTGGCCGATGCAATCAACGAGCCGCATGCATGGCGAACCACCGACACAGAGCTGCTAACGGTCTACGCCGAGGCCGTTTCCTCGCTTGCTCGACTTCGGCGAGCGCAGCTGGCTGGGCGCCCGGGTACAGAGGTCCCCGTGGCCATCATTGACCACCTATTGGACCGCCTGCGCCAGACGCAAGCAGGTGAGATCGAGATGCCCCTCACTGATGTGGTCGACCGGCTCCACGCTGAGGCGATCAGAGACCTGGTCACTGCCTGATCTTGAGCTTGACTGGGGCACTGCCATCAGCTGGCGTGGCGAGAGACGTATTCGTCCAGGGCCTCACGACTCACGTCAGCCAAACGCTTGCCCTGCGCCCTGGCCAGTTCCTCCAGCGCCGCTCTGGTCTCTTGTGGCACACGAACGGTGAGACTGGGAGTTCGTGCATTCCCACCCGTCACCGATGGCCGACCCCGGTGGCGGGCGAGAGCACGTTCCGTCATCTCCTCGGCGGCCTGTTCGGTCAGGCGCCTCCCATCGGCCAGATAGACCTCCTCGGCGTCGAGATCAACATCGGTCCCAATCGCTCCGGGCTTGATCTTGCGGCGTGTCATCGACCCTTCTTTCGGTAGTGCGTAGGCATTACGTGGATGACCAAATAGCAGTCAGGTTTCTCGATCGCCACGATCTCGAGTTCCCGACCGCGTTCATCGTCAGCGACCCAACTGAGCACGGTCGCGCCTGTGTCCGGATCAGTGGTCATGGTGGCATCGGTCGTGGCGACCACGTGGTAGGCGGACTTTCTGTCGACTCGGTGTTTCCGGGATCCCCGAGTGAACCGAACCGGCTTCACTCCCATATTGTGTCAGACATAAACTGTTTGTGCAAGGCACAACACCACTCGACGGCAGCACCGATCACCCGTATAACCACAGATCAGGGGCGCCCGCAAGTGATGCGATGAAGGAGCGGGGCCTCCGCTCCCCGTGAATGTTCCACTCTCACGATCGAGACTGGGCTTGCACGTAGTTCCACAAGAAGGGAGGCCCCTGTGGGTAAAGAATATGTCGGCATCGACCTGCACCGCCGGCGTTCGGTGATCTATCGGATGGACGAGGCAGGAGAAAAGATCGACTGCGTCAGAATCAACAATGACCCGGTCTGGTTGGCTCAGGAAGTGGGCAAGGCCCCCAAGGGCAGCCACGTGGTGATCGAGGCCACTTACGGCTGGTACTGGGCGGTCGATCTGCTCCAAGAACACGGCTACGTCGTCCACCTGTCCAACCCCCATGGCAACGACTGGGGACACCGGCGAGTGAAGAACGACGAGAGGGATGCGAGGGACCTGGCCGACCTCTTGCGGCTGGGTCGGCTGGCCGAGGCCTAGATCGCCCCGCCACCGGTGAGAGAGCTCAGAGAGCTGGTTCGGTTCCGGCACAAGCTGTGCAACCTTCGCACCGGGGTCAAGGCCCAGGCCCATGCGGTCAGGGCCAAGAACGGGATCCTTCGGGTCCGCAAGGACATGTGGGGCGAGAGCGGCACAGCCCAGTTCGACGCCCTCGAGCTTCCCGATGCCTTCGACCACCGCCTGGCCGTGCTGCGTGACCTCGTCCACAACTACGACGACGAGATCGAGCGGCTCGACCGGACTATCCACTCGATGTGCAAGGACGACCCCGGCTACAACGCCGTCCAGGCCATCTACGGCGTCGGGAAGGTGATGGCCGCTGTGTTCGTGGCCGAGATCGGAGACGTGCACCGCTTTGACTCGCCACGTTCGCTGTGCTCGTGGGCTGGGCTGACACCCATCCACCGGGAGTCGGACGGCAAGGTCCATCGGGGACGGATCACCA
Organism: uncultured Acidimicrobiaceae bacterium; assembly: GCA_963835325.1. Lineage (GTDB taxonomy): Bacteria > Actinomycetota > Acidimicrobiia > Acidimicrobiales > RAAP-2 > Bog-756. The sequence continues at coordinate 772,642 of CAWIEV010000002.1, read as the reverse complement.
AACAAGGCTCCCGTCTGGTCCGGTGGGCGACCATCGAGGCGGTGGCCTGTTATCACGGCGGTGACGCCTTCACCGAACAGTTCCACGCCATCGCCGAGCGGCGTGGAAAGGCACGGGCCAACGTGCCCGCAAAGTTCTCACGCTCGTCTACTACGGCCTCCGAGACGGCGAGATCCGCTGTCTCCAAGGCAGCAAGGCGGCGTGACGCTCGGACACAGCGGACGCGAGCTCGGGTAACGGCAAGGCTCCCATCTCTTCGAGGTGGCGACGCCGTCTAAGTGATTGAGCCCGTCCGGTGTTGCCCGGAACGCACCATGCCGAGCAACTCGACGAAGACATGCCTGGGCAGCTGAGCCTCGCCCCTTCCTTCATGCTCTCGTGGATGAGAGTCCTTGGTGCGACACCAGCGGCACCCCACGTGCCGACGACGACAACCTGATCGATTCTGCGCCACTCGACCGGCGGCGTCAAGGTCGTTCGTCCTCGCTTCGCTGCGGGCGCTCCACCTGGACCCCTCCGGTCTCGCCGGCGCGCCTGGCAATCAGTCGTCGCGTCGGGAGTCCTGCCTACACAATCGAAGCGTTCGCTCCTGTGCCTCTTGACACGGCCCCGCTCCTTCAGACATGCCGTTCCGGGCGCACCGAAGACCGAGACCGTTCCTCTGTCGGGTCGGCTGAGCCCGAGGATCATGTCGATGGTCGTCGACTTGCCGGCGCCGTTCGGCCCGAGGAGCGCCACTGTCTCGCCCGGCGCCACCGCCAAGTCGATACCGCGGACCGCCCGGACCGAGCCGTAGGACTTGGCCACCTTCGACAACTCGATGCCCATTCGAACCGGCTCGGGCGCGCTCATAGGACGATCCTGACAGCTGCGCTGGCCCGGCAATAGTGAGATCTCGCACATTCGGACCGTGACATTTGTCATGAGAGCATGAGCGCCCGAGGGCAACACCCTGGTGTGGAGTGGAGTTGCCCTGCGGCGTGCCCCAGCGCACCGGGGGGCCCGGGCAACCAGCAAGGTCGCCAGGGTGTGCATGTCGACGGTTGTCGCGTCGCCGCGAGGTCGGTCCACACCCGGTCAGCCGGGCATCCCGAATGGGGAACGCCATCCGGTACTGGTCAGCTCGTCCTCGGACCGCTGGCCGGGGTGTCCGCAGGGCATCGCTAAATGGGACGGAGAATCCCGCCCCCGGACTCGAGCACGCTTCGGTGCCTAATTTCGTGGCGGCGACTATGTGTCGGCCCACGTCGTCATCGTTGCCAAGGACGCCGAGTAGAACCTCCCACTGACAAACTGGCAATTGGACGGTGCGAGTACCGCCAATCCCGTGCTGAGCCTTGGGTTGGCCCCAACCCATGAGTGAAATCCGTAGGTTCCACCGTTGTGCCACACGGTGCCGTATGGGTTTATCAACCATCCGAGCCCGATGTTTTGCCCATGGAAGGCGGCGTTTTGGTCGGGACGAGACATTTGGGCCCGTGGCTGCGTGGCCAGATTCCACGCTTCGTCCAAGGGTCCCTCCGGCGCTTCGAGCAAGGACGCGACGAGTCGAGTGAGATCGGAGACCGTCGTCTTCAGACCTCCAGCGGGGGCGAACTCCGGCGCTCTCCAGGAGGGCGCCGGAATTCCCATCCAGTCGCGACCCGAGACCGAGACGGGCGAAGCGAAGTCACTCGCCTCCATGCCGAGCCGCCGCAGGATCCGGTCCTGTGCGAGCTCTTCGTACTCGACACCACACGCGGCGGCCAATGCCTGTCCCAGGAGTGCAAACCCGAGGTTCGAGTAGTGGGGTTGCTCAGTCGGCATCGACGGCCTGATCGATCCCAGCAATCTCTCGAGATCCCAATGTCTGTACGTCTCTCCGAGCAGATTCTTCCACGATCGAGGCATCCTCGGTTGACCACTTCGGTGGGTCGCAAGATGCTCGAGGGTCACGTTCTCGAGATCTGGCAGCGGCAGGTACTTGCTCACTGGATCGTCGAGCGCAACCGCTCCGGAGATGACCAGATCGGCGAGCAAGAGGCCGGTTACCCCCTTTGTTATGGAACCGGCTTCCAGGACAGAACAGGGCCCAAGTTCCTCAGGTGGTCCCATCGCCAGAGCATCCGTGGATACTTCTCCGACGCTCCGTCGAATCGCCCCGACAGCAACCGAACCCACGAACCCCCTTGAAACCATGGAACCAATGCCGCCGCCAACGGCCGAGACAAGCAAAGCGGAGCCACCTCGCATCGATGGGGGATGGATCCGGCGCGCCACGCGGCGAGCGAGTGGACCGAGCAAGACGACCACGAAGTAGAGCGCGAAGAAATACAGGATCGTCTCGAGATAAGCCGGCGGCGCATAGCTTTGCCGGCTCAAAAGCGTGACCAAGAGGGCCAAAACGATCACGACAACCCAGATCCGCCGAACTGCCACTGAAAGAGGGTAACAAGCCGGTGAAGGTCAACACCGCCATCTTCGACGATCGACCAACGAGAGACACGACCACGTCCCGCAGACCGTTCCGCTTGCGGGACATCGTCCCAGTCGAAATAGGCGATCCATGGGCGGTAGATTCGGCGTTCCCAATGCCGATCGACGGCTGCATCCTAGCCTCACCGACACCGATTCGGCTGACCGCGGCATCATCGCATTCGACGGCCCGGGAGTCGGCCACAAACAGACCGGCTCACTGACTCGTTGACGGGGCCCAGCAATTGATGCCAGAGTCTGCCATCAAAAGGCCGACTGCTGATCTCCCGTGGTCCCATCGGCAATAGAGGAGTTCAAACGATATGCGCTTCATTTTGATTCACGGTGGGTTCCATGGCGCTTGGTGCTGGAGCCGGACAATCCCGGAACTTGAGAAGCTCGGCCACACGGGAATCGCAATCGACATTCCCGGCCACGGTCAACGTGTCTCCGAAAAGGCAACCATGACCAATCGCCTGGATGCTGTGCTCGACGTTCTTCAGCCAGGCGACGTACTCGTCGGTCACTCTGGTGGAGGCCTCGAGATTACCCGTGCAGCCGATGCCGCCCCTGAACTTGTCAGCCATGTGGTTTATCTGGCTGCGGCACTGCCGCTGGAGGGACGCTTAATGCAGGATGCACTCGTCTACCGTGACGACGGCGGCGTCGAAGGAGACTACGACGTCACCGGAATGCTGGAGCATCTGCGCTTCAATGATGATGGCTCGATGGCGTTTGCTGACGCCGAGGGTGCAAAACGGCTCTTCTACCATGACTGCGATGATGAGACGGTTCGCTGGGCTTTCGAGCAGCTGACCCCGGAGAGCGCAGGAGATACAGCGACCACGACAATTTCTGTTCCACGATTCTGGGAGGCTGACCTCCCACGTAGTTTTGTTCTCTGCCTGGAGGATCGGGCGCAACCACGATGGCTCGCCGACGTGACTGCTCGTCGTCTTGGGGTCGCACCCCTGAAGATCCAGACGTCGCATTCGCCGTTCCTAAGCCGACCTGCCGAACTTGCGCAACTTCTCGTCGAAGCAACCACGACGAGTCCGGTGGGTTCCCTAAGACCAATGGGCTGACCACCTGCATCCTGATATGCGGGTGGGTGCAACCTTTGCGAGCAGGACTGTCGCCGGAAGAACCCCGCTCACGAGCACGGCGCTCAAGGGAGAGCGCGTCGACTGAGGGTAGCAACGGATTCGGCATGGCGCCGGATCGCAGATCTGTGGCTCGATATCGGACCGTGACGGCCACCCAGTGAGCAAACGGCATCCGGCACCACCAACCGAAGCATCCCCTTACGGCCGCGTCCCGGGGTCCGTATACCGATCGCTATCGGTGATCACTCCAGTCGAGACAGGGGATCACTGGCACGTGAATTCGGCGTGCCGGACCGTTCGGCTAACGGCATCCGACCCCTTGACTTCGAGCGTGCTCACAGTCTTAGGGTGGTGTCGTGAATGCAACCGTCGCAAGCGCGATACCGGGCAATCTAAGGCGTCATTGCCGAGAAGGCTAATGCTCGCAGCGCACGTACAGGGCGGTCGCATCATCGGCCGCCTCGCCCCGTCGGGCCAGCGGCCAAAGGCGGTTGAGAAGCGAACGAGTGGTCTTTCGGCCCTATGCCTGGGGCGAGGTTGGGCAAACCCTGTACTTGGAGGTACGGGAGCAGGAGGTGTTGTGATGCGAGCAGTCATCGTCTACGAATCGATGTTCGGGAGCACCAAGAAGGTGGCCGAGGCCATTGCCGAGGGGTTGGCCGATTGCGCAGAGGTCTCGGTGGTGCCGGTCACCTCGGCCGATGCGCACATCCTCAACGGAGCGGATCTCGTGGTAGTGGGCGGTCCCACCCACACCCACGGGATGTCCAGGCCGAGTACTCGGAAGATGGCCGGGAAGCGGGCGAGGAAGCCGGGGAGCGAGGTTGAGCTGGTACCGGGCGCGGACAGCGACCTGGGGGTGCGCGAATGGCTGGCATCGCTCGGCCAACTGGAGGTCGTCGGCGCCGCTTTCGATACCCGGCTCCAGGGATTGTCGGCGTTCACTGGTCGAGCGTCAAAGTCTATCCGCCGGCACCTCGCCCACCACGGGGCCCGCATCGCGGCGTCACCCAAGAGCTTCCTTGTCGAGAGCCTGACCGGTGCCTTGGCCGAGGGCGAATTGGAGCAGGCCCGTGCCTGGGGGGAACGCCTGACGCGGAGTGACTGCCTCCAAGGCGTCGTCGAGCGTCGCCAGGCCTCCTGACGCCGTTCGCAGTCAAGAGCGCGACGGTGCGGGAACACCGTGGAGCCGTTAGCGGGCCCGGCGACTGTAGTCGAAGAAGTTAAGGAACCACTCCGTCAGCTTGTGGCCCGCGGATGAGCGAGCGCTGCCATCGCTGGCAGAGTTGTTGAGTTGCTCGCCCAGAGCCCTCAACGCGGGAGCAAGCACCGGACCGGCCATCGGTCTTCCGTGGCCCGCCGCCAACACACTCGGTTCCAGCCGGGCCAGTTCAGACACAGACTCAGTCGCTGCTCGCCAGTTCCAAGTGGCAAAGCGCGGTGGCCCGCCGAGGATGTGCCTTTGCGACAGGGCGTCGCCAAGCGAATTGAGGTTGACGGTTAGGACGGCGTCGCCCGGGATGAGGGCACGGTCTCCCTCCCGAAGCAGCGCCAGGTGGCCAGGGGTGTGGCCGGGCGTGGGGATGACCTGCCAGTCCGGCAGGCCGGGAACGCCTACGTTCGGGTCGATAGGACTCAGCCCGTCCTGGCTGGGGGGGAACATCCAATTCCGCTCGACACGGGCCAAGGCGCCGATGATGCGACCAGAGGGGGGCAACTGCATTTCATCGGGGTGTACGTACACGGCGACGCCCCACATGTGGGCCAGTTCGGAAGCGGAGCCAGCGTGGTCCGGGTGCACGTGCGTCAGCACGATCGCCCGTGGCCGGGTGCCGACCCCGAACAGGGTCTCCGCTGCGCTCCTGATCAGCTCGGCCCGGCCCCGCCACCCGGTGTCGACCAAAACCCAGGTTTCTCCTGACTGCACGAAGTAGACGTTCGAGTCTCGCCGTCTTCCAGTGGCCAGGCAGTAGACCCCTGTGGCGACGGTCTCTTCGAGCGTGGCGCCGTGCAGGTACCTATCCACGTCGAATTGACGGCCCCCGAGCCAGTCATTTTGTGACACCTCCATAAGTCGAATATTCACCAAAGCTGGGCCTGCAACCAGAGTCGTTGGTCCTTTTGGCCGCGGAAGCTATCAAGATGCAGATCATCTCATCGGAGTGGACAACGTTCAGATCGCGCTTGGAACAATGGCCACACCGATCGACGGTTATCGCGTCCCTGCGAAGTCGGCCGACGTGGGTCAGCCGGCCGAGTGTCCCGTATGGGGAACGGCATCCGTCGCCGACGAATTCGTCCGTCAGTCCTCGTCCCAGCGTCCGCGAACAATACGTATCCGCCGTGGCCATAATGACCCTGCCGCCTGCGGGTGCGTTATCAAGGGCCGCCTAGTACGCTCCAATGGAGTCATTGACTCAGGGGGTATCGGCATGGCGCAAGTGTTTTGGTCCCGCTTGGCGACGAGGGCTGGTTCTGCGCTCGGTGTAGCTGGACTCACGGTCGTTGCATTGACACCATTGGGAGCGCCACCAGCTGCTGCCCTCCCAATCCCTGACGCCTATGTGGCCAATTTCGGCTCCGGCAACGTGAGCGTCATCAAGACATCCACCAACACGGTGGTGAAGACGGTGACGGTCGACGGCGAGCCGCGCGGGGTCGCCATCACCCCCAGCGGAAGCTACGCCTATGTGGCCAACAGCGCTTCCAACGTTGTGAGCGTCATCAAGATCTCCACGAACACGGTGGTAAAGAGGGTGGGGGTGGCCAGCGGGCCGAGCGGGGTCGCCATCACCCCAAACGGCAACTACGCCTACGTGACCAACAGCACCTCTGGCACCGTGAGTGTCATCAAGACCTCCATCAACACAGTGGTGAACACGGTGGGGGTCGGCAGAGGGCCGGACGGGGTCGCCATCACCCCAAACGGCAACTACGCCTACGTGACCAACAGCACCTCTGGCACCGTGAGTGTCATCAAGACCTCCACGAACACAGTGGTGAACACGGTGGGGGTCAGCAGCGGGCCAAGCGGGGTCGCCATCACCCCAAACGGCAACTACGCCTACGTGACCAACAGCACCTCTGGCACCGTGAGTGTCATCAGGACCTCCACGAACACAGTGGTGAACACGGTGGGGGTCGGCAGAGGGCCGGACGGCATCGCCATCACCCCAAACGGGAACTACGCCTACGTGACCAACAGCACCTCTGGCACCGTGAGTGTCGTGAAGACCTCCACCAACAGAGTGGTGAACACGGTGAGGGTCGGTAAATTCCCAGAGGGGGTCGCCATCACTCCCAGCGGCAGTGATGCCTACGTGACCAATTTTGACGTCGGCACCGTGAGCGTCATAGACACTTCCACAAACACGGTTGTGAAGACGGTTACCGTCGGAAAATTTCCGGACGGGGTCGCCATCACATGAGTTTCATTTGATGAACCGTTACCGGAGGCCTCGCACCGATCGGTCACTTCGGCGCTCCCTCTGCGGGTATGTCGCCCGAGGGCAAGCTGAGGTCCTAGTCGCGGAAGCTCTCAGTCGCGACTCTGGCCACATCTCCAAGTTTGACCTCTCTCTTCTGGACTTCGCCGGCTTCTTTGAGATGGCACCTCGTGAGTCACAGCTCGGGAACCGGCTGACCAGCGTTCGCCTCCCACCACTTGGCAAACATTCTCCGGTGACAACCCTTTCCGGGCGCTTCTGCGAGGTCCTCAAAGCAAAGCAGGACTAGGCCTGCGCCACCGTGGAAGCGCTGACCCGGTGGTGGTTGGGTGAAGTCGACTGGTCGCATTTGGTCAGGCAGCAAGGCGGGACTGTCCAAGGTGATCGTGCACTGAGGAGCCAAATGGAGCGGTGGTTCCAACGGTATCTCTTCACATCTGAAGCACTTGGCTGGGCTCAAGCAGCGGGATAGGCATCGACCTCTTGCCAGCGGCGGCCTGGCCGTTGCCCCAAATAGCCTCACTGCTAGCCAACTGCGTCCGGCACACCGGTCGGCTCAGTCTTGAGGACGGGTCCAGGTGCCCGGATGGGATCGACGTACGGACGCACGGAGTGATGTGAACCGCTTGCTGGAGCGAGCCGGTGGTATGGCTCGCGGTGAATCCGGCGCAGAGGGTCAAATAAAAAAGGCTCTACTGACTGATCCGTGGGCGCCCTGACCAGCCCCTGACGCGAGCGACGCCAACCCCCGCCTACGTTTTCGGACTGTTCGAAGGTTCGAAGACAGGGCAAGGAGGATGGCGTGCTCGGTGCCAACGTATGGCGTCGCGTACTCGGTGTCGACCGGGCGACGGTGATCGTGGAAATCGACCTCGACGAGGAGTCCGAAACCGTAGTGGTCCACGTGCGGCCGCGGCGTGCGGCCAAGCGCCGGTGTGGGCGCTGCGGTAGACGGGCTCCCGGCTACGACCAGGGGGAAGGCCGGCGCAACTGGCGGGCGCTCGATCTCGGGACCATGCAGTGCTTCCTCCAGGCCGACTCCCCGAGGGTGAGCTGTCCCGAGCACGGCCCGACCGTCGCCCAGGTGCCCTGGGCCCGACACGGAGCCGGACATACCCGGTTCTTCGACGACCAGGTGGCCTGGCTGGTGACCCACACCGCCAAGTCGACGGTGTGTGAACTGATGCGGATCGCCTGGCGGACGGTCGGTTCGATCATCGACCGGGTGGTGGCCGACGGGCGGGCAGCCCACGATCCCTTCGATGGCCTCACCCGCATCGGCATCGACGAGATCAGCTACAAGAAGGGGCACCGCTACCTGACCATCGTCGTGGATCACGACACCGGACGGCTGGTGTGGGCGGCGGTCGGACGGGACAAGAAGACGCTGAACGGGTTCTTCGACCTGTTGGGAGAAGAGCGGGCTGACCAGATCTCCCTGGTCAGTGCCGATGGAGCCGGATGGATCGCCACGGTGGTGGCCGAGCGGGCGACGAATGCCACCCTCTGCATCGACGCCTTTCACGTGGTGCAGTGGGCCACCGATGCTCTGGACGAAGTGCGTCGCCAGGTGTGGAACGAGGCGAGGAAGGGCGGCATGTCGGGACAGGCCAACGAGCTGAAGGGATGCCGGTATGCCCTGTGGCGGAACCCCGAGGACCTGACTCCACGCCAGGCGGGCAAGCTGGCTTGGATCGCCAAGGTGAACGCCAAGCTCTACCGGGCCTACCTGATGAAAGAGCAGCTGCGGCTGGCCATCAGGAAGAAGGGCGTGCTGGCCCTCGCCATGCTGGACGGCTGGCTCGACTGGGCCCAGCGCTGCCGGATCCCGGCCTTCGTCGAGCTCGGCCGCAAGATCAGAAAGAACATCGCCGGCATCGAGGCCGCCATGCTCAACGACCTGTCGAACGCGCTGATCGAGTCGACCAACACCAAGATCCGCGTGCTCCACCGCATGGCCTTCGGGTTCGCCAAGCCTGAGCACCTGATCGCCCTCGCCCTGCTCGACCGCGGTGGCTACTGCCCGCCGCTGCCGGGTCGTTCACTTCCGCTTGCGGCGCTTTCCTGATGGCCGGGACGGTGTCCCCGGAGGTGTGAACCGACCGGAGGTGGAACGGCGTCCGGCGGGCATGAGGCCTTGGCCCAAGATCGCGTCCCGCTCGGCCCGGGGTCGGGAGTTGAAGCGGCCCATAAACGCCTCGACCGCCGCAGGATCATCGGGCGACACGCCTTCGCTGGCCGCTTCGGTCCAGAGCCGTTTGCCAAAGCTGTATCGGGACGAGTCGGCCATGTTCTCTCGGAACTCGGGTGCGATCTCGTCCAGGAAGTCGCACAGCACCTCGGGGGATTCACTTTCCTCGTCGAGTATCTCGGTTTCGGCGAGGAACGTGATGAAGGTCTTCGTCTCGGCGAGGATCTCGTCGAGCTCGTCAGCCTCGGCCATCACCTTGGCCGGGTAGAGCTCCAGGTAGATCTCATAGAGGTCACGGCGTCTCCAGCGGGTGAGGTGTTGATCCACATAGGCCCACTTGTAGTGGAGCAGGCCTTCGGGTCCGTCACGCTCGACCTCGAGTCCCTTGTCGTCCGCCCATGCCGCGAACCGCCTCTTCAGCTCAGCGTTCGCCGCTTCATAGTCATCCTCGTCCTCGGGTTCCCAGCTGTGCGGTTCCACCGCACCATCTTCGCCGAAGGTGAGCTGCCATCCTCACGCTGCACGTCGAAGCCCAGAACTGACCCACGGATCAGTCAGGAGAGCCATAAAAAAAGTGCCTTTGACCAGCGGAGGGAGTGGGATTCGAACCCACGGAGGGTTTCCCCTCACGGCTTTTCAAGAGCCGCGCATTTGTCCGCTCTGCCATCCCTCCGAGCGACTGCCAGGGTAGTCGGCAGCAGGCGTCGATCCGTTGCCTCAGGGACGCCCGCCGCTCCGGACCTCGGCCTGGAGGGCGTCGATCCACTCGGCCGCCTGGCGCTGTGAACTGTCCACCTGGTGGCGGATGGCCGGGCCGGCGGGTCCTGCCGCGGGGTACGAACCCAGGAACTTCACCCCCGCCAGCCCGGCGTGAAGGTCGCGCAGGCAGTCGCTGACCACGGCATCGGCCACGTGACCCTCGAAGTCGATGATGAAACAGTAATCTCCGAGCCCCATCTTGGTCGGGCGTGACTCGAGCTTGCTGAGGTTGATATTGCGGGCCGCGAACTGGCCGAGGATGGCGTAGAGGCTGCCCGGGTGGTCGGCGTTCTGAAAGCAGGCGATGCTGGTCCGGTCGTGACCGCTCGGCGCCGGGATACCGGATCTGGCCAAGGAGACGAACCGGGTCTGGTTGTCGGGATGGTCCTCGACGTCTTCCACCAGGATCTCGAGCCCGTAGAGCTTGGCCGCCAACCTGGGGGCGATGGCCGCCGTCGGCCGTGAAGACAGCGCCGGGTCTCCCTCACCCAACAGGCGGGCCGCTTCTGCCGTCGAGTTGGTGGCCACGGATTCGACTGACGGGAGCCTTCGGGTCAGGAACTGGCGGCACTGGGCGGTGGCCACGGGGATCGAGGCCACCCGCTCGACATTTGCGAGCGTGGTCCCCGGACGGGCCATCAGGTGGAGGTGGACATCGAGGATCACCTCTCGCTGGATCCGGAGATCGAAGTCGAAGACCAGGCTGTCGATGATGTCACGGACAGTGCCCTCGATGGCGTTCTCCAGGGGGACGAATCCGAGCTCGACCTGGCCCAGGCGAACCGAGTCGAGCACCTCGGCCAGCGACCCCAGGGGGACGATCTGGGCCGAGGCGTACTCGGGCTCGCTGAGCAGCGCCTCTTCGGTGAAGGTGCCCTCGGGGCCGAGGAACCCGATGCGGGGAGACGATCCGGACGGCCCGGGGTGGGAGGATGCGTCCGCGCTCATACCCAGGCAGGATAGTGAACATCATGGACGAGCCCGGACTGCAACGACTTCTTGCCGACGTGCGCTCCGGCGCGTGTTCACCGGACGAGGCGGTGCACCGCCTCCGCCGGCTCCCCTTCGTCGACCTCGGGTTTGCCAAGGTCGACCACCATCGCAACCTGCGGCAGCGGCTTCCCGAGGCCGTCTACGGACAGGGGAAGACCGCGGACCAGTGCATAGCCATCGTGAGCGAGCTGCTCGGACAGAACGGCGGGGGTCCCGTGATCCTCACCCGGGCCGACACCGCCCAGGCGGATTCGGCCCTGGTCCGGCATCCCGGCGGAGCCCGCACGGTCACCGGGACGGCCACCGGGGGCGATCAGGTCCGGGGCGAGCTGTCAACGGTGGTCTGGCGCCCGGCCCCCCACCGTCCGGCCCATACCCTGGTGGTCACGGCGGGGACATCGGATCTGCCCGTGGCCCGCGAGTGCGAGGCTACGCTCACCGCACTCGGGCTGCGCCCGACCCTCCTCCCCGATTGTGGTGTCGCCGGGGTCCACCGGCTCCTGGCATCGGCGGACGAGCTCGCCGATGCGGACGCGGTGGTCGTGGTGGCCGGAATGGAAGGGGCCCTCGCCAGCATCGTCGGGGGGATCACGCCGGCGCCGGTCGTCGCCGTACCCACCAGTACGGGTTACGGCGCCGCGCTCGAAGGGGTGACCGCGCTGTTGGCCATGCACGCCTCCTGCGCGGCCGGGATCACCGTGGTCGGCATCGACAACGGATTCGGGGCCGCCTGTGCCATCGCCCGGATCCTGCCGTGACTGCCGACGTCCACGGCAGCGGCGTCACCTCCGTGTCCTCTCCGCCGGCATCGCCACCCGGAACCGCCCGTCGTGTGGCCTGGTTCCACTGCTTTGCCGGCATCGCCGGCGATATGGCGCTCGGGAGCCTGCTTGACGCCGGCGCCGACGTCGATGAGGTCCTGTCACTGTTGGGGCGGCTACCTCTACGTGGCTGGGCGCTCGACGTGGAGCCCGTACTGCGCGGGGGCGTGGCGGCATCACAAGCGGTGGTCACCGTGGACGACAACGTGGTGGTTCGTACCCACGCCCACATCGTGGGTCTGGTGGAGGAGGCCCGCCTGCCGGACCGGGTGGCCCACCGGGCGCTGACCACGTTCTCGGCGCTCGCCGACGTAGAGGCCAGGTTGCATCGTCGGCCCGTCGACCAGGTCCACTTTCACGAGGTCGGCGGCCACGACACCATCATCGACGTGGTCGGGACGGCGGCCGCGTTGGAGGTGCTCGAAATCGACGACATCCGAGCCAGCCCGGTAGCCACCGGGCTGGGAATGGTCAGGACTGCCCATGGGATGCTCCCCAATCCCGCTCCTGCCGTTGTGGCCCTCCTCGAAGGGATACCCACCTGGGGCCGAAATGTCGCCGTGGAGCTGACCACCCCGACGGGTGCGGCGTTGCTGGCCGCGTTGAGCTCCGGATTCGGCCCGATGCCCGCCATGAGGGTGACCGGACAGGGCTTCGGTGCCGGATCCCGGGAGCTCGACGAGCTGCCCAACTGCACGCAGGTGGTGACCGGCCTGCAGGCGGCCAGGCTGAGCGGCACCGATCCTGTCCCGACGGCAACAGGTCCGGGGGTGGACCCAGACGCCGACGCCGGCCAGCCCGTATCGCACCTCGAGGTCAACGTCGATGACGCCACCGGGGAGCAGCTGGCCCATGCCGTGACCGTGCTCCTCGATGCCGGTGCTCATGATGCCTGGCTGGCACCCGTCGTGATGAAGAAAGGACGCCCGGGGAACGTCGTGCACGTCCTGTGCGATCCGACCATGGCCCACTCACTCCGCGCCGTGCTCCGCGAGTCGACCGGATCGCTGGGCGTTCGCGAGACGGCCGGTGAGCGCTGGCCCGTGGCGCGCTCGTTCGATTCGGTGTGGATCGACGGGCAGTTGATCAGAGTGAAGGTGAGCGCCGACCGGGTCAAGGCCGAACACGACGACGTCGCTCTGGCGGCTCGACGCACCGGACGGCCTCTTCGCGAGTTGGCCCAGCGGGCCGAGGCCCTGTGGCGATCTGCTCGTGACGGGCCGAAGGCGACCACGGCCGGAAACGCCACCGCGGGTGGCCCGGCGGCCCCCGGCCACGAAGGCTGGTCGTCGCCCCCGTCAGCGCCCGAGGACGGGGGTGGCGACCCGGCGTGATCGACCGCGGCCCGATCCGGCCGCGCCCGCCCCACCCGGCTGTCGCATCGGCTCAGGCCCCGTAGCCCCGGCCGATCGGAGGGCGTCGGCCACGGCTCGCTGCATCTGGAGCGTCATGTGGGAACGGTGCCAGGGGGTTGCTTCACGGGCTGAGAGCCACCGGGTCCGCCCGGGCGGGGTGGTCACCGCGGCGGACGGGGAGGCACTACCGTTTCCCCTGCAGAGACGCCCCCGGCCCTCTGTTTTGCGGATCACTTTCGGAAAGGAACACTTCATGTCTCGTGTGCGCACCTGGCCGCTCGCCGTGCTGGCCGCTTCCGTCCTGGGACTGGCGGGGTGCAGCAGCTCGTCGTCGAGCCCCTCGACCACGGCCGCGTCGAGCCCCTCGACCACGGCCGCGCCGAGCCCGTCGACCACGGACCAGCCCGCATCGAGCACCGCGGCCACGATTCCGGTGCAGGACCGGTCCCCCGCAGGCACCGCGGGCAAGGAGCCGACGGTGACCGTGCCGTCCGGGGATCCGCCCACCCAGTTGGAGAGCGCGGATCTGATCGTCGGCACCGGTGCCACGGCGGAGGCGGGGGACACCGTGACGGTCCAGTACGTCCTGGCCACGTACTCCACCCGAAAGGTGATCCAGTCCTCGTGGACCAGCCAGCCCTTCAGCTTCGAGCTCGATGCCACACCCGCCCAGGTGATCCCCGGTTGGGACGAAGGCGTGGTGGGCATGAAGGTCGGAGGGCGCCGTGAGCTGATCATCCCGCCGAGCCTCGGTTATGGGGCGGAGGCCCAACCAGGGGGGATCGCCGCCAACGACACACTGGTATTCGTCGTCGACCTGCTGAAGGTCAGCTGAGGTCGGCCAGAGAGGTCGCCGAGGATTGAGTCGGCCAGGATTGAGTCGGCGAGGACTGAACAGCTAGGTGTACTTCCCACGGACGTTGTTGACACGCCCGGTATCCACCAACGCGAAGACCTCCGGATGTAGGTGTGCAGGTGTCGAAGCCAGCACAACCTCCCGGAGGTCCTCGTGTCCCACCGTAACGCTCCTCTCACCCCCAAGGGTCGACTTCTACTCTGCCAGCGCATCGAGGCAGGAGGCCCCATCGCCCATGTGGCCGCCCAAATGGGCATTTCGCGCCAGTGCGCCCACAAGTGGTGGGCCCGCTACCAGGAGTTCGGCGAAGCCGGGCTGGCCGACCGCTCCAGCCGCCCGAAGAGCTCGCCCACCCGAATCGAGGGTCGGACAGAGGAGCGGATCCTGCGTCTCCGGCGGACCGAGAAGCGAGGCCCGGACCGGATCGCCCTCCGCCTCGAGATCCCCGCCTCCACCGTCTACCGGGTCCTGGTTCGCAACGAGTGCTCCCGCCTGAAGGACTTCGACCGGGCCACCGGTCGTCGGATCCGCCGCTACGAGTGGGAACGCCCTGGTCAGCTGGTCCACATCGACGTGAAGAAACTGGGCAAGATCCCACCCGGGGGTGGCCATCGGGTCCACGGACGCCAAGGCGCCCGCAAAAACCGACGGGTCCGGATCGGGTACGCCTACTTGCACACCGCCATCGACGACCACTCTCGCCTGGCCTACACCGAGGTCCTGCCCGACGAGAAGGGACGGACGGCAGCCGCCTTCTGGCGCCGGGCCGAGGCCTGGTTCGCCGCCCAGGGCATCGTGGTCGAGCGGGTGCTCACCGACAACGCCTTTTGCTACCGGGGAACCCTCTTCAACCAGGCCCTGGGGGCCATCAAGCACCGCTACTGCCGCCCCTACCGGCCCCAGACCAATGGAAAAGTGGAGCGCTTCCACCGGACCATGATGGAGGAGTGGGCCTACATCCGGCCCTACTGCCGAGAGTCCGACCGGACCCGTGCTCTTGCACGCTGGCTCCACATCTACAACCATCATCGACTGCACACCGCAATCGGAGGACCGCCCGTGTTCGCGCGTCACCAACCTCCCGAGGAAGTACAGGGCGCGAAGGGGTACACCCAGATCATGTGGCGGTCGGTCTCCCCGGGGGCCGTCGGCGGCCGGGCCTGGATGCGGTCGAGCCGGAATCCGAGTTTGGGGGGGATCGCCGCGCTCCGGACATTGGCGGCATCGCAGCGGATCTCCACCCGCGAGACCCCGTCGAGGCGCAGCGCCGCCGCCGTCAGCGCCGCCGCCGCCGATGTGGCCACGCCGCGTCCGGTGCAATCGGAGCGGACCCAGTAGCCGATCTCGAGTCCTCCGGAGCCGACCCGGTCGTGCAGCCCGCACGAGCCGATGAGGGCTTCGGCTTCGGCTCCCCGGTGGCCTCGGATGGCGAACTGGAACTCCCGGTGGTGCTCCCAGTCACGGTGGGCCCGATCGAGGAATTCCCCGATCGATTCCGGCGTGGCCGGCACCTGGGCCCATGGCATCCACGGCCGAAGCGTTCCAAGGCTGTCGTTGACCGCGTCCACCAGCTCGTCGAGGTCATCGAGGCCCACACGGCGCAGGGTCACGTCGGCGGCCCGGATCGACTCGGCCGGTCGTTCGGTCAACCACCGGCCGGCGCTACCCACCTTCCAGCCCTGTCTATGACGGGGACGATTCGGCGCCACCACCGGCGCCCTCGGTGGTGGCCGATCCGGGCGACCCGGCACTCCACCGGTACACGTTGGTGGTCCTGGTCTCGAACCCGAGACGCCGGTAGAGGCGGTTGGCCGCCTCCCGGCTGGGACGCGAGGTCAGATCGACCGTCCTGGCCCCGACCGCATCCGCCCTGCGGATGGCCGCCGCCACCAGCGCCTCGCCGGCCCCCACTCCTCGGGCCGATTCGTCCACCACCACGTCCTCGATCCAGGCCCGCAGCCCTGTCGGTACCCGGAACACGGCCAGAGTCAGCGAACCGATGATGGAGCCGGATCCATCGCGGGCCACCAACAGCACCGATGCGGGCGACGCCACGATCTCGGCCAGGTCGGTGCCGTTGGGCGGCGGGGAGGACGACGACAGCTGCGGCGTCAGCCGGTCGAACGCCTCGATCAACTCGGGCGTCACCTCGGTCGCCTCGCCGATGGTCACCCGCGGTGTCGGCTCGGCGCTCATGCCTCGGCCGGCTGTTCAGGAGTTATGTTGATCACCCCGCCAGACGGGCGACCGCACCGAGTCGTAGAGCACCTCGACGGGCTCCCCGCGCAATGCGGCGAAGACGTGTTGGCCCCAACGTTCGGCGCCGGCCAGCGGGAACGGGAGCTTGTCGAGGGGGAACCAACCGACGTCGGCACACTCGAGGGGGTGGGCCTTGAGCTTCCCCCCGACCGGTCGGCACTGGAAGACCAGGGAGTAGAGGGGGATCCGGCTGATGCCGATGCGGAGGCCGTCGAGCACGGCGATGAGCCGGACCACCTCGACCTCGATGCCGGTCTCCTCCTCGACTTCCTTGACCACCACCTCGGCCGCCGAATAGCCGACGTCGGCCCAGCCCGTGGGGTAGAGCCACACACCGGAATCGGCCCGCTTGACCAGCAGGATCTCGCCGTTCTCGTTTCCCACCGCGGCCCCCACGGCCACCTTGGGCGTCACGTAGCCGGGGACGCCCTTCCCGACCAGGTCCATCCACTCCTCGACCAGCCCCTCGGCGTCCTCCGCCCCCTCGGTCCCGTCGTCGACGGTGACCCGTATGTCGGCGGCTATGCGCAGGATCTCCTCGAATCGCTCCTGCTCGTAGAGAGACTCGGTGAAGCCGAGGCCGGTGCGGGCGATACCGGCGAGGGCCTCGCTCCAACGGAGGAGCTGTTTGGTGGAGGGGACAGGTTCCACCCACCCGACGCTACCCGCTGCCAACGCGGAGCCGCGTCCATCAGCCACAATGGGGTGTGGCCGTCAACGAGGATTGTCGTCATTACGTCATGCAGACCACCGCCCACGAGGAGAAGCTCGAGCGGTGCCGGGTCGGTGCCAACCAGCAGATTCCCTTCGCCTGCCCGGAGGGATGCCTCTTCTACGAGCCCCGCAAGGTGTCGGGAGCGGGTTGGACCATCCGCAAGGACTCCTGAAGGCCCCGGCCCCTCCCGGCTCCCGGGATCGGCGTCCTTACGCCACCCGGGTGGCCACCACCGTGTAGGTCAGGGGCATCCGGGGATGTCCGGCCGCCGTCGACCACTGGCGCCGGCCGGACTGGACCAGCCAGGGGAACTGCTGGTTGACGGTCCAATCGTGCTCGACCAGGCGGTCGATCCGCATGCCCCGGTCGACGAGCGCGGTCACCACCTCCCCGACGGCGTGGTTCCACTGGTAGGTCCGGACGTTGGTCAAGGGCCGGTCGGAATCCGTGTAGGTGAGCTCGGAATCGTCGGCGAAGGGCTCCGGCTCCTCGAAGTAGGTGTAGGTCACGGTGGGGGAGTCGTCGGCCAGCGACCAGGCCAGGGGATGGATCTCGTGCAGGTAGAGCCGCCCACCGGGTCGGGCCAGGGCGGCGACCTGGTCGGCCCAGCGGTCGACGCTCGGGAGCCAGTGCAGGGCGCCGAGGCTCACGTAGACGATGTCGAAGGCCCCGGCGGGGAGAACGTCGGTGGCATCGAACACATCGGCGCACACGAACGCCGACCGCTCCTCGAGTCCGGCCCGGACGGCGAGGTCCTGCGCGGCCCGGACCGCCTGGGCCGAAAAATCCAGTCCCGTGACCCTGGCCCCGGCGTCAGCCCAGGCCAGGGTGTCCAACCCGAAATGGCACTGGAGATGGACGAGTTCGAGCCCGGTGACATCGCCCAGGGCGTCGATCTCCCGCTGCCGCGGGCCGGGCCGTGTTGCCAGCCACTGGTCGACGTCGTAGAACCGGGACGCCATGTGGACGGCCACCCGCTCGTCCCAGTTGCGTTGGTTGGCCGCAACCTGCTCCGCCGTCCGCTCGGGTCCGCCCGGCTCCGCGGGGGCTGCCGGTGGGTGCGCCGGCCGGGTCCGGGCCCCGTGGGAGTCCACCGGTCAGCTCTCGACGACGTCGCCGAGCAGGTCCACCTGGACGCCCTCGTTCCGGAGCCAGGTCAGGGCCTCGTCCACGGCGCCGGCATTGCCGTCCAACTCGCAGATGATCCACCCCTCGTGCTCGCCCACGTCGGCCCGCCTGATGTTGAGAACGATGTCCAGCTCCTTGATCATGCGGGCGATGATCGGTTCGCGTACGAGCTCCTCGGGGAAGGTCATCTTGACCCTGACCCTGATCACGGACGTACCCCCGGGGCCGTGGCCAGTTGCGGGTCCGGACTCCGGCCCCTCCGTCCCGCTTCCCCGCTGGGCAAGGCGTCGTTGAGATTGCCCGAACGGAAGCCGTCGAGATCGAGGGTGACGTAGCGGTAGCCGGCACGGTGCACCGCGCCGGTGACCTCCTCCCGGCGGGCCACCACGACGGCCAGGTCCTCGGCCGGTACCTCGATGCGGGCCGTGTCGCCGTAGTGGCGCACCCGCAACTGCCGGAAACCTAGCGCTCGCAGTCCCGATTCGGCGTCGGCCACCGAGCGGAGCGTGCCCAGGGTCACCGGGATGCCGTAGGGGACCCGCGAGGCCAGGCAGGCGGCGGCCGGTTTGTCCCAGGTCCGCAGGCCGAGGTCCCGCGACGAGGCCCGTACGTCCGCCTTGGTGAACCCGGCTGTGACCAGCGGGAAGCTCGCCCCCCGCTCGGCCGCCGCCCGTTGCCCGGGCCGGTGGTCGCCCAGGTCGTCGAGGTTGACCCCCAGGGCGATGGTGGCCGGCGGCCCTCCGATCGACTCGGCGGCGGCCAGCGGTCCCAGCGCCTCCAGCAGCGACGTCTTGCAGTGGTAGCAGCGTGAGCCGTCGTTGGCTGCGTAGGCCGGGTCGGCCAGCTCGTCGGTGCCGACCTCCAAGTGGCGAAGTCCCCACTCGGCGGCCAAGGCGCGGCAGTCGGCCAGCTCCTCGGGGGCGAGGGACGGTGAGACGGCCGTCACGCAGCGCACGAGGGCCGGCCCCAGGGTGTCGGTGGCCACCCAGGCCAGGAAGGCCGAGTCGGCTCCTCCGCTGAAGGCCACCACCAGCGGACCGATCCGCTCGAGCTCGGACCGCAGAGCCCCGACGTCGCCCACGCGGCCCGGTTCACTCATCGGCGGACATCTCGTCGGCGCCTATCCCATCGGCGGCCATCCCATCGGCGGCCATCTCGCCGGCGCCTCTCCGGTCGGCGCCCAGCTGGGCCAGGACCGTCTCCACCGGGCCCACCATCCCGGTCAGGAACGGCCCGAACTCCGCGAACCGGGCCGAGCCTTCGTCGAAGCGCATGGTGTAGACGCACTCCTTCAGGTCGTCGGGTCGCACGCCGAACAGGGTGACGCCCCACTCCCAGTCGTCGATGCCGGCCGATCCGGTGATCACCTGGACGATCCGCCCGGCGAAGGTGCGACCGACGGCCCCGTGGCCGTACATCAGCGCCTTGCGCTCCTCGAAGGGCATGGAGAACCAGTTCGAACCCTCCGACTCACCGCGCCGCTTGGACATCGGGTAGAAGCAGAACGCCGCCATCCCCTCGGGGGGCAGGGACGGGTACAGCCTGGTCTGCTTCATCTCGTCGGGGATGCCCGCCGCGTACTCGGAGACCTCGGTGAGCGAGACATAGGAGTAGACCACCCGGAGCCCGGCCGCCTGCAGATCGCTCTGCAGCCGCCTCAGCCGCCACAGATCCTCGCCGAGGGCCATGAACCCAACATCGGCCTTGTGGCCGAGCATGGCCACGACCACCACCTGGACACCGTCGGCCTGGGCGCTCTTGACCGCTCCGACCACCGCCTGAGTGTCGCAGCCCGGGGCTCCGGCATGGACCCGAGCGCCGTCGAACTTGGCGAACAGGTGGAGCACGCCCAACCCGGTTGACGGAGCGAGGGGTTCGGTCACGGCGCCCAGTCTAAGGAACGAACGAAGGGCGCCCTGACGGGCGCCCTTCGTCTCTCGATGTGATCGGGGTCACGACCATCCCGGGCCCGGACCATCCCGGCCTCGGCGGTCGGCATGGGCGGCCGTGATGGTGAGCGGTGCGGCCTAGAAGTCGTCCATCCCACCGCCGGGCATGGCGGGGGCCGACTCTTCGGGCTTGTCCACGATGACCGCCTCGGTGGTGAGGAACAGGGCGGCGATGGATGCCGCGTTCTGGAGGGCCGACCTGGTCACCTTGACCGCGTCGATGACCCCGGACTTGAACAGGTCCTCGTACTCACCGGTGGCTGCATTCAGACCCTCGTTGGGCTTCTTGAGATTGCGCACCTTGTCCACGATCACGCCACCTTCGAGACCGGCGTTCACCGCGATCTGCTTGAGCGGCTCCTCGACGGCACGGGCCACGATGCGGGCTCCGGTGGCCTCGTCACCTTCGAGCTTCTCGGCGGTGTCCAGCACCGCGGTCTGGGCCCGGAGGAGGGCGACGCCCCCGCCGGGGACCACGCCCTCTTCGATGGCGGCCTTGGTCGTCGAGACGGCATCCTCGATGCGGTGCTTCTTCTCCTTGAGCTCCACCTCGGTGGCGGCTCCGACCTTGATCACGGCGACACCGCCCGACAGCTTGGCCAGACGCTCCTGGAGCTTCTCCCGGTCGTAGTCGGAGTCGGTGTTCTCGATCTCCGTCTTGATCTGGTTGATCCGCCCCTTGATCTCGTCGTCCGAACCCCCGCCTTCGACCACCGTGGTCTCGTCCTTGGTCACCACGACCTTGCGGGCGGTGCCCAGCAGGTCGAGGCCCACGTTCTCGAGCTTGAGGCCCACCTCCTCGGTGACGACCTGGCCGCCGGTGAGGATGGCGATGTCCTGGAGCATGGCCTTGCGGCGCTCCCCGAAGCCCGGGGCCTTGACGGCCACGCTCTTGAAGGTGCCCCGGATCTTGTTGACGACCAGGGTGGCCAACGCCTCACCCTCGAGATCCTCGGCGATGATGACAAGCGGCTTTCCGCCCTGCATGACCTTCTCGAGCAGGGGCAGCAGGTCGCGTACGGCGGTGATCTTCGATCCCACCAGCAGTACGTAGGCGTCCTCCATGACGGCCTCCATGCGCTCGGGGTCCGTCACGAAGTAGGGGGAGATGTAGCCCTTGTCGAAGCGCATCCCCTCCACCAGGTCCATGTCCATGCCGAAGGTCTGCGACTCCTCGACGGTGATCACGCCGTCCTTGCCCACCTTGTCGATGGCCTCGGAGATCATCCCGCCGATTTCGGGGTCGGCGGCCGAGATGGAAGCCACCTGGGCGATCTGGTCCTTCGAATCGGTGTCACGGGCGATGCCGCGGAGCGAGGCGACCGCCGACTCGACGCCGGCCTCGATCCCCTTCTTGAGTGACATGGGGTTGGCCCCTGCGGCCACGTTGCGCAGGCCCTCGTGGACCATGGCCCAGGCCAGCACGGTGGCCGTGGTGGTCCCGTCGCCGGCCACATCGTCGGTCTTCTTGGCCACCTCCTTGACGAGCTCGGCCCCGATCCGCTCGAACGGGTCCTCGAGCTCGATGTCCTTGGCGATGGAGACGCCGTCGTTGGTGATGGTGGGGGCGCCCCACTTCTTGTCCAGGACGACGTTGCGGCCTTTGGGTCCGAGGGTGACGCGTACGGCGTCGGCGAGCTTGTTCATTCCGCTCTCAAGGGACCGGCGGGCCTCCTCGTCGAACGTGATCAACTTGGCCATCTGGTGTTCCTCCGTGGTCGTTAGCACTCTTCACTGTCGAGTGCTAATAGCAAACCACGCTTGCCGGCTCGGCGCAACCGCAGGCCCGGCTCCGGGTCGGTGCCGAAGGACCCCGCCGGATCGATTGCCTGGCCTTACAGCCCTCCGACCTGCGACGCCGCCCGCGGCCCGCCTCCCGGATGCGCCCCCGGAATACCCGGCCACCGCTCTCCCGGAGGGCCGGCCGGGTGCCGGACGGAACGTCCCCGTGACCGCTCAGGGAGAGCGGGCCAGCACTCCGCGTCGGGTCGGACAGCCCTTGACAGTCGAAGTCAACCCCCATAGTTTGAGCCGTTCCCATAGGTTTAGTAATTAGGTAGGATTTATCGGGTAGTGGGTCGGGGGGCCTAGTGACTCGGTCGGTCGACCGTCTGCCGCCGAAACGAGGAGCGTCTTTGACAACCATGTCGCACGACCGGAGTGCCTGTCGGTATGCAGCGCGTCCGCCGGCTCGGGTGGCCGGCGCACTGGTGCTGGTGCCGGTCCTGGTCGCGGCCTGGCTGTCGGCCGTCCCGGCCACGGCGGGGGCCGATGTCGTGGTCGGCAGTGCGGCCATCACCCGTCCGGGCACGACCACCCCGCTCAACTCGGGCGGGTCGGGGACGCTCTACGGGGTGGTGCTGCCCTCGGGGGCGGGCTGCCCCGGCGATACCGCCCACCAGGGCTACCACCTGTTCAGCTACCTGGTCCCGAAGGCGGTCTCCCCGGCCTCGATCAGCTTCAAGCGAGGGCGTCCGGACGAGGGGTTGGGCTACATCGCCTACGGGATGTACTACGGCGCCATCAATACGGCGTTGGGGACCGGCCAGGTGGTCGGGTTGCCGCCCAGTTTCACCTTTACCCGGTGGACTCCGAAGGAGCTGTTCCCGAAGGGCCAGAAGTCGGCCACCTGGGAGGGTGGCATCGCCTGCGCTGACACCGACGGCGTGGTCACCAACTACTGGAACTCCCAGATCGTCTTCACGGCCAGCGCCTCCGATACGCGCGGCTTCACCTGGCGGGTGGTCAGCCAGCCGGCCCTGGGCCCGTCCCACAAGTGGCTGTTCCTCGGGGTGGGGCTCATCGTGCTGTCGGTCCTGCTGGCCGCCCTGGCCGTGTTCCTCAGCCGCCGTCGCGACGAGTCGTTGGGCGGGTCGTCCCCGCCGCCGGACGGGGGGACCCGGGGGCCGGACGGGGCACCCTCGTCGTCGGGTGAGCCGGAGGCGGCCGGCCGGGGCGCGCCCGAGCCGTCGGCCGCCGGGCGGTAGCGGCCATGAGCACCACCATGGTCCCCGCCGCCTCCGAGCGGAGCGGTGACGACCGTCCCCGGCGCAGCATGCGGGCGGTCCCCGGCTCCGGGGACCGCGCCTTCATGGGGCTCCACCGGACCAGCGCACTGGTGGTGCTGGCCGTGTTCACGGCCATCGGTGTCTTCCTCGGCGTCCAGGCCTTCCAGGCCATCAAGGTGGCCAAGTTCTCCTTCCTCACCACCCAGGCCTGGCAACCGGACATCCACCACTTCGGCATCGCCGGGATCCTGGCCGATACCGTCCTGATCGCTCTGGTGGCGGTGGTCATCGCCATCCCCATCTCGCTGGGCATGTCCCTGTACATCTCGGAGGTCGCACCCCAGCGGATCAAGCGGACCCTGGTCTCGCTGGTCGACCTCATGGCCGCGGTGCCGAGCGTGGTCTACGGCCTGTGGGCGCTCTTCTTCCTCCAGGGCCGCACCATCGGCATCGCCCGCTGGCTGTCGGTGTGGCTCGGTTGGATCCCCATCTTCAAGGTGGACGACTCCGGCGCCACCAATCCCACCGACCTCGGCCACGAGTTCACCGCCACCACCTTCGTGGCCGGCATCGCCGTCTCGCTGATGGTCATCCCCATCCTCAGCTCGGTGATGCGCGAGACGTTCTCCCAGGCCCCCCTGGGCGAGCGGGAGGGGGCCTACGCCCTCGGAGCCACCCGGTGGGGGATGATCAGGTCGGTGGTGCTGCCCTTCGGCAAGGGCGGGATCATCGGCGGGACGATGCTCGGGCTGGGGCGGGCCCTGGGCGAGACCATCGTGGTCATCCTGATCATCTCGCCGGTATTCACCACCAACTGGCACATCCTCCAGACCGGTGGCAACTCGGTGTCGGCCCTCATCGCCAACCTGGTCGGCGACTCCTCCGCCTTCGGCATCTCGGCCCTGATGGCCGCCGGCCTGGCCCTGTTCGTCCTCACCCTGATCATCAACTTCTCGGCCTCGGCCGTGGTGGCCCGGTCCCGCTCGGGTGCGGAGAGCGACGGCTGAGATGACCGTCCTCGACTATCCGGACACCGCCGAGGCGCCCACCGACCCGCCCGTCGATCCGGGCCCCCCGCCCCAACGCCGCCGCAAGCTCGGCGGCCTCAGACGGGGCACCGTTTTCGACCTGGTCGGGGCGGCGGCGGCCGGGGTATCGTGTCTCGCTCCTGTTGCAGCGGCTCACCGCCCTCTCCGGACCGTTGGGCTTCGTCTTCGTGGCCTATGTGGTCTTCGTGG
Source organism: uncultured Acidimicrobiaceae bacterium (assembly GCA_963835325.1). GTDB lineage: Bacteria > Actinomycetota > Acidimicrobiia > Acidimicrobiales > RAAP-2 > Bog-756. The sequence continues at coordinate 748,364 of CAWIEV010000002.1, read as the reverse complement.
TCATCTACGGCGTCCTGGTCTCGCTCACCGACGACGCCCCGGTCGTACGCGACGCGGTCATGACCGTACTGATGGCCTCCTGCGCCGTCCTGGCTCTCGGGGCGCTGGGTGTGGTGGTCGCCTTCACCTTCGCCCGGGGCTGGGACGCCCTCCGGCATCTCAACTTCTACACCCAGGACATGTCCAAGGCCGGGCCCCTCGCCCCGTTGAAGGTCGGGGGGATGGGCCACGCCCTGGTGGGCACCGTCTGGATGGTGGGCATCGCCGTCATCCTCACCGTACCGCTCGGGCTGGTGGCCGCCGTCTACCTGGACATGACCCGCAGCCGGCCGGCCCGGTTCTTCCGGACGGTGGTCGAGGCCATGACCGCCCTGCCCAGCATCCTGGCCGGCCTGTTCATCTATGCCTCGTGGATCCTGGCCTTCGGGTTCCAACGGTCGGGGCTGGCCGCCGCCCTGGCCCTCAGCGTGATGATGCTGCCCTACATCGTCAGGGCCGCCGACCTGGCCCTCCGGCTGGTCCCCAACAATCTCCGGGAGGCCTCCGCCGCCCTCGGCGCTCCCGGATGGCGGGGCGAGATGCAGGTGGTGCTGCCCACCGCCCGCTCCGGGCTGGCCACCGCGGTCATCCTGGGCATCGCCCGGTCGATCGGCGAGGCCTCACCGGTGCTCCTCACCGCCGGGTACACGACGTACATAAACGCCAACCCGCTGCAGGGAGCGATGGTCTCCCTCCCTCTCGAGACACTGGAACTGGTGCAGCTCCGGTATTCCCGCCTACACCACCCGGGCCTTCGGCTGCGGCTCGTTCCTCCTCCTGGTGATCATCGTCCTGTTCGCCGTCGCCCGCAAGATCGGCGGGTGGGGACCGGGGCATCTGTCCCCCCGGGCACAGCGTCGGGTGGTGGCCGCCTCGGCTCGCGACGTGGCCAGGTTCAGCGAGAGACAGCAGCGCCAGTTGACCAGGGGCTCGGTGTCCAGGCCCGGATTCAAGATCGTGGAGGGCGGCTGATGACCAAGCCCCGTTCGACCCGCCGGGGAGGCGACGGGACCAGGGTCCGGGTGAGCGGGTCCAGGGTGGCCGCGGCCATCAGGGTGGCCGCGGCCCTGGCGGCGGCCATCGTGGCCGTCACCAGCACGCTGGTGGCGGCGGGGGCACCGGCCGGGGCGACGGCCTACGTCCCCGTCTCGGGCGAAGGCTCGTCGTGGTCGGCCAACGCCATCAACCAGTGGATCGCCGACGTGCAGCAGGACGGGATGCGGGTCAATTACACGGCCAACGGATCGACCACCGGACGTGAGGACTGGATCAAGGGCCTGACCGACTTCGCCGCCTCGGACATCCCCTTCCAGACCGACCCCAAGGACGGCTCGGCGCCGGAGAACCCGCAGCCCGGCAGCTACGCCTACATGCCCATCACCGCCGGGGGAACGGTGTTCATGTACAACCTCAAGATCGACGGCCAGCAGGTGACCAACCTCCGACTTTCCGGGGAGAACATCGCCAAGATCTTCACCGGGGTCATCACCAACTGGGACAATCCGGCCCTGGCCGCCGACAACCCCGGGCTCAAGCTGCCCGACCAGACCATCGTCCCGGTGGTCCGCTCCGACGGGGCGGGATCGAGCTACGAGCTCTCCGAGTGGATGATCAGCCAGTATCCCTCCCTGTGGAGCTCGTTCTGTTCGGCCCGGGGTCGGGCCCCGGCCTGCGGGCCGACCTCGTTCTACCCGACGCCGGCCGACGGGATAGCGCAGTCCGGCGACCTGGGCGTGGCCGGCTACGTCTCCCAGGCCTATGCCGACGGCTCCATCGGCTACGTCGAATACTCCTATGCCCTCAACGACGACTTCCCGGTGGTCCAGATGCTCAACGCGGCTGGCTACTACACCGAGCCGACCGCTCAGAATGTGGCCGTCTCCCTGCTGGCCGCCCAGGTCGACACCTCCGACCCAAGCGACCCGGCCACCTACCTGACCGAGAACCTCTCTGGCGTCTACACCGACCCCGACCCCCGCACCTACCCGCTCTCGTCGTACAGCTACCTGATCCTGCCCACCAAGATCGAGGGTCAGTTCAACGCGGCCGAGGGCACCACCCTGGCCGCCTTCTCCTACTACGCCATGTGCCAGGGTCAACAGCAATCGGCCTCATTCGGCTACTCGCCGATGCCCATCAACCTGGTGGAGGACAGCTTCGCCCAGATCACCAAGATCCCCGGCGCGGTGACCCAGAACATCGACATCCAGAGCTGCAACAACCCGACGTTCACCCCGAGCGGGGCCAATCTGCTGGCCCAGACCGCGCCCTACCCCCCCGCATGCGACAAGCAGGGGCCGACCCAGTGCGTCAACGGCACCGGGGGAGCGTCCGCCACCATCACCGTGGTGAGCGGCAATCCCCAGAGCGCCGGTTTCGCCAACACCGGGCCGGACACGACCGGGACCGGCGGTTCCTCTTCGGAACCCGGGACGAGCTCGTCCTCCGGGGGCTCGGGCCCCACGGCGACAGCCGGTACCGGACCGGCGGGGAAGAGGGGCTCGAGGTCAAGAAGCGCGGGCTCCCAGGCTGCGCTGGCCGCTGTCCAGACCTGCGTGGCCAAACATCCACATGATGTCGCCGCCTGCGCCGACGCCGCCGCCGCCACCGCCTCGGCGGGGACCAATCCCACGCCCGACACGGAGACCCTCGCCGTCACCAAGGGTTGGTCGGTGGAGCAGACCCTCATCCTGCTCATCGCCCTGGCCCTGATCGCCCTGATCCTCGTGCCCGGCGGCCTCCTGTCCCGCCGGCTGGACCGGCGGAGGCGATGATGGCCCGAAGACGAGTGCCGGGCCGGAGCCGGCGCCGCATCGGCCCGGTCACCCTGGCCGTCCTGTCCGTGGCGACCCTGGCGGTGGTCGTCCCCGCCACCCAGGGAAGCGCTTCGACCCCGCAGGCGATCGGCAACGCTTGCTCGGAGACCGACCCGGCGGCCGGATGCCAGGGCATCGTGGCCGCCCTCCCCTCCACCCCTTCCGCGGTCACGGTGTCGGGACACGGCCAGTTCAGCAACCTCAAGGTGACCGTCAACCAGACCGCCAACCTCACCAACCAGGCCGTCTCGGTGAGCTGGACCGGCGGATCTCCGACCTTCAGCGATCCGGCCACGGGAGCGTTCAACTCGACCTACAACGGGGACTACCTCCAGATCTTCCAATGCTGGGGTGACCCACAGACCTCGGATCCGGCGGGCGCCGGCGCCGGTCCCCTGCCCTCGCAGTGCGAGTTCGGGGCGGAGAGCAGCACGCCCAGTTCGTCGTACCCGATCCAGGACGTGGGCTTCCAGTTCTCCCGCGTCCTGAGCCAGTACGGCTGGGACGGCTACACCCAGCTGGAGGACACCCCGGGCCTCTACCTCGACGCCACTGATGATTTCGTGGTCGAGCCGTTCGACGCGGTGGACGGCACCGTCGTCGGTCAGCAGGCCGACTACGGGTACGACCTGGATCCATTCGCCCCCAAGCAGTTCTGGCTCAATCCGTACTTCAACTTCAGCACCACCAACGAGGTCGATTTCGCCCGCACCTACGCCAACGGCACGGGCCAGCAGCTGTTCCAGGTCGACACCGGCCTGGAGGCGCCCGGCCTGGGTTGCGGCCAGAACGTTCAGCCGGCGGCCGGCGGCGGCACCACCGCCCCGCAGTGCTGGTTGGTGGTGGTCCCGATGAGCACGCCCACGGCCGAGAACCCGGCCAACGTGGGCGGCCAGAGTGTGATGACCTCTCCGCTGACCCCCCAGGCTTGGGCCAACCGGATCGCCATCCCCCTGCAGTTCAACCCCATCGGGACCAGCTGCTCGATCAACGCCGCCGCCCAGGAGATCATCGGGGGCGAACTGGCCTCGTCGGCCGTGGCCTCCTGGCAGCCGGCCCTGTGCGACCTGCCCGGCAAGACGCCGTTCCAGTACATCCAGAACAGCGACGACCAGGCCCGGTCGAACCTGGTCCATCCCTCGTACGGCTCGGTGGGCATGTCGGTGTTCTCCGACCCCGTCGACCCGAAGGAGATGAAATCGTCGGACCCGGCGGTCTACGCACCACTCACCCTGTCAGGGGTGGTGGTCGGGTTCAACATCGAGCGGGATCCGGCCACCGAGCCGGACGGGAACCTGCAGCCCCAGGAGCTCGGCCTGGCCGGGGACCGGGTGGCCCACCTCTACCTCACGCCGCTCCTGGTGGCCCGGCTGCTGACCGAGTCGTACCGCGATCAGCTGCAGGATGTCGCCGCCGACACCTCCCCCAAGTACGCATGGGCGCAGAACAACCCCACGAGCGTGTTCGCCGATCCCACCTTCCTGCAGTACAACCCCGAGTTCTCGCAGCTCAACACCCAGTACCTGAGCGACGCCGGGACGCTGCTGGTCGAGGAGGGGAGCTCTGACGCCACCGCCGCCCTGTGGCAGTGGGTCCTGTCCGACCCCGAGGCCAGGGCATGGCTCAACGCGCTGCCCGGGCGGGGCGCCGACTCGGGTATGAACGTGAACCCGTACTACAGCACCAACCCGTCGGTCAACCCGTCGGGCGTGCCCTTCGGTTCCACGACGCCGAACATCTTCGCCAAGAGCGATCCCTACTGCCTGAACACCGGCTCGATGGTCTACGGCCCGCCCCCGGCCCCCGCCCGCCCGCTGTGCATCCTCGACTGGTCCCCGTACCTGTTGAACATGAACACCACGGCGCAGGACACGGCGGCGGCCAACGACGGCGCCAAGACGACCTTCAACCCGGCCGAGCCCCCCAACCTGGCCTGGACGGCGAACGGGCCCCAGATCACCGGGCGCTACTTCGTCATGTCGGTGACCGACTCGTCCTCTGCGGCTCAGTACGGTCTCGAGACCGCCAGCCTCAGCGCGGCCGGAGACGACACCCCGGACCGGACGTTCGTGGCCCCGACCCGGGCCAGCCTGCTGGCCGGCGAACAGGCCATGACGAAGACCAAGGTGCCGGGCGTGCTGCAGTCCGATCCCTCGTCGACCCAGGGCGGCGCCTACCCCCTCACCATGCTCACCTACGCAGCCACCGTTCCGAAGACCCTCAACGCCACGTCGCGGAAGAACTACGCCGCCTTCCTGACCTACGCGGCGGGAGCGGGGCAGGTCAGCGGCGACCAGCCCGGGCAGCTCCCGACCGGGTACGTTCCCCTCCCGGCCTCGCTCCGATCCGAGACCCTGGCCGCGGCGGCCACCATTGCCAATCCTTCCGGGACCGGGACCAGGTCGGCCAAGAAGTCGCCGAGCTCCACCGGGACCAGCCCGGCAGGCTCGGGGTCGGGCCCGTCGGGGTCGAACCCGTCGGGGACCGAGGGGAGCACGTCGTACGGGCCGGGGTCGCTGTCGGGGCTGGCGTCGGATCTGGGGTTCGGATCGCCGCCCGGCGGACGCGTCTCGAAACCCGGGCCCCCCGGGTCGACGGCGATCGGACCGGCCGCCCTGAGCGCGGTGCGGACCGACGGGTTCGCCATCGGGCTCCTCCGTTGGGCGCTTCCGTTCCTGCTGTTGGTCGGCATCGGCGCCGGTGTGGGCGCGGCCGGCATGAACTACACCCGCCGGAGGCGGCTGGCCGGTGGTCCCGACGACACCGACCCCGATGCGGAGCCGGAGACGGCGGAGGGGGACTCGCCGTGAGCCACGCGTTCCGTTCCCGGGCCGCCTCCACGGCCATCTGCGCGCGGCCCCTGCTGGCCGTGTCGGTGGCCGTCGGATCGCTGCTCCTCCTCGCCCCGCCGGCGGCGGCCTCGGCGGTGAGCGGGACGGCCACCATCGCCGCACCGGGGACGACCGCCACCGGTGTGCTCACGTCCGGGGGGTCGTCCACTCCGTTCACGGTGGCGCTGCCGGCCGACGCCTCCTGCCCGGCCGACACGGCCCACCACGGCTACCACGTGTACAGCTACCTGGTGCCGGAGGGCACCGATCTCGCCGCGGTGAGATTCGTGGACTTCCCCTCGGAGGGATACGGCTTGGACGCCTCCGGCCGCTACTACGGGGCGGTCAACACCGCCCTGCGCACCGGCCAGATCATCGGCATCCCCAACGATTTCGAGTGGGGCACATTGATCAGCTCGGTGGGGCTGTCGACACTCGTCGGTGGCAGCAGCCACGGGGTGTGGGAAGCCGGCATCGCCTGCGCCACCACCCACGGTGTCCTGGCCCGGAGCTGGAACACCCAGGTCACCTTCACCGCCAACGCCGGCGACCCCCACGGGTTCACCTGGAAGGCGGTGCCCGGTGCGCTGGCCGGGTCCACCTCACCGTCGGCGGCACCGACCGGTCACGCCGTGGCTGCCGGCGCCGGCACGGTGGCTGCCTCGTCGGCCCGGGCGGTGGCGACCGGTGGTGCCCCGGCCCCTGGCACGGCGACCGCTGGTGCCCCGGCCCCGGCCTCGGCCCCGGGCACTGCGGCCGGGGCCGACCACGGTGCGTCGAGCGCGGCGGGTGGCACGGCCGCACCGGCCGGTGGCGGTGCCGCGGCCGGTCGTACGCCGGACGACGGCGCCACAGGGGGGAGCGGCACCGTCGGGGCCGGGGCGGGCGGCTCCCCGGCGGTCAGCGATGTCCCGGTGGTGGCCGTGTGTGCCGGTGGGCTGGCTCTCGCCGTGGGGCTCTACCTACTCCTCAGGCGCAATGTCCGCCCCGGCTCGGCGTCGGCGGCGCGGGGGTCGGTGCGATGACCCTGGCCCAGAGCGCCTTGGACCGAGAGATGCTCCTGGTCGCCGTGCCCGATGTGGCCCCCGACGGGGCCGGGGCCGGGTACGACCCCGGGGAGGCCCAGCGGCTGCAGCAGGTCTTCGACGAGACCGGTCACCTCGGCCGGGTGGCCACGAGCGGCAGATGGGCCACGGTCGTGCGCTTCGCGCTCGTCGTGGTGGCGCTGGCGTCGATCGGGATGGTGGTGCAGCTGGCCTACGTGAGCAGGCTGGAGCACCGCTCGGCCCAGGTCTCCCTCTACAACAAGTTCCGCACCCAGTTGGCCCTCGGAACCGGGCCACTGGGTCCCCGCGGTCCCCACCACTCGACGCTGGCCCTCGGGGCCCCGATGGCCCAGATCATCATCCCGTCCATCGGTGTCAGCCAGGTGGTGCTCGAAGGCACCACCGGCACCGTGCTGGCCGATGGTCCCGGCCACGACCGGTCGACGGTGTTCCCGGGCGGGACGGGGGACAGCGTCATCCTCGGAAGGGCCGCTGCCTACGGGGGACCCTTCGGCCTCATCCACGAGCTGAAGAACGGGGCGCGCGTCACGGTCATCACCCAGGTGGGGACGTCGGTCTTCAAGGTGGTCGATGTCCGGCCGGCCGGCACCAAGGTGCGCCCGGTGGCCCGGGGCCGGTCGCGCCTCACTTTGGGGACGGCGTCGGGCACCTCGTTCGTCCCCTCCGGCGTGGTGTGGGTCGATGCCGACAGGGTCGGCCCGCCGCTCCCCGCCCAGCGCCCGGCGGTCAAGACGGTGCCGAGCTCCGAGCGCCCGCTCGGCTTCGACACCGGCACCCTCTGGGTCCTGACGTTGTGGGTGCTCCTGCTGGCCGCCCTGGCCGCCGGGGCGGTGTGGACGTGGCGCCGCCGGGGCCGCGCCCAGGCGTGGATCGTCTTCACCGCTCCCGTGTTGCTGGTGTGGATGTTCGTGGCCGACCAGTTCGCCCGCCTCCTGCCCAACCTGTTGTGATGGTCCCGACCGACGATCAATCGAAGGATTGAAGAGATGCTGCTCGAATCGACAACCGACGCCCGGTCAGGGGTGGACGATCAGTACCAGGCGGCCAGGCTCGAGGCCCGGGAGATCTCGGCATGGTTCGGCGACCACCAGGTCCTCGACCGGGTGTCTCTGACCATGGAGGCGCGTCGGGTCACCGCCCTCATCGGACCGTCGGGGTGTGGGAAGTCCACGTTCCTGCGCATCCTCAACCGGATGCACGAGCTGATCCCGGCCGCCTCGCTGGCCGGCGACGTGCTCCTGGACGGTGTCGACATCTACGACCCCAATCGCAAGTTGACCGAGGCGCGCCGTCACATCGGCATGGTGTTCCAGAAACCGAATCCCTTCCCGACCATGTCCATCTACGACAACGTGCTGGCCGGCCTCAAGCTCACCGGCACCCGCAAGGACCAGGACGCCAAGGACGAGCTGGTCGAGTCCTGCCTGACCAAGGCCGGACTGTGGAACGAGGTGCAGAACCGGCTGCGCCAGCCGGGCGGGGCACTCTCGGGTGGCCAGCAGCAGCGTCTGTGCATCGCCCGGGCCCTGGCCATCCGGCCCCGGGTGCTGCTGATGGACGAGCCGTGCTCGGCCCTCGACCCCACCTCCACCCGTCGGATCGAGACCACCATCGAGGAGCTGAAGACGGAGGTCACCATCGTCATCGTCACCCACAACATGCAACAGGCCCAGCGGGTGTCGGCGTACACGGCCTTCTTCCTGGCCGAGCAAGGGACGCCCGGGTACATCATCGAGCACGGTCCGACCGAGGCCATGTTCGACTCACCGCTCGACCCCCGGACCCTCGACTACGTCCACGGACGCTTCGGATGAGCCTGCCGGGCGGGGGCCCGGCTCCCGCGCCGAACGCCCGCTCCGGACCCGAGCGTGGGCACGGCCACCCCGGTTCCGGCCCGGACGACCTAGTGATCACCTAGGTATACTGGCCATCTGCTTCCGAGCGACGCCGAATTCCACTCCGATGACACCGTCAACCGATCCCGGGGCTGCGCAGGCCTACACACGTACATCGGTCGAGAGGTACCTGAGCGCGGCAGCGGCGGAGCGCTCCAGGCTCGAGTCGGCCATCGCCGCGGCCCGGGCGCGCACGCAGTCGGCCCTGCAGGAGGAGGAGCGCCTGCTGTCCCTCCAGGACCAGCCCGGGGAAGCTGCCGGGCGTCGGAACGGGGCCCCGGTCACGGCCAGGAGTGACCCGTTCCGCTTCACGGTCGACGGTGGCCGGCAGGTCTGGCATGAGCAGGGTTTCCCGGCGCCGGCCGTCACCGACGTCGGGCGGTGAAGGAGCGGTCGGGGGCCAAGGCCCGTTCGGGGGCGGTTCCCGAGGTGATCCCGGCGGCGGTGGTGAGGGACCTGGTGGATCGGAACGAGCAGACCATCGCGCAGCTCCACCACGAGCTGTCCGAGGCGCAGCGGGAGGCGGAGGAGGCCGAGCTCCGGGTGGCCATGCTGTCGCGAGAGGCGGGCTCGGGTCCGTCCGATGGTGATGCCGGTGGGTCGGACCGCGCCGCGGCCGGATGCGGGTGGCCGGCCCGCCGCCCCGCCCCGGACCACCGTTGTCAGACGCCCCCGTGGGCCGGGGGCTGCCTGAGCTGGCCGCCCCGCCCCGCCGTTGTCAGACGCCCCCGTGGGCCGGGGGCTGCCTGAGCCGGCCGCCGTCAGTGGGCGAACAGGTGCCACCCGGCGTAAGCCCAGGCCGCGGTGAGGACCACATTGGCCGGTGTCGATCCCGACACCAGCCGCACCATCTCCCCGGCATCGGCCAGCCGGCCCCGGGACCTCCTCGCCACCAGGTCCACGAGCACGCCGGCTGCCACCACCAGCAGCCAGAAGGCCACGCCGGCCCCCCGGTTGTCCGGGAGGAGCAGGGCGGGGACGCCCGCCGAGTGACGATCGACGGCGGCCGCACCCGGGAGGTTCCCCGTGGAGGCTCCGGGGGCCGGCCGGTCGGCGACCTCCCCGACGGGCGCCCGGGCCCGGGCCACGCCATAGCCGACCCCCACCAGTATCCATGCCATGAGGAGGGCGGCGTTGAGCGGTCGGAAGGCCTGGGCCAGCGCGCTGATGGTGAGGTGGGCCTCGTGGGGGCCCGTGTCGATGCCGAGGATCTCCCATACGACGACGATGAGGGCGAGGGCGAGCCAGGGCGCGGTGCCGAGAAGGGACGGGCCGAGGCCGCCGCGGCCCGGCCGCGGCCAGGGCAGACCGGCCGGTCGGAGGGGCAGGGCCCATCGCCGATGGCGCCGGCCACGCCACAGCAGGAGGTCGACGATGACGACGACGGCGAGCGAGACGGACCAGGCCACGAAGGCCGGAACCGTCGAATGCCGCAGCCCGCTGGCCCACCCGCACCAGACCGCCAGCCCGAGGAGGGCCAAGGCTCCCGCTCCCGCGGCACGGGCCTTCACTGGGAACACGCTGCCATAGCCCGGGGACAGGACCGTGGCCGGCCGTGGCCGACCATGCCGGAGGGCGGCAGCCGGCTCAGAATCGTCCCGCCGCTGCCGACCGTGCCGGAGGGCGGCAGCCGGCTCAGAATCGTCCCGCCGCTGGTCGATGGCCCCCGGATCGATCGTCGACCATGACATCTCGACCCATCCCACCAAGGTAGCAACGCCCTCCACCCGGGCCCCGCCCCGTCGATGGTCTACGGTGTGAGCTTCAGGACGATACGCGGGGGGAGCCGTGCACCGGTCGATCGCATACCTGGCTACCGCGGCGGTGGCGGTGGGGACAGTGCTGTCACCCGCCCTGGTGGGCCCGTCGGGGGTGGACCGGGCGGCCGCGGCCACGCCTTCGTACTACCTCTCGTTGGGAGATTCGTACTCGATCGGGTACCAGCCCGGCATCGGCGCCACTGCCGGCTACACGGGCGACGTGGCCGGCCAGCTCAAGCTGCAGCTCGAGAACTTCGGCTGTGGAGGAGCCACCACCTCGTCCCTCATCGGGTCGAAAGGGTGCGTGGACCCGGCCGGCCAGGACGCTGTGCGCTACTCGGGGATCACCCAGGAGCGGGCCGCCCTCGACTTCATCGCCGCCCACAAGGGCGCGGTGCGACTGATCACCATCTCGATCGGTGGCAACGACTTCGACGGCTGTACCACGGTGACGTGCGTGAAGTCGGTCATGCCGGGCATGGAGGCCGGCATCAAATCGCTGGTCGGCTCCATCGGCAAGGCCCTGGCCAAGGCGTCCGATACCCGGGCCCGGGTCATCGGCCTCACCTATCCGGACGTGGACCTGGGGTTGTACGTCTACCCCGACAACCCGCCGACCTCGGCTTCGGTGTCCCTGGCCCGGGCCTCGATCCTCGCCTTCGACGATCTGATCAACCCCACCCTCAAGAAGTCGTACCGCTCGGTGTCGGGGGCCACCTTCGTCGATGTCACGTCGGCCCCCTACATGCAGGCCAGCCGGGGGGACGACACCAGCCTCAGCCTCACCGAGACCGTGGCCCCCTACGGCACCGTCCCGGACGCCGTCGGCGAGGTGTGCCAACTGACCTACTTCTGCTCTCAGGGGAATATCCATGCCGATACCGCGGGCTACGACTTCATCGGCGGCCTCGTGGTGGCCGACTACCGCTCGTTGGCACGCGCCGTCCGTTGAGGGCTTCCGGCCGCCCACGTTTCCGGCCGCCTTGCCGCTTCCCGTGCCGGTCGGGTAAGAAGCGGGATGCCGGAAGATGCAGGGGCCGATGAGCGATGCCGCTGGGAGATGTTCGCTTCCGGCGAGTGGCAACGGTGCGCCAAACCGCGGCGCCACGAGGGAGCCCACCAGATCGGTACGGTGACCATCGGGACCAGGGCGCTGATCCGGCTCAGGATGCAACGCCAACCGACGGTCAGAAGGGCCAAGGACCGACCCCACCGCTGAGCCCCGTCCGTAGGGGCCGGGCTACTCCGACGGCCGCAGTGGCGGGCCCGCCTCCACGTACGCCTTGAGCACCGAGAGCACCCGGTCGTTCTCTTTGCGGAGGTTGGCCATGACGATGGGTTGGGCCAGCCTCAACCCGCCCGGCAACCCGATGGTGAGATCACGGTCGAGGCGCGTCGCCGGCCCGACCGCGGTAAGCCTGTGGCGGAGCCGGATGTCGATCATCCCCCGGGTCGGAAACCGGCGCACCCGCATGGGTTGGTGAAAACCGATGTGGACGGGCCGGAGGAATTCGGTCACCGTGCCGTACCTGGTTCCTGTGGGTCCGGCGTCGACGTAGGTTGTTCCGAGCTGGACCGGCAGCGGGGAGATCTCGCTGATCGTCCCGAAGGCACCCGACCCCGGGAGCCAGTCGCCGTAATGGGCCAGGTCGGCGATCAGGTCGAAGACGGCCTCGGGTGGTCCGTCGATATCGGTGGTGAAATGCAATTCGGGCATGGGTCCCCCTTGGGGCCGGGCGCCTGGCGGAGCCGTCCGGATGTGTCTGATGCTACGGCGCCGCGTCGGCGGCCTCCCTGCCCGTGCCGCCAGGAACAACCGCGGTTGCCCGGGGTTGGATGGCCCGTGCCGACACGAGCCCGGAGGGGCGTAGCCCGGCCGGGTCGACATGGGAGGACGACCCGGTCAAAGGAAGAGATGCAATGCGCGAGCAACCCCGGCAACCGGGATACTTCACCATTGCCGCGATGCCGGGTGACAGATGGCGGTGGGAGCTGCCGGACGGCCTCTCAGCAACCTTGCCGGCGCGCCCGGCGCCGGGGTGTCTCGCCCACGAGGAGAAGGCAGCTCCCCAGGATGACCAGCGCCATGCCCGCCAGGGCCATCTGTTCGAAGGAGGCACCCGTGTAGGGGAGCTTTGCCGTTCCGGATGCCGACCCTCCGGATGTGGATGCGGAACCCGAATCCGTGGACGACGACCCGGACGTATCCGAGGTCCCGGTCCTTCCACCGGCGACGGTCGTCGTCGTGCTGGTCGTGGACGTGGTCGCGGTCGTGGACGTGGACGTGGTCGTGCTCTTGGTGGTGGATGTGGTCGCCGCCAAGGTGACGGTGTGGAGGAGGACGACGACCTTGTCGGTGGCTCCGGTTGCCCAAGCGAGCAGCAGGTAGCAGCGGGCCCCGGCCGCCGCCTGACTGGCTGTCGCCGGGCACGGATACTTCTTGGCGTCGGTCGCCGCCGGATGCCCGGCACTGTCGGTGCCTGTTGCCGGCGGGCCGACCGTTCCCGAGACGATCTTGAAGGTCGCTTTCAGCTCACCCTTGGCCGTGGCCGTCAACTTCTTCGCCGCCGGGCTGGTACAGGAGACCGGGGTCGGCACCCCATGCACCAGCACCGTCGGCTGATGTGATGCGCTGCTGCACTCGACGATCTCGCCCACGCCCTTGTCGGGAAGGCCGGTTGCCGACACGTCCACGGTCTGGCCGTTGGTCAGCCCGGCGTCCGGGGTGACCGTGATGGTCGGCGAGAGTCGAGGTGTACCAGACTTGGCCCCGACCGTCTTGTTGGGCGCGAAGGTGATGGTCTGGAACGCGCTCTCAGTCGCACCGGTTCCCCAGGTGAGCTCCAGGTAGCAGCGGGTGCCGCTGGCGGCACGTGCAGCCGGCGTCGGACACGGGGACGGGGTGGTGCCGGTCCCCGCCGGAGTGCCCGACCTGTCGGTTCTCGACGCAGGTGAACCGACGGTGCCCGAGACGACGGTGAAGACGACGGCCCGGAGGTCTCCGTGGGTGTCGAAGTGGACCTCGTCAGGCGTGGTGCAGGAAACGGGTGTCGGCCAGGAGGAGGCTTCAACGGCCAGCTGGTTCGGCGAGCTGCTGCACTCGGCGATGGCTCCGACTCCGCCTGAGGGCAGTCCCGAGCCGGACACCGACACCGACTGGCCGTTGGACAGGGCGGTATGGGGAGTCACCTTCACCGCCGCGCTCGAAGCGGGGCCAGGCGCAGCTACCGCCGATACCGCCACGCCGGGGACGACCAGGGCAAGCCCCGAAAGGAGAAGTGTCCCGCCCACGACACGTGGGACCAAGCGATTGCGGCTCATCCGTTGTCCTCCGAAGTTGCCTGCCGGCCGTCGGGCTCCCGGGTGCGGTACGCAGCTGTCTGCTCCGATCCGATCGGGATTGATGCGAACTATATCCAGAGTCCGGTTGTGAGACGAATGCGATCGGCCTTCCGCTCTCCCGTTGTGTGACGCCTGTGTGGCATTTCGGACCATCGGGCCATCATCGGCGCGGACCGGAGCTACGGGCCGACCCGTCGGGCGGCGATGGCTGGGGCGTCAGCCGGTGGTCGGACCAGAGAGCCGGTGAACTCCCCCCAGCGCCCGTAGACGGCATAGTGGCCCGCGCCGGGCCAACGGTGCAGCGTGCAGTCCGGGATGCGCCTGCCGAGTCGGGTGCTCATGGCCGGATCCAAGATGTCGTCGGCATCGCCGACGTACAGCTCCACGTGTTTGGTGACCTCCTCGGGGGTGAATTACCAATCGGGGAATCCCCACATGTCGTCGAGGGCTCCGATGCCACCGTGGGCGAAGGCCTCCCTGAATGCTTCTTCGAACATCGGCTCCAGTACATCGTCTTCGAAGATGGCCCTGTCGGCCGGCCACTCTGCGCAGTGGGCGACAAACCCGCCTGCTGCAGCCGTTCGCGGCGTCAAATCTGCTGGAACGTTCGTTGCCTCGCTTGCCTTTGACCCTGGCGCCCAATCACCAAGTGGCTGGTCCTCATTCCGCCATGCTCCCCGCATCGTATGATTGCCGTGTCATGTGCTGTTCCGTTCTCCCGGTCCGTCGTCCGTCTGACAACGACCACGTTGCTGGGATCAGGGCAGAAGTGGGACATGGCGAGCATCTGGGCAGCCGGTCGAAAGGGAAAAAGTACCGCTGACCAGGCAAGGAGAGGTGCGAGAGCGGCCGAATCGGACTCACTGCTAATCAGGTCCTAGGCGGATTCAGGCACGAATCGGCGGACAGCTGATGCGCTCACCAGGCACAATTCGACAGGTGCGGACAGCGAAGGACCCGAAAATATAGGCCAACTTATAGGCCTGAGCGATGCGGGCTCGAGGTGCCCTTGATCAGCCTCGGAATAGTTGCGCCGGCCTCTTGACCGACTGCGGCTGTCATCTTCACCGCCTCCTCCTTGGACCAAGACCTCCCCCAAAGCGCTGTCACACCCCGAATCCATTCTTGGGTCCTATCGGTCCGATCCAAGGGTAGGGCTCACATAGCGCATCGAACATAAGTTCGATAAATTGGAGGAGGTATGCCTGAGGGAGTTGAGGGTCGCAAGGACCCAACGGAACGCACGAAGTGCATCGTCTGGGGTGCCGCCGCCGGTCGGTGCACGCTGTGTAACCGCGTGGTGCTAATGAACGAGGAGCTCGGTGAGCCCGTTCCCATTGGGGAGCTCGCCCACAGTGTGGGTGCCGCGACGAACTCGCCTCGAGGCAAATCGGATCTGACACGCGACGAGCGCACCGAACCAAGAAACCTGATTCTGGTATGCCGAAACTGTCACAAGCCGGTCGATGACGGCGGTCAGCTCGGCCGGTGGACCATCGATGAGCTTAGAGAGAAAAAACGCCAGCATGAGGAACGTGTTCGCATGCTCACTGAGATTGGAGCAGACAAGGCGGCGTTCATCGTCCGGCTGGTCGGGCCGATACGTGGTTCGTCGCCCGAGCTAACGCCTGACACGGTTCTTGCCGCTGCCACCGCCTCTGGCTTTTATCCGCAGCGGCTACCAGGTGCCCACTACGCGGACATCGACCTCGATCTCCGTGGGGTGTCCGAGCCCACAAATCAGTGGCAGTTCGGGCAACAAGCCGAGCTCGTTTGTGGGCTGGCAGACCGGATCCACGATGGCGTTCGTCGCCAGGCAATCCAGCGAGTTGCTGTGTTCGCCTTCGGCCGTATTCCTCTACTTGTGCAGCTCGGAGCGAGCCTCGATGACAAACTCGATACGCGCATCTTCCAGCGTCATCGCATCGATGGCGGGAACGCCTGGCTCTGGCTGAGTGACGAGACAAGGGCAGCTTTCGCCACTGCGAAGCTTCAGGAGGGCACTGATCGGCAACTCGTGGCGATCGTTCTGTCATTGTCCGGATCGATCGAACTCGGCGACCTGCCCGAAGAGGTCAGCCGCGCCTACACCGTTTACGAGGTTCGTCCGCTGGGTCAGCAAGGGCCGAACCTCATCGCCAGCCCTGGGGATCTAGCCGTGCTTGAAGGTCATCTTCGTAACTTGTTCGCGATGGTCGAGGACCTGCACGGGAAGATCGACGTTATCGCGGTTTTCCCCGCCATCGGCGTTGCCTCAGCCGTGACCTTGGGACGAGTGTTAATGCCGGAGGTCAGCCCAGCACTCATCATGTTCGAGCGAGACGATGACCGTCGAATTTTATCCAGCCCTGGAGGTCCGACGGTGAGATTCGCGAGCGACTTCGAGACCTTCCTGTCCGACAAGGTCAATCTTAACCAGACCCGCGTCGACAATTTGCAGAGCCGGGTCAACGCCATCGATGGGTTCCTCAGTAGCTCGAGTTTACGGGACATTTTCATCGACCTCATCCCAGCCGGGTCGTGGGCGCACCGCACCATCATCAAGCCGGTAGCAGCAAACGACACGTTCGACGCCGACGTACTGCTATTTTTGCAGGAGCAGACGGGGTGGGACGCCAAGGACTACTTGGCGAACGTCCACGCCGCGTTCAAGGCGAACGGCACATACTCGGGCATGGTGGGGCGAAAGCCGAAGACCCGATGCGTTCGGGTCAATTACGCCGACGAGTTCCACATCGATGTCGTGCCCTACATGGAGCGGCACGACTCGAACTACATCACCAATCGGCTGGAGCCCCCTGAGACTGGGTGTTTCGAGCTATCTAATCCAGAGGCCTTCACGCAGTCGGTCGACGACCGTCAGCGCATTACCAACGGTTACTTCATCAAGGTCGTTCGGCTGATGAAGTATCTGCGCGACTACAAGAGCACCTTCTCATGCAAGTCGATCATCCTTAAGACATTGCTCGGTCAGGGCGTCAACGACATCGACGTCATCGTTAACCCCGATTGCTATAGCGACTTGCCGACGGCGCTCAAGACAATCGTCAGAAAGCTTGCCGACTCGCTGCCGGCGACGATGCCGGCCGTGATGGACCCCGGCGGCACAGGGGATAACTTCACCGACCGCTATCGCGATGATTGGAACTATGAGAACTTCAACCAGTGCATAATCACGTACGCCGACAAGATTGATTCCGCGCATAAGGAGCCCGATCGCGGAATTCGACCGTACTGTGGCGCGAGATCTTCGGCGACGAGTTCAAGCCGGCCGTTACACTTACCAAGGGCGCAGCGGCAATGCTCAGCGCGTCCCAACCGTGGTCGGGCGAGAAATTTATCGACCAGCAGCCGTTCGCGTTCCCGATCCAGCGGTCAGCCGTCTACCGGGTCAAGCTCGAGGGACGTGTGACTGGGCTCAAGGTTGGGCAGGTCTACCGTCGGAATGGCTTCAGACAGTTTACGCTCGCGAAAAACGGTAATCGCGTCCCCAAGAACCGGAGCATTCGTTTCACAGCCACGACCAATGTGCCGGCGCCATACGAGATGTACTGGAAGGTGCGGAATGGAGGGTCCGAAGCCGGTGCTGTCGCCGGCGGGCTCCGAGGTGAGATCCGGAAGGACGAAGGTCAGGGAGTTCGAGTCGAGTGGACCTCCTACGCGGGGTACCACTACGTAGAGGTCTATGTGGTCAAGAACGGGGTGGTGCTGACGAAGGACAAACAGGACGTGATCGTCACTTGATTGACGAGCGACGGCCCTCTTGATTCGTCGGTACAGCAGCATTCATCAGTTCGGAGCAAGGCGTCATCCGATTGGCACCGGACGGCACACAAACGCTTTGACCTGAGACGATAGGTCGGAGAAGGTACTCGACGGCAGTCAAAGGTGTGAGTCAAGCTTCAACGGTCGTTCTTAGGCGATGAAGGGCCCTGTGGCTGCAGGTGCAATCTGCAAGCGATACGTCGCGTCGGTCATCCGCTCGAGGCTGACCCAGTCGCCGACGTGGTCGTGGCTTTTCATATATGCGGAAGCCGACCGCCACTTGAGCCAGGTCGGAACATTTGACTGATCTGAGATGCGGAAGTCGGCGTGATCGACGACCATTTCGTAGACTCCTTGCGAGACGCCATTCACTATCAGTTCAACCTCGACGGTCGCAGATTCAAGCGTACCCTTGGTCTTTACCTGACCACTCCATGCGAGCGAGCCGAAGAAGTCGTTGCGGAAGTAGGTCGTGTGGTTGATCGGGTGCCCAGCCTCGGTTAGCTTCAAGTTGCCGGTGACCTTCGTGGCGGCCGCGTTCTTCTGTTGAGCGTCTGAATGCGTGAGTTCTTTCGTCCACCGTTTCATGACTCCCGGCGCCGCGGGCGCACCCGCTGGCGGAGGGGCTGGCTGCACTCCGGCCGCAGCCGGTTGTGCAGCGGTGGCTTCCGGCAACGGCGGTGGTGGGGGCGTCCCGGGAGCTGGAGCGGGTTGCGGAGCCGCGCCGGTGGCATGGTGTACTGCCCCATGGTCATTTACCTTTGCCTTCCCGGGATCCTTGCGAAAACTGATCTCTGACTTGCCGAACAGCGATGTACCCGCGGGCGCTTGGGCCGGAGGCCCAGCACTCGGGGTCGAAGTCGATACATTGCCTTGTGGCTCGGACTCCGGACCGGCCATGAGCTGGGACTCGTCAGCAATGACATAGCGCGGGTCGGCGAGCAGCATCTCGAGGAAATCGTCATCCAGCTGCTTGCAGATTTCGGTATCGTTTCGAAGTTTTTCGAAGTAGGCCTCGATCTCGTCTAGTACGGCAGTGTCTGCAACATCCGCAAGGTCGAGGTCGAGAACAAGTGCTGCCTCGTAGTTCGAGTACACGCCGCCCGCCGTAAGGTTGTTCGAGCCAACAAGTGCGAGGGCGTAATCGTCGCCGCGGGCGAGATAGATTTTCGGGTGGAACGTAACCGTTCCGTGTCGGTGCACAACCTCGACGAGGTCAAACAGCTTCAATGCCATCCGAAGGCCTTGTTCGGTGGCACCACCTACATCAATGCCAAGGACAATGCGCGCTTCGCCGCGGTTCCGGATTGCCTCGATCTGCCCGGCTACGCGAATGAGTCCGGACTCCTTCGCCCAGGCAACCGCTACGTCAAGATGCGTCAGCCCCTCAGTCGCGGCTACCTCATCGAAGAAATCACGCAAGTTGCTGCCGTCGTCGTGCGGCTGACCGAAGAATCGCACCCGCATCCCCGCAATCATGCCTGTGGCACCCCGCCCGACGCCAGTACCGACTTCCCGAGGTCGTGTCGAATCACTCTGCCTATGTAGCGCTAGCGCGCTGCCGGCCCAGTTCGAACCATTCAGCGGCCGTTGCTGCGGGCACAATGAGGATCGCACCCGGGGGATCGTCAAGGGCCTGGACGTACACGCCATCGCCGGGCTGCAGACCCGCCGTTGAGAGAACTTCCTTTGGGAGCACCACCTGTCCGTTTGTCGCGATCTTGTGGGGCCCGTACGGTGAATGCACACTCGAACTCTACAATATGTTGTAGAGTTTGTAAGTGAATCCTCTTGATTACGAACAAATGTTCGGCCAAGATGGGAAGGTACTCGCGGACGGCGAGCTCGGAAGGCGCTCTCCGAGCGTCAGGCCCAAGAAACTCCCTGCCGATACAAGGGGACGCGAGTGAAAACGCGAGACGAAGTGACCGCCGACAAGATTCGCGGCGGGTTTTACACGCCTGAGGACCTTGTTGACCTCTGCCTGAGACGCATTGCGCCCCTAATGCGCGGGCGATCACCATTGCGGCTGCTTGAGCCCAGCGCCGGCGATGGCGCCTTCATCCGCGGTGTTGCTCGATCGTCATTCCGCGACCGAGTCGAGTACATCGAGGCCGTAGAAGTGATCGAGTCTGAGGCACGGAAGAGCGCCGCTGCCATCTGCGAAGCCGAACTCGCGGGTTCAGTAATCACCTGTAGCGCGATCGAGCGGGCCGTGGCATCCGATGCGCCCTTCGACGCGACCGTCGGCAATCCGCCCTTCGTCCGCTTCCAGTTTGTGAGCAAGGCCGATCGCAAATTCGCCGATGAACTCGGGCAACGCCTCGGGTTGTCCTTTGCTGGCGTTTCAAACCTATGGCTACCCGTTCTGCTCGGTGCGCTTAGCCGTCTGCGCATCGGTGGTGCCTTCGCATTCGTCATTCCGGCCGAGTGCTTCACCGGCATCTCGGCAGGAACATTTCGAAGTTGGCTTGTCTCGAACACCACCGCCCTTCGGTTCGATCTGTTCGCATCAGGCTCGTTTCCGAGTGTGCTCCAAGAGGTCGTCGTGCTGAGCGGCAGGCGGGTCGATGAGAATCCGGGGCCAGTGACCTGCACGATCACGGAGCACACTCGTGGCCGGGGACGAAGCTCGGCTAAGCACAGCATCAAGAGTGGAAAGGAACCTTGGACCAGGTACCTGCTAAATAAGGACCAATTCGACGCGGTTGAGGAAGCATCTCAACTCTTTGTCGTGTCGAAGCTCGGTCTCCTCGCGCGCTTCGAGGTCGCGGCGGTGACCGGCGCGAACGACTACTTCTCGGTTGACAGCGTCACCCTTCGCAGGTTCAGCCTGCAACCGTGGTCGCGGGCGCTCCTTCCGCGAATCCGCCACGCTCCCGGCCTCCGGTACACCGAGTCCGACCACGCTCTCGCTGATGCGGCTGGGGCTCGGGTCCACCTACTCGACTTTTCTGCTGATCGACCAAACCCGGAGGAGCACGCGAAGCCCTCTGCATACCTGGAGGCAGGCACGAACGCTGAACTTCCTCTCCGGTACAAGTGCCGTATCCGAGAGCCGTGGTACCGCATTCCTTTCATCCGAGAGGGCCAACTGATGCTGTCGAAGAGATCGCATCACTACCCCCGCGTCGTGCTAAACGAAGCCGGCATCGTCACGACCGACACCATCTACCGCGGCACGCCTCAAGGTCGGCTCGTCGGGCATGCCGACGACCTAACGGCTGCCTTCCACAACTCGCTCACCCTGCTCTCCGCCGAACTTGAGGGTCGGAGCTTCGGCGGCGGCGTCCTCGAGCTAGTGCCCTCTGAGGTGTCGAGACTGCTTGTGCCGTTCATTCCAGGCTTCGGAGCTGAGCTCGACCGACTCGATTCGATATCTCGCTCCGTTGGCGAGAGCCAAGACCTAGTGGACGAAACTGACCGGCTGCTGACGAAGGCCGACGTGGGATTCAACCAGGCCCTCATGGACCGACTCGCCTCGGCCCGCTCTGCTCTGATGCAGCGTCGGCTCGATCGCAACTAGTTCGCGCTTTGTGCCGGCCTACGAATCGGTTCGTTCTGAGCGTGAAGGTCCTTGATCTTTGTAGAGAAGGTTCTCACACACTCTCCGGACCATTCGGCTGGCCGAGAAGCCGTGTCCGCCCCGAACGTAGGAGCGATTCGCCGGCGGGCGCCGCAGGCAGTCCCGCCGGCGTGAACCGCACATCCATAGGAAAAAGATGGAATCTGCCCAGCTCAACCGCCAGTTGGTCCCTGGTCCTGATTGAGCACATCAGTCGTTTTCGAAGCCAACTCCATGACGTCACGGGCAAGGACACAGACGGCATCGTCGTGCCCCTGATCGAAGAGCTCCCGGAGCTGGACGTGAGCAGTCCTGAGCTCGACGAGGAAATCGGTGGCCCGAGCGTCGGTCCGACCTCGACGGACGAGCTCATTGACCCCGCAAACGGCGATGGATGCGTTCCCGAAGGCCAGGAAGGCCGAGAGCGATTGAGAGCTGATCCGAGTCATGCGTCCTCTTTTCGGAGTGAGCCGGTGGAAGGGTCCCCGGTCCCGGTGCCGGCCGAGCGTCACCGTGGCGGGGCAATGACCTCTGCCGCTGCTCATCTAAGAGGAGCGACGAAGCCACGTCGCTCCTTGAGTGCCCAACGCCGGGACGACGACGCCGGGTCAAGTGGGGAGCGAATGCTCCAGCGAGGAGAGCCACCCGCCTGAACAGCGAAAGTCGCTGAGCGTCGACGGTGGCTCCCGCAGCGACACTTGAGGCGGTGGCGGCGGCCCGGCAGGCGTCGGAGGTCCAGAACGGGCAATCTCTGGCCGTCACAGGGGTCACAAAGTCCCTGGTGAGGGAGAAAGGTCACAGGATAGGTCACAGGTTGGGAGACACCGTGGGTCGTCATGCCAACGCACCCACCGATGCCTCATCTCAACCGGGAACGACCGACGCCCAGCCGAGGCTCCGGGCTTCTTCCTCGAGCTCGGCGACGTCCTTCGGGAAGGTGGCCATCGCCGCCCGCCCCGCTTCGAGCCGCCGGCCGACTTCTGTCGGGCCCCCGAGGGCAGCACCAACCCGGAGATCGATCGTGCGCAGCCAGAGATTGGCCTCCGAGCACAGGAGGCCCTGGGAGACCGCCTTGGTCGCCCGGCGGGGATCGGCGAGCTCGAGGCAGGCCAAGGCCAGGGCCATGGCCACGCTCGTCACCTGGTCCTCGATGTCGTTGACGACCCCGGTGGCCCAGGAGAAGGGCGAGTTCTTCTTCCCGTCGAAGGATCCGTGGAGCACCGGTCCCCGCACCAGGTCCAGGCCCTGCTCACGACCGGCCAGCTCGTCGTCGGCCCCGAGAGCGGCCCGGAACCGGTCCCAGTCGGAGGTGACGGCCTCGGTCAGCTGGTAGCGGTAGACATCGGTCACCACCACCCCGGGCCCGAAGGCCTTGCGGAGCTGGACCATGTACTTGCGGAAGGTGCCGGAGGTGATGGGCTGGCGGCCCAGTCCCCAGATCGGACTCGCGCAGCTGGACCGAGGTGAAGCTCTTCCCCGGGTTGAGGGCCAAAAAGACGATGATCTCCAAGAGGGGACCGGCCGTGACCGGGCGATTGGTCCCCTCGACCTCCAGGGACCGAGCAGCTTGACGACGATGGCTCGCCGCCCGGGCGGGAGCGCCACACCGGGGGCAGGGTGGCCCCGGCCACCAGGGTCGGGGGACCCGACAGCACGATCCGGCCCTCCCGATCGGCCCGGTAGAAGGCTCGCCGTCGCCGGAAGGACACGAGACCGGCCCCGCCGGCGGCCAGCACGACCAGGGCCCCGATGCCCAGCCCGAGGGCCGGCGACGAGCCACTTCCGGAATCGGGGAGCGAGGCCGGGATGGGGGATGCGGGTACACCGCTCTGTGCGGCCGAACCGGGCACGGGGACGCTGACCGGCGCCTTCGTCATGAAGTCGATGGTGACCGGCTGGAGGCGATAGGGGACTTCGGCGTCGCCGGCGAAGGCGGTCACTGTGGCCGCCCCGATCTCGAGGGTGGCCCGGGTGATCGAGTCGGCCACCGGGAAGTACAGCTGGGCATCGGGGGACCCGTAGCCGGGGACGGGGGCGGAGCCGACGGCAGCGACCGTGCCGCTGTTGGTCACCAAGGACGCGTCATGGGGAGGGAACGAGAGTGTGATCGGGGGTGCCCCGCCGCACGGGATCCTGTGGCTCCAGCCAGATGTTGAAGTAGGCCTCGCCGGCCGGCAGGTAGGGGAGGGGCTCGGGGGACAAGTCCCCGGGGGGGAGGAACCCGGCAGCCATCACCTGCACGTTCATATGGACCCGGGTGCCGTTCGGAGCGATGGCCGAAAAGACCACCAGGTCGTGGGGCGTGAAGAAGGTCTCCGTCGTCGGGGCGGCCCCAGCCGTCGTGGTGCCGGTTCCGACCGCGAGCAGCACCAGCAGGACCGGGGCGCCGACCGACGCCCAGCGTGCCAGCACCTTCTGCGCCGAGCCCCTCGACCTCACGGGCCACATGCTGCCAGCTTCGGTCGCCGGCGTGCACAAGTCCCTGCTGGGGAGGCCAGGACAGCCCCAATCGCACCGTTCTCCGCGGACCACCGCGGATGAGGCCGGAGATCCCGGCCATACCCGCAGGCCGGAGCTCCCGGCCTGCCCAACAGAAAGGAACCACCCATGGCACTTCCCGTGGATACCAATGCCCTGACCGTCCTCTGCGGCGGCCCGCCCGCCGCCCGTCGTCGACCGGGAGACGGGCGAACACAAGACCAACCGGGACGGCAGTTCCCCTCTTCCGCACCGAGGTGGTCGTGATGGGCGCGGGTCGCCCCGAGGTCCTCGGCGTCCGCACGGCCAAGGAGCCCAAGGGCCTGGCCGTCGGAGCCCCGGTCAACGTCACCGCCTTCACCATCTCCACCTTCACCACCAGGGACGGGACCACCGGCGTCTTCTACGAGGCCGGCGCCATCGAGCCGGCCCGGGCCACGAGGGAGGCGTCGTGAGGGGGGTGCTCCAGGCTCGGAGCCTTGCTCGGCTTCGTGCGTGGCCGCCCTCGGCCTGACCTTGGAGGCCCTGGCCATCGTCGGCGTCCTCTACCTGCTCGAGCGGGCGGAGGCCAAGCGATGAGGGCGACCACCACCGACAAGGAGCCCGACCCCGTCGGGCTGGCTCGTGCGCACGTCCTGGGGGCGTCGCCTGGAGACCGGACTGACCCTCGCCACTACGGTGGCGAGGGTCGTCCTGGTCGCCCTGTTCGGGCCGGGCCATCGGCCTGCTGACCGTCAGGGTCCTCGCCGCCGCTCTCGTCGTCGCCTACCGGCCCACGCCGCACCTGGATGATCGGCCTCTACCGGACGCGAGCGGCTCGAGCGTCACTACGGCAAGGTGTTCGCGGCCGTCGGTCTCGACCCGGCTGCGGCACCGGCCGTCCTGGCCCAGTACCCCACGCCCTCGGGGGCGGTGCTCGACCTCGTGCTCTCGCCCCGGTGCACGGCCACCGACCTGGCCAAGCTGACCGAGCCATTGGCCGTCGCCCTCGGGGTGGCCCGGGTCCGGGTGAAAGAGGACCCGAACGCGGCCCGGCGGGCCCAGCTGGTCCTGGTCCAACGCGATCCGCTGGCCGAGGCGGCCAGTGCCGTGGCCCTGGACCAGGCTGGCCCGGACCGAACCTGTGGGGCGGTGTCCCCCTCGGCTACGACGAGGACAACGACCTGGTCATCCTCGAGCTCGCCGGCCACCACCTGCTGCTGGGGGGCGAGCCGGGGGCGGGGAAGTCGAACGCCCTGTCCCTGGTGGTGGCCGCGGCCGCCCTCGACCCGGACAGCCGAGCTGTGGTGCTTCGACGGCAAGCTGGTCGAACTGGCCGCCTGGAAGCGCTCGGCCCGCCGGTTCGTCGGCGCCGACATCGAGGAGGCCACGGTGGTGCTGGGCGAGCTCCAAGCCGAGATGGAGGAGCGCTACACGCTCCTGCTCGACCTGGGTCTGCGCAAGGTCGACCGAGACCACCGGGCTTGGCCTCATCGTGGTGGTCATCGACGAGCTGGCCCTCTACACCCAGGGCAAGGGCAAGGCCCGGGACGCAGTTCGTCGAGCTGCTGCGGGACATCGTGGCCCGGGGACGGGCCGCCGGCATCGTGGTGGTGGCCGCCACCCAGAAGCCGGCCTCGGACATCGTCCCCACCTCCATCCGGGACCTCTTCGGATGCCGGCTGGCCCTGCGGTGCTCGACCCGGGACGCCTCGGACACCGTGCTCGGGGCCGGTTGGGCGGCCGAGGGCTACTCCGCCTCCGAGATCGACCCCGCCCACCGGGGCGTCGGCTACCTGCTGGCCGAAGGGACCCTGCCGAGCCGGATGCGGTGCTTCGTGCTGGAGGACGCCCCGCTGTTCGATGTGGCCCGCCGGGCCGAGCACCTCCGGGGGACAGCCCAATGAGCGCCGCCCACGGTCAGCGCAGACGACACGGAGGGTGGTCGAGGGGATCCTCGCCCGGCTGCACAGCCCCGGCGGCTACGACGCCTTCGAGTCCCAGGTCCGGGCCATCCGGGGCTGCCGGCGGCCCGGTCCGGCTGTCGGGGCGGATCACCGGCTCGAGATGCACGACGGTCACCACGCACGTTCGCTTCGACACCCGAGGCCTGCCCGACGGGGTGCTGCTCAAGGCCTGTGGGACGAGACGGGAGACCCTCTGCCCACCCTGTGCCTCCCTCTACCGGGGGGACGCCTTCGCCCTGGTGGCCGCAGGACTCCGCGGTGGCAAGGAGATCCCCGAGACCGTCGGCGAGCACCCGGCCGTCCTCCTCACCCTCACCGCACCCAGCTTCGGAGCCGTCCACCGGCGAGCGACCCGACGGCACCTGCCACCCGGCCGGTCCACGCTGTCCCCACGGGAGGGCCCTCGTCTGCGGACGGCGTCACGACGAGTCCGACGAGCTCCTCGGCCAGGCCCTCTGCCCTCAGTGCTACGACTACGAGGGGGCGGTGCTGTTCAACGCCGGGGTCTCCGAGCTCTGGCGGCGGACCACCATCTACGCCCTCCGGGCCCTCGGTGCTCTGCTGGGCATGAGCGCCCGGGAAGCGGCCCGCCAGCTGCGGCTGTCCTATGTGAAGGTGGTCGAGTTCCAACGACGGGGCTCGGTCCACCTCCACGCCCTGGTCCGGGCCGACGTCCGCGACGATGAGCTCGGCCAGGCACCCGAGGGCATCGACGCCGACATGCTGGCCACCGCACTTCAGCATCGCCGCCCGGAAGGTCAGCGCCCCGCTGCCCGGGCGGTGACGGCGAGCGTCGGATGGCCTGGGGCCAGCAGGTGGACGCCACCGTGGTGACCGAGGCCGAGAACGGCCGCCGGCGGGCCGCCGCCTACCTGGCCAAGTACGCCACCAAGGGATCCGACGAGCACGGTGTGCTCGACCACCGCCTCCGGTCCGGCATCCCGACGGGACGCACCGACTGCCCGACCATCTCCGGTCTCTGGTGGAGACGGCATGGGAGCTGGGCTGAACGAGCCGACGTCGAGGGTCTCCGCCTGCGACTCTGGGCCCACACCTGTGGGTTCCGGGGCCACTTCCTCACCAAGTCCCGGCGCTACTCGACGACTTCGGCTGCTTCGAGCCGAACGCCAGCGTTGGCGACTGGCAGCCCTGGGAGGGGGCCCAGTGGACAAGGAGCCGGCATCGGTCGAGGGCGAGATGAGCGAATGGCGATACGAGGGTTCAGGCTACGGGACCGCCGGTGACGTCTGCCTCGCCAGGAACCTTGAGGATCAAGCGCGGCTTGGCCGGTTGGCCGCGCTTGAGGACGGGGCGGAAGGTTTCGAAACAGGCACGCCGTCGGATGTGGTCGATGCAAGTTCGACAGAGGCCAGGCTGTTGTGACCGTTTGCTGTTCGTGCCTGTCGCTCCCAATAGGTGTCGACCTTGGTCAGGCCAATGGGATCGCCGGACGGGTGTCGTTGAAACCATGCGCTGCAACCCCGGGACCATTCTCCCTTGCGCCCCGGATCCTCGGCGGAAAGTCGGTCGCACATCAGCCGTTGCGAAGCGGCGCCGATCTTCGATGGAGGACAAGTCGATGAGTGGTTATCCCCACCTCTCCGAGATGCTGCCCCAGCTCGCGTCGCCAGCCGAGGTCGCCGTGCTGCTCGGCATGAGCCCGCTCGGTGTCGTCCGTCAATGCAGATCGGGAAGAATGCCGGGAATCAAGGTTGCGGGTCGTTGGTACGTGCACGTACGGAAGTTGGCAGCACAACTCGATGGTAAGGACGGGCGGGGTCTGCCGCCGTGATAGCGGGGCGCCAACCAGGGGTGTCTTGGTGGTGTCCCACCGAGTGGCGGAGATTCGAATCCAGCAGTCCAGCGGGGACCTGGCCGACTCGAAGCGTCGCTAGTGGGAGCCGATAATCAGCATCACAGCCACCGTGAGCATCACGAGCGTGCCCAGCTCGCAACTGGCGCTCGCGATCACGAACCATGCCTTCAGCTGGTTGCGCGACCGGGCGATCTTAATCTGATCAAGCTGGGCGGCAGCAACGAAGCGCGTGGCCACGCTGGCCGGGTTGCCCCAGACCTGTTCGAGAACCGTCGCGTCGAAATCGACTGTCCCATAGGGGACCGGAACCACGCTGGCAACGATGGCGAGGCCTGCGGCGACTACGAAGAGGATCACCGCCGCGTCGAGCCAGCCATGCGCCGTCGAGGGCAGCATGAAGTTCTTGGCGCCCGTGATGACGGCGACGAGACCGAAAAGCAATGTTACGAGCACGCCCGAGGACGAAATCGCTAGCCCGGCTTTCGACTCCAGCCCGGCCTTGCGGGTTTGCTCGTAGTCGAGTAGCCCTTTGATGAACCCGCCGTACACTGCACCTGCACCACCCAGGGTGGAGGTCTCGGGATGCGGCTCCGGTTCAGCGTTCATCGGTCCCTCCGAATAGTTCACCGTCATGTCCTTGCCGAGCAGCCAGGCACCGAGGGACTGCCGGAACAAGTGGTGGAGCGTCGGACGTGAATGGATCACGATGGTTAGCGGCGCAGGCCTGCGTCAGTCCTCGCCGGGCTGGGAGTCCAGGGTGACCAGTAGTTCGCGGTAGATGTCGATCACTAGGCCTTCGGCTTCGCGACTGAGGCCTGCCACGGGCGCCGCTTCGACGGCCTGGTTCAGGCGGGTCGCGAGTTTGGGGGCCCCGCCGAGGCGTTCGACCACCGCGTCGGGTATCGGCAGCTCAACCAACTGCGCCCCCGGCTCGTAGGCCGCCGGGGCGTTGTGACCGAGAAGCTCGGGGTGCCGGAAGAGTTCGTCGTAGAGCGCAGCGGCCCGGTCCGCGGCCTTCTCGGACAGGGGCAGGTCAATATCCTCATGCTGGCCCACCTGCACGAGCCGCCGGACGTGCTCGGCCATGGGGCCGCTCCGGTTGGCTGCCCTGGACGGAAGAGTGACAGTGACGGCGAGCCCCCCGTGCTTCACCTGCAGGGGATTGATGTAGCCGCCGTCATCGCTCATGGTCCGCCTCCAGCTCGGCCCGAAGCCTATCCGCTCGGGGCCGGCGGTGCTGGCCCCGACGCTTGGGTCGGCGGGCCTTTCTATCCATAACAATAAGACGTATGGATAAATCGCCTTCCGAGACGCCGAGTTCGGGGACTGACCCGACCGAGGAGGCCCAAGAATCCCAGCACCGTGATGACCGAAGATGGTGGATCGGAACCTTGATAGCGGTCGCTACGGTGATGCTCACGGCAATCGGCATTTTTGTGGCCCACAGCGATGCCCGGAGATCCGCTCCATCAACGAGCACTCCGGATGGTATCCAGGTTGTGACATCGGATACCGACATCGGAGGAGCGCCAGTGCTTCCGTTTGCTGGTAGCAACAGCCCGGACAACTACCTACCTGCTGGAGTCAACCTTGTTGTTTCCTGTCTGCAGGTGGTCAACCCTAGTTTCGTCTTTGCAAGCATCTCGTCCGGCCCGGTCAGAGGATGGATTCAATCCTCTGACCTCAGGACACCTCGGGGCAAACCGCTCTACTCAATATCCCCTCCACTTCCAACATGTGGTCCCCCGGTATCGCAAACCATTGGAGGGTGATCTCCCTGTTGCGACGGTCAAGTGGCGCCGAGCAACGTGGAGCGTCTCCTCTGTGTTTCGGATCAGCTGCCTGGTGGCTACGACCCTGACTTTTCAGGCGCCGTTGGACTCCAGCACCTGACCGAGCACCACGGCCGCATGGCGCTGGCGTTCGCTCGTGGCGTGTCCGTAGAGCCCGAGCGTGAGGGAGGGGTTGGCGTGACCGAGGATTTCGGCAGCATTGCGAGGGTCGATGCCAGCGGCCAGCATCTCCGTGGCGGCGAAGTGGCGGAGGGAGTGCAGGTGGACGTGCGGGATGCCAAGGTCGGCGCAGAGCTTGTGTACTACCGACGAGAGAGTGTCCGGGCTCATGGGCCGGCTGCCGTCGGGAAGGGCGGCTACGACGAATCCATCCGGGACCAGATCTACGTCGGCCTCGGCGGCCAGGTCGAGGCAGCGCCGCTTCCACGATTCGATGATCTTCATGCCACCAGTAGCGATCGTCACCCGCCGTTCGCGCCCAGTTTTGGTGCTCTTCTCTCCCCGTACGTCACCAGCCCGGTAGAGGGAGCGGCGGATGCGGATCGAGTCGTCCTCGATGTCGGTCCAGCGAATGGCGCAGAGCTCGCCCCGCCGAGCACCAGTCAGTACCGCGAGCGTGAGCAGCATGCCCCAACGCTCGTTGCGCTGGTTCGCCGCAGCCAGAAGGATCCTCACCTCCTCCGAAGTAGGGACCTTCAGCTCCGTGCGTTCGATCGAAGGTGGTTGTGAGCGCTCGGCCGGATTGCGCTCGAGCCACCCCCATCGGACCGCCTGGCTCAGCGCCGATGAGAGGACCGCATGGTGCCGTCGGATGCTGGTTGCCTTGAGGGCCCGCTCGCGCCCTTCGCCGGTGCTGAGCTTGCGATACCACTCGTCGAGGTGTCGGGGGGTGAGGTCGCTGATCGGCATGTCGCCGAGTTCGGGGAAGATGACCGTTTCCGCTGATCGTCTGGCGTCATGGAGCGTGCGAGGCGCGCGTCCACGGGCCTCGCTGTGACGGAGCCATTCGTGGATGAGGTTTCGCACCGTGACGACAGGAGCTGTGGCCGGCTCGGCTTCGTTGAGCTCTTGTTGCCAGTCGCGCAACTGCCGCTGCGCGTCGGTCTTGTTCTTGGCGGCAATGTTCCTGCTGAGCTGCAGCGGCCGACCCGTCATCGGATCGGTGCCTGCGAAGACGCGGAGTTGCCATTTCCCGGGTCCTCGCTGGCGAACGGATCCGGTACCCTTGGGTCGTCTTCTCGAAGTCTTGGCCTTTGGTTCCACTCCGGAAAATATAGGCCAAATATAGGCCCGAGAGGCAAGGAGAGGTGCGAGAGCGGCCGAATCGGACTCACTGCTAATGAGTTGACCTGGGTAACTGGGTCCGAGGGTTCAAATCCCTCCCTCTCCGCTGCTGAGATGTCCCGCGACGACGAGACGCCCGTCGCGGGACATCGGGGCCGCGGCCGGAACTGAGAGGTCCAACGGACCCCCACCGGAACAGTCGAATCCGGGCCGGAGCGGCAGCCGTCGACGATGCCGTTCAGGCCTCTGGGGCGGGTCCGGAGAGGCCGGCGGGGCTGCCCGCGGGCCGGTGCGGAGTTCCGACCCCGGGACCCCGGTAGATTGTCCGGGTGGCCGAGCGGTACTGGATCGAGACGTTGGGCTGCCCCAAAAACCAGGTCGATTCCGACAAATTGGTCGGTACCCTGGCCGTCGAAGGTCTCGAGGAGGCCGAATCACCGGAGGCTGCCGACCTGGTGGTCGTCAACACCTGTGCGTTCGTCGAGGCCGCCCGGCAGGAGTCGATCGACACCGTCCTGGCCCTGTCGGAGGCCCGCCGGCTGGGAGCCCGGCTGGTGGTCACCGGATGCATGGCCGAGCGCTACGGGGACGAGTTGGCCGCAGCCCTGCCCGAGGTGGACCTGGTGGCGCCGTTCGGTGCGTCGCTGACCGGCCCCCGTCGAGGCACCGAGCCGGTTGTCGGGCCGGCCCGCGGGGCAGGTCATGACGTTCGGGCGGCGACGCCGGTCGCCCTCGGCCGGAGGCCGGTGTCCGGGGTCGGGCGGCCTGTGCCCTCGTTCGACCTCTTGAACCTGCCCCGGCCGGCGGCCGCCGCGCCGTGGTCGTACGTCAAGATCGCCGAAGGGTGCGACCGGAACTGCGGCTTTTGCGCCATCCCCTCGTTCCGCGGCAAACAGCGCTCCCGCTCGGTCGAAGCCATCCTCGCAGAAGTCGACCAACTCGGGGGAGGGGACCGGTCGCTGCGGGAAGTGGTCCTGGTGGCCCAGGACCTCTCGTCCTTCGCCCTCGACCGCACGACCGCAGGCAACCGGTTCCGGCCCGACGGTCCGGCCCCCGGGGCCGGACGGCCCATCGTCGACCTGGTGGCCGCGGTGGCGGAACGGGTCAGGTGGACCCGCCTCCTCTATCTGTACCCGTCGACCCTCGACGACGCACTGGTCGAGGCCATCCTGGCCACCGGCGTGCCCTACTTCGACCTCTCCCTGCAGCACGTGTCGTGGCCGCTGCTCAAGCGGATGCGGCGATGGGGGGAGGGCGGGCGCTTCCTCGAGCGGATCGCATCGATCAGGAAGGATGAGCCGACGGCGGCGTTCCGGTCGTCGTTCATCATCGGCTACCCCGGGGAGACGGAGGCCGATCACGACCTGCTCCTCCAGTGGATCGGCGAGGCCCAGCTCGACTGGGTGGGCTTCTTCCCCTTCAGCGACGAGGTCGGCACCTACGCCTCCGAGCTCGACGGCCACGTTCCCGACGGGCTGATGGCCGAGCGGCTGCGCGAGTGCACCGAGCTCCAGGACGCCATCACCGCCAGGCGCCGGGATGCCCTGATCGGGTCGACCGTCGAGGTGCTGGTCGACCGCCCGGGTGAGGGGCGAACCTACCGGGAGGCCCCTGAGATCGACGGTATCGTGAGGATTCCCGACGACGCCCCGGTGGGATCGTTCGTCGACGTGGTGGTCACGGGGGCCGACGGTCCGGACCTTGACGCCAGTCTTGCCGGGGGCGGCGTGGCCCGGGCCGGTTCGCACCTCCCGGCGGTGTCCGGGACGGTCCTCGGAGCTGCGGTGCCATGAGCAACGGTGCCGTCAACTCCGGGACGCCGACCCCTTCGACCACCTTCGGGCCGTCGGCGCTGCTGACCCCGGCCAACATCATCACGGTGGTGCGCCTGCTGGCCACGCCGGTGATGATCGCCCTCATCATGCTGTGGGGCGCCAGCTGGTTCACCTTCGTGTTCGGGGGCCTGCTGGCCCTGTCCGACGGCATCGACGGTTGGCTGGCCCGGCGCCAGGGGACCACCCGTTCGGGGGCCTTCCTCGATCCGCTGGCCGACAAGGTGGTGGTGCTGGGCGCCCTCTTCGCCCTGGTGGCCAAAGGGATCGTCTGGTGGCTCCCGGTGGTCATCATCGCCGCCCGCGAGGTGGCCATGAGCATCTACCGGTCGGTGGTCGGCCGGCACGGCGTCTCCATTCCGGCCCGCACTACGGCCAAGGTGAAGACGCTCCTCCAGGACGTGGCCATCGGGCTGTGCCTGGCGCCACCCCTGGCCACCCATCAGGGCGTGCTGTCGGCTGCCATCTGGGTGGCGACGGCCATGACGGTGTTCACCGGTGGCCAGTACTACCTCGACGGCCGGCGGGCCGACCCGGGGAGCGGAACCCGGATCACCGGACCGGGAGTCGGCACGGCCGACGGTACGAGCTCGGCCGCCTGACCGCCCATGCGTATCGAGATCGTGGCCGTGGGCACCGAGCTGCTGCTGGGCCAGATCACCGACACCAACTCGCGGTGGATGGGTGAGCACCTGGCCGCCGCCGGGGTCACCAGCCAGTTCCACCAGGCGGTGGGGGACAACCACGAGCGCATCCTCCTGGCCCTGCGGACGGCATTGGCCCGCAGCGACGGGGTGATCGTCTGCGGCGGGCTGGGACCGACCCACGACGACATCACCCGCCAGGCCATCGCCGAGGTGATGAACGTCCCCCTGCGACGCGACGCCGAGGTTGTGGAGATGATCCGCACCATGTTCTCCAGCCGGGGGAGGGAGATGCCGGACTCCAATCTCCGGCAGGCCGACGTACCCGAGGGGGCCGCCATCATCCCCCAGACCAAGGGGACGGCCCCCGGGCTCATCTGCCCGGTGGGGCACAAGGTCGTCTACGCCGTGCCCGGCGTTCCCTACGAGATGTCGGACATGTTCGAACGGGGCATCATCCCCGACCTGCAACGGCGGATGGAGGAGCGGGGTGAGACCGTCGGGGTCATCGCCAGCCGAGTCATACGGACGTGGGGCATGAGTGAGTCCGGCCTGGCCGAGGCCCTGGCCGGGCACATCGAGCGGTTGGACGAGCCGACCGGACCGGACGGCGCCGGCCGGCCGGCCACCATCGCCTTCCTGGCCAGCGGGATCGAGGGGATCAAGGTCCGGGTGACGGTGCGGGCCGACGATGAAGCGACCGCTTCCTCGCGGCTCGATGCCGAGGAGGCCGAGGTGCGGCGCATCCTCACCGCGGCGGCGGGCGATGTGGTGTTCGGCGTGGACGAGGAGGCGATCGAGGACGCGGTGGCCCGGGTGGTCACCGCCGCCGGCCTGACCCTCGGCCTGGCCGAGTCCCTCACCGGCGGCCTGGCTTCCTCGCGCCTGGTCAACGTACCCGGGGCCAGCCGGTGGTTCCGGGGCTCGGTGGTCTCCTACGCCTCCGAGGTCAAGTTCGCAGTCCTCGGTGTGCCGGAGGGACCGGTGGTGTCCGAGGAGGCGGCCCGGGCCATGGCCGAGGGTGCGGCCAAGGTTCTCGGGTCCGACGTCGGGCTGTCCATCACCGGGGTGGCCGGGCCCGACCCCCAGGACGGTCGCCCGCCGGGCACGGTGTTCGTGGGCCTGGCCCGGCCCGGGCACGCCACCGAGCCGTTCAGCTTCAACGTGCCCGGCGACCGGGACCGCGTCCGTCAGTATGCGACCATCGCCGCTCTCGACCTGCTGCGGCGGGCGCTCGGGGCCCGACCACACGACGGGTAGCGCGGTCGCTCACGTTCCGTCTTTCTTCTGCGAGCATGACACCACCAAGGCCAGGCGTTGCCGACAAGAGGTTCAGTGCGCCGGCTGTTTCAGCCGGAGGACGGGCTGTTGAGTCCGCCGGCGTAGGTCGCATCGCCGAACGAATACACGGCGCCGTCACTGCCGAGCATCCAATAGCCGGCGTCATCGGAGGTCGCAGCCATTCCGACAATCGGGGCGCTGAGCGAGCCCGGCAGACCTGAACCGGAGGGGCGGAGTCCGAAGCCGGGGAGGCTGCCCAGGTACTGTGCGTCACCGAAGGCAAACGTCCCGCCGTCAGAGCCCACCTCCCAGTAGCCACCGCCATCATTGGTGATGTCGCTACCCACGATGACCGTGCCGTCGTCGGAGATGGCGTTGACCTGCATGGCGGTCGACGCCGAGCCGAAGAACCGGGCATCGCCGAAGGCGAAGACGCCCCCGTCCGCCGCCGTCAACAGGTAGCCACCGCCGTCAGGGGTGGCGGCGATGCTGACGATGGGTGCGTTGAGGGTCGTACCCGCCATCGAGCCGTGGAAGCGGGCATCGCCGAAGGCGAAGACCCCGCCATCCGCGCCGGCCAGCCAGTACCCCCGGCCATCGGCAGTGGATGCCATGGCAACGATGGGGGCGTTGAGGGTATGGGGATCGACTGGTGCGGATCGACCGGCGATATGCGCCCGCTCAGGGGCGGAGGACCCGATGTCCAGGCCGGGAATGCTGCCGTAGTAGTTGGCATCGCCCAGAGCGAAGACCCCGCCGTCAGCCCCGCCCAACCAGTAGCCGCGGTGGTCGGGTGTCGGCGTGGCCCAGATGACCGGGTGGATGGCGGGGTGGGGAGGTCGGAGGGCACCGGCGACGGGGCCACCGCTCAGGCGCATTCCGACTTCATACCCACCGTTGTAGAGGATGCCGTAGGGAGTGCCGAGCGCGCCGGGCGCCAGTGCCAGCGCGGAGTGCCCGGTGAGCGGTGGGACGACCATCGAGGCGCCGGCGGGAAGAGTGGCGGTGCTCTGCACCAGCAGGGCCGCGAGGGCCACCGAAGCTGCCGTCCTCACAACGGTCCGTACGCCCATGTGACCTTCCGCCCGGTGGCGGCGGCTCACCCGGGACTGGGGGCCGAGGGTGTCACCGGGATGCCGCTCGGGACCAGCTCCACCCACGTGTTGCCGGGCTGCAAGGTGATCGGCGTCCCGTTGCTGGCGGTGAGGGTGGCCGGCTGGGTGAGGCTGGACCGGTTCCAGGTGCCGGCGATGGCGGCGTCGCCCCGCATGACCAGCAGTGGCCCCGATCCCGTGGAGCCCACCTGCACCTCGAGGCCGCCTTCGGAGTTCTCCACCCAGGGACCGTTCGACGTCTGGACCGTCATGATGACCACGTTGGCCGCCGTGGTCTGCGATCCGTCGAGCAGGATGTCGGGCGATCCCGAGTAGTACCGCTGGTAACCGGCGGACGGGTTCCACTTCCAGGTCACGTCGGACGTCGAAGAGAAGGGGATGTGCACGCTGGCCCCCGAACCGGCCACCGCTCCTGCAGGAAGGGCGTCGGAGTAGTCGAAGATGGGGGCCGGCGGCTTGTTGTCCGAGGGGTTGAACGCCCACAGCGAGGCCGTGTTGACGAAGGTGGAGTACGGCGCCACCCGCCCCGGCTGCATGATGATGGCCGAACCGCGATCGCCGGTATAGAGGTTGTCGTCCTGGAGGGGCGCCGACGCCAGCAGGGCCAGGACCGGGTCGATCCCACCGGCGTGGACGAACAGCGGGTCGGACAGCTGGGAGAGGATGGCGACGTCAGGTTCGCGGGCCGACCGCAGGTCGCCGACCAGTGCGGCTCCTCGGCACTGGAAGACGGCGAGCAGGCGGGTGATGGCCCCCTCCACCGGCTCCTCGAACACGATGTCGGCCTGGTTGAGGCCGGCCGACGGCCGGTCACCGGGATAGTTGCCGATCTTCACGCCGAGCGCGGGGCGGGCGGGTACGACGCCTCCGGGGGCCGGCGCACCGGTCAGCGGGCAGGTGGCGCCATGTCCGGGCGGAACGGTGGTGGCCGCGGCCACCCCCTTGGTCGTCGTGTTGTTGTCGCCCCGGGTGGCGAAGTAGGCGGACAGGACGCCGATCAGCACCACGACCACCCCGGCCAGCACGTACCAGCGGGTCCGCGACGGGCTGTTCCCCTTGGCCATGTTCCGGAGTTCCTGGCGCGAGTACACCGGCGGTGCGGCCGCGGCGGCCCCGGAACCACCCCCGGAGCGGCGCCCGGGGACGGACGGGGTCATCCCCGTCAGGTCGGAACCCCGCTCACCTGCCGGTCCTCTCGTCTCCGGGGATCCGAAGCCGGCGGGGTCGTTCCGATCGGGGCCGGGGATGCCCTCCGGTGCGGATCCGGATGGCGGTTTCTCGTCGGGCATTGCAGGGCGAGGCTACTCCGGGCCGGTGGAAATAGGGCGTATATGGAGGCATCCCCATGGTCATGTCCGCCCCTGCAGTCATCACCGCCGCCCCCGTCACCGACCGCCGCCGCGGCGGCCGGTGCCTCCTCCGGTACGGGGCCGCCGGGCGGGGTGCCCGGGGCCGGCGGCCGGTCCGCCATCGAACATGCGTTCGGGTCTAGAGTGATGGCGTCGTTGCAGTCCACGTAGATCGGACCCGGGTCCCGTCCCGGGCCACCAGTCACGTGTCACACCTTCTCCGTAGGGTCGGCACGGTCAAGTGAGCAACAGCATCGAGGAGAGAAGAAGACATGGAACGTGACAAGGCACTGGACATGGCCCTGGGCCAGATCGAGAAGCAGTTCGGCAAGGGATCCATCATGCGGATGGGCGAGAACCTCCACATGAACATCGAGGCCATCCCCACCGGGGCGTTGGCTCTCGACCTCGCCCTCGGCATCGGCGGCCTCCCGCGTGGCCGCATCGTGGAGATCTTCGGCCCCGAGTCGTCGGGCAAGTCCACGCTGGCCATGCACGTGGTGGCCGAGGCCCAACGCAACGGCGGCATCTGCGCCTATGTGGACGCCGAGCACGCCATGGACCCTGTCTACGCCAAGGCGATCGGCGTCAACATCGACGACCTGCTCATCTCCCAGCCGGACACCGGCGAGCAGGCGCTGGAGATCTCCGACATGCTCATCCGGTCGGGAGCGCTCGACGTGCTGGTCATCGACTCGGTGGCCGCGTTGACCCCTCGGGCGGAGATCGAAGGGGAGATGGGGGACTCCCACGTCGGCCTGCAGGCCCGCCTGATGTCCCAGGCGTTGCGCAAGCTGACCGGCACCCTGTCGAAGTCACGGACCATCGCCATCTTCATCAACCAGCTCAGGGAGAAGATCGGCGTCATGTACGGATCGCCCGAGGTCACCCCCGGAGGCCGGGCGCTCAAATTCTACTCGTCCGTCCGGTTGGACATCCGCCGTATCGAGACCATCAAGGACGGCGCCGACCAGGTCGGCAACCGGACCCGGGTGAAGGTGGTCAAGAACAAGTGCTCCCCGCCCTTCAAGCAGGCGGAGTTCGATATCTCGTTCGGGAGGGGCATCAGCCGCGAGGGATCACTCCTGGACGTCGGGGTCGAGCTCGGGTTCATCAAGAAGTCCGGCGCCTGGTTCACCTACGAGGGCGAGCAGTTGGGCCAAGGCCGCGAGAACGTGAAGACTTTCCTGACCGAGAACCCGCAGCTGATGGCCGAAGTCGACGAGCGGATCCGCGAGCATCTGGCCGCGCAGAACGCAGCCCTGGCCGAGGCCAACGACCGGCCGGCCGGGCTTCCCGATGATGCCGAGGGGCTCTCCCTCGACGATCAACCCATCACGTTGAGCGAGTGAACCGGCGCCAGCGTCGCCACCGGTGAAAATGGCCTCAAGGTCGTCCGGATTCGTGACGAGAAACGTCGGGTAGCTTCGCCGGCCCGGGACGTGTTTACACGTCCCGGGCTGCTGCGTTCCAGGCCGCCGCACCTCGGGGCATCGGGCCCCGCCCGCCGGTCAGGCCGCGTTGACCGTGTTGGGGGCGGCGCTCGAGGGAGACCCGGGTGCGTAGACGCTCTGCCAGTTGCCCTGCGACGGCCGGGTGAGGCTGGCCGGCCCCATGCCGATGACGGCATAGAGGTTCTGCATGACGCGCAGCAACGGGCCCGCCACCCCCGGCGCGGCATCGGGGAGCACGTTCGGCGGGATCAGACTGCTGTCCGAGAGGTGGCCGACCCACGCGGCATTGCCGGTGGCGAACACCCCGCCCCCACCGGGCACCGTGTACCAGGTGACATCCGAGTAGTTGTCGTCCCGGTTGGGAACGATCGAGTGGGCGATGACGTCCAGGTTGGTGGGCCCGCCCCCCGCCGGCACATAACGGTCGAACTCGCCCTCGACCACGCTGGGCAGGGTGTCACCGGCGCTGAAGCCGATCCCCTCGAACAGCCAGGAGGACGGGTCGGTGATGACCATGTCGGCCTGGGCTTCGATGTCCTGGTACGTGCTGCCGATCAGCTCGGCCTCGGGACGGGACACCGGAGGATCCGGCCAGTTGACGGTGACCAGGGCCGGATCCACCTCGGTTATCGGATCCTCGCCGGCCGACTTGTAGCACACCTGGCGCCTGTTCGCCCCGAGCGGTGACGGTTCGAAGCGGATCTGCCGGTAGCAGGCATTGGCCCCCAGGAAGGCCAGGTTCACCCCCGCGGCCACCGCCCGGGCCGCACCGTCGCGCATCGGGGTGGACCAGTACTCGTCGTGGCCGAGGCTCATCAGCGCCTTGTGGTTGAGGAGGAGTTGGGGGTTGGCGTGCAGGTCGACGTCGGTCCAGTAGGTGACGTCCAGCCCCAACCGCTCGGCCTGGTAGATGACGGGAAGCTCGTTGCCGACGAAGTCGGCGGCACCCGATGCCCAGTCGTAGTCGTAGGGACGGTCGAACGAGACGACACGGGCGCGGTCCTCGAAGGTCCCGCCGGCGGGATCGTGGGTGAACGACAGCGCGCCGTCGGCATTGCCGTAGTACAGGCTGTAGCCGCCCCACCGGTTGTAGGCCTGCCACGTCGTCACGCTGTGCTGGATGACGACGGCCGCCCGCGAGGTGTCGTCGCGCACGCACAGGGGTACGAACTGCTGCTCGTCGGTTGAGCCGACCAGCTTCAACAGGTAGGCGCCCGGGGGCCAACTCGGGTCGATGGTGATGGTCAGCGACGGGGCCCACCGGCACTCGATGGTGTTGGTGGCTGCGATGAGCTCGGGCGGCGGCTGTCGGACCCCGGGATGTTCGCCCGACATCCACACCAGCCGCCCTCCGATGCCCTGGTAGTACCCCATCCGGTAGGCCTCGACGTGGTAGCGGGCGGCCTTGGTGCTCACGAACAGGGTGATGGTGTCCCCGATCACGGCACTGACCTGGTCGGCGTAGCCCTCGATGCCCTGGTCGGTCTGGGGGGTGGTGACCCACCAGGCGTGCCCGGTCTTGGCGTTTTCGGCCACGATGTCGGGCGACGTGGGCAGCCTCACTCCGTCGACCACCGTGGTCGTGGCCTGGGGGG
Organism: uncultured Acidimicrobiaceae bacterium; assembly: GCA_963835325.1. Lineage (GTDB taxonomy): Bacteria > Actinomycetota > Acidimicrobiia > Acidimicrobiales > RAAP-2 > Bog-756. The sequence goes on along the minus strand of CAWIEV010000002.1, from coordinate 708,697 downwards.
CGGCCCTGTGCCACCGGTCCTTCCCGCCTTGTCGGACATCTTGTCGGGCTTGTCCACCTTGCCGTCCGCCTCGGGGCTGCCACCGGACTCCGACTCGGCGATGCCGAGGGCGACGGCGGCCGTGGCCACGCCGCCGGCGGCGGTGAGGGCGATGAACCCCCGCCGGTTGAGCCGGATGCGCTCTTCCGGGCGCCTCGAGTGCCGGCCGCCCGGCCGTTCGGGCCGTCCACCCCCGTGACCGTCGCTCATCAGGAGTCCAACATCATGTGATCGGGGAGGGACCAACCGGCGAAACCCCGCTCGGGCTGGAGTGGATCACGCCGTCCATACTACCGGGTGGTCACCGGTCGGGACCGTCGGGCCGGACCGACCCCGTGAGGGCCAGAGGGACCGGGACCGACCCCGTGGGGCCCAGAGGGGCCGGGACCGACCCCGTGGTGGCCCAGAGGGGCCGGGAGGGGCTGGCCCGTACCGGCGGCCACGGGTGAGACTAGGCCATGGCTGTGTTGGGGTTGGGTCTGGCCGCACTCGGTCGCCCCGGGTACCTGACCATCGACCACGGTGTGTCCATCGGTCCGGACCGGTCGGTGGAAGCGCTCCGGCGGCGTTGCCAGGAGGTCTGTGACGCGGCCTGGGAGGGTGGGGTCCGGTGGTTCGACGCCGCCCGCTCCTACGGCCGGGCCGAGGAGTTCCTGTCCGCGTGGCTCCGGCGGCGGGACATCGGGCCGGGGGAGGTGGCGGTGTCCTCCAAGTGGGGATACACCTACACCGCCGGCTGGCGGGTGGACGCCGAGGTCCCCGAGGTCAAGGACCACTCTGCCGCCGCCCTGGCCCGACAATGGCCGGAGAGCGTGGCCCTGCTCGGACGCTGGCTGCGCCTCTACCAGGTCCACTCGGCCACCCTGGAGTCCGGGATCCTCACCGATACGACCGTCCACCGGCATCTGGCCGACCTCGGCGTGCCCGTCGGGCTCAGCCTCAGTGGTCCGGCACAGTCCGAGACCCTCCGTCGGGCCCTGACCGTCGAGGTCGACGGCCGACAGCTGTTCTCCGCCGTCCAGGCCACCTGGAACCTCCTCGAGCCCTCGGCGGCCCCGGCCCTGGCCGAGGCCAAGCAGGCCGGCTGGACGGTGATCGTGAAGGAGGCGTTGGCCAACGGGCGACTGGCCGTCCGCGGGCCTGCCACCGCGGCCCTGGGTGAACTCCCCGATGTGACCGCGCTGGCCGCGGCGTTGAGGCAACCGTGGGCCGACGTCGTGCTCTCCGGAGCGGCGACCGTGGCCCAACTGCGCTCGAACCTGGCCGCCCTCGGAGCGCCCCCGCGGCCCGATGGGGACGACTTCGCCGCCTTCGCCCTCGACCCGTCCCTCTACTGGTCCGAACGGGCCGGAATGGCGTGGACCTGACCGTTCGGACTCCGGCTGTTCCGGTGGTTGGGGCGCCCGTCGGTGTCGGCGACGGGACCGAAGGGATCGGTCTGGGAGCGCAGGTACAGCAGCGACGCCGACACCCGGCGATCGCTGGAGCCCTGGTTGAACGGCCCCAGCTTGAGGAAGATGGCGGTGACGGCCTTTTCGATGGACTTCACCGAGATGTGCAGGGCTTCGGCGATGGCCCGGTTGGACAGGCCGTGCGACATCAGCTCGAGGACGTCGGTCTCCCGCGGGGTGAGGTCGTCGACTCCCAACGTGTCGCCCCGTCGAATGAAGGAATCGATGATGCTGGGGTCCACGACGGTCTGGCCCATCTTCAGCTCGCGGAGGGCGCAGACGACGGCTCCGATGTCGGGGAGGTGCTCGTCCAGGAGGAAGGCGATTCCCGACGACCCGCCCCGGAGTATCTCCAGGGCGAATCCGTCGCAACGGTCGGAGATGATCACGACGGACATCTCCGGGTGGAGCTGGCGCAGGCGTCCGGCCACGGCGACGGTGGCGAGGGTGCTCACGACCTGGGACCTGATGGTGATGATCACGGCACCCGGTGCGAGCGCTTCGGCCAAGCCGAAGAGCTCGTCGATGTCGTCGGTCCGCCCGATCACTTCGACGTCGGGGACGTCGGCCAGCAAGGCCGAGAGCCCGTCCCCGATGAGAAAGCTGTCCGTGGCCAGTACGACGGTGATTCCGCCCGCCTCAGCTGACGTCTGCATACTTCCGCCCATCCGGAGGTCGTCGAGGTGGCCCGGGAGCAGTTCTTTTCGAACCACCGAGCACACCGATGACCTGGTCGAACCATAACCCCAATTGCCGTAAGATTCCACGCTCTTTCGTCCCGGCCCGATGGTCCCAGGCACCATCACCCCCAGGGCCCCCGGAAGGATGAGGGCGTGCCCCCGGCACTGATGAGGGGCAATTGGGGTTGCCGCGTAGGCCACTGGATACACGGACGTCACGCCGGGAGCGCATCGTGGACCTGCTGGCGCTGCCGGCAAGGCGAATGGGGGCTGTTCGACGATCGGCGTCACCGGGCTGCGTGCCGTAGGAAACGTGGCCTCGGCTTCCGGGTTGTTTAGGGAGCACCCCACTACGCGAGCCTCAGCAACTGGCCGATGCCCCTGTGGCAGAAGGTATCTGCAAAACCGGAGAGCGGCCGCATCGATGATCCCCTGCGAACGAATGGGCAGTGATCAGCGCCGACGTCAAGGAGGGGCGAGATGACTGAGATCGGGCATGTAACGACCCGCATCATTCCGCGGAAGTTGGGGGGCCCGATGCCCCGGATGTCGATGGCCGAGTTCGATGATCTGGTTGACCCGGCCTACCTCAAGCCCCAGTATCAGCCGATCTTCGACCTCTCCTCCGGCGAGCAGATTGCCGCCGAGGCGCTAGCCCGGTGGCCGGAGCTCAAGATCACCCCGGACGCCGCCTTCTACTGGGCCGCGCAGCTGGATCGGCTGGCCGAACTGGACGAGGCGTGCCGCGGGGCGGCCATAGGGGGTGCCGTCGACCAACGGCCATCGCCGCGGTTCCAGCTCTTCGTCAACCTGGAGCCGTCGGTGCTCGGTCCCGATACTGCTGACCGCATCCTCGCCCAGGCCGCCGGCAAGATCGGCCTCGTCGTCGAGATCACCGAGCGGGCCCTCACCGTGCGGCCCGCCGACCTACTCCACGCCGTCCAGCAGCTGCGACGGGCCGGCTGCGCCATCGCCCTGGACGACGTCGGCTCGGTGCCGGACTCCCTGGCTCTTCTGCCCTTCATCGCCCCTGATGTGATCAAGCTCGACGTGTCCCTGATCCAACAGTTCCCCGATGTGGACCGGGCCGCCATCTACACGACGGTCGCCGCCTATGCCGAACGTACCGGGGCCACGATCCTGGCCGAGGGGATCGAAACCGAGACCCATCTCCGGCGGGCCCTGGCTCTCGGGGCGACGCTCGGACAGGGTTGGTACCTGGGCTGGCCCGGCCCGTTGGGCGCCATCCGGCCATCGTCTGAGATCCTCAGCGTCCACCAACCGATGAGCCTCACGGCCCTGAGCCCCTTCGATGTCATCGACACCTCTTCGGCCCGCGTCGGTACCAAGGAGATCCTGCACGGAAGCTCCCAGCACCTCGAGCACCAGGGACTCTGTCTGGAAACGCCGCCGGTGGTGCTCAGCGCCATGCAGGACGCCCGGTACTTCACCCCCGAAACCGCCCGTCGGTATTCCCACCTGGGGGCCCGATGCCCGATCGTCGCTGTCTTCGGCGCCGACTTCGGCCCGACGCCGGCCTCGGGCGTCCGGGGCGTGGGGCTCGGCACCGATGATCCTCTTCGCGACGAGTGGGTAGTCGCCATCGTCGGTGCCCATTATGCAGGGGCCTTCGTGGCCCGCGACCTCGGAGATTCCGGACCGGAGCGGGACAGACGATTCGCCTTCGTTCTCACCCACGACCTCGAAACGGTTCTGACGGTGGCGCGGAGTCTGCTCGGCCGGGTCACCTGCCCGAGCGACTTTCCCGGTTGATCGCCCCGGGGCATCTCCTCCCGGATTTTTAGGGCCTGCCCCCATCCACGGTCCGGCCGACTTGGTCGATGGAGAGGGGTGACCAAAACCCGGGTGTGTTGGTCCTCTTGGCCCCGAGTGATTCCGGGGAGGGGACAGCAGGCCCGGGTCCTAGCAACCAAGAAAGGTGAACTCCCATGAAGGCATACCGTCGTTCCCAAGTACCGGGCAGCCCAATCTCCTCGCACTCACGTGCCTCGAGAGTTCTGCTCTCCGCCGCCATCGTCGCCGTCTCTGCCTCTGCGATAGCCGCATGCAGCTCATCCGCGGCACCACCGACCTCGACGTCGGCTACCCCGGCTGCGGCCAAGCAGTACCTGCAGGAGTCCGGGACCGGCGACAAGCTCCTGTCCGCGGTCACGCTCCCGCAAGCCTGGACGGTGAGTTGGACCTTCAACTGTCAGGATGCGTCGACCAGCGGGACGTTCTCGCTCACGACCACCAAGAACGACGGGAAGCCGGTCAGCGTAACCAATCAGACCGGCCTGGGCGGCGGTGGCCACAAGCCGTTCAACGTTGCCGGCAAGTACGGCTTCGCCGTTACGACCACCTGTGGTTGGAAAGCAACTGTCTCCTCCACGCCGAAGACCCCCGTCAAGGCGAGCGTACCGGCCACCACCACTCCATCGGCAAAGCCCAAGTCAGCCACAACCAGTAGCGCACCGGCCAAGTCCAAGTCGGGCGGCAGCGTGGCCGCCGCCAAGCCGTAAGCCTCGACCCTCTGGCCAACAACCCCGCCATCTGGCCTTCGGATTGGATCAACGATGTCGAGCCCTGTTGTCGTCTCTGTCATTTCCGTAGTCCTCGTGCTCTACCTGGCTGTGGAGCTCACTGATCTCTACTTCCTCAGCCAGCCCCCCATCTGGATCGATCCGGCGCAACTCGATCCGGTCGACGACGAGCACCTGCCGGACGTCGTTCACATCTACCAGGTCGAGCACGAGTCCGAGCAGGTCGTACGCCGTATTGTGGGGATGTTGGTGGCGGTCGACTATCCGGCGGATCGGGACCACATCGTGGTTGTGGTGAGCCACGACAATGGTGAGGCGGTGCGCTGGGCGCACCGCCTCGGCGCCGAATACCCGTCGACAGAGGTACTCGTCGTGCCTCCTACTTCCGATCCATCGTGGGACGGGGTGTGGGAGGCGTGGGATCGGGAGCCGAAGGCCTACTGGTGGCATGCCGGCCCGGCCGCAGGGGTCAGGGATCTCCCGGCCCACCTGTCCGGTCCACTGGTGTTCGCCTTCTACAACACGGTGGCGACCAGAGGCGACGGATGGATACTGGATTTCATCGACTCGGGAAAACTGGTGCCCGCCGACCGGATCCGACAGGCGGCGGCCGGGTTCCAGCACTTCGACGTCCTCTACGGCACCACCATCGCCGGCAATCTGCTGGAGACCTGGCCGGCATCGTGGCTGGCCATGGACCACATGGTCTGGGACGGCTTCATGTTCTCGCACCTGGACAGCAAGGGCAACCAGCCCTATTGGGTCCTCGGCAAGAACCTCTTCTACATGGCCTCGGACCTGGTTGCGCTGGGCGGCTTCAACCCCTGGTTGGCCATCGAAGAACCCGAGATCGGTATCCGACTGTGGAAGAACGGCCGCCGGCTCGGAGTTCTGGCCGACCCGGTGGTCAAGCAGGTGCCTCTGACCTTGGGCAGCGGGATCGAGGAGCGAGGACGGTGGGTGTGCGGTCTGCTCAGGACTCTGGCCCGTCCCCTCACCGACATGGGCTTGACCTTTCCGGAGCGCATGCGGGCGAGGATCAACTTGCTCCCCTGTCTGTCATTGATCCTCAATCCGATCGGGGTTCCCGTCAGCGTGTGGGTCCTCCTGGTCTATCTGACGGGGGCACGACAGCCTTCGCTCCCGTTGGTGGGAATTTCGATCCTCACCCTTTGCCTCTGCGGTCTGATCATGGCCTTCATCTACTTCAACACCTGGCACCAGACGGGCAGTGTGCTTTCCTCCACGCGCGATCGATTGCATTACATGGTCCGGATCTCGCCGCCGTTCTTGTTCATGTTCTGGATCGGGTGGATCGCCCCGACCGGGGTTGGATTGGTGAGGTTCTATGGCAATGTCAGGCGGTTCAAGAGCGCGGCTGCCAATCCCGCCCCGCCGTCCGCCGTCATCTCCGTAGCCGGCGAGGACACCAGCTGCGCCGAGGCCGATACCGGTCTGGTCGGGGTGCGTCCACCCGGTCGCCGGCCCTGACCCTGGCCTGATAACGACCGAGCCTTCGGAGCGCCGACGGCTCGATGACCCGGCTGGCCGAACGCATCGCAGAGGTTGGTGCCGCGGCCGGCGGCCAGCTCCGCCGGCAAGCCAGCAGCAGGGGCCCCGAAGCCGTGCTCGACGAGCGCTTCGTTTTGACCGAACCGTTGCTTGGCACCACCACCACCACCACCACCACCACCACCTGTGTCGCCGTCGAACCCTCCCGGCTACCCGCTACCGCGGTGTGGGCTCGGCCGGGTGACGAGCAAGAATTGCGGCCGCTCCCAGTCGACAATCGGGGAGTACCCGACATCATGCCCGACCGCCCCTGTCGCGTTGCGGTGCCCTCGTGGTGGCTCCGTCCGAGTGTGGTCAATGGACCGACGAATCCTTTCCGATGCGCGGCCGCCCGCCACTGGGCGCATCCGATGAGCTCGCCATCAACGTCGACTGGGGCTGTGCAATGACCTCGGAGCCCGTCGTCGAGCCGCGCACGTCTCTCGTCGTCGAGTACTCCGACTCCTACCGCGTGCGAGCAAAGGCAGCCCTTTCCGCGAGGCGCGGCTCAGTACCTTCGACTACTGCACCCATGGGCGACGCGGGTGACCTCTCATCTCCGGTGGCGATCCAACATCACGGTGGCGTGATCCGTTGAGCATTGAGCGATCGAACGCGTCTCCAACGTCACTCATATCGGGCTCCATCGGCGGGTGCACGACGCGAGCGATGCGGCCTGATTGACAGTGGCCACTCCGTCAGGAGCGAGAAGGTGCCTGCGGGATGCACGAGCGGTCCGAGGTCAAAGGCCGCCATGCGCTGCCGGGTGTGGCGCCGACCTCTTCGGTCGGAGGCTTGTCGCCGCGCTCGACATTGCCCAGACGCGTTGGAGCGGTTGCCGCGGTCGCCACCGAGCGGAGTCGCGCCGTCGATCTATCCGGTTTAGTCGGACCCCGCTCCATTGACGCGCCAACACGGATTGGGCCGGTGGCGCAATCATGGTCTGCCGCCGTCCGGGCGGGCGCCCCAATGGGGAGCTTGGTGATCCCGACGCAAGACGCCGGCCCGTCTGTCGGAGCCAGCCAAGGCCCCGGACGATGTGCACGCGGGTGGTCGCCGAGGCGGAGTGGCCAGCCGCCCCGCTCAGCCGAAAGCTCCACCCGGTCGACCTGTTCATCACCGGACATATCGTTGCTTGGACGCGCTCCCGCCAGCTGACGAATGCAGCCGCTCCATCGCGGGTCGATGAGCGACGATCCGCTCGCGCAACTGCTCCATCCGACGACCCCGGTGCGACAACGGAACGGGGTCCGTGAGTCGCGCTGTTGGCGGCGACAGCCCGTCGCATCTCTCGACTGCCAACTGCCGGATCACTCGCCCCTTCGATCGAGGCCACGGTCGCCGTGTGATCGAGGCCACGATCGCCTCCTTCAAACTGTGGGGATCGGCTCCAGCAGCTGTGCGCTCGTCAGCGACGACTGGCGTGTCTCATCCGCAGTGCTGGGCGATAGTAGGGAGAAGGGGGTCGGGTCAGTGGCTGGCGTCCGGGCGATGGCAGGCGTGGACAAGGGACGCCCCCACCGGTTGTTTAGGGTGGGCCCTCTCCATCACATGCTCTGCCACGCCGATATATGGGCATGAAGGGAACGCAGGGTTACCGACGGTACCGACCCGGCCGGTGCCGCGCCGGCAAACGAACCGTTCCCTTCCTATCGTTGCGCTTCGGCGCGGGTACCGCAAGCAGTTCCGCCGGCCGTTGCCCCATGAACATGCGAGTGGTTGCCTTCGGTTCGCACCCACTGGCCGGATGTCGTGTTCGGCCATCCAACTCCAGACCCCGCCCCGCCGGTGAAGCCGCCTGCGTTGGCACCCTGCGCGACCCCACGGCGCCGACTGCGCGTTGAGGAGAGGACGCTGCGGTGTCGGGTTCGAGAGGAGGTGGCAACGAGATGAGGCAGGCCGGCTTGTCGCGGAGTGGGCGGCTCCGGGGCGACCACTCGGGTAAGTCTCGATCGACGCCGAGGCCTCGCGGCAGCTACCGCCCGATGATGGGACGGCGAGCGACGATCGGCTCCGTCTTCGGTCTTGTGGTGGCCATCACCTCCGCGCTGGTGATCCCCGTGTTCACCGCCACTCCTGCGGTGGCGTCGACCCCTCCGACCGTCACCTCGGTGATCGTCAATTCGGGTCCGTCGACCGGGGGGCAAGCGGTGACGGTGTTGGGAACGAACCTGGCCGGCCCGACCTCGGTGACCTTCGGCGGCACCGCTGGCATCATCACAGCCAGCACGGCGACGACGGTGACAGTGACCGAGCCGGCGGGGACCGGTGGTGCAGTTGTAGACGTGATCGTCACCACCCCGGGCGGGACCAGCGCCACGTCGCCGGCCGCCCAGTTCAGCTACTCGGCCGCCCCCAGCCCAGGGCTTGGCCACGGCTACTGGCTGGTGGCCGGGAACGGCGGGATCTTCGCCTTCGGCGATGCCGGCTTCTACGGGTCGACGGCCGGGCTGGCTCTCACTCAGCCCATCGAGGGCATGGCCGCCACCCCTGACGGTCTCGGCTACTGGCTGGTGGCCAGCGACGGCGGCATCTTCGCCTTCGGCGACGCCGGCTTCTACGGGTCGACCGGCGCCATCGCCCTCAACCAACCCATCGTGGGCATGGCCACCGCCCCCGACGGCCATGGCTACTGGCTGGTGGCCCAAGACGGCGGCATCTTCGCCTTCGGCGACGCCGGCTTCTACGGGTCGACCGGCGCCATCGCCCTCAACCAACCCATCGTGGGCATGGCCACCACCCCCGACGGTCATGGCTACTGGCTGGTGGCCCAAGACGGTGGCATCTTCGCCTTCGGCGACGCCGGCTTCTACGGGTCGACCGGCGCCATCGCCCTCAACCAACCCATCGTGGGCATGGCCGCCACCCCCGACGGCCACGGCTACTGGCTGGTGGCCCGAGACGGCGGCATCTTCGCCTTCGGCGACGCCGGCTTCTACGGGTCGACCGGTGGGTCGGGCCTCAACCAGCCCATCGTGGGCATGGCCTCCACCTCCGACGGCAACGGCTACTGGCTGGTGGCCAGCGACGGCGGCATCTTCGCCTTCGGCGACGCCGGCTTCTACGGGTCGGCGGGCGGCGACGTCAACCTCAATGAACCCATCAAGGGGATGAGGCTGACATGAGGTACGCGTTCGAGAGGCGCATTCCGAAGCACCGGGTCACCAACAAGCGTAGGGTCGGGAGATTGTCGACCTCACATCGTCGTGCCACCAGACGGATGGCCACGCGTTGGACGGCCGGTGTCCTCGGGGCGGGGCTGGCCATTGCCGTTGCTTTTGAGCTGGTGACGCCCGGATCAGTCGTCCCCGGCGCCGGGGTGGCGACCGCCCCGACGGTTACGGCCACGACGGGTGGGTCGAGACCCACCTCCCGCCGGCAGGCTGTGACCGCGCCGCCATCCACCCCCAGCTCAGCCCCGATGCCAGTGGGCGGTCCCGTCACCTCGACCGTGTCCGGCACATCGGCGACGGTGAACGCGACCCAGCCGGCGTCCACGCTCGGGCCTCCCGCCGGGACGAGCACCACGTCGCCGGCCCCCGATTTCGGCCATCTGGGCCAATTCGGCCACCTGGACAGTGACACCGGACCGGGAGCGGGGTACGGCTACTGGATGGTGGCCGGCGACGGCGGCATCTTCTCCTTCGGGGACTCCGGATTCTTCGGGTCCACAGACGGCCAGCCACTCAACCAGCCCGTCGTGGGCATGGCCACCACCCCCGACGGCCACGGCTACTGGCTGGTGGCCGGCGACGGCGGTGTCTTCGCCTTCGGCGACGCCGGCTTCTACGGTTCCACCGGCGCCCTGCACCTGAACAAGCCCATCGTGGGGATGGTGGCCACTCCCGACGGACGGGGCTATTGGCTGGTGGCCAGCGACGGTGGGATCTTCAACGGCGGCGACGCCGGCTACTACGGATCGACCGGCGGGCTGGACCTCACGCAGCCCATCGTGGGCCTGGCCGCCACTCCCGACGGCAAGGGCTATTGGCTGGTGTCCAGCGCCGGCGGCATCTTCGCCTTCGGGGACGCCGAAAACTACGGTTCGACCGGCGAGCTGCGACTCCACCAGCCCATCGTGGGCCTGGCCGCCACCCCCGACGGCCACGGCTACTGGCTGGTGTCCAGCGACGGCGGCATCTTCGCCTTCGGCGACGCCGGCTTCTACGGGTCCACCGGCTCCATCGCCCTCAACCGGCCCATCGTGGGCATGGCCGCCACCCCCGACGGCAAGGGCTACTGGCTGGTGGCCAGCGACGGTGGGATCTTCAACGGCGGCGACGCCGGCTTCTTCGGGTCGACCGGCGCCCGTCCTCTGGTGAGCCCCATCGTCGGAGTGAGCCCGACCTGAAGGGCTGAGGAGCTGAGGAGCTGGCTTCGAGCGGCCCTCCCCGGGGAGGGCCGGTGAGACGGGTGGTGGCCGGCGTCTCACCGGGAGGGCCTACCCCCGGATTTGCATCCCGAAAAGGGGTACCATCCAAGCAGCCTTTGACAGCGAGGGTGGCAAGACGGGGGGCGGGGACTTCATGTCGAGCCATCCGATGCACCCTCAGGCGATTTCTCCGAGTCGGGCCCGGCCATGACGGAAGCCGAGCAGCAACTCTCCGACGTCCTGTGCGAGTTCGCCCGGACCATGCTCACCGACTTCCCCATCCAGGGGATCCTGGAGCATCTGGTGGCTCGGATCGTGGACGTGCTCCCTGTCAGTGGCGCCGGTGTCACCCTCATCACGTCCACGTCCCTTCCCCACTACGTCGCAGCGTCTGATTCCTCGGCCCTCAAGTTCGAGAGACTCCAGAGCGAGCTGGGCGAGGGGCCGTGCATCGGGGCCTTCGTCTCCGATCGCGCCGTGGTCGTACCCGATCTCCGAACCGACGACCGCTACCGGACCTTCGCGGCGGAGGCGGTCGACATAGGGCTGGCCGCGGTATTCACCTTTCCGTTGCGCCAGGGTTCGAAGCGACTCGGAGCGCTCGATCTCTACCGTGATTCGCCCGGCCATCTGAGCGCGCAGGAAATGGCCACGGCCCAGACACTGGCCGATGTGACGTCCGCCTATCTGGTCAACGCCCAGAACCGCGCTGATCTGGAGGATGCATCGGCCCGATCCCACGACCAGTCGGTCCACGACGCCCTCACCGGCCTGCCCAACCGCATCCTGCTTCTCGAGCGGATCGAGCACGCCATCGTCCGGAGCGGGCGCTCGCGCAAGGTGGTGGCGGTCCTCTTCATCGATCTCGACGATTTCAAGAGGGTCAACGACGCCCACGGACATCAGGCCGGTGACGAGCTGCTCATCGCGGTGGCTGAGCGGATCTCGGTCGCCCTCCGCCCCGGCGACACCCTCAGCCGTCTGTCGGGGGACGAGTTCGTGGTCCTGTGCGAAGACCTCGACAAGGTGGTCCAGGTCAAGACCATCGCCTCTCGAATCGTCGACGTGCTGGCCAGGCCGTTCTCGCTCTCCCGGGCCGAAGTGACCATCTCGGCCAGCGTCGGGATCGCCTTCGCCGACCAGACCAATCACGATGCCGAACAGCTGCTCCACGCGGCCGACGCCGCCATGTACCAGGTCAAACGGAGTGGCGGAGCCAACCACCAGATCATCGACCTGCATTCGCAGCACCTGGACGAGTATCAAGCCGGCCTCCAGAGCGCGCTGGGCACCGCCGTGCAGCGTGAGGAGCTCCGTATCGACTATCAGCCCATCGTGCGCACGAGCGATGGGAGAGTCGATTCCGCAGAAGCCCTGCTCAGATGGGAGCATCCCACGAGCGGTCCCATTGCGCCCACCATCATGGTCCCCCTGGCCGAGCGGTCGGGGTTGATCAACGAGATCGGACGGTGGGTCTTCGAGAACGTGTGCGCCGAGCGGAAGAAGTGGGGGGGTGGGACCAGCGGTCTGCGGATGGCCGTCAACATGTCTGCCCATCAGATCATGGCCCCCGACTTCGTGTCCATGATCAGCCACGTCCTGGACGGCACCGGGACCGACCCCAGGCTGGTCACCATCGAGATCACCGAAGGGGCGCTGATCCGGGACACCGAACGAGCACTCATCGTGCTCGTCGAGCTGAAGAGACTCGGCTTGCAACTGGCCCTGGACGATTTCGGCACCGGGTACTCGTCGCTCAGCTATCTCAAGCGCTACCCCATCGACATCGTCAAGATCGACCAGAGTTTCATCGCCGACGTCGATCGGGACGAATCCAGTCACGCCATCGTGTCGAAGACCATCGAAATGGCGCACCTGATGGACCTGACCGTCGTGTGCGAGGGAGTGGAGACGGCCGAGCAACACCGGGCGCTGGCCGAATTGGGCAGTGATCTCTGTCAGGGCTTCTACTTCGCCCGACCGATGGCCTCCGAGCTGCTCGACCAACTGGTCAGCTCCCCTCGCTGAACGTTCGGGCCCCGGCTCCGGCCCCGATCCGTGCTCCTGCTACCTTCTCGTCATGTCCGTGGGGGGACACTGGGTCAGATGGCACCAGGCGTACGAGGACCCGACCTCCTCGTTGAGCCGGCGGCTCTCCGTCGTGCAACGGAGACTGGGCCAGGTCCTCGACCAGGCGCCGAGTGGCCGGATCCGGCTGATCAGCCTCTGTGCCGGCCAGGGCCGCGACGTCATCGGCGTCATGGCCGAACACGCCCGTCGTGACGACGTGCAGGCACTCCTGGTGGAGCTGGACCCCGACCTCGCCGACCAGGCCCGGGCGGCGTCCGGCCGGGCCGGGCTCACGGCCGTCGACGTCCACCAGGGGGATGCATCTCAGACCTCCGCCTATGGCGGTGCCGTTCCGGCCGACGTCGTTCTGGCCTGTGGCGTGTTCGGAAACATCAGTGACGCCGACATCCGGGCCACCATCGAAGAGCTCCCCAGCCTGTTGGCTCCCCGGGGGGCCGTCATCTGGACGAGGCACCGGCTGGAGCCCGACCTCACTCCCACCATCCGTGCGTGGTACGCGGAGCTGGGGTTCGAGGAGGTCGCATTCGACACGGAACCGGGGACCTCCTTCGGCGTGGGAACGCATCGGCTCACGGGACCGTCGCGACCGTTCGAGCCGGGCCGGACCATGTTCACCTTCGACGGAGACGGTTCCGGTGCGCACCGCTGACCGGCATCGTGCCCTCCGCTGAGGGCGCCGGGCATCGACTCATCTGCTCGGACGGCTACGAGGTGGAGAACCTGGTGGCCGTCCCCGGCGGGCGCTCCCATCACGTGTACTTCGGCACCGAGGCCGGGGCGGCGCGACCCGTGGTGGTCAAGATGGAAGTGGTCGGCGGCCGGCTGGCCGTCGAGGAACGGGCTCTGACCTGGCTGTGGGCCCAGGGGGCGCCCGTCCCGAAGGTGCGCCGGTTCGCCGCCGGTCGGCTCGGGGACGGTCCGCTACGGCCGTGCCTGGTGACCGACCGGGTGGACGGTCGGCCACCGCGCACGGCGGCCGCCTGGGGTCGCATGGGTCGAGCCCTCCATGAGCTGGGTCGGATCCCACCTCGAGGCTCAGGACTGCCGACCTGGCCGGTTCCGGAGTTCGTCCGGTCGCATCGGGCCAAGGTCGAGGCGTTGGGCGACCGGCTCGCCGGGTCATCGGTCCCCGCGGCCGTCGGGCAGGTCCTCGCCGCACCGACGCCGGCGCTGGGTCCGTTGGTGGTGACGCACGGCGATCCGGGGCCCGGCAACTATCTGGAGACGGCGACGGCACCGGTGATGATCGACTGGGAGGTCGCGCAGATCGCACCCCGGGGACTCGACATGGCCCGCGCCGCGTTCGTGGCCCTCCTGGTCGCCGATGGCTCGGGGAAGCCGGCCGACCGGACGAGGGCCAGGGCGGTGATCGCCGGCTACCTCGACGGTGGCGACTGGCGCCCGACCATCTCCGAGCTGCAGTGGTGGCTGGCGGTGGCCGGCGTGCAGGTCACCCACAACCGGTGGGAACGGCGAGGCCAACCGAGGGTACTGCCCTGGGCCGACTCGGTGACCGTCCTGGCCGCGGCTCTGCGCGACGACTGGCTGACGTCGCTGGTGGCCGGCTGAGGCCGGCGGCGCCCCGCCATCCCTGTCAGCCCCGGAGGGGATCGGAGAGGAATGCCCGCAGCTTGGTCCGGCGCCGCCGGGCCAGTCCCGCTCCGAAGTGTTGGCCACCCACCCAGCAGGCCATGGAGATCACGCAGGCCAGGGCCACCCCCAAGCCGAGGTCGCGGTCCGGGAGCCTCTGGGTGAGCCCGTGCTTCGAGGTGAACCCCCACAGGAGCAGCGACGGCACCATGAGCACGCCGGCCAGGACGGGTACGAGCCCGTAGGGGGTGATGACCAGGGCCAACCAGCGCACCAGCATCCGAAGGGGCGGCCTCCGGTGCTCCCACCGGACGCGCAACGGCATCGGATGGTAGGGGAAGACGATTCCCACCCAGGCCGAGACGGCCAGGGCCCCGAACGGGACGACCCCGATCCACACGACGGTGTAGAGGATCGACAGCAGATCCTGGTTCAAGAGCCCGACGATCACCGCCACCACCGTGCACACCGGGGTGACCATCGTCCACAGGACGATGTTCTTGGCATTCAGCAGCCGTCGGAACATGACCGGATCGTCGATGGCGGCCATCATTCTCCGGGCATCGGGGCCGACCACGTTGGTGGCGGGCACGTCGGAGTACATCCAGGAGGCGAGGACCAGCGCGAAGGCGAGTGGGCCGTGCAGGGTGAAGATGTCGTCCCTGAGGCTGAGGGGAAGGAAGAACCAGGCCGAGCTCATGAGGGCGCCGTTCACCGCCACCGTGATCGGGGCTTCGTACGGCGGTTGCCGGGTCAGCTTGAGCTGCTCTCGCACCGCCTCCGGCAACGTGGCCGGAAGCCCACCGGTCAGCTCAGGCGCCATCGGTCGCACTGTCCGCCCCGGAACCGTCCGCCACCCACCGGACAGTGCGACGTCGCGCCGCTCACCGTTGACACGGGATCACATCGGCCGGCATCCACGCGCTGACCCTACAGGGTGGTCCGTGCGTCGGGCGGCCGTGGCGAGGTGGGCGGGCCATTCGCACATCTTCTAAGCTGACCCGGCACCCGGGTCGGGCCCCGCCGACCGAGGCCGTCGGAGGGGATGTCCGCAGAGGGCATGTCCGGAACGGCCGTCACCGGGCGCCGACGAAAGTGAGCCAGTCCATGCGGTTCGGGATCATTCCCCCAGTCCGTTCGGGGGTCACCGCCGACCCCGAGTGGATGACCTCGTTCGCCCGTCACGCCGAAGGGTGCGGTTTCGACTCCGTGGTCCTGGTCGAACACGCGGTGGTGGTGTCGGACTACCGCAGCATCTACCCCTACGCGGCCTCGGGCAAGATGCCGTTGCCGGATGACTGCCGGATTCCCGATCCCCTCGATCTCCTGGCCTATCTGGCCGCGGTGACCGAGCACATCGGGCTGGCCACCGGCGTACTGGTGCTCCCCAATCACCATCCCGTGGTACTGGCCAAGCGGATCGCTACCGTGGACGTCCTGTCCGCCGGCCGGGTGCGGATGTGCGTGGGGGTGGGATGGATGGACGAGGAGCTCCGGGCGACCGGGGCCGACCCCCGCACCAGGGGCCGGCGCACCGATGAGACGATCGCCGCCATGCGCCTCCTGTGGTCCGACTCGGGTCCGTCCGGTGCCGACTTCGCCGGTGAGTTCTTCTCGTTCCGGCATGCCCACTCGTATCCGAAGCCGGCCCAGCCCGGTGGGGTGCCGATCCACATCGGAGGCCACAGCGAGGCGGCGGCCCGGCGGGCCGGTCGCCTGGGTGACGGCTTCCAGCCCCTCGGGCTGGCCCCGGAGGAACTGGGCGCCCGGATGGCACAGCTCCGCCAGTCGGCCGAGGAGGCCGGGCGCGACCCGGCCACCATCGAGCTGACCCTGTCCGGATACCTCCCGACGACCTCGGAGCAGGACATCGACGAGGCCCGGTCGGCCGGGGCCGCCCGTCTGGTCGTCTCGACCTCGATGACCGATGACCTGGCCCGGGTCCACGACGAGATGTCGGCCTTCGCCGAGCGGTTTGCCATGACGCCCGCCGGCCCGAGTGACGGCCATCGGTGACGGAGTTCCCCACGTCCTTGGCCGACCTCCTGGTTCTCGAGGAGCTGCGTTGGCTGTCCACGGAGTACGGGGCCGCGGCCGACGACGGTGACGGCGAGCGGTTCGCCCGGCTCTTCGTGGCCGACGGCGAGCTCGTGGTCCCGAACGTGCCCGAGGACCTGCGGCCGGTGATCACCCGGTCCGGCCACGACTCCCTTCGCCGGGTGCCGGGCGGCCTGCGGGTCTACGACCGCACCTTCCACCAGATGTCCGACCACCGGTACGTCCTCGACGGCACGACGGCCACCGGGACGGTGTTGTGCGTGGCCCACCACGCCAGTTCGGCGGTGGGGTCGGGCGGAGGTCACGGAACCGACACGGTGTGGGTCATCCGGTACCACGACAGCTACCGGTCCACCGACTCGGGATGGAGGTTCGCCCGACGCGAGCTCCATCTCCAGTGGGTCGAGGAGCGGCCCATCGCCTCCGCCGGCATCCTCCCCCCGGCCGACGCTCCCGCAGACTGACCTTCAGGCGGTGGGCACCGGTTGGGGTGGAGGCGGACCGGCGTAGCGCGCCGCCGGCCGGATCAGACGGTTGTCGGCGGCCTGTTCCATGACGTGGGTGGCCCAGCCGATGGTGCGGCTGGAGGCGAAGGTGGGGGTGAACATCTCACGGGGTATGCCACAGGTGTGCATCACCACCCCGGCGAAGAACTCGACGTTGGTGTAGAGCTGGCGTCCCGGCTTGAGCTCGGCCAGCACGTCGACCGTCGTCCTCTCCACCTGCTCTGCGAACTCGACCAGGTCGCCGCCGAGGCCCCTGGCCACATCCCGCAGGAAGACCGACCGCGGGTCGTCCGTCTTGTAGACGCGGTGCCCGAAGCCCATGATCCGGTCGCCCCGGGTGACGGCGTCGCGGATCCACGGCTCCGCCCGGTCGGGCGTCCCGATGGAGTCGAGCATGGCCAGGGCGCGGCTGGGTGCGCCCCCGTGCAGCGGCCCCGACAGCGCCCCGATGGCTCCGACCACCGACGCGGCCAGGTCGGCGCCCGTCGATGCGATGACCCGGGCCGTGAAGGTGGAGGCGTTGAATCCGTGGTCGATGGTGAGCACCAGGTACTTCTCGATGGCCCGCACGTGGGCGGCCGGGGCCTCCCGCCCGAGGAGCATCCACAGGTAGTTGGCGGCATAGCCGAGATCGTCACGAGGTGGGATGGGCTCCCGGCCCTGCTGCAGGCGGAAGGTGGCCGTCAGCAGGGTGGGGACGACGGCGCAGAGCCGCAGGGCCTGTGTCCTCAATTTCGTCGTGGTCGATGTCGTGGGTGGGTCGCCAGCCGAGCTCGGCGCCCAGGACGGAGACGCTGGTGCGCAACACGTCGAGCGGTGTGCCCATGGTGGCGAGGGCGGGGAGCATTCCGGCCAACCCGGCGGGGATGGTCCGCAGGCCGGCCACCTCGGCGGCGAACCGATCCGACGTGGCCCGGTCGGGCAGCGCCCCGTCGAAGAGCAGCGTCCAGACGTCCTCGAGCGATCGTCGGGCGGCCAGGTCGGTGGCCGAGTACTGGCGGTAGTGGTAGAACCCTTCCTTCCCGCGGACGTCGCCCACCGCCGTCTCGGCCGCCACCACGCCTTCGAGCCCGCGAGGGACATCGGCACTGACCTCGTCGGCCGGACGGATTTGGGCCACGGTCAGCAGGTCGCGGATGGAGACCACCCCGACCAATCGGCCGTCGTCGACCACCGGGAGATGCCGGTACTGGTGGTGGGTGAGCCCCGACCACGCCTCGACCACTTCGTCGTCGGGGCTGAGGACGTCCGGGTCGGCCGTCATCCACCGCCGGACCGAATCGGCCCGTGGATCGGCTCGGGTGGCGGCAGCCCGGAGCAGGTCCCGCTCGGTCAGGATCCCGGCGATGGCCGGACCGTCGGTCACCACCACCGATCCGATCTGCCGGCTGTTCATCAGGGAGGTGGCCTCGGTCAACGATGCGTCGACGTCGCAGGTGACCGGGGGGACGACATCAGCTCCTCTACGGCGGTGGCCATGGGTTCTCTCCTCCGTCCGGGCGGGTCCGCCGCCCTGGTCTGATCGGATCTGATCGGATCTGGTTGGTCTGATCGGTTGGCTGCTACCAGTGTGACGGCCGGGTGGCGTGCTGTAAATGTTGATCAAGTCAATGTGAAGCCCATAGGATGGCGGCGTGGAGCGGATGCTGGACAGCGACGAGGCCGCCCGGCGGCTCGGCGTGAAGGTGCCGACTCTCTACGCCTATGTGAGCCGCGGTCTGTTGGCCTCGCACCGGGCCGCCGACGGACGGCGGAGCCTGTTCGACATGGACGAGGTGGAGCAGCTGGCCCGCCGGTCACGCCAGGGCAAGGCCGTGGAGACCCGCATGGCCACCGTCACCACCGGCATCACCCAGCTGACCGACGACGGTCCCGTCTACCGCGGCCGGCGGGCCACCGACCTGGCCACCAGCCGGCGCTACGAGGAGGTGGCGGAGTGGCTGTGGGGCACCGAGGGTGATGGCCCCGAACCCCGCCCCCACGACTGGCCGCCCCTGGCTCTGGGCCGGCCACCCGACCTCGGTCCGTCCGACCGGATCCGCTGGGCGGTGGTGATGGCCGGCGCCCGCGATCCGTTGCGGGCCGACCTTCGGCCGGAGACCGTGGTCCGCACGGCCCGGCGGGTGACGGCCTCCATGGTGGACGTGCTGGCCGTGGCCGGCCACTTGTCGGCAGCGGTAGGGGCGGTCGGTGGCCAGGACCTGACCGGCTCCATGGCCGCCCGCCTGTCCTCGGCGCTGTCCACCGGCCCGACCCCGGACGTCGTCCGGGCGGTCAACGCGGCCATGGTGCTGATGGCCGACCACGAGCTGGCCACCTCGACCATGGCCGTACGGATCGCCGCCTCCACCCGGGCCGACGTCTACGACGCCGTGCTGGCCGGGCTCGCCACCATCGCCGGCCCGCTGCACGGCGGAGCCAGCCAACTCGCCTACTCCCTGCTGGTCGATGCCGAGCGCGACGGCCCCGAGCGGGCCCTGGACGACACCCTCCGGTGGCAGCGCATCCTCCCCGGCTTCGGCCATACCGTCTACAAGCACGGCGATGCCCGGTTCTCCGTGCTCCTCCAGCTGTTCGAAGAGCTGGCCACCCCCGATCAGATCGGGACCGTCGGGGCGCTCATCGAGCTGGCCGCCGCCCACTCCATCCCGCTCCCCAACGTCGATCTGGGTATGGCCGCCATCGCCTGGTCGACCGGGATGGCACCGGATGCGGGCCGCACGCTGTTCACCGTGGCTCGGGTTGCCGGGTGGGTGGCCCACTACCTCGAGGAGCTGGGAGAGCGACCACTCCGCTACCGGGCCCGCGCCGTCTACGCCACGCCCGGTCGCCACTGACGACGGCTCCGGAGGCGGTTGCGTCCGCCGGCGGGGCCGAGGAGCCGATGCGACGGGTGGGAGATGCCCGGAGGCCGGGGCCGGTGGGAAGACCTACGCTCTGGCGATGGTCCTTCCCGCCCCCAGCCCCGATCGCACCTGTCTGGTGACGGGAGCCTCCTCCGGGATCGGCGCCGAGATCGCCCGCCTGCTGGCCGGGCGGGGGCTCGGAGTCACGCTGGTGGCCCGGACCGAGGACAAGTTGCGCAGGCTGGCCGACCGAACTGGCCGCCACCCACGGCGTCCGGGCCGAGGTGATCGTGGCCGACCTGGCCGACCAGGCGTCGCGGAGCGCGATCCCCGCCGAGCTCGAGTCCCGCTCGCTGTCGGTCAACGTGCTGGTGAACAATGCCGGATTCTCGACCATGGGCCCGGTCTCCCGTTCCGATCCGGCCGCCGAGGTGGCCATGATCCGCACCGACGTCGAAGCGGTGGTGCATCTGTGCTCCCTGTTCGTGCCCGGGATGGTCGAGCGCCGGAGCGGCGCCGTGCTCAACGTGGCATCGACCGCGGCCTTCCAGCCGCTCCCCGGTCAGGCCGGCTACGGAGCGAGCAAGGCCTTCGTGCTCTCCTACAGCCACGCCCTCCGGGGTGAGTTGAGGGGCGACGGGGTGGCGGTGACCGTACTCTGCCCGGGACCGGTGGACACCGGTTTCGCCGCTGCCGCCGGCATCTCCGACGAGGAGGCGGCCGGCGCCATGCCGAAGTTCATGTGGCTGCCCGCAGCCGACGTGGCCAAGGCCGCGGTGGCCGGTCTGGACGCCGACCGGGCGGTGGTCATCCCCGGCTTGGCCAACCGGCTCACGGCCGCCGCCGGGTGGCTCTCACCGCGCAGCGTGCTCGTCCCCATGGTGGCCAAGCGCCACCCCGCACTCGGCCGCTGAGAGCCGGCCGCCGGTCAGCCGATCAGGGCGGTCCGAGGATGTAGTCGCCCGTAGCCGGATGGTGGTACCACCCGCCGGCGGCATGGGTCCCCCCGTCGACGTGCAGCGTCTGGCCGGTCACGTAGCTGGAGAGGTCGGAGGCGAGGAACACGGCGGCACCGCCCATCTCGTCGACGTGGCCGGCCCTGCCCATGGGCACGACGTTGCCGAAGTGCTCGTGGCTTCCGGGTGGGGCCACGGCGGCCAGCCCTTCGGTGAAGGTGATGTCGGGGGCCAGGGCGTTGACCCTGATCCTGTAGGGCGCGAACTCGAGGGCCACCGTCTTGGTGAAGTTGATCACCCCGGCCTTGGCCGCGGCGTAGGCAGCGTAGCCGGGTGCCGCCCGGACCCCTTCGATGGAGGTCACGTTGATGATGCTGCCGGGCAGTTCCGCCGCCACCATGGCCTGCGCCACCCGTTGGGTACAGAGCATGACGTGCTTGAGGTTGGCCCGGTAGAGCGCGTCCCAACCCTTCTCCTTGCTGGCCAGGAAGGGGACCGAGAACACCCCACCGGCATTGTTGACCAGGATCTGGACGTCGCCGAGCTCCTGGCGGGTGCGGGCCAGTGCCGCGTCGACCTCGGCACTCTCCCGCACGTCCACGGTGATCCCCAGACCGCCGACCTCCGCGGCGGCGGCGTCGCAGGTCTCCGCATCGCGCTCCCAGATGGCCACCCTCGCCCCGAAGGCGGCCAGCGTTGCCGCCACGCCGCGCCCGATGCCCGATCCGCCGCCGGTGACCACGGCCACCTTTCCGTGGAGCAGGACGGCGTCGGGGGTCAAGGGCATCGGATGGACTCTATCTCCGCCGCCGGGAGCACCCGGAGGGATCCCGACGCCACGCCAGGCGCCACCCACCTGGGCCGGGTGCGCCTGGTGGGGCACAGCCCTCAAGCCCGTTTCCGAATCGGCCGATGCCAGAGATGCCGGGTCCGCTGAGCGCTTGAGCGGCAGAACTCAGCGGACCCGGTGCCCGACGGGCACATCCGACCGTCGTCGTCACCGATGGAGAGGCCGCGTTCCGTTCCGAGGTGGGAGCTGCGAATGCCATCGGTGGCCACACTGTGGCACGGTTGCCCGGTGCCAGCCTACGAACGGTTCGCCCGCTTCTACGACGCGGCGATGGACGATCCCGCCCCGAGGGCGGCGCGGGTGCTCGACTTCATCGACCGTTACCGGCCTGGTGCGGCGACCCTCCTCGAGCTCGGCTGCGGCACGGGATCCATCCTCGCCCATCTGACCACCGTCGGTTCTCTGACCGGTCTGGACCAGTCCCCGGAGATGTTGGCGCTGGCCCGGCGCAAGGTCCCGAGGGCCCGCCTCATCGAGGGGGACATGAGCTCGTTCTCGCTCGGCCGACGGTTCGACGTGATCATCTGCGTCTTCGACAGTCTCAACCACCTCCTCACTTTCGAGGCCTGGGAGTCGACCTTCGCCGCCGTGCACGACCACCTCGACCATGGGGGCCTGTTCATCCTCGACGTCAACACGGTGGGTGAGCTCCGTCGCCTGGGTGAAGAGCCCCCGTGGGTGTACGAGTTCGACGACAACGTGTTCATCATGGATGTCTCGCTGGCCGAGGAGGGTCTGTCGCGGTGGGACATCCGCATCTTCGAGCACGTGGGTGAGTCCCAGTACCTCCTCCATCACGAGGAGATCGGTGAGCTGGGCATCGGTCTGTCCCGTCTCCGCAGCTCGTTGGCGACGAAGTTCGAACTGCTGGAAGAGGTGAACGAAGTGGGTGGCCGCCCGACCGACGACTCCGTCAAAGCCCACTTCGCCCTCCGCCGCCGGCCGACGGCGTCGCCCTGACCCGGCGGGTGTGCGCCGGTCCGGCGGGTGTGCGCCGGTCCGACGGGTGTGCGCCGGTCCGGCGGGCTTTCTCCGTGCAGCAGCAGCCTTACTGCACCAGGACGGTCACGCAGGCGTTGGCGCCGCGTCCGATGACGTGGGCCAACCCGACCCGGGCCCCCTCCACCTGGCGGTGCCCGGCCGTTCCCCGCAGCTGCCGGACCAGCTCGACCACTTGGCCCAACGCCGAGGCACCCAGGGGTTCGCCCTTGGACAGCAGCCCGCCCGACGGGTTGATGGGCAGGCGTCCGCCGATGAGGGCGTCACCCCGGGCCAGGATGGCGGCCTGATCGCCCGGCGCGCACAGTCCGAGCTCGGCCCAGGCCAGCAGTTCGCGTGCCGCATCGGTGTCCTGGCACTCGACCACGTCGACATCGTCCGGACCGAGACCGGCCTGGGCGTAGGCGTCGTCGGCGGCCAGCGTGGTCGGTGGTGTGACCGCGCTGTCGTCGATGCCGCACAGCGGTGAGTCTTCGCCCAGGACGTTGCCGGGCAGGTGCGAGCGGAGTGAGATGCCGGCCAGGCGGGGGCCGCCGGCGTCGCGCTCGAGGACGACCGCGGCAGCACCTTCGTTGGGCGAGCACAGCATGAACAGCGTCAGTGGCGCACAGATCATCCTGGCGCCGAGGACCTCGTCCACCGTCACCGCCTTGCGGAACATGGCGTCCGGGTTGTCGACGCCGTGGCGGCGGTTCTTCACGACGACCTCGGCCAGGTGCTCGACCGTGAGGCCGGTGTCGGCCAGCAACCGCTGCGCCCGCAGGGCAAAGTACGCCGGTGCCGGGGTGAGCCCCCCGGCTTCCTGCCAGGGGGCGAAGAACGACGAGCGAATGATGCCCTTGGGCATCTTCTCGATACCGAAGGCGAGCACCCGGTCGTGCTGCCCCGAGGCGATCGACGCCGCCGCCAGCTGCAGGGCGGCACCACCTGATGCGCACCCGGCCTCCACGTCGTAGATGGGGATGCCGGTGCCGGCCAACGGGCCGAGCACCCGGTGCCCGGCGGCCACCCCTCCGTAGGCGGTCCCGCAGAACGCCGCCTGCAGGTCGCGGGCGCCGATGCCCGCTTCATCCAGCGCGGCGCGCACGGCCACCACCCCCATGCCCGGGCCGGTCATCCCGTCGAAGCGGCCGAACGGATGGAGGCCCACCCCGGTGATCCGCACGTCGTTCACGAGCGGAACACCCAGGTCAGGACCGGCTCCCCGTCCGGGCCGGGAAGCTCCTCGCCGTCCAGTCGCACCTCGGCTCCGGAGGAGAGACCGGTGCCGGCCAGACGGGACACCACACGGAGCATCGGTGTCCCGTCGAGCTCGACGATGCCGAGCCCGTAGGGGACCGGTCCGGTGTAGCCCGGCGGCGGCACATTGACCGTCGTGTGCAGCCAGACGTGCCCGGTCCGGGGCAGGTCGACCGGCTCCACGTCATCGGCCCCGGTGAACGGGCACACCGGGGCGCGGGGGAAATGCCTGAGCCCGCTGCTCGGCGACCACCCGCCGAGCAGGGTCGGTCCGTCGGCGTCGATACGCATGACGAGGGGATCGATGGGCGGCAAGGGCACGCGTGGACTATGGCACAACCGGGTGTCCACCGTGGGATCTCCGGCCGACGGCACCGGGGCCCGCCGGGGAGGGACCGCGGCCTTGACCCACCCTGCCCGGGGAGGGGAAACGCGCCCGGACGGCGTCGAGACCGGAGGGGCGAAGGCCGGGATGTTGCTAACGTCGTCCCGTCATACCGTCATGCCGTCATGCCGTCGGAATCCGCCCGTCGGAAGTCTGCCGATGTGTGCCGAGGAGGGGTCATGGGTGGCGTGCTGCGAACTCCCGACGAGCGCTTCGCCGACCTGCCCGGCTACCCGTTCGATCCCCATTACGCCATGGTCAGCGCGGCCGGGCTGCCCCCCGTGCGGATGCACTACGTCGATGCCGGCCCGGCCGACGGGGAGGCCGTACTCCTGCTGCACGGCCAACCCACCTGGTCGTACCTGTACCGCACGGTCATCCCCGTCCTGACCGGAGCCGGGTTGCGGGTCATCGCCCCCGACCACATCGGATTCGGGCGTTCCGACAAGCTCGTCGAACGCACCGACTACACGTTGTCCCGCCACATCGAATGGCTGCGGAGCCTGCTCTCCACGCTCGACCTGCACGGCGTCACCCTGGTCGTCCAGGACTGGGGCGGGCCCATCGGGCTCAGCGCCCTGGCTGGCGACCCCGACCGGTTCGCCCGGGTGGTGGCGGCCAACACCGTCCTGCACACCGCCGATCCGGCGCTGGCCGAACGGCTGGTGTGGGCCAACTACGGCCTCGGGGACGGTCGGGTGGTTCTGGAGGAGGCCCTCGTCGACTACCTCCTCTTCTACTACCGTGCCCCCGAGATCGTGGCCAGCTTCTTCCTCGAGGCCGTGGCCGGCCCGCTGCCCGCCGGGGTGCTGG
The DNA here is from genome assembly GCA_963835325.1 of uncultured Acidimicrobiaceae bacterium. Lineage (GTDB taxonomy): Bacteria > Actinomycetota > Acidimicrobiia > Acidimicrobiales > RAAP-2 > Bog-756. Next base: position 683,728 of record CAWIEV010000002.1, on the reverse strand, counting down.
CCGCCTACGACGCCCCCTTCCCCGATGCCAGCTACCAGGCGGGGGTCCGGCAGCTGACCGGGCTGATGCCGCTCACCCGCAACGATCCCGGTGCGGCCATCGGGCGGGCCACCTGGGCGGCACTGGCCGAGTTCGATCGGCCGTTCCTCACCGCCTACTCGGACGGTGACCCGGCCACCGCAGGCTGGGCGGAGGTCTTCCAGGAGCGTGTGCCCGGGGCCCGAGGCCGGCCCCATGCTGTGATCGGGGGAGCCGGCCACTTCCTCCAGGAACAGAAGGGCGAGGAACTGGGCCGGATCATCGCCGACCTGGTCGCGGCCACGCCGCCCGGTTGATCGGGCCATGACGGCCCGGCAGTAGTTTGTCGGCATGTCCGACTACGTGATCCCCGAACCCGAACCCAAGGAGATCGACGAGACGCTGTCGATCGAGTTGCGACATCTGTCCGCCAACGCCGTCCTGAAGGGAAAGCCGTCAGGCAGCGAGAAGTGCGAGAACTGCAGGTACTACCTCGAGCCGTACAACGACATCTCCTACTGCTGGCACCCGAAACTGCGGATACTGGTCGGGTCCGAGTGGTGGTGCCAGTGGTGGGAGGCGATTCCGGAGGACGGCCAGTAGAACCGGGGCCAGGGCCGGGAGGCCGATGCTCGGTCTCGGGCTGGCCCAACTAGGATCGGTTCCGGTCGAAGGGATCACCTGTGGAGCGCTCCTCACCGTACCTGTGGATCAGATTGGCCTTGCTGTGCCTGGGCCTCTTCTGCGCGGGGCTGGCCATCTCCGGCCTGATCATCGCCCTCCCGGCGCCCGCCGCCGGGGGTACCTGTGGCCCGGGGCAGGCATCCGAGGCCCCCATCGTGGCCTTCTTCGACCCGGTCTCGATCGGCGCCGGTCCGGAACCGGCGGCCAGTGCCACGACTGATCGCGCCCAGTGGAACGCGTTCGTCAGCGAGTGCCAGTCGTCGGCCGACAACCGGGTGCTGGCGGCAGTGGTCATCCTGGTGGTGTCCATCCTCTTGGCCGTGGTGGGACCGATCCTGGTACGGCGCAGGACGAAGAAACGGCCGGGCACCGCACTGGTGAGCACGGTGGAGCACCAGTGGCGCTACTGAGGATCGGCGGTCGCCGGCTCGGTCCCGCGGGCCACTGACCGGGGCCTCTCGCTCACTCGGGCTCCGGGGCCAGGGCATCGATCTCGGCCACATCGCCCGGCGACAGGCGCCACTGCCCGGCGGTAGCGTTGGCCCGCACCTGCTCGGCCTTCGTGGCCCCGGCGATCACCGACGCCACCACGGGATTGGCCACCAGCCAGGCCACGGCCGCATCCAGAAGGCTGTGGTCCCACTCGGCCGCCCATGCACCAACCGCTTCGGCCACGTCGAAGTTCCGGTCGCTCAGCACACCGGCGACCCGTTCACCCCACCGCTGCAGCCGGGTGCCCTCCGGGGGCGCCTCACCCCTGGCGTACTTGCCGGTCAGCAGGCCACTGGCCAGCGGGAAGTAGGGGAGATAGGCCAGGTGCAGCCGTCGGCACTCGGGTAGCACCTCGCGCTCGTCGGTACGGTCGAGCAGGTTGTAGTGGTTCTGTACGCTCACGAAGCGCGATGCGCCGGGGGCCACGGCGGCGTCGGCCTCGCGGATCTGGGCGGCCGAGAAGTTCGAGCAGCCGATCTCGCGGACCTTGCCCTGGCGGACCAGCTCGCCGAGGACGCCGAGCGTGTCGGCGATGGGCGTCTCGGGATCGGGCCCGTGAAGTTGGTAGAGGTCGATCCGATCCGTGCCCAGGTGCCGCAGGCTGCGCTCGACCGCCTGGCACAGGTAGCCGGGGGCGGCGCCGCCAGTGCCGTCGGGGCCGACGGCGTGCCCGAATTTGGTGGCGATGATCACCTCGTCGCGGTGCCGGCCCAGCGCCTGCCCCAACCGTTCCTCGCTGTCCCCATACGAGTCGGCCGTGTCGAAGAAGTTGATGCCGCAGTCGAGGGCGGCGTGCACCACCGGAGGCACATCGTCGGCCTGCATGCCGCGCCCGAAGTTGTTGGTCCCGAGCCCCACCACCGAAACCTCGAGCGTCCCGATCGGTCGCGTCTCCATATCGGCAAGTTCTACCATCACCCGGTCCAGGCGGCCCCAGTGCCGGCGGCCCCTGCGCTGCCACCGGCGGGCAGGTTCGCTACGACGAAAGGTCCACCGTGAAGTCCTCGGTGGTCTGCGTACCGGCCGTCACGGTGACCTCGACCGCCGGGGTGGACTTCTGTTCGAGGCCCGGCCCGTTGAAGTCGAAGTCCTCCGCGATGCCGGAGACCCACCAGGCCCCGGGAGGCAGTGGCAGCTGGTAGGTGCCGTCCGACTGGGTGTACGCCACTCGTTCACCGGTACAGGTCTTGGCCGTCGGCGCGGTGGTGCAGGCCTCGGCACCCCCCTGGAAGAAGCCGCCGCCCGGGGCTCCGACGATGTCAACGGTGCCGGTCACGATCCCCACCGACGGGACCTGGTACGCCACCGAGAGGTCTTCGTCGGTCGTCTTTCCGGCCGCGATGGTGACCTTGGTGCCCACCGGTGCGATGGCCGAGCCGAACGCCGTCTGATAGCCGGGATACAGGACCCACGTCCCGGCGGTGAGCGTGGACAGCTCGTACGAATTGATCGGAGTATCGGCCTGGCTCGCCCGTACCGACCGTGGATGGGCCAGCTTGCTCAGGGCCCCGGTGCCGACCACCACCCCGATCCCGGATCCGGTCTGTCCCGAGTATTCGGTCACGCACTCCTCGGAGACCGACACCTGGCTGGCCGGAACCGAAGCCGGACAGGCCAGCATGGTGTAGCTCCGGATGGCGACGCCGGCCGGAGCTCCGGTCACGGTGATGGTGCCGGTCGCCGCCCCGAGCACCTGGTACGGATCGGTCACGTCGAGGGTGGTGGTGTGGCCACTGGTGATGGTCACCGTCTCGGTGGGTCCGACGATGGCGTTGTAGAACGGTGCCGCCAGGTAGAGCCCGTTGACGTGCCAGGTACCGTCGCCGAGGAGGAACCCGAAGCCGGCGCCGTTGGCCACCTCGTCGGTCCGGCAGTTCGTGTCGTCCTTCTGGCAGGCCATGACGGCCACGGGGTCGGAGAAGCCTGACGGGGTGCCGGTGAAGGTGATCTTGCCGGACAGGACCCCGTAGCCCGGCACGGTGAACGGGGTGGTCACATCGACCGTGGACGTGCCTCCCCCGGCCAGGGTGACCGGCTTGCCGGCTTTGCCGTCGGTCAGGCAACTGAAGACGTTCCCGAGGGACAGGTCACCGAAGTCCCCGCAAAAACCGGGGTAGGCGATCCACCCACCGGGAGGCAGCCCGGTGGCGCTGAACAGTGCCGCCTGGCCGAAACTGCCGATGGACTGGCCGTACGCCCGCACGCAGGCGATCGACGGGGTCGTGCCGGTCAAGGGCGCGTAGGCCGGGCAGAGCACGACGCTGAGATCGAGTATCCGGGCCCCGGCGGGCAGCCCGGTGACGGTGACCGCGCCCCTGGCCGCGGCCGGCTTCTGATAGGGCACGGCCGCGTAGTCGACGATCGTCCGGCCGGCGGACACCGTCACCACCCTCGGGGAGCCGAGGAAGGCACCTCCGTACGGGTTGATCTCATAGAACCCGTCGACCCGCCACTTCCCCGCCGGCAACGTGAGGTGGTAGTACCCGGCGGCGCCGGTCAGGGCGTAGATGGGATCGGCGCAGGCCATCCTGGCCCGGCCGGAATCGGGGCAGGCGCCCGCCCCCCTGTACCCGGGGACGAACCTGGTGGGCTTGCCGGTGACGGTGACCGTGCCCAGCACCGTCCCCTCGGGGGTGCAGGTGCTGCTCGAGCCCCCGCTGCTGCAGCCGGCGGAAGTGGCCAGCCGATGGGCCAGCGGGCCCAGCCCGATGCCCGAGGCCACCTGGGGGAGCACGGTGACCAGGAGGACGAAACTGGCCGCGGCGATGACCGCCAGACGAATCCACTGCTTCCAGCGCCTCATGCCCGACCCCCGTTTCCGCCTCCGGCGCACGGCGCCGTCAATGCCGGCAGGCTACTCCATGCACGACCGGTGGGACCGGTGACCGGCCTGTGACGGGTGGTTGGTCACGCGGTCCCGATGTCAGCGGCCCGGCCTCCGCTACGACGCGGCGTTCACGGTGAAGTTCTCGGTGAACTGCGCCCCGGCCGTCACGGTGATCTTCACTGCCGGCGTGTTGGTCTGATCGAGGCCCGGCCCCCCGTAGGCGTCGAAATTGTCCGCGAAGCCCGACACCCACCAGGTCCCGGGGGTCAGTGTCATCTGGTAGGTGCCTTCCGATTCGGTGTAGGCGTCCTGCTCGTCGGTGCAGGTCTTGGCCGTCGGCGCCGTGCTGCAGGCTTGGACCCCCGCCTCGTAGTCGAATCCGGAGGCTCCGATCACGTCCACCGTGCCGGCCACCGCCCCGACCGTCGGGACCTGGTACGGCACCGAGAGGTCCTCGTAGGTCGTCTTCGCCGCCGTGACGGTGACCTTCGTGCCCACCGGGTCGGTGGCTGAGCCGAACTCGGTCTGATAGCCGGGGTAGAGGGTCCACGTTCCCGGGGTGAGCGTGGACAACTCGTACGAATTGACAGGAGTACCGGCCTGGCTGGCCCGTACCGACCGTGGATGGGCCAGCTTGCTCAGGGCACTCGTCCCCACCACCACCCCGATTCCCTCTCCGGCCGGTCCCGAGTACTCGTTCACGCATAGCCCGAGGGCCAACGCACCGGCCAAGGGGGACGAGTCCGGGCAGGCCAGCACGGTGTAGCTCTGGATGGCGACGCCGGCCGGGGCCCCGGTCACGGTGACGGTGCCGGCAGCTTGGCCGAGCACTTTGTACGGAGCCGTCACATCGAGGGTGGTGGTGCGGCCACTGGCCACCGTCACCGTCTCGGTGGGCCCGACGATGGCGTTGTAGAACGGTGGCGCCAGGTAGAGGCCGTTGACGGACCAGGTGCCCTCGCCCAGCAGCAGCTCGAAGCTCTTCCCGTTTGAAATCTCGTCGGTCTGGCAGTTCTGCTCGTTCTTCTGGCAGGCCACCACGGCCACCGGATCGGAGAAGCCGGACGGGGTCCCCGAGACGGTGACCTTGCCGGAGAGGAGTCCGTAACCGGGGACGATGAAGGGGGTGGTCAGATCGACCTTGGACGTGCTTCCCCCCACCAGGGTCACCGGCTTGCCTGCCTTGGCGTTGGACACGCATTCGCCACTTGCGCCGCCGTATACAGGACAGAAGGACGGGTAGGCGGTCCAGGCGCCGGGCGGCAGCCCGCTGGCACTGTACGAGCCAGAGCTGCCGGAATCGTTGGTGTACGCGGTGGCGCAGGCGATGGACAGGGGGAGGCCGCCGGTGAAGTGTGCGTACGACGGGCACAGCACGACAAAGAGCTGGTCGATCGGGATACCGGCGGGAACCCCGGTCACCGTAATGGTGCCCTTGATGGCGGCCGGCTTCTGGTAGGCCACGGCCGCATAGTCGACGATGTTCTGGTCAGCGGATACCGATAGCACCTTGGGCGAACCGAGGAAGGTGCCGCCGAACTGGTTGATCACATAGAACCCGGCCACCCGCCACTTCCCCACGGGCAACGAGAGCCGGTAATGCCCGGTGCCGTCGGCCAGGGCGTAGAGGGGGTTGGCGCAGATCATGCCGGCCGGGCCGGAGTCGGGACACGCCCCGGCCCCTTCGTACGCGGGGTGGAACCCGACGGGACTCCCGCTGATCGTCACCGTGCCCAGCACCGTCCCCTCAGGGCCGCAGGTGCTGCCGGTGCCCCCGCTGCTGCACCCGGCGGAGCTGGCCAGCCGGTGGGCCAGCGGGCCCAGGCCGATGCCAGAGGCCACCTGGGGCAGCACGGTGACCAGGAGGACGAAACTGGCCGCGGCGATGACCGCCAGACGTATCCACTGCTTCCAGCGCTTCATGCCCCACCCCCGGTTCCGCCTCGCCGCCCAGCGCGTCAAGTGATGCGCTTCACGATACCCCACGACCCCGTCCGGCGCCCGTCCGGCGGCGCCGGACGGGGTCGGACCCCCAGGTCAAGGGGCGGCCAGGTACGGCCCCTGGGGGGTGAAGCCGAGTCTGGCCATGGCCACCGGCCGGGGGATGACCGGCCCCGGGTCGTTGGCCCGGAACGGGTTGTAGAGCAGGTAGACGTTGCTCCCGTCACGGAAGAGGGACTGTTCGCCGGGTCCCGCACCCTGGGCATTGGTTCCGATGAAGGGATGGAGGTCGGGATCCGAGCACGGTCCGAAGGGACTCTGGCAGGCGGCCACCCCGATCCCGTATGTCGTCGAGTAGTACCAGTTGCCGGAGAAGAACAACCAGTAGGTGCCCCAGGCCTCGATCATGTCGGGCGCCTCGACGATCGTCCCCTCCCACGGCTCCGACGGGGAGAAGATCTTGACGGGACGTCCGAGCAGCACCCGCCCGTCGGCGCTCAGGTCCTGGGCATAGATGCCGGTCACCCCGTCCTGGTCCGGGCCGGGAACCGAAGGATTGGCGTTGTCCTCCGACTTCCACAGCATGAGCAGGTGACCCTCGGAGGTGACGAAGACGCGGGCGTCGATGGAGCCGCGGTGGTCGAGCTGGCAGATGAAGGGACGGCTGGTCGGGGTGAACGGTCCCGACGGCGAGCGGGCGAAGGCGGCGCCGATGCAGTGGGTGTAGGGGACCACCCCCCGGAGCAGGGCCGTGAAGTAGAGCGCCCACCCCCCGGACACGGCGTGGACGTCGGGTGCCCAGGTCAACCCGCCCTCGGCCCAACCGGGGAGCCGGGGCAGCGCGTCGACGGGCGGCCCCCACCGCCCCGGCTGCGGGCCGATCCTCAAAGGGACGTTCATGAGGGTCGTCCCCTCGCTGGTGTAGAGGTAGTAGCGCCCGCGGTGCTTGAGCATGAAGGGGTCGGTGTCGTCATCGGGTCCGGTCAGGATCAGCCGGGCCGGGGCCTGCGGAGTGGTCGTCGGGGGCGGCGGTACCGGGCTCGCGGTCCGAGCCACCCCGCTCGCCTCCTGGGCCGCACCCACCGCCAGCTGCACGGTCATGCCCACGACGACCACCGCGATCAGGCCGGCGACCACGGCGCCGGATGGGAGGCGCCGGCGGGACGGGCGGGGCGGGCGGGCGTCGGCGGGCGGGGACACAGCCGACGGGGACACGGCGGACCCGACCGGGCGATCCGAGGCCAGGCCGGCCACGGCCCCTCCGAGGAGGCCCAGGGCGGGAAGTTGCCAGCCGAAGTCGACGGTGCCGGCCACGGCAAAGGCCACCAGGCCGCCGGCGGCGCACGACGACACGAGGTCCCTCCGCCTGACGGCCATGGCCACGGCCCCCACCGCAGTCACCAGCAGCACGGCGCCGAGCAGCCCGGCGTCGGCGGTGATGGTGAGGTAGCTGTCGGGGACGAAGCCCGGATAGGTGTCGACCGAATCGTGGGCGGTGTCCACTCGTGGCGGTCCGACCCCGGTGAGCACCGACGAGCGCCACGATTCGGTCGATGCCGACCAGGCCAGGGTCTGGCCCTGGTCGGCCGACTGGGGTGGGCTGGCACCGACGGGGGGATGCACCATCAAGAGGACGGTGAAGCCGGCCACCACGATGACTCCGGCGGCACCCAGCCGGTAGCGGGATTGCGAGCGGGAGCCCGAGTCCAAGGTCGAGCGCCAGCGCGGCCGCGGCCGCGGCCGCGCTGGCATCGACGCGGCCACGGCCAGGACTACGGCCACGCCCGCCGGCCAGGACGGCCGGGCGGCGGTGGCCGAGGCCAGGGCGGCCAGCCCGGCCAAGGAGCCGAGGGCCAGTGGCCAGAGGGCCACGACCCATCGCCGCGCCGGGACGATGGGGACGGCACAGGCCAGTGCCACCAGGTCCCAATGGCTCTGGGTGGCGACCAGGCCGGCGAGGCAGAGGCACACCGCCGCCCGGGGTAGCGGTGCCTCGAGGTCGAGGGCCATGGCGACCAGGAGAGCCACGATGAAGAGGACGGCGGCGCCGGCCGGGTAGGTGAGCGTGGTCGACATCCGCCAGATACCCCCGGCCTGCTGGGCCAGGGGGTGCCAGTGGGAGAGGAGGCCGGCCAGCCCCACGGCCGCGGTGAGGGCTCCGATGGCGACGACGGCCATGGCCACCCGCCCGCGGTCGCGGCCGCCCAGGCCTCTCACGGCGAGGAAGGCGGCCAGGAAGCAGAGCATCGAGGCGCCGAGGGGCAAGAAGGCGACCGGGCTCTTCTCCAGGACGGCACGGATGAACCACCACAGGGCTAGGGCTCCCACGGCCAGGGTGACGGCGATCCCCTGCCGGTCGAGGTTCCGGCGGACGGCCATGGCCGCCAGTGGCACCGACACCACCACCAGCCCGAAGGCGTCCAGGGGGTAGAAGGCACCCTGCTGGTAGACGGCACCGGCCATGAGCCCGACCACGACGGCGGCCAGCGTGGCCGTACCGGCAGCCGAAGTGCCGGCCGGGGCCGCGGCGGCCGGGGCCACTGCGACGGTAGCAGGGGAGTCGCCCGTGAGCGTCACGCCGATGACCCGTCGATCGGGGAGCGGGAACTCAACCGGTCCGGGGCCCGCCGCCGGGCCGGGTAGCAGTGATGCGCACGGGGCCTCCTCGGTACACAGCTTGCCATGCCGCTCGGCCCGGACGCCGTAGGCCACCGCCCCGGGGGCCGGCACCCGGTCGACCGGCATGGGTGCTCCGGCTGGCGCGATAGGTAGGGTGACCCGTCGGACTGGGGACGTGGAGGAACGGGATGGAGCGGCGCTCGGGTACTCGGACCGCCAGGCCATGAGTGCGTCCCGCCGGGTGCGTTGCACCCTCGTCGGCCTGATGCTCCTCGGCGCCGCGGCCTGCTTCGTGGCCGTCGTCACCATCCGTCACGGACCTCCCCCGGGGGGCGACACCGTTCCGCTGACCACGGTCACCTCCGATCTGGCCTCGGGCCGCCTGCACGCCGCCGCCGCCGACGACTCGCTTCCCAACCCGCCCGGCTACGCCCTGCTGGCCTCCCCGCTGGTGGCGGCGCTGCCGTCCCTCGTCGGATCGCCCACCTGGTGCACCGCCGCCGGCCGGTGCGGGTCGACCACCCCGGGCCCGGACGGGACCGTCGTCCCGGGATGGCCGCCCTGGTACCGCTGCCCAGGGGGTGCTGGGCCTGTTGACGTGGCTGGTCCTGGCCCTGGGCTGCCTGGCCCTGCTCCGGGCGGCCGGCGCCGACACGCTGGGCCGGCAGGGGGGCCTGCTGGTGTTCCTGGCCTTCCTCCCCTCGGCCGCCAGCGCCATCGTCCAGCTGTACCACCCACAGGACATCCTCAGTCTCGGTCTGGGGGTGTGCGGGTTGGCCCTCACCCTCAGGCACCGGTGGGTGCCGGCCGGTGTGCTGTTCGGCCTGGCCTTCCTGTCCAAGCAGTTCGCCGTCCTCATCCTCCTCCCCGCGCTCGGTGGCCGCGCCCGACCTCCGGGCCCGGGCCCGCATGGCCGGCACCGCCGTGGCCGTCTTCGCCGCCGGCATCCTTCCCTTCGCCGTGTCCGCCCCCCGGGCCACCCTCGACAACCTCACCGGCTTCAGCGCCGGCGGGGCACTGGCCGGTTCGACGGTCCTGAACCTGGCCGGGGTGACCGGGAGCGTGGCCTCGGCCGTGGCCCGCGACGCTCCGGTGGTCTTCGCCGCCGCCGTGTGCCTGTGGGCGGCCCGCCGGTTCGGGCCGTCGCTGGCCCGGCCGGTCCCGTCGGTGTCGCTGGCCCTGGCCTGCGTGGGCAGCCGGCTGGTGTTCGAGTCGGTGATCTTCCCCTACTACCTGCTGGCCACCAGCGTCATGTTCTTCATGCTCGATCTGGTCGGCCGCCGGTCTCCCTACCGCTCGCTGGCCTGGTGCGCGGCCGCGGCGTTCTTCGTGGCCCTGCGCCCGGCCGACCATGCCGTCGACGCATGGGGAACCCTGATCCTGGCGGTCGTCGCCGTGGGTGCGGGACTGGTCGAGCTGGTCCGGGCGGAGGCGGTTCCGACCACCCCGGCCACTCCCGGGGGGCGGTGAGGTCCGCCCGGCGCTGGCCCGGTCGCCGGTCCACGGGATGCCGCCGACCGGATGGTACCTTCGACCATTCAGGATCTTGGAGCCTTCGAACGGTCCCACTTGGTGAAGACCGCAGTGCGCGCCGATCGGGACGGCGACCCTGCTGTTGATCCTCTACTACGTCCTGCCCATCGAGCACCGGGCCCACCAGTCGGTGGCGGTGCGCCTGGGCGTGGCCCTGGCCTTCTTCGTGGCCGTCCTGATCAACGAGATCCGCCTCATCTCCAACCACGATCGCCCGATGCTGCGGGCGGCGGTGGCCATGGCCACCGTCCTGCCCCTGTTCCTGGTCCTGTTCGCCTGGATCTACCTGACCATGTCCCACTCGGACCCGTCCGCCTTCGGCGGTCCCCTCGACCGGACCTCGGCCCTCTACTTCACCGTCACCGTGTTCTCCACGGTGGGGTTCGGTGACATCACGCCCAAGACCGACCCGGCCCGTCTGGTGGCCACCGTCCAGATGCTCTCCGACCTGGCCATGTTCGCCGTCGTCATCCGGCTCATCCTCGGGGCGGCCGCCCGGGGCGTGGACCGCCGGAACGCGCCGGCCGAGTAGCCCGAGCCCGGCCGGTAAGGACCTTTGACCCTAGCCAGAGCTGAGGTGCGGAATACCCTGAGCTGAGGCGAATGCGCCCTGCCCCCGCCGCCATCGGACCGTCGACCAGAGAGAGCCGCGTTGACCACATCCCGGACCAGCCCGAGCGTCCCCGTCTGCCCGGCTGACGTTCCGATGTCTCCTACCGCGTCGACCGGCCCGGTGGAGCGCCGGGTCCCCCCGGCTCCGCCGGGGCGCGCCACCGGGCCCATCGACGCCAGGCTGCTCCGCTACACCCGCGGGACCCGCCGTTTCCTGCTGGCGACCATCGTCCTCGGCTGCGTCACCGCCGCACTGGTCATCGCCCAGGCATGGCTCATCGCCCACACCATCGCCGCCGTGGTCGTCCACCACCAAGGGCTGGCCCTGGTGGGCGGGGCGCTCGCCGCGCTCCTGGCCGTGATCGTGGGCCGGGCGGCGATGGGTTGGCTCGGCGAGCGGATGGCCGACCGGGCCTCGGCCTCGGCCAAGTCGGACCTGCGCACGGCACTGGTCGAGCAGATCGCCCGGCTCGGACCCGCCGGCATCGACCGCGAGCGCGCCGGACGCCTGGTCGTCCTGGCCACCGGAGGGATCGATGCCCTCGACAGCTACTTCGCCCGCTACCTGCCCCAGCTCGTTCCTGGCCGTGATCGTCCCGGTCACGATCGTCATCGTGGTCCTCGGGGCCGACTGGATCTCGGCCGTCATCATCGCCGCCACCGTCCCGCTGATCCCGCTGTTCATGGCGCTGGTCGGCGCCTCGACCAGGGTCCGGATGGAACGCCAGGCCCGGCTCCTCCAGCGCCTGGCCGGACACTTCCTCGACGTGGTCGCCGGCCTGCCCACGCTCAAGGTCTTCGGTCGGGCCAAGGCCCAGGTGGCCGCCGTCCGCGACATCACCGAGCGCTACCGGACGGCCACCATGGCCACGCTCAAGGTGGCCTTCCTCTCCTCGCTCATCCTCGAGCTCCTGGCCACCATCTCGGTGGCCCTCGTGGCCGTGGCCGTCGGGCTCCGCCTGCTCGGCGGCCACCTGAGCCTGGCCACCGCCCTCTTCGTGCTCATCCTGGCCCCCGAGGCCTACCTCCCGCTCCGCCTCCTCGGCACCAACTACCACGCCAGTGCCGAGGGGATGAAGGCGGCCGAGGACATCTTCGCGGTACTCGAGCGGCCGCTGCCCGACGCACGGCACCTCGGCCGCCGTCCCCGATCCCTCGCGGTCCGCCCTCCGCATCGACCGGCTCGAGGTCCGCTATCCGGGCCGGCGGCTGCCGGCGCTGCGCGGACGTGTCCCTGGCCGTGGACCCCGGGGAGGTGGTGGCCATCGCCGGGCCCAGCGGGTGCGGGAAGTCCACCCTGCTCAACGTGCTCCTCGGCCTGGCCCCGCCCTGGACGGGCTCGGTCACGGTGGGCGGGCGTGAGCCTGGCCGACCCTCGACCCCGATGCCTGGCGGACCCGGCTGGCCTGGGTACCCCAGCGGCCGCACCTGTTCGCCCGCTCGATCGCCGACAACGTCCGCCTCGGCCGCCCCGACGCCACCGACGACGGCCGTGCGGGCCGCCATCGACGATGCCGGGCTCGACGAGGTGGTGGCCCGGCTTCCCGACGGGACTCGGGACCGTGCTCGGCCACGACGGCGCCGGGCTGTCGGCGGGCGAGCGCCAACGGGTGGCCCTGGCTCGCGCCTTCGTCCGGGATGCCCCGCTGCTGCTGCTCGACGAGCCCACCGCCAACCTCGACGGCCGCGACCGAGGAGGACGTGCTGGCCGCGGTGCGTCGGCTGATGGTCGGCCGCACCGTGGTCATCGTGGCCCACCGCCCATCGCTGTTGACCCTGGCCGACCGCGTGGTCCACCTGGTCCCGGCCGGGGCGGCGGCGAGTGGCGCCCGAGGCGGTTCTGGCGCCGACCGCCCCGGACGGGCGGCGCCGTTGGGCCGCACCCTCGGTGTGGCCCGGCCGGCCGCCGGGCGGCTGGTCCTGACGGCACCTGCTCGGGGCGGGGGCCATCGCCGCCGACATCGGGCTCATCGGCACGGCGGCGTGGCTGATCTCGAGGGCGGCCCAGCATCCCAATGAGTCGCAGCTGGCCGTGGCCATCGTCGGCGTACAGTTCTTCGGGCTGTCGCGGGGGTTCTTCCGCTACGAGCGAGCGGCTGGTCGGCCACGACGCCGCCTTCCGACTGCTGGCCGATCTCCGGGTGAGGGTCTACCAGCGCCTCGAACGGCTGGCCCCCTCCGGCCTGCCGCTCTTCCGGCGGGGTGACCTGCTGGCCCGGATCGTCGCACGATGTCGACTCGCTGCAGGACCTGGTCATCCGGGTCATCCCGCCGTTCGCCATCGCCGTGCTGGTGGGCTCGTTGACCGTGGCCCTCGCTGTGGTGGATGCTGCCGGCCGCCGGCGATGATCCTGGCCGTCGCCCTGCTGCTGGCGGCCACGGTCGTTCCCTGGCTGACCGGGCCTGGCCCGCAGGAGGGAGGCGCGGTTCGCCACAGGCCCGCGGCGATCTGACCGCGGCCATGGTGGACCTCACCGAGGGCGCCGCCGAGCTGGTGGCCTTCGGTGCCGCCGACGCCCAGCTCCGGACCGTCCGCCGGACAGGACGCCGAGCTCACCGCCATCGCCGCGGCCTCGGCCGGGACGGCGGGTATCGGGCCTGGCCCTGACCACCCTGCTGGCCGGCCTGGCCTGCTGGGGATGCCTCGCTGGTCGGCATCCCGGCGGTCGCCTCCGGTCGGCTCGACGGGACCGAGCTGGCCGTCATCACCCTGATCCCCCTGGCCGCCTTCGAGCTGGTGGTCGGTCTTCCCGTCGCCACCCAGGCCCTGCAGCGGGTGCGCCAGGCCGCGGCCCGGGTCTTCGACGTGACTCGACGCGCCGGTGCCCGTCCGCGACCCCGAGGTCGCCCGCACCGGTCCCCGACGGCCCCTACCGACCTGGAGGCCCGTGCGGTGTGGGCCCGGTACCCGGGCGCGGCCGGTCCGGCACTTCGGGGCGTGGACCTCGTCGCTCGCCCCCGGCCGGCGGGTGGCCGTGGTGGGGCCGAGCGGCGCGGGCAAGTCGACGCTGGCCGCAGTGCTCCTCCGGTTCCTGCCGTGGCAGGCCGGGTCGCTCACCCTCGGCGGGACCCCGTCGACCGCCTGGCCGGCGACCGACTGCGCACCGTCGTCGGCCTGGTCGGCCAGGACGCCTACCTCTTCGACACCACCATCGCCGAGAACCTGCGGGTCGGCCGACGCGACGCCAGCCCGACGACGACATGCGCCGACGTCCTCGGCCGGGTGGGGCTGGCCGGCTGGCTGGACGGGCTCCCGCGGGGGCTGGCCACCGAGGTCGGCCGGCACGGTGCCCGCATCTCGGGCGGCCAACGCCAGCGGATGGCCGTGGCCCGGGCCCTGCTGGCCGACTTCCGCGTCCTGGTGCTGGACGAGCCGGCCGAGCACCTCGACCCGCCGGCCGCCGACGCCCTCACCGCCGACCTGCTGGAGGTCACCGAGGGCCGCTCGCTGGTCCTCATCACCCACCGCCTGGCCGGTCTGGAGTCGCGTCGACGAGATCATGGTGATGGAGGCCGGTCGGGTCGTCGAACGGGGCACCCACGACACGCTGCTCGGCCGGGATGGTCGGTACTCCCACCTGTGGTGGGACGAGATGAGGACCGGCCGCTACGCCTCGCCGCACGACCGCCGGCCACCGCCCGAGCCGCACGAGCCACCGTCACCGGCCGCCGTCCCCGGGGCGCCACCAACCGACGGGAGCACCACCCATGACCACCGAGCTCGCCCGCTGGCAGTTCGCCACCACCAGCATCTACCACTTCCTCTTCGTCCCCGTCACCATCGGGCTGGCCTTCCTGGTGGCGCTGCTCCAGACCAGCTGGTACCGCAACGACAACCCGGCGTTCAAGCGGCTCACCAAGTTCTTCGGGACCCTGCTGCTGATCAACGTGGCCGTGGGTGTGGTCACCGGGCTGGTCCAGGAGTTCGAGTTCGGCATGAACTGGTCGAACTACTCCCGCTTCGTCGGGCAACATCTTCGGCGGCCCGCTGGCCATGGAGGGCCTGGCCGCCTTCTTCCTCGAGTCGACGTTCCTCGGGCTGTGGATCTTCGGGTGGGACCGACTGTCGAAGAAGGTCCACCTGGCCTGCATCTGGCTGGTGGCGGCGGCCACCATGGTGTCGGCCCTGTTCATCCTGGCCGCCAACTCGTGGATGCAGCACCCGGTGGGCTACGTGATGAACGCCCAGCACCAACCCGCAGCTCACCGACGTCTGGGCCCTGTTCACCAATCCGGTGTTCCTGTGGGCCTACCCCCACGTGATCCTGGCCTCCCTGGTCACCGGGGCCATCGTCATGCTGGCCGTCTCCGCCTGGCACCTCCGGCGCCAGAGCGCGGTCGACGGCCTTCCGGCGGACGGCCATCATCTCCCTGGCCGTGCTGGCCCCGGCCGTCTTCTTGAACATGTTCGTCGGGAGCGAGCTCGGGCGTGGTCGAGGGCAAGTACCAGCCGATGAAGATCGCCGCCGCCGAGGCGCTGTGGACCACCTGCCCGTCGCACTGCCCGTTCTCCGCCTTCCAGATCGGCGGGGGCAACAACGACGAGACCCGCACCCAGATCTGGAAGATCCCCGGACCTGTTGTCGTCCTGGCCACCAACCACCTCGACGGCGAAGTCCAGGGCATGAACAACCTCCAGGCCGCAGTACGTGAAGGAGTACGGGCCGGGCAACTACATCCCCAACGTCTTCATCCAGTACTGGGGCATGCGGGTCATGGCCTATCTGGCCGCCCTGATCGCGCTCTTCTCCCTGTGGGGACTGTGGTTGATCCGCCGCAAGACGCTGCGAGAAGGCCAAGTGGTTCCTCTTCATCGCCCCCTGGTCGGTCATCGTTCCCGTTCCTCATGAACACCGCCGGCTGGCTGCTGACCGAGAGCGGCCGACAACCCTGGATCGTCCAGGGGCTGATGAAGACGTCCCAGGCCGCGTCGCCCTCGGTGACGGCCACCGACATCTGGATCAGCCTGACCGTCTTCGTGCTCCTCTACCTGGCCCTGGGGGTGGCCGACGCCTACCTGATGATCCACTACGGGCGCAAGGACCTGGAGGCCGGCACCGACGAGGACCGACGAGGAACCCGGCGACGGCGATGCCGCCGGGGACAGCCGACGCCGGCCCGGCCCGGCCAGCTGGATGAGGCCGAGGGCGACCGCGTGCCGGCCCTCATCTACTAGGAGGAGACGATGGTCCATCTCAACAACATCTGGTTCGTGATCGTCGCCATCTTCTGGGTGGGGTTCTTCGTCCTCGAGGGATTCGACTTCGGGGTGGGCATGCTGCACTCGTTCGTCGGGCGCAACGACGTCGAGCGGCGGATCGCCGTCAACTCCATCGGACCCGATCTGGGACGGCAACGAGGTGTGGCTGATCGTGGCCGGAGCGGCCATCTTCGCCGCCTTCCCGTCGTGGTACGCCACCATGTTCTCCACCTTCTACCTGGCCCTGGTGGTCGTGCTGGTGGCCCTCATCGTGCGCGGGCGTCTCCTTCGAGTTCAACCGGAAGATCGACGATCCGCGGTGGCGGGCGACCTGGCGGTGGTCGCTCACCGTCGGGAGCCTGCTGATCCCGCTGCTGCTCGGCACCGCCCTCGGCGACCTCCTCCACGGGCTTCCCATCGACTCCGCCCACAACTACACGGGCAGCTTCTTCGGTCTGCTGGTGCCCTTCGGGCTGTACACCGGGCGTCACCCTGACCGTGCTGTCGCCTGTTCCTCGGGGCGGCCTACCTGACCCTCAAGACCGAAGGCGCGCTCCGCGACTCGGGTGGCCCGCCTCTCGAGCCGCCTCGGTTGGCTGGCCGCGGTGGTCACCTTCGGCTGGCTGACCTGGAGCCACGTGGGCCTCAGCGCTGGGCTTCGTGCCCAGCCCCATCGACGCCCTGGCCCTGCATGGCCGTGGTCGGCGGCGCCTGGCTGGCCGAGACCCGCTCGGAGGGATGGGCCTTCGCCGCCGCCGCCACGGCCATCGGCAGCGTGGTGGGCTCGATCTTCTTCGATCTGTTCCCCCGGGTGATGGTGTCCAGCACCAACGCCGCCTACAACCTGACGGTCTCCAACTCGGCCAGCCCCTCGTACACGCTCAAGGTCATGACCGTGGTGGCGGTGGTCTTCTTCCCGCTCGTCCTGGCCTACCAGGGCTGGAGCCTCTACGTGTTCCGCAAGCGGCTGGCCGGCCCGCCCGCCGGGTCGGATGCGGGTGGAGGACCGCCCACCGACGGCCCGCACGCCTCACCGGACGCGGTGGCCCCGGACCTGGCAACATTGGGGCCGGCGACGGTCGCGGCAGGGACCGGTGGCGAACCACCGGTCGAGGGGTGACTCCCTTCCGGTAGCTGTTCCCGGCGACGTGCCGCCGGGACCACCGAGCGTCGAACACAGCCAGGAGCGCGAGATGACCCAACAGCCCTTGCCCGCGCCGGACCACTCCCCGGGACCGGCCCCGGACGGGCAGGCCTTCGCCCAGCTGGTCGGGAGCCGGTACCTGATCAGGTTCGAAGAGGACACGCTGCGGCACCGGCCGCTCCGGATCAGGGTGATCGTCGAGTTCGTCGGGACCTTCATCCTGGTCACCGTGGCCGCCGGCGCCGGGGTCATCGACCGCTACGCCGGCGGCGGACCGATCAGCCGGACGGCGGCGGTGATCGCTCCCGGGGCGGTGGTCATGGCCATGATCTACGCCCTCGGGCCCTTGTCCGGCCTGCACATCAATCCCGCTGTCACCTTGGCCTTCGCCGGGCGCGGCGTCTTCAAGATGGCCTGGGTGGTGCCTTACCTGATCGTCCAGCTGGCCGGCGCCTTCTGTGCCGCGCTCTTCCTGCAGGGCATGTTCGGGCATGTGTCATCGGGGAGCAACTATCCCATCGCCAAGCCGGGCGGCGACTGGAGATCGCTGGTCATGGAGATCGTCCTGACCGCCATTCTGGTCACCGTCATCCTCAACACGGCCACCGGCTATCGGAGCATCGGCCACAATGCAGCTCTGGCCGTCGGAAGCACGGTCGCCCTGCTCGGACTGTTCGCCAGCCCGATCAGCGGGGCCTCCATGAACCCGGCCAGGACCCTCGGGCCCGACCTGGTCAGCTTCGACTTCAACGGTTGGTGGATCTACATCGTGGGACCGGTCGTCGGGGCGGCACTGGCCGTCATGCTCATCGGCCTGGTGCGGGGGCTGCCCGACGCCGAGGAGCGAGAGGCGGCAGAGGGCGGGGCGCTCCCGCTCGAGCGGTAGGAAGGACGGGCCGCATGTCCGGACGCTCCGGCGTGCTCAGTGTGTCTGGCCGTGCCGCTCGAGGAACCGGAGGATGGTGGCGTGCTTCTTGGTGTCCGCCAGCATGAGGTCGAGGATGAGGGCCCACAGGGTGGTCCCGGCGAACGGCCGCAGACGGCGCCGGATCCGCCGGAGCGCCCGGTAGTCGGTCTGTTCCGCCTTGCGCAGACGACGGGTCTGTTCCAGCAGCTCACCGCTCAGCGCATGGGGGAGGTCGGGTGTCGAGTCCTCCGGCGATCCGGCGACCGATCCCCAGGCCATCGAATTGGCCATCTCGGCCAGCAGCCGGTGGTGACGACGCTCGTCCTCGAGGATGAGCCCGATCAGGTACCTGACCCCTTCGTCGGGGGCGTTCTCGACCAAGCCCTCGTAGGTGGCCAGCAGGCGCCCCTCCTCGGTCCCGTGCCTGGCCACCAGGTCGACCAGGGCCCGCGTGTCGACGCTGGCACCGGTCAAGCGCAGCCCGCGCCGGGCACTGTCGAAGGTGGCTCTCACGCCGTGTGTCTTCTCGCTCAGTCCGTTCACCGCGCCCTCCTTGTCTCCGATGCCTCCATTGTCGGGCGCCGCGCTCGACCCGGGCTAGGGCCGAAAGTCCCGCCCGCGGCTCGTGCTCGCCGCCGGCCCGCCGCGGTTATGTCCCGGCCGGCCCGCCGCGGTTACGTCCCGGCCGGCACCACGGGCACGGGGGGCGTCGGTGCCTGCACCGTGTGCTCGCCGACGATGGTTCCGTCGCGCATCTCGATGATGCGATGGGCGTGCGAGGCGACGTCGGCGGCATGGGTCACCATGACGATGGTCATCCCCTGGCGCCCCAACTCCTCGAGGAGCTCCAGGAAGCGCTCCGTCGATGCCGAGTCGAGGCTTCCGGTGGGTTCGTCGGCCAGCAGGATCTTCGGCTCGTTGACCAGGGCCCGGGCGATGGCCACCCGCTGGCGCTCGCCGCCGGAGAGCTCCGTCGGGAGGCGGCGCTCGCAGTGGCCGAGGTCGACATCGGCCAGAAGCTGCCGGGCGCGGGCCTTGCGTTGCCGCGCCGAATGATGGGAGCCGAACATGGGCAGCTCGACGTTGGCCAGCGCCGACAGCTTGGGGAGGAGGTTGTGGAATTGGAAGACGAGGCCGACTTCGTTGCGCCGGTAGGTGCCGAGATCGTGTACGTGGGCCAGGTCCTGCCCGGCCACCGTCACCGATCCCGAGGTCGGGGAGTCGATGGCGGCCAGAAGGTGCAGGAGCGTCGACTTCCCGCAACCCGACGGACCGGTGATGGCCACCGTCTCCCCGTAGGACACGGTGAGGTCGACACCGGAGAGCGCGGTCACCTGACCCGGGTAGACCCGGGTCACCCCCTTCACATCCACCGCCGGCTGGTCGCCGATCCGCTCACTCATAGCTGAGCGCCTTGAGCGGTGAGAGGAGCGCGGCACGCGTGGTCGGGTAGAGCGCCCCGATCAGGGTCATGACCAGCGCGGTGAACAGCGCCCGCCAGAAAGCGCCCTGGGTGAAGTTCGGGTGGAGGATCCCCTTGAGCGCCGGGAGCTGGGCCAGGCCGGCCGAGACGGCGAACGAGAGTCCCACGCCGATGGCCGCTCCCAGCACCGCCAGCAGCAGGCTCTCGCCGAGCAGCAGGCTCACCGTCCTGGTGCGGGTCCAACCGACGGCCCGCAGCAGCCCGAACTCGCGGGTCCGTTCGAACAACGAGAGGAGCATGGTGTTGCCGACGATGACAGCTCCGATCAGGATGGCGAGGACCGTGCTGCCGTTCACCGCGGCCTGGAGATAGACGAGGTCCTGATCGGCGCGACCGAACTGGTTGGCGGTCCGGATGGTGGTGAGTTCGGGTTGGTCGTAGGCGATGCGCGCCGCCACCGCGGCGAGCGAGGCGCCATGGGTCACCTTGACGAAGGCCAGGGTGACGATGCCGGGGACCCGGTTGTAGCCCTGGATGGCCGGGAGGGGGAACATGGCGCCGGCATCCCCGAAGGAGTTTCCGGTCGAGTAGATGCCCACCACGGTGTTCCACGTCCCGTTGGCGTCGAACCGGTCACCCACGTGCAGCCCGAAGTTCGAGGCCGCCGTCCAGCCCAGCATGACCTCGTGCGCCGCGGTGGGCGCGTAGGCGTGCCCGCTCACGACCTTCACGCCGAACGCGGTGAGGTCCCCGGGATTGATCCCGATCTCGATGAAGACCGGATTGTTGGCGTTGATGTGCTGGGTCTCGACGAGGACACCCACCGCACTGGCCACCCCCGAGGTGCTGCTTATCCGGGCCAGCTCCTGGCGGTCGATGGTGCTCGACAGGATGCTCGGACGCGCTCTTCTGGGCCACGGTGAAATCGGCCTTGCCCACCGAGATGATGGCCGCCGCCGACTGCTCGAGGCCGCTGCTGGTGACATCGAGCGTCACCACGGCCATCACGGCGATGGCCACGGCGAAGGCCAGGCCCATCGATCGTGCCTTCTTCGACCACAGGTTGCGAATGATGAGGTCGAAGAACGTCATAGGACCGGACCCGGACGCGGGACGGACGGCCGGACCGCTCCGCTTGCGTCCGCCGCCGTGGTCCGGTCGACCATCGGCGCCAGCTGGCTGCCGTTCGAAGAGTGCTCCATGGTTCCTTCCACCCGGGGACGATCCCTCCGTCGCACCCTATTCATTGTGAGGGACCGCGGTCCGACGCTGTAGGGCCGTTCGACCCCAATTCACCCGGTGACGTGCCTGCGGACGTCGTGCCTGACGCCCTTGCGGACGACCTGTCGGCCGGACGACCTGTTGGGCGGACGTCGTGCCGTGCGGACGTCGTGCGTGCGGGACGACCTGTCGGACGGACCGCCGCCGACGCCCCCGCCGGTGGGCGCGGCCTCAAAGCGCCAGCTGTCGCCGCTCGCCCGGTTGGAGCTCGACCACCTTGCCCTCCAGCCCGACCCGGACGGTTCCCTCGCCCCAGTCCCAGACGTCCACCGTGAACTGGCCGTCGTCCACCGACAGGCTCATCCACCGGTGGCGGAACCGGATGTTGAGGGTCAGGCGGCGCAGGTCGCTCGGGAGCTGGGGATGGAACCAGATGGCGTCGTCATGGATGTCGATGCCCAGATAGCAGCGCTGCAGCAGATCGACCGTGCCGGCCATGGCGCCCAGGTGGACGCCCTCAGCGGTCGTTCCCCCCTGGGTGTCCTCCACGTCGCTGTAGAGGGCGTCCTCGAAGTACTCCCACGAGCGCTCGCGGTCCAGCCGGGCCAGCACCCAACTGTGCACCACCCGGCTCAGCGTGGAACCGTGCGACGTCCGGGTGGTGTAATAGTCGACGGTACGGGAGAAGAAGTCGGGGCCGACGTCGTAGCCGAGCCTGTCGATGATGGCCTGGAGTTCGGCCGCCGGCAGCAGGTAGAAGAGCATGAGCACGTCGGCCTGCTTGGATGCCTTGTAGGCGTTGGGCGTGTCGCCCTCGCTCTCCAGGATTCGGTCGAGGCGGGAGATGTCGCCGTAGCGGTCCCAGTAGGCACCCCAGTCCAGCTCGGCGAGCTCCTCGTACCCCTCGAACTGGCTGATGATCCCGTCCGCGTGGAAGACGAGGCGCATCTTGCGACTCACATCGTCCCAGTGGGCGAGCTCGGCGTCCCCGATGGACAGGCGGGCCCGCAGCTCGCTCCGTCGGGGCTCGGGGAGGAGCTCGACCAGTTCGAGCGCCCGGCACAGGACCCACACGGCCATCACGTTGGTGTAGGCATTGTTGTCCAGACCGGGTGACGGGGCGCCGACGTAGCCGTCGTGGTACTCGTCGGGTCCCATCACGCCGCGGATGGCGTAGCGGTCGACCGCCGGGTCGTAGCGGGCGATGCTGGCCCAGAAGCGGGCGATCTCGAAGATCATCTCGGCCCCGTAGTCGACCATGAAGTCGATGTCGCCCGTCGCCTGGTAGTACTGCCAGACGTTGTAGGCGATGGCCGAGCTGATGTGCCGCTGGAGATGCGACGCGTCGGGCAGCCAACGGCCGGAGAGGGGGTTGAGGTGGACGACCTGTGCCTCCTCCCGCCCGTTGCTCCCGCTCTGCCAGGGATACATGGCTCCGGCGAAGCCGGCCTCGCGGGCGGCCCAGCGGGCCTGGGGCAGACGCCGGTAGCGGTACAGGAGCAGCGACCGGACCAGTTCCGGGAGATGCAGGTTGAGATAGGGGAAGATGAAGAGCTCGTCCCAGAAGATGTGACCGCGGTAGGCCTCACCGTGCAGGCCGCGGGCGGGGACGCCGACATCGAGGTCGAGGATGTTCCGCGATGCGGTCTGGAGCAGGTGGAAGATGTGGAGATGGAGCACCAGGCGGGTCATCTCGCCGCCGTCCTCGACCTCCAGCGAGAACCGCCTCCACAGGCTGTCCCACTCGAGGGTGTGGGCGCCGAGCAGGTCCGTGAACGACCCGAGGCGCCGGACCAGTGTGCCCGCTTCGGCCAGTGGCTCGGTCGTCGACCGGTCCCTCGAGGTGAAGAGGGCCACGACCTTCTCGACGGTGACGGGCTGGTCGGCCTCGATGTCGACGGAGAGTTCGTGGGCGATGGTCCCGGGCTCCTCCCACACCCGGCGATCGGAGTGCGCCGGCTCCCCGGCCCGGTAGACCCGTGTCCTCGACGCTTCGGCCACCAGCACGCCCGACTGGCTGGTGCGGGCCGTCAGGGTGACGGTCTCGTCGTCCAAGGGGGCGGTGGTCACGTCGACGAGGTGGTGCTCGTCGAACTGGCCGTAGCGGGAGACGCCGGCGTTGATGATCCGGCCGTCGATCCCCGACCGGACGGACAGGCGCCCGGACCAGTTCTCGGCCGTCACCACCGTCTCGAGGCCCGCGGTGTGCGGGTCGGCCATGCTCACGAAGCGACGTTGGGCCACCCGGGTGACCCGTCCGAGGGCGTCCCGCACCCGGAGGGAGCGGCTCAGGATGGCCCGGCGGAGGTCGAGATCCTGCGAGTAGTCGAGGAGGTCGGCCTGTCCGATGTCGAACCAGGGACCGCCGTCGATGCGGAAGTCGAGCAGGAGCCAGTTGGGGAGATTGACGATGCTCTCGTTCTCCACCGCCCGTCCGGCCAGGTGGGTGGTTCGCCGGTCGTACAGCCCGGCGACGTAGGTCCCCGGGTAATGGACCCCGTCGGCCACCGTTTCCGGGGCGGCCCCCCGGGTGGCGAAGTAGCCGTTCCCGAGGGTGCACAGCGCCTCACGGAGCCCCTCGTGGGCGGCATCGAACCGGTCGTACCTGAGCGACCATTCGTCGACCACCACCGGTTGGAGCTGGGGGGCGGGTTCCGTGCCGGTACTCACGACGGTCCCCCGAGGGCGCGGCCACCCGCCACGGGGCGGGAAGTGCCGGTGAGGCCTTCGATGTCGCCGCCGAGGGCTGGATCGTCGGCTGGGCCGACGACGACGCTGAGCTCGGAAGGCCCGGCCGTTCCTCCCGTCAACTGGCCTTTCTGTGCCAGCGGGACCGGATCCCGTGATGCTCGGGCCGGTCCGGACTCGCATCGGGAGCCGGCACCACCGTCTCGGAGGCGGCCTTGCTGCACGGCCCGCAGACCCGGGCGCCGTCGACCATCCGGGTGGCCCGCACCAGCCCGCAGGTCTCGCACTTCCGACCCAGATAGACCTGGGCCGTCACCGGTGTCGGTACCGCCGACATGGCCTGGAGGCGTTCCTGTACGTCGTCCTGCAGCACGTAGGTTCCGGATTCGGAGCGGGTGACGAGGTCCCAGGCCAGGAGCTGGTGTATCAACGGAGCCAGGCGGTCGAGCCGCTGGGCGTGTTCGAAACCGATGGGGACGTTGGTGGTGGTTGGTTCCGCCGGGTCTCCGGTCGGGGTTACCGCCTGCACGTGAATCACGGGACCCTCCTTCGTGCTGCACCCCGGAGCACTGCGTTCACTCCGTTCGCTTCATCATAGCGCTGCGGTTTCGGTTTTGACGGGCGCGACATGGGCCGATATCGCGGTGGGGTCGTCGGACGGGGCATGAGAGGATCCTCCCCGTGCTCGTGGTGGTGGTGGTGCTCGCAGGAGCCTTCGCGGTGGTCAACGGCATCCACGACGCCGGGAACGCCATTGCCGCGCCGATCGTCACCCGGGCCGTGCGGCCGGGTCCCGCGGTGGCCCTGGCCGCCGTCTTCCATGTCATCGGTGCGCTGGTGGTGGGCACGGCGGTGGCCGCCACCGTTGCCGGCATCGTCCTCGTCCCCGCCGCCCAGGTGCTGGACGTGCTGGCTGCCGCGGTGCTCGGTGCCCTGGTGTGGAACCTGGTCACCCTGTGGTGGGGCCTGCCCTGCAGCTCGGGCCACTGCCTGGTGGGAGCTCTGGCCGGGGCTGCCCTGGCCGAAGGCGGGCTCAGCGCCGTGCACTGGGGGGGCCTGAACGGCCTGCGTCCCGTGGGGGTGTTCGGTTCGCTGTTGTGGCTCATCTTCTCCTCGGCCGTCGCCCTCCCCCTCGCCGCGGTGGGCATCCGCCTGGCCCGCCGCTCACTCCGGAAGGCAAGGCGGAAGGTCGAGCGGCCGGTCCGGGGTGGTGAGCTGATGGCCTCGGCCGGCCTGGCCTTCGCCCACGGTTCCAACGACGCCCAAAAGACGATGGGGCTGATGACGGCGGCGCTGGTCGCCCACGGCGACCTCACCCACTTCGCCGTTCCCTTCTGGGTGGCCCTCACCTCCGCTCTCCTCTTGACCTTCGGGACGCTGCTCGGTGGGTGGCGGGTGGTCCGCACGCTCGGCCGTCGCATCTACCGCCTCCGTGCGCTGGACGGTCTGGTCAGCCAGGGCTCGTCGGCCGCCATCGTCCTGGTCGCCTCGCTGGCCGGCGCCCCCATCAGTACCTCCGACGTCGTGGCCCCTGCGGTGGTCGGCGTCGGGACCGGGGAGCGTTGGCGCCACGTACGCTGGGCCGTGGTCGGGGAGATCGGCCTGGCGTGGCTGGTCACCCTGCCCGTGAGCGCGGCGCTCGGTGCACTGTTCCTCGTGATCTGGAGGTGGCTCGGATGAGACGCTGGTTCCTGCCCGAGTCGCCGGACCTGCTCGGGCTCCTCGCCCGTCAGGGCGACATCGCCGTCAGGGGCATGGACTCCCTCTCGGCCTGGTCGAAGGGCGACCCCTCGCAGGTTGACGTCATCCGTGTCCTCGGGCACGAGGGGGAAGGGGCCGGCCGCCAGGTCCTGATGGCCGTGAAGAGCGCCTTTGTGACACCGGTCAACCCCGAGGACATCTACGAGATCTCCGAGCGGCTCGACTCGGTCCTCAACGGGGCGAAGAACCTGATCCGTGAAGCCGAGCTCGTGCGGATGGAACCCGATCCCCCCATGGTCGAGATGGGCGACCTCCTCTCCCTCGGGGTCCGCGACCTGGTCCGGGCCTTTCCCGATCTCGCCTCCCATCCCGACCGGGCCACCGAGTGCGCCGACGCCGCCGTCCGGCAGCAGCGGGCCCTCGAACACGTCTACCGCCGGGCCATGTCCGCCCTCCTCGAGATCGACGACATCCATGAGGTGTCGGGCCGGCGTGAGCTCTACCGCCGCTACGCCCGGATCGGTGACCGGATCGAGGGGGTGGCCCACCGGATCTGGTACGCGGTGGTCAAGGAGGCCTAAGGGGTGGAGCCCCCGGGACCGTCGACGGTGCCGAGGAGGCGGTGGCCGCTGACGTTGGTCCCTTGGATCTGGACCAGACGCGGGGCCGGCCCGCCGTCGGCCCCGCTGTCGGCGGGGGCGGAGCCGACCGGGACCGACGTGGCGGAGACAGCCTTGGCCACTCCCTGCAGCAGCACGCTCCATGCCGTGCCGGTACCCGGTTCGTGGCCGTCGGCCTCGAAGGCGACCACGTGGCCGACCGTGGCCCGGTCGGGCTTGGTCCCCGGGACGCTCCAGAAGAGCACGGTCTCATCGAAGAGCGAGAACCGGACCGGCAGGATGGCCGGGAGCGCGTCGATGCTCAGGCCGACCCGGCCCACGGAAACCTGGGCCAGAAGCCCGAAGCAGGTCGTCCGGGTCAGGATCTCGACGCGTGTGCCACCACTCGGCCCCATGGTGACCATGGTTGCGGGAAGGCAGCCTTCGGGATCAGGGCCGAAAGTCCCAACATCCGGGTCGACGGTGCCACCCGCCCGCCCTGATACCGGCTCGGCGCCACGGCGCCACGGCGCCACGGCGGCTGCGGGCGAGGTCAGGGTGAGGACGGGAGGACCAGGACGGCGGCGCCGTTGACCCGGTCGTGGGCCAGGTCGGCCAGTGCCTCATCGGCCCGGTCGAAGCCGTAGGCCACCGTGGACACCCGCACCGGGATGCGGGCGGCGGCCTCGAGGAACTCGATCCCGTCGTGGCGGGTGTTGGCGGTCACGCTGCACAGGGCGCGCTCTTCGAAGAGGTGCCGTTGGTAGTTGAGCACCGGGATGTCGCTCAGGTGGATGCCGGCGATGGCCAGGGTGCCACCGCGGTCGAGGGCCTCGAGCGCCGGGGGAACCAGCGTCCCCACCGGGGCGAAGAGGATGGCGGCGTCGAGCGGTTCCGGGGGCGGGTCGGCGGCATCGCCGGCACTGGCCGCGCCCAGCTCGAGGGCGAGGGCCCGGGCTTCGGGCGACCGGGTCATGACGTGGACCCGGGCCCCCTCGGCCATGGCGATCTGGGCGGTGAGGTGGGCCGAACCTCCGAACCCGTAGATCCCGAGCCGACCCCCGGGCGGGAGTTGCGAGCGCCGCAGCGCACGGTAGCCGATGATGCCCGCACACAGCAGGGGCGCCGCCTCCTCGTCGCTGAACACCTCGGGAACCGGGTATCCGTACCCCTCGTCGACGACGACGTGGTCGGCATAGCCGCCGTCGATGTCCCAGCCGGTGAACACCGGTGCCACGCACAGGTTCTCGCGGTCGGCCAGGCAGTAGCGGCACGCCCCGCAGGTGTGGGCCAGCCAGGGCACACCGACCCGGTCCCCCACCTGGAAGCGGGCGCATCCGGGCCCGACCCGGTCGACGAGCCCGACCACCTCGTGGCCGGGCACGACCCGGTGCTGCCGGGGGGCGAGGTCGCCCTCGGCCAGGTGGAGATCGGTCCGGCACACCCCACAGACACGCACTCGCAGCCGGACCTGGCCCGGGCCCGGCACGGGCACCTCCCGTTCGACCCGCCGGAGGGGATGGGAGTCGATGGGGCCCGGCGTGTCCACCACCCATGCGTTCATCGTCTCGGAGGTCATGATCGTGTCCTCACGCTCGCCGTCCTGTCCGCGTCGGGGTCATGATCGTGTCCTCACGCTCGCCGTCCTGTCCGCGCCGGGGTGTGGTCGCCTCCCCGGCGGTCGCTCGTCGCCGGGACGGACGCTCCTCGGTCACTCCTCGGCGCGGAACACCAGCACGGGGCAGTGGGCGTTGGTCACGCAGTGCTCGCTCACCGACCCGAGGAGCATGCCGGCGAACTCGCCGTGGCCCCGGCTCCCGACCACCAGCAGGTCGGCGCCCCGGGACGCCTTGACCAGGAGTGGCGCGGGATGGCCCTCGAGGACCGTCGACTGGAAGGTGACGGTGGGATAGGCCTTGCGGACCGGCTCGAGGGTCTTCTCCAGCGCCTGCTCGGCATCCTGGGCCGGGTCGTACTCGGAGGGGACCGGCAGTGACCACCCGTAGCTGGCCGGCCACTCCCACGTCATCAGGACCTCGAGGACGGCCCCCGTGAGCTCCGCCTGGTGGGCGGCCCATTCCACCGCCTTGGTCGAGCTCGGTGAGCCGTCCGTGCCGACGACGATCCGGTGGCTGCTGTCCGGCTGGCTACTCATCATCCGTCCTTTCACATGGTCCTGTCAGGTGTCGATCGTGGCCTGAGGACTTCATGTCCCCGCGCCGTCCCGGGCATCCGGCTCGACGACGGTGCCCCGGTTGCCTTCGAGCAACTCCACCGCATCTTCGAGCTTACCGATCATGGCCCGGTGCCCGGTCGCCTCCACGAACCGGCACACGGCCTCGATCTTGGGACCCATCGACCCGGCCGGAAACGGCAGGGCCCGCAGTTCCTCGGGCGTCGTCCGCCCGATGGCTCGTGCCGACGGGGTACCGAAGCCCGTTTCGACGTTGGCGACATCGGTGAGCAGCAGGAGGGCATCGGCACCGATGTCATGGGCCAGCATCGCCGCGGTCAGGTCCTTGTCGACGACGGCCTCGACACCGTGCAACAGCCCGTCCCCACTGCGGCTGACCGGAATTCCGCCCCCCCCGGCGCACACGACGGTGGCCCCGTTGGCCACCAACCGGTGGATGGTCGCCATCTCCACCAGTGACCGGGGTTCGGGCGAGGCCACCACCCGGCGCCACGACTCCCCGTCGGGCCGGATCTGCCAGCCCCGCCGGCGGGCCAGGCGTTCGGCCTCCTCCTGTCCGTAGACGGGACCGACGAACTTGGTCGGATGGTCGAAGGCCGGGTCGTCGGAGCCGACCAGCGTCTGGCAGATGAGGCTCACCACCTCCTGTCCCGGGAGGGCGTTCTCGAGGGCCTGCAGGAGGAAGTAGCCGATCATCCCCTGGGTCTGCGCACCGAGCACGTCGAAGGGATAGGGGTGCGGCAGGCCGGGATCGGTTGCGCTCTCGAGGGCCAGCAGGCCGACCTGGGGGCCGTTGCCGTGGGTGATGATGAGATCGTGGTCGCGGGCCAGGGGGACGAGGGCCTCCACCGCCATGTGGACGTGCTTCTCCTGGATTTCGGCCAACGGCGTCTCGCCCCGCTCGAGCAGGGCGTTGCCGCCCAGGGCCACCACCAGCCGCATCTCAGTCCCCGATGGTGGCGACCATGACCGCCTTGATGGTATGGAGGCGGTTCTCCGCCTGGTCGAAGACGATCGAGGCCGGCGACTCGAAGACCTCGTCGGTGACCTCCAGCGCGTCCAGCCCCCACTTCTCGTGGACCTGGCGACCGATGTCGGTGTCGGGGCTGTGCAGGGCCGGAAGGCAGTGCATGAACTTGACCCCGGGGTTCCCGGTGGCCGCCATCAGCTCGGCATTGACCTGGTAGGGCAGCATCTGGTCGATGCGGGCGTCCCAATCGGACGGCGGCTCCCCCATCGACACCCACACGTCGGTGTAGATGAAGTCCGCACCTCTGACCCCGACCTGCGCGTCGCTCCCGACCGAGATGCGGGCGTCCGACCGCTCACCCAACTCACGGGCCATGGCCTGCACCTGGGATGAGGGCAGCAAGGTCTCCGGACCGACGACCCGGATGTCCAGCCCCAACAGGGCCCCGGTGACCAGCAGCGAGTTGGCCGTGTTGTTGGAGGCGTCCCCGAGGTAGCACAGCGTGACCCGCTCGAGCGGCCCCTCGTGGTGGTCGCGCATGGTCAGCACGTCGGCCAGCATCTGGGTGGGGTGCCACTGGTCGGTCAGCCCGTTCCACACCGGGACCCCGGCGAACCTCCCCAGCTCCTCCACGGAGTCCTGGGAGAATCCGCGGTACTCGATCCCGTCGAACATCCGGCCGAGCACGCGGGCCGTGTCCTTCATGGTCTCCTTGTGGCCGATGTGGGACTCCTCCGGTCCGAGATAGGTCACGTGGGCCCCCTGGTCGTGGGCTCCGACCTCGAACGCCGACCTGGTCCGGGTGGACGCCTTCTCGAAGATGAGGGCGATGTTGCGCCCCGCCATCCGCCGGCGCTCGTTGTTCGAGCGCTTCTCCTGGCGCAGCTCCTCGGCCAGGTCGACCAGGTAGAGGAACTCGAACTTGGTGAAGTCCACCTCCTTGAGCAGGTTCCTTCCCTGAAGGTTCATGGCCGCTCTCCGTTCCCTGTTGACCGGCTACGCCGGATCGCGTTGGATGGGACAGGTCATGCACCGTGGCCCACCACGGCCCCGCCCCAGCTCGGCTCCGGCGATGGACACGACCTCGATCCCATTCTTGCGCAGCATGGTGTTGGTGGCCACGTTGCGCTCGTAGCCGAAGACGACACCGGGGGCGACGGCGAGGTAGTTGGTGCCGTCATCCCACTGCTCGCGCTCGGCGGCCCGGACGTCCTCGTCGGTGGTGAGGACCGTGACCTCGGGGACCTCCAGCAGTGTGGCCAGGGTGTCCCACAGGTTGTGGTTGCGGGCGACGGACAGCTCGCCCGGCTTGTCGCCGCCGGTGACGGTCCAGCTGCGGAGATGGCGGTCGAAGTAGGGATAGAGCACGAAGGTGGACCGGTCGACCATGGACATCACCGTGTCGAGGTGCATGAAGGCGTGGGACCGGGGCAGCTCGATGGCGACTACCGTGGTGGCCTGCCCGGCGTCGAACAGTGCGTGGGCCACCGTCTCGACGGCCATCGGCGTCGTGCGCTCACCCATCCCGACCAGCACGGCACCGTTGCCGATGACGTGGACGTCACCCCCCTCGATGGTGGCCGGCTGGTAGTTGCGGTCCTCGTCGCCGTAGTAGGTGACGAAATCGGCGCCGGCGAACAGGGGATGGAAGCGGTAGATGGCGCGGGTGTGGAGCGACTCGCGTTGCCGGGCCGGCTTGGCCATCGGGTTCACCGTCACGCCGCCGTAGATCCAGCACGAGTTGTCCCGTTGGAAGAGGTGGTTGGGCAGTGGGGTGAGGACGAAGTCGTCGGCTCGCAGCATGTCCCACTTGAGGCTGTGGGTGCGCAGGGGATGCAGGTCGGCCTTGAGCACCCCACCCACCAGGTACTCGGCCAGTTCGGTCCCGTCCAGATCGTCGAACAGGCGCCGGACCGGCCTGACCAGTGACGGGCCCAGGTTCTCCGGTGTGCACACCCGGTCGAGGACGAAGGACCGCCCCTCGGGAAGCTCGAGCGTCTCGGCCAGGAGCCGTCCGTACAGGTGTACCTGCACTCCCTTGTCGCGGAGGGCCTCGGCGAAGGCGTCGTGCTCCTCCTTGGCCTTCTTCGCCCACATCACGTCATCGAAGAGGAGCTCGCCGATGTTGTCGGGGGTCAGCCGGGACAGCTCGAGCCCGGGGCGGTGCACGATGGCCTGGCGCAGCTGGCCGACCTCGGATTCCACCTTGAAGGTCATGACAGCCTTTCGGTGGTCGGCGTGACCAGGGACGGAGCGGCCAGTTCGGTTCCGGACAGGACTGCCGTGCGCCCGTTGCCGCCGTCACCCGAGGCGACGCCCGACCCGTCGGCCAACCCCAGCTGGGGCAGGTCCACCGGCTCGTCGGTCTCGCCGAGGCGTTGACGGCGGGCGTTCAGGAAGGCGAACAGGATGAGCCCGGCCAGGATGACCACCAGGGCCTGGTAGACGACCTGGTAGCCGGAGGCGAACGTCACCCACATGGAGAAGAGCACGCTGGCACCGGCCACCGAGAGATCACGGGCCAGCAGCCACCCGTTGACCGTCCGGCGCCGGGAGACGAGGAAGGTCAGTTGGGCGATGGCCGACATGAAGTAGGGGATGGCCACCGTCACCACGGTGAGGTCGACCAGGTAGGTGAAGACGGTCAGCCCGGATGTGGTGGTGTAGCGCCACAGCATGAGCAGCGAGGGAAGCGCCGTCCCGACGATGATCCCGAACCAAGCCGTGCCCTTGCGGTCCGCCCAGGCGAAGGGTCGTGGGAACATATCGTCCTGAGCCATGGCCCGCGAGGTTTCGGTGACGATCAGGGTCCAGCCGTTCAGGGCTCCGATGCCCGACACCACGGCCACGGCGGCAATGAACTTCCCGGCCCACGCTTCGTGGGGGAAGATCGACTGGAAGGCGTTGACGAACGGTGATCCCGTGTTGACCAGTGTGTGGTGGGCGACCAGCCCCATCACCACCGCGGTCACCAGCACGTAGAGGACGGCACTGAGGGCCGTCCCGAGCAGCGAGGCCCGACTCACGTTCACCCGGGGGTTCTTCACCCGCTTGGCCGTCATGGCCGCGGCCTCGACGCCGATGAAGGAGAAGAGGGCCACACCGGCGGCGATCCCGATGCCGCTGTAGAGGCTGCCGCCCGAGGCGTTGAACGGTCCGAAGTGGGCGCTCTGGATGAAGAACCACCCGACGACCCCGACGAACAGCAGGGGGAGGAACTTGAGGATCACCGTCACGTTCTGGAACCACGCCATCTGGCGGATTCCCACCAGGTTGATGATGGCCGGCACCCACAGGCCGACCATGGCGATGCCCCAGTTCTCGATGCCGCTGATGTGTGCCCACCCGAACAGCGCGTCGACGTAGAAGACCCAGGACGAGACGATGGCCGCGTTGCCGGCCCAGGACTGGACCCAGTAGCACCAGCCGACCAGGTAGCCGGCGAAGTCGCCGAACTCGTGACGGGAGTAGGCGTAGAGGCCACCGTCGCTGTTGGGCACCCGTCTGGTGAGCTGACCGAACAGGACGGCCAGCAGCATGGCACCGACGGCGATGACCCCGAGGACGACGATGCCCATGGTGCCGGCACCGGCCAGCACCGCCGGCATGGTGAACACACCGGTGCCCACGATGCTGCCGATGACCAGCCCGGTGGCCGAGGTCAGGCCCAGGGCATGGGCCTTCTCGCGGTTCCGAGGCGAGAGGGGCGCCTCTCCGGATCCGGATCGGGGTGGCACGGCCGGCTGTGTCGCCGGCGGCTCGCTGGTGATGGTCATGGGTACTCCTCTCGGGCGGCCCCGTCGCGTCGACGACCGGGCACTCCTTCGCGTTCGTCCCATTGTGAGAGCTGGCGCCACATCGGCCTAGGGCCCAAAGTCACCTAGATCCTGTCGAGGGGTCGGCCACCGTATACGACAGGGAGAGCCCTCTCGTGCCATGGCGGTCTCGGGCTTTTTCAGGGCCGGAGCAGCTAAGGTTGTGGCAGTCGGCTGCGAACGAGCGGTGGGCGAACCCGAAGCTTTGGTCGTTGACCGGGGCGACCATGCAGGTGCCTGGGAGCCGGTTTGAGGAGCAACTGAATGAGCATACGGATCTTCCTCCTCGACGATCACGAGATCGTCCGGACCGGGCTCCGCTCGATGTTCGAGGCATCGGAGGGCTTTGTCGTCGTCGGCGAGGCGTCCACCGCCGGCGAGGCCCTGGACAGGATCCCTCCCACCAGCCCCAACGTGGCCATCCTGGACGTCCGGCTCCCCGACGGGAGCGGAATCGAGGTCTGCCGCGAGATCCGGTCGAGCTCGCCGGAGATCGCCTGTGTGATGCTCACCTCCTACGCCGACGACGAGGCGCTGTTCGCGGCGGTCATGGCCGGTGCGTCCGGCTATGTGCTGAAGCAGGTGGGGGCGTCGGACCTGGTGGGCGACGTCCGCAAGGTCGCCGAAGGTCAGTCGCTGCTGGATCCGGCGCTCACCCAGCGCGTCCTCGAACGGATGCGGGAAGGATCCGGTGAGGATCCGCTGCTGGCCGGCCTCACCCAGCAGGAACGCCGCATCCTCGATCTCATCGCCGAGGGGCAGACCAACCGGCAGATCGCCGCCGCGCTCTTCCTGGCCGAAAAGACGGTGAAGAACTACGTGTCCAACCTGCTGGCCAAGCTCGGGATGGAGCGGCGGACCCAGGCGGCCAGCTACGCCACCCGCGTGGCCGAGCGCTCGGCCAATCTCCGCCGCGGGGATGCCACCGGGACCTGAACGGAACCACACCGGGCCGTCCAGGGACGCTCGGGTGTTCGGGGACGCTCGGGTGGTCGGGACACCGGGAGGAAAGGCAGCCTAGGGACCGAGGGGAATCCCCCTGGCCTCGAGCAGGCGCTCGATCCGGGCCCGCTCGACCCCGGGGATGCCGAACCGGCGGTGGTCGCATTCGATTCCCGCCTGCCGGGCGTAGACGATGAGGGCGGAGTCGTAGGCCACCTGGTCGGCCAGGGCGCCGGCGGCCCAGTCCGGATCGCCGGTCGCCGACCGCCTCCAGATCACCTTGCGCCGGTACTGGACCAGCCGAGCCAGTGCCTCGCTGGCCGACTCCGGCGTCGGGGAAGACTCCCGTTCGTCGAGCACGGCTTCGAGCAACCCGATGTAGATCGAACCCGGGTGAGCGGGGCCGGTGATCTTCGTCCGGCGGTGGCGACCCGCCGACGACGGCCGCCCGCCGTCCGACCTTCTCCTCCCGGACACCGCCGACGCCCGCCCGGGTTGCGAGGCCGGCTCCACCGAGTCCCAGTCCTGGCCGCCCTGATCCTGGAACGTTCCCGAGCCGCTCGATGGCACCACGCCCGACCTCCTCCTCCGTTCGTACCGGACCCCGTCCAGTGTCTTTCCTGAACCCCGGACACCGTGCGCTCCTGTGCAAGGTGCGTGCCTTCACGTTGGCAGAGTGCCGCGCCCTCCGTTAGGGCCAAACGTCCCCAGCGACCCCCAGAGACACCCTCCGGGGCCGGGGAGATCGTGGACCTTTGGCCCTATGCCCGGGGGCTCTCGATGACGTCCAATGGTGAAGACGGCATGGACGTGCCGCACGGGAAAGCGAGGACACCATGAAGTATGCCAACAGCCATCGACGCCATCCCGCCGAGGGTGGCCGCTCAGGTCGCCTGGCCCTCAATCCGTACTGCATCGAGGACGTCGCCCTGACGCTCGGAGAGCTGGACCGGGCCCGAGCAGCCGACACCCGGATCGTCGTCCCCCGGTAGGGGAGCGTTGTGACGCACGGAAGGGCGCGCCATGCCAGGAGATGACCGGGACATCCGGAGCCGAGCCCGTCGAGGGCCGATCGCCGTCGGTGTCGACGGCTCGGCCCATTCGAGGATGGCCCTCAAATGGGCGGCCGACGAAGCCGAGCGGCACGGATCGAACCTCAGGGTCATGTATGCCCACACCGGTGCGCCCCAGGACGTGCCGGCCTGGTACTCATCCGACACCTCGGACCTCTCGCCGGGGGAGGCGATCATCGACGATGCTGTCGGCCTCGTGGCCACCCGGCAACCATCGGTGGCGGTACGGGGTGAGATCGTCGAGTGGCCGGCATCGCTCGTGCTCACCGTGGCCAGCCGGTCCGCCGATCTGCTGGTCGTCGGAGCCCGTGGGCTGGGTGGGTTCGAAGAGCTCCTCGTCGGCTCGGTGAGCGACCAGTGCCTCCAATATGCCCACTGCCCGGTGGCCGTCGTCCACTGTGATACCGATGATGTCCCCTACCGGGCCCTGGAGCCGCGGATCGTGGTCGGCATCGACGGTTCGCTCGGCTCCACTCGGGCACTGCAGTGGGCCCTCGACGAAGCCGCCTTGCGCTCGGCATCGGTCGAGGCCGTCTACGCGTGGCAGTACCCGCCCATCGGCACGTTCGTGATGCAACCGGTGCGCGGAGCCGAGCTCGTGGCCCAGGAGGTGGCAGACGCCGCCACCGAGCATGCGGGCCGCTTCGCTCCCGAGGTGCCCTTCAAGGCGTCGGCTCCCTGCAGCGCCACGGTTCCCGCGCTCCTCGACGCCTGCCGGGGGGCCGATCTGCTGGTGGTGGGGTCCCGCGGGCACGGTTCGCTTCCGCGACGCGTTGCTGGGGTCGGTGGCCCACCAGTGCGCCCGGTACGCCGAATGCACCGTGATCGTCGCCCGGCCGTCGATCGGAGAGCTCGCACCGGCCGGCGACGCCCAGGCGCCGGCCACCGACCAACCCGTCGGCGAGGTGTCGGGGCGCCCGGCCTGAGGCAAAGGGACCACCACCCCGTCATGGACACCGCGCCGTCCGACGACTACCCGGCCGAGCTGGTCTGCACCGCCGAGGGCCGGGACGGGGCCATCTTCCACCTTCGGCCCATCAGGCCCGACGACGGCGACCGGCTGACCGACTTCCATGGGCGGCTCTCGACCCAATCCGTCTACCGGCGCTTCTTCTTCGTGCATCTGAAGCTGACCGAGGCGGAGATCGAGAGGTTCACCCATGTCGACTACCGGGACCGTCTGGCCCTGGTGGCGACGGACGGCGACCGCCTGATCGCGGTCGGCCGCTACGAACGGATCCCGGGGACGTCCGAGGCCGAGGTGGCCTTCGTGGTGGCCGACGAGTTCCAGCACCGGGGGATCGCCACCCTCCTGCTCGAGCACCTCGCCTCTGCCGCCCTGGACCACGGGATCACCACCTTCGTGGCCGAGACGCTGGCCGAGAACCACGACATGATCGATGTGTTCATGAAGTCGGGGTTTCATGTGACGGCCGGCAACCAGTACGGCTCGGTGACGGTCCGGTTCCCCATCGAACCCGACGACGGGTACCGGGCGGCGTGCGCGGCCCGCCACCACCGGCTGGAGGAGGGCGCCCAGGGCTGAGCGGTGGCTCAACCCCGGCCCTTGATCCCCCGCCACAACCACTGGGCGATCTCCGGTGGGTCCTCGCCGTGCTCCCGGCCGTACCGGCGGGCGTCGAGGCGGGCGTCCATCATCCGCTGCCGCAGGGGGGCCGTGCGGGCCCCGAGGCCCGGGACCCGGTCGAGCACGTCGATGACCAGGTGGAACCGGTCGAGATCGTTGAGCATCACCATGTCGAACGGGGTGGTGGTGGTCCCCTCCTCCCGGTAGCCACGAACGTGGAAGTTGTCGTGGTTGGTCCGGTCGTAGGTCAGCCGGTGGATGAGGGCCGGGTAGCCGTGGTAGGCGAAGATCACCGGCCGGTCGGGCGTGAACAGCGCCTCGAACTCACGATCGGGGAGGCCGTGCGGGTGCTCGGTGTCCGGTTCGAGGCGCATCAGGTCCACCACGTTGACCACCCGCACCGACACCTCGGGCAGGTGTTCGTGGAGGAGCTGGACGGCGGCCAGTGTCTCGAGGGTGGGGATGTCGCCACAGCAGGCCATGACCACGTCGGGAACCAGGTCGTCGCCGTCGGTCGACGCGAAGGACCAGATGCCGAGCCCGCGGGTGCAGTGGTCGAGCGCCTCGTCCATGGTCAGCCAGTCGTGCTGGGGCTGTTTGCCGGCCACGACCACGTTGACGTAGTCGCGGCTGCGAAGGCAGTGGTCGGCCACCGACAGCAGGCAATTGGTGTCCGGGGGGAAGTAGACCCGCACGATCTGGGCCTTCTTGTTGACCACGTGGTCGATGAACCCCGGGTCCTGGTGGGAGAAGCCGTTGTTGTCCTGCCGCCAGACGTGGCTGGAGAGGAGGTAGTTGAGCGAGGCGATGGGACGGCGCCAGGGCACCTCCCGGCTGACCTTCAACCACTTGGCGTGCTGGTTGAACATCGAGTCGATGATGTGGATGAAGGCTTCGTAGCAGTCGAAGAAGCCGTGGCGCCCGGTGAGGAGGTAGCCCTCGAGCCACCCTTCGCACTGGTGCTCGGAGAGCGTCTCCATCACCCGGCCTTCGGGGGCCAGGTGATCGTCGCCCGGCCGGAGCTCGGCGTCCCAGGACCGGTCGGTGACCTCGAACACGTCCTGCAGCCGGTTGGAGGAGGTCTCGTCCGGCCCGAACAGGCGGAAGGTGGACGGGTTGGCCCGTATCACGTCCCGTAGAAATCCCCCCAGCACCCGGGTGGCCTCGCGCATGACGGCTCCGGGCTGCGGGACGTCGACCCCGTAGCCGGCGAAGTCGGGGAGCTCCAGATCGGACAGGAGGAGGCCGCCGTTGGCGTGCGGGTTGGCGCTCATGCGCCGGTCGCCCACCGGGGGGACCTGGCAGACGGCCCGGACCGGGCATCCGGCGGCGTCGAACAGGTCCTCGGGCCGGTAGCTCCGGAGCCACTCGTCCAGCTGCGCCAGGTGTTCGGGGTTGGTGCGCACCTGGGACAGCGGGAGCTGGTGGGCCCGGAAGGTCCCCTCGACCGGCAGCCCGTCGACCACCTTGGGGCCGGTCCACCCCTTGGGTGTGCGCAGGATCACCATGGGCCACACCGGCCGTGACCGGGTTCCGTGGGATCGGGCCGCGTCCTGGATGTCACGGATCTCGGCGAAGACGTCGTCGAAGGCGGCGGCCATACGGTGGTGGACGGCCATGTGGTCTTCGTCGTCGAAGCCGCCCTCCACCAGCACCGGGCGGTACCCGTAGCCGGCGAACAAGGACAGCAGCTCGGAGGTGGGTATGCGGGCCAGCACGGTCGGTGCCGCGATCTTGTACCCGTTCAGATGGAGGATGGGCAGGACGACACCGTCGTGGCGGGGATCGATGAACTTGTTGGAGTGCCATCCGGTGGCGGCCGGCCCCGTTTCCGCCTCGCCGTCGCCGACCACGCAGGCCACGGTCAGGCCGGGGTTGTCGAACGCCGCCCCGAAGGCGTGGCTGAGCGCGTAGCCCAGCTCGCCACCCTCGTGGATCGATCCCGGGGTCTCCGGGCTGCAGTGGCTGGGAATGCCGCCCGGGAACGAGAACTGGCGGAAGAGCCTGCCCATCCCCTCCCCGTTGCGGGCCACGTGGGGATAGTGCTCGCTGTAGGTCCCTTCCAGCCAGGTGTTGGCCACCACAGCCGGGCCGCCGTGGCCCGGGCCGCAGACGAAGATGGCATCGAGGTCCTCTGCCTTGATGCTCCGGCTCAGGTGGGCGTAGATGAAATTGAGGCCGGGGCTGGTTCCCCAGTGGCCCAACAGCCGGGGTTTGATGTCCTCGGGCCGGAGGGGACGGCGGAGCAACGGGTTGTCCATCAGGTAGATCTGGCCCGCGGTCAGGTAGTTGGCTGCCCGGAAGTAGGAGTCGAGACGGGCCAGATCGTCCTGGCGGGAAGCGGACGTCGGTACCTCTTGGGTGGCGGCCATCTGGCCCTCCTCGGGAGTGTCGGGGTACGGCTGCCCATCGCACCGATGGTGCCGTCGTTCCGTCTGGCAAGGTGGGTACGTGAACGTGCTGGTGGTCAACGCCGGTTCCAGCAGCTTAAAGCTTCGCCTGCTGGACGAATCGGGGAGCCCCGTGGTCTCCGGTGACCTTCCCCACCAGGAGGCGGCCGAGCTGGCCGGCGTGCTGGAGGAATTCCTCCGCCGCGCCCCCGGCGTCGATGCCGCCGGTCACCGTGTCGTCCATGGCGGCTCCGAGTTCACCCGCCCCATCCTCCTCGACGATCGGACCGACACCACCCTGGAGGCACTCGCCGATCTCGCCCCCTTGCACAACCCCCCCGGTCTGGCCGCCATCCACGCCCTGCGCTCCCTCCGCCCGGATCTCCCCCAGATCGCCTGCTTCGACACCACCTTCCATACCGGTATGCCCGCCAAGGCCTCGACCTACGCCATACCCCGCGCCTGGCGGGAGCGGTGGGGCATCCGGCGGTTCGGTTTCCACGGCCTCAGTCACGACTGGGCCAGCTCGAGGGCGGGCGAACTGGTGGGCCGGCCCGCGGGAGGAGCTCCGTCTGGTGACGGCGCATCTCGGTGCCGGCGCCTCTCTGGCCGCGGTGGCCTTCGGCCGCTCGGTCGACACCACCATGGGGTTCACGCCGATGGAAGGTCTGGTCATGGCGACCCGTTCGGGCAGCGTGGATCCCGGGCTCGTCCTGTGGGTCCAGCGGCACGGTGGCCTCTCCGCCGACCAGGTGCAGGAGGCATTGGAGCACGAATCGGGGCTGCGCGGGATGTGGGGGGAGTCCGGCGACCTCCGCCGGGTGATGGCGGCCATGGACCGGGCGGACCGGGACGCGGCCCTCGCCTATCAGGTCTACGTGTACCGGATCCAGACCGGCGTGGCCGCCATGGGCGCGGCCATGGGGGGGATCGACGGCCTGGTGTTCACCGGTGGCGCCGGTGAGGCCACTCCCCGGCTGCGGGCCGATGTCTGTACCGGTCTCGGCTTTCTCGGGCCTGGCCCTCGACGGCGCCGACAATCTCGACTGCCGGGGAGACGGCCTGGTCTCCCGGCCCGGCGGGCTCCCGGCGGTGCTCGTCGTCCGCGCCCGCGAAGATCTCGTGATCGCCCGCTCCGTGCGCCAGCTCATCGGGTGAACACGCTCGGGCCCGAGGGCGGGGCTAGACGCCTCGGTGGACCTGGAACCGGCGCCCGGTCACCAGGTCGGGCCGGACGATCAGGAGCATGTCCCCGGGCTCGGGGACGAGCGGGTGGGCGGCGGCTTCCAGCTGCTCCCGGTCGGGTGACTCGATCAGCGTGGCCAGCCCGCGGACGAGCACACTCCAGGCCGTGCCGTCCCCCGCCTCGACGTGGTCGACTTCGAAGGCCACCAACTTTCCGGCCCCGGCCGTGGTCAGGAAACCGGGTCCGGTCCGGATCACCACCTGGCCGTCCCGCACCGAGAAGTTGACCGGAACCACCACCGGTGCCTGGTCGGTGGGGATGCCGACCCGACCGATTCCGCCTTCCTTGGCCGTCACGGCCAACAATCGTTTGCCCTCGGAAGGGGGGAGCACCGTCGTCCCGCGGTTGTCGATCCACATGGCACCACGATGGCACCGAACCGGCCTCGCTGCCAGGGGCATTCGTCACAGAGGGGAGGGCTGCGCCCATGGACTTTCGGCCCTGGCGCCATAGGTGCCGGGTCCCGGACAATGGATGACGACAGGAGATCGATCGGTGCCCGGGGACCGGGTCCGGGAAGGGACGAGAGGACGCATGACCGGTACAGGCGAAGCCGCGGAAGAAGCCGGTCGGGCAGCCGACCTTCGCATCCAGGACATCGAGCGCATCGTGGTGGGGGTGGACGGGTCCCTCGGGAGCACACGCGCCCTCGACTGGGCCGCCGCCGAGGCCGAGCGGTCCCGCGCCCTGCTCACTGTGGTGGGCGCCTGGGAGTTCGGCGGCTTCGAGGGCGCGGTGGTCGACAGCGGCGATGCCCGGAGCG
The DNA here is from genome assembly GCA_963835325.1 of uncultured Acidimicrobiaceae bacterium. GTDB lineage: Bacteria > Actinomycetota > Acidimicrobiia > Acidimicrobiales > RAAP-2 > Bog-756. Next base: position 643,138 of record CAWIEV010000002.1, on the reverse strand, counting down.
CGGTCGAGGGGGCAATGGAGCGGCTGGCCCAGCGGCAACCGGGGGTCAGGGTGGAACGGACGATCAGTGAGGACCCGGCCGCCTACGCCCTCATCGAGGCCAGTGCGGAGGCCGACCTCCTGGTGGTCGGGTCCCGCGGCTTCGGCGGGTTCCGTGGCCTGCTCCTCGGATCGGTCGGCCAGCACGCCCTGACCCATGCCCGCTGTTCGGTGGCCATCGTCCGTCCCTCCCAAGCCCCGACGACCAACGGGCCCGAAGCCGCCGACGGCCGGGCCGGCCGGATCGTGGTGGGGGTGGACGGCTCCGAGGGTGCCGATCTGGCCCTGGACTGGGCAGTCGGTGAGGCCCGGCGCACCGGTGGCGAGCTCGACATCGTGGCCTCATCGGTGCTCTCGGGCACGTCCGACTACATCGTCACCGTGGACGTGAGCGTTCCGGATGCCGCCACCCGGACCGTCACGGACGCGCTCGACCGCGTGGCCGGAGAGGCACCCGAGGTCGTTGTCCGAGGGGAGGCCAAAGCCGATCCACCGGCCATCGCCCTCGTCGAGGCCAGCCGGGAGGCCGGTCTGCTGGTGGTCGGATCGAGAGGGCTCGGTGAGTTCCGCGGCCTCCTCCTCGGGTCGGTGAGCCACTACCTGGCCATGCACGCGCAGTGCCCGATCGTGGTGGTGAGAAAGCGGCCTTCCTCCTGAGGGGACGGGCGCGTCCGTCCTGAGGGGCGATACTCGGCCACCGGCCGGCGGGGGCGGGTGCTCCCTGCTCCGTCCCCGGTGGTGAATGCTGTCAGCGACCAGAGGAGGTGCATGGAACCGAACCGAACCGGCCCGGCGGTTCCCACCCGTTCGGCCGACGGCGGGCCGACCGTGCCGACCAGACCCAACGGACCGGACGGACCGGACGGACCGGACGGACCGGACGGACCGGGTGGACCCAACGGACCGGACGGACCGGGTGGACCCAACGGACCGGACGGACCCGCCGTGGAGCGCGTCTCGAAGAGCCGGCGCTGGGCGGCGCTGGCCGTGCTGTGCGTCACGCTCCTCCTGATCAGCCTGGACAACACCGTTCTCAACGTGGCCCTGCCGACCATCACCCGCAGCCTGGGGGCCAGCTCCAGCGAGTTGCAGTGGATGGTCGACGCCTACGCGGTGGTCTTCGCCGGCCTGTTGCTCTCACTCGGGGCGCTGGGCGACAGGGTCGGGCGGAAGTGGGTCTTCATGGCCGGTCTGGTCATCTTCGGGGGTGGCTCGGCCTTCGCCGCCTGGTCTGGGAGCCCCGACCGCCTGACCCTGGCCCGTGCCGTCATGGGGGTGGGTGCCGCCGCCCTGATGCCCTGCACGCTCTCGATCCTCACCAATGTCTTCACCGCCGAGCGGGACCGGGCACGGGCCATCGGCATCTGGTCCGGCACCACCGGCCTCGGGGTCGCCCTCGGCCCCATCCTGGGCGGCGCTGCTGCTGGCCCACTTCTGGTGGGGATCGGTCTTCCTGGTCAACGTCCCGGTCGCCTTCTGCGGGCTCGTCGCCGCCATCTGGTTGATACCCAACTCGAAGAACCCGGCTTCGATGCGTCCCGACCCGGTCGGTGCCGGCCTGTCCATCCTCGGGCTCGGCCTGCTGCTGTGGGGGATCATCGAGGCGCCCGGACGGGGCTGGACCTCGTTGCCGATCGCCGGCTCGCTGGCTGCGGCCGTCGTCTTCATCACCGCCTTCGTCATCTGGGAGCGGAAGATCGACCACCCGATGTTGCCGTTGCGCTTCTTCTCCAACCGCCGCTACAGCGCGGCCATCGCCGCCCTTGCTCTGGTGCTGTTCGCATTGCTGGGCATGTTCTTCCTCATGACCCAGTACCTCCAGTTCGTGTTGGCCTACAGCGCCCTCCAGGCCGGCGTGCGGGTGGCACCGGTGGCGCTGACCCTGTTGGTCATCGCCCCCTTCTCGGTGGTCCTGGCCCGTCGGATCGGCACCAAGATCGTGGTCGCCTCGGGCTTGGCCCTCATCGCCGTCGGTCTGGGGCTGCTGTCGGGGACGACGGTGGCATCGACCTACCGGGACTGCATCATCCCCTTCGTGATCGTCGGCATCGGGGTGGCCCTCGGACTCGCCCCGTGCACGGAATCGGTGATGGGATCACTCCCGCGCCGACGAGGCCGGGGTCGGGTCCGCCACCAACGACACCTCCATGCAGGTGGGTGGAGCACTCGGGGTCGGCGTCCTCGGTACCGCGCTCAACCTTCGCTACGAGCACCTGATGGCATCCGCGGTCGGGCGGGCCGACGTACCGGCCTCCATCCGGGTCCTCATCGAGAGCTCGGTGGGTGCCGCCCTGGCGGTGGCCAAGCACGTCCCGGGAAAGCTCGGCGACGAGCTGGCCCTGGTGGCCCGCCGCTCGTTCATCTCGGGCATGGACCTGGCGCTCGTGGTGGCGGCCGGCGTGGTCGGGGTGGCCGCGGTCCTGGTCATCGCTTTCCTGCCCAACCGGGGAACCGAGGTCCCCGAGGGCGGAACGGTGCCGGGCCCCCCGGCGCCGCCACCGGCTGGGCCGGTCCCTGAGGGACCGCGGCCGAAGACCCCCCGCGGATCGCCGTCGCCGTCCTCCAGCACCTGCACGGCTCGGTACCCGGACGCGGTGAAGGTCGCTTCTGCGCCGATGACCTGATCACCGCCGATCTCGAGCAACAGCCATCCGCCGGGCCTGACCCACCGGGGACTGCTCCGGATCGCCCTCGACGACGAGGTCCATCCCTCCCGGGCCGCCGTCCAGGGCGACCCGGGGTTCGAACCGCTGCACGTCCCGGGGCAGGAACCTGAGGGCTTCCGTCGGGACATAGGGGAGTACCCCCACCATGACGTCGACCCGCGAGGCGATGGCCGCCGGCAGGGAGACGTCCAGATCCCCTTCGACCACCCGCACCCCGTTCCTCCGGGCGCACCGTGCCGCCGTCGGCATCGACCTCGGTGGCCAGTGACGGAGGCACCGGGGTGGACGGACTGCATGACCATGGCAACAGCCCCCGATCCGGTGCCCAGGTCGACGCCGATGCCGTCGGGGGGCAGCAGCCGGGCCGCCAGGAGGGCCAGGGGCTCCGATTGCCACCTGGGCACGTACACGCCCGGCCCGATGGCGACGTCCAGGCCGCAGAAGACGGCCTCGCCGGTGATCCAGGCCAGGGGCTCCCCGGTCAGGCGACGGTCCACCATGCGTTGGAGCCCGCCGGCGTCGGGCGCGGCCCGGACCAGCTCCTCGGCCTCCTCCTCGGCCGCCACGCAGCCGGCACGGTCCGGAGCGCCTGGGTGATCGACCGCCGGCGACTGGTGGGGCCCCTCCATGCCCCATGTTGCTACGTCGCTGTTGCCGTCGTTTGCCATGTCGGTGTTGCTATGTCCGTGTGCCATGTCGGCGCGGGAGCGGCGCCAGGTGCCGCGGGCCCCACGGGTGCGTCGCCACCCGGCGTAGGCCCGGCCGAGGCCGTAGGAGGCCGCGCTCAGCACGCCGACGAAGAAGCCGACGGGCCAGTTCGTCTGGTAGGAGAGCGCGATCGAGGCCCAGACGGTGACGAGGGCGACGACCACCGACCCGAGCAGCGCGGCCCCGGGCCGGTCGGTGACGCACCGGGCCGCCGCCGGGGGCCCGATCATGAGGCTGAAGATCAACAGCGCCCCGACCACCGGCACGGTCATGGTCGTGGCGCAGGCCACGACGACCAGGAAGGCCAGCTCCATGCGGTGGGGCCGGAGCCCGCCGGCCGCGGCCATCTCGGGGACGATCGAGGTGAGCATCAGGCGGCGGTAGAGGACGGCGATGGCGACGACGCACACCAGGCCGAGCAGCGGCGATGGGCAGGATCTCGCCGGTGCTGACCCCGAGGATCTCGCCGAACAGGAGCGAGAAGATCTGGGGCTCGTACTCGGTGCTCTGGCTCAGGAACGCGGCGCCCAGGGCCAGCATCATGACCAGGGCCAGGGCCGTGGCCACGTCGGCCCTGCCCCGGCGGCCGAGCGTGCCGATCCCCAGGGCCGCGCCGCACGGAGAAGACGCCCAGGCCGACCAGCGGGTTGACGCCGATCAGGCTGGCCCCGGCGGCGCCGGCGAAGGCGCCGTTGGGGATGGCGTGGGCGGGAAAGGCCGAGCCCCGCAGCACGACGAAGAACCCGACGACGCCGGCCACGACGGCCACGATGGTGGCCACCTCCCACGCATTGACCATGAAGCCGGTGAACATCAGGTCCTCGCTCCTCGGCGGGCCATCGCCGGCTGGCCGCCCACCACGGATGGGCCCGTCCGGCTCCGGACCGGTTCCCGCCTCCGGCCCCGGCGCCGGCGGACGGTGGGCAGCCCGGACAGGAGATAGAGGAGGAAGACGACCGAGACGACGAAGAAGCTGACCGGCAGGCCCTGGCTGGACGGGACCCAGTAGTCGCTGTCGTAGGCGAAGAGGATGCCGAGCAAGGTGGCGGCCACTCCCGACACGCGGCGACGAGCATGGCCGCGGCCATCCTGCTGGTCACCCGCAGCGCGGTGGCCGCCGGGCCGATGAGCAGACGCGGTCGACAGGATCGTTCCGATGGCGATGGAGGACAGGCCGACCGACACGGCGAGGGCCAGCATGAACAGCAGGCCGACGCGGCCGCAGACCGACCCCCCGGGCCGACGCCAGCTCGGGGCTGAGCGAGCTCAGGAGCAGCGGGCGGTGGATGACGGCCACCAGGGCGAGCGGTGGCCGCGCTGAGGGCGACGACGACCGGGACCGTGGACGGTGTCGATGGTGAAGATCGAGCCGAAGAGGATCTGCTGGGTGGCTCCCGTCGTCGCGCTCTGGGTCGTGTCGAGGTAGAGGAACAGCGCCGCCAGGCCGGTGGCGGCGCCGAGCACGATCCCGGTGGCCAGGTCGCGGCTCCGGACCCGCTGCACGCCGATGAGATCCATGGCGCCGCCACCGATCACGCCGCCTCCGATGAAGCCGGCGAGCGGGCTGAAGCCGAAATAGAAGGCGCCCGAGCCTCCGGTGGTGGCCACGTCGGTCAGGGCGTGGCCGGCGAACGACTGGCTCCGGACCACGGTGAAGACGCCGACGACGGCGGAGCAGACGGCGGTCACGGCACCGATGGCGACCGCGGTGTGGACGGGCCCGCTCGAGAAGAACCCGGGCTCGAACAGGAGGTGCACGGTGCTCAGGACAGGGTCAGGGTGGGGTGGTCGGGGATGTCGCCGGCCTCGGCGCCGGGCTCGGACACGACCAGCACCCGGCCGTGGAGCTTCAGCACATCGACGTGGTGCCCGTAGAGCTTGCTCAGGACGTCGGACCGCACCACCTCGTCGGTCGTCCCGCTCGCCGCCCGGCCCTCGGCCAGGTAGACGATCCGGTCCATCACGGGAAGCAGGGCGTTCATCTCGTGGGCCGAAAGGAGGATGGCCACGTCGTGCTCGGCCGCCACCCGGTGGAGCAGGCCCACGATCTCCTGCACGCTCTTCGGGTCGAGATTGGCCAGCGGCTCGTCGAGGAGGAGCAGCTTCGGCCGGCTGATGAGGGCGTGGGCGATCAGCACCCGCTGCTGCTCGCCCCCCGAAAGGCGTCCCGACCCGGCTGTCGGCGAACTGTTCGGCGTCGACGCTGCGGAGCATCTCCTCCACCAGCCGGCGCTGGTGCTCCGGTGCGCCGGCCGAAGCCGAACCGGTGGCCGTCGAGCCCGAGGGCGACCAGATCCCGGGCCCGGACGGGCACGTCCGGATCGAGTGCCACCTTCTGGGGGACGTAGCCCAGCGAGCGCCGGTGCTGGGAGAGCGGTGCCCCGAGCACCCGTACGTCTCCAGAGTCCGGTCGCTGGAGGCCGAGGATCACCCGCAGAAGCGTGGTCTTGCCGACCCCGTTCGACCCGATGAGCCCGGTGAACTCACCTCTGTGGACCTCGAAGGAGACGTCGTCCAAGATGGTGCGGCCCGAGAAGCTGATACCCACCTTGTCGAGTCTGAGGACGGGAACGTCCGTCACCGGAGCTCCGTGCCGGCGCGTGTGCTCACGAATGCTAGATTAGAATGAGACTGAGTCTCATTACAAGTGAGACGGCCGGAGTGGGTGCCGGACACGAAGAGGAGCCACCATGGGATCGAGGGGAGAGAGGTCGTTGCCGACGCTCCCGGCCGACACCAGTCTGCACGAGCTGGTCGAGGTCCGGCTCCGCCGGGTCGACCTCCGCTACACGCCCGGGCGGCGGGCGATCGTCGAACTGCTGGCCTCGGCCGGTCACCCGGTCAGCATCTCCGACATCGCCACCGCCCTCCCCGACGTTCCCAGGAGCTCGGCCTACCGCCACCTGGTGGATCTCCAGGGCGCCGGAGTGGTGCGGCGCATCGCGGCCAAGGACGAGTTCGCCCGGTTCGAGCTGGCCGAGGACCTCACCGAGCACCACCACCATCTCCTGTGCACCATCTGCGGTCGGGTCATCGATGTCACCCCGACGCCGGCCTTCGAGCGGACGGTGGCCAACATGGTGCATGAGCTGGCCGCCCAGCAGGGGTTCCGCCCGGCCTCCCACGCCCTGGACGTGACCGGGCACTGTGCCAGCTGCAAGTAGCCGACGCCTCCTGGTGGCCGCCACGCTCCCCGGCCGGGCGTGCCGGTCAGCTGACCGGCGGCCGACGACGGGAACGCAGACCGGTCACGAAGCCTGACGATTGGGCAACGGATCGGCCGGCCACTGGTGCTGGCAGGCCCGGCACTGCAGGTTCAGCCCTCCGCTGACGATGCCCGTCCCCCACACGACGAGGATGGGAGTCTCGCGGGACATGCACTTCGGGCAGCTTGTCTCAACCTTCGGTAGATCCATCACCGACCTCGGAACGTGGGTCAGACCGCCGATCCAATCGTTGCAACGGGGCCAACGCTAATGACGCCCCCTCCGGCCGGGCAAGTCGAATCGGGCCCCGCCGCCGCCTCTTCGACCGTGCGCATGACTATGCGCACGTCGCCGCCTGAATTCCGGCCCGTTCCCGGGGAGCTGGCCCGGGTCACGGGCCCGTCGGGGGGTCGGGGCTTTCTGGGTAGGCTCCGGAGTCCGCACCCTCGGAGGAGCGGTGCGGGAGACCCGGCATGGCGGGCGGAGGAGGACCTGATGACCAGCATCGACCTGTTGGTGGACGCCTTCGAGAGGGTACGCGACGCGGTGCACCCCGCCGTCAACGGCCTGTCCCTCGAGGAGCTGACCTTTCGACCCGACAGCGAGTCCAATTCCATCGCCTGGCTGGTGTGGCACCTGACCCGGATACAAGACGACCATGTCGCCGGTCTCGACGGGGACGAGCAGGTATGGACGGGGGGTGGATGGGCGGCCCGGTTCGGGCTCCCCCTGACACCGCGGACACCGGCTACGGCCACGACCCCGATGCGGTGGCGGCGGTCACCGCCGATGCCCACGTGTTGCTCGGCTACTTCGAGGACGTGCACGAGCGGACACTGCGGTTTTTGGGCTCGCTCCCCGAAGCCGACCTGACCCGGGTGGTGGACGAACGCTGGGATCCCCCGGTGACGATGAGCGTTCGTCTGGTCAGCATCATCGCCGACGACCTTCAGCACGTGGGTCAGGCGGCGTACGTCGGGGCATCGTCCAGAGACGCTGAGCGTCCAGAGGCGCTGAGCGTCTGGACCGACCGGGCCGCGCCCGGAGCCGGACCGGGCCCAGTGCCTTCGCCCGGTGGAGCGATAGGGTGCACGGCATGGCCGTTGCCCGTCTCGGATCGATCTCGTTGGACTGCGGCGATCCGCTCGCACTGGGCACCTTCTGGGCCTCCCTGCTCGAGGGCGACGTGGCCTTCACCAGCGATGACTTCGTGGCCGTCAAGACGGACCGGGGGTGGATCTCGGCCGTCCGTGTTCCCGACTACCGGGCACCCACGTGGCCGGGCGGCGACGTGCCGAAACAGATGCACCTCGACCTGGCGGTGACCGATCTCGACGGCGCCCAGGCCGAGGCGGCCAGGCTCGGGGCGGTGGCAACGGACGAACAGCCCGCACCGGACAGGTACCGGGTGATGCTGGACCCGGCCGGGCATCCCTTCTGCCTGTCGACCCAGATCCCGGATTGACCCGCTTCCCCGGATTGACCGGGTTCCCGGGCCGACCCGGCAACCGGGAAGGCCCGTCCGACCTCATCCGTCGAATGGCGCCTCGATGAAGGGGTTGGTGCACGGCGGCCCGTCCGCCACCAGCAGGTGCGGTACGCGCCCCCGGGTCCGACCCCACCCGCACCAGGGCCGCCGACCGGGTGCCGTACTCCTCGGTGTGGACGCAGGACGCCAGGGTGGCCGCCGACCGGGTGGCAGCCTCTTCCACCCAGCACCCGTCGTCGGCGGATCGGGGGATCGTGTGGTCGGCCAGCACCGACGGGAGGAGCGTCCACAGCCCGGTGGTGCCGATGCGGGCCGCGTCGAGCAGGGAGTGGACACGGTCGACTTTCGGCGACGACTCCCCGAGGCCCACGTTCTCGAGGACGTGGATGCCGGGCGGCAGCCGGTGGATCATCGGTGGCTGGTCGGGAGCCAGCTCCAGGTAGAAGAGCGCTTCCCGATCCCCGACCAGCAGCCAGGCCGGGTTGTAGAGCCCTGGTTGCACCCTCTGCATGAGATCGTCGACGCCGGCCTGTGCGGTCGGCCGGCCGGCGAGCATCAGGGGCAGTTCGCCCCGCGATCGCTTGGTCGGGTCCCTGCCCCCGGGGGACGGACGGTTGGTGAGACCCGCCACCACCCCGTGCTCGTTGACCGCCAGCCACGTCCCCCCGGCCAGGTCGTCCCGCCCACCGAGGATCTTCGGTGCCCGTTCCTTCAGCACGCAGAGAGAATGCGCCGGGCGGTCCAGGCGTTCGTCACGGTTGGCCGCCACCACGAGCGGGAAATCCGGCTCGATCTGCCAGGCGAACACCAGGAGGCACATGCGGGCAGGGTACCGGGCGCCGGCCCGTCCGGGGATGCCCGCCGGTGACCCAGGTCGATCAGATGGTCAACGGAGCCGGGGACTTGTCGAACTCCAGGTACCGGTAGACGCCGGGCCTCATGGTGTCGATCGACTCGAGCTGACTGAAGTACCGGTCTGCGGTGGGAAGTGAGCCGGATGCGGCGACCACCGCGGCCAGCTCCGCCGACCCGAGGAAGACATCGGCGCCCCGGCCCATCCGGTTGGGGAAGTTGCGCGTGGAGGTCGAGAACACCGTCGAGCCTTCGCCCACCCGGGCCTGGTTGCCCATGCACAGCGAACAGCCCGGCCGCTCGGTCCGCGCCCCCACCGCCCCGAAGGTGCCGTAGTAGCCCTCGAGCCGCAACTGGGCCTCGTCCATCCTCGTCGGAGGAGCGATCCACAACCGAGTCGAGACGGGTCCGGCCAGAGAGGCGAGCACCTCGCCCGCGGCCCGGAAGTGCCCGATGTTGGTCATGCACGAACCGATGAACACCTCGTCGACCCGGCGGCCGGCCACCTCCGAGAGGAGGCGGACGTCGTCGGGGTCGTTGGGGCAGGCCACCAGCGGCTCAGTGATGCCGGAGGTGTCGATCTCGATGACGTCGGCGTAGCTGGCGTCGGCATCGGCACGGAGGAGCACCGGATCGGACAGCCACCGCTCCATGGCTCGCGCCCGCCGTTCGAGAGACCGCGCATCCTCGTACCCGGCGTCGATCAGCGAATGGAGCATCACGATGTTGGAGCGGAGGTAGGCGGCCACGGAGTCCTCGGAAAGGGAGATGGTGCAACCGGCCGCCGACCGCTCGGCGGTGGAGTCCGACAGCTCGAAGGCCTGCTCCACGGTCAGGTCCTCGAGCCCTTCGATTTCGATGATCCGCCCGGCGAACACGTTCCTGCGTTCGCCGTTCCGGCCGCCGCCCACCGTGAGGCGGCCCTGCCGGCGGGCCGTGTACGGGATGGCCTGGACCAGGTCCCTGAGCGTGAGACCGGGCCTGATGGTGCCGTCGAAACGGACCCGGACCGAGCCGGGCATCTCCAGCGGTATCGCCCCCACGGCGGCGGCGAAGGCCACCAGTCCCGAACCGGCGGGGAAGGAGATGCCCAGGGGGAAGCGGGTGTGGGAGTCGCTGCCGGTGCCGACCTGATCGGGCAGCAGCATCCGGTTCAGCCAGCTGTGGATGATCCCGTCGCCGGGCCGGAGGGCGATGCCTCCCCGGTCGGTCATGAACCGGGGCAGCGTCCGCTGGGTCTCGATGTCGACGGCCTTCGGGTAGGCCGACGTGTGGCAGAAGGTCTGCAGGACCAGATCGGCACTGAAGCCGAGGCAGCCCAGCTCCTCGAGCTCGCTCCGGTTCATCGGTCCGGTGGTGTCCTGGCTGCCGACACTGGAGACGGTCGGTTCGCAGTACGTCCCGGGAGCAACACCGTCCACCCCGCAGGCCCGCCCGACGATCTTCTGGGCCAGGGTGTACGACGATCCTCGGGAAGGCGCCGGCGGGCGTCGGAACTCCGGGCTCGGCCCCAGGTCGAGTGCGCTCCTCGCCTTGTCGGTGAGCGTGCGACCGGCGACGAGCCGGACCCGGCCACCCGCCCGGACCCCGTCGAGCACCTGTTCGGATCGGTGCCCGAACCGGGCCAGCAGCTCCCCGGCCGGCGACTCGATGCGACCTTCATGGGGCAGGAGGACGATGTGGTCCCCGGTGGCGAGCCCGACCACATCGCATTCGATCGGGAGCGCGCCGGCATCTTCGAGGGTGGTGGCGAAGATCGGCGCGATCTTCGACCCGATCACGACCCCGCCCTGGCGCTTGTTGGGGACGAAGGGGATGTCGTGCCCGATGTGCCACAGCAGCGAGTTCACCGAGCTCTTCCGGGACGACCCGGTGCCGACCACGTCGCCCACGAAGGCGAGCGGCCGACCGGCGGCCTTCAGGGCTGCCATCCGCCCGATGGGATCGGCGACGTCCGCCCGGTTGGCCAGCAACGAAAGCGCATGGAGCGGGATGTCGGCCCGTGACCACGCCTCGGGGGCGGGGGACAGATCGTCGGTGTTGATCTCGCCGTCGACCCTGAACACGGTCAGGTGCACGGCGTCGGGAATGGCCGGCCGGCCGGTGAACCAGTCGGCGGCCGCCCAGGATCGGAGCACGGACCGGGCGTGCCGGCTGCCGCGCTGCGACATCCCGACCACATCGTGGAAGGCGTCGAAGACCAACAGGGTGTGGCCGAGTGCATCGGCTGCCCGACGGCCGAGCTGGGGATGGTCCAACAGCTCGACCAGGACGGGCACGCAGTATCCGCCCAGCATGGTGCCGAGCAGCTCGACGGCCCCGGCCGGGCTCAGCGGGCCGGCTCCCAGATCCTGGCGGGCCACCGAGGCCAGGTGGGCGACCTTCACCGCGGCGGCATCGTCGACGCCGGGGGGCACCCGGTGGGTGAGCAGTTGGACGAGGTCGGACGTGTGTCCGGAGTCCTCGGCGCCGAGCGCGGAGACGATCTCGGCGACCTCGGGTGCGGACAGGACCGGGGGTGGAATGCCGAGATCGGCTCGTTCGGCGGCGCGGGTCATGTAGTCGTCAAGCACCCTTCCGACGGTAAACCGGCGACTGGATTGTGTAAAGCGCAAATAGAAGCCGTGTTCCATGCAAGAATCACATATATGGACCTGGTGCTCATCCGGTCGTTGATCGCGGTGGCCGACGCCGGTTCGATCACCGAGGCCGCCGAGCAGGTCCATGTGAGCCAGTCCGCCCTCTCCCGCCGACTCCAACAGCTCGAGACCGACCTCGGGACCCGGCTCCTCGTGCGCGGGCGGCACGGCGTCGAGCTCACCGATCTCGGCCGTCAGGTGCTCGAGGCGGGCCGTTCCATCGTGGCCAGGTACGACGCCGTCCGCCGGAGCATCGTCGAGCAGCAGAATCTCGAACGCGGCATCGTTCGCATCGGGGGCGGAGCCACGGTCACCTCGTTCATGCTGCCGGCGGCCATCGCCTCCTTCCAGTCCCGCTACCCCGGCATCCGGTTCCACGTCAAAGAAGCCGGGAGCAGCGAGATCGCCGCCTCGGTGGCCTCCGGCGAGCTGGAGCTCGGAATCCTCACGCTGCCGCTGGCGGGCCGGGACCTGGAGACGGAGGTGCTCGTCTCCGACCGGATCGTCCTGGTGTCGAGGTCGGACCATCCCCTGGCCGACCGGCGTGACCTGGAGGCCGGCGATCTCGAGGGCCTCCCGTTCGTGGCCTTCGAGCCGGGATCGGCCATACGCCAGCACATCGACGCCGCCCTCCGCGAACGCGGCCGTGCACGTCGACGTGGTCATGGAGCTCCGCTCGATCCCCACCATCCTTCGCATGGTGTCGGTGACGGGGAACCTGGCGTTCGTCAGCCAGGTGAGCGTGGCCACCGAGCCCGGCCTCTGCGTCCTCGAGGTACGGGGACTGTCGATCGCCCGGACGCTGGCCCTGGCCACCCGGCGGGAGATGCCGCTCTCGGCCCCGACCGAGGCGTTCAAGGAGGACCTGTTGGCCATTCGCCCGTAGCCCGCCATGGGGGGGAACGGGCGACGTGTCATTGCGGGACCGGGTGACGTGGCCGGCCCCGACCGGACGGGCGCGAAACCACGGGGGAGTGGACGGCTGACTCTTATCCGGGTACTCTAATCAAAGTACCTTGATCAAAGGAGCCGGATGACCTCCCGGAACCGAAACAATCCGCTGGCCCTGGCCGTCCTCATCTGCCTCTCCGAGCGCCCCATGCACCCCTACGAAGTGGCGACCACACTCCGCCAGCGTCAGAAGCACGACAGCGTCCGGCTCAACTACGGATCGCTCTATGCGGTCGTCGCCTCGCTGGAGCGACGCGGCCTCATCACCCCACAGGAGACGAAGCGGGCCGGCCGGCTGCCCGAGCGCACCGTCTACAACGTCACGGACGCAGGCCTCATCGAGGCGCACGACTGGCTCACCGATCTGATCTCGACTCCGATCAAGGACTATCCGAGCTTCGAGGCGGCCCTCTCCTTCCTGCCCGCCCTTCCGCCCGACGACGTGGCCGAGCTGTTGTCCGAACGGGCCCAACGCCTCGAGATGGCGCTGGTCCAGGCCTGTGCCACACGTGAGCTGGCGCAGAAGCACGGCCTGCCGCGGCTGTTCTGGGTGGAAACCGAGTTCCGGGACATCCTGTTGGAAGCGGAGCTGGCCTACGTCCGGCGGCTGGCCCAGGACATCGCCGAGGGGACCCTCGAGGGCATCGAGTGGTGGAAGGCGGTCCACGGGTCTGACGGCGACATCGCGCCGGGGTGGGTTCCCCCTGAGATCGGCGACGGAAACGGCGGGAGCGGCGACGGGGCGGCCGGCCGATGAGTGGCGGCGGCAGAGGACCGGGAGCGCGGACAGCATCATCTCCACCGACCACCTGGCCAAGTCCTTCCGCTCCCAGCGGGGGAGCGTGGACGCCGTCCGCGGGGTGAGCATCGGCGTGGCCCGGGGCGAGATCTTCGGATTTCTCGGCCCCAACGGAGCCGGCAAGACGACCACGCTGCGAATGGTGACGACGCTCCTGCCCATCGACTCCGGGACGGCCACGGTGGCCGGCTACGACGTGTCCCGGCAGCCGAACGAGGTGCGGGCCCGGATCGGGTACGTGAGCCAGCTGGGCGGCGCCGACGACCTGGCCACCGGCCGCGAGAACCTCATCCTCCAGGGGCGGCTGTACGGAGGGGACCTCCCGTCGGTGATCGAGCGGACCGAAATGGTCATGGCCGTCCTCGACCTGTCCGAGTTCGCCGACCGGCGGGTCAAGACCTACTCGGGGGGCCAGCGCCGGCGGCTGGACATCGCCCTGGGCATCGTCCACCAACCGGAGGTGCTGTTCCTCGACGAGCCCAGCACGGGCCTCGATCCGCAGAACCGGGCCTACCTGTGGGACCACGTCCGTGCCCTGCGGGACCAGGGAGCCACCATCTTCCTCACCACCCACTACCTCGAAGAGGCAGACGCCCTCTGCGACCGCCTGGTGATCATGGACCACGGCGAGATCGTCATCGAGGGAACGCCGCGGATCTGAAGCGCCAGGTGGCCGGCGAGTCGGTGGTGCTCAGCCTGCGCGACGAGGACGGAGGAGCGGCCCGGGCCTCGACGCTGCTGGCCGCGCAGCCCTTCGTCCGGGAGATCGGTGCCGATGGAGACCAGGTCCGCCTCTACGTCGAGGACACCAGCGTCTCCCTCCCCCAGATCCTCAGGTTGCTCGATGCCGGAAAGATCGGGATCAAGTCGATGAGCGTGTCGGAGCCGACGCTCGACGACGTCTTCCTGCGCCAGACCGGCCGGTCGCTCCGGGACGCGGGTGCTACCGGAGAGGAGCCGACAGCATGAAGACCGTCCGTGACACCGGACTCCTGTTCCAGCGCTACACCGTGCAGATGCTGCGCAACCCGGTGTGGTTGTTCGTCGGGTTCTCGACCCCCATCTTGTACCTGGTCCTGTTCACCCCGCTCCTGAGGGATCTCCCCGGGGTCAAGGGGTTCCCCACCGGTGACATCCTCGAGCTGTTCCTGCCCGGGATCCTGTCCCTGCTGGCCTTCGCCAGCGGCGCCAGCACCGGTTTCGGCACCATCTTCGAGCTGCAGTCCGGGCTCGTCGAGCGGCTTCGGGTCACCCCGGCCAGCCGCTTCGCCATACTGATCGGGCCCATCCTCTCGGGCCTGATGATGATGACCGTCTTCGACGTCGTCGTGGTGGCCGTGGGGGTGGGGTTCGGGTTCACCGTGCACTGGGTCGGGATGTTGGTGCTCGCCGTGCTGCTGTGGCTGCTGGCCGCCCTGATGGGCGCATTCTCGACGGCCACCGCCCTCGTCACCAAGGACATCAGCAGCTTCGCCGCCATCATCAACGGGATCAACCTGCCTCTGTTGCTCCTGGCCGGGGTCCTGCTTCCCATCTCCCTCGGCCCCTTGTGGCTGCGGATCCTCGCCCACTTCAATCCGCTCTACTACCTGGTGGTCGCCTCGCGGCCCTGGCCGTGGGCCATCTGGGGGACCCCGCTGTCTGGCAGGCATTCGCCGTCCTGGTGCCGCTGTGCGCCCTCGTCCTGGTCTGGGCGACCAGGGTCTTCCGCCGGGCCGTCTCCTGATCCCTCACCGGGACCGGCGTCACCGGGGCCGGCGTGACCGGGGCCGGCGTCCCGGCATCCCCACCACCCCGGGGCCCGACGGACCCCCGGGTCCCGACTAGTCGAACGGGTGCAGGGAGCTGCCCGACGGCCCAGGTGCTGAAGTACTGGTTGTTGGCCCCGTAGGCCATGCCGATGGCCACCTTGGCCCCGTCGACCTGGTGCTCGCCGGCCGCGCCCCGCACCTGGTTGGCGGCCTCGGCGAACCGCAGCAGGCCCGAGGCGCCGATGGGATTGCTGGAGAGCACGCCGCCGGAGGCGTTGATCGGGCAGCGAGCCGCCGAGTTCGGTGGTGCCGTCGTCGACCAGCTTCCACCCCTCCCCCTCCTCGGCCAGGCCGAAGGCCTCGAGCCAGATGGGCTCGCAGCCACGAGAAGGGCACGTACAGCTCGGCGGTGTCGATCTGGCGGCGCGGATCGGTGATGCCGGCCTGGCGCGTAGACGTCGGCGGCGCACTGGAGGGCGGCGGCCGGGCGCACCGGATCGCGGCCGGGGAAGCTGGGCGGCTCGGAGCGGGACGAGGACGCCAGGATCCACGCCGGTGGCCGTCCGTCGGCCGCCGCGGCCTTGCCGCCCGCCTCGTCGGTGATGACCACGGCGCAGGCGCCGTCGGACGAGGGGCACGACTCGAGGAACCGGATCGGCTCCCACATCATCGGCGAGGCCTTGACCTTCTCGATGGAGATGTCCTCGATCTTGAGGTGGGCGTAGGGGTTCTTCAGGGCGTTGAGCCGGTCCTTGACCGCCACCTTCCAGCCGATGTGCTCGGGGGCCCCGCTGCGCTGGATGTAGGCCCGGATGAACGGGGCGAAGGCGCCGCCGGCACCGAGTGAGGCGCCCCTTGCCGCTGCCCAGGGCGAACTGGGCGTTGCCCTCGGACTGCTTCTCGAAGGCGACGGCCAGCACGGTGCGGTGCTTGCCCGCCTGGACGTGCGAGGCGGCCACGATGGCGGTGGTTCCCCCCACCGAGCCGGCCGTGTGGACCCGGAACATCGGCTTGCCCACCGCACCGAGGGCGTCGGACAGGTAGAGCTCCGGCTTCATCACCCCCTCGAAGAGGTCGGGGGCCTTGCCCAGGACCACGGCGTCGATGTCGGCCAGGGTCATCTGGGCGTCGTCGAGGGCCCGGAAGACGGCCTCGCGGACGAGGCCGCCGAAGGACACGTCGAGGCGTCGGGACTTGTGGTGGGTCTGGCCCACGCCGACGACGGCGCACGGGCGGAGTGCTCATGACCGGCCCTCCAGGATGCAGATCAGGTTCTGTTGCAGGCACGGTCCGGAGGTCGCATGGGCCAGGGCCCGGCGTCCGCCCCCGAAGATGTGGTCGGCGGCGTAGCCGACCCGGCACAGGCCGGTGGCCATGATCGGATTGGCTCGCAGCGCCCCGCCGGAGGGGTTGACGGCCACGTCGTCCCCCAGGCCGAGCACCTTGCGCAGCAGCAGCTCCTCGTGGGTGAAGGCCGCCTGGAGCTCGGCCACCTCGACCGGGGCCGTCACCGAGGCCGGCGGCCTCGGCGGCGATCCGGGTGGACGGCGAGTCGTCCAGGGCCCGGAACGACGGGTTGTGGCACTCGGTCCGGTGGTCGAATCCGGTGATGTAGGCCGGCCGCTCGACCAGTTGACGGGCCCGGTCGCCGGTGGCCAGCACCATGGCGGCGGCACCGTCGGTGATCGGGGGTACGTCGTGGCGGCGGAGCGGCTGGCGGACGTACTCCTCGGCCAGCAGCGCCTCGACGTCGCCCTTGCCCCGGGACCGCACCGCCACCTCGGCCATCGACCGCTCGTCGGCGATGCCGGCGGCGATCACCGCCCGGGCCTGGAGGGCGGCGAAGGTCAGCGGGTCGGCGCCCAGGGGGGCCAGGAAGTACGGGTCCATCTCCATCGGGTAGATCAGGGCCGGGTCGCCGGTCGAGGAGCGCCCGGAGCCGGTGACCACGGCGATCTCGATGTCGCCCTCCTGCAGGCGGAGCCACGCCTCGTAGAGCGCCCAGGCGCCGTCCATCTCCACGTGGGAGTCCCGCTTGGGCGGCCAGGCGCCGATGGCGTCCAGGTTGGAGACGAAGGAGAAGGCCTGGCCGGTGATGTAGTCGCAGCTGCCGAGGCAGGTGAAGTCGATGTCGGCCCGGGTCAGCCCGAGCGGTGTGAGGGCGTCGGTGATGGCCTCCATCAGCAGTTGGGTCTCCGACTTGTCGGTGTGACGGACCATCGGGGTCTGGGCCCAGCCGATGACGGCGATGTCGCGTCGGCGGGTCCCGTCGCGTCGTCGCATCAGAAGATCCGGTTCACGAGGTCGGGATCGTCGATGATCGGGTTCGCCGTTGGGGATCCAGCCGAGCAGCGAGCCCCAGCTCCCGCCCATGCCGCCCCCCTCGTCGAGTCTCCTCGGCCGGCGAGGCCCACACCGCGTCGACCCGCTGGCCGACCTGCACCTGGTCGGCGGGCAGCTCGATCACCGGCCGAGTAGGGGATGATCACGTCGGTGCCGTCGAGGAGGACGAAGGCCCGGACGAACGGCTCGGTCTCGGTCTGACCCGGGTACTGCACCGGGGTGACGATGGCGAAGTTGGTGATGGTGCCCGGTGTGGGGCAGGTCGACCTCGCACTCGGGGCCGAGCTCGATGGCATCGACCGGGCAGTAGCCCCGTCCGCCGGCGTACACCCGTTGGCAGGTCGGGACAGCGCAGGCCGAGCAGCCGGTGCTCCCGGGACGCCTCGGCGGCCCGGTCGGCGGCCTCGGGGACCGGGTTCCGGTAGGTGATCGAGGCCAGGTAGTCCATCCGGGTCACCGGCTCGGTCGGCCCGCCCGGTGTCCTCGCCCTCGGTCTCCGGCGTCTCGCCGGGCACGAAGCAGATGATGTCGTCGATGCGGCCCTCGCGGGTGCCCCGCCAGCGGGGAGCCACCCGCATCCCCTCGGACATGCGCCTCCGGCGTGCCGGCGTCCACGGCATGGAGCAGGGGCGTGGTGGCACCGTCCAGGCGGATGAGGGCGAAGGCGAAGGGATGGTCGAGCGGATGCTGCTCCGACGGGCGTCGGCACCCAGGTCCACGACTCGACCGTGCCGGCCGGTCCCACCTCGACGAACTCGTGCGGCAGCTCGGCGCCGGTGGCCGGGTCCCATTCCATGGGTGGCACCAGCACGGCCGTCCCGTTGACGGATGCCCGAGGATCCGCTTCTCGGTCAGTGCGGTCATGAAGGCCCCGACACCGGCCCGAGTGACCGCTTGTAGGGGAAGGTGATCGTGCTTTCGATGAATCGGGTCATCTGGGCCCCATGGTCCTCACGGGTCGATCGGGCAGAACCAGAGCACGATAGCGCGGGGGAAACGCACCGGTGCCGCCGGCCGTTCCGGCCCCCGGCGCCGGGCGCCGGTCGGTCACCGGTGCCGCCGGAGTCGTCCGGGGTCGACAGGCCCGGGTCCAGACCCGGGCCACCTGTGGGGCCGGGGATGGGAGGCGGTGCAGGGAGCTGGGTCGTTGTCGGGGGCGGCCTCTGAGGGATAGGAAGGAGCGATGGAGCCCACCTACGACCGCATCGGCACCGGCTACGGGGCAGTACGGAGAGCGGATCCCCGGCTCGCCGCCCTGGTCGCCGGCGCCCTCGGGAACGCCCGGCGGGTGGCCAACATCGGTGCGGGCACGGGATCCTACGAACCCGCCGACCGCCTGGTCGTCGCCGTCGACCCCTCGCCGGTGATGCTCCGTCGGCATCCCGGGAGCCGGCCCGTTCACGCCGTGGCCGAGTCGCTGCCCTTCGCCGACAACAGTTTCGATGCCGCCATGGCCATCATGACGGTCCATCACTGGTCGGACCTGTCGGCCGGCATTCGGGAGATGCGCCGTATCGCTCGCCGCCAGGTTGTCTTCACCTGGGATCCCCATCATGCCCACGAGTTGTGGATCGTGTCCGAGTACCTCCCCGAGATCCGGACCCTCGAACGCGCCCGCTTCCGGTCGATCGAAGCGATGGTGGCGCTGCTCCATGCCCACACGGTGGAGACGTTCGAGATCCCCTCCGACTTCGCCGACGGGTACCAGCCCGCCTTCTGGCGACGCCCGGAGGCCTATCTGGACGCCGGCGTGAGAGCGGGCAGCTCGACCTTCGCGCTCCTACCGCCGGAGACGGTCAGCCGAGCGATCGATCGCCTGCGGGGCGACCTCGACTCGGGCGTGTGGCTGGCGCGGCACCATGAGCTGTTGACGGCCGATCGGATGGACTACGGCTACCGGCTGCTCATCGCCGGGTAGCCGGTCCGCCGGCCGGCGAGCGGACGGGCGCCTGGCCGGTGGCCGGGTCAGCGGGATCCCGACAGCAGGCGGAGAACCGCCTTGTCGCCCTTGGACTCGGAGACGAACGGGGCGATCGATCCGGAGAGGGCAACGGATTGACCGCTGTCCGGGTTGCGCAACGTCATGTGCCGGCTGAGACCGAACCTGGTCACTTTGACGTCGGTGGTTGACCGGTCGAAGGAGAGGAGCTCTTTGGTCGGACCCGATCCGGTCACCCAGTCGAGTACCCGTATGTGCCCGGCGGTGACGGCGACCAACATCCGGACGGTGAGCCCTTTGGAAGCAGCGGCAGCGGATCGGGTCGCATGCAGGGCGGCGGCTCCGCCCACCCCCGACGCCACGGGATTGTCCAGGATGACCTGGCCGAGCGTCGCACCCGCAGCCGTCCCCGCCCCGACGGCCGCATAGTTGTCCTTGAGTCCGAAGATCCCAGCCGCGACGACCGGCTCCTCGTGACCGAGGATGGCGGTCGCCTTGGCAATCAGTTCTCCGGGTTCGTTCATCTCGTCTCCCCATCTCTGCTCGGCATGATCGTTGCGCCGGATGCTGCCGTCCGGCGCCCCTCATGTCGTGACCCTGTCCATCAAGGATTCGGCCACGATCTCGTCGAACTGAAGGGGCAATCGGCTCAGACTCCCACCGTGAGCGCTCAGCCCGCCCGGCCGGGGACGGCCCCTGCCGGGGGCCAACCCACCGGCAGGGGAGGAGTCGACCACCGACGAGGCGGGGCGGGTCAGCCCATGGTCTTCGCCCCGTCGATCGTCTCGCGGATGATGTCTGCGTGTCCGGCGTGTTGGGCTGTCTCCGCGATGATGTGCAGGAGGGATCGGCGGGCCGACCAGCTGGCCCCCGGCTCGAACCAGGGAGCCTCGGGCAGAGGATGCGAGTCGTCGAGGGAGGGCAGCGACGTCACCAGCTCGTCGGTCCGTCGGGCCACGTCCTCGTAGCGGGCGAGCAGGTCGGCGAGGCTCGCCCCGTCCATGAGGAAGCCGGCGGCGTGCGCCTTGTAGGCCGCCTCGTCGGCCGGCCCGATGGTGGTCGGACCTTCGACGATGAAGTCGGCCCACCCCTCCTCCATCAGCGCCACGTGCTTGATGATGCCGCCCAGGCACAGTTCGCTGTCGGTCGGTCGGAGCCCGGCCTGTTCGTCGGTCAGGCCGCGGACGGTCTGGCGGAGGAACCGGCGATGATCGGCCAGCGTCTCCAGGAGATCAGCACGCTCACCACTGGTGGGCGTCCGAGTTTCGTTCTGCACTGCCATTTCCTTCTGCATCGGTATTCCTTTCGTTGACAGGTCCCGTTCACCGTTCAGGTGCTCACCATACGGACAGAAGCGGTCACTTTCTGTCCGCAATGGCTGGAATACTTGCCTTTGTGTCCAATACCAGTTCCAGGACATTGCGGCTCCTCTCGCTCCTCCAGACCCGCCACTACTGGCCGGGGGACGAGTTGGCGGACCGTCTCGAGGTGTCGGCTCGTACCCTTCGACGCGACATCGACCGCCTCCGCCATCTGGGGTATCCCGTGGAGGCCCAGCGCGGCATCGACGGCGGCTATCAATTGGCCGCTGGAGCCGTGCTGCCTCCCCTCGTCGTCGACGACGAGGAGGCGGTGGCCCTGGCGGTGGGCCTGCAGACGGCTATCCAGGGCGGCAGTGTCGTCGGAATCGAAGAGTCGTCCGTCCGGGCTCTGGCCAAGATCGTCCAGGTGATGCCGTCCCGACTCCGGCGCCGGGTCGATGCACTGGCGGCCATGACCGTGCCTGCACAGTGGGGAAGCCCCACATCCGCTGTCGATGCGGACGACCTGACCTCGATCGCCCAGGCGTGTCGCGACCATGATCGCCTCGAGTTCGGCTACACCGCCCGCGTCGGTGCGCGCACCGACCGCCGCGTGGAGCCCCATCGGTTGGTTCTGATGGGTCGCCGCTGGTACCTGGTGGCCTGGGATCTGGCCCGCTTCGACTGGCGCAGTTTTCGCCTCGATCGCATGACCGAGCTCCACCGCACCGGTGAGCAGTTCTTCCAACGGGAGCTGCCGGCCGACGATGCCGCCGAGTTCGTGCGGCGCGGTATCGACAACCTGCCGACGAGGCACCAGGTGGAGGCGGTGGTCCACGCCGACGCTACGACGGTCCGGGACCGCATCGGGACGTGGGCGACGGTCGAGGAGATGGACGGAGGCAGATGCAGGCTACGGATCACAGCCGACTCGCTCGATTGGGTGATGCTGGTCCTCGGCACCGTCAGGGCGGAATTCGAGGTGCTGTCTCCCCCCGAGGTGCTCGACCATGCCCGCCAGTGGATGGGCCGGTTCGGCCGGGCCCTCGACCGGTGCGTCCGGGGTGGAGAGGATTTCCCCCCACCCGGCGCCCCGGCCGGAGGCGCTGGGGCGGGAGCGATCTGACAGAGGGCCCACCGTGTGGGCGATCACCCGGCGATCACCCGGCGGCGGATGGGCCGGCGATCACCCGGCACTCACCCGGCGCGGATGGGCCCGGCACTCACCCGGCACTCACCGGGCACTCACCTGGCGCGGATGGCCCGGAGCAGGCCCTGGTAGGTCGCCTCGATGTCTCCGTCGACCACCCGTACCGAGCGGGTGTTGGGGCGGGAGGCGACGACGTCCTCCAATCGGGCGGCCATCTCGGCCAGCGCGTCCGGACCTCCGGCGCGATCGAGGAGGATGGCCGCGTCACCGTGCTCCGGGCGGCTGTCGTCCGCGGAGCGACGCAGGAATCGCCGGGCGGCTTCGCCGACCAGGGTGGTCAGCACGACTTCGACGAATGGAGCCCCGGTGGCGGCCGCCAGCTGATCCAGGCTCTCGACGAAGTCGAGCCGCCCGAGGAACTGGCAGACGAGCACGTCGTGGCCGGCCTCCAGATGGGTCCGGGCCATGGTGCGAGCAAGCTCTCGCGCCGCCGCCCCCGATGCCGCCGGCTCGTCGAGCGGGCGGCCGAGCATGGAACGGATGACATCGATGTCGAGGGCCAGGGCGAGCGGGTGATCGTCGAGATACCGGCGTCCGATCGTCGACTTACCGCTGCCGGGCATGCCGTTGATGAGGATCAACCGCGGCATATCCGTACGGTAGCTGAGGCCGGGCCGGCAGCTGAGGCCGGGTCGGCCCACGTGGTGTGCCGCGTAGGCGGGGTCGTCGCCTGGTCCCTGTATGATGCAGGCGTGACTCCGCTGGTTGATGCGGCCAGCGAATCGGGCCGGGACGAGAAGCCGAAGCTCGACACGTCGAATCCCGGGCGGGACGTGCAGAGGGTGGGAACGGCCGCCTTCCTCGGCGAGGATGTCCTGAAGATCCACGATCCGGTCTGGGCCGTGCTGGGCAACCTCGGTGACAGCCAGTGCTACCTGGGCGTCCAGGCGAAGGTGGCGGCCGTCCAGGCGGCACTGTCCCGGCGCATCGCCAGGGACGACCTACCGGTGCGCCTGATCGCGCCGGCCTTCACCCTGGGCGTGTCGGACGGCCAGCTCAACGGAACGCCGGAGATGCGGTTCTCGTTGATCGGCCGGGAGCTGGTCAACGATGCAACGGCCGTCCACCTGGCCGCCAACAGCGTCGCCGGGTTGATCGCAGTCGTGGCCTGTGACAAGCCGCCGGTCGGGACGGTGGCCGCACTCCTCGAACACAACACGCCCTCGGTCGTCCTCTCCGACGGTTCGATCAAGCCGGGCATCGACCCGGAGACGGGCGGCCGTATCGATCTGGTTGCGGCCTTCCAGGCCGCGGGAGACCCGGATGCTGAGGTCCGGGCCCGGGTGGCGCTGCACGCCTGCCCCGGCCAGGGCAGCTGCGGCGGGATGTTCACCTACAACACGATGCAGGCGTTCATCGGCGTGCTCGGACTCGAGCCGCTCCACATGGTGGCCCCCACGTCGGATGACCCGCGGCGGTTGACCGAGTTTCCCGATCAGCTCGTCGACTGCTTGATGGCCATGACGGCCTCAGGCATCCGTCCCCGGGACATCGTCACTCCTTCGTCGCTTCGCAATGCCTTGACGGTCGCCATCGCCATGGGTGGCTCCACCAACGTCATGCTGCACAGCGTCGAGATCGCCCGCGCTGCGGGAATCGACCTCTGGAGCGAAGTGATCAGCCAGGCGGAGTTCAACGCCCTTTCCCGGCGGGTCCCTGTGCTGGTCAACATGAGGCCCTTCGGCTACTACTCGATGCTCGACATCGAGGCCAAGGGGGGGGTGCCGGCAGTGGTCGGCGAGCTCCTCCGAGCCGGTTACCTCGACGGTGATGTCATCACCTGCACCGGCGAGACGCTCGCCCAACAAATCCAACGGCTTGCTCCGCCCGAACCTGATCACGAGGTGATCTACTCGGTGGCCAAGCCGTTCAAGGACACCGGTGGCCTCCGGCTGCTCCGGGGGAACCTGGCTCCGGATGGTGGCGCCATCCTGAAGCTGGCCGGTGTCGAAGGCGGGATCACGGACGGCATGTTCAGGGGTCGGGCCCGGGTGTTCAACAACGAGCGTGCCCTTATCGAGGCGTTGGAGGACCGTCCCTCCGACTTTCAGGACCACGACATGGTGGTCATCCGCTACGAGGGGCCGCGGGGTGCTCCGGGCATGCCTGAGATGCTGGATCCCACATCCCGGATTACGGCGCTGTGCCGCCAGCGGGACATCACCATCGCCCTCATGACCGACGCCCGATTCTCGGGCGGCTCGGTCGGGCTCGTGGTCGGGCACGTCGCTCCTGAGGCGTTCCTCGGAGGGCCGATCGCGCTGGTAGAGGACGGGGATACCATCGTCGTCGACCTCGGGGCCGACCGCATCGACTGCCTGCCCTTGGACAACCCCGACATCTTGGCCGGGCGGGCGTCCGCGTGGCAGGCAGCAGCAGAGGCCAACGGCGGTGTCAGTCCTGACGCCACCCCGGTCGCGCACCGCGTCCTGAAGAGGATGCGCGCCACCGCCCTTCCGGCCCTCCTCGGCGGAGGCATGGCCGCCAGCTGACGGGGCTCTCCGAGCCGGACGCGGCCGCCGGCTGGCGCAACGGGGGCCCGGGCCGGCGAGCTCTACGACAGACCCACGACGTCGCCGTTCTCGTCGATATCGATCTGTTCGGCGGCGGGATGCGAGCTGAGCCCGGGCATCGTTCGCATGTCGCCGCAGATGGCATAGATGAACCCGGCACCCGCCGAGGCGCGAACCTCCCGGACCGGCAGGCGCCATCCGGTCGGCGCCCCCCTCAGCTTGGGATCCGAGGAGATGGACAGGTGGGTCTTGGCGATGCAGATGGGCAGGCGCCCGAGGTCGTTCGCCTCGAACAGCTCGAGCCCGGCGGCCGCGGCGGGCAGGAAGTCGACACCCTCGGCTCCATAGACCGAGGTGGCGATGGTCTCGATCTTCGTGCGCAGGGACGCCTGGTCCGGGTAGAGGAAATGGAAATCGCTGGGCTCCTCGGCGGCAGCTGCCACCGCCTCGGCCAGTTCGGCCGCACCGGCTCCGCCGTCCCGGAAGTTGGAGGTCACCGCGGATCTGACTCCCATCGAGTCGGCGATGTCGCGGATGACGGCGTACTCGGAATCGAAATCGCCCGGAAATGCGTTGATGGCCACGACCGGGGTCACCCCGTGGATGAGGACATTCTGGATCTGCTTGCGCAGGTTGGATCCGCCCAGCATCACCTCGTCGGGGTTCTCCTCCAGCAGAGCGGGCGGCAATGGACGGCCGGCGATGATCCGGTGACGTCCGGAGTGGGCCTTCAGGGCCCGCACGGTCGTCACGATCACGGCAGCGTCGGGGACCAGCCCCGAAACCCGGCACTTGATGTTGAAGAACCGTTCGGCACCCATGTCGGCGCCGAAGCCCGCTTCGGTGATGAGGAAGTCCCCGGTGTGGATCCCGATGAAGTCGGCGATGACCGAGGAGTTCCCGTGGGCGATGTTTCCGAACGGCCCGGCGTGGACGAGCACCGGTGTGTTCTCGAGCGTCTGCAGGAGGTTCGGCTTGATGGCGTCCCGCATGATCACCGTCGCGGCACCGGCCGCCCTCAGCTGCTCGGCGGTGACGGGCTCCCCCTTGGCGGTGAAACCGACGATGATGCGGCCGAGCCGTGCCCGCATGTCGTGGAGTGAGGTGGAGAGGGCGAGGACGGCCATGACCTCGGAGGCGGCGGTGATGTCGAACCCCGCCTGCCGGGGCGTGCCGTCCTCCTTCGATCCGAGTCCGATGACCACGTTGCGCAGCGCCCGGTCGTTCACGTCGAGCACCCGGCGCCAGGTGACGGCGTGCGGGTCGATTCCGAGATCGTTGTTCTGGTAGATGTGGTTGTCGATCATCGCCGCCAGCGTGTTGTGGGCGGCCGTGACGGCGTGCATGTCGCCGGTCAGGTGCAGATTGAGGGATTCGAAGGGCGCTGCCTGGCTGTAGCCCCCACCTGCAGCCCCGCCCTTGATGCCGAAGGTGGGACCCATCGACGCCTGTCGGATGGCTGCGGTGGCCCGCTTGCCGATATGGGCCATCCCCTGGGCCAGTCCGATGGTGGTCGTGGTCTTGCCTTCCCCGAGAGGTGTCGGGGTGATCGCGGTAACCACCACATACTTCGCCTTCGGCCTGGGTGCCAGCGCGGCGACGGCGTCGAGCTTGACCTTGGCCACGAACTCGCCGTAGGTCTCGAGCAGGTGGGCACCGATGCCGATCTCGGCGGCGATGTCGGTGACCGGCCTCAGCGGTGTCTGGCGTGCGATCTCGAGCGACGTGAGCTGCGTTGTCCGCATGGGTCTCCTTCGCTCGGTGCGGGCCGGAACCGTGGTGGTCCGGCATCGTAGTGCTCCATGGCCATGAGTTGTCGTGGATCAGTCGGACGACGGTACGCCCCGGGGCGCAACTTGTGACCTTCGGCCCGGGTGTGTGAACCCCGGACAGGCCAAGCTGACTGCAGCGACCCCGTGGAGGCCCGACGATGGCAATAACCGTGGAGGGCCTGGAAGCCCTCGAGATCCTCGATTCCCGGGGTCGGCCGACCCTCGCTGTCACCATCTCGCTCGAAGACGGCGCCGTGGCCCGGGCAGGCGTGCCCTCAGGTGCGTCGACCGGATCCAGCGAGGCGGCCGAGCTCCGTGACGGCGACCCCGACCGGTTCTCCGGCCAGGGCGTGCTCAAGGCCGCCGGTCACGTCAACGGGGAGATAGCCGAGGAGTTCGCTGGACGGACGTTCACCGATCTGGCCGAGCTCGACCGCACTCTCATCGACCTCGATGGGACCACCAACAAGTCCCGACTGGGGGCCAACGCTGTTGTCGGCGTGTCGATAGCCGCGGCCAGGGCCGCCGCCACCTCGACCGGCGTGGCCCTCTGGCAGTCGCTCAATCCGGCCGGTGTGGAGGCACGGCTCCCGGTACCGCACTTCAACGTGGTCAACGGGGGTGTCCATGCCCCCAACGCTCTGGACTTCCAGGAGTTCATGGTGGCCCCGGTGGGCGCGCCCACGATGGCCGAGGCCATACGGGCGGGCGCCGAGATCTACGCCGCCCTGCGCGGCCTGCTGAGCGGGCAAGGGTGTGCGACCGGGCTCGGCGACGAGGGCGGCTTCGCTCCCGAGATCGACCGGCCCGAGGCCGTCCTCGCCCTGCTGGTCCGGGCCATCGAGGAGGCCGGCTACCGACCCGGTGGCGACGGGGTCGCCATCGCCCTCGACCCGGCCTCGAGCGAGTTCTACCGGGACGGGAGGTACCACGTCGCCGGGGAGTCGCTTTCGAGCGACGACATGATCGGTCGTTACGCCGAGATCGTCGAGCGCTATCCGGTGTGGCTTCTGGAGGATGGGCTGGCCGAGTCGGACTGGGACGGCTGGCAGCGACTCACCGCCCGGTTGGGTGATCGTGTCGAGCTGGTCGGGGACGACATCTTGTGCACCAACCCGTCGATCATCGCCGAGGCAATCGGCCGCAACGTGGGCAATGCGGCCCTCATCAAGGTCAATCAGATCGGTACGGTGACCGAGACGCTCGAGGCGATGCGCCTCTGCCGTCAGGCGAACTGGTCGGCGTTCGTCTCGCACCGGTCGGGTGAGACCGAAGACAGCTTCATCGCCGATCTGGCCGTCGGCAGCGGCTGTGGACATCTCAAGAGCGGGCACCGGCCCGCGGTGAGCGGGTGGCCAAGTACAACCGTCTCATGGAGATAGAGGCATCCGCGTCTTTGCCCTACGGTCTGCCTCGGTAGCGCCACCTGCTGCGACGAAAGGCCTTCGACCTGGGCAATCGGCCCCGGGGCCCACCGAGATGGTCACCATGGCTCGGCCTGCCCATGGATAGCGGGCTCAAGATCCGCCGGGGTGTGTCGATGCGGTAACCGTGGGTTCCACACGTGCCGCTCGCCGTCGTCCCGCCAAACAGATGCTCCTCGCCCGGGCCGGGCGATGCGGTGCGGCCGTGCTCCTCTGCGCCGGTCTCGGTGTCACCACGTTGGCCGCTTCGGCCGGTACCGCAGGCTCGGCCCCCTTGTCCGTGCCGGTCTCCACCGGACCCACCACCACGACGGTCACTGCCTCCCCGCTCGCCGACGGCTACGGATCGCCCTTCACCTTCAGTGCCCAGGTGTCCGGCGGCGGTGGTGGCGCTCCCACCGGGACGGTCACGGTCACCGACGGGACGGTCTCCCTGTGCGCCGCCGCCCTGTCGGCGGGGACGGGTCGTGCACCGCCTCCAATGCGCCGGTCGGCGCCGGTCAGGTGATCACGGCCGCCTACGGGGGTGACGGGCCGTACGCGCCATCGAAGGGGACGACATCGATCACCGTGTCGCCGGCGGACTCCACCACCACGGCCAGTGCCCAACCCAGCACCACCATCTGGGGCACCTCGGTCACCTACTCGGCCCAGGTGGCGAACGCCGGTGGCGGTACCGGCTACCTCCTGCCCACCGGATCGGTCGCCTTCACCACCGGGCCGGTGAACGATCCGACCACCCTGTGCACGGCGACACTGGTCATCGCTGCCGCCTCCTGCCGGGCCGGCAATGCCCCGGTGGATGCGGCCGATACCGTGACCGCCACCTACGGTGGCGACGGCAACTACCGCGGATCGAGCGGCACCAGCACCATCAGCGTCTCCACGGCACCGACGACGACCACCGCCACCGTCGCCCCGATGACCGCCACCTATGGGCACGACGTCAGGTACCAGGCCTCGGTGGTCGGCGACGGCGCCGCCTTCGCCGGCCCGGGGTCGGTCCGCTTCTCCATCGGATCGGTCGACCTGTGCACGGCCGACGTCGAAGCCGGCTCCGCCTCGTGCGACTCCAACCAGGCGCCGCTGCTGTTCGGTGAGACGGTGACCGCCCAATTCAGCGGCAATGCGGACTTCGCCGCCTCGACCGGCACCACTTCTCTCAACGTCACCTCTGCGACCACCACCACCACGGCCAGGGCGACCCCGTCGGCTTCCCCCTACGGGTCCCCGATCACCTACACGGCCACGGTCGCCTCGTCGAGCATCGGGGTCCCCACCGGCTCGGTCACCTTCACCACCGGGAAGGGAACCCTGTGCACGGCGACGCTGGTCGGAGGATCGGGCTCGTGCGCAGCCACCAGCCCGCCGCCGGGTCAGGACCAGATGGTCACCGCGGCCTATTCGAGCGATCCGGTCTTCCCGGCGTCGTCGGGGACGACCACGCTGACCGTGGTCCAGGCGACGACGACCACGACGGCGACGGCCACCCCGACGGACACCACCTCGGGGTCCCCGGTGACCTACTCGGCCGCGGTGACCTCGGCCGGAGGCACCCCCACCGGCTCGGTCACCTTCTCCGTGGGTGCCACCAGCCTCTGCACCGCGCCGCTGAGTGGCGGCTCGGGATCTTGTGCCGTCACTGATGCCCCGATCGGTCCGGACCAGACGGTGACCGCCGCCTACAGCGGCAACCCGGACTTCGGGACCTCGGTCGGCACGACGGCGTTCACGGTCGCCACCGGCGCCGCCGGCACCGCCGGTGCCGCCGGTGCCGCCGGGTGCTCGTCCAGCGGGCCGGCGGCCGTCGCCTATCCCGGTGGCTACTGGATGGTCGGTGCCAACGGTGCGGTCTACTCGTGCGGCGACGCTCCCTTCTACGGGTCCCTCGTCAACCTCGGGGTCACGCCCGACGCGCCGATCGTGGGGATCGCCCCCACCCGAGACGGCAGGGGCTACTGGCTGGTGGCCTCCGACGGGGGAGTGTTCGCCTTCGGTGACGCAGCCTTCGAGGGCTCGATGGGGGGCCAGCACCTCAACGCACCCGTCGTCGGAATCGCCGGCACCGAGCAGGGCGGCTATGACGAGGTGGCCTCCGACGGCGGCATCTTCGCCTTCGGTCCGGGGGCCCCCTTCTACGGTTCGATGGGGGGCCAGCACCTCAACGCACCCGTCGTCGGAATCGCCGGCACCGAGCAGGGCGGCTACTACGAGGTGGCCTCCGACGGCGGCATGTTCGCCTTCGGTCCGGGGGCCGCCTTCGACGGCTCGATGGGGGGCCAGACCCTCAACCGGCCGGTCGTGGGCATGGCGGTGGCCACTGGGGGCGGCTACTACGAGGTGGCCTCCGACGGCGGCATCTTCGCCTTCGGTCCGGGGGTCGCCTTCTACGGCTCGATGGGGGGCCAGACCCTCGAACGGCCGGTGGTGGGCATGGCGGTGGCCGCTGGGGGCGGCTACGAGGAGGTGGCCTCCGACGGCGGCATCTTCGCCTTCGGCGGAGGGGTGTTCGCCGGATCCATCGGCGGACAGGGGATCACCGACATCGCGGCGATGACCAACCCCTAGTCGGCCGGTGGGCCCGAAGAGGTGCGTGACACCCTGCGGTTGAACCTCCTTCGGCCCGGGTACACCTCTTGTCGCCCGGGCCGGTGACGAGTTCTCCCGGCCTGGGCGCAACCCGTCCCGCCCCGGCCGCCGGCCCGGTCAGGCGCCTTCGCTCACCGCGCTCCAGCTGTCGCCGGGGACCTCGACGTTGATGATCTCCGGTGCGGCCGCCAGCCACCGGGGCATCTGCTCCATCGCCGCCTTGAAATGGTCCGATTGGACATGGGCCTCTCCCGCCTGGCGGTCGCGGTAGGCCTCGATCAGGACCCACAGGTTCGGATCGTCGGCGCTCCGGTACCAGTCGTACGAGATGTTCCCCGGCTCCGCACGGGTGGACTTGGTGAACTCCTCGACGAGGGACGGGAAGTCATCCGAGTACTTGGCCCGCACCGGCTGCTTGACGACGATGAAGATCATTCGAACCTCCTCCACGAGGGTGTGGGCGATGCGTGTGTCGGGGCGGGACAACATCACCCGCTCACTCCTCGAGCAGATCGGGCTGGACGGTCACGATCCACTCGTAGAGGGGTTGGAAGGCCCGCCACCCCGCCATGGGCGGTCCGACCTGGGGCGCGGTCTTCTCCGCCTGCTCGGGGTCGATCAGTACCGGGTCGCCCGCCGCCTCGGCCAGCAGCTGGGCCTGGCACGTCCGCTCCATGGTGATGAACCACCAGGCCGCTTCGTCGACCGAGGTCTGCCCGACGGTCAGCAGTCCGTGGTTCGAGAGGATCAGGGCCTTGTGGGGCCCCAGCGCATGGGCGAGCCGCTTGCCCTCCTCGAGATCGAGCACGGGGCCGGTGTAGTCGTCGAATACGGCGTGGTCGCCGTAGAACGCGCACGCGTCCTGGGTCAGGGGGTCGAGTGGGCGGCGCAGTGACGACCACGCCTTGCCGTGCACGGAATGGGCGTGGGCGGCGGCCACCACGTCGGGGCGGGCGGCATGGATCTGGGAGTGGATGGCGAAGGCGGCGGCGTTGAGCGGCCACGTGCCGTCGACCACTTCCCCGCGGTCGTTCACGAGGATGAGGTCCTTCACCCTGATGAGTTTGAAGTTCATCCCCAGTGGATTGACCCAGAAGTGGTCGGGCCGCTCGGGATCCCGGACCGTGATGTGTCCGGCCAGCCCCTCGTCGAATCCGAACTGCCCGAACAGCCGGAAGGAGGCGGCCAGTCGCTGTTTGCGATGCCTGCGTTCGTCCTCGACGTTGTCGAACGTCGGGAACCGCGGCGGAAGGCGATCTGAGGGCATGCCTGGCTCCTAGGACGACGCCGGTGGTTGGGCGGACGAATGGTCGGACGACATCACCCGGCCTGCGTCCCGGCCGGTGAGATGTCCAGGTGCAGTTGGGTGAGGCCGCGGAGAATGTAGGTCGGCATGTACTGGTACCGGCGCGCACCAGGAGGACCGTGATGGTCCTGCGAGATGCCGATCCGTTCCGTGCGGTCGAGGAGCCGTTCGATGCTCACCCTGGTCTCCATGCGGGCCAGCGATCCGCCCGGGCAGCTGTGGATGCCGCGCCCGAAGGCCAGGTGCTCTCGGGCGTTGTCGCGGTCGACGCGGAACTCGGCCGGATCCTCGAAGTGGCTGGGGTCGCGGTTGGCGGCGCCATTGACCACCATGAGGGTGGCGCCGGCCGGAATGTCGACTCCGCCGACGTCGGTCCGGCGGCGGGCCAGCCGGAAGTCGCCCTTGACCGGGGACTCGATCCGGAGCGCCTCCTCCACGAAGTTGGGGATGAGCTCGCGCCGGTCGCGGAGCAGTTGCTGCAGATCGGGACGCTCGGCGATGAGCTGCAGTGAGGTTCCGAGGAGCCGCACGGTGGTCTCCTGCCCGGCGGCGAAGACATTGGCGGCGACGCGGACGACGTCGATGACCTCGGGCAGCTCACCGTTCGGGAACGTGGTGGTGGCCAGCGCGGTCAGCACGTCGTGGCGCGGCTCGAGCCGGCGGTCCTCGATGTAGCGGCTGAAGCGGGCATAGAGCCATTCGAGCGGGTTGAGCGAGAGGGAGTCCTTGGTGCTGCCCACGGCGGCGTCGTGGGGCCGGCGGGCCAGTGCGGCCCGAAACTCGGCGTGCTCCTCCTCAGGCACGCCGAGCAGGTCGGCGATGACGAACAGGGTGAACGGGTTGGCGTACCCGCTGATGAACTCGATGTCGCCGTCCTGCATGAGCTCGTCGATCTGCCGGTCGGCCAGCCGCCAGACGAACTCCTCGTTCTCCTTCAGCCGCTTCGGCGTGAGCTGCCGCATGACCAGGTGCCGGTGATCGCGATGCCCGGGCGGGTCCATGGTGGTGAGCTGATCGCTGAAGGGCAGTTCGTCGCGGTGCTGGTCGATCAGCTCGCTGACGTCGTCACCGGCCAGCGGCACCGGAAAGCCGGGGAACGGCCCCGTCACCGAGTTGCACGACGAGAACGAGTCCGTGTTGTTGTAGACGGTGCACGCTTCGTCGTACCCGGTGACCATGTAGACGTCCTGGCTCGGCTCGCGTCGTACCGGGCACTGGGACCGCAGCCAGTCGAAGTAGGGGTATGGGTCGGCGACGAGCTCGTTGCCCCGGAAGAAGTCGATGGCGTCGTAGTCGATGTCGGTGTCGCTCATGCCGTCCCCTTGCCTGGTGGATTGTCGGTCACGAAGGTGGCCGCACGGTGATGGAATCGCCACGTGCCGTCGCCGTCGTGGTGGAGGGTGTCGTGGTAGCGGCCCACCAGCTGGACCGACCATCCGGATTCGCCGAGCAGCAGGAAGACCACGTCGCTGATGGCCGTGGCCTCGGTCTCGCTCCAGTCGTCGACCACGGTGTTGAGCACGAGGTGGCGCTGGGGTCGCCTGGGTTCCCATCTCGAGTAGGCGTCGCGGAGGGCCTGGTGGCCGAGGTGGGTGCCCATCCCGGGGATCTCGACGCCACCGTCGGGGCAGAAGGTGGCGACCACGTCGTCGGTCCGGCCGTCGTCGAGGGCATGGGTGTAGCGGGCCAAGGTGGCTCGAACGCCCTCGGCCACGTCGGCCCGCGTCATGGCCGGCGGCACGGGCCGACCTCCTCGGACGATGGCGCCGTCACGGGCCCGGTCACCATCTGCGCTCAGAGGTCGATGTCGGCAACGGGGCTCTCGAGGGGGTTTACGTTGACCGCCTGCAACGCAGGCACCAGCTTCTCGTAGGGGAGTCCGGCCAGAAACCCGTCGACGGTGCGTTCGAAGTTGGCGATGCCACCCTCGGCCCGTTCCGACAGGCGCATGTACTCGAATCCGCGGGCATGGAGGCCCAGCTGTTGTCGGGGGAGGTTGGAGAAGTCCTGCGCCGGGATGGGTGGCCAGCGGGGATCGTCGCACTCCCACAGCTCGGGCGGCGCGGGGCTCTCGGGTTCGTCGCCCTCGGGGAACCGGGTGAGTGACCAGATCTCCATCATCGTCTCCTCGGGGCCCAGCGGGCGGAAGCGGTAGGACGACGCGCTGCTGTACATGGGCAGGACGAAGAAGTGGGGGAAGCAGTAGCCCATCGGCTCGTTGAGCCCCTGATCCTCGAGCTCGTTGAGATCGGGCATGTCCGAGCCCCGGTCCCGGTGCCAGGCCACGACGGCGTCGTTGAGGGCCCGGGCCCAGGTCGCCATGGCCAGCTTCGGGTCCGCCGGGAGCTCCATGTCCGCCAAGCCCTCGGCCACCCGTACATCGTTGGCGTGCACCATCCCGGCCATGCCCTCGCTCATGGTGTGCAGGTAGTGGAGCTCGGCGTCGATGAGCACCCGTGGGTCGACGGGTCCGCCCTGGCGGGGTGGGATCCTTCCCTTGATGACCAGCTGGGGATGGGTCTGGATCACGTGGTACTGCTCCATGAACGCCTCTTGGGCCAGCTTCCAGTTCACCGGGAGACGGCAGGCATACCACCACTCGGCGCGCATCGACTCCATCTTCCAGGCGTCGAGGACGGTGGCGAAGGGCTCGATGCACTGGCGGAGGGGCGGCGCTCCGGCGTCGAGGTTGATCCACGCACACCCGCCCCACATCTCGGCCTGCACCGGGGTGAGGTCGAGGTCCTCCGGCTCCAGGTTGTGCGGGGCGAACGTCTTGGACTGGGTGACGAAGGTGTTCCTGCCGTCCGGGCCGTAGCACCACCCGTGGAAGGGGCAGGTGAACCCGGTCTCGCACGTTCCCCGCCCCTCGGCCACCCGGACGCCACGATGCCGGCAGGTGTTCTGGAACGCTCGCACGCCGAGGTCCTCGGTCCGCACCACGACGACGGACTGGTCGAGGATCCGGTACTCGACGAAGTCGTGCGGGTGCGGGATCTCCTCCAGCCGGCACGCCATCTGCCAGACCCGCGACCAGAGCAGATCGACTTCCATCTGGAAGAAGTCCGGGTCGTAGTAGCGCTCCTTGCGGGCCCGGTCGGGAAGCTCCATCGAGTAGGGCACCGGCAGAGCCGACCATCTCCGATCCACGATCGCCATGGCGGCCCCCTTTCCTCTCGGCGTGCGTCAGGGAGAAGTGTATACTCACCGCTCGACCGGTCGGTACAACTTTTTCGGGCCGGCGCCCAGGAGCGCAGGACGGGCATGGCTCCGGCCACCACACGGCCCGGGCGGCCCATCGCCGCGGAGGATCATGACACCCCCTGAACCCGCACAGGACCAGCGTTCGGCCCCGCCCGCAGCGGACGTCGACGTGCTGATCGTCGGTGCCGGCGTCACCGGCATCTATCAGCTCTACCGGGTCCTCGAGGCCGGCTTCTCGGCGGTGCTGCTCGAGGCCGGCGACGGCGTGGGGGGCACCTGGTACTGGAACCGCTACCCCGGGGCCCGGTTCGACTCGGAGAGCTACACCTACGCGTACCTGTTCTCCAGGGAGCTCTTCGACGAGTGGGAGTGGCACGAGCACTTCGCCGATCAACCGGAGATCGAGCGGTACCTCAACCACGTG
This sequence comes from uncultured Acidimicrobiaceae bacterium, assembly GCA_963835325.1. Taxonomy (GTDB): domain Bacteria; phylum Actinomycetota; class Acidimicrobiia; order Acidimicrobiales; family RAAP-2; genus Bog-756. The sequence continues at coordinate 608,014 of CAWIEV010000002.1, read as the reverse complement.
GTGGACCGGTTCGACCTCCGCCGCCATATGCGGTTCGGGGTCAGAGTCCGCTCCGCCGACTACCGCGAGGCGTCGGGGACCTGGACCGTGGCCACCGACGACTCGACCGGGTACAGGGCGCGGTACGTGGTGGCAGCCACCGGCATCCTCTCGGTGCCCTACTTCCCGGACGTTCCCGGACGCCAGCGGTTCCGGGGCGAGTCGTACCACACCGGGCTGTGGCCGGCCGAGCCGGTCGACTTCGAGGGGAAGCGGGTCGCCGTCGTCGGCACCGGCTCCAGCGGCGTGCAGATCATTCCCGCCATCGCCGACGAAGTGGCCTCCCTGACCGTGTACCAACGCTCGGCCAACTGGTGCACACCCCTCAACAACCGACCGATCACGCCCGACGAGCAGGCTCGGCTGAGGGCCGGGTTCGAGGCCATGCGGGAGACGTTGAACGCGTCGCCGTCCGGGTTCGTCCACCCCACCCACGATCGCCAGACCTTCGACGACCCGATCGACGAGCGCCTGGCCTACTTCGAGACCATGTGGGACAGCCCCGGGTTCTCGAAGCTGACCAGCAACTACACCGACCTGACGGCCAACCACACCGCCAACGCCCAGTGGTGCGAGTTCATCGCCGAAAAGATCCGGGCCATCGTCAAGAACCCCGAGACCGCCGAACGGCTGATTCCCAAGGACCACCTCTACGCCGAGAAGCGCCCCCCGTTCGTGACCGGGTACTACGAGGCGTACAACCGCCCGAACGTCTTCCTCGTCGACCTCAAGCAGACGCCGATCGTGCGGGTCACCGCGGGTGGGATCGAGACGACGGACGGGGCGCGGAAGTTCGACATCATCGTGTGGGCGACCGGGTTCGACTTCGGCACCGGCGCCCTGGTCCGCATGGGGGTCCGGGGGCGGGACGGTCTGGCCCTCGCCGACTACTGGGCGGACGGCCCGAAGACCTTCCTCGGCCTCCAGACCACCGGCTTTCCCAACCTCTTCTTCCCCGGTGGGCCACACGCGGCGGCCGGCAACAACCCGCGCTACAACGGCGACCAGGTGGACTTCATCACCGACACCCTCGTGTACCTGCGCGAGCACGGCTTCGATACCATCGAAGTGGACCCCGTGGCCGAGGAGCGGTGGACGACCATGGTCGACACCGGCGCGGCCCAGTCCCCCTTCGGCGAGAACAGCTACTTCTTCGGGAGCAACATCCCCGGAAAGCCCCGCAAGTACCTCTTGAACTCGGGGGGCCGACCCAAGCTCCTGAAGGAGATCCGGAGAGTCGTCGACACCCACTACAAGGCGTTCAGGCTGACCGGGCCTTCCGACCGCGTCGACGGCGGCTGAGGGCCCTGCCGTCCCGACCTGCCGCTCAGACGGTGGCCACCGGGGTCAGCGGCGAGCCCACGATGCCGGGCAACCGGAGCGGGGGGGCGGTGAGCAGGAACCGGCTCCGGTGGTGCTGGCGCAGCCAGGTTGCCAACTCGTGGAGATACCACATCTCTCCCAGGGGAACGCCCAGCCGGAACAGGCAGAGGTGGTGGATGGGCAGGAACGAGTGGCGGCTCTCGTCACGGTCCCGGCCGAGCAGGCCCTCGACCGCATAGTTGTCAGCCACCAGCGCGGAGATCTGGGAGTCGCTGATCCACTGCAGCAACGCCTCGTCCCGGGCGTCGAGGTAGCTGCACAGGGTGTGGATCTTCACCGGGTCCGGCTCGCGGTTCCAGTTGAGGATCTCGGTGGCGAACCCGGTATGCAGCAGGAGCATGTCGCCCGGCTCGACAGTGACATCGTCGGCGGCCATGATCTCCTGGAGCGTCTTCAGGTCCACCCCGCGCCAGTCGTGGCCCAGGTGATGGGCCAGGTCGACCAGGACCCCCCGACCCTGGACGCCCTGATAGGCCATGTGCTCGAGGCCGAGATGGTGCGCGAAGCAGCGGTGGTTGCCACCGTCACCGGCGGCGTCGGGTTTCGGTCCGACGAGGTCGGTACCGGCACGGTACCCGTTGTAGTAGACAGCCTCCTCGATCCCGTCACCGTCGGCGTCGAATTCGGCACCGACGTGGGCCAGTGAGTCCCACTGGGTCGAATACTGGAGTGAGAGGGTCACTACGTCGTCGGCCCAGACGTCCACGTACTTGGAGTTCCCCCAATCCTCCATCTGGCTCATGCGGACGTTGTAGAAGGTGTCGGGGGCGCCCTTCATGTCCTCGGTCGGGGCCAGGACCGGTGGGTGCCGGCGTTGGTTCAGCGCGGTCCCGCCCGGGTAGTCGAGGGGAAGGCTCAGGCAGAAGCTGACGCCGGCCTTCACCTCCGCCACGCCCTCCAGCACCTTGTCCGGGGTCAGCAGGTTGATGCGACCGAGCTCGTCGTCCTCGCCCCAGTCCCCCCACGTCGAGCCTTCCGGTCGCTGCTTCCACCGCTTCGTCACCTGCTCATCTCCTTCTGGCCGCAACACCCGGCGGCCCGCTGTCAGCGTTGCCTGTACCGACCGGTTGGTCTACACTCCTGGGCGCAGGGTACCGCGTGCGCGTCCGCTCGGTCATCGGGATCATGCGTCCCCGCGCAGGAAGGTCACAACCATGACAGCGAATCAACTCGTCGTGTCCGCCGACGGGCACATCCTCGAGCCCACCGACCTCTTCACCACCCGCCTGCCCAAGCACCTGCGGGACCGGGGAGTCTGGGAGGACGACTTCGAGATCGAGCCGCTGGTCGAGGGCGGGGCCCGGATCTTCCGGCGGCTGCACACCCCCGGGTTCGAAGGGTGGACCATCTCCCGGTACCGGCAGACGGGCGGACGGATGCCCGAGGGCGATCCCGAAACGATCATCGAGGACCTCGAGTCCGACGGTGTCGACGTGGGGGTCATGCACCCCAACCTGTCGCTCTTCGGTCTCTACTCCGACGACCACGAGCTGTCCTTGGCCCATGCCCGGGTGTACAACGACTACATCATCGAACGGTTCTCCCCGTATTTCTCGCGTCTGGTCCCCACCGCCCCCGTACCGCTCACCGACATCGACGACGCGGTGGCCGAAATCGAGCGGGTGGCCGCCAGCGGCTTCCGTGCCATCCTCCTGCCGGCGACTCCGCCCATTCCCTACTACTCGCGGGAGCTCGACCGGGTGTGGGCGGCGGCCCAGGCCAACGGCGTCCACATCTTCATCCACACCCAGACCGGTGGGGTCAAGGTCAACGACCCCGAAGCCGTCACCCTCAAAGTGGTGATGGAGAACGCCGCCCAGGTCAACCAGCCGGTCACCGAGAAGTCGGCATCCAAGCGGATGGTCACCCAGGCCATCTACAGCACCATCGTCCCCCAGCAGGTCATCTGCCAGCTCATCGGCGGCGGCGTGCCCGAGCGCTACCCCGATCTCCACTTCGCCCTCATCGAGTTCAACGCCCACTGGCTGGCCTCGCTGGTGGGCAGCATGGACAAGTGCTGGGTGACCGGCATCGGCCAGGACCCCGACTGGTGGCTGGGTGTCTGGGACGACTCCCTCCCCGCTACCGAGCAGGGGAGCATGGCGCGGCTGTTCAAGCTGAACGAGAAGTGGCCGTACCCGCTGATGCCGAGCGAGTACGTCCGGCGCCAGTTCCACGTCTCGTTCCAGGACGATCCGGTGGCGGTGGCCTGTCGGCACATCACCGGACTCTCGTCGATCGTGTGGGGCAACGACTACCCGCACGCCGAGGGCACGTTCCGGGGCAGCCGCCAGCTCATCGAGAAGCTCTTCGCCGGCGTTCCGGCCGACGAGAAGGCGGCCATGGTGGGCGGCACCCTCGGCGGGCTTCTGGGTCTCGACGCCCGGGTGGCCGCCGCCGCACCTCGGGGCTAGGTCGGGGGCTTCCGCTTGTGCCGCACGGCGAGTGCCCCGTCTCCGCGTCCCGGACGCCCATGATGCCGTTCCACGTCGGTTCCTGAAGCCGCGGGAGCGAAGGAAGGCCCGATGGTGAGCGAGCACAGTTTCGAGGGACGGGTTGCCGTCGTCACCGGTGCCGGGCGCGGCATCGGTCGGGCCTATGCCACCCTGCTCGCCTCCCGGGGGGCGAGCGTCGTGGTCAACGACCTGGGTGGGTCGATGGACGGGGTGGGGGAGGATGCGGCCGTGGCCTCTGAGGTGGCCACGGCCATCGTCGGGGCCGGGGGAGCGGCCATGGCCGACACCAGCGACGTGTCCACTCCCGAGGGCGGCCGGTCGCTCATCGATGCGGCCCTCGAACGGTTCGGGCGGCTGGACATCCTGGTCAACAACGCCGGCATCATCAGGTGGGCCGGCCTCCCCGATGCCGACATCGGCAACCTGGCCAGCCACCTGGCCGTCCACGTGCTGGGGTCGTTCAACACCACCCGGGCGGCCTGGCCCGGCATGGTCGAGCAGGGCTACGGCCGCATCGTCATGACCACATCGTCGGGGCTGTTCGGCCTGCCGGAGAACCTCTCCTACGCCACGGCCAAGGGTGGGGTCATCGGCCTCACCCGCAGCCTGGCCACGGCCGGCGCCCCCCACCGGATCAAGGTCAATCTCATCGCACCCGGCGCCGTGACCAGGATGGCCGGCCGGGCCGCCGAGACCGGTGCCGCCGACGGGGCGGGGACCTCGCCATGGATGTCCCCCGACCTGGTGGCGCCCATGGTCGGCTTCCTGGCCCACGAGTCCTGCCCGGTCAGCGGCGAGATCTACGCCGCCGGCTTCGGACGGTTCGCCCGCATCTTCATCGCCTCGACCGAGGGGTACGTCCACGCCACGCCGGAGCCGACCATCGAGGACGTCGCCCAGCACTGGGACGACCATCAACGACGAGACGGGGTACTACGTGCCCGCCGACCTCATGGCCTGGTCGGCCGCCTTCATGGCCCACCTCCTCCCGAGCGGTGGCGGTCCCGTTGCCACCTAGGGGGCCGGTCGCCGACCGGCCGGTCGGCTAGGCCCATGGACCTCTCGCTCAACGAGTCCGAACAGGACCTCGTCGACCTCTGCCGGGGCTTTGCCCAGCAGGAGATCGCCCGTCGGGCCCCGCAGGCCTGGGAGGAGGCCCGGTGCCCGACCGACCTGCTCCGCGAGATGGGCGAGCTCGGCCTGCTCGGGATGCTCGTCCCCGAGGAGTGGGGCGGGATCGGCATGTCCACGGTCGGTTTCGTGGCGGCCATGGAGCAGATCGGCCTGGCCGACCAGTCCGTGGCCGCGGCCTGGCAGGCCCACGTGACCATCGGCTCCCTGCCCGCTGCTCCTGTTCGGCAACGACGCCCAGCGCGAGCGCTGGCTGCGGCCGCTGGCCGAGGGCCGGGTGCTCGGCGCCTTCGGGCTCACCGAGCCCGATGCCGGCTCCGACGCCCGTGGCATCCGCACCCGGGCCGAGCGGCGGGACGGTGGCTGGCTGATCAACGGGCGGAAGACCTTCATCTCCAACGCCGGGACGGACATGTCCTTCGGGGTGACGCTGCTGGCCCGGACCGAGTCCGGCCGACGGCGGCAAGCCGCGGCTTCGGGAGCTTCGTCGTGGAGAAGGACACGGCCGGCTTCACCATGGGACCGAAGATGCGGGGCATCGGCTGGCGCGGCCTCGACACCCGCGAGCTCTACCTGGACGACGTCTGGGTTCCCGACGATCAGCTCGTCGGCGACCCCGACCTGGGGCTCAGCCAGTTCCTGCGCACGCTCGAGGTCGGGCGCATCTCCATCGCCGCCCTGTCCCTCAGCCTGACCCAGGCCGTGCTCGACCTGGCCACCGACTACGCCCGCCAGCGGGTGCAGTTCGGCCAGCCCATCTCGAACTTCCAGGCCGTGCAGTTCAAGCTGGCCGACATCGCCACCGAGCTGGAGGCGGCCCGCTGGCTCACCTACCGGGCCGCCTACCTGCGGGACGACCGGGCCAGCCGTTCCTGAAGGAGGCGGCGATGGCCAAGACTGAAGGCCAGCCGGGTGGCCGCCTGGGCGGCATCGGAGGCCGTCCAGATCCACGGTGGCCTCGGGCTACATGCTCGAGACGCCGGTGGCCCGCTTCTACTGCGACTCGAAGGTGCTCGAGATCGGCGAGGGCACCAACGAGATCCAGCACCTGGTGATCGCCCGCGCCCTGGGCTGCTGACTCCCCGTCTAGACTAGACGGCGACCAGGCGGCGGATGGCGTCGGCGATGTTGTCGCGGTCGGGGAGCCAGGCCCGTTCGAGGTCGGGGGCGTACGGAGGTGGAGTGGCGCGCCGCCCCGATCCGCTCGATGGGTGCGTCGAGGTCCCAGAAGCCCTCGCGCGCCACGGTGGCGGCGATCTCCGCACCGATACCGAACGGGACGACGGCCTCGTGGGCGATGAGCAGCCGGCTCGTCTTGTGCACCGAGTCGAGGATCGGGCACGATGTCGAGGGGCGCCACCGTCCGCAGGTCGATCACCTCGACGGAGATGCCCTCGTCGGCCAGGCGCTCGGCGGCGGCGACGGCCTCGTGGACCATCCGGGAGACGGACACGACGGTGACGTCGGTCCCGGGGCGCACGACGGCCGGACTTGCCGATGGGGACGATGTGGTCGGGCGGCGGCTGCGGCCCCTTCATGCCGTAGAGCAGCCGGTTCTCGATGAAGACCACGGGGTTCGGGTCCTGGATGGCGGCCCGGAGCAGCCCGTAGGTGTCGGCCGGGGTCGACGGCATGACGACGCTCAGCCCGGGGATGTGGGCCAGCAGCACCTCGAGGCTCTGGGAGTGCTGGCTCCCCGAGGAGCGCCCGGCGCCGAACTGGGTGCGCACGGTCAGCGCCATCTCCGCGGCCCCGCCGGTCATGAACGGCAGCTTGGCCGCCTGGTTGAGCAGCTGGTCGAAGCAGACGCCGAGGAAGTCGAGGTACATCATCTCGACCACCGGGCGCATCCCGGCCATCGCCGCACCCACGCCCGAGGCCGATGATGGCCGTCTCGGAGATCGGGGTGTCGCGCACCCGTCCGCCGAACCGGTCGGCGAGGCCCCGGGTCAGCCCGAAGACGTTGCCGCCGGCGCCGACGTCGATGCCGGCCACGAACACCCGGTCGTCGGTCGGCCAGCTCGGCCTCCAGGGCGGACGCGGATGGCGTCCATGGTGCGGAACACCGGCGCATCGTCGGGTGGCGGCGGCGGCTCCACCGGCGCCGGTCTGGCCCGCACGACGAAGTCGGTCAACGTGGCCGCCAGCGGGCTGGAGAGCCGGCGGGCGGCGTCGACCGCCTCGTCGAGCTCGTCGGCCACCGACGACTCGAGCGCCTTGATCTCGTCGTCTCCGACGCCGGCGGCCCGGAGCCGGCCGTCGTGGGCGAGCAGCGGGTCCCGCGCCTCCCAGGCGCTCACCTCGTCCGACGACCGGTAGCGCTGCGGGATCGCCCTCGTAGTGGCCGTGCCAGCGGTAGGTGGCCGCCTCGACCACGGCGGGCCCGCGGCCGGCCCGGCGGCCAGCCACGGCATCGTCGTCCATCACCGCTGCCGTGGCCACGACGTCGTTGCCGTCGACGGCCGAGGTAGTCGATGCCGTAGCCGGCGGCCCGCTGCTCGAGCGAGGCGGCGTGCTGGGTGGATGCCGGGGAGAACTCGGCGTAGCCGTTGTTCTCGCAGAAGAAGATCACCGGCAGCTCCCACACGGCGGCCAGGTTCATCGCCTCGTGGAACGCGCCCTGGGCCGACGCCCCGTCGCCGAAGAAGGCCACGGCCACGCTGCCGTCGGCCCGGAGCTGGGCGGCGGTCGCCGCCCCCACGGCGATGGGCAGGCCGGCGGCCACGATCCCGTTGGCGCCGAAGATCCCGAGCTTCGGGTCGGCGATGTGCATCGAGCCCCCGCGGCCGCGGTTGGTGCCCTGGTCCTTGCCCATCAGCTCGGCGAACATGCCCAGCGGGTCCAGTCCCTTGGCCAGGCAGTGGCCGTGGCCGCGGTGGGTGGAGGTGATGACGTCGGTCGGCCGCAGCGGCCAGCAGGCGCCCACGGCCGTCGCCTCCTGCCCGATCGAGAGGTGGACGAAGCCGGGGACCTCGCCGTCGCGGTAGAGCGCGGCCACCCGCTGCTCGAAGCCGCGGATGAGCAGCATCCGCCGGTGCATCTCGATGAGGTCGGCCGCCGAGAACGACGACGATGCGGAGACGGGTCGGGGGTCACGGATTGTGTAGTATACCGGTCGGTCGGTACAACAAGGGAAGAGCGATGATCGGTGAAATCGAGATCCCCGAGTCCTTCCCCGGTCCCGGCGCGGTCGCGGGGAAGCGGGTGGTGATCACCGGCGCCAGCCGGGGGCTCGGCGCCCTGCTGGCCCATGCCTTCTCGCACGCCGGCGCCTCGTGGCCCTGGTGGCCCGCACCGAGCGGGACCTGAAGGCGGTGGCCGAGCGGCTCCCCGGGCCCGTCCCTGGTCCTCAGCGGCGACGTGACCGACGAGGACTTCAACGAGGCGGTGGCCGACGCCACGGTGGCCGAGTGGGGCGGCGTCGACGCCTGGATCTGCAACGCCGGGATCTCGCCCGATCGTGGCCGGCCCGCGCCAGACCGATGCCTCGGTCTGGCGGCAGATCCTCGAGGTGAACCTCACCGGTGCCTTCCTCGGGGCCCGCGCCGCCGCCCGGGTGATGGGCGAGGGTGGGCGGCTGATCTTCACCGGCTCGGTCCTGGGCGAGCGGCCGCGCAAGGGACTGACCGCCTACAGCGCCTCCAAGGCCGGGGTGGTCGGGCGTGGCCAAGGGCCTGGCCCTGGATCTGGCCCCCGCCGGCATCACCGTGAACGTGGTCGCTCCGGGGTGGTTCGATTCCCCTCTGGCCGACGGGTGGAAGAACGAGCCCGGAGCTCTCGGCCGCCATCACCGGGCACACCGCGCCAGCGGCGCTGGGGGGCACCGGCCGACCTGGCCGGCGCCTACCAGTTCCTGGTGTCCGACGCCTCCGCCTTCGTCACCGGCACCGTGCTCAGCGTCGATGGCGGATACCTGCTGGTATGAGCACACACCGCGACGGGTGGTGGCCATCACCGGGGCCGGCGGCGCGCTCGGGCGCGGCCGTGTCCCACCAGCTGGCCGGCGAGCCCGACACCGACCTCGTGCTGAGCGACGTCAGCGCTCCTTCGCTCGAGGCCACCGTGGCCGGGCTGCCGGCCGACCGAGGGGTCGGTCGAGACGGTGCTGGCCGACGTGAGCGACGTCACGCCAGGTCGAGTCGGTGGTCGACCCGGCGGTCGAGCGCTTCGGCCGCCTCGACGTGCTGATCAGCAATGCCGGCGTGCTCTCGCCCAACGGCCGGATCCACAATCTGGCCACCGAGGACTGGGAGCGCGCCTTCCGGATCAACGTCCTCGGCGCCGTCAACGGCATCCGGGCCGCGGTGGCCGTCATGCGACCGCAGGGGTCGGGCTCGATCGTGCTGACGGCATCGGTCTCCGGGCTTGACGGCCTGGTCGCACGCGGCTCCGTACTGCGCCACCAAGGCGGCGGTGATCCAGCTGGCCAAGGTGGCCGCCGTCGAGTACGCACGGGACGGCATCCGGGTCAACTGCGTGTGCCCGGGGACCTTCCTGTCCGCCATCCATGACGATCTGCCGCCCGAAGCGCTCGACGCCATCGCCGGGCGCCATCCCCTCGGGCTCGGATCGGCCGCCGACCTGGTCGGTGCCTACTCCTACCTGGCCGGCGACGCCTCGCGCTGGACGACCGGATCGGCGATGGTCGTCGACGGCGGGTACTCGGCGCCGTGAGACGGCCTACTCCCGCGGTCCGGCGGTCGGGTTGGTGATCCCCCGCATGAAGATCTCGGCGAACGGCTTGGCCACATCCCGGGCCGACAGTCGCCCGCCCGCCTTCAGCCACAGGTAGGTGTAGTTGTGCATCCCGAGCCAGGCCATGGCCGTCAGCCTCGGCTCCAGGTCACGGAACTCGCCCGAGTCGACGCCGGCCTGGAGGACCGCCTCGACCCGTTGCTCGTACCTGCGGCGCCGCTTCCGGAACTGCGCGGCGCGCTCGCCGGTGAGGGCCGGGAACTCGTGGAGGAAGACCCAGACGTGGTCGGGGTAGCGGTGGATCACGTCGAGCAGCTCGCTCACCGAGCATGGCCAGCTGCTGCGACGGGGAGCCGCCGGCCTCGGCGACCCGGTCGGCGCCGAGCATCACCTCGTCCATCACCCGGTCGTGGATGGCGGCGAGGAGCTCCTCCTTGGAGCCGATGTAGTGGTAGAGGGCGCCCTTGCCGAGGTCGTTGGCGGCACAGAGCTCCATGATGCCGGTGGCGTGGTAGCCGTGCCGGGCGAAGACGGGTGCTGACGTGTCGATGATCGCCTGGCGACGGGCTTGCCAGTTCGCTCTGCGGGGAGATTCACCGGCTGCGTCGCGTCCGTGCCATTGGCAGCGAGGTTAGCGGGCCTCCCCGACGGCGGTGACTGCTCGCTGGCGATGAGCCCGCGGTGGAGCCGATGAACGAGGGATCGGGGGATCAATGACGACGGCACCATGCGGTGATGCAGCCGGACATGAACTGGTTCGCCGTGCTCGCCCACCACGCCGCCCGCACGCCCGACAAGGCGATCACGGTGTTCGAGGGCGAGACGACTCACCTACGGGGAGATGGCCGGACGGGCCGTGGCCCTGGCCGGTGGCCTGGCCGGACGCGGCGTGGGTCGGGGCGAGGTCGTGGCGCTCCTCTCCTACAACTGCCCCGAGTTCCTGGAGACCATCTTCGCCGCCAATTACCTCGGGCGCCATCGCCATGCCCATCAACTGGCGGCTGGCCGCTCCGGAGGTCCGGTACATCCTCGAGCACTCCGGAGCCCGCGCCCTCGTCTGCGACGAGCCACTCGTCGATCTGGCCGACGAAGCCACCAGGGGCATGGAGGCGTCCCTCGTCCGGGCCTGCATCTCGCGGCAGGGTCAGTGAACGGATGGACGACCCTCGACGGAGCTGCGGTCCACCACGGACAATGCGGTCGCGCATCTCGACGGCAGCCGACGACGTCCACCGCCTGATGTACACGTCGGGCACCACCGGGCGGCCCAAAGGGGTCATGATCACCCACGCCAACCTGGCGTGGAAGAACCTCGCCCACATCATCGAGTTCGGGTTCACCAGCGCCGATCTCGGGCTGGCCTGCGGCCCCCTCTACCACGTCGGCGCCCTCGACCTCACGACGACCTCACTGATCGCCGCGGGGGCCACCACCATCATCCACCGGTCGTTCGAAGCCGTCCGCCGTGGTCGACGAGCTCGAGCGATCGCGGGTGACCACCGTGTGGCTGGCGCCCGGCCATGGTCAACGCCATCATGGCGCTGCCCGACATCGAGCGACCGCGACCTGTCGTCGGTGCGGGTGGTCATCAACGGCGGCGAGAAGATGCCGATCCCGCTCATCGAGCGGATCCAGCGCACGTTTCCGTCGGCGTGGTTCGCCGACGCCTACGGCCTCACCGAGACGGTGTCCGGCGACACCTTCCTCGACCGGGAGAGCATGGTGAGCAAGCTCGGGCAGCGTGGGCCGTCCGTGCCTCTACCTCGAGCTCGACATCTGGGACGACGCAGGGTCGATCGTTGCCCGCCGGGGAGCGGGGGGAGATCGTCATGCGGGGCCCCAAGGTCTTCAAGGGCTACTGGCGGGACCCGGACGCCGACCGCCGCCGCCTTCGCCGGGGGTTGGTTCCACACCGGGGACATCGGAGTCCGCGACGACGACGGCTATCTCTACATCGTCGATCGGTTCAAGGACATGATCGTCTCGGGCGGCGAGAACATCGCCAGCTCGGAGATCGAGCGCGTGCTCGTACGAGCACGATGCCGTGCTCGAGGTGGCGGTGGTCGGCCGTCCCGACGATCGATGGGGCGAGGTCCCGGTGGCCTTCGTCGTCCTGCGCCAGGATGCGGGGGTCACAGAAGCTGGGCTCCTCGACCACTGCCGCGCCCAGCTGGCCCGTTTCAAGGTCCCCAAGACGATCACCTTCCTCGACGCGCTGCCCCGCAACCCTTCCGGCAAGGTGCTCAAGCGCGAACTCCGGGAAGGCAGCTCGAGGTCGCCCCGGTAACCCCCTATCCCCGGCCTAGCCCCGGTAGTAGGTCCCGTCGCAACGAAACCCGTTGGTGGAACTGCTCACCGGCGGATCATCGAGTCGCTGGAACGTTCCGTCGGTGATCTGGCCGAGAAGGTAGCAGGTGATGGGCACCTTGCCGGCCGGATTGCTCACCGGGATGAGATTTCCGCTTTCGAATCGGGTGATCTTGCGCAAGGCCTGCAGGAGCGACCCCCGGCTCGGGTCCTTCCCGGCGTTGCGCAAGGCGTCCACGAACAGCTCACCACACAGCCACCCGGTCAGCGTGAAGAAGTCGGGAGTGAACCCAGGTGAGACTTTCTGGACCCAGGTGTTGAAGGTGGTGATCGTGGGGATCTGCGCCGAATCCTCCCCCAGATAGAGTGATGCTTCCTGCTCCAGATAGGCGCCGTTGACCGCTTGGGGCCCGCCGGCATCGCCGATGAGCTGGGCGCTGTAGGAGGGGGCACCCAGCACCACCACCGGGTGGAAGTTCTGCTGGCTGAGGTCCCGGAAGATGGCCGACGCGTAGTTCTGGGGCTCCTGCTCGAGGAAGATGATCTGCACCCCGGCGCTCTTCATGGCCACCACCTGCTGCGTGAAGTCCGTCGTGGCGGGCGACAGCGCCGGATCGTAGAGCACCGTGTAGCCGAGGTGCTGCATGGCCTTCTTCTCGTTGCTCCAGGCCAACTCTGTCGAAGGCAGGTCGGCGATGATGGTGGCCGTGTGGGCGATCTTGGCCGGGTACTTCTGCTTGAAGTAGAGAAGCGGACCGGTCGGCCATCCGTCCGATGCCGGGATGGGGCTGAAATTGTTCGGGAGCAGCTCCGTGGCCGGATCGAGTGAGGCCGTGACGTCGGGGAATCCGGGATTGGCGGCGACGAGCGGCTCGCTGAAGCTGTCCTCGAGCGAGAGCCCGCCCACGCTGGCGAAATCGGACTGGAGAGTGCTCTGGACGTCCTCCCTGTTGATCGCGCCCTGGAACCGATCGTCGGAGCTCGACACGATGATCTTGCGGCCGTTGATCCCGCCCTGTGAATTGACGTACGCGGCATAGGCCTCGGTGCCTACCGCAGCACCGGCGAACAGGCCGGCCAGCTTGGTCGACACGTTTCCGATCGTCACCGACGTCGGTGTCACCCCGGTGTGGTCCTGGAAAGCGGACGCGGGGATGGGCGGTGCCTTCGATCCGCTCGACGTGCTGCTCGTCGAGTTGGTCGACGAGCAGGCGGTAAGCAGCCCGGCCGCCAGCACCAGACAGACGGCGAACGTCGGCAGCTGGCTCCGCCGCACCCGGACAATCATATGACTCCGTCGGTACATGATCCCTTCCCATCACCCACGCCGATCGGGTCCGAAAGACCGAACAGCCGAACACCTGCATCTCGTCACACGAACTGCTTCGGGCTCGACGAGCGTCGACCGGAACCTCCGCTCGCCAACAGCCGGCATCGGGACCCTACTGCGTGGTGCGGTGTCCTGCTCGGAGTTTCGGCTCCCTTATGGCAGGTGGACAGCCAGAATGGGGCACACCGAGGGTGGAGCCGGTCCGGTCTGGCGATCCCCCGGACTCCGCATCGACCGTTGACGGCCGGGACGGCGATGGGATTGGGCGCACTGCCCGCCCGGGGCCACTCAACGGGAGAGGTGACGAGCCAGGAAGGACAGTGACGGGGGTTCCTGCTCCATGAAGAAGGGATCGGTGTGGCAGCCGCTGGAGAAGTCGACGACGGCACCAGGTGGCAGAACCTGGGCCAGGGCCTGGACGCCGGGGTGGAAAGGGTCGGAGTCACCCGATGCCACCCGCACGGGAATGCCGGCCAATGATCCTGCGCGGGTGAGGGCGTCGTCGTTGGCGAAGTCGTCGGCCGATGCGTAGGCGCCGGGGTTGGCGGCGCGAGCCTGTGAGTAGCTCGTCCAGATGGCCGGGCTGATGGCGGCGACGGCAGAGATGAGGTGCGGGTACTTTTCGGCCAACAGCAGGGCCCCGTACCCGCCCATCGAGATACCCATGGTGCCGACCCCGGCGGGAGACCTTCCCAGTCCCGTCGCCTGAGCCATCGGGATCAGCTCATCGACGACCATGGTCATGGGGTCGTCGTCCGGGTGCGGATTCCAGTACCCACCGCCTCCGTCCACGGTCACCAGGGCTATCGGAGGGAGGGGTCGGCCGTCGATGCGAAGGGCGACCGCTTGGGCCGGGGTCATTCCCACCAGGGCATCGGTGTGGCTCCCTCCGTAGCCGTGGAGCATGACCACCAGCGGCAACTCGTCACCTGGTTGGTGGCCGGGTGGATAGGCAAAGGTATATCCCACCTCCCGATGGCGGGCATGCGAGAAGAAGCGTCCGGAGAACGCAGGACCCTCCGTGGAGAGATCGAGCGGCTGGTTGGGAACCGAACATGCGCCGTCGAGCCGGTCGAGCCTCTGCTGACCAGGGAGAATGCCGTGGGCGACGAGTTCGACACCGACGGCTCCGGCCACCATGACCGCCGCGGTCCCGCCGAGTCCCAGAGTGAGAAGGCGGCGCCTGGTCCAGACCCGATCGTCCCCACCGTTCCCCGCATCGCCGTCGAGGTGATCTCGCGTCGCCCCCGGCGCCCCAGGATCGGGGGCGACGCGACTGGTGCGCCCGCCATGGGCCTCTCTCATGTACCGGGTTCGCTCAGCTGGCCACGAGGCCGGGTAGGGCCCGGTGGGACCGATTCGCCGCCCGATGAGCCACCGCCAGCGCACAGGCCATAGCGGCCAGCCCAACAATGTCGATAGCCCCGGCGTGGAACAGATTGCGAGGCCCAGGACCACCGTCGACCATCCAGCAGCACGATCCGACGACGAAAACCGACATCCCGAGCGTTGCCATCCGACCGAGCCTTGCCTCGTAGCGGAGCACCCGGGGTGACAGTTCAAGCCGGCGGACGGTTTTCGCGGCTCCCACCACCAGGCAGATCACGGCCACGGGGCTGATGGCCATCCAGGCGACCTCGGCGCTGGGAAACGAGAGCAGGGCCTCCGGATGAGCCCAGTACGAGGATACGGACAACGTGGACGCCCAGGTGAAGGCGGCCACGCCCCCCGGGACGAGGCCTTGGCCGAACCAGGGATGGCCGCCGGTCCCGGGCCAGCCATTGCCGAAATGACGGGCACCGACGACGACGAGCCCCGCTCCCACCAGAAAAAGCAACGACGGACCGATCAGCCCGGCAGACCGCCGTCCTACGACACCCCTGGTGATGCTCCACGCGATGGGAATGGCAGCGAGCACCGCCAGGGACGAGAAGAGCAGCATCACGGCCGACATCGTCACCACCGCCACGGTGGTGCCCAGCGTGTCCGGCCTCGACCACTGCCATCCAATGGTGAGCTGTGCCCACATGGCCACCGCGAAGGCCAGGAAGGCGGCCCATGCGCAACCGAGGGACACCAGACCGACCTGCACCTGTTCGGTCGGCCGCAGGGTCTGCCCGCTGAGCCCGGCCCGGGCGAGACGCGCCACCGAACCGCACCAGATGACATTGGCCGTTCGCCGCCAATACCGAGGCCGTTCCACGAGGTCGTCGACGAGCAGTTCCTCGAATTCGGCACCGTAGCGAACCCGCCAGCTCTTCGGATAGCTGCGTACCAACCGTCGTGCCCGCTGCCGGGCGACGTCGATCTCCTCGGTCATGCGCTTTCCCAGCTACCGGTCAATCGGCGCAGTCCCAGGTTGACGACGCGGCGCTGTGCGTCGAGGTGGGTACGAAGGGCAACGGCGCCTGTGGCCGTCAGCTCGTAAGGCCGTCGTCGATCGTGACTCTCGAGCGCTTCGATCAACCCCTGGGCCTCGAGTCGGCTCAATGCCTCATACAGCGTGCCTGGGGCCAGTCGAACCCCCGAGAAGCCCTCGATGTCCTTGGTCAGCGCGTAGCCGTGCTTGGCCCCGTCAGCCAGGCTCGAAAGGATCAGTGTGGCGGGGCCCGCGTAACGGCCCAGCGTGCCCAGGGGCTCGGCGCTCGCTTCTGAAGGGACCATGAGGGCCATACTATATCGGCTGACGATCTATCGTCAACCGGCTCAGCAGCTGGAGGCGCCGGTGTACGAAGGGATGACCGAGTAATTGATGTGACCGGTGTAGGCACCAGCAGGCTGGAGGATCGAGACCCGGACGGCGTTGGTCAGCGTCACCGTGTCCGAGCCCGTTCCGGTCGGGGCACCGGCGTACCAGATCGATTGGGCACTCGAGGTGCTGTACCCGACAAAGGGCATGCTCGATCCGTAGGGCGCACACAGGGTGGCGCCCGATAGGCCCGAACCCGACAGAGTGGCAGTGGTGTAGAACAGGTTGGTCGGCGCACTGCCCGAGCCCGAGGCCGGGGCCTCCGACAGTGTGCTTCCGCCAGAGGTGGTAAACGCGGAGGCTTGGGCCTGCACCTTGTAGCCTCCGCCGGTGTCGCTCTGCACGCCGAGTACGACGCCGCCTGTCGTCACGGGCGCGCTACCCGGTATGGCGATCAGGGTCATCTGGCTCTGGCCTCCCGAGATCATGCAGGTCAAGCTCGATCCGCAGGTGGCGGTGACGGTCAGCACCGGGGGGACGGGGGCGATCGACACCGGCGGCGTCACCCCCGAGGCTTTGGCGGCCAGGGCGCTGAGCTCGTAGATCTGAGCTGGATACGTTCCGGATGCTGACGTGTTGGTCAGGCCGGTCAGCTGGATCGAGATGGACACGGCAGCCACGGTTCCGCTGGTGAAGGTGTAGGTGAGGGTCGTACCGGCCAAGGCGACGGTTCCTCCCGCGGCCACCGACGCCGGTGTCACCGTGCCCACGACCGGTGTACCCGAGGTCCCCGGGGGGACGGTCATGGTCACCTGGTTGAGGGTCTGGGAGGTGGGGTTCGTGAATGAGTAGGTGTAGCTGGTGTTGGTGGAGGCCCCGACCGAGCTCGAGGTCGTCCAGGTCGGGGCGGTCAGCGTTCCGGTGGTCAGGACGAGCGATGGCGAGCTGGCCCCGCTGTCGACCGCCGTGGCTCCGTTCTGCGTGGTGATGGTGGACGAATAGGTCCCGGCGGTCGTGGCGTTGGTGAACCCGCCGATGGTGAGCGAGACGGCCGTCCCGGCGGCGATCTGGGTTGAGGTGAAGGAATAGGTCACCAGCGTTGCCGTCATCGCCGCCGTCCCGGTCGGGACGCCGGTCACCGATCCGACCGTCAGCGTCTTTACGGCACTGGTGGGCAGGGACAATGTCACCGAGCTGAGGGCGGCCGGGGTGGCGGTGGTGAAGGTGTAGGTGTACGAGACGCCCGTCGCGCTCACCCCGGTGGCCGATGCCGACCATGTGGGGGCACCCAGCGTGCCGGACCCGAACCCGACGGCCGCGGCGACTCCCGAGTTCACCGCCACGCCGGCGTCGAAGGTGTCGATGGTGGAGGTATAGCTACCTTTCGTCGCCGTATTGGTCAATCCGGTGAGCTGGATCGACACCGCGGTCCCGCTGGTGACGCTGGTCGAGGTGAACGTGTAGGTCAGCTTGGTCCCGGTCAACGACACCGCTCCGCCGGTCGACACTGCGGCAGGGGTGACGGTGCCTTTTGCCGGCGTGCCGGCCGTCCCGGGGGGGACGGTCATTGTCGCCGACGTGAGCGTGCTCGTGGTGCCCGGCTTGAACGTGAACGTGTAGCTGGTGGCCGCCGACCCCGTCACGGTGCTCGAGGTCGTCCAAGCCGGGGTGGTCAAGGCCACCGTGGTGAAGATGGCGCTGGGGGTGGTGCCCGTGTCGACGGTGGTCGTCGCGTCCTTGGTGGTGACCGCGGACGTGTAGGTGCCCGCCGTCGAGGTATTGGTGAACCCTCCGATGACGAGCACCACAGCCGTCCCCGCCGATATCTGCGTCGTCGCCAGCGTGTAGGTCACGGTTGTGCCGGCGAGAGCGGCGGTGCCGGTGGGGACGCCCGTCGTCGAAGTGACGGAGAGGGAAGCACCAGCCGTGCCCGACGGGACGGTGAACGTGATCGAGCTGATCGGCGAGGTCGAGGCGGTCGTGAACGAGTAGGTGTAGGCCACGCCCGCCGTGCCGGTGGTGGTGGCCGAGCTGGACCAACCCAGCCCGGTGAGGGTGCCGCCGGTAAACGACACTCCGGCGGTGGTTCCGACATCGACGGGGGTGCCGGTCTGGTTGGTCGTGACCTCCGAGGCGTAGGTTCCGACCGTCGTGGTGTTGGTCAGCCCGGTCACCTGGATGGATACGGCAGTCCCCCCGGTCACCGCCGTCCCGGTGAACGAGTAGACCAACCTGTTCATGACCAGCGCGATCGACCCACCGGACGGCGCCCCGGGTGTCACCGTGCCGATGGCCGGCGTACCGGTGGTGCCCGGTGGGACGGTCATCGTCACCGAGCTCAAGGTGGCGGTGGTGGCGGTGGTGAAGCCGAAGGTGTACGACACGGCGGTGGCCCCGGTGGCCGCGGTCGATACCCCCCAGTTGAGGGCGGTGAGGGCTGCGGGACCTATCGAGAGGGCGGCGGTAAGCCCGGTGTCGACCGGACCTGTGAGGTTGTTGGTGGCTATCTCAGACTGGTAGGCGCCCGCCACCACCGTATTGGTCAGCCCGGTGATCTGGATCGAGACAAGGGTGGCTCCCCCGATCGCCCCCGGGCTGAACGAGTAGGTCAGCGTGTTCGAAACCTGGGCCACAGAACCGCCCGACGGAGCCCCCACCACGACCCCCACGGCCGGGGTTCCGCCGGTTCCCGGCGGGACGGTCATGGTGACCGAGGTGAGGGTGGCACCGGTGAAGGTGGTGAAGCTGTAGGTGTAGGACACCCCGGTGGCGCCGGCAACCGCGGTCGACGAAACCCAGATCGGGCTGGCCAGGACGTGAGCGGTAAAGGCGACATGGGCCCCCGAGCCGGAGTCGACCGGTGTGCCGGAGCTGAGGGTGGCGATCTGTGCGGCGTAGGTGCCCGCCGTCGCCGTGGTGGTGAGGCCGGTGACCTGGATCGACGATGCCGTGCTGGCGGCAACCGGTGTCGAGGTGAACGAGTAGGTCAGCGTATTGGAGGCCAGTGCGATCGACCCACCCGCCGGCATCCCGCTCACCGTGCCGACGGCCGCGGTTCCCCCGGTACCCGGTGGGACGGTCATGGTCACCGCCGAAATGCTGCCGCCGGTGGCATCGGTGGTGAAGCTGTAGGTGTAGGTGGCGGTGGCTCCGGTGATGGTGCTCGACGGGGACCAGGCCACCTTGGACAGGGAGTAGGGGCTCAAGGTGACGGGCGCGCCGGAGCCCGTGTCCACCGTCGCCGCCAGGTCGTAGGTGGTCATCGCCGACGTGTAGGTTCCCGCCGGGGCATTGGTCAGCCCGCTGACCTGGAGCGTGACGTTGGTGCCGGCACCGACCAGGGTGCTGGCGAACGAGTAGGTGAGGGTGTTGGAGGCGAGAGAAATCCCCCCCGACCCCGGTATGCCGGCCACGGTGCCCACAACCGGGGCTCCGCCTGTGCCCGCCGGAACGGTCATGGTCACCGACGTGAGATCCGAGCCCGTCGCCGTGGTGAACGTCGCCGTGTAGGTGACACCGGTCGCCCCGGCCAGGGAATCGGAGACCGAGGTGATCGGGTTGACCAGCGGCGACGAGGCGGCGGCAGGCCGCACGTCGAAGGCCAGCGCTGTGGACGCGATCAGAAGTATCACCAGCCCGATGGGGCCGAACCGACGGATCACGGATCACCGTCCGACCAGGATCGGTGGAACCGCCCGGGCCGTCCGGGAGGTCGCTGGCGGAGCGGCCGGGAGCGGCAAAACCGCACGATTCTGCAGCCACCCAACCCGACGGTGGATCATCTTCCGACCGGCACAGCCTCGAACCGTGCGGGTGAGAGATCCGCCGTCACCCCCTCCGCCGATTCCGTCATCCCCCGCCCGTCGTTCCACCACAGCGTCCACCAGGTCACGACGGTCCACACGCCCGATCCGGCCAGGATCGCGACGGCCAGATCGCCGGGCCAGAGCGACAGGGCCGAGAGGACCACGGCCACCACGCCCGCGGCGATGACGATGAGCGACACGCCCTCATACCGGCGCACCCGTCTGGCCATGGCAGCCCGGTCTCGCTGGCGCCCGCCCTTGGCGTTGACCACACCGAGACCCACACCCACCACGGCCACAATGAAGAAGACCGCCGGTACAGCCAGGAAGGCGGTGGTAGTGATGACGGCCACCGCGGCGGCGGAGCCGACGAACCGAACCATCGTCGTCCGACCGCGGGGCCGGCGGATCCGAACCGGACTGCGGCCGATCTGCCTTCTCGCCCCACGGTCGGCTGCCATCAGGACGAGGAAGAACAAGAGCGCCAATGTCAGGACCCATAAGGGGGACACGAGCAGGGCGCGGGTGGTCACGCCGACGTGGACGAGCTCGCCGGGGTTGGGCTGGAACCCCACGTAGGCATGTGCCGTCAAGGCACCGAAACCGAGGAACGTCGATTGCCAGGTCACCGGAAAATCACGGTAGGTTCCCGGAAAGTACAGGGCGGGGGCGCCTCGAAGGTCGTTCGAGATCCCTTGCGTGTGGCCGTCGAAGACAACCTCGCCGAACGGCGCTTGGGAGCCGGCGATCTCGTAGGTCGCATAGAAGGACGACTTCGAATCGTCGAGCACCCTCAGCACGTCGCTCCCGGAGCTGGCCAGCTGGATGGGGGGCAGTCCCGGCAGATGATGAACGCCGGCGACGTCCGGCCGGAACGATACGGGACCGAGGAAGGTCGGGGACACATTGGCGTGGATGACACCCGACGCCCTGACTGTCACCAGCGCCACGATGGTCTCCTTGATGTGGACGTTGGCCGCCGAGGGGGGGAGGGTGGGCGTCACCCCTGCCGGAAGGAGATAGACGCCGGAAGGGAGGTGCGGTGGTGTGTAGATGGTGACGGCGACGGCCGTCGTCGACCTGGGTTCGGCTACGAAACTGGACGGCGAGTAGGAGATGGAGGTGAAGAGGGGGTCCGGCCCTTTGGTCACCGTCAGATTCCCGTTGTCCGAGGGATGTGCCGTCAACGGCTGCACGCTCACGGGGATCGCCACTGCGCTCTGGTTGGTGACCCAGAAGGATCCATGTGTCTCGCCGCCCCGGTTGGCATCGACCGGACTCGCCGTCGGCGCCCATGACACGGTGATGCCTACACCGGCGGCCTTCACCGAACTGGCGCCGGGCGGTATCCCGGGGATGCCGATGGCGCCGGCCGGCTGGGGGAGCGCCATCGAGCCGCCGCTCAGCAGGAGGAAACCGGCGAGAGCGAGGATTCCTCGCGCTATGGGCTGTGCGACGATTGTCGACGTACCGACTCCGCAGGGAATACGCCGCACACGGATCGATGGCCGGCCACCGGCGCCATCAGCGTCTCGATGCCTCGCTCGTACGGTAGACATGTTGTCCCTTCGATCTCGCAGTCGCCCCTTCCGTGTCGCAGTTCTCCGTTGGGTGATCCCACCGGCCATCCGGTTTCTTGCCGAGTCTCCTAACTACTTCCCCCTGAAAAAGTAGCCGTAGATACTCGCGTTTCGCACCCAGATCGATGAAGATGGCCCCGAACCGTAGGACTAGTACGGATCGAGGCCATCGTGTTGAGAACTGTAAACGCGCAGCCCACCTTGTGGGAAGCCATCCTCCCCGAGACGTGCCTCGGGATGCCCTCTGAGCTGGAGGCAGTCGACCGCCTGCTGGACGATCCGGTCTTCTTCGAACCGTTCCGCGACCACTTCCACCGTGCCCTCGGTCGTCCGTCCGTGCCGATCGAGACCTACCTCCGGTTGATGTTCTTGAAGTACCGCTACCGGCTGGGATTCGAGCCGTTGTGCCGGGAGGTCGCCGACTCGATTTCGTGGCAGCGGTTCTGTCGGATCCCGTTGGGCGTTACCGTGCCGCATCCCACCACGTTGATGAAGATCACCACCCGATGCGGGTCATCGGTGGTCGAGGGCCTGAACGAGGCGTTGTTGGCCAAGGCCCAGGCGGCCAAGATGTTGAAGACCAACAAGGTCCGGGCCGACACCACGGTAGTTCCGGCCAACGTCGCCTACCCGACGGACTCGGGCCTGATGGCCAAGGGTGTGGCCAAGATGGCCAAAGGCATCGGGAAGCTGAAGCGTGCGGGCCTGGCTTCCAAGACCACCTCTCGGGACCGGACTCGGATGATGCAGGCCCGGGCCCGGTCCATCGGTGCCAACCTGCGACGGCGCACCGGCGAGGCGAAAGACCAGGTCCTGGCCATCAATGCCGACATGGTCCGCATTGCCCGGACGGCGGTCGCCGAGGCTCGAAACGTCGCGGCCAACGCCCGCCGGGCGCTGAAGCGACTTGGGAACGCGGCGCCGGCAAGGCTCTGCGCGATTGCCGGCGACCTGGAGCTCATTGCTGATCTGGTCGACCAGATCGCGGGACAGACCGCCAAGCGCCTTCGTGGCGAGATCCCCGACGGAGCCACCAGGTTGGTGTCACTGCATGACCCCGACGCCCGTCCGATCCGCAAGGGTCGACTCGGCAAGCCCGTCGAGTTCGGCTACAAGGCCCAGGTCGTTGACAACGAGGACGGCGTTGTCATCGACCACAACGTCGAGGTCGGCAATCCACCGGACGCGCCCATGCTCGTTCCCGCTGTCGAGCGCGTCACGCACCGGGCCAAGCGAGTGCCCACAGCGGTCACTGCTGACCGCGGCTATGGCGAAACCTCCGTCCGTGAACAGCTCAGTGGACTCGGAGTCCGCATCGTTGTCCTTCCCACCAAGGGCAAACCGAGTGCGTCACGCCGCGTCGTCGAGAGTCGGCCGCAGTTCCAGCGCCTGGTGAAGTGGAGAACGGGTAGCGAAGGGCGGATCAGCTGTCTCAAACGAGACTTCGGATGGAACCGGACACAGATCGACGGGATCGAAGGAGCCCGCACCTGGTGTGGTTATGGGGTCTTCAACCACAACCTGGTGAAGATCGGGGTGCTGACAGCCTCCGAATAGGACGGATCGGACCTGCCGCCACCAGGATCGGAGTCGAAATTGGACGGAGGCGATGACCAGACTGGCCCCGGAGTCACTCCGACTTTTTCAGGGGGAAGTAACTAAAACGAGGGAGTCACCAGGTAGTTGACGGAACCGGTATAGGTGCCGGTGTCCTGGAGCGAGCTGACGCTGGCTCCGTTGGTCACCGTCAATGTGTCGCCCGCCGTCGGCCCGGTATCCTTGATGATGTTGTCCGCGGCCAGCGAGCAGTTGGTGCCGTAGCCGAGGTATCCGGTTGCGCTCCAGGCATTCTGCACGGATGAGGCCCCGCCGGTCACCGATGCTTCAGCTCCCCATCCGGACGCTGCCTGTGTCAGGAACGTTGACGCCGTCACCGGCGTCGAGCTCGAGACGAGCGGGATGGAGGCAGAACCGGGGCCGGCCAGGTTGCCCGAGCATCCGGCCAGCGTGTAGCCGTTGTGGGCGTTGGTAGCCACAACCATCGTCCCGGGGTTCGACTCGATACCGGCCGCGCCGGGCAGGGGAACCAATGAGATAGAGGACGGCTTGTTGTTGGTGAACGTCAACGAGTCGGGGACGATGACGTTGATCCCCGTGCTGTTGCTGGTGAAGGTCACCGAGTTCGATGTACCGGTGTCCCCGGCGGTGTGGCCGGCGGTTGTATACAACGTCACCACCGACGTGCCGGCCGTGGAGGTGGTCGGGTTGGTGAATCCTGTCAGCTGCAACTGGATGGTCGTTCCCGCCGCGATGGCCTGCGTGGTGCAGGTCGTCGGGATGGTGACCGTGCCCCCGGAGTTGGTCACCGCGCCGGTGGTGCAGGTGCCCAGCCCGTAGGTGGTGGACACGGTCGGTGTCCCCGTGGTGGTGGCCGGAACGGTGGCGGTGATCTGGGTCAGCCCGCTCGTCCCGGCGACGATGGCCGTTGCGGTGGTGAAGGTCCAGGTATAGGTCCCGGTGTTGTTGGTGGCCGGGGCATTGGTCGTACTCGAAGTATTGTTGCCCACCGACCAAGCCACTCCGGTCAGTGCGGCCGCCGAGGCCGGCACGGTGGTCAGGGCGACGGTCCCGCCCACCATGACGGTCACGATCAGTACTGCCCCGGCGATCCGGGCCATCCGACGAAGTCCATGCATGGTATTTCCTCTCGATACTGAAGGCAGCGGGTCCTGATGTGGTAGATGCCTCACGTTCTGCATCGTCGGTACCAGCGGGTTCATGAAGTAGGGGGAATCCTCAACATCGCAGGGGGAGGCTCCCCGCGGGCGGCCAGGCTCGACGGCTGGCCACCGGTGTCGAGGCTCGACCCGTGCCCCGAGCAGGCCCGGGTTGAGCCTCGGGACCTCTGGTAGCTACGTCGGGCTGGTGGCGTTGAACGCCGCCACTCCCACCGGCCGCTGCTCGGCTGAAGGCGCCGGCGACGGGAATTCGGCAACGGCCCCGTCACCGTCGTCGGTCGAGTTGAATCCCTTCCGACTCATCTTCCCCCATGACTTTTTCCCGCGCATATAGCTGACCACACCGCGCAGGCGCCACAGGAGCGTGAGCTGGCGGTAGCCCAGGTTTTCGAGTACGGCCCACACCACGAGCAGCGCTCGATCGCGCGCCCGACCGTACCGCCGGAACGACAGCTCCTCGAGCATGAGCGCCAACATGGAGAGCAGGATGCCCAGTCCGCAGGCGAGTGAGAAGAACAAGATGGCGAACAGTGCCGATACCTGACCGAGGATCAGCCCGACCGCCACGAGGACCAATCCCAAGGTTTCGATGATCGGCGCCATCCACTCGAAGAGCACGAAGGCCGGGAAGACCACCATGCCGAGGACCCCGAATCGGGGGTTCAGGAGCAACGACCGGTGCCGCCACAGCACATCCGTGAACCCCCTCTGCCAGCGCTCACGCTGACGGCCCAGCTGCCTGAAGCCCGTCGGTGTCTCGGTCCACGCCACCGGGTCTGGCACGAACTCGATGCGCGCCGGCCGACCGGTCTCGTAGCCGTGGCGCCGCAGGCGCACGATGAGCTCCATGTCCTCGCCCACCGATCTCACGTATCCGTTGGTTTCGAGCACGTTCTGGCGTCGGAACAGGCCGAAGGCTCCAGAGATCAGGAGGTTCCCACCCAAGCGGTTCCATCCGGGACGGCCGAACAGGAAGGCCCGGAGGTACTCCACGGCTTGGATGCCCGCCAATGCCCGATGCGGACCCCGCTCGGATGCCAGTCGGCCTTTGGTGACGGTGCAGCCGTTGGCCACCCGGATGGTCGCACCGGCGGCAACGACATCGTGCGACCGGATAAAGGGACGCACGAGGCGGCGGAGGCCGTCCGGATCGAGGATCGTGTCGGCGTCGATGGCGCAGACGAGCTCACTGCTCGCTACGCTGAGTCCGACGTTGAGAGAGTCGGCTTTGCCGCCGTTGTCCTTCGAGACGACGACCAGGTTGGGGTACTGCTGCGAGCGGTAGATGGCACGAACCGTCTTGGTGGCGATCCGCCTGTCGTAGATGGGATGGATCGGAGCCAGTGCGAAGGTGGAGACCAACTGCGCAAGCGTCCCGTCTGTAGACCCGTCGTCGACGACCACGATCTCCAGCTGCGGATAGGTCACCGTGAGCAGGGCCCGGAGGCTCTCCTTGATGCTCGCCTCCTCGTTGTGCGCCGGAACCAGCATCGAGATGGACGGTGCGATCTCGGATGAGAGGATTGCGCTGTACTTCTCCGCCCTGACCTGCCGTAGGTACTGCCGCATGTCCAGTGCGGCGGAGACGTAGAGGACGAGATAGAACACTGCCAGGGCCACGAAGTAGACCAGCACGACATACGTGATGGGCATGAGGAACGTTCTGTAGAAGTGGGTCATGCGGCTGCCTCCTGGGTCGAAAGGGATTGCAGTTGGAGAGATTGCAGGGCCATCTCGGCCGCCGGCCCCATGCCCGCCGCGTCCACCCGCAACAGAATCGTGCCGGGGGCACCAAAAGTGAGCAAGGTCATACCCGCCTGCCTCCGTATCTCCCAGGAAGGATGACTGAGCAGGAGCTCGACGGCGGCCGCCCCGGCCCAGAAGGCGAGCTTGCCCAGTCCCGCGGCCGCAGCCAGCACCACGTCGTCCGACCGGTCATCGAGGAGAGCGACCAGCACGGGGCCGGCGCTCCGGCTGCCGGTGCTGGCCAGAGCCGCCGCGGCCAGGGCCCGAATGGTGTGGGACGGATGTGCCAGTAGCTCGAGGGCCTTGCCGGAGTAGCGATCGTCTCCCGTGGCAGCGGCGATCTCCAGGATCCGCGCCTTCACGTCTTCGTCTGCATCTGCCAGTGCGGAGATCAGGGCTTCGGAGGCGGGGAGCCCGATCCGGATCAGCGCATCCTGGGCGGCGAAACGGCATTGGCCGTCGACATCGCCGAGCAACCGGATCAGGTGCTCGGTGCCGACAGGATTCTGGACGGCCACGCACCATGCGGCGGTCTGGGCACGAACCTCGGGCGATCGATCGATGAGGAGGCCGTACATGGTGGGGCAATCGACGCCGAAGGCCGTGAGCACCCGGGCCGAGTACAGGCGGGTTGACCACCGGCGGCTCCGGATGCCCTTGCGGGCACGGTCGACGATCCCGATCCGATCGCCCAGTGACACCAGAGCAGTCCGCGACGAGCCTGACACCGAGGGAGCCAAATCGAGCATCACGCCGGTGACGTAGCGCTGGGAGAACCGTCCGAGATTGGCCAGGGCGTCGTCTGTCCGCGGTGGACCACCGGACAATTCGGTGATCACAGCCTGCCGGGTCTCACCGAGCGTCGGCTCGATCCGATCGCGGTGCGCCTGGACCAGGCTGCTCACCCATACCGTGGCCAGGACCGCGGCGATGGCGGAACCGATGGCGACCAGCAGGATGGTGACCAGGTCGGCGGTACTCACGCGACGCCCCCCCCGTGTGTCTGGTCCAGCCGGGCGAGCAGGACCGGGATGCTGAATGGCTTGGTGATGTGCTCGGTCGCTCCGAGGTCGATGGCCCGGAGCACCTCGCCCTCGCTGGATCGAGCGGTCAACATGATGACGCGGCTCTCGTTCAGGATGCCCTGATCGCGCAGGACCTGAAGAACCCCGAACCCATCCAGGCTCGGGAGCCCGACGTCGAGCAGCACGATCTTCGCCCGCACTTTGCCCTGCCCCAGCGCGGTGGCGGCATCCGCTCCATCGCTGAACCGGACGAACCCGTACTGTCGCAGTCCGAGCGCATGCTCGATGATGTCGGCCATGGAGTCGTCATCTTCGACGAGGACGACATCGATCACATTCGAACCGGCCGGAGCCGGTCGCTGCCCGGACAGGACGACGCTGTTCTCAGCCACCGCCGCCCGTCCCAGCGCCGTCTCACAGATCCTCTCCAGCGATACCAGGCTGGAACCGTCGACCGGGGCGGAGGCGATCCCGGCACTGAAGGTGTAGTGGGCCAGCCGGCCCGATGTCGTCGCCACCCCCTCGGCGGTCACAGCTTCGAGGACCCGGGCGATCGACTCGGAGGCCTCTTCGCGAGAAGCCCCGGGAATTCCCACTGCGAAACCGTCGTCGGTCCACCGCCCGACGACTTCCTCACCCTGGAAGGCACCGAGGAGCCGTGTGCCAAGGAGACGGACCACCGCGTCGCCGACGGCTTTGCCGTCCTCGGCCCGAAGCTGCTCGAAGCGATCGATGGTGACCAGCGCCAGAGCAAAGGGTTCCCCGTCGCCGGTGGTGAGCCGGAAGTGCCTGCCGAGGGCGCGCTCGGTCGCCGATCGGTTCTCCGTTCCCGCCACCGGATCCGTGTCGCTTCGGGCTTCGGATACCCTCCAGGCATTGAGGAGATGTCGAAGGCGGACGCCCAGGTCGCGGGAGGAGATCCCGACGTTCAGGTAGTCATCGGCGCCGGCGGCGTAGGACTTCTCGAGCTGGCTCTGGCTCCGTCCGCCCATGACGACGACGGGGATCCGGTGCCACCGCGGGTGCCCTCGGACCATTCGGCATACATCGGGGCCACTGAGCTGCGGTCCGGAAAAGCCGACCACCACCAGGTCGGCACCCCGCTCCTCGAGGGCGCTCCACAGCTGCTCCCCACTGTTCCCGACCTCGAGCTGGCAGTTCGCATCGGCAAATGACTGGCGCAGGGCCCCCTCGAGCGCGGTACTGGCGTTGAGCGCAAGGACGACCGACGGCGAGGGTCGTCGCCGTTCAATCGCTTCGGCCACAAATGACACGATGTGGCCCGGTCCTTCAGACCGGGGAATGACGCCTGCAGCACCGGCTCTGGCGAACGCCGCCCGGTCTTCGAACGTGTCACGGTCGGTGAGCACGATCACTGTCGCCATTCCGGAGATCGAGGCAATCGAATCCAGAAGGTCCGACCTCATCCAGGCGCTGACCGGCCCCTCATCGATGATGGCTGCCGAGAGATTCGTGTTCGGCCCGTCCAATTCGGGCATGGTGGCACTGGCGACGACCGAGGTGCCGATGGCCGTTGCCTCGACGGTCAAACGGGAGATGAGGTCGTTGTCGAGCGAAACGATGCGAACCGCAGGACCGTGACCGGCCACCGCATCCTCGGGCGTTGGCGTTCGGTCGATCGCCGTCACCGTACCTCCGGTGTCTTCCCGCACCGAGGCCCGCAGCGCCGCCACCGCCTGGGCGAGCTGCCACCCGTCGATGGTGGGCTCGCGAAACAAGTGCTCCGCTTCCAGAGCGGCGCGGCTGCCGTCGTCGAATCCGAAGATCCCCAGGGACCCGGCAAGCTTGTGGGCTGCGCTGGCAGCTTCGGCGACAGCCTTGTCATCGGCTGCCGACCGCAGCACGTTCGCCGTGGTCTCCTCGATAAAAGAGATCCGATCCAAACTGGTTTGCCGCTGCCGCTGCCACATCATCGTCAGTGCGGATCCAAGGGCGACATCATCTACCAGGGTGGCTGTCATCTCGCGATCCCCGGAAGGTCCGAGGGACCACTCCCGGCGGCCCCGGGGTCGCACGGCTCACTGCTCGTACGGCGGCTCCCGAGTTGGAGAGGAGGTGCCTGGATCATTGAGGTGGCGCCGGCCATTGCATGGCGACGGCCCTCGGTGTCGAGCCGGGATCCTTCGATCCGGTGGTGATGCAGAAACGGGTCGGATGTCATTGTGGGCTCCAGTCGTTGAAGGGGCAGTGCTGGGTGGTGCCGGCATACATCGGGATGCCGCTTCATCAGCATCCGGCTGCTGGTTTTCAGACGTTTTCCGTCTGGCCGGCATTTCCGTGCGTTCCATGATCAGCAATGTGATCGTGTTGTTGTGTGCCCGTAACTTCGGCCATGTGGGACACCATCCTGAAGGAAGTCGGGCCTAAAGCTTGTGGGGGTATGCCTCCGATGTTCCCGGACCGGCTGATCCTTCCAGCGGTGCCACCGGGCCAGGCGGGGCTCGAAGCGCGGGAGTGAGCGGAGAGACCCATCGGACCTCCGTCCGATCGTCTCGACCATGGTGGGGCCGGGGTGAGCGGGCACCCCCAAGGAATCGGGTCCGCCCCATTTCCGAGTGCCGGGCGGGCATGATCAGCTTGGTGATTAGCAATGTTGTGCCCGTAGGTAGGCAGGGCATCCGGTTCCGGCGGGTGAGCAGCCTCCGACATCCGCCGGGCCATTGTTTCTCTATCGCTCATCCATCCACCCCGGAAGCGGGAGTACTTGTCATGACATCCCATGGCGCAGATACAACGCCCGACGCAGGACGACGTCAGTTGAGGCTGCCGACGGGGCCAACGCTCGGGCGTCTATCGGTTGGTGCCATGCCGGTAGGAGCAGCCGAATCGGGAGGACGTCTGAACCGAACGGATCATCGGCGGGTGGCCCCTGTGGAGGATCGCATCGGGAAGTCCTATTGCAGGTTGGTGAACTCGGCGGACGAGGCCATGGTGGTGGTCGACGCGGCCGGGGCCATTGCCCTGGTCAACGAACGCGCCGAGCGACTGTTCGGTTACAGCCGACAAGAGCTGGTCGGACTGGACATCAAGGTGCTGGTACCGGAAAGATTCCGTGCCGGCCATGATGTTCACTGCCGGAGCTATTCCGAGCACCCCCGCCTGCGGGAGATGGGCACGGGGGTCCAGGTCTCAGGTCGCCGTAAGAATGGCACCGAGTTTCCTGCGGAGATCTCACTGTCACCTTTGGACACCGGGGAGGGTACGTTCGTGTCGGCGTCCGTCCGCGATATCACCGCCGACAAGCGGCTCGAATTCTTCGCCTCCCATTTTGTGGCGGTCATCGAATCCTCGCACGATGCCATCATCGGCCGGGACCTCGACGGATACGTGACCAGCTGGAACCCCGGAGCGGAGCTCCTCTTCGGCTACTCCGATGCCGAGATGCTCGGCCAGCCAATCTCCATTCTCGATGCACCTGACAAGGGCGAATATCATCACAGGCAGCTCTTCGATGTCGACGAGCAGGATACGGTGCGCGCCCGCAAGGATCGGACGCTTGTTGATGTCTCGATCACCAATTCGCCGATCTGTGGAAGGGACGGGGTCGTCAGAGGCTGGTCGATGATCGCCAGAGACATCTCCGAGCGTCGCAAGGCAGCGGAGCTCAAAGACGGATTCCTCGCCCTGGTGTCGCACGAATTGCGCACCCCGCTCAGTTCTATCGTGGCCCACGTCGAATTGCTTCTCGACGAGGTCATGTCCGAGGAGTATCGGGCTCGGTTCGTGCAGGTCATCCATAGGAACTCAGTGCGCCTCGAGCGGCTCGTCGGGGATCTCCTCTTCGTGGCCCAGCTCGGCTCGACCGACCTCATCGTGGCCATGACCGAGACGGACATCGTCGCGGTTGCCGAGGATGCCGTGGAGGCCGCGACTCCCCGTGCCGAACAGTTGGGCCTTGACGTCCACTTCGAGCCGTGCGACCAGCCGGTCACCCTGATCGGTGACGCCGGCCGGCTCGGCCAGGCGCTCGACAACATCGTGTCGAATGCCATCAAGTACTCGCCGGAGGGCGGGGCGGTTTGCGTGCGGGTAGTACCCGGAGTCTCCGAGTGCACCATCGAGGTGCAGGACCACGGAATGGGAATCGCCCCTGAGGATCAAGAGCTCCTGTTCGAACGGTTCTTCCGCGCCCCGAGCGTGGTCGATCTGCAGATCCAGGGAGTCGGGCTCGGCTTGATGATCGTCAAGACCATCATCGATGCCCACAGAGGTCGCGTAAGCGTGCAGAGCCAACCCGGCGTAGGCTCCACATTCAGGATCGTCCTTCCGCTCCGAGGCCCTGTCCTGAGCCTCGCCCCCCCACCGGCTCCGACCCTCACTTCCCGGTCAGCGTCGTGAACAAACCGGTCGCCCTGGTCATCGATGACGAGCCGGACATCCGCAGTGTGATCGTATTCATGCTCGAAAACGCAGGGTTCGAACTCCATGAGGAGTCCAACGGGCAAGCTGGTCTCGAGGCCGCCAGTCGGGTGCATCCGGACGTGATCCTCTTGGACTGGATGATGCCGCGGATGACCGGCATCGACGTCTGCCGGGCCCTCCGACAGGACGCCGAGCAACGCTCGGTCGTCGTGATCCTCCTCACCGCCAGAGCCCAGGAGGCGGACGTGGAGGAGGGATTCGCAGCAGGAGCGCAGGACTACATCATGAAGCCGTTCAGCCCGAGGGAGTTGGTCAGCAGGGTGAAGACGCTGGTCTCCCAAGCCCGCTAGCGCCACAGCCAAGGCTGCGATGGCCGCCGCTCCCGTTGTTTGTTGTCAGCGCCTCCATGGCCGACCTGAAAGGTGGCGCGAGAGGTGGTCCTGACCATGCCGGGGGATCGGATGGAGGGTTGCTTCAAGGCGATTCGGGCCGCCTTCCGTGCCCACGATGCACGGTTGGAGCGCAGGCTGATCGGGTATCGGAGCTACGGAACACACCGTTTCGATACTGATGAGAAGGAGTCCACATGGGAGCAATCGACGAAACCAAGGGCCGGGCCAAAAAGGCCGTCGGGGATGTGACCGGGGACGAGAGTCTGAAGACCGAGGGGAAGGTCGACCAGGGGAAGGGAAAGGTCAAGGATGCCGTGGACAAAGTCGCCGACAAGGTCACCGGACGTTAGGAGGGCGGACGGATCACGCGCCCCCCGGGGGCGGTCCGACCCCGTCCTCGTCGCCGGCATTCGAGGCACGGAGCGAATCGGTTCCGTGCCTCGAATGCTGTAGGGATCTCCCCGGACAGGCGTTCCGGCCTTGGCACCCATGCTGATCGTGGGCCGGCGGCACCGCCGCTACGGATGGGCGCTCTCGGTCGTCCTGACGGGACCGCGTTCCTCGTCGTCAGATGGCGGCGGCCACTAGCTGACCTGCGGTGTTGAAACCTCTGCGTCGCGTAGCAGCTCTCGCCGGCCGTCGGCTCCGAACCCCATCCCTATCCACTGGTCCCGTCGGCGGAGGCTCTGGTGAGTGACGTCGCGGAGAACTTGCTCGTCCGCTCGGGTGGGGTGGCGATTCTGTATTCCGCGGGGCCAGAGCCTTCTGGCCAGCACCGGGTTGAGCTCGGCGCCATAGCGACTGACCTTGGCCAGCAACAACAGGAACGCCACCAGTCCGATGACGATCCCGAACTGACCATGGGTGGCTGAACTGTTCCGCACCTGATGTCGGACCAGTCCGGGGCCGAGCGTGATGAGGAAGGTGAACCCGACGGCAGCAGGGGCGGCTCCGGGGACCAGAGCGCGGCTCGAGATCGTCTGAGGCGTCAGCAACCGGAAGACAGCGACATAGAGGACAACATTCACCTACACCATTCCGAGCAGCACCGGCGCTCGCAGCATCGAGCTGAGGGTGCCGCCCGTGGCGAAGGTGGCGAGCACCGCATTGATCACGAATGCCCCCCGATGACAGCCAGTCCGGCAAGGCCGCGGGCGAGACGTTGCAGGAATCCAGGAACCTCGAGTTGGGGGATGTTCCAAACTTGCACCACTCCGGTCCGCTCAGGGCTCGTCGCACTCAGGAGGGGGTAATCGTGTTCCGGGCGTGTCGGCCCCTGCGCACAACGGCGGTCACGATCACCAATGTTCCAAGCAGAACACCGGCCGTCCAGCCCTTTTCGAAGCCGGCCAGCCAACCCACGGCAACGGGGGGGTGAGATGGATCAGGCTGCTCGTGTGGCGTCTGAAGGTCCTGCTCCGAGGCATGCATACGACACTTATTCCCCGGAGGGATCCCGGCAAACCATGCGGGCCGGCCGCCACCCGCCGGCCCCGGTATGTTGCGCCGCGTCGGCTCCGGGGCTTTACGCATCGAGCGACGGCCTCCTCTTGCTTGCCCGGTGCTACCGGAGCGGCATGGAACTGTCATACGGAATTGTCTCCGGACCGACACGGAAACCTGGCTGGGTCTCCACGGCGGTAGCCCGCTTCACTCGGCAGACCGGCTACGAGTCGACCGGGCCCGCCTTGACAGATCCGGCGAGTTCAGAGGTGAGTTCGGTTGCCTTGGCCACACCAGCGCGAGCCACGTCGGCCGCCTTGGTGTTGAGGGGAGATCACGAACCCTTCGCTGGAGCACGTCGGCGGCCTGGACCCAGTCGTGCGGGGCGGTCGAGTCGTGGACGCGGTCGCCGACATGGGACAATCCCTGCCCGAGGACGGTCAACAGTGAATCCCGCCCCGGCATCGGGGTCCTGCCGCTCGGCGCATGCCGGTCGAGGGCCAGCCCGGCGGCGGCACCCGAAATCGCCCCGACAACGAGGCCCTTCCAAATGTTCCTCATGATGATATGCCGGCTCCTTCGCTTGCCATCGGTCCGGTGAAGCATTGACGTACATGCCGACACGTACCCTGCGGCGTGCCGTTTACGCATCAGAGGATGGCTGGCGTTTGTTCGTCCATGTCAATGGGTAGGCCAGAGACATGCAGAGAGCCTCCCGGCCAAGGGAGTTCGACAGAAAGTGGTGAGCACATTGGTATCGGCTGCTTCGAACAATCATCGGGCCGAAGGGACTCGGCCGAGGGCGTCCTCCGATGCTGTGGTCATCCTCAAGTCTGATCACCGCGGTGTGGAAAAGCTGTTCAAGGCGTTTGAGCGGGCGGGAGAGCATGCCTTGAAGACGAAGCGAGGTCTGGCCGACCAGATGGTCACCGAGCTCTCGATCCACACGTTCATCGAGGAGAGCGTGCTGTATCCCGCGGCCATGGAGCACGTCGCCGCGGCCCGTGACGACGTGCTCGAGTCACTGGAAGAGCATCATGTCGTCAAATGGCAGCTACAGGAACTCGTGGGTCTCGATCCTTCCGACGAGCACTTCGTGGCCAAGCTCGCCGTGCTCGCCGAGAACGTCCGCCACCATGTGCGGGAGGAAGAAAATGGCCTCTTCCCCCTGTTGCGAGCCAACGTTCCCCGGAAGCGCCTTGTGGGGTTGGGGCGCGAGCTGGAGGAGGCCAGGCGGCTCGCTCCCCACTATCGTCATCCGGGCCCCGTCGATCCTCCCGAGCATCTCCTGTCGGAGGCGGTCACCTCGGTGATCGACCGGGCCAAGGGAGCGGTGAAGTCGGTCCGCACCGGGCTGTAGTGGCCGGCTACCGGCCACCGAAAGCCCTCACGGCCGAGCGACTGCTGCCCCTTCATCTCGGAGTGGCCTCCCAGGTCAGCCAGACGATGGTGGCATCGTCACGCAGTCGCTTGTTCTGGTAGTCCACGACTCGATTGATGGTCGTGCGGAGGATCACATCCGACGGCATGTGTGAGGCGGAGGCTCGTTCGATGGTGTCGACGAAACGGTCGACCCCGAACGGTTCGCCCCCGGGCGAGCGTCCCTCGATCACTCCGTCCGTGTAGAACACCACCGAGTCGCCGGGCTCCAATTGCTCTTCCGCCTCCTCCACCAGACCACCACGGAGTCCCCACGGCTGCGATGGCCGACAGGGCAGAGCGCCGAGCACCTGATCGCTCCGGACGTGGAGGGGAAGGGGGTGTCCGGCATTGGTCCAGGCGAGCCGGCCGGAGTGCACATCGAGTTGGGCCAGTTGGCCGGTGACGAACCGTTCGCTCCCGAAGTTATCGGCGAGAACCCCATCGAGCCGGCTGTGGATCACCCCCAAAGGCTGGCCTTGCCGGCGGTCGTGCCGGTAGCTCCCCATCGCCAGCGATGAGAGGATGCTCGAGTCCAGACCATGGCCCATGGCATCCATGATGGCCACATCGACGGTAAAACCGTTGACGGAGTGGTCGAAGCAATCTCCTCCTACGTCGTAGGCCGGTTCGAGCGCCCCGCTGGATGTGGCCTCCGGTGTCCTAAGGCGGAGTGGGGGCAGCAGGTCCCACTGGATGCTTGCCGGAAGGCTCATCGCCTTACGCTGGCGGACGAGATTGAACTGGTCGGTGTACCGGGCAGCTATGGCGATGGCCGCTCCGGCCAGCATTCCCAACTCCTCGCTGTGGCGGCGTGCACCGTCGTCCAGGTCGCCGGGCAAGGTGAAGGCCAGTACCCCCGTGCAATCTGATCCTTCGAGGATCGGGACGCAGACCCTGGTCAGCCCACCGGTGGCCCCGCTGACGAGCCGCCGTTCGACGAAGGACCTGCCCTCGAGCGTCCCTGCGGTGGCGACACCGATGGGAGAGTCGACGTGGGCCCCGCGGTCTGGGACCGGAAACAGCGTCGACTGTTCGAAATCGATGAGAAAGGTTGTCAGGTCGTAGCCGCCCATCTGGCGGACCAGCTGGGCCAGGCTGTCGGTGATATCTGAAGGCACCAGCTGGTCGAGGGCGCGCAGGCGTGGGTCCGACCTCGGGATCGCCCACGACTAATCGCCCCGGGCGACAAGCCATCGCCCGATGTGGCGACGGCGAACGGATAACCGGTAACGGAGGAACACACGTTGAGGGTATCGCCATCCGGTACACCGCCGTCCGTGCAGCCTTGATCAGCGCCGCGGTGCTGACGGCTGCGACCAGGGCCTGTTGCCCAGTTTGACCAATCGTGGTCAGTCCTCGGCGGCCTCCATCCTCGGACGAACTCGAGTCCGGGGCTCTTGCTACCAGCGGTAGAAGTGCCGGCTCCCGGCGTTCTCTCCTCGCCCGACAGCAAAGCCGACCAGCCAGAGCACCAGGAGCACAACCGCAACCACCCACAGGGCGTGCAGCGCGAATCCCAGCCCGGCGAAGGCCAAAACCAACAAGAAGGCGACGAGAAGAAGCATGGCAAGGGACCTCCCCGTAGGGATGTACCTCATCCCTACGCAATGGGCTGTTCCCGATGCATCGACCTGCCAAACCCAGACACCGGCAGGATGGGCGAAGTTCCGGGGTCGTTCTGGTGGGGGTCACGGCTCGGCGGGATGTCCCGCTTGGAGGCGGGGGGAGCTCTGTACCGTCAACACGTCTTCGAACTCGCCGGACCCGCCAGCGACAGGGCGCACCAGAAGGGCCTGGTGGTCGCCAACGCCCCAGCGATCGACGATCATGCATTCGAGCCATGCGGCGCACTCCGACAACACGGGCGATCCGGTCACCCCGGTGTGCCACAAGCACCGGCTGAACTTGTCTACGGCGTCCCCGGTCTCTTCCGCGAACAGCGAAGCCACGTCCAGCTGCTCTCGACCGATCAGGTGGAGCGCGATCGCATCGGAGCGCTCGACGATGAAGTAGGTGTGGTTGACCTTGGAGATGCAGACGAGGAACCGAGGCGGCACGATGCTGCATTGGGTTACAAATCCCACGACACAACCGCTTGGCTCCCCCGCTGCAGAGGAGCTCGTCACCACATGTAGCGCATAGTCCACCCGGCTCGTATACGCCGTCATTCCGAGGTCTGGAGACTGCACATGTGATGGTGCACTCGTCTCATCCACGCCGATACACCTCCTCGTCATTCTATGGGCCATACCGGGAATGACCTGGACGCGGCTCGGGCCCGATCTCCCACCGGCCCGGAACGCCATACCCGGTTGGCAGGCGTCTACACCACCGGTGTACCAGGCCGGACGGACCGGCGCAGGCCTGGAGAGGGACGGACCGGCGCATGCCTGGGGAGGGAAGAGGGAGTCGACCGGGCTCTGGATCCTTTCCCACCAGCGAAGAAGGCGGGGGACAGCCACGGAGGCGGGTCACCCGGTCGGCGCCCCGCCTTGCCGACAGTCATGTTTAGCCGATGCGGCGATGGGAATAGCGCTGCCAGAAGGAGTGGGCATGGACTGGTTCGGCCGACAGAGACGTAGACGGAAGAGGGACGGCCTGGCGCTGGTGGAGGAGGCCACTGCTTTTCTGAACGGCGACCTTGCCGTGCACCTCGCCTCGACCGGATCCGGAATCCCGGCGTGGGCTCGGGTGAACACCCTGGCCCACGCTCGGCCCTTGCTCTTGATGCGCGACCTCGAATTGCGGCGGTGTGTCCCCGGGCGTGTGGGTTCGTGGTCCCGGACCATGCTCGACATCCTCAGAGAGCTCGCCGAGCTGGCTTCAGGCGAGCCCTGCCGGATCGAACAGTTGCAACGGGAGTGCCTCATCCCGCTCGAGCTTCGCCTGATGGAGCCCTCGTTCCGCGATGTCCTACCAAGTGACGTGCTCATCTTGGCTCTCACTAGGTTGCGCGCCCACCCCATTGCACTGCGGTACCGGGCGGCCTCGCCTCCCGACTCCTGAGGTGCTTAATGATCACCGGGCGGGATTGACGGCGTCCTTTGGTGATGCAGCGAGGCGGTGCCCTTCGTCTCTGCGAGGGCTTCGTGCACCTGCCCGCGTCATCGCGGGCGCGGTTTGAACGGATCGTAGAGGGGGTAGGGGCGACTCGGGCGTGCACTCGGAGCCGACACGATATGTGGGGGAGATGAGCGTGAGTGTGGAGGAACAGCCGCGTGAGGCGTCCGCCCGAGTAGTGGAGACCCAGATCCCATCGAGAATCGACCGGTTGCCATGGTCCAACTGGCATCGGATGGTCCTGATCGGTCTCGGGACAGTGTGGATCCTCGATGGTCTCACCTATTCACTGGTATTGAGCACGTTCTACAATGTGCCGTCGTCCTCGATCGGGTACTACCTCATCGCCTTCGCTCTCGGCAACCTCCTCGGTCCCGCTCTGCTGGGGCGGCTGTTCGACGTCGTGGTCGCAGGGTGATGATCTCGGGGTGTTACATCATTTCGGGAGCACTACTGGCACTGACCGCCTGGTTGTTCGACAGCGGGGTGCTCACCGCGACCACCCAGACCATTGCATGGATGGTGGCCTTCTTCTTCGCATCGGCGGGCGCCAGCGCCGCGTATCTGACGGTGAGCGAGGTCTTCCCCATGGAGACCCGAGCGCTGGCTATCGCCTTCTCCTATGCGGTGGGTACGGGATTGGGCGGAATCATCGGGCCCGTGCTGTTCGGCAATCTGATCGCCACCAAGCGGCCCGTCGACACGGCGATCGGCTATCTCATCGGCGCGGGGTTGATGATGGCGGCAGGGCTGGTCGAAGTGGCCATCGGGTCAACGCCGAACAGAAGAGCTTGGAGGACTTTGCCCAGCCACTCGCTGCCGAAGCTGACGACCAGAATATGGGAAGCGAGCCAGCCGGCCAACGGATCCCCGGGATCCTCGATCGGGTGACGGGCCCGAATCCCCCTCCCCGCACGCGCTTGTCCCGTCAGGCATGGGCACCCTTCCCCAGGTATCCGACTATCCGCCCTCACGCCGCTAGCTGACCGGCGGTAGTCGGGCCCCAGGTCATATCGGTGCTGGGTGGCTCCTGGGGCCCCGGGCGGGGTCGGTGCGACCGGGCGGACCCGTCGCCCTCCTCGCCCGGTGGGCCCGAGGTTTCGGGGGGTGATGACTGGGTATGTAGGCACCATGGACGAGGTCGATAGCCCCCTACGCGCCCTCGACGAAGACCGAGCCCTACTGGTCCGGTGCCTGAGCGCTCTCGAGACCACCGACGTGGCTGTGGAGCGAGCCGACCTTGCTCGGGCAACCGCGCTCCTCGCCGCGCGCTACGAGAACGTTCTCGCCGATGCCATGTATCCACAGATTGTCGATTCCTTGGGCACACAGAGAGCGGTGGAACATGCAGAACGCCTTCTCGCCCGCACCCGAGCCGACATTGCGGTGGTACGTGTGGACTCGCGCTGCGCGGCGCCGATCGACGCTCACTTGAGCGATCCTGACGGCTTGGAAGAGGACATCGATTCCATGACGGCATCGCTGCGGTCGCGTCTCGACTATGAAGATGCTGAGCTGTTCAAGCTCGTCGGCCGCCTTGAGTCCCGGGACATCAAGAGGCTGCGTCAGCGGATCGATGAAGCAACTGCTCATAAGACCGGCCGTCCTGATCCTCCGGACAACCCGCTGATCCGCAAGTTGGCCGAAGCCAGAGAGAGCACCGGCTTGGCCGTGAACGACCACTCGACGACCTGGAACCCGGGCCTCGAGGCCGTCGTGGACGGGAGGGAGTCGATATGAGGGAGCGGGCGTGGATCAGCCATTTGGGATAGTCGAGTCCGATGAGGACGGAGCGCTCCAGATCGCCGTCAGTGGCGAGGTTGACGTTGCCACCGCACCAACGCTACGTGAGCATTTCTACGCTGCCGTCGACCGGGGCAGAGAAGTCGTCGTCGTGAATCTGTCGGCGGTTACCTTCATCGATTCGACAGCTCTCGGCGTCCTGATCGGCACGCAGGAGCGAGGTGCCGAACAGGGCACCCAGTTGCGGATCATCCTCAAGGAGCCTCGCATCGTCAAGATCTTCGAAATCACTGGCCTTACGGAGCGTTTCTCCATCTTCCCCACGGTCGTCGAAGCGGTCACCCCATGATCCACGGATGGTTGTCGCCAATCGGCCGAAAGGTCTATTCATGAGCGAATCGGTCGAATTGAGCATCCCTGTTCAGTCCGACCTCGTCGTATTGGCCCGGCTCACTGCCGTAACCGTCGCTTCTCGAGCGGGGTTCGATGTGGAAGAGCTCGAGAATCTGCGACTGGCAGTTGACGAGATGTGCGTATCGATCGTGGACGGATGCAGCATCGGTCGACTGGTCCTGACATTTGTCAGCAGCAACGGCAACGTTGAAGTCAACTGCGCGCTGGACGGAACCAGCTCGACGTCGGCGGGCCCGTATGATGTCCATGGCGAGCGCGACCTATCGGTGCGCATTCTCGATGCTCTGGTGGACGAGCACGGTGAAGAGATCGGTAATGGGAAGCGGCGCGTCTGGTTGCGCAAACGGAGACACGGATGGTCATGACCGCCTCGGCTCGCAATCCCGCGTCGGTTCGAGCAACGTTCACGGAGTACGCCGACAGTCGCGACGAGCACCTCCGCAACCGGCTCGTAGAAGAGCACCTCGGTCTTGCGCATCAACTTGCGCGCCGGTTCACGAACAGAGGCGAAGCGTACGAAGACCTGGTTCAGGTGGCCTCGATGGGCCTGGTCAAATCGGTCGATCGGTTTGACGTCCGCCGCGGTGTCGAATTCAGCACGTTTGCCACCCGGACCATTATCGGAGAGTTGAAGCGCCATTTCCGCGACAAGGGCTGGGCCATTCGGGCCCCGCGGCGAATCCAGGAGCTCTATCTGGCGCTCGGCCCCTCCATCGAGTCGCTGACCCAACAGCTGGGCAGACCCCCGATGCTGCCAGAAATTGCCGAGCTGGTGGGCGCCAGCGAGGAATCCGTGGTCGAGGCCCTTGAGGCGGGTCAGCACTACCGGACGACGTCCATCGATGCCCCCGACCGGGAGGATGGCACGCTGGCCAATCGCCTCGGGGAGGTCGACGCCGGCTACTCGGATACCGACGATCGTCTGCTCCTCGCCCTCTCACTTGCGGATCTTCCCGAGCGCGAGCGGACGATCATCACTCTCCGCTTCGTTGACGGGCTCACTCAGTCAGAAATCGCTGCCCGAGTGGGTTTGAGTCAGATGCACGTGTCCCGATTGCTGGCCGCGAGCTTGGCTCAGCTCAGAGAGGCGTTCAGCCGGGATTCCTGATGAGATTCCTGGTCAAGGAGATGGCTTCGGGTGATCCGCCTGTCGAGGCCCGATGCCCGTTCCCACGGCTCAATCCGGAGGGAATCAGTCGAAGCCGGTTGTGACGTGAGTCAGTGTCGAGAACCGCGCCGAGACGTCGCCGGAGCAAGCCTGTCCGTAAGCCGACGCAGCTACGTCCCCGGTGGGCGATATGTCGCGTCCTTGGCAGCTTCAGACGCGGTGAGGAGGACCACGATCCGCACGGTTGCACCGCCACCAGCGGTACGCCCCACATTTGCGAGTGTAAAACCGCCAGGTCAGCGGTCAGTTCATCGGCCCGTTACTGACGGTGCCCAGACGCAGCGGTAGCCTCGGCGCCATGTCCGATTCCGCTCCCTACAAGCTGCGCGTCCCTCCGGAGTCAGCCTTCGACGCGACGATCGGTTTCGTTGTTCATGAGAGCGATGACATCGGCCGATGTTCCGGGTATCTTCCGGTCCGCCCCCTGGTATGTCAGCCATTGGGCATGGTCCATGGCGGCGTCTACGCGGCAATCGCCGAAACCCTCGCGTCGACCGGGACGGCCCGCGGGGTGTTCGCAACGGGCGGCGCCGCTCTCGGGATGGCGAACAACACCAGCTTTCTGCGGCCGATCACCGACGGCGCCGTCCACGGAACTGCGGTCGCGATACACAGGGGGCGGACGAGCTGGGTCTGGGATGTCGATATGCGCGACGATGAGGATCGACTCTGCGCGACGGCACGCGTCACGATCGCAGTGCGTCCGCGAGCCGAATTGCGCTGATGACGTCGTGATCTCTCCAACCGAAGGGATCGCCG
The DNA here is from genome assembly GCA_963835325.1 of uncultured Acidimicrobiaceae bacterium. Lineage (GTDB taxonomy): Bacteria > Actinomycetota > Acidimicrobiia > Acidimicrobiales > RAAP-2 > Bog-756. Next base: position 566,305 of record CAWIEV010000002.1, on the reverse strand, counting down.
AGGGCGGCCTCAACCGGCTGTTGCCGGATGATCGAGATGCTCCCGCGTTGTCACGTGATGAAGCTCGCGCCCCGACCCTTCGCGGTCGAGCAGCGGACTGCCCCCATTGTCGGCAAGGACGGCTCGCATCGCCTTTCGACAGCGATCGCCGGCTTCGGGGACCGCCGAAAGGTATTTGGCGGTCTTCACCGACGAGGTGAGGGCTTGAAGAATGTAGGCCACGGTGTCGGCGTCGGTCGAAGCGGGAAGTTGGGCGTGCTCGATGGCATACGAGACCTCGCCCGCCAGGGTTCGATGCCACAGGTTCAGATACTCGGCGAGGCGCTCATGAACCTGGCCGCCTTGGCCGGCGAACTCCATCGATGCCGTGGCGATGAGGCAGCCGCCGGGGTAGGGCGGGTTCGCCGAGTACGCGCTCCAGGCGTCGCAGACGGCCAGCAGTCGCGGTCGGCCGCGTGGCTCTGACAGGGCGGGGTCCCACACCAGGCCTCGGAACATCTCGGACCCGAGATCGACAGTGGCCAGTTGGAGCTCCTCCATGGAGCCGAAATGACCGATCACTCCGGACTTGCTCATGTTCAGATCAGTGGCCAGCCGGCCGATGGTGATCCCTCCAAGACCTTCGACGGAAGCGATGTCGGCCGACCTGCGGAGGATCTTTTCCCGAGTAGAGCGAGCGGCCTCGACGGACCGGCGACCAGCCATGTCCGGATTATAGCGAACAATCGATCGCTAACTCTTGACGTACGATCGATCGTTCGCTAAACCCTCACCTATGGGAATGGCTGAGATCGGACCTCAGGCCGGACGGTACTGGAGACGCCTGGAGAGGCGGGCCATCGCTGCTTACCAGCGGGAACTCGTCTCCACATTGCGCAGATTGGGTGACGAAGGGACGCCGGTGTTACGTGTCGAGGTCGTCGCCGGACGTACCGGTACCCTGCTGAGCCTCAACCTGCCCGAGCACCGGTTGGCCTTGGCCGGGACGGCCTCCGGCACCGGTGCTGCGCTGTGTCCACCGGGCAGCCTCGGATCACCGGTCATGGAGTTGTCGAACGCCGGCCGATACGGCCGCGCCTGGTGGGTGGCGCTAACTGTCGGAGGAGGTGCGATCACCGTCCTCGGCTCTCATGTCCTCCTCATCCCCGATGGTTACGGCCACACCGTCCGGGACGGCGTGCCGGCCCCGCCGGCTGAAATTCTCGCCACCGGCTGGTGCGCAGGATGAGCCGGTCACTGGTTGACCCTTGAAGTCCGGGCGTCGCCTCATCCGGGTCGTGCCCCCACTCAGTGAATACTTGCTAATGCCTTGCAATGCCGAATCTTCTCATCTCGGAACTCAAGGCCACGACATCGAGCTCGAGATCGCTGCTCTGAGATCAACTCGACGCGGATCTCCGACATTCGGGCGTACAGATATTGATCATCCCCTACCGGATCTATGGGGACTGAGTTCCAGACTCACAAGGCCACCGAGTGGGACGTCATCGGAGGTCATTGCCTGGTCCTTGCATCAGCCTTCGCAGCTGACTATCTAAGGGATCAGATACTGGAATGATGCTCCGGGTGCATCCTTCGTGAGAGGAGAATCCGTGACCACTGATCGAACCCATGCAATGGACCACATCATCGTAGTCCTGTTCGAGAATCGGTCCTTGGACAACGTCCTCGGTCACCTCTACGGTCCGGACGACGGCAAGACCTTCGACGGGGTTGTTGGGAAGGATCTGAGCAATCCCATTCCCGACTGGGCCGAGCACGGGGCCGACCGCAAGATCGTTCCCTACGGCGTCAGCGGAGACTTAGACACGCCCAACCCGGACTCAGGCGAAGAGTATTTCCACACCAACACCCAGCTCTACAACACACTCGACACTCACAACCGATTCATGATCGGCGAAGGGGTCAGGGAGCCGTGGAACGCTCCGCCCGAGGGGGCGACCCCGTCGATGGATGGCTTCATCACCGACTACATCAGTACGTTCACCGGCGAGGTCGGTCGCCAGCCCACCTACGATGAGTACGCCCAGATCATGACCGGCTATACCCCGGCGCAACTACCGGTGCTCAGCGGTTTGGCCAGAGACTTCGGGGTGTTCGATCACTGGTTCTCTGAAGTCCCCTCCCAGACCTTCATGAATCGGTCGTTCTGGACGGCAGCGACCTCGTCCGGGCTGGTGGTGAACAGTCCGGCGACGAAGTGGATGACCCAGAACAACGCCGAGACGATATTCGAGCGGATCGAATCTCAGGGCAAGACCTGGAAGGTCTACGTCTGCGAACCGATGCCGTTGTCCTTCACTGGCGTCATTCACTTCCCCCGGCTACAAGATCGCCTGGCCACCCACTTTGTGCCGTTCTCCGAGTTCGAGAGGGATGCAGCCGCTGGCACCCTGCCGGACTTCTCGCTGATCGAACCGGATATGGCGTCCGGGCACAGTGACTACCATCCGGCCCTCAGCCGATCGATGATCGGCAACAACTCCGACTTCGGGTTCGACCCGCCGTCGTCGATGCTCGGGGGTGAGGCGTTCCTGGAGCGGGTGTACAACACCTACCGATCTATGACTTCCCCGACGGGTACCAATGTCTGGAACACCGCCCTCCTGATCGGTTGGGACGAACCCGGTGGTACCTACGACCATGTTCCGCCGGGCCCAGTGCCGCCACCCGACCAGGCCGCACCCCCAGGGGAGTTGGGCTTCACGTTCGACAGGTCCGGCTACCGAGTTCCAGCGATCATGGTCTCGCCCTGGGTTGAATCGGGATCGGTCTACAACGACGAGTACCGTCACACATCGCTGATCGCCACGTTGCGCGAGGTATGGGGACTCGGCGAGCCGCTCACGCAACGAGATGCCTCGGCCCGGACCTTCGACCAGGTCTTCGCCCTTGATGGACCACGTGATCCCGAGAAGTGGATCAACGTCGTGGCCCAACCTGTACCCGACTGGACGCTGGACATTGTCACCGCCGGTGAAGCGCTCAGCACATTGGGCAAGGTCATCGGTCCCCCCTTGATTGACGCCGCCAAGAAACTGGGGGCACCGTTGCCGTCCGAGCTTGATGGCCCCGATGCAGAGTTCACGCCCGAACTGCTCGTCCGCTTCCTGAGGCAAATCTGCTGGCACATCTTCCCGAAACTCGCGCCCGAGGATTCGACGACCTGAGCACGGCTCCCAACGCGCCTTGGCTCGTGGACCTCAGCATCTTCCACAATGCCGGATCGGTAGGGCGCTATCGACCGTGGTCTGCCGATCCTCTGTGATGGCTAGGGATACGACTCTTGGACCCAGCGAATTGGTCAGCGCGAGCGGGGACCGGCTTGCGGAGACTTGCCTTTCGATACCTAGTGTTGGCTACGCCCCTGCTGCGACGACAGCTAGATGGGCCTTGTAGCCCTCACCGTAGGGGGTCGGATTGCCTTTGGAGTTGAGGAGGTAAGGACCATCGCACGGTCCGGAGTTGAAGGTCCAGGCGAGATAGGACACCCCATGGGCGTCGGCCCACTTCATGTAGGTGTCGATGAACTTCGCAGTGCAGTCCTGTTCGCCCAACTCGCCTGTCACGAACGGTACTTTGGAAAGTAGGCCCAACTGAATCCATTTGGCCCAGGCGGTCGGGGCCGCTGCTGCGTTGAAGTTATAGACGTGCACCGAGATGGCGACCTGGTGGAGTGGGTCCTGCGGCATGATCGTGGCGAATCCAGTCGGCAAGGCGGCGTAGTGGGTGCCGGCCACCAAGATGACGTTCGTCGCTCCGGTATCGCGCACGTCGGAGATCAGCTGGTCATAGCCAGCCACCTTGAACCCATGAGCGACGCAACCCCCATGGACCACACAGGAGAAGGGAACCGAATGGGGCTCGTTGTAGAGGTCGAAGACCACCCCTTGATGGCCCTTGAAGGTTGTGGCCACCGATGACCAGAAGTTCGGTGAGTGATCCTCGTCGGCCATGACCTGCCCGCGGCTTGCCAGCTGGCGGCCAGGAGCACTCCAGTGGAGGTCGAGAATCACCGCCAAGCCGGCAGCGTTGATTCTGTTCACGTAGTTGACGATGGCTGACTGGTAGGCGGCCCCTCCGAACTGGGGATCGGGAAGGTTGATGCCGAGCCAGCAGTCCTCGTTCAGAGGTATGCGAACGGCATCGATCTTCCAGCTCTTCATCTGGTCGATGATGACCCCCGACGGTCCGGGGTTCAATGGGACTCCAAAACTCTGCCCGGCCACACACGCCGACTCGGCGCCGGCCTCGTCGACCCCGAGTAGCCGGATCGGGGTTCCATTGCCATTCACCAGGTGGTTCCCGGAGACTCGCACGACCGGGGATCCTGAGAACAGTACGGTTGCTGCCACCGGTGCCGTCTGAAGCGGGTCGATCCAGAATTGGACAACGACGAGCGCGAGCAGCACTACTCCCACTTGCATGGCTCGGGCCAGGCCTGGGCCCGACTTCGTCGCGAAATTGACGAGTTACGGTGGCCATCGTCGTATCTCCTGGATCGAACGCAAGATGGAGCGGGTCTGCCATAAGTCCAAAGTCCTTCCGAACCGTTGGCACCGACGGATTCTGGCAGATCCGGATACCGGATATACGCGTGCCGCTGAACCGATGTTCCGCGACACTTCTGGGACCAACGGCCCTGCATCTTGACGGTGTTGTTGATGGAGCTTAGGTGAGATCATGCTGGTGGAGTCTGCTCAGCTCCCGACAGACCGAAGAAAGGTGATCCCGCTGCCGGAGTACCTGGCGAGTTGGAATAACGGGCCGACCAAGCAGGCCATTTTGGATGTTGTCGAAGCGGCGATGGGCGCGGGGCCCGGTCCTTGTGGACGTGGCCGACATGGCGATGTTCGAACCCCTGTCGGACGTCACCGGTGTCGACCAATCTGTCCCACCTCGCTATTTGCCCGAATGAACGGGGCCTTTGGGCCGTTGCAACCTGGCAGGTCCAACACTCGGGAAACTGACCGCTAAGACCTCAGTCCAGGTCTTGGAGAGCCGCGACAGCACGTCGCTCCACCTTCCCGTACCCATGGCCCGCAGCTGTGGCGTGTGCCTTGGTGAGAAGGTCCCGAGCTGTCTCGGCGTCGCCGGGTGCGTTCCGTGTTGAGAGCATCTGCCCCCAGCAGAGATCTGTCCGGGCGGCGAAAAACTTGGCCCCGGCCCGGTCGTTGACCGCAGCGGCTTGGGCAAAATAGCTGTCTGCCTCGCCGTAGCGGCCGAGGACGGTGGCGAGACCACCGAGGTAATGGCTGACTGGGCCCTCAGCCCCGGCCATGCCAACAGTGGCGAACCGATCGGCCCAGGGAACGAGCAGGTCGAACAGCGGGCGCGCGTACTTTCGGGTCCCGGACTTCGATGGCCGACGTCGGCATACTCAACCACTGCGGTAAGCCAGCGGGCGCTGGTACGGCCAGGGCCCCTTCTCGTTCGAACATCGGGGTCGAACGATGCAGTCCGGGTTCTCTCTCAAGGACTTCGATGGGAAGCCGGTCGTCGGGATCGTGACAACGTGGTCGGAAGGTCATCCCCCTGCGCTTCAGCCCCCGCAGGACGTCGGCCCCGGACTCGGTCGACTCCCGGTGGCCGTCGGCGATCGAGACCAGCTCCTTGGTCCCATCGGTGCGCACACCCACGATGACCAGGGCACACAGGCGGGCCTCCTCCAGGCGCACGTTGAAGTGGATCCCGTCGGCGAACACGTAGACGTAGTCGACGTCCTTCAGGGACAGGTGGGCGAACTGGTCCCGTTCCTTCTGCCAGTCGGTGGTCAGCCGGGTGACCACCGAGGCCGACAGCCCGGCCGCCGATCCGAAGAACTCCTCCAGGGCGGGCACGAAGTCGCCCGAGCTCATCCCGTGGAGGTACATCAGGGGCAGGACCTCAGCCACTTTCGGGGACTTGCGGGCCCAGGGCGGCAGGATCGAGGAGCGGCATCTTCTCCCCGGTCACCTCGTCGACCCGGCGGTCGTCCACCCGTGGGGCTCGGACCTCGATGGGCCCGGCCCCGGTCACGAGGGACCGGGTCACGGCATGGCCGTTGCGGACCACCAGCCGACGGCCCTGGTCGTCCCGTTCGTCGGTGAACGAGGTCACGTAGCCCTCGACCACGCCGCTGGCCTCGGCTGACATCAGGGCCTCGGCGAAGCTCTGGACCATGGATCGCAGCAGGTCAGGGTCGGCCTCGGCGAGATACTTGCGCAGCAACTCGGCAGCGCCCATCGTGTTGGTGACTTCCACCGCATCTTCTCCTTCGTGTTCTTTGGACGGAACTTGAAGATTGATGCGGTGGTCGTCGCGTCAGGGGGATGGTCAGCTCAAGATGAGCTCACCGGGGCCCGAGGCGTACACCACGTGTGTGGACGTGAACGTCGTTCGCTCCTCGAAGCAGTAGACCTACCCACCGACGCTTGGTCCCTCCGCCTGTTTCGAAGGACGACCTGATTGAGCATTGTTCCCAGCACCCCTCAGCGCCGATAGTACCTCTGACCAAGGACCTCGTCCCCGGCTCTAGCCGAATTCTCCGGCCAGTTCCGTGAATGTTGGTCAAGCCGGTCGGGTGAATAGGGATGGACTTGTACGAATCATGGAACGCAGTGCAATAGATGGCGCAGGTCACACTGATGGCGCTCCAGGTTTCGGTTTCCAACTTCCTGGAAGCGTCCTGCTCGGCAACATGTGACTTTCGGCCCTAATCGAGATTGCACCTCGGCGTAGGATTCTAAGTGAGGGATCGAAGTAGAAGCTAGAAGATCCCGAAGGAGGCGCTTATGCGGAGAAGCAGAGGTTGCCCAATCTGAGAATGGGCTGCAAGGGGTCGTACGGGGTAGCTCCCAGTAGGCTCAGAGTGACCAAAGGCAAGCAGCTCGGAGTGTGAGCGTTGCATCGGCAAGAGCAAGGATGCTCTTCTGAGTGCCATTCCCCTTGAGAGTCCAGGTTCGGAGTACAAAGTGAGTAAGCGCCCGATCCCCGCCGATCTGAGGGACGGGCGTTTTCTCGTTGACCATTGATCAGCGCTGGGCGGCGGCCTTACGCATTTTAGAGCCTTAGGCCTCTAGATCGGCTGAACTGGCAGGTCCACGGTGGAGTGCAGAGGGGCAGCAGAACTTGGGGGATCAAGAGATGAGCAAGCAGCAGGATTCGACCATTTGCCCTAGGTGCGGCTCGATCGGAAGCACTGAAGATGTCCTTCGGCCTGCCACAGCGGGAAGCAGGGGGGCCGCTGATCGGTGGGTCAAGCAGTGTTGGGTGTGCGGATTCGAGTCGGAGAATGCCCGACTCAAAGCGTCTTAGGCGATTGACCACATGTCCCCGTCCGGTGGAGGATCTATGACAGACAGAGAGGCCATCGTCCGTTCGTTTCTGAGTTCATGGGAGTTCGGCGTTCAAGAGAGCCTTGGCTATTTGAGCCCGGATGCCACATACCGTGTAAATGCGTGGCATGAACCGCTCCAAGGAATCGAGGCGATAAGGTCAGATTTTGAGCGCCAACGTTCAATGTGGACCGGCTTTAGTTGTGAGCTTCTCAGCACAGCCGTGGCGGGCGGCACTGTCTTCACCGAACGCATCGACACGGTGCATACGGCGGGCAAGGACATCACCATCCATTCGGTAGGGATCTTTGAGGTGAACGGAGGCGGCAAGATCACCAACTGGCGAGATTACTTCGACATGAAAGAGATCGAGGCGCAGTTCACCGCATAGTTTCTGTGCCTTCCTCGTCGTCGGGCGGCATGCTGCGTTGGCGCCATTCTAAGAAGTAGTGCTGTTGTCCGGCCGACCATGACCGCCACCCAGTCGCTGATCGGGGCAAGATTCCATCCGCTCGGGGACGTGTTCAATAGGATCATTGGCATGAGGCGGGGCTGACCGGACGATCCACACTTGCGTCGTGGGGCGATTGTCTTCATCGGCCATGGGGGGCGTATTGTTGGCAGTCTTGGCAGCGATTGGCTTCGTAGTGTGGATGGTATTGCCGGCATCGACGTTTGACATGGCTATTGTGAGCCTCGCCGGGGTTCTGGTCGGAGTGTCCATCGGTCTTGGGATCGCCGCTCAGGTGGTGCTCAAGTCGAGCGACGGCACTGGCGGAGCAACCCTTCCGATGACGGCCACAATCGTTGGCGTCATGGTCGCCATTGGGATGTTCGTAGGGTGTTGGTGGATTCTCTCATCGGGGTACTCGGTGTAGCAGATTTCTGGTGGGATGGCATTCTCCGGGCTCACGAGATGAGCGGGTGTTTGAGAGTGCAACCAGACCGTACGATCGTCTTGCTACATCGGGACGTCTTGGAGCGCACCAGATGCCTTCGACCCTGGCATCCAGATCGATTTCGCTTTCCTGTCCAACAGAATCGTTCTGTGGTGTTGACCTGTCGTTCAGCCCACATATCCTGAAAGTCGATCTCCACTCTCTTCACCGAGTCGGCGATGTCCTATCAATTTGCCACCACCATTGATGGATTCCTTGAGAGCGTCGTAGATCATGTCGAGATCGACACACCCACTGCGAAGCTGCCGGGCCGGTGCGTCCACCTCAGACATGTCGACAGTGCTTGTGTTCCGTTGTGCCCCAACGGCGTCTGATGCTCCGTAGGACCACGATCGCATCGTGGCTATCGGTGTACCGGGGTTGAGGATCTCGTTTGCCCTGCCGGCGTACTCACCCAACGGAGATGGAGCAGCGACGACGTAGCAACCCTCACCTCGAAGATCGATTCCCTCGACACCTTCGAGGATGGTGCCATTTCTCGAGACGCCCGATGCATGACCGGGAGCATCTCTGTAGCAAGCATGGATGCCCCCTGAGGGTCGTCACGAGAATCGTGTCCAGCGGGCCTCACAGATCGCCCCCCAGTTGGCGATCACGTCAATCCCACGTTTGACGTCGAGATCAACGACAATGAGCCTCTGAACTGGTGGGCCGTGCGAGTCTCGATCTCGCCACCTTGGGATTAAAAGTCCCCTGCTCTACCGGATGAGCTAACGGCCCGTCGAGGAGCGTATCGGCTCTGCTCCCGGTGACTGGACGGACGCCCGCGCCACCAAACTCCCACGGACGCCCGCGCCACCGAACTCCCGAGGACGCCGACGCCACCAGCCCCCGGACGTGAGCGCGAAGATCTGGGGACAAACGACGATCCGACCAGGAGCGGCCGCCATGTCCGAGCTCGACAATCCTGTGTGGTGGGCCCTGACCGGCCCGCAACGGGACCTGGGTACCGTCATGCCGCTGGCCGCCCGCTTTCATGCCGATGTCTCTCCCTTCGGTGGGTTTCCTTCTGTCCCCACCGATGAGCACTGGCGGGCCATGGCCGGCCTGCTCGGCGGGGGAGGAACCGTGGCCCTCACCGGGCCCATCGGGTCGCCTCCGACCGGTTGGCGGCTACTCCTGGAGCTGGCGGGGATCCAGATGATCTGCGAGCGGCTCCGCCCGCCCTCCTCCGCCGTGTCGCCCGCCCAACCGCCCGGGGACGGCCCCGTACGGCTCGGGGAGGCCGACGTCGCCGACATGCTGGCCCTGGCCGCGGAGGCCCGACCCGGGCCGTTCCTCCCCGGCACCGTCCGCTTCGGCGGCTACGTCGGGGTCCGCCGCCAGGGCCGGCTGGTGGCCATGGCCGGCGAACGGTTGCAGCCTCCCGGGTACGTCGAGATCAGCGCCGTGGCCACCGACCGCGACTTCCGCGGCCAGGGCCTCGCCGAGCTCCTGGTCCGCACCGTGGCCTCGTCCGTGGTGGAACGGGGGGCGGTTCCCTTCCTGCACGCGTCCAGTGACAACTCCGGAGCCATCCGCCTCTACGAGCGATTGGGCTTCGCCCGTCGGCGGGCCGTGTCGTTCCTCGTCGTCGAGGCGCCTGCGGACCGGTCGTCCGGGGCCGGCAAGGAACCGGCCGCCATTCGCCATCCGCCATTCGCCGGCCGCCATCCGGCGGTGCCCGACCGTTCAGCCCGCCACGCTGCCTCCGGCGATGACCACGGCCGAGGGCTGGTTCCCGACGTTGACCTGTTTGATCACCCTGCCGTCAGCCAGGTCCACATGGACCAGTGCGCCGTCGGCCCCGCACACCCACGCCGTCGCACCTCCCGGTGCCACGGCCAGGGCTTCGGCGGTCGTCCCGACGTTGATGGCCGCACCGATCGCCTGGGTGACCGCGTTGATCGGGGTCACACTGTCCCCCCCGCTCACGTAGGCCACGCTCGATCCGGGCGCCGCGGCGATGTCGGTGGGGTTGCCGCCCACCCCGACGGCGGGCCCCGGTGTCATGGACAACAGGTCCAGCGGCGTGACCGTGGTGGTCTGGAAGTCGGCCACCATCGCGTTCACCCCGTCGGGGGCGATGAACACGGCGGACGGTTCCTCGCCCACCGGAACCGGGGTGTGGACGGCCAGCGAGGGCAGGGCGAGGGGAGAGACCGTTCCGTCCTCGTAGTTGGACACCAGGGCCAGGTTGCCCTTCGGGGACACGGCCACCGCCACCGGCTGTCGGCCCACGGCGATCGGGCGTTCCGGTCGAAGCGAGGGGAGCGACACCGGTGTGACCGAATTGTCCCCGAAATTGGCCACCAGGGCCAGGGAGCCGTCGGGCGTGACCGCCACCGCGTCCGGCTCGAGCCCCACGGTGGCCTGCCCGACGACCTTTCCCGAGGCGACGTCGATCTCCGAGATGGTGTCGTCGCCCTTGTTGACCACCAGGACGTCCTTGTCGTTCGGCGTGACGGCCAGGGCGGCCGGCAGGGTACCGGTGATGATCGGGGTCTGCACCCTGGAGGTCACGGTGTCGACCACCGCCACCGTGTCGCCGGGGTTGGCCACGCTGGCCCCGGTGGCCACGTACGCCGTCGGCGTGGACGGCGTGGCCGCCGCGGAACCGGATGTGCACCCGGACAACAGGCCCGCCGCCAGGCAGACGGCCCCGGCCACCATGACCGATCCGACGGTCACCGGTCCGAGGTTGCGACGGGGGAGTGGATCGCACCGACCGCCGGCCGGGACCGTCAACGGTCCCGGCCCGGGGTGGCAGCAACCGGCGCCCGGACCCGACAGAGCATCGGGCGATTGTAGGTGGTGCGGATGGACGGCCCGCTCACCCCCGGGCGCAGGCGGCGCCGGTCTCCCGGTCGGCGTCCTGCCATCCGACCCGCTCGGTCATCGGGAAGAAGTCACCCGTGGCGGTGTCCTGCCGGTAGGGGACAGGCGGAGGCCGGCCGGCGGCCAGCTCGGCGACCGCAGCCGTGAGAGCCTCGATGTCGGCGCCCGAGCTCCCGAGGCCGGCGCTGGCCCGGACCGCACCGGGCACCCGCCGGTGATCGCCCGCCAGGACCTCGTTGCGGTAGGCGTCGATGTCGGTGCGGTCCAACCCGAGCAGGCGCACCACGTACGGATGGGCGCAGAAGCAACCGTGGCGCACCGCGATCCCGTACTCGGCGCTGAGCCGGGCCGCCACCAGCGCATGGTGCATGCCCTCGACGGTGAACGCGGCCACCGGCAGGGTCTCCACCCCCACGGGGCTTCCCTCCGCGGCACCCGTCGGCTCGGAGCCCCGCGGGCCGAGGAGGCGGACACCGTCAATGGCCCGGAGGCCGTCGGTCAGCATCTGTCCCAGAGCTCGTTCATGCTCGGAGATCGCCTCCCAGCCGACGCGGCCGATGGCGTCGATGGCCGCATGCAGAGCCACGGCACCGATCACGTTGGGTGAGCCGGCCTCCTCCCGGTCCGGTGGCGCCGTCCACACCACCTCGTCCAGGTCGACCAGGTCCACCGCCCCGCCTCCAGCCAGGAACGGGTCACCGGTCTCGAACAGCGCCTTCGGTCCGATGAGCGCGCCGCAGCCGAAGGGCGCGTAGAGCTTGTGGCCGCTGAAGGCCAGGAAGTCGGCGCCGGCCGGCAACGGTCGGTGTGGCGCCAGCTGGGCGGCATCGACCATGACCGGCACGCCGCGTTCGTGGGCGGCCGCCAAGATGGCCTCGAGCGGCGGGAGCCATCCCGTGACGTTGGAGGCACCGGTCACGGCCAGCAGCGCAGGTCGCCGCGGTCCGGCATCGAGGGCCCGGCCCACATCCTCCACGGTGAAGGTCCCGGACTCCGGGCACTCGACGTAGCGGCGCTCGGCCACCCGCCCCCAGGGCAGCAGGTTGGCGTGGTGCTCGACCGCCGTGGTCACCACCACGTCGGTCGGCCGCAGCCGCAGCCGGTAGGCCAGATGGTTGACGGCCTCGGTGGTATTGCGGCACAGGATGGCGATGTCTGGTCCGTCGGGTGCCCGTCCGGCAAAGGCCAGCACGGCCCGCCGGGCCGCCTCGTAGGCGGCAGTGGCCGAGCGCGACCGGAAACCGGCGCCCCGGTGGACACTCGAGTACCAGGGGAGGAATGCCTCCACCCGGGCCGCCACCTCGGGATGGGCTTGGGTGGAGGCGGCCTGGTCGAGCTCGATGGCCGGCCGGTCGATGCCGTCGATGCAGGGGACGAGCTGTCCGGTGCCGATCAGGGTGGCCAGGGGGTCCACGGGGGTGCGGGGACCCTGCTCGTCGACGCCCCGGGGACCCTCCATGACGACACCCTACGGGCAACCGGACGGATGGATACGATCCACCCCATGGAAACCTGGTCGGGAGAGGGAGAGACACCGGACGGCGGAGGAGATGGCGGTCAGCCCGCCTCCATCACCGCCCCCGAAGCCCCCGCCCCCGAAGCCCAGGCCGCCGAGGCCCAGGCCTCGGGGGCCTCGCTCGACGCCGTCGAGGCCATCCTCGACCGGGTCGACCAGGCGCTGGCCCGTCTGGACGACGGAACCTACGGCCGCTGCGTCTCCTGCGGCCAGCCCATCGACGACAGCAGGCTGGCCGGCGACCCGACCGTCACCGACTGCGGCGGGTGTGTCGGAGAGACGCTGATCGAGGTCGGCTGACCCTCCCCCTGCGGCTGACCCTCCAGGTCGGCTGACCCTCCCGGTGCGGCGCGCACCGGGCGCACGGGGAGGACCCGGCCTCCGCTCTACTTCTTGGTCTCCCAGAAGATCTTGTCGATCTCGGCGATCTGGGCCAGCAGGTCGTCGGCCACCTTCACGTCGGTCGTCTTCTTGACCTCGCCAGCCTTCTTCGTGGCCTTCCAGAAGAGATCGTGCAGTTGCGGGTACTTCTCGAGGTGCTCGGGCTTGAAGTAGTCGGTCCACAGCACCCACAGGTGGTGCTTGACCAGATCGGCCCGCTCCTCCTTGATGAGGATGGCCCGCGTCTTGAAGGCCTCGTCGTCGGAGGCGTTGTACTTCTCGATGGTGCCTTTGACCGATTCGGCTTCGATGCGGGCCTGGGCCGGGTCGTAGACACCGCAGGGCAGGTCGCAGTGGGCGTGTCCGACCTCCGGTCGGGACAGGCGGTCGAGAGTTGCCAGCAGCTTGTCTGCGATGCGCATTGACGGGACTCCTTTTCGTGGGTCGGTGACCGGGTCATCTGGTACAGACTGGGTCATGTTGCCGTGTGCGCTCACCTTACCCAGGTTGGGAGATGCCAACACCAGCGTGCGCCACCCGCGCGGCGCCGGACGCGACCGGTGGAGCCGACCACAGTGGCTGCGGGGCTAGGAGCGCCGTGCGCCGCGAGGCCGCGCTCGCTGTCCTCGTGTTGGCCATCGCGGCCGTGTGGCGATCGGTCCGGCGGTTCGAGGTGACCGGCTCCTCCATGGCACCGGCCTTGCTCCCGGGGGACCGGTTGGTGGTGGTCGGCCTGCCGTGGCTGCCACAGCCGTGGCCCGAGCCCGGTGCCGTCATCGCCGTCCGCGATCCGAGGCTCCCGAGCCGCATCCTCATCAAGAGGGTGTCCGGCATCGACCGGCGGCACGGCACGCTCCAGGTCGTGGGCGACCACCGCGTCGCCAGCACGGACAGCCGGGCGTTCGGCCCGGTGCCGCGGTCGTCCGTGGTCGGCCGGGCCGTCTACCGCTATGCCCCTGCGGGGCGGAGCGGCCCTGCACCCTGGCCGGAGGAGTACGATCAGCCGTGATGCCAAGCCTCAGGGATGACCTCGACCGTATTCTGACCGGACCGTACCTCGACGGCATCGACACCCGGTCGCTCGACGACATCCGGGCCATGCGCACCGAGTGCCAGCAGGCCGAGGTGGCCCTGTCGTACCTCCGCCGGCTGATCCAAGGCCGGTTGGACATCGTCCACGCCTACCTCGAGCAGGAGGGATCGGACGGCCCGCCGGATCTGGCCGCGCTGGTCGCCGCCCTGCCCGGCATCCTCTCCGCCGGCCCCGGCCGTCCGCCCGGACCCGAACACCTGCCCCTGCTCATCGTCGCCCGACACCGAGGAGGCCGATCTCACCGCCGAGCTCGACGCGGTGCTCGGAGCCGATGAGATCGCCGCCCTCGAGGGCAGGGACGGTGACCAGCTCCGGGAGCTGGCCGGTCGGCTGGAGACCCTCGAGAACCGGGTGTCGCTCGAACGCCGGGCGTTGCACGTCCGTATCGACACCCTCCAGGCGGAGCTGGTGGCCCGGCACAAGGCCGGACGAGCCTCGGTGGACGGTCTCCTGTCGTGAAGGACCCGATCCGGGCCGAGGGCACCCAGTTCGTGAAGGAGCTTCCGGAGCGGTTCAACGAGCTCGGTTCGTTCATCCGTGAGCAACGGAGCTCCGCCCGGCTCTCGCTCCGCCGGCTCTCCGAACTGGCGGGTATCTCGAACCCGTACCTGAGCCAGATCGAACGCGGCCTCCGCCGGCCATCGGCCGAGATCCTCCAACAGATCGCCAAGGCCCTGCGCATCTCGGCCGAGACCCTCTACGTGCAGGCCGGCATCCTCGACCGGCCGGATGGCGACACCGATCTCTCCCACCACATCTTCGCCGACCGCCACCTGACCGAGGAGCAGCGCCAGGCGATGATGCGCATCTACCTCTCGTTCCGTCACGAGAACGAAGACGAGGCCGAGGGTCACCGGGTCACCGACGGCCCCGCCGGCACCGACAGCGGTGGCGGTGAGCCGGGCGATGGCGCCGTGGTCAAGGCCGTGGCTTCCGGCGGAGCGGGCCCGGTTCCGGCCGGAGTGGCCAACGCCCCTGGTCAGAGCGGTCCGTCCGCAGCCGTCGGCTGACCTTGGCCTCCCGGTAGGATCGGCGGCGCATGAGGCGTCTGGCCGTCCTTTCGATGCACACCTCGCCCCTGGCCCAACCGGGCACGGGCGACGGCGGGGGCATGAACGTCTACGTGCGCGAGCTATCGGCCGCGCTGGCCCGCACCGGGGTCGAGTGTGACGTGTTCACCCGGGCCTGGGCCGACGATCTTCCCGCCACCGTGCACATCGAGCCCGGGTTCCGGGTGCACCATGTCTCGGCCGGCCCGCCGTCGCCCATGGCCAAGGAGGCACTCCCCGGGGTGGTCGAGGAGTTTGCCGACGGGGTCCTGAAGAGCATGCGCACGGCTGGCGGCTTCGGCACCCCCGAAGACCTCCCCTACGACGCCGTCCATGCCAACTACTGGTTGAGTGGCATCGCCGGTCATCTGGTCAAGCACCAGGCCAACCTGCCGCTGGTCTCGACCTTCCACACCCTCGACCGGGTCAAGGCCGAGGCCAGTCCGGAAGAGGTCGAGGCCGACGCCCACCACCGGCGGGCCGAAGCCGAGGCCACCGTCATCCGGTGCTCCGACGCCGTGCTGGCGTCCTGCTCCGTGGAGGCCGCGCAACTCTCCGACCTGTACCACGCCGACCCGTCGCGTATCCGTATCGTGGCTCCCGGGGTGGACCACGCCTTCTTCGCCCCCGGCGACCGGATCCAGGCGCGCCGGGCGCTCTCGCTGCCCGAGCAGGCCCGCCTGCTGCTCTTCGTGGGCCGGATCCAGCCCCTCAAGGGCGTGGGCGTGGCCGTCCGCGCCCTGGCCGCCCTCGGTCCCCGTCATGAAGACTGCCGTCTGGTCGTCGTGGGCGGCCCCAGCGGTCCCCAGGGCGAGGCCGAACTGGACCGGCTGGCCTCGCTGGTGGACGAGCTCGACGTCCGGGACCGGGTGGTCTTCGTCCCTCCGCAACCCCACGAGCTGCTCTCCACCTACTACCGGGCCGTCGATGTCTGCCTCGTTCCCAGCCGGTCCGAGTCGTTCGGCCTGGTCGCCCTCGAGGCCGCCGCCTGCGGGACCCCGGTGGTGGCCTCCGACGTCGGCGGCCTGAGCAGTCTCATCGACCACGGCCGCACCGGCTACCTGGTCGAGGACCCCGCACCCGAGGCGTTCGCGGCGTGGGTGCGGCAGATTCTGGCCGAACCGCTGCTGGCCGAGCGGCTGGGCTCGGGGGCGGTCATGCGGGCCCGCCGGTACACCTGGGCCAGAGCGGCTCATCTCCTCCGTGACGTCTATGCCGACCTCACGGTGGGCCGCCTCGTCGAGTGCTCGTGACCGACCGCTGGAGCGGCCTCCTCGGCCCGGCGGAGCGTGAAGGGGTCTGCGCCCTCATCGACGGCTGGGCGGCGCGCCAGCTGGCCGACGGCGGGGCGTTGGTGGCCGTCGACCGGCAGCCGGGAGGGGATCCGGTGACGGGTGCCCCCCGCTGGTACCTCCGACTCCGCGGGGACGAGAAGGAGTACGTGACGGTGTGGCTGACCCTCCGCCAGCGCACCCTCCACCACGAGACCCAGTTCATGCCCGGTCCGGAGACCAACGTCGAGGCCACCTGGGAGTACCTCCTGAAGAAGAACGCCGACCTCCTGGGCATGTGCTTCGCCCTCGGGCCCGAGGAGGCCGTCTACCTGGTCGGCCGGGTGCCGGCGGAGCGGGTCGACGAGGAGGAGCTGGACCGGATCATGGGAGCCTCCCTGGCCTACACCGACGACTGCTTCCCGACGGCCATGTCCATCGGCTACGAGGGCCGGTACCGTCGTCGACCTCCCTCGATGCGGGTGCCGTCGACCTGAGGCGGGGACCCGGCCGGCTCCCACCCGGGGCCGGCGACGCAACGGGGCGGCCACGGGGCCGCTGGTAGCGTCTCGGCCAATGGCACCGAAACTTCTGGTCGTGGGGGGCGGGAAGATGGGTTCGGCCCTGCTCACCGGCTTGATCGCCGCCGGTTGGGCCCCGGCCGACGAGCTGGTGGTGAGCGACCCCGACCCGACCCGGCGGGAACACCTCCGCGATGCCCATCCCGGCCTGCAGGTGGTGGACGTGCCGGTCGCCGCCGACGATGCGCTCCTGGCCGTCAAGCCCGACGTGGCCGAGGGGGTGCTGCGGACCATGGCCGCGGTCGGCGTCGGCCGGGTGCTCTCGATCGTCGCCGGCCTGTCGACGGCCCGCCTCGAGGGCGCTCTCGGACCCCGACGCGTGGTGGTCCGGTCGATGCCCAACACCCCTTCGCTGGTCGGGTGCGGGGTGGCCGCCATCTCGGGTGGCAGTGCGGCCACGGGCGCCGACCTCGACTGGGCCGAGGGGATCCTCGGATCGGTGGGAACCGTGGTCCGCCTGCCCGAGCGCCACCTCGATGCCGTGACCGGCGTGTCGGGCTCGGGACCCGCCTACGTCTACCTGGTGGCCGAGGCCATGATCGAAGGCGGGGTGGCCGCCGGTCTCACCCGTGAGGTGAGCCGGGCTCTGGTGATCGGGACCGTGCTCGGCTCGGCCCGGATGATGGCCGAGACAGGAGACGACCCCGGGGCGCTCCGGGCCGCGGTGACCTCACCGGGGGGCACCACGGCGGCGGCGTTGCGCACGCTGGAATTCAAGGCTGTTCGGTCGGCGTTCATCGAGGCGGTGGCGGCGGCCACCGAGCGATCCAAGCAATTGGGGCGGTGACGCCCCCCGCTCCGGCCGTCTTCTTTCTTTCCGACTACGGCACGGCCGACGAGTTCGTGGGCGTGGTCCATGCCGTGCTGCACCGGTTGGCGCCCAACGTCCCGGTGATCGACCTCTCCCACCAGATCGCCCCCTTCGATGTGGCCGGGGGAGCCGCCATGCTGGTCCGCTGCGCTCCCCACCTGGGTGCGGGGGTGGTGCTGGCCGTGGTCGACCCGGGCGTCGGAACCGCCCGCCGGTCGGTGGCCGTCCGGACGGTCGACGGCGGCACCGGGTCCGGCGGGCCGTCCTGGCTGGTGGGACCGGACAACGGGCTGCTGGCGCCGATGGCCACGGCCTGCGGAGGGGTCGGTTCGGCCTTCGCCATCGATCGGGACGCCGTGGGTGCCCGCCCCGGCCGCACCGCCGTCACCGGCCCGGCTGGACCCGGGCCCACGTTCGACGGGCGGGACGTCTTCGCCCCGGCCGCCGCCCGTCTGGCTCTCGGCACCGACCCCGGGTCGCTCGGGACGCCCATCGACCCCGCCTCGCTGGTCGCCGCCCCCGCCGGTCCCCATCCCCTTCCGGGGAGCGGCGGGGAGCCGGAGCCGCCCGGACCGGGGTTCCTCACCTCGGTCGCCTCCATCGACCGGTTCGGGAACGTGCAGCTGGAGGCGGGCGCCGGTGCCCTCGCCGCCGTGGGCATCCGGCCCGGCGGGACCTTCCTGGTGACCGTGCTGACCGGAATGACCGGAATGACCGGGACGGCCGGAATGACCGGGACGACCGGGACCTCGGGCCCGCCCCCGGGACCGGCCGCGGGTCCCCCCGCCGGGCCCCAGGGGCCGATCCCGGGCCGCCGCGTGGCCGCCTTTGCCGAGCTGGGCCAGGACGAGCTGGGCCTGCTGGTGGACGGCTCCGGCCACCTGGCGCTGGTCCTGGACCGGACGCCGGCCACTGCCCGTCTCGACCCCATCGGGGTGGGGTCCCGGGTGCTCATCGCCCCGGGTCCCGCCGGTCCGGCCTGAGAACCGGCTTTCGGCCGGTCGTTCCGGGGTCCTACGATCCCGTCAGTGCCCACCGACCCACCCCCACCCGTCTCGAAGCCCCGGCCCGGGTCACCGGGCCCGAACCGGCGGATCCCCGAGGCCACCGTGACCCGCCTCCCGGTGTACCAGCGCATCCTCGAGGAGCTGTTGCGCTCGGGTACCACCACCGTCTCCTCGGAGCTGCTGGCCTCGGCGGCTCAGGTCAACGCGGCCAAGGTGCGCAAGGACCTGTCGTTGCTCGGGTCCTTCGGGACCAGGGGCGCGGGCTACGACGCCGCCTTCCTCATCGAGCAGATCGACCGGCAGCTCGGCCTCGACCGGGTGTGGCCGGTGGCGATCGTGGGGATCGGGAACCTCGGGCGGGCCCTGGCCCGCTCCCAGGGATTCGCCGCCCGCAATTTCGATGTGTCGGCCCTGCTCGACACCGACCCGGCCATCATCGGCGAGCTGGTCGACGACGTGGTGGTGCGTCACGTGGACGACCTTCCGCTCATCGCCGCCGAACGCCCCCTGTCCATCGGGGTCATCACCACGCCCCCGATGGTGGCCCAACGGGTGGCCGACATGATGATCGCGGCGGGGATCCGCTCGATCCTCAACTTCGCCCCCCGGGTGCTCGAGGTGCCGTCCGGCGTGCTGCTCCGCTATGTCGACCTCAGCATCGAGCTGCAGGTGATGAGCTTTTACCAGGCGCGCATGGCCGACTCGGCCGCGGCCGGCGGGATGCCGGTGATCCGCTCGGTGGGCCTGACCTCCAGCCCGTCGGAGTGACGGTCCTCCCACCCCGCCGCCGGCCGGGCCCGGGCCACGGGCGGCGCGACTGGCGACCGGCGCCCGGGGCCGCCATGCTGTGGGTCCCGAGGCTGAGGTGTGAAGCACGGTGCACCCGCCCTACGCTTGAGGGGTGGACGTGTGCCGTTACCAGCATCCCGACCCGGGGCTCCAAGCCGGTGGTGACCCCGTGCGACATCCGATGAGGAGCACGCGTTCCCGGGTGGTGAGTTCATGTCGGTGATCGTGGTGGGCCTCGAGCAGCGCCATTCCCCCCTCGACCTCCTCGAGCGGGTGGCCGTGTCCGAGAGCGACCTACCCAAGGCCCTCGGCCGGTTGCGGGACCAGTCCAACCTCTCCGAGGTGGTCATCCTCTCCACCTGCCTGCGCACCGAGGTCTACGCCGTGGTCGAGCGCTTCCACGACGGTGTCGCCGCCCTGGAAGAGTTCCTGGCCACCATCAGCGGGAGCCCGGCGGACTCGCTGGCCGAGCACTTCACCGTGCGCTTCGACGACGATGTCACCAGCCACCTCTTCGCCGTGGCCGCCGGGCTCGACTCCGCCGTGCTGGGCGAGTCCGAGGTCCTCGGCCAGGTGCGTCGGGCCTGGGAGCGGGCCCGGGGCGAGCAGGTGTCGGGCCCAGTGCTCGGGGCCCTGTTCCGGCACGCCGTCGAGACCGGCAAACGGGTCCGGTCGGAGACCGCTATCGCCCGCGGCATCACCTCGCTGTCCCACGGGGCGGTGGCCCTGGCCGCCCGGCACCGGGACGGAGGGCTGACGGGCGCCCGGATCCTGGTGGTGGGGGCCGGGGAGATGGGGGAGGGCGTGACCCAGGCCCTGACCGTGGGGGATGCGGGCACCCTGGTCGTGGCCAACCGGACCCCCGACCGGACCGACGCAGTGGTCGCCGGGCTCCCCCCGGGGGTGGCGTCCCGGGTCAGGACAGCGGCACTCGACGACCTGGCCGGGTTGTTGGCCTCCTCCGACGTGGTCTTCACCTCGGTCGGCACCGCCCATCCCATCATCGACCGGACCATGGTCGAAGCCGCCGTCCGCGGGCGGGGCCCCGGTGAGCCCCTGTTGATGGTGGACCTCGGGGTGCCCCGCAACGTCGAACCCTCGGCGGCCGAGCTGGACGGGCTGGTGCTGTTGGACATGGAGGTGCTGCGAACCGCGGTGTCCGCCGCCCTGTCCGGGCGCGAGGAGGAGGTGGCCGAGGCCAACCGCATCGTCGCCGACGAGGTCGAGCGCTACCGGGTGGCCTCCCGGGCCCGCGACGCCGCCCCCATGGTGTCCGCCCTCAGGGCCCGGGTCGAAGAGGCCCGCCGGTCGGAGCTCGACCGGCAGCGGGCCAAGCGGTCCGAGCTGACGGAGGCCCAGTGGGAGCAGGTCGATGCGGTGACCCGGGCAATGGTGGCCAAGCTGCTCCATCAGCCGACTGTGGCTCTCAAGGACGCGGCCGGCACGCCGAGGGGTGAGCGCCTGGTCGAAGCGCTCCGAACACTGTTCGATCTCTAGCCCGTGACCGGCCGGTGTCCGTCGTGACCGGACCGTTGTCACTCCGGGTGGCCACCCGGGGGTCGCCGCTGGCCATGTGGCAGGCGCACCGGGTGGAGGATCTCCTCCACCGGTCAGGGGTGAGCACGTCCCTGGTCGTGGTCGAGACCACCGGCGACCGGAGGCTCGATCTCCCCCTCGACCGGCTCGGTGGTCAGGGTGTCTTCGTCAAGGAGGTGCAGGCCGCGGTGATCGGCGGGGAGGCCGACATCGCCGTCCATTCGGCCAAGGACCTCCCGGCCTCGGCCGAGCACCGTGTCCCCGGGTTGGTGACGGCTGCGTTCCCCGAGCGGGCCGATCCCCGGGACGTGCTGGTCGGGGGTCGTCTCGAGTCCCTGCCCGTCGGGGCCACGGTGGCCACCGGCTCGGCCCGGCGCCGGGTCCAGTTGGCCAACCTCCGGCCCGACCTCAGCTTCACCGGGCTGCGCGGGAATCTGGCCACCAGGTTGGCCGTCGTGGGGCAGGGCGCGGTCGGCGGGGGCGCACCGGGCGCAGGGGGCGGGGGCGTGGCGGGGGTGGGTGCGGCGGCCGCAGTAGTGGTGGCCAAGGCCGCGCTCGACCGGCTGGGTTGGTCCCCACCGGCGGGCGTCGAGTTCGAGGTGTTCGAACCCGCCACCATGCTGCCCCAGGTGGGGCAGGGGGCCCTGGCCGTCGAATGCCGGGAGGACGACCTCGACTCCCGGGGCGCGCTGGCCGCCATCGACGACCCCGGGACCCGCCACCTGGTGACGTCCGAGCGGGCCTTCCTGGCCGAGCTGGGGGGTGGGTGCACGCTGCCGGTCGGGGCCCATGCCGAGTTCGTCGGGCCCGACAGGACGGCCATCCGGTTGACCGGGATGCTGGCCTCGGCCGACGGCCTGGTCGTCCTGCGCCATGAGGGCACCGGTGATCGGCCCGACGACCTCGGTCGGGCCGTGGCCCGGTACCTTCTGGACCGGGCCGGCGGCCACGATCTGGGCGAATGGGGGCCGGCGGGGGACGACGGCGCGGCCGACGGCCGACCGCCGCCGGCGGTGCGATGACCGTCTCGCTGGTCGGTGCCGGGCCCGGGGACCCGGGGCTCCTGACCCTGCGTGGCGCCGAATTGCTGCGCCAGGCCGACGTGGTCATCTACGACCGGCTGATCGGCCGCCAGCTCCTGGAGCTGGCGCCTCCGGGCGCCGAGCTCATCGATGTGGGTAAGGGCCCCGGGGGTTCGGCCCGCCAGTCCGAGATCAACGCACAGCTCATCGACCACGGCCGGTCCGGCCGCCGGGTGGTCCGCTTGAAGGGCGGCGATCCCTTCGTGTTCGGGCGTGGCGGCGAGGAGGCCGAGGCCCTGCGCAGTGCGGGGGTCGACTTCGAGGTCGTGCCCGGCGTCAGCTCCGCCTTCGCCGCCCCGGCCACCGCCGGCATCCCGGTGACCCACCGCGGGTTGGCCACCTCGGTGAGCGTGGTCACCGGGCACGTGGGCGACGCCTCGGCCCCCGTGGGCGTCGACTGGGAGGCGCTGGGTCGTACCGGCGGGACGCTGGTGGTCCTGATGGGCATGGCCCACCGTGAGAGGATCGCCGCCGAGCTGATGGCCAGCGGGCGCCGGGCCGACACCCCGGTCGCCGTCGTGCACTGGGGGACCACCCGCCACCAGCAGGTGGTCCGCTCGACCCTGGGTGGGCTGGCCGCCGTCGACCTGCCCGCGCCGGCCGCCATCGTCATCGGACCTGTGGCGGCCCTGGATCTCGGCTCGACCGATGCCGGGCCCGACCCCGAATGAACCCGTCACCTCTCCGCGGTCGGAGCGTGGTCGTGACCCGGGCCCGGGCCCAGGGGTCGGAGCTGGCCGGCCGGCTGGCCGGTCTGGGGGCCACCGTGGTCGAACTTCCGGTGGTCGCCATCGAGGACCCGGCCGACGGCGGGGCGGCGTTGTCGGCCGCCGCCGACCGGCTCGTCTCCGGGTCGTACCGGTGGGTGGCGTTCACCTCCTCCAACGCGGTGTCCCGCCTGCTCGCCCTGCTCGCCGGCCGCCCGGTGCCGGTTTGGGTCCGCTGGGCCGCGGTGGGGCCCGGGACGGCCCGCACCCTGGCCGATGGCGGGTACCCGGCGGATCTGGTGCCCGGGACGTCGGTGTCGGACGCGCTGGCGGCCGCATTCCCCGCGGCCGGTCGGGAGGGCCCGGGGCCGGCGGACGGCGCCGGTCCGGGCACCGTCTTGTTCCCGCGGGCGGCCGAGGTACGTGGTGCGCTGGCCGCCGGGCTCCGGGCCAAAGGGTGGCAGGTGGACGAGGTCGTGGCCTACCGCACGGTGGCCGGAGAGCCCGGCCCGGACCAGGTGGCGGCGGCCGGGCGGGCCGATGCCATCGCCTTCACGTCGTCGTCCACCGTGGAGCGGACGGTGGAGCTGCTGGGACCGGGGGCCGTGCCACCGGTGGTGGCCTCGATCGGGCCGGTCACCTCGATGTCGGCTCGGGAGGCCGGGCTCGAGGTGGCCGCCGAAGCCAGCCCGCACACCATCACCGGTCTGGTGGACGCGGTGGTCGGGGCTCTGGCGGCAACGGACGGTCCCCCCCGGGTGGGGGCGGCCCACCGGAATCCGGGCACCCCCCGGAGCCGGGCCCAGCAGGAACAACAACAACAACAGTGACCACGGGACCGGCCGGGCCCCGGAGGCAAGGCCCTCGGCCTGCCGTAGGCTGGGGCCCAGTGCCGAGCCATCCCTCCGCCACCACCGGGCCGCACCGGGCCATGGCCGGGTTCCCGACCACCCGGTTGCGCCGCCTCCGGGGTACCCCCGGGCTCAGGCGCCTGGTGTCGGAGACCCGCCTGACCGTCGACGACCTGGTGGCCCCGTTGTTCGTGGCCGACGGCATCGCCGAGCCGCGGCCGGTCCCGTCGCTCCCGGGCGTGGTCCAGCACACCGTGGACTCCGTGGCCGTCGAGGTCAAACGCCTGAGCGGTCTCGGCGTGCCCGGTGTCATCCTGTTCGGGCTGCCCCGGCCGGAGGAGAAGGATGCCACCGGCTCGGCCGCCTCCAGGCCCGACGGGATCACCCAGCGGGCGCTCGGGTCGGTGCGGGACGCCGTCGGCGACTCGGTGGTGGTGATGGCGGACTGCTGCCTCGACGAGTTCACCGACCACGGCCACTGCGGTGTGGTGGACGAGGCCTCCGGACAGGTCGACAACGACGCCACCTTGCCGCTCTACGCCGAGCTGGCCGTGTCCCAGGCCGGGGCGGGTGCCGACGTGATCGCCCCCAGCGGCATGATGGACGGGCAGGTGGGCGCAGTCCGCGCCGCGCTGGATGGGACCGGCTTCCAGGGGACGGCCATCCTGGCCTACGCGGCCAAGTACGCCTCGGCCCTGTACGGGCCCTTCCGGGATGCCGCCCAGGTGGTCATCGCCGACGGCGGTGACCGTCGGGGCTACCAGCAGGATCCGGGCAACCGGCGGGAGGCCCTGGCCGAGGTGGCCCTGGATGTGGTCGAGGGCGCCGACATGGTCATGGTGAAGCCGGCCCTCACCTATCTCGACGTCATCGCCGCGGTGCGAGGCGCCTTCGACGTCCCGGTGGCCGCCTACCACGTCAGTGGTGAGTACGCCATGATCAAGGCGGCGGCGGCCAACGGATGGGTCGACGGACCGGCGGTGGCCCTCGAGCAGCTGACCGCGGTCAAACGGGCCGGTGCCGACTTCGTCCTGACCTACTTCGCCGGCGAGCTGGCCGAGATGCTCGGTGGGTGAGCGACAGGCGTCGCGGGAGCTGTTCGAGCGCGCCCGCCGGGTGATCCCCGGGGGGGTCAACTCACCGGTACGGTCGTTCCGCTCGGTCGGTGGCCATCCCTACTTCGTGACTCGCGGCGAAGGCGCCTACGTCTGGGACGCCGACGGCAACCGGTTGCTCGACTTCGTCCAGTCCTACGGCGCTTCGATCCTGGGCCACGCCCACCCGGCGGTCGTCGGGGCGGTGGGTGCGGCCGCCGCCGGCGGGACCACCTTCGGGGCGCCGACCGAGGGCGAGGTGCTGCTGGCCGAGGCCATCTGTGCTCGGGTCGGGGGCTGCCAGCAGGTCAGGCTGGTGTCGTCGGGGACCGAGGCGGCTATGAGCGCGGTGCGGGTGGCGCGGGGGTTCACCGGACGGAGCCGGATCGTCAAATTCGCCGGGTGCTACCACGGCCACTCGGACGCCCTCCTGGCCGGAGGGGGCAGCGGGGTCGCCACCCTCGGCCTCCCGGACTCGGCCGGCGTACCCTCGGGCGCGGTGGCCGACACGGTGGTGGCGCCCTTCAACCGGGTTCCCGATCTCGACGACCGGGTGGCGTGCGTCATCGTCGAGGCGGTGGCGGCCAACATGGGGCTGGTGGCCCCCTCCCCGGGGTTCCTCGAGGGGTTGCGCACAGCCTGCGACGCGGCAGGGGCGCTCCTCATCTTCGACGAGGTCATCACCGGCTTCCGCCTGGGCGAGGGCGGAGCCTCCGCCTGGTCGGGGGTCCGCCCCGACCTCTTCTGCTTCGGCAAGGTGATCGGCGGCGGCCTGCCCGTGGGCGCCTTCGGAGGGCGGGCCGACGTCCTGGCCCAGCTGGCCCCCGACGGTCCCGTGTACCAGGCCGGGACGCTTTCCGGCAACCCTGTGGCCACGGCCGCGGGCCTCGCCGTCCTGCGGTCGATGGATCCGGCCGCCTACACCTCGCTCTCGGAGCGGGTGGCCCGGTTCGGGGCCGCGCTGGAGGAGGTGCTGTCGGCCGCGCTGGCGAAGGCGGGCACCGTCGACGCCGAGGGGCGCCAGCTGGAGGCGGCCGTGCCCGTGGTGGGGCCGCTGTTCGGCCTGTTCTTCGTCCCCGCCGGGTCGGGTCCGGCCGGTGACTTCGAGGCCGCCGCCGCCTCGGCGGCCACCGGCCTGTACACCGGGTTCTTCGGGGCCATGCTGGCCCGGGGGGTGGCGCTGGCTCCCGGCCCCTACGAGGTGGCGTTCCCGTCCATGGCCCACGGCGAGGCCGAGCTGGGCCACACGCTGGATGTGGCCTCCGAGGCCATCGCCGAGGCCACCGGCTGACCCCGGCGCACCGGCCTGACCCCGGCGACCCCGCCTGACCCCGGCGACCCGGTCGCTGGCCCACGCCGGGCCCGGCCCGGACCCCCGGACGAGGGTCCGACCGCGGCACCGCCGGCTGGGTAAGGATGGGGCCCCGACGGGCTCGGACGACGGAGTAGAACCAGGTCCCGGAGGGCCATCGCAGCCATGACCAGGTACAGCACACGGGAACCGGTCATGGAAGGTCCTTGCCTGCCGGGGTCGGGAGCGGCAGGATGGCGGTGCCGATACGTGGTTCGAGACGATTATCCTGAATCGGACTCCCTGTGATGAAACGAGCCGGCGAAAGTCCAGGCCAATGGAGGAGGGGTCGATGACGGTCGGAATAACGGAACTGCCTCCCGAGGGCATGCAGCTGGGCGGCGTGGCCCTGGCCGGCGATGCCGAGCGGGGCACGAAGACCACGGAAGGGCTGAGCCTCCTCTTCACCACGGCAGGCATCACCGTGCAGGGACCGCAGCCCCAGATCGAGAGGTTGCTGGTGTGGTCCGGGCTGGACTCGGCCAGCTGCCGGGAGAAGATCGCCCTGCCTGACGGGCGCAACGCCGCGGTGATGGAGCTGACGTCGGGGGGGCAGTCGATCCGGTTCCTGCTGCCCATGGATGCCGTCACCCCCGGGCAGGCCGCCTACCTCGACCAGGCCCTTCCGGCCTGGCTGGCCCGGTACAAGGGGTCGGTGGCGCCCGTCCCGCCGACGCCCCGGTCGTCCACGTCCGCGCCCTCGCCGGCCCGGTCCAACGGTGGCAGCACCTCTCCGGGCGGCCGGCACTCCGGGGACGCGGGCAGGACCGGCGCCGTCGCACCCATGGGCACCGAGGCTCCGCCCACCGCCGCGTCCCGGGAACTGACACCGGCCGAGGCCGCCGCCGCAGCCGCAGGGGCGGCGGCGAGCGCCAACGGCACCACCCGGGGATTGTCGGGCCCCGCGCCCGGCTCCACGTCGGGCTCGACCCCGACGTCCGGATCGCCAGGGGCCGTCTCGCCCACCGATGCCGGGTCGGCGGCGACCCGGCCGGATCCGGCCGGGTCCTCCTTCGTGGCCCGGTCGACCACCGGACCTCCTCCGCCGCCCGCACCCGCCGCCGCCCCGCCTCCCGGGCCCCCGCCACCCCCTGCCGGAGCGCCGGTCGGCGGGCCTCCGGTCGGCACCGCCGGGTGGGATCTTCCCGCCGGGGCGGCGCCCGCTGCCGCACCCGCCGCCGGAGCCGCCGCCTTCCCGCCGTTGGGCGGGGAGCTGACCTCGGAGGATCCGACCAAGAAGCCCAGGGGATGGCGGAAGAACCGCCCCGGCGCCCCATCCGACGCCACTCCCGAGACGGCGGCCTCCGACTTCTTCGCGCCGACGCGCCCCCCGGCGGAGCCACCGGCCGACCCGGTCCCCCTCGCCCTGACCGGCGCGCTACCTCCGCCGCCGGCCGACAACCTGGCCGCGCCGGGCACGCGGGGCCCGATGGTGTGGAAGCCACCGATCGACCCCTTGACCGGCGAGCCGGCCTGGGACCAGTCGGCCGCCCCGGCGGACAGTCCGCCGAAGAAGCGCAGGTGGCACCGGGGGGCGAAGGACAGTGCAGTGGCCGCGGCGGGTGCCAGCGCCGCCGCCATCGCCAGCACGGCCGGCTCCGATGTGGCGCCGCCGGGGCCGGTCCCCCCGCCCGGTCCCGGGTTCAACCTTCCCGCTCCCGCCCCCGAGTCGGCACCGGCCCGCAGGAGCAACCGGGCGCTGCTGACCGTGCTGCTCGTCGTCCTCCTGGTCGTCATCGGCGGCATCGCCTATTTCGCCGTCAAGAAGAACAGCAATTCCTCCCCGACCACCGTGGCCATCCGTCCGGTCTCGCCCCGGGCGGCAGACGTCGCCCTGGCCGCCTCCATCAACCTCCGCCTGGCCGATCTGCCCAGCGGTTGGAGCCGGAGCCCGAGCACGGTCCAGTCGCTGGTGCCGGTGGCACCGGCGGCGGCGCAGGTGCAGGCCGAGCGTGGGCTCTCGTCGTGCCTGAGCCAGCCCTACGCGCTGGTCGCCGGACTGTTCGGCCACGCCGTCGTGCCCGGGTCGGCCGGCGCCGGCTCCCCGATCTTCCAGGACGGGACCGATGCCGGTATCCAGATGGCCTCGACGACCACGGTGATGGGCACGGTGGCCGGGGCCCAGGTCCTGGCCGCCCCCTTCGCCAATCCCAGCTTCGTGTCGTGCTACGGCAACTACCAGACGGCGCTGGCCTCGGCCGCCTCGCCCGGGTCGAGCGCCACCGTCCAGACGGTCACCCTGCCGGTTCCGGCCGGGGTCAGGACCTTCGCCTACCTGACCACCTTCACCGGTCCCGGCGGCCGCACCGAGGTCCAAGGTGACGCCTTCAGCTTCGCCGGGAGGACCGAGGTCCGGCTGACACCCATGACCAACGGTCCCGCCGTCCCCCAGTCGGCCTTCGCCTCGGCCTACGACGGCGTCACCGGCCGTCTGGCCCTGGCCGTGAACAAGTAGGCCGGAACCCGGTCGGGGACGGGTGGGTCAGAGGCCCTCGGGAGCCACCCGGGCGATGAGGGCGAGGACCCGGTAGGCGGCTTCGGCCGGGCCGGTCTCGTCCGGTCGGAGCAGGTTGGCCATGATCCGGAAGATCCAGCTCATGAGCGATTCCGAGTACATCCCGGTCCCGACGCACAGCTTCATGAGCTCGGGCCGGCTGATCATCCGGATGAAGGCCCGGGCCACCCGGTAGTAGAGGCCGTAGGCGTCCTCGAGCCGGGTTTCGTAGCGGTTGAGGGCGTCGATGCCGTCCCCGCTCAGCGCCTCGCCCAGGGAGGCGGCGGCCAGCCGGCCGGTCTCGTACCCGTAGGCGATGCCCTCGCCGTTGAAGGGGTTGATCGACCCGGCGGCGTCCCCGACGACCAGGGTGGTGGCGCCGACCCGCGGCCCCACGGCCAGTCCCATGGGCAGCTTGCCTCCGGTCGGCGGGCCGAGGCAGGTCGACGGGGAGAGCTCCCACTCCTTCGGCGCCCAGCCCACGAAGTGCTCCATGAGCGTCGAGGTGTTGACCCCCTTCCACCGCCGGTCGGTGGACAGCAGGCCCACCCCGACGTTGACCCGCCCGTCGCCCAGCGGGAAGATCCACCCGTAGCCGGGGACGACCTTGCCGTCGTCGTCCCGGATGTCGAGATGGGACTCGATGAACGGCTGGTCGTGTCCGGGCGAGGAGTAGTAGCCGCGCAGGGCCATTCCCATCGGCTGGCTCCGGTCCCTCGTGGTGCCGAGGGCCCGGCCGAACCGGGAATTGGCCCCGTCGGCCACGACCACGTACCTGGCCCGGACCGGTCGGGTCTGGCCGGTCGATTTGTCCCTGACCACGGCCCCCACACACGACGGCAGTGCGTCCGGGCCCGGTGGGGCCGGGGTGGGCTCGAAGATGGGCTCGGTGGCCTCGGTGCCCTGCCACACGGTCGCCCCCGCCTTGACGGCGCGCTCGTTGACGATGGCGTCGAGATCGTGCCGGGTGATCACGTAGCCGTAGGAGGGGAAGCTCGGGTGGTCGGGCCAGGGCAGGTCGAGGACCTTGCCGTAGGCGTGGGTGCGCAGCCCCGAGAAGCGGTGGGCGCCGGCCAGGGCTCCCTCGATCCCCATATCGGCGATCTGGCGGACCGAGCGGGGGGTCAGGCCGTCCCCGCAGGTCTTCTCCCGGGGGAACACCTTCTTCTCCACCAGGGCCACGTCCCAGCCCGCTTCGGCCAGCCAGTAGGCGCACGAGGAGCCCGAGGGGCCACCCCCCACGACCAGGACATCGTGGACGTGGCCGGGCTCGACCGGGGCCGGCGCGGCGGTCCCGGTCGGCGGCCGGTGGGGGGAGGCGGGATCGGGTGCGGTGGCGGGGCTCACGGGTCCCAATGCTAGGTGTGTCCCGAGGGGCCCCGGCGCGTCCGGGCCGGACCGGTTTGCCGCCGGCGGTGCCGGTTCCGTCGATGTGCCTGGACGGAGGGGTGCGTGGTAAAAACAAGTCCCAGTGGACGACTACCTCCCCATCCTGATCCTCCTCATCCTCGGCTTCCTCTTCGCCGCTCTGTCGTTCGTGGCCTCGGCCATGCTCGCCCCGAAGAAGCGGCCGACGACGGCGAAGACCGCGCCCTACGAGTGCGGCATCGTCCCCGGCATCGAGCCGCCGACGCGTTTCCCGGTGCGCTTCTACCTCATCGCCATGATCTTCATCATCTTCGACATCGAGATCGTCTTCTTGTACCCGTGGGCGGTGATCTTCCACCAGCTCGGCTCGTTCGGACTCACCGAGGTGGTCGTCTTCGCCGCCGTGGTCTTCATCTCCTTCCTCTTCCTGATCAGCAACGGGGCCCTCTCCTGGGGGCCGTCCAAGCGCTTGGTGGCGGGTATGCCGTCGCGCACCTCCGAGTCGACCATCGCCCGCATCACTGCCGGACCGGGGGGTCCCGACAGGGCGACGCGTGCCGTTGGCACCGGGCCGGCGGGCCAACCGTCGGTCCCCGGGCCCGCCGATCCAGACGCCCCGACGACCGGCGAGCCGGCCACCGCGCCGACCGGACCCGGCCGAGCCGCGTAGAGCAGGGGCGGGCTCGCCATGGGTCTCGAAGACCTCCAGCACAACTTCCTCACCGGGCGCCTCGAGGATCTGGTCAAGTGGGCCCGTACCTACTCGATGTGGCCGGCCACCTTCGGGCTGGCCTGCTGTGCCATCGAGATGATGTCGGTGGGAGCCGCCGACTTCGACCTGGCCCGGTTCGGCATGGAGGTCTTCCGGGCGTCGCCCCGCCAGGCCGACCTCATGATCGTGGCCGGGCGGGTGTCGCAGAAGATGGCCCCCGTGCTCCGCCAGGTCTACGACCAGATGATGGAGCCCAAGTGGGTGCTGTCCATGGGAGTGTGCGCCAGCACCGGGGGGATGTTCAACAACTACGCCATCGTCCAGGGTGTGGACCAGATCGTGCCGGTGGACGTCTACGCCCCCGGGTGCCCGCCGACCCCCGAGACGCTGATGCATGCCATCCTCACGCTGCACGAGAAGGTGCGGACCAACGACATCACCCATCGCAAGCCGCTGGGGACGCCGCGGCCGGGCGCCCCGGTGGCCCCGGCACTGGCCACCGACGAGGGCGGTGACACCAGCGACGCCCACGCCCACGGGGACGAGTCCACCTCCGGCTGGACCCCCGACCGACCCGATGCCGTGCATCTGGGCACCCCCAAGCGCAATCCGGTGATTGCCCGCAGCGTGGGCGAGCCCCTGTGACCGAAGGCGGAACCCGGACGGCGGAGGCCGCGGACCCGGTCAGCGATTCGGGTGGCGGCTCCTCCCGCAACCCCGGCCGTCCCCTCCAGGAGGTGGTCTTCCCCACCCGCGAGCAGTACGTGGCCGTGGTCCGCGACTACCGGGACACCGGCTTCGAGATGTGCGCGGACCTGTGCGGGGTGGACTACCTCAGCCATCCGGGGCGTCACCTGCCCGACGGCGTCATCCCCCAGCGGTTCGAGGTGGTGGTCAACCTGCTGTCGCTCAGCCAGGCCCGCCGGGTGCGGGTCCGGGTGCAGGTGCCCGACACCGACGCCGTGGTGGACTCCCTCTTCGACGTCTATCCCGGGGTCGAGGCCATGGAGCGCGAGGCCTACGACCTGTTCGGCATCGTCTTCGCCGGCCACCCGGACATGACCCGCATCCTCATGCCCGAGGACTGGGAGGGCCACCCGCTCCGCAAGGACTACGGAGTCGGCCGGGTGCCGGTCCAGTTCAAGGGAGCTCCAGGGCCACGATGAAGGACGTGAAGACGGCGTCCGACGCCGAGAGTACGGACACGCGCGGCCACCCGGCGAACCCGCCGGCCTGCTGGCCGAGACATCCGAAGGCGTCCAGGAGCTGAGCCGGCGCTCGCAGACCGATCCCAACGAGCTGCGTCGGGAGGTCGGGGCCGTCCTGCGCCTGCCCGAGGGGGTGGCCGTCGACCCGTCGGACATCGACATCGAGCAGTCCGACGACGAGACCATGATCATCAACATGGGGCCCCAGCACCCGTCGACCCACGGGGTGCTCCGCCTCATGCTGGAGCTCGACGGGGAGACGGTCCTGCGCACCAAGCCGGTCGTCGGGTACCTGCACACCGGCATGGAGAAGACGGCCGAGGAGCTGACCTACGTCCAGGGCTCCACCAACGTCACCCGCATGGACTACCTGTCGCCGCTCCACAACGAGCTGGTGCTGTCGTTGGCGGTGGAGGCGCTGCTCGGGGTGGAGATGCCCCCGCGGTCCGACTGGATCCGCATGTTGATGGTCGAGCTCAACCGGGTCTCCTCCCACCTCATGTGGCTGGCCACCAACGGCATGGACCTCGGGGCCACCTCGATGATGATCTACGGGTTCCGCGAGCGCGAGATGGTGCTCGCCTTCTTCGAGAAGACCACCGGCCTGCGGATGAACCACAACTTCATCCGGCCCGGGGGCACCGCCGCCGACCTGCCCGACGGGTGGGAGGACGACGTCACCATCATCTGCGACACCGTGATGGAGCGGACCGGCGAGTACGACGAGCTCTTCACCGGCCAGCCGCTCTTCCGTCAGCGGTCGGAGGGGGTGGGCACGCTGTCGGCCGAGGAGGCCCTGGCCCTGAGCCTGACCGGGCCGCTGCTGCGATCGACCGGTGTGCCCTGGGACCTGCGCCGGTCCATGCCCTACCTCCGCTACGACGAGGTCGACTTCGACGTCATCGTGGGCACCTACGGTGACAACTTCGACCGGTACTCGATCCGGCTCAACGAGGTACGCGAGTCGATTCGCATCATCCGCCAGATCGTGGAGAAGATGCCCGCCGGCGACTACCGGGTCCAGGACAAGAAGGTGACGCCGCCGCCCCGCGTACGGATCGACGAGTCGATGGAAGCCCTCATCCACCACTTCAAGGTGTTCACCGAGGGTTTCAGGGTCCCCGAGGGCGAGGTCTACGTGGCCATCGAGTCCCCCGGGGGGAGCTCGGCTGCTACCTGGTCTCCGACGGGTCGACCAAGCCCTACCGCATGCACATCCGGGGCCCGAGCTTCGTCAACCTCCAGGGGCTTCCGCTCATGATGCGCGGCGGGCTGGTGGCCGACGGCGTGGCCGTCTGTTCCACCATCGACCCGGTGATGGGGGAGGTGGACCGGTGACCGGACCATCGGGCTCCGTCCCGCTGGGTGCACCCCGCCGGGCCGCCTCGGCCACCGTGCCCCGGGCACGGCACCTGGCCCCCGCCGTCGTCGAGCGCGCCCGGCAGGTCATCGGCCTCTACCCCGAGCCCCGCTCGGCCCTGATCCCGCTCTGCCACCTGGCCCAGGAGCAGGACGGGTGGCTCACGCCCGAGGCCATGGAGGACATCGCCGACCTGGTGGGGGTGACGCCGGCCGAGGTGTACGGGACGGCCACGTTCTACGACATGCTCCACACCGAACCGGTGGGCACCCACCTGGTGGCGGTGTGCACCAACATCGCCTGCCTGTTGAACGGCGCGGCCGAGCTGCTCGAGCACGCCGAAGCCTCGCTCGGGGTCAACGCCGGCGGCACCACCGCCGACGGGAGCATCACCCTCGAAGAGGCGGAGTGCCTGGCCGACTGCGACCGGACCCCGTGCGTGCAGGTCAACCACCGGTTCGTCGGCGCCCAGACGCCCGAGTCGTTCGACCGGTTGGTGGCCGACCTCCGATCCGGGGCCCGCTCGGCCGACATCCCCGGGCACGGGACCCTCAACCGGGTCCAGCGGACGACGGGCCTCGAGGCCGACCCGGCCCGGGTGGCCGCGGAGAGGGCGGCGATGGCCGAGGCCCAGGCCCGCCGGGCGGCGGCGGCCGAGGCGGCCAAGGCGCCCGGATCCGGCGGGGCGGGGGGTGGGTCCTAGTGGCCGTCACCGAGGCCCCCAAGATCATCACCGGCCGGCTTCCCTATGCCGACTCCCACACGCTGGAGCGCTACCTGGCCACAGGTGGGTACGAGGGCCTGCGCAAGGCCCTCTCCATGACCCCCGAGGAGGTGGCGCACGAGGTCGACACGGCCAGCCTGCTCGGCCGGGGCGGGGCCGGGTTCCCCGCCGGCCGCAAGTGGGCCATGCTGCGCAAGAACCCGGTCACCTACCTGGTGGTCAACGGGGACGAGAGCGAGCCGGCGACCTTCAAGGACCACCTGCTCATCGAGCGGGACCCCCACCAGCTCATCGAAGGGGTGCTCATCGCCGCCTACGCCCTGCAGGTCACCCGGGCCTTCATCTTCATCCGGGGCGAGTTCGCCCTCGGCCTCGAGCGGGTGCAGGCGGCCCTCAACGAGGCCTACGGGCACGGTGCCGTGGGCGCCGACATCTTCGGATCCGGGTTCTCGGTCGACGTGGTGGTCCACCCGGGGGCCGGGGCCTACATCTGCGGCGAGGAGACCGCCCTGCTCGAGTCGCTCGAGGGCAAGCGCGGCTTCCCCCGCATCAAGCCACCGTTCTTCCCCGCCGCCATCGGCCTGTACGGCGAGCCCACGGTGGTCAACAACGTGGAGACCATGTCCAACCTGCCCTGGATCGTCCTCAACGGCGGCGCCGCCTTCGCCGCCCTGGGCGAGGGACGTTCCGCCGGCACCCGCCTGTTCGCCCTGGCCGGGCACGTCAACAACCCCGGCGTGTTCGAACTCGAGATGGTCAAGACGACCTTCGACGACCTGATCAACGCGCCCGGTCCTGGGCGGCGGCATCCCCCACGGCCGGGCGTTGAAGGCCTTCATCCCCGGGGGGTGTCGGCCCCGTGGTTCGGTCCCGACCAGATCGACCTCCCCCTCGGCCAGGATGAAGTGGCGGCCGCCGGCTCCATGCTCGGATCCGGTTCGATCGTGGTCATGGACGACCACACCTGCGCGGTACGGGCGGCCTGGCGCATCACCAAGTTCTTCTTCCGGGAGTCGTGCGGCCAGTGCACGCCGTGCCGCGAGGGGTCGGGCTGGCTGGAGAGGATCATGGAGCGCATCGAGACCGGCCACGGCCGCGAACAGGACCTCGACCTCCTGCTGGACGCCTGCGACAACATCGCCCCCGGCCTGACCTGGCCTCCCCAGCAGACCACCATCTGCGTGCTCGGGCCGTCCATCCCGTCGTCCATCGGGTCGGCCATCGAGATGTTCCGGGACGAGTTCCTGGTGCACATCAAGGACGGGGGCTGCCCCTATGGCTGACGGGAGCCCCGTGACTGACGAGGGCACTGTGACTGACGGGAGCCCCGTGACTGACGAGGGAGCGTCATGACCAGCTCGCCCACCGAAGGCAGCACCAGCCGCGAAAACGTCACGTCCGACCTCACCGACCACGCCGAGGCCGAGCCGGTGGAGACGGTGACGTTCACCCTCGACGGGCGCCAGGTCACCGGGCGCAAGGGCGAGATGCTGATCGCCGCGGCCGAGCGGGCCGGCACCTTCATCCCACGCTTCTGCTACCACCCGCGGATGAAGTCGGTCGGTGTCTGCCGGATGTGCCTGGTCGAGGTGAGCGGTCCTCGTGGCGCCTCGCTGCAGCCCAGCTGTTTCGTCGAGGTCCAGGACGGCTCGGAGGTCACCACCACCTCGGACAAGGTCAAGAAGGCCCAGGACGGGGTGCTCGAGTTCCTCCTGGTCAACCATCCGCTCGACTGCCCGGTGTGCGACAAGGGGGGCGAGTGCCCGCTCCAGGACCAGACCCTGGCCTACGGCCCGGGCGAGTCCCGCTTCGTCGAGGAGAAGCGGCATTTCGAGAAGCCGATCCCCATCTCCGAGCTGGTCCTGTTGGACCGTGAGCGGTGCATCCAGTGCAGCCGGTGCACCCGCTTCGCCGACGAGGTGGCCGGCGAGGCCCAGATCGACTTCATCGGGCGGGGCGAGCGCCTCGAGGTCAACACGTTCCCCGAGCTGCCCTTCACGTCGTACTTCTCGGGCAACACCGTGCAGATCTGTCCGGTCGGGGCGCTCACCGCCGTCCCCCTACCGGTTCGCGGCCCGCCCCTGGGACCTGGACCAGGTCGAGTCGACGTGCACGACCTGTGCGGTGGGGTGCAGGGTCGCCGTGCAGTCGTCGTCCAACCGGGTGACCCGCCTGCTCGGGATCGATGCCGACCCGGTCAACCACGGGTGGCTGTGCGACAAGGGCCGGTTCGCCTTCGACGCCGTCAACAGCGAGGATCGTCTGGTCGAGCCCCTGGTCCGCAAAGAGGGTGCCCTGGTGCCGGTCTCGTGGCACGAGGCCCTGGAGGCGGTGGCCGGGGGCATCAGGAAGGCCTCCGCCGCCGGGGGCGCCGAGGCGGTCGGTGTGGTGGGCGGAGCCCGGCTGACCAACGAGGGTGCCTACGCCTGGGCCAAGCTGGCCAAGGGGGTGCTCGGCACCGACTCGGTCGACGCCCAGCTGGGCGACGGCCTCCCGGCCGAGCTGGTCATGGCCCTTCCCCGGGCCACCATCGACCAGGCGGCCGCGGCCGACACGGTGGTGGTGCTGTCCGGTGACCTGCGCGAGGAGCTCCCCATCCTCTTCCTGCGGTTGCGCTCGGCCGTCGTCGACGGTGGGCTCTCCCTGATCGAGCTGGCCCCGGAGGACACCTCCCTCACCCCCTACGCCAAGGTGTCGCTGCGCTATGCGCCGGGCGAGGCCACGGCCACGGCCACCGCCCTGGTCGACACGGCCGCACCGGGCCCGGCCTCCGTCGACCCGGGGGCGCTGGCCGAGGCCCGCAGGCTGGCCGGCGCCGGAACCATCGTCGTCGTCGCCGGGCGGGCGTCCCTGGCCGAGGACGGCGCCCTGGTGGCCGAAGCCGTCCAGGTCCTGGCCCGGGCCCTGCCCGCCGCCCGCTTCCTGCCCGCCCTCCGGCGGGGCAACGTCAACGGCGCCCTCGACATGGGCCTGGCTCCCGGCGTCCTGCCCGGCCGGGTGACCCTCGACGCCGGCCGCGACTGGTTCACCCAGCGGTGGGGTTCGGTTCCGGCGGCCCGGGGCCGGGACGCCGCCGGCATCCTCCGGGCCGCGGCCGGGGACGGCGGTGCCGGCCCACCGGTCGGCGCCCTGATCGTGCTGGGGGCGGATCCGCTCACCGACTTCCCCGACCGGCGGTTGGCCCGGCGGGCCCTCGACGCCGCCGACTTCGTGGTGGCGGTGGCGTCGGCGCCGGGCCCCGTCACCGAGCGGGCCGACGTCGTCCTGCCCGCGGCCGAGGCCCACGAGCGGCCCGGGACCACCACCAACGTCGAGGGTCGCATCAGCCGCCTGGGCCAGAAGCTGGTGCCCCCGGGGCAGGCCTGGCCCGACTGGATGATCGCCGCCGAGCTGGCCGTGCACCTCGATGCCGACCTGGGTCTCGACTCGGTGGGTGAGGCGTGGGACGAGATCGAGGAACTGGCTCCGGCCTACCGGGGGATCACCCGGGCGGTGCTCGACGCGCTGGGGACGGCCGACGGCGTGGTCGCCCCCCTCACCGCCAGCCCGGTGTCGATCGGTCGCCGTGCCGCCCCGCTCGACCCCATCGCCTTCCCCGGTGTCGAGTCGGTCGAGCGCCAGGGGGCCCCGCCGAGGGCCGGCCTGGCCGAACCGCCGACCGCGGGGCTGGGAGTGCCGCCGGTCGACGGCACGGATGGGACCGGCGGCCCGTCCCGTCCCGGGCTGGTGGCCCTCCCCGTCGACCTGGACGTCCCCCATGTCAGCCCGGTCGACAGCTACTCGATGCGGCTGGTGGCCACCCGCTCGCTCTACGACCTCGGCTCGGCGGTGAGCGCGGTGCCGGCCCTGGCCGGCCTGGTGGCTCCCGCCCCGCTCCGGGTCAACCCCCACGACCTCGACGACCTCGGTGTGCCGGCCGGTGGCCCGGTCAGGGTGCGGACCGAGGACGCGTCCCTGGTGGCCGCAGCGGTGCCCGACCCGTCGCTGCCCCGCAAGGTCATCGCCGCCGACTTCAACGTGCCCCTCGACGGGGGGACCGTGGCCGACCTCATCGATGCCGGGGCTCCGGTGGTCGAGGTCAGGATGGAGACGCCATGAGCCTGCCCACCGCACTGGCCCATCCCCTGCTGGCCGCGGGCGACCCCCTGTACATGAACGGTGTGGGCTGGGCCGTGTTCCTGATCGTGCTCATCAAGGTGCTCGTCATCTTCGGCTTCCTCATGGTGTCGGTGATGCTGATGATCTGGTTCGAGCGCAAGGTGATCTCGGACATGCAGAGCCGCATCGGCCCCAACCGGGCCGGGCCCTTCGGCATCGCCCAGACCCTGGCCGACGGGATCAAGCTCTTCTTCAAAGAGGACCTGATGCCCGAGAAGGCCGACCGCTCGGTCTTCATCCTGGCCCCGTACATCACCATCATCACCGCCTTCCTGGCTTTCGCCATCGTGCCCTTCGGCGGGGTCGTGACCGTGGCCGGCCACACCTTCGAGCTCCAGCTGGCCGATCCCCCCATGGGCATCCTCTTCCTGCTGGCCATGTCCTCGATCGGTGTCTACGGGGTCATGCTGGCCGGGTGGTCCTCGGGCTCCAAGTACCCGCTGCTCGGCTCGGTCCGGGCGTCGGCCCAGATGATCTCCTACGAGGCGGCACTGGGCATGACGGTGGTGACGGTGGTCCTCATCACCGGGTCGCTCAGCACCCGCGCCATCGTGGACGCCCAGGCGCAGCACCTGTGGCAGTGGAACGTCTTCCGGTTGGGTCTGGTGCCCTTCCTCATCTTCTTCATCGCCGGCATCGCCGAGACGAACCGTCCCCCCTTCGACCTGGTCGAGGCCGACTCCGAGCTGGTCGGCGGGTTCGTGACCGAGTACTCGTCCATCCGGTTCGCCCTGTTCTTCCTGGCCGAATTCATGAACACCATCACCATGTCGGCCATCACGGTGACCCTCTTCTTCGGAGGCCCCGACGGCCCCGATCCCCACATCCCCCACACCTACTGGCTCTGGCCCATCGTGTGGTTCCTGGGCAAGACCCTCGTCTTCTTGTTCGTGTTCGTCTGGCTGCGGGCGGCCCTGCCCCGGCTGCGGTACGACCAGCTCATGGACCTGGGGTGGAAGCGGCTCATCCCGCTCTCCCTGGGCTGGTTGATGGTCGTGGCCGGGTTCGTGATCGACGGATGGTGGGGCTTGGGGTTGGCCCTGGCCGTGGTGGCGGCCGGGGTGACGATCACCAGGGCGTTCTCCATCGGCAACGAGCGGGAGGAGACCCGGGCCATCCTGCCCGAGGTCGGCGTCCGCCTGTGGCGCCGCCCGCCCGAGCCCGAGCCCGGGCCCGAACCGGGGCCGTCGGGCACCTCCGAACCTTCCGGGACGTCGGCTTCCTCGGGCACCCGGAGTGTCGGCGGCCGACCGCTCACCCCGACCCCGCAGGGAGGTGACGGCTGATGGCCACTCCGGAACCGCCGCATCAACGCCAGAACTTCCTGGGCGGGTTCAAGCTGACCCTCGAACATCTGGGCCGGCCGCCGGTCACCCGCCAGTATCCCGAGGAGAAGCGTCCCAAGCAGCCGCGCCAGCACGGGCGTCACGTGCTGAACCGGTACGAGGACGGCATGGAGAAGTGCATCGGCTGCGAGCTCTGCGCCGGTGTCTGCCCGGCCGACTGCATCTACGTGCGCGGCCTCGACAACCCGCCCGACCATCCGGTGTCGCCCGGCGAGCGCTACGGCTACGTGTACGAGATCAATTTCCTGCGCTGCATCCACTGCGATCTGTGCGTGGAGGCCTGCCCCACCGAGGCCATCACGGAGTCGAAGCTGATGGAGTTCTCCTTCACCAACCGGAACGACGCCATCTACACCAAAGAGGAACTGCTGGTCGACGACGACGGCAAGCCCAGGCACCTTCCGTGGGAGGACTGGAGGGAGGGCGACGATCTGCACACCTCGGGATGGATGCGGGCCACGTCCCCGTCGGGGAACGCGGCGTTCGAGGGCCGGGTCCAGTGGTCGGGGGAGCTCGGGTTCGGGGTGCGCTCCCCCGAGAGCGGGCAGACCGGCCAGCGGGACGATGCCGCCACTGGCAGCAAGCAGCTGCGTGACACCCTCGAGCGCCACCTGCTCCAGAGCGACCTGCCCGCGGCCAAGCGGGGCCCTCGTGGTGCCATCGGCCGCATGCTCGAGAAGGCCGAGCGGTTCTCCCCGGGCGCGGGCAAGAAGCACCGCCAGAAGGTGGACGCCGACTACGCCCGCTCGGTGTCCGACGGCAACAGCGAACGGGACCGACCGGGCACGGCCCGACCGGTCCAGGCGGGGGGCCCGGAGGCGACGGGCCCGACAGGTGAGCCGGGGGAGACCGCCGGGCCGGCGGCCGGAGACCAGAGCGCCCCGTCCACCGGTCCGGGATCGGGCGCTCGCTGATGAGCGCAGTGGTCGGAGCGGTGCTGATGGCGTCGACGACGACCGTCCACCCGTCGTGGGTCGACGTGGGCACCTTCGCCGTCTCCGCCGCCATCATCCTGTCCGGCGCCATCGGGGTGGTGGCGGCCCGGAACCCGGTCCACGCCGCCCTCATGCTGGTGATGACCCTGTTCGGCGTGGCCGTGCTCTTCGTCCTGCAGCAGGATCCGTTCCTGGCCGCCGTGCAGGTCATCGTCTACGCCGGTGCCATCGTCGTGCTCTTCCTCTTCGTCATCATGTTCCTCGGCGTCGACCGCGAGGAGAACATCGCCGCCGAGCCCCTGCGGGGCCAGCGTCCCCTGGCCGCCGGCCTCATCCT
Organism: uncultured Acidimicrobiaceae bacterium; assembly: GCA_963835325.1. Taxonomy (GTDB): domain Bacteria; phylum Actinomycetota; class Acidimicrobiia; order Acidimicrobiales; family RAAP-2; genus Bog-756. The sequence goes on along the minus strand of CAWIEV010000002.1, from coordinate 525,452 downwards.
CCTCGGGACGACCGGCCTCCTCCTCCTGGGCCAGGTCTCGAGCTGGACCACCGGGGCCCAGCACGTCTCCGGGGTGGACGCCGGGAAGCAGTCCAACGTCTATCTGCTGGGCAAATCGGTCTACACGACCTACCTGTTCCCCTTCGAAGCCACCGCCGCCCTGCTGATCATCGCCGTGGTGGGCGCGGTGGTGCTGGCCCGCCGGCCCCCGGCGGCAGTCGGTCAGGCGGCGGACGACGAGCCCGAGCTGTCGGCGACCGAAGACCTGTCGGCGGGCGGGGCGGACCCGTCGGCGCCGGCGTCCCCGGCCACCGACGTCGCCGGGCCCGCCGAGGAACGGCCGGGCGCGACGGAAACCGCCGGGGCACACGAGGAGGGACGGGCATGACCATCAACCCCGATTGGTACCTCTCGCTCAGCGTCGTCCTGTTCGCCATCGGTGCCCTGGGTGTGCTGATCCGGCGGAACGTGCTGGTCATGTTCATGTGCGTGGAGTTGATGCTCAACGCGGCCAACCTGAGCTTCGTGACCTTCGCCCGCATGCTGCACGACATCGGCGGCCAGGTCCTGGTCTTCTTCGTGCTGGTCGTGGCCGCGGCCGAGGTCGTGGTCGGGCTCGGGATCGTGGTCGCCATCTTCCGCCGCCGGGCCAACACCACCGCCGACGACCTCCACTTGATGAAGGGCTGACCGGACGATGCTGCACGTGACCTACCTCATCATCTTGCTGCCCCTGGTCGGCTTCGCCCTCCAGGTGCTCCTGGGTCGCCGGCTGGGCGATCCGGCGGCCGGCGCGGTGGCCACCCTGTTCGTCGGAGCCTCGTTCGTGGTAGCCGTGGGGGTGTACCTCGACCTGCTCACGGTGCATGCCCCGGTCCGGACCTTCACCCAGAACCTGTGGACCTGGATCCCCGTCGACCAGCTCCAGGTGAACGCCCGCCTCTACGTCGATCCGCTGTCCATGACCATGGTCCTGTTCGTGACCGGCATCAGCACCCTCATCCACCTGTATTCGATCGGCTACATGAAGGGCGACAAGGACTACGCCAAGTTCTTCCTCTACATGAACCTGTTCGTCGCCTCGATGCTGATCCTGGTGCTCGGGAGCAACCTGCTGGTCACCTTCGTCGGCTGGGAGGGCGTGGGGACCTGCTCCTACTGGCTGGTCGCCTTCTGGTTCACCCGTGACTCGGCGGCCAGCGCGGGCAAGAAGGCCTTCGTCTACAACCGGATCGGCGACGTGGGCTTCCTGCTGGCCATGTTCCTGGTCTTCACCAGGGTGCACTCGCTCGAGTACACCACCATCTTCGCCCATATCGGCTCCATCGGCGCCGGGAACATCACCGCCATCTGCCTGCTGCTCCTGGTCGGCGTGATGGGGAAGTCGGCCCAGATCCCCCTCTTCCCGTGGCTGGCCGACGCCATGGAGGGCCCGACGCCGGTGTCGGCCCTCATCCACGCGGCCACCATGGTGACGGCCGGCGTCTATCTCCTGTGCCGGATCAACCCGCTGCTCCACGCCTCCCCGGCGGCCGCCCTCACGGTGGCCTGTGTCGGGGCGGCGACCGCCTTCGTGGCCGCCACCATCGCCTGCGCCCAGCAGGACATCAAGAAGGTGCTGGCCTACTCGACCGTGTCCCAGCTCGGGTACATGTTCCTGGCCATCGGCTGCGGGGCCTACGAGGCGGCCATCTTCTTGATGGTGGCCCACGCCTTCTTCAAGGGGCTGCTCTTCCTGGGCGCCGGATCGACCATCCACGGCCTCCACGACGAGCAGGACCTCAAGCGCATGGGCAACCTCCGCAAGTACATGCCCATCACCTTCATCACCTTCGCCGTCGGCTGGCTGGCCATCGCCGCCGTCCCGCCGCTGTCGGGGTTCTGGGCCAAAGGCGACGTGCTGGAGAACACCTGGGCCGCCCACCCGGCCCTGTGGGTGGTGGGCGTGGTGACCGCGGCGCTCACCGCGTACTACATGAGCCGCCTGACCGGGCTGGCCTTCTTCGGAAAGGATCGCTGGGCCGAGGAGGTGCCCATCGACGCCACCACCGACATGCCCGACTCGCACCACGCCGACGGGCCCATCCCCGAGCCCCACGAGTCGCGGCCGATCATGACCATCCCCCTGTGGATCCTCGCCTTCTTCGCCGCCGTGGCCGGCCTCCTGGCCGTGTCCAACGACCACCTGTCGCTGTCCAACTGGATCGACCCCGTCTTCGGCTCCAACCTCTACGACGACAACCTCAGCACCGGTGCCATCTGGGTGCTGGCCACCATCGACGGGGTCATCGCCGTCGGCGGTGTGTTCGTCGGCCTCAGGCTGTGGATGACCAAGCCGGAGCGGCCCCGGCTGGAGGTCAACTTCCTCAGGCACTCGTGGTACATCAACGAGCTCTACGACACGGTGCTGGGCCGGCCCTCGGAGCGCCTGGCCGCCTTCAGCGCCACGGTGATCGACCCCAAGGTGATCGACGGCGGGGTCAACGGGGTGGCCACCCTGGTCCGCAGGTCCGGCGCCCTCATCCGGCGCACCCAGACCGGCTACCTGCGCAACTACGTGCTCGGTATCGTGCTCGGTACCGTCCTGGTGCTGGCCTTCATGCTGACCCGGTTGTGGTGGACCTGATGGGATCAGGCCACTTCCCCTTTCTCACCGTCCTGGTGTTGGTGCCGGCCGTCGGCGCCGCGGTGGTGGCGCTGGTGCCCACCAGATCGGTCTCCCGCCATTTCCACGAGGGGCTGGGCTTCCTCGTGGCCCTGTTCGTCCTGGTGCTGGCGGCGGTCATCGCCGGACAGTTCAAGGTGGGGGACGGCGGCTACCAGCTCGTCTCCGACCACGTCTGGGCCAAGGAGCTGGGCATCCGCTGGTCGGTCGGCATCGACGGGATCTCACTGTTCCTGGTGCTGATGACCGCCCTCCTCTTCCCGCTGGCCCTGCTCGGGGGCCGGGTCAGACGGGACCCCCGCTCCTTCGTGGCCTGGTTGCTCCTCTTGGAGGCGGCCTGCCTCGGGAGCTTCGTCTCGCTCGACCTGGTCCTGTTCTTCCTCTTCTTCGAGCTGACGCTGGTCCCCTCGTACTTCATCATCGGGGGATGGGGCTATGCCCGCCGTGGCTATGCCGCCATCAAGTTCTTCATCTACACCTTCGCCGGTTCGGCCTTCCTGCTGGTGGGCATCCTGGCCGTGGCCTTCATCCACCAGTCCCAGTCCGGGGTGCTCACCTTCGAGCTCCCGGCCCTGGTCCACACCCACCTGTCGGGGACCGAGGGGGTGCTGCTCTTCCTGGCCTTCACCGCCGCGTTCGCGGTCAAGGCGCCGATCTTCCCGTTCCACACCTGGTCTCCGGATGCCTATGCCGAGGCCCCTACCGCCGGGGCGGTCCTGCTGGCCGCGGTGATGGCCAAGCTCGGGACGTACGGCATCATCCGGTTCGACCTCAACCTCTTCCCCCAGGCCACCCGCACGCTGGCGCCGTGGCTGCTGACCCTGGCGGTGATCGGCATCCTCTACGGGGCCGTCGTGGCCTGCGCCCAGCGGGACCTCAAGCGACTGCTGGCCTACTCGTCGCTGGCCCAGATCGGCTTCATCGTGCTGGGCACGTTCGCTCTCAACAGCCAGGGGCTCACCGGAAGCGTGCTCCAGATGGTCAACCACGGGCTGATCATCACCACGCTGTTCATCCTGGTGGGCTGGATCTACGAGCGTCGCGGAACCTGGCAGGTGTCGGCGCTGAAGGGCCTCCAGTCGCCGGCGCCGGTGATGGCGGGTGTCTTCACCGTGGCCATGCTGGCCTCCATCGGCGTGCCCGGGCTCAACGGGTTCGTGGGTGAGTTCCTGGTGCTGATCGGGACGTTCGTGGCCCACCGGTGGTGGGCGGTGGTGGCCGCCCTCGGGGTGATCGCCGCCGCCATCTACCTCCTGTGGGCCTACCAGCAGGTCTTCCACGGCCAGCCGGACCCGACGGACACCAAGACCAAGGACCTGGCCTGGAGTGAGCGGCTCATCATCGCCCCCCTCATCATCCTCATCGTCGTCCTCGGTGTGTTCCCGAAGCCCGTGCTCGATCGGATCACCCCGTCGGTGGACCGGCTGGTCGTCCACGTGGACCGCGTGACCCACACCCCCGTTCCGGCCGGCCTCGACCCGGGGTCGTCGGCGGCATCGTCGCCGTCGCCGGATCTGTCGGCGGCACCGGCCCCGTCGACGTCCTCGTCGCCGACGTCGGTCCGCCACCTGTCCGTGCTGGCGTCGGCGGCCCGGGCGGACGCGACGACGGCGCCGCCGACTGCGGCCACGACCACGGGGGGTGCCCGCCCATGACCTCGTTGGTGATTACGGCCGCCACCAGTTCGGCCCTTCCCGCCATTCACACCCCCCATGTCGACTACCTGAGCATCCTGCCCATGCTCATCATGATCGGCGGGGCCCTGGTGTTGATGTTGGCGTCCTCGCTGTTCCGCAAGATCCTGGGCGTGGGCTCGGGAACCCTGGTCGCCTCCACGGTGTCCGTCGCCGCACTGGTGGCCGCACTGTTCCAGTGGGACCACGTGAGCACGCACGGTCCCCAGGTCACCATCGCCGGCGCCATCGCCTTCGACGGCTTCGACGTGTTCGTCCAGATCGTGGTGGCCATCGCCATGCTCCTCACTGCTCTGGTGGGTGACGGCTATCTCCGCCGGGAGGGCATCGAGGGCCCCGAATTCCACGTCCTGGCCATGATGTCGGCCTCGGGGGCGATGATGATGGGAGCGGCCAACGATCTCATCGTCATCTTCCTCGGCCTCGAGATCATGTCGATCGCCCTTTACGTGCTGGCCGCGTTCAACCACAAGCGGGCCGAGTCGGGCGAGGCCGCGCTCAAGTACTTCGTGATGGGCGCCTTCTCCTCGGCGATCTTCGTGTACGGGATCGCACTGGTCTACGGCGCCACCGGATCCACCAACCTGCCCCAGATCGCCGACTACCTGTCGGCCAACGTCATCGCCTCCAACGGCGTGCTGCTGGGTGGGCTGGCGCTCCTGCTGGTCGGGTTCGGGTTCAAGATCGCCGCCGTTCCCTTCCACATGTGGTCCCCCGACGTCTACCAGGGGTCACCCTCACCGGTGGCCGGGTTCATGGCCGCGGTGGTCAAGGTGGGCGCGTTCGCCGCCCTGTTGCGGGTGTTCGTGTCGTCGTTCCCGACGGTGCGCACGGACTGGCAGCCCGTCATCTGGGCGCTCGCCCTACTCAGCCTGGTGCTGGGCGCGGTGGTGGCCCTGATGCAGCGGGACGTGAAGCGGATGATGGCCTACTCGTCCATCAATCACGTCGGGTTCATCCTGCTCGGCGTGGAGGCGGCGACCACCCGGGGCGTCTCGTCCTCGCTGTACTACATCTTCACCTACATGTTCCTGGTCATCGGGTCCTTCGCCGTCATCACCGTGATGGCGCGTGACGGCGACAACGGGCACCAGATCTCCGACTACCGGGGTCTGGCCAAACGTCAGCCGGTGCTGGCCCTGGCCTTCGCCGTGCTCCTCCTGGGGCAGGCCGGCATCCCCTTCACCACCGGGTTCCTGGCCAAATTCGGAGTGGTGGGGGCGGCCGTGGCCACCCACGCCTACGTGTTGGCCGCGGTGGCCATGGCCTCGGCCGCCGTGGCCGCCTTCTTCTACCTGCGGGTGGCGGTGACCATGTACTCGCCGGTGGGGATGGTCGGGGACACGGTGGGCGACGACGACATCGCCGCCACCGGCGGTGCCGGCGAGGACGTGGCCGGCACCCCTGCGTCGTCCGGCCCCGTCGGGTCGTCCGGCACCTCGGGCTCGTCCGGTCCCTCCGACGAGGTCTCGAGCCTCCAGGTCCTCACCGACGCGCCGCCGGCCCCGTCGGTCACGGAACGGGGCGTGGTGTCCGTACCCACCCTGACCTGGGTCGTCATCGGCATCTCGGTGGCGTTCAGCGTGGTCTTCGGCATCATCCCGGAGCCCATCTTGAACTTCGCCCACCAGGCCACGCTGCTCTTCACCTGACCGGTCACCGTCTCCGGTGGGCTCCGGGGGTACTGTCGCTGGAGCGAACCCCCGAGTTCGTCAGCGCGAAGTTCGGAGTCCGCCGACGGGAAGGAGCAGGCGATGGCCAGATCCGATGGGCGGAGCGGGGCAGCGGCGGGCGGCAAGCGTGACACGCGGGACATCGTCCGGATCGTGGTGGCGGTGGTGGCCCTGGCCCTCCTCATCGGGTTCGTCCTCGACAACAGCAAGACCGTGCGGGTCGGATTCATCTTCTTCAACGCCAATGTGAGCCTGATCTGGGTCCTGCTCATCGCCGCCTTCCTCGGCGCCCTGGTCGACCGGCTGGCCATCCTCCTGCGGCAGCGCCGGAAGAAAGGTGCAGCCCGGGAGTGATCGGCGGGAGCGGTCGGGCGGCGGGAGTGGAAAGATGGCCCGATGGGCCAGGTCACCTCCACCGCGCCCGGATGTCGGTGGCACGGCGCGGGCCAAGGGGGCGCACCGGGTCCACGGCCTGCCGTCCCATCGGACCCGTCTGGCGGACCTGCTGACCCGGGCCGGCGCCGGCGGCGGCATCGGGGCCGCCGGCGGGGTCCGAACCACGGCGTGGACGGTCGACGGCGATGCCCGGACGGGCCGGTCCGCCGGTGCCGGACCACCGATGCATCAAGAGAGCGATCCACCGATCCACCAAGAGATGAGGAGCTGACCACCATGCCACTGCACAAGCGGGTATCCGTGCGCGACGAACTGCTCGAGTCGGTCTACGCCGGCAAGGACTTGCTGACCAGCCTGCCGTCCCACCGGTTCCCGGCCGACGAGATGCGGCCGGAGGATGCGTTCCAGTGCATCTCCGACGAGCTGCTGCTGGACGGGAACGAGCGCCAGAACATGGCCACCTTCTGCCAGACGTGGGAGGAGGAGGAGATCCACAAGCTGATGGATATCTGCATCAACAAGAACCTGATCGACAAGGACGAGTACCCGCAGACGGCCGAGATCGAGCGCCGCTGTGTCCAGCTGCTGGCCGACCTGTGGCACGCACCTGAGGAGGCCGAAGCCGTCGGATGCTCGGCCATCGGCTCTTCGGAGGCGTGCATGCTGGGGGGCATGGCGGCCAAGTGGCGCTGGCGGGCCAAGCGTGAGGCGGCGGGGAAGCCCACCGACAAGCCCAACATGGTGTGTGGCCCGGTTCAGGTGGTATGGCACAAATTCGCCAAGTACTGGGATATCGAGATGCGCGAGATCCCCATGTCGCCCGGAAAGTACTGCATGGACGTCGAACAGATGCTGGCCCTGGTGGACGAGAACACCATCATGGTGGTCCCCACCTTCGGGGTGACCTACACCGGCGCCTATGAGCCCGTGGCCGAGCTGGCCGCGGCCCTCGACAAGCTGGCCGAGGACACCGGGCTCGACATCGACATCCACGTGGACGGGGCCAGCGGTGCCTTTCTGGCCCCGTTCTGCGCCCCCGACGTGGTGTGGGACTTCCGGATCCCGCGGGTCAAGTCGATCAGCACCTCGGGGCACAAGTTCGGTCTGGCCCCCCTCGGGGCGGGGTGGGTGCTCTGGCGGGACAAGGACGACCTCCCCGACGACCTCATCTTCCACGTCACCTACCTGGGAGGCGACATGCCGGTCTTCCAGATCAATTTCCTCCCGGCCGGCCGGCCAGATCGTGGCCCAGTACTACAACTTCGTCCGGCTGGGGAAGAAGGGCTACAAGTACGTCCACGACGCCTGCTACGAATCGGCCAAATTCCTGGCCGAGGAGATCGTGAAGCTCGGGCCCTTCGAGATGCTGTGCGACGGCAACCCGCTCACCGGGATCCCCTCGGTGGCCTGGCGGATCAAGGAGGGGGAAGACCCGGGCTACACCCTCTACGACCTGGCCGATCGGCTGCGGGTCCAGGGCTGGCAGGTTCCGGCCTATCCCCTGACCGGCTCGGTCGCCGACATCTCGGTGCAGAGGATCCTGGTGCGCCAGGGGGTGAGCCGCGACCTGTCCTTCCTGTTGCTCAATGACATCAGGGCATCCATCGCCCACTTCGACAAGCACCCGGTGACGGTGGCCATGACCAAAGAGGAGGCGGGCGGATTCAGCCACCTGTAGCGGTGGTGCCCGGCGGGGCATGAGCGCGCTCAGGTCGGCGCCGCCGAGCTCCCAGTCGACCCGGATCGGACGGGAGAGGATCAGACGCGGTCGACCCACCTGCACCGGCCGGTCGGTCGTCCATTCCGCGGCCGGGGCCAGGGTGAGACCGGCGAGGCCGCGCAGCGCCCGGTCGTAACCGGAGCGGACCCAGGCAAACCGTCTCCAGGACTGATCCCGCCGCGGTTCGGGTACGGGCAGGAACGAGTCGAGCCGGTCCAGGGCCGCCATGTACTCCTGGCGGGAGACGGAGATGGCCGGTGGCTCCTCGGTGGACCGGGCCAGGAGCCCGAGCAATGAGTCCGGGGGCTCGATCGGAAGCCCCGCCGACATCCCGATCCTCACCAGACTGGGCATCCCGTAGGCCAGTGCCAGCATCGGTCCTTTGGCCGTATCGATGGCCCGTTCACCGCTCTCCAGGTCCATCGTGGACAGGAGCAGGGCGGCGCCGTCGAGCACGCTGCCCAGCGATGCCACCCACGACTGCTCGGGTGACGACTCGGGGAAGTAGCAGAGGGCCGGGAAGGCGGTATGGGTCTGGTCGATCTCGAGCAGCCAGCTGGCCGTCGTCCGCCACAGCTCCGGATTGTCCAGGCCCCCCAGGCGCTGGAGGTTGACCAGCAGGTCGACCGGGGAGGGCGGAGTGCCGGCGAAGGGGCGGAGCACGATGATGCCCTTCTCGCGCTGGTGGTGGGCGGAGTAGATGGTGGGGAGGTAGCTGATCAGCAGCGCCACCAGTCCGAGGCCGATGGTCGCCTCGATGAAGGTCAGCCATATCCTCGAGGCGCCTTTGGGTTCGGCGAAGCCCAGGGTGAACAGGGACGATCCGCTCACCTCGAAGGCGCGTTGGGTGGTGCCCGTCCTGATCCCCCAGAAGACGAAGGTGAACCCGACGGTGACCGAGAGCATCCACACCAGCGGCAGGCTGATCAGGGCGATGGGTGCATAGAGGGCACGGAGATTCGCCTCCCGGGCCTGGTTGCGCCATCGGTGTATGAGGACGCGGTCGGCCACCGCGAACATGAACCGGGTGATGCGGGTGAACCCGTTGCGGGGCAGCACGACCGTCTCCAGGGCCGAGATGAGCACGGCTCCCACCAGCACGACACCGAACACCACCGCCAGGACGTGGAGGAGGATCATGGCGCGTTCCCGCACCGGCGGGCGACGGCGAGGATCCTGTCGAGCGCCGCCCATCAGGTCACGATCAGGTAGATGCTGTCGACGAGCAGCCACAGCCCGATGACGAGAGAGAGCACGATGATGGCCTGGTCGCGGTGGGTCTCGATCCAATTCCTGATCCCGTCCAGACGTTGCTTGGCCACGTCGGGGGAGAAGATCACGTGCAGTTCCATGGCCAGGATGCTGGCCGTGCACAGCACGCAGAAGCCCACCAGCAAGGCCCACGACTGGATGGAGGAGACGTGCATCTGGGAGACCGTGGCCGCGCCGGCTGCGACCAGCACCCAGGGCTGGAGGAAGATGCCCAGACCGGCGGCGGCCCAACCGGACAGGTGGTCGAGCTTGGACATCCAGGTGGGGGGCTTGCGAGGTCGTCCGGCCCGGCGCTGCTGACGCACGGCGATGAGGATGAGGATCACCCCCAGGGCGATCTTGATCCCGAGTGCGGCATTGGACGGGGCGGTCTTGGGCCTGGGCGGCTTCCCCCCGGTGATGAGGATGACGCCGCCGATGACCACCACCAGGGACGCCATCCAGCCCAGGATGAACGCCGCCCCTTTGTTGGCGCCCCGCTGCGCGCTCAGGGTGAGGATGAAGGCGATGAGGGGTATCGGCTCCAGGGTCACGGCCAGTCCGATGAGGACGAGGTCGACGACTACCACGGCCCTCCGCCGGTCGTCTCAGGCATCGGTCGCCGCCGGACCCGCCGCCGGGGTCGTGGCCGCCGGAGCTGCCGGGGCTGCCGGGGCTGCCGGGGCTGTCGCCACGGTGGCGGTGGCGGCCGTGGCCGTGCGGGTCGTGCCGCGGCGGGTCGAGGGGTGCAGCACTGCCCCCAGCTCGGCTGGGGTCTGCGGAAGCCACGCCGTGGTCGCGTAGGCCACCACGACGGCCACGATGACCACCGGGATGACCGCAGTTCCGTCGCTGAGCAGCAGCAGTGTGGCCAACAGTGTCGCCGTCATGGGCAGCTTGAGCATGACCGTGCACATGGCGCCGATACCCATGGCCACTCCGGGCACCAGCGACATGCCGGGCAGGTGCGACGCGGCGATGCCGGCGGCCGCCCCGATGAACATCGACGGGAACACCGGGCCACCGCGAAAGCTCGACAGCGAAATCCCGTAGGCCAGTCCTTTGCAGACGACCAGGAGCACCAGTGCGCCGACGGTCCAGCCGGCGGCGTGCTGGACCAGGCCGGGAAGCGCGGTCTGACCCGAGAAGAGGACGACGGAAAATCCGCGTCCGGAAATCTCGGCGAAGGCGATGGCCAGTGCGGCGATCCCGATCCCGACGACCGGCGTGAGCAGGATCCTGCGCGGCTCGACCCGAGGTAGGACGGCCAGCCCGATGAGCCTGATGCCGGTACCGAGCAGTGCGGCCACCAGGCCGAAGACGATGGCCCAGCAGAACAGGGCCCCGGTCAGGTGGTGGAAGGGCGGCAGGCCGGGGATGGCCAGCGAGAACGTCCCGAATCCGGTCAGCGAGTTCAGTCCCACGAAGATGAGCGTGCCCACTCCCGCCGACAGCAACCCCGGGACCAGGACCAGCTCGAGGAGAGGTCCGCCGATCCCCGCCGCCTCCATCAGCAGGAAGGCGCCGAGGATGGGGGAGCCGAACAGGGTGCTGATGGCCGCGAAGCTCCCGGCCGACGCCATGACGATCGCCGCCGCCGGCGGCGCGTCGCGCTTGGCCAGCTGTATGGACAGGAGCCCCAGCCCGCCGCCGATGGCGATCAGTGGTGCTTCCGGTCCGAGGACGACGCCGAGGCTCAGGGTGGCCAGCGCGGCGATCACCACGCCGGGAAGCTCCTTGGCGGTGGGCGCGCCTCCCCCGGTCTTGAACCCCTCGGCCGGAATATGCCCCGCCGTCCCCGGGAGATACTTGATGGTGGCGCCCACGAGGACTCCGGCCACGGCCAGGAGCGGGAGCGGCCACCACACCGGCGTGCCGGCAAAGCCGAACTCCTTGGGCAACGAGACGAAGATCCACTCCTGGAGCAGGCCGACCAATTTGAGGAAGCCGTAGGCCACCGCCGAGACGGGGACCCCGATGACGGCGGCCAGGACGAGCAGCCGGATATACCCCTTCGACCTGAGCATGGCCATCGGGTCGGGCTGGGCCGCCGTCGGATCGGGTGCGGCCGGTGGGCCGGATGCGGCCGCCGGTGGGCCGGATGCGGCCGCCGGTGAGTTGGGTGCGGCCGCCGGTGGATCGGGTGGGGCCGGTGGGCCGGATGCGGTCACGCCCGCGCCTCCGACATGGCGCCGACGAACACCGACGTCGTCAACGACCTGCACGCCGGCACGCACGCCGATACCCACAGCATTGTCGTCACGGTGACGGCGACAGATTCGACGTCGCCAACGAAGTTCACCGGTCTCCTCCCGTCGTCCGATCTCCGTCAGATGACACTAGGTGGTTTCCGCGCGCCGAGGGGGGTTCCGGTGCCCCGAAGGATGCTCGGGCCCGGCGTTCGACGGCGCGACCGACCAGCGCGAACGCAGAAGCCTCGTGCTGCTCAGCCCGACAAAGTATGGTTCAGAGCGTCCCCAACCAAGGAGCGGCACATGCTTGCGTACAACTACCCTCTACTGAGCATCTTCTGGACGATGCTGGAGTTCTTTCTCTTCTTCCTGTGGATCTGGCTCCTGATCGTCGTCTTCAGCGACATCTTCCGTAGCCACGACCTGGGCGGGCTGGCCAAGGCCCTGTGGGTGATCTTCGTCATCATCATCCCGTACCTCGGAGTGCTCATCTATCTCATCGCCCGCGGCGGAAGCATGCACGAGCGGGCCGCGGCCCAGGCGGCCCAGCAGCAGAAGGCGTTCGACGCCTACGTCAAGCAGGCCGCGGGAAGCTCGGGTGGCAGCAGCGTCGACGAGTTGGCCAAACTGGCCGATCTCAAATCGAAGGGCGTGATCACCGACGCCGAGTTCGAAGCGCAGAAGTCCAAGCTGCTCGCCTGAGCACAGGCGGCCGGTGCGGACCGCCACGAGGATGCAGTAGTCGCGGCCGACGACCGCCCCATGGTGCGTAACGCACGTGGGGCGGTCGTCCCCGTTTCTGCGGACGGCGGCACGCCGGTACAGTGTCGGCGTGGTTCTCGACGACCCGGACGCCTACGCGCGCAGAGACACCGTGGAGGAACTGCGACAGGAGAACGAAAGGCTTCGCCGGGGCGAGGGATCCGACCGGTCGCGACGACGGAGGCGCCGCTGGAAGAGCATCGCCTCGTGGGCCCTGATCGTGCTTGCCTGTGTTTCCGCCGTCCTGTCGGTGTTCGTGGTGTTCGTTCGCAATGAAGTGCTGAACACCGACACCTATGTGAGCACGGTCACACCGCTGGCCGGCAACCCGGCCATCCAGTCGGCAGTGGCGAAGAGGGTCACCGGCCAACTCGTCACCAAGGTCAACGTGGAGAAAAGGGTCAGGCGGGTGCTTCCGGAGCGGTCCGCTTCCCTGGCCGCTCCGATCGGGACGGCCGTAGAGACGGCGACGAACGACGTCACCCTGAAGCTCGTCGAGTCGTCCGCATTCCAGAGACTCTGGGTCGAGGCCAATCGGAGAGCGCACAGGCAGGTGGTGGCGCTGCTGACCGGTTCGACCGAGGGTGCACTGCAATCGAGTAACGGCAAGGTCACGGTGGACCTGGGCCAGATCGAGAAGTCTGTGGAGAAGGTACTCGACAAAAAGGGGATCAGGCTCTTCGACGGGGTGTCCAGCCCGGCCTCGCTCACCCTGTTCCAGTCGAGCCAGCTCGTGCGGCTCCAGGGCCTCACCCGCACCCTCGACAGGCTCTACGTCCTTCTCCCCATCATCACCCTGTTGCTCGTTGCCGGTGCCATCGCGCTCGCCCGCGACCGGCGCCGTGGCCTGGTGCGTGCCGCCTCGGGACTGGCGCTCTCCATGGCTCTGGTGCTGGTGGTCGCGTCGTTGGGTCGTAGCCACTACCTGTCTTCCCTCGGTCCGACCCAGTCCAGGCCGGCGACCGAGGCGGTCATCGACACGGTCAGCGCGTCCCTGCTCGATACCGTCCGCACGCTGTTCGTGGTGGCCGCGGTGATCGTCCTCGTTGCGGTGGCTGTGGGCAACTCCTCGGTGCGGGCCTGGATGGTCGACAGGCACAAGCCGTCGTGGATGACCGGCGGTCCTGTCCACGACTTCGCCGCCGCCCACCGCCGGGGCCTGCAGTGGGGCGTGATCGGCCTCGCGATGCTGCTCCTCGTGGTGTGGAACCAGCCCACCGCGTTGGTCGCCGTCGTCGTCGTGCTGGTGGCCCTGGCCCTGGTCGCCCTCATCGGGCTCCTCGCCGGCCGCAACCGGAAGTCGGGGTCCGGGGGCCCGGACGAGGGTCCCGTGGACGGCGTTCGTGCCGTGGTCGCCGGACCCCGGGGGGAAGGGCCGGTGGGCGCCCTCGGGCCCGGCCCCTCCGGCGACGCCTGAGGCGGGCTCCGGGATCCACACGGCCATCCGGAGCCCCGAGCCGTCGACCGGGATCGGCACCCGTCCGTGCCGCCGGCTCCTTGGTGCCGCGCCGCGGCATGACCGGCCTGCGGGCCACGGACGGGTCCGCGTAGGATGCGACGAAGGTCCTGGACAGGCCAGGAGTATGAGGGACGGATGGGAGCTGGCGTGACACTGCAGGGCAAGGTGGCCATCGTCACAGGTGGAAATACCGGTATCGGAAAGGCCGTGGTGCTCGGGCTGGCGGCCGAGGGAGCCTCCATCGTCATCGACTACGTGTCCGATCCTGGTGCGGCCGAGGCACTCGAGGAGCAGGTGCGGGCTCTCGGGGACAAGGTCGTCGCCGTGAATGCCGACGTCAGCAAGATCTCCGAGCTCGAGAAGTTGATCGAGGCGGCGGTCGGCAACTTCGGCCGGCTGGACATCATGGTCAACAACGCGGGCATCGAGACCCGCACATCAGTCCTCGACACCACTGAGGAGCAGTATGAACGCGTCCTGGACATCAATCTGAAGAGCGCGTTCTTCGGCACCCAGCTGGCGGCAAAGCAGATGATCGCCCAAGGGGGCGGTGGACGGATCATCAACATGACCTCGGTCCACGAGGACTGGCCGATGCCCGGCAACACCCCGTACTGCCTCTCCAAGGGAGGTATGCGCATGCTGACCCGGACGGCGGGCGTGGAACTGGCTCCCCACAACGTGCTGGTCGTCGGGGTCGGCCCGGGAGCGGTCGACACACCCATCAACACCACTACCGTCAACGACCCCGCGGCGCTCAAGAAACTCGACGACGCCATTCCCATCGGGCGCTTGGCCAAGCCGGAGGAGATCGCCGCGGTCGTGGTGTTCCTGGCCGGCGACGGCGCCAGCTATCTTACCGCCACGACCATCTTTGCCGACGGCGGGATCATGCAGAGCAGCCCCGGGCTGTAGCCGGAGGGCGGGCGCCGTCGGAAAGCGGGCGTGCGGGCCGCGGCGATCCGGGCGGCTGGGCCGCGGTGGCTACCGGGTCCGGCCCGGCGTGCTGGACACGACCGGTGGGTCCACCCCGGGGTCGAGGTGACCGTTGGGAGCCTGACCGTTGGGCGTCTGACCGTTGCCAGCCTGCCCGTTCCCGGGATCGGTGCTCCCGTCGGGGCGGTCGTCGTCGTTGTCCCACGAGCCGAATGAGGTGGCGATGAACTCCTCGGTCTCCTTTTGCGCGCTGAGCATCCGCTTCTCGGCTCCCGCCGCCAGCAGCTTCCCGAGCACGGGGATCTCCCACACCGATTCTGCACGCAGGATGGCCATGACCACGGGAACGAGGTGCTCGGCGGTGTCGAAGACCACATAGCGGGGCAGCCATTCCGGTTCGTATTTGGCGTTGAACCGCCACAGGGACTCGATCTGGGCGAAGTTCGACAGACGCTTCAGGAACCACCGCTCGGCCCGCTGGACGGTGCCGTCCCCCTTCTCGCCCGAGAGCGTGGACCGCATGGTGGCGAAGTTGAGGCTCAGGCCCTTGTACCCTCCGGCCCGCAGGTACTCGATGGTGGAGCACAGGGCGAAGTCCAGTAGCCCGTTGGGATGTTCCCCCGGGTCGCGGCGCATCAGATCGAGGGAGTAGCCGTTGATGCCCGGGGCCGGCACGAACTGGCACATGGCCGCCGGAGCCTGGTCCGGTCCGCGGACCACCGTGAGCAGCAGGCCGGTGTCCCGCGGGTCGAACACCCGCCCCAGCATCATCGAGAACCCCCGCTCGTGCTCGCCCTGGCGGCTCATGCTTATGAGCCTCGTCAACTCCTTGGACAGCTCCGGACCCAGACGGGACGGGTCGTGGAAGGTGGCCGTGTACCCGTGTTTGGCGATCCGGTTGTGGGCTTGTCGTAGCCCCTTCATCCCACCACCGGACAGGGTGAACGACTGCACCCGCACCAGTGCTTCGTCACCCAGGTAGATGTTGTGCATCCCCGAGTCGCGGTAGATGGAGAGCCAGTCTTCACCGGCGCCCATGACCGAGGTGACCCAGCCGTGGCTGTCGGCGAACCTGCGGAACGCACCCCACACCTGCTCGCGCTCGTTGCGGGGTCCGATGGGATCGGGCGATATCAGGCACACCCCGCCGTAGACGGCGTAGGCGACCAGGCTGTCGCGGTGGAAGAACCACTTCTTGTCCGACCGGAGGGCGAAGTAGTCGAGTGTCGAGATGCCGTGCCGGCGCACGATATCCCGGGCCCGGAACTCCGCGGCGCGTCCCGAGGTCAGCCGGCGGTCGACCACCGGCCGGGAGAACAGGAACAGGGTGATGGCGACGAGGGTGAGTCCGATGGCCAGCAACGACGGGGCCAGAAATCGGTCGGCCCGATGGGGGAGCGGCACCGTCTGGATCCCGACCAGCCGTTCGGTCACGGCCCACCACGCCGTCCACCATGGGATGTGGGACCGGTGATGGTGGCCGATGTGGATGAAGAGCTCGATGGACGCGGTGGTCACCAGCGTGATGCCGATCACCGCCACGCCGAGGGCGATGAGTGCCGACCGCAACGAGGACTGGTCCGAGGCGGCCTGGAAATCCCGCCTGTTGGTCACGAGGAGGACGAGCACGGCGATCGCCATCAGGGATTCCTCGAAGTCCGCGCCGGCCACCAGATGCAAGACGATGGTGCCGGAGAGAAGGACCACGGCCACACGCCAGGCCCGTCGCTGACCGCGGAGGATGCCCCGGCCCAGAGCCAACAGGGCCAGACCGGCGATGGCGATGAGAGCCCCCGCTGCCTCGCTGGCCCGGAGGGGGAGGAATTGGAGAACCAGGTGGAGCCGGCCTCGCAATGGTGGCGTGACAGCGTCGAGGAGGTCGATGATGCCGGCGAGGAGGATGCCGGCCGATGCCCACCGTCTCACCCGCCGGGTCCGGCGGTGGGCCTGGTGCAGATCGGGTGCGGGGGGCCACGAGTCGCCCTTCGGATAGGACGCCACCAGGGCGGGATGGAGGCTCCGCACCTCTCGGCCCCGGGTGATCACCCGCTCGAGGACGCTGGGTGACGGGAGCTCGTTGCTGGCCAACAGCATCCGGACGTGCAGCTCGGCTCCGGTCTCGAGCTCGACCCAGCTGACCCGCTGCTTGTGCAGGAAGACGGGCGGCAGTCCGAGCGCCCCCCGGTGCTCGTCCACCACCTCGGCGGTCGCCCCCACGTTGGCGTAGAAGCCCACGCCGAGGTGGGTGAGCTCCGATTGGAAGGTGGCGGCCGTAATCAGCCCGGCGTAGCCCCTTCCGACCAGGTTGCGGCCCGCGTCGCGGGCCGCGTCGTTGGCCGCCGCCTGGGCCTGGACCTCCCCCAGGGCGCCCCCTCCGAGGATCGACCACATGCGCCGGCTCAACAGTCCGAGCACCAGGGCCAGGACACCCAGGACGACCAGCGCCACCAACAGGGCGATGACGATCTGATCGCCGAGGTCCGCCTGGTGGGCATGACGGATGGCGCGGGCGGGCAGTCCCGATCCGAGATGGCCCATGACCCACGGCGTCACCGCCACCCGTAGGAGACCGGCTACGACGAAGGGCACCAGCAGCCACCAGGCATGGCGGCCGACCCGGCGGTACAGGGTCCGGGAGACCACGAACCGAGACAGCGCCGAGGGATCGCTCAGCCGGCTGAGCCCGACCAGCCACGGCGCATCGCGGTTGGACTGGTCGGCCAGCGATCGCCATCCCCTGCCTGCGGATGACGGGCCGATGACGCCGGGCTTGGCGTCGGCGGCCGGGTCGAACTCGGTCTCCAGTCCGCTGCACCCGGCCGCGTAGGCGTGCTCGCCCGGTTCCACGCGCACCACGCGGACGCCGGTGGCCGTGTGCAGATACAGGTCGACAGGACCGGCGGCCTCGACGCCCTTGGCCGCGATGGCGCGGAGCGCCTCCGGGTCGGAGTCGTACCCGGGCTCGTGCGTCCCCGTCTGGCGGATGACCCGCCGTTCGTCGACGGCCAGGAAGTGGCTCAGGGCCTGGTTGAGCGCCGGGTGGGCCTCGAGGGCCCGCTGGGCCTGGGACAGGGGGGATTGCAGGCCGGACAGGTCGAAGAGGTTGCCGGCGATGATCAGGATGCCCGGTCCGTCCCAGGTGTCGAGGGCCCGGGCCACCTCGGTGGTGACGGCTGAGGACGTGGCGGTGGCCTCGGCCGTCAGGAGGAGGTCGCTGACCACCATGACCCTGCGACCCAGGGGAACCTCGACCCTGGTCACGCCCGGTTCGAGCGGGAAGGGGCCAGGCCGGGCGCCCGGCTGTCGACCGTCGAGGCCCGCCTCCCCCAACGGCTGTGTATTCGCAGTCACGGCCCTTCCATCGTAGAGGCCCGCCGGCGTTAGGCTGAGGCGCGTCGAGGTGGAGCAGTCTCTGCCGTCAGCACTGAAGGAGTGGGGAGCGATGCCTGACGACCCGGTACGACACCTGCCTGGAGGGGTAACGCCCCCGGTCGAGCCCACGATCGAGGACTATTTCACCGAAGATCGGGTCTTCCCCCCGACGGATTCGTTCCGCAGCCGGGCGGTGGTTGCGGATCCCGCTGTCTACGAGCGGGCCGAGGCCGACTGGCAGGGCTTCTGGGCGGAGCAGGCCGGGGCCCTCGACTGGTTCCGGCCGTGGGATACCGTGCTCGACTGGGACCTGCCGTTCGCCCGGTGGTTCGACGGCGGGACGCTCAACGTCTCCTACAACTGCCTCGACCGGCATGTGGCCGCCGGGAGGGGCGACAAGGTGGCCTTCCACTGGGAGGGTGAGCCGGGCGACACCCGCACCATCACCTATGGCCAGCTGCTGACCGACGTGTCCAGGTTCGCCAACGTGTTGCGCGGGCTCGGCGTCGGGCGCGGCGACCGGGTGGCCATCTACATGCCGATGATTCCCGAGCTGCCCGTGGCCATGCTGGCCTGCACCCGCATCGGGGCCGTCCACTCGGTCGTCTTCGGGGGGTTCTCGTCCGACGCACTCCGCGACAGGATCCTCGACGCCCAGGCCCGGGTGGTGATCACCGCGGACGGAGGTTGGCGCCGGGGTGTCCCCGTGGCCCTCAAAGCCAACGTCGACGACGCCGTGGAGGAGTCCCCCTGCGTGGACCATGTCGTCGTGGCCCGCCGGGTCGGAGGCGGAGGTGGCGACCCGGCCGCCATGGTCGCCGGCCGCGACCACTGGTGGCACGAGCTGCTGTCCGGTGAGGACCGGGCCGCCGGCGGACCGCCGCCGGATCGATGCGAGCCCGAGCACATGGGGGCCGAGGACCTGTTGTTCCTCCTCTACACCTCCGGCACCACCGCCGCCCCCAAGGGGATCATGCACACCACGGGTGGCTACCTGACCCAGGCCGCGTACACCCACAAGGCGGTGTTCGACCTGCACCCCGAGAGCGACGTCTACTGGTGCGCGGCGGACATCGGCTGGGTGACGGGCCACAGCTACATCGTCTACGGCCCGCTGGCCAACGGGGCCACCTCGGTCATGTACGAGGGGACGCCCGATTTCCCTGACCGCGACCGCTGGTGGTCGATCATCGAGCGGTACCGGGTCACCATCCTCTACACCGCCCCCACCGCCATCCGGACGTTCATGAAGTGGGGCACCGGGTTTCCCGCACGCCACGACCTCACCTCGCTGCGGGTGCTCGGCTCGGTGGGCGAGCCCATCAATCCCGAGGCGTGGATGTGGTACCACACCCACATCGGCGGCGAACGGTGCCCGGTGGTCGACACCTGGTGGCAGACCGAGACGGGGGCCATCATGATCGCCCCCCTCCCGGGCATCACCGCCACCAAGCCGGGGTCGGCCACCTTCCCGCTTCCCGGCATCGCCGCCGAGGTGGTCGACGAGGAAGGGGTGGCCGTGGCCCGGGGCGGTGGCTACCTCACCCTGACCCGGCCCTGGCCCTCCATGCTCAGGGGCATCTACGGCGATCCCGAACGGTACCGGGACACCTACTGGAGCCGCTTCGCCGGGAGGTACTTCGCCGGCGACGGGGCCAAGGTCGATGCCGACGGCTACCTGTGGCTTCTGGGCCGGGTCGACGACGTGATGAACGTGTCGGGGCACCGCATCTCCACCACGGAGGTGGAGTCGGCCCTGGTCGATCACCCGGCGGTGGCCGAGTCGGCCGTGGTCGGGGCCACCGACCCCACATCGGGACAGGCCATCGTGGCCTTCGTGACCCTGCGGTTCGACGCCGGCGAGCCCAACGACGAGAGGGGCCAGGAGCTCCGTGTCCACGTGGCGGCGAAGATCGGGGCCATCGCCCGGCCCAAGACGGTGGTCTTCACCGACGAGCTCCCGAAGACCCGCAGCGGGAAGATCATGCGCCGCCTTCTGCGGGATGTGGCCGAGGGCCGGGTGCTGGGCGACACCACCACACTGGCCGATCCCGCCGTGGTCGACGAGATCCGCCGGTTGGCCGCGGCAACACCGGCCGACGAGTGAGCCCGGCCGGCGGCCCGACCAATTGGGCGTGGCACGATGGTCCCCTCGAGTCGCCCGGCGAGGCGGTGGTCTTCGACGTGGACGGCGTGCTGTCGGACGCGGTCGGCCGCCAGCACTTCATCGAGCGGGGACGCCGTGACTGGGATGCCTTCTTCAACGTGTGCGGCGACGACCCCATCATCGGCGAGGTGGTCCGGGTCCTCGAGCTGCTCGACTCCCGGCTGCAGGTCATCCTCCTCACCGGTCGGCCCATGCGGGTGCAGCCCCAGACGCTGGCCTGGCTGGAGCGGTACGGCCTGCGCTGGGACCTGCTGGTCATGCGGGCCCGGGGCGACTACTCGCAGGTGACCTGGTTCAAGCGGGACAGTGTCGACGAGCTGCGGGCCTTCGGCTTCGACCTGAGGCTGGCGTTCGAGGACGACCCCAACAATTTCGCCATGTTCCACGCCGAGGGCATCCCCTGCGTCTACATCCATTCGGGCTACTACGACTGATGGCCCGGTCCGGCCCCGCCCGGCCCGGCTTAGCCCGGTCCGGCTTGCCCGGTCCGGCTCGGCTCAGCTGACCCTGCCGGCGCGCACCGGGAGGGATTGGTACCGTCGCACGAACGGCCCCGGCGCCAGACGGCCGTGGGTCGGGTCGGCCTCGAAGGAAGGCAGGACCGAGAGCAGCTCGTCCAGTGCCACCCGGGCCTGGAGCCGGGCGGCGGCGGCGCCGATGCAGTGGTGTGGCCCGTTGCCGAAAGCGAGCATGCGACGGAACGACCGGGTCACGTCGAGATCGTCCGCCGACGGTCCGAACTCCCGCTCGTCCCGATTGGCCGACCCGTAGAGCAGGTGCACCTTGCTCGCCGCCGGGATGCTCGACCCGTGCAGCTCGACCCGGCGAGTCGTGGTGCGCGACAGCCCCTGCACGGGGCTGGTCATCCGAAGCAGCTCCTCCACCGCCCCGGGTAGCAGCCCCGGGTCGGCCAGGAGCCGCCGGCGTTGTTCGGGGTGCTCGGTGAGCAGCACCGCCGATCCGGCCAGCAGGCCCGAGGCGGTGTCGTTGCCGCCGGCGATCATGACGAAGCAGTAACCGAGGATCTCGTCGAGGTGGAGCGGTCGGCCCCCGACATCGGCGGCAACCAGGTCCGAGAGCATGTCGTCGGCCGGATGCCGCCTCCGCCACCTGACAAGGTCGGCGAAGTAGCCGTACAGGCCGGCCACGGCCTCGGCCGCGTCCCTCACGGTGTTGCCGGTGGCATTGGCGGCCACGATGGCATCGCTCCATTGGCCGAAGCGCTCCCTGTCCTCCTCGGGGACGCCCAGATAGGTGGCCACGACGAAGGTGGGAAGGGGCCCGGACAGGACCTCCACGAAGTCGGCCTCTCCCGCATCGGCCAGGATCGCCACCCGGTTCCGGACGAAGGCGCGGATCGCCGGTTCGAGCTCGGCCACCTTGCGCGGGGTGAAGCCCCGGCTGATGAGCCGGCGGAAGGTCGAATGCTCGGGGCGGTCCATCATGACCAGGGTCGGCTTCAGGCCGAGCTTGACGATCTCGTTCTCCTCGAAGGTCAGGCCCTGGGCCGACGAGTAGGTGGCCGTATCCAGCGCGGCCTGGAACACGTCCTCGAAGCGGGACAACACCCAGTAGCCCCGGGCCGTCCGATGGACGGGGTCATCGTCCCGGAGCCGTCGGTAGGCGGGGTGGGGGTCCTGCTGGGTGGCCGGATCGAGCGGGTCATAGATCTCCGGCCTCGGACCCGCGGTCACCTCGGCCACCTCCGCTCCGTCCTCACGCGCTCCGTCCTCACGCAGTCCGTCCTCACGCGGTGCGTTCTCACGCGGTGCGTCCTCACGCGGTGCGTCCTCACGCGGTGCGTCCTCACGCGGTGCGTCCTCACGCGGTGCGTCCTCACGCGGTGCGTCCTCACGCGGTGCGTCCTCACGCGGTGCGTCCTCACGCGGTGCGTCCTCACGCGGTGCGCCTCCGCCCGGCCAGCAGCCATCCGGCCACCACGGCCAGCGAGGCCAGTGCCAGCACGGGAAGGTCGCCGTAGCGGACGTACAGGGTCCAGCCGACCCGCCGGGACAAGGTGGCCCTGATGACCTGGCGGGCGCCGAGGACCGACCGGGCCAGGAGCACGCCCCGGTTGGTGATGGCTGCGCTGTAGCCGGTCGGAGCGGCCTGGAGCAGATCGCGGCCCTGCTGCACGGCCTGGATCTCCGAGGCGGCGATCTCCTGGGTCGGCACCTGGGCGCTGGCGTACGACGAGGTGTTGGTGGGGACGATCAGCAGCTGGGCGCCGTCGCGCACCGAGGAGCGTCCGCGGTCGGCGTAGAAGACCTCGTAGGAGATCATGGCCCCGAGAGGAGCGGCCGGCGTGGTCATCAGGCCGCTTCCGGTACCGGGCACCGCGTCCAGAGGGACGGCCGAGAGGTTGCCCAGGTGGGCGAAGAAGCTGCGGTAGGGGACGTACTCACCGAACGGGACCCGATGGACCTTCTCGAAGCGCGAGGCGATGGTCCCGTCCGGGCCCCAGGCGACGACCTCGTTGCGGAAGGCGGTGGACGAGACGGTTTCGGTCACACCCACCACCAGCGTGGTGTCGAGCGTGCGGGCCAGGTTCGAGAGCACGAGCCGTTCGGGGGACTGGGACAGGGGGACATCGAGGGATACGACGTCCTCGGGCCAGAGGACCAGTTGGGGGGAGACCCCGTGGTCGAGCTGCTCCAGGAGCCGGGTGGCGGACATCTGGGCGGCCAGCACGACGCTGGGGTCGATCTGCGACTTGCGGAACCCGCGGGCCCCGCCACCTTGGACCGCGGCGGTGGTCACCATCCCGACCGACGGCCCTCCGTCGGGGGCATGGTCGGCGGTGACGGCCAGTCCGACCAGGGCCAGGAGGGCGACGGCTCCGACCAGGGCCAGGGTGCCGAGGCCGCCGACGGCATCGGCGATCACGTGGGTGGCCCCCCGGCGGCGGTGCCGGGCGACGGCACCGGGGCCTCCGGTCGGGACCGGGGTGACCACGACGCCGGCTCCAGGGTCGATGGGGGCGAACCTTCGGGCCCGGGCCCCGTCCCGCACGGCACGAATTACGACCTCGGTCAGCGCTCCCACCCCGACACCACCCAGGTAGACGGCGGCGGTCAGGCCCAGCGGACCACCGAGACGGGCCACCCCGAGGACCGGTCCGTCCGCCTGCCCGAGGAAGACCCCGCCGAGGGGGAGGCCGCCGAAGGGCCAGGTCATCCGGGCCGCCTCGGAGAGGGTGAGGGCAGCCGGGAAGACCAGCGCCCGGGCCAGCGGGGGTCCGGCCGGTACGACCAGGCAGGCGGCGGCGGTGAAAGCGGCCTCGAGGGCGATGAGGACGATGGCGCCAGGTCCGGTGAACGACCGGACCCACATGAGCCCGGGGACGTAGCAGCCCAGGCCGGCCACGTATCCGGCCCAGAGCCTGGTCCGCGGCCGGAGACCGCCGAGGCGCCACCACAGCAGGCCGGCCGAGGGGAAGGCCAGGATCCACCATCCCCACGGGGGCAGGGACAGGGACAACCCCACCCCGGCCACCAGGGCGGGGAGGGCGACTATGCCCCGGCGCGGTCGCACGGCGGAGTCCTTCCGGCTGGTCATGCGAACGCGTGACGGCCGCCACCGGGCCGGTGCCGAGCTGTCGGGAAGGGGAGGAGGTGGTCGGACCGGGGCGGTCGAGAGGCTGTCCGGGGTCATCGACCCGCCGTCATGGCCCCGTCTCGGGGATGCCCGGACCGGCACCCCGCGCCCCGGGGATGCCCGATTCGCCGGGTGTGGCGGACGGGCCGGATCCGCCGGACAGGGACCCGAGCACGAGGCGTGCCGCGCTCCGGCCACTGCCGACACACCCCGGGATGCCCACCCCCCGCAGGGCCGCCCCGGCCACGGCCAGCCCGCCCAGAGCGGCCACCTCCTCCTCCACCTTGGCCACTCTGATCAGGTGGCCCGGCCGGTACTGGGGGAAGGCACGGTCCCATCGGGTGACCGACGTCTCGAGTGGGGCGCCGCGGATGTCGAGCACGTGGGCCAGCTCACCGAAGGCCGAGGCGCTCAGCTGGTCATCGTCGAGCAGCAGGTGGCGGTCGTCACCGAACCTGCCGGCTGAGACGCGGACCAGCTCGTCGTCCGGACGGCCCAGGTGGGGCCACTTGAGGTCCAGGTAGGTGCACCCGGTGATCAGAGCCGGCAGACCGTCGATGGCCGAGGTGCGCGGCACGAGGAACCCGGTGCCGCGCCGATGCGCCCGGATCGATCCCGCCGCCAGCGACATGGTGATGACGGCCACGGAGGCGTACTCGACGGTGCTGAGGATGCCCGCCGCCGTCGGCGCCACCGGAGCCAGGAGCACCGCGGCCTCGGTGGCCGGGACGGCCACCACAACACCGTCGACGGGGAGCTGGTCGGATGACCCGTGGTCGGCGGTGTCGTGGAGGGACAGGAGCCACCCGCCCGACCCTGGGCCGGCGGGACGGCGCCGCTCGATGGCGTCGACCCGGACATCGGTCTGGAGGGTCGCCCCCCGACGGACGAGGGCATCGGCCAGGTGCTGGGCCAGGCTGGCGGTGCCACCGGTCAGTGACCAGAAGACCGGGGACGGGGTGGCCCGGCCGTCCGCCGGTGTCGACGGGGCCGCCGACGGGTCCGCCCCGGTGGACGGCCCGGGCGCGGCCGGAGGGATCCGGCCGAGCCGGTGCATGAGGCTCCCGGGCTGGAGCGACGCCGCGATCAGCACGGGCATGGTGGCCGCCGCGCTGAGGTCGTCGACACCGCCGGCGTTGATCCCGCCGATCAGCGGGTCGACCAGGCGGTCGACGACCGGACGCCCGAGTCGCTCCTCGACGATCTCGCCCACGGAACGGTCGCCGAACACCGGGCTCCCCCCCCGGTGGGGGACGACCACGTCCCTGGCCGCGGCCAGGGACTCGAGGGGACTCAGGATTCCCGATCGCGCCAGCGGCCACCAGCGGGTGGGGACCCCGAGGTTCAACCCCCCGGGCATGGGCCGGAGCCGGCCCCGGGCCCAGATGGAGGCCCCCGAGGCTCCCACCGGGACCAACTGGTCGGCCAGCCCGAGCTCCCGGCACAGCTCCGTCGCCTCGGGTCGCCGGGCCAGGAAGGCGTCGGCGGCCAGGTCCACCGTCCGACCCGCGAACTCGGTGGCCCGGAGCTTGCCGCCGATCCGATGGCCCGACTCGAACACCCGCACCATGGGCGCCGGGGTGCCGGCCCGCTCGGAGGCGTCCACCAGCTCCCAGGCCGCGGCCAGGCCTGCGATCCCCGCCCCGATGACGGCGACGGTCGGTCGGTGGCGGGCGGTCACTTGGTCGGTGCCGGCCCGGCGGCGGCCGTTCCAGCCGGACGAGGTTGTGCCACCGCGTCCTGCACGACGCCGGCCAGGATGTCGAGGAACCGGGGATCGTCGTTGAGGGACCGGGTCCGGGCGAAGGCCACGCCGGCCGACCGGGCCACTGCGGCGGCCTCGATGTCGAGGTCGTAGAGGATCTCCAGATGGTCGGAGACGAACCCGACCGGGCACACCACCACCGAGCTGGCGCCATCGCCCGCCACCCGGACGATCTCGGCCAGGAGATCCGGACCCAGCCACGGGTCCGGTGTCCGCCCTGCGCTCTGCCAGGCCACCGCCCACGACACCTCGCGGGTGCCGTCCGGTCCGAGCAACCCGGCGATGTCCGAGGCGGACTCCCGCACCTGGTCCGGATACGGGTCACCTTCGGCCACCACCCGCTCCGGAAGGCTGTGGGCAGTGAAGAACACCACCGTCCGCCGGCCGTCGCGGGCGTCGATCGAGGCCAGTGCCACCCGGGTGCGCTCGGCCAGCAGCGCCGCCAGCCCGGGGGCGCGGTGCCACGAGGGCACGGGAACCACGGCCACGGGACGGGGGGCGAGAGCGGCGGCCTGCTCGGCCCGGCCGATGTACTCACCCGATCCGAGTGACGACTGATGGGGGGTGAGCACGACGGCCACCACCCGGTCGACCCCGGCCCGGACCAGCTCGGCCATCCCCTCCTCGATGGACGGTGCGGTGTGCTTGGCCCCGTATCGCACCAGGTATTCCCCGGGGGCCACGGCGTCCAGCACCCGGGCCACGCCGTCCACCTGGGCCCGGGTCCGTTGGGCCAGCGGCGAGGTTCCCCCGATGGCCTCGTACCGGCCCACCAGCTCGGCCAGCAGTTCCGGCGTGGGGGGCCGCCCCCGCCTGATCGACGTGTAGAACGGCTCGATGCCGGCGGGGTCCGGCGGGGTCCCGTGGGCCATGACCAGTACCCCGGTCGGTGGCCCCGGCGATCGGCTCATCCGGGCTCCTCGGCTCCGGGCGCCGGTTCGGCGGTGAGGCCGGCCCGGCCCTCGGCGGCGACCCCGGCCCGCCCCTCGGCGTGGACAAGGGCGGCCACCCGTTCGAGGATGCCCGGATCCGTCTCGGGGAGCACTCCGTGGCCGAGGTTGAAGACATATCCGGGTGCGTCTCCGGCCCGGCTGAGCACCTGGCGTGTCTCGGTGGCGGCCACCTCCCAGGTGGTCAGGCACATGGCCGGGTCGAGGTTGCCCTGGACGGCGACCCCGGGGCCGACCCGCCGCCGCGCCTCGTCCAGCGGGACCCGCCAGTCGACGCCCACCACCGAGCTGCCCGCTTCGGCCATCGAGGCCAGCAGCTCACCGGTGCCCACGCCGAACAGGATGGTGGGGACCCCGGGATGGGACTCGGCCAGCTCGGAGAAGAGCCTGGTGGTGGCAGGCAGGACCAGTTCCCGGTAGTGGTGGGGGGCGAGGATGCCGGCCCAGCTGTCGAAGACCTGCACCGCAGAGGCCCCGGCGTCGAGCTGGGACCGGAGCGAGGCCAGGGCCAGATCGGTGAGCCGCTCCACCAGCTCGTGCCAGATCACCGGCTCACCGTGCATGAGCGACTTGATCCGGGCGAAGTTCTTGGAGGGTCCCCCCTCCACCAGGTAGCTGGCCACGGTGAACGGCCCACCGGCGAACCCGATCAGGGGCACGTCCAGCTCGGCGGCCAGGATGCCCACCGCGTCGATGACGTAGGGCGTGTCGACCTCGGGTTCGAGCGGCCGGAGGCGCTGGAGGTCGTCCTTGACCCGGAAGGGCCGGGCCACCACCGGACCGGTCGAGGGGGCCACATCGACACCGAACCCGATGGCGGCCACCGGGACCACGATGTCGGAGAAGAAGATGGCGGCGTCGGTGCCGTAGCGGTCCACCGGCTGCCGGGTGAGCCGGGCCACCAGCTCGGGCTGCGAGATGGCGTCGAGGATGCTGCCCTGTCCCCGTGCGGCCCGGTACTCGGGCAGCGACCGGCCGGCCATGCGCATGAACCACACCGGCACCCGGTCGACGGTCAGCCCCCGGCAGGCCCGGATGAACGGGCCGTCGTCGAAGCGGCCCTCCTGGATGGGACCCACTCCCCGGTGACCGGCCACGCCTCAGCGGGTGGCCGCGACGGAATCGGCTGGAGCATCCCCACCGCCGGCACCGGACCCGTCGTGGTTCGCCGGTTCGGGCAGTGCGGTAGCGACCATGGCCAGAGTCTAGGAGAGGGGGCTACCGCTTCCACGCCGGCCGGGCCCGTCGCGCTGTCACCACCGGGCGCATACAATCGAGGGTTCCCCTGAGCGGGGGGGCGGGCAGATCGGAGGTGGGGTGGAATCAGAGCTTCAGGGTGAACAGGCCTTCGTGGACATGGCCTACGCACGCCTCGATGCCATGCGCAGCGATGCCAATTCCATGCTCGAAGGGGTTCTCGACCTGGGCCGGGGCGGGACCTTCCAGTCCCGGACCGAGCGGGACGTGATCGTTCGCACCAGCCTGGCCCGGCTCGAGCAACTGGACATCGGGGACCAGGCCCTGACCTTCGGCCGGATCGACCGGGTCGAGGAAGGTCCGAACGGCGAGGACCAGGGGGTCGAGACCTTCCACATCGGGCGCCTGGCCATCCACAGTGCCGATCACGACCCCCTGGTGGTCGACTGGCGGGCCCCGATCGCCGAGCCGTTCTACCGGGCCACGGGACGGGATCCCCAGGGTCTCGTGCTCAGGCGGCACCTGGCCCTGGAGGGCCGGCAGGTGGTCGGCCTGGAGGACGAACGGTTCAGCGGTCCGGGCTCTGCCGGCGGCCCGTCGGACGTGGTGGAGGTGGACGGCGGCCCGGACCATTCCTCCCGGCGAGCGGAGTTCGACGGATCCGGTGAGCTGATCCAGAGCGACCTGCCCATCGGCGGCCCGGCGGCCCTGTTGGCCGCGCTCGACCGGGCCCGCTCCGGCCGGATGACCGACATCGTCTCCACCATCCAGCGAGAGCAGGACGAGATCATCCGGGCCCCGCTCACCGGCGTCCTGTTGGTGCAGGGAGGACCGGGCACGGGGAAGACGGCGGTGGCCCTGCACCGGGCCGCCTACCTGCTCTACACCCACCGGTTCCCCCTCGAGCGCCAGGGAGTCCTGGTGGTCGGGCCCAACCCGCTCTTCCTGCGCTACATCGAGCAGGTGCTCCCCTCGCTGGGGGAGACCGGCGTCACCCTGTCCACCGTCTCGGGCCTGGTCCCCGAGATCCGCGCCGTGGAGAACGGTCCGGCTGACGTAGCCAGGCTGAAAGGTGACCCCCGGATGGCCAAGGTGGTCGCCCGGGCCGTGCGCACCCGCCAGCGCGCGCTCACCGAGGACGTGGCCATTCCCTACGGGGCGCTGCTGCTCCGGCTGACCACCGAGGACAGCCGGCGGATCGTCGACGCGGCCCGCCGCCGTCCCGGCACCCACAACGCCCGGCGCCGGCTGGTCGAGCAGGAGGTGGCCCAGACGCTGGCCGACCGTGCCCGCCAGACCCAACAGACGCTGGCGGTGGGCACCGCTTCGGTGACCGCCTTCCCCGGGTACGAGGACCCGTCCGAGCTGGAGGACGACGAGTTCGACCTCGAGGACTTCTCACGCAAGGTGCGGCGGGTCCCCGAGCTGGCCGGGGCACTCGACCGGATGTGGCCGAGGCTCTCCCCCCACGAGCTGCTGCACGACCTGTTCGGCGCCCCAGCGCTGATCAAGGCCGCCTCCCGCGGTGTGCTGACCTCCGACGAGCAGCAGCTCCTCTTCCGCCCGCGTTCGAAGTCGTTCGAGGAGGTGCACTGGACCCCGGCCGATGCGGCTCTGGTCGACGAGGCCCGGCACCTCGTGGGGTCGCGGAACGGGAGCTCCGATGACGGGGTGCGCAAGTACGGCCACATCGTGGTCGACGAGGTGCAGGATCTCTCGCCCATGCAGCTGCGGATGCTCACCCGCCGCTCCCTGTCGGGCTCGATGACCATCGTCGGGGACATCGCCCAGGCCACCGCCCCGTGGTCGCCCACGTCCTGGGCGGACATCACCGACCATCTGCCCCGGCGCCGGCCGCCACGCACGGTCGAGCTCACGGTCAGCTATCGGACCCCGGCCGAGGTCCTGGCCGTGGCCGGCCAGGTCCTGGCCGTGGCCGCACCGGAGCTCAGTCCGCCCCGGCCGGTGCGGCGCACCGGGGTGGAACCGAGGATGATCGCCGTCCGGGACGCCACCGGTTCCAGGCACGGGGCCACCGTCGGGGATCTGGCCAGGACGGTGGCCCAGGTGGCGGGCGAGGAGGTGGCCGCGGTGGCACCGGGCCGGGTGGCCATCCTGGCCCCCGAACCCATGATGGGCGTACTGTCGGAGGCGCTGGCCGCCGCCGGACTTCCGGTGGTGGACGCCCGGGACATGCGCAAGGGGGGGCTGTTCGAGCGGTTGGTCCTCCTGGCCGCGGACGCTGCCAACGGTCTCGAATTCGACTCCGTGGTGGTGGTCGAACCGGGGCTCATCGCCGGTGAGACGGCGCGCGGCCTGCGCACGCTCTATGTCGCCCTGACCCGGCCCACCCAGCGGCTGAGCGTCGTCCATCTCGCCCCCCCTCCGGCGCCGCTCGACGGCGTCGACTGACATCGGCGCCGGGTGAGGGGCTCCGGGTCCCGGGGCTCCCGGGCGCCGGCGCCGCCGGGGACCGGGGGGGGAGTCGGGTGGTCAGTGGTACCCGGGGGGGTCCGGGCGTCCCGGGCGCCGGTGATCCCGGGCGCCGGGGGTCCCTCCGGTTCCCGGCCCCCGGGGGGTCCGGCTCAGGTCCTGCCGACTACCCGGGGGGTCCGGACCGCCCCGATTCAGGGTGCGACCGGCGACTGCGCACCGCCCGGATGGCCCCCGAAACGAGCTCATGGCGTGAGTTGGCCCTTCGAGCTTCGTATCGACTAAAAATACGGCGTGACTCAGGCCCTCGCCGCCGAACCGGCGATCACCACCCGCCAGCGCCACCGCCCCGACAAGCCGTCGATGCTGGCAGTGGGGGTCATCATCTGGCTTGGGTCCGAGGTGATGTTCTTCAGCTCCCTGTTCGCCGCCTTCTTCACCATCCGGGCCCATGCCTCCGTGTGGCCGCCGCCGGGGACCCACCTGGACACGATCCGGGCCGGTATCTTCACCCTGATCCTCGTGTCCTCCAGCTTCACCATGCAAAAAGCCGTCTGGGACCAGGAGCGGGGCAACAGGCGTAGCGCCAAGATCATGGTGGTGGCCACCTTCGTCCTGGGTGCGCTGTTCGTGGCCAATCAGTTCTACGAGTGGATCAGCCTGTCGCACAACCCGGCCACCGATCCGACCCACACCGCGTTCGGATCGCTCTTCTACATCATGTCCGGGGTGCACGGTCTCCACGTCACGCTGGGCCTGGTGGCGATGATCTTCTTGTTGGGCCGGCTGAAGGGCCCGAAGGGAGACCCCGGAGAGACGGCGGCGTTCCAGGGTGTCAGCTACTACTGGCACTTCGTGGACATCGTCTGGGTCGGCCTCTACTCCTGTCTCTTCCTCCTGAAATAGGTGCGACACCGGATGCGTACGTTGCTCAAGGGCCGATTCCTGGTGCCCGCCGCGCTGGTGGGGTGCGTCGGCACCGTCGGATTGCTCGGGTTCTCGTCGGGTTCCGTGCCGGCCGGTGCCTCGCCGACCACCACCTCACCCGAGCTCACGACCACGGCCACCGTGGCGAGCCCCGTCGGGGCGCGGCAGAAGCCGAGCGTCTCGAACCGTTACCAGGACCTGACCGAGTCCCAGCAGTCCGGCATCGCCTACGTGAACCTGCCGAAGTCCTTCATCGCCCCTGGTCAGGCGCTCTTCTCTGCCAACTGTTCGAGCTGTCACGGCCCCGAGGCGCTGGGCACGGTCCGGGCGCCGAACCTGCAGGGCCTCGGGTCGGGCACGGTCGACTTCTGGGTGTCCACCGGCCGCATGCCCCTCGAAGACTCGAGCGTGCAGGCCACCCGGAAGCCGCCACGGTTCAACCGGCTCCAGACCCTCGAGATCGCGTCCTTCGTGCAGTCCCTGACTCCGGGCGAGGGCGTCCAGGTGCCGGTGGTCAACACCAAGAGCGCCGATCTCGAATCCGGGGGCGAGCTCTTCACCCTCAACTGCGCGGCCTGCCACACCATCACGGGAGCGGGTGACGCCCTCATGGACGGCGCCTACGCACCTACCCTCCACCTGGCCACCCCGACCCAGATCGTCGAGGCCATCCGCTCGGGTCCCGGCAACATGCCCCACTTCGGCCCGGGTGACATCACCAACGACGAAGCCCGCGACATCGCCGCCTACGTCCACGGCGTCATCCAGCACCCCGACGACCCCGGTGGGTTCGGGCTGGGCGGCATCGGTCCGGTCGGCGAGGGCTTCGTCGGGTTGCTGCTCGGCGTCGGTGTGCTGATGCTCGTCTGCTTCTGGATCGGAGACCGCACGTGAGCGACGAGTCGCCCAACCTCGAGGGACCGCTGCCGCCGGCCGCCCTCGACGACCCGCACCTGCAGCCCTACGCCAAGCGTCCCGAAGCCGCCCAGAGCGTGGCCGCCATCGCCATGCTGGTCGGGTTCGCCGGCTTCATCGGCTTCGGCGTGGCCTACTGGGTGGCGGCCAACACCCAGTGGGAGGCCATCACCCTCGGGATCGGCCTATTGTCGCTGGGCTTCGGCGTCACCGCCTGGGGCAAGTACCTGATGCCCCAGGGCCCCTTCGTCGAGGAGAGGCACGAGTTCCATTCCACCGAGGCCGAGCGCGACGCCATGACGGCGGCCATCGTCGAGCGCGGCGGCATGGTGGTCAAGAGGCGCAAACTGCTGGGCGGCCTCTTCGCCCTGGGGTCGACCGCCATGGGCATCGTCCTTCTGTTCCCCCTGCTCCGCTCCCTCGGGCCCAAACCGTCGAAGAACGAGGCCCATACCGGCGAAACGGACACATCGCTGTTCTCGACCAACTGGAAGAGGGGTTCCCACCTTGTGGCCGTGGACGGTCGCGAGGTGACCGTCGGCGACCTCGAGGTCGGCGGCGTGCTCACCGTCTTTCCCAAGGGCTTCATCGGCTCGTCCCCCGACCAGGTCATCCTCATCCGGCTGTCGGACACGCTCCAGCCGCTGAGCCCTCCGGGCCGCACGGACTGGGGGGTGGCCGGCTACGTGGCCTATTCGAAGATGTGCACCCACCTGGGGTGCCCGGTCGGCCTCTACCAGGAGCAGACCCAGCAGCTGGTGTGCCCCTGCCACCAGTCGATCTTCAACGTGGTGGCCGGGGCGGTGCCCGAGTTCGGCCCCGCACCCCGCCCTCTCCCGCAGCTGCCCATCACCGTCGACGCCGCCGGGTACCTCCGGTCCACGGGTGGGTTCAACCAGCCCGTCGGCCCCGGCTTCTGGGAGCGACCATGATCGACAAGACCATCGACAACTCGTTGCGCTGGGTCGACGACCGCCTCGGGGTGGCCAAGGGTGGGCGCACCTTCCTCGACAAGATCTTCCCTGACCACTGGTCGTTCATGCTGGGGGAGATCGCCCTCTACTCCTTCGTGGTGCTGCTGGCCACCGGCGTGTTCCTGTCGCTCTACTACGTCCCCTCGGCCTCACAGATCATCTATCACGGGTCCTACCTGCCGCTGCGCGGCGAGCGGGTGTCGGAGGCCTACGCCTCAACGGTGGGTCTGTCCTTCGACGTCAGATCCGGTCTCCTGATGCGCCAGGCCCATCACTGGGCGGCCGACATCTTCCTCGGCTCCATCGCCGTGCACATGGCCCGGGTCTTCTTCACCGGTGCCTTCCGCAAGCCACGGGAATTCAACTGGATCGTCGGCGTGACCATGCTCATCCTGGGCATCGTCAACGGGTTCCTCGGGTACTCGCTGCCCGACGACCTGGTGTCCGGTACCGGCATCCGCATCGCCTACTCGATCATCGAGTCGATCCCCCTGGTCGGGAGCTATCTGGCCTTCTTCGTGTTCGGTGGGAACTATCCGGGCAACGGGGTGATCATCCCCCGGTTCTTCATCATCCACGTGCTCATCGTGCCCCTCATACTCATCGGGTTGCTCGCCGCCCACCTCGGCCTGCTGGTCAAACAGAAGCACACCCAGTTCCCCGGCAAGGGGAAGACCGAGCACAACGTGGTCGGGTCGCCGATGTTCCCGACCTTCATGGCCAAGACCACCGGATTCCTGTTCATGGTCACCGCGGTCATCTTCCTGTTGGGGGGCTTCGCCCAGATCAACCCCATCTGGCAGTTCGGCCAGTACGAGCCGTATCAGATCTCCTACGCCGTCCAGCCCGACTGGTACATGGGCTGGCTCGACGGGGCCCTGCGCATCATGCCCAGCTGGGAGTGGGTGGGCTGGGGCCACACCATCCCGCTCGAGGTCTTCCTCCCTGCCGTGATCTTCCCCGGTCTCATCTTCAACATCTTGCTCATCTGGCCGTTCATCGAGTCGAGACACACCAAGGACCTGGCGTACCACAATCTCCTGGACCGGCCCCGCGACCGTCCCAAGCGGACCGCGGCGGGGGCGGCCATGTTGATGCTGCTGGGCATGACCTTCTTCGCCTCGTCCACTGACGTCATGGCCAACTTCTTCCAACTGCCGTTGAAGAGCGTCCTGTGGTTCTTCCGCTTCGCGGTGGTCATCGCCCCGATCATCGCCTACGTGGTGACCTACAAGATCTGCCTGGAGATGCGGGCCGCCGAAGGGATCGGAAAGCGCAAGCGGGCGGTCATCATCGAGCGGTCGACGACCGGTGAGTACTCCACCGTTCCCTCCGAACCCCGTCCCGGTGACGGTGCCGAGGAGCTGGAGGCCGTCCCGGTGCCGACCTTCATCGACCTCACGCCACCCGAGCTCGAGACCGGCGAGGGTGTACGCCGGGTGATGCGCTAGTCGGTCTCCGGCCGGCAGGGCCGCCGCCAGGCGGTGGCCGAGTCCGGCGCTCCCGCCACCGCTGCCCGCACCGGTTGCCGGCATCCGGATCCCCGGGCGGCGGTAGCCTCGGTGACCATGGTCCAGCCGTTCGAGCACCTGATCGATCTCACCCGGTACCCGGTGCACGACCTGGACGGCCCCCACGGCCGCGGCGTGGTCGAGCAGGCCCGTGCCCAGCTGGCCGCCACCGGTGCGGTCGAGCTCCCCGGCTTCATCCGTCCGGCCGGGGTCGACGTCCTGGTGGCCGAGGCCGAGACCCTGGTCCCTCGGGCCCACCACTCCGAAGGGCTGGGGACGGCCTACCTGGAGTATCCCGACTTCAGCCTTCCCGACGACCATCCCCGCCTCACCTGGGGCCATTATGCGGTGGGTGCGGTGGCCTACGACCTGATACCCGAGGATTCCCTGCTGCGCAGGATCTACGAGTGGCCGCCCCTGCTCGGCCTGGTGGGGGCCATCCTCGACCGGGGCCCCCTGTACCGTTACGCCGACCCGTTCGGTGCGCTCAACCTGGCGGTCATGGGAGAAGGAGACGAGCTGCAGTGGCACTTCGACCAGACCGACTTCGTCGTCTCCCTGGCCATTCAGACCGCCGAGACCGGCGGCGACTTCGAGGTGGCCCCGAGGATCCGCACGCCCGATGACGAGCGCTACGACCGGGTGTCCGAGGTCCTGGCCGGAGACGACAGCGCGGTGGTCACCCTGCCCATGACCCCGGGGACGCTTCTCGTGTTCGAAGGCCGTCACTCCCTGCACCGGGTCAGCCCCATCGGTGGCTCCCGGCTTCGCCATGTGGGACTGCTCGCCTTCGACACCGTGGCCGGCACCCAGGGAAGCGAGCTCCTGCGCGAGAACCGCTACGGCCGTACCGTGCCCTTCGAGCGGGCGCCCCTGGCGTGGCCGGTGGCGTGACCGGGTTCGTCACCGAGTTCGGCGAGTCGTTCGTCGGCTCCGGACCGGACGCGGCGCACGTCAACACGGTGCTCGGCGCCAAGGGCGGCCCTGTGGAGACGGCCTGGACAACCGCCCTGGCCACGCCGCGCCCGGGGCACGCCGCCTTCGTGACCATCCTGCGCCCCGGCATCCCGGCCAAGCCCATGACCCTGTTCGTGAACAAGGCCACGGTGACCGAACCGAAGCACTCCGGGCTCACCTGGGGACCCGCCCAGGCCGGGGTGGCTTCCGGGGTGATGTGGGCGGTCGCCGACGGCATCGTGGAGGCCTCCCTGGCCGACGATCTGCTCCTGATCTGCGCGGTGTGGGTCAGCCCCGAGGCTGACGACGAGGGGTCGGTCTACGCCAACAACCGCGAGGCCACCCGGCGTGCGCTGGAGTCCGGCAAGCACCGCACCCCGACGGTGGACGAGGCCATGGCGGTGCGGGACGCTCCCCTCAACGGCTACTACCTGCCACCAGGCACGGTCTGAGGCCCGTCCCCTCGGCCGGCTGAGCCGTTCCGAGCCGACCCGATCCGGCCCGGCCGGCTGAGGCGTTCCGAGCCGACCCGGCCGGCTGCGGTCGACCGGTGCGACCCGACCAACTCCGGTCGACGGGTGTGCTCAGACCGTGTCGGATTCGGACTGGCCGGGCGCCACCGGGACCATCCCGCCCCGCCGGCTCTCGACGGTGGCACCCACGGCCCCCGAGAGGATCAACGCAGCCCCCAACGGAGCGAGCCACAGCCCGAACACGAAGGTCAGCACGGTGAACAGCGCGCCCATGCCGAGGATGAAGGGCCAGATGCTCGATCCCGGGAACGCCTCGACGGCCCCGGCACCCTCGGCGATGTCCGCTTCGGGGTCGTCGTCGGCCTGGGGCTTCATCTTGGAGGACCACCACAGGTAGTAGGCGCCGGGAAACAGCCCGAGCAGGGCCGAGCCGATCAACATCAGGAATCCACCGTCCTCGTAGCTGGTGAACCAGTAGACGAGGCCGATGACGGCGAAGAACACACCGATACCGGCGAGGAAGAGACCGTAGACCTTCACGAGCTCGCCCCCACCTTCTCACCCTCGTGTGACGGATCGGCTGAGGGCTTGGCCGGTTTGCCGGTGTGGATCGTCCGGTGCTCGGGATGGTTGTAGTCCCAGGTGGGCCGCTCCGATCGGATCGGTGGGAGGTGCGTGTAGTTGTGGTGCGGTGGCGGCGAGGCGGTGAACCACTCGAGCGTGTGGCCGTCCCAGGGGTTGTCACCGGCCGGAATCGGGTCCCGCCACGAGACCCACAGGTTGACGAGGAAGAACAGGAACGAGGCCCCGATGATGAACGCTCCCACGGTCGAGATCACATTGAGCGTGGTCCAGCCGTTGGAGGGGAGGTAGGCGGCTACCCGCCGGGGCATGCCGTCGAGGCCCAGGACGTACTGGGGCATGAACGTGACCCAGAACCCGATGAACAGAGCCCAGAAATGGAGCTTGCCCAGGCTCTCACGCAGCATCCGCCCGAACATCTTCGGGTACCAGAAGTAGAACCCGGCGAACCCGGCGAAGACGGCGGTCCCGATGAGGACCTGGTGGAAGTGCGCCACCACGAAGTAGGTGTCGTGGGTCATGAAGTCGACAGGGGGCGATGCCAGCAGGACGCCGGTCACGCCGCCCATGAGGAAGGCGAACAGGAAGCCCACACAGAACAGCATCGGGGTCTGGAAGCTCAGCTGGCCGCCCCACATGGTGCCGATCCAGTTGAAGAACTTGATCCCGGTGGGGATGGCGATCATGTAGGAGAGCAGCGAGAAGAACGGGAGCAGGACCACGCCGGTCGTGAACATGTGGTGGGCCCACACCCCGGTGGACAGGGCGGCGATGGACATGGTGGCGAACACCATGCCCTTGTAGCCGAACAACGGCTTGCGGGAGAACACCGGGATGATGTCGGTGACCATGCCGAAGTAGGGCAAGGCCAGGATGTACACCTCGGGGTGGCCGAAGAACCAGAACAGGTTCTGCCACAGCACGGGCACGCCACCGCCCTGGACGGTGAAGATGTGGGTGCCGAAGTGGCGATCGCAGAAGAGGAGGACCACCGCACCGAAGAGCACCGGGAAGGCGATCAGGATGAGGATGGCGGTGACCAGCATGTTCCACGAGAAGATGGGCACCCGGAACATGGTCATGCCCGGGGCCCGCAGGTAGAAGATGGTGGCGCACAGGTTGACACCGGTGAAGATGGCCGAGAACCCG
The DNA here is from genome assembly GCA_963835325.1 of uncultured Acidimicrobiaceae bacterium. Classification (GTDB taxonomy): domain Bacteria; phylum Actinomycetota; class Acidimicrobiia; order Acidimicrobiales; family RAAP-2; genus Bog-756. The sequence continues at coordinate 487,735 of CAWIEV010000002.1, read as the reverse complement.
GTAAGGGCGAGCGCCATCAGCCACAGGTCGGCTCCGGCGCCGGGGGAGTTGGTGGCGTTGGACAGCGGCGCGTAGGCCACCCAGCCGAAGCTGGCCGCACCACCGGCGACCAGGAATCCGGACATCATGGTGATCGAGCCGCCCAGGTACAGCCAGTACGAGAGGGCGTTGAGGCGGGGGAAGGCCATGTCCGGAGCGCCCACCTGCAGGGGCACGATGTAGTTGGCCAGGCCGCCGAAGGCGAAGGGCCCGGCGAACAGGTAGAGCATGAGACTGCCGTGCATGGTGAACAGCTCGTTGTAGGTCTGGAAGTTGACCAGGGAGGACGTCGGGGTGGCCAGCTGGGCCCGGATGACCAGAGCCATGATGCCGGCGATGAAGAAGAGCACCAGTGAGGTGATCATGTAGCTCTTGCCGATCACCTTGTGATCGGTGGAGGTCAGCCAGTTGATGAGCCCGGTGGGGCCCTCGTGGTGGCCGTGACCGCTCTCCTCGTGGTGGGCGCCCGGGGCATGGCCGTCCGGCCCGCCGGGCTGCTCCGGTTCGATCAGACCAGGGGGCTCGATGGTCGTCGTCATTGGTCTCCCTTTGCCTGCGAGGGTGTGTTGTAGCCACTTCCGTTGGTGATGTGGGTGTCGATGGGCGGGTTGTCCTGGGCCGATGAACCCGACCGCGGCAGGGTGTGCCCACTGGCCGCCTGGCTCTTGGCCCATCGGGCGAACGCCGGCGGGCTGATGGCTCGCACGGTGAAGAGCATCTCCGAGTGGTAGAGGCCGCAGATCTGGGTGCACTGACCGTTGTAGGTCCCGGAGTGGATCACGTTGAGGTCGAACCGGTTGATCACCCCGGGGAGGGCGTAACGGCTGAAGTTGAAGTCCCGGACGTAGAAGCCGTGGATCACGTCATCGGAGACCAGGGTGATCTGCACCGTTTCCCCCACCGGGACGACCATCTGCGGGCCGTGGTTGCCGGGCCCGTTGGTCGTCTCGCCCGCCACCCCCACGTTGAGGCCCGGATAGTCGAACCGCCAGCCCCACTGGAATGCGGTCACGGTGATGTCGACCACCGGTTTTCCGGTAGAGGTGAGGGTGGCGTTGACCGGTTGGATGGCGTCGACGTTGTTCTCGGTGAGCACGGTGAAGGCGAACAGGAATCCGACGATGACCACGGGGATCGCCGTGTAGAGGATCTCGATGGGCACGTTCTCGTGGAACTGCCGCGGCATCTCGTCGGAGCGCTTCCGGTAGCGGACGATGGTGAAGAGGATCAACAGGGCCACCGCGCCGCCCACGATGATGCCGGTGGTCATCATGCCGGAGTAGAGCTTGAAGGTCTCCTGGCCCTGCTTGGTGGCCCCCCGGCTGGCGCCGTAGCTCGGGTAGGCGTTGCATCCGGCCAGCACCAGGGGCGCCCCGATGGCCACCAGAGCTCCCCAGCGCCGCCACCGTGGCCCGGACCGGGAACGCCCGGGAGCCGGCGTCCCCGGCTCGCCGACGGGGCCTGGCGCGGGTGAATCGACAGCGCGTTGGGGGGGTGGAGAGCCGGTTGTGAATGCTTTCACGGCGATGACACTAGTGGGCACCGGAGCAGAATTAGAAGTTGAGGGGAAGCCTTCCTCGAGCCCGGCGAATTCCCAGTTCAGAAAGGTGGCGCCCAGGGCCGATAGGCGTCGGTCACGATGGATGGCCGCCGGGGCCGTTCCCCGACTCCCGGGCAGCCCACGAAAACACCCCGCGGGCCATGGTCGAAGAGGCTGCATCGGCCCGGCGGGTGAACACCGCGGTTCGGACATCCTGGACCCCGGGGTCGTCAGGGGCGGCCAGCCAGGCCAGCTCGGCCAGGTGCCCGGCCAGGCGCAGAGCGGCGTCGTCGGGACCGGGACCCGGACTGCCGCTGCCGGGGTTGCCCTGGCTGCCGGGGAGGGCCGGGCTGCCGGGGTTGCCCTGGCTGTCCTGGCTGCCCCCGGGCCCGACGCCACCTCCGGGGCCGGGGCCGGGGCCGGGGCCGGGGCCACGCTCCACCCCACCGATGAGGGCCAGGGCCCGGTCGGCCAGGACCCCGGCTCCGCCGGCCAGGTCGGCCAGCTCGAGGGCGAGCGAGCGCTCCGGAGCGGGTTTGAGCGTGGCCGGGTTGCCGTCCCACCAGCCGCCATACAGCCGCCAGACGGTCCGAACGATGAACTCGGGCTCGTCGTAGACCGGTTTGAGGTACGGCCGTTCCATCAGGCGGGACGGCGGGGCGACGGTGTGGATGATCTCATCGAGGCGGGCACCACCGTTCATGAGGGCGAGGGTCTGTTCCACCAGCGACTCGAGGAGCTCCGCGGTGTCGGTCAGCGCCTGACGCACCCGGTCGGATCCGACCACCGGGAAGCCGTGGCCGGGCAGGAGCACCTCGGGACCGCCGCCGGGTGCGTCGTAGAGGGCCAGCATGCGGCGCAGGGCGTCCGCCCATTCGGCCGGGTAGCGCTGGACCTTCTGGGGATTGCCGGCATTGGGCGACGCCCAGATGAACAGGTCTCCGCAGCAGAGCACCCGGGCATCGGGGAGCCACGTCCAGGTGTGGTCGTCGGTCTCCCCTTTGGCGTGATGGAGCTCTGCCCTCCTCCCCCCGATGTGGAGATCGAGCCGGTCGGTATAGGTCTGATCGGGATAGCGGTAGTCGGTGGGCCATTCCAGCGAGTCGATGTTGAACTGCCGGCGGTTGATGATGCTGTTGAACCCGGCGGTCAGGATGTAGCGATCGAAGCGGGCCGGCAGCGCCTCGTGGGCCACCACCACGGGTTCGGGCCATCCGGCCTCGGTGGATTCCGCCGCCCAGACCGGCACCCCGAAGACGTGATCGATGTGTCCGTGGGAGTAGACGGCGGTGTGGAGCCGATCCGATGACCAGGTGCGGATGGTGCGGTGGATCTCCGCGGCCATGAGCTCGCTCCCGGTGTCCACCAGCACCAGGCCCTCGTCGGTGCTCACGGCCGAGACATTGGCGAACGACGGGACGAAGGCCACCCCGTCGGTCACTTCGGCGAGGCCGGTCGAGGACTGGAGGGGATGGAGCGTCTCGGTGGAGATCTCCCCGTTCCAGAGCCGGTCGGCCGTGGCCAACACGTCATGGGCATGGGACACGGCGGGCCCCCTTTCGACCTGGGATGTGGCGCTCAGCGGGTGGCGTCGTCGGGGGGCAGGAGCCGGGAGGACACCCGTCCGGCCCACTTGCCGACCCCTCTGATCGTGCTCTTGACCTGGGCCTCGACCTCGGGCCGGTAAGCGGTTACCACGTGTTTTCCGGAGGCGACTGCTGCACCGCCGGCCCGACCCGCCCATCGGCCTGCGGCTTCAGCGGTCGTCGGGCCGGTCGTCGGGCCGGTCGTCGGGCCGGTCGTCGGCCGGCCATCGGTGTTCGCCGAACCCGCACCCCGTTCCGTTCCCGCACCCCGTTCCGTTCCCGCCCCGGTGCTGTCGCCTGCAGCCCCGGCGTCGATGACAGTTGCAGTCGTGTCGATCACCGGGGACCCGCCGGGTGCACCGGGACGCACGGCCCGGAGTGCCTGACCCGTCCGGGTCAAGGTGGCCACCCGGAAGAGCCCGACGGCTCCGAATTCGACCACGATGATCCCTTCGATGTCCGGGCGAAGGGCAGGGACGAAGGGGGCCAGCGCCATGACGACGGACAGTGCCATGGCCAGGAACACGTGGAGCCGTTGACCGCAGATCCGGAGGAGCCCGAGGGGTCCCTGGGCGGTGACGGCCAGCGCCAACAGCGCGACTGCGCTCCCGACCAACAGCCCACCGTGGGCGACATGGATGGAGATGTCCGCGAAGATCAGGGCGACCGCGATCTCGGTGGCCTGCAGACCCCAGAACGGCAGCCAACGGCGCCGGCGACCTCGGCCGCCCGAGGGCAGCTGCTCCGGACCGATCCCCTCGGTCATCGGCTCGGCACGGGAGGGATCAGGAAGACGAGCCCGTGGAGCCGTCGCCGTTTGACTCGACAGGGGCCGGGGTCGGGGCCGGGGCCGGAGGTGTGATCACGGCCGGAGGCGTGGCTTGGGTCACCGATTTGCTACCTGAGGCATCCTCGGATCCGCCTTCTTCGAGTCCCTTCTTGAACTCCTTCTGGGCCGAGCCCAGCGACCGGGCCAATTTGGGGATCTGCGTGGAGCCGAACAGAACCAGGGCAACAACAATCAAGACGATGATGCCTTGTTCGCCGAAGAGGTCGGCTGGCGGGCTGAAATGCATGACGGTGTCTCCCTTGTCGGATGCGTGTACCAGGTTAGACCTGTCCGGTCCGGGTCGCTGCGCACCAGCTGCCCGGGTGTTCGGCACGGTACCGGCACCCGGACGAGCGGCTTATCCGGCGAGGAACACCCCCAGGCAGAGGGCGGTCACCGAGGCCAGGGCCCCGACCGCACCCCAGATGGCCGTTCCCCGCTTCGTCGTGGCCCGCTGATGGAGGAGCACCGCCACTCCGGCCACGACGACCACCACGATCTTGACGACGAGGACGACCTTCCAGGCCGAGGTGGCATCCTTGACCGTGAGGGCACTGATGTTCCAGAAGCCGGTGATCACCAACACGGCGTAGGCCGGCCACAGGAGCCGGGCGAGGGCCTGGCCCACCTTCTTCGGTGCTTCGTCTCCGAACGAACGGATGGTGGGGAGCAGGCCGACCACGGTGAATTGCCCGCCCACCCAGATGGTGGCCGCCAGTACGTGCAGGATGAGGCGGATGCCCCCGATGGTGTCCGAGAGGGATGGTCCAGTGGTGGTGGCGTGAGCCGCGGCGCCGGCGATGTCCATGTCGATTCCCGTCGTTTCGTGGTGTGCGGTCCGCCCTCCGACCTGCCTGCTCCGTCTGTCCGGCGCCCCCCGCTGTCCGGCGCCCCCCGCTGTCCGGCGCCCCCCGCTGTCCGGCGCCCCCCGCTGTCCGGCGCCCCCCGCTGTCCGGCGCCCCCCGCTGTCCGGCGCCCCCGCCCGACCCGCCGTCTACTTGCCCGTCCAGTTGGGCTTGCGCTTCTCGGCGAAGGCGATCGGGCCTTCCATGGCGTCCGCTGACCCGAACACTTCGGGTACGGCGGCATTGTTGATGGCCCACCCCTCGGCGTCGGGAAGCTCACCGGCCTCCTTCATCACCCGTTTCGACGCCCGTACGGCCAGGGGAGCGTTGTCGGCGATCGTGGTGGCCAGCGCCATCGCCTCTTCCATCAGTCCGTCCGCCGGCACGACCCGGTTGATCAACCCCAGCTCGAGGGCGCGCCGGGCGTCGATCGGGTCACCGGTGAGGGCCAGCTCGAGAGCGATGGCCGGGGGGATCCTCTTCGGCAGGCGGATCAGACCCCCCGCCCCGGCGATGAGCCCGCGTTTGACCTCGGGAATTCCGAACTTGGCCCCCTCGACGGCGACCACCAGGTCGCACGAGAGCATGATCTCGCACCCTCCGGCCAGCGCCGATCCGTTGACGGCGGCGATGAGCGGCTTGGCGAAGTTGCGTTGCGCGATACCGCCGAACCCACCCTTGGCCCCCATGATGTCACCGGCCTCGCCGGCCGTGAACGCCTTGAGGTCCATGCCCGCGCTGAACGCCTTGTCCCCGGCGCCGGTGACGATGACCACCCAGCAGTCGTCGTCCGCCTCGAGCTCGTCGAATGCCGCCGTGAAGGCCCGCGAGACGGCCCCGTTGATGGCGTTCCGGGCCTCGGGCCGGTTGATGGTGAGGATCTCGATATGACCCCGTCGTTCACGTTCTAGTTCGGACATGGCGGTCTTGGTCTCCCGTGCTCGCTCAACCTGTGGCCAGACGGTAGCGCGGCTCGCCCGGCTCCACGACGATCGGGGTCCCGACGAGGGAGGGAACGTCCGTCTGACCCACCGCGGAGGTGACCCCGTCGTCCGCCGGGGCCAGCGCCATCTGGCGACCGTCGGGGAGGCGGGCCAGGAGCGGCGCCCCGGTCGCCGCCCCCTGCTCGTCCCGGATGACCGTGGCCGCGATGACGGTGGCCGGCGTCCGCTCGGCCACTTCGAGGGTCACCCCCACCCTGGTGGCGTCGATCTCGGACTGGGCCGTTGCCGTGTCACCCCGGTGGAATCCCGCCGGCGGCGGGCTCGTTCCGTAGATCCCGATGGAGTGCTTGGTGACGAACCACCCGAGCCCGGTGGTCATGCCCAGGCGGACCCCCGACCCGTCGCCCCTTCCGCCCCTCGTGCCTGGAGCGGGGGCGGGGTCGCGCAGGATGTCGGTCACCGTGGCGATGCCGTGGGTGGTGTAGTTGTTGCCCGGTCCGCCAAAGTAGGGGAGGCCGCCGGTGACCGTGAGGCCTCGGGAGTCGTCGAGGGCGATCCCGAGGGCGGCTGCGGCCAGCTCGACCGCCGAGGGGAAGCACGAGTAGATGTCGAGGACCTCGATGTCGTCGATGGTGATCCCGACCCCTGTACTCCCCACCCCGCTGTCCCGCCCCACCCCCGCACCGGCACCGGCACCCCGACCGGCTGCCGATGAGGCGGCGGCCAACGCCGCTCTCCCGGCGGCGGCGATGGCGGGCGAGCGTCCGGGATCGGGTCGGGCCGTCGGGAACCGCACGTCGACGGCGTCGGCCCCCGACCAGACGAAGACGGCCCGATCGGCCACCCCGGCCCGTCGGGCCGCGGCCAGGGAACAGACGAGGAGGGCCGCGCCCTGATCGGACCCCAGGTAGGCGCACATCCACTTGGTGTAGGGATCGCAGACCAGGCGATTGTCGGCGGACGGGGTGGCGATGGCCGAAGCGGTACGGACCTGCCTGAACCAGGCACGGGGATTGGCTGCGGCCACCTCGGTGAACGGCGCCAACAGCTCACCCATGGCCCGCCGGTGCCCGGCGCCGTCATGTCCGGCCCGCGCCGCCACCACGCTCTCGAACAGGGGGTAGATGTGCACGGGCAGGTGCAGGCCGATGGCCGCTTCTGCCGGACCCACCCCGGGAAGATCATCGCCCACCACCGGATCGGGAGGGAGCTGGGTGCGGCCCGGCTCCGCGGGGATCCCCTCCGCCCGTCGGGCCCGGGACGACCGGATGGCCTCGGCGCCGGCGATCAGGGTGACCGAGAGACCGCCATCGGCGATGGCGCCGGCGGCCCGGTTGACCAACCACTGGGGGCTGTTGCCGCCGATGGTGGTCACCTCGCAGGCGGAGGGGTGGGCGCCGATCCGCTCCGCCAGCTCGGTGGCCGGGGCCGGTCCCGTTCGGGACAGGATGTCCACCACCGAGATGCGTTCGATCCTGTCGCGCAGGGCGGGGGCGGCGGCGAGAGCCTCTTCGGACGCCCGAGCCATCAGATCGACCGGCGTCACCAGCTCGGAGCGCTCGATGGACTGGCCCGACGCCACGACCACCGGGAGGCGTTCGGGGTCGTAGGCGGTGGTGTTCATCGGATGGGAGTTGACTCGCTCGGCTCGGGGTGCAAGCTACCATCGCCATCCGACAGGCACGTCCGGATCGGGTGACTCGTACCGGACGACTCACTGCCGATCCGGGACGGGACGGCTGGCGACCGGATGAGTCGCACTGGGAAAGGTGGGGACGTTGTCCTCGATTGGTCAGCCACCGACGAGTGAGGGCAGCGGCGGTGCCGGCGGTGCCGGGATCGTCGACCCGTTCCTGTTCGGGGTGGCGACGGCCGGGTTCCAGATCGAGGGCGGTTACAACGGTCCGGGCCAGGTGGCCAACAACTGGCTGGCCTGGGAGCAGGTGGGCCGGGTCGAGCCGTCGGGTGACGGGGTCGGCTTCTGGGAGCGACCGGAAGAGGCGCTCGATCGTGCCGCCGACCTCGGCTGCAACAGCTTCCGGTTGAGCGTGGAGTGGGCCCGGGTGGTTCCTGACCCCGGCGTGGTGGATAGCGCCGCCCTCCAGCGCTACGTCTCCATCGTGCGCAGTTGCCTCGACCGCGGTCTCGATCCGTTGGTCACCCTGCACCACTTCACCCATCCGGCCTGGCTGGGCGAGGACTTCTGGCTGCGGCCGGATGCCTCCGCCCGGTACCGGGCCTGGGCGGAGGTGGCCGTCGAGGCGCTGGCACCCATGGTGCGGCACTGGGTCACCATCAACGAGATCAACGTCCTGGCCGTCGGGACCTGGTCGCTCGGGATGTTCCCGCCGGGGCGCCGGCTGGCTCTCGGGGATGTGGCCATCGCCGAGGACAACCTGCTCGCCGCGCATGTCGCCGGCTACGAGGTCATCCACCGGGCCAGGCCCGACGCCATCGTCACCACCAACAACTCGTGCATGAGCATCTACGAGCTCGACCGGTTGCTCACCGACCTGCTGCTCGCCCGCAGCATGGGGGTCGGACGGGAGGAGGTCGGTGACTGGCTGGCCGAGCGCCGCCGCCAGCACGACCGGATCCTGCCCCCGGTGGGCGGGGTCGAGCGGGTCCTCCGTGGGCTCGCCGCCGCCCGCTCGCCGTATGGCGCCGCCTGGGGTGGCGGCAGCCCCCGGACCGGGTTCCTCCGGATCGGTCCCTCCGGGGCCGGCTCCCCCGGGACCGGTTCTTCCCGGCCGGGGCGGCTGGTGCACTCCCTGCCCGATCGTGCGGTGCGGGCGGTCTATGACAGCCCGCACGAGCGCACCCTGGACGCCATCGGCCTCGACTACTACGACCCGGTGGCCTCCCGTCACTTCCGCGTGCCGGGCCGGAGGACGTCGGGCGGCCGCAACCGGGCCCCGACCCGCGAGTTGTGGGACGACGCCCCCGACCCGGCCCGGCTCACCCGCTGGCTCGAGGCCCAGGCCGCCCTCACCCCGGGGCTCCCGTTCTGGGTGGTGGAGAACGGCATGTGCAACCGGGTCGTCCAGGGCCGGTCCTATCCCCGCGTGGACGGTTGGGACCGACCCCGCTATCTGCGGGAGAACATCGCCGCGGTGATGACGGCTGTCGACCAAGGCGTCCCGGTCCAGGGGTACTGGCACTGGTCGCTGGTCGACAACTACGAGTGGGGTTCGTACGAGCCCCGCTTCGGGCTCTACGGCGTCGACCGCCACCACGGCGAGCCCGGTATGCGCTGGTTGGACACCGACTCGCTGGGGGACGACGCGCCCGGCGCCTACCGCCGTATCATCGCCGGCCTGCGGGCGGGAGACCGGTCGGTGCTGGGCGAGGGCTGACCGGGCTCCGACCGGCGGCTCAACCGCCTCAGTCGGTAGGCCGAACCAGGCCGGCCAACACCTGCTCGGCCTGGTCGACGATCTGGGCGACCAGGCTGGCCGCCGGCATGAGCGTCTGGATGGCGCCCACCCCCTGGCCGGTCGGGTAGCACTCGCGGCCGGGATCGATGCCGGGAGTCTCCTCGTCGCCACCGAGGTGGAACGCCCCGTCCTCGATCGACCGGCCGAGCTGGGTGGGGAACGGGCTCAGCTCCCCGGGGTGCTCGTCGAAGAAGGTGGTGTACTGGTTCCGGACCACACGCATGGTCTTGCCGGAGAAGGCCCGGCTGATGGTGGTGCCGTCCTCTTTGGTCCGCACCAGCGCGTCCTTGTAGCCGGTCACCGCCCGGGCCTCGGGTGTGGCGATGAACCGGGTGCCGATCCACACCCCGTCTGCTCCGAGGGCCAGGGCCGCGGCCAGCCCGCGCCCGTCGAAGATGCCGCCGGCCGCCACCACCGGGATGTGGGCGCCGACCGCGTCGACGATCTGGGGGACGAGCGGCATGGTGGCGACGAGGCCGGTGTGGCCGCCGGCCTCGGTTCCCTGGGCGACGACCACGTCGCATCCGGCGTCGAACGCCCGACGGGCGTGGTCCACTTTGCCGCACATGTTGATGACCAGGACGTCGTGGCGGTGGCACAGCTCCACCACCTCCCCCGGAACGCCCAGCCCGGCGACGAAGACCGAGGCGCCTCCCTCGATGATCTGCTCGACCTGCCGGACCAGGTCGCCGGGCATGGCGGTGAGGAGGTCGACACCGAAGGGCTTGTCGGTGGCCTCACGGACCCGGGCGATCTCGGACACCATCTGCTCGTTGGACATCGTGGAGGCGCCGAGGCAGCCGAACCCCCCGGCGTCGGACACTGCCGTCACCAGGGGCGCGTACGACACCCCGCCCATGCCGGCCAGCATGACCGGGTGGTCGATGCCGAGCACGTCGGTCAGCCTGGTTTTCATCTCGATCTCCTCGGTCGGTGCTTGTCTGCGTGCACCCTAGAGGGCACCGGGCGGCGGCGGGGCTCCGCGCCGCTCGTGCCGCGCTCGGCAGTTCGTGCCGACGCTCAGACCGCTCGTGCCGCGCTCGGCAGTTCGTGCCGGCACTCAGACCACGTAGGGGCAGTGGCGACAGCCCGATCCGCAGCACTGCTGTCGCTCGACCAGTTCCGCCGCGGTCAACACGAAGAGCCCGGTCTCGGGATCGAGGTAACCCGGCTCACCCCGGGCCAAGGCCGCCCGATGGGCAGCGACGATCTCGTCCCACCGCGGGTGCTCGGGCGACAAGCGCGAGGGATGGGGCAGATCCAGCGGACGGGAGGACCGGCGCTCGGGGACGCGGTCGAGCCCGCTGCCGCCCGGGCCGTCAGCCGTTCCCATCACATCGTTCCCGTCACATCGCTCCCGTCACAGGGATGGTCTCGTCGAGGAGAACCCCGCGGAGGGGGGTCCTTGGGGATCGTCCGCCGGGCTGCTCGCGGGCCCACCGTCCGGCCCGTCCGGCCCCCCTCCTGCCGGGACAACGTCGGTGGGCGAATGACTGGGCACGAAGTCGCGCTGGCGCACCAGGGCCAGCGCGGCGACGGCACCGATCAGGGACACGACCGAGGCGATGGCCATCAGGTGGTCGAACGTGGATGTGAAGCCGACCCGGTAGGAGGTGAGCAGTGCGTGGCGCACGGCCGGATCGGGGATGGCCGACGCCGCCTGGCGCACGCCGCCCTCGGCAAGGGCGACGGACATGGCCGGCGGAGCGTGGGCCAGCACCACCCGTCCGGCCGGTGTGGCGGCCAGGGCGCTGACGGTGGCCGGACGGATCTGGCTCAAGAACACCGCCCCCAGCCCGGCGATGCCGGTGGCGATACCCACCTGGCGGAAGGTGTTGGATGCGCCCGATGCCATCCCGCTGTGCTCCGGCGGCACCACCGAGACGGCAGCAGATGCCACCACCGGATTGGTGATGCCGATACCGAAGCCGGCGACGATGAAGCCGGGCAGGAGCACCGTCCATCTCGAATTGGGCCCCACGTGCGTGGCCAGTTCGCAGCCGAGAGCGATCAGGATCAGTCCCAGCCCCAACAGATAGCGGGAGCTCACCTTGACGGTGAGCTTGCCGGCAACGGGGGAGACGACGAAGGCGAGGACCGTGATGGGCAGGAATCGGATACCGGTGGCCAGGGGGCTGTAGCCGAGGACGTCCTGCAGGTAGAGGTTGAGATAGAGGATCATGGCGAAGATGGAGGCGGAGAGCGTGAACGCGGTCACCGATACCCCCACCATGGCCGGCCGCCTGAACAGCGAGAGATCGAGCATCGGATCCGACCCCCGCACTTCGGCCACCAGGAAGATCGCCATCAGGACGGCCGATCCCACCAGCAGGCTCACGATGGTCGAACTGCTCCAGCCCTTGGCATTCCCTTCGACCAGGGCGTACACCAGCATGAACAGCGAACCCGAAAACGTGACGAAACCGACCCAGTCGATGTGCCGCTTCGTGGGGGCCCTCGAATTCTGCACCTTGGCCAGGGTGACGACGATGGCCGCGATCCCGATGGGGATGTTCACGAAGAAGATCCAGCGCCACCCGATGCCGCTGGTCAGCGCGCCACCGACCAGCGGCCCGATGGCCCCGGCTCCACCGATCACCGCTCCGTAGGCACCGAAGGCCGTGCCGCGTTCCTTGCCCGAGAAGGCCTGGGCGATCAGCGCCAGCGAGGTGGCGAACATGACCGCACCACCCACGCCCTGGACGGCACGGGCCAGGGTCAGCATGAGCGGGGACGTCGACAGCCCGCACGCCAGCGAGGACGCGGAGAAGACGGCAAGACCGATGGCGAACAACTGGCGGCGACCGAAGATGTCGCCGATGACTCCGGCCGTGAGCAGGAACGCGGCCAGGGTCAGGGTGTAGGCGTCCACGACCCACTGCAGATCGGAGAAGGTGGACCCGAGCGAGCGCTGGATGGCCGGGAGGGCGACGTTCACCACGGTGATGTCCAACAGGAGCATGAACGTGCCCGCACATACGGCGAGGAGTGTCCACCACTTGCGGTCCATCACACCTCTTCTCGGTGACGCCGCCAGCTCGGGTGACGCCGGGTCAGGTGATGTCCCGCCGGGTCAGGATGACCGACCCGACGGCGGCGAAGATCAACCCGTAGGCCAGCATCAACAAGGCGCCCTGCCACCAATTGAACAGCCCGAAATCGCTGCCCCGACCGCGGGTCAGGTTGGACGCCGCCGTTGCCGCTCCGGTGGGCACCCACCGTGCGGCCCCGTGGACCAGGGCGACCAGTATGCCCTCGAGGATGATGAACCAGCCCAGGCAGACGACGATGGCCGCCACCTGGTTGGTCAGCACCGACCCGACCCCGACACCGAGGATGGCGAAGAGGGCGAAGACCAGGATCATCCCCGGCGCCACTGCGTACAGCTGGCCGATCAGGCTCGAGAACGACCCACCCTGGACCACCAGGGTCACGCCGCCGCCGATGACCGTGACGAGCAGCATGATGACGGCCAGCAACGCTCCGAGAATGGCCGCGGTGATCAGCTTTGCCCCCACGAATCTGGGACGGTGCGGAGTGACCAGGAACGACGTGGTCACGGTCTTGTGCCGGAACTCGACGGTCACCATGAGCGTGCCCAGCAACAGGGCGAGGAGGTAACCCTCGAACCCCGACCCCAGCAGGTTGCGTAGCTGCTGGACGGTATGCGGGTAGTTGGGGTTCCCGAACGACCCATTGGAGGGCCCACCTCCGTTCCCGCCACCTCCGTTTCCGCCACCGCCACCACCGCCGGCCCCGTTGTGGCCCACGAAGTACACGAGGATCAGCAGCGCGTTGATGACCAGGGCGATCCCGGCCAGCACCCAGGGAATGGCCGTGGTCCGGATCTTGAGCCACTCGGAGCGGATGCCGGGGATCACGCCTGTCCTCCCGACATCGGGGCTGTGCCGGCACTCGGTTCCGCACCGAAGGGAGCGGCCTGGCCGCCCGCCCTCCCGTCGGCCTGGCGCGGATCGTCGGCGTCGAAGCCGCGGGTCAGGCTGAGGAAGACCTCCTCGAGGCTGCCCCGCTCGTGGACCAGTTCGTAGAGGACGATCTGGTGCTGGGCAGCCAGGGGACCGAACCACTCGGGCGTGGCCCGGTCGATGACCAAGGTGTCGGGTGATGTCTGGCGATAGGCGACGGGAATGGCCTGCGAGCACGGCGATCAGGCGGGGGAGCTCGGGGGTGCGGATGCGCATCCCGGTGCTGGTCCCGGCCTGTGAGGCCAGGTCGGCCAGTGTGGTCTGGAGGACGAGCTTTCCGTGGGAGATGATGACCACGTCGTCGACGGTCTCCTCCATCTCGGACGAGCAGGTGGGACGAGACCAGCACCGCATGGCCGATCGACGCCTGGTGTCGGATGAACGTGCGCAGCCACTGGATGCCCTGCGGGTCGAGCCCGTTGGAAGGCTCGTCGAGGATCAGGATCTCGGGATCGCCCAGCAGGGCGGTGGCCAGTTGCAGGCGTTGTCGCATGCCCAGCGAGAACTTGCCCGACCCGGCGGCGGGCGACATCGGTGAGCCCGACCAGTGCGAGCGTCTCGTCCACCCTCGAAAGCGGGATCCCCGCGCCGATGGCCACCATCTTGAGGTGGTCTTCGGCCCGGCGGGTGGGATGGAAGCTGGTCGCCTCGAGGACGGCCCCCACATGATGGATCGGCTTGTCGATGTCGACGTACCGGCGGCCGCCGAAGGTGGCGGTGCCGCCGGAGATCGACACCAGCCCGAGCAGCATGCGCAGCGTGGTCGTCTTGCCCGAGCCGTTGGGTCCGAGGAAACCGGTGACCCTGCCCGGGGCCACCTCGAACCTGAGGTCGTCGACGGCACGTACCGGCCCGAAGTGCTTGGACAGTCCCCGTATCTCGATGGCCGATGCCATGTCAGACGGTACCCCGTGGGGCCTGCCGCGGACGGTCAAGTCGCTGCACCCCGGACGGATGGCCTACGGGAGGCGCGGCACGAACGGCGTCGCGGTCAGTTCTGACTGAGGGCCGGGGCATGGATGTCGGACGGCAGGAGCAGCCCGACGGCGACGACCAGCTCATCGTGGACCCGGGCCATATTGCTCCACCCGTTGACCCACCCGACCAGGGCCGAATACCAGACGTGACCGAGCACCCGGGCGCGGTCGCTCAGATCCGGCGGGTGGGGCTCGCCGATGGCCCGGGTGATGATCCCCTCCATGAGCACCGAGACCTGCTGTTGGCACTCGATGGCGGCGGGATCCGGGGAGGCGAGGGCCGTGAACACCGCCCCGACCAGCTGGGGCTGGCGGCCCATGGCTCTGAGAGCCCGGTCGAGGACGTCGATGACCCGGACGGCGGCCGAGTCGCCCTGGGCCGGAAGCTGGGCGAGCCGGCTGTCCAACTGCTCGACCCAGTGGACCAAGGCCGCAGCCAGCAGGTGGTCCTTGCTGGTGAAATAGCGGTAGACCGTGCCCATGGCGACGTCGGCCCTCGAGGCGACGTCGCGCATCTGGACAGCTTCGTACCCCCCTTCGAGCCCGAGCGCCATGGCCGCGTCGATGACACGCTGGCGACGAGCCTGCTGGGCTCGCGTCAAGGTGCGGGGCACCGGACGGTTCGCCATGACCGTTTACCCTACTCTCCAAGGGGTTTCGCTCCCGGAAAACCGATCGCCCGGACTCGTGGCCGTCCTGTTCCAGAGACCAGTCGGCGCCCGTTGCCCGGTTTCTGGCGCCCCCGTTGCGTCCGCTCGGTGCCCGGTACCTCCCCCGTTGCGTCCGCTCGGTGCCCGGTACCATGGTCCGCCATGCACGTTGTCGAAGATCCGGGAGCTGACGATGCGGGGGTCGTGGGTTTCGATGACGATGATCCCGAGGCCGACGATCCGGAGCTGATCGCCACAACCGATGGTCGGATCCCTGGTCACCGGGGCAGGGCCACCCGACAGCGGCTCCTGGAGTGCACCGCCGAGCTGTTGGTGGCCACACCCTGGCGGTCGATCAAGGTCATCGACATCGCTCGGCGGGCCGGCACATCGCCGGCCACCTTCTACCAGTACTTCGAGAACGTGGAGGCCGCCATCACGGTGCTGGCCGAAGAGCTGGTCGAAGGGGTCGGGGTCCTGGCCGGCCTGATCGACGGCGACTGGTCCGAAGGTGCCGGGTGGGACACCGCGGTGGCGGTGGTCGAGGGGTTCATGGAGTACTGGGAGCGCAACCGCGCCGTCTTCCGGGTGGTCGAGCTGACCACGGTCGAAGGAGATCTGCGGTTCCAGGGTCTACGGGTCCGGGCCCTCAACACGGTGACGGTCACCCTGGCCCGGGCCATCGCCACCAACGCCGGCAGTCCCGGGTCCCCGGCCGGTTCCGATCCGATGGCCGCGGCCGGAACGCTCATCGCCATGCTGGCCCAGGTGGCCGGCCACCGCTACGGGTTCGAGTTCTGGGGCATCCGCACCGCTTCGCTGGTCGACAGTCAGGCCAGACTCCTCCACTGGTCGGTCACCGGTCGGGCTGCGCCGGCCGGGGCCCAGGTGGCCGGGGCGGAGGCTCTCGCTGCCCCGGACGGGGCCGTTGGTGGGCGGAGGCGCCGCATCGGCCCGTACGGCCGAGGTCAAGGCGGCATCGGAGAAGGCCGCGTCCGGGGCGATTGGCAAGGCCAAGCCGCGGAGGTCGTCGTCCCGGAAGTAGCTGGTCGGCTTGGCGCTCCCTGAGCCCCTCAGCGCAGCGCCACCGGGTTGACCGGCGATCCCAGGGCGTTGGTGAAGGGCAGCGGGCTGGCATCCAATAGGAACTCGTACCGGCCGTCGGCGGCGCAGGCGTCGGCCAACTCGTCGAGGAACCAGTTCTGACCCTGGGTCATCCCCATCTCCACCAGATGGAGGAGGTGAACGGGGAGGTAGAGCTCCTCCGACTCGCAGGGGTAGACCTCGAGCACCAGCGTGTCCGTGGCCACCGCAGCCACGTCGTGGGCGTGGAACCACTCGGCGGTGGCCATGGTCAAGCCGGGCGTAGGCCAGGTGTAGGCGACCAGGTCCCGTACCGGATCGGCTCCTCCTAGCCCCGGCCTCCCGGGTAGGGCGAGATGGGCAGCCTGCCCGGTGCGGACCAGGACGACGTCACCGGGCTCGATGGAGGTGCCCCCCATCTCGCAGCACGCATCCAGGTCCGCGGGCATGATCGGGTAGCCGGGCTCGAGGATCTCCAAGTCCTTGGATCGGGCGACATCGAGGAGGACTCCTCGTGACACCAGGGTCCGGATCAGGTGAATTCCCAGCTTGGCCGCCCCTTTTTCGGTGACCTCCGATGCCGGGAAGCCGTTGTAGAGCCGGCCCCCTTCCGGCCCCGCTCCGTAGGACACGTGCGCCAGACCGTCCCAGTGGGTGGCGCACTGCATGGCCAGGGTCACCGCGTCCTCCGATGATGCGATCCACTCGGGATCGGGGCTGAGAGGCTCGTTGACGCAGACCATCGTCCGTTCCGGGTTCACCCGACCGGGGACGAAGCCCATCTGGATCCCCTCGGCGGCGGAAAGGGGCAGGCCCAGAGCGAATGCGGTCCCGTCCCGGACGGCGCCCACCCCCCGGAGCCGGGCCTCCTCATCGATGAGATTCAAGGTCCCGACCTGGTCGGACGGCCCCCAGCGGCCCCAATTTGACACCCGAGATGCCAATTCCGTGAACGAGGCCGGTATCGAAGGCGGGACGGGGACGGGCACGGACCTTTGTACCCCAACCCGGCAACAGTTTTCAGCGGTTCGAGCCGATAGAGCTTCGAGAGCACTCCCACCGGAGTGGAGCCGTTCGAGCCCGCAATGCAAGACTGACCGACGAAAGGGGCCCATTTCCGTGTACGAGAACCGAGTGAAGGCCGGTCCGCGGCACGGCACCAGTCACGCCACTTCAGGGGCGGCACACGGCAGTGCCATTGCTTCGGTCATGAGGCGATCATCCACGCGCCTTCGCGTCTCCGCGCTGATGTCGGTGACAGTGCTGCTCGGCAGCGTCGGATACGTGGTGTCCCTGCACAGCGCGGCAGGCGGCACCGACAGGACCGGCTTCGTCGGCGCAGTCCGTTCCCGCGGTGCAGTCGCTCTACGCCCAGGACCTTGTGGCCCGGGTCAATGCCGAGCGTGCGGCCCGCAGTACGTCAGCGGTCCCCATTCCGCAACTTCAGGTCAACACGCAGCTACAGGCCGATGCCCAGGCGTGGTCGGCGCACCTAGCCGCCACCGGGACGGTTGCCGACCCCACGCTTCCTCCCTGCAGCCAACAGGCCGCCCAGGTGTGCGTGCTGGCGGCCAACTCGGGAGACACCGGGTACGGATTCTGGCCGGGCGACGGTTCGGACGGCATGAACGGCGATTTCATGCAGTCGTCCGCGCACCGCCAGAACCAGCTCGGCGCGGCCTACAACCTGGTGGGCGTGGGCGTGACCTGCAGTGCCAACCAAGCGTGGACGGTCGAGCTGTTCGGCTACACCTACGGCGATCTCTCGTCGGCCTACGCCCGGGAGAACAGCCAAAACGTGTTCCAAGGCGATCCGGTACCCTCGTCCCCGATGGTGGCCGGCGCACCTACCGGCGATCCGGTGTACTGCCCGGGCCAGACATACGGTCCCAACGGCGCGGTCACGACCACGGGTGGCCAGTACCCGTACCCGTACCCGGTGCCCTCGGTGGCCGGCGAGCCGAACAGCTCTTCTGCTCCCGTGGTGTCCATGGCCTCGACCCCCAACGGGGCCGGATACTGGGTGGCCCGGTCCGACGGCTCGATCGCCACTCTCGGTGACGCTGGCAACTACGGGTCGATGTCGGGCACACCACTCGTGGCGCCCATCTCGCATATCGTCCCCACCCCGGACGGCAAGGGCTACTGGATGGTGGCCGGCGACGGCGGCATCTTCTCCTTCGGCGACGCCGGGTTCTACGGTTCCATGGGCGGACACCAGCTCAATGCCCCGGTGGTCGACCTGGCTCCGACCGCTGATGGCAGGGGCTATTGGCTGGTCGGGACCGACGGCGGCATCTTCGCCTTCGGCGACGCCAAGTTCTACGGCTCGATGGGAGGCCAACACCTCAACCAGCCCGTGGTGGGTGTGGCCGCCGACAACTCCACCGGCGGCTACTGGATGGTCGCCACCGACGGCGGGGTGTTCTCGTTCGATGCTCCGTTCTACGGTTCCGCCGGGAATCTGGTGCTCAACCAACCGGTCAACGGGATGGCATCCACCCCGAACGGTAAGGGCTACTGGATGGTCGGATGGGACGGGGCCATCTTCGCCTACGGCGACGCCCGCTTCCACGGCAGTACCGGCGGCCAATCTCTCAACGCGCCGATGGTCGGGATGGCCGTCGACCGGGAGACCGGTGGCTACTGGCTGGTCGGCTCCGACGGCGGGATCTTCGCCTTCGACGCGCCCTTCTACGGAACCGGCTGACCTCGGTGCTCCCGCCCGCTGGGTCTCAGCCCGGCCCCGCCCGCGAGGCCTAAAAGCGGCGCTCCCGCCCGCCTAAAGCGGTGCTCCCGCCCGCGAGGCCTCAGCCGGCCCAGATGATCGACTGCATCTCCGAATAGGCCTCGAGGCTGTAGTCACCGCCGTCACGACCGATGCCGCTCATCTTGAAACCACCGAACGGTGCGTCCATGTTCCGCTGCGCGGTATTGATGCCGACGTGACCGGCCCGGAGCAGTTTGGCCACCCGGAACGCCCGGGCGGTGTCGCCCGAGAAGACGTAGTCGTACAACCCGAACTCCGAGTCGTTGGCGATGGCGATGCCCTCCTCCTCGTCATCGAAGGGGATGGCCACCACCACCGGCCCGAAGATCTCCTCGCGGGCCACCACCATCTGGTTCGATCCGGTGATCAGCGTCGGCTCGACGTAGAATCCGGTGGGCAGGTCATCGGGCCGACCACCGCCCACCACGATCTCGCCCTCCTGGCGTCCGGACTCGATGTGGGCGAGCACCCGTTGCTGCTGGGCACCCGAAATCAGCGGTCCGACCACGGTCTCCTGCTGGGTGGGATCGCCGACCTTGAGGAAGCCGGCGAACTTGGACAGACCCTCGACGACCTGATCGAAGATGCTGCGGTGCACCACGGCCCTGGTGGGAGCCGTGCAGATCTGCCCCGAGTGGAAGGCCCAGGTGGAACCGATGGCGGTGACGACCGCCTTGATGTCGGCGTCCTCGAAGACCACCGCGGCGCCCTTGCCACCCAGCTCCATGAGCAGGCGCTTCATCGAGGGAGCACCAGCGGCCGCGATCCGTTGCCCGACGGCGGTGGAACCGGTGAACGAGACCATGTCCACGTCGGGCGAGGTCGTCAGCACCGATGCCGGCTCGGGCCCTTCGGAGTTGATCAGGTTGACCACTCCGGGAGGAAACCCGACCTCTTCGAGGACCCGGGCCAGATCGACGACGGCCAAGGGATCCTGGGGAGCCGGCTTCATGATCACCGTGTTGCCCATGGCCAGGGCAGGCGCCACCTTGCCGGCCATGTTCGTCAGCGGGAAGTTGTAGCTGGCGATGGCCGCCACCACCCCGACCGGTTGGCGGTAGGCCAGGGCGCTGATCAACCCGCCCGGTGCCAGCGGGGTCGCAGCGGAGACGACCGGCGGGAGCATCGACTCCTGCACGTGCCTGATGTCGCGGGAGTAACGGTCGAAGCGATCGGCGCAGACCGGCACCTGCATGCGCGAACCGACAGATGCGGTGGCGCCGGTTTCGGCGATGACCAACGGAACGAGGTCGTTGTTTCGGGACCGGATCGCCGCGCCGGCCGCCTTCAGCAGGGCGAGGCGCTCGTCGGCCGGGGTGGCCGCCCACGCCGGGAACGCCTCGCGGGCCGCCGCCGTCGCCGCTTCGGCGTCCGCGGGTGATGCGTTGGGAGCCTGGCCCACCACCTCTTCGGTGGCCGGATTGACGACGTCGTAGGTCCCGTTGCCCGCATCGACCCACTTGCCCCCGATGAGGAGCTGTGTCTCGTCTCTGGTGGCCTGACTACCCATGGTGGGTCCCCTTTCGCGGTGGTGGATCACTCCAGGCGCACGCACCGCCCGCACGGGTGCGTGCGTCGATCGGACACTGGTGGCTTGTATCTGACGTCGCGTCAGCAGTGTAGGTCGTCGTGGCCGGCGTAGGCAGATCGACGCCGCCGGGGGGTGATCCGGGGCGGCGACGGGCGTCAGGCGCTGGCGGCGGACGGGTCGACGGTGACCGTGTCGCGCCCGGAGCGGAGAAGGGTCCCGGGCAGGTTGCCCGTGGGCTTCCCGTCGGCCACCGTCTCGACGCCGTTGACCAAGACCCGGACCACCCCGATGGCGTCGGCGATCAGCCGGGGACTGCCTCCGGGAAGATCGTGGACGAGCGTGGCCGGTTCGGAGCCCACCGTCTCGGGATCGAAGACGAAGAGGTCGGCCGACAGGCCCTCGGCCACGCGGCCCCGGTCGCGGAGCCCGAAGAGCTCAGCCGGAGCCTCGGTCATCAGCTGGACGGCGCGTTCCATCGGCACCAGCTTGCGCTTGCGCAGGCAGTCGCCGAGGAAGGAGGTCGGGTAGTTGGATCCGCACATCCTGTCGAGGTGGGCGCCGGCATCGGAGCCGCCCACCATGGCTCCAGGGTCGTTCCAGACCTCGACCCGGGCCTGCCACGAGGCGTCGTCGCCGTCTGAAGCCTTCGGCCACAGCACGGTCCGCAAGTCGTCGGCGATGACCAGATCCAGCAACGCGTCAAAGGGCGGCTTTCCCTGGTCCGCAGCGATGGAGCCGACATCGCGCCAGCTCAGCCCTTCGTTTTCCGGTGCATAGGTATCGCCGATGATGTAGTTGGACCAGTTGGCCAGGCGCCGGAAGACGCCTGCATTCTCCGAGTGGGCCAGCTCGTCGAGCCGCTCCCTGACCGCCGGGTCGCGCAGTTTTTCGATCCGTTCCTCCTGTGGCAGTCCCATCACGTCGCCCCATCCCGGAATGAGGAAGAGAGCGCAGTGGGTCCTGAAGCTCATGTTCATGGGTACCAGCGTGGGCATGGTGAGGGCGACGATGCGCCCGCCGGCCTTGTCAGCGGCGACCGAGGGCTCGAGCTGACGCCTGGTCTTGTCCGGGGTGCGCGAATCCACGGTCAGCAGGTTCCAGTTGAGCGGTCTGCGGGCCGTCGTGGTCATGGCCACCATCAGATCGATCTCTTCGTCGGTGAAGGTGTCGAGGCACCCGTTGGTGATGTACTCGAGGGTCGTGCCCGGGTGGTCACGCACCACCTCGCAGAAGGCCAGCATCTCGCGCCGGTCAGCGTTGCGGGACGAGATGGGATTGCCGTCCCCGTCGGAGTGGGTCCGTGACTGGGAGGAAGAGAAGCCCAGGCCGCCGGCCTCGATGGACTCGGCGAGGAGCCGGGCCATCTCGGCGACCTCCTCGTCGGAGGCGACCTCGGCGCCCCGATCCGTTCCCATCACCCACCGGCGCAGGGCGCAGTGCCCCACCAGGAATCCTGCGTTCACCCCCAGATTGCCCTCGAGCTTCCCCAGGTAGTCGCCGAAACTGGTCCAATCCCACGGGAGGCCGTTCTCCAGGGCCACCAGGGGCATGCCCTCCACCTTGGCCATCATCCGCCGGATGTAGTCGTGGTCCTGTGCCTTGATCGGAGCCAGCGTGAATCCGCAGTTGCCCCCGATCACCGTGGTCACACCGTGCAGGTTCGAGGGGGACGCCGTCGGATCCCAGAACAGCTGGGCGTCGTAGTGGGTGTGGGGATCGATGATGCCCGGCGCCACCACCAGACCCTCGGCGTCGAGCTCGACGGCCCCCTTCTCGTCGATCTGGCCGACCGCCGCGATCTTGCCGTCGGAGATGCCGACGTCGGCCCGGCGAGCCGGGGCCCCGGTGCCGTCGACGACCAGGCCGTTTCGGATCACGTAGTCGAGCATGGTGGTGTTCCCTTCGCTGGGGTGGGTGCGGCGTCGTGATGGCGGTGGTGGGGCTGCTGGTCAGGCCCTGGCCGACCGTGTCATACAGCCGAACCTGAGCTGACAGACCGTCAGTTTATGGCACCATCCGGGATCCCGCCCCCGTGGACGCCGGGGAGGATCGGGCTGCCGCCGGGTTGTGGCCGGAGCAGGCCGGTGGGCGGCGAAGGGGGCGGGGCGGGGACAGGAGTGGTGTTGCTGAATCTCCGAATTGGCCGATTTATCGCCTACAGACGGTACGAACTCAGAGAAATCATCGCCTGGAGCTCCTGGAGCGAATAATTACCGGCAATTTGGGAAATTGAGGTTGGGCATGCGGCGACGGATGGTGCGCCGGAACGGAGAGGCGTGGGGCGCGCGGGCTGGAGATCCGTGGATCGGAGGGCGCCGTGCTCGTGGGATGTCGGCGACGACCCGGCCGACTACCGGGGAAGGTCGGGGGTCGATGGTAGTTTCCGGACATCGACCACGTCTGGCTCCAAAACCACCTGCTTCCGGTCATCGTCCTGCTCCTGGGTACCGGGCTCTTCGTGCGATTCGCCCACTGGTTCGGGGGGCGCCGGCGGCGGTGGATCGACTCCCAGATCCGCGCCCAGATCGAATCCGGGTCCCTGGCCTCCGAGAGTCTCAAGCGGTCCCGCGCGGTCAGTGAGGCGGTCGAATGGACGGTGGTGGCTCTCGCCTCCTTCATTGCGGCCATCCTGGCCCTGGACCGGCTGGGGATCCCGCTGACCACGCTGGTGGCCCCGGCCACCGTCATCGGCATCGGACTGGGTTTCGGCGCCCAGCAGATGGTCGGCGACCTGTTGGCCGGGTTCTTTCTCCTGACCGAGCACCAGTTCGCGTTCGGCGATCTCATCAGGCTGTCCGTTCCGGGACAGGCCGTCAGCATCACCGGAACCGTCGAGGAGCTCACCCTGCGGGTCACCAAGCTGCGCAATGCCCAGGGCGAGTTGGTGGTCGTGCCCAACAGCGCCATGCGCCAGGTGACCAACCTCTCCCGGGACTGGTCGAAGGCGGTGATCGACATTCCGGTGGCGGTCACGGAGGATCTCGAACAGGTGACCCGGCTGCTGAAGGACGTGGTCGCCCGGATGGCAGCAGATCCCCGGTGGAAGGACGTTCTGCTCGGGCCCCCGGTGGTGGCGGGAGTCGAGACCATCGATGTGGGCTACGCACAGCTCCGCCTCATCGCCCGGACCCTCCCCGGGCGGCAGTTCGAAGTCGGACGTGAGATCCGGCTGCGGGCGGCCACCGCGCTGCGTGCCGCCGACATCTTCTCGCCTTCGATCGATTCGTCCACTTCGGATCACTGATGAGCGGTCCACCCGAGGACCCGGACGACCCGGGCGAGCCGACCCGAATCGCGGGAGCGCCTACGACCCGCATGCCTGCCGCTGGCTCCGCCGCCACCCCCCAGGAGGCCGGTCAGGAGCCGGACCTGCCCAAACACAGCGCGCTGGTCGGGTACATGTCGGTGCCCGTCCACCCCCGGTTCCCCGTCAGGAGGTCCACTCTGCTGATGGCGGTGGCGTTCATCGGGTTCGGGATCCTTCTGCATTTCTACCCGCCCCAGAGCGCGGCGCCCCCGAGCTCCTATACGCCACCGGTCGGGTACGGGCTCGTTCCCGTCGCCACCACGACGACAACCACCACGGCTCCTCCCACCACCACGACCGGGCCGGCGGCCACCACCACGACCACGACCTCCACCACCACGGCGGGCGGCTCCGCGTCCACCACGACCATGACCACGACAAGTCATACGGAGAGCTCGACGACAACCACACGCCCCACGTCCTCGACCACGACAACCGCGGCGGGATCATCGGGCACCACCACCACGACCTCGTCGCCCGGCGTCTCGGGGACGGCCACGACCACGTCGTCCGCTCCCTGAACCGGAGCCGGTCTCAGGGGGAGACGGTGGTGGCGGACGTACCCGACGTACTGGTCGTACCCGGCGTGCTCGACGTGCTCGACGTGGAGACCGGACCCTGCCCGGAGATCGTGCCCCTCGGAGCGACCGTCGTGGTGGTCGTCGACTTGATCAGGTTCTCGACGTCACGGGTCTCGTGGACGAAGCTCGGCCTGGCCTTGGTCAGCGTCACCGCGTCGACCACGACGAAACCGGCCACGACGAGGAGGGCGAGGGCCAGCACCAGGAGCCGGCGGGTTCGGCCCCGCACCGTCAGTGCGCCACCAGGGGAGCGACCTCACGACCGAAGGTGGCGATCTGGTCGCACAGCTCGGCGGCGGACCGGGATGGAAATCGCACCTGCACCTGCCCCACGCCCGCCTCTGTGAACGACCGGAGATAGTCGGCCACCCGTTCCGCCGAACCGGTCACGGTTCCTTTGGGCAGCTCGAGCCCGGCCGGCGGGCTGCCGACATACAGGAAGTCCGAGATGCCGCCGACGTCGAGGGGTGCCCCGTCCCGAAATTCGTCGCGCATCCGGCGGAGAGTGCCCAGAAGCTCGAGGTCGGCCCCGAGTGACTGGGGGAGCCAACCGTCGCCGAAACGAGCGGCGCGCCGGAGGGCGGCCGGGGAGGATCCGCCGACCCAGATCGGGGGTCGAGGCGACTGGACCGGCCTGGGCTTGAGCCCGACGCCGGCCGCCTGCCAGCGCGGCCCGTCCAGTACCGGGTACTCCGTTGCCAGGGCTTCCGCCAATCCGGCGATGGCCTCGTCGGTGGCCGGTCCCCGATGATCGAAGCCGGGTCCCATGAGGTCGAATTCCTCGGACACGTGGCCGGCTCCGACCCCGCAGATGAGCCGGCCGCCGGACAGGACGTCGACCGTGGCGAACTCCTTGGCCGCCCGCAACGGGTGGCGCAGGGAGATCACGTAGATGTGCGACAGGAGGTGGATGTCGGTGGTGATCCCGGCCAGCCATCCGAGGGTGGCGATGGTGTCGTACCAGGTCGTCCCCATGGCCCCGGCCAGCCGGGCCGGAATGAACGTGTGGTCGCAGACGCCCACGTAGAAGAAACCGGCGGCCTCGCAGGCCAGCGTCACCTGGGCCAGCTCCTCCGGTCCGGCCGAGGGCTCCCAGGGCTGGACGTAGATGGTCGACTGTGACTGGACCGGAAGCTGCATGCCGAACACGGTTCTACCTGCAGGCAGAACCGTGACGACGTCTTGCGGGGGGGTGACAGGGGTGGCGTTCACCGGATCAGGATACGCCCCGGTCGGGTCCCGTTCCGGGCCCCGGGGAACCGGCCGAGGGCACGGCCGGGGACGCGGCCGACGAGCCCACCAGCGAAGCGGCCGACGAGCCCACCAGCGAAGCGGCCAGCCCCTCGGCCAGCTCCTCGGATGTTCCGAACTGGCTGGCCAGTACCCGGGCCCGCTTGTAGGCCAGGTGCACCGGGACCTCCCAGGTGAACCCCATTCCGCCGTGAACCTGGATGCACGACCGTCCGTTGGTGATGGCCGCTTCGTCGGCCAGCAACTTCGCGCCCGCGGCGGCCACCCCGCCATCGCCCACGTCGGGCTGGTCGACGGTGACGGCGGCGGCATGGACGGCGCATCTGGCCACCTCGGTGCGGACCGCCATGTCCGCACAGAGGTGCTTGACGGCCTGGAATCCGCCGATGGGCCGACCGAACTGGCGCCGTTGTTTGGCGTACTCGACCGCCAGCTCAGTGGTCCAGGCAGCTGCACCCACCTGCAGCGCGGCGGTCAGCACGGCACCGTCCCGGCGCCACCAGGCGGCGATGTCGGGCCCGGCCACAGGGGCCCCCGGGGGTAGGGAGGGGAGGGTCCAAACCGGGGTGAGCGGATCCATGGGCCGCCGCAACCGCGTGGCCGGGATCGATCGGGGATCGATCGAGGCGATTCCCTGATCGGAGAGGACCAGGAGTACGTCGAGATCATCGAGGTGCTCGATGATCACGGGAACTGCGGGCGCCCGCCCCTCCCCATTCCCGACCCCGACCCCGTTCCCACCCGGGGGACCACCCCGGAGGGCCGGGTCCTCGACCAGCCCCACCACCACCGAACCGTCGTCGGCCCCGTCGACCAGGCCCGCGGCCAGGTGCGAGGCGACCAGGGGTCCCGGTATCAGTGCCCGTCCCAACTCCTCGAAGACAAGAGACGCCTCGGCGAGCCCGAGCCCGACGCCGCCCGCCTCCTCGGCCAGGCAGAGGTTGAACACACCGGCCTCGCCCAATTCACGCCACCCTTGACGGTCCACCACCCGGTCGGCACCTTCGCGGGAGCGGATCCCGTCGAGGGCGAACCGGCCCCGGCACAGCTGGCGGACGCCTGAGGCCAGGTCGGTCTCCGATTCGGTGAGCTCGAAATCCATGTCGCTCCTAGCCCGGCGGGGACGCCGCAGCAGTCGAAGCCGAGCCGGCCGCCGAGCCCGGTCCGGGGTTCGGCTCCTTGGGCAGCCCGAGGATCCGTTCGGCCACGATGTTGCGCTGGATCTGCGACGTTCCCGCGGCGATGGTCAATGAGATGCCCCGGAGCCAGTCGGCGACCATCTGTTCGGCGGGCAGGGAGCCCGCACCGTCCGTCCCGGGCAGATCGTCGGCCGCCAGCCCGGCCCGGCCCAGGGTGGAGAGCGAGAACTCTCCGAGCCGGGTGCGGGTCTCGGTGTAGGCCAGCTTGAACAGGGTGCCGCCGATGCCGGGAATGCCGGTGCGGGCAGCTTGGGACACGTTGCGTTTGGTCAGTGCCCACAATGCATCGAGCTCGGCCTTCAGGTGGCCGGCCTGGCGGCGGGTGCCCGGGTCCGACCATGCCCCGGTCCTCTGCGCCAGGGCCACTACGGAGGTGAGCAGCTCGAAGGCCTCGAGCAGGTCGCCGACGAAGGCCGTACCGCGTTCGAAGCTCAGGGTGACCATGGTCACCCTCCACCCGTCGTGCTCGTCGCCCACCCGGTTGGCCACCGGCACCCGGACCTCGTCGAGGAAGAGCTCGGCGAACTCGTTGGAACCGGCGATGGTGGCCAGAGGGCGGATCTCCACCCCCGGTGAGTCCATGGGCAGGATCAGCCAGGTGATGCCGCGGTGGCGGCTGTCGTCGGCGCCGGTGCGGACCAGCAGCTCGCAGTTGTCCGCCACCTCGGCGTGGGAGGTCCAGATCTTCGATCCGGTGACCACGTAGTCGTCGCCGTCCCGGACCGCCCGGGTGCGCAGCGATGCCAGGTCGCTCCCGGCGTCGGGTTCGGAGAAGCCCTGGCACCAGACCTCCTCCCCGCGGAGGATCGGGGGCAGGTAGCGCTGGCGCTGGGCGGCGGACCCCTCGGCGATGATGGTCGGGCCGGCATGGAGGAGGCCCACGAAGTTGACCCCGACATAGGGTGCGTGGGCCCGTTCGAGCTCCTCTTTGAAGATGAGCTCCTCGACCGGCGTGGATCCGCGGCCACCGCCTTCGACCGGCCAGTCCACACCGGCGTAGCCGGCCTCGAACAGCAATCGCTGCCAGTGGGTGTCGTAGGCGCGCCGGCCGGGCCAGTCGTCCGGCGAGGGCCGGGGAGGCAGGGTGGGCAGCGTCTCGGTGAGCCAGCGGCGCAGCTCGCCCCGGAACGCCTGCTCGGCGTCGGTGTAGCGCAGGTCCATGGAGTTGCGGCTTACGCCGAGAGGATCACGTGGCCGACGGGGTCACTTGAAGTCGAGGTCGTAGAGCTTTATGGCGTTGCCCCGGACGATCTTGTAGACCTGCTCGTCGGTCAGATCCTTCATCTGCTTCTCGGCGATCTGGCGGGTGTTGGGCCAGGTGGAGTCGGAGTGTGGGTAGTCGGACTCGTAGGTGATGTTGTCCACACCGACGGATTCCACGTTCTTCAGACCGAAGGCGTCGTCGAAGAAGCAGCCGTAGATCTGCCGGTGGAAGTAGGTGGACGGTGGCTCGGGCACGATGTCGGCCACCCCGCCCCACCCCCTGTTCTCCTCCCACACTTTGTCGGCCCGCTCGAGGATGTAGGGGATCCAGCCGATCTGCCCTTCGGCATAGGCCAGCTTGAGCTCGGGGAAGCGCACCAGCACACCCGAGAACATGAAGTCGACCATCGAGTAGGTGGCGTTCGAATGGGTCAGGGTCGACCCGACGGCCGGGGGGGCGTCGGCAGAGGTGGACGGCATTTTCGACGACGACCCGATGTGCATGTTGATCACCGTCTTCGTCTCCTGGCAGGCCCGGAAGAAGGGGTCCCAGTAGTGATCGGGATCGTGCACGGAAGGAAGGCCGAGGAACGGGGGGATCTCGCTGAAGCACACCGCACGCACGCCCCGGTCGGCATTGCGCCGCACTTCGGCGGCGGCCAGCTCCGCGTCCCACAGCGGGACCAGGGTCAACGGGATCAGCCTGCCCTTCGCCTCCGGCCCGCACCACTCCTCGACCATCCAGTCGTTGTAGGCCTTCACGCACAGCAGGGCGAGCTCCTTGTCCTCGGCTTCGGTGAAGGTCTGGCCGCAGAACCTCGGGAAGGTGGGGAAGCAGAGCGAGGCCTCGAGGTGGTTGACGTCCATGTCCTCGAGCCTGGGTGCCACCTCGTAGGAGCCGGGACGCATGTCCTGGTAGGTGACACCCCTCATGGTCACCTCGTCACGGGGCACGCCGACGGCGGAGTCGACCCGGAGCAGCGGACGCTTGAGGTCCTCGTAGTACCACCAATCGGTGGGGAACCCTTCCGAGCCGGGCACCACGGTGAGCTTGCCGCCGACGAAGGTGATCTCCCCCATCGGGGCCCGCACGATCCGGGGCCCGACGTCGTGGTACTTCTTCGGGAGCCGATCCATCCACACGTTGGCGGGCTCGACGACATGGTCGTCGACGGAGATGATCCAGGGCATGTCGGACATGGGCCGAGTGTACCGCCTTGTCTGACGGTCCGTCAGGTGGTCGGAAGCTCCAACCGGCGTCCCGGCGGAACCGATGGTCGCCAGGACCACCTCTTCCGGACCTCGAAGGGCCGGCCCGCGTCTAGGCCCATCTAGACCATGGCCACCCCGCCGTTGGGTCGGATCACCTGGCCGGTCATGAAGCGGGATGCGTCCGAGGCGAGGTAGAGAACGGCGGCGGCGATGTCCTCGGGCTCGCCCACCGAGCGCAGCGGGGCGCCCTTGCTCATGGCGGCGACCAGGGCATCCTGCGCCTCCTGGCCGAAGAATCCGGTGGTCATGCCCGTGATCACGAAGCCGGGGGCCACGGCGTTGACCCGGACGTGCTTCTTGCCGACCTCCACGGCCAGTGTCTTGGTCATCTGCACCACCCCGGCCTTGCAGATGGCGTAGCTCCCGATGTTGGGGCTGGGAGCGTCGGCGGCGGCCGACGAGGTGTTGATGATGCTCCCGCCTTCGGGCTGGTTGACCATGATGCGTCCGGCGGCCTGGCACCCGAAGAAGACCCCCTTGAGGTTGACGGCCAGGATCCGATCCAGATCCTCCTCGGGCTCGTCGAGAAAGGGGCCCCCGAGCATGATGCCGGCGATGTTGCACCAGATGTGGATGCCGCCCCGTTCGCCCGCCACCCGTCGGGCCAGTTCGTCCACTTGTGCCTTGTGCGACACATCGAGCACTGCTCCCTCGGCCACGCCTCCGGCCGCGGTGATCTCCTCGGCGGTGGCCCGGGCCGTGTCGCCGACGACGTCAGCGCACACCACCGTGGCCCCGGCCCCGGCCAACGCCTTGGCACTGGCCTTGCCGATCCCGCTTCCGGCACCGGTGACGACGGCAACCTTGCCGTCGACGCGGAACGAATCGATGAGCGTGGTGGCTTCCATGCTGGGTCCCCGACTTTCTCGCGACGTCGTCGTGTGCCATCTGGTGCGAGTCGTGTGGTGCGCCGGCAGCCGGGAGCATGCTCCCCTCCCGGTCGCCTCGTTGTCCTGTCGACGGGAAGAGTAGGTCAGTGCACCGAGGGGACGTCGGTCCGGCCGGATCCCCGTACGTCGATGGTGTCGTCGAAGCCGAGGTCGGGACGCTCGGAACCGGCGGCGTGCTCGGAACCGGCGGCGTGCTCGGAACCGCCGGCGTACTCGGAACCGCCGGCGTGTTCCGGGCCCGGGGGGAAGGTGTGCATCCGACCCCGCAGTACCTCGGCGGCCGGCGACTGGCCGGTCGACTCGACGGCTGCGTTGAGGGCCTTCACGATGGTGGCGGCGATTCGCTTGTGACCCTCGTCTCCGGGGTGGATGCCGTCGACCAGGTGTTCGGCCTCGATGATCCCCTCGCCGGCCACGAGCGAGAGGGCGTCGTCCCCGGAGACGATCCGTTCCCTGGTCACCGACTCCATGCTGTGACGGATGTCGGACAGCGATGCGTCCAGCTTGTTGGGGACGTGTTCGGCGTCGGGCCGGAGGACGGGGCTCACGACCACCAGGGGCGTGGTGGGATGGCCCTGGCGGACGACATCGAGGAAGGCCCGGAACCCCTCGGTGACCATCCCGACACTGTGCGGGACGCGGCTCCAGCAGCTCTCGCCGTAGGAGACGGAGATGACCTCCGCGGTCAGGCCGGCGATGTGCTCGGCGGAGACGATCTCGCCGCGCCCGGCGGAGGCGTAGCCCAGGTTGACCAGGTTCAGCCCGGCCTTCCTGGCCGCGATGGCCGCCCAGCCCTGCGAGGGACCCGAGGCGATCCACCCCTGGGTGGTCCAATCGCCGTATGCGAGCCACCGGGGCAGGGCCGGAGCCGGTGCGATCTCACCTTTGACGGCGGTGAGGGAGAGCACGAGGGGCTGCATGCCTTCGGGCAGGTAGATGACGGCCGGCTGGTCGGGGGACGCGCTGCCGAGCGACAGCCGGACGAGCCCGTCGCCGAGCACCGCCTCCTCCTCGCACGCCATGCGACCACCCCGCCACACCGAAAAGGTGATGCCGGCGCCGTCTCCCCGATAGCCGAGGTTGCCCGACGTGGTCCGGTAGGCGACGTCGATGGCTTGGGCGTCGCCCACCAGCTCCAAGCGGACGCCGACCGGAACACGTGCCGACTGCCACACGTCGGCCGGCAGTCGGGCGGTGTCGGTGGGGTTGGCCCGGGGATAAGGGGTGTCGCCGGAGGAGGGATAGGCAGCTCCCCGGATGAAGGGTTCGGGTTGCTCGGGTCGCGCGCGCTCACCGCTGGTGTGGTCCCATCGATTGCCCCTCTCGACCTCTTGACCGATAATTACCACTCTGAGTAGCGGCATGACCACAGTACCATCGGGCCCATGATCCTCACCACCGTCCGCCCACGGCTGCGGCGCCTCAGCCGGCCCCCGATGGGCCTCACGGGACCCGGGCGGCGAGGTGTGTGCGTCACCCGGCGGACTTTGTAACATGGCCGCGTGCACGCCGGACGGCCGTTCCATCGGGTGACGTTTCGGTGATGCTGTGGAGGACGGCCCGGCGGATGAGAAGCTCGACCGTCGGGCTGACGCTCATCTCGCTGACCTTGGGGATCCTGCTGGCCGCGCCGGCTCCGGCAGCGCAGGCGGCCGAGGCCAACCAGGCGCTCCACCCCCGTGCCTACGCCGGGGGCGGGGTCATCCCCTTCGGCGATGCGCAGTCCATCAACCGGCAGCCCGATGCACCCCTGGGTTCGGTGATCGTGGCCATGGCTGTCGATCCGGCGTCGACGGCGGCGCGCCAGGGGTACTGGCTGGCCTCGGCCGACGGCGGTGTCTTCACCGGGGGCCAGGCACCGTTCTTCGGGTCGTTGGGTGCCCTCCGGCTGACCGGCCCGATCGTGGGCATGGCGGCGACGCCCGACGGCAAGGGCTACTGGCTGGTCGCCATGGACGGCGGGGTCTTCGCCTTCGGTGACGCCGGGTTCTACGGCTCCATGGGTGGGAGCCCGTTGAACCAGCCCATCGTCGGGATGGCCTCGACCCCTGACGGCGACGGGTACTGGCTGGTGGCGTCGGACGGCGGCATCTTCGCCTTCGGCGACGCTCGTTTCATGGGATCGATGGGCGGCACCCCGCTGAACCAGCCCGTCGCCGCCATGGCCGCCACGGCCACCGGCGACGGATACTGGCTGGTGGCGTCGGACGGCGGCATCTTCGCCTTCGGCGACGCGCCTTTTCTGGGGTCCCTCGGCGGTGAGACGCTCAACGACCCGGTGGTGTCCATGGTGGCGTTCCCCCACGACAAGGGGTACCTGATGGTCTCCACCGACGGCGGCGTCTTCGGGTTCGGGTCGGTCGGCTACTACGGATCGCTGGGGAACGGCTACGACGGCGACCCGTCCGACGTGCCTCCCGTGGCCGGGATGGCCCTGACCCCGGATGCCCGCGGCTACTGGCTGCTGGAGCCGGACGGCTGGTCCTACGCCTTCTCGAACCCGGGCAGCCCGTCGCCGTCGCCGACGGAGGCGACCATCGTCTCGGTGGCCAACAGCCAGGTCAACGCCGACCCCGACCCGGGAGACTTCTGCAATCCCTACGGGCCGTGCGAGGAGTGGTGCGCCCTGTTCGCCACCTGGGTGTGGCAGCAGGCCGGCGTGCCCATCCCGTCCTTCCCCTTCACCGGCAGCATCTACAACTGGGCCGCATCCACCACGGGAGTCATCCCTCCGACCGAGACGCCGCTGCCCGGGGACGCGGTGCTCTACGGGACCGGCCCCTGGTCGACGGCGACCTCACTCCATGTGGGGCTGGTGGTGCAGGTGTGGCCGGACGGCGCCATCGTCACCATCGAGGGGGATGCGGGTCCGGCGCCGGTGGGTTCGCTGGCCGTGGTCGTCAACGGGCCGTACCTTCCTTCGATGTCGGCCGAGTACAACGGGATGCCCATCTACGCCTTCGCCCAGCCATAGCAGCGGCCGCCGGTCGGCCCTGGCGGTCGGCGAGGTCGGTCGCCGGTCACCGGTCGCCGGTCGGCCCTGGCGGTCGGCGAGGTCGGTCGCCGGTCAGCGAGGCCAGGACCCGCTGTCGGTGGTCGGAGGCCGAACCCCACGCCTCGGCCAGCGCCCATGCCCGCTTGAGGTAGAGCTGGAGGTCGCACTCCCAGGTGTACCCGATGGCCCCGTGCACCTGGAGGGCCACCCGGGCCGCCTCCGAGGCTGTGTCCGAGGCGTAGGCCTTCGCCATGGACGCCGCCCTCGAAGCGGTCGGCTCCCCCCGATCGAGGGACCAGGCCGCGGCGTAGGCCACCGGCCGGGCGAACTCCAGCTTGACCTGGGCCCCGGCCAGCAGGTGCTTGACCGCCTGGAAGCTCCCGATGGGCTTCCCGAACTGGTGGCGGGCTTTGGCGTACTCGGCGGTCATGGTGATCATCCGGTCACTCAGCCCGAGCAGGTGGGCGGCCGTGGCCACCGAGGCCCGGTCGACCGTGCGCTGCATCCCGGCGTGGGCGGTGGGGCCCGCGGCCAGCCGCGACCTGGGGCTCGGAGTCCACTCGGGGACGCCCAGGCGCCGGGTGGGGTCGAGCGTCGGGACCGGTCTCACCGTCACCTGGTCCGGCGTGACGACGTGGACCTCCGGTCCCTCATCCCCGCCGGGGGTGAAGAGCACCAGGAGATCGGCACCGTCGGCCCCGGCAACGGCTCGTGCTTCCGGAGGCCGCCGGTCGGCGGCCGGCGCGGCGGCGACCGCAGGTGGCTCGGCCACGGCGGCGGCGACCGATCCGGAGGCGATGCCCTCGAGCCAGGCGGCCGTCCCGGCGGCCAAGCTGTCACCGCCGAGCTCGGCGATCAGCGGCGCGGCCAGGGCGGTGGTCTCGAGCAACGGCTCGGGCAGGGCCACCCGCCCGGCCTCCTCGAGCAGGAGCACCAGATCCACCAGGCCGAGCCCCAGGCCACCTTGGTCCTCGGGCACCGACAGGCCGGTGACGCCAAGCTCGGCCAGCACGGACCATCGGGGGCTCCGCGCCGCCGGGGCTTCGAAGGCGGCCCGGAGATCGTCGGTGGTGCACTCCTTGGCCAGCACCTGCCGGACGGTGTCCCGGAACTCGGTCTGCTGATCGGTGAAGGCGAAGTGCACGGTTCCTCGCTCCCGCTCAGGCCCGCGGCAGCCCGAGCAGGCGCTCGGCCACCACGTTCCGTTGGATCTCGTTGGTGCCGGCGTAGATCGGACCGGCGAGGGCGAAGAGGTAGCCGTCGAGCCACGGTGCGTCGATGCCGCGGCCGTGGATCTCCGCCTCCGGGCCCAGCAGAGCCAGTGCCGCCCGGTGGATGGCCAGATCGGTCTCGGACCAGTGGATCTTGTTGGCACTGGCCTCGGGGCCGACGGAACCGCCGTGCAGCACCCGGGTCGCCGTCCAGAACGTGTTGAGCCGGTAGGCCTCGGCGTCCATCCACGCCTGAGCCACCGCATCCGCGCTCCTGGCCGCGCCCGCCGGGTCGACCGCCGCGGTGTCGGCGTACAGCGAGACCAGGCGGGCGGCCGCTTCGGAGTAGCGGGCCGGGCTGCGCAGGCTCAGCCCCCGTTCCGATCCGGCCGTGGCCATGGCCACGTTCCATCCCCGACCCACGTCCCCGAGGACCAGGCTGTCGGGCACGAACACGTCCTCGAAGAAGATCTCCGCGAACCCCGCCTCGCCGTCGAGCTGCGGTATGGGCCGGACGGTCACCCCGGGCGTGGCCATGTCGATGAGGAAGTAGGTCAGCCCGCGGTGGCGCTCGGCCTCGGGATCGGTACGGAACAGGCCGAAGCACCAGTGGGCCAAGGCGCCCCGGGAGGCCCAGGTCTTCTGGCCCGAGAGCAGCCAGCCGTCGTCGGACGGCGCCCGGACGGCGCGGCTCCGAATGCCGGCCAGATCACTGCCGGCGTCGGGTTCGGACCAGCCCTGGCACCACACCTCGGCTCCCGAGGCCATGGCCGGGAGGAAGCGGCGCTTCTGCTCCTCGCTCCCGAACTCGAACATGGTCGGTGCCAGCAGGAAGATCCCGTTCTGGCCGACACGGAGCGGAGCCTGTGCCCGCCAGTACTCCTCTTCGAAGATGAGCCACTCGAAGAGGCCGACCCCGCGTCCGCCGTACTCCTCGGGCCAGGAGACCACCGACCACCGGTCGGCGAACATGGTCTGCTCCCACCGCCGGTGGGCCTCGAATCCGTCCGCCGTGTCGAGGGAGGGGAGGCTCCGGGGTGGGGGGACGTGAGCGTCGAGCCACGAGCGCGCTTCGGCCCGGAAGGCCTCCTGCGCAGGTGTGTATCGCAACTCCATCGGTGTGTCCATGGTGGGGCTCATCGTTCGTCGGACGGGATCGGGATCCGGCGCACCGCCCCTCGCCCGCACACGGCCAGGATCGTCGATCGGTGAGGCGTGATCGGGTGCATCTTAGGTGCCGTGGCCTCGGGGTCCGGGAGCCCCGTCCTCGGACGTTCGGGAGATCCGGCCTCCCGGCGACCGGCGGCCGGCACCGACCCCAGCCGGCCGGATTTCCGGCGACCTCGGCCCATCGGTCAGAATGAGCGCATGCCGAACGCAGTGATCGTCGATGTGGTCCGGACCCCAGTGGGTAAGAAGAACGGCCGGTTGTCGGGCTGGCACGCCGTCGATCTGGCTGCCCAGCCGCTCCGCTCGCTGATCGAGCGCAACGACCTCGACCCGGCCTTGGTGGAGGATGTGATCTACGGCTGCACGATGACGGTGGGGGAACAGGCCATGAACGTCGGGCGAAACGCCGCCCTGGCTGCGGGCTTCCCCGACTCGGTACCCGGCACCACGGTCGACCGGCAGTGTGGCTCGGCCCAGCAGGCCGTGCACTTCGCCGCCCAGGCCGTCATGGCCGGCGCCATGGACGTCGTCATCGGCGGTGGCGTCGAGGCGATGAGCCGGGTGCCCATCGGGGCGACCACCGAGCACGGGCCCGGGGACGCCTACGGGCCGACGTTGCACGAGCGCTTCGACTTCATCCATCAGGGGCTGTGCGCCGAGGAGATCGCGGCCCGGTGGGGGATCGGCCGCGAGGAGATGGACCGGTTCGCCCTCCAGTCCCACGAACGGGCGGCCCGGGCCATCTCCGAAGGCCGGTTCGACAACGAGATCGTTCCCCTGGCCACCCGCCGGGCCCGGGTGGAGGACAAGGTGGCGGTGGCCGGGAGTGACGAAGGGGACCCGGGCGACGAAGGCCTGCTCACCTTCGACGAGGGCGTGCGGGCAGGATCCACCTACGACAAACTGGCATCGCTGCCGCCCTGCTTCGTCGAGAACGGGCTCGTCACCGCGGCCAGCTCGTCCCAGATCTCCGATGGCGCCGCCGCCGCCCTGATCATGTCGGAGGAGAAGGCCGGCCAGCTCGGCCTGCGCCCGAGGGCCCGGTTCCACACCTTCGCGGTCGCCGCCAACGATCCGGTCATCATGCTGACCGCGGTCATCCCGGCCACCGCCCTGGTGCTGGCCAAGTCGAAGCTCACCCTGGCCGACATGGATCTCATCGAGATCAACGAGGCCTTCGCCTCGGTGGTACTGGCGTGGGCGAAGGAGCACCATCCGGACATGGACAAGGTCAACGTCAACGGCGGTGCAATCGCCATCGGGCATCCCACCGGTGCCTCCGGGGCACGGTTGCTGGCCACGCTGCTCAACGAGATGGAGCGCACGGGGGCCCGTTACGGACTCCAGACCATGTGTGAGGGCGGCGGACAGGCCAACGCCACCATCATCGAGCGCCTGGGGTAGACGGTCCGGCCGCACGGCCGCCCCGCCTCGTCGTCCCGGGCCGCTCTCCCGGCCGCCGTCCCGGGCCGACCGGCCTTCTGCTCTAACTGGCCTCGTAGGAGGGTTCGATCGAGACGTGCTTGTTGAAGTCGACCCTGTCCGCCCGGGTGGGCCGGGACATCAGGTAGCCCTGGTAGAGGTCGCATCCCAGCTCGGCCACCCGTTGCAGTTGGATCGGCGTCTCCACGCCCTCGGCCAGCACGACCAGGCCCAGGGCCTTGCTGAGCTGAACGATGGCGGCGACGATGGCCTCGTCGTTCTCGAACGTCCCCAGCCCGTCGACGAACGACTTGTCGATCTTGAGGATCTTGACGGGGAAGCGCTTGAGCTGGGCCAGTGACGAGTAACCGGTGCCGAAGTCGTCGATGGCGAGGCCGACCCCCATCTCGTGGATGCCGCCGAGCATGGCGATGGACGCCGAGGTGTCGCTCATCAGCATGCTCTCGGTGACCTCCATCACCAGTGCCTCGGCGGGCAGGCCGGAATCGCGCAGCGCCGACTCGATGGTCTCCAGCAGTTCGGGATCGCTCAGCTGGTGGGCCGAGAGATTGACGGTGATGTAGGCGTTCTCGGCCCCGGGCAACTCCCTCCGCCACGTGGCCATGGTCTGGCAGGCCTCGCGGAGCACCCAGCGACCGAGGGAGAAGATCAGGTCGGTCTCCTCGGCGAAGGGGATGAACTCCATCGGGCCCAGCAGACCCCGGGACGGGTGGTGCCACCTGACCAGCGCCTCCATGGCCACGATGCGGTCGTCCCTCACCGAGGCGATCGGCTGGTAGTGCACGGCCAGTTCGTTGTGGTCGATCGAGTGGCGCAGATCGTCGTAGATCTCGAGCCGGGCCACCGACTTGGCCCGCAGCGACTCGTCGAACACCTCCACCCGGGACCGGCCCTTGTTCTTGGCCTGGAACATGGCCACGTCTGCCTGCTGGAGGATGTCCTGGGCCGTCTGGCGGCCGCGCATGACGAACGACACACCCACACTGCAGGTGACCACGACGTTGCGCCCGGTCGACAACTGCACTGGTTCGGCCAGGAGCCTCGAGTACTCGCTGGCCAGGCTGACGGCCACGTTCACGTCGTGGACGTTGCGGCACAGCACCACGAACTCGTCGCCGGAGAAGCGGCTGACCACGTCGCCGCCTCGTACCGCGGACTTGAACCGCTGGGCCAGGGCCAGTAGGACCTCGTCGCCGCTGGCATGGCCGAAGGAGTCGTTCACCAGCTTGAAGCGGTCGAGGTCGATGAACAGGACGGCCAGGTTGGTCCCCCGCTGCAGGGAGACCATCAACTCGCGCTCGAGCTCGTCGCTGAACAGCGACCGGTTGCCCAGACCGGTGAGCGAATCGTGATACGCCAGCCAGTGGAGCTGGGCCTCGGCCGCCTTGCGGTCGGTGACGTCGGTGAACGAGCACACCACCATGGGCACGTCCAGCTGACCCGTCCCCGAGAGCAGCCGGGAGCTGAGGGACAGCCACTGGCGCTTGCCACCGGCGTCGGTGACACCGATGACCATGTCGTCCTCCGACTCCGCGGTGGCCAGGGTCCGGGCGTGAGGGAACATGTCGGCCGACAGCGGATGGCCGTTCGCCTCGATGGCCATGGAGGCACCGGTGAAGATCTGGTGGCCGCTCCCCGATTTCAGACGGTCGCCGAGGATACGACTGGCGGCTTCGTTGTGGGCGTAGACCTTGCCGAACTCGTCGAAGAGCACGATGCCCTCGCTCAGCGAGGCCACCACCGCCTCGTACCGCTCTTCGGCCGCTCGGCGGCCAGCCTCGGCCTCGCGAGCGTCGGTCAGCTCGGTGCACACAACCACCCAGCCTGACGGCTGGGTGTCGTCGTCGATGAGGGGGTCGATGGAGACCAGGACATTGACCTCCGAACCGTCCTTGCGGTGGTGGATCCTCCGGCCCCGCTCGAGGACGGCGGCACTGTCGCTCCGGTGGGAGGTGACCACGGCACTGATCGACATGCCGGCCACCTCCTCTTCCTTCCATCCGTAGATGGCCTGGGCGGCCTCGTTCCAGCTCTCGATCTTGCCGTCGGCGTCGATACCGATGATGGCGTCGGAGACATGCGCGACCAGGCTGGCCCGGTAACGGTTCGCCGCCTCGGCCGCCCTGCGCTCAGAGATGTCGCGGGCGATGACTTGGTAGGCGGGCTCGCCGGCCCAGGTCGTGCGGACGCTGGTGACCTCCATGACAATGGAGCCGCCACCTGGGATGAGGCACCGGACCTCGCCGTGCTGGAAGAACTGCCCCGGTTCGGTCAGCTGACCGAGGCGCTCGGCCATGTCGGGAATGTCGCCGGGGTCCATGAAGTCGGTGATCGGCCGGCCGTAGTAGGCGGTGAACGCCCGCGCGTACTCCTCATCGGTCTCTGCGCCGATCAGCCGACCGGTGGCGCGGTTGCCGTAGACGAGCAGGCCGTTTTGATGCACCAGCACCACGTCAGGGGAGACCTCGGTGAGTAGGCGGTAGCGATCCACCATCTCGCCGAGCTCCTGTTCGAATCGCTGCTCGGCGGTTACGTCGACGACCACGCCGGCGTAGAAGGCGCCATCCGACGACGAATCGGACCAGTCGACGGGGAGGCTCATGGGCGAGGCACGGACCACCACGCTGTGGTCAACGCCGTCGGGGCAGGTGACGGTCGTGCGGAGGTCGAACTCGGCGGGCGTCACTCCGAGCCGGACCGGCCCGAGAATCGGAGCCAGCAGCATGTCACCCGTTTCGGCCCCATCGGCGAGTATGGGTTGGGCTTCCGAGCAGTCCGTCCCCCGGCCGTTGTCGCACTCCGAGCTACCGCCGTCCGGCTCCGCCACATGATCGGCATGGAGCGTGAACCCCCGCACGCCCTCCTCGAAGCCGAACAACTCCTCGATGGGCGACGACCAGATGACGATGTCCTTCGCCACGTCATATACCCAGGTGACCGATCTGAACTCCTTCGCTGCCAGGTCGACGCCGTCGGACAGCTCGAAGGCTCGTTCGCCGAACGGCGAATCGTCGAGATCGACCCGGTCGAACGACACCCTCGAGTGCCGGTCACCGAAGCTGCTCGTCGTAGCCATAGGCCTTTGGTATCGGCGCGATCGAGATCGACCTTTAGTCGCCGGCCAGGCGGAGGGGATGCCCCTCCACCTGCGATCCTGTCGTGGAATCGCGCCCGCCTGGGTGTGGTCGTGGTCGAGGTCGGGGGCGGCCCGTGCGGGCCGTTTGTCAGCTGTCAGGCTCGGCGATCACCACGGCCGTGTTGTACCCGCCCATCCCGATCGACGACTTGACCATCAACCCGGATTCGCGCAGGGTGAGCCCTCCGACCAGTTTTGGATGCCCAGGCGCCACCTGCGGCGGAGCGGGTATATAGCCGGTTTGGAAGGCGTAAATGGTAGCCAGCGTCTCGACGGCCGCCGCTGCCGATTGGCAGTGGCCGACCAGCGGCTTGATCGAGAAGATCCCGGCCGCGTCGGGAAACAGCTCATCAAGGGCCCGGGCCTCCGCGGCGTCGCCCCTGCCGGTCCCCGGTCCGTGGGCGTTGAGGTAGGCCACGTCCTTGGCATCGACGCCGGCATCGGCCAGGGCCAGGCGGTAGCAGCGGAACAGCTCCTTGAGGTCCGGGGCCACGCCCACCAGGTTGGCTGCGTCCATGGTCATCCCTCCGCCGAGCACCGTCGCATAGGACCCCTGCGACTCGTGGGACAGCACCATGCCCACGGCGGCTTCCCCGCCCACAAAGCCCCGGCTACCTTCCTGAAACGGACGGCAGGCCTCGAAGGCGGGCATGCTGAGAATGGCCGCTCCGAGGTCACTGAATCCGCGCAAGACCTGTGGGACGCCGCAGAGATCGGTGGCCAGGAGGATGACGTCCGTGGCGATCCCCGAGTCGAGCCACGACTTGGCAGTGATCATGGCCGAGTTCGAGCTGGCGCACATGGCCGACACCGACATGGTCGGCCCATGGAAGTCGTTCTCCTTCATCAGCTGGGAGATGACGGTCGAAGGCAACATGTTCACCCACGTCTTGGGCCTGACCCTGGCCTCACCGGACCGGTAGAATTTGCTCCACGTCTCGATGTCACCGGCCTCAATGCTGTGGACCAGGCCGACCACGGGGCCGGGCTTCCATCCCCGCTCCAGGGCATCGTTGATGGCCTCGCGACCGGCGAATCGCGCCGCCCGCATGAACCGGCTCGGACCGTCGTTCCGGTCGCCCCCGTCAGCGATGAGCGAGAGATATGCCTGGCCGCCGTCCACGTAGCCCTCGAGCCCCGTGGTGAGCTTGACGGCGCTCTTTCCCAGCAGGAACCCGTCCCAGAGGTGCTTGGCTCCCCAGCCGTAGCCGGTGACTGCTCCCACCCCGGTGATGCTCATCGGCATGCCCGGACGCAGTATCCGGGTTCCCGTGTCGCTCGAGGACGACTGCACTACTTCCGACATCAGAACTCCTCGGAGTCAGGCCATGCAATGGATCGGCAAGCCCTGGAGGGATGCCATTTCATCGATGGTGGGCAGACGGGTGGTGATCAGACCTGGTACGACGATCGCGGAATTGCGGTACGCCAGATTATCGCTCACCGCGCGTGGCGGCACAATGGGCAATTTCTTAGCCCGACGGGACTCGTCTTTGGCCATGCACCGCTTACCGTATAGAGAGTGCCGCTGCCACGGAATCGTCACATCAATCAGCCCCCTATTGATCAAT
The DNA here is from genome assembly GCA_963835325.1 of uncultured Acidimicrobiaceae bacterium. Taxonomy (GTDB): domain Bacteria; phylum Actinomycetota; class Acidimicrobiia; order Acidimicrobiales; family RAAP-2; genus Bog-756. Next base: position 446,289 of record CAWIEV010000002.1, on the reverse strand, counting down.
TGTCCAGCTAGGAGACAAATCAGCTCATGGCATGGGCATGAGCGACCACCTGAATCGCGGACCGATCGGGCCTGTTTCCTGCTGCCGCCAGGCTAAGTACCCATCCCCATTGTCACCTGTCTAGACCCAATATAGCTGCCAGATCGATTGGTCCGATCACCCAAAGATCGACTCGGTCTGGTCGGGGATGGCGCCGAAGGTTCCGGTTGGGGTGGCACGGGAGGTGGGCGACCCGCGTCAGCGGCCGGCAACCTGCCGGACGATCGCCTCTCGGGCCCGGTCAGACAGAAGGCGCACCATGGCGCTCTGTATCCGGGCATCCTTTCCGACCAGGTACCGATGCTTCGGCCGCGATGAGCGCAGGGCGTGCTCGACGACGACTGCGACCTTCTCCGGCCCGATCCCCAGCCGGTCTTGCATGTCGATGCCTTTGCGGATACTGGCGATCTGGGGGCCGTAGCGGTCGATCCCCTCGACCGGCAGCTCCTTTTCGAGCCGGTCGGCGGTCTCCCGGCCCTTGCCCCAGATCTCCGTCTTGATTGCACCCGGCTCGACGACCGACACGCCGATCCCCCATGGCCGAAGCTCCTGGCGGAGTGACGCGCCGATGGCCTCGATGGCGAACTTCGATGCGTTGTATGGACCCATCATCATCGTGGCGACCTTGCCGCCGATCGAACCGATGAACACGATCCGTCCCCCGCCCTCCCGTATCAGCGGCAACATCGCCCTGGTCACGGCCACCTGCCCGAAGACGTTCACCTCGAGCTGATCCCGCCACACGTCGATGGGCAAGTACTCGAGGGGTCCTCCGAGCGCAATGCCGGCGTTGTTCACGACACCTCCGAGCTCACCCACCTCGTCGGTGATCCGTTCGGCCAGGGCATCGATCTGGTCCTGGTCGGTCACATCGAGGGTCACCGGAACCACCCGGCCGGAGTCGGCGTTCTGCAGGCGCTTTCCGTCTGATTCGTCGCGGACTCCCGCGAAGACGAGGTGTCCGGCGTGTGCAAGCCGGAGCGCGCACGCTTGGCCGATCCCCGACGATGATCCAGTCACGAGTATGGGCTTCATGGCTCCAGTTTTTCAAAGTTGGGGAGTAGTTGCAGCGAATGGCGTCTGCGGGCCGGATCCCGCCCCGTGGCCGGCATGATGCCACACCGCCTGATCCGGCCGGACAAGCAGCACGCGGATTCCGTCACGTTCCGGGTGCCGGGGCCAGCCGATCGAGCACGGCCGAAGCCTGGGCCACCACCCGACCGATCAGCTCGGCCACCGTGGGGAGCTCCTCGATCTCGCCGACCACCTGACCGGTGGGGAGGACTCCGACATCGGTCCGGCCCTCGACGAGGGCCGCCTTCGTCATCATGGGAGCGTTGGCCGCCATGACCACCTGGGTCCACGAGAGCTCGTTGCCCCGCTTCAAGGCCCGCCCCTCCTGGAGCAGGTCGAACAGCGACGTGTCCGTCTGCCGCCGGAACGAGTGGGCGTTGGCCAGGGCCCGCGGGAGATTGCGCAGCCAGCTCGACCGCTCCAGGCGATCGAGCAGTTCGGTGCGGATGACCCGCTGGGGCGCCCCGTCCACCGCGGTGGAGACGACCGTGCCGGTCACGGTCGTACCCAGGTAGATCTTCTTGACCTCGTCGGGAACCCGGCTCTCCTGGGTCAGCAGGAACCGGGTGCCCATTGCGATCCCGTCGGCGCCGTAGGCGAGCGCGGCGACCAGACCGCGACCGTCGAACATCCCGCCGGCGGAGATCACGGCCACCGTCTCGCCCACCGCGTCCACCACCGCGGGTGTCAGCAGCGACGTGGGGACCGAGCCGGTGTGGCCGCCACCTTCACCACCCTGGGCGATCACGGCGTCCACCCCCCAGCCGGCCACCTTCTCGGCATGACGGCGGGCGCCGATGGTGGGCATGACCACCAGCCCGGCCTCCCGGCACCGGGCCACCAGGTCGGGCTGGGGCGCCTGGGCGAAGCTGGCCACCTTCACCCCGTTGTCGATCATCAGTGCGACCCGCTGCCCGACGTCGGCCACGTCGGTCCGCATGTTGACGCCGAAGGGCCGATCGGTGCGGGAACGGACCTCGGCGATGGCCGCCACCAGCTCGGGATAGGTCATGGTGGCCGAGGCCAGGATTCCGAGACCACCGGCCTCGGCGGTGGCGGCCACCAGCCGGGGCCCGGCCACCCACCCCATCCCCGTCTGGACGATGGGGTACCGGACGCCCACCAGCCGGCAGAACCGGGTGTCGAGGGCGGGGTGGACCGCCGGCGCGGCATCGGCGCCCGGCCCGGGATCGGCACGACGGGAGGGTTCGGCCGGACGGGAGGGGCCGTCGGCCGGGTCCCGGTCGGTCACGTCCGCACCTCGCGGTCGCGCAGGCCCCCCGGATCGAGCACGTTCCGGATCAGCTCGAGCTCGTCCGGGGTGGGCATGCGCGTGTCGGGCACGTCGGGCGGTATCACCAGCTCGAAGCCGGTGGCCTCCACGATCTCCCCGACGGTCACCCCGGGGTGCACGGAGCGGAGCCGCATCACCTTGTCGGGCGTCTCGAAGTCGAACACCCCGAGGTTGGACACCACGTGGCGGATCTCGTGGAACCGGGCGGCCGCCGGTCCGGCCCCGGCCGCCCGCTGGTAGCCGACGCCGCAGACCACGTCGACCTGCTCCACGAACGATCGCCTCGAGTGGTTCGGCACCCAGTAGCTGGTCGAGTGGTTGACGGTGTTGCCGGGAGCCCCCCGGACGCCCACCAGCTGGGCCTTGGGCCGGGCCCAGTCACCGATGGCACTGATGTTCTGGTTACCGGAGCGGTCGATCTGCGAGGCCATCATGATCAGGTTGCGACGGCCCGACCACACCACGTCGAACACCCTGCGGAAGGGCATGTGGGACTCGAGCACCAGGGTCGACGGAGAGACGCCCAGTGGGGGAGCCCCGGCCACCAGGGCTGCGTCGCCGTCGGTCAGCACGAGGTCGGGAGCGAAGGTGAGCCGGGCCAGCCTGGCACCCAGCGCCGGCGCGGTCCCGAAGGCGCTGGCCATCACCTCGCCATCGCCCCGGAACACCTCGGCACAGGCAACGGCGCAGTACTCGGCCCTGGAGACCCCCGATCCACCCGATGCCCCGAACGCCGAGCTCACGTCCGGGCCTCCCCCGACGTGGCCGACTGGTAGTCGGCCTCGGTCACCTCGAGGTAGCGCCGGCGGAAGGCCGCCCACTGCTCGGCATCGGACGCCGCGCCCACATAGTTCCTCTGGAACTCCTCGTCACGCCCGTAGTCGGGCACGCATGCGGTGAAGTGTGCTCCCCCCGGGGTCTCCACCACCCCGTCGGTCAGCAGCCGGCTGATGCACATGGTCTGGAGGGCACCCTCGGCGGCGAACCGGTCGGTGTCGATGATGCGTTCGGCCGTCAGGAAGCGCCGATCGGCCGCACCCAGGAAGAGCTCGTCGAAGAACGGATCGGGGCCCAGGATCTGGCCGGACCCCCTGGCGTCGGCCCGATTGACGTGGACCACGGCGGCGTCGAGCCGGAGGGCGGGCATGGCCACCAGCTCCTCACCGTCGTCGTAGGGCGAGACGATCGTCCGCAGCGAAGGGTTGACCCGGAGCACGTCGGAACCCAACCCGGCCCGTGTGGGGAGAAAGGGCACCCGCTGGGAGGCGGCCAGCAGGCCCAGGTAGAACATCCCCTCGTCGATCTCCATGGCCTGTACGGCACCGGTCTGACGGGCCATCTTGAAATGGGGGTCGGTCGGAATGGAGTCGAGGGTCACGAACCCGAACACCACCTTCGCCACCTTCCCGGCCGCGCAGAGCAGGCCCACATCGGGCCCGCCGTAGGACACGACGGTCAGGTCGGTCAGATCCGACCGGAGGATGGCACGGACGGCGGCCATCGGTTTGCGCCGGGATCCCCAGCCGCCGAGGCCGATGGTCATCCCGCTGCGCAACTCGCCGACCAGATCGTCGAGCGACAATCGTTTGTCGGTCATCGCGTAGGTGTCCGCGCCGCGCTTCTCGACGAAAGCGGCCCGCTGCTCGTCGGCCACGCCGGCCACGTGGAGCTCGTAGGTGAACCCCTGTTCGTACCGGTAGCTTCCCTTGACGTCGACGGGATCGATCCCGTTGAGGGACTCCTTGGCCCTGCGGATGATGGTCGGGCTCTTGGCGGCGATGTCGGCGGCCACCTCGTAGGCGACGTCGACCAGCTCGCCCGGGGGAACCACCCGGAGCACCGACCCGTAGCCGTGGAGCTCGGCGGCCGTGGCCGGCTTGGCCGTGTACACCATCGAGCGCATCCGGTGCTGGGGGACCAACCGTGACAGGTGGGTGGCGGCACCCGAGCGCGCCGCGGTCCACTTCGGGTAGCCCGAAGGTGGCGTCGTCGGAGGCCACCACGATGTCCGAATTCCCGACGATGCCGATGCCTCCGCCGAGGCAGAACCCGTGCACGGCGGCGATCACCGGCACCTCGCACTCGTAGACGGCGGCGAAGGCGGCGAAGCACCCCCGATTGGCGCCGATCAGGGCCTCGTCCCCCCGGCTCTGGATCTCTTTGATGTCCACCCCGGCGCAGAAGCCCCGGCCCTCGGCCCGGACGATCACCACCCGGTTGTCCGGAACCCGCCCGGCGTCGGTGACCGCCGCCGCCAGCTGGAACCACCCGGCGACGTCGAGGGCGTTCACCGGCGGGTGGTCGATGACCACCTCGGCGATGCCGGGGAGCTTCTGATGGGTTGTGATGGGCATGGCCGGCTCCGGCGATTCTGGGGTGACACCGCGCCGGTGGGCCACCCACGAGGCACCAGGCATCGCGGGCAGGAGCGCGGGCACGCATCGGGCGTGATCTGATACAGCGTCAGGACAGTACCAGTCGGAGACCGGGAGGCAGCGTGGCCACATTCGATTTCGCTCGCGGATCTGGAGTGCTCGACTTCACCGGGCGGGTGGTCGTCGTCACCGGGGGATCGAGGGGGATCGGGCGGGGGATCGCCGAAGGCTTCCTGGCCGCGGGGGCCGAGGTCATGGTGTGCGGCCGCACCGACGGGCCCGAAGCCGGGCTGCCCATGACCACCGATCCGTCCGGGGAGGTCCGGCGGGCGCTCTTCGTCAGGGCCGACATCCGGCACGCCGAACAGGCGTCGGCGGTCATCGCCGCCACGGTGGACCGGCTCGGTCGGCTCGACGTCCTGGTCAACAACGCCGGAGGCTCACCGGTGGCCGCCGCCGCCGAGGCATCCCCCCGCTTCTTCGAGTCGATCGTGGCCCTCAACCTGCTCGCCCCGCTGTACTGCGCCCAGGCGGCCAACGCCGTCATGCAGGAACAGGAGGACGGTGGATCCATCGTCAACATCGCCTCGGTGAGCGGCATCCGCCCGTCTCCGGGCACCGCGGCCTACGGGGCGGCCAAGGCCGGCTTGATCAATCTCACCCAGACTCTGGCCATCGAGTGGGCTCCCAAGGTGCGGGTCAACTGCCTGAGCGCCGGGATGGTGGCCACCGAGGCGGCCGACGACCACTACGGCGGGCCGGAAGGGATGGCCGCGGCGGCCGCCACCGTGCCTCTCGGCCGGTTCGGCACCCCCGAGGACGTCGCCGGTCTGTGCCTGTTTCTGGCCTCCCCGCTGGCCGGCTATGTGACCGGTTCCAACCTGGTGGCCCACGGTGGAGGCGAGCGGCCGGCCTTTCTGGGTGCGGTCGAGCGTACCCAGAAGGAAAAGACCAGCTAGGCCGAGCAAACGGCGGTCGGGAACCCGAGCTCCCGGCCGGTTGTCGTAGCTGCCTCCCGGCCGGTTGTCGTGGCCGCCTCCCGGCCGGCCGGCCGACCCATCGCGAGTCATCAAAACCGCTCAAGTGCAGGGAGAAGGCGGTCGATGTTTCCAGTGTGACTCCAGAATCTGCGAGAGGGCCGACTGTGGACGGCGGTGGCTCGGGCGACGCAACCGTGGTCGACCGGTGCTGACCGAAACCGAGCCGTCGTTCGCCCTGGTCGGCTCCCCGTATCTGGAGTACCTGCCGGTCGTCGACCTGTCCACCGGCCGCCTGCTCGGCATGGAGGCCCTGGTTCGCTGGCACCATCCCACCCACGGGTTGATCTCGCCGAGCCATCTGATTCCCCATGCCGAGGTCAGCGGGGACATCGGGCCCCTGACCCGGTGGATCCTGATGGAGGCGTGCGAGAAGGCTTGCCACTGGTCGCCCAGCATCCAGCTCGGTGTGAACTGCACGATCCACCAGCTGCGAAGGGGTGAGGTGTCCAAGGCGGTGGCCACGGCGCTGGAAGAGACGGGGTTCAGGAGCGGGCAGCTCACCCTCGAGGTCACCGAGGACGCCATCGTGGACTCGTCGGCCTCGGCCGACCTCAAGAACATTTCGGAGATGGGTGTCCAGTTGTCGGTGGACGACGTCGGGACCAATTGGTCGTCGTTCGAGCCGTTCAAGCGCAACTCGATCGGCACGGTCAAGATCGACGGCTCCTTCATCGCCGGCCTCGAGTCGACGCAGGGGATCAACCGGTTGGTGGTGGAGACGGTCATCCACATGGCCCACTCGTTGGGGATGTCGGCCATCGTCGAGTGGGTGGAGACCGCCGCTCAGGTGGAGATCGTCCGGGGGTTCAATGCCGACGCGGCCCAGGGGTTCTTCTTCTCCCGGCCCATGTCGAGCGACGACGCGGCGGCCTTCGCCGGCGGCCCCGACGTGCCGCTGTTCTCCCGGAAGACGAGCAGGTCCCTGATCGTGTCCCATGGCCGCGAGGAGGTGCTGGTCTCCCTCGATGCCGACGACGCCGACACCACGGCGGACGTCGGTCCGGCGGCCGACCTCGAAGATCCGGCAGCGCACCTCGACCGTATGGCGGCCGATCTCGACGGCATGGGGGCCGACTTCGGCGGCATGGCCGGCGAACCCGGTGCGGGAGCTCTGGACCACGAGCCCGGCCATCCCACTGTTGTCGCCGTGCACGCAGGGGATTCGCCGCAGGGCCCGGGCGACGCCGCCTGAGCCATCCCTCCGCGGTTTCACCGGCTCGACGGGCCGAATTCGACCGGGCCTGTAGAAAAACCCCTTGGCGACCAGGGGATATCCCCGTCCATCACCGGCGGACGGGTCCGCAGACGGCGAAAGAGAGTGGTCGTCCCCTCCATTTGCCTGTATACCTCTGGCCGTGAAACTCGCTGTCGTCAAAGAGTCGCGACCTGGCGAAGACCGTGTGGCCATCGTTCCGGAGGTGGCGGCCAAGCTGGTCGGAACCGGCATCGACGTGGCCGTGGAGTCCGGGGCGGGTGCCGGGGCCCGCTTCTCGGATGAAGAGTTTGCCGACGCCGGCGCAACGGTGGCGCCCGACGCCGGGTCCGCACTCAGCGGCGCCTCCATCGTGGCCCGGGTCCAGCACCCGTCCCTCCAGGAGGTCGCCGATCTCCCGACCGGGGTCTCCCTGGTCAGCTTCTTGCAGCCGGTCGCCGAAGCCGAGACGGTCAAGGCCCTGGCCGACAGAGGCGCGACGGTGTACAGCCTCGACCTGCTCCCTCGCATCAGCCGAGCGCAGTCCATGGACGCGCTGTCCTCCCAGGCCACGGTGGGCGGCTACCGGGCCGGGCTGTCCGCAGCCGAGCACCTGGCCAAATTCTTCCCGATGTTCATGACGGCGGCCGGGACGGTCCCGCCGGCCAAGGTCCTGGTCATGGGGGCCGGTGTCGCCGGCCTGCAGGCCATCGCCACGGCCAGGCGCCTCGGGGCCGTGGTCCGTGCCTACGACGTGCGGGCCGCGGCCAAAGAAGAGGTGCAGAGCCTGGGCGCCAGGTTCGTGGAGCTCGCCCTCGAGACCCAGGAAGGTGCCGGCGGGTATGCCAAGGAGCAGTCGGCGGAGTACCTGGCCAAGCAGCAGGAGCTCTTGGCCGCCGAGGTGGCGGCGTCCGACGTCGTCATCACCACGGCCCAGATCCCCGGTCGCAAGGCTCCGGTTCTGGTCACCGCGGCGATGGTGGAGGGGATGTCCCCGGGGTCGGTCATCGTGGACATGGCGGCAGACTCCGGAGGGAACTGCGAGTTGTCCGTGGCCGGCCAGGACGTCGAATTCCACGGGGTCACCGTGGTGGGGATGTCCAACCCGCCGGCATCCATGCCCACCCACGCCAGCTTCCTCTACGCCCGCAACATCGCCAATTTCCTCGGGCTGCTGGTCAAGGACGGGCAGTTGGCCCCTGATTTCGACGATGAGATCGTGGCCGGAACCTGCGTCGTGAGAGACGGGACCGTGGTGCACGGTCCGACCGCGGAGGCGTTGGGGCTGGCCGCACCGTCACCTCCGGACCCGGTGGTGACGGCCGGGCCGGAACCGTCGCCGGCCGGAACCGACGGAGCAGCGGGCACCGGTGGACAGACGCCGGACAAGGAGGGGTCATGAGCACGGGAATCCTCGAATTCCTCACCATCTTCGTACTGGCCGCATTCGTCGGGAACGAGGTCATCGGCCGGGTTCCGAGCATCCTGCACACGCCCCTCATGTCGGGGAGCAACGCCATCCACGGGATCGTCCTGGTGGGGGCCATCCTGATCATGGGGAGCGCCCACGGCACGGTGGAGATCACCCTGGCCTTCGTGGCCGTGATCCTGGCCACCCTCAACATCGTCGGTGGGTTCGTGGTCACCGACCGCATGTTGGAGATGTTCAAGGCCAAGCCGACCGAGCGGGCTCCCAAGTCCACCGCCGACGGCGCCGACCACGTCTGATGGTGCGGCGTGACCCTCGACACCTGGATCGATCTGATCTACCTGCTGGCCGTCATCGGGTTCATCCTCGCCCTCAAGGGTCTGAGCTCACCGAAGCACGCCCGTAACGGCAACCTCCTCGGCGGCGACCGCGGCCGCGCTGGCCGTGGGCTTCACCTTCGCCTACCCGTCGGTCCGGGCCCACTCGCTGAATCTGATGCTGACATTGGTGGCCATGGTCATCGGTGCGTCCGTGGCCGTGCCCGCGGCCCGCAAGGTCAAGATGACGGCGATGCCACAGATGGTGGCCATCTTCAACGGCGTCGGCGGCGGTGCCGCGGCCCTGATCTCCATCGTGGTCTTCCTCATCGAAGCGCCCCACAAGCCGGCCGTCTACCGGATCGCCGAGGTCCTGTTCGGAGTGCTCGTGGGCAGCGTCTCCTTCTCCGGCAGCGCCATCGCCTTCGCCAAGCTGCAGGAGCTGATGACCGGCCGGCCCGTCACCTATCCGGCCCAGCAGGTGATCAACGCCCTGGTGGGGGTGGCCATCGTGGCACTGGCCATCGCCACCCTCGTGACCGGTAGCGTGCCCCTGCTGGTGGCCACGGCCCTGCTCTCGCTGGTGCTCGGTGTCATCTTCGTGCTCCCCATCGGGGGTGCCGACGTGCCCGTGCTCATCTCGCTGCTCAACTCCTTCACCGGTCTGGCGGTCGCCGCATCGGGGTTCACGCTCGACAACAACCTGCTGATCGTGGCCGGCACCCTCGTCGGTGCGTCGGGCATCCTGCTCACCCGGATGATGAGCAAGGCCATGGGCCGGTCGTTGGCCAACGTGTTGTTCAGCGCCTTCGGATCGGTGATCACCGCCACCGGCGGTGCCGACGGCTCGGGCGAGGCCCGTCCGGTGAAGGCCGGCACGCCCGAGGACATCGGCGTCCTGCTGGCCTACGCCCGCAAGGTGGTCATCATCCCCGGTTACGGGCTGGCCGTGGCCCAGGCCCAGCACGTGGCCCGGGAGCTGGCCGACCTGCTGATGGCACGCGGGGTGGAGGTCTTCTACGCCATCCACCCGGTCGCCGGTCGAATGCCGGGCCACATGAACGTCCTGCTGGCCGAGGCCAATGTGCCCTACGACGAGTTGAAGGAGATGGACGAGGCCAACCCCGAGATGCCCACGGCGGATGTGGCCCTGGTCGTCGGGGCCAACGACACGGTGAACCCCGCGGCCAAGAACACGCCGGGGAGCCCGATCTACGGCATGCCCATCATCAATGCCGACCAAGCGGAGAACATCGTCTTCCTCAAGCGTTCGATGCGGCCGGGCTTCGCCGGCATCGACAACGAACTGCTCTTCGATCCGAAGACCACCCTGTTGTTCGGGGACGCCAAGGACACGCTCACCAAGCTGGTGGCGGCGGTAAAGGACGCGTAGGCATGGAGATCAGGCCGAGTTGCTGAGCTCCACACTGTCGGTGGCCGTGTCGGAAGCCAATTTGGCGAAGACCATCAGCCCCTGGCTGGTAGGGCGGGTGGAGAGCACGGTCACGGTCACCGGTCCCTGATCCACCAGATGGGTGGCATCGTTGACCACGACCATGTCGCCATCGGGGAGGTAGCCGACGGCCTGGCGCGACTGGCGTCCCTCTTTGATGAGGTCGAGACGGAGCAACTCGCCCGGAAGATGGTCGGGGGTGAGATCGCCGGCCACGCCGTGCAGGTCGACCACGGCCAGGCCCCACCTGCCGGCCTCCTCGACGACAGCCGGGGAACAGGTGGCGATCCGCAGCCCCAGCCGCCGTGCGGCGGTGAGCAGTTTGACCGTCGCATCGTCGACCTCGGGTATCTCGTCCGGACCGATGTGCACGGGAACCCCCATCTCTCTGAGGGCCTCGACCGACTCCAACCCTCGCCGTGCCCGGCGGGAGATGACCGGATCCGGCGAGACGGCCACTGAGCGGACGTGATCGATGACGAACTGGGGGATCACCAGTCCGCCGGGGAGCAGGCCCCCCCGCCCCAGAACCAGCAGGAACCGGTCCATCAGGGCGGAACTGTCGGCCAGGAGGGCGTGACCCTCGGGGGGCTCGTCTGCGGCGCCAGGATTCTGGACAGACCGGCCGCGGCGACGATCTGCCTGCCCTTGACGGAGCCGAGCCGCCAGCCCAGCGTGGCCAGTACCCAGGCGATGACTGCGGTGATGAGTAGGGCGAAGCCGGATCGGAGGAGGACGAGAAGCGGTAGACCGATGACCAGGCCGAGGAGCATGCCGGTGGTGGCGACGATCGAGGCGGCAAAGGTCTCTCCGGGCGGTGTGTTGCGGAAGAGGAAGACGGCCTGTTGCAGTCCTCGATCCACCAGTCGGCCGGCCACGCCGCCGAGGACATAGCTCACCGCCGCCCCGAGCAGCAGACCGATCACCGGGGCGTGCTGGGCGGAGTCGAGCGAGCGACCGATCTCGAAGCCGGCCACGGCTCCGGCCAGGACGAAGAGGAGGCGGAACCCCTCGACGAAGATCATGCCGGTCCCGGCCGACTCGGCGTTGTGAATCGGTGACTTCATGTGGTGACCACTCTGGTACCGCCTCGGATATGCGGCCGCCTGTCAATTGTCGGAAGCCTGGGCTCAAACCTTTAGGCTCACCGGTCCGGTCGTCGCTGTCCGACCACGGTCGGACCATGCGTGTGGGAGGGCCCTGCCCCTGGCGCAATAAATGCACAGAGTAGTAGAATCATCACATAGCGTGACTACTGCTTGATGGGCATCCTCTGGATCTCACCCCCTCTCCTATGAGCTCATTCCTCCGGCGGCAACGGGACGAACAGATGACGGACGAGACGGTCCTCCTCGGCGTGGCTGCGCTCGTCGATCCGGCGGTGCCGGACGGCGGCGGTGGAGGGAATTCTGAGGGAGTCGGACCCGCCCCCCGGGCACCGGGCGACCGCTACGACCTGCACATCACTGACCAGGGACTCATCCTGGCGGCCCTTGCGGGAGGTCCGATGCCGGTTCCCGCGTTGGTGCCTTGGCCAGCAGTGTGTAGTGTCAGCGCCAAGGGCATGGCCGACCCGGCGGACGGCGCGTGTGGAGAGATTCTCGAGATCGAGGTTACCGACGGAGGTTGGACGGGTGGCGATCGCGTGCAGAGGTTTGTGGCTGGGACGACGGCCGTGGGGCCGTTCGTCGAGGCCGCATCATCACACCGACCGGTGACACTGGATTCCGACCTGAAGGAGCCCGGCCGGCAGGCGGGGCGCACGGTCATGGTCCGAACGGCCGTCCTGGCCGTCCTGGCCAGGACCATCGCCGCTGTCGAGGCCGCACTGGCCAAGCCGGGCAGGTGGGTCGCGGCCGCACTGGTCCGGTCACGCAGGTGGGTCGCGGCCGCACTGGCCAGGCCACGCAGGTGGGTCGCGGCCGCACTGGCCAGGCCACGGACGGCTGTCCTGGCGGCCCTGGCCGCGCTTCAGCCCCTGGTGACACGGTGGACGGGTCTGGCATGGCCCAGGACGGGTGGCGACCCCCAGGGGGGCAACCCAAAGCACGGTCTCGGCCGCCGGCGGATGGGGCCGATCGCCATCGGCATCATGGCCATCATCCTTCTCACCGGTAGCACGGGCACACCCTTCGGCTCCGCCGCCGGCGGCGCCACGAGCCCGCACCACGATGTCGGAGGAAACAGGCTGCAATCTTTGCAGGAGGGCCGAGGAGTTCACCTTGCCGCGGCGACCACCAAGCCCGAGCCGGCCCCACCGTCTCTGGCCGGAACTCCCCCCCTCCAGCCACACGAGATCTTTGGCTATGCCCCGTACTGGACGTTGCCCCTGTCCTCCGGTTTCGACGTCAAGGACCTCACCACCCTTGCGTACTTCAGCGTCGACGCCAATCCCAACGGCACCCTCGACGAGAGCGGGCCGGGATGGAACGGATATGAGAGCCAGGACCTGGTCAATCTGGTCAACAGGTCGCATGCCGCCGGTGACCGGGTGGTGCTCACCATCACCGATTTCAGTCAGAGCTCGCTCAACGCCATCACCTCTGACCCCAACGCCGGCGCCCGTCTCTCGGCGGCGCTGATCTCCGCGGTGTCGGCCAAGAACCTCGACGGCGTGAATTTCGACTTCGAAGGCGAAGGGAGTGGCGACCAGCGGGGACTCACCCGGCTCATCACCCAGGTTTCGAAGGCGTTGCACGCGGCAAATCCCCACTGGCAGGTGACGATGGCCGTCTACGCCAGTTCGGCGGCCGACCCGGGTGGCTTCTATAACATCGCCGCTCTGGCGCCAGCGGTCGACGGGTTCTTCGTCATGGCCTACGAGATGAACAACAGCTCGGTGCCGAGCGCCACGGCCCCGCTGGTCGGTGGGGGGTACACGCCCACCGAAGCGCTCCAGCAGTTCACCGCGGTGGTGCCACCTCAAAAGGTGATACTCGGTGTGCCCTTCTACGGCTACGACTGGCCGACCTCGGGCGGAACGCTCAGCGCACATGCAACCGGTGGAAACACGCCCGTCAGTGACGCCGTGATCACCGCCTCAGGACATCCGACGTACTGGGATCCGACAACTGACAGCTCGTGGACCTCCTACAAGGTCGGATCCCAGTGGCACGAGACGTTCTTCGACAACCCGACGTCCCTGGCGCTGAGGGCGCAGGCAGCCAATTCGTTCCACATCGCCGGACTGGGCATATGGGCCCTCGGGATGGACGGGAACAATCCGGCCATGATGGCCGCGCTGCTCGGGAACGCACCTGCGGTGAAGGACTACCAGACCGGCCCCACGGCCACCACCACGACGACCAGCACTCCGGGGTCGTCGACGACGGCGGCGACCGGGCCACCCGGCGCCAACTACGTGACCACCGCAGTCTGGAAGGGCAGTACCGTCTCCCTCACTGCGATCGTCAATCCGGCCTCGGAGGGGACGCCGCAGTATCTGGGCACACTGAGCCAGCTGACCACCAACGACCCCGCCTTGGCCTGTCTCGAATCCGGGGCACCTCTGAGCGTCTGGTCCTTCAGTACCCTGCCCGGTGTCGACGTTGTCGTGGCCTCCCAGCCGCAGGACTGCGCAGCGGCCACCTGGACGTTCCCGACGGGCAAGAAATCTGCAGCCGCCTCGGGCGGAAGCAAGTCCACGACCACCACGACCACCCAGCCCAAGAGGACCACCACGACCACGACCACGACGGTTCCGCCCACCACGACCACGACGGTTCCGCCCACCACGACCACGACGGTTCCGCCCACCACGACCACGACGGTTCCGCCCACCACGACCACGACGGTTCCGCCCACCACGACCACGACGGTTCCGCCCACCACGACCACGACGGCCGCGGCGGCCAGTACCGACTCGACCGTTGCACCCTAGGTCCGGCGCCGGATCACACGGACGGCCCACGCGGGGTATTCCGGTCCGTCTGCGGCGGCTAATCTCGTCGACAGCCCGGGGGTGTAGCTCAGTTGGTAGAGCGCTACGTTCGCAATGTAGAGGCCGACGGTTCGAGTCCGTTCACCTCCACCCGGGAAAGCCCAGTTCACCGGCCTAGTACTTTTGCTATTGGTCGGCCGCGAAAACGCTTGATACGGCCTACAGGACTCAACAGGACTCAAATATCACCGAAAGGTTCGGGGCGGGTGCTGGGATAGCAGGGTCTGTATGGTCAACCGAAAGCGGCGTCGGGCGCCCAACGACGGGTAGTGGGTCAGTTTGAAATTCCCGAGCCTGGGATCTGCTGACCCGAGCCCAGGATCTGTGTATCTACTGACCCGAAAATCAAACTGACCCACTACCGGAGGTTCCGCTTGCGGGACGCCGAGAGTCGACGCGCACACCCCGCCGGACGGTCCTACAGATGCGCACTTGAGCGGGGGAGTTAGCGGGTCATGCCTCGGACGTTCGCGCCCAAGTGTGATCAACCGAGCCGTTGCTCCAGGGTCGTGAGCTGATGGCGAAGTTCGTCGGGGAGTCGCTCACCAAATTGGGCAAAGTGGCTTTCGATGAGTGGTACCTCGTTCCGCCAGGCGGAAGCGTGGCCGACGATGAGTTCCGCGAGGGCGGACGGATCGATGTCCAGTCCGTCGACGTTCAGGTCGTCCTGAATGGGAAGGGAGCCGATCGGCGTATCGGTGGCGCCTACCGCTCCCTCGCATCGATCGAAGATCCACGCCAGCACCCGTGCATTGTCGCCGTAGCCCGGCCAGAGGAATCGACCGTCGCTGTCCTTCCGGAACCAGTTCACGTAGAAAAATTTCGGGAGCAGCTCCGGATTCGGTGCGGTCCGTCCGATGCGGAGCCAGTGGGCGAAATAATCGGCCATGTTGTACCCACAGAAGGGGAGCATGGCGAAGGGATCGCGGCGAAGGCGCCCGGTGGCACCGGCGGCGGCGGCCGTCGTCTCACTCGCCATAATCGACCCGAGGAAGACCCCGTGGGCCCAGTCGAACGATTCGGTGACCAGGGGGACGACCGATTCCCGCCGCCCGCCGAACAGAATGGCCGAAATAGGCACCCCGGTCGGGTCCTCCCATTCGGGCGCCATGGTCGGGACCCGGGAGAGCGGGGTGGTGAACCGGCTGTTGGGGTGGGCGGCCGGGCTCGTGCTCGTTGGCGTCCAGTCGCCACCCCGCCAGTCGATGAGGTGGTCCGGTGGTTCGGGGGTCAACCCCTCCCACCACACATCGCCGTCGTCGGTGAGGGCGACGTTGGTGAAGATGGTGCCTCCGGCGAGGGCTTGTACGGCGATGGGGTTGGTGTCTGCGCCGGTACCTGGTGCCACGCCGAACATGCCGTACTCGGGGTTGATAGCCCGGAGGTGGCCCTCGGCGTCGAACTTCATCCAGCAGATGTCATCACCGATGGTCTCGGCCTTCCATCCCGGGATGGTGGGTACCACCATGGCCAGGTTGGTCTTGCCGCAGGCGCTCGGGAAGGCGGCGGCCATGAACTTGCTCTCGCCTCGAGGATTGGTCAGCTTGAGGATGAGCATGTGCTCGGCCAGCCAGCCCTCGTCCCGGGCCATGGTCGAGGCGATGCGCAGGGCGAAGCACTTCTTGCCCAGGAGGGCGTTCCCTCCGTAACCGGAGCCGTACGAGCAGATCTCCCGAGTCTCAGGGAAATGGACGATGTACTTGCGATCGGGGTCGCAGGGCCAGGGGACGTCTGGCTCTCCCGGACCAAGCGGTTGTCCGACCGAGTGCAGGCATCGCACAAACTCACCGTTCTCGCCCAGCACGTCGAGGGCGGCGGTACCCATGCGGGTCATGATGCGCATGGAGGCGGCGACGTAGGCCGAGTCGGTCAGCTGCACGCCGATATGGGCGATGGGACTGCCGAGCGGACCCATCGAGAAGGGGACGACGTAGAGGACCCGACCCCGCATTGCCCCCCGGTAGAGGTCGAGCAGCTCCGAGCGCATCACCTCAGGCTCGATCCAATTGTTGGTCGGACCGGCGTCCTCAGGCTTCTCGCAACAGATGAAGGTCCGGTCCTCCACTCGGGCGACATCGCCCGGGTCGGACCGGCAGAGAAAGCTGTCCGGCCGCAACTCCGGGTTGAGCGGGATGAACGTGCCCGACTCCACCAGGCGCCGGCACTGCGCTTCGTACTGGGCGTCGGACCCGTCGCACCACTCCACGCCATCGGGGGTGAGGATGGCGGTCCACTCCTCGACCCACTGCAGGAGTGATTTGTTCGTGGTGGGTGCCGGCGCCGTCGTGCTCACTTGTTGCCTCCCATTGGCGATGTTGCCTCAGCCACCGTTCTCACCCACCCGTGTTGCGGCCATTTCCGGCACCGATCGACAGGGATGAAACCGTCGCAGAGTGTGGTGATTTGACAACTCACATAATCATTGATTGATATATCTGTCAATCATGCGACTCACTGCGCTGGTCCGACGATGGCGGGCCAGGCCTGTCGCCCTGCGTCCGGCCGAACCCGGGGCGCCGGAGATCCAAGAGGCGGCCCGACGCAACCGAGGCTCACTGCAGCTCCGACACGTCGATGCAGGCTCGTGCAACGGGTGTGAGCTCGAGATCGCCTCGATCTTCTCTCCGGTCTACGACGCCGAGCGCTTCGGGATGCGGCTCGAGGCGTCGCCCCGTCACGCTGACGGCCTCCTGGTCACCGGGCCGGTCACCCGCAACATGGCCGAGCCGCTGCGCAAGACCTTCGAGGCCGTGCCCCGACCGCGGGTGGTGGTGGCGCTCGGCGACTGCGCCCGCAACTGCGGGGTCTTCCGCCGGCGCCTACGGCGTCGAAGGCGCGGTGGCCGACGTGGTGCCGGTCGACCTCGAGATCCCCGGCTGCCCCCCGGACCCCGAGACGATCATCACCGCGCTGCGGGGCCTGGCCGGTACATGACGTCCGACCTGCTCGTCGTCACCGCGCTGGTCGGACTGTCCGCCTCTGCGGTCGGGGCCATGGCGCCGCCGAGGATCAGGATGCACATCTCGGTCGTCCTCACCATCGCCGCCTGCGCCAGTGGATTGGTCATGGCCGCCGAGGTACTCCGCACCGGCGACGCGGCCGTCGTGCACACCACGGCCTTGCTGCCGCTCAGCGGCCTCTCGATGGTGCTCGACCGTTTCGGCGCCCTGTTCGTCGCCGTCAGCGCCGTCGTCGGGATCTGCGCCATGGTCTTCCGTCTCGGCTACCACGGTCATGGTCTGTCCAGCCGGACGGCGTCATGCATCCTCCCGCTCTTCGTCACCACGCTCGCTGCTCGTTCCGGCAGCGTCCAACGTGACCACGTTCCTGTTCCTGTGGGAGCTGATGGCGGTCAGCTCGCTCCTTCTCGTCCTCGTCGACCACCGGCGCCGATCCGAGGTGGCTTCCGGCCGGTCAGTGGTACGCGGTGATGACCCAGTTCGGTGCCGCCGCCCTGCTGGTCGGCCTGGTCCTCCTGGCCACCCACACCGGGAGCCAGTCGTTCGCCGCCATTGCCGCGAGGTCGGCCCACCTGCCACCCTGGGTGCGGGACAGTGCCTTCGTGCTGGTGGTGGTCGGGTTCGGCTCGAAGGCCGGCATGGTGCCCCTGCACGTGTGGCTGCCGCGGGCCCACCCCGAGGCTCCGGGTCCGGTGTCCGCCCTGATGTCGGCGGCCATGGTCAACCTCGGGATCTACGGCATCGTGCGGGTCGGCGACGGGCTGCTCGGCGGGGGACCGGCGTGGTGGTGGCTTCTGGTCATGACCCTCGGGGCGCTGTCGGCCCTGTTCGGATCCCTGCACTCGGCGACCAGCAGCGACCTGAAGCGGCTGCTGGCCTATTCGACCACCGACAACGTCGGGCTCATGTTGCTCGGCGTCGGGGCCTCGGGCCTGTTCGCCTCGACCGGGCACCGGACCCTGGCCCTGCTGGCGCTGGTCGCCGCCCTCTTGCACGTGGTCTTCCACGCCGTCTTCAAGGGATCGCTCTTCTTGTCGGCCAGCTCGCTCCAGCAGGCGACCGGCACCAGGGACCTCGACCGGATGGGGGGTCTCCTCCGGCGCATGCCGATGACGGGCACCATCTTCCTCGTCGGCGGCCTGGCCATGGCCGCCATGCCCGTGCTCTGCGGCTTCGTGAGCGAATGGCTCCTGCTCCAGGCCATGCTGCACGGTCTTCCCTCCTCCGATCCCGCCATCGCCGTGGCCATGCCCATCGGCGTCGGCGCCCTCGCCCTCACCGGGGGGCTGACCGCCCTGACCATCGTGAAGGCCGCCGGCATCGGGCTGCTCGGGCAGCCCCGGAGCGCCGGGGCGGCCGAAGCGCTCGAGGTCGGCCCGTCCATGAGGCTCGGGGCCGGCACTCTGGCCACGCTGTGCCTGGTCTTCGGCGTGGCCCCCTTTCTGGTCGTCCCGTCCGTGGTCGAGGCCGCCCGCAGCATTACCCGGACCCGCATCCCCGACCCGCTGGTGGGTGGCTGGCAGGTCGGTCTGGCCGGCGTCCACGGCGTGCTCGCCCCCGGCCTCCTGGCTCTGGCGCTGGTCATCGCGGTCACCCTCATAGCGTGGGCTCGACGGGTGCTCCAGCGTGCCCCGGCTCGTCGCACGGAGGCATGGGGGTGCGGCCGGGAGCTCCAGACGGCCACCATGGAGTACACGGCCACCTCGTTCGGCGAGCCGCTGACCCGGGTGTTCGAGGACGTGCTCCGGCCGTCCCACGATCTCGACGTGAGCCACGTCGCCGAGTCCCGCTACTACGTCGAGGCGGCCCGATTCCACACCTCGCTCGACGACGCCTTCGAGCGACACGCCTACCGCCCCGCCTCCGTGGGCCTCGAGCGGTGGGGGGCCCTGGCCCGGCGGGTGCCGAACGGCAGTATCCACCGTTACCTGGCCTTCGGCCTTGTGGCCCTCGTCGTGGTGCTGGTCGTGGTCGGATGAGGGCGGGCTGGCCGGTCGCCTCGATGGCGGCGGTCTCGCTGCTCCAGGTGGTGGGAGTGGTGGTCGGGGGTCCGCTGCTGGTCGGGCTGATGCGCACGGTGCGCTGCCGCCTGGAAGGCCGGGCCGGCCCCCCGGTTCGCCAACCCCTCTACGACCTCCGGAAGCTGGCTCGCCGGGAGCGGACCGTGTCCGACGAGACGAGTTGGATCTTCCCCCTGGCCCCGCTGGTCTTGGTCGGCAGCACCGTCGTGGTGGCCGCCATCGCTCCGTTGCTCGCCACCGATCCCGCCTATGGCTGGTCGGCCGACCTGTTTGCCGTCGTCTTCCTGCTGTTGCTCGGCTCGGTCGTCCTGGCCCTCGGGGCCCTCGACCCGGGGACTGCCTTCGGGGGCATGGGGGCCAGCCGGGCCATGACCATCGGGGCCCTGTCCGAGCCGGCGCTGCTGGTCGCCATCCTGGCCCTGTCGGTGCCCGCCCACTCCTCCAACCTGCCCGCCATCGTCACCCGCTCGCTGACCCATCCCCTGTGGCTCGCCACCCCGGAGCGCCTGTTGGCCCTGGTGGCCTTCGTGATCGTGATCGTGGCCGAGAGCGGTCGCCTCCCGGTCGACAATCCGAGTACCCATCTCGAGCTGACCATGATCCACGAGGCCATGGTGCTCGAGTACTCGGGCACGGATCTGGCTCTGATCAAGCTAGGTGAGTCGATGCGCCTGGCCGTGCTGATGGCGCTGTTCGCCGATCTCTTCGTCCCCTGGGGCATCGCCACGGCACCGGGTCCCAGCCATCTCGTCGTGGGACTGGCGACGACCGTGGCCAAGGTCGCAGCCCTCGGGGTGGTCCTTGCCGCCTTCGAGGTGACGGTGGCCAAGCTCCGCCTCTTCCGGGTGCCCGAGCTGTTGGCCGGGGCCTTCGTCCTCTCGGTGCTGGCCGTCCTCTCGGCTCTGGTCGTGGCATGAGCGGGTCGCAGTTCACCTCGGTGCTCACGTTGGCGGTTGGGGCCGTGCTGGTCTGCGCGGTGACCGTCGTGTGGCTGAGCTCGGTCCGATCGGTCATCCGAGTCGTCGCCCTCCAGGGCGTGGCCCTCGGCCTTGTGGTCCTCGTGCTCGGCGTCCACCTGAGCGACCCCGGCTTGATCGCCACCGCGGCAGTCGTCCTGGCGGTGAAGGGAATCGTCATCCCCATACTGTTGGAGCGGGCCGGCGGCGGAGCCCTCACCCGGGAGACCAGGCCGCTGGTCAACGTCCCTGCCTCCCTGGTCGCCTCCGCCGTTCTGATCGTCCTCGCCTTCGTTGCCTCCCGGGGCGTGGCGCACTTCGTGGGGAACACCACCGGTGGGCTGGTCCCGGTGGGTGTGGCCACCGCCCTCCTCGGCTATTTCGTCCTGGTCGCCAGGCGCCGGCCCATCTTCCAGATGGTCGGGCTGCTCATGATCGACAACGGGATCGCCATGGTGGCCTTCCTGTGCACCGCCGGAGTTCCCTTCCTCATCGAGATGGGCGTCTCCCTCGACGTGCTGTTGGGCGTGGTCGTGCTCATGGTGCTGGCCCAGCGCCTGCGCTCCGAATTCGGTGACCTCGACCTCGACGAGCTCAGCGAGCTGCACGACTGATGGTCCTCGTCTGCATCCTCGTCCTCCCGCTCCTCGGCGCCGGGGTGATCGCCGCCGGCGGAGGGCGGCCGACACTCGGGTGGGCCGGGGTCGGAGCCAACGGTGCCGCGCTGGGCCTCGGCATCTGGACGGCCGTGCGGGTGGTCCGGACCGGTCCGCTGACCGGGGCGGAGGGTGTGCTGCGCGCCGACGCCCTGAGCGCCTTCATGGTCGTGGTCATCGGGGTGATCGCCCTGTTGGCCTCGTGGATCGGGATCCGCACCGTCGCCCTCGAGCTGGCCAACGGTCAGAGCACACGGCGGCGAGTCACCGCCTATGGCGTGCTCGTCCAGGCGTTCGTGGCCGCCATGCTGCTCGCCGTCCTCGCCGCCAACGTCGGGGTGCTGTGGGTGGCCGTCGAAGCCACCACCATCGTCACCACCTTCCTGGTCGGCCACCGCCGGACCAAGGGAGCACTGGAAGCCTCGTGGAAGTACATCGTGATCTGCTCGGTGGGAATCGCACTGGCCTTCCTGGGCACGGTGTTCGTCTACCTGGCCGCATTGCACGCCGGTGGCCACTCGGCCGACGCCCTCGACTGGACGTCACTCATGGTCCACGCCCGGCATCTCGACCCGTCGGTGATGCGGCTGGCCTTCGCACTGCTGGTCCTCGGTTACGGAACCAAGGTGGGTCTCGCCCCGATGCACAGCTGGCTGCCCGACGCCCACAGCCAGGCACCGGCTCCGATCTCCGCTCTCATGTCCGGTGTGCTGCTCACCGTGGCCTTCTACGCCATCCTGCGCTTCAAGGCGGTGGTGGACGTGGCCGTCGGGTCCCGGGTTCGCCCGGGGGTTGCTGGTCATCGTGGCCCTCCTGTCGTTGGCCGTGGCCGCCTCGCTGCTGCTCACCCAGCGCGACTACAAGCGGATGCTCGCCTACCACAGCATCGAGCACATGGGCCTCATCGCTCTCGGCGCGGCGGCGGGCATCCCGCTGGCCATCGCCGCCGTGTTGCTCCACATCCTCGGCCACGGCCTGGCCAAGAGCGTGTTGTTCCTGACCTCCGGCGAGATCATGGCGGCCGAGGGCACCAGCCAGATCGACGGGGTCCGGGCCCTGCTGGCCAGGCGTCCTGCGCTCGGTGGGGTGTTCGGCATCGGGCTGGTGGCCCTGCTCGGGCTCCCGCCCTTCAGCCTGTTCAGCAGCGAACTGCTCATGGCCCGAGCTGAGTTCGACGTGGGGTTGGGTTGGGCCGCGGTGGCGGCGATCATCGCCATGGTGGTGATCTTCGTCGCCGTCGTCGGTCATGCCCGCCACATGCTCCTCGGTCCTTCGGGGACAGCGGTCGTCCAGGCACCCCCGCCCGGCTGGGTGGCCGCGCCACTGGTCGGCGGGTTGGTGGTCTGTGGCCTTATCGGCGTGTTCGCCTGGCCGCTGTCCGGGTTGCTCGAGGCGGCGGCCCACGTGGTGGCCACATGAGCCTTCCCGACCGCGCTGTCCGAGCCCCTTCGCCCCGTGGGTCGTCACCGGGTTGGCGCCACCGTGCAGAGTGGCGACCTGGAGGACGTGGCCGCGTCCCTGTTCGCCGACGGGATGCGGCTCGCCCTTGTGTCCGGGCACGACGACGGAGTCTCGATGCGCGCCGTCTACCTCTTCACCGGCGGCCCGCCCGACAGCCGTGTCGAGCTTCACGTACCCATCGACCGGTCGCGGCCACAGGTGCCTTCCCTGGCCGGGCTCTCGTTTCCCGCCTCCCGATTCGAGCGCGAGCTGTCCGACCTGTTCGGGATCGAGCCCGTCGACCATCCCCAACCCCGGCGCCTGGTGCTCCATCAGCACTGGCCGGAGGGCTGGCATCCGATGCGCTACGGATCGGGCGACGTCCCCCCGATGGTCGTCGACGCCGGATCGTTCCCCTTCATCCCGGTCGAAGGCACCGGCGTGTACGAGATCCCCGTCGGACCGGTGCATGCCGGGCTCATCGAGCCCGGACACTTCCGGTTCTGGGTGGTGGGGGAGACGATCCTCCGCATGAAGGCCCGGCTCTGGTTCGTCCACAAGGGGATCGAACGGCTCTGCGAGGGAAAGGACGTCGCCGCCGGCCTCGAGATCGCGGAACGGATCTCCGGGGACACCGCCGTCGGCCACGGACTGGCCTACTGCCTGGCCGTGGAAGACGCCCGCCAGACAAAGGTGCCGGAGGTCGCGCAGCTCCTGCGAAGTGCGCTGTTGGAGCTGGAGCGTCTCTACAACCATGTCGCCGACGTCGGTGCTCTCTGCAACGACGTCGGGTTCGGGCTCGCCCAGGCCTGGGCGCTCACCCTTCGAGAGCAGCTCCTGCGCCTGAACCGGGCCGTCACCGGCCACCGTCTCCTACGGGGCGGCGTCGTTCCCGGAGGCGCCCGTGTCCTCCGCCTCCCATCCGAGGCCGAGCTGGGCGAGATCGGCCAGCGTTTCGAGGAGCTGGTCGAGCTCATCATGTCGAGCGCCCTCGTCATGGAGCGGTTCACGGGGACAGCGGTCCTCGATGAGGCCCACGCCCGAGACCTCGGGGTCATCGGTGTCGTCGGCCGGGCGTCGGGACTGGACTTCGACGCCCGGATCACCCATCCGCTCGCCGACCTCGGTGACGCTGTCCTCGCCGGCGGTGCAGTCGGGCGGAGACGTGCTGGCCCGTTTCCGTGTCCGGGTGGACGAGGTCCGGGCCTCGCTGTCGCTCCTGGCCGACCTCGTCGGGCGCAGCGATGTCCTCGATGCGTGGCACTCGGGCCGAGGGCCGCAGCGGTGGCCAGCCTTCGGAGGGAGGGGTGGGTATCGCCGAGGGCTGGCGGGGGGCGGTCGTGCACCGGGTGGAGCTCGACGAAGAAGATCGGCTGGTCCGGGTCAAGGTGGTCGATCCGTCCTTTCTCAACTGGCCGGCTCTCCCGGTGTGCCTGACCGACACGATCGTCCCCGACTTCCCGCTGGCCAACAAGAGCTTCAACCTCTCCTATGCGGGGAACGACCTCTGATGGTGATCAATTGCCAGATTCATCAATTGATTAAGCTCGAAGAGATCGAGCCGGGCGACCGGCACCATTCGAGCTCATGGCCCTGCTTCCCGAGCGGCGTGAGGCCGTGACTATGCCAGGAGATGCGACACCGATGAGTACCCCGATCTACCAAGTGAAGGCGGAGTTCTTCAAGACCCTCGGGCACCCGGCGCGGATCCGCATCCTCGAGGTCCTCCGGGACGGTGAGCGACCGGTCAGCGAGCTCATCCCCGAGGTCGGCATCGAAGCATCGCACCTCTCCCAACAGCTCGGCATCATGCGTCGGGCCAACCTCATTCAGGTCCGGAAGGTGGGAGCGAACGTCTACTACTCGGTCACCGAGCCGCTGCTCTTCGAGCTCCTTGAGGTGGCGAAGCGGATCATCACTGCATCGTTGACGGAAACCCAGGAGCTGCTCGAGCAGATGCAGGCCTCCGGCACGGGCCCGGGTCCGTCGGCCTGATGGTGCCGGTGGGCAAGCACCAGGGGACGGTCCAAGAGGTGGCCACCGAGCTGACCGATCGAGCTGACCCCCAGATGATCGAGGCGGACTCGCTTGACGTGTGGGCGCTCGTCGGCACCACCGATCCGCGTTGCACGGATCGAACCGCACCGGGTCAACGGGCGGCGATTCACCAGTTGAACCTTTCTCGAGCACTTCCCAATCCGATGAACGACCATCAGACCGACACCTCAGAGGGGGATCATCCATGGCCCAACCAGTGATCATCGAGGCAGTGCGCACCCCGATCGGGAAGCGCAACGGCTGGATGGCCGGCTTCCACGCCGCCGAATTGCTTGGTAACGCCCAGGTGGAGCTGGTCAAGCGAGCCGGTATCGACCCGGGGGACGTGGAGCAGGTCGTCGGAGGATGTGTGACCCAGGCGGGGGAGCAGGCCTCCAACGTGACCCGGACCGCCTGGCTGAGCCAGGGTCTTCCGTATGAGACGGCCGCCACCACGGTCGACTGCCAGTGCGGTTCGGCCCAACAGGCGAACCACTTCGTGGCCAACCTCATCGGAGCCGGTGCCATCGAGGTCGGGATCGCATGTGGCGTCGAGGCCATGAGCCGGATCCGACTCGGGGCGAACGTGTCCAACGGTCCGGGGGCGATGACGCCCCCGGGGTTCCCCTGGGACATGCCTGATCAGTTCGGCGCTGGCGAGCGGATTGCCCAGAAGTACGGCATCACCCGTGCGGATGTCGACTGGCTGGGATTCGAGTCTCAGCGCAAAGCTGGGGTGGCCGTAGCCGAGGGCCGGTTCGACCGGGAGATCGTCCCCCTTGAGGCGCCGGTCATCGGGGCCGACGGTCCCACTGGAGAGCGGACTCTCATCACCAAGGACCAAGGCGTTCGGGAAACGACACATGAAGGGCTGGCCGGACTCGCCCCGGTGCTTCCCGACGGGATGCACACTGCCGGCAACTGCTCCCAGATCTCCGACGGTGCCGCCGCCGTGCTGTGGATGTCCGACCCAAAGGCCGCCGAGAGCGGCCTGCGTCCCCGGGCCCGCATTGTGGCCCAGACGTTGGTCGGATCCGATCCCTACTTCCTTCTCGACGGTCCCATCTCGGCCACCACCGACGTGCTCCGCAAGGCGGGGATGACCATGGCCGACATCGACATCTTCGAGATCAACGAGGCATTGGCCTCGGTGGTCATGTCGTGGGGCAAGGTCCACAATGCCGACTGGGACAAGGTGAATGTGAATGGTGGTGCCATCGCCCTCGGCCACCCGGTGGGATCGACTGGAGCACGACTCATCACCACTGCGCTCCATGAGCTGGAGCGCAGCGACAAGCAGTTGGCCCTCGTCTCCATGTGCTGTGGCGGGGCCCTGGCCACCGGGACCATCATCGAGAGGATCTGATTGAGGCTCCGTGGGAGGCTTAGAACCGAATAACCCGACCTGCCATCCGATATCCATCCGTGCTTCGCTACGGAGAGGAGGAGAGCAACGAACCCGGCCTACGGCCACGTGCGCCGCACACAGCCATCAAATAAGTATCATCACCTTGGCAACCCGGCTCCTGGATCAGGCGAGTGAGCGTTGCTTCAGATTTCGTCAGAATTCGACTACTCGCGATCAAGAGGGGCTATCCCCATTGCGAACGCGGCGAGCCATACTCAAGCCGATCTATGGAGGTGGCTAGACGGTGCCCCTCCAGCGGCTCCGGCGCATCCTGGCCCATTCTGCTCGTCTGACGACGAAGCCGGAGCGGTCCGAATGTGCGAGGTTTGTGCTCGCATAGTTTCCATGACCGGGGCCGGAATAATCCTCATGTCAGATCAGGCGTCGATTGCCTCAGTTTGCAGCACCGACGAAGTGAGTGCCCTAATCGATGAGCTTCAGTACACCCTGGGCGAAGGACCGAGCCCGGATGCCTACCGCCTCGGCTGTCCGGTTTTCGAGTCCGATCTGGCTAGTCCAGTGATACCTCGATGGGTGGCGTTCTCACCGCCGGCAGTATCAGCCGGAGTGCGGGCCGTCTTTACCTTTCCACTGCGTGTTGGCTCGGAGCGTCTAGGAGTCCTTAGCTTCTATCGGAACCGACGGGGTCCCCTCATGGATGACCAGCAAGCGGACGCCATCGTTCTGGCAAGCGTGGTGGCGCGGATACTTCTGACCAAACAAGGTTCCGGTCCGCGCGACGATATTGCGCCTACCATCGTCGACGATGTAGGTATCCGATCAGTGGTGCATCAGGCGACCGGAATGGTCGCAGCCCAACTGCAAATCAGCGTCGCCGAGGCGACCAGCCGACTCCGTGGGTTTGCGTTCTCCACCGACCGAACAATCTCCGAGGCTGCGGAGATGGTCGTGTCACGAACGTATCGTTTCGAGATGGATGACGATGGCGGTTGGCCGCGACCGTGATCAGTTCAACAACTCTCACGAGCGGCCTGAACGAGGAGATCCGTTCGCGCTCCGGGCCGCGTTCGGGAGTGATCCCAAGCTGCGGTTGATCAGTGCCGCCAGGTCCTCCGAGCCTTCCGATGCCACCCAATCATCGAGAGCCAGGCGAATAGCTGCCATGACTAAGGCACCGACAAGGCGAGGCCGAGGGTCACCATCATCGAGATCAGCGAAGCGAACTCCAACCACCGTTGCGATGGCATTTTCGTAGCCCAGATAGATTTGCAGGGTCCAGGCACTGAGCGCCGCTGAAGATCGAGCCATCTTGGCCTGCGACAAAGTGACGTCGCGGATCTGATCGAAGTCGAGCGCTAGCTGACCAAAGGCTGCCCTCACCGCTTCTAAGGCTGGAAGATCTGAGGGTTGGGCTTTGATGGCGTCAGTGACCATGTTGATCCACAGGCCTACGAATCCCTCAGCAATGGCGCTCTCTTTGGTGTCGAAATAGCGAAAGAACGAAGCTCGCCCGACATCAGCAGCCTCCGCGATTTGCTCGACCGTCGTGGCTGCCATGCCTTGGTCGAGCACCAGCCGCGCTGCCTCGGAGGCAATTCGGACTCCGGTGGCCCGCCGTTTTCGTTCGCGCAGCCCTTCCTTTGCATCTTGAGACATCATCTCAAACGAGATCCCATCTTGAATCTTGGGTTCGTCGGCCCGGTGGGTTCGGGACTTGTGGCCCACCAATAAGAGCACCGATCACTTGCCTGCGATGTCCGCCGATTCCACTGATGTAGGCGCTGACGGGAGCCTTCATGCGATCGGCGTGGTCGTACTTGGAAGTGAACAAAAGTCCGAGCCGGGAGAATGCCTCGTATTTATTGAGGCTTCGTAGCCGCCCGGCCAACAGGTTGGTGGCGATTCCGGGCCCACGGGTGAGATGTTCGCTCAACCGCTGCGTCATGTTCACTCGACATCCGCCCTCGGCGTAGATGGCGCAGGCCGTTCGAGACGCATGTCAATCGCTGGAAACGGGCTCGGCATGATCCGAGCCCGCACCGTTTCGGGCAGACTCAGGTCGCCGCCCGTATGACCCACGCTGAACACCCGTTCGGGGCGGGCCCGTCCGACCATGGCACGGCTCCAACGCCACAGCGCCATCAGCCGATTCCCGAATCCATTGAGGAAAGCGACGTGGACGAACAGCCAGACCACCCATCCTGCGAACCCGCTGAGATGCAGGCCTCTCACACTCACTATCGCCTTGAAACGCCCGACGGCGGCTGCGTTGCCAAGATCCCGGTATCTGAACGGGATGTCCCGAGCGTCTCCTTTCAGCCGGCGTCGGATCGTGCTGGCCGCATGCAGGCCGCCCTGGAGGGCGACCTCACAGACGCCTGGCAACTCGTGAATCGTGGCCATGTCACCGACGGCGAACACCTCCCGGTGGCCCGGCAGGGTCAAATCGGGCTGGACGGCAATCCGCCCGGCAGAATCGACCGCCGCTCCCGTCGCCTCAGCCAACCCGGCAGCGAGAGGTGAGGCCTGGACGCCAGCGGCCCAGATCGTCGTGCCGGCGTCGATCCTGTCCTTTTCGTCCCCGCGTCGGATATCGACACCGAAAGCGTCGACACCGACGACCCGAGAGCCCATCAACAACTCAACGCCCATCGATCTGAGTTCCTTTGCCGCTCGGGACGACAATTCGTCACCGAAGTTGGCCAGGGGCTCTGCGCCACTATCGACGAGGACGACACGCACTGACGGCGACTCGATCGACCGAAAGTCGTGCCGCAAGCTTCGGACGGCCAGTTCCCGCACCTGTCCGGCCAGCTCGACACCGGTAGGCCCGGCCCCGACCACCACCATCGTCATCCAGAACTGCCGCTCGTGGGAGTCAGTAGCAGTCTCTGCCAGTTCGAGCGCACCGAAGATGCGCCGACGCAACTCGAGAGCATCGTCAATCGTCTTCATCCCGGGTGCCACCAACGCATATTCGTCATGACCGAAATACGACTGTCCGACACCAGCGGCGACGATCAGGCTGTCGTAGGGGTATTCGAGGTCATTGCCGGGAATCGTCCGCGCCTTGACGACGCGACGATCGAGATCGAATCCAGTCACCTCCGCCAGCTCCACCCGTACATTCCGCCTCCCGCGAAACATGTGTCTGAACACCGGCGCAATCTGGCCCGGCGACAGGATGCCGGTGGCGACTTGATAGAGCAGAGGCTGAAACAGATGGTGGTTCCTGCGATCGAGGAGAGTCACCTCGACGTTCGAGCGAGCCAGCAGGCGAGTGGCCGGGAGTCCGCCGAACCCCCCGCCGACGACGACAACGCGGTGGCGCCCGGCGGGGGACGGCGTGGTTTGGGCGGTTGACATACTCGTCACCTCTGAAGTGTTGCCATCCAACGTTGCATGGCGATCGCCTCTCGGTGCCGGCGGGTGGCGTCGATTGATGTTTGGCTCTCGGGGAAGCCCGAGGATCCGTTCCCCGATCGGGATTTGGTGATCCTGAAGTCCCGCTTCGTCGGGCGCGACCCGTTGACCAGGCGCCCGGGCGGTACGCCGATGTAGACGCAGAGCGGTTCCGGGTGCGGCTTTCCTAGAAGGAGCAGCTTGCCTTGGCGCGCTCTCACGGGGATTGTGGGTTGTCGCTGGATTCTTTGGTCGCAAGATAGGCTCGGGCGGACCGTTGCACGACTTCGAGCACTTCGGGGTTGAGGCGATCCATGCCTCTCCGGTCGTACCACCTGACCACTGCGGCTCCGACGATGAGCCACGCGACGAGCCAGATGCTGATGAGAACGACGCCCCGGGTGAGTCCGGCGTCTCCCTGGGCGTTGAAGTAGAGGATCGCTCGCACCCCGCCGAGCACTTGCCGGAGTGGCTCGAAGCCGGCGGCGAAGCGGAAGAAGGACGGCAATGCCTGCACCGGAATGGTGCCGCCCGAGGAGGCCAGGGCAAGGTAGACGAACAGGAGCATCGCCAGCAGTTGCCCGAGTGAACCGAAAGCAGCGAACAGGGCGAGCGTGCCGGCCGCGATCCCAATGCCCGCGAATGAGGTGAAGAGCCAGAGTTCAGCAACATAGGGAGCATTCATGTGAAGGAGCCCGACGGCAACCAGGAGAAGGATGCCGGTCAGGATCGGCACAGTGACGAGCGCCACGGCCCATTTGGTCAGGAGGGTTTGCCACCGGCTGATGGCGACCGGCATCCGTTGCCGCCACCTGGGTCCGATCTCGCTTGTGCCGTACCCCAGTGCAGTATCGATACTGGAGTTGACGAGAACAGCGCCCAAGAACCCGCACATGAGCGCCAAGAGCGAGATGTAAAAGGCGCTCAGCCCAAGTGCTGAGTTCGGTGGGAGGGAGCGGGCCTCGCTCGTCGTCACCGTGACCGGGTTGGAGGAACTGATCCCAGCTTCCGGGGTGCGACCGAGCTTGGCGGCCTCACCCGATAGCTTGTTCCCGATCGAGAGCGAAACCTGATGGAGCGCCGGCTGGGCAACCCCAGTGGCGAGCTCCACCCCGGTGCCTCCCGCCCGCGGGTTGGTGAGCAACTCCAGCGTTGGCGTGCCGGCGGACGCGGATGCCAGCCCGTAGGCGGACAACAACGATGCGGTGAATCCGGGCGGGATCACGATGGCAGCGAAGGCTTTGTCGCTGTTCATTTGCGCTGTGGCCTGGGCGGACGAGACTTCCTGCAGCGAGAGCCGGCTGGTCACGTCGTGCGAGCCAAGGAGAGCCGAAGCCACCTGGGCTCCGAAGTTTACGTGGCTTCCCTGTACGGTTCGCCCGCTGTCTTCGTTGACCAGTTCCACCGGCAAGCCGCTCAGGTGCCCCGTCGGATTGACGATCGCGCCTACATAGAAGAGCGTCATCAAGAACATCAGGACCGACGCCAAGATGATCGGCGCAAGCCACACGTTGCGCACCCGAAGTAGAGTAGACGCGCGGACCCCGGGCGCGGCCGCGGGGGTCTCGTCTCTTTCATGGTTGGAGTTCACGGCCTCTCCTTCTCTGTTTCCGGTTTCAGCTCACCGACCACCAAGGAGACGTCTGGCGGACCGACGTACCGAAGAGATCTCGCATGTCGCTAAGCGGTGCGTGCTCACCGTGGGTGCCCGAAGTACATGAGCTCCCAGATCGCCTTGTCTGCGAACTCCTCGACTAGTACACCTGCGCGGAAATACTGCACCCGACACTCGCCGCTGAAGCGGAGGTAGGCACCGTCGAAGCCGACCAGCGTCGCTGCCAGCCGCTTGATGCCGTGGATGCCCTCGATCATTCTGTTTATGGACAGGTTCTCCTCTCGTGTGTAGGTCACCACGTAGCGGTCGTCCCCATCCTCGTAGCTGTAGCGCAGCACGTTGGCCACGGGTTTGCCGGTTTTCCCGTCGGTATAGATGCCCTCGCGAGTGAAGGCGACCTTGGTGGCGTCGCCCGCGACGACGTGTCCGTCCTTGGCCAGCATGAAGCTAACAATGGGCGCATATCCGAACTTCTCGTGTGCGGTCTCGTACGTGGTGATCACGGAGTAGGGGCCTGCCTGTCCGCGTGCCCAGTACCAGTCGTGGATGAGCTTGGTCAGTGCAGCGTTGCCCCAGTTGTGGTCGTGGTAGCCAATACCGGTGGTCTCGTGGACCTCGTCGCCGACGAGGTAGCGCACTTCGACCGTGCCCTGCGGAACGGAGGGTAGCCAGGCGAACTCACGCGACCGGTCGGCGCCGAAGTAGACGTAGCCGGTCCCCGGCCGCCACGGAGGGACCTGGCCGGTGAGGGTCACTTCGACGCTCACCTCGTCGATCGCGGCCGTGATGCGATAGCGGTGCAGGTCACCTTCGAATTGGTTCCCGCCGATGCGCACGTCGGCGTGGTGGGTCCCAGCCGAGTAGAGCTTTGGCGCAAAGTGCTGAGCCTTCTGCAAGCTTCGGCCGTCGGGCAAGTCGAGGTTGATGCGCACCAGCGGGTCAAGGGGCTTCTGCGGTTCGGTCACGTCCTTGTCCATAAACATGACGACGAGTGCGGCGCCGTCGTCGAGGTGGGCGTCGAAGTACCACCACTCGAAGGTGCCGCGTCCGCCGTCGGTGCGGGCACCGTCCTCCCAGGGGTCGATGGTGTTCTGGGAGAGACCCAGTCGCTGGTAGTCGGCGTCGGTTGTGGCTCGCCCCGCTAGAAGTGTCGTAGTGGTCATGGCTCCATCTCCAGTGTGAAGGAATGTTCGTTTTAATAGTAAGAGAGCAACCTGGGGGTGTCAAGGGGGGAATTTGATCCTCGACAAGGCGTCCCGACCACGGATCCACCAGGATTCCCAGCCCGATCCAGCTCTCCCTGTGGCAACACTTTTGAGCGCTGGTTCGATCGAGTCCGGATGATGGTCCGACCCTTGTCTGTGCCATCAACCCGATCCTCCCCCTAGGGGAAGGTCCCAGATTCCAGGACTCTGGATGACCGCTACGCTCTCTCAGTCGTGCTTCGCCTGGGGTCCGGCGATCAGCTCGTAGTGGGTGCGTCCGGCGATGACGATGCCCTCGACGTCTTCGGCCAGTAAGAACCCCTCGGCCACAAGCAGTTCAGCAGCGGCCTCGAGCTGGGTCACGTAATCATCGAGGTCGCAATAGCGCTCTTGAATGGAGCGCCGCCGGTCTCGGGATATGGAGACGGGCGCCCGTTGTGGAAAGGGGAGGCTGTTACCAGTGACAGAGCCAAACGAAGTCCATCGCGGGCCTTCGGCGAGCACAAGATTCCAGCCGGTGTGCGTTGCCAGGGGAACGGAGAGCTCAGGGTGGCGGATACCGGCCACCTCGTTTCCATCAGGGTCGAGTGCGGAGACGTACGCCGTTCCGCGGGACTCAACGTCGTTGCCCGCCGCCATCGGAGAGAGCAGGTTGGCCTCCTCGGGTGTAGTGATTCCGGTGATGATGGCGAAGTGGTCGAGTGCGTCCCTACGCAGCACGGCGGTGCCATCGGCCCTTCGAGGTAGGCGTGACCGAGGGGGAGCGTCACCGTTGACGATCCACCTTCGGGTCAACTCCAAGACCGCCCGATTGAAGGGCGAGACGGAGAGGTAGTTTCGGGGTGTTCCTGAACCTTCTAGGTTCAGTGAGGTGCCGCCGAAGTGCTCCGTTCCGGCAAGGTAGTACTCACGCGTGTCGGGATCCTCCAATGGATTCTCACGTCCCTGCGGATCGATATGGGCGGCACTCCCATCTCCTCGCCAGTATTCGGAGGCGGTGTCGACCGTGACCACCTTCGGTACGGTGCCGCGTGCACGGTCGGCAGCCAAGAGGTCCCTAAGAACAAAGGGCGGTCGCAGCGCCGACCCTTCTGCGAGCGCTTCGGACGGCTGCCCATATCGCTGGTTGAACTCCCCCGTACTGGCCCCGGCGATGAACGGGATCACCGCATCGAAGACCTGATGCCCCGCCTCGTCGCAGTTGAAGCCATCCGACAAGAACTGTCGGAGAAATCGTCCGCTTTGCGACCACCCGACCGCGAATCCATGGGCGAGGTGATCGTCACTGGAGAGCAGATGGCTCGCTACGTCTCGGAAGACCGCCAACCCGGCGCCGACCAGAGGGCACCGGTTCGTGTGGTACCGGACCTCGTAGACCAGGTCAGGCCGGAAGCCGCCGGCCAGCCAGATCGACTGACGGTCGGGGACGGGTGAGCCATCCACATCCGAGTGCGCAAACTGCCATTCCGAGCGCGGAACGGGGTGAAACGGCTCACCGCGACGAGGTGCGACCTGGAGCTCGGCATCTCGCTGCTCTAGATCCGCGGCGGGATAGCAGGTCACCGTGCCGGTGAGATCCGAGGCCGATCGGAGGGGCAGCGACGGAGCGGTCACCAG
Organism: uncultured Acidimicrobiaceae bacterium; assembly: GCA_963835325.1. GTDB lineage: Bacteria > Actinomycetota > Acidimicrobiia > Acidimicrobiales > RAAP-2 > Bog-756. The sequence continues at coordinate 412,858 of CAWIEV010000002.1, read as the reverse complement.
CAATGGCTGAAGATCGACCCGGACAGTGCCCTCGAGCGGCCTGCCTTCTCCGTCGACGACCTCAGGGACGGAGCAACCCAGGCGCCCTTCAGTCCGTGGGACATCCCATTGCCAACCGATCCAGCAGAGGGTCCATCCGCCTCGAAGGAGCCATCCATCGCCGGGGTGTAAGCCTGGTTCGGCGCCGAATCGAGGCGGCTCATCGATAGTGAAGGGCATCCCACCCGTCGTGCCACGATTCGGCACCACACAGAGCAAGCAACGGTTGCCCCGGCGTTCCGTCGGGCCGAGGACAACGATGTCAGATTCGGCCTCGACATACCCGGACTCCGAAATTTCGGCACTGTTCATATCCACAATTGGACGATTGACCTCGCTGCGAGGATCCAGGGCCACACGCACTCGGCACCGGAGCATCTGGTAAGGCCCCGTTTCACCGAATCGTGTCCCGTCTGCGAATGCTCCCTGTTCAACGGCGGTTACGCCCAGAACCGCCATCACAGCCCCTCCGGCGCAGCGTCAGCCGATTGTGTGCTCCTTGGCGGAGGTCCGTCGCTGCTTCTCGGTTCGACTCCAACCACCACCGACACCTCTCGCGTCATGGATTGCTCAAGGAGCGGACCGCAGGCAACACGTCACCACAACCGTTATGAGTTCAGCCACAGTTGACTCGGAAAGAAGACCCCTTCGTTGAATCCGTAACCCGGTGTTCCGTCGGGAAGCGTGAGTCCGGCGAAGTTCTGGACCCGCTGGCCACCCACCGCGGCAAAGGGGTCCTGTCCCAGCCACAGGTTCGGCAGGTCGGCCGCGAGGCGTTCATTCAGCTCCTTGTAGGCGTCGTCACGAACCGCCTGATCATCGGTGGTGCGGCCCTTCTGGAGGGCGGCCTCGATCTTTGGGTCCGAATTGCGGGAGAAGTTGAGGGCCAAGGCTCCGCCACCGCCCGTGGTGGTCGTCGAGAACCAGTTGTAGTTCAAGTCGGGGTCCACCGCGCCGTACTGGGCGTCGACGGATGCCTGGAAGTGGCCGGTGACGAGATTGGAGATCAACTCGGCCGGCTCGAGGATGGCCAGCCTGACCTCGAATCCGACCTGGCTCCACATCTGTTGGACGGCCTCGACCAACGTCTCGAATCTTGGGTCGGTGACGGTGCTCAGCGTGACCGAAGGGCTGCCGTGTTCAGCTGCGTACTCGTTCACCAGCGCCTTGGCTGCTGTCGGATCGTAGGTCGGGTAGCCGGTCTCGCTGTAGTACTGAGAGCCGGGGAGGAACAGGCCGTTGATCGGTTTTGTGAGACCACCACCGAACACGGTCAAGACGGCTTTGACGTCGATCGCCTTGGCTAGCGCCTGACGGATGCGCAGGTCATTGGTTGGGGCGACTGCGGTGTTGAGCACGATGGAGGCGACCGTCGGCTCACCGATGACATCGCTGAGGCTGTCGACCATTTGGTACCCGGACTTGCCGGCGAACTCATTGATGGAGGTCGGGTCGGTGGTGATCATGAGGTCGATGCTGCTGGATTGGAGGGATGCGGAACGCTGACTGGAGTCGGGGATCGGCACGAAGGTGACGTGGTCCACGTGGGGTAGGCCATGCTGCCAATAGTTCGGATTGCGGGTAGCCGTGAAATGACTGTTGGGCAGCCACGAGGAGTAGACGAAGGGCCCGGTACCGACCGGGTCGGGAGTCTTACCGGCGGCAGTTTGGTCGAGCATGGCCTGGCCAACGACATAGCCGCCCTGAGTCGTGAACGTGAAGGGGAAGTGAGGCCTCGGCTGATCCAGTGCGTAGGTGAGGGTGAGGGGGCCGATCACATCGACTGTGATCCCTTTGGCGGCTTGCCCGGTGAGGGGCGACGCCGCCAAAGCGGCGAAGTTGTTCTTGACCACCGTGGAGGTCAGATCAGACCCGTCACTGAAGGTCACTCCCGGCCGCAGGGTCATTGTCCACACGGTGAAATCCGGATTGGGCATCAACGATTCGGCCAGATAAGGCTGTGCCGTCCCGTCCGCTGCCACCCACATCAGTGGGTCGTAGACCGTGTTGGCATAGAGGATGCCGTTGGTGTCCCACTCCGCGGTGGCCGGATTCAGGCCGTTGACCTCGGCGATGGTGCCGATGGTGATCGACCCCCCCCTGCTCGGAGTGCCGGTGTTCACACCCGACCTGGATCCGCTCGACGGGGAGGCCGATGGCGCCGAGCTCGAAGAGCACCCGGCCAGAGCGCCACCTGCTGTGGCCCCGAGCACTACGAGTCCGCCAGCTGCCGTTCCCCGAGCAAGGAACGATCGGCGTGTGAGTCTGCTGTCCGAGTTCATGGGGTGATCCCTTCCTGACGAGGATGCTTTCCGGTCGGATCGTCTGAACGACGGCTCATCCCGATGGCCTTCAGCTGTAACGAATGGGTACGCCACGCGGCGCCGGCAGTGAGCAGGCGTCGTGCCCGCTTCCGGGGGGCTCCTCGTGCTCGCATACTTTGAGTGAAGAGCGATTCATCTGGTGTGCCCGAAGTACATGAGCTCCCAGATGCCGGGGTCGCCGACGTCCTCGACCTTGTCTCCGGCGACGAAGTGCTGGAGCTGGACGTCACCGGTAAATCGGAGGTAAGCACCGTCGAAGCGCGCCAGTCGGGCGAGGACGTGCTTGATGCCTGAGATTTCGTCGATGAGGTGGCGATCCACAATCGTCTTCTCGCGATGAAAACTCACTCGGTATAGGTCGTCACCGCTCTCGTACTGGTAGACGAGTGTGTTGCCGAACGGCTTGCCGCTCCGCTCGTCGGTCTGCTCGTCGTGAATCGCGAATTGCAATTTCGACACGTCATCGGCGACGACGATGTCTCCTCGGGCGAGCAGGAAGACCGGAACCTCGGCGGCGCCGTACCTGTCCTCCACGGTGATGTAGCTGGCGATGATCGAATATGGGCCGGCTTGGGCACGTCCCCAGTACCAGTGATTGATGAGCTTGTGCATCGCCATGTCGCCCCAGTTGTGGTCGTGATAGCCCACGCCACTGAGGTGCTCTTCCGAACCACGGCTCGTCACTGTCACTAATGCGGTGCCTTGGGGAACCGACGGAAGCCAGGCGAAGAAGTGCTCGTCGTGTTGGCCGAATAGCAGATGGCCGGTAGCGGGGCGCCATGGTGGGACGTGACCGGTCAGGTCCACGTCGATGACGAGGTCGTCGTGCCCGACGTGGATCTCATAGTGATGAAGGTCACCGCGGATCGTGTCGTCCCCGATGTGCACGTCGCATTCGTCTGGGCTTGCAGTGAAGTCCTCGGCTGGGCAGTGGCTCTCGAACGTCACCGTTTTGGCGCCCGGCCGGTCGAGGTTCACGCTGACGAACGGCTCCAGCGGACGATCCGGCGACATCGGGTTCTTGGTGTAAAAGACGATCACCAGTGACGATCCGTCGTCCAGATGGGCGTCGAAATACCACCACTCGTAGGATCCGGGCGTTGTATCAGTCCGCAACCCGTCCTCCCAGGCTGCGATGGAGTCAGGCTCTAGTCCGAGGCGCTGATACGCCTCCGGGCCGCGAGCCATGTGACAAAGGGTGGCGACTCCACCTTCTGGCTGTACCATCCTGCAGCTCCATCAGTTCGTATGGATCGACGCCCTGGACACCGTCGTGCCGCGGTCATCGGATATCGGGAGTTCGATCGTTGCCTCGGCCCGAGCCGCGGTGCACGTCGAGTTCAGGTGCGCCACTCCGGCCGGCTAGAACCCCTCGGGACGAGGATCGGATCAGGCCACGCCGGGTGTGTCTGCGAGAAGCGGACGGGCGGGGCCAACATATGGACGTCCCCCAGGGGGCTGGGTGCGTCGTAGGGGGCAGGATCGCGCAGCCTGTGCTCCTCGTCACAACCGGCGAGCGCAGGGTCGACAAGGCCCAGTGAGCCACACCACATCGCCGTTCTGGTCAGGTTCACGGTGACGTGCCACGAGCCGCCCTCAGTGGCGCGCTTGACCAGCGCGGCCATGGCGCCGACGGCCCCCATATAGCCGGTGATGTAGTCATTGATGAGGAACGTCACGGGGAACCTGGGCTCTGCTTCTGACCCTTCGATCGTCATGAGACCGGAGGCGGCCGAACCGTTCATGTCAAAGCCCCCACGTTCGGCCCACGGGCCGCTCGCCCCATAACAGTTGACCGAGACGTACACGACTCCGGGGTGTCGCTCTGCCAGTCGTCGAGGATCGAGGTCACGACGCTTGAGCGAACCCAGTCGGTAGTTGTCGACAACGACATCGGCATCGGCTAGCAGCGTCTCAGCCCGCTCTCTTCCGACGGGTCTGTCGAGGTCGACATAGGCGCTGCGCGAACCAACGCCTGCCTCGGCGTAGATGAACTCGTGCTCGTAGTCGTTGGGGCGTGTGGCGGCGAGCACATCGGCGCCCTGTTCGGCCAGGGTCCGGCCCACGGTCGGGCCGGCCACCGCATGAGTGAACGAGAGCACGCGGATGCCGTCGAACGGTCGTGCGGCGGCTCCAAAGTCCTTTACTGGGGCGTCGCCAATGCGTTCGAGTCCGATGACTGGCTGGGTGGCCAGCAACGCCCCCTGCTCGTGGACCAGCCATTCGGCCGGGGTGCGCACGACGCAGATCGGCAGGCCGACTGCGCTTGCTTGTTCCTCCAGCTCATAGGCGTCCCAGGTCGCGATCACTGCGGCGACCCTGGCGGTGTCGGGCGGTACGTCCAAGAAGCGGCACCATTCGGCGGCCAGATGCGGGTAGACGCCCGTCGCCATCACCCAGCGACCATCAGCCGTACGGTACGGCGCGAACTGGAACGGGTTGTCGAAAATGAGCGGGTGCGGTGCGGGCTCACCGTTCAGCGTCGGGTGCCAGAAGGCGCCCGGGTTGATCGTGTGCACGGCCTGGCGCAGGTCGAGATGGAGGGCTTGTGCCGGCCCGCCTCGATGCCGGTGAAAGACCACTGCAGCCACAGCCCCGGCCATGAGCGGGATGCCGATGCACGCCCCGAGCCGATGTACGGCGGGCACGATCGGATCCCGACCAGCGAACGAGACGGAGCCACTGACCTCGGACCGCGAAAGGCTGACGTCGGTGAGCAGGTCGTCCAGAGCCTCCAGAGGGTCGAAGTCCGCCGCCTGGGGTACCTCTCCTCCGGTCGAGGCGACTGTGCCTCGGCCGCTCGCCTCCGTAGTCGAATCTACCGTCACTGGGAAGCACCTTGATCAGGGGGCATTATCGATTCGGTCGGCACAGAAAAGTGCCGGAGCAAGGCCATAATGGCGCGGGGCCCGAGGTTCGCGTGGACAGTCGCTCCCGCCGCTGAGTCGGTCAGCACTTGGATGTCGGTGCCCTCGGTGACCGCGACGATCATGCGGACCAGTTCATCGATGGGAAGGGTCGGGAGTCGTTCCGCTCGCTCCAGCGCTTCGGTCACGAGGACGGCGAGCTCGGACCGCACGCGAAGCTCATGTTCGACCAGAAGTGCCGCCACATCGGGTTGCCGGATGGCATGCAGGGAGAACTCCGTGGAGACCAGCGTCCACTGCCTGTCGACCTCGAGGTGGGAGAGCGAAGCTCGCTTCCTGGGTTCTTCGACCCCGAGAGCGTCGCCCGCCGGCATCGCTCGACGGATCCACGCCGCCCGGCGCTCCCAGCTGCGGTCGAGAAGGGCCAGGAACAGAGCGTCTTTGTTGGAAAAATTCGAATAGAAGGCGCCTTTCGTCAATCCAGCCCTTGCGCAGATGTCGGGGATCGACGTCGCCCCGTACCCCTGCTCGGCGAAGAGTTCCATCGCCGCGTCAAGTAGGGCCGTGATCGTGATCGGCCTGCGTTTCGTCATCCCCCTCGGCATGGACTCAGTTTATTACATTCTGACCAGAATGCAATACCGAACAGTATCTTTAATATGAGTGGGGCACCTTCTGTCAAGGATAGAATGTTCATTCGGTTTGTGCTACTGTGTGCCCATGCCACGGATCACTGATGAACGCCGCGAGGCGCGCCACGAGCAAATCCTCGAAGCGGCACGAGCTTGCCTCCAAGAGCACGGTCTCGAAGCCGTGTCGATGGAGATGATCATCGCTCGCTCAGGGCTCTCGACCGGCGCCGTCTACGGCTACTTCAAAGGCAAGGACCAGATCATCAGCGCCGTCGTCGCCGAAGGGACGGCCGCAATGGCCGAGGAACTGGCCCCGGTCCTCACCAACCTTGAGCCGCCGCCATTCCCCGAGTTCGTCGGCCAGGTGCTGCGCGCCGTTGTCGGCTTCGGCCGTCACAGGAAAGGTGGCATCGACAGGCTGCTCGTCTCTCTCCACGGCTGGAGCCATTCTCAGAGCGATCCCGAGCTCAAGAAAGCTACCCGTGCCTCCTACGCCGGGTTGCGCAAGCTGTTCACCGACGCGGTCGAACGTTGGCAGGCGGCCGGGACGTTCGATCCGGCGGCCGATCCGGAAGCGGTTGCCGAGTTGCTGACGTCGATAACCCTCGGGTTCGTGGCCCAACGAGCGCTAGCAGGAACTGCCGACGTGGAGGCGCACGTGAACGCCTTGGAGGCTTTGACCTATGGCTCGACTGCCGAACGCGTATCGCAGGCCGCCACCGCTTGAGCCGCCAACCGTTGCCGCTGGAGCGCTCATCTCCGCGAGCCGTGATGTGACAGAGCATCGGTCAAGGCATCGTCCTCCTGGCGAGGTTCCCCATGCAACCCAGCAGCCTCGGTGCTGGCCCCGTGCGCTGAGCTCCATGAGGTGGTCGAGCCGCCGCCATGGCTCGGTCGGACGAACGGTGCTGGGCCTGGTCCTCACTAGTGTCCTTCTGGCCGCCTGCGGGTCGGCGGCCGGAGTCGGTGCCAGGCATGGTCCGCTGAATGTCTCGGTCGAAGCACGATCGCGGCCGGGTCAGCTCGCCGTGCCGGTCGGCCGCTCGCCGACTCTCGGGCCACAGGCCTTTCATTCATCCGAAGCCGGCGGACTGCAGCTCGATATGACCAACGCGTTACGCGCCGGTACTCCCGTATTCGACGGTGACTTCGCGGACCCCTTCGCGCTCAAGACATTACAGGCGCTTTACCTTTTTGCTTCCGACACGACAACCTCACGCTACGCCCAGGGGGCCCACATCCCCGAGATCGAGCTCACCCAGAGCTCAGCCTTCCAGGGATACTACCTGGGCGACGCCCTACCCCGGCTGCCGAAATGGACGGTGTCGGGTTTCCAGTGGGCCCCTTCTGTGTGGGCCCGGCCCAATGGCACCTACGTGATGTACTACTCAACCCCGGCGACACACCCGCTCGATTGTGTTGCCAAGCCGTCAGGGACAGGATGCATACGTACCGCCAACGGGCCAACGAGCGCCATGTGCATCTCTGCTGCCACAAGCACGAACCCCGCCGGCCCCTACGTCGATGACTCGTCGTCTGCGTTCGTGTGCCCAGCCTCACATGGGGGCGCCATCGATCCGAGTATCTTCATTGCCAGCGGTGGCACCCCGTGGCTGTTGTGGAAGAGCGACGGGGACTGCTGCCGGCTCCCCACGATCATCGACTCACAGCAGCTGGCGCCTAACGGGTTGGCGACCGTCGGCCCGCCCTACCGACTGATCGGGGCGTCACAGTCGTGGGAGGGAGGACTGGTCGAGGGCCCCGCCATGGTGGAGTCGAACGGCAACTTCTGGCTCTTCTACTCGGCGAACCAGTGGGGCACCGATCGCTACGGGATCGGCATTGCCCACTGCAGCTCGGTCATCGGTCCGTGCACCAAACCGCTCAGCCATGCGTGGCTATCTTCGTCGGGAGGAAGCCAGACCGACCCCGGACCTGGCGGCGAGGAGTTCTTCCAGGCCGGGGGCCTCGTTTGGATGGTCCACCATGGGCTGGCCCCCGGACAGACGGGCGACCTGGCGCAACGTCGTCTCTACGTTGATCTACTGGCGTTCCCAAACGGGCACTTGCCCCGTGTCGCTACCGGTGACGCTGCGGCGGCCCTCGCCGAAGGTGTGCTCTACAACGAGGATCCGCACCTTCCGGCACAGCCCCGAGCGGCCTACCTGCTCGTCCTCAAGAAGACGACCGGGGCCTTCTCCGGCGACTCCGATAGGAGCGTCCTGTCCGACGGAATGCTCAGTTGTCGCGACCTCGGCCAACACCAAAGCGTTGGGCAGATGTTGCGGTCACTGAAACAGCGCGGCCTGAACCCCTTCGAGGCCTATCTGGTGGCGATCTTTTCTACGAAGTACTTCTGCTCGCAGTACGTGTCACAAGCGCTCGTCGACGTCCGGCAGAGCCTCGTCGGCGAGCCGTGACCCGATGCCCCCGGGACGATCGGTCATCACACCGGGCAAGTTCAGGGAGGCGCACGGTCGGTCGCGAGGGCCTGCTATTGGGACAGTCATATTCGTAGCTAGCCAAGGCTGACCGGGGTGACTCCAGGCTCGGCCTCGATGGCGAGCGAGCTAATACCGGTCGCACATGCGGTCGCAAGCCGTGTGGCCGTCTCCGTCGTTTGTGCCACTATCTTGTCCGACGCCCCCGCATTTGTGCCCTCAAAGGGGCCAGCGGCCGAGCCCTTGATCGATCCCGGGATGATGAAGGTTCCGTGGTTGCTCTTGATGGCCCCACTGATGCTTTTCAAGGTGAGCACTGAGTTAGGAACTCCTGGAGTTGCCTTCCACTTGGTAGACAGGGTCCCGGTGACCGCGTTGCTGCGGGTCAATCCGCCACAGGTGCCCGATGGGGACTTCGCCGTGCCGGCCGAGCCCTTGATGGTTCCTTCCACCGTCCCGCTAGCCACCTTGTCGGTAGAGGTGCCCTTGACCGTGCAACCGGACACAGTGGCCTTGACTGTCGTGGTCGTCGAGCCCGACGTGTAGCCCTTCAGTGTGAGCTTGGGCGAGAAGCTCACCGTCCCGGTGATCTTTGTACAGGCGATGGTGTCGGTGGAAGCGCTGCCGGCACGACCATTCGACGCGCCGGCGATTCCGCCGCTGACGGCGACCACACTGATCGGCAGTGCGATCGCAGCCGACACCACGAGCAGTTTGCGAATCATGTCCTACCCCCTTGGTTCTTCCATGTCTCCATGGTCCGAAGTCAGGTGACGTATGTCCCCCTACATGAGATGCCTGGCGGGAACGGCAAGGGATCCAGGCTCAGAGCTCGACCCCGTGGTCCGTCTCTCCCCATGCAACGAAAGGCAGTTTATAGAATTCCGATCGGAATGCAATACCGATCGGGATGTTTTCCCAATCTGGAGGACCGAGCGCTAATCAATGGATCAATCGACCAGCTGACTCTCGATCGTCGCTGCACGCCGGTTCAGGTGGAGCAACTGAAGGTCCTGAGGGAGAGGTGCGGAAAACACAGGCCTACAGGAGAGCTTGGCGCTGAGCTTTTGCTCACGAAGCGAACCGCAAGTCCGTTTTGCCAACCCAGCCGACCAGAGGAGGCTTCCCAGACTTCGGGCACAGTTCCACGCCCAGCAGCCTCGATCATGGCTGTGACAAGCTCTCCGGGCTTATGTGCGCCGATTACAAAAGGGCTGCTGGCCAGGGGAAACAATCGGCCGATCTTGCTACCCTCGGCCATGCCGGCGAACCCAGGACTCAACAGGACTCAACCGGTGCCCAGCCGTTCCCTTTGTTGCCCGTCGGTGCACTTCGCACAACCCGATTGACGTGCTGCTTCGTCCAAAATGCCCGGCTACGGTGGGTGCCAGCGCTACGTTCGCAATGTAGAGGCCGACGGTTCGAGTCCGTTCACCTCCACTGAAAGGCCAGGTCAGAGGCCCTAAGTGGTATTCCCGGTGGGTCGATGAGCGCTACGTTGAGATTGTGAAGTCATCCTTTGACGGAATTCCGATGGCCGCCTGTGGGGAGTTCGCGATGGCCGTTGACAGACGTTGCTCACCCTTGCTGAGAAACGCCAGCTCACGGGTGCAGCACTGAATAGACGGCCGGGGTCAAAGAGCGGAACTGAACGAGCGGGACTCCGCAGGACCCAGTTCGCAAGATGATTGGCAACCTCGGACGCAGCGGAGCCCACCGGATCTGCGGCTCGATGGCCCGAGAGTGTTCGTCGTCGACGGGTATGGGCCGTGCCCTCCAACCACGGCAGCGAAGGGATGGCAACAGGGGATAACCCGTGGCTCGGCCAGCCGGGTTTGGATTGGAGCCGGAATGACTTCGGAGCGGCCTGCGCCAGCAGTCTTGGTCGGCCCCGACGGCCCGCAATAGGAACGTCACTCAACGGAACGACCGGTAGAGGCCCTTCGGTCTCTGGCCAGCCGAGCAAACCGGACAGAAGAAGGCCCCCGGCCGATGCCGGGGGCCTTCTTCCCAACTAGGTGGTGAACGCTCGGGTGGTCACCTAGACCTTGACCGACCCGTCATTGAAGATATAGATCTTGCCGCTCTTCGAGTATGCACAGGCGTCCGCGGTGACTGCCGAGCCCTTCAGTTCCGTGGCCGTCCCACCCGTGACCTTGCCCGTTTCGACAGCCTTGGCGAGCTTTGTATAGCCGGACCTGGCCGCGCAATTGTTGGACGATCCAAGGTCCTCCTTGAAGGTGTAGCTCTCGTCCGAAGTCTTGCCCGTCGTCCACTTGATGGTGGCGGTCCCTGTGTGCTTCGACGAGTTGGTCGTGGCTGTGCCCGTACCCTTGGTTCCGGTCTGGCCGCTCGCCGTACCCGAGCATCCGGAGATCGAGATCGTCTGTTTCGACACGGTACCGCTACCGGTGAGTGTCTTGCAGGTCAGCGTCTTGGCCGCCGCACCGGCAATGCCGCCAGGAACGGCCACTGCAGCCAGGGATGCGGATCCGGCCAAAGCCGCGGCACAGATGGTAATGCGGATAGGAAGGTGGCGGTGCATGAGAATCCCCCTTGTCAAGGTTCGGATACAGTCACTCGACTGCATCCCTTCGTCCCTTGTACCCGCCTGTCGCCGCGTTCAAACGCACCCTCAATCCGTTTCAGGTCTATGGCCGACGGGTTTGGCCGCCACCGAGGGTTGCCCCTAACCGCCGGTCGTGGGCGCATTGTCGGCCACCCCGTGCTTGTTCACAGCAAGCTGCCACCGGCCGGCACCTATGGGCGTCGGGATGAGTCGTGCAACAGCGACGCAGCCGCCCGCGGAATGACACAATTGAGTGCTGTGGCCCGAAGAATGCTCGCCGGAGTCGCTGTTTCCCTGCTGGTTCTTGGGCTAAGTGACTGTTCCTCTCATGCTGCGACTCAAAGTGGGACTCTGAAGGGGAGACTGATGGAAGACGGCGGTCCAGCCCCCGGACTCCCCCGATCGGCTAGGGGCACGATCACCGTGACCGGACATGGCATTTCCAAATCGCTCACGGTGGGAACGACCGGCCTATTCACCTTTGCGCTTCCAAGAGGTTCCTACACGGTTTCTGGGAGTTTGACGGACGACAAGAGTCCGTGTTCAACGGATCCGACAGGCGCGGTGAATGTGGTGGCTCAGCGCACCAGGGTTGTCTACGTCTTCTGCTCCATCCGATAGTAAGAGACCTCAAGTGGGTGTATCTCCGATCACCGGCTCGCCAGCGCATGATCTGCGTGACCTCGGATTACCTACTGGAACTCAGTTAGTCGGCTACCACTCCACCCCGGAATCAGAGTGCGGATCTGTGGCATCACGCCGGGTCTCCCTTGGTGGCGGAATCGGGTCGTCGGTGTCCAAGGCGAAATCGAAGGCCCAATCGAAACCCGTGACCGTCGGATCTCTGTAGTCAGTCGTATCGACTCGTCGTCCTGGCTCGTAGCCTTCCAAGATCCTCCCGTAGTAACCCTCATGCCGCATGATGGCAGGGCGCCACTGGATCCCCGTGATGGTTCCAGTGATCGGCCGGGTTAGTGAGTCGAGTCCGAGCCCTCCGTGACGTTGTTCGTAGATCGTCCCTTCGTAGTTGAGGACTTCGATGGTGACGACGTCGCCCACCTCTCGGTGTTCGCCGCAGCAGTAATGGTCATCACCATCGAGGATCACGTTAACGACCGCCACGCCCAACGTTATCCTCCGGCCAGCCGTCTAATCACCGCACATCAGTTTCCGAGTTGGCCCAGCGGCCAAGGCGGGGTGTCCCAGATCACCGGCCGAGGGTCACCGCTATCGAACGGCGTATCGGACCATTGACCAGGACGATCCGTGCGCCTCGACAGGGACGAAGCCCACTGACTCATAGAGACGGCGCGCTGGATTCGCCTCTCTCACGCTGAGACTCAGCCCTGCATAGCCTTGGCTGTCACTGGCATTGAGGAGGTCGACCAGGAGCTGACGGCCAATGCCTTCGTGCCGACGCGACGCGATGACTGCGATCGACAGTTCGGGGATTCCTTCGGTGACAAAGCCGTAGCCATGGCTCACCTCGGTGTACGTCCGATACCAAGCCGCGCCCAGCGGTGCGTCTTGTTCGGCAATCAGTCCATGATCGCCCGGCCTCGGCCATCCCGTGAGATACATCGAATAGCGAGGATCGGTGAGCACCTGGTCAGCGGTGGGCGTTGGCTTGTCAGGGCGCCAGACAGCGGCTGAGCTTCCCCCGGTCCAGCGGACAGGTTGGTTGTGTTGATCATGCCGCGGCTGCGGCGGGCGTGTGGACTCGTTCGTAGTCGAGGGGGCTGAGCATCCCGCAGTAGGAGTGCCGCCTCGACGGGTTGTACCAGGCCTCGATCCAGTCGAACATGGCCAGAGCCAGTTGTTTGCGGGTCTCCCAGCGGTGCTCGTCGAGTAATTCGATCTGCATGGTCCCGAAGAAGCTCTCCATGGCGCTGTTGTCGAAGCAGTCCCCGATGGTGCCCATGGATCCGAGCAGTCCCGCGGCCCGGAGACGCCGACCGAAGGCCCAGGACGTATATTGCGATCCGTGGTCGGAATGGGCCACCGTTCGGCCCTTGGGTGGTTGCCGGCGCCAGATGGCCATCTGCACGGCGTCGACCACCAGCTCGGAGCGGATGTGGTCGGCAATGGACCAACCCACCACCCGCCGGCTCCAGGCGTCGAGGACGACGGCCAGGTAGACCTTGCCTTCTCCGGTCGGGTGCTCGGTCACGTCCATGACCCACAGACGGTCCGGCTCGGTCGGATTGAAGTTGCGCTGCACCAGGTCCTCGGCCGGGGTGGCACCCGGATCACGCCGGGTGCAGCCCCGGAACTTGCGCCGGTGGATGCCCACGATGCCGGCCTGGGCCATGAGTCGGGCCACCCGTTTGCGGGAACAGCGCTGACCCTGGCCGAGGACCAGTTCGGCATGGATCCGTGGGGATCCATAGGAGCGCCGGGACATCCGATGGATGTCGAACATGGTGTTGGTGAGGTTGGCGTCGTGCCAGTCCCGGTCGGACACCGGATTGGCCCAGAAGGCATAGAACCCCGACGTGGACACCCCCATGGCCCGACAACACGCTGCGACCGGCAGGTCCGAGCAGCGCTGGGCGATGAAGGTGTAGGTCATTTTGGGAGGACGTTCTCCCGGGCGAAGTAGGCGGCCGCTCGCCGGAGGATCTCGTTCTCCATCTCGGTGACCCGCAGCTTGCGGCGCAGTTCCACCAGCTCGGCCCGCTCGGACGAGGTGACACCGTCCTTGCGGCCCTCGTCGATGTCAGCCTTGGCCACCCAGGCACGCAGGCAGCTCTCGGAGATCCCGAGATCGTGGGCCAGGGCGGCCATCGGCTTGGCTCGTTCTCGGGCCAGTTCGATGGCTCGAGCGCGGAACTCCGGCGGATGAGGTCGTGGCATCAAGGACTCCTTCCCGAGGTGCTACCACCTCAGCGCAGGTGTCCGTCAAACCGGGGGATGCTCAGGCCTCGCCAAGCATCGTCGCCAGAAAGGTGAAGTCCTCGGGCCGTGCCGAGCGATACTGAACGTCCTTCATGTTCAGCAGTTCAGCAGTTCAGCAGACGGTTTGACCATCGCAAGGTCCGGCCAGACCATCTGGGAGATAGTAGTCAGAGCACGAGCGCCAACACGTCGGACAGCTCACGTTGTTCCGACTTGAGACGGAGCACCTCCCCGGTAATGCCCGTTTCGTCGACTTCTCCGACGAACTCGGGCATATCCTGCCGGTAGGCATCTACCACAGCCCCTTCAGGGTTTCGTTCAAGATAGAACGCATAGTGAACCAGTGCGCCGATTGTGCCCAGCGATCCATTGTCCGGTCCAACGATCTGTGGCATCAGGCGGCTGGTGTGGGCGTTTTGGAGCTGAAGATGGGCAGCTCCGCCGTAGGGATCGGCTCCGGCGTACTCGAGCCTGCCTACGGTCGCCATAACCGCCGCTCCCATGCAGAGGATGCACGGTTCAAGGGTCGTGAGCACAGTCAGATCCTCGTAGCGTCTCGTCGGCGGGAGCTGTGCCAAGGCGTTCAGCTCTGCATGAGCGAGGTGGCTGTACGAGAGCTGGCCTTGCGCTGCGTCACGAACATACCGGCGTCCACGGCCCTGAGTCACGATCTGTCCATCTCTGTTGATCACAACAGAGCCCACCGGAGTCGTCCCTGCCAGCATCGCCTCCCAAGCGAGTTCAAGCGCCACAGCCCATGGTTCGGAGAACTCCACAGTGCCATCCTTCCTCAGCCGCCGACCTCGATGGCTTGTGCGGGACATTCCAGGGGTGACCCGCACCGGCTATGGGCCCTTCGTTTGCCTGGCTTCTTCCACGGCCTTGGGTACCTGACCAAGGTAGATGCGGAATCCCTCCGCTTCCGGCTCGAACCCGATGGATGTGTAGAGCCGGTGGGCTCCATCGCTCGAATGCCGCTTGTGCGACAGGAGCTGAACCTTGTTGCAGCCCGCCGACTGCAGGTCCTCAAGGATGCGCTGGAGGAGCAGCGTTGCGACTCCCTGGCGCCGGTACGAATGAGCGACCACGACCGCCTCGATGATCGCAGTCGGATGACAGTCGTAGGTGATGTTCGGGAACATCATCGCCGAAGCCGTGCCGACAGCTTCCCCGTCCATCTCGGCCAGATACACATACAAGTCGGAAGCCTCAAGCATGTGCACCCATGTTTGGCCTTCGATTTCGGAGGCCACTGTCGGGGGCCGTCCATCCGCATCACGGCAAGCATGGACCCCAAGGATGGCGAGGAGATCTCCAGGGCGCGCTATTCGCACCGCGAATTCTGATCCAATCCTCTTCACATCACAATCCTGCCACCCTGCCTCCTGTGCTGCTGGTGGCCCCCGTCAATGGGAACGCGTAAACCGGATGGACGGGTTGACGGCTGTCCACTGCGCCCAAGGCCGTCGACCCCACACGGCGGCCGGATTCCCTGCCGACCACCGTGTCAGCCGTTCACGCCGGCGTTCCGGAGAGGACCGCTTCGATCTGCAGGAGGACAATGGTCATGCCTTCCTCGAATCCCGTCCGGAGAACCTCCTCCATGCCCGCCTGCGAGTCGAAGTGGGTGCGGATCGCCATCACCGCGCCTCCGCCGTTGCGCTCGTCGATGGTGACGATCATGGCCGTGATCCCGTTCCCGTCGTTCGGGCGGCCGTCGTCGTCGACATCGGCATCCCGCAGCTCGAGGTGGCGGGGCGGGTCGGCAGCGATCACCTCCCACATGCTGTCGTGGCGCTCCCCCTCGGTCCCGGTCATGAAGAAGCTGATCCGCCCGCCCGCCCGCAGGTCGTAGTCGAGCACGGTCGCAGGGAAGCCAGGAGGCCCCCACCACTGCTCGAATTGGCGGGGATCGGCCCACAGCTGCCATGCCCGTTCGACGGTGGCATCGAGGTCTGCTGTTACCGTCATGGTCAGGGATTCGGGGTCCTTTTCGACGCTGGTCACGCTCATCACTTGCCTCCAGTGGTTCGCTTCTCGATTGCCAGGAGGTGGTCGATCCGGTCCACCCGCGCCCGCCACAGGTTCTCGATACCATCGAGGACCACCCGGGCCCTCTGGACGGCATCGAAGTCGGCGCGCACGAGGCGTTCGCGCCCCGCCGCTCCTTTGTGATGAGCCCGGCACCTTCGAGCACGGCGACGTGCTTCTGCACGGCGGCGAAGCTCATCGGGTAGCGCTTCGCCAACGCCGACACGCTGTACCTGCCCCCGACGGCGTTGGCGAGGATGTCGCGCCGGGTGCCGTCGGCAAGGGCGTGAAAGATGCGGTCGACCCCAGCATCCGTTGCCTGATCTACAACCATCTGGTTGTATGGTAGCCCAGAACGATGACGCACACAAGATCTCGGTACGGATCGAGACCGACGCAGCGGGCCGACCACGGGCACGCCCGCGGCGGGTCTCTGGCGACGAGAGACGGCGCGCAGGTCTCGGCCACACGGTGATCCCGGGTGCCCCCGCCCGGTAGGTGACAGTCGCTACCTGTAGATAGGCGACGGTCCAACCGTGTGTTATGTGACGCGTCCGGCCCGACTGTGTGCGCCTCCCTCGGCCAAGCTCGCTTCTCCGAAGATGAACCAGCGCGTTGCGTCGAGCCTCGCTGCCCAACCGTGATCGCCCAGAAGTGACTGCAACTCATCGGGTTCGTAGAAGATTTCGACGACCTGGTACTTGCTCCCGTCGTGCAGGCGGCGCAGGTCCAGATCCGGACCGCCATGGACGACGTATGGGTCGTCGATCTCGCCAGTTGGATGAGGGTCATTGCGGTTGTCGATGAGGAACACACGACCCCCCGGTGCTAGACAGCACCGCACCAAGGCCCAGAAGGCCAAAAATCGTGATCGCGGCACGTGGGAGAGCCAGAAGGAGAAGAACACCACGTCGTAGGTCCTCCTCGGCCGCCACGTGAACAGGTCGGCAACGAGGTAGTCGACATCGGGTCGCCCCACTCGGTCGCGGTTGAGGTCCAGGGTCTCGGGTGAAGAGTCAATGACGGTCAGACGCCCAGCAGTGCGGACGAGACGCTCCGTCCACCATCCGGTGCCCCCCGCCATTTCCAAAACGTCACCCGTGGCGTCAAAACTCTCAAGTGCTGCTGCGATCTGCGCAACCTGCCGATCCCATTCCTCGGCCAAGTCCGAACCTCGGTCGTAGCGGCCGCGCCGCTGCCACCACTCGTCGTACTCGGGCGCCCGAGCTCGGTAGTAGGCCCGCTGCTCGGCCAGGAGTCCGTCATCGTTCACTGGCAAAGTCTCTCACCACGGGATCCCGCCCGATCGAAGGGTGGTGCCCGGTCGGGTGCCCGCGTTCTCAGGGTCACGACCCGTCCCGATCGGCGTGATCTCGCGGATCGTCGCGCTTCTCACGCCTGACGAGTGCGACGCCGCCACAAGCAGGGAGGGACTACCGAGCCCCTGGGACTCGAGTCGCCCAACAACCATGGGACCCATCAGCTGATGCTGGACCGTAGGGGTCGGCTCCGACCCGCCGGAGAGGCCCCTTGGTCGCAGTCCCCAACGACGCAAGGCGCCGGCCCGCAGTGGTCAGCGTTTGATGCCGATGGTCTTGCCCTCGGTGTACCGGATCGGCTCCTCCAGGGTGTCGACGAGGAACTGATCGCGGTCTCCCCGTTCCCAGGCCTCCTTCAATCCCGGGGACCCCAGATCGAAGTCCGGTCGAATCTTCTGGAACACGGCCCGCAGATCCACGTGCAGCTCAGTCATTGTCGGCCGCCCCCAATACCAGTAGCCATTGTAGACCTTGAAGATCTTGAGTTCGGGCTCGAGGACGAACGTGTGGGGAATCATCGGATCATGCGGCTCGTCCGTGAACTCTTTGATGTCCAGATCCTTCTGGACATCACGATCGGGATCCGACAGGAAAGGCCACGTGGCGCCCAAGGCGTCCCGGAACTCATTGATGTTCAGCTGATTATCGGTCGAGATGAGGACCAGTCGCGTGTATGCATTTCGGAACTCGGGATAGGCGTCGACCAATCGCCGAACGAACTGATGCTCCTTCGGATCGAAGCCGCCGCGAGACAGATGGAGCACCATCGGGTTGCCGCCTTGCAGCTCCGATAGAGAGCGCCGCCTACCGGACTGATCGGTGAGCTCGTAGTCGGGGAATATTCCCCCTTCACGGATGTCGCTGCGCATGTGGCCTCCAAACTTGAAAGGGTCTGGCAGAAGATCCCATGAAAGCACGCCGTGGGTCGCGGGATCCAACACTGGAAGGTGATCATTTCCTTCGTGGTCCAAGGAGCCCGCCCTCTTGCGTAGATGCGCTCCGACGGCCTCCGCCGAGCCTACCGATCAGTCATCAATAATCGCCCCGCTCCCGGTTGGGGCAGGCAGGGACCGGAGTTAGGCTGCACCGATGGGAGCTGCTGCCGAACCGACGGCATTCGGTGTCCGCGCGCTGTGACCCGACAGACATTCATGGGAGTTCACCTGTCCGTACCAACGGCATTCGGCATCATCGCCACCAGCTGGCCGTTTGCCGGAATCTCTATCGGGAAGGATGGGGTGGAGCTTATTGCCAGATGTCCTCTGCGGTCCGAGTGGTACTCGCCGCTCGATGAGATTGCCTTTGTGAAGGTTGACGGACGTAGTGCTCTCATTGCTCGGGCAGATGGCAGTACCGCTCGTTTCAGGTCCTTTCGTTGGAACCACGATGCCATGGTCGTCGCACTCGCCGGCTGCGGCCTGCACGTCGAGCACGTCGAGCACGTCGACAAAGTGACATAGAAAACGTCGGGGCTACGACCCTGATCGGGGCTACCGATCGATCACGGCATCGGTGAGGGGGCAATCCCGGCGAGCGGGGCCGACAGGGCATCGCTCAAGCCATATCGGTCGGCGAGGGTGGCGGGAGTCGTGAAGCTGAGCTTGGTCTCGGATCCGTCGGCCCACACCAGGACTTTCAGGGGCAGGTCCAGGGCGACCAGCGGAACCGCGTCCATGACCGGGGTCCCCGCCCGCGGGCTTCCGAAGATGACCACTTTGGTGTCACGGAGATGGAACCCCACTTCGGCAGCCTCCCCGCTGTGGTCGATTACGGCAAAGACTTTCATGCCCCGGGCTTGCACGAGAGCCGAAAGCCGGGAGACGGTCTCTTCGACCGACCAAGGGCTCAGTTTGGTCGTGATGTCGGTGGCGGCCCCCTGGGCGTCAGGTTGACTTGTGGACATGCGATTCTCCTCTCCAATGCCTACGGGTGTTCATTGTGCCGGACCACGGCGAAGAAACCGCCGCACCTTGGATCGTGCGTTCCCGGCGTCCACCTGACGCTATAACTGGGACGGTGATCCCTCTCATGCTGGCCACGTTGACCGACCGTCGGGACTTCGGCGACGGTTGGCTGCTGGAGCGCAAGCTCGATGGTGAGCGCTGTGTGGCGAGCAAAGCGGGCAGCGAGGTACGGCTGGAGTCGCGCTCCGGCAAGGATCTCACGTCCACCTACCCCGAGGTCCGAGCGGCTGTGGCGGGTCAACCCTCACGGGACCTCCTACTCGATGGCGAGGTCGTGGCCTACGACCGTGGGCAGACCTCCTTCGCCCGACTCCAGCAGCGTATCGGGGTGGCCAGTCCCTCCTCTGGGCAGGTGGCCAAAGACCCGGTTGTCTACTGCGTCTTCGACCTCCTGGAAGTCGACGGGGAGAACATCACGGACCGACCACTCACCGAGCGCCGCTCCCGATTGCTACGGACGATCCGGTCGAGCTCGGCACTGCAGCACACCGAGGCCTGGCGTGGCGACTCGGAGCGGCGGTTTGCCGAGGCCTGCCGATCCGGTTGGGAGGGGCTCATCGCCAAGCGTGCCGACGCGCCCTACGTCGCCGGCCGCTCGAAGCACTGGTTGAAGTTGAAGTGCATCTGGGAGCAGGAGTTCGTCATCGGCGGTTACACCGACCCCACTGGAAGCCGGACAGACTTCGGTGCCCTGCTCGTCGGTTACTACGAACAGGGCACCCTTCGCTACGCCGGCAAGGTCGGTACCGGCTACACCAAGGCGACACTCCATGACCTCGGTATCCGGCTGCGGAAGCTGGAAGTGGGCAAGCCGGCGTTTGTCGACGTGCGACCGATCCCCCGTGGCGTGCACTGGGCCCGGCCCGAGCTCGTCGCCCAGGTCGGATTCGCAGAATGGACGAACGACGCCCGGCTGCGCCAGCCGCGCTTCCTCGGGCTGCGTGACGACAAGAGCCCAGGTGACGTCATCCGGGAGCGGCCCCAGTGACATGACTAGGGTCGTAGCACTGGCAGGTTGAAGGGAGTCGACAATGGAGAAATCGCTGTACACGGCCCGAGCCCACGTGGTGGGCGGCAGCGACCAGGGTCACGACGATTGAGTGGCAACGACAGGGCCTCAGGCGGTCATGACCCCCAATCGGATCCGTCGACCGAGCCGGATAGCCGGGCGGTTCGGACGGCCCGGCCGGGTCCTCCTTATCGGTTCCCGACACTCACGGAACGTGTGGAACCAGAAGTCTGGCCGGCTGAGTGCCGCCCCAGTGCAGGGTGCAGGTCGTCGCGCTGGTATGCCGGTAGGCGGCCGGGAACTGTCCGGTCAGCGGATTCCGCGGCGCCAACCAACGGCCGGCGACCAGTAGTCGAAGCGATTCGCCGGAGCGGAACAGAGTCGAGGAGGGCCCGAGGGCGACGTCGACCGGTACGATCTCACCGCGCTGCAGTGGCTGGAGATGGCGGAAGGTATGGACGGGTTCTGCTTCCGTGGATCGCTCGAGGTCCAACTCGCGCAACGCGACGCGCTGCCAACCGGTGGCGACGCGGTCACGACCGTACCCGTAGGAGCCCTCGAAGCTGACCCAGCAGCGGCCTCTCCACTTTTCGACTCCGACGAAAACAGTGAGATCGTTACCGCCGTGGACCTCGAGCCACAGCCGGACCGCCATGGGCCCGGTCAGCTCGGTATCTTCGTCGAACGTATAGCTGAATGCCGCGGCGTCCCGATGGGTGCGGAAGGTGACCGTCCCCTCGAGTCCCGGGGAGTCGCCGACAGCCCCCCGTCCGCATCGAGGTACAGGGGTCTCCACCGTGTCCGGGCCAGCGGCCAATCCTGTTCGCTGCGGACGGCGGCGATCCGGTGTCGACTGTCCCGCACTTCCAGGCGAACCCGCGGCGGCGGATCGGCTTTCCCGTGCCGCAGGTAGCGGTCAAAAAACGCCAGCTGCGTCTGCTTGGCTTCAGCGCCGTAGAAGGTCTGCCACTTCCCGCCTCGGTGGGTGTAGGCAAAGCGCTCGTTCGAGCTGACGTTCAGGAGGGCGCGGAAGGAGCCGCGGCTGTGCAAGTTGTTGTCGGAGAAACTGGTGCAGATCAAGATGGGCACGGCGATCTTGCCCAGATCGGCGCAGAGGGACTCCCACCACTCGTCGCGGAGTGGCCGCGCCCGGCGTTCGGCGCCCATGTCGTCGCTCAACCTCGCAACCCGCTTGGTCGCCCGGGTCCAGATACTGGCGAAGCCGGCCTCGTACACGCCGCCGGGGCACATGAGGTCCCGGTAGGGGTCGGTCATCCCCTCCCACGGGCACATCGCCTTCAGCGAGGGCGGTTGCAATGCCGCCACCTTGTACTGGGACATGGCCAGGTACGACACGCCGAGGAGCCCCACCGCTCCGGAGCACCACGGCTGGGACGCGGCCCATTCGATCAGGTCGAAGTAGTCGACGGCTTCCTGGTCGGACAGCAGCGCTCCGGTGCCCTCCGAGGTTCCGGCACCCCACGAATCGGCATTGACCACGGCGTATCCCTGCTCGACCCACCACGCCGGGTCTGGTGCTTCCCATCCGGTCAATGTCGAATGCTCGATCGGGCCGGTCTGGTTCATCAGCCGGTACTGGAAGCTCACCACCGAGCGGCGCCCCTTTCGCGACGGCAGCCTGTCCTTGCCGTAGGGGTGGGCCGACATCAGCACCGGGAAAGCGCCCGCTCCGGCGGGACGGTAGGTGTTGGCCCGGAGAACGGTGCCGTCCCGCATGGCCACCGGGGTATCCCACTCGCACACGACGGAGCCCGGCACCGGTTCCCGCACGACAACAGGCGGACGGATGAAATGACGGATCCGGGCTGCGGCGTACGCGAGCCGGCCCGGTCGTCGCCAGGGCCGATCCACGAGTGGTCGGGGGCTGGGTGGCATTGCTCGCTCCATATTCGGGTCATGCTCGAGCAGAATTTGGGTGTGACTCTAACCACGCGTCCGCGGGAGGAGGGCGACCCACCGACACCACCCGCCGGTGCGAGCCGGGCCGCGGACTGAGCTGCCCGGCCCACTCAGGACTCGGCCATGGCCGCCAGTGGCCGGATCACGTTGCCGCATTCGGGGGAGGGCGTCGTCTCCACCGCCTCTGCCATGGTCTCCGCTATCCCGTCCCGTGCTGCCTGGATGCCGACCACGACCGTGACCAGGGCGGCCAGTGCGAACAGCGCACCGATGCCGAACACGACGTCGAGGGCGTGTACCACGCCGGCCGCGTCGGACTGCCGACCCAGTGCCCGGCCGGAGCTGGGCGTGACCGGTCAGCGCATCGAAGATGGTGACCAGTACGGCCAGACCGAGAGCGGCGCCGATCTGCTGGGAGACGTTGACCAGCCCCGAGGCCGCGCCGGCGTCCATCCGGGGCCACCTCGGCCAGAGAGGCGGAGGTGAGGGCCACGAAGGCGGTCCCACTGCCGGCTCCGATGAGGACCAGCGATACGACGATCTGGAGGTAGCCGGTGCCGCTGCCCACCCGCGTGGCCAGCAGCAGGCCGACCGTGGCCACCGCCGTCCCGAGGCTCATGACCGTTCTCTGGGGAGAGACGCCGAAGCAGGACACGACTGGTGAGCTGCGAGGAGGCGAACACCGATATCGGCATCGGGAGGAAGGCGAGCCCGGTGATCAGCGGGGAGTAGCCCTGGACGTCCTGGAGGAACTGGGCCATGAAGTAGAAGAGACCGTAGAAGCCGGCGTAGAGCAGTGCCCGGCTGGCGTTGGCCGAGCTCCTCGTGCGGTGGGTCAGAAGCCGCAGCGGCATGATCGGCTCGTCCACCCGCTGTTCCTGGCGGACGAAGAGGCCGAGCAGGACCAGTCCGATGGCGAGCGCAGAGACGGTCACGGGACTGGTCCATCCGACCGCACCTGCTTCCACCAGCCCGAACACGATGGCAGAGACCCCGAGCGTGCAGGTGAGGGCGCCGGCCAGGTCGAACCGCCCTCGCCGGCGCTCGGTCTCCACGATGACCATCCGGCCGAGCAGCCAGACGGTCACCCCGATGGGAACGTTCACGAACATCACCCAGCGCCACGAGACGAGCTGGGTGAGCAGCCCACCGGCCACCAGTCCGGTGGCCCCACCGGCGGCCGACACCGTGGTGTAGAGGCCGATGGCCCGGACCCGCTCCTGGCCCTCGGCGAACACCGTGGTGAGGAGGGAGAGTGCCGACGGAGCGGCCAGGGCGGCACCTATCCCCTGGACTGCCCGGGCGGCAAGCAGCATCCAACCCGCCGGGGCCAGACCCCCGATGAGGGAGCTCAGGGTGAAGACGGCGATGCCCACCAGAAAGGTGCGTCGACGACCGAACAGGTCGCCCGCCCGGGCACCGAGCAGCAGTAGACCGCCGAAGGCGAGGATGTAGGCGTTGAGCACCCACGACAGAGTGCTGCTCGAAAAGCCGAGGCTCTGCTGGATGTGCGGCAGGGCCACGTTGACGATGGTGGTGTCGAGGACGACCATCATCTGGGCGGTGAGGATCACGAAGAGGAACACCGAGGGGTGGCTCAGCCGGTGTCGGAGCGTGCCGGCCCGACCGGAGGAGCTGGGGTGGTCCGGTCCGTGGGCGCGTGCGGCTAAGGGAGAGTGAGGGCATTGACTACTTCCTTCCCGCTGGTAGGATTCAAAGCGGAGGCTTCTTCCGTTATTATACGGAGGATCCTTCCGTTTAGCAAGCCCACATCCCCCGAGGTCGAAAGCATCATGAAGCAGCAGCATGGCGAGTCCATCGCCGGTCCGGGTCCGGACGTCGAGACGGGTTCCGCCGCGAGGCCCAAGCGGGCTGACGCACGGCGCAACCAGGAACGGCTGGTGGCCTGCCGCCCGGGAGGTGTTCGCCGATGCAGGAGTGGGGGCGTCGATGGAGGCCATCGCCCGCAGGGCGGGAGTGGGAGTCGGTACCCTCTACCGCAACTTCCCCCAGCGGATCGACCTCGTCGAGGCCGTGTACAGCACTGATGTCACGGAGCTGTCCGAGGCAGCCAAGGCGGCAGTGGCCACGCTCGAGCCGTGGCCGGCGGTGGTGGCCTTTTTCGAGGCGTTCGTGCGCTACGCCCGGACCAAGCAGACTCTGCTGGGCGAGCTGCAACAGGCATTCGAGAAGAACCCGGCGTTGCGCTCACGACTCGCGGGAGTTGATCAATGCGGCCTTCGACCTGGTCATCGACAGGGGCAAGGAGGCCGGTGTGATCCGGGACGATGTCGACGGCTCCGATGTCACCCAGCTGGTGAGCCCGGTCTGCACCAACCCGGCCATCCCGACCGAGCAGGTCGAGCGGCTGGTGGCGATGATCCTCGACGGGCTTCGCTATCCGGCCGTGCTGGCCAGCCCCGTCTGAAGGGGGCGCCGCGCTCGCCGGACCTCTCACCCCGGTGTCACCGCCGGTAATTGCGCGACCCCGAGGCGGGTCCCGAGGCGGGCCCTCTCACCGATGGGCATCGTGATGTCATGCGAGCACCTTCCATGCCCTCCGGCTGTCATTGGTCCACGATCGTTCGCCGGTCGACGCCGCCACCTGATCCCCGAACGCGACCGCCGAGAGGAGCGTTTTCGGCGGCAACCTCAAGTGGCCAGCAAGAGGTGACGATAGAACTGCCGTAGTTCCGTCGTGCCGGTTGTCTCCAACCGGACGAGATCCTTGCGACAGCGTGAGCAGTCGGTCGCTCCGAAGAGCTGCAAGAGGAGCGACTATGGGCACCCCCCGGTCTTCGGTAGCAGTCCCACCCACAAGGGGTCCTCGGCCTGATCTGCCCAGTCTGGAGCCGTTGTCGGTAAGCCACTGTCGGGTCGACCGCCCGGGCGATCCGATGCTCGGACCATGAACCGGGGGCCGGTGGCACCTCATCCCCCTGGAGTTCTCTGGGTGGCCACGGCGGTAACGGTCGCTTTCATCGGATCGGTTGCATCGATACTCGGCGTCCTGGCCGTCGCCCGCGATGACGGTGGGAAGGCCCGCCAGGCGTCGGCAACGACGGCGGTGGAGATTGCGTCGACCCTGAAGCTCGCCCTCCGCCGAGAGCAGGATCTTGCTGTCGACGCCGGTGCGTTCGTCATCGGCAATCCATCCGGCTCACAGGCCCAGTTCCAGCGGTGGGAGGTCTCGGATCAGGTATTCGAGAGATATCCCGAGCTCCAGGGAATCGGAGAGCTGGTGCTGGTGCCTGAGTCGGACCTGGCCAGCTTCGCGGCGCACGCGCTGGCCGATCCGATCGATCGTCGGGCCACCGCTGGCGCATTCCGGGTCACACCCCCGGGGCTCCGGCCCTACTACTGCTTCCAATCGTTGTCCCAGTCCCGCAGCGGAGAGCCCGCCACTCCGGCGGACCTTGATCTCTGCGATACCGGGTTCGGCCCCGTCCTGTTCAAGGCAAGAGATTCCGGCATCGGCGTCTATCTCCCGTACGGGGTGGGCAACCAGGCATCGCTGGGAGTGGGTACGGCCATCTACCGGGGTGGCACCGCGCCTCCGACGGTCCAGGCTCGACGGGCCGCGTTCATGGGGTGGGTGGGAATCGAGGTGAAGCCGAGCGTGGTGCTGGCCACCGCCCTGGACGGACACGCAAATACCGCGGTTTCCTTCCGCCACGGAGTAGGAGCGTCGTCGGTCACCTTCGACGCCGGCCGGGCCCCAGCGGGGGCAACGGCCACCACGGTCAGGCTCCCGAACGGTTGGCATGTGCAGGTCTCGGCTGTGGCCGGCAGTAGTGGCGTCATCGGCAACCCCAATGCGGTGGTGCTGCTCGTGAGCGGCATTCTGCTGAGCCTCTTGCTGGGCTTGCTCATCTACGTGCTCGGCACGGGCCGCTCTCGCGCCCTGCAGCTCGTCCATGAGCGCACCGGCCAACTGAGTCACCAGGCACTCCACGATTCCCTGACCGGACTTCCCAACCGGACGCTGATTCTCGACCGCATCGAAGGGATGCTGGCGCGGGGCCGGCGAAACCACACTCCTGTCGCCGCCCTCTTTCTCGACCTGGACAACTTCAAGGACATAAATGACACCCTCGGCCACCGGGCGGGTGACGAGCTGCTGGTGGGAGTGGCGGCGAGATTGGCGAGTGTGCTTCGGGCGGGCGAGACGGTAGGCCGACTCGGGGGCGACGAATTCGTGGTCCTCACCGAAATGCATCGCGGTCGGCAGGGGCTGAGGTGGTGGCCGCCCGGATCCTCGACGTGTTGGCCCCCCCATTCGTGATCGCCGGCAGTGATGTCCCACTGACGGTGACGGCCAGCGTCGGCGTCGCCGAGGGCGACCGAACGACACCCGAGCGGTTGCTACAGGATGCTGATATCGCCTTGTACCAGGCCAAGGCCGACGGCAAGCAGCGCGCCGTGAGCTTTTCGCCTTCGATGCAGGCGGAGGTCGACGAACACCGCCATCTCCAGGTGGACCTGCACGAGGCCCTCGGAGCAGGACAATTCTTCCTCGTCTATCAGCCGACGTTCGACCTGTCTACTGGGGTGTTCACCGGCGTGGAAGCCCTCCTGCGCTGGCGCCATCCGGTACGGGGAGTGGTGCAACCCGATGATTTCATTCCCGCCCTCGAGGCGCTCGGGCTCATCGTTCCCGTCGGGGCGTGGGTACTTCGCGCCGCCTGCCTGCAGACCAAGGCGTGGCACGGTAAGGGCTACCGGTTCACGGTGTCGGTGAATGTCTCGGCCAAACAGCTCGAGCGGGACCGAATCATCGATGACGTGGGACTCGCGCTGTCGGGAAGCGGTCTCGATCCGGACAAGCTGATATTGGAGCTCACCGAGACAGCGCTCATGCATGATGTCGACGCCATCGTGACCCGTCTCCGGCTCTTGAAGTCACTCGGCGTTCGCATCGCCGTCGACGACTTCGGCACCGGCTACTCCTCACTGGCCTACTTGCGGAAATTTGCCATCGACATACTGAAGATCGATCGCTCATTCGTGTCCGGGATCGCCGACACCGCGGAATCGGCGGCCCTGGTGCACACCTTGGTGCAGCTGGGCAAGGTCCTCGGGCTGGAGACGATCGCCGAAGGAATCGAGACCGACGACCAGCGGTTGCGCCTTCAAGCTGAGGACGTCGATACGGGGCAAGGGTTCCTGTTCGCTCATCCCTTGGGAGTGGAGGATGTCGACCGGCTGCTGGAGAGCTCGCTCAGGATTCCGAGGGTGTCAGAAGTCTGAGTCGCCGGCTGCCGTGATCGGCCCGACCGGTACCGATGGGCCCCGGGCGTGGGCCGAGCGTCCGGGCCCGGCATCGCTGGTTCCAACCGGTGAGCGCCGCTGTACTGCGAGCCTCATGGGCGAACGGGCCGGACTCGAGTTCGTCGTCGAGTGTCCCCCCGTGAGGGCGCCTGTGGGTGTCGATCGGGAGATGTGGGCCACGATCGTCTCGAACCTGCTTTCGGACGCGCTGAAGTTCACATTCGAGGGTGGGATCTCGGTGGCCCTCGGACGTGAGAACGACATCGTGGAGCTGGCCGTGCGCGACACCGGGATCGGCATTGGAACCGAGGACCAGGTGCACCTCTTCAAGCGATTCCACCGGATCGAAGGTGCGCGGTCGCGGACCTTCGAGGGTTCGGGGATCGGTCTCGCCCTCGTCGCCGAGCTGGTGGCCCTGCACGGCGGCTCGATCGGTGCCTCCAGCGCACCGGGGGAGGGCAGTACGTTCACAGTCCGGCTTCCCGTCGGTCGGGAGCCCACCGGTGTGCCTGCCGTCGAGGAGGGACCCGTTGACGGTTGACGGTTGACGGTTGACGGATACGGGTCCCCGATGGCGGCCATGTTTCGACCGGATGGGATCGGGTAGGGCACTCACCGCCGGACCGGTTGCCGGCCCGAGGGCGGGACCGGGGCTAGTGCCGGCGCGATGCCTCTGGGAGCACCGGGGCTTTGTTCCCGGCCTCCGGAAAGGAGCTGTCTGTGATGGCGACCCTCGTGATGTTCCTGCTAGTGCTGCTCTTCGCCGGGCTCGGTTTCGCGCTTCACTCCCTGTGGGTGGTGGCATTCGTCCTGCTGGCGCTGTGGCTCCTGGCGCTGGCCTTGGGTAGGGGAGAGAGCGCCGGACGCCGCGGTTTCGACAGTCGGTGACGCTGCACCTGTACCTGGGACTCTGTCTATTCCAGAGACGATCTGACGCTTCGCTGCACTTCTTCGACGTCGAGAAGAGCTTCCTTGGGTGCCTCTTCCAGCATCATGAGGGACTCGTCGGCCCCCGGAAGGGCTCGGAGCAGCTCATCGAGTTTGCGCTGGGTGGCCGCCTGCTCGCGTTCTTGGGTGTGCTGGATAGCGAAGACCATGGCCAGGGTGACGGCCGATACCGATACCTCGAACGCGGCGACCAGGCTGTGGGGAAGCTGAGGACCGCTCCGGCCACGATTCCGCCCATGGCGGATCCGATGACGACGAGTCCGACGACGGGGTAGGTGCTGTAGTGCTCGATCCGGTAGAGCACGCGGCTCGTAGCCGGCAATTGGGCCGTACGATTGACGATTCGCGGCCGATGGTCCTCACCGGACGGGTAGTTTCGCGTCGCCCTCCTCACGATGCGGAACAGGCGTCGTGCGGCCACCGCTCCGACCGGAGCGATACGGCCATGTGGCGCTCGCCCATGACCTCCTCCAGCCGGGCCAGCGCGCCGATCCCGGCGTTGTCCACGGCCTGGAGGCCGTCCACGTCGAGGACCACCCGGTCGACCCCACCACTCACCAGTTGGTCGAACTGAGACTCCAGTGCGATCACCGAGTCAGAGGAAAGGTCCCCGGCCAGCACCAGCATGCACTCCGGCCCGTCGAACGACAGTGTGACGGTGAGGCGCTGCCTGTCATCGCCAGCGAGCTCGGTCTCGCCTGATCGCAGGTGTCGGGTCTCAGTCGGTGGTGTCGGTGCAAGGGCCATTGGCTTGCTCTACCCGGTGAGCGCATTCTGAATCTCGAATCTCGGCCGGTCGACGAGGTCGGAGCGCAGCTCCACGTCGGAGGCCAAGCCCGGAGCGGGGCGGGACGGAGAGCCCCGCTCAACGGGCCGACTGCGGTCCTATCTACCCTCCCCCCGGGCGTCTAAACCTCTCGGTGATTGATCCGTCCGCCCCGACCGGGCGGGAGAGCTCTGAACGGAGGATGTTTCGTCCGGCGGTGGACGGGTACCTCTTGCTGCGACTGGGTTCAGGTGGTCAGATCCTGAGGACACTCGGGCGGTTGCCGCCGGGAGGGAGAGACAGTGCCACAGCAAGCATGGAGCAAGAAGCGCGAGCGGCAATACGAGCACATCAAGGAAGGGCTCGAGGACCGTGGCGATTCCGAGGCGGAGGCCGAACAGATCGCAGCCAGAACAGTGAACAAGACGAGGGCCCGGGCCGGCGAGGCGGCGCGGGCCAGCCGTACCTCGACCCACGATATTTCCTCGAGTAGACGTGGTGGCCTTCGTTCGCACATCGGTCCCCGTGGGCGAACCCGGGACCAGCTCTACGAAGGGGCCCGTCGGAAGAACATCCGGGGACGATCGGGCATGTCGAAGGCCGAGTTGGAAAAAGCGGTTGGGCGATAGCCCGCTGAATCTGCCCGGCCGCCTACCGAAGCGGAGGGTGCCTTCCGGGTGGCGGTAGGGGAATCGGGCTGACCGGTCAGGAGTGGAATCGATCAGAACATGCGATGAGACGCTTCCGGTCCGGGCATAGTAGGGCTAGCCGGCAGCGCAGCCTCGGCACTGGGTCGAGTGCCCCGCTGGGCACTTCCCCACTGGAGGGTTTGTGACCAGAATGCACTTCACCAAGGATCCGGAGTGCGTCGCAGTATGCAGACATTTCGTCGAGCAGGCCCTTCGGCCCCGTCCGGTCGAGCTTGTCGACCGGGCGGTCCTGGTGACAAGCGAACTCGTGACCAACGTGATCCGTCACACCCCGAACGGCGGAAGGCTCGAGTTGATCATTGCACCCGAGCAGCTGCGCCTGGAGGTCACCGACTTCAGTCACGATCAGCCTTTCGAGCTTCCGCATGGTGATTCGGCCGTCCACGGTCGCGGTCTTCCCATCGTGTCCTTGCTGTCCAGCAGCTGGGGCGTTCACGAGAGCCGGGCCGGAAAGACGGTCTGGGCCACCTTTGACCAGCGCTGACCACGACAGCCTTTCCCAAGGGACAAGCGCGCGTCACGGTCAGCGACTGCTCGAACAGAGCGCGCGATCGCAACCAGTGTGCGCAACAGCCGGTCCCGAGCTGAGCATCCGGGGCCTGGTTTTCCGCGACGGTGCTCGGTAGCATCCAGACGGATGGACCAAACGAACGGGGGATTCTCACCGAGGATCGTTGACAGCCTCGTTGATGCTCTGGTGGTCATCGACGGCAGCGGCCAGATCATCTACGCCAATCCCGCTCTGGGGCGGCTCCTGGATCGACGGGTGGAGGATCTGTTCGGCATCCAGTTCAGTACCACACTGCCTGAGCGCACACGCCACTCATACACCGCCGAATTCAGGAAGTGGATGATCTCCGATCCCCCGCTCCGCAGCCCCGGTCCCCGCAGAATCGAGATGCTCAAGGCGGATGGCACCGAGTTGCCGGTCGACGTGGCCACGTTCCTGGTGGCTCCAGACCAGGGACCTCGACTGGTCATCGCCGCGCTCTGGGACGTGCACCTTCGGATCGACTTCGATCGATTCCAGCGGGTGGCCGACGATCTGATGGTGTTCCTGGCCGGAGCGTCCGGAACCGCGGAGCAGGTCGTCTCCGACCTTCTGGGGCTCATCGCCAGTAGTCTCGAATTCGACTTCGCCACCGCTTGGCGGTGGGACGATGAGCAGAACCTGCTCGTCTGCGAGTATGCCTGGCACCGAGAGGGATCCTCGTGTGCCGCCATACGGGAATCGTCCATCGGCATGACCGTTCGGTCGGGAGAAGGTCTGGCCGGCCTGGTTGCCGATACGAACACACCCCGTTGGTTCGGCGATCTGACGCAAGCACCGTATCTCAGGCGGCATGCAGCGATCGTCGAGGATGGTATGCAGAGCGCCTTCATCTTTCCCATCCGCACCAGGGAGCACCTGGCGGGGGTCGTCGAACTCTTTCGTACGTCGAAGAGCAGACCCGACGGGGCGCTCTTCGATGCCATCGCCTCGGTCGGCGCCCGTCTCGGAGAGTTCATCGAGCGCCTGGAACTGGAGGAACAGCGAAACAACCTGCTGGCACTGTTGGAGCAGGCCAGTGCCCGTCAGGCCTTTCTCCTGGAGGCGAGTCTGGCACTGGCTCAGGCCGACAGCTTCAAGGAGACGATTCATCGGCTCGGAGAAGTCGCTGTGCCGACCCTGGGTGACATCTGTCTGATCGATGTGGTCACGCCGGACGGGAGCCTCGAGCGATTGACTGCTCGCCATGCCGATTCCCGACTGCAGGAATCCACCGATCGGCTGCTCGCCCACCCGCCCGATGGTTCCGGGTCCCACCCGGCGGCGCTGGCCGTGCGCACCGGCGAACCGCAGTGGTCCACCGATATGGACCGGGAGTTCATGACGGCCACGACCCATGGGAGCGAGCACTTTGAGCTGACTCAGATCCTCGGGTTCCGATCATTCGTATCGGTACCGCTCATCGCCGACCAGGAGACGATCGGTGCGCTGACCGTCGTCAACACGTCGCCGGATCGCTCCTTCGGTGGCGGGCAACTCCAGCTCGCCCAGGACCTGGCCCGGCAGGTGGCCAAGGTGGTGGAGCGGGCCCGATCACTCGACGAGCAATCGATGATCGCCCGTCGCTTGCAGGAGAGCCTCCTGCCTGGCAACGTGGGCCATCCAGAGGGAGTGGACCTGGCCGTCCGGTATGAGGCGTTCGGACGTGGGGCGCAGGTGGGCGGTGACTTCTACGACGTCATCCCGATCAGTGCCGGCCGGCTCGCTCTGGTCATCGGCGATGTCGAGGGCCACGACATGGCTGCCGCCACGGTCATGGGGCAGCTCAGAAATGCGATGCGGGCGTATCTCCTGTTGGAGGACGATCCGGGCGTCGTCCTCGCTCTCCTCGACTCGTTCCTCGCCCAACAAGCAATGGACCGGTTTGCCACCACGGCGTTGCTGGTGCTGGACACCGAGACCGGCCAGGCCGAGCTGGCCTCGGCCGGGCATCCAGCCCCAATGGTCTGCCGTGGCGCCGGACCCGTCACACCTCTGGGGGTAGTGCCCGGGCCACCGGTTGGTATCGGAGGCGGGAGGTTCGCGGTCGAGAGAACCAGACTGTCACCGCTCGACGTGATCGTGTTCTATACCGATGGCCTGCTCGAGATCGGCCGTCCGGATCACTCGGAACAGCTGGAACGGTTTACCGAGGCCATCGGAACGAGCGCGGCCAAGTCCAGTGATGAGATAGCCGACCGCCTCCTGCGGACGATGACCCAGCACTCACGACGCCTTGACTACGTGGCCCTGATCGTCGCCACCTGGCTCGGCTGAGGTCGTCGGGGCCGGCCCGGTCACCGACCGGAGATCACGCCATCGCCGCGTCGAGCGTCGGGAAGATCGTGAACAGGTTGGTGAGGCCGGTGATCTCGAAGATCTTCAGGATCCGCGTATCGGCAACCACCAGTCGCAGCTCGCCACCCGATGCCTGGGCCCGCTTCAGTGAGCCGATCAGGACGCCGAGGGCGGTCGAGTCGATGAAGGTGACACCGAGCAGGTCAGTGATGACCAGACCTCCCCGATCGACCGCCTCGTCGAGCCGGCTGCGCAGGTCGGGGGCGGTGGCCACGTCGACCTCGCCGGCGACCGACACCACCGAGCGGCCGCTGTCCACCTCGTTGGCGACGCTGAACGTTCCTTCCACGTGCACCCTCTCCTCTCAGTCCGGTGGCGACCGTCAGCCCGATGGCGACCGGCGCTGGGGGCGGTGCCTGTCCAAGGCTACCGTTTCGATACCGGGGCCAGCGGTGGTCCGGGCGGGTGGGTTGTCGCTGGAAGTCAGGAGGCGCCGGCTCGGGCCGGCCGACGTGCCGATGCCCGAACGGTCGCCGCCACCATGATGCGGTCCCGCCTCAGCGGGGAAGTCGGTAGGTGAGCAGGACGCTGCCGGAGTCGAATGGTCGCACGCGGGCCAACCTGAGCGGGAGCCGACCGTTCAGATCCTCGAAGAGGGAGCGGCCCTGAACGATGGCGATCGGGCAGATCATGACCCGGGCTCGGGCTCCGCCGGGCCGCAGGGCGTCGGGACCCCGGAGCGTCCGTTGACCCCTCGGGCGCAGTGACCGTAGGATACTGCGTATGGTACGGATCAAACGGGCGAGGGCGGCCGGATGAGCGTGCGTCACGCGCTGCTGGCGTTCCTGAGCGAAGGCCCGAAGTACGGCTTGCAGCTGCGCCAGGAGTTCGAGGAGAGCACCGGCGAGGTGTGGCCCCTCAACGTCGGGCAGGTCTACACGACGCTCCAGCGCCTCGAACGCGACGAGCTGATCGAGTCCGACGACGCCGCGGGGAGGAGGCCGGGCCGCAAAAGGTGTTCCGCATCACCGAGGCCGGCCGGAAGGAGCTCGACACCTGGTTGAGCACGCCACCGGACATGACCGAGCCGCCCCGCGACGAGCTCGTGATCAAGGTGCTGTCGGCCCTTCGCGTGTCCCGGGCGTCTCGCGTCCACGACGTGATCCAGGTCCATCGCCGCTATCTCGTCGAGCTGATGCAGCAGTGGACGCGGCTCAAGGAGGACGAGGCGGACTTCGACCTCACCTTCGCCCTCGTCGTCGACGCCGAGCTCTTCCGGCTCGACTCCGTCGTCCGCTGGCTCGACACCGCCGACGGCCGGCTGAAGCGCGCCGCACTCGACACTCCCTCGGCGAACCCGGGCCCACTCATCCGGCGACGGTTGGTCGCCCGGCGATGAGCTATCTCGAGCTGCGCCGGATCTCGAAGTCCTACGGGGACGGCGCCGCCGAGGTCCACGCCCTTTCCGACGTCGACCTCGCTGTCGAGCGTGGCTCGCTCGTCGCGGTGATGGGGCCGTCGGGTTCGGGAAAGTCGACGCTGCTCACCATCGCCGGCAGTCTCGAGGAGCCGACCAGCGGCGAGGTCGTCATCGACGGCGGTGCGCTGTCGTCGATGTCGCGCAACGACAAGGCGCGGCTGCGCCGTCGGACCGTCGGCTACGTGTTCCAGGACTTCAATCTCCTCGCCGGACTCACCGCCGCCGAGAACGTCTCGCTGCCGCTCGAGCTGGACGGCATCTCGGCGAAGAAGGCCCACCTGGCCGGCATGGCCGCGCTCGAGGAGCTCGGTCTCGCGGATCGCGCCGACCCACTACCCCGACGAGCTCTCGGGCGGGGAGCGCCAGCGGGTGGCGATCGCGCGGGCGATCGTCGGCGAGCGGTCGCTGCTGCTCGCCGACGAGCCGTCCGGTGCGCTCGACTCGACCAACGGCGAGGCCGTGATGCGGATGATCCTCACCGCCTGCCACCGCGGCGTGGCCGCCATGGTCGTCACCCACGACGCCCAGCTGGCCTCGTGGGCGGATCGGGTCGTCTTCATCCGGGACGGCCGGGTCGTCGACCAGACGGTGCCGCCGCCGAGCCCCGAGTCGCTGCTCGCCGGCCTTCCCGGCCCGGGCTCCCGCCACTGAGACGTTCGCCTCCGGCCTTCGGCTCCCCGGCGGTGACGGCGCCCCCTTGACACCGGCGTTCATCTCAATAGGATACTGCAGTATGTACTCCGGTGACCTACCCAACCCCGACGCCGGGCTTCCGGCAAAGGACGGTCGGCGCCGATGAGCCTGCTCGAACTCCACGACATCTCGAAGTCCTACGGCGAGGGCGCGACCGCGGTGCGTGCCCTCGACGACATCGATCTCTCGGTCGATGAGGGCCACCTCGTCGCCGTGATGGGGCCCTGCGGCTCGGGGAAGTCGACGCTGCTCACCATCGCCGGCAGCCTCGAGGAGCCGACGAGCGGCGAGGTGCGCATCGCGGGCACGTCGCTCTCGCGGCATGTCCCGCAACGACAAGGCCCGCCTCCGGCGGCGGACGATCGGCTACGTCTTCCAGGACTTCAACCTCCTCCCCGGCCTCACCGCCGCCGAGAACGTCGCCCTGCCCCTCGAGCTCGACGGCATCCCGGCCAGCAAGGCCCGCAGCCGCCGGCATCGCCGCCCTCGAGCAGCTCGGGCTGGCGGATCGGGCCGACCACTACCCCGACCAGCTCTCCGGCGGTGAGCGCCAGCGGGTCGCCATCGCCCGGGCCGTGGTCGGCGAGCGCCACCTCCTCCTCGCCGACGAGCCGTCGGGCGCGCTCGACTCGGCGAACGGCGAGGCGGTGATGGCGATGATCCGCGACGCCTGCAAGCGCGGGGTCGCCGCGGTCGTCGTCACCCACGACGCCCACCTCGCCTCGTGGGCCGACCGGGTCGTCTTCCTCCGCGACGGCCACGTCGTCGACCACGTCGCGCCGGACTCTCCCGATTCGCTCACTCGCTCCGCCGACCGTCACCGGGGTGACCGGACACGAGTCGCTGAAGGAGTCCCGATGAGCACCGCCGTTCTCGCACCGCGTCGCCGACGCCCGCCCCGCCGACGGCGGTGCGCCGGCCCGACGGGCCGTCGTCCGCTGGGCCTGGCGGCTCTTCCGGCGGGAGTGGCGTCAGCAGTTCCTGATCCTCGCCCTCATCACGGTCGCGGTGGCGGCCACCATCGTCGGCTCGGCCGTCGCCACGAACAACCCGCCGCCGAAGAACTCCGGCTTCGGCACGGCGCAGGACTCGGTGTCCTTCACGACCTACGACGCGCACACGGCGAGCGTCATCGCCAGCCTGGAGCACCGCTTCGGCCGCGTCGAGGTGATCGAGAACGAGACGCAGTCGATCCCGGGATCGATCAACACCTACCAGCTCCGTGCCCAGGACCCCCACGGGCCCTTCAGCGGTCCGATGCTCTCGCTCGTCTCCGGGCGCTACCCATCCGGGGCCGACGAGGTCGCGGTCACGAGCGGCGTCGCCTCGGACTTCCACCTCAGCGGTCGGCGGACACCTGGCGCGTCGGCGGCGTCGAGCGCCAGGTGGTCGGCATCGTCGAGAACCCTCAGAGCCTCCTCGACGAGTTCGCCCTCGTCGTGCCCGGACAGGTGAAGAATCCCACGGGGGTCACGGCGCTCTTCGACGCGCCCGGGTGTCTCGCTGAGCTCGATCGGGAACAACGTGCAGACCCCCGCCTCGGTCGCGCAGTCGAACCCGCTCAACCCCGAGACGATCTCCCTCGCCGCGCTCGTCCTCGGCATGCTGCTCATCGCGCTCGTCTCGGTCGGTGGCTTCACGGTGCTCGCGCAGCGTCGGCTGCGCTCGATCGGCATGCTCGAGTCGACCGGCGCGACGGACCGCCACGTCCGTCTCGTCGTCAGTGCCAACGGCACGGTCGTCGGCGTCGTCGGTGCCATCCTCGGCTTCGCTCCTCGGGCTCGTCGTCTGGCTCGCCTACCGCCCGAGCCTCGAGCAGAGCTCGCACCACGTCATCGGAGTGCTCGCGCTCCCCTGGACCGTGGTCGCCGCCGCCATGGTGCTCGCGCGTCGTCGCCGCCTACTTCGCCGCGTCCCGTCCGGCGCGGGCGATCACCAAGGTGCCGATCGTCCAGGCGCTGTCGGGCCGACCGGCGCCTCCTCGCCAGATCCACCGCTCCGCGCTCCCCGGCATCGTCTTCCTCGTCGCCGCCTTCCTGCTGCTCGGCTACTCCGGTGAGCACCGAACCACGGCAACGGCAGCGGCGGTGCGCCCGAGCTCGCTCTTCGGGATCGTCCTCCTCATCCCCGGACTGATCCTGCTCGCGCCGTTCTTCCTGTCGCTCGCCGCGCGCCTCGGTCGCCGTGCGCCGATCGCGACCCGGCTCGCGCTGCGCGATCTCGCCCGGTACCGGGCCCGCTCGGGCTCGGCGCTCGCGGCGATCAGCCTCGGCGTGCTCGTCGCGGTGATCGTCATGCTCGCCGCCGCCGCCCGCTACGGGAACGTCCTCGACTACGCGGGCCCGAACCTCTCCTCGAACGAGCTCGCCCTCCATGCCAACACCCCGCCACCGGCAGGGACGGTCCTGATGCGCAACCGAACGGCAGCTCAGTCCGTGCAGCCGCCCACGGCAGCGGCGGCCAGTCCGGCGCAGCTGGCGACGCGAGCGCCGCAGCGATCGCCAGGGGCCTCGGCGCGCAGCTCATCGCCCTCGAGACGCCGAATGCGAGATTGAACGGGACCGACCTGGGTCGGCAGTGGGACGGAGCGATCTACGTCGCCACCCCGCAGTTGCTGCGGGCGTTCGGGATCACGTCCTCCGAGATCGACCCGAACGCGGACATCTTGAGCTCACGTCCCGGTCTCTCGGGCGTCTCGGGCCTCGTCCTCAACTACGCGTCCGGCGGCAAAGTACGCAGGGTCCGGATGCCACCGGCGGGGGAGCGTCGTCCCAGGGCTGTACGGCCGCCGCGGGCTGTCTCGCCGCACCCGGTCATCCAAGAGATCGGGGCGCTCCCGACCGGGACGTCGGCGCCGAACACGGTGATCACCGAGCACGCCATGCGCGAGTTCCACATCCAGGCGAGCACGAACGACTGGCTGGTCCAGGGCACCCAGCCCTTCACCGCCGCCCAGATCAGCAGCGCCGAGCTCACGGCGTCGACGACGCAGCTCTCGGTCGAGTCGAAGAACGACCAGCCGACCTCGTCCGCGGTCATCAACTGGGCGACGATCTTCGGGATCGTCATCGCCCTCGGCGTGCTCGGCATGTCGGTCGGGCCTCGTCCGCAGCGAGACGGCGAGCGATCTCCGCACGCTCGCGGCGACCGGTGCGTCGAGCTTCACGCGGCGCACGCTGACCGCGGTGACGGCCGGCGCGCTCGGCTTTCTCGGCGCCCTCCTCGGGGTGGTCGGCGGTTACGTCGGCATGATCGGATGGCTGCGGAGCAACTCGCTGAACGGGGGGATCGCCGCGCTCGGGAACATTCCTGTCACGGACCTCCTCCTCATCCTCATCGGCATGCCGGCCTTCGCGGCGATCGTCGGCTGGCTCTTCGCCGGTCGCGAGCCCGCGGCGATGGCGCACCAGGCGATCGAGTGAGGCCTCCTCGGCGGGCGGGGGTTGTCCCGGGGCCGTCCGAGCGTGAACGGGCTATTCCGCCAGGCCAGGCCTGGCCAAGCCGGGCCAGGCCGGGACGGAACGCTCGGCTAACGGTTCGCCCCGACGCCCGGCTGCTGTCAATGTGCAATACAAGGTTGCACTTCACTGGATGACGTGCTACCTTTGGTTGCAGATCGAGCGGGTTGGAGGAGGGACCGGATACCCATGGCAGGCCTGGTAATTGAGAGGGAGGTGCTGATCGAGGCCCCGGTGGAGGTGGTCTGGCGCACCGTCACCGAGCCCGACCAGATGAGCCTGTGGTTCGCCGACCGGGTGGAGCTGATCGCCGAACCCGGCGCTCATGGCTTCGTGCACTTCGGCGAGCAGGGCGGTCCCGTCGTCGTGGAGACGGTCGATCGACCCACCCGTTTCTCGTTCCGCTGGAACCATCCCCTCGACGAGGAACCGGTGGCCGGCAACTCGATGCTCGTCGAGTTCACACTCACGCCTGAGGGCGACGAGCGGACGCGTCTTCGTGTGGTCGAAAGTGGTCACGAGCTGCGCGACTGGCCTGACACGGAGAAGCAGCGCTACGCCGACGAGCATCAGGGCGGTTGGGCCGACTTTCTCGGCCGCCTGGCCCGCGTGCTGGCGGAGCGTGGACCTGGATGACGGTGCGGACCGATGACGAGTTGTGGTCGATCATCGCCGACCCTTCTCGTCGCCGGGTGCTCGACCTCCTGGTCAACGAGGGCGAAGCCAGCGCCTGGGGGCTGGCCGGCCGCGTGCCGTTCTCCCGCCAAGCGGTTTCCAAGCATCTGGTGGTGCTCGAGGATGCGGGCTTGGTCAGCCGGCGCAAGCAGGGTCGAGAGGTGCTGTACCGGGTGGAGGCCGATCGCCTCCACCAAGCCACCCGGGCGATGGCGGAGCTGGCCACGCAATGGGACCGGCGACTCGGCTCGATCAAACGGCTGGCCGAGGCGGCGCATGCCGAAACGAAGGACCAAGCAACCAACGAAACAGGGAAGGGAGATTCTTCATGACCAACCATCGCATCACCACCCGTGACCAGTGGCTCGAGGCCCGGCACGAGCTGCTCCGGGCCGAAAAGGAGCTGACCCGCCTCAATGACGACGTGGCCCGTCGGCGCCAGGAGCTGCCGTGGGTTCGTCTCGACAAGCCATACACCTTCGACACCGAGGGTGGCGAAGCCTCGCTGGCCGACCTCTTCGGGGGCCGGTCCCAGCTTCTCATCTACCACTTCATGTTCGACCCCGGGTGGGACGAAGGCTGCCCGAGCTGTTCGTCACTGGCTGACGGCGTCGACGGAGTGCGACTGCACCTGCAAAACCACGATGTCGCTTTCACCGCGGTCTCCCGAGGTCCGCTCGAGAAGCTCCTTGCCTACCGCGACCGGATGGGGTGGAGCTTCCCGTGGGCTTCGTCGGGGCGCAGCGACTTCAACTACGACTTCCATGTGACGATCGATGCATCGGCGACGCCGGTGGAGTACAACTACCGCAGCCAGTCCGAGCTCGAGGCGGCCGATCCCGCCTGGTGCGGCTGGTCCGGCGAGATGCCCGGTATGAGCGCGTTCGTGCTCGAGGACGGAGACGTCTACCACACCTACTCCGCCTATGCCCGGGGCCTGGACGTCCTCTGGGGCATGTGGCAGTGGCTGGACCGGGCGCCCTTCGGCCGCAACGAGGGCGACCTGTCGTGGTTCCATCGGCACGACGAATACGAGACCGTCGACCGGTAACAGCCCCACCACCCCGGAGCGGCCGAAAGGGTCCAACGGCCCTGGCCGTTCCGGCGACCGGCTGCCACGGTGACCTATGGCCCATGACCAGACCGCAGGCCACCGCCGCCGCCGGCGGTGGCCGTGGATACTCGGCGCGGTCGCCCTGGTCGTCGGAGCCGGGGTCATCGTGACCTGGCTGGCTTCGAGCCGGGCGAAGCAGGTCACACTGCGCCAGGCCGAAAGCAGGTTGGGAGCGAGCGGCCTCGGCACCCCCGGCACAGCCCGACCGGCGCCGGGTGTCTATGAGTACACCGGATCGGGAACGGAACGGCTGTCGTTGCCGCCGTTGTCCCAGAACGAAGGGCCCCTGATCCCGGGCACGGTGACGCTACAGGGTCCGAGCTGCTGGGTCTTCCACATCGACTACAGCACCCACCACTGGCAGACATGGGAGTACTGCCTCCACGGGAGCGATCTCCGGGAAGCCGGTGGCCAGTCCTGGCAGCTGTGGTCGATCGGCCCCTTCAACGCCACCAATCTCAGCTCGTTCCACTGCACACCGGGCAGCATGGCCCTTCCGGCCGACGCCCGCCCCGGTGAACACTGGGAGTCACGGTGCACCGGCACCAATACCTCGGTCAAAGGCACGACCGAAAGCGCGGGCCCGTACCGGTTCATCGGTCTTGACACCATACGGGTGGGCCCAACCGACGTCCGCGCCGCACACTTCCTACGGCTGAGGACGGACTCGGGCGCGCAGCACGGTACCGAGCGATCAGAGGTGTGGTTCGACACGACGAACGGCTTACCGATACGCGTGCGGCAGGACATCAAGCTCACGACCACGACGGAATTCGGCGCTTCCACCTACACCCAGGTCGGGGTGTTCACCCTGACGTCGCTGGTCGTTCACCACTGATCGGCAGCGCTCACCGCCGGTGCATCGGTTCGACCGGCGTGCCGGACGGTCGGCGGTCGGCCGTGCTGGGACGGTGCTGGCGCGGGGGTCACATCCTGTCGAGGACAGCCGAGGCGACCATGCGGACCCGTTCGGGGTCGGCGATCACATCGATCTCGACGACTCTTCCGTCTGCGACGGTGAAGGCCATGACGACATGAGGCCGTTTCCCCATCGTGATGACGACACCCGCGGCACCGTTGACCAAGGCGGGGTGGATCTGTGCGGCCGGGTTGGCGCCCTGGCGGGCTTGCCTCACGACCGCGGCTGGACCGTGGACGACCGTGGACGCTGCCGGGCGGCCGGGACCGTAGTCCGCCCGGAGCACGACCTCCGGGTGGAGCAGGGCAGCGAGGGTGTCGAAGTCGCCACCACGCGCCGCCGCGAAGAACGCATCGACCACCGCCCGCTGGCGGGCGAGGTCGGGGTCGGGCGTGGGGACGTCGGCGCCCTTGACCCGGCGCCGTGCCCTGCTGGCCAGCTGTCTGGCCGCGGCCGGCGACCGCCCCACCATGGGGGCGATCTGGTCGAACGGCAGCTCGAACATGTCGTGGAGCACGAAGGCCAGGCGTTCGGCGGGAGCCAGAGTGTCGAGCACGACCTGGAGGGCCAAGCCCACCGAATCGGCCAGCAGCGCCTCTTCCTCCGGCCTGAGTTCCCCTTCTCGGCTGATGACCGGATCGGGGAGGTGCATCTCCAAGGACTCCTCGCGCCGGACATTGCGTGATCGCAGCATGTTCAGACAGACCCGGGCGACGATCGTCGTCAACCACCCCCCGAGATTCTGGACCTCCCCGGCCCCTGCCCGGCTGACTCGCACCCAGGAGTCCTGGACCGCGTCGTCGGCCTCGGTGAGCGAGCCCAGCATCCGGTAGGCGACGGCTCGCAGGTGGGTCCTCTGCTCCTCGAAACGATCGGCCAGCCACTCGTCTTCGTCCATCACGCACATCCTCGCTGAAAGAGCTACCACCATGACCCCTCAGTCACCGTCGATGTGACAACCGACAGTGGGAAGGCCCGCCGCGGCCCAGCTCCTGCGGGAGGGCGTGTTGGGCACTGGGTCTCAGCGCCTGCGGCGACAGCGCCTGCGGCGACCGCGCCTGCGGCGACAGCGCCTGCGGTCACCGCCGACACCGCGAACGAGCTGGTCGCCGACCATCATTCCGCCGTCCGGTCACATCCGGGGACAGCCGGGTGTCAAAGAGGGTGATGCACCAAACCCGATCGCCACGAAATGGAGACGCCATGCAACCTCGGATCACCAATCCCGCCCTCAGTGTGCCGGGGGTCCTCGAGGCCCTTCAGAGCCTGGCCCAGGCGGCCGATGCGGCGGCCGGCCAGGCCGGTCTGCCGACGGCCACGATGGAGCTGGTCAGCCTGCGAGCCAGCCAGATCAACGGCTGTGCCGTCTGCTTGGACATGCACACCCGCGGTGCCAGGAAGGCAGGAGAAACCGATGAGCGCCTCTCCACCGTGGCCGCCTGGCGGGATGCCCCGTACTTCACCGACGCTGAGCGGGCGGCCCTGGCCCTCGCCGAGGTGGGGACCCGGCTCGCCGACCAGTCCGACCCGGTCCCGGACGCCGTCTTCGACGAGGCGGCCGCGCACTACGACGAGCGGGCCCTCGCCGCCCTGGTCGTCTGTATCGCGGCCATCAACACCTGGAACCGGCTCAATGTCATCACGGGCCAGCAAGCCGGGGAGTGGACGGCACAGTGGGCCAAGTGATCGGCCAGGGCTGACCTGCGTCGGGAGATCCCGATGCAATCAGGCGTTGACCGTGAGGGTGAAGGTCTGGGTCGCCTGCCCGGCTGTACTGGTGGCGGTGATGCGGAGCCCACCTCCGCCTCCGCCCAAGCCTCCCCGTCCCGGTGCCGAGGTCGACGGCGTGCCCGAGATGGTGGCCGTCCCGTTGCCGTTGGCCACGAAGGTGACCCCGGCCGGCAGGGTGCCGGTCTCGGTGAGGGTGGGCACCGGGTACCCGGTGGTGGTCACGGTGAAGGAGAAGGGGTCACCGGCGGTGGCGGTATAGGAGGTCGCGCTGGTGATGGTCGGGGCCTGGTCGACGGTCAGGGTGAAGCTCTGGGTCACCGTGCCCGAGGTGCTGGTGGCGGAGATGGTGATCGGGAACACGCCGCTGGCCGCGGGCGTGCCGGCGATGGTGGCCGCCCCGGCGGTGCCGGCGGTGAAGGTGACTCCCGCGGGCAGGGCCCCGCTCTCGCTGAGGGTGGGCGCCGGGCTGCCGGTGGCCTTCACCGCGAAGCTGAAGGCCCTGCCCACCGTGGCCGTGTCCGTGGCCGCGCTGGTGATGGCCAGGCCCGGGTTCACGGTGAGCGTGAAGGTCTGGATGACCAGTCCGGTCGAGCTCAGGGCGATGATGAGGACCGTCGACGTGCCCGTGCTGGTCGGCGTGCCCGAGATGGTGGCCGTGCCGTTGCTGTTGGCCACGAAGGTCACCCCCGCGGGCAGGAATCCGAGCGGAAGGAGGGTCGCCACCGGGTACCCGGTCGTCGTCACGGTGAAGGAGAAGGCTGTGCCGGCGGTGACGGTGTCGGTGGCGGCGCTGGTGATGGTCGGGGCCTGGTCGACGGTGAGGGTGAAGGACTGGGTCACCGTGCCCACGGCGTTGGCGGCGGTGAGGGTGAGCGGGAACGAGCCGGTGGCCGTCGGCGTGCCGGCGATGGTGGCCGTGCCGTTCCCGTTGCTGACGAAGGTGACCCCGGCGGGCAGTGCGCCGGTCTCGGTCAGGGCCGGCGAGGGAGCACCGGTCGTCCTCACCGCGAAGGAGAAGGCGTCACCCAGGGTGGCCGTGTCGGTGGCCGCACTGGTGAAGGCCGGAGGCGTCGCCGCCGCCGAGACGGTGAGGGTGAGGGCCTGGGTGGCCGTGCCGAGGGTGTTGGTGGCGGTGACGGTCAGACGGGAGGTCCCGGCCGCCGTCGGGGTGCCGGCCAGGGTGGCCGTGCCGTTGCCGTTGTTGGTGAAGGTGACCCCGGCGGGCAGGGTCCCGGTCTCGGTCAGGGCCGGCGCCGGGGTGCCCGTCGTGGTCACGGTGTAGCTGAGCGCGGTGCCCACCGCCCCGGTGTCGGTGGCCGCGCTGGTGATGGCCGGGGCCTGGTCGACGGTGAGGGTGAAGCTCTGGGTCACCGTGGCCGCGGTGTTGGCCGCGCTGATGGTGACGGGATAGGAGCCGCCGGTGCCGGCCGCCGGGGTGCCGGCCAGGGTGGCGCTGCCCGCCACTCCGGCCACGAAGGTGACCCCGGCGGGCAGGGTGCCCGTCTCGGTCAGGGTCGGGGCCGGGGTGCCCGTCGCCGTCACCGGGAAGGTGAAGGCGGTGCCCACCTTGGCCGTCTCCGAAGCCGCCGAGGTGATGGCCGGGGCCGCGCTGGCCGAGTTCACCGTCAGGGTGAAGGTCTGGGTGGTGGTGCCGGTGCCGTTGGTGGCCGTGATGCCGAAGGAGGGATCCCCGGTGGCCGTGGGCGTGCCGGCCAGGGTGGCCGTGCCGTTGCCGTTGTCGACAAAGGTGACCCCGGTGGGCAGGGTGCCGGTGAACCCGAGGGCGGGGGCCGGGTAGCCGGTGGTGGTCACCGGGAAGGAGAAGGTCGTGCCGGCCACGACGGTGTCGGCGGCCGCCGAGGTGATGGTCGGGGCCTGGCCCACCACCACGGTGAGGGCCTGGGTGGCGTTGGGGGCGATCGAGTTGGCCGCGGTGACCTCGAGGACGGTGGTGCCGGTGGCCGTGGGCGTCCCCGAGACGAGGGCGGTGCCGTTGCCCTGGTCGGTGAAGGTGAGCCCACTGGGCAGGGTGCCGGTCTCGGTGATGGCCGGGGTGGGCGAGCCGGTGGTGGTGACGGCGAAGGCGCCGGCCTCCCCCAGGGTGAAGTCGGCGCTGGCCCCGCTGGTGATGGTGGGGGCGCCGCTGGTGGCCACGGTGATGGTGAGGGCCAGGGTGGCCGTCGACCCCGAGCTGTTGGTGGCCGAGACGGAGACCGGGTAGGTCCCGGCCGTGCCCGTAGCCGCCGTCCCGGCGATGGTGGCCGTCCCGGTGGTGCCGGCGGCGAAGGTGAGCCCGGTGGGCAGGGTGCCCGACTCGGTGATGGTGGCGGCCGGGTAGCCGGTCGTGGTCACCGTGTAGGTGCCGGCCACCCCGGTGGTGAAGGCGG
This sequence comes from uncultured Acidimicrobiaceae bacterium, assembly GCA_963835325.1. Lineage (GTDB taxonomy): Bacteria > Actinomycetota > Acidimicrobiia > Acidimicrobiales > RAAP-2 > Bog-756. The sequence continues at coordinate 367,866 of CAWIEV010000002.1, read as the reverse complement.
CGGTCGAGGCCGAGGTGATGGTCGGGGCCTCCGCGTTGGTCAGGGTGAAGGCCTGGGTGGCGGTGCCCGAGGCGTTGGTGGCGGTGATGGTGAGGGGGAACGAGCCCCCGGTGCCGGCGGCCGGGGTGCCCGAGATGGTGGCCGTGCCGTTGCCGTTGTCGACGAAGGTGATGCCGGTGGGCAGGGCGCCCGTCTCGGTCAGGGCCGCAGCCGGGGCACCGGTGGTGGTCACCGTGTCAGAGAAGGGTGCCCCGACGATGGAGGTGGCCGAGTTCGCACTGGTGATGGTGGGGGACACGTGCTCGGTCAGGGTGGTGGTGCCGGTGCCGGCCACACTGGTCCAGGCCGACAGCTGGCCGCCGTAGGGGGAGCCGAAGGCGGAGGTCCCGACCGTCGTGCCCGGGGGCACGGTGACGGGCACGTTGACCGCCCCGGTGCCGGTGTTCTTGACCGTGACCACCCCGTTCTCCTCGGAGGCGGTGACGGTGCCGGCCGTCTCGGCCGCCGTCCAGGCCGTCTGGTCGGCCAGGACCTGGCCCACCCCGCCCAGGGTCAGCTGCACATAGGGGGTGTCGGCGGTGAAGTAGGAGTCGTACTCGGAGATGAGCGGGTTGAGCACCTCATAGAGGGTCCCGTCCCCGTCGGTGCCGGGCTGGGCGGTGGCCGCCGGCACGTAGCCCGCCGGGGGCAGGATGGACGAGTAGGGCGGGGTGCCCATGATGTTGGTCTGGTGGACGTAGCTGATCTCGGGGTCGTTGGACAGCACGTTGGTCAGCATCCCCGAGACCACCTGGTTGATGACGTCGGCGAAGGTGAACGGGGTGGTGGCACAGGTGGTGGTGGCGGTGTCGTGGCACTGGGAGTCGGGGGCGCTCGAGGTGTAGAGGGTGTTGTACTCGTCGAGCTCCTGGGCGTTGGTGGCCACGTTGTAGAAGATGTTGATGGGGTGGCGGGGGGCCACCTGGGAGGTGCCGTCCACGAAGGGCTGGCCGGCGGCGTAGGTGGCCCCGGTGTAGTCGGCCCCGATGCCGAAGGCATCATTGGCCGGGTCGGGGTAGGCCTTGGAGGCGTCGGCCCCGACCGTGGTGATGCCGGCCGCGGTGAGGGCCGGTGAGAAGTAGGGGTTCTGCTCCCAGGGCAGCTCGTTGGCGTCCTCCACGACGGGTGGGGTCCACCCGGCGGGCATGGGGTCATCGAGGTAGGTGACCCCGGCCGGCGGGGTGGCGCTCGTCCCCCCGGTGTCGGTGAAGGTGAGCTCTTGTTCCCCGGCACACGAGGTGGGGGCATAGGTGGGGCCCGAGCACACCGTGGCCGACTGGGCCGGGCTGGTGTCGCCCGAGCTGGCATCGGGCAGGGTGGCCGAGTCCGGGGTGGCGTAGGTGCCGATCTCGGTCCAGGGCCCGACCGTGGTCCCGGTCACCGGGGCCCGGTAGATGATGTAGTTGGCGGCGTGGCAGATGGACTGCCACACCAAAGACACCGACCCGGTCGAGCCGGTCACCACCACCGGGGCGAGGTCGCCCTGGAGCCCGTCGGTCACATAGGCCTGGGACTGGTCGGTGCTGGTCGGGTCGGCCCCGTTGAACTGGTCGGTCACCGCGTACTCATAGGTGCCGGCCCCGAGGGTGCCCCCGGTGGTGGCCGGGTCGACCTCGTCGAGGTCGGGGGGATCGACCGTGGCCGGGGTGCCCGGGTCGAGGTCGGCGAAGCCCGAGTGGTTGCCGGGCACGAACACCTGGGGGTTGTAGGTCCCGTAGGGGTCGGCCACGTCACTCGCCCCCGAAGCGATGCTCTGTTCGGGGAGCCCGAGGCCCCCGGTGCCGGCCGTCGTGCCCGGGGCGGCGGTCACATCGGAGGTGTTCTCGTTGAGCTCGGCCTCGATGTAGTCCTGGCTGGCACAGCCGACGTCGAGGTAGGGGGTGTCATAGGTGTGGCTGAGCCAGCCGAAGTCGTCCGAGTAGGGCTTGCCCGTGGCCGGGTCGGTGGCCTGGAACTGGGCCAGGAGCGGATCGGGTCCACAGGTGCCGGCCGCATCCCCGGCGGTATCGCAGGAGGCGGGCTCCCCGGGCAGGTCGAGCTCGCCGTTCTGGTACTCGACGGTGCCCCCGTAGTTGAACAGCTGGTCCAGGCGGAAGGCGGTGGCCGGCTCCCCGGCCGGGCGGGCCGAGGCGTCGTTCTCCTGGGTGGGGTCGGACCAGTCGGCGGCGCTGATGACGTCGGACGGGTCCATGCGCTGGGAGTCGGCGTCGGAGTAGTCGTTGTCGTGGACGGCCACCGACCAGGCGTTGTCGGGGGTGAAGGTGTCGTCGATGTCCATCTCCACGTAGTTGCGGTTGATGCCGAGGTGGGAGTCGTCGGTCACCCAGTTGACGAGCCCGGGGGCCAGCAGCTCCCACTGCAGCTGGGTGGCGTTGTAGTCGAAGCCCAGCTCCAGCTCGGCCACCCCGGCCTGGGCGTCGGTCGAGGGGTGCTCATAGACGCCGGCGAGGACCTGGCCGGCCGAGTTGTCGAGCCAGGGGGTGAAGGGGGCCCCGGCGGTCACCGTGGCCGGGTAGCCGTAGGTGCCGGTGGCGAAGGGGATGGGCCCGGCCAGCGAGGGCAGGGCGGAGAGGCCGGCCGCGGTCAGGGTGCCCGTGGTGCCGTCGAGGGCCCCGGCCGAGGCGTCGGTGATCCCGAGGTAGGGGAAGGTGTAGCCGTCGATCTGGCGCACCGAGAAGGTGGACTCATAGGTGTCGAGGGCGCTGAGCTGCCCGGCGGCGAAGGCGGCCGGCGAGTCGGCGATGACCACCCCGTTGTAGTCGCCCACCGAACCGGCCGACAAGGTGGGCAGGGTGACCGTCTCGGCCCCGTAGGTGCCGGTGGCGGTGACCTCGGTGTAGGACACGCCCTCCTGGCTCAGGGCCGACGCCCAGGCCGCCGTGGTCGGGTCGGTCGACCCGGTCCCGACGAGCAGCACCTTGAGATCGAGCGTCACCGGGGTGGCCGCCCCCGCCGACCTCACGGCCACCGACAGCAGGGAGCCCAACAGCAACGAGGCCAGGACCACGGTGATGACAGGACGGTACGAACGGTTCATTGAACTGAGTTGCCCCTCTATTCGATGTTTCGCTGACCGCGCGGCTCACTGCGCACAAAGCTCTTGCGGAACAACGCCTCTACGAACAGTACGGGCGGGGGCGGTCCACCGATACCCTGCACTGCGGCCCGACCACCCTCAACTTTGGTGGGGCCGAGCGGCGGCCACCCCGGCGTTTACCCGGTGCTCACCCCCGGGGTTTCAGCCAGGCACCACCACCGGCCCGGACCTGACGGGCGCCCGGTCGGGCCGGTGTTCTCCACATAGTCCCAGCTGGCTGCGGTGGCGGCCGGGTGCCGACCGTCATCCCGTGCACGTTGTGGCTCATGCCGGGGTGGACGTGGCCAGCTTCCGGGATAGGCGGGGACCGGACCTCGGACGGGAGGCCCGGCGTTCAAGTCCGGAACCGACCCTCGTTGTCGTCGATCCATGCCATCAGCCCCTCCCTGCCGTCGAAGTCGATCTCCCTGTCTGCATCCGGAAGGTAGACGGAGTGGACCCCGTCGATCACGGTGACGCTGAGCACGATCTTTCCGTCGATGTCGAGACACCACGATGGCTGAGCACCGGGTGTCGTCGACGGCTCATATCTCCAGAGCGGGCGATCCTGCAAGGCGAGACCCACCTCATCGAACAATTCGTCGTCGCCGGACATCGGCTACCTCCTGCAGTGAACCGGGCACCGCCTCGGTTCGGGTGGCCCTACATCGCCTGTGGTCATCCTCGATTCGGTCCTCCATCATCGCCCGGATCCGGGTCCGGAGTCGGAGCGCTGTCGGGAGCCTGCCGGTCGCGCACTTCGCCGTGATCGCAGGGACGACGGGCGAATCGGCCCGTGTCGGCATGAGCCATTGCGCGGCCACGGTCTGCGTCCAGTTGCCGATAGTGCTGACGAACTGCGCGCTCCACGTGGCGGCGATGGTCTGACGGTGAAACGGTGCTCATGCCGAACCCGGTGTCGAGCGATCACTACCATTGGCGTCAACCGGTCGCATGTACGCACCTTCCCGGATCGAACAGACGGGGTTTCCCGCATTCTGCCCCGGCCGCCCGGAACATCGCACTCGAACGGGATCAGCCGGGATCGGGTGGTGAGACGAGAGAAGGAGATCAGGGGGATGGCGTCGTACGTTCTGGTTCACGGCGGAGGTCACGGCGGTTGGTGCTACCAGCGGGTGGCCCGGCTCCTCCGGTCGGCCGGTCACGAGGTGTACACCCCGACGATGACCGGGGTCGGCGAGCGGGCCCATCTGGTCAGCGAGCGCGTCGATCTGGATATGCATATCCGCGACATCGTCGCCGTGGTGGACTTCGAAGACCTGCACGACGTGATCCTGGTCGGGCACAGCTACGGCGGCATGGTCATCACCGGGGTCGCCGACCGGGCCGCCGATCGGATCGGTCGCCTCGTGTACCTGGACGCGGCAAACCCGGTCAACGGCCAATCCCTGGTGGACGTGGCCGGGCCCATCATCGAGGCGGTCCGCCCAGCCGGGGAGATCGTCGATGGTGTGGAGCTCGTGCTGCTGCCGTCGCCGGAGGCGGGTCTGTTCTACGGCGTAACCGATCCGGACGATCTGGCCTGGATGGCCGACCGGTTGACCGGCCATCCGTGGAAGTGCTTCGAGCAGCCGCTCGATCTGAAGAACGAACAGGCCGTCTGGTCGATTCCCCGGTTCCATGTCGTCTGCACGTCGACCCTGGCCACCCGGGACCCCCACCTGATGGCGGAGGCCCGTGCCGAAGGCCGTCTCTGGGACATCGACACGGGACACGATCTCATGCTCACCGAGCCGGAGAGGGTGACCGATGTGCTGTTGGACATCGCCCGTGCCTGACCGGGCACCCTGATGCCAGGCCGAACCGACCCGGCCCCGGGGCGGGTGGCCGGTGCCACCGGGTTACCGGGGAGTCAGTTGACGGTCGATGTTAAAGACCGCTATGGGAAATGCCGAATCTCAGGGGATGGCGATCCCGGCGGAGCACCACGTATCCGGTGTCTATACGAAACTGTTGATGGAGTTCCTGGTCGAGACGATGCCCTCCGACCGGATCTCGGAGCTATTGCGCGCAGCCGGTGAGAGCCGGAGTCTGGAAGAGCTGGCCGACGCCGCTTCGTGGAGCTCCTATCGCCAGTTCCGACGCCTGCTCGAGGAGCGCTCCCGGTTGGATGCGGCCAGCCTCCTCGAGCAGTCCGAGGTGCTGTCCGACTGGTTGAGGACCTGGGAGCTGGCCCAGGCTGCGCAGACATTGGATTCCCCGGGCGCGTTACTAGCCGGCGGTTCGGCCCTCAACCCCCTGGTACCCATCCGACGGTACGAGAAGGCTGAGGTGGCATCGAACGAGTGGACGATCCGGGAGTGGTTCGAGGAGGGCTACGCGCCGTACCCGGAGTACTGCGACTTCGCCGCCGTGCAGTATGCGGTCATTCCCGTCGTGTTCAATCTGCCTGCCGGGGAGGTCACCGAGGAGGAGTGCCAGTGCCGGGGGGACGCGGCCTGTCTGTTCAGGCTGCGGTGGCAGCGTGACGACTCGGACTCGTCGAAGGCGGACCACTACCGGAAGCGAGCCGAGCTGTTCGAGGCCCGCCTCGACCAGGTCCAGAACATGATTGCCGATCTCGCCTCCAGCGAGCGGTACGAGGATGTCCTGCAAGGATTTGTCGGGTCCTCACTGCGGACGGCCGTCGGCGCCGGTGGTGCGCTGCTGGCCCTCGCACCACTGGCCGGCAGGCCCAAGGAGGTCTACTTCGAGGGGCTCACCGAATCGGAAGCGGACTCGATCGCCGACGACCTCCTGGCCGGACGGGCCACGCCCGACAAGTTCATCGCCGTCGACGTCGCCTCGGCGCGCCGTCACTACGGCGTACTGGCCGTCGACGAGGGTGGCGGTGTCTTCTCCTCGCTGTCACAGACCAGCCTCGAGACATACGCCCGCCTGGCCGCGGCCGCCCTGGACACCGCCGATGCGCTGGACGAAGCTCGGCACCAGGCCAACACGGCCCAGGTCCTGTTGGACCTGGCCACCTCGTTGACGGAGATCGTGAGCACCCAGGAGATGGCGTCGAAGGTGGCCCAGGCCGCACCTGACATCATCGACTGCGATCGGGCCGCCGTCTTCTTGAATGCGGCGGGCCAGTTCGGAACCGATGGCGACGGTCTCCGGCTGGCGGGGTCCATCGGGTACAGCGACGAGGACATCGCTCGTATCAGCGCTCGAACATTCGATTCGGCGCCGCCCGACTCCGTCGAGGCCGGTGGAGTGGTCCAGAGTACGTTCTCGGACTTCGGGAGCGTCGCTTCGGTGTGCGCTCCGATCGTGGTGGCCGGTGAGGCCATCGGTGCCATCGTGGCCAGCGTCACCGAAAAGCCCGAGCGGCTCACCTTCACCCCCAGGTTGGCCGATCGCCTCAAGGGGCTCGCCGCCCAGGCCTCCACCGCCATCTCCAACGCCCGGCTGGTCGACCAGATCCGGTTCCAAGCCGTTCACGACGCCCTGACCGGGCTGCCCAACCGGGCCTTGATCCTCGACCGCGCCGAGCAGATGCTGGCTCGCGCCCGGCGGACCGATGTTCAATCGGCCGCCCTGTTCATCGATCTGGACGGATTCAAGGACGTCAACGACGCCCTCGGGCACGGGGTCGGAGACCAGCTCCTCCAGGCGGTCTCCGAGCGGCTCCTCGTGACCATCCGCGGGAGCGACAGCATCGGTCGGCTGGGCGGCGACGAGTTCGTGGTGCTGGTCGACGGGAGTTGCATGGACGTCGGCCCCGAGCTGGTGGCGGAACGGTTGATCGACGTGCTCCGTGCGCCCTTCGAACTACCGGGTCTGTCGGCCGGGCCGCTGACGCTGACGGCCAGCATCGGCATCGCCACCGGCCCGCGGGTCTCGGCCACCCAGCTCCTGCGCGATGCGGACATCGCCCTCTACGAGGCCAAAGCAGCGGGAAAGAACTGCTTCGTGGTCTTCGAGCCCGAGATGCACACCGCCGTCCAGGACCACCACCTGTTGGAGATGGAGCTTCGGGAAGCGCTGCCGGGGGGCCAGTTCACGCTCGTCTACCAGCCCATCTTCAACCTGGCCGGCGGGCAGACCACCGGGGTGGAGGCCCTTTTGCGTTGGAACCATCCCGACCGGGGTGTGGTCCACCCCGACGCCTTCATCCCCATCCTCGAAGGCTCGGGCATGATCATCGAGGTCGGGCGATGGGTGCTGCAGGAAGCCTGTCGTCAAGGCGCCCGATGGCACCAGCGCGGCTTTCCGTTGGACATGTCGGTGAACGTCTCGGCCCGGCAGCTCGAGAACGACCGTCTGGTCGACGACGTCCGCACCGCCCTGGCCACCAACGGGTTCGCGGCCACGTCGCTGACCATCGAGATCACCGAAACCGCCATCATGCGGAACGTGGCCGCGGTGGTGCCCCGGCTGGCCGCCCTCAAAGCCACCGGGGTCCGTATCGCCATCGACGATTTCGGGACGGGCTACTCCTCGCTGGCCTACCTCCAGCAATTCCCCGTCGATACCCTCAAGATCGACCGATCGTTCATCTCCTCCATGGCCGACTCGCCCGAGTCGGGGGCGCTCATCCGCACCCTCGTCCAATTGGGAAAGACGTTGGGTCTGGAAACCCTGGCCGAGGGGATCGAGGAGACCGATCAGTGCTCGCAGCTCGAGCGTGAGCACTGCGACAGCGGTCAAGGCTTCCTGTACGCCCGCCCTCTCGATGTGGATGCCCTGGAATCGTTCCTCACCGGCCGTTTCGACCAGTGCCCACGGCTGTCGCCGGACGGCGTGTCACCGCGCTGACCTCAACGAAGATGCCGGGTGGTCCCCCGGAGGGTTGCACCGGTCACAGGGAAGAAGGCCCCTCGGCCCGCCATGGCTACCCGGGACCGGATCCGGTGATGCCTCCGGCCCGCTGATCCCAGCGGTCGAGGAAGACGACCTCGGCCAGTGGACGGCGGCGGACCGGTCCGTGGTGACCCCGCGGCCAACCGACCACGACATGCCCGGCGAGCATCCAGTCCCCGGGCACGCCGACGGCGTCGCGGAGCAGCTGTTCGCCCCCGTAGGAGGCCCAGCTGGTGAGACAGGCACCGAGCCCGAGGGCGCGGGCGGCGAGCAGGAAGTTCTGCATCGCCGGGAAGATCGAGCCCCCGAGGAGCAGCTCCGAGGCCGAAGGGTACCGCTGCTGGGTGAAGAGGACCGAGGTGAACTCGCCGGCCCGATCGTGGAGCTCGTAGGTGGCGCGGTTGGTGCGGGCCCGGCGGCTGTGGTCGTCATCGGCCGGACGGACCATTCCGTAGACCGGCTCGATGATCTCCAGGGCCAGGGCCGCGGCGTGGGCGACGACGGCCCGCTGTTCCGGGGACCGGAGGACGATGAAGCGCCATCCTTGCGCGTTGGCGCCCGATGGCGCCCAGGTCGCCGCTTCCAGGCACCGGCCCAGGGTGGCGTCGCCAACCGGCTCGTCGGTGAAGCGTCGCATCGTCCGGGCCGTCGACATCACGGACCAGACATCGGCGCTCGGTTCGGTCATACGGGCTCCACCTGGCGCGGGGAACCGCTCACGCCGGGGCGGTGGTGGGCGCAACGCCCAGGCGAGGGACCACTTCGGATTCGATGAGTTCGAGGCTCTCCCAGGCCACTTCGGGAGACAGTCCGCCCATCAACGGCTTGATGAACAGTCCCTCATTGGCATGGGCGAACTCGACGCACTCGTCCGGGGTGAGCACCAGGTACTTGCCCGAGGCCCGCAGCTCGTCGACATCCCGCACCGGTTGGTACGGGTAGTCGGGATTTCCCTTCGCCCACCGTGCGTAGTCGTTCATCTCGTGCATGGCATGGGGAGCGATACGCGCCCAATCACGCTCCGGGTCTCGGGACACGTGGACGAACAGCGGGCCCACCGAATCCCGGTCCATCGGGGGCGGGACCGGTCGACCGAGGCGAGCGAGCTCTTCGCGGTACGTCTCGAAGTACTTCGGAGTCGATGGCATGAACCCGTCTGCGATTCGAGCGGCTCTCCGGGCGGCTGCCTTGGACGTTCCGCCGAGGATGATGGGGGGTCCCCCGGGAGTGTATGGCCGGGGCAGGACGCGTACGGTCCGTCCCTCGTACTCGAACGGCTCGCCCGTCCACGCCTGCTTCAGCGTCCCCACCGCGTGTTCCATGCGGGCCGGCCGGTCGGCGATCGAAAGCCCGAATTGCTCGTACTCCTCTTCGCGGTATCCGCCCCCGACCACCAGGTACAGCCGACCCTGGGCCACCAGATCCAGCACGGCGATGTCCTCCGCGGCCCGGATCGGCTCGTAGAGGGGCAGAAGCATGAGCGCGATGGTGATGATCATCCGACGGGTACGCGCCGCCGCCGCCGCACCCATCACGATCGGCGATGGCAGGTACCCGTCGTTGGACGCGTGATGTTCCATGAACGTCGCCGCCACGAATCCGACCCGCTCGCCCCATTCGCACTGCTCGAGCGCCGCGCTGTACAGCTCGCCCGGCGATGCGCCGAACTCCGGGGCGCGCATGTCGTAGCCGAGGGTCAGGAACACGGGGCGACCATATGCGAGGGGGGTCGTTGTTTCAACAGAGGATGGCTTCCGAAGGTCTGAGCCGGGCCGGCCGTCGTTCCGGCTCCGTCGAGATTGCCGGTCGGCCCGTGGTCTCCCGGTCCCGGCGACGGCGTTCCGTGGGTCAGCCGGCCGGCCAGGCCAGCGACTTGGCCTCGAGGTACTGGTCGAATCCCATGACCCCGTTCTGGCGGCCGATACCACTCTCCTTGAAGCCGCCGAAGGGGACGTCGGGGGCGTAGAACGAGCCGCCGTTGACGGCCATGACGCCGGCCCTGATCCTCTTGGCCACACCCATCGCCCGATCGAGGGACCCCGAGGTCACCATGCCGGCCAGACCGTACTTGCTGTCGTTGGCGATCCTCACCGCGTCGTCATCGTCGTCGAACGGGATCACCGACAGGACGGGCCCGAAGATCTCCTCACGGGCGATGGTCATCGAGTTGTCGACGTCGGTGAACAGGGTCGGTTCCACGAACCAACCCCGGGGCAGGTCGCTCGGACGCTTCCCCCCGAGGGCCAGAGTCGCACCTTCGGCGACCCCCCGTTCGATGTAGCCGAGGACCCGGTCCCGCTGCTTCTCGGAGATCAGCGGACCCATGATCACGTCCGGTCGCTGCGGATCGCCGTAGGGCACCCCGGGCATGGTGTTCTTCAGGAACTCCACACCCTCGTCGTAGCGAGACCGGGGCAGGAGCATCCGGGTGGGGATGCCGCAACCCTGCCCGGCGTGGGAGCAGACGGCGAGGCCCGAGAACAGGGCCGTCGAGAAGTCGGCATCATCGAGGACGATGGTGGCGGACTTGCCGCCCAGCTCCAGAAACAGTCGTTTGAGAGTGGCCGCCCCCTTCTCCATGATCCGCTTGCCCACCGCCGTGGAGCCGGTGAAGGAGATGAGATCCACCTGCGGCGAGAGCGTGAGCTGCTCACCGACGAGATGATCCGAGGAGGCGACGACGTTGAGAACGCCCGGAGGGATGTCGGTCTGTTCGGCCGCCAGGCGGCCGACGAGCGTCGCGTTCCACGGTGTGTCGGGCGCGGGCTTGAGCACCACGGTGTTCCCCGTGGCCAGTGCCTGGGCCAGCTTGGTGATCCCGACTTCGAACGGGTAGTTCCACGGGACGATGGCGCCCACGACCCCCACCGGCTCCTTGACGATCCGGCGCGAGCTGTTGGTCCCGCGGAAGTCGACGGCATCGGGGAGATCGGTCTCCCATCCGTACTCGTCGATGAGCTGGATGGGGTAGGTGACGGCACCGTTGAGCGGGGCGTCGAGCTGGGGGCCGGCCGTGAGCATCCGGGGGCAGCCGACTTCCAGGATGAGCTCCTCCCTCAACTCCTCCCGATGGGCCTCGAGGGCCCCTTGGAGCTGCTGGAGACAACGCTGCCGGAACGACCGGTTCGTCGACCAGTCCGTCTCGTCGAAGGCACGACGGGCGGCGGCGATGGCTCGTTCCATGTCCTCGGGTGATGCATCGGCAACCTGGCCGAGCACCTCTTCGGTGGCCGGGTTCACGTTGTCGAATGTCCGGCCCTGGCTGGCGTCGACGAGCTTCCCGTCGATCAGCAGCCTCGACTCGGGGTTCACCTTCGGCGCATCAGCCATTTCTCTCTCCTCCAGCTGGCCCGGTAATTCCATTTCGTTCCGGAGTACCTGCATCGGTAACCTTACCGGAAGTCAAGTTGTAGACAATGCAGAGTACCGTTATCGTCGGTCCCGAGCGGGTGACGAGGGAGAGGGAGCGATCTGATGGAGTGGCAAGGGCGTTCGGCCATCGTCACGGGTGGCGCCGGTGGGCTCGGGGCGGCCACGGTCCGCCGGTTGGTCGACCTGGGGCTGAGGTGGCCGTGTTCGACCTCGATGCCGACCGGGCCGGCCTCCTGGCCAAGGAGTTGGGTGAGCGTCGCCCTGGGCGTGGGCGGCGACGTGAACGACGACGACGCCGTGGTGCCGGCCATCGAGGCGGCACGGTCGCTGGGCCCGCTGTCGATCCTGGTCAACGTGGCCGGTGGCGGGGTCGGCGGCGGGCGGACCGTGGCCGTGGCGGGGTGCCCCACGACAAGGACTCCTTCGTCAAGACCATGGAGATGAACGCGCTCGGCACCTTCAACGCGCCGCGGCTGGTCGCCGCGGCCATGGGTGAGAACGAGCCCGACGAGGACGGGCAGCGCGGCGTGGTGGTCAACACCGCCTCCATCGCCGGCATGGAGGGCAAGAGCGGGCAGGTCGCCTACGGCGCGGCCAAGGCGGCCATCCTCGGGCATGACCCTGCCCATGGCCCGGGACCTGGCCGTCGATCGGGGTCCGGGTGTGCGCCATCGCTCCCGGCGCGATGGGCACGCCCCTCATGCTCGGCGCCCTCGAGCACCTGAAGGAGGACCCGGCCCAGGGGATCGTGTTCCCCAAGCGGATGGGCTATCCCGAGGAGTTCGCCCTGATGGTGGAGTCGATCGTCCGGAACCCCTACCTCAACGGCGAGAACATCCGTCTCGACGGCGCCCTGCGGTTCACCGCCAAGTAGGCCGAGCCGGTGCATGTGGCCCAGCCCACCAGAGGAGATCGACCAAACGATGCATGAAGCAGTGATCGTGTCGACGGCACGCACCCCGATCGGGACGGCGTTCAAGGGATCGCTGGTCGACGTGGACCCCTTCGAGCTGGCCACCCACGTCGTGGCCGAGTCGGTCCGGCGGGCCGGCATCGACCCCGCTGCTCATCGACGACGTGGTGATGGGGGAGAGCCTCTACGGCGGTGGCGACATCGCCCGCTACGCCGCCATCGAGGCGGGCCTGGTCCACGCTCCCGGGCGTGGCCCACAACCGGCACTGCGCCTCCTCGCTGGCCGCCGTCCAGAGCGCGGCGGCGTCGATCCGGGCCGGCATGGACCGCGTCGTCATCGCCGGGGGCGCCTACTCCCAGTCCACCTCGCCCCGGTCCACCCGGCGGGTCCCCGGCACCGACGACTGGGCCGACTGGATGTCGCCCAGCCACCGCGACAGCCCCGACGCCCCCAACCTGGACATGTCCATCACCGTGGGCTGGAACGCCGCCGTCAAGGCCGGGGTCACCCGGGAGGAGATGGACGCCTGGGCCCTGCGGTCACACCAGCGGGCCGTGGCCGCCATCGACGCCGGCAGCTTCGAGGACGAGATCGCTCCCCTCGAGGTCAACCGCCGGGACGGGTACGACGGTCACCTTCGCCGTGGACGAGCACCCGAGGCGGGACACCAGCCTCGAGAAGCTGGCCTCGCTGAAGCCGCTGCACCCCGAGATCGAGGGGTTCAGCATCACCGCCGGCAATGCCGCCGGTGCCAACGACGGCGCCGCGGCCATGGTCATGGTCGACAGGCGGCCTGGCCGAGGAGCTCGGCCTCGAGCCGCTGGCCGTGGTCAGGGCCTGGGCCTCGGCCGGGGTCCCGCCCGCACGACACCGGCCTGGCCCCGACCATCGCCATCCCGAAGGCTCTCGAGCGGGCCGGCCTCCGGATCGACGACGTGGACCTGTGGGAGATCAACGAGGCGTTCGCCTCCATGTGCGTGGCCACCACCCGGATCCTCGGGATCGACGACTCCATCGTCAACGTCCTCGGCAGCGGGTGCAGCCTCGGCCACCCCATCGCCATGACCGGCGCCCGGATGGTCATCTCCCTCGTCCACGAGCTCCGGCGTCGGGGCGGCGGCACCGGGGTGGCGGCCATGTGCGCCGGCGGCGGCATGTCGACCGCCGTGGTCCTCGAGGTGGCCGGACCTCGGCCGTGAGCCAGCGCCGCCAGCGCCGTCCGTGCCGCCAGCGCCGGAACGACCTGCCAGTGCCGCCAGCGCCGGAAGGAGGACCGCGGCATGCGCATCGGCTTGATGATCGGCCCGGAGCGGGGCCGGTACCGGACCAAGGTGGAGCGGCTCGCAGGCCGACGCCCGCTGGGCCGAGGAGGCCGGACTGGCCACGGTGTGGATCCCGCAGATCCCCGACGAGTTCGACGCCCTGACCGCCGCCACCGTGGTCGGCGCGGAGACCGGCCGCATCGAGATCGGCACGGCGGTGGTGCCGGTCCAGCCCCGGCACCCGATCGCCCTGGCCCAGCAGATCCTGTCGGTGCAGGCCGTCTGCGAGGGGCGGCTGGCCGTCGGCCTCGGCGTCTCCCACCACTGGGTCATCGACGAGATGCTCGGGCTGCCCTACGAGCACCCGGTGGCCGACCATGCGGGCCTACCTCGACGTGCTCGACCAGGCCCTGGCCGGGCCCGGGACCCGTCGACGTCGAGAACGAGCTCTTCCGCGTGCACAACCCGCTCGACATCACCGACGTCACGCCGACCCCGGTCCTCCTGGCCGCGCTGGGTCCGCGCATGCTCCAGCTGTGCGGCGAGCGGACCGACGGGACCATCCTGTGGATGGCCGACGAGCGGGCCATCGGCACCTACGTCGTCCCCAACCTGACCCGCGCCGCCGAGGCCGCCGGTCGGCCGGCCCCCCGGGTGGTGGCCGGGGTCCCGGTCTGCCTGTGCGGCGACGACGAGATCGACGCCGCCGTGGCCCGCACCAACCGGATCCTGGCCGAGGCCGAGGTCTCACCGAACTACCAGAGGCTGCTCGAGCACGGCGACGCCCGGAGCGTCGGCGACATCCTGGTGGCCGGGAGCGAGTCGACGATCAGGAAGCGCCTGCCGGTCCTTCGCCGATGCCGGCGTGACCGACCTCTCGGTGCAGGGTGGTGCCGATCGGGGAGGGCCGCGACGAGCTCATCGCCTCGTCCAAGCGCACCCGCGAGCTGCTGGCCTCCCTGGCCCCGTCGTTCTGATTCGCCCGGCTGGCCGCTGCCGTCCCGGCGGGTCGGTCAGAGGGGGGCAGGGGCGGGAGCCGGCGGGTGGCCAGCAGCTGGCGGCCCAGCTCCCGGGTCAGGGCCCGGCCGGTGCCGAACAGCTGGTCGAGCACGAGGACCCGCCGGACGTAGCGGTGGAGGTCGTGCTCGGTGGTGAACCCGATGCCGGCCAGCACCTGCTGGCAGTGGCGGGCCGCGGTCCGGGCGCCGCGTCCGGCCAGAGCCTTGGCCATGGCCGCCGCCGCCGGCGACCGCTCGTCCCAGGCCGCCCCCAAGGCGGCGTCGGCGGCCTCGATGGCCACCAGCGTCGTCGGCCAGCCGGTGGCGGACGGCCTGGAAGGCGGCGATGGGCCGGCCGAACTGGACCCGCTCCAGGGCGTGGATCCCGGGCCAGCTCCAGCATGGCCCGCGAGGCGCCCACCAGCTCGTGGCCGACGGCCAGCCGGGCCAGGGCCACCGCCCGGGCCAGTCGCCGGGCTCGAGGTCGACGGGCGCGCGGCGAAGGGCACGCTCGTCGCCGGCCACCTCGACCAGGCCCGAGGTGCGGGTCCATGCCCCGGACCGGCCGGAGCGACGAGGTCGGCCGTCGGCACCTCACGCCACGACTCGTCGCCGTCCGGCGCCGGCCACGACCCAGGCGGTGGCGGCGTCGACCAGTGCCGCGCGGTCCCGACGCCCCGGACGACCAGGCCGTCCCCGGCGACCCGACCCGGCGGTCGCCACTGCCCGAGCGCAGGCAGGACGACTGCCCGCCGGCGGGCCGGTCCTGAGTCCCAGGCGCGGAGCCGACGACGGCGTCGAGCGCCGACGCTGTGGCGTTGGCTCGTGCCCTGCAGCTCGAAGAGGACCGACACGGCCAGGCCGGGGTCATCGGCCAGAGCGCCTCGTGCCATCCGAGCTCGTCGAGGGCGCGCGTCGAGGGCGGCGCCGTCCGCAGGACCGGCGGCGTGGCGGAGGCTCCGCTCGAACAGCGCCCGCTCGTCGCCGTCCATCACCGGTCCGATCCCGAGGTCGAGCAGCCGGCGGGCGATGATGTTGCGCTGGATCTCGGCGGTCCCGCCGTAGATGGTGGCGGCCCGGGAGTAGAGGAACTCGCGCCGCCACCGGTCGCTGGCGCGGTCGTCGCCGGCGGCCAGCGTCCGGGCCCAGCCCGTCGGCCACCAGGTCGAAGACGGCCTGTTCGGCCGTGGCCACCAGCACCTTGTCGATGGAGGTCTCGGGTCCGAGGTGCTCGCCCGCCGCCAGCCGGTACTGGGTGGCCCTCGAGCGGGCCCGCAGGGCGTAGAGCAGCTGGGCCGACCTCGCCCACGGCCGACGGGGTCGAGCGTGTCGGGCGGGACGGCGTCGAGGAGGTCCTGCAGGCGCCGGTGGAGGTAGGCGGCGCGGTGCCACAGCGCCGTGCTCCGCTCGAAGGGGAGCAGGTCCATGGCCACCGACCAGCCCTGGCCCTCCTCGCGCCGAGGGTGCGGTCGACGGGCACGGCCACGTCGTCGAAGAAGACCTCGGAGAACTCCGGGGCGCCGTGCATGGTCTCGATGGGCCGCACGTCGATGCCGGGGCTGTCCATGTCGACGAAGAGGGCGGTGATGCCCCGGTGGGCCGACTCGGGCGGTGCCGGTGCGGGTGAGGAGCACGCAGCGGTCGGCGTACTGGGCCAGGCTGGTCCAGACCTTCTGGCCGGTGACCCGCCAGGCGTCGCCGGACCGGCGTGGCCCGGCAGGAGAGGGCGGCCAGGTTGCTGCCGGTGCCGGGCTCCGAGAAGCCCTGGCACCAGGTCTCGTCGCCGCGCAGCAGCCGGGGCACCATGGCGGCGGCCAGCGCCGGCGGGGCGTAGTCGATCATGGTCGGCGCCAGCACCTCGGTCATCGAGTAGATGCCCGGCTCGACCAGGTCCCGGGAGGTCAGGGCCTCGCCCAGGTAGGCGCGGAGCAGCGTCGACCCCCCGAGCCCGCCGACCCGCTGCGGCCAGCCCCAGCGCATCCAGCCGGCGTCGTAGGTGAGCCGCTTGACCTTGGCCAGCTGGGCCATCTGGTCGTCGAGCGTGTCCGCCGGCACCCGGGCCGTGGTCGTCGAGGTCGCGCGTCGTGCTGCGTCGAGCCAGGCGTCCAGTGACGCCCGGAACTCGTCGAGCTCCATCAGCGGCGCCGTGGGTGCGGGCCGGGTCGGGTCGTGGGGCCGTCCGGCGTCGCGGGCCCCGCTCTTGCGCAGGAAGGTCATGGACCGGGTGTGCAGCCGCCAGCCGTCGGCGGTGCGCCGGTAGGTGTCGGTGTAGTAGCCGATGCGCATGTCGTGGGTCGTCTGGTCGACGAAGCACAGCGGCTGCTGCCCGGTGCCGCTCGTCCCCGTCGAGCTCGAGCACCGGGGGGCCCGACCAGGAACAGCCCCTTGGGGGCGGCCGCCACCAGCGTGGGGAAGTCGACCAGCCGGTAGGTGTCGCCGAAGGCGCTGTAGGTGCCGTCCGGGGTGAACACCTCCATCACCGCCTCGACGTCGTCCTTGGTCATGCCGACGGCGTAGCGGGCCAGCAGCTGCTCGAGCTCGATGACGTCGTCGACCGGCGAGTCGCTCCATCATCCCTCCTCGTAGCCGTAGGCCACGTGCACCGAGCGGGCTGGTGGGCACGCGCCTGGCAGGTGAGCACCCAGCCGTCGGCGACCTCGTCGTCGGTGAGGGCGTTGTTGACGTGCATCGAGGCCGTGCCCTCGACCAGCCTGGCCATGCAGGTGGCGCAGCTCCCCGATTCGCAGGAGAACGGCGGGGACATGCCCATCTGCCGGGCCGTCTGCAGGATGGTGGTGCCCGGGCGGTAGTCGGTGGTCTCGGTGCGGCCGTCGAGCTCGATGGTGACCTGGGCGGCGGCGCCGGTGCCGTCCGCGACCGCGACGGCTCCGGGCGACCCGGCTCGTCGGGGGTGAACCGCTCGATGTGGATGCGGGCCGGCGTCGACGCCGTCGGTCGAGCAGCGTGCTCTCCACGACGTCCATGAACGGCCCCGGGCCGCAGACGTAGAACTCGGCGTCCTCGCGGCGGCGCCGGCCGAACCGGCGGACGGCGTCGGGTCCGATGAGACCCGTCGTCGACGTCGAGGTGGTGGAGCAGCGGTGAAGCCGGTGCCGTGGCGCTGCCTGCAGGTCCGTCGATCTCGGACCGGAAGATGACGGCGTCCTCGTCCCGGTTGGCGTAGAGGAGGCGCACCCGTCGCGAGGTGGTGGCCAGCGCCGTCTTCACCAGCGAGAACACCGGGGTGATCCCGCTCCCGGCGCTGAAGGCCACGACGTCGCCCGTTCCGGCGCCGAGGCGGAAGAAGCCCGGCCGGCCGGGCCACCTCGACCATGTCGCCCGCGCGCCAGGTGGTCGTTCATCCAGTTGGACACCACGCCGCCGGGCATCCGCTTCACCGTCACCCGCAGCTCGGCGTCCACCGCCGGGCGACGAGGACATCGAGTAGCAGCGGAGGTGGGGCTGGCCGTCGACCCACACCCGGAAGGTGCAGAACTGGCCGGCCTCGTAGGCGAACGCGGTGCCGAGGTCTGGCGGGCACCTCGAGCACGAACGAGCTGGCCTCGGCCGTCTCGCGCACGACGCCGACCACCCGCAGCGGGTGGAACCCGTGGTCGGCAGCGGCACGCCACGCGGACGCGTCGTGCCGGGCTCCGAGAGTGCCATGTTGACAAATGATAACGGAGTTCTCCTAGACTGACAACGCAGCTAGGGGCAAGGCTGGTCGCCGAGGCCCTGGTCGTCGCACGGGGCCTGGCGAACAGCGCGAGGAGAACGATCGGTGGGGGAGTCGAGCAGCACCGCGGAGGACAGGTGGGGCCTGCGGTCGGTGCCCGAGGACCTCGTCCGGCGGTACCGGGCCGAGGGGCGGTGGACCGACGCCACCCTGGGCGGCATGGTGGCCGACGGCCTGGCCGGCCGGGGACGGACCGGGTTCGAGGTGCACTCGCAGACCCGGCCGTGGAAGGGCACGTTCGCCGACGTCGACCGGGCGGCCCGTTCGCTGGCCGGTGCCCTGCGGGCCCGGGGCGTGGGCCCGGGCGACGTGGTGGTCGTCCAGCTGCCCAACTGGCTCGAAGCCGGCATCACCTTCTGGGCCGCGGCCTACCTCGGCGCGGTGGTGGTCCCCGATCGTGCACTTCTACGGCGCCAAGGAGGTCGACTACATCCTGCCGGTCACCGTCGCCCGACGTGGTGGTGACGGCCGACCGGTTCGGGCACAGCGACTACCTGGCCACCTACTCGCGAACTGCTGGAGCCGGGAGCCGGGCCCGTCGTGGCTGGTGGTGGGCGACACGCCCGCCGACCGGACCTGCCGCCGGCGGCCGACCCCGTTCGCGTCGCATGCTCGACCCCGAGCCCGTCGCCGGCCCCGCCGGCGGTGGACCCCGACTCGCCGGCCATCGTCGCCTTCACGTCCGGCACCACCCGCGACCCGAAGGGCGTCGTCCACTCCCACCGCACCATCGGGTGCGAGACCCGCCAGCTCGACTACATGTTCCCGCCGGGCGGGCCGCCCCAGATCACCGGGGCGCCGGTGGGCCACTTCATCGGCATGGTCAACGCCTTCCTCATGCCGCTGCTGCGGGAGCGATCCCGTCCACCTGCTCGACGTGTGGGACCCGGGTGAGGTGCTGCGGCTGATGCGACGAGGAGGGGCTCGGCGTCGCCGGTGGGGCCACCTACTTCCTCACCAGCCTGCTCGACCACCCTGACTTCAGCCCCGGCACCTGGGCCATGATGCCCTTCGCCGGCCTCGGCGGGTCGTCGGTCCCGGTGGCGGTGACGGAGCGGGCCACGAGGCTCGGGATCAGGGTCTTCCGCTCCTACGGGAGCACCGAGCACCCGTCGATCACCGGCTGTCTCCTCGACGATCCCGAGGTGAAGCGGCTGACCACCGACGGCCACGCCCTCCCGGGGGTGGAGCTCCGCCTCGACGCTCGAGGATGGACGGCGGGAGATCGTGAGCCGGGGACCGGACTGCTGTGTCGGCTACACCGAGCCGCCCTGACCGCCGCCGCCTTCGACGAGCGACGGGTGGTACCGCACCGGCGACGTCGGTGTCCTCGACGAGGACGGCTACCTCACCATCACCGACCGCATCTCGGACATCATCATCCGGGGCGGCGAGAACATCAGTGCCCAGGAGATCGAAGAGCTGATGCTGGGTATGGACGCGGTCGCCGAGGTGGCGGTGGTGGCCGAGCCGGACGAGCGCCTCGGCGAGCACGCCGCCGCCGTGGTCAGCGTGCGCCGGGGGAGGGCGGTACCGACGCTCGACCAGGTACGCGCGCATCTCTCGGCCGCCGGGCTGGCCCGCCAGAAGTGGCCGGAGTCGATCCACGAGGTGCGCGGAGTTCCCCCGAACGGCGTCGGGCAAGGTCCAGAAGTTCCGGCTCCGACAGCTGCTCGGCGCAGGGGGAGCAGGCGCGGGGGCAGCGGGAGCGGGGCGGGCGCAGAGGCGGGCGGCCCTGAAAATGTAGATTCTGGAAAAGTAATAGTGTTCCTCTAGAAGTGGCCTGGACAGAGATGAAGGAGAGCCGGATGACCGTGGTCGCACCACTGAGAAGCTCAGTGCCACCGTGGGCGCCGAGGTCGTGGGCGTGGACCGCGACCAGCTGCTCGGCGACGGCGCTCTGGCGGCCTGGACGCTCGAGGCCCTGGAGGCCAACGGCGTCCTCGTCTTCCGTGACCTGCACGTCGACGACGCCACCCAGGTCGCCTTCTCCAAGCGGCTCGGCCGGGTGGAGACCTTCGGCTCCGGGGAGCATCCGGAGATCTTCCGGGTGACGCTGGACCCGGCCAAGAACCGCTCCGCCGCGTACCTGCGCGGCACCTTCGACTGGCACATCGACGGCTGCACCGACGACGTCCCGATCATGGCCACCTTGCTCAGCGCCCACGCCGTGGCCGAGTCCGGGGGCGAGACCGAGTTCGCCAGCACCTACGGCGCCTACGACGACCTGACGGAGGACGAGAAGCAGCGCTTCATGTCCCTCCGCGTCGTGCACACCATCGAGGCCTCGCAGCGGCTGGTGAACGACGACCCCTCGCCCGAGGAGCTGGCCATGTGGCGGTCGCGACCGGCCAAGGAGCACCCGCTGGTGTGGACCCACCGATCGGGACGGCGCTCGCTGGTGCTCGGCGCCACCGCCTCCCACGTGGTCGGCATGGAGCTCGACGAGGGACGGGCGCTCCTGGACGCCCTGCTGGCCCGGTCGACCACCCCGGAGCGGGTCTACCGCCACGAGTGGTCCGTCGGGGACATGGTCATCTGGGACAACCGGGGGGTCTGCACCGGGCCTGCCGGTACGACGCCGCCTCCCCCCGCGACATGCACCGCACGACGCTCCACGGAAACGAGGCCATCCAGTGAGCGCCGGTCGGACCGCGATCGTCACCGGCGGCGGATCGGGGATCGGACTGGCCATCAGCGAGCGGCTGGCCGCCGACGGGAACGCCGTGGCCATCTTCGACCGCGACGGGGCTGCCGCCGAGGCCGCCGCCGGCAAGATCGTGGCGTCCGGCGGTACGGCCGTCGGCCTGACCGTCGACGTGACCGACCGGACGCAGATCGACGCAGGGGTCGCCGCGGTGCGCGAGCGCCTCGGCCGGCCCACCATCCTGGTCAACAGTGCCGGCCTCGACGGCTTCGATCCGTTCCTCAAGATCACCGCCGAGAAGTGGAACCGCATCCTGGCCGTCAACCTCACCGGCACCTTCGACTGCTGCCAGTCCGTCGTGCCCGACATGATCGAGGAGGGTTGGGGCCGCATCGTCAACATCTCGTCCTCGAGCGCCCACGGCGGCCAGCCCCTCATGACCCACTACGTGGCGTCCAAGGCCGGCGTCATCGGCTTCACCAAGGCCCTGGCCCTCGAGCTCGGCCCGAAGGGGATCACCGTCAACACCATCCCCCCCGGGTTCATCGACACCCCCATGCTTCGGGCCTCCGAGCGCAAGGGGCTGCTCGGGAAAGGTGTCGAGCATCACGCGTCCTTGACGCCGGTCCGGCGGGTGGGGACGCCCGAGGACATCGCCGCCGCCTGCTCGTTCCTGGTGCGCGACGAGGCCGGCTACATCACCGGGCAGGTCATCGGCGTCAACGGCGGCCGGAACACCTGATGGCCCGCATCGCGCCTCTGCCGCCCGAAGAGTGGTCCGCGGAGATGCGCGGGGCCCTGGCCGCCCTGCGTCCGGAGAATCCCCGCCATCCGCTCACCCGCCGCAAAGGGGGTCCCAAGGGGCTCAACGCCCTCGGCACCCTGGCCCGCCATCCCGAGCTGGCCCGGGCCTTCCACACCTTCAACGGCCATGTCCTCTTCTCCTCGACGCTGTCGCCCCGTCAGCGGGAGCTGCTGGTCCTCAGGGTGGCCTCCATCCGGGGATCGGAGTACGAGTGGGCGCAGCACGCCATCCTGGCCGGGGATGCCGGTCTCGACGAGGACGAGATCGAGCGGATCGCCGAGGGCCCCGAGGCGCCGGGCTGGGCGCCGCTGGACCGGGCCATGGTCAGGGCGGTAGACGAGCTGATCGGAGACGGGTCGGTTTCCGACGCCACCTGGAACGCGCTGGCCGCCGAGCTGGACGAACAGCAGCTCATGGACCTCGTCTTCACCGTCGGCGCCTACGAGATCCTGGCCATGGCCTTCCGGTCCTTCGACGTCGAGCTCGACGACGACCTTCGGCGGAAATGATATTCTGTTTTTTGAAGATCGCTGATATCGTGCGGTCGTGGGGACCGGAGGTGGAGGAACGACATGGCGCATTTCGCGAAGCCTGCCGAGGGCAGTTGGACGCAGCACTACCCCGAGCTGGGCACGGGGCCTGTCTCCTATGAGGACTCGATCTCGCCCGAGCACTACGAGCTCGAGCGCCAGGCCATCTTCGCCCGCACCTGGCTCAACGTCGGTCGGGTCGAACAGATCCCCCGCACCGGCGCCTACTTCACCAAGGAGCTCGACGCGGCCGGCACCTCGATCGTGGTCGTCCGGGGCGCCGACGGCGAGGTCCACGCCTTCCACAACATCTGCCGCCACCGGGGCAACAAGCTCGTCTGGAACGACTTCCCCGGCGAGGAGACCAGCGGTACCTGCCGCCAGTTCACCTGCAAGTACCACGGCTGGCGGTACTCGGTGGACGGCCAGCTGACCTTCGTCCAGCAGGAGTCGGAGTTCTTCGATCTCGACCCTGGGGACTACGGGCTGGCCAAGGTGCAGGTCGAGACGTGGGAGGGGTTCATCTTCGTCAATCTCGATCCGGACAACACGACCTCGCTGCACGACTACCTGGGCAGGTTCGGCGCCGGCCTGGCCGGTTATCCGTTCGACAAGATGACCCAGGTCTACAAGTACCGGGCCGATGTCGGGACCAACTGGAAGCTCTTCATCGACGCCTTCGCCGAGTTCTACCATGCGCCGATCCTCCACGCCAAGCAGGCCACGGCCGAGGAGTCGCGCAAGCTCTCCGGCTACGGCTACGAGGCGCTGGACTACGAGCTCGACGGACCCCACGGCATGGTGTCGTCGTGGGGGGGCATGTCGCCGCCCAAGGACCTCGACATGGTCAAGCCGATAGAACGGGTGCTGCGGAGCGGGCTGTTCGGCCCCTGGGACCTTCCCGACATCGCGGGCCTCGACCAGCTGCCGCCGGCGGTGAACCCGTCGCGCCACCGGGCCTGGGGAGTCGACTCGTTCGTGTTCTTCCCCAATTTCATGCTCCTCATCTGGCAGACCGGCTGGTACCTCACCTACCACTACTGGCCGACCTCGTACAACACGCACATCTTCGAGGGCACGCTGTACTTCGTCCCACCGAGGAACGCCCGCCAGCGCCTCCAGCAGGAGCTGGCGGCCGTCACCTTCAAGGAGTACGCGCTCCAGGACGGCAATACCCTCGAGGCCACCCAGACGATGCTCGAGTCGCGGGCGGTTACGAGCTTCCCGCTCAACGACCAGGAGATCCTGCTCCGGCAGTTGCACAAGACGGCCGGCGACTACGTGGCCGACTTCCAGCAGGGGTCGGCGACGCCGGTCCGGATCTCGAGCGCGTCCTGAGCCTGGAGACGGAACCCGATGCCCACCTTTCCTTCCGACTTCGCCGACCTCGAGCCCTTCGCCGACTGGTCCCTCGAGCACGAGGCCGAGCGCTACGCCAAGCGTCTGTCCAGCACGATGGACGAGCTCCAGTCGTTCTACGACCTGGCCTTCCCGCGCCTCGAGGATGCCATCGGGTACCTCGACCGGTTCGACTTCGGCGCCCTGCCGGAGGACGCCAAGCGGCTGCTGTGGCTCTGCTACTCGCTGGTGAACGTCTCGTTCCCGGTGGAGGTGTGGCGGCAACCGAGGGTCCCCGACAGCGGTGCGGCCAGCATGGACATGGTCATCGAGCCGGCTCTCTGACCGGCCGGCCCCAGAGGTCGGAGGGAGTGGAACCGGAGGTCGTAGGGGGTGGAGAACGGCGTCGGGTACGCTCTGACCGGTGACGAACAACGAACTGGCGACTGAAGCCCTTGAGCCCGAGGGGCTCAGCCGGCGCGACCAGGCGGTGGCCCGATCGCTCGACTCCGCCCGCCTGAGGGCCGAAAGTCGGGTCCAACGCTTCCTCGACGCCGCCACCGAGCTCTTCGATTCGAGGCCGGGCAGGGATTTCACCGTCCAGGAGGTCGTCGAGCGGTCGGGCCAGTCGCTCCACAGCTTCTACCAGTACTTCGGGGGAAAGCACGAGCTTCTGCTGGCCCTGTTCGAGGAGACCGTCAACTCGACCACCGAGCATCTCCGCCAGGTGATCGCCGAGGAGACCGATCCGCTCGAGCGTCTGCACCGCTTCGTGGTGGAGTACTACCGGATGTGCCGGCCACCCGACGAGGGCGATGCCGGCTCGAAGAGACAAGGGCCGTTGGGGATGGCCGAGTTCGCCCAGCAGCTGCTCACCGACCATCCCAAGGAGGCGGCCCGGGTCTTCTCGCCCCTCCTGACCCTGCTCGAGGAAGTCATCCAGGAGGCCACCGACGCCGGAGTCGTACGATCCGGGCTCCTCCACGGCCCGATCGTCGGCATCGTGCTCGAGGTGATCATGTTCAACACCTTCTCCTCGACCATCGGGGGCTTGTCCCTCCGCCCCAGCGAGGGTGACTCGGCCGAGGACCTGTGGGGCTTGATCCTCCACGGCATCGGGTCGGACGCCGCGTCCTGACGGCGGCGGTCGGGATCCGGCTGTAGCCGGGCCTGGGCGGCCATCGGGCCCCAATCCCTCAGGTGGCCGCGCCGTCGTGCCGGTACACCTGGCCGCCCTTCATCACGAACCGGACATCCTCGGTGACCCCGATGTCGGTCAGCGGATCGCCGGGCACCGCCACGAGATCGGCGAAGAGCCCGGGCTCGATGCGACCCCGGTCGTCGACATCGATGAGCTCGGCGGCGACGGTGGTGGCCGAGCGGATCGCCTGGAGTGGGGTCATGCCCCGATCGACCAGGGCCACCAGCTCCTTGGCATTCTTGCCGTGAGGGATCGCCGGTGCGTCCGTCCCGCAGGCGATGCGGGCTCCGCGGGCGATGGCCTTGCTGATCGTCGCCTTGGCCCGCGGGAATACCTCGGCCGCCTTTGCCTGCAGCTCCGGCGCGGCATGGGACACGTCCATGCCGTCGGCCAGGTAGGTGGTCGGCACGAGGAACCTCCCGAGGTCGACGAGGAGGTCGAGGGTGTCATCGGTCATCAGCGAACCATGCTCGATGCAGTCGATCCCGGCCTCGAGCGCGGCCCTGATCCCTTCGTCGCCGTGGGCGTGGGCGGCGACCCTGAGCCCGGCGCGATGAGCTTCGTCCACGATGGCCCGCAGCTCCTCGTCGGAGTACTGCTGGGCTCCGGCCGGACCGGTGTGCGACATCACCCCGCCCGAGGCGCACACCTTGATCAGTTGGGCGCCGTACTTGATCTGGTACCGAACCGCCTTGCGAACCTCGCTCACGCCGTTGGCGATGCCCTCCTCGACCGTGAGCGGCATGATGTGCGGCGCCAATGCCTGGAACATCGTCGGATCGAGATGACCGCCGGTCGGGGTGATGGCATGCCCGGCCGGAACGACCCGTGGACCCTCGATCCATCCGTGGTCGATGGCCTTCTTGAGCGCCACGTCCAACAGCAGTCCGCCGGTCTGGATGAACAGCCCGAGGTTGCGCACCGTCGTGAAACCGGCCCGGAGCGTGCGCCGGGCATTGGCCACCGCACGGAGGGTCCGCACCGCGGGGTCGTCCTGCACGGCGATGAGCGGGCTGCGGTGGTCGGGACCGCCCAGGAGCAGATTGACCTCCATGTCCATGAGCCCAGGAAGAAGAGTCAGGTCGCCGACGTCGATGACCAGTGCGTCATCGGGAACCGATGCCGGCGCCACCGCGGCGATGCGCTCACCTTCGATCAGCAGGTCGCCGGG
This sequence comes from uncultured Acidimicrobiaceae bacterium, assembly GCA_963835325.1. Lineage (GTDB taxonomy): Bacteria > Actinomycetota > Acidimicrobiia > Acidimicrobiales > RAAP-2 > Bog-756. The sequence continues at coordinate 341,965 of CAWIEV010000002.1, read as the reverse complement.
GGTCACGATCTCACCGGTGCCGACATCGAGCATCCGGGCGCTGCGCAGGTGAATATGCTCCGGCGTACGAGGGCGGGCCATGGCGTGCTCCTTCGACATCGGTGAACCGGCGGAATTCAAATTATCTCGAAAAAGATACATCATTGCCGGAATTCAAGAGGCGGGATATCGTGCTGGACACGCAGCCCATGGTTGCGGGAGCGGGGGAACGGATGGAGAACGAACTCGGCACCTCGGCCTTGCGCCTCGAGCGGGAAGGGTCGATCGCGTGGTGCGTGATCGACCGGCCGCAGGCGAGGAACGCACTGACGCCGGCCATGTACTACGGCCTGAAACGGGCCGTGCGCCTCGTGAACCGCGACACCGATCTCCGTGCCCTCATCATCACCGGCGTCGGGGATGTGTTCGCACCCGGCGGCGATCTCGGAGGTCGTTCCGAGCCGGGCGACGTCCTGCCCGACGACATCGGCCAGGACGTGCTCCCGTTTCTCGCCATCCGTGACAGTCCGGCGCCCGTGATCGCCGCGGTCAACGGGATCTGTCAGGCCGGGGGCCTCCTGATCGCCATGATGGCGGACATCGCCGTGGTGAGCGACCGGGCCACCTTCCGTGTGCCGGAGCTCCTGCGCGGCATCCCCGACGCGACGTTCGCCGCCGCCCTGCCCGCCCACGTCGGAGTGGCGGTGGCACGCGATCTCCTGCTGTCGGCCCGGACCTTCGATGCGGCCGAAGCCCTCCGGCTCGGTGTCATCTCCCGGGTGGTGGCCCACGACGAGCTCCGTGACGCGGCCACGGCCGCCGCCTATGAGGTGCTCAGGACCGCACCGGCGGCGCGTGTCCAGGTGAAGCGCATGCTCAACGAGCGTTACGGCGCCATCGACTACCAGACGATGTTCTGGGCGCTCGATCACTCCGACGAGCCACGGGAGGGCATGAGGGCGTTCATGGAGAAGCGCCGGCCCGATTGGTTCCCCGCCGAGCTGCAGTAGGGGAGTAATACAGCCTGTTCTGTCCTGCTTCGGCTCCGGGGGGACCGGTGGCGCCCAGCCGGCCTCCGCTCCGACCCCGGCCCGGCCCGGCCCGGCCCGACCCCGCCCTCCGGCCCCGAGGCCCGGCCCCGGTCCCGGCCGACCGGCCACCGCATCCGATCTGGAGCGGGCCGTGTTCGGTCCGCCCCGCCGCCCCGAGATCAACCCAAACACCCGGTTCTTCACCGGGGCCACCCGCCGGGCCATCGAGGTGCGGGACCGCCGCTGCACCCACCCCTTCTGCGACCGGCCCGCCCAGTCCAGCCAGGTCGACCACATCCAGCCCTGGTCCGAGGGCGGTCTCACCACCCAGGAGAACGGGCGGCTCCTGTGCAGCTTCCACAACCGCCTGCGCAACCAGCGGCCGCCACCGGCGGCCTGAGGGGTTGGGTGGGGCACGGGGATCGATCTCCCGCCCCGGCTCCCGGCCGACTTGAGAACGGGAGTTTCACCAGACTAGAGTCCACATACCGAATCCGGGGTGTCAGACTCTGTTGGTCTGCCGCGCCGCTTCGGGTACATCCGGGGGACCGACAACGTGCCGAGTCCTACGGTACGGAGATGGTCGGAGGTTGTTGGTAGTGACTGCTGTACTGCGGGGCGTCCGGGTCCTCGAGGTTGCCGAGCACACATTCGTTCCGGCGGCGTCGGCGCTGCTGTCGGACTGGGGCGCCGAGGTCATCAAGATCGAACACGTCGAACGCGGCGACGCCATGCGCGGCCTGGCATCGACCGGACTGGCCCTGGTGCCGAGTGACGTCCACGCCCTGCTGGAGCACTCCAACCGGGGGAAGCGAAGCCTCGGTCTCGACCTGACTTCACCCGACGGGCTCGAGATCCTCTACCAGTTGGCGGCAACGGCTGACGTGTTCCTGACCAACAAGCTCCCGACCGTGCGGCGCAAGCTCAAGATCGGTGTCGAGGAGATTCGCGCCCACAATCCCGACATCATCTACGTGCGCGGCACCGGCCAGGGCGAGCGCGGCCCGGATGCCGACAAGGGATCGTACGACTCGCTGGCCTTCTGGGCCCGGGCCGGCGTGGCCGTGGGTGCCAAGCGTCCGGAGTACGACCTGGTGCCGGTACCCCCCGCTCCGGGGTTCGGGGATTCCATCGGAGCCATGACCATCGCCGGTGGGATCCTGGGCGCTCTCTTCCATCGCGAGCGGAGCGGTGAGGCCACCATCGTGGACGTGTCACTGCTGGGTGCGGGACTCTGGGCCATGGGACAGGCGGTGGCTCTCTCACTGGTGCTGGACAGACCGTGGACCCCTCCGCCGGACGATCGCACTCCGTCCAACCCGCTGTCGCGCAACTACGAGACCAAGGACGGTCGGGTCCTCGCCTTCACCTGCCTCCAACCCGGAAAGTACTGGGCGCCGCTGTGCGATTCGGTCGGTCGTCCGGAACTGGCCACCGACGCCCGTTTTGCCGATCACGCATCGCTCATGGACAACAGTGCCGAGGCCATCGCGATCCTGTCCCAGGTGTTCGCCTCGGCCACGCTCGACGAGTGGCGCCAGCGGCTGGCCACGTTCATCGGGCAGTGGGCCGTCGTGCAGGACACGCTGGAGGCGGTGGCCGATCCCCAGACCGTGGCCAACGGCTACGTCCAGGAGTGCCACACGGCCGCGGGGACGCCCTTCCGTCTGGTGGCGGCGCCGGTCCAGTTCGACGAGGAGCCGGCGGTGCCCACCCGCGCCCCGGAGTTCAACGAGCACGGCGACAGCATCCTGGCCGAGCTCGGCCTCGATTCCGATGCCATCATCGCTCTCAAGATCCGTGGCGTCGTCGCCTGACCGCCACCGAGCCTGACCGCCACCGGCTACATGAGCTCGGGGATCACGGGCTCCTTCCCCGGGCCACGTTCATCGCCAATCTGCTTCTTGGCCGGGAGCAGCTCTGAGCACCCGGTCCGGCAAACTCAGCCGGGCGGCCGGGGGGTGACGGCCACCGTGGGGATGCCGGCACTGGCGCCGCACCGCAGCACGGTGTCCACCACCCGCACGAGCTCCTCGACATCGATGAGCGAGCCGCTCAGGTAGTTCCTGGCCTGCCAGATGGGATGGAGCTCTGCCGCCAGGTCCCAGTCCCAGTCGTCGGCGAACCCGGTGGCCGATGCTCCCTCACCACCGGCGCAGTCGCCCACCACGACGCGGGTGAACCCCACGTCCGGATGCTCGTTCCGCCAGGCCTCGATCATCGTGTCGAGCGCGGCCTTGCTGGTGGCGTAGGTCCCGAGACCGGGCCATGGAGGAGTGATCGACCCGTTCACGGACGAGAGGTAGGCGGCGACCCCCCGGGACGAGGTCAGATGCGGGATGGCTGCCGCGGTGACCATCGCCGCCCCGATCACATTGGTGTCGAACGTCCGCCGCCAGGTGTCGGCGCTGACGTCGACCATCCGGGCCAGCGGCCCGACACCGGTGGCGTAGATGAGGGCATCGATGCCGCCCAGGCCGTCGGCCGCGGCTGCGATGGCCGACTGGCACGACGAGGTGTCGGTCACGTCACAGGTGATGGCCAGCGACCCCGGGCCGGCCTCCTTGGCCGCATCCACCAGGCGATCGTTCCTCCTGGCCAACAAGGCCACCGTGGCCCCGCGTTGCCCGAGTCCGACGGCAATGGACCGACCGAGTCCGCTCGAGGCTCCGACGACGACCGTTCTCATCATGGCAATGTCCTCTTTCGACGCCGGTGCATGCTCGCCTCAGGAGGTGAACACGGGCAGCCGCTCCCAACCCCGTACCGTCGAGGTGCGGGCCTGCACCGCATTCTCCCAGTCGACGTGCCAGGTGGGAAACCGCTGCAGGACCTCGTCGAGGGCGATGCGCCCCTCGAGCCTGGCCAGGGCTGATCCCAGGCAGAAGTGGATCCCGTAGCCGAAGGCCAGGTGGTGGTCGATCTTCCGGGTGACGTCGAACCGGTCGGCGTCGGCGAACCGGCGGTCGTCGCGGTTGGCCGCGGCGGTGAGGAGGAGCATGGCGCTGCCGGCCGGTACCGCCCGCCCGTGGTGCTCGACGTCCCTGGTCACGTACCGGGCCTGGACCGGCGACGGCGACTCGTAGCGCAACAGCTCCTCGATGGCGTTCGGGACCAGGCTGCGATCCTCGACCAACCTCTGGCGCTCGTCGGGATGGTCGGCCAGCACCTTGCCCGTCCATCCGATCAGCCGGGTGGTGGTCTCGTTTCCGGCCGCGGCCAGCAGGTTCACGTAGCCCAGCACCTCCTCCCGGGTGAGGCGGCGCAGGGTCCCGGTCTCGTCCTCGAACTCGGCCTGGAGCAGCTCGGTCATCAGGTCGTCGGAAGGGTGGGTGGCCCGCCATTCGATGTACTCGGCGAACCCTTCTCCCGCCGTCATCCCGTCGGCATAGGCCTTGTCCATGTCCGGCATGCCGCTCTCGGTCAGGCGCAGGCCGTCGTCGATACGATCCCGGATGGCCTCCTGGTCGGTTTCCGGGATGCCGAGCAGCATGCCGATGGTGCGCATGGGCATCTGGGCACCGAGGTCGGCGATGAAATCGAAGCCTCCTTGTCCGACCAGGGGATCGAGGCTGCGGGCGCAGAATTCGCGGATCTTGGGCTCGAGGCCGTTGATGTTACGGGGGGTGAAGACCCGTGAGAGCAGGCGGCGGTGGATGTGGTGCGCCGGGGGGTCTTCGAAGATGATCGACCCGGGTGGCAACTCCATGCCGCTCTTGATGATCTCGAGGAGGGTGCCCTTGCCGGAGATGTAGGTCTCCCAATCCCGGGAGCAGCGGTCGACGTCGTCGAAGCGGCTCAGCGCGTAGAAGTCGTAGCGCTCGTTGTAGTAGAGCGGCTGCTCGTCGCGCAGCCGCCTCCAGACCGGATACGGGTCCGAGTCGATGTCGAAGTCGTACGGGTCGTAGTAGACGCCGGATTCCATCGTGGTCATCCCGCTCCCTTCACCTTTCACCCTCACGGCCGCCCCTGGTGGGCCCACTGCTCGTCAGCCGACAAACAAGCATTACACAAAAAAAAGAAGCGCGTTCTCAGGTCGATCCCGGCCCCCGTCCCGACCGGCGGGCGCCCGGGACGGGCAGATGGGATGACCACCCGGGGCCGAGCATCGGGCCGGGGCGACGCCCACGAGAAGGGGCGGCACCCATGTGGGACGGTGTCCGCGGTCCTGCCTGCCGCCGGCGAGACCCACGGGAGACAGTGGCCGGACCCGTCGGAAACGGCGGCCGGACCCATGGAGGGGCCGGGGCCGCGCCGCACCCGGAGCGGTGGCACGACGCCTGTTGGAATAGTACTCTCCTGAGTTAATAGTGCCATTCTCACCGGACCACGTGGTGTCGCGCCCGGTCGCGGAAGATCCCGGAAGAGGAGCCATGTCGGAGCCAGCGCCGAGCATCCACCGGTTCGATGCAGGGTCGACGAAGGTCGTCGACCCTGTCGTGCCATGATCGCCGGCGGCCCGGATCGGACCGTCCCGGCCTGCGCCACCGCCGCCGCCCACCGGTTCGGCGGGCGGGTGGCCATCGAGGACGGCGGGACCCGGCTGACCTACGCCGAGCTCCTCGAGGAAGCCCGTACGTTGGCGGCCGCACTGGTCGGGTCGGGCGTCGAACCCGGTGACCGGGTGGCCGTCTGGGCGTTCAACAGTGCCCGGTGGGTGGTGGCCGTCCTCGGCTTGTGGCAGGCGGGCGCGGTCCTGGTCCCCATCAACACCAGGTTCAAGGGCGCAGAGGCGGTCGACATCCTCACCCGGAGCCGGGCCCGGGCGCTGGTGACCGTGACCGATTTCCTCGGGACCGACTACGTGGCCATGCTCCGCTCCACCGGCACCGAGCTGCCCGACCTCGAGACGGTCATCGTGGCCGGCGGGCCCGTGCCCGCCGGAGCCGAGTCGTGGGAAGCGTGCATGGCGCGGGCCACCGATGCCCACCGGATGGTGGTCGACCGACGGAGCGCCCGACTGGGTCCGGACGATCCCTCGGACATCCTCTTCACCTCGGGGACGACGGGACGGCCCAAGGGCGTCGTCATGACCCACGCCCGGACCCTGTGCGTGGCCTCCGACTGGGTGGAGATGACCGGGCTGGGCGCTGACGACCGCTACCTGATGATGAACCCGTACTTCCATATGTTCGGCTTGAAGGCGGGCATCCTGGCCTGTGTCATCAGCGGTGCCACCATGCTGCCCGAGGCGGTGTTCGATGTCGACCACGTGCTGGAGCGTGTGGATGGCGAAGGGGTGACCGTGCTCCCCGGGCCGCCGACGCTCTATCAGTCCATCCTCGACCATCCCGAGCGGGCCCGGCATCGATTGTCCACCCTCCGGGTGGCGGTGACCGGAGCGGCCGACATCCCTGTCGAACTGGTCCGACGCATCGATGACGAGCTGCCGTTCTCGATCGTCATCACCGGCTACGGCCTGACCGAGGCGGGAACGGTGGCATCGACGTCTCCCGATGACGACGTGGAGACCGTCGCCACCACGGTCGGCCGACCCCGCCCCGGCTTCGAGATCCGTATCGTCGAGAACGATCGGGACGTCGAAGCCGGTCAACCCGGCGAGGTGCTGGTGCGCGGCGACAGTGTCATGGCCGGCTACCTCGACGATCCCGAGGCCACGGCGCTGGCGCTCTCCCCCGAGGGGTGGCTGCGCACCGGTGACCTCGGGGTGGTCGACGGCGCCGGGTGCCTGCGGATCGTCGGGCGGGTCAAGGACATGTTCATCATCGGCGGCTTCAACGCCTATCCGGCGGAGATCGAGAACATCATGTTGCGCCATCCCGACATCAGGCAGGTGGCGGTGATCGGCATTCCCGACGAGCGGCTGGGTGAGGTCGGGATGGCCTTCGTAGTCACCGCGTCCGGTGCCCCGGCGGCGGAGGTCGTCCCGGAGATCGGGCCGTGGTGCCGGGCCAACATGGCCAACTACAAGGTGCCGAGGGTGGTGGAGACCGTCGATCAGCTGCCGGTGAACGCGACGGGGAAGGTGATGAAGGAGATCCTGCGCCAACAGGTGGCCTCCGGTCGTCCGGGGGCGGCCCCGTGACCCCTGAGTCCGCACCGGGACTCTCCACCTTCACCGGTCTCCGGGTCGTCGAGATGGGGGTGTGGGTGGCGGCGCCCTCGGCGGCGGCGCTGCTGGCCGATTGGGGTGCCGATGTCATCAAGGTCGAAGCACCGGCCGGCGACCCGATGCGGAAGGTGTTCGGGTCACTCGGCATCGACAGCGACATGCCGAATCCCGCCTTCTCCCTCGACAACCGGGGCAAGCGGAGTGTGGTGCTCGACCTGCGGGATCCCGAGGGCCACCGGCACCTCGAGGACCTCCTGGCCACGGCCGATGTGTTCGTCACCAACCTGCGTCCCGACTCCCTCGAAGGGCTGGGTCTGGAGCCCGAGGCCACCGTGGCCCGCCATCCTCGCCTGGTGTACTGCAGCATCAGCGGCTACGGCCTCAGGGGCGACGACCGGAACCGCCCGACCTACGACATCGGGGCCTTCTGGGCCCGCTCCGGGCTGTCCATGCAGATGGCCGATCACGAGGGCAGCCCGCTCAACGCCCGGGGCGGGATCGGCGACCACATCACCGGGCTGGCCGCGCTGGCCGGCCTGCTGGCCGCCGTCATGGAGCAGCGCCAGACGGGCCGGGGCCGGGTCGTCGAGGTGTCGCTCCTCCGGACCGGTACCTACGTGCTGGGGTGGGATCTGGGGTTGCAGATGACCCTCGGGAAGGTGGCTCGGGCCGAGTCGAGGGAGCGGAACCAGGCGCCGCTGATGAACCCCTACCGCGCCGGCGACGGCCGCTGGTTCTTCCTCACCGGCCTCGAGGCGGGGCGCCACATCGACGCCGTCTGCCGCGCCCTCGACCACCCCGAACTGCTGGAGGACCCGCGGTTTGCCGACGCCACATCCATCCGCCGGAACCGGACCGAGGTCATCGCCATCCTGGACGAGATCATCGCCCAGCGGCCGCTGGCCGCCTGGGCCGAGCGCTTCGACGACGAGGGGGTCTGGTGGGCGCCGGCCCAGACCCCGGCCGAGGTCGTGGTCGACCCCCAGCTGCTGGCCAACGACGGCATCGTGGAGATCGACGGAGGCGGTGCGGGAAACGTGCAGCGGTCGGTGAACGGCCCGGTGCGCTTCTCCGGCGCCGGCCGCGGGCGGTGCAAGCCGGTCCCGGTGCTCGGGCAGCACACCGAGGAGGTGCTGGCCGAGGTGGCCGACCGGTTGGGCGCCGCGCCTCCGGCTCCTCCGGACCCCGCTCCTCCGCCGCCTCCGGACCGGGCTTAGCTCCGGGCGCGGGCCAGCAGCCCGCGGGCGATGACCAGCCTCTGGATCTCGTTGGTCCCCTCGCCGATCACCATGAGGGGAGCGTCCCGGTAGTAGCGCTCGACGGGCAGGTCGGTGGTGTAGCCCACGCCACCGTGGATGCGCATGGCCTCGGTCGTGAGCTGGAGGGCGGTCTCGCTGGCGAACAGCTTGGCCATCCCGGCCTCGACGTCGCAGCGCAGCCCGGCCATCTTGCGTTCGGCCGCGTTGCGTGTCAGGAGAGTGGCCGCCTCCAGCCGGGTGGCCATATCGGCCAGCTTGAGCTGGATGGCCTGATGCTCGGCGATGGGTTTGCCGAAGGTGGTGCGCTGCTGGGCGTAGGCCAGCGCGGCGTCGAAGGCGGCGCGGGCCACACCCACCGCCCGCGAGGCGATGTTGATGCGTCCGATCTCGAGCACCCCGAGGATCTGGGGGAGGCCCCGGCCCGGCTCGCCGATGAGGTTGGCCGCCGGCACCCGGTGGTCCGTGTACGCCATCTCGACGGTCTCGACGCCCTTGTAGCCGAGCTTGCCCACGTGCTTGCCCACGGAGATCCCCTCGAAGGTCGGTCCGGGCTCCTTCTCCACGATGAAGGCGGAGATGCCCTCCTCGGTCCGGGCGGCCAAGGCCACCAGCCCGGCCCGTTCGCCGTTGGTGACCCAGGCCTTGGTCCCGTTGACCACGTACTCGTCCCCGTCCCGCTGGGCCCGGCAGGAGATGTTGCGGGTGTCGCTGCCTGCGTCGGGCTCCGACAGTGACAGCGCCCCCCGCCGCTGGCCCGAGGCCAGCACCGGCAGCCACCGCTGCTTCTGCTCCTCGTCGCCGTGCTGGAGCAGCAGGGTGGCCACCATGGTGTGGGTGTTGACCACCCCCGTCAGGCTCATCCACCCGTAGGCCAGCTCCTCGATGATCCCGACATAGGTCAACAGGTCGAGCCCCAGTCCGCCGTAGGTCTCGGGGATGGTGACCCCGAACAGTCCGAGGGCACGCATTCCCTCGACGATGTCGGTCGGGAAGCGGTCGTCCCGCTCCAGCTCGGATGCGACCGGTACGACCTCGCGGGCGACGAACCGGCGGACGGTCTCGATGATCTCCCGTCGCACGTCCTGGTCGTCGGTCATCCCTTCGCGCCCTTGATCTCCATATTCGAGAAGTATAGATCTGCAGAATGTTGACGGTCGATCTCAAATTGGAGAAGATGGTTTCCGATGGCGAACGCCCTGATGCACGAAGCCCTCGAGCGAGCCGCGCTCCGGTTCGGCGATCGCGACGCCATCCGCAGCGGTGACCGACGCTGGTCCTACCGGGACCTCGACGGACTCAGCAACGCGTTCGCCCGCCACCTGGCCGACCGGGGGGTGGGCCGCAGCGATCGTGTGGCCCTGATGACGGCCAACCGCACCGAGTTCATCGTGGCCGTGCACGCCGTCAGCAAGATCGGGGCGGCTGTCGTCCTCCTCAGCCCGGCGTGGAAGGGGGCCGAGGTCGGGCACGCCCTCGATCTCACCGCACCGGTCCACGCCGTGGCCGACGGCGACGCGGTCTCCCTGCTGGCCGGGTTCCTGGGCCCGGAACGGGTGACCGATCTCGACGACCGGTCGTCAGATCCGTTGGCGGGCAGCCGCGCCCATGTGGCGGCCGACGGGGTGGTGGCCACCGACGAGGTCGTCCTCGTCTTCAGTTCGGGTACCACCGGCCTCCCCAAGGCCGTCCGGCACACCCACCTGTCGATCGGCCTGGCCACGGCCCACTGGTGCACGGTCCTCGGTCTGGGCGAGGATGACCGCTTCCAGGTGGCGACACCCCCCTCGCACATCCTCGGGCTGCTCAACCTGCTGGCCGCCGTATCGTCGGGGGCGATGGTGCGGCTGCACCCGCGATTCGATCTCGACGAGGTGCTCCACCGGATCGCCAGCGAGCGGATGACCCTGGAGATGGCGGTGGCCCCCATCGCCCTGGCTCTGGCCAACCACCCCGACCTCGAATCCCACGACCTCTCCTCGCTCCGCTACATCATGTGGGGTGCGACCCCGGTGACCGAGAGCGTGGCCATGACGGTGACGGAGCGGACCGGGGTCCGCTGGCTGCCGGCCTACGGGGCCAGCGAGGTTCCGGTGATCGCCGCCAATCCGGTCGAGCGTCCCGGCGAGTGGCGGCTGGACTCGGCCGGACTGCCACCCGCCGGTGTCGAGCTCCGCATCGCCGACCTCGAGAGCGGCGACGTCCTCGCTCCCGGGGAGGTCGGTGAGATCCAGGTCCGGAGCCGGTCGGTGATGGCCGGCTACCTCCCCGACGACGCCACCGCCGATGCCTTCGCCGACGGCTGGTACCGGACCGGGGACGTCGGGTGGCTGGAGCCCGAGGGGTGGGTGCACCTGACCGACCGGTCCAAGGAGATGATCAAGGTCAGCGGGTTCCAGGTGGCGCCGGCGGAGGTGGAGGCGGTGCTGCTCCGCCATCCGGCCGTGCTCGACTGTGCCGTCTTCGGCGTCGCCGACGAGCGGGCCGGGGAGGTCCCCGCCGCCGCGGTCAAGCTCGACCCGAACCTACCGGTGGAGGAGGGTGAGCTGCAGGCGCTGGTCGCCGACGCGCTGGCCACCTACAAGCGACTCCGCTACGTCGTCGTGGTCGACGATGTCCCACGCCTGCCCTCGGGGAAAGTGCTGCGGCGGACGCTCCGCGACGAGTGGTCGGCGTCGCTGGCCGCGGCTCCCGGGGACGGCTGATGGACGTCCGGCTCTCCGCGGAGCAACACGCCCTTCGGGATTCGGCCGCCCGGCTCGTGGCCCGGCTCGGTCCGCAGGCCGTCGCCGACCTCGGCGACCCCGAGCGGACGGCCAAGCTCGACGCCGCCGTTGCCGCGTCGGGATGGCGGGAGCTCCGGTCCGCCACCGGAGACGGCGCACCGACGGCGTCGGGGGTGGAGGCGGCCATCGTGGCCGAGGAGCTCGGCCGGGGCCTAGCCGACGTCTCCTTCTTCGGACCGATCTTGGCCGGTGAGCTCCGCCGGCTGGCCGGCGCCGCACCGGGCCCGGCCGTCGAGACGGTGGCCCTGACCGCCGATCTCTCCTCGCTGGCCTGCACCGGCGCCGGCCGGATGCCGCCGAGCGTGGCCATCGATGTCCAGGGATCGTCGACCGCACTGCTCCTGGCCGACGGACCCGAGGGCCGGGTGCTGGCCGAGGCGGTCCTGCCCCCGGTGCACGCCGGGGTCGATCTGACCCGCCCGGCCACGGCCCTGGATCCGCCGTTGCCGGTGGCCACCGTCGAGTCGCCGGACCGGCCGATCACGAGCGATGACCTGACCCGCTGGACCGCGCTCGGCCTCTCGCTGGCCTGCGCCGACCTGGTCGGGACCATGGAGGGTGCCGTGCAGCTGGCCACGGCCTATGCCACGGCCCGACGGCAGTACGGGGCGGCCGTCGGCTCCTTCCAGGCCGTCCAGCATCTGCTGGCCGACGCCTTCGTCCAGACCGAGGGGGCCCGCAGCGTCACCCTCCACGCGGCGTGGGCGGTGGACGAGCTGGCGCCGGCCGACGCGCTGGCCGCCGCCGCGGTGGCCAAGGCCTACTGTGCCCGGGCGGCCGTCCAGGTGTGCGAGACGGCCATCCAGGTGCACGGAGGGATCGGGAACACCTGGGAGTGCCTGGCCCACCTCTACCTCCGGCGCGCCCTCCTGTCGATCGACCTTCTCGGCGACGCCGGGGCCAGCCTGGCGCTGGTGCTCGCCCACCACGGCATCGGGAGCACCGATGGACTTCCGTGACTCGCCGGCCGAATCCGAATTCCGGCTCCGGCTGCGGCGCTGGCTGGGGGAGAACAACCCCGGCCTGCCCACGTCGTCGACCGACGACGACTACTGGGCCGGCGCCGCGGCCTGGCACCATTCGCTCTACGACGCCGGCTTCTTCGGCATGTCCTGGCCCACGGCCATCGGCGGCCAGGGTCTGCCGAGCGTCTACGAGGTCATCGTCGACGAGGAGCTGGCCGCCGCCGGGGCCCCGCCGCGCCCCAGCCTGGGCTACCTGGTGCAGGGCATCCTCGAGCACGGCGACGACCAGATCAAACAGCGCTTCCTCCCCGGCATCGTCAGCGGACGCGACCGCTGGTGCCAGGGGTTCAGCGAGCCCGACGCCGGATCTGACCTGGCCTCGTTGCGCACCCGGGCCGACCGCGACGGCGACGACTACGTCGTCAGCGGTCACAAGGTGTGGACGAGCTACTCCGACGAGGCCGACTGGTGCCTGGTCCTGGCCCGGACGGACCATGAGGCGGCCAAGCACCGCGGCATCTCGGCCTTCGCCGTTCCCATGCACCAGCCCGGCGTCGAGCAGCGTCCGCTCCGGATGATCAACGGGGTGACCAAGGAGTTCGGCGAAGTGCTCTTCGACGGGGCCCGGGTCCCGTCGGGCAACATGATCGGCGATCCGGGCGAGGGGTGGCGCCTGGCCATGACCGTCGTGAGCCACGAACGGGAGCCGGGGGAGCTCGGTTACGTGGCCCGCTACAGCAAGGTCGTCAACGACCTGACGCGCCGGGTCCGGGCCGACCCGGGACGATTCCGGACCGAACAGGTCGACGAGCTCGGGTGGGCCATCGTGGAGGTCGAGATGCTCCGGCTCCACGTCCGGCGGCGGCTGTCCGACCGGCTCGACGGGGTCACCCACGGTCCCGAGGGTTCGGTCGACAAGCTGCTGATGACCTGGGTGGAGCAGGCTGTCGGCCACGCCGCCCTGACCATCGGCGGGATCGACCACGGGGGTGGGGACGACACCTGGTTGAAGACCTATCTCTACAGTCGGGCCCAGAGCGTCATGGGCGGCACATCACAGATCCAGCGGAACCTGGTCGCCCGCCGTATCCTGCGGCTGCCCGACTCATGAGCTCCGCCGGCCGCGCCCGCGGGTTCCGAGCCGCACCCACGGGGATCCGAGCCGCACCCGGAGCCCGGGCCCGGGTGGGCGGAAACACAGTTCTGAATTGAGAAGATCGGTGCTATCGTCCAGATGCCGTCGAGCCGGAGGGTTCACCATGAAGGGTGTCGTAAGGCCGGGTGAGGGCGGGCAACGCATCGCCCGCGGGACCGTGGGACTGCCGGTCCCGTGACCCGTTTCGAGGTACCCGATGAGCTCGAGGTCCTGAGCGACGGCCCGGTCCGGGTGGTCAGGCTGAACCGTCCCGAGCAGCTCAACGCCACCAACCACGAGCTCCACCGCGGGCTTGCCCGCCTCTTCCCGCAGATCGATGCCGACGATGAGGCCCGAGCGGTCGTGCTGACCGGCAACGGGAAGGCATTCTCCGCCGGTGGTGACTTCACCTACCTGGACGAGCTGGCCAAGGACCCGGAACGCCGCAAGGAGACACTGGCCCATGGCCGCGAGATCGTGACCGGCATGGTGGGCTGCCGCGTACCGATCGTGGCCGCGGTGAACGGTGCCGCCGTCGGCCTGGGCTGCAGTCTGGTGGCCCTTTCCGACATCGTGTTCATGGCCGAGAGCACCCACCTGGCCGACCCGCATGTGCTCATGGGCCTGGTGGCGGCGGACGGGGGCCCGGTGACCTGGCCGCTCATGATCAGCTTGCAGCTGGCCAAGGAGTACGCCTTGACCGGCGACCGCATCCCGGCCCGGCGGGCGGCCGAGATCGGGCTCGTCAACCACGTCTGTCCCGACGACGAGGTGGTCACGCAGGCGCTGGCGTGCGCCCACCGGATCGCCAAGCTGCCCCGGCGGGCGGTCGAGGACACCAAGCGCATCCTCAACCTGCACCTCGAACGGGCGATCCTCGCCACCCTCGATTTTGCCCTGAGCGCCGAGGACCGGTCGTTCGTCTCCCCGGAGCTGCGGGCCAACCTCGACAGGCTGCTGTCGGGCGACGGACGAAGCCGTGCGTCGAGCTAGACGGCTTCGGCGGCGGGGCCGGCTGGCACCCGGCCGATTCCGGTCCCGGGCAGAACCCCGTTCTCTCCAGCGACACGAAGGGACCCCCCTCCGAGAGATTCACTGTGTATTCCGCCATCGATTAGCATTTCGCCAGTGACCAAGCGCGAGTCGGTGGCCGACGCTGTCGGAGCCCGAGAATCTCAGTTGGCGAGAGCAGGCGGTGGCTCGCTCACTGGATTCGGCCAGGCTGCGGGCCGAAACCCGGGTCCAGCGGTTTCTCGACGCCGCCATCGAGCTGTTCAACTCCGGGTCGGGCAAGGATTTCACGGTCCAGGAGGTGGTGGACCGTTCCGGGCAGTCGCTGCGTAGCTTCTACCAGTACTTCGGGGGGAAGCACGAACTCCTCCTGGCGCTGTTCGAGGAGTCGGTCCGTTCGACGACCGATCACCTCCGGGACAGGATCGCAGAGGTGGACGGCGCCCTCGACCGGCTGCACTGTTTCGTGGTCGAGTACTACCAGCTGTGCCGACCGACCCAGGAGGGCGAGTCCGGGGCCAACCCACGGGCACCCTTCATGGCCGAGTTCGCCCAGCAGTTGCTCACCGAGCACCCGAAGGAGGCAGCACGGGTGTTCTCCCCCCTGGTGTCCCTATTCGAAGAGGTCCTCGACGGGGCCGCCGCGGCCGGGGCCGTCCGGGTGGGACAGCGGCACGGTCCCATCGTCGGTGTCGTGCTTGAGGCGATCATGTTCAACACCTTCTCCTCGACGATCGGCGGCTTGTCGGTGCACAGTCCTCAGGAGGGGAACTCGGCCGAGGATCTGTGGGACTTGATCTTCCACGGCATCGGCACCGTGCCCAGGGCCTAGACCGCTTCGGGTCGCCTTGTGCCCACGGGGGACGGTGACTTCCGCTTCGTACACCTGGACGACGGTGGACTCGACAGGGATCGAGGGCCCGGGATCGTCGATGGAACGGAGCCCGGCCAGGTGAGCTTCCAGATCGGAGAAGGAGTCCCACAGCTCGAAGAGCCGCACACGACCCGGGGTGTGGGCATCAGCCGAGAAGGCGTACTCGCGGCATCCGGTCTCGCCACGGGTGCGGAGGACCTGCTCCTGTTTTGACTCGAGGTAGGCATCCCGCTGGTCGGCGGCGACGTCGAAAATCCCCGACACGATGATCATCTGTCTCCATTCTCCGGAATCGGCCCTGCCTGCGGGCGAATACTCTGGCCACAATGGATACCAGGAGTACCGCCCGCGAGGCAACGGAGGTGAGCGCCGTGGAACCGTCGGCTTTTGCAGAACGGCCCGACTACCGGGTCGACGTTCTCGCCCGGAGGAACCGGGTGACCGCCTCTGTCGATGGTGAGTTGCTGGCCGACAGCCGGTGTTGCCTCCTCGTCGACGAGCAGGATCACGGGCTGGTCTTCTACTTCCCGCCCGAGGACGTGCGCCTCGATCTGTTCGTCCCCGATGAGCAGACCAGCCGATGCCCCTACAAGGGAACGGCCACCTACCGCCGGTACGAGCGCGACGGTGACGACGTACTCATCTGGTCGTACGAGGATCCCTACCCGGAGGTGGCGCGATTGGCCGGCTATGTCGGCTTCTTCCAGGATGCGGTCGAGATCCGTATCGGCCAGGCGCATCCGGCGGTGTCGGGTCGGTGAGCTCCGGGACAGCCCGCCCCCCGTCGAGTGTCGACGGCATGTTGGCCGTCTTCGATGTCGAACCGCGGGAGGAACGCCGATTCGTCGGCGGGAGTGACGGCGGGAGTCGGAACGTCGTGGACGGGAGCCAGCTCCTCGGCCAGGCCATCGTGGCCGCGGCGAAGACCTTTCCCCGGCACACGGTGCGCGCGGCCCATGCCGTCTTCGTCAGGGCGGCCGACGCTGAGCATCCGTTGGCGTTCGCTGTCGACGTCCTGCACGAGGGGCGGACATTCGCCTCGGCGGTGGTCAGTGTGAGCCAGGGCGACCGGCACTGTGCCTCGGTGACGGTACTCCTCGACGTGGAGCACGAGAGCGTCATCGAGCACGGCGCCGCCATGCCCGACGTGGGACCACCGGCGGACGCCATCCCGGTCGAAATGCCGATGATCGGTCGTGAGCTCCGGCTGGTCGGACTCTCCGATCCCAACGACCCCGACGAGTTCGGTGAGCCGACGATTGATGCGTGGCTCCATTACGATCGGCGGCCGGCCCGCGACGACCTGGCCAAGGCCCTGATCGCCCACTTCACCGGTCACCTTTCCATCTCGACCACCATGCGGGCCCACCGCGGGATCGGCACCTCCATGGCCCACGTGACGGTGTCCACCGGGGTCATGGCCATCTCGGTCACCTTCCACGAGCCCGTGGAGTGGGAGGGATGGATCCTCTACCACCACGAGAGCACCCATGTCGGCAGCGGGATGACCTACGTCCGGGGTCAGGTCTTCACCGACCGGGGCGCGCTCATCGCGTCCTTCACCCAGGACGGCATGATCCGGGCCTTCGCCGCGGAGACCTCCCCGCTCGGCATGCCGGTCGCCGATCGGCTCTGAGCCGGACCAGGGCCCGTCCGGCAAACAGTCCGGAGGGCCGTCTCGCCGTCAGTCGCTGAAGTCCCCTATGCTCAGCCGTAGTTTCCGGGTGATCCGGATCAGTTCACCGAGATCCTCGCGGCTGAGGCTGTCCAGGCCGAAGGCCACGGCATTGACGGCCTTGGTGGCCCGCTTGGCCAGGCGGCGCCCGTCGTCGGTGATCTCGGCCAGGGTGGTCCGACCGTCGGTCGGGTGCGGGACGCGCCGGACCAGTCCTTGCTCTTCGAGCCGGTCGATGATGTTGGTCACGCTGGTCGGGTGGATCATCAGCCGTTGTCCCATCTTCCCCAGAGGGAGGACGCCCCGGCGGCTGAACAGGAGGAGGACCAGGCCCTCATAGCGGGCGAAGGTCAGGCCGAACGGGCGGAGGGCCCCGTCCACGGCGGCCAGCACCACCTGCTGGGCCCGCATGATGGAGGTGGCGGCAGCCATGGCCTCGCTGACATCGGGCTCCCATCGGGCCGACCACTGGGCTCTGGCCTCCTCGATGGGGTCGAAACCTAGGGGTTGGCGCACGTGTGGACGCTATCCCGACGGGAGCGGTGGGTACGCTGATCGGCAAGGAGGAGACGGTGACCACGCTCCAAGACGATCTCGGTCATCCGCTCGCACTGGAGCGGCATCCGGGCAGGGTGATCTCCCTGGTGCCGTCCATCACCGAGGCCCTGGCCACGACGGTGCCGAGCGCCCTGGTGGGGGCGACCGACTGGTGCACCCAACCGCCCGGTCTCGACGTGGCCCGAGTGAGGGGAACCAAGAACCCGGACCATGAGGCGATCGCCCGGCTTCGGCCCGACCTCGTCGTGGCCAACCGGGAGGAGAACCGCCGGATCGATGTCGAACGCCTGCGGGCCGCCGGGATCCCGGTGTGGGTCACGGTGGTCGAATCGGTCGACCAGGCCCTGGGCTCGCTGCGCCGGTTGCTGGTCGACGTGCTCGGGACCGACGAGCCCGGGTGGCTGGACACCGCCGCGGCCGAGTGGCGACGTCCGGTCGAGCACCCTCGGGCCCGGGTGGTGGTCCCGATCTGGCGCGACCCCTGGATGGTGGTGGGGTCCCGTACCTTCAGTGGCGACGTGGTGCAGCGCCTGGGCCTCACTCTTCTCACCAGTCGGGGCGAGGGCCGGTACCCGAAGGTCGACGTGGCCTCGCTGATCGAACGGGGACCGGATCTGATCCTCCTGCCCGACGAGCCCTATCCCTTCGGACCCGAAGACGGCCCGGAGGCATTCCCCGGGATCCCGACGGCGTTGGTGTCGGGCCGGGACCTCACCTGGTACGGACCGTCCATGGCCACGTCCCGGGCCCGGTTGTCGGCCGGGGTGACCTCGGCGCTGGAGCGGGAGTGACCTCGCGGTGGGCCATGAACCCCTGCGGGCAACGGGCACGGCTCAGACGTTCCGGCGATAGGCCCCGCCCACCTCGAACAGGGTGGCGGTGATCTCGCCGAGGGAGGCATGGCGCACAGTGGACATCAGCTCGGCGAAGACGTTCCCCTGGCCGAGAGCGGTACGGCGCAGCGCCTCGAGGGCCGGCTCCCGGTCGAGAGCATGCCGGTGGTGGAATTGGCGCAGCCGGTCCAGTTGGCGCTGCTTCTCCTCAGTGGTGGACCGGGCCAGCTCGAGTGGCTCGGTCGGCCCTTCCTGGGCGGGCGCGGTGAAGGTGTTGACACCCACGATGGGCAGCGTCCCATCGTGCTTCCGGTGCTCGTAGCGCAACGAGTCATCCTGGATGCGCCCGCGCTGGTAGCCCGTCTCCATGGCCCCGAGCACGCCGCCCCGCTCACTGATCCGGTCCAGCTCGGCCAGCACCGCCTTCTCGACCAGGTCGGTGAGCTCCTCCACGATGAAGCTGCCCTGGAGCGGGTTCTCGTTCAGGGCCAGGCCCCACTCCTTGTTGATGATCATCTGGATGGCCAGGGCCCGGCGCACCGACTCCTGGGTGGGAGTGGTGACGGCCTCGTCGTAGGCGTTGGTGTGCAGGCTGTTGGCGTTGTCGTAGATGGCGCAGAGGGCCTGCAGGGTGGTGCGGATGTCGTTGAAGGCCATCTCCTGGGCGTGGAGCGACCGCCCCGAGGTCTGGACGTGGTACTTGAGCTTCTGGGCGCGCTCGGAGGCGCCGTAGCGCTCCTTCATGGCGATGGCCCATATCCGGCGGGCCACCCGCCCGATCACCGTGTACTCGGGATCCATGCCGTTGGAGAAGAAGAAGGAGAGGTTCGGCGCGAAGTCGTCGACGTCCATGCCCCGGGCCAGGTACGACTCGACGTAGGTGAAGGCGTTGGCCAGGGTGAAGGCCAGCTGGGTGATGGGGTTGGCCCCGGCTTCGGCGATGTGGTAGCCGGAGATCGACACCGAGTAGAAGTTGCCGACCTGGTGCTCGATGAACCATTCCTGCATGTCGGCCATCACCCCGAGCGAGAAGTCGGTGGAGAAGATGCACGTGTTCTGACCCTGGTCCTCCTTCAGGATGTCCGCCTGCACCGTGCCCCGCACGGTCCGGAACACCTCGGCCCGCACGGCGTCGGCCTCGGCGGCCGTGGCCGGGCGTCCCAGTTCGGACTGGAGACGGTCGATGCGCTGGTCGACGGCCGTGTTGAGGAACATGGCCAGGATCGTCGGGGCCGGCCCGTTGATGGTCATGGACACAGAGGTGGTCGGATCGCAGAGGTCGAATCCCTCGAAGAGGGCCTTCATGTCGTCCAGCGTGGCGATGGAGACACCGGATGTCCCGATCTTGCCGTAGATGTCGGGCCGCTCGTCGGGATCGAACCCGTACAGGGTCACCGAGTCGAAGGCTGTTGACAGCCGGGTGGCCAGCTGTCCTTCTGCCAGCAGGTGGAAACGGCGGTTGGTCCGGAACGGGTCGCCCTCGCCGGCGAACATGCGGGCCGGGTCCTCTCCTTCGCGCTTGAAGGGGAAGACCCCGGCAGTGAAGGGGAAGTGTCCGGGCAGATGCTCGGCGCGGAGCCAGCGGACCAGCTCGCCGCGCTCGCTGACCCGGGGGAGCGCCACCCTCGGAATGCGGGTGCCGGACAGCGAGGTCCGCCATCGCGCCGGATGCCCGGTCCCGTCGGCCCGGTCCGTCGGGGTGTCGGCGTCCTGGTGGGTGGGGCTGTCGGCATCCTGGTCATCGAAGGCCAGTGTCGCCCGGATGCCCTCCCACTCCTCGAGGAGGAGCCGGCCCGCGGGGTCCCGTTCGCTCTCCACCATGATGGCCAGCTCGCCCAGGTCGCCGGCGTCGATGCCGCGCCTGTCGGCTTCGGCCATCGTTGCGGTCACCTGCTCGGCCCGGCGGGTCTCGGACACCAGGCGGTCGGTGGTGGCGTGGTAGCCGGCCACCGTCTCGGCGATCTCGGCCAGGTAACGGCGCCGGGGAGCGGGGACGATCGGCGACGCCTGGGTCGAGCGGCGTCGGGCCACCGGTGGCAGTACACCGGCGGTCGCGACCAACCCCTTGGCCGACAGTTCGGCCTTGAGACGGTGGAACAGGGCGGTGACACCGTCATCGTTGAACCGGGAGGCGATGGTGCCGAAGACTGGCTCCGGCCCCTGGCCGGCGCCCGGGAGCCGGTGGTCGCGCTGCCACTGCCGGCAGACCTGGCGGAAGGCGTCCTCGGCGCCCCTTCGATCGAATTTGTTGATGGCCACCACATCGGCCAGCTCGAGCATGTCGATCTTCTCCAGCTGGGAGGCGGCGCCGTACTCCGGGGTCATCACGTAGAGCGAGACGTCGGCGATGTCGGTGACGGCGGCGTCGCCCTGGCCGATGCCGGGTGTCTCCACCACCACCAGTCCGAAGCCCGCCGCGGCACAGGCCATCACCACCAGGGGGAGCCGGTCGGGAAGCTCGGAGGCGGCTCCCCGGGTGGCCAGCGAGCGGAAGAAGATAGTGGGAGCGTCGATGGCGTTCATGCGGATGCGGTCCCCGAGCAGGGCGCCCCCGCCGCGGCGCCGGGTGGGATCGACGGCCAGGACGGCGACGGACAGCTTGTCCTCCTGGTCCAGCCGGAAGCGGCGGATGATCTCGTCGGTCAGCGAAGACTTTCCCGAGCCTCCGGTACCGGTGATGCCCAGCACCGGCGCGGGACGCCGACCGGCCAGCGCCCGGAGGGTATCGAGGGCGGACGGATCGACGGTGTCGCCCTCGATGCAGGTGATCCAGCGGGCCAGTGCCCGTTGGTCCCCGGCAGCCAACTCCTCCAGCGGGGGAGGGCCCCCGTCGGCCAGGTGGCGATCGCACTCCTCGATGAGGAGGTTGATCATGCGGTCGAGGCCGAGGCGTTGCCCGTCCGAGGGTGAGAAGATCCGCCGCACACCGTAGGCCTCGAGCTCCTCGATCTCGGCGGGGACGATGACGCCCCCACCGCCGCCGTACACCGAGATGTCGCTCCTGCCCTCGGCCCGCAACCGGTCGACCAGGTAGCGGAAGTACTCCACGTGGCCGCCCTGGTAGGAGCTGACGGCCACTCCCTGGACGTCCTCGGCCACTGCGGCCCTGACCACCTCGTCCACCGACCGGTTGTGGCCGAGGTGGATGACTTCGGCTCCCTGGGACTGCAGGAGCCGGCGCATGATATTGATGGCGGCGTCATGCCCGTCGAACAGGCTGGCGGCAGTCACGAACCGGACCGGGTGATTCGGCTGGTGGAGCTGCGTCACGATCTCGCCTTGCGCACGCGCCCCGGCAGTCGGGTCACCGGGATACCCATGGGCACAGATTACTACAACGTCCTACTAAATGCGAGAGGGGCCCCGCAACACAGCAGGCGGCCCCGGGGCCCGACGGATCGCCGACCTGGTCCGAGCGCAGTACGACAGTTCGTGGGCTCCTGGCGTGGGCGCGCCCACGGGCCCTGCACCGCCGGCTGTCAGGTATCCAGCAGTTGGAGCATTCGGGTCGCGCGTCGTTCGATGTTTCCGTACCCATTGGCTTCCGCAGCGTGGCGGGCCCTGGTCAGCAGGACGCGCGCCCGTTCGCCGTCTCCCGAGCCTCGGCGCTCGACGAGCAACCTTCCCCACGAAAGATCTGTGCGAGCGGCGAAGAACTTCGCACCCGCTCGTTCGCTGGACGCGGCCGAGTGAGCGAACTGGGCTTCCGCTTCTTCGTGGCGGCCGACGACCGTGAGCAGATCGCCGACCGTGCGGCTGATCGGACCCGATGTCGCCACGTCGGTGTAGAGCCACTGGTCTGCAAAGGGCGCAAGCCGGTCCAGCACCGGCTCGGCGAAGTGGGGATCCCGGCACTCCACCGCAGCGTCGGCGTAGGCGATCATTCCGGTAAGCCAAGTCGCGTCCAGAGGAAGATCGAAGTTGATGCTCGAAAAGCCTTCCAAGAGGGCTCTTGTCGCCTCAGTCCGGCCCGCCTCGGCATGGGCCAGGGCGAGGGCGGCGACGAAGACTGGCAGCCCGGGATTGTCTGCAATCGCCTGTTCGATGAGTGGGACAAGGGCGTCCAACGTCCCTCGCCAGAGATTGACCATGATGGTCTGGGCACCGAAGATGATGAAGGCATCGGGTTGACCGCCATCGGTACCGATCTGGAGGGCTTCCGCGGCCAGCTGTTCCGCTTGATCGGCATCGCCGGAGATGAGGGCCCGGGTGGCGCGTTGGAGCGTGTGTACCCAATTCAGAAAGGGCTGGTCGAGCTTTTCGACGAGCGGACGCTTGATCTCGAGGCATCGGTCCATTTCATCGATATCCCCGGCGCACGCGGCGACGAACCTCCGACCGCTGGCCGAACTGCAGAGGAGGACTGGATCGCCGACTCGTTCAGCCCGGGCCAAAGCATCAGCGGCGCGATGCAGCGACAGGTCGAGCAAGTGGGGCACGGCCAGCGGGACCTGGACGTGGTTGAGGACCCGCACCACGACAGCATCGTCACCGCTCCGTTCGGCGATGGACAGCGCCTCGTTTGCCAGCGCCTGCCGACGGTCCAGCGAGCTTCCGATGGTTCGTTCCGAACACAGTGTTGCGAGGATGAGAGCCCGGTCGGGATGATCGGTGGGTAGTTGCTCGAGCGCCGTCTCCAACACCTCAATCTTTTCAACGTCGATGGCGCTCACCGTGCTGAAGGTTCCACGGTCGTTGGCCAGGATCGCTGCCACCAACCGCTCCGTATCGGCAAGCTCGATCGAGCGCCGGCATGCTTCGAGCAGGGTGTCTCGGAAGGTGGCGTCCCCGGTCTGACGCTTGGCAGTGCCGAGGCCGATGAGCAGATCGAGTTCGAGGACGGGATCAGAGTCGGGGCTCTGCACGTAGAGGTCGAGCGCTTGGGAGTAGTAGCGAAGTGCATCGGCCGGCGCCAGTCCGGCCAGCGCGGCGTCACCAGCCTGCCGCGAGTAGCTGATCGCCTTGGTGAGCTCGACGGGCTGGATGGCCGCGACCCAGTGCCGGGCCAACTCGCCCACCCTCGCCCCGGGGCGATCCCCATAGAGCTCTTCCAGGGCTTCGGCCACAATTCGGTGGGCCCGGGCCCGACGCGTGGGGCCCAGGTCCTGGTACAAGGTGTGTTGGATGAGGGCGTGGGTGAAATTGAAACGGCCCGGTGGATCGCCCAGCTCCCCGACTAGCGCCACGGCCCCGGCATTCTCGAGGATGTCGATCAGGTCGTCCTCACTGCTTTTCGTGGCCCGGGCCAGGAGGTCGAGGTCGAAGTCCCGACCGATCACCGCGGCCAGTGACAGCACGCGTTCGGCATCTCTCCCGAGCCGGGCCACCCGGCCTCCTACGACCTCGCGCACACTGTCGGGCAAGGGCGTGCGGTCCAGAGCGTTGTCGGCCACCCACCGACCATCGGGGTCCTGGTAGATGGCCCCGGTCTCCGACAGGTGCCGCAGCACCTCGCCCACGAAAAACGGATTTCCGTCCGTCTCGCGGTAGACGGCGTGGGCCAGGTCGACGCCGGCCGCATCCAGGGTCTGCCCGGCTGCCGCCTCCAGGAAAGACACCACCGAGCTGTCGTCCAGCCCGGCCAGCTCGATACGGCTGACGCCGGAGTGCCGCCGACAGCGCTCCCAGCGTGTCCCGCAAAGCGTCCGCATGTGCGAGCTCACTGTCCCGGTAGGTGGCGAGGATGAGCATCTGCTGTGCCTGCTCCGTCGCCGCCAGGTGGCGGAGCAGAGCCAGGCTTCCCTTGTCGGCCCACTGGAGGTCGTCGAGAACGAGCACGATTGGTTGTCGCTCCGAGATCGTCGCCAACATCCCGATGACTGCGGCGAAGAGAAGGTAGCGCTCGCTGTCGGTGTCGGTCGCCTTCGACATCGTCAGGTTCGGGTGGTCCCCACCCCTGACGAGAAGCCCCGGTACGAGCCGGGCCAACTCAGATCCGTGGGATTCGATGAGAGCGAAGATCTGATCCTCGCTGCTGTAATCGACGTAGTGCCCGAGTGCCTCGGCAAAGAACTGGTAGGGCTTGGCAAGATCCTCTTCGCAGTGCCCGAAGAGCACGAGCGCTCCATTGTCGAAGGCGACGCGAGCCGCCTCGGCGACAAGCGTGGTCTTCCCCAGGCCAGGCTCACCCGAGACGAGCAACAACTCCCGACCCCCACCCCCGACGACGCGTTTGTATGCGTCGGCGACAGCCCGCAACTCGGTTTCACGACCGACCAGGCCGATCGTCGGGCCCTTGGAGAGACGGCCAGGCAGGGGTATCGAGGTCGTGGCGGGGGACGATCGGAAGTGACCACGGTCGCGGTCGGGGTCGGCTTCGCTCTCGATCGGTGACAGCTCCAACTCGGGGGACTGGTTCAAAATGGCGAGCTCGAGGGCCTGGAGCGCCGGGCTCGGGTCGATCCCGAGCTCCTCGGCCAGTACCTGGCGGGTAGTCCGGTAGACGCCAAGGGCATCGGCTTGCCGACCGGACCGGTAGAGGGCCACCATCAATTTGCCCCCCAGCTCCTCGCGAAGGGGGTACATGTGAACCAGCGCCTCGAGCTCGGCCACCAACTCGCTGTGGCGGCCGAGGGTGAGGTCGGCATCGATGCGACGCTCGAGAACCGAGATCCTCAGCTCTTCGAGTCGGGTGATATCGCTCTGCCACGATGCACCGGACTCGAGTCCGTCGAGCACGGATCCGTGCCACTGCGCCAGTGCGTCGGTCATTCGTGCGGATTCGGCCTCTGGCCCTTCGTCCGGCCGTGCTGCGGCCGCGAGCTCCTCGAAGCGATCGGAGTCGAGCTCACCGGGCGACGTCCGGAGCAGGTAGCCCGGTGCTTGTGTGTGCAGCGGGTTCCTGGCATCAGACGACGGTGCCAGCCGTCGCCGCAGCTTGGACACGTGGACCTGGAGCGCGTTGGCGGCAGTTTCGGGAGGGCGATCACCCCACAAGGCATCGATCAGCCGATCGCGGGAGACCACCCGATTGGCTCCGAGCAGGAGGGTAGCGAGAAGGACACGCTCGCTTCGCCCGCTGAGCGGGACTGGGCGCCCATCGTCGTCGAAGAGTTCCAGTGGTCCGAGTATCCGGTACCGCATCCTGCCTTCCCGCCCGCCTGGCGTCCGCCGGTCTGTGGCTGACCGACATCATATCCGTGCCTTGCCACCTGGGCCGATGGCTCATTGCGTCGTGGGAACCCGGGTCCTCAGCACCCGGTAAGCGATCCTTCAGCGATCGGTCAGGGTCGGGGCGCAGGGTGAAGCTGACCCGAGTAGCGGATGTGGAAGCAATTCCTTTAGGAGGAGACATGGAGAACCAAGGCGAGGGCCGGGTATGGGCTCGGGAGCGCAATCGATTGCCCTTCGCGGCGAAACGCCTTCCGGCGAACTCATCCATCGTCCGTCGACCGGTGGGCCGCTCGATAGGAAGGGCTCAATCGGTGGAGTCGGGGGCCGGTGGACGCCGGGCATGGGGAGACCCCACGTCTCCTGATGATCTCGCGGCACTGAGGTCAAGGACATCGCGGCCAGTTCCGTTTCGTCTGTCCAAGCTACAAATGCGGCATTTGGAAAATGGTGGTATAAGTTTCAGGACTGATGAAGGGGTGGCGCCGGCGGGCGCTCCGGCGGAAGGGGTTCACATGCGGGCATTGCACGCAAAGGGTTGGGTTGCGTCTGTCCTGTCATCGATCGCACCCGTAATTGCCGGTGTCTGCGTCGTTTCTCACCGGCGTGCCCGGGTGCGGCCGGCGCACACGTTCAGCCCAATGGCACCGACCTGAAGGCAGGGAGAACCCGACCATGCGCCTTCTGAAGATCTATCCGTAAGCAAATGGCAAGAGGACGTGCGGCCCTGCAGATGCTGCACACCACAGGCGAAAAGTAAATGGACAAAATCGAGAATCGAGGCGGTTATGAAACATTGCACGAGTTGTGGACGATCCAATGATGACGACAGCCGGTTCTGTGAAGCGTGCGGCCAGACGTTGGGTAGCACCACTACCGGCCAGGTTGCTCCCGGTGTCGCCCGGGTACAGGCTCCTTCGGTCTCGCCGGACGCACCGGAATTCAATGTGGGCGAGGCGAAGGGGTTGATTCGGGCTCTATTCGACTTTCAGATTTCACTCCTTGATCACCACCCGCATCATCCGGATTGTCTATGTGATCGGAACTGTGCTCTATAGCTTGGGGGCAGTGATCGACCTGATCTTCGCCGTTCACTACGGGGGAGCGATTGGAACAGTTGTAGGCATCATCCTCATCCCGATCGGCTACCTCATCTCCCTCGCTCTGTTTCGCATCTTCTGTGAGATTGTCATCGTCTTCTTCCGAATCGGGGAGAACGTACAGACGACTGCCCGGCATGCAGTGATGAGCCAGTCAAGTCCGCCGTCCATTCCATAGACGGCGCCGGGGTACCGAACGCTGAACAACATCGACTGAAACTCCGATAACTGAATCTCCAATAAAGGACGAGCAAAATGAAAATGTACCCTTCACTTCCAACCGAAGACAGTCCGGATCCTTCGATAGCCACGCATAGTCAGAAGAGGCTCGTGATCGGCGGCGGCACTCTGCATCCAACCGGTGCCGGGCAGCCCCAGCAGTATGGCGGAGAGAACAGATGACTTCTGAACTGTCGTGTCCCAACGGCCACTCCAATCCACAATCGGCGAAATTCTGCCGTGCTTGTGGCCTCCCGCTGCATCCGGTGGCGGAGAATGAACCCGAGATTTCTCAGCCGGAAGCGTTCTCGGACCGGCAAGAGATCAGTCAACCTCCCGGTCCGTCGAATCCGACCGAAGTTGTCATGCCCCGAGGAACGGGCTCCGGCCTGCCAGCAGCCCCGGGCCCTCCGGCTCCTCCGGGTCCTCCCGGTCCTCCGGGTCCTCCGGGTCCTCCTGTCGTGTGGACACAGCCACCCCCGCGTCGCAAGGCATGGCCGATCGTGGTCATCGTTGTGCTGGCCCTCGTCGTTGTGGGCTTGGGAGGTGCCTTTGCCGCTACAGAGTTGTCCGGCAAATCCACCCCTGCTGCTGCCAATAGCCCGACAACGTCGACCACTTCGGTGCCTTCCTCGACGTCCACAATGGCCACATCCATCTCCACCAGTACGACACTCGCGGCTGCCGGGCAAGAAGCTCAAGCGCTCAGTGCACTCTTGGGCAACAGCGCCGTGGACAGAACTGAGATCGTCGCTGCCGTCCAGCAAATCACGAGTTGTGGGAATCTCGCCGCGGCGCAGCAGACGCTCGACCAGGCGGCGTCGTCTCGTTTGAATCTGCTGAATCAACTCGGGGATACCCAAATCGAGGCTCTACCGAATGGGTCAGAGCTGTCCCAGGCGCTCCAAGCGGCCTGGCAGGCTTCCCTCGCCTCAGACAACGCCTACGCTGCCTATGCGGGCGACGAGATCAGCAACTTCAACGGGTGCACGCCCAATGACTCCGGTGATTCCAACGCTCAAGCTGCGGCGACGGCCGATTCCCAAGCCACTGCAGCGAAGACGACCTTCGTCAATCTATGGAACCCGATCGCCATCAAGTACAACCTCCCTCAGTGGCAAGCCAGTAGCCTCTGAGCGTCTCCACTAGTGACCCTCCTTTCTGAATCGCGGGAACTGGACCGCAATTCTTTCCCTCGGGATCGCTAGGCCAAATGTCGAAGCCACGGCCTAGAACGGTTACCCCTTGGCCTGGTGACGCACGCCGTCGTAGACGCGCCTTCTTCTTGGTGTCTGGTGTACTGGCCGTCATCGCCCTCGTGTTCCTCGGCCTGTTGGTGCACAACTTGGGCCGTTCTTCCGACAGCCAGCCCGCCAAAATGCGGGCCACCGCCAGGGTCGCGCAAAGTGGCGACACCCCAAAGTCGAAGTCCATGTCAGCGCATGAGACGAAACCCGCCGCGCCGACGACCGCCGCACCAACCACGACCACCACGAGGATCTCCTTTTCCTCGCCACTCGGGTCAGCAGCGGCAAGCTATCTGAGCTCGCGTCTCGGAACCGCTACCGCGGCGGTCTACGACGTCGCCAGCGGGCAGACCTGGTATCTCCGCCCAGGGGATGTGCAGGACACCGCGAGCATCGTCAAGGTGGACATCATGGCCACCTTGCTGGATCAGTCCATGACCTCTGGCCAACCGATAGATCCGGAGGAGCAGAGCCTCCTCACTTCGATGATTGAAGTCAGTGACAACGACGCGGCCACGGCACTCTGGAACTCGGTCGGGGGACCGACTGCGATCGGAGCATTCAACGCTTCGATCGGAATGACCGAAACGACGCCCTCGAGCTGCCTGACGTGTCCGGGCTTTCCATGGCCCGGATGGGGGCTCACGACGACGACTGCCGCAGATCAGATCATTCTCCTGCGGCATCTCATTCTCCCCAATACTGAGATCAATGATTCCGAACGGAACGAAGCGCTCAACCTGTTGGAGAACGTGACGGCCTCCGAGCGATGGGGCGTCTCCGGCGGCGTTCCTCCCGGAGTGACCGTTGCTCTCAAGAACGGGTGGGTGCCGCTTCCCGACTCGTTGTGGCAGGACGACAGCATCGGTTGGATCAGTGGCGACGGCCGCGACTATCTGCTCGCCGTCCTGACCGATGGCAATCCAACGGAAGATTACGGAATCGCCACGATCGATACATTGTCGAGTCTGGTTTGGAGGGCGTTGGCCTCCCGTTAGTACGTCATTGGGAATCCGACGCGGACCAATCCCGTGCCAGCCGGGGCTCGGACGGACCGTCTCCCAGTTGTCCCCTTCGAGGGCAACTTCATCGACACAGGAACCTCCCGGCCAGAGATCCGAAAAGGCGGTGGAGCCCGGGTATTCGACGTTCGAGGACCATACCAAGATGACGTTCGTGGCCACGTCCAGACAAGTCGTAGATATGCCTCCACGCAGCGACATACGATCCAGGCCTGATCCCGTTCACGCCCTGGTCCCACGGGTACCAATTCCCGTTCATTTCTTGAGCGAAACGGAGCTTCACTATCTCTCCCCACGCCTTTATCTCGTCCGCCCACGAGCGTAGATAGGCGTCGTGGTCGCCCGAGGCGATCGACGCCAGCGAGTAGCTCGGCTGATGAAATCCACCCGTCGGACTTCACGGTTCCCACGTGATCTCAGGGGTGATTCCGAGAGCCGTCAAGGCGGAAGCTTCCCTGGCCGGAAAAGGTGTGGCCCAACTCCACTGCTGTCACCACATCGCCACCCCGGGGGTGACACCCAACGAGGAGCTCAATTTCTCGAGTCCGATCGGGGAGTCCGGAAGTCCCTCATGGTCACTCCGAATCCGGCCTTGGTCGGGGGAGAAGCACCGCCGGGCGAAGTCGCAGCTGCGGCCTCCATCATCGCCAAGATAATTGGCACGCAAATTGGGGCCAGGGCGGCGAACAAGGCTGGCAGTCGGCAAATTCGACGGTAGCGCCGAACCGGAGCTTTGCGCCTCGCCGGGCATTGATCGGCACGCGTCGGGGGAGAACTTGAGCACGGTGCTGGTCCTGTGGGTTCGAAGCGCCTCGCTCGGGTCATCCGACCGGTGATCCTGCGATCGGGTCCACCGATCCGGCAGAGTGCTCGTCCGGTCGGTCCAAACAATGTGTATGTTGGATACATACCGAATGAACCCCACACCAGGGCCGTCGACGGGGGCACCCAGGCTCTCGGCCTCCGGGCCGCCCACGTGCAGGACACCCGACGGGCCCTCCTCGACGCGGCCCGGGAGGTCTTCGCCGCCAACGGCTTCCAGGCCACCCGCACCGAGGAGATCGTGCAGCGGGCCGGGCTGACCCGGGGGGCGCTCTACCACCACTTCCGGGACAAGGAGGACCTGTTCCGGGCCGTCTACGAGGAGGTGGCCGGCGAGGTGGGCCGGCTCCTGTGGCGGCGTTCGGGGGACGGCGCGCCCGACGCCTGGTCGCTGTTCCGGGCCAACAGCGAGGTCTACCTCGACGCCGCCTCCACCAATCCCGCCTACCGGCAGATCGTGCTGATCGACGGCCCGGCCGTCCTCGGGTGGGACCACCTGTCGGAGCGGGGCGACGGCCCCACCCAAAAGATCATCGACTACCTGCCGACGCCATCGCCGAGGGCGCCCTCGAACCCCAGCCGGTCGAGCCGCTGGCCCATCTGCTCTCCGCACTGGGCGTGGGGTCGGCCATGTACGTGGCCCACGCCGACGACCCGGCGACGGCCCGCCGCGAGATCAGCGAGTGCAACGAACGGTTCCTCGCCGGGCTCGGGGTCGCACGGGCCCGATGGCGGACATGACCGCACCGGCTCCATCCCGGCGAGCGCATCGGTCCGTGATCGCCCCGCATCTGATCGCCTACAGAAAGGACCCGGCCATGGCCTGGGATTTCTCCACCGAACCCGAGTTCCAAGCGAAGCTCGACTGGGCCCGCCAGTTCGTCGAGGACAAGGTCGAGCCCCTCGACATCCTCTACCCGCACCGGCAGTTCCACCCGCTCGACGACGAGCTGCGGCCCATCGTCGACCCGCATGAAGCAAGAGGTCCGCGACCACGACCTGTGGGCCGCCCACCTCGGTCCCGAGCTGGGCGGGAAGGGGTACGGCCAGGTCAAGCTGGCCCTGCTCAACGAGATCCTCGGGCGTGTCGAGCTGGGCCCCCATCGTGTTCGGGACCCAGGCCCCCGACACCGGCAATGCCGAGATCATCGCCCACTACGGCACCGAGGAGCAGAAGGAGAAGTACCTCCAGCCCCTGCTGAACGGCGAGTGCTTCTCCTGCTACTCGATGACCGAGCCCCAGGCCGGCTCCGACCCCCAGCAGTTCACCACGCAGGCGGTCAGGGACGGCGACGAATGGGTCATCAACGGGTGGAAG
Organism: uncultured Acidimicrobiaceae bacterium; assembly: GCA_963835325.1. Taxonomy (GTDB): domain Bacteria; phylum Actinomycetota; class Acidimicrobiia; order Acidimicrobiales; family RAAP-2; genus Bog-756. The sequence goes on along the minus strand of CAWIEV010000002.1, from coordinate 310,951 downwards.
TTCTTCTCCTCCAACGCCCGGACCGCCGCCTTCCTCATCGTGATGGCCATCACCGACCCCGACGTGAGCATCTACCAGGGTGCCTCGATGTTCCTCGTCCCCACCGACACCCCCGGGGTCAACATGGCGCGCCACGTCGGCCTGGCCGGGGAGTCCGAGGACGAGGCCATGCACGCCCTCATCCACTACGAGGACGTGCGGGTCCCGGCCGAGAACCTGCTGGGCGGCGAGGGCCAGGCCTTCGTCATCGCCCAGACCCGGCTCGGCGGGGGCCGGGTCCACCACGCCATGCGCACCGTGGCCACCTGCCAACGGGCCCTCGACCTGCTGTGCGAGCGGGTGCTCAGCCGCGAGACCCAGGGCAGCCTGCTGGCCCGCAAGCAGTTCATCCAGGGCGACATCGCCGACTCCTACGCCGAGCTCGCCCAGTTCCGCCTGCTCGTGCTCTACACCGCGTGGGAGATCGACCAGGTCGGCGACTACCGGCGGACCCGCAAGAACATCGCCGCCATCAAGGCCCTGACCCCGAAGGTGGTCCACGACGCCGTCTGGCGCTCGATGCACGCCCATGGGGCGCTGGGGGTGTCCAACGAGATGCCCTTCGGCGGCATGTGGATGATGGCGCCCATCATGAGCGTGGTCGACGGGCCCACCGAGGTCCACAAGGTCACCGTGGCCCGCGAGGTCCTGAAGGGCTACGAGCCGTCCCCCGGCCTCTGGCCCACCGCCCACCTGCCGGCCAAGCGGGAGGAGGCGCGCCAGAAGCTGGCCGCCATGATCGAGCACGTCGTCGGCAACTCCTGAGAGCCGGATCGATGCGCGCCGCCCGCTGTCTCCGCTACGGCCCACCGGCCTCGGTGGTGGTCGAGGAAGTCGACGACCCCGTGGCCGGCCGAGGGACAGGTGGTGGTGGACGTGGCCGCCGCCGCCGCCAACTTCCCCGACGTGCTGGTGGTGGCCGACCGCTACCAGATCACCATCCCGCTCCCCTTCACGGTGGGGAGCGAGTTCGCCGGCACCGTGCGTTCGGTCGGGCCCGGCGTGCGACGGCCTGGCGGTCGGGCGACCGGGTGATGGGCTCGGCGCTGTTCGGGGCCTTCGCCGAGCAGATCGCGGTGGCGGCCGACGTCGCTCCAGCCGGTCGACCCGGCCGTCGACCTGGCCACCGCGGCGGCCTCCGGCGTGGCCCATCGGACCGCCTACCACGCCCTCCGCAGCGTGGCCCGGGTCCAGCCGGGCGAGTGGGCCGTGGTGCTCGGAGCCGCCGGCGGCGTGGGACTGGCCGCCGTCGAGCTGGGCGCGGTGCTCGGGGCCCGGGTGGTGGCCGCGGCGTCCTCGGCCGACAAGCTGGCCGCTGTGCCTCGAGCGCGGAGCCGAGGTCGGCGGTCAACTACGGCGACCGAGGACCTGAAGGAGCGGATCAAGGAGATCACCGGCGGCGGCGCCGACGTGGTGGTCGACCCGGTGGGCGGCCCGGACGCCGAGCGGCCCTCCGGGCCCTGCGGTGGGGCGGCCGCTTCGTGACCGTCGGGTTCGCCTCGGGCGAGATCCCGAGCATCCCGCTCAACCTGGTGCTGCTGAAGGGCGTGATGGTGACCGGGTTCACCATGGAGGGCTTCGCCCGCCACCAGGCGGAGGATCGCCGCCGGGACCTGGACGAGCTGGCCGAGCTGGCCCGGTCCGGCCGCGCCGCCCCGCACATCTCGGCCACCTACCCACTCGACCAGGCCGGCCGGGCCCTGTCCGATCTGGCCGAGCGGCGGGCCATGGGCAAGGTGCTGGTGGACCCCACCCGGTGACCGCCCCGGTGGCCCGCCGGGCCGACCGACGATACCGCCCCGGCCATCGGTGGCACCGACAGACCCTGGCTACGCTGGTGCGTCCGATGCCCCATCCGAGACGGGAAGCCGATCACGTGCCCTTCGACCCCACACGCCGTCCCGGCCGGCGATCGAACGAAGAGCACCGTTGAGCGTCGACCTCGCAGACGCCGACGGGTACCTCGTGGCGACCATCGACGACGGAAAGGCGAACGCCCTTTCGTTCGACCTCATCGACGCCATCAGGTCGGCGATCGCCTCGGCCTCCGACCGGGGTCAGCCGCTGGTGATCACCGGGAGGGACGGCTGCTTCTCGGCCGGTTTCGACCTGGCCGTCATGAACGGCGGGGACAAGGAGACTGGCCGCGGCGCTGTTCTCCGCCGGCGCCGGCTCTACCGCGGACCGTCGAAGCGCCGGTGCCCATCGTGGCGTCGTGCACCGGGCACGCCCTGGCCGGGGGAGCGCTCCTCCTGTTGAGCGCCGACTACCGCATCGGGCGTCCGGGGCCGTACCGGCTGGGCCTCAACGAGGTCGCCATCGGGATGTCGCTGCCCTCCTTCGCCGTCGCCATGGCCAGCCACCGGCTGGAGCGACGGTTCCTCACGCTCGGCCACCATGTTCGCCGAGGTGGCCTCGCCGGAGCGGGCCCTGGACATGGGGTTCCTCGATGAGCTGGTCGATGATCCGCTCGCCCGGGCCTGCTCGTTGGCGGCGACGCTGGCCGCACTGCCGGGCCGGGCCTTCGCCACCACCAAGCGTCGGGTGTGGCGCGGGCTGCAACAGGAACTGGCCGCCCTCGAAGACAAGCCCTGATCCGCCGATCCGCCGTACAGCATCCGCCGATCCGCCGATCCGCCGATCCGCCGATCCGCCGTACAGCATCCGCCGGTCCGCCATCCGTCGGGCCGCCGGTCGGTTCGACCGGCGGCCCGTCGCTGACGGGCTAGACGCTCTTGCCCGGGATGCATGCCGCACACCGGATCGTTTCCGGAGATGAGGTGGAACGTCGGTCCCGTGAGCTTGGTCATCCAGAAGCACTCCTTCAGCCCTTGGGGCCGCTTGCTCCAGTCGACCGTCTGGTGCCCGCCCCACAGGCCCTCGGCGTCGTAGTTCGGTGATGTGGGACAGGGCCTTGATGGTCGAGGCCTGGGTCGGGTTCGCTCCCGCGCCCTGCAGCCCCTGGACGAGGCCGAGCACCGACAGGTAGCCGATGTACTCGGCGAAGGTCGGATCGGTGTGCACGCCGGCGTACTTGGCCAGCGCATTCTGCAAGCCTCCGTGGCCGCCGTGTGCATCTCGGGCGGCTCGAAGTCGGACAGGAAGTCATCCCCCTGCGCCGCCTGGATGGCCGCCGGTCCCGAGTTGATCAGGTCGCCACCACCACCGGTGGGAAGAACGGTCGCCTTGAGGTGCACGCCTTGCTGGTTGAGGGCGGCGGCCAGGGCGAACACCGTGCTCGGCTCGGTGTCGGCCACCAGGCCGTCGACCCCGGCGCTCTTCATGGCCAGCGCCGCCGGGGCCACGTTGGTGCTGCCGAACGGGAAGCTGTCGTTGAGGTACCCGGTCTTGATGCCCTGGGCTTGGGCCGAGACCGAAGACGCCCTGGCCGCGGCGGCCGAGCTCGGTGACACCGAGTAGCCCACCGACCCGAGGTTGGTCACCCCCTGGCTCTTCAGGAACAGGCCGGTCGTGGTGTACACCTTGGTGAAGTCCTGGTTGCCGATGACCGAGAACATGTTGTAGCTCTTGGGCAGCAACCACTCGGACGAGTCGAAGGCACCGCCGACCACGGGAATGCTCGTTGGTGGTGAGGAAGGGCGCGGCCTCGAAGAGCAGGGCGGAGACCCCGATCACGGCGAAGACATGGTCCTGCTCCACCAGCTGCTGGGCCCCGGACAGCGCCTGGGACGGGCTCGTGCCCGTGTCGGACACGATGTACTTGATCTTGTACCCCATGGTGGCCGCCACCCCGACCGCGGCCTTGACGCCCTCGACCGATGTCGCCGCCTCGGAGGCCCCGGGCCCTGTTGCGTCGGTCAGCAGCCCGATGGTGAAGGTCTTGGATCCCCGCCACCGCTCCCGCCGTGGTCGGTGGTCGACGAGCTGCTGTCTACTGCACCCGGCCGCTATCAGCAGGACGGTGCACGTCAGTCCGGCTGCGAGGAGCTTCTTTTTGCGTAGGGGCATGATCTCTCTTCCTGATCGTGAGTTGATTGACGATGTTGCTTGATGGATGTGCACATTCAGACCGCGCTGCTGGCCCGCCGCGGAGGGATGCCGAGGAGTCCGGCTCGACCCGGCCCTCGCGCTCGACCCGGCCACTGCGTTTCTGCTCCTTTCATGGAACCGCGGTCATCGATTCCCCCAGGTAGTGCCGGAGCAGGTCCTCTCCCATGCCCCCGGCCTCCCCCTGCCACGCCACCGTGCCCCGTTGCAGGACGAGGCACTCGTCGGCGAACTGCAGGGCCCGATGGACGTACTGCTCGATGATGAGCACGGTCACACCGGCCTCCCGGGCCCGGTCGAGGCCCTCGAAGACCGAGTCGACCAGCAGCGGAGCCGAGGCCCAGGGAGAGCTCGTCGGCGATCAGCAGGGTGGGGGAGGTGATCAGGGCGCGGGCCAGCGAGAGCATCTGCTGCTCACCCCCCGACAGGCTCCCCGAGAGCTGCCGGCGCCGGGCGGCGAGGCTGGGAAAGAACTCGAACGCCCGCTCGACGGCATCGTGGCGGTTCTGCCGTCCGCGCAGCGGCGACCGTCGCCATCCGCAGGTTCTCGATCACGGAGAGGCTCCGGAATATCCCCCGGCCCTCGGGCAGATGGATCACTCCGGCTCGCCGGATGCGGTACGGCGTGTCCGACGAAATATCCTTGCCGTTGAGCTTCACGCTTCCCGACGAGGCCGGGACCAGGCCCGAAATGGCCCGGGCCAGACTGCTCTTTCCCGCACCGTTGGGACCGAGGATGGCCAGAGCGTGCCCGCATCGGAGCTGGAAGGACTGGCCTCCGACAAGGCGACGGCCTGGCCGTAGTGGACGCAGAGGTTCTCGACGGCGAGCGCCGGCGGCGATGTTCGGATCGGACTGCTCCGCGCAGCCCGGGCCGGGCCGAGGTGCCCGGTGGTCGTGCCCCGTCGTCGACCCCGGCGCCGGCCTCGTCCCCGGTACTGGCCGCCACCGTCTCCTCACCGAGGTAGGCGGCCCGGACCTGGGGGTTGCTCCGGATCTCCCGCGGGGTCCCGCTGGCGATGAGGACGCCGAAATCGAGCACGTAGATCGGTCTGGCACAGACGCATGACCAGCTCGACATCGTGCTCGACGATCAACACCGACACCCCGTGGTCATCGGCGATGCGTCGCAGCGTGCTCTCGAACTCGACGGTCTCCGTCGAGTCGAGCCCGGACGAGGGCTCGTCGAGGAGGAGGACCGTGGGTGAGGTGGCCAGGGCCCGGCCGAGCTCGACCAGACGGGAGACCCCGAGGGGCAGGCCGACGGCGAGCCGGTTGGCCACCGGGCCCAAGCCCAGCGAGTCGATCAGATCGTCGACGACCGCCTTCTCCTCCGGATCGACCGATCGGAGGCTTCCCAGGGTGAAGAGGTCGGACCAGATCCTGCGCTTGGCCGTACGGGTGCGGTGGGCCAGTACCAGGTGCTGGCGCACGGTCAGGCCCCCGAAGATCTCGGGATGCTGGAACGTGCGGGCGAGCCCCCGCTCCGCCCGCAGCTGTGGTGAGGCGTGGGTGACGTCGTTCCCGTCGAGGGAGACGTCACCGTGCGAAGGTCGGACCAAGCCGGAGAGGACGCCGAACAGGGTGCTCTTGCCGGCCCCGTTCGGCCCCACCAGACCGACCAGCTCTCGGGGCGGGACGGCGAGGGTGACCGAGTCGACGGCCAGCAGACCGCCGTAGCGGACGGTGACCCCGCTACAGGAGAGACGGGCCGGCGGAGCCTCGGTCGTCGCTGGCTGCGGTCACGACCCGACCTCGGGCACCGACGATGGGGCCGGTGACCGGAGGCCGAGGGGTCCGGCGGACCGCGGGCAGGAGCATCAGCACCAGTTGCCGGAACTGCCGGCCCAGTCCGGACGACGACGCCGTCGGGATCCTTGGCCACCGAGATCGCCCCCAGCCCGAACAGGATGGCCGGGGCCTCGGCCCATCGCACCGGGACGTACGTCTGGAAGACGCCCGGCAGGAGCGAGAAGGCCAGGCCGGCGATGGCCGCGCCGGCGATGGAGCGGACCCCCAGGGTGACGACGACCGCCAGCCAGACGAGGCCGGCGAACGTCTCGAAGGAGGACGGTTGGGCGCTCCCGACGTCCATGGCCAAGAACGCGCCCCCGACGGCGGCGACGAAGGCGCCGAGTGCACCCACGATGACCTTGACCTGGACGACGCTCACGCCGAGGGTCCGGGACGCGGCCTCGCTGTCCCGGACGGCCCGCAGGGCCAACCCGCTGGTCGACCGGCGCAGGTTGACGATGAGGGCGGCGAAGATGAGGAACACGACCAGGGCGAAGTACGAGAAGGCGAGGTCGCCACTGGCGAACTGGGGACGGTTGATGGTCACGCCCAGGCCACCCTGGCTGAACTGGTTGAGGGTGAAGACGAGTGTCTCGACGAGAAGCCCGAAGCTCAGGGTGACCAGGGCGACATAGAGGTCGCCGAGCCGGATGGTCAGCAGACCGATGATGGCGCCGACGACGGCCATGGTGATGCCGGCCAGGACGATGGCGAGCAGCACCGGGACGTGCCAGACGGAGACGAACTGCGCGGCCGCGATGGCTCCACCGCCGGCGAAGATGATCTGCGACAGCCACAGCATGCCGCCCTCCCCCGTCACCACCGTGAAGGAGAGGAAGGCGACGCCGTAGCAGAGCCCGGCGGCCACCAGGCCCAACCAGTAGGGCGAGCCGTGGAAGATCAGCGGGACCAGGGCGACCACGGCCAGCGGGAGCAGGGCCAGAACGGTGGTCGGGCGGCCCGACGATGAGGGATCGTCGGCGGTGAAGCCGGTGAGGGAGGCCTCCTGGTTGGCCGGCCGGATGGCCTGGTCCAGCGGGCCTCCGGCTTCCGCCTCGTCGGCCACCGTGCCCGATCGCAGGAGGTAGACGATGAGGAAGATGAGGATGAAGCCGAAGGGGATGCTCGGGATGATCGCAGCGGTGAAGGAGCTGCTCGGCGGCAGATACTCCTGCACCACGTCGGTGACCACCCCCATGGCCAGCGAGATGGCCACCACGCCGGTCAACGAGCGCAGGCGGGCGGCCACGACGGCGGCGAAGGCGGCCGCCATCAGGGTGGCCATGCCCACCGGGGTCAGGCCGTTGGTGGGGGCCACGAGGATGCCGGCCAGCCCGGCCAGCATGGTGCTGACCGCCCAGACGCCGACGGCCACCCGCCCCGGATTCGTACCCGACAGCGAGGTCATCGACTCCGAGTCGACGCTGGCCCGGACGTAGAGCCCGACGCGGGTGAACCTGAGGATGAGCGTCCCGGCCAGGACGACGAACAGCACGAAGCCGTAGGTGATGAGCTGGTCGGTGGTCACCGGGGTGCCGAGGAAGTGATAGGGCTGGTCGGACGAGAGGGCCAGACCGGGGGCGGTGGTGATGGCCTGGGAGCCGAAGATGAGGTCGGCGATGGGCGGAAGCGCCACCGACAGGCCGATGGTGACCACGATCTTCACCAGCATGGACCGGTCGCGGATGAACCTGAACAGCACCGCATAGAGGACGATTCCGAGGAGCGGGGCCATGACCAGCAGCGACAGCAGTGCCGCATCGGCCGTGGTCCACCCGTGCTGCGTGTTCAGCCAGTAATAGAAGCGGGCGACCACGAAGGCCATCGAGCCGAAGGCGAAATTGAGCACCCCCGTCGAGACGAAGGTGATGACCAGTCCGGCTGACGCGATGGCGTAGATGGAGCCGAGAGCCAGCCCAGCCAGTATGTACTGCAGCATCCCCCGTACCTTTCAGTGCTCAGTCAGGGCGCACGGCGAGTGGCGGCCCGCCGCCGGCACGCCCACGAGTCCGAACCCGGCCATGGGCTCGAGGGGAGGGTTCACCCTGCCCTTCGAACGGACGGGTCACGGCGCAACCGGATGTCCCACACTTCTTCCCCCTGGCTTCCTGCGCACGGCTCCGCCGATGGAGCGCAGTCACCCTCAGCGGCGTCAAGGCCACATTCGACGTTCTCACAAGATCCCCTTCGTCCCGAGACAGCCATCGCGTCCGCCGCCTTCTGGCCGGACTATATCCGAAGTATCCACGTTGGTGCATGGCGTTCTGGTCCGATGAATATGCCACTTCGAAGCCGGCTGCGACCCAGAGGGGTCCGAAAGCGCAGGCTAGAGTCGGAGCGCCGGTGGGATGCGGCGTCCGCTCGGTCCGAACCGGTGGGCCCGGGATGGCCGCCGGGCCCGGCCGCCGAGGCCAACACTCGTATAGGATCGTTATGTCAACAGGAGAAGAAGATTCTCGGGGGAGGGATTCCCATGAACCAGGCTGACGACCTCATCCTGATCAGCGTCGACGACCACATCATCGAACCGCCCGATCTCTTCGTGGGCCACCTGACTCCAAGTACCAGGAGCGGGCACCGAAGCTCGTCCGCAACGACGAGGGTTCCGATGTGTGGACCTTCGGCAAGGTCGTCATGGAGACCGCCGCCCTCAACGCGGTGGCCGGTCGGCCCAAAGAGGAGTACGGGCTGGAGCCGCAGAGCCTCGACGAGGTGCGGCCCGGCTGCTACGACGTCCACGAGCGGGTGAAGGACATGGACGCCGGGGGAGTCCTGGCCTCGATGAACTTCCCCTCGTTCCCGACCTTCACCGCCCGCGTCTTCGCCAGCGACGACCCCGAGCTCTCGCTGGCCCTGGTCCGTGCCTACAACGACTGGCACATCGACGAGTGGTGCGGGGCCTACCCCGGACGCTTCATCCCCATGGCCGTACCGGTCATCTGGGACGCCGAGCTCACCGCCGGCAGAGATCCGCCGGGTGGCGGCCAAGGGCTGCCACTCGCTCAGTTTCACCGAGAACCCCGCCGCCCTCGGCTACCCGAGCTTCCACGACGAGTACTGGGACCCCGTGTGGCAGGGCGTGCTGCGACACGGGGACGGTGCTCTCCATCCACCTGGGCTCCTCCGGGCGGCTCTCCATCCCCGCCGTCGACTCCCCGCCCGACGTGATGATCACCCTGCAGCCGATGAACATCCAGTCGGCGGCGGCGGACCTCCTGTGGTCACGGGTCCTCAAGCACTTCCCCGACCTGCGGGTGGCCCTCTCCGAGGGCGGCACCGGATGGGTCCCCTACTTCCTCGAGCGGGTGGACAGGACCTTCGAGATGCACCACGCGTGGACGCTGCAGGACTTCGGAGGAAGGCTTCCGAGCGAGGTCTTCCGCGAGCACTTCCTGACCTGCTTCATCAGCGACCCGGTGGGTATCGAGCTGCGCGAACGGATCGGTATCGACAACATCGCCTGGGAGGCCGACTACCCCCACAGCGACTCGATGTGGCCCGGCGCGCCCGAGGAGTTGGAAGCGGAGTTCACGAAGAACGCCGTTCCCGACGACCAGGTGCGCAAGATGACCCACGAGAACGCCATGCGGTGGTACTCCTTCGACCCCTTCACCCGCATCCCCAGAGAAGAGGCCACCGTGGCCGCGCTCCGCGCGTCGGGCGGCGGGGCACGACGTATCGACGATGTCGCGGAGCACCCGGGTCCGCACCGCGGACGAGAAGCTCGAGGGGTACCGCAGCCGGGCTCGACGGGCCGTCGCCGCCGCGGGGTCCTGAGCCCCTCGGGACGGTGGCCCGGTCAGACGGCCGGCGCATCGGGTGCTCGCCCTCGTCGTCCTGGCCCGCAACCAGTCGCCCAGGGCGGCGCCCGCCTCCAGCACATGGGACTCGGTGAGCGTCCGGGCCGAGGCGGCATCGCCGCGGCCGATGGCTTCGAGCAGGACGGCGTGCTCGGCCCGGCTCCGGCGGACCTGCTCGGGAAAGAGCTCGAAATAGCTCGCCGGCACCACCCGGACGGCCTGGCGCAGGTAGGTCAGCAGCCGGGGCGAGCCGGAGGCCAGGTTGAGGGCGCGGTGGAAGCTCCAGTTGGCGGCCACCACGTCGTCGGCATCGACCACGGCCCGGGCCAGATCGTGCAGGGCGTCGAGCTCCGGCTCGGAGATCCTGGCCGTCGCCCACTCGGCCGCTTTGCCGGCCAGGGCGGCCAGGACGGCGAAGTTGTCGATGGCGTCCTCGGGTGTGATCCCGAGGACGGTGATCCCGCTGCGGGGGGTGACCGAGACCAGACCTTCATAGGAGAGCTCGAGGAGCGCCTCGCGTACCGGTGTGCGACTGGTGCCGAACTCGCGGGTGATCTCGTCGAGGTCGAGCCGCGAACCGGGCCGCAGCCTGCCGGTGAGGATCCGATCGCGGAGCTCGCTGGCGGCGCGGGCCCGCACCGTTCCGCCGATCGACTTGATATCTGGCATATCAGATATTACATTCCATCCGACCGGCGGCGCCAGCGGCGGCGGCCGGCAGGGAAGAGGAGCGTCCTGGTGACCATGGCAAAGCGGCAGATGTCGTTGGTGGGTTTCATGCAGGCGGGGAGCACGACGGTCTACGCCGGGTCCTGGCGCCATCCCGCCACCGAACACGGATTCCTGAAGGCCAGCTACTACTCGAAGTTGGGTCGGACACTGGAGGAGGGGTGTTTCGACATGATGTTCTTCGACGATCGCCTGGCCATGCCCGGGATCTATGGCGGGTCCGTCGCCGATGCCGTCCGTCTCGGCGCCCGGCCGGTGAAGCTGGATCTCAGCATCGTGCTCGGCATCGTGGCCGCGGCGACGGAACGTATCGGCCTCGGGGCCACGTACTCGACCACCTACTATTCGCCGTTCCACGTCGCCCGCACCTTTGCCACGCTCGATCACCTGTCGGGCGGACGAGCTGCGTGGAACATCGTCACCTCGGTCAACGACAGCGAGGCTCAGAACTACGGGTTCAAGGAACATCTCGATCACGATGCCCGCTACGACCGGGCCGACGAGTTCCTCGAGGCGGCGACGGGACTGTGGGACACGTGGGAGGACGACGCGCTGGTGCTCGATCGGGCCGGTGGCATCTTCGCCGCTCCCGACAAGGTCAGCGAGCTCGGCTACGAGGGCAAGTGGTTCAGTGCCCGGGGACCGCTGACCGTCCCGCGGTCCCCGCAGGGCCGTCCGGTGCTGCTCCAGGCGGGTTCCTCGGGGCGCGGGCGTGAGTTCGCCGCCCGTTGGGCCGAGCTGATCTTCACCGGCGATCCGGACATGGACATCGCCCGATCGCACTACCGGGATCAGAAGGAGTCGATCGCCGCCGCCGGACGGGACCCGGAGTCGGTGAGGATGCTGCCCATGGTGTACACGGTCGTGGGTGAGTCCCACGCCCATGCCGAGGAGCGCGAAGACCTGTTCCTCAACTCGCTCGTCGATCCGAAAGCCTCCCTCACCCTGCTGTCGGAGCTCATGAACTACGACTTCTCCGGCCTGGAGCTCGACGCGCCGATCACCGACGAGCTCATCGGCTCGGTATCGGGCATCCGCGGCCTGGTCCAGAACCTGCGCCAGCACATCGGGGGGGAGACGGTGACGCTGGCCGATCTGGCCGGCCACCGGGCCACCCTGCTCCAAGGACCCCGTTTCGTCGGCACGGGTCCCGAGGTCGCCGACCAGATGGAGGAGTGGATGGAGGCCGGCGCCTGTGACGGCTTCGTGGTGGCCGCCACCCACTGCCCGGGCGCGTACGAGGATGTCGTCCGTCTGGTGGTCCCCGAGCTCCAGCGCCGAGGTGTGTTCCGCCATCGGTACACCGGCGAGACGCTCCGCGACACCCTCGGGCTGGCCCGACCGGATGTCGTCCGTGCCTGAGGGGACCGGGCCTGGGGGGAACGGGGCCGGGGGGCAGGGGCCGCTCCACGGCGTGCGGGTGGTGGACGCGGCCACCCTGGCCGCAGGTCCGCTCGTCACCACGGCCATGGGTGAGTTCGGCGCCGACGTCATCAAGGTGGAACAGCCCGGTGCCGGTGATCCACTGCGTACCTGGGGCGACCGGAAGGACGAGATCGGACTGGTCTGGAAGAGCATGAGCCGCAACAAGCGCTGTGTCACGTTGGATCTCCGCCAGGCCGAGGGCCAGGAGCTCTTCCACCGCCTCCTCGATGTGAGCGACGTGCTGGTCATCAACAACCGGCCGACAGCGCTGGCCCGTTGGGGGATCGACTACGAGTCGGTCCACGAGCGCCATCCGCAGCTCGTGATGGTCCACATCAGCGGCTATGGACGGGGTGGGCCGAAGAGCGACAGCCCCGGCTTCGGGACCCTGGCCGAGGCCATGAGCGGCTTCGCCCACCTGACCGGGCAACCGGACGGACCTCCGACGCTGCCCCCCTTCATGCTGGCTGACGGTGTGGCCGCCCTGGCCGCCACCTACGCCGCCATGATGGCCCTCTACCACCGCGACGTACACGGCGCCGGCGGGCAGCTCGTCGATGTCAACCTCATCGAGCCGCTGGCCCGGCTCATCGAGTCCTCGACGCTGGCCTTCGACCAGCTGGGGACGATCACCGGCCGGGTGGGCAACCGCTTCGACGCCAGCGCCCCCCGGAACGTGTACGAGACCGCCGACGGCAAGTGGGTGGCCATCTCGAGTGCATCGCCGAACATCGCCGCCCGCGTCTACCGGGCCATCGACCGGCCCGACCTGGCCGAGGATCCCGACTACGTCGACCCGGTCCCCCGGCAGAAGCGGGCCGGCGAGGTCGATGAGCTGGTCGCCGCCTGGATCCGCCGGCATACGCTCCACGAGGCCATGACCGTCTTCGAGGCCGCCTCGGTCGCCGCCGCGCCCGTGTACGACGCCGAGCAGCTGCTGGCCGACGAGCATCTGCGGGCCCGGGGAACGTTCGTCCAGGTCGACGATCCCGATCTCGGCCCCATGACGGTCCATGCACCGATCGCCGTCCTGACCGAGACACCGGGTCGGATCGCCCACCTCGGCCGGCACCTGGGCGCTGACAACGACGAAGTCTTCGGTGACCTGCTCGGCATCGAATCCGACCGACTCGCCGCCCTCCGGGCCGCGGGTGTGATCTGACCGCGACGTCCTGGAGGTGGTCGTGCAACAACCCCGCGCCCGACGCTCAGAGTTGGCCACGCCGGCCAGCAGCGAGCGCATGTGCGAGAAGGCGGCGAGCTCCGGCGCCGACCTCGTCTTCCTGGATCTCGAGGATGCGTGCGCCCCGGTGGCCAAAGAGGGGGCACGGGGGACCGCCGTGGCCGCCCTGACCGGGTTCGACTGGGGTCGCACCGTCCGTGCCGTCCGGGTGAACGGTCTGGACACGCCGTGGTGCCACGACGACATCATCGAGGTGGTCACCGGTGCCCGCGAGTCCCTCGACGTGCTCATCGTGCCCAAGGCGCGATCGGCGCGGGACGTCTGGTGGGTCGACGTGCTCCTCACCCAACTCGAGATCAAACTGGGTCTGGCCAAGCGCATCGGCCTCGAGGTGCTCATCGAGGAGGCCGAGGGCCTTTCGAACGCCGCCGAGATCGCCGGCGCCAGCGACCGGCTCGAGGCCATCATCTTCGGGGCCGGTGACCTCTCCGCCTCGTTGCGGGCACGGGTCGACGGCAACTTCGACCCGGTGGGCGAGTACCCCGGCGACTTCTGGCACTTCGCCCGGGTCCAGGTCCTGGCCGCGGCCAGAGGTGCCGGCATCGACGCCATCGATGCGCCCCATCCGGCGTACAAGGACCTGGAGGGGTTCCGCCGCTCGGCGGTGCACGCCAGCCTGTTGGGCTTCGACGGGAAGTGGGCCATCCATCCCGATCAGATCGCCGTGGCCAACGAGGTGTTCGCCCCGACGGCCAAGGAGATCGCCGATGCACAGGAGTCCATCGCCACCTACCGCAGTTCCGAGGCCGCGGGCGTGGGAGCCATCGGCCGGGACGGGAAGCTGGTCGACGCGGCCCATATGCGCCTCGCCGCCAACGTGCTGTACAAGGCGTCGCTCGGGGCCGGAAGCAGCGAGGCCCGGTGAGCGAGGGCGACCTGACCGTAGGGAGTGGTCCGGTGGGCAACGGCGAGACCCGGAGGTACAGGGTGGTCCAGTGGGCCACCGGGAACATCGGAATGCGCTCCCTGCGCGGCGTGGTCGAGCACCCGGACATGACGCTGGCCGGGGTCTATGTCTACTCGCCGGCAAAGAGCGGCCGGGACGCCGGCGAGCTCTGCGGGCTCCAGCCCACCGGCGTGGCCGCCACCGGTGAGATCGGCGACATCCTCGAGCTCGGTGCTGACTGCGTGCTGTACATGCCGCGGCTGTTCGAGGTCGACGTGGTGTGCCGGCTGCTGGAGTCCGGCGCCAATGTGGTGACCACGTGCGGTGAATTCCACCACCCCGAGAGCATGGACCCCCAGGTCCGCGAGCGGGTCGAATCGGCCTGCCGGCGAGGCGGCACCTCGATCCACAGCACGGGCAGCAGCCCGGGTTTCATCTCCGAGGCCGTGCCGCTGGTCCTGACGTCGATCCAGCGGCGGCTCGAGAGCCTGGTCATCGAGGAGTTCGCCGATCTGTCCCAACGTGACTCGCCCGAGCTCCTGTTCGACCTGATGGGGTTCGGCACCGATCCTGCCGCGTTCGACCACAGCCGGTGGTCACACGGGGTGCGGAGCTTCGGACCGTCGCTCCGGCTGTTGGGCGACGCCCTCTCCCTGCCTCTCGAATCGCTGGAGGGCAGCGGTGAGATCGCCGTCGCCCGCCGCACGACGGAGATGGCGGCCGGCCGGCTCGAGGCGGGCACGGTGGCCGGGCAACGGATGAGCATCACCGGCATGCGCGGAGGCCGTCCGTTCCTCTCCTTCGTGGCCACCTGGTTCTGCACGTCCGAGCTCGACCCCGACTGGCAGCTGGGCCCGACCGGCTGGCGGGTCTCGGTGGTCGGGGACGCCCCCCTGGACGTCGAGATGCGGTTTGCCGTCCCCCTCGAGCGGATGGGCGAGTGGACGCCGGGGTACACGGCCAACCGCGCCGTCAACGCCGTCCCCTTCGTCTGCCGGGCGGCCCCGGGCATCCGCACGACCGTCGACCTGCCACAGTTCATCGGGACCCTGGGGGAGGGGCGCCCGACCTTCGACCGGTCCGCACCGGTCGGGGCCGACCCAGGTGGCCGGCCATGAGTGCGCCGAGGCCCCTCCCCGAGCTCACGGCGGCCACCGAATGGTTCTGGACATCGGGGGCCGACGGCCGTCTCCGGATCCAGCGCTGCACCGATTGCGCCTCCTTCGTCCATCCGCCCGTGCCCATCTGTCCGGTATGCCGCAGCCGGTGCTGGGAGCCGGCGGTCGTCTCCGGCCGGGCGACGGTGGTCGGCTACACGGTGAACCAGCATCAGTGGCACCCCGCCTTCGAGCCGCCCTATGTGATCGCCGTGGTCGCCCCCGTCGAGGACCCCACGGTCCGGCTCACCACCATGATCGTGGGCTGTGAGCCGGCGGAGGTCTCCATCGGGCAGGACGTGACCGTCCGGTTCGAGCACGTCGACGATGTATGGCTCCCGCTGTTCGAGCCCACCGGTGAACCCTCCGACGGCAACCCGGTGGCCGAACCCGAGCGCCCGGTTCCGCGCCGGCCGCTGAACGACGACCGGTTCGAGCACCGCTCGGTGCTGTCCGGCGTGGGGCGGTCGGCACTCGGCCGCCGGCTGATGGTCGATCCGCTCTCCCTGACCGTGGATGCCTGCCTCCAGGCCGTGGCCGACGCCGGGTTGGAGCTGGGCGACATCGACGGGCTGTCGACCTATCCGGGCGCCGCCGGTATGGGCATGAGCGAAGGGGGCGTCTCGGCGGTGGAAGAGGCCCTCCGCCTCCATCCCACCTGGATCAACGGAGGCGGAGACCTCCCCGGACCCGGCGGCGCCGTCATCGCCGCCATGCTGGCCGTGGCCTCCGGCCTCTGCCGCCACGTGCTCTGCTTTCGCACGGTGTGGGAGTCGTCCTTCGCCGCCCTCCGCCTCGGCGGCCCGGGCGGAGGCCGCTCCTCCGGCCAGTCTGCCTGGCGGGCCCCGTTCGGGGCCATGTCGGCAGCCAATTGGATCGCCATGAACGCCAACCAGTACCTGCATCGCTACGGCGCCTCCCGGGAGATGCTCGGCCTGATCGCCCTCAACGGGCGGGCCAATGCGGCCCGCAATCCGGCGGCCATCTACCGGGACCCCATGACCATGGACGACTACCTCTCGGCGCGGCCCATCACCACTCCGTTCGGTCTCTACGACTGCGATGTCCCGTGCGACGGTTCGATCGCGCGTGGTGGTGTCGGACGCGTCGGCGGCCGGTGACCTTCCCCGGCCGGCCATCCGCATCGAGGCGGTCGGCACGCAGATCACCGAACGCATCTCCTGGGACCAGGGCACCATCACCCACGAACCCCAGGTGCTGGGCCAGTCCGCCCACCTGTGGTCCCGAACCAGCCTGCGGCCCTCCGACGTCGACGTGGCCCTGCTCTACGACGGCTTCACCTTCAACGCCATCTCGTGGCTCGAGGCGCTCGGGTTCTGCGGTTTCGGCGAAGCCGGCGACTGGCTGGACCAGGGTCGCCGCATCGCCCTCGACGGACAGCTCCCGGTCAACCCTCACGGTGGTCAGCTCTCGGAGGGTCGCACCCACGGCTTCGGCTTTCTCTACGAGGCGGTGGTCCAGCTCCGACACGATGCCGGCGACCGACAGGTGGCCGACGCCGCCACCGCGGTCGTCACATCGGGTGGCGGGACCCCTTCGAGCGTGCTGCTCCTCCAGCGCCACGGCGCCTGAAGGGAGGCCGCCGGCCCCGACGGGGCTCAGGCCCCGTCGGGGTGCCTACGGACCCGAGGATGGACCCCGCGGAACGTCACGGAAGGCGACGCCCCGGTCCAACGCCTGTTCCCGGGGCATACCCAGCACCCGCTCGCTGATCACGTTGCGGGCCATCTCGGTGGTGCCACCGCCGATGCTGGCCACCTGGCGCATGAGGAACTCGGTGCCGCAGTGGGTCAGCTCCCCGTCGTCGTCGGTCCAGGCGGCGGCGGCGTCCCCGGCGATCTCGAGGGCGATGGTACGCATCCGGGTCGTCACCACCGCTCCGAACAGGCGTCCGATGGCGGCCGACTGGTCCGCCATCGTCCCCGTGGCGATCCCGTCGCCGATGCGCCGCCGAAGTCTGCGATCGACCAGATCGAGCATGCGTGCCTCGCCGACCAGGTCGCGGGCACAGGGGTCCGAGAGCCGGCCTGACCCGCGGGCCACCAGGTTCACGAACGATCCGCTCTCCCCGTTGTGCTGGCCGCCGGTGGGCACGGTGACCAACGGGGAGTTGAGGAGCATGCGCTCGTGGAACATCCACCGGGTGCCCACCGTCCAACCGTCGTCGACCTGGCCGATGCGGTCGGTGTCGGGCACCCGGACGTCGGTCATGAACTCCTGGCAGAACTCCTTGGAGCCATTGAGCATCTCGATGCGATGGACCTCGAGGCCCTCCTGGCGGATGGGAAGCATGAAGACGGTCAGGCCGCGGTGCTTCGGGACGTCCCAGTTGGTGCGGGCCAGACAGAGTCCCCAGTCGGACCACCAGGCCCCGGTGGTCCAGATCTTCGAACCGTTCAGCACCCACTCGTCGCCGTCCCGGACGGCGCTGGTGAGGGCCCCGGCGACGTCGGATCCACCGCTTGGTTCGGAGAGGAACTGCATCCAGATCTCCTCACCTTTCAGGATGGCCGGGATGTGCCGCAGCTTCTGCTCCTCCGTCCCGAAGTCGAGGAGGACGGCCGCGCACGGCGAGAGGGTCGGGGCCTGGAGCCGGGCCGGGTACTCGAAGCCGGTCAGCTCCGCATTGAGCACGCGCTGGTACTCGGGGGCCAGGCCCTGGCCGCCGTACTGACGGGGGAAGCAGACGCCGGCCAGGTCGGCGTCGAAGAGCATCCGCTGCACCTCACGCTCGCGGGCCACGGCGGCGAGCTCCTCCTCGTCGTTCCGGTCGTTGCGCAGTGGACCGATGGTCGTTCCCGGGGCCACCGGCTGCAGATGGCTGCGGATGAATGTGCGAGCCCGTTGTCTGAAGCTCTCGAGCCCCTCCCCGTCCGTCTCGCTCATTGCGTGTCCTCTCCGCCTTCGGCGAGATCGGCGAGCAGCTGGCGATGCTCGGCCGGCGTTCCGTACAGCGCCCGGTTCACGGTGTGACGCCGGAGGAAGAGGTGGAGATCGTGCTCGAAGGTCAGGCCGATCCCGCCGTGGATCTGGATGCAGTCCTGCAGCAGCTCCGAGCCGAAGGTGCCGATGAAGGCCTTGGCCGCGCTGAGCAGCTCGGCGGCGTCGGGGGATCCACCGGCCACCGCTTCGGTTGCCGCATCACTGATGGCGTGGCTCGCTTCCAGCCACGTCTTCATGTCGGCGAAGCGGTGCTTGAGCTCCTGGTAGGACGCCAGCGGACGTCCGAACGAGTAGCGGTCGAAGGCCCACTCGACGGTCATGTCGAATGCCGCCTGCATGGCCCCGACGGCTTCGGCACTGAGGATGGCCAGGGCCAGGTCGATCTGCCTCTGCACCTGCTCGCCGGCCGCCCCGGCTTCCCCGACGATGGCCGAGGCCGGGACCCGGACGTTGTTGAAACTGACGACCGAGAAGCGCCGGGTCAGATCCACGGTCTGCATCGGCGAGATGGACATCCCGGGCGCGCCGGCGGGCACGAGTACCTGGGTGCGTCCGGTCCCGGTTCGTCCCGAGACCAGCAGATGATCAGCTCGGGCTCCCGACTCGACCGGCCGTTTGACCCCGTTCAGCACCACTTCGGCTCCGTCGATGCGAATGTCCAGGCCGATGTGGTCGAACCGGTTGCCCGGCCGTGGCTCGCCGAAGCACCAGGTCACGATGGATGTTCCGGCCAGGACGGCATCGATCACCTCCCTGCAGCGGCTGTCACCGATCTCGCTGAGCGTGGCGGCGACGACGTTGGTCACGAGCAACGGCCCCGGCGCGGCGTGGAGCCCGAATTCGTAGGCCACGAGGGCCAGGTCCACGAGACCCTGGCCGCCGATGGAACCTCCCCCCAGCTCTTCGCGGACCAGCAGGGACGTCCAACCCAGCTCGGCCCCGCGGCGCCAGTACCCGTCGTCGAAACCGACGGCGTCGTCCCGCAGCCCACGGAGCTGGCGGACAGGGACCAGCTCGCTCAGGAGCTTCGCGGTGGTGTCTCGGAACAGTTCCTGGTCACGGTCCAACGTCAGCAGCATGGATCTCTCAGTCTCGCAGTCACTTCGGGCTCGGCACACCGCCGACGACCGACAGGGTGGCTCCGGCAGGGATGGCGCTCACTCTACTCACCACGCCTCCGCATCGGACCTCCCCGGCGCCCGGCCGGGCTCAATCGACGGGGGTGAACTCGAGGTGGAGGCGGTCGTGCCCCCGGAGCATCCAGGTGGGTGTGTACTCCCAGTGGCGGGCCCCGGCGGGGCCGTGGTGCGACTCTGAAATGCGGATGTCCTCCATCCGGTCGAGCAGGCGGTGGAGCGACACGTTGGACTCGGCCCGGGCCAGCGGCGCACCGGCACAGGTGTGGATACCGTGGCCGAAGGCGATGTGCTGGCGGGCGTTCTCGCGGTCGAGGCGCAGATCGTCAGGTCGCTCGAATTCCCGTGGGTCGCGGTTGGCCGCCGCCGGCAGGACCATGACCGTGCTGCCCGCCGGGATCTCGGTGCCCCGGACCGTCGTCGGTGTCCGCGACAGGCGGAAGGTCCCCTTGATCGGGGGCTCGAGCCGCAGGGTCTCCTCGATGAACCCGGGGATGAGGCTGCGGTCGTCGCGGAGCTCCTGCTGCAGATCAGGGCGCTCGGCCAGGGTCTGCAGGGCCGTGCCGAGCAGCCGCGCCGTCGTCTCCTGGCCGGCGGCGAACAGATTGGAGGCGATCTTCATCACGTCCTCGACCGGGGGCAACGTGCCGTCGGGGAAGGTGGCCGTGGCCAGCCCGGTCATCACGTCGTCCCGCGGCTGGCGTCGGCGGTCCTCTATGTACCCGGTGAACTGGGCGTAGAGGTACTCGAGTGGGCTGTGGGACATCTCGACGTGGGATGAACGGGTCAGCTTGTCGAGAAACTCCGCATGGTCCTCCTCGGGCACGCCCAGAAGATCGGCGATCACCAACAGGGTGTAGGGGCCGGCGTACTCGCCGACGAACTCGCATTCGCCCCGGGCGTGGAACCGGTCGATCTGCTGGTCGGCCAGGCGCCGCAGGGATGCCTCGTTCTCCTTGAGGCGTTTCGGTGTGATCAGGCGCATCAGGAGGCCGCGCTGCTCGGTGTGCTTGGGCGGGTCGAACGAGGGGATCTGGTCGCCGAAGGGGAGGTCGTACCGGTAGGTCTCGATGATCTCGGTCACGTCGTCACCCTCGAGCGGGACGGGGAACTTGGCGAAGGGCCCGATGGCCGAGTTGCAGTTCGAGAACGTGGCCTGGTCGTGGTACACCTCGACCGCCTCGTCGTAGCCCGTCACCATGTAGACGTCGTGGTAGGGCTCCTTGGTCACCGGACACCGGTCCCGGAGATGCGCGAAGTAGGGGTAGGGGTTGTCGGTGAGGGCATCGGTGCGGAAAAAGTCGATGGAGTCGAACTGCTCGTCGCTCAATGGTGCTCCAAGGTGGTGAGGGGCAGGTGCCGGGGTCGGATAGGTTCGGGTGCCGGTTCGGTGCCTTCGGGTCCCACCGCTCGGGGTATGTTCGATGTCCTTGCCGGACACCGGGGAGACGGCAGCGGCGGGAGATGGGACATCGGCTCCCGGTGCCGGGCGACAGTCGAAAGGAACCACTGGACATGGGCGAGCTCTCGGGGAAGGTGGCCATCGTCACGGGCGGTGCGAGCGGGATCGGCCGCGCCACCGCCGAGCTCTTCGCCGACGAGGGAGCCAGGGTCGTCGTGGCCGACGTCGATGTCGAGCAGGGCCAGGCCCTGGCGGCCGGGCTCGGGAAGGAGGTGGCCTTCAAGCGGACCGATGTGGCCGACGCCGACGAGGTCCAGGCGTTGGTCGACTTTGCCGTGGACACCTTCGGCGGGCTTCACGTCATGTTCAACAACGCCGGCATCTCCAGCTCGTTCCGCCGGTTCCTGCGGGACGACCTCCGTGACTTCGAACGGGTGATGGCCGTCAACCTGTTCGGGGTGATCACCGGAACCCAGCGCGCCGCCCGGCACATGGCCGACCACGGTGGCGGCTCGATCGTCAACACCTCCTCCATCGGCGGCCTCACCGGGGGCGGCCCCCCCATCGCCTACCGAACCTCCAAGGCCGCGGTCGTGCAGTTCAGCCGGCTGGTCTCCACCGATCTGGCCGAGTACAACGTGCGGGTCAACTGCATCGCTCCCGGCCACATCCCCACCGGCATCACGAGTTACGACCTGGGTCCCACCATCGAGCTCGACCAGCCGCTCCAGCGCCGCGGGTTGCCCCGCGACGTGGCCGAGGCCGTGCTGTTCCTGGCCGGCGACCGATCGGCACAGATCACCGGCATCGTCGTTCCCGTGGACGGCGGGACGGTGGCCGGGCGGCCGGTCCCCCAGCTCCCCAAGGTTCGGGCCGGGGGGACGGAGACGGCCAGCGGCTGACCGCCACCGGGCCGCCGCCGCCACGGCGGCGGGAGTCCGGGCGGCGGCCGCCCCCACGGCGGCGGGAGTCACGACGGCCCCCGGCCGTCACGGACGGCCTGTTCGAGCAGTCCGATGACCCAGGAGATCCCCTGTACGGCCTGCTCGTGATCGACCTGCCAGTCGACGACCAGACGTTCGTAGGAGGCCACGCTCCACAGCACGTCGAACATCGCCGCGGCCGTCGTCCGATCCTCCTCGGACCATCGCTCCGTCGCGGCGGCGATGGCCCCGAGCAGGGCGTCCCGCTGACGGTGCTTGGCGTCGACCAGGGTCGGCTCGAGGGGCGGGCGCGGCTCCCTCGGGTACTGGGAGACGTGGTCGAAGATCTGGGTGGCCACCTTGGCGATGTCCTCGAGCTGCATGCCGGCCAGATCGATGCCGGCGTCCTGCTCGTTGCGGTGCATCACCGCATCGCGCAACCCCCGCTCGCTCCCGAAGTAGCGGTAGACGGTCCGCTCGTTGACGCCGGCCCGTTCGGCGACGGCCCGGACGGTGAGCTTCTTCCAGTCGCGTACCGACGTGCGGTGCAGGAGCTCTGACCCGGCCGCCAGGATCCGCTCCCGCGTCTCCGCCGCCCGCTCGCGGCGCAGGGTGCCGTCATAGGGTCGCCCTGACCGGGACGGAGGGTCGGGCGGGGACTTCTTGGCCGTGCTCACGGTGGTCATTCTGCTAGGCAAGCTTGGCCGACCAACCTCCATCGACCGGGATCACGGCACCGGTGACGAACGAGGCCCGATCGGAGGCCAGGAATGCGCCCACTTCGGCCACCTCGTGGGGAAGTCCGGCGCGGTTGAGGGCGGCCTTGGCCGCGATGTCGGGGATGAAGTCCTCGGCTCCCTGGGCCATGATCTCGGTGAGGACGAAACCGGGGCAGATGGTGTTGACCCGGATCCCCTGGGTGCCGTACTCGATGGCCGCCGACTTGCTGGCCCCGATGATCCCGTGCTTGGCCGCCTGGTAGACGCTGGTGAAGGCGGCGCCGTTGAGGCCACCGACCGACGACCAGTTGACGATCGAGCCCCCACCGCTCTCGAGCATGGTGCGGATGCCGTGCTTCATCCCGAGCATCACCCCGCGGAGGTCGACGTCCATCAGGCGGTCGTAGAATTCCATGGTCAGGTCGGCCAGCGCGCAGCCGTCGGCGATGCCGGCCACGTTGAGCACGGCGTCCACCCGGCCGAACTCCTTGACCGCGGTGGCCATGGCCGCCTCGACATCGGCCTCCTTGGACACGTCGCAGTGCACCGGGAGGACTCCGTTGCCGACCTCGGCCGCCGTGTCCTCCTCGGCCCCGCTGATGTCGGCCGCTGCCACCTTGGCCCCCTCGCGGACGAAGACCTTGACCGATGCCTTGCCCATCCCCGAACCGGCACCGGTGATGACGGCCACCTTGTCGTCCAGCAGTCCCATCATGCGCCTCCGCCGTCAGCTGCGCCTCGGGCGGTCACGAGGTGACCACCGGGAGTGTCTCCCAGCCCCGGACCGTGGAGGTGGGAGCGAGCTTGGCCCGGTCCATGTCGACCTCCCAGGTCGGGAAGCGGTCCAGGACCTCGTCGAGGGCCACCCTGCCCTCGAGGCGGGCCAGCGCCGCTCCCAGGCAGAGGTGGATGCCGTTCCCGAAGGTCATCGGCTTCCCGTCGCGGCGGTGGATGTCGAAGGCATCACCGTTGGGAAAGCGACGGTCGTCATGGTTGGCCGATGCCGGGAGGAGCATCACGATGCTCCCCTCCGGAACCGTCCGACCGTGCAGCTGGACGTCCTCGGCGACGTACCTGGACATGTGGGGCGCAGGTGTCTCGAACCGGAGGAGCTCCTCGATGGCGTCGGGGATCAGGGACCGGTCCTCGACCAGCTCCTGTCGCTGGTCCGGATGGTCGGCCAGCACCTTGCCGGTCCATCCGATCAGCCGCCCGGTCGTCTCGTTGCCGGCTCCGGTGATGACGCTGATGTAGGTCAGGAGCTCATCCCGGGTCAGTCGGCGGACCGTCCCCGTCTCATCCTCGAACTCCGCCTGCAGGAGGTCGGTCATGATGTCGTCCGAGGGGTGCTCGGCCCGCCAGTCGATGTACTCGCCGAAGATGTCGGTGGGGACGAAGTTCTCGGATACCTCCATCGGCTGGCCGGCCTCGGTGCGCAGGTTGGCGTCTACGCGCTCGCGCACCGCCTCCTGGTCCTGCTCGGGAATCCCGAGCAGCATGCCGATGACCCGCATGGGCATCTGTTCCCCGAGATCGGCGATGAAGTCGAACTCGCCGGCACCGACCAGGGGGTCGAGGCTGCGGGCGCAGAACTTCCGGATCTGCGGCTCCAGTGCCGCCACCCGGTTGGGCGAGAAGACCCGCGACATCAGCCGCCGGTGGATGGTGTGCACGGGCGGGTCCTCGAAGATGAGCACACCGGACGGCATCTCGATGTTGGCCCGGATGAGCTCGATGATCCCGCCCCGTCCGGAGATGAACGTCTTGTTGTCGAGCAGGCTGCGCTCGACGTCCTCGAACCGGCTCAGGGCGAAGAAGTCGTGGGTCTCGTTGTAGTAGAGCGGCGCCTCCTCCCGCATCCGGCGGAAGACCGGATATGGGTTTGCGTCGATGTCCACGTCGTACGGGTCGTAATACACATCGCTCGCGCTCTGGACGGTCACGCGCCACCTCCCCTTGCTTTCATGTCGTACTGTGACACTAAGCTGCGGAGCGGTCAAGCGCAGTGCCGTGCCCCCGGACGGGAGTGGCGCGGACGGGGACTGTCCAAAGGATGGGGGACGATGAAGACGCATGCAGCGGTGCTGTGGGGTCGGGAGCAGGACTGGAAGATCGAGGAGATCGATCTCGATCCACCCGGGCGGCACGAGGTGCTGGTCCAGTGGGCCGCGGCCGGTCTGTGCCATTCCGACGAGCACCTGCAGTCGAGCGAGATGGGCTCGGAGGCGGGCACCGGCGAACCGCCGCGGGCCGGGCTCTTCCCCATGGTGGGAGGCCACGAAGGGGGAGGGGTGGTGCTCGAGGTGGGACCGGATGTCTCCAGCCTCGAGCCCGGCGACCACGTGGCGGCCAGCTTCTTTCCCATCTGCGGACGGTGCAAGATGTGCATCACCGGCCATTCCAACCTGTGCGACCTGGGTGCGGCCACCTTCGCAGCGGGGCCAGATCTCCGACGGCACCGTGCGCTACAGCCTCGACGGCCGGCCCCTCAACGTCATGTCCAAGCTCGGCACCTTCGCCGAGCACGGCGTGAGCCACGAGGCGTCGCTGGTGGCGGTCGATCCCGACCTGCCCCTCAGTGCGGTGGCCCTGGTGTCGTGCGGAGTGGCCACCGGCTGGGGATCGGCGGTGTACCGGGCCGAGGTCATGCCCGGCGAGACCGTGGTGGTGGTGGGGGTCGGGGGGGTCGGGATGAACGCCGTGCAGGGGGCCAGGATGGTCGGGGCGCGCAACATCGTGGCCGTGGACCCGGTGGAGTTCAAGCGCAAGGCGGCGCTCGACTTCGGGGCCACCCACACCGCCGCGTCCATGGACGAGGCCCTGCCCATGGTCACCGAGCTCACCCGGGGCCAGATGGCCGACGCCGTGATCATGGTGCCCGGTGTCATGTACGGGGACCTGATGGCCGGCGCGCTCGCCCTGACTGGCAAGGGCGGGACCTGCGTGGTCACCGGCGTGGCCCCGCAGGTCCAGCTGGAGGCCAGCGTCAACCTCTTCGACCTGGCCATGATGCAAAAGGAGATCAGAGGGGTGATCTTCGGCGCCGCCAACCCGCGCTTCGACATCCCCAACCTCCTGGCCCTGTACCGGTCGGGTCAGCTCAAGCTGGACGAGCTGATCACCAAGACCTACCGCCTCGACCAGATCAACCAGGGCTATCGGGACATGCTCGACGGCGTGAACCTCCGAGGCGTGGTCACCTTCGAGTGAACGCCCGTCCGCGTCTCGGCCCGTCCGGCGCCACCCCTTGCGTCCATGGACGCGCCCGACCGAGGTGGGGTGGCGCCCCACCGCCCGCCAGCTGTTCGGACCGGCCGGGACCCCGAAGGTCGTCGTGGTGGGAGCCGGGTTCGGAGGGATCGCCGCCGGCGTGAAGCTGCGACGGGCCGGGATCCACTCCTTCACGATCTACGAATCCTCGCCCGGCGTCGGCGGCACCTGGTGGGACAACACCTATCCCGGTGCTGAAGTCGACGTGAGCTCGAACCTCTACCGCTTCTCGTTCAAGTCCTACGACTGGACCCGCACCCATGCCCGCCAACCGGAGCTGCAGTCCTACCTCGAGGAGACGGTCGACGAGTTCGGGCTCCTCCCGCACCTGCGGCTGGGCACGACCGTCGAGTCGGCCACCTGGGACGACGACCGGCACATCTGGACGGTCACCCTCGGCACCGGCGCGGTCGACGAGTGCCATGTGCTCATCAGTGCCGTCGGCTTCCTCAACGTGCCCCGGTATCCCGAGTGGCCGGGTCTCGAGACCTTCGAGGGTGCCGCATTCCACACCGCACGGTGGGAGCATGACCACGAGCTGTCCGACAAGGTGGTGGCCGTCGTGGGCACCGGATCGTCGGCCACCCAGGTCGTTCCGGCCATCCAGCCCATGGTCAGGAAACTGTTCGTGTTCCAGCGGGAGCCGGGGTGGGTCACGCCCAAGGGGGAGCGCGACCTCACCGGGTCCGAGCGCCGACGCCTGGCCACGACCCTGGCGGCGCGCCCTCGACCGGGCCTCCCTGCGGTACTCCCTGGAGAAGGGCCTCTGGGGAGCGGCCACCTTCCGGCCGGGCACCAAGCTGCACCGGAAAAGGCAGCAGTCCTGCCTCGACCACATCGCCCAGCAGTTCGCCGACCGTCCCGATCTGCGGGAGGCCGTCACCCCCACCTATCCCTATCCCGGCAAGCGGCCGGTCATCGCCAGCACCTTCTACCCCGCCCTGAAGGCGGACAACGTGGAGCTGGTCCCCAAAGCCGTGCGCCGGGTGACCCCGTCGGGCATCGTCGACGCCGACGGCGTGGAGCGGGTCGTGGACGTGATCGTGATGGCGACGGGATTCCAGGCGGCCGAACTACCTGGCCCGCATCCGGGTCACCGGGCGGCGGGGCGAGACCCTCCATCGCCACTGGGCGGGCGAGCCCCGGGCCTATCTGGGCATCACGGTGCCCGGCTTCCCCAACTTCTTCATGCTCTACGGACCGGGAACCAACGGCGGGGAGCTCGTGTCCATGCTCGAGGCGCAGGCCGCGTACGCCGTGCGGGCACTCAGGCGCATGACCCGCCGCCGGGTCACCGCCGTCGAGGTCAGGCCCTGCTCCGAAGCCCTGTGGTTCATGTGGCTGCAGTCCCGGATGAAAGGAACGTCCTGGACCGTGAGCAACAACTACTTCCGGTCGGAGTCGGGAAAGATCGTGACCCAGTGGCCGTCCGGGAACCTGGCCTACCGGGCGCTCACCACGGTTCTGGGCCGGGTGTCGGAGACATCCCGATGCCGCCCGCCGGACTCCCGGGAGCGGGGTGAGCCCGGGCGGCACGAGCAAGCGCGGCCCGCCGGGCGCACCCCGGGGCGACAGGCAGGGGACCGGCACGGTCCCACCGACGGCAGAAGGAGCGTGGAGCGTGTTCTCTAGATGGCAAAGGAGCCCAGTGTGCCCATGAGCATCGACATCGACCCACTCGACCTCGTCGACCCGAAGCGCTTCGCGCTCCACGGCTATCCGCACGACCTGTGGGCCCGGCTACGGGCCGAGGCGCCCGTGGCCTACATGGAGCCACCGGGCCACCCGCCCTTCTGGGCCGTGACCAGGCATGCCGACATCGTCCAGGTGGCCTCGCAGCCCCAGCTCTTCTCCAGCGCCCAGGGGATCACCCTGGACATGGACCTCAGCGGGCTCGATGTCACGCCGGAGATGATCGTCTACCTCGATCCTCCCAAGCACGGTCCCATGCGGCAGGTGGCCAACAAGAAGTTCCTCCGCAGCGCCGTCCGGGCCCGCAGTGAGGAGATCGAACGGATCGCCGCCGACGTGGTGGACCGTGCCGCCACTGGCGGGGAGATCGGCCAATGCGACTTCGTCGACACCTTCGCGGCACCGTATCCGGTGGCCGTCATCTCCTGGGTCCTCGGGGTGCCGCACGCCGACTGGGAGCTCCACTTCCGCTGGACCAACGAGATCATCGGCAAGGACGATCCCGAGTACCGGCTCCCGGGCGAGAGCCCCGAGCAGACGTCCATGCGGGCCCGCGGCGAGCTGCACCGCTACTTCAAGCAGATGGTGGCTGACCGCCGTGAGCATCCCCGGGACGACCTGGTCACCCAGCTGGTGCAGAGCGAGGTCGACGGCGCGCCCCTGACCAGGAGCCAGCTCATCTCGTACTGCGAGCTCCTGGTGGAGGCGGGGAACCAGACGACCCGTGATGCCATTGCCGGCGGCATGCAGGCCTTCTGCGAGTTCCCCGACCAGTGGGAGCAGCTGCGGGCGGACCCCGAGCTCCTTCCCGGCGCCGTCGAGGAGATCCTGCGCTGGGTCACGCCGATCGCCTACTTCGCCCGGACCGCCACCGAGGACTGCGAGCTGCACGGGCAGAAGATCCGTGCCGGGGACAAGCTGGCGCTGTACTGGGCGTCGGCCAACCGCGACGAGGAGGTATTCGAGGACCCCTTCGAGTTCCGCATCGACCGCCGACCGACCCCGACCCTCGTGTTCGGCTTCGGCCCCCATATGTGCATGGGCGCACACGTGGCCCGAGCCGAGCTGTCGGCCATGTTCGGCCTCCTCGTCGCCCGTATGGGGTGGTTCGAGCAGTCGGGACCGGTGGAGCGGCTGAACTCGGCCGTCAACGGAGCGATCAAGCACCTGCCTATCAGGTACCGCCTCACCTAGTGGTCCGGGCGGACCCCATGGCCGACCAGGCCGGCCAGGCCGGCCAGGCCGACACGGCCGACCGGGGGGTCCGGGAAGGGAAGAACGAGATGGACGAGACGAGTATCTATTCCTGTGACGACCACCTGGACCTGCGCGCCGTCCCGCCCGGGCTGTGGCAGTCCCGGTTGCCGAAGGAGCTGGTGGAACGCGGCCCGCGGGTCGTCACCGGCCACGGCGATCCGATGTGGGTGTGCAACGACCGCGTCCTGGGTCGCAGCGGACTGCCCCGGGGGGACAGGCTCCAGGCGCTCAGCGCCCTGAGCCGCGCCGGCATCGAGGACGACGGCTTCCGTGTCAGCGATCCGAAGCTGAGGCTGGAGGACATGGACCTCGACGGGGTGTGGGCATCGGTCATCTACGGCCCCATCCCCCTGACCCTGTCGATCCCCGAGCCGGACCTGCAGACCGCGTGCTACGCGGCGTGGAACGACTGGGCCGTCGAGGAGTTCAACGCCTTCGCACCCGATCGGCTGTGCGCCCTCCCGTTCCTGCCCAGCCACTCGCCCGGGGCGGCGGTGACCGAGCTCGAACGGGTCGCCGGCCTGGGCCATCGGGGGGCGATCATCGATGTGTTCGACTTCGACGCCGGCGACCCGGCCTGGGATCGCCTGTGGGCCGCCGCCGAGCAGACCGGACTGCCGCTCAGCTTCCACATCAAAGAGGGCGCCTCCCCGAAACTGCGCTACGAGGTGGGCAAGTGGCAGTCGGCGGCGTTCGCCACCCTCCTTCCTCTGCAGCTGGACGAGGCGCTGGCCATCATGGTCTTCTCCGGGGCCCTCGAGCGTCACCCGGGGCTCACGCTGGTACTGGCGGAGGCGGGCGTCGGTTGGCTGCCGTACTTCCTGAGCCGCATGGACATGGAGTGGGAGAGCCTCCGGGACAAGCTCGACTATGCGCCGAGCGTGGCGCCCAGCGAGCTGTTCAAGAGACAGGTCATCGCCACCTTCGAAGAGGAGGCACTGGCCTACCAGTACATCCCGCACCTCGGTGCCGGCTCGTGCATGTGGGCAGCGGACTTTCCGCACACCGACAGCACGTTCCCCGAGTCGCGGCGTTCGATCGAGGAGACACTGGGTGCGCTCCCCGAGCGGGATCGTCGCCAGGTCACGGCCCTCAACTGCGCCAAGCTCTACGGCTTCGACCATGTCGCCTGATCCGACCGGGCCGAGGCCGGCGGACTCCGACCGGGCCGAAGCCGGTGGACGTGCTCGGCTCCGACCGCGGTTCGACCCCACGATCTATCCGGACGATGCAAAGGAGCATTCCCATGTCGGCTGAGTTGGTAATTCGCGGCGGGACCGTCTTCGACGGCAGCGGTGAGCCCGGCCGTGTGGCCGACGTGGCCATCACCGGTGGATCGATCGAGGAGATCGGCCCGAAGCTCGACGGAGCCGTCGAGCTGGATGCCTCCGGATGCGCGGTGGCACCGGGCTTCATCGACATCCATACCCATTTCGACGCGCAGGTCTTCTGGGATCCCGAGCTCAAGCCGTCGTCCTATCACGGGGTGACCACGGTGGTGGCGGGCAACTGCGGCTTCTCCATCGCCCCGTGCCGTCCCGAGCATCACGACGTGATCGTGCACACGCTCGAGAACGTCGAGGGGATGGACGCCGACTCGCTCTCGGCCGGGATCGCCTGGGAGTTCGAGACGTTTCCGGACTATCTCGACCTGGTCGGCCGCCGGGGGACGGCCCTCAACTTCACCGCCTACATCGGGCACACGGCCCTCAGGCTCTACGTCATGGGTGACGCAGCCTACGAGCGTGCCGCCACCCCCGAAGAGATCGACCGGATGTGCCAACTGGTCGGTGAGGCGATGGACGTCGGGGCGGCAGGCCTGTCGACCAGCTTCTCGTTCGCCCACCGGGGTGTGGACGGCAAGCCGGTCCCCAGCCGGTTCGCCGAGATGGACGAGGTCGAGGCGCTGTTCATGGCCGCAGGGAAGGCGGGCAAGGGCGTCGTGCTCACCACGCCGGGCTGGCAGTGCGAGTACCCGGACATCTTCACCTGGCAACCACGCGTGGGCCGGCCCTTCACCTGCCCGCTGTTCGCGTCTGTCGAGCGGCAAGCATCGTGAAGTCGTCCAGATGCACGAGGAAGCCCTGGCCCGGGGGGCGAACGTCTGGCCCCAGGTCACACCACGTCCGTTGACCATGCAGTTCACCCTGGCCGATGCCTACAACCTCAACGTCGGGGAGGTGTTCGGCGAGCTCATCAAGGTCAGCCCGGCGGTGCGGAAGGCCGCCTACCGCGACCAGGAGTGGCGCACGCGTGCCTATCAGGACCTGGAAGGCAACGAGGGCGGGATGAAGCCACGGTGGGAGACCTTCGAGGTCTCCGAGTCGGAGCGGTTTCCCGAACTGCTGGGCCGCCGGGTCACCGACATCGCCCGCGAGCGGGACCTCACCCCCCTCGACGTCATGTGCGAGCTGTCCCTGGCCGAGGATCTGACCACCCGGTTCCGCGCCTACATCGCCAACGATGACCGTGAGGAGGTGGCCCATCTGCTCACCGAGGAGCACGTGGTGCTGGGTCTGACCGATGCCGGCGCCCACGTGGACCAGCTGTGCGACGCGCCCAGTCCCACCGACCTGCTCGGCACCTGGGTCCGGGACCGTCAGATCATGCCTCTCGAACGGGCCGTCCGGAAGCTGGCCGGTGAGCCGGCCGACATGTTCGGCTTCGAGGGCCGCGGTTACCTGCGCCCCGGCTACGCCGCCGACGTCTGCGTGTTCGACCCGGCGACCGTGGCCCCCGGTCCCCAGCGCCGCCTACGCGATCTGCCGGCCGATGGCGAACGCCTGACCAACGAGGATCCGTCGGGTGTGCGCCACGTGCTGGTCAACGGCACACCCATCCGGACCGACGAGCGTCAGCTGGAGCTGGAGCAGCTGCCGGGCACTCGGCCGAGGCTCGTCTGAGAGCAACCGGGAAGGTGGGCGGTCAACGCTCACTCCGGAAGTAGCGGCGCAGATCCTCGACGAACAGCTCGGGTTGCTCCATGGCCGGGAAGTGGCCACCCCGGTCCATGACAGCCCAGTGCACGACGTTGTACTGGCGCTCGACCCACGATCGCGGCCAGCGCAGCACCTCCTTCGGATAGCGCGCCACCCCGGTGGGGACGTCCACGAAGGGCGGCGTTCTGGTCGCCCGGTCCTGGTGCTTGGTCTCCCAGTAGAGACGGGCCGAAGACGCGCTGGTCTGGGTGACCCAGTACAGCATGACGTTGGTGATGAGCTGATCGCGGGTGAAGCAGTTCTCCGGATGGCCGTCGCAGTCGCTCCAGGCCCGGAATTTCTCTACGATCCAGGCCAGCAGGCCGGCGGGTGAGTCGTTGAGCGCGACACCGATCGTCTGCGGCTTGGTCCCCTGTTCGTTGGCGTAGCCCGACTCCTCGTCGCCGAACTGCTTCATCGCCGCCAGGTCGGCCTGCTCCTCCTCGGTCAGCGGCTCGGAGGTCTCGGGCGGACGGCCGAGGGCCATGTTGAGGTGGATGGCGGCACAGTGCTCGGGATCGAGCGAGCCGATCCGGGTCGTCACCTGCGATCCCCAGTCACCACCCTGGGCGGCGTAGCGCGAGTAGCCGAGCCGACCCATCAGATCGGCGAACGCACGGGCGATGCGTTGCACGTCCCAGCCGCGGGAGCGGGGGGGCTCGGAGAACCCGTAGCCGGGGAGGGACGGCGCCACCACGTGGAAGGCGTCACGGGCGTCGCCGCCGTAGGACTCGGGATCGACCAGCCGCGGGATGACGTCGAGGAATTCGACGACAGATCCCGGCCAGCCGTGGACCAGGAGCAGGGGAAGGGCATCCGGGTGGGCCGATGGCGCGTGGATGAAGTGGATCCCCTGGCCGTCGATGGAGGTCCGGAAGTGGTCGAACCGTTCCAGCTGCTCTTCCTGGGCCCGCCAGTCGTAGGTGTCCCGCCAGTAGTCGACCAGCTCGTGCAGATAGTCGACGGGGATGCCGTACTCCCAACCGGTGTCCTCGATCCGGTCGGGAAGCCGGGTCCGGGCCAGGCGTTGCTGCAGGTCCTCGAGGATCGAATCCTCGACCCGGATCCGAAATGGTTCGATCGACGTGCTCACCGTGTGCGTGTCCTGTCCTGTCCCGTCCTGTCCTGTCCTGTCCGTGTCCGTGCCGTGTCCGTGGCGTGCCGTGCCGTGTCCGTGGAGCGGGCACCGATATCACTCCTCACCAGGATCTTTGCTCGACCACCCTACTCCCTGCGTACGCCCGCTGAAGGCCGGACCGGCGGCTGGTCAGGAGCCGGCGCCGCCGTCGGACCGGCCGGGAGGATCCGCCGGACCCCCGGTCAGATCGGTGGCGATCAGCCGGTCGGTGAACCTCCAGCGGCCGTCGACCTTCTCGAAGGTGTCGGTGTACTGGCCGGACAGGGCGATGTCGATGGGCCCGCCGGGGTCGCTCCGCAGGACGGTCCAGTAGCAGTGCGATGAAGCGGTGGTCGCACCCGGCGCAACCTCGACGCTCACATTGGTGAGGAGGTGTTTGGTGCGGACGCCGCCGGCCCGGGCCATCAGGTTCTCGTAGACGGGCCTGACCTCCGCGCTGCCGTACAAGCTGGAGCCGTGGGGCAACGAGCGCCACGTCGAGTGCTCGAACAGCGAGACCACCGCGTCCAGGTCGCCGGCGTCGAGGAGGCGAGCGTAGGCATGCACCAACGCCGCGATCTCATCCGCGTCCGACATGCTGCCCCTTTCTGCTCGACGGCGTCCGAATGGTGGTGGGAAGCCCTCCCTGGCCGGGAGGAGCGCGGTCAGGGACGGGCGATGACCTCTTCGCCATAGCGGGCCAAGGCCGGCTCGGGATCGGACCCGAACAGGACCGCGGGAACGAGAACGCGGGTGGCCCCGACGCCTTGCAGCGCCTTCACCGCGGTGATGGCTTCTTCACCATCGATGGCGTTGCACTGGACGGTCACCTCGATGGCCGTCGGATCCCTCCCGGCCTCCTCGGCGCTCTTCTGGACGAGATCGATCAACGGAGGCAGTTCCTCGGGGCTGACCCCGAAGGGAAAGAAGCCGTCACCTATCCGGCCGGCCCGTCGGGCGGCGGCCGGGCTGTGGCCGCCCACGTGCACCGGGATGGTCCCTCCGGGGGGCTGCGGGCGCAGGAAGCAGCGGGCGAAGCGCACGGTGGTGCCGTCGAAGCCGGCCTGCTCTTCGGACCACAGGGCCCGCATGGCCGCGATGGCCTCCTCGGTGCGCTGCACCCGGCCGGCGAAGGGGACGCCCAGGGCCACGAACTCCTCCTCCAGCCAGCCGATGCCTGCCCCCAGGATCATCCGGCCACCCGAGAGGCTGTCCAGTGTGGCCAGCTCCTTGGCCAGCACCAACGGATTGCGTTGGGGGACGATGAGGATGCCGGTGCCCAGCCGCAGGGTCGAGGTCCGGGCGGCCACGTAGGCCAACCAGATGAGCGGGTCGGGAAAGACCGTCCCCTCTCCGGAGGGAAGACGGCCCGACGGATCGTAGGGATACCTGGACTGGTAGCCGGCCGGGACGACCACGTGGTCGACCGTCCAGATGGACTCGAATCCGGCTGCTTCGGCCGCCCGGGCCAGCCGGATCGCTTCGACCGGGTCGACGAACGACCCGATGTTGGCGAAGGCGACTCCGAACTTCATCCGCTCCATCTCCGCGCCCCTTCCTGACTTCCGCCGTGACGATGGCCGGGCTCAGCATACGACACGACCTCGGCCGTCTATCGGCTTCGGGGCGTCCCGTCTGCTGCACCCGGTCACCGCACCCGTCTGCTGCACCCGGTCATCGCTCCCGGTGACCGTCTCGGCGTTCCATATGGCCTCGACAGCCGGGGTGTTACCCTGGGCCGATGGTCGGAGAACCGGGGAGCTCGGAGCCGGGAGGTGCCCGCGCCAAGGTGACAATCGACCGTGATGCATGCATGGGATCGGGGAACTGCGTGTTCTGGGCCCCGGGGGTCTTCGACCTCGACGAGGACGGTGTGGCCGTCGTCGTCGGCGATGTCGAGGGCCGCGAGGAGGATCTGCGAACGGCAGCCTCCAACTGTCCGACGTCGGCCATCCTGGTCGACGTGATGCTCGCCTCCTAGGGTCCCGGCTGTCTCCCGACACCGACGGGTCCGGCGGTCGAGCGCCGGAGCATCGGCCCGCAACCCGGCCATGGAGGTCGTTACAATGACGCCGTCCGGCACGGGAGACGGGGCCGGCTGGACCGGAGGCAGCACATGGGCACGTACAACCACACCGGGCATCTGGTCACCGACCTCGAGCGGTCGAAGCGGTTCTACCAGGAGGTGTTCGGCTTCAAGCTCTGGTACGAGATCTCACCTCCCGACGAACCGACGGCCAAGCTCACCTGCCTCACACCGCCGCTCGGAGTCACCGCCTCGTACCTGACCCTCGACGGTTTCGTGCTCGAGCTCATGCACTATGCCGCACCCGGCGCCACCGCGCCCTTCCGGCCGCGCACGATGAACGAGCCCGGGCTCACCCACCTGTCGATCTCGGTCGACGATGTACGGGTCACCGCGGCGCGGGTGACCGAGTTCGGCGGGGAGATCATCGAGGAGAGCGACGTGGGCATGGCCATGTTCGTCCGGGACCCCGACGGTCAGTTGCTCGAACTGTTGCCCGTGTCCTACCGGAGCAGCCTCCCACCGAAGCCGTAGCGGGCAGCAGAGCCGAAGCCGCGGGCAGCAGAGCCGAAGCCGCGGGAAACAGAGCCGAAGCCGCGGGAAACAGAGCCGAAGCCGCGGGAAACAGAGCCGAAGCCGCGGGCAACGGGGCCGCGGGCAACGGGCCGAAGCCGCGGGCAACAGGGGCGTAGCCGCAGCCAACCGAGCTGGCTACGCTGGTCCGGCGTGGCCGGTGCCCGCCACCCGGTGCCTGGTTCCCGGTGCCGTGGGCCGATCGATGAGGAGAAGACTCCAGTGACCCTGACCGGTGAGACAGCCGTACCGCTCCGACATGCCGACCGTTTCTTCATTGACGGCGGGTGGGTCGCTCCTTCGTCCGGCGCCACCATCGACGTCATCGATTCGGGCACCGAAGAGGTGTACTTCCGTGTCCCCGAGGCCCAGCCGGCCGATATGGATCGGGCGGTGACGGCCGCCCGGCGGGCATTCGACGAGGGTCCCTGGCCGACGATGACCCACGCCGACCGGGCCGGGTTCCTCAGGGGCATCGCCGCCGGCCTGCGGGAGAGGGGCGAGGACATCGGGCAGATCTGGCCCCGCGAGTCCGGCGCCCTCTACCTCATCGCGCAGCACAGCGCGGCCGGCACCGCCGCCGCGTTCGACTACTACGCCGATCTGGCCCAGACCTTCCCGTTCGAAGAGCGGGCACAGCCCACGATGGGGGAGTTCGGCCTGCTGGTGCGCGAACCGGTGGGCGTCGTCGGTGCCATCATCCCGTGGAACGCCCCAATCGGCCTCATCACCTACAAGCTGGCGCCGGCCCTGCTGGCCGGGTGCACCGTGGTGCTCAAGTGCTCGCCCGAGGCTCCCGGTGACGCCTATGTGGTGGCCGAGATCGCCGAGTCCATCGGCCTCCCGGCCGGGGTGTTGAACGTCGTCACCGCCGATCGGGAGGTTTCCGAGCTACTGGTCCGCGATGCCCGGGTGGACAAGATCACCTTCACCGGCTCGACCGTCGCCGGCCGGCGTATCGCTTCGATCTGCGGAGAGCGGATCGCCAGGTGCACGCTGGAGCTGGGGGGAAAGTCGGCGGCGCTGATCCTCGACGACATGGACCTGCAGGAAGCTGCGGCCACGCTGGCCCGCGCCGAGTGCATGCTGTCGGGGCAGGTGTGCTCGTCGCTGACCCGGATCGTCGTCAGCCGCCGGCGTCATGACGAGCTGGTCGACGCCCTGGCCGGCTCTCTCTCCCAGATCCGGGTGGGCGATCCGTTCGACCCCGCCACCCAGATGGGTCCGCTCGTCTCCAGCCGCCAACGCGACCGGGTCGAGGGCTATATCGCCACGGGGAGGGAACAGGGCGCCACGCTGGTGACCGGGGGTGGACGACCCAAGGAGCTCGACCGCGGCTTCTACGTGGAACCGACGCTCTTCGCCAACGTGGACAATTCCTCCACCATCGCCCAGGAGGAGATCTTCGGTCCGGTGCTCACCGTCATCCCCGCCGACGACGAGGATGACCTGGTGGCTACGGCCAACGACACCATCTACGGTCTCAACGCCTCGGTGTTCACCCGGGACGTGGACCGGGCACGCCAGGTTGCCCGCCGGCTCCGGTCGGGCACCGTCGGCCACAACGCCTTCCGCACCGACTTCGGCATCGCCTTCGGCGGATTCAAGCAGTCGGGAATCGGCCGGGAGGGGGGGACCGAGGGACTGCTGCCCTTCCTCGAGACCAAGACGGTCATCCTGGAGGGCGTGCCGGCCGACTACCGCTGAAGCCGGAAGGCTCGGCCGATTTCCGGGGTGCGGGGTGAGCCGCGCCTCATCCATGTCTTAGGATCGGCCTTCCACGCCCTCGGCGCATCCCGCCGCAAGGCGGAGATCGACGGGCGCAGCCGAACAGGAAGGATGAAGGGTGACGGACGCACCGCAATTCAAGCGGATCGAGCTGTCCCGTCAGGGCGGGACAGCCGTCCTCACGCTGGCCAGCGACAAGGTGAACGCGTTGGATCGGGAGGTACTCGACGAGATCACCGCCTTCGTCCAGTACTGCCAGGACGATCCTGGGATCACCGCGCTGGTGGTGACGGGAGCGGGCAAGGTCTTCTCGGCCGGGCTCAACGTGAGCGAGATCCTGGCCAACGACAAGAGCTACACGGACGCGCTGCTGGAATCCCTCGATGCCGCGCTGGGCGGTCTCTTCCGGTGCCCACTGCCGACCGTGGCCGCCGTCAACGGGGCGGCCATCGCCGGGGGCTGCCTGCTGGCTTGCGCCTGTGACAAGCGGCTGATCGCCGACGAGGCGCGGATGGGCGTCACCGAGCTCCGGGTCGGCGTGGCCTTCCCCGCGGTGGCCATCGAGCTGTTGAAGCACGTGTGCGGTCCGCGAGCCGAGCAGTTGATCTTCGATGCCGGGCTCCTGGACGCCGACGAGGCATGCCTCTACGGCTTGGCCCACCAGTGCCTGCCGCGGTTCGAACTGCAGGCCGCGGCCCTCTCGGCTGCGGAGCAGCTGGCCTCGCTCGATCCGGGCGCGTACGCCCTGGCCAAGTCCTCGGTCCGCCGCGGCGCGCTGTCGGCCATTGACGGGAGCGACCCGGCATTCGACCGCCAGGTCCTCGACCACTGGCGTTCCGATGGGACCCGGGCCGGCCTGGAGCGCCTTCTCGCCCCGAAGGAGTGACCCACCCCTTCCCGCCAGCCGCCAATTGCATTCTGATGGACTGACAATGTCATTCTGATAAAGTTGCGCCGAGCGCGGCTGATGGCAGCCGGCCGGGGGACGAAAGGAGCACAGCCCATGCCGTCACGAAAGGTCGATTTCCCGGTCTTCGACGCCGACAATCACATGTACGAGACGACGGACGCCTTCACCAAGTACCTCCCGTCCGAGTACGCCGGGCTGATCAAGTACGTCGAGGTCGACGGCCGGACCAAGATCGCTGTCAATGGCCTGATCAGCGAGTACATCCCCAACCCGACCTTCGCCAGGGTGGCGGCCCCGGGCGCGGAAGAGGAGTACTTCAAGAGCGGCAATCCCGAGGGCAAGTCGCGGCGCGAGATCCTGGGCCGGGCCATCGACGCCTTGCCCGGCTTCTCCGAACCCGAGCCGCGGTTGGAGCTGATGGACGAGCTGGGACTGGACCGGGCCCTCATGTGGCCGACCCTGGCCAGCCTGCTCGAGGAGCGCATGCGCGACAACCCGCCCGCGGTCCACGCCGTGGTCCACGCCCTCAACCAGTGGATGCACGAGCACTGGACGTTCAACGTCGAGAACCGGATGTTCCCGAGTCCCGTCATCCACCTGGGCATCGTCGACCGGGCCATCGAGGAGCTGGACTGGGTGGTGGAGCGGGGTGCCCGCATCGTCCTCATCCGCCCCGCCCCGGCGTGGGGGTTCATGGGCCCGAGGTCCCCTGCCCTTCCCGAGTTCGACCCGTTCTGGAAGCGGGTGGCCGAGGCCGGTGTGCTCATCGGGATGCATGCCTCCGACAGCGGCTACCAGCGCTACGCCAACGAGTGGGAGGGCAGCCCCACCGGTGAGATGACGCCGTTCAGGGGCGACTCGGGATTCCGGGCCATCACCGGGCACCAGGGCCGTCCGATCATCGACACGGTGGCCTCCCTGGTGGGCCACGGCCTCGTCACCCGTTTCCCCACCATCACCTTCATCCCGGTGGAGAACGGGAGCAACTGGGTCCGACCCATGCTCGCCGATCTGGAGCATGCCTGGATCCACTCGCCCAACTCCTTCGACGAAAACCCGGTCGAGGCGTTCAAGCGGAGCATCTACGTCCACCCGTTCCACGAGGAGGATCCGAAAGGTCTCGTCGAGATCCTGGGGGCCGATCGGGTGCTGTTCGGGTCCGACTACCCGCATCCCGAGGGCATGGCCGACCCGATCACCTTCGTCGACGATCTCGTGGGTCTGCCCGAAGAGGACATCAAGAAGGTCATGGGCGGCAACCTGAACCGCTTGATGGGCTTCACCGAGGCGGCCTGACCCTCGCCCCGGGGGAGGTCGATGTCATGGGTGCCGACGATCGGCCCTCGATGAATCGGGTGGATGGCGCCGGGCGACGGTCGTGCCTGACCGTCGCACCCGTCGCGACCGTCGCACCCGTCGCACCGTGCCGGGCCCGTCATCGACGGTGCACCGGGAGGAGCTCGCGTCCCCGAGGTGGATGCGAGAGAGGAGCCGGCTAGATGGACCTCGACCCGTCCGAGGAGCAGCAGCAACTGATCGAGGCCTTCGGCGCGCTCTATGCCAAGGAGTCCCCTCCCGAACGGGTGCGTGCCGCCGAACCACTGGGGCACGACGCCGACCTCTGGACGCGGCTGCAGGAGACCGGTGCCCTGGAGATGGCAGTGGACGAGGAGCACGGGGGCGGGGGAGCCTCGCTGCTGGACCTGGCCCTGGTGGCCGAACAGCACGGTCGGTTCCTCGGGTCGGCACCACTGCTGGAAGCGCAGGTGGCCGTCCGGCTGCTGCAGCGGCTGGCCGGCTCCGAGGCGGGGTCGCTCCTGGCCGCGGCCCTGGCCGGTGACCGCCTGACCACCCTGGCCCTGCACCCTCCGGCTCACGGCACGCTGACCATGGTCCCGTCCGGGGCGGTGGCCGACGACGTGCTCTTCGTCGACGGGGGACAGCTGTGGTGGCTGGCCGTCGGCGATGCCCGCACCCGGGTGGACAATCTCGGTTCCCTCCCGGTGGCCGACATCGACATCGGGACCGGCGCCAACCTGTTGGCGTCGGGACCGGAGGTGGACGGGCTGTTCGAGCTGGTGCGGGACGAGTGGCTGGTGCTCATGGCCAACGCCCTGGCCGGGATGGGCACCCGCTCCCTCGAGATCGGCGTGGAGTACGTGAAGGAACGGCACGCCTTCGGTGTTCCCATCGGCTCCTTCCAGGCGGTGGCCCATGGTCTGGCCGATGCCGCCACCAGTGTCGACGGCGGCGGCCTGCTGGCCCGGGAGGCGGCCTGGGCCGCAGCCGAAGAGCCCGGTCGGGCCGCCGAGCTGGCCTCGCTGGCCTGCGCCTTCAACGCCGAGGCGGCCCGGGAGGCCAGCTACCGGAGCCTGCACTACCACGGAGGGTACGGGTTCATGCTCGAATTCGACATCCAGCTGTACTTTCGCCGGGC
Source organism: uncultured Acidimicrobiaceae bacterium (assembly GCA_963835325.1). GTDB lineage: Bacteria > Actinomycetota > Acidimicrobiia > Acidimicrobiales > RAAP-2 > Bog-756. The sequence goes on along the minus strand of CAWIEV010000002.1, from coordinate 270,738 downwards.
CAAGGCCTGGCCGGCGCTGTTCGCCGAACCGGCCGCGCTCTACGCCCGGGCCGAGGGGTACCGCCTCTCCGCCCCGCGGCACGAGGCCTGATCATGGACTTCCGCCTGGGTGAGCGCAGTGACATCTTCCGGCAGGAGGCCCGGGCATTCCTGGACGAGGTCCTGACCGACGAGGTGCTCGACCAGATGCACCGAACCGGAGTCCACCACAACTGGGACTTCCACCGGGCGCTGGTCGAGCGAGGTTGGCTGGCCCCCGGATGGCCCGAGGAGTTCGGAGGCCAGGGTCGGGATCCCTTGGAGATGCTGGCCTTCGCCGAGGAGTTCCACCGGGCCGGGGCGCCCACCTACGCGGTGGGCACCACCCTGATGGTGGCCAACATCATCCGGCAGATCGGGACCGACGAGCAGAAGCAGCTGATCCTGCCACCGGCGCTCGGCGGGGAGATCATCATCGTGCTCGGGTTCACCGAGCCCGAGTCGGGCTCCGACGTGGCCGCGGCGCAGACGAGGGCGGTGCGGGACGGGGACCAGTGGGTGGTGAACGGGCAGAAGATGTTCACCACCAACGCCCAGGAGGCCGACTACGTCTTCATGTTGACCCGGACCAACCCCGACCTTCCCAAGCACCAGGGGCTGACCACGTTTCTGGTGCCACTCCGGCAGCCGGGTGTCGAGATCCAGCCGGTGCACACCCTCTCGGGCGAGCGCACCAACCTGACCTTCTACTCCGATGTCCGGGTGGACGATTCGCTGCGGATCGGCGCCGTCGACGGCGGGTGGGACGTGATGAAGGTGGGGCTGACCCTGGAGCGGGCCGGGGACCAGGGAGGGGAGTCGATCCGGCTGCTGGCCATCATGGAGGAGTGGGTCCGGGAGGCGGTGGACGAAGACGGCCGTCGACGGGTCGACGATGGGTCCGTCCGGGCCCGCCTGGGCCGGGCGGCGGCCGAAAACGAGGTGACCACGTTGCTGTGCCGCCGGTGTGCCTGGATCCACGAGTCCGGGGGGTCGCCCGGCGTCGAGGGCTCGATGAGCAAGCTGTTCGCCTCCGAGGCGCTGACCCGGCAGTCGGCCGACTTCGTCGACCTCCTGGGCCGGGACGGGATCAGGAGCCAGGGCGACCCGTCGGCGCGCGCCGCAGGGGCCGCCGACTATGCCTTCCGCTTCGCCCTGGGTACGACGACCTACGGTGGGACCAGCGAGATCCAGCGCAACATCATCGCCCAGCGGGGACTGGGTCTGCCCCGGTCGCGCTGAGGCGGGAGGCACCGGCCCGACTTGTGGCCCGGGTCGGGCTCGACGGACAATGGGTGATGCTTTACCAGACCTACCAGGCGCAGCGGGACCTGACGGCTCCGGCGCGGGCGTTTGCCGGCCTGGCCCAGTGGACGCTGGGGGAGCTTCCTGACGGTTGGACGGACAACCGGCTCGTCCGCAGGGTGTCGGCCGGGTGCGAGATGATCGGTCGAGCCCGGCTGACCCATCACCGGCCGCCGTTCGGGATCGACCACACCGAGGTCGGTGGTGAGATGGTCGACGTCCACGAGGAGGCGGTGCTCACCACGCCTTTCTCCACGCTCCTGCACTTCGCCAAGGACGTCGATGTTCCCCAGCCGCGGGTCCTGCTGGTCACCGCGCTGGCCGGACACTTCTCCACCCTGCTGCGCAGCACGGTCCGCTCGCTGGTCGCCGACCACGACGTCTATGTGACGGACTGGCACAACGCCCGGGACGTCAGCCTCACCCACGGGTCCTTCGGCCTCGACGACTACATCGGTCAGGTGGTCACCTTTCTCGAGCACATCGGGCCCGGCGCCCACCTGATGGCGGTGTGCCAGCCATGTCCGGCGTCCCTGGCCGCCACCGCCCTCATGGCTGCCGACGACAACCCGGCCCAGCCGAGGAGCCTGACCCTCATGGCCGGACCGGTCGATACCCGGGTGAGCCCGACCGAGGTCAACGAGCTGGCCCACTCCAAGCCGCTCAGCTGGTTCGAGCAGAACGTGATCGCCACCGTGCCGCTCCGCTATCCCGGTGCGCTGAGGCGGGTCTACCCCGGCTTCCTCCAGGTGTCCGCATTCGTGACCATGAACGTGGGCCGCCACGTGAGCCAGCACGTCAAGCTCTACCACCAGCTGATGCGGGGCGACTACGCGGAGGCCGCCATTATCGAGGACTTCTACGACGAGTACTTCGCCGTGCTGGACCTGCCGGCGGAGTTCTACCTCCAGACGGTCGACGCCGTCTTCCAGCGCGAGCTCCTGGCCCAGGGCCTGCTCACCTGGCGTGGGCGGCCGGTGGAGCCGGCGGCCATCAGGCGGACCGCCCTGCTCACGGTGGAGGGCGAGAAGGATGACGTGTGCGGAGTCGGCCAGACCATGGCCGCCCAGCAGCTGTGCACCGGTATCAAGCCCTCGAAGAAACGCCACCACCTCCAGCCCGGGGTCGGCCACTACGGCGTCTTCAGCGGGACGAGATGGGAGAGCCAGATCTACCCCATCGTGCGTAACTTCATCCTGGCCAACAACTGAGCCCCTTCCGCCGGTGGCCGGAGCGCGATCGAGGGCGGCCGGTCCGGCCGGTCAGAACTCCATCTCGAGCTCTTCGACGTCGTCCGGCTCGCCGCGGGCGTCCGCCATCCACTCGACCATCTCGGGCATGGCCAGGATGGTCTCCACGTAGTCGTTGGCGACGGCGCCGAGCTTGACGTCGTAGGTCCGGAAGCGGGTGCACACCGGCGCGTACATGGCGTCGGCCACCGTCCGGTCCGTCCCGAACAGGTAGGGGCCTCCAGAGGCGGCCACGCACTCGTTCCAGATGGTCTCGATGCGGTCGATATCGGCCTGGGCCCCCGCCCACACGGGGAAGCCCGGGTGGGCGGCCTTGATGTTCATGGGCAGGGCCGAGCGCAGATTGGCGAAGCCGGAGTGGATCTCCCCCGAGACCGAGCGGCAGTGGGCCCTGGCCACCGGGTCGGCCGGCAGGAGCGAGCGCTCAGGAGACAGCTCGTGGAGGTACTCGCCCAGGGCGAGGGTGTCCCAGACGGCGAGCGTGCCGTGACTCAACCGCGGCACCAGGAAGGAAGGGGAGAGCAGGAGCAGCTCGGCGCGGGCATCCGGATCCTGGCTGTCGATCACCTCGACGGTGAAGTCGAAGTCCGCGAACTTGCAGAGCAGCCAGCCCCGGAGGGACCACGCGCCGTAGTTCCTGCTGTTGATGGTCAGGGTGGCCTGGGACACGGGCACTCCTTGCGCAGCAATGGCCGGTGCGGTCGGGGATCGCTGCACCGGACCCGAACTCGGGGGCGTCCCGCGCCAATCTAAACCACGGTGCCGGTTTCCACCAGCGACGGTACGGGCGTCAGACTTTTTTGGACGGGGCCGCCGGTGCGGCGGACATCTCCAGCACGCTCGAGAGGAATGCGTGTTGGGCCTCGAGCAACCGGCCGGTGAAGGCGAAGGTCATGTCGATGGCCTCGGCCGGAGAGGGCAGGTTGTCGGCGAAGGGGATCTTCGAGGTGTCGGGCATCACCCCGTCGAAGGCGGAGGTGGTGATGCGCAGGGCTTCGAGCGTCAGGCGCTGACTGGTCTCCAGGGCCTGCATCACTCCGTCCTGCACCATCTCGGTCATCTCGGCTGCTGTCATCGTGGCCTCACTTGGGATGGTTGTCGGTTTGCGTACTTTATCAAGCAGACCGCTGCCGTCAAGGGACCGCTGCCGTCGGCGGACCCCTCACGGGACGAACCGGGCCCGCAAGGCCAGCTTGTCGAACTTCCCGACGCTGGTGCGGGGCACGGCTTCGATCTTCTCGATGCGGTCGGGCAGCTGCCAACGGGCGAACCCCTTCGAGACCAGGTGGTCGCGGACCTGTTCGGCCGAGACGTCGGCGCCCGGCTCCGGCACGATGCAGGCCAGCGGGCGCTCCTGCCACTTGGGGTCGGGCACGGCGATCACGGCGGCCTCGGCCACGTCCGCCATCTCCATGACCGCGGCTTCCATGTCCACCGACGAGATCCACTCCCCCCCGGACTTGATGAGGTCCTTGGTCCGGTCGGCGATGACGAAGTACCCGGCGGGCGAGGCGATGGCCACGTCCCCGGTCCGGAACCACCCGTCGTCGGTGAAGGCGTCGGCGCCGTCTCCGTGCAGATAGCCGTCGATGACCCAGGGCCCGCGGACGCACAGGTCTCCCATCGAGGCCCCGTCGGACGGCACCGCTTCGCCGGCCTCATCGCGGATGCTGATCTCGATGCCCGGCAGGGGCAGCCCGGCCTGGGTCCGGGCCGCGGTGGTGATCTCGTCGTCCGTCCACTCCCGCATGCGCTCCTGGGGCCATGCCATCGAGGCCAGCGGTGACGTCTCGGTCATCCCCCAGGCCTGGACGACACGGATCCCGAATTCGGCCGCGTAGCGCTCGATCAGTGAACGCGGGGGCTGGGCTCCCCCGCAGACGATGTGGCGGAGATCGGGGAGCCGCTCGCCCCGTCGATGCAAGCTCGTCGGCGATGGCCAGCCAGACGGTCGGCACACCCGCCGCCACCGTGACCCGTTCACCGGCCAGGAGATCGACGAAGCCGGAGGCTTCGAGCGGGCCGGCGAAGAACACCTGCTTGGCCCCGACCGCGGCGGCGGCGTAGGGCATGCCCCAGGCGTTGGCGTGGAACATGGGCACCTGGGGCAGCACCGCATCCCCGGGGCCGATCGACATCCCCGCGTGCGAGGTCACCGCCAGGGCATGGAGAAAGGTCGACCGGTGGGTGTACACGGCCGCCTTGGGGCGCCCCGTGGTCCCCGACGTGTAGCAGATCCCCATCGGCTCCCGTTCGTCGATGGGCAGGCGGGGGTAGGTCGTGGACTCGTCGGCCAGCAGGTCCTCGTAGGCGATGAGCCCGGGGATCGAACTGTCGGGCACGGAGTCGGCCAGCACGATGATGTGCTCGGGACGCGGCTGATGGGCGAGGGACTCCTCGAGGAGTCCCAGGAGATCGGGGTCGACCAGCACCGCCCGGTCTCCCGCGTCCTGCATGATGAAGGCCAGCTCTTCCGCCGGAAGGCGCGCGTTCAGCGTATGGAGCACGCGGCCCGTGCACGGCACGCCGAAATAGGCCTCGAGGTGCCGGGCGCTGTTCCACGCCAATGACGCCACCACGTCATTGCGGGCCAGACCGAGGCGGTCGAGCCCGTGCATGAGCTGCTGTGCCCGGCGCCCGGACTCGGCGTAGGTGCCGCGCTCCACCCTGCCGGCCGGGTCGCGGCTGACCAGCTCTGCCTCGGGGGCGTGGGCCGGCCCATGGTCGAAGAGGAGCCACGCGTTCAGCGGAAGGTCCATCATCGGGCCGGCACCGGCGTCCCGCCCGGGCACGGCCATGCCGACCGCACCGCCGGCTCAGCGGTCATGCACATACGCTCCCGGAGCGGCGATGCCCGCCGGGTGGCGCTCGCTCCCGAGACCGGGCCGGGCCGGGCGGCGATGACCCGAGCGGGCCGCGTTCCACCCGGCCCACACCTCCCACCACGAGCCCGTCGTCGTGTCCGAACGGGCCAACCACTCGTCCGGGTCGGGACCCGGGTCGGGACCGGTGTTGACGGTCATCCGCGGGTTGCCGGGGGGATTGACCAGGCTCTGGATGTGCCCCGACGAGGACAGGACGAACTCGCTCCGGCCCCCGAAGAGTTGGGTGGAGGCATAGCAGGCCCTCCATGCCGTCAGATGGTCGTTGCGGGCGGCGACCACGAGGGTGTCACGGTCCACCTTGCCCAGGTCGATCGGGCTCCCGGACACGGGGAACGCTCCGGTGGCGAGGGTGTTGTTCCAGAAGATGTCGAGGAAGTCGGCGTGCAGGGCAGCCGGAAGCCGCGTCGAGTCGCTGTTCCAATGCAGGATGTCGAACGCCGACGGTGATTCTCCCAGCAGATTGTTGTTGACCCAGTAGTTCCAGATCAGGTCGTTGGGCCGGAGCATGGCGAACATGTTTCTGGACTCCACCGCTCCGGTGGTGCCGGCCCGCTCCGAAGCCCGGGTGGCCCTGCGCACGATATCGGGCCGGCCGAACAGCCCGATCATGGACGGCACCGAGAAGTCGAGCAGGGTGACGGCGAACGTTGCGCTGTTGATCAGGGGCTCGCCCGTCGTCGCCAGATGGCCGAGCAGCGCGGCGGTGGTGATCCCACCGGCGCACAGCGAGATGGTGTTGGCCGATTCGCTGCCGGTGATCTCACAGGCCGCCCGCAGCGCATCCTCGCACCGCGCCGACGTAGGTGTCGAGCGACCAGTCCCGGTGCTCGGCGGTCGGATTGCGCCAGCTGATGGCGAACATGGGGAACCCCTGTTGGACGGCGTACTCGACCAGGCTCCGGCCGGGTGCCATGTCCATGAAGTAGTACTTGTTGACCTGTGGCGGTACCAGCACGACCGGGGTGGAGAAGACGGTGGGCGTGGTGGGCGCGAACTGGAGGAGCTCACAGACCTCGCTCCGGTGCACGACGGCGCCCGGGGTGATGCCCAGGTCGCGCCCCACCTCGAAGGCGCCCGGGTCCGACGAGCGTGGGAATCCCTTGTTGGAGGTCGACGTCCCGGGCGATGTTGGCCAGGCCGCGGGCCACGCTCCGCCCACCGGTCTCGAACGCCCGCTCGATGGCATCCGGGTTGAGGATGGCCAGATTGGTCGGAGCCAGGCCCGCGGTCAGCGAGGCTGGCGGCCAGCCTGGCCCGTTCCTCGGTCCGCCAGTCCAGGTGGGCGTCGTCCACCAGCTCGGCCGCTGTCCGGGACCACGCCAGGTACCCCTGGCCCACCCGCTTGAACAGGGGGTTCTCCGCCCATGCCCGGTTCTTGAACCGCCAGTCCTTGGGGTCCGGCTCGATCGCCGAACGCCCCGACGGCGATCCTGACCAGCTCCAGCCCGAGGTGCGAGATCCTCCGGGGCAGGGTGCGGGTGGCGGTTCGGGCCCCGACCTGGGCCACGGCCGTGGTCAGGCCCAGCTGGTCGACGCGACCCAGCGGACCGCCACCGGCTCGACGGCCGGACCTGATCCGCTCAGTCGAAAACAGGTTGCCCACCACACTCGCCGTCTGTCCGTGCCGGGCGGCCATCGGTCAGGCGCGGTGGACCGGGGCAGACCGGTCCGGCACCGGGGTCGGTAGAGTGCCCCCATGGGCGACATCGTCGAGTCGACCTGGGGCGCTTTCGGTGCGTACCTGCGGAGCCAACGCAAGCTGGCCCAGCTCAGCTTGCGCCAGCTGGAAGCGCTCACCTCCATCTCGAACCCCTACCTCAGCCAGATCGAGCGCGGGTTGCATCAGCCCTCGGTCGCCGTCATCAGGACCCTGGCCGAGGCCCTCGACCTCTCGGTGGGGGAGATGCTGGCCCACGCCGCCGGCATCGTCCCCGAGGAGGCGCCCGCCGCCACCACCACCACCGAATCGGCCATCCGCGCCGACCCCCGTCTCGACGACGGGCAGAAGAGCGCCCTGCTCGCCGTGTACGCCTCGATGGTCGGGATCCCGAAGCCGGGGTGGCTCGGGCCCCCGGCCGGCACCCGCGGAGAGCGGCGTGGCCGGACGCCCCTGAGCCGGGCGGGGAAGGGCTGCCCCCGTCGGTGCCCACTCGGTGGCCGCCCGTCCCGGGCGTCACTCTTCGTTCCTGGTGCGGGCGTAGCCGAAGAACGCCTTCTGCTTGATGAGGTCGGCGACCGCACCGGGGACCATCGATTCCCACGTGCCGTCCCCGGCGGCGATCCTCTTCAGGACGTCGCGGCTGAAGATGTTGAGGTAGTCGCGGCGGAAGTTGTCCAGGGGGACGAAGCTCCCCCGCATGGCCAGATAGTCGTACAGCGGCCGCAGCGCCGGATCGACCTCGAGGTTGTCGACGGTCTGCAGCTCCTCCTCCTCCGTCCGCTGCAGCGGATAGACGTAGATGCGCAGATCGTTCTTGAACAGCCGGCCGAAGCTCTCGAGGATGCCCCCAGGCAGCTGCGTGTAGAACTTCTCGTCGAAGAGCTCGATGAGGCTCGGCACGCCCATCACGATCCCGATCCGCCCGGTCGTACGGGAAGCGATGTAGGCGGCCAGGCGGTAGTACTCGAAGTAGTCGGAGATGAGGACGGTCATCCCACAGGCGGCCAGGAGATCGGCCCGGGCCAGGAAGTCGCTGCGGTCGACGTCGGAACCTCCGGCCAGGAGGTTGCGCATGGTGAGCTCGGCCAGGGGCAGGACCGGTTGTCCCTCGACCGCCGGATCGGCTTCGAACTTGGCCAGCGCCGTCTCCAGCATGTCGATGTTGACCAGGGTGGTCGGGCGGAAGCTGCCCCGCTCGACGAGGACGGCCTTCTTCCGGAGTGCCTCGCTCGGTTGGAGAACGGCGCGGTCCGGGCCGAACATGGCCACGCCGCTCAGTCCCAGCTGCACCAACTTCAGCGCCATGAGCCGGTTGTCCACCCGGCGGAACTCGATGCCGCGGAATTCGATCATGTCGATCTCGATGCGGCCGGTGGTGAGCCGGTCGAGGAGGCTCTCCACCAGCTCCTCGGGCTCGTGGTGCAGGAAGAACGCTCCGTGGAGCAGGTTGATGCCGACCACACCGATCGCCTCTTGTTGCAGCGACGCCTCGACGTCGAGCATCCGGACGTGGAGGATGATCTGGCTGGGCTCGTCCCTCGGATGGGCCTGGAACTTGAGGCCCATCCACCCATGGCATTCGTTGTTCCCCTGATAGCTGCGGGCGACAACCGTATTGGCGAAGGCGAAGAACGAGGTGGTATCGCCGCGCTTGTCGCTCAGGCGTTCCAGGTTCAACTCGTGCTCGTGGTCGAGCATGGCCTGCAATCGACCCGCCGACACGTACCTGTCCACCTCGCCGTAGATGGCGTCGCTGACCAGCATGTCGTAGGCCGATATGGACTTGGCGATCGTCCCCGCCGCGCCGCCGACCCGGAAGAACCACCGGGCGACTTCCTGGCCCGCCCCGATCTCGGCGATGGTGCCGTACCACCTCGGGTCGAGATTGATGCGGAGCGCCTTCTGGTGGGTGTCCTCACTGACCTGCATCATCGAGTCGAGCACGGGACCTCCGGCTGCCGGTCACGGAGGCAACGGACCCAGACGGGCGCCCACCGGCCCGCGCCGCTCGGCGCCGACCTCTCCCGTCTCATGCTTCGGTCCATGCTTCGGTCCTGACGTGGGGGCGACCTCGCGGTTCGATCATGGGACCAGGCTAGGAACGTGATGATTTCGGCAGCATGTTCTCCAGATGAATCCTTGGTAACAAATCCCCGTCCGGTGCGCCCCCCGGGGCCGGCGGCGGGGTGAGAATGGACCTTTGGCCCTGTCCGCCCTGGTCGGGATGGGTGAGGATGGTGGGGCAACGTTCGAAGAGACACGGAGGCTGAGTGATGATTTTGGAACTGTCGGACCCGCTGGTCGAGGAGCTCCGGGCCACCCTCGAGGCGGTGGTTTCCGACATGAGCACAGAGATCACCGCCACCGACAATCCGGCCTACCGGCAAGGTCTCCGGGACCGCAGGGACAAGCTGAGGGAGATCCTCTCCGGGCTCGATGCGGCCAAGGAACGCTAGGCCCTGGGACAGGCATGACAGCCCATCGAACCAGCGGGCCGGGGGAAGGAACGGGCGGTGTCGACAAGGCTTCGACGGGTCGTGTCGGTGCGCTGATCCGGATCGGCCGAGTTGACGGAGGGGGCACGTGACACGGCAAGCCAGCTCGCCGCCCACCAACGACAAGAGCACCCCGGTCGCGCCTCCACCCCCTCCGGCGTGGCGCCACTTCCTCTGGCCTCTGGCCTTCGTGATCATGGCGCTGCTCTTCTTCCTCCTGCCCGTGGCCCAGGGCGCCAAGCAGGTCACGCTCAATTACTCCCAATTCATGAACGACGTCTCCGCCCACAAGGTCAAGTCGGTGACCATCGAGACGAGCGGTGCCGCCACCGGCACCCTGTCGGACGGGAGCGACTACTCGACGACCATCCCCTCGCAGGCCGGCCAGCCGTTCCTCGATGAGCTGCAGAAGCATGGCGTCCAGATCACCGCCGAATCGAGCGGCACGTCGTTCGGTTCCGAGGTGCTGTTGTGGCTCATCCTGCTGGCGCCGCTCGTCCTCATCGGGTTCCTGTGGTGGCGCCTGTCGAAGGGCGCGGCCAACCGGCTGCAGGGGACGCTCGGAGTGGGAAGATCGAAGGCCAAGGTGTTCGACGAGGAGCGGCCCCAGACGACCTTCGCCGATGTGGCCGGTTACGAGGGGGCGAAGCTGGAAATACGCGAGGTCGTCGACTTCCTCCAGCAGCCGGAGCGATACGCCCGGGCGGGCGCCACCCCTCCCCGCGGGATCCTGATGATCGGACCACCGGGCACGGGAAAGACGCTCCTTGCCCGGGCGGTGGCCGGCGAGGCGGACGTCCCCTTCTTCTCGGTCACCGGATCGAGCTTCGTCGAGATGTTCGTGGGCGTGGGCGCCGCACGCGTGCGCGATCTCTTCGATGAGGCACGCAAGAGGGCGCCGGCCATCATCTTCGTCGACGAGATCGATGCCATCGGGCAGCGGCGGTCGGGCACCGGCGCCATCGTCTCCAACGACGAACGTGAGCAGACGCTCAACCAGCTCCTGGCCGAGATGGACGGGTTCGACCCCGCGTCGGGCATCGTCGTCCTGGCCGCCACCAACAGGCCCGACGTCCTCGATCCCGCGCTCCTCAGGCCGGGGCGGTTCGACCGGCAGGTGACCATCCCGCTGCCCACCCTGCCCGAGCGCGTCGCCATCCTGGAGGTCCACTGCCGCGGAAAGCGTCTCGAGGATGCCGCCAACCTCGAGGTGGTGGCACGGGGCACGCCGGGCTTCTCCGGCGCCGATCTGGCCAATCTGGTCAACGAGGCGGCCATCGTGGCGGTGCGGGATGACCGCGAGGTGCTCAGCGCGGCCGATCTCGAGGAAGCCCGGGACCGGATCATTCTCGGTCGTCGCGAGGGATCGAACGTGTTGCTGCCCGAGGAGAAGCACGCCGTGGCCGTCCATGAAGCCGGTCACGCCATGGTGGCCGCCTACAGCGACAAGGCCGACCCGATCGCCAAGGTCACCATCCTGCCGGCGGGCCAGACCCTCGGCGTTACCGAGCAGCTCCCCCTGGTGGAGCGCCACCTCTACGGCGAGGACTACCTCCACGACATGCTGGCCGTGTGCCTCGGAGGTCGGGCCAGCGAGCTGGTGGTCCTCGGCCAGGGATCGACGGGCGCGGCCAACGATCTGGCCAAGGCCACGGATCTGGCCACCAAGATGGTGCGCGAGTTCGGACTGTCGTCGGTCGTCGGTCCGGTGGGCTATCCCTCAGGCGGGTCGGTCTTCCTCGGCGAGGGCAGCCCCCTGTCCAGCCGGCCGTTCGCAGAACAGACGCAGGCAACCATCGACGCCGAAGTCGCCCGGCTGCTGGGTGCGGCCGAAACGCGGGCCATCGAGATCCTGAAGGGGCACCGGCCCCAGCTCGACAGTCTGGTCGACCTGCTCCTCAAGGACGAGACGGTCGACGGCGCCCAGGTCTACGAGTTGACGGGTCGGGCCGAACCCGCCGAGGGTGCGGGGATCACCGTGGCACCTGACCGCCCGATGTCGGTGGCCGAACCGCCGACCGCCGCCGCCAGTGCATCGGAGCCCTCGAAGGTCTGAGCCCGTGCTCGACGGCGGAGGGGCGCCCGTCCCTCGGCCGCGGCGTCACCCCGGGGAGGGCGAGTCCCGGTCGGCCACCTCGAGGCACAGCAGATCACGGGCCACCACGACGGGACCTGAGAAATTGACGGCGGCCTGGTCGATCCAGTCCTGCTCCGTCCCCGGTGCCGGGGACGGCACGAGGTGGGTGAGCAGGAGGGTTCCGACCGAGGCACGGGCCGCCGTCAACGCGGCTTCCGGAACCGACGAGTGGTAGTCGAGCACATCGGTGAGCCGGGGCACTCCGAACTGTTCGATGAGATCCCGCCTCACCACCGTGTGGACGAGCACATCGGCTCCCCGGCAGAGCTCGTCGAGCCCGGCGCAGGGCACGGTATCGCCGGCGATGACGACCGACCGGTCTCCGTCGTCGATGCGGAAGCCCACCGTGGGCCGGACGGGCGCATGATCGGTGGGAGCCGCCGTCACCCGGACCGTGCCCTCCGAGAGGATCACCCCCCGGTCGACCTCGGTCACCGTCGAGGACGGTCGCCAGCCCAGGTCCTGGTGGTGGGCCAGCCTGAATCCGATGTCGGGTTCGAGCATCGCCTCGGTGGCCTGCAGCAGCCGGGAGGTCCCCCCGGGGCCGAACACCGGCAGCGGGTTGGCCGACAACGACGTGACCCACCGCATGGTGAAGATGTCGTTGAGGTCGGTGATGTGGTCACTGTGGAGATGGGTGAGAAACAGAGCCCGGATGGCGCCCGCGCCGGACCCGACGGCGGCCGCTCGCATCAGGACCCCCCGGCCACAGTCGAACAGGAGATCGCCTGCGGACGTGCGGACCAGTGTCGACGGTCCGGCTCGATCGGGATCGGGCAGTGGACTTCCACTGCCCAGGACGACCACTTGCATCGAGGTTCCTCCCCATGATCGGTGCCGCAGGGGCGCGGCCACCTCGACGCTCAGGCCGCCGCAGGCAACACCGCGCCGAGCCCGGCATCAACCGAGCCCGGCATCAACACCGCGCCGAGCCCGGCATCAACACCGCGCCGAAGCAGCCGACCGCGAGCAGCCGGCAGAAGCAGCCGACGCGATTCGCCGCGGTCGGTGCGGGTGTCACTGCGCCGAGTGTCGAGAGACCGACTGGACGTGCAATCCCCCGGAGCGTACCCACTCGAAGCCCGTGTGCAGATGCGCGCCCGTCCCTATCAATTTGGTCTTGTCTGGACAGCGCGCGTTTACGGCAGCAAGAATACGGGTAACGGATGAGTTCGGGAGGACATTGGGATAGGTGGAGTATCCCCGATGAACGAGGCGTGAACTGCTCGTTACGCCCCCCTGGTCTTGAGTGCTCGCGGCGGCGACATCCTCAAGATTGATGATTGACTCCCCCGGAGGCACTCACTTAGCATGCTGAACGTAATGCTAGTCCCTCAGACCGTCTGGGGGCCGGTGGAAAGGACACGATAATATGAGGCTTCGGTCGAGGGCAGGTTTCGTGAAGCCAGGGGGCTCACTGAAGGTAGGGGTTGGAGTCGCTGTGGCGGCGGGCCTCGTTGCATTTCCACTGGTCGGGGGACTGGCAACTGCGGGTGCGAAGACGCTGCCGCCGCCGAGCTGCACGCCAGAGGTTCATCTGGTGCATGCGGTCGGCAATGCGGAACTCTCGCATGTCGTCATCAAGGGTGACTGCTTCCTGAGCTCGAAGGTCACGGCGGTCGACTTCGGTAGCAAGGCTGCATCGTTCACGGTGAAGACGGACTCCGCCATCGTCGCCGACCCACCGGCTCAGACCGCCGGCACGTACGATGTCACCGTCACCAACAGCGGTGGGGGAACCAGCAAGACCAACGCTGCTGACAAGTACACGTACTACATCCCCAAGGTGACGCAGGTGAGCCCGAACAACGGTCCTACGGCCGGTGGCAACGTCGTCACCATCCGCGGGTTGGACCTGGCCGACGGCTCCACCCCGACGGTGACCTTCGGAACGCTCAAGTCCGCCAGTGTGACGGTCAAGAGCAGCCGGACCATCACCGCAGTGGTGCCGGCCAGCGCCGGTGGCCCCGGGGGCGTGGGTGCCGTCAATGTCACGGTGGGCACCACCGAGGGGACGAGCACGAACCCCATCAAGTACACCTACAGGTACATCGCCTAGTAACGTGAGGGCCTTGGGGGCAGTACCCCCGAGGTAGTCCGAAGCACTCAGAACAAGAGCGCCGACTTCGGTCGGCGCTCTTGTTCGTGTGTGTGCGGTCCGCACTCCCCCGGTGGGCCCGGCGAAGCATCCTGCTCGTCGTCCGCTCCGGTATCGTGAAGGGATGCCCGCCAAGGATGTCCGGGTCGTCGAGGTCTCGGGGCGGACCGTCGGCATCTCGAGTCCTGACAAGGTCTATTTTCCCGAACTGGGCGCAACCAAGTTCGACCTCGTCGCCTACTACCTCGACATCGCCGACGCCCTCATCAATGCCGCCGGGGACCGGCCCGCCCTGCTGGAGAGGTTCCCCGGTGGCGCCGGAGGTTCGTCGTTCTTCCAGAAGCGCGTCCCGGCCAACGCTCCGGACTGGCTGCAGACCACCGTGGTCACCACACCGAACGGCACCACATCGAACGCGTTGGTCGTGGCCGACATCTCCCACGTCCTGTGGGCCGTGAACCTCGGATGTCTGGGTCTGCACCTGTGGCCCTACCGTGCCGACGACCCCGACCACGCCGACGAGCTCCGCATCGATCTCGACCCGCAGCCCGGGACCTCGTTCGACGAGGTCCGCACGGCGGCCGGCCACGTCCGGGAGCTCCTCGGCCAGCTGGACATGGTCGGATACCCGAAGACCACCGGCAACCGCGGTATGCACATCTATGTCCGGCTGGAGCCGCTCTGGGACAGCTTCTCGGTCCGTGCCGGTGCCGTGGCCCTGGCCAGAGAGCTCGAGCGCAGGCACCCGGACCTGATCACGGCCAACTGGTGGAAGGAAGAACGCGGGGCACGCGTCTTCGTGGACTTCAACCAGAACGCGCCCCACAAGACGGTGTTCGGAGCCTGGTTCGCCCGACCGCGGGTGGGTGGCCAGGTCTCCACCCCTCTGGAGTGGGATGAGGTCGACTCGATCGACCCGGAGGAGCTGACCATCCGGTCGGTCCCCGAGCTCGTCCGCCGGCGGGGGGATCCGTGGGCCGGGATGGCCGACCGGCCGCAGTCGCTCCAGCCGCTGTTGGACATGGCGGCCCGGGACCGGTCCGACGGGCTGCACGACGCGCCCTGGCCGCCCGAGTACCCCAAGCAGCCCGATGAGCCGCCCAGGGTGGCACCCAGCCGGGCCAAGAAGGCCTAGGAGCGGTGGATCCGACCACTGCGTTGCGGCGGATCGCCTACCTGCTCGAACGGGACGGCGCCCAGTCCTACAAGGTGCGGGCCTTTCGCCAGGCCGCCGCGGCCGTGTCCGAGCTGCCGGCCGACCAGTTGGCCACCATGTCGCCCGCCCTCCTCCAGAAGATTCCCGGTATCGGCAAGACCAGCGCGCAGGTGGTCACGGAAGCGGCCCACGGCACCACTCCCGCCTACCTCGAGAAGCTCGAATCGGCCGACCGACCGGCCATGCCCACCGAGGCCTCGGGGCTGCTCGAGCGGCTGCAGGGAGACTGCCACAGTCACTCGGACTGGTCGGACGGGGGAAGCCCAATCCGGGAGATGGCGGAGGCGGCCATGGCGCTCGGGCACCGCTACTGGGCCCTGACCGACCACAGTCCCCGCCTGACGATCGCCCACGGGCTCGATGCCGAACGTCTCCGCCGGCAGCTCGACGTCGTCGCCGGCTTGAATGCCGAACTCGCGCCCTTCCGGATCCTGACCGGCATCGAGGTCGACATCCTGGAGGACGGCTCGCTGGACCAGGATGTCGAGCTCCTCGCCCAGCTGGATGTGGTGGTGGCCAGTGTCCATTCGAAACTCCGGATGGACGGCCCGGAGATGACGGCGCGGATGCTTCGGGCCGTTCGCAGTCCCCACACCGACATCCTGGGGCACTGTACGGGCCGCATTCTGGTCGGACGTGGTCGTCCCCAGTCGGACTTCGACGCCGAGGCCGTCTTCGCCGCCTGCGCGGAGACCGGCACTGCGGTCGAGATCAACTCCCGTCCGGAGCGGCTCGACCCTCCCGAGCCGCTGCTGGCCCTCGCCCTCTCGCTCGGCTGCGTCGTGGTCGTGGACACCGATGCCCATGCGCCGGGACAACTCGAATGGCAGCGCCACGGCTGCGAGCAGGCGGCACGGGCCGGCGTCCCGGTCGACCGGGTCATGAACGCCCTACCCATGGAGGATTTCCTGGCCTGGACGGCGAGCCACGCCGGGTAGAGGCCCCGGGCGCATGGGCCGGCTGGTTACGATGTGCGCGTGCCGCTCCCCGTCGAGCCCCCCGTCTCGCCCATGCTGGCCAAGCTGGCCCGGAGCCTCCCCGAGGAGGACGGCCTTTTCTATGAGCCGAAGTGGGACGGTTTCCGCTGCATCGTGTTCCGCGACGGCGACTCGGTCGTCCTCGGCAGCCGCAACGAGAAGCCGCTCAACCGTTACTTCCCCGAGCTGATCGAGTCCTTGCTCGGCAATGTGCCCGACCGCTGCGTGCTCGACGGGGAGATCGTCATCGCCGGGCCGACCGGCCTCGACTTCGACGCCCTGTCCCAGCGGATCCATCCCGCCGCCTCACGGGTGAAGCTCCTGGCCCAGGAGATGCCGGCGTCGTTCGTGGCCTTCGATCTCCTGGCGCTGGGCGACACGGACCTCCGGGGGGAGCCCTACGCCGTGCGGCGGGGGGCCCTCGAGAAGGCGCTCGGCCCGGCGCGGCCGCCCATCCATGTCACGCCGGTGACGACCCAGCCGGACCGGGCCCGGGACTGGTTCTCGCGGTTCGAGGGGGCCGGCCTGGACGGGGTCGTGGTGAAGGCGGGCGACCTGCAGTATCAGCCGGGCAAGCGGGCCATGTTGAAGGTGAAGCACGAACGCACCGCCGACTGCGTGGTCGGCGGATTCCGCTGGCACAAGGAAGGCGGCGTCGTCGGGTCGCTGCTCCTCGGGCTCTTCGACGAGGCCGGAGCGCTCCAGCACGTCGGGGTGGCCTCCGGTTTCAGCGCCGCCCGTCGCGCCGAATTCGTCCAGACGCTCGAGCCCTACCGGGAGGTCGCCCCCGAGGACCACCCCTGGCTCATCGACCTCGACCCGACCGGTCGCGTTCCGGGCGCGCCGAGCCGGTGGAGCGGTGGAAAGGACCTCAGCTGGGAGGCGGTGCGCCCCGAGCTGGTGGCCGAGGTGGCCTACGACCATCTCCAGGGGGACCGGTTCCGTCACGCTACCTCGTTCGTCCGGTGGCGACCCGACCGGGTTCCCGGGTCGTGCTCCTACTCGCAGCTCGACGCCCCCGTCCCCACCGAGCTCGACGAGGTCTTCGGCACCGAGGGGTGATGCCGCGTCAGCGACCGGGTATCGCCGCGACCGCGCTCGGCCAGTGCCGGGTCCCGGAAGTGCCGGCACACGTCCTCGAACTCCTCCTTGGGCCCTCGCCACTCCAGCGACGACACCGCGTCGAGCAGCGATCTGTCCACCCGCAGGGTGGCCAGATCCCGGAAGAGCTCGGCCCGGTGGCGTTCGGCGGCCAGCGTTCCGGCCAGCTTGACCGCTCCCCGCACCGCACCCCGGACCTCCGGATCCCACTCGGCCACGCGGTCGGGTACGTCATCGAAGTTCCCGTAGTGGGCCAGCACCACCGAGGCCGACCGTTTGCCCCAGCCGGCCAACCCCGGGAACCCGTCGGCCGTGTCGCCGACCAGGGCCAGCCAGTCGGGGATCGACCGGGGTGCCACCCCGAACTTGGCCCAGACGCCGGCCTCGTCGCTCACCGTCCCGCGGCGACGGTCGAGTTGGACGACCCGTTCACCCACGACGCACTGGGCCAGGTCCTTGTCGGGGGTGCAGATCAACACCCGGTCGACGGCCGGATCCTCCGCCGCCACCGCGGCGGCCGACGCCAGGGCGTCGTCGGCTTCGAGCTCGACCATCGGCCACATGGCCACGCCCAGGGCATCCAGCGCCGTCTCGAGCGTCTCGAACTGGGACCGGAGCTCGGGGTCGATGCCCGCTCCGGTCTTGTAACCGGGCCACAGCTGGTTGCGGAAGGATTCGATGACATGGTCGGTGGCCACCCCCACATGGGTGGCACCGTCGCCGAGCATGCCGACCATCGAGAGGATGACCCCGCGTGCAGCGCCGATCTCCTCGCCGTCGTCCGAGGCGCGGGGAGGCTGCCCGAAGAAGTGCCGGAAGAGCTCGTAGGTGCCGTCCACCAGATGGACTTCCATGCCTTCAGTCTGACAGGTCGGGCGCGGCCGACCGGGGCCGGTGGGGCACCCTCCCCGGCCCGGCGGTGCTAGCGGTTCACCGATCCCATGTCCGCATACCGGTCGCCCACCGCTTCTCCGACGTGCTCCTCCAGCCAGGCCATCTCGTCGTCGCTCAGCTCGACGTCGACCGCGGCAATGTTCTCCTCGAGATAGGCGCGGCGTTTCGTCCCGGGGATGGGCACGATGTCGTGGCCCTGCCCCAGGACCCAGGCCAGGGCCAACTGCCCCGGGGTGCACCCCTTGGACGATGCCAGCTGCTCGACGTTGGCCACCAGCTCCACATTGCGATCGAAATTGCCCTCGGCGAAGCGGGGGAACCGCACTGACCGGGTATCCCCCTCGGGCAGATCGGAGACCCGCCTGTAGGCGCCGGTGAGCAGGCCGCGGCCGAGCGGGCTGTAGGCCACGAAACCGATGCCCAGCTCGCGGACGGCAGGAAGCAGCTCGGTCTCGACGTCGCGGGTGAAGAGGCTGTACTCGGTCTGGAGCGCGGTGATGGGATGGACGGCGTGGGCCCGCCGGATGGTCTGGACGGAGGCCTCGGACAGGCCCAGATGGCGCACCTTGCCTTCCTCGACCAGGGATGCCATGGCCCCCACCGTCTCTTCGATGGGCACCGAGCTGTCCACCCGGTGCTGGTAGTAGAGATCGATGTGGTCGACCCCGAGCCGGCCGAGTGACGCCTCGCACGCCGCGGCCACGTATTCGGGCCGGCCGTTGATGCCCACCCACGAGCCGTCCTCGCGGCGCTCGTTCCCGAATTTGGTGGCCAGCACCACATCGTCGCGTCGCCCGGCGATCGCCCGTCCGACCAGGCGCTCGTTGGTGAACGGGCCGTACATGTCGGCGGTGTCCAAGAAGGTGCAACCGAGCTCGATGGCCCGGTGAATGGTGGCGACCGACTCCGCCTCGTCGGCGGTGCCGTAGAACTCGGACATCCCCATGCAGCCCAGTCCGAGCTCGGAGACGGACAGTGATCCCAGGTCCCGTTGCTTCATGACCGTAACCTACCCGGCCCCTCGGCCCACCCATCCACCCGGTTCGCGCCGAGGGGGCCGGGGGCCGGCCCGGCCACCCCGACCTCGCCGGCCCGGATCAGCTGATCTTGCCGAGCTGGCGGAACCAGGCCGTGGTGATGCGGAGGCCCTCGTCGAGGCCGATGGGGTCGTACCCGAGCCGCTTGTAGGTCTTCGACTCCGTCAGCTCGGACCGCGCCGGTCGCTCGGAGTCCGCTTTGGCGGCGATGGCCACCAGCGTGGGTCCGAACACCCGGGCCAGCTCGGGATCGTCGGAGGGCTCCACATCGGCCACCCGGTGCTCGAGACCGGCCAGCTCGCAGATGCGGCTGCACGCCCGGGCGATGCTGACCACGTCCTCGGGACGGCCGTCGAGCATGTAGCGCTCACCCGAGATGCCTCTGTCGAGAGCCAGGATGCAGCCCCGTGCGACGTCCTCGGCGAAGACCCAACTCACCGGAAACCGCAGATACTGCGAAATACGCTGGCGAAGCGCGGAAAGGAGCACCCTGTTGAAGCTGGTGATGCCGAGCGCGTTGCTGGCCACCGGGGAGGGTCCGAAGATGGCGCCCGGGTGGGTGGTGACGACGTCCTGACCGGCGGCGGCACGGGACATGGCGTCCTGGAAGGCCGCCATCTTCGTCAGCGTGTAGGGATCCGAACTGGGTGTGCTGGACACCGGTGCGTCCTCGCGCTCCAGCCCTCCGGTCGTGTCGAAGAAGGTGCCCGTGCTGACGGCGACGACCCGGCGCAGGCCGAGGGATGCAGCCGCGTCGAGCACGTGCTTGGTCCCCTCCACGTTCACGGCCTGGAAATCGGGGAGGTTCTGGCTGGCGCCTCCGAGGAGTGCCGCGCAGTGGATGGCGGCATCACTTCCCTGAGCGCCCCGGCGGACGTCGTCGGCATCGGTGATGTCGCCGCGGACCACCTCGACCCCCAGTGCCGAAAGTGGGCCGGCATCGGCTCCGGCCCGGGCCAGTGCCCTCACCGCGTCACCGCGCTCGATCAGCTGCTTGCACACGTTCGCCCCGGCCAGCCCGGTGGCGCCGGTGACGAATACCGTCTGGCTCATGCAGAGGCCTGCTCGGGAACGTCGGCCCGTGCGGTGTCGACCTGGTCGGGGGCATAGGCGATCACCGGTGCGCTCTCACCGAACACGTCGAGGGTGTGGATGAAGCGGTGGAGACCCATGGAGTTGGCGCAGGTGAACCCGAGCTCGATGATCTGGGCGGCCGTGAACACCCGGCCGAGCTCCCGGTAGACCTCGTCGTCGATGGCGTGGTGGTCGGCCGAGAGGAGGTCGAGGAATTGCACGGCCAGCCGTTCCTGTTCGGTCAGCTCTGAACCGCCGGGGGCGACCAGGCAGGCCACGTCCTCGTCCGTGATCGAGTCGTGCTTGCGGGACTGCATGCAGGGTTGGCACTCCCCGAGCTGCGCACTCCGTATCCGGATGAGCTCGAGGATGCGGCCCCCGAGGAGGCTCTGCTGGCCCCATGCACCGCGCGCCGCGTTGGTCATCAGGATCTGCGAGGTCTTGTAGGCGAAGATCTGAAGGGGGACCGGGGTGGCGTAGGTCCCGTTGGCCACCCCGTCTTCGATGATCCGTCTGGGCTCGTCGGCGAGCTCCTCCATCGGGATCGGTTCGATTCTGGGCATGCGGACCCCCCTCGGTCGTGGCACCATCGGATGCGTGCACAGCGTGCGGGCCAACGGAGGCCCGACCACGAACTTATAAGGCGGACGACCTCGTGTCCAAGGGCCCGCTCGGATTCACTCCAATTGGGCCAGCAGCTCGCGACAGCGTCGGGCATCGGCGGCAACCTTGGCCCGAAAACTGTCCATCCGGGCCAGCTTGGTGTTGAGCTGCTCGGCCAGGGACTCGTTCAACTCGAGGGCCTCGAGCAGTGTGGCCTTCTGCTCGGCCCGGGCTTCACTGGTGGTCGACCCCTTGGTGGCCCGATAGGTGGTTCTCAGCTGGTCGAGCCTGGTTTCGAAGGCCAGGAACTCCTTGATCTCGTCGAGGTTCATCCCCAGGACTTCCCGCAATTCGAGGATGCGGTCGAGCTGGGTGAGGTCGTCTGGGGTATAGCGCCGCTGACCTCCACGGGTGTGCAGGGACGGGCTGAGCAGTCCCAGCTCCTCGTAGTAGCGCAGCGTGCGGGGCGAAACCCCGGCCGCGGCCGCGGCGTCGCTGATGGAGATCCCGCATTCCGTCGCCGCCGCGGCATCCACCCCACGACCGGGTTCCCCGGTAATGGCGGGAGGGTGGGTTGCTGGTGGCGGGGTGCCGCCGGTGGTCGGTGCTTTCATGTCATTCCGCCAACAGTGGTTCGGTCTCGGCAATGGCCTCCTGGGCCGACACCACGACGGACTCTGCGTCGTCCTTGGTCAGCGCCACCGGCTCCTGGTAGTGGAATTTCCCGCCCCTGAGGAGTGAGGCCACAGCACCGAGGATACAGACGCCGGCGGCGAAGGAGAAGGCTTCCGTGAGGCCGTCGGAGAACGGCGCCGCGATGAGATGGGGGAAGAACGCCCGGCTGGTCAGATAGTGCGCCGTGGCCGGGGGAAGGTGCGAGAGAGCGGCGGGCCCGAGCAGGGTCTGCATCGGGTTGTACCCGAGGAACGCGGCGAACAGACTTCCCACCGGGGGCAGGTGGGACACCCGCACCGCCGTGGCCGGAGCCACCCCCTGGGCGATGAGACCGTGGTACAGGGAAGAAGGCAGTGTCGCCGCCAATCCCAGGATCATCAGAGTGAAGAAGATGCCGATGGACAGGACCTGGGCCGAGGAATTGAAGGTACCGGCCATGCCGGCGCCCGCCCCGCGCTGATCGGCCGGGAGGCTGTTCATGATGCCGGTCTGGTTCGGCGCGATGAACATCCCCATGCCGACCGAGTTGAAGAAGATGAGCGCGGCGAAGCCCCAGTAGGAGAAGTCGACGGGGAGCCTCAGGAGCAGGATGAAGGTCAGGGCCACGAGGAGCAGGCCGCCGGTGGCGAAGGGCCGTGCCCCGTACCGGTCGGCCAGCACGCCGCTGATGGGTCCGGCCAGCAGGAACCCGACGGTCAACGGGATCATGTAGATGCCGGCCCACAGCGGAGTCTGGGAGAAGCTGTAGCCGTGGAGGGGAAGCCAGATCCCCTGCAGCCAGATGATCAGCATGAACATCAGGCCACCCCGACTGAGTGACGCCAGGAAGCTGGCCACGTTTCCGGCCGAGAAGGCCCGGATCCGGAACAGCGACAGCCGGAACATGGGATGGGGCACCTTGGTCTCGATGACTCCGAAGATGGCCAGGATGAGGATGCCCCCGATGATCTCGCTCATGACGACAGGGCTCGTCCAGCCCATGGTGTGGTGACCGTAGGGGAGCAGGCCGTAGGTGATGCCCACCAGGATCAGGATGAGCCCCACCGCGAACGTGACGTTGCCCGTCCAGTCGATCTTGGCCGGGGTGCGCACCCCGCGGTCCCGAAGCTTCAGGTAGGCGAAGACGGTGCCGAACAATCCGAAGGGAACCGACAGCAGGAACACGAGGTGCCACTGCACCGGGGCCAGGAGCCCGCCGAGTATGAGGCCGATGAACGAGCCGGCGATGGCGGCCACGTTGTTGATGCCGAGCCCGAGCCCGCGCTGGTTGGCCGGGAAGGCATCGGTGACGATGGCCGAGGAGTTGGCGAAGAGCATGGCCCCTCCCACTCCTTGCCCCACCCGCATGCCGATGAGCCACAGCGCCGCGCTCGGTCCGGTGAGCCAGGTGATGGAGAGCAGGAGCGAGAACAAGGTGAACACGGCGAAGCCGAGGTTGAAGATGCGCACCCGCCCGAACATGTCGCCCACACGGCCCAGGGAGACGACGAGCACGGCCAGGACGACCATGAAGCCCATCAGCATCCACAGCATGTACCCGGTATTGCCGGGGGCGAGTGGATTGAGGTCGATCCCCCGGAAGATGTCGGGCAGGGAGATGAGCACGATGGACTGATTGATGAACACCATCAGGGTCCCGAGCGTCACAGTGGCCAGGGCGATCCATTTGTACCCGGGCTCCGCCTCCAGGGGCTGGGCGAGGGTGGCGGGCTGCCCGGCCGTGGCCCGGGTGCCCTTCACAGTCCGGTGCCGATTCCCGAGAGGGCCGTCACTGGCCTGGTCCTGGTGCCCACGTGCCTATTATAACGTTAACGTCATAGTTAAGAAACGGCAGACCCGTGGGGGGATCGCCTGAGCCGGCGGAGGCCCGCGATCCTGAGCCCGCGGAGGCCCCCGATCCTGAGCCGGACGAGGCTCCCCGATGGTGGACCGGCGGGGAACCCGGGCGGGAGCGGCTTGGCCGAGCCCGACGCCGCACGAGGCCGTAGCCGGATCGGGCGGCGACCTGGAGGTGTGGGGCCAGGGGGATTCGCCGGGGAGGGGAGTGCCGTGGCCGAGGTGGGGAGCGCACCCACGCCGGAGTGGATGGTCCGGCGTGGGGCGCTTCGACCCAGCGGCCCGCCGACAGCTGCACCGGGAAGGAATGCATCGGACCTCCACCTGATTGAACACCACGTTGCTGACCGGTGTGTCACCGGACACTGAACCCTCGGTGAACATCTGGTGGCACCCCGGTGGCGCCCGGCACGAGCCATCCGGGGACGGTGCCCGCGATCTTCGACGATCGGGCCCGGCGCTATCGTGAACCGGGGACGAGGAGGTGAGCGTGGACACGATCAGCGGGTGGACGGCACCGGGCTTCGAAGAGGTGCGCACGGCGTTCCAGGCCAACTTCGAGCGGGGATCGGAGGTCGGGGCGGCGTTCGGTGCCTACCACCGGGGGAAGCCCGTGGTCGACCTCTGGGGTGGCATCGCTGACACCAGGACGGGGAGAACCTGGGACGAGGACACGCTGGTGCTGGTGTACTCGACCACCAAGGGCGCCACCGCCATGTGCGCCAACCGGCTGGTGCAACAGGGCGCCATCGACGCGGACGCCCCGGTGGCCACCTACTGGCCCGAATTCGCGCAGGCGGGAAAGGAGCACGTGACCGTGGCCGACCTGCTCTCCCACCGGGCCGGTCTGGCCTGGACCGACGGTTCGCTCTCCTTCGAACAGGCGTTGGCCTGGGATCCCGTCATCGAGGCGCTCGAACGTCAGGCCCCCTCGTGGCCGCCCGGGAGTGCCCACGGCTATCACGCCACCACCTACGGCTGGTTGGTCGGCGAGGTGGTGCGCCGGGTCAGCGGCCGGAGCCTCGGGACCTATCTGCGTGAGGAGATCGCCGGTCCCCTGGGCGCGGAGTTCTACGTCGGCCTACCCGCCTCCGAGGAGCATCGCGTCGCCCGGCTCATCTCGTTCCTCGAGTCACTGGAGTCCGGGGGATCCCTGTCAAGTCTCGACCCGGGCGCCGTGGACGGCGCCGGTGGGGGGCTGGCCGCACTGGCGGAGGAGGCCGCCAGCTACCTGGCCCCGGACGGACCGCTCTTCAAGGCGCTGTCCGCGCCCGGCGGGGCGCTCTCGGATCCGGCCGTGTGGGACGACCCCCGCCTCCATGCCGCCGAGATACCGGCGGCCAACGGAATCTGCGATGCCCGATCCCTGGCCCGCCTGTACGGAGCGTGCGTGGGAGACGTGGCCGGACCGTCGGGTGAGGAATTCCGCATCCTGACCCCGGAGCAGCTGGAGGCGGCACTGCGTCAGCAGACCCGGGGTCCGGACAAGGTGCTCCTGGGGCTCGACCTGCAGTGGGGCCTGGGATTCATGCTCAACCTCGGGATGGTGGGCGCAGCCGGACTGGGCGGCCCTCGTTCGTTCGGCCACTTCGGCATGGGCGGGTCGGCGGGTTGGGCGGATCCCGACATCGAGCTCGGCATGGGCTACGTGATGAACAAGATGGAGATCGGTACGACGGGTGACACCAGGAGCTTCGTGTTGATGCAGGCCTGCGTCGACGCCGCCCGCCGGGCCATGTGAGTCGGGGGGCCCAGGTGGGCTGACGGAGATGCGTCCCAGCGCGGCCGCCGGGCCATGTGCGTCGGGAAGCCCCGTGGCCCCGCCGGACCACCGGTGGGGAGGGCCCGGACCGGTCGCTCAGCCGGCCGCGAAATTGGGCAGCCAGGGGGCCGTGGCCGCCAGCAGCTCGTCGGTCATGGAGACGACCTGCTCGTAGGGGAGGTGACCGGCCAGCTGGTCGGTGAGCATGGCCTCGATGACCCGGGTGCGGTTGCCGGTCAGTGCCGCGTCGACGGTGAGCTCCTGGGACACGGTGATCCGGCGCAGGTACTCTCCGAGCACGGACCCGACATGGGCCGTGTCCCGAGGCCGGACCCCGTCGGCCCCGGTCACCCCGATGCACTCCACCACGACATCGTGCGGGAGTTCCGCGACCTGGCCCACGTTGGGGAGGTTCATCGGGAGGGCGCGCTCGGCCCCCGTCGCCACCCCCTCTACGAGGTCGGCCACCAGCTCGCCGGAGGGCCACGGCGGGACCTCGTCGCCGCCCAGCAGCTCGGTGACCTCACGGTCGTCGGACTCCTTGTCCTTCTGGTGGCCGTGGAGGCCGTAGTGATGCACCCCCCAGTCGCGTCCGAAGTCCGACGCCGGGGTGACGAACCCGGGGAAGAACTCGGCGATGTGGGTGTCCGAGGCTCCGGGCAGTACGCCGAAACGGCGGAACAACTCGAACTTGAGCCGGTTGTTGGCCAGGACGTCGCGCTTGGTCCAGGCGTCGCCTTCGGACACCTTCTGCCAGTGCATTCCCTCGACCGGGGGCATCCAGATCGGTTCCCCACCGCACGCCGAGGGGTCCTCCAGCACCGATCGGAGCATGGCGAACCCGTCGGCGCCCTCGATCCGCAGCTGGGTGACGAGGGGCAGGTGATTGACGCCGGCCGAGACGGGATCGATCTCGTGCATGGGCATGTCGAAGAGCAGACTCAACGAGAACTTCAAGCCCACCAATTCGTTGCACAGACCGACGACCTTGATGCTCGACTCACGCGCCGCCCCCCGACACAACGCGGTCAGCGGATTGCTCACGTTGATCATCAGTGCGTCCGGGCATCTGCGCCCCATGGCCCGGGCCACCTCGGTCACGACCGGAACGCTGCGCAGCGCCCGGGCGATCCCGCCGGGCCCGACGCTGTCGCCGACCGGCTGCCGTATGCCGTATCGGGCCGGGATCTCGAGATCGTGGCGCATGCTGGCGAATCCCCCCACGGACAGGGCGATGATCACCATGTCGGCACCGTCGACGCCGTCATCGAGGTCCGACGTCGTGCGTACCGACAGCCCGATGCCCCGGACCTTGGCGATGTGCGCGGCCACCTCCGCCATCAGGGGGAGCGAGTCCGGGTCCTTGTCCATGAGGGTGACCTCGAGGTCGCGCAGCACCTCGGAATTGGCAAAGTCCACGAGGAGCCGCGGCGTCCAGTGCGTACTGCCGCCGCCCACGATGGTGATCCGGGGTCCGCTCATCCACCGAACGGTAGCCGCGCCGCCCCGAGGAGGCGTCGATCGGCGACCGGCCGTCGAGGTGGCGACGGGCAGGATCCCGACCGGTCCGAACCCGGTCCGGTCCCGGTTCGGGAAGGGAACCCTCAAGCTGTCATGGGCTGTGACGATAGACAGAGATGCGCAAAATGGAGCGACCGGGGCCGGGCCGGTGGATCATGGGGTGCCTGGTCGCCGCGGCCGCCGGCCTCTTCGCCCTGACGGGAGCCGTTCCGACTGCGGCGGCGAGCGCGGATGCGGGCTGGAACGTCGTCTCCGGGACCGACACCGGTTCTGCGGGCAACGATCTCCTGCTGGGCACCGCCTGTTCCAGCACCTGGAACTGCTGGGCCGTGGGGGGAGCCGGTCTCGGGAACAACTCGCAGCCGAGCGCCATGATGGAGCGATGGAACGGGTCGAGCTGGACGGCCGGACCCGACGTCGTCCCCACCGGGACCAAGGCCTCCCTCCTGTGGGGCGTGACCTGCGTCGACAATTCGGACTGCTGGGCCGTCGGGGCTCAGGAAGAAGCCGGGCAGAGTGCTCCGGTCCCGCTGGCCGAGTACTGGAACGGGGTGGCCTGGTCGCCGGTGGCGATGCCCGATGTCCACGCCTACCTCTTCGCGGTCACCTGCACCGGGGCGTCGAACTGCTGGGCGGTGGGCACGTCGCTCGACAGCACCAAGAGTCCACAGGCCGGCATCATCGTGCACTGGAACGGAGGGCGGTGGTCTCAGGTCGGGCGGGCATCCTCCGGCCGACCGTTCGACCAGCTCGATTCCGTCACCTGTTCCGGGCCTTCGGACTGCTGGGCCGTCGGGTTCTCGGGTCCCCATCAGATCCAGTACAACTTCATCCCCGGCGTCGAGCCCGACGTGTCCGGTAGTGCTGCTCTGGTCGAACACTGGAACGGCTCGACGTGGGCCGTCGTCCCCACGCCGGGGCCGGCCGGGACGCAGGGGCAGTATCTGGCCGCCGTGACCTGCACGGACCCCTCGGACTGCTGGGCCGTCGGGACGACCATGGACGCCGGCGGCGATCCGTCCGGCGCGCTGGTGGAACGTTGGAACGGATCGGCCTGGACCGTGGCGCCGAGTCCCGAGCCCGGCACTCCCGGCGATCTCCTCACCGCAGTCACCTGTGTGGCGGCGTCGAACTGCTGGGCCACCGGTGCCACCGGGGCCAGCCCGGGCCAACACGATGGCAGCCCCACTCCCCTCATGGAGCACTGGAACGGTTCGAGCTGGTCGGTCGACCCGAGTCCCCACACCGCCGTCCCCGGCTATCTGGCCGGTGTGGCCTGCATCCGGGACAGCGCCTGTTACGCCGCCGGTTTCGCTGCCACCAACCACGGGAGCAGGACCACCATCCAGGCCCTGATCGAACAACTGAAGGTGGCGCCGTCAGGAAGCCAGGGGCTCTGGGTGTCGGGAGCCGACGGGGGGGTGGGCAACGTCGGGCACTCAACCTTCCTCGGTTCGGCCCGCGGGGTCCACCTCAATGAGCCCATCGTGGGCATGACCGCCACCCCGGACGGTGGTGGGTACTGGCTGGCCGCCGCCGACGGGGGGGTGTTCGCCTTCGGGGACGCCGTCTTCCACGGATCCACAGCTGCCATCACCCTCAACCGGCCCATCGTGGGCGTGGCCGCCACCCCGGACGGTGGTGGGTACTGGCTGGCCGCCGCCGACGGCGGGGTGTTCGCCTTCGGGGACGCCGCCTTCTACGGATCTGCCGGTTCGATCACCCTCGACGCGCCCGTCGTGGGCGTGACCGCCACCCCGGACGGTGGTGGGTATTGGCTGGTGGCCGCGGACGGCGGGGTGTTCGCCTTCGGGGACGCCGCCTTCTACGGATCTGCCGGTTCGATCACCCTCGATGCGCCCGTCGTGGGCATGACCGCCACCCCGGATGGTGGCGGGTACTGGCTGGTGGCCGCGGACGGCGGGGTGTTCGCCTTCGGGGACGCCGCCTTCTACGGTTCCGTTCCCGGCCAGGGCATCGTCCGTCCTGCACCGGCGGCGGCCATCGTGAGCACCGTCGACGGCCACGGCTACTGGATCGTGGGCCAGGACGGTGCGCTCTACCCAAAGGGGGATGCGGGCTCCCTCGGCTCGCCGGCCGGCGTGGACCCTGCGGCACCCATCGTCGGCGCCACCGCGGGATAGGCGACGAGGACGCCGACGCCGGCTGTCACCGCCGACCGTCCGACGCCACTGTCACCGCCAACCGTCCGACGCCGCCGACCGCCAACCGTCCGACGCCGCCGACCGCCACCGTCGCAGCCGCGCAGCCGACCGCCGACCGCCGACCGTCGCCGCCGGGAAAGAGGAACGGCCTGGAGCGGCCGTGGTAATCCATACTGAGGGGACCAGCGCGGGCTGGAGCCCGATCGAGCCCGGGGGGCCGGAACCATGAGGTCACAGTCCAAACGCAACCGGCGAGCCACCGTGACGATGCGGTGGCCGGACCCGCCTGTCAGCGGTGGCGCCACGGCGGCACCGGGGCCGCCCACGTGACGGGATCCGTGGAGGGCGTCCCTGGGGCGGACCGGCCCAAACACGGCGACATCGGGGAGCCGCGTTGGCCGATGGCGTTGGCGGTCCTCACCGCCGGCGCGCTCCACGGCGTCCTGCCCACTGAGCTGAGGTCCCTGCCCCCCGAACTGTTGGGGGACGCGCGTTGGTGGTACTTGGTGGTCGTGACCGTCCTGCTCGTCATCCTCATCATCGGCGATCCGGGTCGGATCGACCGGCAGGCCCGGTGGCTCCGGGCCATGACCATCGGGCTCATCGCGCTGATCTCGGCCGACAACGCCCTCGAGGCCGGCCGGCTGGTGGCCAGCATCCTCAGCACGAAACCGTTCACCGAGGATGCCAACAAGCTGCTCATCGCCGGCGGGGCGATCTGGGTGTCCAACGTGATCGCCTTCGGCCTGTGGTACTGGCAGGTCGACCGGGGCGGGGCGGCGGCCCGGGCCCGCGGGACGACCGCCAATCCGGCATTCGTCTTTCCGGAGATGATCAATCCCCGCTTCGTCGCCGACGATTGGTACCCGAAGTTCGTCGACTATCTCCATCTTTCCTTCACCGCGGCCACCGCCTTCAGTCCGACCGACGTGTCTGCCGTCAAGCCGTGGGCGAAGCTCATGATGATGCTGGAAGAGTCCATCTCACTACTGGTGGCCATTCTGGTAGTGGCCCGAGCCGTCAACATCCTCAAATAGCGGAACCCCCAGGGCCGGCGGCTGCCGGCCGGCTGTCGTCCGCCCACGATCGTCCTCCGTCGCCCGTCCGCCCACGTCCACCGTCCGCCCACGTCCGTCCACCGTCCGCCCACGTCCGTCCACCGTCCGCCCACGTCCGTCCACCGTCCGCCCACGTCCGTCCACCGTCGCCCCACGTCCGTCCACCGTCCGCCCACGTCCGTCCACCGTCCGCCCACGTCCGTCCACCGTCGCCGCGAGCTATAGATTCGAGGTTCCCGTAATCTGGTCGTCGGGCCTGAGTTCCGGTGGCGGGACCGGCGGGAGTGAGGGAGCACCAAGATGAAGCAGGACGTGAAAGTCCCGGGAGGCTGGTCCGGCGAGGCGGTGAGCGTGACGGCAACCATCACCGACGGGCCCATGGGCCGTGCCCAAAAGGGCACCCGGAGGTTCTCCTCACCGGAGCGGGCCAGGCAGGGGAAGAAGGCGCGTCTCGATGTCCCCCTGGCCAAGCACGCCGAATGGGACCCGCCGGCGGACCGGACCGATCCCCTCGAACTGCTCGAGCACCAGGCGGAGACGCGGATCGAAGAACTTGTCCCCATCCGCTACGGCCGCATGCTGGTCTCACCGTTCTCGTACTACCGGGGCGCGGCCCTTCCCATGACCCAGGACCTGGCCACGACCCCGACCTCGGGCTTCGAGGCACAGCTGTGTGGTGACGCCCACATGTCCAACTTCGGGGTCTTCGGTTCGCCGGAACGTCATCTCTTCTTCGACGTCAACGATTTCGACGAGACGGCGCCAGGCCCATGGGAGTGGGACGTCAAGAGGCTGGCGGCCAGCCTCGAGGTGGCCGGACGCGAGAACGAGGTTTCGAAGAAGATGCGCAGCCGGATCGTGCAGCGGGCCGTCCGGTCATATCGGGAGACGATGCGAGAGCTCGCCCTGGTTCCGATGATGTCGGTGTGGTACGCCCATCTCGATGTCGAGGAGATCCTGCCCCGGTTCAGTGCGCTGTTGAACCGCAAGCGGACGCCGAGCGTCTGGAATGCCATCACCAAGGCTCGCGCCCACGACAGCCATCAGGCCTTCGACAAGCTGTGCCAGGTGCGTGACGGCGAGACGAAGATCATCCACGATCCGCCGCTGATCGTTCCGGTGGAGGAGTTCGTCACGGGGATGGATCCGGAGGCCACCGCGGAGGCGCTGGCCAGGATCGTCAGGGACTATCGCCGCACGCTGCAACCGGACCGCAGGCACCTGCTCGAGCAGTACGAGCTGGCCCACCTGGCCCGGAAGGTCGTCGGGGTGGGGAGCGTCGGTACCGATGCCTGGATCGCACTCTTCCTGGCCCGCGAGGACGGCTCGCCGCTCCTCCTCCAGATCAAGGAGGCTCAGCCGTCGGTGCTGGAGCACTTCACCACCAAGACGAAGTTCTCCAACCACGGACAGCGGGTTGTCGTCGGCCAGCGCCTGGTGCAGGCGGCCAGCGACATCTTCCTCGGCTGGGAGCGTTTCTCGTGGGGCGCGGGGGAGCGTGACTACTACTTCAGGCAGCTCCGCGACTGGAAGGGATCGGTGGATGTCAACGGGATGACCCCGGCCGGAATGGACGTGTGGGGAAGGATGTGCGGCTGGACTCTGGCCCGGGCCCACGCGCGGTCGGGCGACCGCATCGCCATCGCCGCCTATCTGGGCAAGTCCGAGACATTCGATGCTGCCGTCACCGAATTCTCCTCCGCCTATGCGGATACGAACGAGCGCGACTACGAAGCGCTCAAGCGAGCCGTCGCCGGTGGCCTGATCAACGCCGACATCGGTATCTGACCGGCACCATCCGGTGCCGACGGTATCTGCCCGGCACTGTCCGGTGCCGACGGCATCGGCCGGCTCAGCCTCCGGGCGTGCCCGGCGGGGCCGCCACCGGGATGGGATCGAGCAGGTTCACGTGCCGGCCGAAGCAGATGAACACCTGGTGGCCCTGTCTGACCACGGGAACGAAGTTGCTCCCCTGGACCTGCACGAACGAGGGGCAGACGGGGAAGGTCTGTGTGGTGTGGGCGTTTGTCCAGTTGACGATCTCGGTGATGCCGCCTGACGTGAAATCGGTGATGCGATTGGTCTGGGCGATGACGTTCGCCTGGGTCACGTCGTCGCCGGCCGCCTTGATCCCGGCGGCCAAGAGGGCGGCCGACTGCCAACCCTGCATGGAGAGCTGGTCCGTCACATGCTGGGGCTCATAGGTCTTCATGGTGGACAGGTAGCGTTCGAGGCCCGGGTAGTCCCCGGGAAAGTCGGCGGCGGCGGCGAAGGGGACGAAGCCGTTGGCGTCCACGTAGACACCTTGCATGAGAGATTTGTACTGGTCGAGCAGAGACTGGTCGTAGCCGTTGAGCCACAGTTGGTGGATCTTGAGACCGTACTGTTGGATGGCGCGGGCGAGCGTGACGTCGTCCGAGCCCTCGATGCAGCTGACGAGGAAATTCGAGCCGTGCTGTGCCATCTGCTGGACGGCTGAGGTGAAGCTGCCGCCCAAGGAGGCGTCGAAGTCGGCGTAGCTGACGTGGATCCCGCCCTTGCTCAGATCGGCGGCAGTCGTGGTGCAGGCGGGATACGAACCGGGGATCCCCTGCCCGTAGCTGATGAGGGCGACCGACGTGGCATGGGCTTTCTTGACCAGGTAGGCGACGGGAGCAGCGAGGGCGTGGTAGTCCTGGATCGATCCGCCGGCGGCGAAGAGATTGTCGGGACCGGCCCAGTTGCCGCTCACGTTGTAGCCGTAGGTGGGAATCTTCGACTCGGCGAAGAGGTTGGGTGTGAACCAGAAGGTGGAGATGAAAGCGGCGAAGTCGCCATCTTGTTGGATGACGGTGTGGGCCAGTTGGGAGAAGGTGGCAGGATCCCCGCCGTCGTCGAGGTTGTCGGCCAGGATGAGCTTCCGGCCGTCGACGCCGCCGTCCTTGTCCACCATGTCGAAGTAGGCCTGCATCCCGGGGATGAAGGTGGCGAAGTCACCGGCACCGAGTCCGGTCCGAGTGGCGATCACACCCACCTTGATAGCCGTCGACCCCGCCGACCGGGTCGAGGGAGGGCTCGACGGCGTGGTGCCCTTGGCCGTGGGAGCGGGGTTGTTGCCCGAACAGGAGGTGAGGGCCGCGCCCAGCACGACCACGGCGGCGACGACCACCACCACCACGGGCGGGCGGACTGCGGTGCGCACCTGGCGGGACGCGTCTCGGTCCGGATCGTTCACACTCATCCCCCTGACGGTCCGCAGCGAACGTCCTGCCCGTCGGGGAGGTTAACGCGTCTCCAATCCGGTGCGCGGCTCCGACCGGTTGCGGGCCTCCGCCGAGGCAGGCCGGGCCGACGCGTCCGGCTCCTCCGACCGTGGGCCTCCTCCGCCAGTGGTCCCTCGGCACCATGCAGGAGAGGACAGTGGGAGAAAGCCTCTCCTGCATGGTGGGGGGAAGGTGGGCGGGTCAGTGGTGAGGCGAGGGTCCCGGTCCGAACAGCTTGAGCGTGTTGTCGCCGTCGTCCACGAACAGGACGCCCCGACCGCAGGGAGCGATGGTGATCCCGAACAGGTCACCGCCGGCCCCGAACGGGTCGATCTGCACCGACGCGATCTGGCGTCCGTACGGAGTGGTCTCCACGATGTTGCCGTTTCCTCCGTTGGCGCTGAGAACGTCGCCGTTGGGCGCCAGGGCCATCCCCAGCGGGCCGTTGAGCGCACCGCCCGAGGTGATGGTGATGCCCCCGCCGGCCACCGGTGTCGACCGCCACAGAGCGGAGGGGACTACGGCGATCCGGCTGTTCACGGTGTCGGCCACAAACAGTTGCCCCTGGTCCCCGATGGCCAGCCCGGTGGGGCCGACCACCAGCGCATTGGGGTCGGTTCGCTCGGCGAACCCGTCGGCCACCACGGTCGAGCCGACCAGCACGGGCGGCCGGCACGGGCTCAGCCGGACGTTGAGCCGGACCACCGTGCCCTGATCCACCGTGGCCGGGCTGTTGGTCACCGTCCCGTTGAGGACGTTGGAGACGAAGATCTCGGCTCCGCCGAACCCGCTCACCGCCGTCAGGTCCCACGGACCGTTGATGGCACCACCGGACCACGTCTCGACCGGCGTGCCTTGACTGTTCAGGACGATCAGGCAACCGGCTTCGGCCGTGTCCGACGACCCGTCGGTGGTGGGCAGGCTGCCCACCACCACCCACCCGCCCGGAAGCGTGGTGAGCGCGGTGGTGAGTCCGACTCCCCCGGGGCAGGCGCCCGGCAGGGGACCGCTGAGTCGGGCGAAGGTCGTCACGGCTCCCCGCGGGGGGACCTGGACGATGGTGGTGCCGGTTCCCTGGAGGTTGGCGGAGTTGTTGAAGTTGCTGACCAGGGTGTCGCCCGAGACCAGCCTGCCCACCGACTGGGGAACGACGGTGATGCCGTAGGGGTTCACATCCCCGTTGGACGGGACGGTCGAGGCCACGTTGGTGACGGTGGAGAAGTGTGACAGGAACGAGGGCGGCGGGACGGGGGGTGGCATGGCCCCGGCCACTCCGGTCAACCCGGGCAGGGCCAGGGCGGCCGTCATACTCAGGCAGCCGGCAATACCTGCCGCGCCCAGAAGTCGGTGCCGGCGGCTGGTGGTCGCGGGCGGCTCCGTGTGGATCCATGTACGTGCGTGTCTCATCGGCTCGGTCTCCGTTGGCTCGTCGTCCCCCCGATAGCAATGAATACGCTCGGCGGAATCCCGCATGTTCAAGGAGATCTCGAACGGTTGCCTCGGCCGTGCGGGCGGAGGGCCGGCATCCGGCGACCGGCTTGTCGCCCACTCGTCGCCGACTCATCGCCGGCCAGTCGGCGAATCGTCGCCGGCAGCCCCCGCAACCGGCCGGACCGGCGATGGCCGGATTCCGGCACCGCAGCCCTCCGCTCCACTACCGTTCGACCCTGTGGGTGTACCCCGATGAGACGCAAGGCGCTCGCAGCAGCGGCGGCGGCGGTAGCTCTCGTGGGGCTGGCCCTGAGCGGGTGCGGGAGCCCGCAGACCACGTCGGCGCCCGGCCGGGTCACCGCCCTGGCCGGTGATCCCGCCGCCCTGGTCGATCCGATCGACGGCACCGGAGTGGGGTCGGTCAGTCCGGGGGCGATCGGCGAGTTTCCCGGTGCCGATCTGCCCTTCGGGATGATCCAGTGGAGTCCGGACACCACTCCCAACCGGGCCGGAGCGGGCGGGGGCTATGCCTATTCGGACTCCCACATCTCCGGTTTCAGTCTGACCCATCTGAGCGGCACCGGCTGTGCCGCCTACGGGGACGTGCCCATCCTTCCGACGGTGGGACCGATCGGCCCCGCCCCGGCGCGGACCACCGATTCGTTCTCGCATTCCAGCGAGCAGAGCGCGCCCGGTCGGTACAGCGTGACCCTGGGCCCGTCGCCGGTGCGAACGGACCTGGCCGTCACCACCAGGACTGGCATCTCCCAGTTCACCTTCCCGCGCACCCAGGAGGCCAACGTCCTCTTCAAGGTGGCCGGAAGTGCCAATCCGGTGAGCGACACCAGTGTGTACCGGGTCGGGGCGGACGGGATCGCCGGCCAGGTGACCAGCGGGGATTTCTGTGGCACCGGAACCAACTACACGCTCTATTTCGAGGCGACGTTCAACCGCCCGTTCTCCTCCGCGGGGAGCTGGAACGGCTCGACCGTCTCGCCGGGTAGCACGTCGTGCCAGGGCTCGGCCTGCGGCGCGTTCGTCACCTTCGACACGCAGAGCAACCAGGTGGTGCTCATGAAGGTCGGCATCTCCTTCGTCAGCACCGCCAACGCCGCCGCCAACCTGTCGGCGGAGGATCCGGGCTGGTCGCTCGCCAGCGTCGAGTCCTCGGCCACGGCCCGGTGGAACGGCCTCCTGAGCCGCATCCGAGTCGGCGGTGGCTCCACCGCGCAGACGCGGACGTTCTACACCGCGCTCTACCACTCGCTCCTCTTCCCCAATGTGGTCAGCGATGTCAACGGCCAGTACGCCGGTGCCGACGGGCAGGTCCATCAATCGACCACCAGGACCCAGTACGCCAACTTCTCCGAATGGGACATCTACCGCTCGGAGATCGAGCTGGTGTCGCTGCTCGCTCCTCACCAGGCCGGCGACATGGTCCAATCGCTGGTCAACGACGCCCAACAGGGGGGCTGGCTGCCCAAGTGGGCCATCGTCGGCGGCGATTCCGGGCAGATGAACGGCGACTCCGCCGACCCGATCATCGCCGCCGCCTACGCCTTCGGCATCCGTGATTTCGACGTTCCCGCGGCCCTGGCGGCCATGGTCAAGGGGGCGACACAGGACGAGACGGGTCACGGGTTCGAAATCGAGCGGCAGTACCTCGACCAGTACCTGGCCCAGCACTATGTGAACGCCGCTTCGCTCGATCTCACCTCGAGCAACTACTCGATCGGCGGATCGGTGACCCTCGAGTACGCCATCGACGACTTCTCGATCGCCCAGATCGCCCTGGCCCAGGGAGATCAGTCGCTCTACGCGGACATGATGCAGCGGGCCCACAACTGGCAGTACCTCTTCAACCCGGCCACGGGATACGTGCAGGGACGCAGTGCCGACGGCAGCTTCCCGGCCGGACCCGCCTTCCAGACCTCCCTCCTCGAACCGGGCGGCGAGCTCGGGTTCGAGGAGGGCAATGCCATCCAGTACACCTGGTCCGTTCCCCAGGACCTGTCGGCCCTGTCCAGCCTCATGGGTGGCGACGCACAAGCCACAAAGAAGCTCGACACCTTCTTCACCGTGTTGAATGCCGGGCGGGACCGCCCGTTCGACTGGGCCGGGAACGAACCGAGCCTGTGGACGCCGTGGGAGTACGACTATTTCGGCGCACCGTCCCGGACCCAGGCCGTGGTCCGGACGATCGCCGACGATCTCTACTCCGACACCCCGGTCAACGAGCCGGGCAACGACGACCTGGGAGCCATCTCGTCGTGGTACGTGTGGGCAGCCATGGGCATGTACCCGGTCACCCCGGGATCGGCCGATCTGGCCCTGGCCAGCCCGCTGTTCCCCGACATCTCCCTCGCCCTGCCCAACGGCCGCCGGATCGTCGTCCATGCGCCGTCGGCCTCGGCCTCGACCCCGTACATCCACACCCTGAGCATCACTGGCGCCGATGTGCCCAAGACGACGCCGACCTGTGCGTCGGGAACCTCACCCTCGCCGGCTTCCTCGACCACCTGGGACCAGCCGTGGCTCCCGTCGGCGATCCTCGACACCGGCGGCACCCTGACCTTCGGCCTGTCATCGGCTCCCGATCCCGGGTGGGGATCGGATCCGGCACTGAGCCCGCCCTCGTTCGCCTGGGGCCGGCTGCCGGCCGTGGGGTACTCGATCCCGAGTGGGGGAGTCTCGATCCCCGCCGGTCAAACCAGGACGTTGGCGTTCGGGATCCAACCGGCGGCCCCTGAAGGGGTGGCCGTGCGGTGGAGCGCCACCGGCAGCCCGAGCGGAGTGACGGTGTCACCGGCCGGCGGCAGCCTCACGCTCGCTGCCCCCACCGGGAAGTCCGGTCATCCGGGCCTGCCCGGCTGCACCCCGTCAGCACCCCGAACCCAGAACCTGACGGTCGGCGCCACCGCTCCGGGGTCCTACGTCCTCGATATCCACCTGGAGACGAGCGACGGAACCGCCCTCCCGCCCGTGGTGGTCGACGTCCACGTCACCGGCTGAACGACTCCTCCGGATCGAGGGTCCGGCCGAGCCGGGACGCCCGTTCCCGGGCTGTTCGAGTTGGTGGTGGCGGCGCGCGGGGCGGCCGGCGCCGGGCCCGGGCCCCCGCGTCAGGCGGCGGCCTTCTCCAGGATGTGCACGCCACAGGCAGAGCCGAGGCCGATGACGTGGGTGAGCCCGACCTTGGCCCCTTCGATCTGCCGGTTGCCCGCTTCCCCGCGCAGATGGGTGGCCACCTCCCAGACGTTGGCGATCCCGGTGGCGGCGATGGGGTGCCCCTTCGATTCGAGGCCGCCGGAGACGTTGACCGGGGTCGAGCCGTCCCGCCAGGTGGCGCCGGAGTTGAAGAAGTCGACGGCTCCCCCCACATCGCACAACATCAGGTTGTCGTAGTGGACCAGCTCCGCGGTGGCGAAGCAGTCGTGGAGCTCGACCAGGTCGAGGTCGGCCGGGCCCACGCCGGCTTGCTCGTACGCCTGCCGGGCGGCATTCCGGGTCAGGGTGTTGACGTCGGGGAGGATCTGGCACGACTCCTCCCACGGATCCGTGGTCAGGATGGACGCCGAGATTTTCACCGCCCGCCGCTGTTGCTCCCGCGACAGCGTCTTGAGCTTCGCCCCGCTCACCACCACGGCGGCGGCCGCCCCGTCGCAGTTGGCCGAGCACATCGGCCGGGTGTTGGGGTAGGCGATCATGACGTCGCCCATGATCTCCTCCAGCGTCATCTTCTTGGAGTAGGCGGCCAGGGGGTTGAGCGTCGAATGCGAATGGTTCTTCTCGCTGATCTTGGCGAAGAGCTCGAAGCTGGTGCCGCCGTAGCGGTGGCCGTACTCCATCCCGATCTGTGCGAACACGCCCGGCATGGTCTCCGTGCCGATGCGCCCGTCCACCGGCGCCACGCTCCCGTAGCGTCCCGAGGGCTGGAAGGTGCCGGAGTCGTCCTTTCGACTGCCACCCGAAAGCAGGCCCGCGCCGGACAGCTTCTCCACCCCGAAGGCCAGACCCATGTCGGCTTCGCCCGCCTTGACGGCCAGGCAGGCCACCCGCAGTGCGGTGGCCCCCGTGGCGCAGGCATTGGCCACGTTGAAGACCGGGATGCCCGTCTGGCCCAGCTGCTTCTGCACCTGCTGGCCGATGCCGGCATTGGCCGCCATCAGATTGCCGGCACCGATCACGCCCATGTCCTTCATCTCGACGCCACCGTCGGCCAGCGCTCCGAGCACCGCCTCGGAAGCCAGGTCCACGAGGTCCTGCTCGGGATGCTTGCCGAACTTCGTCATATGGATGCCCAGGATCCAAAGGTCGTCGGATGCCATGGTGCTCAACCTCCTATGGGTTCGAACCCGAACCCGATCGCTTCCGTGCCGTTGTCGTCAGTGCCGATCACCTGCGTGGCCAGCTGAACCTCCATGCCCAGTGTGACGTGCTCGGGATCCGGTTCCACGTTGATCAGGTTGGCCCGCACGCTCGTCCCGCCGCAGTCCAGCAGCGCGGCGACGTAGGGAACGGGAATGCCGGGCGCGGCGAAGGCCACGATGGTGAAGGCCTTCACCTCGCCCTTGGTCGAGATGTCGACCTTCTTGAACTCGGTCTTCCCGCAGCCGGCACAGGCATTCCTCCTATCGAAGAAGCGGGCGCCACATGCCGTGCACTCATTGGCTACGAGGTGCGGGTTGTCACCGAGCACCAGATAGTCGACCAGCGGGATCTGCTTGTCCATCGTCCTTCTTCCGTCATCCGTGCCTCGAACGTTCTTCCGACACCGTAGTGGCAGTGTGAAATCGTGGGCTACTCGGGGGCCGAGGGGACCGGTGGCTCGATCTGCTCCATGAACTCGAGCCTGATGCCGCCGGGGGCGCTGACGAAGGCGATGCGCCTCTTTCCGAAGGTACCTTCGACCACCTCGGGGCCCCACACGACGTCGTGGCCTTCGAGCTGGGCATCGAGATCGTCGGTGAACAGGGCGGGATGGAGGAAACCCTCGTCGGGAAGGTCCACATCGTCCTCGTAGATGGCCTGCGTGAACAGGGTGATCATCACCGGTCCGAGGAAGACATCGGCGCGTTCCCCGTTGTGCCAGTGCATCCGGTCCCGCACCTCGGCCCCGGCGGCCTCGTAGAACCGGCAGGCTTCGTCGAGATCGGCCACCTTCACCGCCAGATTGGCCAGGCCGGTCACCGGCACGTCGTCTCCTCACGGGTGCTCGCCACCGGCCGAGTCTACCGGCGGCAGCATCGCGCCTGCCGGTCTCGGCCCCGTCAGGTGGAGAACGAGAAGAGGAACACCTGGGTGCCGTAGGCGACCAGCCGGGGGCGCCCGCCACCGTCCTCCCCGCAGTCCCACAGGGCCATGTCGGCCGAGGCGTAGCCGTCGCCGGCGAACCGGGCGCGGTTGTGGGCCAGCACCCACGGGGAACGACAGTGGTCGAGGAGGTGGACGGTGAGGTCGACACTCGGGGCGAACCAGCTCCGGTCAGAGCGGCCGACCTTCTCGCCCACCGCTCCGGGCATGGTGTCGGCCAGGACCACCAGCGCCAGGGGATCGAGTGTGCCGTCATCCAGAAACGGAGGATGGTCGAACCGGTACCAGGTGGCCGTCTCCGCCCGGTCGGGGACGTACTCCTCCCAGAACGGGTGCCCGAGGGCCGGCCGGCCCTCGACGTGTCGGGTCCAGAACGGGGTGGCCTCGAACGGGACCACCCCCGGGGGCGGAGGGTCGCGGTAGGAGCGGCAGTCCGCGGGCGGTGGGATGTCGGCCGGTGGCCGGAGGTCGGTGAACGTGAAGCCCGGTCTGGTCGAGCCGAACATCCCCGTCGTCACGTGGCCGTGGGCGGCACCCGGGTTGGTCACCTCGGAGCGCAGGTGGGACATCGAGCGTCCCCGACGGAGCAGCTCGACCTCGACCGACACGGGACCGTGGGCCACCTGGGCCACGAAGGCGGTATGCAGGGAGCGGAGCCTCTGGGCCGGGTCATCCAGGGCATGCTCCATCGCCCGCAGGGCCACGGCGCTGACGATCCCGCCCTGGGGCAGCGGTCGGAGGTTCCACGACTCGTGGACGGATCCCTGGTATCGCCCCGGTTCTGTGGGAGAGACGGTGGTCACGGTGGTGAAGCTGTCGCTCACGGCACCCGATGCTCGCCGCCTCCACTGGCCGGTGTCAAAGGCCGGACCGGAACCGGGTACCGCTCGGGACGGAACTACCGCCCCGGCCCCAACCGGCCCATTTCCAGTCGTTTCCCCTGGTCAGGATGCGAACGACTTCGACTATGGTCACGAAGGTGGCAACGATCCGACTCGCCGGCGATCGTGCCGGGTCCCGGGAGAACCGATGAACATCGTGGTCAGCAACGTGAAGGGCGGGGTGGGCAAGACCACCACCGCCGTCTATCTGGCCTCTGCCGCGGTGGACCGGGGGTGGACGCCGGTCTTGTTGATCGACGCCGACCGGCAGGCCTCGTCGGCGGAATGGCTCGAGGAGAGTCCCATCGTCGGGGTCGATCTGGTGGAGGCGCCTTCGGAGCGGACGGTGGCCCGCGCGCTGGCCGGTGGCAAGGGGCTGTCCGTGGTGGACACGCCGCCGGGTGACGAGCGCATCGTCCGGGCTGCGCTCGACCGGGCCGACGCGGTGGTGATCCCGACCCGGGCCGGGGGGGTCGAGTATTCGCGGGTGTTGGCCACCCTCGACATGATCGGTGACCGGATTCCCCGCGGCGTGGTCATCTGCGCGGCCAGGCTGGGCACGAATGATCTGGCCGAGGCGGTGGCGTGGTGGACCGATTCGAAGGTCCCCATCTGGGGGATCGTCCCGGAGCGGGTGGGGATTGCCGCCGGTCCGGAGGGCCGGCTGTACCGAGACGGCCTGGAGGCCTACGACTCGGTGCTCAAGAAGGCGCTCAAGCGGGCGACCCGCAAGCGCTCCGGTTGACCCTTCAGTCCCCGAGCCCGCCGAGCCCGCCGAGCCCTTCGGGACCGGCGGGCACATCCACGGCGTGTTGCTCGAGTGCCTCGAGGGGGACCATCTCCAGCGCCGCCTCGTGGGTCGAGGCCAGGACGACGTAGGCCGCGGCGCCGTCGAGATGGGCCCGCAACCAGTTCGCCGCGGTGACGCACCAGCGGTCGCCGGGTACGAGCCCGGGAAACCGGTACTGTTCGATGGGGGTCGACAGGTCGTTGCCGATGGTCCGCTGGTGCGCGAGGAACTCCGCGGTGACCACGGCACAGATCGTGTGGCTGCCACGGTCCTCCGGGCCCGTCGAGCAGCACCCATCGCGGTAGAAGCCGGTCATCGGGTCCGTCCCGCAGGGCTCGAGCTCGCCGCCGAGCACGTTGCGATCAGTCATGGGACGTTGCGATCAGTCATGGGAGCAGTATCGCCCAGTTGGCGGCGGCGACCAAGAGAACACGCCCTTGCCGCGCCCGGCTCCGACCTCGGACCCCCATCCCGTCAGTTGAAGCTCTCGATCTCGGTGCGGTCACCTTCACCCACCTGCTCGAGCTGGATCTGGAACCCGTCGACCACCTCGATCCGCTCCAAGGCGTCCACGTGGGCCCGTCCCGTCCCGTTCCACTTGGTCTTGGCCCGGGCCTTCGCCTCGTCCAGGTCCCGGGCGACCACCATCACCACCTCGTGGCCTTCTCCCATCCTGCCCTCGGACATCGGCCCGCCCAGGAACGCGGCATACAGATGCATGCGGGCACGATAGCGCCGAGACCGGCGATCACTCCGGGCCGCATGCAGGGGCGAGGCCGGTGGCCCCGGCGCCGAAGCAGCCGAGGCGGTGCCGGGATCAGCCGGCTCCGATGAAGTCGAGGACCACCCGGGCCAGCTCGGGACCCTTGTCCTCCTGAAGGAAATGACCGCCACCGGCGATGGTCACATGGTGGCGGCCCCTGGCCCCCGGTATCCGGGCCTGGAGGGCACGGTCGCCTCCCGCCGTGATGGGATCGCCGTCGCTGAAGGCGGTCAGGAACGGTGTGTCCAGGGTTTCGAGGACCTCCCAGGCGGCCCGATTGGCCGCCGAGGCGGGGTCGTCGGGTGAGATCGGGACCAGGGTCGGGAACTGCCGGGCGCCCTCGGTGAACGACTGGTCGGGGAAAGGCGCGTCGTAGGCGGCGATGACCTCGGGAGCGAGCTCGGTGGCGCAGCCGAGGTTGACGATCGTCCCGGTGGGGAAGGTTTCCACCTCCTGGGAGAACTTGAGCCACCCGAGGAATGCCTGGCTCGGCGTGCCGTCGCCGGTGGGCAGAAACGTGTTGGCGGCCACCACCCGGTCGAAACGATCAGGGTGCTCGGCCAACAGGCGGAGCCCGATGAGCCCTCCCCAGTCCTGGCAGACCAGGGTGGCGCCGGACAGGGCCAGCACATCGAAGAGCAGGGAGCGCATCCACTCGACGTGGCGGGCGTAGGTGTACTGACTCCGTGGCGTCGGCTTGTCCGAGCGGCCGAACCCCACCAGGTCGGGAGCCACCACGCGCAGGCCCGCCCTCTCCAGCACCGGGATCATGTGCCGGTACAGGTAGCACCACGACGGCTCTCCGTGGAGCAGGAGCACGACCTGACCGTCGGCGGGCCCTTCGTCGAGGTAGTGGACCCGCAAGCTGCCGCCGTCCTGATCGGGGATCTCCGCGTAGTGGGGATCGAACGCGAATCCGGCCAGGCCTTCGAAACAGCTGTCGGGGGTTCGTAGCGTCTCCACTGAATGCCTCCCATTCGTGCCCGGGCCCGGACTGATCGTGCGACCCGGACTGATCGTGCGACCCGGACTGATCATGCGACCCGGACTGATCGTGCCACCCGGACTGGCGGGGTGGATCGTCGTACCCCCCGAGCCATGGTCTCACCCGACACCTGACTCTCAATTGACACCTGACCTGCCAAATGTCGACACTACCAGGCGGGTCTGTGTCCCGGGCGGGTCCGGGTGGGCCGTTCCGGCTCGGGGGCCGTGGCCCGAGGGCGGCATCCAGCGGCCCGAGGGAGACCCTCGGAGTGCCGACGGTGGGGCTCAGCGGAGCGCGTTCTTCACGAAGTCGTCGGTCCCGTGCCCGGGATCGAGCCTGGCCCCCCCGTGCCAACTCCCTCGCAGGTGGCGACGAACCGCGGCCGGGCCGTCGGCGGTGCCCCGGGCCGCGCCGTGCCACAGGTCGGCGTGATGGAACAGGACGTCTCCCCGCTCTCTGTACAGCGCGGTCTCCCCCGGGACCCGCTCGAACCCGGGCGGCATGCCCGCGGTTCCGCCGAGGTGGCTTCCGGGAAGCACGCGCAG
Source organism: uncultured Acidimicrobiaceae bacterium (assembly GCA_963835325.1). Taxonomy (GTDB): domain Bacteria; phylum Actinomycetota; class Acidimicrobiia; order Acidimicrobiales; family RAAP-2; genus Bog-756. The sequence continues at coordinate 227,018 of CAWIEV010000002.1, read as the reverse complement.
GAAGCCGTTGGCCGGGGAGGTGGGGTCGAAGTGGATGGTGAACGCCATCCCGGGCCAGATGTCGAGGTGGGGACCGGACTGGTGATCGGTGTGCCACCCGATACGGGAGTAACCCGAACCCGGGTCGGGCCTGGCATCTTGGTAGACCACACCGAATTGCCCGTCGTCGAGCAGCCAGGCGGCCGGTCCGAGGACGCGCCCGGCGATCTCGACGACCGCCGGGTGGTGGACCAGACGGTCGGCCTTGGGCGAGGCGGCGGTGGCGAAGCAGACGTAGTGGGCGAACGGCCGGCCATCGATGGTGGCATCGGGCTCGTCGAGGATGACCGTCCGGTGCCGGACATCGAGCCTCCCCTCCACCAGCAGCTGTTGTGCGCTCAGCAGTTCGACCTCGGCTTCGGTCAGCGTCGTCTCGTCGAAGGCACCCCGAAGGGTCGCATGCCCGTTGACCTCGAAGAACGACACCAACTCGTCGAGCTGCCCGGAGCCGAACACCCCGGCTTCCGCAGTGGTCATCCGGTGCTCCGGGGATGCGGGCCCGGTCGGTCGGGGGTCACCTCGGGAATTGTAGGCCCGCCCCACCCGGCCGGCGCCGGGCCGATCCCCGGGCAGAACGGTGCCCGAGGCCGGGCCCGGTCGATCCCGGGGCCGGATACGGTCGTCGCCGTGCCGGCCACTGGGTATGAATTTCGGGCCCCGGGGGGCTCATGCTGTTGCAATCGACCATCTCATCCCCTAGGTTGCGCCGTGGTTGAAGAGTTAAACGGGGGGGTCCGGGGTAAGACTGCGTCAGCCGATCATGTCGGAAAGGGAGGAGTGGACGCTACCGTCCACACCGCGTGAAATCTAAGGAGAGACGCAGATGAGATCAAAACGAACGAAGTTCGTTCGACTGACATCGCTGGGCGGCGCGCTGATGCTCGTCGCCAGCGGCCTGGCGATGTTGGCTGGACCCGCCACTCCGGCGTCGGCGGCATCTGTCACTGAAAACTTTGCCGGCTACGTTTCTTCGTTCGGCCTCTACAGCTCGATCTCGCTCGGCTACAACATCACCCAGCCCGCCCTGGTGGCGCCGAATGCCAGCTACACCATGTCGGTCGGCGGTGGAAGCCAGGTCATCCCGAGCTCCCAGAGCGGGTTCGACGTCGGCTACATCTACGGGACCCAGGACCTCTACCCGGTGCCGTCGGGCGCCACGTACAAGACCGGCAGTCTCTCCACCGGCTTGACGTGGACATTCACCAATGGCGGCACCACCACCCACGGGCCATTCAACGTGACCTACTGCACGGCCGCCAGTGCCAATTGCACGGCGACGGCGAAGTCGGCGGCGTTCCTCGGGTCCACCTCGACCCCCTACATCGAGACCAGCACCGGATCGGCCCACTTCACCGCCGGCGGGACGCTGACCATCCCCGGGTGGAGCGCAAAATTCGTGGCATCGGGTCCGACCGGGACCACCCTCCAAACCACGGTCAGCGAATTCGACACCGGCACCTTCCTCGAGGGCGGGCTCGGCGAAGTGAATGTCGTCGCCTACCCGTCCGGCGTGTTCAGCGGCACGCCCACCTCACCTCCGCCGTATGTTTTCCAGCCGTTGGCCAGCACCACGATCGGTGTGATCACCCCCATCGTCAATGCCGTGCTGCCCAACGCCGGCCCGGTGGCCGGTGGGAGCACCGTGACCATCCACGGGTCCAACCTGTCCAGTCCCAGCAAGGTCCTGTTCGGGTCCAAGCCGGCCACCAGTTTCACCAGCGTCACCCCCGACGCCATCACCGCGGTGGCCCCGGCGGGCACGGCGGGCACCACGGTCGGCATCCGGGTGACCACTCCGAACGGGACTTCGGCCACCGGCCCGGGTGACGAGTTCACCTATACCAACGGTCCCATCGTGACCGGGGTCAGCCCGCGGACCGGTCCTCCGGCCGGTGGCACCTCGGTGACCATCACCGGCCAGCAGCTGACCGGGGCCAGTGCGGTCGACTTCGGATCCACCCCGGCCGCCGCCTTCAACGTCAACTCGGCCACCTCCATCACGGCCACTTCGCCGGCCGGTGCCGGGGTGGTCGACGTGACGGTCAAGAACGCCAAGGGCACCTCCATCGTCAGCTCCCAGGACCGGTTCAGCTACAACACCGGCTACTGGCTGGGGGCGGCCGACGGGGGCATCTTCAACTACGGGAACACCCCCTTTGAAGGCTCGGCCGGCAACATCACCCTGAACAAGCCGGTGGTAGGGGTGGCCGCCACCTCGGATGCCGCCGGCTACTGGCTGGTGGCCTCCGACGGTGGGGTCTTCTCCTACGGAGACGCCTCCTTCTTCGGCTCCATGGGCGGCACCGCCCTCAACGCCCCGGTGGTGGGCATCGCGGCCACCCCGAGTGGGTTCGGCTACTGGGAAGTGGCCTCCGACGGAGGGGTGTTCTCCTTCGGGGACGCCGTCTTCTACGGCTCCATGGGCGGCACCCACCTGAACGCCCCGGTGGTGGGCATCGCCTCCACCCCAGACGGCGGCGGTTACTGGGAAGTGGCCTCTGACGGTGGGGTGTTCTCCTTCGGGGACGCCGCCTTCTACGGCTCCATGGGTGGCACCCACCTCAACCAGCCGGTGGTGGGCATCGCCTCCACCCCCGACGGCGGCGGCTACTGGGAAGTGGCCTCTGACGGCGGGGTGTTCTCCTTCGGGGACGCCTCCTTCTACGGCTCGGCCGGCAACCTCACCTTGAACAAGCCGGTGGTGGGCATCGCCGCCAACCCGAACGGCGGTGGCTACTGGCTGGCCGCCTCTGACGGTGGCATCTTCAACTACGGCTCGGCCGCCTTCTTCGGCTCCGCCGGAGACATCACCCTCAACCAGCCAGTGGTGGGCGTCGCCGCCGGCTGAACCGGGCTCACGCAGGGAAGTGGAGAGGACCGGGGGCTATTGCCCCCGGTCCTCTTCCTTTTCCTGGACGACTCATTCGGTGCACGCCGACCGGGCACGCCACCGCCTGGAGCGCCGACGGAACCGGATGCCGCCCGGAGGTCTCCAGCCCCACTCGTGATCCTCCATCGGCCGGGGGTCTCTTTGGCCGGAGGTCGCCGCCGCCGGACCCGCCCGGACTCGCCGGACCCCTCTTTCTACCGGCCAGAGCCGATATTTCGGCCGAATTCGGAAATTGAAGACACCACCCGGGGCACCTGCCCGCACCGGGGGCGCACCGGAGGATCCACCCGGACCCGCCGGACCCGAATCGCACCGGGCGACCCACCCGCACCGGGCGACCCACCCCACCGGGGGGACCCGAACAAAACGCGTGCTTGTCGGCACCGCCCCGGTCGTGTCACAATGGTCGACGATGCAGAGCAACTGGGCACGCCAGATGATCACGGTGGTACTCGTCTCGTAGCGCACGCGACGCCCTCTCGCCGTGTGCGCTTTCCGACCTCCCAGACGGGAGGTCGTTTTCATGTCCCGCCACAGGACGGCCCTCTCGGCAGCGCCCACACGACCGGCAACCGGAACGACCGACAACCGACCATCGACGACAAGGGAGCAAGCGATGGAACTCACAGGAGCACAAGCGCTGATCAAGAGCTTGGAGATGCAGCAGGTAGAGGTCATGTTCGGCCTCCCCGGCGGCGCCATCCTGCCCGTCTACGACCCCATCATCGACTCGTCGATCCGGCACATCCTGGTGCGCCACGAGCAGGGCGCCGGTCACATGGCCGAAGGGTATGCGCAGGTGACGGGCCGGCCGGGCGTGGCCGTGGTCACCAGCGGGCCGGGGGCCACCAACATCGTGACGCCGTTGGCCGACGCCTTCATGGACTCGATCCCGCTGGTGGTGGTGACCGGGCAGGTGGCCACCGCGGCGATCGGTACCGATGCCTTCCAGGAGAGTGACATCACCGGCATCACCATGGGCATCACCAAGCACAACTGGTTGATCACCGACGGGGCCGACATCCCCCGGGTGGTGGCCGAGGCGTTCCACGTGGCCACCACCGGGCGTCCCGGTCCGGTCTTGATCGATATTCCGAAGGACGTGGCCATCAGCACCATGGAGTGGTACTGGCCCGAGCCTTCCGAGCTCGACCTCCCCGGCTACCGCCCGATGACCTACGGCGACCCGCAGCTGGTGCGCCAGGCCGCGGAGCTGCTCCTGGCCGCCGAACGCCCGATCATCTACGCCGGCGGCGGGATCCTCAAGGCCCGTGCCGCCGACTCCCTACGTGAGCTGGCCGAGCGCACCGGTATCCCCGTCGTGACCACCCTGATGGCGCGGGGTTCCTTCCCCGACTCCCACCCGCTGTGCCTGGGCATGCCCGGCATGCACGGCAACTACACCGCGGTGACCAGCATGCAGCGTTCCGATCTGCTCATCGCCCTCGGGAGCCGGTTCGACGACCGGGTCACCGGCCGGGTCGATGCCTTCGCTCCCGAAGCCAAGATCATCCACGTGGACGTCGATCCGGCCGAGCTCAACAAGGTGCGTCGTGCCGACGTGGCCGTCGCCGGTGACTGCCGACTGGTCATCGACGAGCTGCTGGCCGCCTTGGACGGCCTGGGTCTTCGCCACAGCGACGCCACCCGGGGGGGCAGGGGCGGCGCACCGAGCGACGCCGTGCCGGGGGCGCCGGCCGAAGCCGGATCACCGGCCGCGTCGTTTCCCCGGGAGCGCCTCATCCCGTGGCGGGCCCTGCTCAGCGACTGGCAACGGCGCTACCCCCTGGTCTACGAACAGAAGCCGGGTGCCGGTGCCCTCAAGCCCCAGTTCGTGCTCGAGACCCTGCGCGACGCCACCCCCGACGACACCATCGTGGCTTCGGGTGTGGGCCAGCATCAGATGTTCGCGTCCCAGTGGTGGCAGTTCGACCACCCCTACACCTGGGTCAATTCGGGGGGGCTGGGCACCATGGGCTTCGCCGTGCCGGCCGCCATCGGTGCCAAGGTCGGCCGGCCCGACAAGATGGTGTGGGCGGTGGACGGAGACGGGTGCTTTCAGATGACGGCACAGGAATTGGCCACGGCATGCTCGGAGAGGATCCCCGTCAAGATCGCCATTCTCAACAACGCCTACCTGGGGATGGTCCGGCAGTGGCAGGAGATGTTCTACGCCGAGCGTTACTCCGAGGTCTACCTGTCGCCCGACCTGCCCGATTATGTGGGATGGGCCGAGGCCATGGGATGTGTGGGCATCCGGGTCGAGTCGACCGAAGAAGTTGCGCCGGCCATCGACAAGGCCAACGACATCGATGATCGCCCCGTAGTCGTCGACTTCCGGACCGATGCCTTCGAGAAGGTCTTCCCCATGGTTGCCGCCGGCGCATCCAACGACGACATCATCGTCGACCCATCGCTCACCCGGGGGGAGGGTTGATGAGCGTGTACGGAGCGGACAAGCGCCATCACACCCTCACGGTGGTGGTTGAGAACAAGTCGGGCGTGCTGGCCCGGGTGGCGGGGTTGTTCTCGCGTAGGGGCTACAACATCTTCAGCCTGGCCGTGGCACCGTCGGACAACGAGCGCTTCAGTCGGATCACCATCGTGGTGGATGTGGAGTCGGCGCCGCTCGATCAGATCATGAAGCAGCTCGACAAATTGATACCGGTGGTGTCGATCACCGAGCTCGATCCGAGCATGGCCCGAGAGCGTGAGCTGCTGATGGCCACCGTGGAAGCCGGACCGGACACGCGGGGCCAGATCATCCAGTTGGTCGGCGTCTTCGAGGGGAAGATCGTCGACGTCGGGCACGACAAGCTGACCGTCGCCCTGGAGGGCGCGCCCATCAAGCTGGACGACTTCGAGGACCTCATCCGAAGCTACGGGATCGTCGAGATGCAGCGGACCGGACGGGTGGCTCTGCGTAAGCTGGACCGGTCCCCCGATCACCGACCGCACCTCCTTGCGGAACCCACTACCGGACACGACACAGAGAAGGCAGGTTGAACGCGATGGCCACGTTGTACTACGAGAAGGATGCCGACCCGGCCCTCATCAGGAATCGCAAGGTGGCGGTGGTCGGCTACGGGTCCCAGGGGCATGCCCATGCCCTCAACCTGGCCGAGAGCGGCGTCGACGTGCGGGTCGGGCTCCGCGACACCTCCTCGTCCAAGGTCAAGGCCGAGGAGGCCGGACTCCGCGTACTGCCGGTCGCCGACGCCTCGGCCGAGGCCGATGTCATCATGATCCTCCTGCCCGATACCGAGCAGGCCGCCGTCTACGAGGCGGAGATCGCTCCCCATCTCAACCCGGGTGACGCCCTGTTCTTCGCCCACGGGTTCAACATCCGGTTCGGACTGATCACGCCGCCGCCCGATGTCGACGTGGCCATGGTCGCCCCCAAGGGCCCCGGTCACCTGGTCCGGCGGACCTACACCGAGGGCGGTGGGGTGCCGTCGCTGGTGGCGGTGGCCGCGGATCCATCCGGCAAGGCTCACGACCTGGCCCTCTCCTACGCCCACGCCATCGGTGCCACCCGGGCCGGGGTGCTCGACACCACGTTCTCCGAGGAGACCGAGACCGATCTGTTCGGCGAGCAGGTGGTGCTGTGCGGTGGGCTCACCGCATTGGTGCAGGCCGGGTACGAGACCCTGGTGGGGGCCGGCTACCAGCCCGAATCGGCCTATTTCGAGTGCCTCCACGAGCTCAAGCTGATCGTCGACCTGATGTACGAGCAGGGGATCAGTGGCATGCGGTTCTCGATCTCCGACACCGCCGAGTACGGCGACCTGACCCGCGGACCGCGGGTGATCAACCAGGCGGTCCGCGACGAGATGGCCCGCATTCTGGGGGAGATCCAGGACGGCTCCTTCGCCAAGGAGTGGGTGGCGGAGAACGCCAACGGGCGCCCCAACTACAAGGCGCTCCGTCAAGCCGGGCTCGATCATCCCATCGAGAAGGTCGGTGCCCAGCTTCGCGACATGATGCCGTTCGTCACCGCCGGGAAACAGAAGATCCAGGACGTCTCCGGCGGTTGAGCACTGCGGACCGGGCAACAGTGCGCCGGGCAACGGTGCGACGGACGACGACGACCGGTCGGGGATGGGGGAGCGGGGCATGAACGACGACGGAACGGTTCCCGGCGTGAACGTCGACGGCCTCGAGCCCACCTTCCGTCACATCGACGACCCCGACGTCCCCTGGCAGCAGGTGAAGGTCATCCGCAACGCCGACGGCACCACTTCCTCGGTGTGGGAGAAGTGGCTGGCCTTCTCGCCCGATCCCCAGTACCTGTCGCTCTACGCCCGATGGGATCCGGGGATGGTCATCCGCCGGCACGGGCACTTCAGCCCCCACGTCATCTTCGTCATCAGCGGGGAGATGTGGTGCGGGGACCGACGCTGCCCGGCCGGCACCCACGTCGAACTGCCCCTCGGTGCCGCCTTCGGGCCCTTCGTGGCCGGCCCCGAGGGCACGGTGCTCCTGGAGGTGATGATGGGTGATCCGCGGTCATGGGGTGACGACCCTGACTCGTTCCTCGGCGCGCTGGCCGAACGCGGCGCCGAAGCCCTTCCTGATCCCCCCATCGATCTGCCGGCCTGGCTGGAGGACCTCAGGTCGAGCTGGGTCACCGGCGATCGATCCGGGGACGATCGATCCGGGGGCGATGGATCCCGGGCCGGAGCCGATTGATCCCGGACCGCGATCGATCCGGGGGCGATTGATCCCGGGCCGGGGCCGACTCCGGTGGATCAGCCGGCCATGGCCCCGACCACGTGGTTGATGCACCCGCAGAGGGAGGCGACGTCGTCGGGCTCGATGGCCGGGAACATGGCGATGCGCAGCTGGTTGCGGCCCAGCTTGCGATAGGGCTCGGTGTCCACGATCCCGTTGGCCCGCAGCACCGCGGCCACCGTGGCCGCGTCGACCGAGTCGACGAAGTCGATGGTCCCGACCACGTGGCTGCGATCCTGCTCCCGGGTCACGAAAGGGGTGGCGAAGTCCGAGTTCTCGGCCCAGGCGTAGAGGATCTCCGAGGACCGGTCGCACCGACCCGTCGAGAAGTCCATGCCCCCCTGCTTGTTGAACCAGGTCACCTGCTGGTCGAAGAGGAAGATGGTGGCCAGTGCGGGGGTGTTGTAGGTCTGGTCCAGCTTGGAATTGTCGAGGGCGATGGTCAGATCCAACGACGCCGGCACCCAGCGCTCGGTGGCGGTGATGCGGGCGATGCGGTCCTGCGCTGCCGGAGAGAGCAGGGCCACCCACAGCCCGCCGTCCGAGCCGAAGCACTTCTGGGGAGCGAAGTAGTAGGCGTCGTACTGCTCGGGGTCGACGGGGAGCCCGCCTGCCCCCGACGTGGCGTCGACGGCCACGATGCCCCCGCCGTCACCCGGCGACACCGCCCCGCTCGGCCTCATGATCGGCATCATCACGCCGGTCGAGGTCTCGTTGTGGGTCAGGGCGTACAGGTCGACGTCGTCCCGGGCCACCGGGCTCGGATGGGTTCCCACCTCGGAGGTGATGATCTCCGGCTCGGCCAGATGGGGAGCGTCCGCCGCCGCGGTGGCGAACTTCGACGAGAACTCCCCGAAGCTCAGGTGCTGGCTCTTGCGTTCGATGAGGCCGAAGGTGGCCGCATCCCAGAAACTGGTGGTGCCGCCGTTTCCGAGGGCCACCACGTACCCGTCGGGCAACGAGAACAGTTCGGCCAGACCCTCCCTCAGGCTCCCCACCACCGATTTGACCGTCTTCTGGCGGTGGCTCGTCCCGAGGTACCGGCCGGACTCGGCGGCCAGGGCGGCGACGCCCTCGGGCCGGACCTTGGAAGGGCCGGAGCCGAAGCGCCCGTCGGTCGGGAGAAGATGGGCTGGGATCCTGATGTCAGGGGTATCGGTCACGTATGGAATCATGGCACCATGGCACCCCCGACAAAAACCGGCCCCGCTGGCCAGAGCCGCCGCCCCGCGGTGACGTCATGACCGGCCGACGCATCTCGGAGCGGATTGCGGCCGTCTCGCCGTCGGCCACGCTGGCAGTGGACGCCAAGGCCAAGGCCCTCAAGGCGGCGGGCGAAAACGTGGTCGGCTTCGGGGCCGGCGAGCCGGATTTTCCCACCCCCGAGCACATCGTTGCCGCGGCCGAGGCGGCGTGCCGCGATCCGCGCACCCACAAGTACACCCCGACGGCCGGGCTTCCCGAGCTGCGGGAGGCGGTGGCGGTCAAGACCCGTCGCGATTCTCGGTTCGAGGTGAGCGCGTCGCAGGTCCTGATCACCAATGGCGGGAAGCAGGCCATCGCCAACGCCTTCGCCACCCTGTGCGACCCGGGCGACGAGGTGCTGGTGCTGGCCCCGTACTGGACCACCTACCCGGAGGTCATCCGGCTGGCCGGCGGGGTGCCCGTCGTCATCGCCACCGACGCGGTCAGCGGGTTCCGCGTGACCGTGGCCCAACTCGAGGCGGCCCGCACCCCCCGCACCAAGGTGCTGCTGTTCGTCTCGCCCTCCAATCCCACCGGTGCGGTCTACCCGCGGCAGGAGATCCAGGCCATCGGGGAGTGGGCCGCCGGACAAGGCCTGTGGGTCCTGACCGACGAGATCTACGAGCACCTGGTGTACGGGGAGGCGGAGCACCACTCCATGCCGGTCCTGGTCCCCGAACTGGCCGACCGCTGCATCGTGGTCAACGGAGTGGCCAAGACGTACGCCATGACCGGATGGCGGGTGGGCTGGATGATCGGCCCGATCGACGTGGTCACGGCGGCCACCAACCTGCAGTCGCACGAGACCTCCAACGTGGCCAACGTCTCCCAGCGGGCCGCCCTGGCCGCGGTGTCCGGCGACCTGACGGCAGCCGAGGAGATGCGCCAGGCCTTCGACCGCAGGAGGAAGACCATCCACACCATGCTCAACGAGATCGAGGGCGTATCCTGCATCCTGCCCGAAGGTGCCTTCTACGCCTTCCCCTCGGTCGTAGGGCTGTACGGCCGCGACATCCGCGGCCGCCGGTCGGCCTCCAGCGCCGAACTGGCCGACCTGGCCATCGACGAGGCCAAGGTGGCCGTGGTCCCCGGTGAGGCGTTCGGGGCCCCGGGCTACTTCCGGATGTCCTACGCCCTGGGCGACGACGATCTCATCGAGGGAGTCTCCCGGCTGGCCAAGCTGTTCGGCGAGGCATCGTGAGGCGGGATCCCGCCCGTCTGTCCTCGATCTCCGCAGGAAGCTCGATCTCCGTAGGAAGGGAGCACCATGGGTAGGGTATTGGTCACCGAAAAGCTGGCCCAGGCCGGGCTCGACCTCATGGCCGAGGCCGGGCACGAGGTCGACGTGCAACTCGATCTGAGTCCTGAGGGTCTGATCTCGGCGGTGGTCGGGGCCCAGGCCCTGGTCATCCGCTCCGCCACCACCGTGACCGCCGAGGTGCTGACGGCGGGCACCGACCTGGTCGTGGTGGGCCGGGCCGGAATCGGTCTCGACAACGTCGACGTCACCGCGGCCACCGATCGCGGTGTCATGGTGGTCAACGCGCCCCAGTCGAACATCCTGTCCGCCGCCGAGCAGGCCATGGCCCTGTTGCTGGCCCAGGCCCGCAATATCCCCCAGGCCCACGCCGCCTTGGTGGCCGGGAAGTGGGAGCGGTCGAAATGGGAGGGCGTCGAGCTGCACGGGAAGACCCTCGGGGTGGTCGGCCTGGGCCGGGTCGGGGCCCTCGTCGCGCAGCGGGCATTGGCCTTCGGCATGCGCCTGGTGGCCTACGACCCGTACGTCTCGGCTGATCGGGCCAAGCACATGGGGGTGGAGCTCATGGGTCTCGACGAGCTCATGGGAGTGTCCGACTTCGTGAGCGTGCACCTGCCGAAGAACGCCGAGACGCTCGGGCTCATCGGGAAGGATCTGCTGGCCAAGGCCAAGCCGGGCCTCCGCATCATCAACACCGCCCGGGGCGGCATCGTGGACGAGGAGGCCCTGGCCGAGGCCATCCGTTCGGGCCAGGTCGAAGGGGCTGGGCTCGATGTGTTCTCCAAGGAGCCGACCACGGAGTCGCCCCTGTTCGAGCTGCCCTCGGTGGTGGTCTCGCCCCATCTGGGCGCGTCGACGGCCGAGGCCCAGGACAAGGCCGGCGTGACCATCGCCGAGCAGGTCATCCTGGCTCTCAACGGCGACTTCGTCCCCTTCGCCGTCAACGTGGCCGCCACCGACGTGTCGGAGACCGTGCGTCCGTTCATGGGTCTGTCCGAGCAGCTGGGCCGGATCCTGTCCTGCCTGAACGATGGGCTGCCCGGCACCTTGGAGATCGAGTACCAGGGCGGTCTGGCCGGCGCCGGAACCGGCATCCTCACCCTGTCGGTGTTGAAGGGGATCTTCGCCGCGGCCACCGAGGAGCCGGTCAGCTACGTCAACGCACCCCAGCTGGCGGCCGAGCGAGGCCTGGAGGTGCGGGAGATCTCCACCGTCACCGCCCACGACTACGTCAATCTCATCACTCTGCGGAGCGGCGACCACTCGGTGGCCGGAACCCTCACCGGCCCCCGCACCGAGCCGCGTCTGGTCATGATGGACGATCACTCCGTCGAGGTCCCTCCCGCTCCCCACATGCTGGTGGTGCGCAACGACGACCGGGCCGGGATGATCGGGGTGGTGGGCACCATCCTCGGGGAGGCCGCCGTGTCCATCTCGTCGATGGCCGTGGGCCCGTCGGCCACAGGCCACACCGCCCTCATGGTGCTGTCCACCGATCGGCAGGTGCCCGATGCCGCCCTGGTCCTGATGCGGGGAGCTCCGGGGATCAGCGACGTCCACACCGTCGAGTCCTAGCGGCCGGACGGTCATGGCCGCGGAGCGCGACCTCGGGCTGGCCCGGGGACAGGTGATCACCGTGTTCCGTTCCCGGCGCCGGAGCGACGCCGAGACCGACTACCGGCGGGTGGCCCACGAGATGGAGAAGGCGGCACGGGCCGCCGACGGTTTCGTGGACTTCAAGACCTTTGTCGCCGAGGACGGGGAGCACGTTTCCCTGGTGACGTTCGACTCGCCGGCCGCCCACCGGGCGTGGCGCGACGATCCCGCCCACCGGCGCGCCCAGCAGCAGGGCCGCGACGACTTCTTCCTCGACTACTCGGTGCAGGTGGGCGAGTGCACCCATGTCTCCCTGTGGAGGCGGGAGCCCGGCTGCAGCTGATCCCCATCCGCGGCCCGATGGCTCACAAGAGTGGATCGCCACTCACGGGAGCGAACCGAGACGCAAGCGGGCGGGCGAGGCTCACGAAACGCGGTCGGGGTTGGTCGGCACCGGCGGCCAGGTGTCGCTGCCGACGGAGGGAAGCATCCCGCTCCCGCCCGTCCCCGTTCGGCGCGAAGCCCGGAGGACCCATCCGACCGCGGCGGCCACGGCCGCCCCAAGGGTCATCCGGGCCGTCCACCTGAGGACGCGCTTCATCCGACTGTGCTACCCATCCGGCCCGTGCTACCCATCCGGCCCGTGCTACCCCTTGGAGGAGAAGGCGAAGAGGATCAGCTGGGCCAGATTCTGTACCTGGGTGAGGCCGGCCGTACTCGTGATGACGATCTCCGCTTGCCCGTGGACCACGACCAGGGTGGTGATCGTCGAATCTTGGGCCGGTACGGTGAAGTAGTACGCGCCGTCCCCCAGGTGGCTCACGCGGGTGATCGGGCCGTGCGCCGAGTTCGCCCTCTTGGCCTGACTGGCGAAGTCGGCGGCGGTGACGTCGATCGAGTACAGGATGATCACCGACTTCGACAGGTCGGCGGCCTTGTACGTACAGGTGACGGTGGTCTTCGTGCTGGTCGTCTGGGCGGGACTGACCTTCACCCCGGTGGTCGCGGCGATCTGCGCCGGCGAAACCGTCGTACACAGGGTCCGACTGCTTGTGCTCGCCGTCGTGGTCGTTTTGGCCGTGGTACCGGTCGAGGACGTCGACGGGCTCGAGCACGCCGACGACGCCAGTGGGAGGATGCCCAGGGCGGCGATCGATACCAAGGCCCGACGGACCGACCACCCACGCGAGTGCACCGGCTGATGGTACACATTCCCACGCTTCGCCGTGCTGCGGTCCATTGCCACCATTGGAAAGGCGGTCCCACCGCGAGCCTGATGGCCGCGGGCTTCCTCGGAGGGTCGGGCCGCGTTGACATCAATCAGGCGCTGTGTGCAGACTGACGGTCCTGGCCGGGCCGCGGGGTGTTCGTGCACTTGGTCCGCGATCCACCGCTGGCCAGAGGCCGGGTGAGCCGACGATCAAGTGAGGGTGGATGGGACCGCAAACCGTCAACAGGGGCAGACGTACGCGTGGGGCGGTGGTGGCGGGAGCTGTCGGGCTCGCCCTTGTCGCGTCGGCCTGCGGCGGAGGTTCGAGCAGCCCGCCGACGTCGTCGGTCACGACGGGAGACACGCGCGTCGTCGCCCTGGCAACTCCGACCGACGAGCTGGAAGGGTGCACGTATACGGTCAACGGGCAGATCGATCCCTCGCTGCCCACCGGAGAGGATCCACACTTCGCCGCCTTCTCACCCGACCCATCCGCCGAAGCGGCGATCAATTCCATAAAGAGCAAAGGTGGCACCGCGGCCGTGGACACCTTCGTGCTTCCCTATGGAACCAAGCTCCGGTCAGGACCGTCATCATCGGCGCCGGTGGTCGGGAAGATTCCGGGCTCGGACCAGCTCGAGCTGTACGACCCCATCGTGTGGACGGACCCGGCCGGGCAAAAGTGGCTGGCCACCTTCATCGCCTGCGGCGGCCGGAACCTGTACTGGGCAGGCCTGGACGACCTCCAGGCCACCAATGCAACCGCGGCCAATACGGTCCGCACCCAGCTGGCTCAGCTCCGGTCCGCCCGCCCGTACCTGCAGACGGCCCGGGCGTCGTACCTCCCGATCGTCATCGACACGTCCGGCGAAGTGGTCTGGAAGGACAAGGTCGTCCCGTTCGACGTGGGGAGAGCGGAACTGGTCTCCGCCAAGATATAGCCAGGGTGTTCTTGCCGGTGGCCGGGCCGCCGCCGTCCCCCGGGGCCCGGGCATCACGCATTTGTCAGCTGGATTTTGCCGGGAGTTCTGCTTGCGTTCACCTTGCCTGGCTACCATCCTTGGTGACCGTTCGTGATGCACGGCGGACGTCAAACCTGCCGATTTGACCCCGAGCAGCCCGAGAGGCACCGTCAGAGCCATGTCCGTCGATCTGCCCAGCATTGCGGCTCCCAGGTTGGTGCCCGAGCCGATCACGATCTCCACCGACTACAGCCGGGCCGATCGCTTCTACCGCCGTGGTGTGTGGGCCGTCTCCATGGGCGTGCTGGTCCTGTTGTTCCTGATCGGTCTCTTCCTGTTCAAGAGCGGCTACCCGGCCTTCAAGGTGGCGGGTTTGGACTTCTTCACCCGGTCGGGCTTCCAGACCACGGGAAAGCACCCGGTCTTCGGCGTCCTGGCCTCGCTGGTGGGCACCCTCGAGGTCGCCGGGGTGGCCATGCTGGTGGGCACCCCGGTCGCCATCGGCACGGCCCTCTTCCTCAGCGAGTACGCGCCGCTGTGGGCCCGTCGCCCGTTGATCTCCATGATCGACCTGGCCGCCGCCATCCCCAGCATCATCTTCGGCCTCTGGGCCGTCTTCGAGCTGTCAGACCAACGTGGTCGGCTTCAGCACCTGGCTGTCGCGGCACCTGCGCGTTCATCCCGTTCTTCAAAGTCGACAGCCCGCCGCTCAACGCCTCGCTCTTCATCGCCGGACTGGTGGTCGGCCTGATGATCGTGCCCATCGTGGCCTCGATCAGCCGGGAGGTCTTCTCGCTGGCCCCGCCGGGGAGCGCGAGGCCGCCCTCGCCCTGGGCGCCAGCCGCTGGCAGATGATCCGCACCGTCGTCCTCCCCTTCGGGCGGGGGGGCATGATCGGCGCGGTCATGCTCGGGCTCGGTCGGGCCCTCGAGGAGACCATCGCCGTCGCCATCATCCTCAGCACCGCCTTCACGGCTCAGCACCGACATCCTCCAGCACGGCGGATCCACCATCTCGCAGCTCATCGCCGTGAACTTCGGTTCGGGGGGCACGCTCGGGCTCCAGGATCTCCTGCTCTGCGGCTTCGTCCTCTTCGTCATCACCCTGGTCGTCAACCTCATCGCCTCCGCCATCGTCAACCGGTCGCGGAGCGGTGCCGGAGTGGACCTGTGAGCACCGGCACCGACCTCGAGGCACCCACCGGTCAGGTCATCCAGATCGAGCCGGCGGGCCGCCGCCGCACCGGCGACGAGGGCGGGCCGGTCCCAACCACAGGAGCGGAGCCAGACCCCGAGCGGTCCGCCGCCCGAGCCGCGGAAGCTCCCCTCACCGCTGCGCCCCAGCGACTTCGGCACCAGGGACGTGGCCCTCCTGGCGCTGGCCGCGCTGTCCTCGTTCTGTCTGGTCTGGGTCGTCTTCTATCAGCTGACCATCCTCTCCGGGGGCTTCGGGTTCCTCGTCTGCTGGTACATCGGCTTCCTGGCCCTGACCTGGATCGGGACCGCCCAGGTCATCGAACGCCAGGTGGCGACCGACCGGGTGGTCGCCGTCGTGGTGGTGAGCGCTGCGCTCCTCGTCGTCTCCCTGGTGGTCTTCATCGTGGTGTGGGTGGCCTACCAAGGCGATTCCCACCATCCACTGGAGCGCGCTGTTCACCAAGGACCAGAACCACTTCCAGCCCGCGGCACCCAACGCGCTCAGCACGGTCGGCATCCTCCACGCCATCATCGGCACCTTCGAGCAGGTGTTGATCGCGGCGGCCATCGGCGTCCCCGCCGCCATCGCCACCGCCGTCTTCCTCAACGAGGTGCGCGGCCGCGGGGTGCGCATCGTCCGCACGGTGGTGACCGCCATGAGCGGCACCCCGTCCGTCGTGGCCGGCATCTTCATCTACTCGATCCTCATCCTCACCCACGTGCTCACCTACTCCGGGTTCGCCGCCTCGCTGGCCCTGACGGTGATCCTCCTCCCATCGGTGACCAGGGTGGTCGAGGAGGTGCTGCGGGTGGTCCCGAGCGGGCTGCGCGAGGCGTCGGCCGCCCTCGGGGCCCCGGAGTGGAGGACGACCTGGTCGGTGGTCCTGCCCACCGCCCGCTCCGGCGTGGTCACCGCCGTGCTGCTCGGCATCGCCCGCATCGTGGGTGAGACCGCCCCCCTCCTGTTCACGGCGTTCGGCTCCCAGGTCATCAACTGCCAACCCGTTCGCCACGAGCCGCAGGCCGCCCTGCCCCTGGTCATCTGGTCCGACGTCCGCACCGGCCCAGCCGGTCCTGATCGACCTGGCCTTCCAGGCCGCCTTCGTCCTGATGGCCATCGTGCTCATCCTGTTCGTGCTGGCCCGGGTCTTCAGCCGGACCAAGGGCAAGAAGGGACAAGAAGGTCGGTCCGCACGACGACGACCTCATGGCCCGCATGTTCGTCCCGATCCCGATGGCGACCGAGAGTGAGATCGACCAATGACGACCGAAATGCTGGCTCGGACACCGTCGTCCGCCCTCCGTCGGCGCCGTCGGGGCGAGGCCGGCCAGCATCGACGCCGAGGGGGTGTGCGCCTGGTTCAGCGGCCGGCTCGTGCTCGAGTCGGTGTCACCTGACCATGGAGCGGTCGAAGGTCACCGCGCTGATCGGGCCGTCGGGATGCGGCAAGTCGACCTTCCTGCGCATCCTCAACCGGATGCACGAGGTGGTGCCCGGGGCCCAGCTGGCCGGCTCGGTCAAGCTCGACGGCCTCGACATCTACGGTCCCGGTCAGCGGGCCATGGAGACCCGACGGCACATCGGCATGGTCTTCCAGAAGCCGAATCCCTTCCCGGCCATGACCATCGCCGAGAACGTGCTCGCCGGACTCAAGTTCTCCCGGACCAGCCCGCCCGACCGCGACGACCTGGTCGAGGAGTCGCTGACCAAGGCGGGCCTGTGGAACGAGGTCAAGGACCGGCTGGGCGAGCTCGGCGGCGCCCTCTCCGGTGGTCAGCAGCAGCGCCTGTGCATCGCCCGGGCGCTGGCCGTCAAGCCGCGGGTGCTGCTCATGGACGAGCCGTGCTCGGCCCTCGACCCCACGTCCACCCTGCGCATCGAGCAGCACCATCAAGGACATCGCCGACGAGGTCACCGTCGTGATCGTGACCCACAACATGCAACAGGCCCAGCGGGTCTCCGACTACTGCGCCTTCTTCCTGGCCGAGGAGAACCAGCCCGGTCGCATCGTCGAGTCGGGCGCCACCGAACAGATCTTCAACGCTCCGGTCGATCAGAGGACATCGGACTATGTCAACGGCCAGTTCGGCTGATCCGATGCGATCTTCGGCTTACACACGTGGCGCCCGATGGCGTGTCCTGAAGCTCAGGCAGCTGGCCTGCGTGGCGGCGGTGATCGCCATCCTGCTGGCCGCCGCACCGGCCTCGGGGCGAGTCCGTCGCTGCAGTCGACCGGATCGAGCTTCGCCGGCGTGGCCATCCAGCAGTGGGTGGGCCAGTCGGCCACCCTGTACGGGCTCAACATCAACTGGCAGGTCTCCTCGTCGGTCGTCGGGCTCAACAACTTCGGCCAGAACCAGGTCGACTTCGCCGCCTCGGACATCCCCTACAGCGCCGCAGCAGTCGACCTACTACCCGACCCAGCCCTACCAGTACATGCCGGACGTGGCCGGCGGCCTCTCCTTCATGTTCAACCTGAACGGCACCGACGGGCAGCAGATCACCAACCTCAACCTCAACGCGCCGCTCATCGCCAAGATCTTCCTCGGCGAGATCACCAACTGGAACGACCCGGCCATCGAGGCGGCCAATCCGCAGCTTGTCGGTGACCTGCCCAACCAGAAGATCATCCCGGTCTACCGCTCGGACGCCTCGGGCGAGAACTACCTGCTGTCCGACTACCTGCTCCACGAGGACGGCTCGGACTTCAAAGCGGCCCAGACGGCATTCAACTCCGGGAATCCGGGTCTGCCGACGGCCACCTGGCCCGTGCCGGCCCAAGGTTCGAACCCCAGCCCCACCGTCTACCCGGGATGGGGCCAGGGCAACCCGGTCGGTCAGTCGGGCTCGGACAACGCCGCCAACTACGTGGCCGCGGTGTCGAGCCTCGGGTCCATCACCTACGTCGAGACGGCCTACGCCAAGGAGCACACCTTCCCGGTGGCCTCGCTCATCAACGCCAGCGACACTCCGACGCAGCCGACATCGCTGAACGTGGCCACGGCGCTGGAGAAGGCGATTCTCCACGCCGACCTCACCCAGGACCTGACCGGCGTCTACACCGACACGGTTCCCAACGCCTACCCGCTGTCGGCCTACAGCTACCTCGTCACCCCGTGCTCGCCGCAGCTGGCCGCGGCGCAAGGGACGAACTGCGCCTCGTTCTCGGCCCCGGGGGTCCCCCAGACGAGCCCCACGTCGCCACTCGATCCGCAGAAAGGGGCGGAGATCGGGCAGTTCGTCGATTTCCTGGCCTGCGCCGGCCAGCAGAAGATGGCCCTGCTCGGCTACTCGCCGCTCCCTCCCAACCTGGTCCAGGAGGACTTCGACGCCATCGGACGGTTGAACGGCGCCAAGGAGCCGCCACCCGTCTCGCCGGCCGACTGCGCCAATCCCTACGTCAAGGGTTCGATCCCCAGCCCCCCCGGGCCCACAATCCAAGGCCAGGGCCCGACCCCCGGTGGGCCGGCCACCGGCGGGGGTACGGGATCCGGGCCCAATGGCTCGACCGCCGGCGGGGCCAATGGCTCGACCGCCGGCGGGGCCAATGGCTCGACCGCCGGCGGGGCCAGCGGGTCGACCGCCGGCGGTGCCAGTGGATCGATCGCCGCCAAAGGAGGCCTCACCGCGGCCGAAAAAGCGGCCGGGTACGCCATCGTCAACGGCAAGCTCGTGCCTGCGGGAGTTGCAACCGCGGTTCCCTCCAAGTACCCGAGGATCGACGCCCTCACCTCGGCCATCCAATCCCTGGCGTCGCCGAACCTGCTCGGATACTTCGGTGGAGCACTCCTGCTGGTTGCCATCGTGTTCGCCCCTCCCCTCGTCGGGATGCGCAAGAGGCGCGAACGGGATCCAACCGACCCCGGACCGGATCCGGAGCCGGAGCCGGCGGCATGAATGCGCACACGCGGGCACATGGGCGCGTCGGGCGTCGGCCGACGTGAGGCCCGGCACGGCCGGACGGTGACCATGGACGATCAGAGGGCAGGAGAGATGAAGAAGCGGTGGCGGCAGGTCCACGATGAACGCCGCGCCCAGCGAGCGGCGAGGTCGGCCGTGATGAGGATGGGCGCGAGGTTGGCGGCCTGCGTGGCTCTGGTGCTGGTTTCGACCGCCGCCACTTCCATAGCGGAGACGACGGTGGCGGACAGCTCCACCTACCAGGCGCATGTCGGCCTGACCGCGTCCCACTGCGCGAGCGACGGCGCCAGGGGCTGTAAGGCCCAGCTTCCGTGCAGCTCCGGCCCGTGCCCGACCGTCGACGTCGGTCCGAACGTCGATCTGCAAGACGGGCAGAGCGTCTCCATCAAGGTGACCAACTTTCCCGCCACGGACAGCTTCCGGGTCGCCCTGTGCTCCGGCATCACCTCGTCCACAGATCCGTCTTGTTTGACCGGTCTGTGGGAGGACTCGGACTACGGGACCATCAGCGTCCCGATCACCGACGACCCGACCCACCAGGATCTGACGTCGGTCACCTATCCCGTGTTCTTCGACCCGGCGGGTGAAGGAAACACGGTTCTACCCGCCCTCGACATACTCGACCTGAACAACCCGACGCCGGGATTCAACTGCGACGATTCAGGCAACCCCTGCGACATGGTCGTGACCGAAGAGCTCGGCCAGGGGCCGGTCGTAGGGTTGGGTCCTGCGGTGGACAGCACCAATAGCGTCGTCGTCCCCCTCAAATTCCGTTCCCAGACGTCGGGCTGCCCGAAGAACGCTCCGGAGATCTACACCGACGGGTCCACCAGCGTCGAGCAGTTCCTGCCGACGGCCGTGGAGGACACGTGCGGTGGACCGACCGGCGTGGTGGCGCTCAACACCACCTTCGACACCCAATCGGTGGTCACTGATTTCGCCGGCGGCAACGCGGCGGTGGGATTCGTCGACAACCCCCAGGACGCCGCCCAGATGGCCTCCCTCCAGGGCAAGAAGGGCAAGGCCTACGCACTGGTACCGGTGGCGGTATCGGCCAGCACGGTGGCCTTTCTGGCCGGCGACATCCTCAACAGCCTGTCCGTGCCCATCTCGACGTACAACCTGACCCCGAACATGGTGGCGGGTCTGATCACCTCGGACTACGAATCGCCCACCGGCGACCCGCAATTCCTGAACGGTGAGCCCGACTTCGCCGACGCCGACAACCTGGCGTCGGCGCTGGCTACGGGCACTCCGCCCGTCACCTGCGCGCAACTCTACGAGTGCCCGAGCACTCCGGGCGCGCAGCTCTACTTCGAATCCAACCTCGACGCCTTCGATCTTCTCAACCCACTGTCGGCTGATTCGGTGCTCAACGGGGGTGTGGCCCCTCAGCAGTTCGGTTCGTTCATGCCCGATGTCCCGACCGGAGCCAGCTACCAGACCACCGACTGGTTGTGCCACGCGCCCAATCCAGGCTTGACCGCCACCGTGTTCGAGAGCAACGCCGACTTCGATCCCGTCGCCACCACCGTCAAAGTCAACGATCCGAACCTGGCTTCCACCACCCTGACCACCGCCCCCCACTCGTCGGTATGGCCGCCCTCCGGCGACCCCACGGCCCAATGGGTCTTCCCCAGCTGCCAAGGGATCTCGAAATTCCCATCGATATCGGGGTCGTCGAATTTCTTCTCCGCGGCCCAATCACCCGCGCTGCAGGCCAAAAATATGCGCAGCTGGGCCTACGGAGGTGGTGAGCTGCCCCAGCCGCAGAACGGCACCGACCCGCTGGCGGCCTTCGGGATCATGGACTCGTCGGAGGCTGCCTTCTACGGCCTCAACGAAGCCAGCCTCCAGAACGCCAGCGGCAACTTCGTCGCTCCCACCACGTCCAGCATCGAGGCCGGGCTGGCGGCGGCGCAACCGTGCACCACGGTGTCGCCGACCTGCCCCGCCAATACCTACCAGTTCAACTATTCCAATCCCGATCCCACTGCCTACCCGATGCCCGATATCACCTACGCCATCGTGCCCACCGCTCCGCAGTCCGCGGCCACGACCTCGGCCATCCGCAACCTGGTGACCAACCTGATCGATTTTTCGACCTCTGGAGCGCTCCCGTCCGGGTACTATCCCATGCCGGCCGTCATGGCCACGGCCGCACTGGCGGACCTGCACACCGCCCTCCACACCCAGGCGGGAAAGAAGAGCGGTGGGCACCACTGCAAGGACCCCGGCGTCCAGTGCCCGACCACCATCGGCAAATCCTCACCGTCAACCGGCGCCCCGCCCACCTCGAGCTCACTGCCGGCCACCCCGGGCAGCGCTTCGGGTGTGACACCGGCCGGTGGGAGCGGAACCCAGGGCTCCACCACGACTGCTGCCTCGGTGACCAAGTTCGGTTCCTCGAAATCCCCGGAGAAGAAGTCGTCCAATCCATCGGGGAATCGGAAGGCCCCGGCGACCAAGCCTGCGGTCATCCCCCGCTACCTGAGCCTCATCAGCCTGAACATCGTGAGTCGACTGCTCCTGCCGACCGTGCTCCTGCTGGCGCTGCTGTGCCTGGTCGGCGGGGTCCTGATCCTCATGCGGGCTCGGGCGGCCCGGATGCCCGGTGCGGGGGGCGACGGCCCGTGACGGCCACCGAGGTCAGAGGCGATGACGGCGGCACCCTGGATCCCCAACGGGAGTGGGATCCGGCGCGCGGCTCGGTCGACGAGGGCGGTGACCCGGGGGAGAGAAGAGACGCCGGTGGGCGGACCGCCGTCGGACTGTCCCGGCACTGGTTGCAGGCCCGGGTTCTGGTCGGTGTGGCCTTGGTCAGCGTGGCGGTCCTGCTGATCGCCTTCTTCGCCTACATCTTCGTGTTCAGTTCGCTCACGGGGGCCAGGAACCAGCAGATCCTGACCGCATCGCTGCTCGGCCATCCGTTGACGGTGTCCAGCCTGGTCGACGGGCACCCGCCCTCGGACGGTCGGGCCATCGCGGTGCTCGACATCCGCTCCCTCGACCTGCACGAGGTCGTGGTCCAGGGCACGAGCGCCGCGGACCTCATGAAAGGCCCGGGCCTCCTGCCCGGCTCGGTCCTGCCCGGCACCCCCGGCAATGCGGTGATCGCCGGGCGTCGGGTCACCTTCGGCGCTCCGTTCGGAAAGCTGGACACACTGCAGCGCGGTGGGAAGATCAAGGTGATCGACGGTGCCGGAACGTTCACCTATGTCGTCACCCATGTCGGAACCGTGTTGTCCGGACGCCGTGACGTGATCGGGCCGACGGCGGCGAACCGGCTCACATTGATCACCGCCGATTCGGGGCTGCTCACCAACGGTCGGCTGGTGGTGGTGGCGCAGCTCAAGGGATCGCCGGCCAAGGTCGACGTGGTCCGGGGGCGGATCCCCTCCGATGCGGACCGGGCCCTCAACGGCGACTCGGCAGCCGGATGGCTCACGCTTCTGTGGATGCTGATCACCCTGGCCGTGATTGTCGCCGCCGCGGCGGCGGTCATGCGTTGGGGCGAGCCATGGCTGGTCTATCTGTTCACCCTCCCCGTCGTCCTCATGTGCGGGCTGTTCGCATGCCAGGCCCTGTCCCGTGCCCTCCCGGCAACGTTCTGAGCGTCCTCGTCGCCGCCCTTCACTCGCCGCCCTCGACACGCGACCTTCGTAGCAGGCCTGCGCGGCGGATCCTCGATCCCGCGGTTCGGAGTTGGGAAGGGCGCCGCTCTGTGGAACAGGTATCTCATCCCCCATCCGTGAGCTCCACCGGACCGCCACGGGCTGTGGCATCGTCGCCACCGACCGCCGTTCGGCCACCGATCACGCCAGCCGCGAAGGTATCGCCAGCCGCTGCGTGGCGAGGCGATGGCGCACAGTTGCTGCACACTTGCTGAGCTGGAGGAATACCCGCGACACGGCCGACGACGAACGGGATGGATACACCGGCCCACGGAAGGAGGACGGTTTGCCTCCCTGCCCTTCCCCCCCGGAGGCGATCGGAGTACGTCACCTACAATTCATCGAATACCCGTGCGTTCGTGACGTTCAGATTACCTGGCTTCGTTAGATTTTCTTATGAGGGACTCTGGCAGGCAGAACGGATCCGAGCGGATCCGGGCGAAACGGCCCCTCGCAACCATTCACCAATCACGAGGAGAAACATGTTGCGAAACTTATTCACGAGCCGGACGGGGCGCGCCTTCGGCGCGGCTTCGATCGGCCTCGCATCACTGTCACTGACAGTGGCCGCGACGAGCACGATCGCCGGGGCGGCAACGCCTACCCCGTCGATCACGTCCCTTTCGCCTACCTCGGTGTACACGTCCGGTGGCACCACGGTCACGATCACGGGGAAGAGCCTCACCGACAGCGGTTACACCACCACCGTGCACGTCGGCACTGAATCCGTGACCCCGACTTCGAAGACCTCCACATCGGTGAAGTTCCTGGCCCCGGCAGAGTTCTCGTCGGTCCATTCGGAGGCCGTGTCGGTGAGCGTGAGCAAGTCGGGTCAGCCGACCCTCACCTCGAAGACGAAGACCCTCACCTACACGGTGGCCCCTCCGCCGCCGACGCCGCCGCTGACGCCCGCGGTGACCGCGGTCGAGTCCGGTCCGGACAGCCCGGCTGCCGGCCCGACCGGAGGTGGGACCACGGTGACGATCACCGGGCTCTACTTCGCCAGCAATGCGACGGTTCACTTCGGTAGCACCGCAGGCACTTCGACCCACTTCGTCTCATCGACGGAGCTGACGTCGGTTTCGCCCGCCGAGGCCGTGGGTTCGGTCAACATCACCGTGACCAACCCGGGCACCCCGAACGAGACCTCGGCGACGGACGCCGCCGACGCCTTCATCTACAAGGGATCCGCGTATCTTCCCCCGGCGTCGCTGATCATCGGCTCGGGCTCGCAGACCACCTACCAGGTCATGGATGCGTTGGGTGACATCTTCGAGATGTCTCCGGGCTGCGACCTCACCAACACGACCGTCAACCAGCTGGCGCTGCAGTGCAGCACCGCCGACGGTTCGTCGGGCGTGAGCGATGTCAAGGGCACGATCGGCGGCGAGGCCGGACTGGCGGTGGGTGATGTGAACCCGCTCGACGACTACTACGCCAACGCCCCGGGCACCGGTTCCGGCAACGGCCGCAACCAGGCCATCTCCGCCAGCCCGACACTGCTCGGCGGCCCCGACGGCATCGGTGCGTTCAACACCAGCTTCGCCCGGTCCTCGTCGTATTCGTCCAACGCCGACCTGAACTACGTGGGCTACGCCACCGATGGTGTGTCGTGGGTGTCCGAGGCCAGCATCGGTGGAACGCCGACCGCGCACTCGAATGTCACCGACATCTCGAAGGCCAACCTGCAGGCCATCTGGGAAGGTACCCTCTCCTGCACGATCGACAGCGCGACCGTGACCATGGACTGGCGCTGCCTGCAGGCGGCTTCCAACGTCACGGTGGGCGGAAGTCCGGATCCGATCGACTGCTACACCACGCAGACGGCATCGGGTACGTACGGCACCTGGCAGGGCTTCCTCGGATTCACCAAGAACGTGGACCCGCCGTGCTCGACCGCAGCCAACGAGGCTGGTGACCCGGATGACCCGAATGTCACCACGGACCACAACAACCTGACGGAGAACGAGATGGGTGTCGTCGACCACGCGTCGGACGCGGCCAACGCCATCTACTTCTTCTCCTACGGGAAGTTCGCCGAGACCTGCAACACCAACGTCGTCACGGTCGGAACGGGCAGGAACCTCTCCCAGACCCAGGCCACCTGCAACGGCCAGGCTGCGAACGACGTCACGCAGTACGGATCGATCAATGGCATCCTGGCCACTCAGGCAACGATCCAGGGTACCGGCGACGATTCGGGTGTGACGTTCCCAGATCCTCGGATCCTGTGGAACGCCTATGCCAACACCAACGCCCCCAACCCGGCCAATCCTGCGACCCTCAACTTCATCGGGGCCGGCGGCTTCCTGTGCCGTGCGGACATGAACACGGAGGTCGATCCCAACACCGGTGCCACTTACCGGAGCGAGATCGAGTCCGCGATCAACGCCGCCGGGTTCTTCCCGCTGGACACCAACACCAGTGACACGTTCACGACGCCCTCGATCATCGACGTGCCGTCGATGTCGGAGAGCGGCACGGACTACTACCCGGCTTCCAGCACCAACCAGGCCGGAGGTCACCTGGGTTACTGCACCGCCAAGAACTGACGGTCGCAGTACGCAGTACCAGCAGTGCGTAGTCCCAGCAGTACGCAGTAGCAGCAGTACGGAGCGCCTCTGAGGCGCCGTCGAGAGGGGGTCCGGCTTCGGCCGGGCCCCCTCTTCCGTCGCGTCGTCTGGTAGTTCAGACCGAATTGGCACTTCCTGTAACGCCCGGACTTCGGAGTCGTTGCTAGAGGTGCGTGGCGAGCACCTCGTGAGCGAGGTCACGGCATGTGGAGTAGCGGAGGGCGTCTCGTGTTGATGCTCCCCGACACCTGGACCTACACGAGGAGGCAGTATCTATGAAATCCGTACTCAAGCTGGCGGTGGCCACCGCCCTGGCGACGGCGCTACTGGCCATGGCCGGGGGTGTGGCCGGGGCAACCGCGCACCGCACGTCGAGCAGCGATGCACCATCGGTGACCGGCAAGGTGATCGCGGTCAACGGAGATGTGAGTGTCGGCACCTGCGGCACCGCCGGAGCCAGTGGCAACTTCATCATCAAGTCGGGCACCACCAAGACCCATCTCACCACCGTGAGCGTGACGGCATCGACATCCTTCGTCGAGAAGAGCGTCTCCGACCCCTCCTTCGCCAACGTCTGTGTGGGATTCCAGGCCACGGCCATCGGGAACAACGCCGCCCATTCCATGGATGCGCTCGCCGTCCGCATCTTCGCCCCCACCGCGGTGAACCGGTTGGGCCAGGTGACCTCGGTCAACGGTTCGTCAGCACCGGGCGCCTGCGGGACCGCCGGTGCCCGGGGGGCATTCACCATCAACTACAAGGTCGGAGGGTCGACCGTGGTCGACACCGTGGAGGTGTACCGGAACACCAAGTTCCACGACCCCCAGCAGACCGGGGTGACGTTCGCCGACGTCTGCGTGGGTGACAACGCGACCGCCGAAGGACCGAGCATCGGAAACACCATCCTCGCCGCAGTCGTCGTCGTTACGGCGCCCAAGACGCCGACGCCGCTTCACGTCAAGGGTGAGGTCACGTCCGTGAACGGCGTGTCCACAGCCGGCACCTGTGGAGTTGCCGATACCGCCGGGGACTTCGTCGTGACGTGGACCGACAGCCATTCGATACCTCCGTCCACGATCAACACCACGGTCGGCGTCACGGCCACGACCCCGTTCGTGGAGAACGGGGTGGCGTCGCCATCCTTCGCCGACATCTGCGTCGGGGGCAAGGCGTCGGTGATCGGCACCTACTCGTCCGTGGTGCTGGAGGCCTCCGCGGTGGCCGCATACCCGCCTGCGGCCTGAGCTGGTCCCGGTCAGGAGCAGGATCTGCGGTCAGCATCCATCCGTCCTGCGGCGGTACTTCCGCCGTGCCGCCGCAGGACGTGTCCCCGCAGAACGCTTCCGCAGGGGTCGACCGGAGGCCAACCGCTGTGCAGGCTGTCGCCCGAGGTGCCGTGTGGATGGTGGCGAATCTCACCCTTCGAAGCAGCTCTCCAGGAACGCATCGAGAACTGCTGAGTTGCGCTTCACCTCGAGTTGGCCTTTCCCGTCCTTGAAGATGTCCAGCGAAGGACAGAAGGCATCGGCGTCGCCACAGAAGAAGTGTGGAGAGCCTTTGACACCGCGGTCCCTTCCTTCGTGCCAATCGGTCAGGACCGCCTGTTCGTCAGTGGCGTCGAACGACTCGACTCCCTCGGCGCGAACGGTGTGGCTCAGCGCATCGGGATCTGAAATATCGACCCCGTGTTCGAAAAGTGCATTGCGCAGGGCAAGGCTCACTGCCTCACCCCGTCTCATATCGATCTTGTAAGCAGCGTGAACCCAGGCCAGGGCGGGAAGCGTGGTCGTGGGAAAGTGGGACGGATCGAACCCGGAGAAGAGATCAGGGGCCACTTGCGTCCGCAGCTCTTGTACGTGGCGGGCGGTGGTGCTCGGATCGAGGGGCATCTTGTTGACGAGTTCGAGAGGCCAAGCTCGCACGTACAGGGCAGCATCTTCGCGCTTCAACTGATCCCTGCGCGCAACGGCGCGCCGGATTCCGACATGGGCGAAGGGACACCAGATGTCGGCGAAGACTTCGATGACCCTCACGCCTTCGAGCTTACGACGACCGATGCGATCACGGCGGCCAAGGCAGCTGGCAGAACGGGCGTCGCGGTCCGCCTGATCGCCTGACCGGAGCCGGGGCGCTCGTGGCCCGGCGGGCAATCCTTACGGGGAGGACCTCGACTCGACAGATTCTCCCCGTCCATCTGCGGCGAGGCCGGGACCGGTCAGCGGGGCACCGTTCTGCCACGGCCGCACATAGAACAGCCAGACGGCGGCGACTCCGAAGAGAACCGAACACAGGACCCA
Source organism: uncultured Acidimicrobiaceae bacterium (assembly GCA_963835325.1). GTDB lineage: Bacteria > Actinomycetota > Acidimicrobiia > Acidimicrobiales > RAAP-2 > Bog-756. The sequence goes on along the minus strand of CAWIEV010000002.1, from coordinate 199,422 downwards.
CCCCAGAGCGGTATTGCCCAGCCCCACATATTTGAGGCCGGAGGCGAAGACGACGAATGTGATGGCCGGGCGGATGTACTTGTCGGGGGCCCTCGACGAGATGAACGAACCCACGATGACGGCGGGGATGCTCCCGATGATGATCGAGGTGGTCACCGAGAACTCGACGTGTCCGAAAGCCAGGGCACCCAGTGCGGCGGCGACGGTGAGTGGGACCGCCTGGGTCAGGTCGGTGCCCACCAGCTGGTTGGCACCCAGCATCGGGTAGAGGAACAGCAGCATCACGATCATGAGGGACCCCGACCCCACCGAGGTCATCCCGACGATGAGTCCGCCGACCATGCCGATCAGCACGGTGGGCACCGGCTTGACGGTGAGATCGTGCACGACCGCCCGACGTTCGTGGCCTCCGCGACGGTCGAGGAAGTAGCGGGTCACCATGGCTGCCGCTCCGACGAGGAGCGCGGCGCCGAGCGCCTTTTCGATGTTGGCCTGCGACGTCTTGGCGTGACCCAGGAGATGCAGCAGGTAGGCGCCGAGGAAGGCCATGGGCACGGATCCGGCGACCATCCATCCCACCAACCGGAAATTCACCGTCCTCTTGGACATGTGCACCGCGGCACCGAACGGTCGCATGAAGACGGCGGCAACCAGATCGCTGGAGATCGCCGTCGATGGCTTGACGCTGAACAGGAGGATGAGCATCGGCGTCATCAGTGCCCCGCCCCCCGCTCCGGTCAGACCGACCAAAAATCCAACGACCGCGCTTCCCAGGACGATATACGGATCGATGTTCATGTTCGCCCCCCGTGGATGTGTGAGACCGGCAGCCAGGCAGGCCCACTGTACTGGCCCGATAGCGGTAAAGGCCATGGGTTTACTTGGGTGGATGGCCGAAATCCACGGGGCCCAGCTCGGGGACGGTATCTCCTGTCCAGGGCGATGCCCCTAGGTGAAGATGATCTCACCACCGGCGGCCATGGCGTAGAACTCACCGACGGTGATGATGTCCATGACCTGGTCGATCAGATCGTCCTTGCTCAGCTCGAAGAGGTCCGTCGACGCCTTGCAGGCGTAGATCCCCGCACCGGTGTCGGCGATCATCTCCACGAACTCGGGTATGGGGGGAATGTCGAGCTTCTCCATCTTCTTCTCGAGGTAATGGGTCATGACCGATGACACGCCGGGGAGCCCGCCGGCGATGGTAGCCAGGTGCAGTCCGGGGTTGCCGACGGTGGCCACCTTGATGTGGTCGATCGTTGACCGATGGACCACGTCGAGGCCGAAGAACGTGAAGAAGAGATTGGCCTCGATCCCCTCGGCACGGGCACCATTGGCCATGATCAGCGCCGGATAGACGCCTTCCAATGAGCCTTTGGAGACGATGATCGACACCTTTTGGATCGGGTCAGCCATGTTGTACCTTCCTGTGTGATCGGGGACCGGCCGAGCAGTCAGATACAGCCGCGCGGCTTGGGTATGCCGGCGATTTTCGCCGCCGTCTTGGCCGGACCTTTCGGAAACAGCTGGTAGAGCTCCTTGATCGAGACCCCGGACGTCTTGCCGAGGACGCGGACGGTGGGTCCCGTTCCTTTTTCGGCATACTCGGCCCGCATGAACTTGACCACCTGCCAATGAGGCTCCGTGAGCTCGTCGATGCCCTGTTCCTTGGCGATCTCCGGGGCCATGGCCTCGGTCCACTGGGCCGGGTCCTCGAAGAACCCCTCATCGTTGACGGCGACCGTGGTACCGGCATAGGTGGCAATGGGCATGGTCAGCTCCTTATCCTCTGATCTGACGATGGATTGGGCGATCATGGGGCGCTCTGGAAGTGTTTGCCCCGGGTGGGCATGGCCGTGGCGACACCGGGAAGATCACGGCCGGGCAGGAGGCTGTGCCAGTAGAGCGGCTGGAACATCAGCTTCGCCAGGTGGTTCAGCCTTGACTCCTTCAACAGCGGGAGACCCACCGAGGCGGGGAAGTGCCCGGGCAGTGGCTCGGTGTCATAGTTGAAGTCGATGAGCAGTGCCTTGCCGAAGCCGGTCTCTATGAAGCAGTTGGTATGCCCGTCGAAACTACCGTCCAGGGGCTCATCGGCCAGGAACCGCCGGACGTTCTCGACCAGAACCTCCCCCTCGAAGTGGGTCACCGATCCGGCCTTCGACGTGGGGACTCCGGCGGCGTCGCCGATGGCGAAGATATTCGGCATGACGGTCGACTGCAGTGTGTGCTCGTCCACCGGCACAAAGCCCAGCTCATCCCCGAGTCCCGGGGATCTCGTCACGAAACTGGCGCCCCCATGGAGGGGAACGACCACGGCCAAGTCGAATCCGACGTCGCGCCCGTCATAGGAGATGAGTCGTCCGCCGGATCCGTCTACCTCACCGGTGTTGAACTCGGTGACGAGGCCGACACCTTTCTCCTCGAGCAAACCGGCCAGTGCTCTCGACGCCACCGGTTTCGTGAAGGCGCCGTCGAGAGGGGTCACGTATGTCAGTTCGACCCGATCACGAATGCCGGCCTGCTGAAAGAACCAGTCGGCCAAGAAGCAGAATTCGAGGGGTGCGACCGGGCACTTGATAGGCATGTCGACCACGTTGACCACCAGACGGCCTCCATCGAATCCATCGAGCGCTTGACGGAGAGCGGCGGCTCCGGCCACGTCATAGAAAGTGAACACATGCTCCATCCACCCCGGCCCGGTGAGCCCCTCGGTCTCCCCTTCGACCAGGATTGAACCCGAAGCGACGACCAGAACGTCGTAGGTGAGTTCAGTCCCATCCTGCAGATGGACCGTGCCCGCATCGATGTCGACCAACTCGATGGGAACCTGCCGGAATTCGATATCCCTATGAAGCTGCCGATGCCGAGAACGGACGATCTCGTCGGTGCGGGCCAACCCGAACGGGACAAAGAGCAACCCTGGCTGGTACACGTGGTCATCGTTCTGGTCCACGACGACGATGTCGACGTCTCCCACGGGAAAGAGCCGCCGCAGGCGGTTGGCGCCGAGCGTCCCCCCGGTTCCCCCGCCGAGGATCACGATCCGTTTGGTCATGATCCCATCCTGGGCCCCACATCATGGTGCGACTAGGGCAATTCGTCCCTCTTTGGTCACGCCAGTTTGGTGAACAGACGCTGGACCTCGTCGAGAGGATAGCCGGACTGGGCCGCGTCCTCGGGGTGCTCGAGGCAGTAGGTCAGCCCACTGGCGATCAGCCGGAAACCCACCTGATCGAGGGCCTTGATGGCCGCGCTGAGCTGGGTGACTATATCGCGACACTCTCGGCCCTCGGCCAGCATGGTCTCTACCGCTTGCACCTGGCCTCCGGCCCGGCGCAGCCTCTTGCGAAGGTCTTCGACCACCTCATCGGGTAGTTGCACGTTCTCTCCTTCTATGCGTTCGTGGTGGACTTGCCGCCTCGATGTTCACAGGTCAGTGCGAGAACCGCACCTTGGGCAGGATGCGGCCGAGCCACCTCGGCTGGTGCCAGCTGTGGTGCATCCCCAGGCGCAACACCACCGGGAGCAGCACCAGTCGGACCACCAGGGCATCCAGGGCCACGGCGATGGCCAGGATCACCCCCATCTCCTTGGGCGCCAGGGGCCCGGAGAGAGCGAAGGTGAGAAAGACCGCAACCATGACGGTAGCGGCCGAGAGCACGACGCGTCCCGAGGTTCGCATCGAGCCGATCATGGCCTGCTCCGGGTCGGGGTGTGTCTCATACCGCTCCTTGGCCGCCGACAGCATGAAGAGGGTGTAGTCCATGGCCACCCCGAAGACCATGGCTCCGAAAAAGAGGGGCGCCCAGGCATCGATGAAGCCCTGCGGCTGGAAGCCCAGCGGACCGGCCAGGAGGCCGTTCTGGAAGATGAGCCGTCCGATGCCGAAGGCGCCGGCCACCGACAGGGCGGTGATGAGGACGCCCATGGCCGCGATGAGCGGAGCTCCCAGGGCGATCAGGAGCAGGAGGAAGCCGAGTAGGCCGAGGATGCCGAGCACCAGCGGGGTGTGGGAAGCGAGGGTCTGCTGGAGATCGTGGTTCTCGGCGGCGGCACCGCCGACGAGTGTCCCGGCCGGCAGGACCTGTCGCAAGTGGTCGATGGTCACCCCGGTCGTGGTCGTCGAGGGCCCGGTCGTCGGGACTACCTGGTCGAGGGTCCAGCCGGCATTGGTCGGCCCGGCGATGGCACCGGCAACCCCAGACGCACGCGAGAGCGTGACCATCGCCTGCTTCTGCTCACGTTCGGGCACCACCACCTGCAGCGTCCCTGGTGCGCCGGGACCGAAGGCATCGATGACCTGGTCGTAGCCGACCCTGGCGTTGGCGCCGGGTGGCACGATGGCTATCGAGGGCATGTTGGTCCGCATGCCGATGACGGGTGCCGCGGCAAGCAGCAGGAGGACGAGGGCGGCCGCGCCGACCGGGAAGGGGTGTCGCCAGATGAATGTTCCCCAGGAGTGCAGCACCCGATCGAGGGGTCCCTCTCCCTCGGGCCGAGGCCCGCGGCGGAGCCGGACCTTGCCCTTGTTGATGTTGGTCCCGAGCTTGCCGAGGACCGCGGGGAGGAGGGTGAGGGTGGCGGCGAGGACAGCGACAACGGACAGCATGATCCCGAAGGCCATGGACCGGAACGCCGGGCTCGGGACGATGAGGATGGCCGCCAATGAAGCCAACACGGTGAGTGCGCTGAAGGCCACCGCCTTGCCCGCCGTGTCCACCGTCTCCGCCACCGAGGCGACGATGGCGTCACGGTCGCCCGGCTCGGCACCCCGCCGCTCGAGGGCGGAACGGAACCGCATGACAAGGAAAAGGGCGTAGTCGATCCCCAGAGCCAGAGCGAACATGAGAGCGAAGTTGAGGGCCCAGATGGACACCGGGGTGAACCTGGTGGTGATCACGAGGGCACCGGCGGCGACCAGCAGACCGGCCATGGTGAGCAGCAGGGGGAGGCCGGCAGCCACCAGGCTTCCGAAGGCGATCACGAGGATGACGATCGTCACCGGCCAGGACAGCATCTCCGAGCGCAGCATGGCCGACCGGTTTGCCGCGTTGAAGTCGGCCCAGAGGGCACTGCCGCCGGTGAGGGTCACGGTGACGCCGGACGAGGACAGCGAGGCCAGCTTCGGCTCCACGGCGTCGGCAGCCTGGACCATCTTGTTGGAATCCGCAGCTGATCCTGCGGTGATGATGGCGGTCCGGCCGTCACGCGAGATCGAGACCCCGGGCTGCGGCAGGACCACGGTGGAGACGCGTGGATCGCTGCGCAGCACGTTGGTCGCCCTGGCCACGATGGCCAGGGCCCGTGGGTCCGAGGCGATCGCACCGTGGTGGTCGACGATGACGACCTGCATCCCGGTGGCACCCAGCCCGGAGAAGTCCTTCTGGATGATGGCCCGTGCCGCCACGGACTGGCTGTTGGAGGCTTGCCACCCGGCGCCGGCGAGGGCGCTCTCAACGTGCACGGCGAAGAATCCGAAGACGGCGACGACCAAGAGCCATGCGATGAGGACCCGGCGGAAATGGGTGGCAGCCCACGTCCCGAGCCGGGCGAACGGGCTGCGGTGTCCCTCCCGAGCCGGCCGCCGGTTTGCCGGCGCTCTCTTCAGGGACAGGTCGTGTCCCTCGACTTCTGGAGCCGAGGGCGGTGAGTCGAGGCCAGTGCTGAGGGAGGCTGTCATCCGGGTAGTCCTTTGCGTCAGGCTGTTCCGAGTCGATACCCCTGGGGGTATATATGGACTGTACAGGATACCCCTATGGGTATCAAGTGCGACGACGGTCACGATGCCGGGGCGGACGCGGCCCGGCGGGCATGCAGGTTCGAGGCACCCGCCGACGTCACCGCCCACGACACCCGCCGACGACTACCCGCCGACGTCAGACGACGACAGCCGACGACGTCAGACGACGTCGGACCCGCCGACGTCAGCCGACGACTACCCGCCGACGTCAGACGACGTCAGACGACGTCAGACGGGCAAGCCAGTTCGACGAACCGGGCGGCGGCAGGGGAGAGGGGACCGGCCCGACGCACCAGGGCCAGTTCCCGGACCGCCGGTGGATCCGGTCGGGCGATCACCGCGCCGAGCTGTTCGGCGACCAGGGCCATCGACTCGGGCACCAGCGCAGCCCCGGCTCCGGCCAGGACGAGGGGAAGCATGGCGTCCCGCTGGGCCGACACGACGGCCAGCTTCGGACGCAGGCCCACCGACTCCAGCCGCTCATCGAGGAGGCGACGCGTCGAGGTTCCGGTGGGAGATGCCACGAACAGGGTGTCCTCGAAGTCGATCAGGGACGCCGACGCGGAGACGGCGCCGACGGTGCCCGGGGGAAGGATGAAGACGAGTACCTGTGACCCGAGCCCGGTGGACACGAGCGCGTCGGGGACGCCCAGCGCATCGGTGAGCCCCAGCTCGGACGTGCCTGTCTCGACCAGCTCGAACAGCTGGCGCGAGTCCTCGGGGGCGGCGAGGTCGACCCGGACGCCGGGATGACGACGGCGGAAACGGCCGACGAGGGTCGCCGTGGGGTCGGCGGCCAGGGTCGGCAGGCTGGCCAGGGAGAGGACGCCCGACTCCAGCCCGGAGACGGCGGTCACCGCCGCCCGACCGGTCTCGAGGTCCCGAAGCACCTGACGGGCCGGCCCGAGGAGGGCGGTCCCGGCCGCGGTGAGCTGGACCCTGCGGCCGATCCTGTCGAAGAGGGGGGTACCGAGCTCCGCCTCCAGCTCCTTGACGGCCAGGGAGAGGGCGGGTTGGGACACGAACGTCGCCTTCGATGCGGCGGTGAACCCGCCGTGGTCCACGACGGCCACGAAGTGCTGCAGGCGGCGCGTATCCATTTGTATAGCTTATCGATTGAACAAGAAATATCTATTATCTTTGTTGAAGGATGCCCGGCACAATCGAGGGAGTGGACGCGCTCGATGAGGTGAGGCCGGTGGGATGGCAGCACCTCGTGGTCGAGCCCAGGCGCCCCGAGGTGATCAGGCGTCGGCCCGACGCGTTCTGGTTGGCGGTGGCCGCGGTCTGCATCGGGGCCTTCATGGGCCAGCTCGACGCCAGTATCGTCACCGTCGCCCTGCCCACCTTGCAGCGGACGTTCCACGTCAGTGTCGGCGCGGTGACCTGGGTGGGGCTGAGCTACCTCCTGGTCCTGGTGGCCACGGTGGCCGCCGTCGGTCGGTTCGCCGACATGTGGGGACACAAGCTCCTCTATGTCTACGGCTTCGGGATCTTCATCCTCGGTTCGGCACTGTGTGGGCTGGCCCCGAACCTGGGCACGCTGATCGGGTTCCGGGCCCTCCAGGCCGTGGGGGCCGCACTGCTGCAGGCCAACAGCGTGGCCATCATCGTGTTGGCGGTCCCCAAGCCGTCGCTCGGCAAGGCCATCGGCATCCAGGGCGCAGCCCAGGCCGTCGGCCTGGCCCTCGGTCCGTCGGTCGGAGGGTTCCTGCTGGCGGCCGGCGGGTGGCGCCTGATCTTCTTCGTCAACGTCCCCTTCGGGCTGCTCGGAATGATCGCCGGGCTGCTCCTCGTCCCCCGGAGCCGTCATCTTCAGGCCCGGGTTCGGTTCGACTGGGCCGGACTGGCACTGTTCTTCCCGGCCGTCGTGGCGGTGTTCACCGCCATCTCCTTCGGCAACTCGCGGGGATGGACCTCGCCCCCGATCCTCGGGCTGTTCGTGGTGGGTGTCGCACTGGCCGGAGGATTCGTCCGCCGGGAGGTCCGATGCGGTGAGCCCATGCTCGATATGGCCCTCTTCCGGCGATCCCGCTTCAGCGCCGGGATCGGCAGCGGCATGCTCTCCTACCTGGTCATGTTCGGCGTCCTCTTCCTCGTGCCCTTCTATCTGGAGCGCGGTCTGCAGTTCGGATCGGGACGGGCCGGTCTCGAGCTGATGGCCATGCCACTGGCTCTCGGGATCACCGCGCCGGTGGCCGGCCGTTTGGCCGATCGGCTCGGCGCCCGGCCACTGACCATCGCCGGCATGGCCACAGTGGCCGCTGCGCTGGCCGTGCTGGGTGTGCTCCGGCCGACGACCCCGGTGTTCCTGGGGTTGCTCGTCGTCGTCGGGATCGGTCTCGGTCTGTTCATACCCCCGAACAACGCCGCCATCATGGGTTCGGTCCCCCCGGGACAGTCGGGTCTGGCCTCGGGCGTGCTCAATATGACGAGGGGGATGGGCACCGCCCTCGGCCTGGCCCTGACCGGGCTCGTGTTCGATGTCGGGGGCGGCAGATCCTCGGCGCCGTGGTCGGTGGCCCATGCCTTTACCGTCACGGCACTGTTTCTGGCTACGTTGGCGATCGTGGCCGGCGTCATCGCCGGCCTCCGGGGAGGCATGTTGGAGCGGTCGATCCACGCCCGTGTGGAGTAGGGGACGGACCGTGGCCGGCGGTATCGCCATCCTGGCGCTGGCCCTCGCCGCCTGTGGCAGCTCGCCGTCCCAGTCGGTGGCGCCCGCCGAACGGGTCGCCGGTGGGCCGTCGGGCCACTACGACGTGGAGGCGGGGATCCACAAGATCAAGCACGTCATCATCATCGAGCAGGAGAACCGCTCCTTCGACAGCTACTTCGGGACCTACCCGGGTGCCGACGGGATCCCCATGAAGAACGGCGTGCCGACGGTGTGCGTGCCCACGCCGACCGGCGGATGCCAGGCCCCCTACCACGACACCGCCGACGTCAACGGTGGGGGACCACATGGTGAGGCCAACGCCAAGGCCGACGTCGACGGAGGGAAGATGGACGGGTTCATCTCCCAGGCGACGGAGGCCAAGAAGGGGTGCGGCGTCGATATCAGCACCGTGGACAACCCCGAGTGTTCCAATACGGCCACGCCCGATGTGATGGGCTACCACACGGGAGCGGAGATCCCCAACTACTGGACCTACGCCAACGACTTCGTGCTCGACGATCACATGTTCGAGCCGGTCGCCTCGTGGTCGCTCCCCGATCACCTCTACCTGGTGTCGGGCTGGTCGGCCAGGTGCTCGAGCCCGAACCCGATGAGTTGCAAGAACGACATCAAGGGCCCGTACACTCCGGTCCAGATGCAGAGGTATGTGGACCAGGCCATCGGCACCGGCACCGCTGACATCAGCGATGCATGGACGGACATCACCTGGCTCCTCTACAACCGGCACGTCTCGTGGGCCTACTACGTGCAAACGGGCGATCAGCCCGACTGCGACGACGACTCGGCGGTGACCTGCCCGCCGGTGGCGCAGAGCTACCTCACGCCCGGTATCTGGAACCCGCTGCCCGTCTTCGAGGATGTCCAGAAGGACCACCAGATGCGGAACATCCAGCCCCTCAACGACTACTTCGCCGAAGCGAAGGCGGGGACCCTGCCGTCAGTCATGTGGGTCACCCCGTCCCAGGCCGACAGCGAGCACCCGCCAGCCAGCGTCCACCAGGGTCAGGCCTATGTCACTGCCGTTATCAACGCGGCCATGGGGAGTCCTGACTGGGACTCGACGGCCATCTTCTTGCAGTGGGACGACTGGGGCGGGTTCTACGACGGAGTCGTGCCGCCTCCGGTCGATCGGAACGGCTATGGGCTTCGGGTGCCGGCCATGGTGATCTCGCCCTATGCCAAGAAGGGGTTCATCGACCATCAGACGCTCTCGAGCGACGCCTATCTCAAGTTCATAGAGGACGACTTCCTCGACGGGTCGAGGCTCGACCCGAAGACCGACGGCCGTCCCGATCCCCGGCCCGACGTCCGGGAGGACGAGAGGATCCTGGGCAATATGGTCCAGGACTTCGAATTCGACCGGGCCCCGCGCCCGCCGATCTTCCTCCCCACGAACCCGCCCACCGACTCCCCTACCATCCCTGGCTGGTTCGACGGGATGGGCCCGTGCCCGGGGTGTACGGCCACGCCACCCAGCACCTGAGAGGTGGGGACGAAACCGGCAAGATCCGGGCCGGGCCCGGCGGGATCGGACCACCCGGGAGGTCGCCCCGGATCAAGTTGACCGCATGGCCGGGGGGACCTACCATGAGGCCAGGAGCGGAGCGGAAAAGCGGAGTAGATCGTCACGCTGTCGGAGTGAGACGCGACCATTCGGCGGAGCAAGAGGGAGATCTACGAATTGGCGGAAATGGGGAGGGGATGCACTTCAGTCGATGCGAGGTCACAGCGCACCGCCGCTCGAACTCGCCGATACGTGTTCGGCGCCGCCCGTTCGTGTACGTTTGTCGATGAGCAGTGTTCGCCGCTGATGGAGGGATGCTCCTCACCAGGTGGCGCAGAAGATCGCAGTTGCGAAAGGGGAAGCATGTTTCGCAACTCACCATCCACCGGGTCCCCCGACGTTGGCTGCCCCCCTGCCCCTCGTGGTAGTCGGCGCCGGGGACCCGGCGGGCTCGCGAGCCCGTCCTCAGCTTTGCGAAGCTGAGACCGTCCTCCGGACCGTCAGCGGGTGCTCGGGAGCCACGACGGGCGCACGGACTCGTAGGCCTCGATCTTGTCCTCGTGCCGAAGGGTGAGGCCGATGTCGTCCCAGCCGTTGAGCAGGCGGGTCCGGGTGAACTCGTCGAGCGGGAACGTCGTCTCGATGTGGGCCGACAGGGCCTCGAGGGTGCCCCGTTCGATGTCGATGGTGATCTCCATGGTCGGTTCGGCCAGCACGGCGTCGAGCAGTTTCCGCCCGACCGATGGCTCCACCTGCACGGGGACCAGCCCCGCCTTGGTGCAGTTGTTGCGGAAGATGTCCCCGAACTTGGGGGAGATGACCGCCTCGAACCCGTAGTCCTGCAGGGCCCACACCGCGTGCTCCCTGGATGAACCGGTCCCGAAATTCGGACCCGTGACCAAGATGGGGGCCCCGACGAACTCCTCGCGGTTGAGCACGAAGTCGCGGTCATCGCGCCACTCGGCGAACAGCCCGGCGCCGAACCCGGTGCGCTCGACCCGCTTCAACCAGTCGGACGGGATGATCTGATCGGTGTCCACGTCCGAGCGGTCCAGCGGCACCGCCCGCCCACTGACCAGCTGCATGGCCCGCATCTAGACCAGGTCCCCCGGTGTGGCCAGGTGGCCGGCCACCGCGGTCGCCGCGGCCACCGCCGGCGAGACCAGGTGGGTCCGGCCGCCGCGGCCCTGGCGACCTTCGAAGTTGCGGTTCGAGGTGGAGGCGGCACGCTCCCCGGGGGCCAGCTTGTCGGGGTTCATGGCCAGGCACATCGAGCATCCCGGTTCCCGCCAGTCGAAACCGGCCGCAGTGAACAGGACGTCCAGACCCTCCGACTCCGCCTGGGCCTTGACCCGGTGGGAACCGGGGACCACCAGCGCACGGAGCCCGGGATGCACCTTGCGCCCGTCCAGCACCCCGGCGGCGGCCCGCAGGTCCTCGATGCGTCCGTTGGTGCACGATCCGATGAACACGGTGTCGACGCCGATGTCGTGGATGGGCGTCCCCCGCTGAGCCCCATGTAGTCGAGGGCCCGGGCGGCAGCCTCACGGTCGTGGGCGTCGGCGAACGACGACGGCTCGGGGACGGCACCGTCGATGCGGGCCACCTGAGCCGGATTGGTGCCCCAGGTCACGTAGGGCACGAGGGAAGCCGCCTCCACGACGACTTCCCTGTCGAACACCGCCCCCTCGTCGGTGGGGAGGGCACGCCACTCGGCCAGAGCCGCCTCCCACTCCCGTCCCCTGGGCGCATGGTCGCGGCCCTCGAGATAGGCGAAGGTGGTGTCGTCCGGGGCGATCATCCCGGCGCGGGCCCCGGCCTCGATCGACATGTTGCACACGGTCATCCGGCCCTCCATGGAGAGGTCGCGGACGGCCGGTCCCCGGTACTCGATGATGTGGCCGCTGCCACCTCCGGTGCCGATCTGACCGATGATGGCCAGGACCAGGTCCTTGGCCGTCACCCCGGCGGGAAGCTCTCCGTGCACGGTGACGGCCATGGAGGCCGGCCGCTGCTGGGGCAGGGTCTGGGTGGCCAGGACGTGCTCGACCTCGCTGGTGCCGATGCCGAAGGCCAGGGCGCCGAAGGCCCCGTGGGTCGAGGTGTGGCTGTCGCCGCACACGATGGTCATGCCCGGTTGGGTGAGGCCCTGCTCCGGACCGATGATGTGGACGATGCCCTGGTTGGCGTCGCCCATGGGATAGCAGGTGATGCCGAACTCGGCGCAGTTGGAGGCCAGCACGGCGAGCTGCTTGGCCGAGATCGGATCGGCCACCGGCTTGTCGATGTCGACGGTGGGCACGTTGTGGTCGGCGGTGGCGATGGTCAGGTCGGGCCGGTGGACCCCACGGCCGGCCAGGCGCAGGCCGTCGAAGGCCTGCGGCGAGGTGACCTCGTGAACCAGGTGGAGGTCGACGAAGATGATGTCGGGCTCGTGCGCGGCCCCCGGCGTGGACGACGTGGCGGTCCCACACCTTTTCGGACAGGGTGCGGGGCACCCGATCGGACGGGGTGCGGGGCACCCGATCGGACGGGGTGCGGGGTACCCGATCGGACGGGGTGCGGGGCGAGGTGGACGGTTGGTCGGAGGTGGCGGGCATGAGTTTCAGGTGCGTACGGCGACGATCTCGACCTTGAGGGTACCTCCTGGAGCCGCGTACTCGACCGCGTCCCCGGCCGCATGCCCGAGGAGCGCCTGACCCAGCGGCGATCCGGGGGAGACCACCGTCAGATCGCCCTGGCGCTCCTCGATGGAGCCGACGAAGAAGTCGGTCGTCTCGTCCTCGTCGTCACCTTCGTAGCGGAGGGTCACCACCGAGCCCGGGGTCACCGTGCCGTCCGACGCCTGGCTGGCATCCACCACCGTGGCCGTCTTCAGCAGGCGCTGGAGCTGTCGGATCCGCGACTCCATCTTCCCCTGGTGGTCCTTGGCCGCGTGGTAGTCACCGTTCTCCGACAGGTCACCGAGGGCGCGGGCCGATTCGATGGCCGCGGCGATCTCCACCCGGCCCCGGGTGGTCAGGTCCTCGAGCTCGGCCTGCAGCCGGTCATAGGTGTCCTGGGTCAGGTGGGCGTCAGAGGAGGTGCTCACGGCCCACCAGGCTAATAGCTGGGCATCCCCGACCTGAACGGACCGGCAGGCGGACCGGCACGGCCGCGGTCGACCCCCGTCGGCGGCTGGTCGTGAGGCGGTTGGTGCGGCGGTTGGCGCGGCGGGTCGCCAGGAGGTCGTAGGGGGCCCGCCCCGGGCCCGACGGTATGACCACCGGGGGATCCCCGTGGAATGATCGCGACCGATGACCTGGGGCTGAGAAACTCGAGAGCCGGGACGACCGAGAGCCGAGAAGGAGAGGTGGGCGATTTGGATGACGATGGGGGGGCAGGGTGACCGATCCGCCGCACGGAGGAGGGGATCACCGGTCCCGGTCGTTCGAGTCCCAGTTCGAGGAGCAGCAGAACCAGCCCTTCCCGTGGAAGGCCCTCGTCAAGCGCTCGATCGTGGTGCTGATCGCCGGGGTGGCCCTCTACCTGGTGCTGCCCGAGCTCATCGCCGTCTTCCACGACTGGCCCAAGCTGGTCTCGCTCAACCTGCTCTGGTTCATCCCCGCGGTCGTCGCCGAGGGGATCCACTTCCTGTGCACCTTCTCCCTCCAGCGCATCGCCCTGCGCACCAAGGCCTGGTTCTCGGTGATCACCGCCCAGCTGGCCGGTAACGCCATCTCGCTCATCGTCCCCGGCGGGGCGGCGGCCGGAGCGGCCACCCAGTTCCGGATGCTGGCCGTCAGCGGCATGGACGCCACCGACGCGGTCGGGCGGGCTCACCGCCTTCTCGTTCCTCGGCATCGGCGGGCTGTTGGCCCTGCCCGTGATCGTGCTCCCGGCGGTGCTCTTCGGCTCACCGGTCAGCCCGGGACTGGTCGACGCGGCCATCGTCGGCGCCATCGGCTTCGTCCTCTTCGTGGGGCTGGGCGCCTGGGTGATGGCCGCCGAGGCACCGCTGCGGCAGTCCGGGAGGTTCGTGCCAGTCCATCCGCAACCGCCTGGTGCGCAAGCGCACCCCGATCACCGGGCTGCCCGAGCGGCTGCTGGAGCAGCGCAACCTGATCCGGGCGGTGCTCGGGCAGCAGTGGTGGCAGGCCACCCTGCTGTCGGCCGGCCGCCTGCTCTTCGACTACCTGTGCCTTCTCTTCTCGGTGCGGGCCGTGGGCGCCCATCCCCGCCCCTCCCTCATCCTGCTGGCCTACGCGGTGGCCGGCATCATCGGCCTGGTGCCGATCACCCCGGGCGGGCTGGGGATCGTCGAGGCCAGCCTCAGCGGTGTGCTGGTGCTGGCCGGGCTCACCGGGGTCCAGGCGGTGCTGGCCACCCTGGCCTACCGGCTGGCCGTCGTACTGGCTGCCGCTCCTGTCGGGCCCTTTCGCCTACGGCGCCTTCAAGTCACCGGTACCGCCATCCCCACGCCCCGCCCCCTGTGGCCGCGGGCACGTCTCCCGGCTGAGAGGTCCGGGTGGCCGCTCGGAGCCGGAGGTCGAGGAACCGGCCGCCGGCGGGGTGCAGGTCACCCGGGTCCGGCCGGCCGAGGGGCAGATGTCGAGGTACCCCGGGGTCCGGTTGGCCGCTCGGAGCCGGGTGGAGGCCCCCCGGGCCCAGCGGTTGTCCCGTGCACCGTGAGGCCGATCCCCGTCGGTACACTCCAGTGATGCGGATCGCCGTGGGCTCGGACCATGCCGGGTACGACCTGAAGACCACCCTGGCCGAGCACGTCGCCGGCTCCGGCCACCTGGTCGAGGACCTCGGGACCGACTCGGCCGGGATCGTCGGTCGACTATCCCGAGTTCGGGCTCGCGGTCGGTCGGGCCGTCGCCGACGGCCGTGCCGACCGGGGCATCTGCGTGTGCGGGACCGGCATCGGCATCAGCATCGCCGCCAACAAGGTGGAAGGGGTGCGGGCCGCACTGGTCCACGACGTGACCACTGCAGGTCTGGCCCGACGTCACAACGACGCCAACGTGATCTGCCTCGGCGGGAGGACCACCGGGGTGGCCGAGGCGATCGACGCGGTGGACACCTTCTTCTCCACCGAGTTCGAGGGAGGCCGGCACCAGCGCCGGCTGGACGAGATCGCCGAGTACGAGTTGCCGACGAATCCGAGGGAGAGAGGCGGAGGTCAAGCGGCACGATCATGAGCAGCCCACCTGCCGCATCACCGTTCGACCGGTGGTTGGCCGCCGACCCTGAGGTCGAGCCGGCTGCTGGGCCAGGAGGCAGAGCGCCAGTCGACCACCCTCCAGCTCATCGCTTCGGAGAACTTCACCTCGCCGGCGGTGCTGGCCGCGTCCGGCTCGGTGCTCACCAACAAGTACGCCGAGGGCTATCCCGGCCGCCGCTACTACGGCGGGAACCGGATCATCGACGAGGTCGAGGATCTGGCCCGGGACCCGGCTGACCAGAGCTCGTTCGGGGCCGAGCACGCCAACGTGCAACCTCATGCCGGGGCCACGGCCAATCTCGCCGTCTATCAGGCCCTGCTCGAGCCGGGCGACACCATCCTGGCCATGCGCCTCGACCACGGCGGCCATCTGACCCACGGCTCGCCGGCCAGCATCACCTCGAAGATCTGGCGGTTCGTCTCCTACGGGGTGTCGCCGGCCAGCGGCGATCCCGACAAGCCGGGGGAGATCATCGACTTCGACCAGGTGGCCGAAGTGGCCCGGCGCGAGCGGCCCAAGCTGATCGTGGCCGGATCCACCGCCTACTCCCGGATCATCGACCCCCTGCCCTTCCGCGAGATCGCCGACTCGGTGGGCGCCCAGTTCATGTTCGACGCCGCCCATCCCGCCGGGCTCATCGCCGGTGGCGCCCACCCCTCGCCGGTGGGCGTGGCCGATGTGGTCACCTTCACCACCCACAAGACCCTGCGGGGACCGCGAGGGGGAGCCATCGTCTGCTCCGGCGAACTGGCCAAGGCCATCGACAGCTCGGTCTTCCCCGGTCTCCAGGGCGGCCCGCTCGAGCACGTGATCGCGGCCAAGGCGGTGGCTTTCGCCGAAGCCGCCCGCCCCGAGTTCCGACCTACGCGGCCGCAGGTGGTGGCCAACGCCGGCGCCCTGGGCCAATCCCTGGCCGAGGGCGGGTTCCGGCTCGTCTCGGGCGGCACGGAGAACCACCAGGTCCTGGTCGACCTGCGCACCTTCGACGAAGAGCTGACCGGCAAGGCTGGCCCAGGAGGTACTCGACCGGGCCGGCATCACCTGCAACCGCAACACCATCCCCGACGATCCCCGCTCGCCGTTCATCACCTCCGGTCTCCGGCTCGGCTCGGCCGCGCAGACCACCGCGGGCATGGGAACCGGCGAGATGCGGACCATCGGGGCCCTGATCGGGCGGACGCTGCGGCACCGGGACGACGAAGCCGCCGTGGCCCGGGTGCGCGGCGAGGTGCACGAGCTGTGCGCCGGGTTTTCCCCCCTATCCGACACTGACCGGGACGTGACTCCCACACTGACCGGGACGTGACTTCCCACACTGACCGGGACGTGACTTCCCACGCTGACCGGGACGTGACCGAGGGGGGGCTCGGCCGGTGAGCTCGGGAGTACCGCTCAACTGGTACGCGGTGCTGCTGGTGGTGGCGGCGCTGTCGTCCTGGGCCCTCACCTTCCCGGCCCGCCGGATCGCCGTGCAGATCGGGTACGTGGCCCAGCCCGACGATCGCAAGGTGCACGAGCGGGTCACCCCCCAGGCGGGGGGTGCGGCCCTGTTCGTGGCCCTGCTGGTGACCTGGGCGGTGGCCGCCTCGATCCCGGCGCTCAGCTCCCTGTTCCGGGGCTCCTCGGAGCCGCTGGGCCTGATCCTCGGGGCCGCGGCCATCTTCGTGGTCGGGGTGATCGACGACCTCCGGGACATGTCGGCCCCGGCCAAGGTGGCCGGTGAGGTTCTGGCCGCCACCATCCTCTACTTCATGGGGGTGACCTGGTTCCAGTTCAAGGTGCCGCTGGCCGGGCTGGTCCAGCTGTCACCCGAGTGGACCCCGCTGCTGACCGCGCTGTGGGTCATCGCCATCACCAACGCGGTCAACCTCATCGACGGTCTCGACGGCCTGGCCGCCGGGGTGGTGGCCATCGCCTCGGGCGCGCTGGCCGTCTACGGGCTCCACCTCCAGCACCTGGGCAATCTCCCCACCGACAACATCGGCCCGCTCATCGCGGTGGTCACCTGTGGGATCTGCCTCGGCTTCCTGCCGCACAACTTCCACCCGGCCAAGATCTTCATGGGCGACGCCGGCGCCCTGCTACTCGGGCTTGTTGATGGCCGCCTCGACCATGCTGATCGGGGGCCGGACGGCAGGGACGGTCGGGCGGGGTGGCGGCGAGGAGCGGGCAGACCTACTTCTTCTTCGCACCCCTGTTCATCCCCTTCTTCATCCTCGGCGTGCCCATCGTGGACATGGCGTTCGCCTTCGTCCGACGCACGGCCAACCGCACCGGGTTCTCCACGCCTGACAAGAACCATCTGCACCACCGGCTGCTCCGCCTCGGCCACGGGCACCGCCGCAGCGTCCTCATCCTGTGGGCGTGGACGGTTCTGCTCTCCGGGTTCATCCTCTTCCCGCTGTACATCTCGAGCGTCAACGCCATCATCCCCTTCGGCGTGCTGGCCCTCGGGGTGATCCTCTACACCCTGTTCCACCCCTCGCTGCGGCGCCAGGCCGAACCGGGGCCGGAAACAAGGAGCCCGAGGAGGCCGCACAGCCCGGGCGGCCGGAGGCCGCACAGCCCGGGAGACCGAGAGGCCGGACAGCCCGGGGGACCGAGGAGGCCGGCAGCCCGGGGGGGTCGACGGGGCCGGCGTGCCGGGCCTGTCCGGGGCCGAGTCCGGGAGGGCCGGGCAGGGTGGCGCCGGGGGCCGGGGGCCCGATCGGGACGCGGCTGACACCGCTCAGGCCACCGGCGGTCCGGGCGGCCACCGCCGCCCCGTCCGGCGAAATGTGAACGGGGTGTTTCCTCGTTTTGCCGCCGCGGGCCCAGAAGTGAGATGATGCTGCCCGTGAATTGCGGGCCGCCCGCCCCACCGGCGGGCATCACCCCGGTCGGCATGTGGCCGGCTGCAGCCGGACCGCTGCGTGAACCCAGGAACCACTCGTGAAGCTCCAACCCCCAAACACCCTGACGCGGCCCGGCCCGAACATGGAAGACACCACCCCCGGATCCGGGCCCGCCGAGGGGCCGGGACACCCCGGCCGGAGGGGGACCGTTGGCGCACCCGGGGCCATCGAGCTCCTGACCCTGGGGATCGCGGCCGCCGTGACGCTGGCCGCCGGGGGTCGGGGCCTCGGCTATCTGGTCGACGGATGGGCGGGCACCAGCCCGATCTTCACGCTGGTCGGGCTGGCCGGCGGGATCGTGGCCGCCGTCCTGCTCACCGTGACCGGGTCCGGAAGTACCTGTGAGGCGGGCCCCGACCCTGCCGCCGCCGGCTCCGGTCGGGAGGCCTAGGAAGCCGATGTTCGCCCACTTCTCGCTCCCGAGCGTCCCCGAGGTCGCCCGCCGCACCGTCTCGGCCGCCCTCGTCCTCGGTGTCGCCGCCCTGGTCGCCTGCGTGGCCTTCGGCCAACCGCTGCTCGGCCTCGGGGCCTGCATCGGCCTGGCCCTCGGCACGTTCAACTTCCGGATGATCGGCAACTCGGTGGCCCGGGTCTCCGCCCGCGAGGACGAGAACAAGCGCCGGCCGCTGGCCCTCAACACCCTCGGCCGGATGGGGATCATCACCGTGGTCACCATCGGGCTGCTGCTCGTGTCCCCGAGCCTCGGGTTCGGGGTGCTGGGCGGGCTGGCCGTCTTCCAGGTGGTCCTGCTGGCCAACGTGGCCCGGTCGATGGCCAAGGCCGGTCCCATGACTTCGGTGGACGACGCCATCAACGCCAACGTGGTGGACGACAACACGACGACCCGGCGCGGCCGCACCCGCCTGCCGGTCCGGTCGACGATCCGATCGCGGGAGGTGACTGAGGTCATGGGATCCGGTACCCACCTGCTCAGCGCGCCGCTGGTGGCGGCATCGACATCACCGTCGGCGACCACCCCCAGGTCCACGTGTTCGGGCTGACCATCGACGTCGACACGGTGTGGGCCACCATCATCGCCGGCCTCATCGTGGTGGCCCTGGGGCTCGTCCTGCGGGCCAAAGCCACCAGCGGCGTCCCCGGCAAGTTCCAGCTGCTGTGGGAGCTGGGCGTGGGTGCCGTCCAACGGCAGGTCGACGACTCCATCGGACCGCGGGGCGCCAAGGTGGTGCCGCTGGCCCTGACGCTGTTCGTCTTCATCTTCATCTGCAACCTGTTCGAGGCCCTCGGGATCGGGAGCCACTTCGAGTTCCTGCCCGCCCCGACCAGCGACATCAACCTGCCCCTGGCCATGGCCCTGTACGTGTTCGTGCTGGTGGAGTTCGCCGCCATCAGGAACCGCGGGGTCGGCGGGTACCTCAGGCACTTCGTCAACCAGCCCTTCTCGCCCAAGCTCTTCCCGGTCAACCTGTTCATGAACGTGGTCGACGAGATCATCAAGCCGGTCACGCTGACACTCCGTCTGTTCGGCAACCTGCTGGCCGGCGGCCTCATGCTCTCGCTGCTGGCCGCCCTGGTCATCTGGAAGCTGGGGCCCGTCCCCTCGGTGGCCTGCTGACGGTTCCCCTGACCCTGATCTGGAAGCTGTTCGACATGGCCATCGGCGCCATCCAGGCCTTCATCTTCGCCCTGCTCACCATCTTGTACTTCGACGTGGCCATGGCGCAGGACCACTGATTTCCAACCGATGAACCGACAGTCTCAGAACACATCAACTGAAAAAGGAGAAGCACTCATGGCAGACGCCTCGAGTGGCGGACGCAGTACGAATTGCCGGCGCTATGGTCGGCGGCGGCCTGGCCCTGGGCGGTGGCGCCGTCGGCGCCGCCATCGGCGACGGACTCGCCGGTAGCCAGACCATCGCCGGTGTGGCCCGCCAGCCGGAGGCGCAGGGTCGGCTGACGACGATCATGTTCCTCACCGTCGGCCTGTGCGAGGCCGCCTACTTCATCAACCTGGCCTTCACCGCCCTGTTCATCTTCTCGCTCTACAAGAAGTAGACCCCATGCCCACCGTCGTTGCCCCGCCGACAACCCCGGGTGGAGCACCGGAGGGGACCGGCATCGGTCGCTTCCGTTCGACAACACAAGGATGACGGACATGCTCATTGCAGCTCCAACAACTTCCTGGTTCCCAACGGGACCTTCATCGTGGTGCTCATCGCGTTCATGCTTGGTGCTCGGGTTCATCGCCAAGTACGTGCTCCCACCGCTGAACAAGGCCCTGACCGAGCGCCAGGACCAGATCCGGGGCGAGCTCGAGGCGGCCGACCGGGCCAAAGCCGACGCCGAGGAGGCCGACGTCGAGCGACGGGCGCTGCTCGAGCAGGCCCGCAGCCAGGCCCGCGACATCGTCTCCCAGGCCGCGACCGCAGCCGATCAGGCCAAGCTCAGGGCGGAGGCCGACGCCCAGGCCATCCACGATCGCATCGTGCAGGCCGCCGACGCCGAGGTGGTCATCGCCCGGCAGGCGGCCAGTCGAGGAGGCGACGGCCCGGGTAGGCGAGATCGTCCTCGCCGCCGCCGAGCGGGTCATCGGCCGTGAGATCCAGGCCGCCGACCACCAGGACCTGATCGACGAGGCCATTGCCGCCATCCGGGCCGATTCGGCCGACGCCGACGCCGGCGCAGCCGCAGGCGGCGGTCGGTGAACCCAGCCCTCCAGGGCTACCTGGCCGCGATCGAGGAGTCGCTGGCCGCGGCGACGGGCTCGCCGAGGCCGGCGCGGAGCTGGCCGCGGTGGCCGAGCTCGTCGACGGCAACAACCAGCTCACCCTGGCCATCAACGACGGGTCGGTGCCGGTCGCGTCGCGCCGTGCCCTCCTCGACCACCTGTTGGAGGGCAAGGTCCGGCCTGAGGTGCGACGCATCGTCCACCAGGCCGTCACCGTGGTTCCCGCCGGTGAACTGACCGCCTCGTTCCACTGGCTGGCGTCCCGGATGGTCCGACGACGTCGGCGCGGGAGCCGGGTGCGGCGGCCGAGCCGGAACCCGAAGAGGTGCTGGGCCGGATGGGCTCGCGCAACCGGGTGTCCGGCTACGCCGCGGCGGTGTTCGAGACGGTGACCGTCGCCGAGCTCGAAGAGATCGAGGACCAGCTGTTCCGGTTCGCCCGCACCGTCGAGGCCAACCGTCGGCTGCGCACCGCCCTCGGCGATCGCGACCTGCCGGTCGGCGTGCGCCAGCAGGTCATCGCCCAGCTGCTCGGCGACCCAGGTCCTGCCGGCCACCCTCCGGCTGGCCGCCTACGCGGTGCGGGGCGGTCGGGCCCGGGACATCGTCTCCACCCTCGACGCCCTGGTCGAAGACGCCGCCCGGGCCCGCGGCTGGCGGGTGGCCCGGGTCAAGCGCGGCCGACCAGGTGAGCGAAGGCCAGCGCCGGGAGCTGAGCGAGGCCCTGGCCCTGCTGACCGGCAACCCGGTCGACCTGCAGGTGACCGTCGACCCCCGGCTGCTCGGCGGGGTGGTGGTGCAGGTCGGGCGACCTCCTGGTCGACAGCAGCACCCGCCACCGGCTGGACGAATTGAAGGAGCACCTCCTCGCGTCCGAGGCGGCCTACCGAACACCACAAGGAAGGGAACCAACCGATGGCTGAGTTGACCATCAGCGCCGACGAGATCACCGCCGCCCTGGCGCGCTATGTCGACGACTACACGCCCGAGGTGGGCACCGAGCAGGTCGGCCGCATCGTCGAGGTCGGTGACGGCATCGCCCGGGTCACCGGCCTGCCCGGCGCGGCCGTCAACGAGATCCTCGAGTTCGAGGACGGCACCGAGGGACTGGCCCTCAACCTCGACGAGGAGACCATCGGTGCGGTCATCCTGGGCGAGGACACCGGGCTCGAGGAGGAGCAGCTGGTCAAGGCCACCGGGCGGATCCTCTCCGTCCGGGTCGGCGACGCCCTGCTCGGGCGGGTGGTCAACGCCCTCGGCGAGCCGCTCGACGGCAAGGGCCCCATCGCCACCGACACCGTCCGCCGGCTCGAGGTCCAGGCCCCCGGCATCGTGAAGCGCCAGCCGGTCTTCGAGCCGCTGCAGACCGGCATCAAGGCCATCGACGCCATGACCCCCATCGGCCGGGGCCAGCGGGAGCTGATCATCGGCGACCGCAAGACGGGCAAGACCACGGTGGCCGTCGACACCATCCTCAACCAGAAGGGCCTCGGGGTGAAGTGCATCTACGTGGCCATCGGGCAGAAGGAGTCGTCGGTGGCCCAGACGGTGGCCACCTTCGAACGGTACGGCGCCCTCGAGTACACGGTCGTGGTCCTGGCCGGTGCGGCCGATCCCGCCCCCTTCAAGTACCTCGCCCCCTACGCCGGGTGCGCCATGGGCCAGCACTGGATGGAGCACGGCGAACACGCCCTGATCGTCTACGACGACCTGTCCAAGCAGGCCGAGGCCTACCGCCAGATGTCCCTGCTGCTCCGCCGCCCACCGGGCCGCGAGGCCTACCCCGGCGACGTGTTCTACCTGCACAGCCGGTTGCTGGAGCGGTCGGCCAAGCTGTCCGACGCCGAAGGCGGAGGCTCGTTCACCGCCCTGCCCATCATCGAGACGAAGGCCGGCGACGTGTCCGCCTACATCCCTACCAATGTCATCTCGATCACCGACGGCCAGGTCTACCTCGAGAGCGACCTCTTCTACGCCGGGGTCCGGCCGGCCATCAACGTCGGTATCTCGGTCAGCCGGGTCGGGAGCGCGGCCCAGATCAAGGCCATGAAGTCGGTGTCGGGCACGCTCAAGCTGGACCTGGCCCAGTTCCGCGAGCTCGAGGCCTTCGCCACCTTCGGCTCCGAGCTCGACAAGGTGTCCCAGGCCCAGCTCGACCGCGGCTACCGGCTGACCGAGCTGCTCAAGCAGGGCCTCAACGCACCGGTCCCGGTGGAGGAGCAGGTGCTGGTCATCTTCGCCGGGTCCGAGGGATTCGTGGACGATGTTCCCGTCTCCGAGGTGCAGCGCTACGAGACCGAGGTGCGCGCCTACTTCCGGGCCAGCCACGCCGACATCCTCGAGGACATCCGGACCACGGGGAAGCTGCCCGAGGGCGACAAGCTGGAGACGGCACTCCGGGCCTTCAGCGACGTGTTCAGCGGCGAAGGGACCGACTGACCGATGGCCGGCGGTCAGGAGCGCGTCCTGCGTCGACGGATCAAGAGCATCCAGTCGACCAAGAAGATCACCAAGGCGATGGAGCTGATCGCCGCGTCCCAGATCGTCCGGGCCCAGAGCCGGATCGCCGCGGCCAAGCCCTACCAGGAGGGGATGGGGCGCATCGTGCTGGAGACGGCGCTCGGCGACCCCATGGCCTCGGCGCGGCTCCTGGGCACGCCCGAGACGATCAACAAGGTCGCCGTCCTCGCCGTGGTGGCCGACCGCGGCCTGTGCGGCGCCTACAACACGTCGGTGCTGCGGGCCACCGAGCGGTTGATGGCCGCGGGCGAACCGGCCGGCGTCGAGTACCGGCTGTTCACCGTGGGCAAGAAGGCGCAGGGCTACTTCCGGTTCCGGGGCCAGCATGTGGAGCGGTCGTTCATGGGGATGAGCGAGCGACCGACCTTCGCCGACGCCCGGCACGTCGCCGCCTCCGTCCTCACCCCGTTCGTCAACGGGGAGGTCGACCAGGTGGTGGCCGTGTCGACCCGGTTCCTCTCGGCCGGGTCGCAACGGGTGGAGGTCCGCCAGCTGCTCCCGCTGGTCGATCCGCGCGACGCCGAACAGAAGGCCTCGCACGAGGACGAGGTGGGCAGCCGGTCCACGGCCCCCACCCACGCCGAGGTGCCGGCCGGCTATACCGAGTTCGAGCCCGATGCGGCCATCCTCCTCGAGACCCTCGGTCCCCGGGCGGCGGAGACGGAGATCTTCGCCGCGCTGCTCGAGGCCTCGGCGTCCGAGGTCACGGCGCGCCAGAGGGCCATGGCCGCGGCCACGGACAACGCCGGTGAGCTCATCACCAAGTACTCCCGGATCATGAACCGGGCCCGCCAGGACTCCATCACCACCGAGATCATGGAGATCGTCGGTGGGGCCGAGGCCATGCGGGCCGGTGCCGAGGAGGACGAGCGCGGTCTCGTCATCGAGACCAGGTCCGACGAGACGAGGGTCTGAACCGTGACATCGCCCCGCCCCGCCGGACTGTACACACCCGCTGACGAACCAGACGAACCAAAGGAAGCCGACCGCCCATGACCACCACCGCCCCCCAACCCACCGCCGACAAAGCCACCTCCCTCCCCACCGGTCGGGTGGTGGCCATCGCCGGCCCGGTCATCGACGTGGAGTTCCCCCCGCACGCCCTGCCCGAGATCAACGGTGCCGTCGAAGTGGACGTCGAGCTCGAAGGGCACAAGGAGCTGATCGTGGCCGAGGTGGCCCAGCAGATCGGCGACGGCCGGGTGCGCTGCATCTGCCTCCGGGCCACCGACGGTCTCACCCGCGGTGCGGTGGTCCGCAACCGGGGGCGCGGACTGCAGGTCCCGGTGGGCGACGCCGTGCTCGGTCACGTGTTCAACGTGCTGGGCCAGCCGCTCGACACCGACTCCATCGGCGACGTGGAGGACTACTGGGAGATCCACCGGGAGGCGCCGGAGTTCGACACCCTCGAGCCCCGGTCGGTGATGTTCGAGACCGGGATCAAGGTGATCGACCTCCTCGAGCCCTACGTGCAGGGCGGCAAGATCGGCCTCTTCGGTGGAGCCGGCGTGGGCAAGACGGTGCTCATCCAGGAGATGATCAACCGGGTGGCCATCAACCACGGTGGTGTGTCGGTCTTCGCCGGGGTTGGGGAGCGCACCCGCGAGGGCACCGACCTGTGGATCGAGATGCAGGAGTCAGGCGTCATCGAGAAGGCCGCCCTGGTCTACGGCCAGATGGACGAGCCTCCCGGCGTCCGCCTCCGGGTGGCACTGGCCGCCCTGACCATGGCCGAGTACTTCCGGGACGTGAAGAACCAGGACGTGCTGCTGTTCGTGGACAACATCTTCCGGTTCGTCCAGGCCGGTTCCGAAGTGTCCACCCTGCTCGGCCGGATGCCCTCGGCGGTCGGCTACCAGCCCACCCTGGCCGACGAGATGGGCCAGCTGCAGGAGCGCATCACCTCGACCCGGGGGCGTTCGATCACCTCGTTGCAGGCCGTCTACGTGCCGGCCGACGACTACACCGACCCGGCGCCGTTCACCACCTTCACCCACCTCGACGCCACCACCGAGCTCTCCCGCGACATCGCCTCGCTGGGCATCTACCCGGCGGTGGACCCGCTGGCCTCGACCTCCAACATCCTCGCCCCCGAGATCGTCGGCGAGCGCCACTACACGGTGGCCCGACGGGTCCAGGGGGTCCTCCAGCGCTACAAGGAGCTCCAGGACATCATCGCCATCCTGGGCCTCGACGAGCTGTCCGAGGAGGACCGGGTGACGGTGACCCGGGCCCGCAAGATCCAGCGCTTCCTCTCCCAGCCGTTCAACGTGGGTGAGGTGTTCACCGGCCTGAAGGGGGTGACCGTCCCGGTCGACGAGACCGTCGAGTCGTTCGAGGCCCTGGTCAACGGGGATCTCGACGAGGTTCCCGAGCAGGCGTTCCTGAACGTGGGCGGCGCCGAGGCGGCGCTGGCCAAGGCCCACGCCCTCGAGAACGAATGACCGGGGCCCGGGCGCATCATGGCTGACGAGAGCCTGTTCACCATCGAGCTGCTCACACCGGAGCGCATCCTGGTCACCGGAACGGCCACCGAGGTGATCCTCCGCACGCGGGAGGGCGACGTGACCTTCCTGGCCGGGCACGCACCGCTGGTGGGCACCGTCGAGCCCGGGGTGGTCCGGATCGTGCGGGCCGAAGGGGAGGATGTGCGGGTGGCCACGCACGGTGGGTTCGTCCAGGTCGAACACGGTGTTCACCAGGCCGACGCCGCCGACCCGTCGACGAGCGGGACACGGGTCACCATGCTCATCGGCGTGGCCGAGCTGGCCGAGGAGATCGACGCCGATCGGGCCCGGGCCGCCCTTGAGGCGGCCGAAGCCCGGGTGGCCGAGCTCACCGGCACCGCCGGGCGGTCCGCTGGAGCCGGGCCAGGGAGCGAGGACGAGGAACCCGACGCCGACCAGGTGGAGGCCGAAGCGGCCCTACTCCGAGCCCAGGTCCGCCTGGAGGCCATCGATGCGTCCGCAGGAGCCACCTCGGCCGGCTGAGTCTTGGGGGCTGCGTCGGCGCCGGGCCGCACCGCCGGCTGGACAACGCCACCCGGGCTCTACCCGGACAAACCCACCCCGGGCCGTGTGGGAGGCGCCAGGCGGACCTGGGCCCGGCTCCTGATCAGCTGAACTCGATGGCGCTGTATTCGGCCAGCTTGTGCAGCGGGTGCTTGGCGTAGATGAGCCGCACCGTGCCCGACTTGGACCGCATCACCAGCGACTGGGTGATGGCGCCGAATTCGTCGTAACGAACCCCGTGGAGCAGCTCGCCGTCGGTGATCCCGGTGGCGGCGAAGAAGCAGTTGTCGCCCTTGACCAGGTCGTCGGTGGTGAGGATGGCGTCGAGGTCGTAGCCGGCGTCGATGGCCGCCCGGCGCTCCTCGTCGTCCCGGGGCCACAGGCGGCCCTGGATCTCCCCGCCCATCGACTTGAGGGCGGCCGCCGCGATCACCCCTTCGGGGGTCCCGCCGATGCCGACGAGCAGGTCGACGCCGGTGTCGGGCCATGCCGTGGCGATGGCTCCGGCCACGTCCCCGTCGGTGATCGACCGGATGCGCGCCCCGGTGGCCCGCACCTCGTCGATGAGATCGGCGTGTCGGGGCCGGTCGAGGATGACCACGGTCAGGGCGCGGACGTTGGTGCCTTTGGCCTTGGCCACCGCCTTGAGGTTGTCCTCGATGGGGGCGGCGATGTCGATGCAGCCCGCGGCCCGGGGCCCGACGGCCAGTTTCTCCATGTAGACGCACGGGCCGGGGTCGAACATCGTCCCCTCCTCGGAGACGGCGATGACAGCCAGCGCCCCGCCGCGGCCGAGTGCCGTCGGGGTGGTGCCGTCGATGGGGTCGACGGCGATATCGGCCTTCGGGGGCGTGCCGTCCCCGATGCGCTCCCCGTTGTAGAGCATCGGCGCATGGTCCTTCTCGCCCTCACCGATGACCACGACCCCGTCCATGGCGATGGACGACAGGACGATGCGCATGGCACTGACGGCGGCCCCGTCGGCGCCTTCCTTGTCACCCCGTCCCATCCACCGTGAGGCGGCCAGTGCGGCCGCCTCGGTGACCCGTACGAGTTCCATGGCCAGATTGCGGTCGGGTGCCTGCGTTTCGATGCTCACGGACAATGACGATAGTGGCTGGCGGGGCCGTCATTCGGCTCGAGCGGGGCCCGATCCGGTGCCGGCCGGGCCCGAACCGGGCCCGGACCGGCCGGGACCGGCTCGGACAACATGGCCCCAGGCTGGGCGCAGGCCCAGGAAGGGCACAGGCCGGGACGCCGCCGGAGCGGCCCCCGCCGGGCCCAGCCCGGGCGCCGAGCACAGGCCCAGGCAGGGCCCGGCGCAGGCATTGTCGGCCTGCCCGAGGCCGGAACACGGGTGGCCAGGGGGCCCGGAGCCCGATCGCTCGGTTGGTCGGGCCCTCAACGGCCCCCAACGGGGTGGGAGGCATCGACGGGGCCGGAGGCCGGAGCACGGGCCGCCAGGGCCAACGCCCGGGGCCGGAAGCCGGTCGGGAGGTCAGGCGGGGGCACGGGCGCCATCGAAGACCATCGAAGAGGCGGCCCCGCCGGCAGGCCATACTTGGCCGGGTGGATCGCTTCGTCGTGACGTCAAACGGCCCCCTCTCCGGCACCGTCCGGGCCGGCGGGGCCAAGAATTCGGTGCTCAAGCTGATGGCCGCCTGCCTCCTGGCCGAAGGCCGCCACGTGCTGACCAACGTGCCCCGGATCACCGACGTCGACATCATGGGGGAGCTGCTGGGGGCCATGGGGGTCGACGTCCGGCGTGGGGAGCGTCCCGACCAGCTGGTGGTGACGACCCCGGCCGAGGTGGTTCCCGAGGCACCCTACGAGATGGTGGAGAAGATGCGGGCCTCGGTGGTGGTCCTCGGACCGCTCCTGGCCCGCTGCGGATGGGCCAAGGTGTCGCTGCCCGGGGGTGACGACTTCGGGCCCCGGCCCATCGACATGCACCTGCACGCCCTCGAGGCCATGGGCGCCTCCTTCGAGGCGTCCCACGGCTACGTCGAGGCCCGGGTCGAGTCCACGGTGGGGTCGGTGCCGCGCCTGATCGGCAACCGGGTGGTCCTCGAGTACCCGAGCCACACCGGCACCGACAACGTGCTCATGGCCGCCGTGCTGTCCAAGGGCACCACCGTCATCGAGAACGCGGCCCGCGAACCCGAGGTCAGGGACCTGGCCGATTTCCTCAACGCCATGGGGGCCAACATCACCGGCGCCGGTACCTCGCGGATCGAGGTCGAAGGCGTCGACGAGCTCCATCCGGCCACCCACGCCGTCATCCCCGACCGGTTGGTGGTGGCCACCTTCCTGGTGGCCGCCGGGCTGGCCGGAGGCGAGGTGGTGGTCGAGGACGGCCGTCCGGACCACATGGACATGCTCGTCCGCAAGCTGTCGGCGGCCGGCATCGAGGTCACCCAGGGCCCCGACGGGCTGCGGGCGGCCAGGGACCCGGCTGCCCGGCTCCGCTCGGTGGACGTCGCCACCCTGCCCTACCCGGGGTTCGCCACCGACTACAAGCCGCTGCTGGTGACACTGCTCACCGTGGCCGACGGGGTGGGCATCGTGACCGAGAACCTCTTCTTCGGCCGCTTCCGTTATGTCGAGGAGCTCCGCCGCATGGGTGCCGACATCCGGACCGAGGGCCATCATGCCGTCGTCCGGGGTGTGGACCGCCTGTCGGGCGCGCCGGTCCGAGCGTTCGACGTGCGGGCCGGCGCCGCCTTGGTGCTGGCCGGGCTGGTGGCCGAGGGGGAGACGGTGATCACCGACGCCCACCACGTCGACCGGGGCTACGAGGACCTCGACGGGAAGCTGGTCGCACTCGGGGCCCACGTCTCCCGATCCTGAGGAACCCGCGCCTCCCGTCTACGCTCGTCAGTCCATGCCCGTCTCCCGTGACTCCGACCCCTCGAGCCTGTTCGAGGAGGCGCGCGCTGGGAGCCGCGTGGCCCTGGCCCGGCTGCTGTCGATGGTGGAACGGGGGGGCGATGCCTCGCGGATCGTGGCCGGCCTGGCCTACAAGTCCCCCGGCGATGCCTACTCGGTGGGGATCACCGGTGCACCGGGGGCGGGGAAGTCGACCCTGACCGATCGGCTCATCGCCCTGGCCCGCCAGCGGGGCCTGGACGGGGGCGGCCAGGTGGGCGTGCTGGCCATCGACCCCTCGTCGCCGTTCTCGGGCGGGGCCATCCTCGGTGACCGGGTCAGGATGCAGAGCCACGCCCTCGACGACGGGGTGTTCATCCGGTCGATGGCCACCCGCGGCCACCTGGGCGGGCTGTCGGTGGCCGTGCCCGACGCGGTCCGGCTGCTGTCTGCGGTGGGGTTGCCGGTGGTGATGGTCGAGACGGTGGGTGTGGGCCAGCAGGAGGTCGAGGTGGCGGCGGCCACCGACACCACGGTGGTGGTGGTCAACCCGGGGTGGGGGGACCACATCCAGGCCAACAAGGCCGGCCTGCTGGAGGTGGCTGATCTCTTCGTCATCAACAAGGCCGACCGACCCGGGGCCAGCGAGACCCGGCGTGACCTCGAGGCGATGCTGGAGCTCACCCCGCTGGACGAGGGCGAGTGGCGGCCCCCGATCGTGGAGACGGTGGCCTCCACCGGCGACGGGGTCGACGACGTGTGGGCCGCCATCGGCCGCCACCGGCACCACCAGATCGACAGCGGCCTGCTGGCCGCGGCCCGGCGGCGTCGGCTGCTGGGCGAGTTCGACCAGCTCCTGGTGGCCCGGGTCAGGCAGCAGATCGAAGAGGTGCTGGCCGCCGACCAGTTCGTCGACATCACCGACGCCATGGTGGCCGGTGACCTCGATCCCTACGAGGCCGTCGACCGGGTGCTGGCCGCCATCGCACCGGGCCGGCGCTCCCCGGTCTCCGACGCCTGAGAAGGCACGCCGGATGGGGGGCACTCAGGTAGCGTGCGGCCCGTGACCGTGGACTCCAACCCGGGGCTGGCCGGAGGGCCGTTGCCGATCCCACCGCTCGGTGCCGTGACCGACGGGATGCGGGCCCACCGCGAGCCGGCACCACCTCCCGAGGAGGACCCGCTCTGGTTCCAACGGGCGATCTTCTACGAGGTCTTCATCCGGGGGTTCTTCGACGGCAACAACGACGGGGTGGGCGACATCCCCGGGCTCATCGCCAAGCTCGACTACCTCCAGTGGCTGGGGGTCGACTGCCTGTGGCTGCTCCCGTTCTACCCCTCGCCGCTCCGTGACGGCGGGTACGACATCAGCGACTTCAACTCGGTGCACCCCGAGAGCGGCACCGTCGACGACCTCCGGCGACTGCTCGACGAAGCCCACGCCCGGGGCATCCGGGTCATCGCCGACCTGGTCATGAACCACACCAGCGACCAGCACCCCTGGTTCGTCGAGTCGAGGCAGAGCACCGACAACCCCAAGGCGGACTGGTACGTCTGGAACGATGACGACCAGCGGTGGCCCGAGGCCCGGGTGGTGTTCGTCGACGTGGAGCGGTCCAACTGGTCGTACGACGCGCAGCGCAACCAGTACTACTGGCACCGCTTCTACTCCCACCAGCCCGATCTCAACTACGACAACCCCGAGGTGGCCGAGGCCATGCTCGACGTGGTGCGGTTCTGGCTCGACCTGGGCCTCGACGGGTTCCGGCTCGACGCCGTCCCCTTCCTCTTCCAGCGGGACGGGACGGCGGGGGAGAACCTGCCCGAAACCCACGCCTTCATCCGACGGATCCGGGCCGAGCTGGACCAGCACTACCCCGGGCGGATCCTGCTGGCCGAGGCCAACGGTTGGCCGTCCGACGTGGCCGACTACTTCGGGCACGACGACGAGTGCCACCTCTGCTTCAACTTCCCCCTCATGCCCCGGCTGTTCATGGCCGTCCGGCGCGAGCAGAGCTACCCGATCACCGAGATCCTCGCCCACACCCCCGAACCCCCGGGAAGCGCCCAGTGGGCCATCTTCCTCCGCAACCACGACGAGCTCACCCTCGAGATGGTCACCGAGGAGGAGCGCGACTACCTGTTCGCCGAGTACGCCAAGGACCCCCGGATGAAGCGGCACATGGGCATCGGGCGGCGCCTCGCCCCCCTGCTCGACCGTGACCGCCGGCTGTCGGAGCTTCTCTACTACCTGCTCTTCACCCTTCCCGGCAGCCCGGTCCTCTACTACGGGGACGAGATCCAGATGGGCGACAATCTCTACCTGGGAGACCGCGACTCGGTGCGCACGCCGATGCAGTGGACCCCCGACCGCAACGGCGGGTTCAGCCAGGGCGGACTTCGCCCAGCTCTACCTGCCTCCGCTGATGGATCCGGTGTACGGCTTCTCAGCCGTCAACGTCGAGGCCCAGCAGCGGAACCCGAGCTCCTTCCTCCACTGGATGCGCCGCATCCTGGCCGTGCGCCGCGAGTTCCCCGTCCTCGGGACGGGGGATCTCGACGTGGTGTCGTCGGCCAACCCGTCCGTGCTGGCCTTCGTGCGGTCGGCGCCGGACCGCCCCGACCGGGGACCGGTCAATCCGGTGCTGTGCGTACACAACCTGAGCCGGCTGGCCCAGCCGGCCGAGCTGCACGTCGAGCGGTGGGTCGGGTCGCCAGCCCATCGAGCTGTTGGGACGGGTGGCCTTCCCCCTGATCGGCACGGAGCCCTACCCGGTGACCCTGGCTTCCTACGGCTCGCTCTGCTTCGAGCTGGCCTGAATTCCAGCCGGCCCCGGCCCCGCGCTCAGCCGGCCTGGGCCACCGGGGTCAGCCGGCCTGGGCCACCGGGGTCAGCCGGCCTGGGCCACCGGGGTCAGCCGGCCTGGGCCACCGGGGTCAGCCGGCCTGGGCCACCGGGGTCTGGACGGCCAGCTCCACAGCGGCCTCCTCCGGGTTGACGATGTTGATCAGCACCCCGGTCCCGAGCTCGAACCCGGCCACCGTGGCCAGCTTGGGCACCACGTGGACGTGCCAGTGGTACGGCTCGGGGGCGCGGTAGGGCGCCGAGTGGAAGACGAGGTTGTAGGCGATGTCGCCCACCACGTCGCGCAGGCTGCCCAAGGCGATCTTGAGCGCCTTGCCCACCGCCACCAGGTCGGTCTCCGGGCTGTGGTGGAGGTGGGGTCCGTGGGCCCGGGGCAGAACCAGCATCTCGTAGGGCGCGCCGCTCCAGAACGGGCAGATGACCAGCACCTGCTCGTCGGAGTAGACGACCCGGTGGTTGACGTTCTCCTCGGCGTCGACCGTGGTGCACAGCAGGCACCGTCCGGCGAAGCGGGCGAAGCCGGCCTGTTCCTCGACCAGCTCGCGGGGGACGAAGGACATCCCGAGCAGCTGGCCGTGGGGGTGCTCGATGGAGGCGCCCGCCTCGCGGCCGGCGTTGACGATGGCCTGGCTGTAGCGGAGCCCGGGGATCGCCGAGTGCTCCTCGATGCGGTCCCGGATGGCGGTCATCACCGCGGTGGTCTGCTCGTCGCTCAGCATCGACCACGAGTTCTGGTGGCTCGGCGAGAGCACGAACACCTCGTGGATCCCGCCCGCGGTGGCCTGGGTGAACACCGGGCCGCGGTTGGTGACCACGAAGGGTGCGTTCCCCTCGAAGGCCGGATAGAGGTTGGGGACCACCCGGACCAGCCACTTCCCGTCGGCCCCGCGGTCTCGAGTGCCGGGGTGGCGCTCTCCTCGTTGCCCGGGCAGAACGGGCAGGGCCGGGAGGTGTCCGCCTGGATGGGCGCGACCCGGGGTGCGAAGGCCTGGGGTCGGGTGGCCCGGTCGGTGCTCACCACCACCCACCGGCCCGTGAGGGGATCAAGTCGGAGCTGGTTCATCAGATGTCGAGAGGTGCTCTGTCGTGGGAGCGTCTGGTGTCCGTGCGCACGATCGTCGCCACCTCGATTCCACTCGTTCCATGTCCGCACTGCTGCGTTCAGCGCGGTGCCCGACAGCCCTCGCTGCCCGCGGGCGGTCTGGGGGCGACCAAACCGTCACACTAACGTAGCAATTTCGGAGCCGGAGGCACGTGTCGACCGGCCGCAGGTCGACCGGATGCGGCGGGGTGCCAGAATCCCCGGGATGACCATCGTCCACCCCATGCCGGCCAGCACCACCGCCCTTGCCCGCAGCGCCGGGTACGACGTGGTGCTGCTGGCCCACGTGCTGAGCGCCTGATCGGCCTCGGGGCGGTGGTTGTGGCCGGCGGTTACGCCTTGGCCCTGCTCCGCTCGGGCCCGGGCTCCGAGGCCGTCCGCCGCTACTACCGGCCCGGGGTCAACTGGGCCGGCCGGGTGCTGTTCCTGGTGCCGGTGTTCGGGGTGGTCCTGATCGGCCATGAGCAAGGGCGTCTGGTCGTTCTCCGACGGCTGGATCGCCGACGGGCTGGCGCTGTGGGCGGCGTGGCCGCGGTCGCCGGCGAGCTGGTGCTGTGGCCGGCCGAGCGGCGGCTCCAAGCGGCGGTGGGCGATCCTGTCGCCGGCCGCCGACCTGGGTCCCAGTGCGTCCGGGTGATGATGGCCGCGGCCGGCGTCACTGTCGTGTTGATCGTGGCCACCGTTGTGATGGTGGCCAAACCCTGACCACCGGGGTAGCCAGGCCGGGCCCCGACACCCAGGGCCATCCAGGCCGGGCCCCGATGTCCCGCAGCCGAGCCAGGCCGGGCCCGACCCGGGTTCAGCGGGGCGAGAACCGGCAGGGCAGGTGCTTGATCCCGTTGATGAAGCTGACGAGTGCAGACGGTCGGGCTCGCCGGTGGACTCGATGTCGGGGAGACGCCGCAACAGCTCCCGCATCATGACCTCGACCTCACGCCGGGCCAGGTGGGCGCCCAGGCAGAAGTGGGGTCCGGCGGCTCCGAATCCGACGATGGGGGTTCGGGGCGCGGCGCACGTCGAAGCGGAACGGGTCTTCGAACACCGACTCGTCGCGGTTGGCCGAGTTGTAGAAGAGGAGCACCTTGTCGCCCGGGTGCAGTTCCTCGCCCGAGAGCACGGTGTCCTCGGTGACGGTCCGCCGCATCCAGATGACCGGGGAGGCCCAGCGCACGATCTCGTCGACCCCGGTGGCGCCGATGGTGACCGGATCGGCCTGCCACAGCCGGCGCTGATCCGGGTGCTCGGTCAGGGCCAGCAGGCCGTGGGTGATGGCGTTGCGGGTGGTCTCGTTGCCGGCCGTCAGCAACAGGACGAAAAAGGACGCCAGCTCGCCCGCGGTCAGCGCCTCGCCGTCGATGTTGGTGGTGATGAGGGCGGTGGTCAGGTCGTCGGCCGGGTGGTCGATCCGGTGGGCGCTGATCTCGTTCATCAGGTCGGTCAGCTCCTGGCCGGCGGTGATGAAGGCCAGCACCGGATCGGTGCCCTCGGGGATGTACTCGGGATCGCCGCCGCTCAGGATGATGTTGGAACAGCGCAGGACCGTGGCGTACTCGGAGGCGGGGACCCCCATCATGTCGCAGATGATCTCGAGGGGGAACGGGGAGGCGATCTCCACGGCGAAGTCGCACTCGCCGAGGTCCGAGGCCCGCTCGATCACCCGGTCGGCCACCTCCTCGATGGTGTTCTCGATGGACTTGATCCGGCGCGGGTTGAACGCAGCCGACACGATCCGCCGGAGACGGGCGTGGCGCGGGTTGTCGGTGGAGATCATGCCGGCGAAGTACTCGACCATCTCCGGCGGGAGGTCCGGGATGCTCACCGCGCCCTTGCCCGAGCAGTAGATCTCCGGGTGGCGGCTGATCTCGACGACGTCGGCGTGACGGGTCACGGCCCGGTACCCGGGCCCGGGCGGCGGGGCCAGGGAGGAGGCCTCGCTGAGGTCGGGCTCCTCGAAGAAGGCCAGTGGCCGGTGGCGGCGCAGTAGCTGGAACGCGCCTTCCCGCTCCGACCACGGCCGGTCCCAGAAGGCCATGTCGGAGAGATCGATCTCGTCGAGCTCGAGCACGCTGGTGGGCTGCATGGGGCCCACCCTATCCAGTGGCGCCGGCCGGCCCGGCGTCCCCGGCCGGGTCGCACAGGGCGAGCAGCCCGGACCGCGCCTCGTCGATCCGTCCGGCTTCGACCAGCGGCACCACCAGCTCGGAGATGGCGGCCTCCCAGTCGACCGAGTCGGTGCGCCCGTCCGGCGGCGCGGGCGGCGTGGCGCGCCTCCTCGAGCAGCTCGGCGACCACGGCCAGATAGGGCGGGCAGGGACCCGGCGATCCGGTCCCGGAGCCACCGGGCCAGTGCCGGGCTGGCGCCTCCCGTGGACACGGCCACGACGACGGGCCCGTCCCGGTGGACGGCGGGAAGTTGGACCCAGCCCGGCGCGACCCGGTCGGCGCTGTTGACGGGCACGCCCGCGGCGGTGGCATCGGCCACCACGGCACGGTCCACATCGGGTGCTCCGGTGGCCGTCACCACCAGGTCGTAGCGGGCGGCCTCCCCGGCCCGGTACCGGCGGCGGGCGATCTCGAGCGTGCCGGTGCCGGTGCCGGCGGCGGAGGGGAGAGCCCGGTCAGCCGTCCGATGTCCGCCACCACTTCGGGGGCGACGACGGTGACCCGGGCCCCGGAGGCCACCAGTCCGTGGGCCCGGCGGGCGGCCACCGGCCCGCCCCCCACCACCAGGCAGCCGCGCCCGGCCACGTCGAGGACCACCGGATATCCGGGCGCTGGGAGGGGAGATGGTGGTTCGCTCGTCATGGGGGTCGGTTCCGGTTCGCGGGTTGCGCTCGGTGCCAGGCCTGATTCGCCGGCTGGTTGTGCCGGCTGGCGGGGTGTATCGGTTGGTCCGGGTGTCCGGTTGTGGCTCGGTTGTGGCTGGTCCGGTTGTACCGGGTGCCAGGCAGTACCGGGCCAGCCTGCCACCCCGGGGGGGGCTGGAGGTGGCGCCGCCGGGCCGGAGCCACGGTGGCCACCCCGGTCCGCTATTGCCTACCTGATCGACCGGGATTGTTCTAAAACTTGATCTGTTTAGTCATCTATGGTCTAAGCTATGCGATGGGTGCTGCAGGGGATGGGCTTGACAAGGCCCGGACCAGGCGGTTCGGTCTCCTGAGAAGCGGACCATCTCCATCCCGTGGCCAGTGGAGCGGACCATGGAATGGAAATGGAGTTGTTCCGGTTCTCCTGTAGTGATTGTTGACTGAAATGGCAGGGTTTTGAGCAGCGGTTTGGGGAACGTGGGTCGAGTCGCTCACACACTGCTCTAGGGGACGAGAAGAGAGGGTCGTGGACGTGAGCATGCTGGCCAGCAAATCAGAACTGACGCAGTTGCGGGAGGAGATGGACGAGAAGTCGACCGCCTTCGAGTCGGAACCGGCGGGGGCGGTCGTGGCCTGGGCCGTCGAGCGCTTCGGGGCCAAGCTGGCCATGGCCTCGTCCTTCCAGGAGGCCGTGCTCATCGATATCGCGGTGAAAGTCGATCCCGCCGTCGAGGTGGTCTTCCTCGACACCGGCTCCCATTTCCCCGAGACGCTCGAGTACGTCGAGGCCATCCGTTCGCGCTATGACCTCAACCTGACCGTGACCAAGCCGGTGGCGGGGGCCGAGCAGTGGCCATGCGGCACCGCGCAGTGCTGCGAGTTCCGCAAGGTGCGCCCGCTCAAGGAGGCCCTGGCCGGCAAGGAAGCGTGGATGACCGGGTTGAAGCGGGTCGACGCCTGGACCCGACGGTCGGCGCCCATCGTCTCCTACGACGACAACTGGGGCATGGTCAAGATCAATCCGCTGGCCACCTGGACGGAGCGCGACATCGCCGGATACGGAGCCGACCACGGCATCCCGGCCCATCCGCTGCTGGCCCAGGGCTATCTCTCCATCGGCTGCGCCCCCACCACCCGCCCGGTGGGCGAGGGCGAGGATCCGCGCGCCGGTCGCTGGTCCGACTCGGACAAGGTCGAGTGCGGATTGCATCTCTGACATGACGAAGGACCGGGACGAGCTCTACGGGCTGCAATTCCGGGGGATCGATCGGCCAATGCCCTTCGTGAATCCGTACCGGACCAAGGGCGAGCTCAACGAGATCGAGCAGTGGAAGCTGGCGCGCCATCCGCTGGAGATCGCCGACGCCATCATCGACACCTACTCCAAAGAGGGGCCCGCCGGCATCGCCAAGGTCCCCGGCGAGGTGGAGCGGCTCAAGTGGGCCGGTATCTACCCGCAGAAGCAGGGTGGCGACGCCTTCATGATGCGGGTCAAGGTCCCGGGGGGCCATCTGACCGCACCGCAGGTCCGTGAGATCGGCGTGGTGGCCGATGCCTTCGGCGAGGGCCCCGACGGCACCGAAAGCCGCATCTTCGGGTCCCGCTATGCCGACCTGACCACCCGCCAGACGGTGCAGATCCACTGGCTGCGCATCGAGGACATCCCCCGCATCTGGCGCCGGTTCGCGGCCGTCGGCCTCACCACCGTGCAGGCCTGTGGCGACTCGGCCCGCAACGTGTCGAGCTGCCCGGTCTCGGGGGTCGACGCCAACGAGGCCTTCGACGGCCTCCCGGTGGCCGAGGCCGTGTCCGCCTTTTTCACCGGCAACCGCGAGTACGCCAACCTTCCCCGGAAGTTCAAGATCTCGATCACCGGCTGCGTGGAGGACTGCGCCCAGGCGGAGATCAACGACATCGGCATGTGGCCGGCCCGGGCCGCCGACGACACCCTGGGCTTCAACCTG
Source organism: uncultured Acidimicrobiaceae bacterium (assembly GCA_963835325.1). Classification (GTDB taxonomy): domain Bacteria; phylum Actinomycetota; class Acidimicrobiia; order Acidimicrobiales; family RAAP-2; genus Bog-756. Next base: position 161,563 of record CAWIEV010000002.1, on the reverse strand, counting down.
CTGGTCGGTGGCGGCCTCTCCGACGGCGAGCGCATGGCCTCGGACATCGACGTCTTCGTCCGCCAGGACCAGGCCGTCGAGATCACCCGGGCCATCGCCCAGCTCTTCGGGGAGCTCGGCAACCGGGAGAACCGCGGCCTGGCCCGCATGCGCTATCTGGTCCAGGAGCTCGGACCCGAGGGCTTCCGCGAGGAGCTGGCCGCCCGGGCCCGCTTCGAGCTGGTGCCGGCCGGCGAGGACCTGACCCGCCGCTACCGGGGCGACCACGTGGGTGTCCACCCCCAGAAGGGAGACGGGCTCGTCTACGTCGGCTGCTCGGTGCCGGTCGGGCGGATGAACGGCCTCGAGCTGGTGGAGGCGGCCCGGCTGTCCGAGGCCTACGGCGACGGCACCGTACGCATCGGAACCGATCAGAACATCATCTTCACCGGCGTACCCGAGGACCGCGTCGACGACATGCTCTCCGAGGACCTGCTCCAGAAGTACTCGCCCTACCCGGGTCCCTTCTCGCGTGGGGTGGTGGCCTGCACGGGGTCCGAGTTCTGCCGGTACGCCATCGTCGAGACCAAGGAGCGGGCCCTCAAGTGGGCCCGGTTCCTCGACGACCAGCTGGCCGGGGAGCCGGTCGGCGCCGCGCCCACGCCCGGTGGGCGCTCCAGCCCCAAGGAGGACGCCGGGATCATCCGCATGCACTTCTCGGGCTGCTCGGCCAGCTGCGCCCAGCCCCAGATCGCCGACATCGGCTTCCGGGGCGAGGTCGCCCACGTGGGCAACCACCTGGCCGAGGCGGTCGACATCGGGATGGGGGGGTCGCTCGGAGCCGGGTCCGGTTTCATCGACTGGATCGAGCACGCCCGTCCGGTCAACGACGTCCCCGACGCCCTCTTGCGGGTCGTGCGCCGTTACCAGCAGGAGCGACGGGAGGACGAGCCGTTCTACAGCTGGGCGCGCCGGACTCCCAATGACGACCTGCGTCGCACACTGGCCGAGGAAGGCACGGGCACACCCGTCACCCTCTCCACCAAGCCGAAGGAGGCCGTGGGGTGAAGGCCTACCGGATCCGTGAGGAGATGAACGGGATCCCCGAGCCGCCGGGCAAGACGTGGTTCTGGGAGCTGCAGGCCGGTGTCATCGACGCCGGCCGTTGCATCCAGTGTGGCACCTGCGTCGCCGCCTGCCCGTCCAACTCCATCGGCGTCGACGAGGACACCGACCTGCCCGAGCTGGTCAAGATGTGCACCGGTTGCTCGCTGTGCTGGGATTTCTGCCCCCGGGGCGGCCTGCGCTACGAGGCCCTGTGGCCGCCGTCGACCGCCACAGTGGGCGCGGCGGACGACCAGGGCGACCAGGTGGCCGGCGGGGCCGTGGTGCGGGCCGACGCCGCCGACAACTACTGGAAGATCACCGGCGGACCGCCCGGGGACGGCCTCGGGGCAGTGCTCGACGCGTACTCGGCCCGGGCCGGGGCGAGGTCCGACGAGGTCCAGGACGGCGGGGTGGTCACCGCGCTGCTGGTGGCGGCGCTGGCCGGCGGGGAGATCGACGGAGCCCTGGTGACCAGGCCGAGCGACGATCCCGACGAGCCCTGGAAGGGAGTGGCCCACCTCGCCACCACGGCCAAGGAGATCGTCGAGTCGGCCGGGAGCTACTACAACCAGACCATGGCCCTGGCCGAGCTGGACCTGTCGAAGTACGACCTGCCGGCCAAGCCGCGTATCGCCGTGGTGGGCACACCCTGTGAGATCCAGGGGATCCGGGCCATGCAGTCCCGGCGGTGGCCGACCGGTGCTCACCGGATCGATTCGGTGGTTCTCACCATCGCCCTCCTGTGCACCAAGAGCTTCGACTACCAGGGATTGATGCTGCAGCTGCTGCATGACGACCGCGGTATCGAGATCGAGCGGGTGAGCAAGGTCGACGTCATCCGGGGCCGGATGATCGTGGAGTACCGCGACGGGGAGGTGGCCGTCGACGAGCCCATCAAGAACTTCCACGGCGCCGCCCTGAAGGGATGCGACGAGTGCGCCGACTTCCTGGGGAGGAGTGCCGACCTGTCGGTGGGAAGCGTCGGGGCGATGGACGGCTGGAGCAGCGTCCTCGTGCGCAGCGAACGGGGCCGGCGCGCCCTCGACAACGCCAGGGGCCGGCTCGACCTCCGGGAGCTGGACAGCCCCGGGGCGCTGGTCAAGTTGGACTCGTTCGACAAGAAGGTTGCCACCGACAGCCTGCGTCGCCGGTTCGATCCCGACGCCCCGCTGTTCATCGACTTCGCCGAGCACGTCTCCTCCTACCAGGACACCGACCGGGCCCCGGTGATGGGCGACCGCTGACCGGCGGGGCAGGACCACTCTCTGTGCTGATGGATCGGCGATGCAACCCTGCTGACCAGGGGTTTCCCACCGGGCTCAAAGTACCGGGCAGCGTGCCCCCGAGATGGGTAGGGTGACTTGCATGACGGTGTTCGAAGTTGAGGGCGCCCCGAAGCTGGAGCTACCCGAGGAGCCTGTTGCCATCAAGGTGGGTCTGAGGGATGCACTGCTCGAGGGGAAGAACTGGCGGGACGGCTTCAGCGACGAGATCTGCATCGGGCTGTGGCTGTGGGGCTGGTGGCGACCGGCCCTCGAGCCCGGTGGGATGGGGCGGGAGGAGTTCGTCGACGCCATCATCGCCGACCGCCGGGAGCTCTGGCTGTGGCTCAAGGGCGACCGGCAGTGGTTCCCCTTCATCACCGCCCTGGCCGGGAGGATCGTCCGTCGCCTGCCCGCCTCGGCCAACACCTTGTGAACGGCACCATCCGGGTGAACGGCACGGTCCGGGTGAACGGCACGGTCCAGTTGAAGGGCGCTATCCGGTTCAAGGGCACCACCGGGTTGAACGGCACGGTCCAGGCGAAGGGCGGTGTCCGACCCGCGAGGCTCGGGCCGTCCGACGCCGGAGTGGAGTAGGCACCCGATGCCGCGCGTGAACGTGCCCGTGGGCCAGGACCCGCTCATCTACGTGTGGACCGAGCTGGCGCCGCCGCTGACCGCCGCCGCCGGGGCCTACAGCAGCGCCGTCTACGAGAAGTCCTCGTTGTCCCTCCGCGAGTTCGAGGCTGCCCGGATCACCATGGCCCGGATCAACCGGTGCAACATCTGCACCGAATGGCGCACGGCCCGGGACGTGCCGAGCCGGTCGGCGGATCCCGATGAGATCCCCGAGTCCTTCTACGAAGAGGTCGGTGAACAGCGCAACTGGGAGAACCTCGACGAGCGGGAGCGCCTGAGCGCGGAGTTCGCCGAGCGGTACTCCACCGACCATCTGGGCATGGACGGCGAGTTCTGGGCCCGTCTCCACCGGTACTTCGCCGACGACGAACTGGTGGACCTGGCCCTGTGCGTGGGGTCGTGGTTGGCCCTGGGCCGGTTCAACCAGGTCTTCGACATCGACGGCGCCTGCCGGGTGCCGGCTGCGTCCGCCGACTGAACCGAAGGGCACGGCCGGATGGAGAAGGTGATCTACCTGTTGTGGGGCGACGGCGCCCCCGAGTCGGGCGATGCCCTCCGGGACCGGCTCGTGGGCGAGATCTCGCCCCGTCTCCTGGCTTCCGGGGTGCGCGGCCTCGGCATCAACGTCCATGACGGCGACGCCGCCCCGGCACCGTCGCCGGCGCCGCCACCCGACGGCGAGGATCCCCACGTGGCCGAGGTGTCGGTGTGGCTGGACAGCTATGAGCGCCGGGGTGACGTCGAGGATGCCATGGGCGGGCTCGGCCTCCGAACCGCCGCCTACCTGGTCGTCGAGTCCCTGTACGACGACTACGGCACCACCGCCTATGCACCGCCCCGCTACTGGCAGGACGGGCACCGGTCGCCCGGGGTGCTGACCGTGGCCCTCATCCACCGGCCCGAAGGTCTCGGGTACCGCGAGTGGATCACCCGCTGGCACGGCACCCAGTCGCCGGTGTCGGCCGAGCTGCAGCCCCGGACCCGGTACGTGCGCAACGAGGTGGTGCGGTCGTTGTCCGATGGGGCCCCCGAGGTCGACGGCATCGTGGAGGAGGGGTGGCCGTCGACCGGGCACGTGGCCGATCCGATGCTCTTCTTCAACGCGGCCAGCGGGGAGGAGCTCGACGCCAATGTGGCCCGGATGTTGGCCAGCGTCGGCGCCTGCCTCGATCTGGCCCGGCTGCGCAGCTCGACGATGAGCGAATACCTGGTGAAGTCGGCGGGCTGAGGTCGGCTCACCGGCCGGTTCGGAGAGTCCGCCTGATCGCGTACGATCATGCGTTGCCCGCCCTGCCGCGGGCCGCACTGTCATCGGAGGAAGCACCCGTGGGCCTGTCCATCGGCATCGTCGGTCTCCCCAACGTAGGGAAGTCCACCCTGTTCAACGCCCTGACCCGCAACGAGGTCCTGGCGGCCAACTACCCGTTCGCCACCATCGACCCCAACGTGGGGGTGGTGGCGGTGCCCGATGACCGTCTCACCCGGCTGGCGGAGATGTTCGAGAGCAAGGAGATCGTGCCGGCCACGGTCACCTTCGTGGACATCGCCGGCATCGTGAAGGGCGCGTCAGTGGGCGAGGGCCTGGGCAACAAGTTCCTGGCCGCCATCCGCGAAAGCGACGCCATCTGCCAGGTGGTGCGGGTCTTCACCGATCCCGACGTCATCCACGTCGACGGCCGGATCGCGCCCGCCGACGACATCGAGACCATCAACACCGAGCTGATCCTGGCCGACCTGCAGACGGTCGAGAGCCGGTTGGTCAAACTGGCCAAGGAGTCGCGCAAGCAGCCCGAGCTGGTGCCCGTGCTGGCCGCCGCCGAGCAGGCCCGGTCCATCCTCGACGGCGGTCGGACCATCGCCGCCGCGGTGGCCGCCGGCGAGGTCGACCCGCACCTGCTGGCCGACCTCCACCTGCTGAGCGCCAAGCCGTTCATCTACGTGTTCAACGTGGACGAGGACGCACTGGGTGACGAGGACTTGCGGTCGCGGTTGTCGGCGCTGGTGGCGCCGGCGGAGGCGGTGGTGCTGTGCGCCCAGATCGAGGCGGAGGTGGCCTCCCTCGACCCCGACGACGCCGCCGAGCTGTTGGCCGGCTACGGCCAGGACGAGTCCGGACTGGTCCAACTGGTGCATGTGGGTTTCCGGACCCTCGGGCTGCAGACCTTTCTCACCGCGGGCCCGAAGGAGTCGCGGGCGTGGACCATCCACATCGGGGACACCGCGCCCCAGGCCGCGGGGACCATCCATACCGACTTCGAGCGGGGGTTCATCAAGGCGGAGATCGTCGGCTACGACGACCTGGTCGGTGCCGGATCGCTGGCCGCGGTGCGGGCGGCGGGCAAGGCAAGGGTCGAGGGCAAGGAGTACGTGATGCGTGACGGCGACGTGGTCGAGTTCCGCTTCAACGTCTAGCGAGCCAGCTGCTCGACCGTTGGCCAGCGTCCTCGGCCAATCTGGCCATTGTTCGCTACAAGCAATACATGAGTTCAGTGGGCGCTCGGGAGCTTCGACAACGGGCGAGTGAGCTTCTCAGGCTCGTCGAGCAAGGTGAGACTGTCGAGATCACCGACCGCGGACGCCCAGTGGCAATGCTTACTCCGCTGCCTGACGGGACCCCGTTGGAACAGATGCGCTCCTCTGGCTAGATTGACCCGGTCCCGGCCGGCCTCGACGTTCTTCCCGAACCGATGTCCTTGCCGGACGGCGTGGAGTCACCCTCTATCGCGCTTCGGCGTCGCAATAACGAGCGCAGAGCAGATGGCGGTCCTCGGAACCGATGTGGGCAAGATCATCACGTATGACGACCGGATGACGACGGCGGCTCACGCCATGGCATACAAGGTCTTCGCTCCGGCATGAGCGAGCATTCCGCCACGCTCCGTCGAGACGGCGCAACTGTCGCCTGACGCTGGGCCGGCGACCCACTCTTCACAGAATCTCACTGCCCGTGGAGGCCTCTGCGCTCTCAGCGACCTTCGCCAAGCTCGGTCAAACTGTCACGACGAAGTTGGTTGCCAAACGGCCGCGACCTGTGTTAGCACAAGCCGGGCGGGGGTTCGGCGAAGAGGCGAAAGGCGGACCAATGGCGAGATGGTGGCGTTCGAAGTGGTGGTCGCTGGCTCTGACCTCGGGTATCGGATTGCTGGCAGCGACAACGTTCGTAGCGGTACCGCCCGCATATGCCTTGGTCACCGCAGCAACCACGCCAGGGGCACCCAGGGGAGTCTCAGCGACCCCCGGTCATGGGTCAGCGGTGGTCAAGTGGACTGCGCCAATGCACGATGGCGGAAGCACTATCACTGGCTACAAGGTGACGGCGATCCCCGGGTCCGAGACCTGCACGACGAAAAAAGCGAAGACCTGCACGCTCCATGGGCTGAAGAATGGAGTCTCTTACTCAGTCTCGGTTCGGGCTCGCAACGTCAAGGGCTTGGGCGCTTCCTCCGCTCACGTCTCGATAAAGCCGCGTGCCGTCATCGATGACCCTGGAGCGACCACAGTCCCATCCTCCCAAGGGACCGACTTCTACGTTGCCTTCGAGAGCAACGCCACCGAAGCTGGTGCAGGCCCGGGCACCCTTTTTCTCTTCATCTCTGGGAATACAGCCACGAGTGGGACGGTCGCGGTGCCGGCCATCTCCTTTTCTCAGACCTTCACAGTGACTCCGGGCGTGGCCACAACCATCTCGATTCCGTCGTCGGCTGAGATCGACAGCAACGACGTGACCGCCGTCGGGGGGGCCGTCCACATCACAGCAGGTGCGCCCGTTTCTGCCTATGGGCTCAACACCTATCCGGCGTCGTCCGACGGGTTCCTGGGACTGCCCACCTCGATCCTCGGCACCTCCTACCTGGTCGAGAGCTACGAGAGCGACAGTGGGTTCGGGGGCTCCCAGTTCGCCGTGGTGGGTACCCAGAACGGCACAACGGTCACCATCACACCGAGCGCGTCGACCGGTGCCTACACCGCCGGCGTCCCCTACAACGTGACCCTCAACCAGGGTGACGTCTATCAGCTGATCGACGTGGACGGAAATTCCTCTGGGGGCGACCTTTCTGGCACCGAGATCACCTCGAGCGCACCGGTGGCGACCTTTGCGGGCAACGACTGTGCAGACGTCCCGACGAACTATCAAGCCTGCAATACGCTTGCCGAGGAAATGACGCCCACCAACACGTGGGGCACCGACTTCCTCACCGAGCCGCTCGCCACTCGATCAGGTGACACCTTCCGCTTTATGGCCAGCACCAATGCAACCACCGTGGATATCAACGGCTCGCCCGTAGCGACGTTGAATGCCGGCCAGTTCTACGAGTCGATCCTGTCGAGTGCATCGGTGATCACATCGAACAATCCCATCCAGGTGATGCAGTACTCCAATGGAACCACATACGACAATGCCACCGGCGACCCATTCGACGTCACGATTCCGCCGACTGAACAGTTCCTGAACAGCTACACGGTGTCGGCCGAGCCGAGTGGGGCCGACCCGGCCATCACCCAGAACTATCTCAACTTCGTCGCTCCGACCTCGGAGATGGCGAGCATCACCCTGGACGGTTCGCTGCTCCCGGCAGCCGATTTCACTCCGATCGCCGGTTCGTCGTACTCGGGAGCCCAGGTGGCGGTGGGCTTCGGTTCCCACACCGTCAGCGCCTCGCTGCCGTTCGGGCTTACGGTCTACGGCTTCGGCGACGCTGACGGCTACGGCTACCCAGGCGGATTCACGTTGTCGCCCATCGCCACTGTCTCCAGCATCAAGCTCGCTCCGACGACCTCCTCCTACACTGTCGGCAGCTCGGCATGTGAAACGGCTACATTGACCGATCAGAACGGAAATCCGGTCTCAGGGGTTCGGGTCGACTTCACTGTCACGGGTCCGAATGCGACGGCCGGATTCGCCTACAGCGGCTCCGACGGCACCGCCCAGTATTGTTATACGGGAACGGCAATGGGGACCGACACCGAGGATGCCGCAGTCGGCTCGTTGACGTCGAACTCGGCCTCGATCGCATGGACACTCTCGGTACCGTCACCGACGTCCACGACCACGTCCCTGTCCGGTGGCGGTCAGTCCGGTACGACCATCTCCGTTCCGGAGAGCACGTCGGTGACCGACCAGGCCACCGTGGCCGGGACCAACGCATCCACCGCCACCGGCACCATCACCTACAACGTGTACTCGGATTCCGCCTGCACGGTGGTGGTGGACAGCGGCACGCCCGAGACCATCACCACACCGGGCTCGATCCCGGCGTCTGCTCCAGTCTCTCTCCCCAGTGCGGGCACCTACTACTGGCAGGCGTCCTACTCCGGTGACGCCAACAACGCCACCTCAGCCAGTACCTGCGGGTCCGAGGTGGAGACCGTGACGCCACCGGTACCGTCACCGACGTCCACGACCACGTCCCTGTCCGGTGGCGGTCAGTCCGGTACGACCATCTCCGTTCCGGAGAGCACGTCGGTGACCGACCAGGCCACCGTGGCCGGGACCAACGCATCCACCGCCACCGGCACCATCACCTACAACGTGTACTCGGATTCCGCCTGCACGGTGGTGGTGGACAGCGGCACGCCCGAGACCATCACCACACCGGGCTCGATCCCGGCGTCTGCTCCAGTCTCTCTCCCCAGTGCGGGCACCTACTACTGGCAGGCGTCCTACTCCGGTGACGCCAACAACGCCACCTCGACCAGTACCTGCGGGTCCGAGGTGGAGACCGTGACGCCACCGGTACCGTCACCGACGTCCACGACCACGTCCCTGTCCGGTGGCGGTCAGTCCGGTACGACCATCTCCGTTCCGGAGAGCACGTCGGTGACCGACCAGGCCACCGTGGCCGGGACCAACGCATCCACCGCCACCGGCACCATCACCTACAACGTGTACTCGGATTCCGCCTGCACGGTGGTGGTGGACAGCGGCACGCCCGAGACCATCACCACACCGGGCTCGATCCCGGCGTCTGCTCCAGTCTCTCTCCCCAGTGCGGGCACCTACTACTGGCAGGCGTCCTACTCCGGTGACGCCAACAACGCCACCTCAGCCAGTACCTGCGGAACCAGTGCCAGCGGTGGTGAGGTGGAGTCGGTGACGGGGGCGACTGCGGCCCTGCCCACGAGATTGACGACCCAGCTCTTGGGCAGTGGAGTATTTGGCGGTGGTCACTGCTGGTGGCGGGGCAACCAGATCACCGTATTTACTAGTGCGGCTGTCACCGACTCGGCTTCCCTCAGCGGCCCCAATGCTTCGAAGGCCACCGGAACGGTGACCTACACCGTGTACTCCCTCAAGCCGGGCTCCAAGTCCAACTTCCACTACAAGAGCTGGAGCCCGGTAGCCAGTGGGGGCACCTTCCCGGTGACTGACGGTTCGGTGCCGGACTCGAATCCCGTCACCCTCCCGCCAGGCGTCTACCAGTGGCAGGCGTCGTATTCCGGCGATTCGCTCAACAAGCCGTCCACGAGCAGGTTCGGCTCGGAAACCGAAGTCGTCGTACCCGTGCCAACGTGCCATTACGGTTGGAATTGGGGATCGAACGGAGGATGCAAATCGAAGTCCCAGGAGCATCTGGCCAAGAAAACAGTCAAGAAGACAGTCAAGAAAGTATCCAAGCAGGCAAAGCGGTGATCACCGTCGGCGTGACCTCTCCAGATCCGGGCCCAGAACTGAGGGTGCAGGAGACCTGATCGGGCACCCCGTCGGGGCGTGACAGCCGGATGCTGCGCCGGTGAAGGCCTTTCGGCTTGCGTGCAGCCTTCAGGGCCCGGATCGCGGGCCAGCATCCTCGTCGCTCGGGACTGAGGCATCCGTATCAGGACCAGGCGGGGTACACCCGATGCCGACCGCCTTCGCCAATCGTCGAAAACGCGCCCACTGAGCGCCGAGGCACGGCCGGCGCCCTTGGCTCGGGGCCCTCCTACCGCCGGCGCCCTTGGCTCGGGGCCCTCCTACCCCTCGGGGCCCTCCTACCCTCGGGGCCCTCCCGCCGTCGGCGCACGCGGCCACGCCTAGGGGTGATGACAACACCCATCGTGAAATTCCACTTGTGCCCAGCCAGCGGGTCAGCGATAATCGCCTCTTCAGGTGTCGGAGATGAGCCCTCAGCTTGGGTGGGTCATCTTGAAATGGATGGCGGAAATGACAGAAGTGACTATTGGGTCGGGCATAGTCCAGCGGGGCGCAGTTGGCGTGGCCTCCGAGTGTCGATGCGTTGTCCGATGCCCTGACCACCGGCGGCGGCCATGACCCTCCTCGATCCGGCCGAGATCGCCGTCGGCCTCCACCTCAGCCGGCCAACGCCGGCGGTCGTCCCCGAGCTGCCGGTCACCGAAGCGGGACCCGTTCTCACCGCGGCGAACTATTCGGAAGGCTCGGCGGCGACCATCGAGGCCCTCCGGCCGGTGGACCTCCTCCCGCCGGAGGTGGAGGACCCTTGGACCCGCCCGAGGACCCTGACCACTCCGGGCCTGCCGCCGGCCCTGCGCAAGCTCCCCACCCACGGCCCCCAGCTCAAACGGCTGATCGTCAAACGGCAGACCCCGAAGATGAACTTCGCCCTGTTTACCCTGTTGTTCGTGAGCGTCTTCGTGGTCTTCGCCCGCATCACCACCGACCGCCAGACCCCGCTCAATTACTTCCTCTCGGTCGTGTGGTCGATCTATGCCCCGCTGATCGTCGTCGGCCTGATCGGTGCGCTCCACCTCCGCAACCAGCAGCGCCGGGGCCGGAAGGACAGGAGTGGCAGCAGCGATGGCACATCGATGTCATCGAGGACTGCGCTCCACGCTCGGATGAAGCGGTTCAAGCCATTGCGCTCCGAGTTCGCCGGTCGCTCCAATCGGCTGCTGGTGGTCACCGTCCCGACCCTGCTGGCCGAGGGCAATCTCCCGGCTCTCCAGCGGGTCGTGTTGTCCCTGCTGATCAACCTGCCCCGGCACTTCGACCGATTCCACGTTGACATCATCACCGAAGGGGAGGTCGACCACCAGCCCCTGCACAAGTGGATGGACGAGATCGGCGCGCTGGCCGACCCCATCCGGATTGTCAACATCCCGGCCGAGTACACCACTCCGAACGGGTCCCGATTCAAGACCCGGGCCAACCAATTCGCCATGGAAGCGCGCCGGGAGGCCGGGGAGAACACCGATCATTGCTATGTCTACCATCTGGACGACGACACCCACATCGGCGAGGACACCGCCGCCTCCCTGGCCGAGTTCATCGAGTTGGACGGAGACCACTTCTTTCTCGCTCAGGGGATCCTGACTTTCCCCCACGAGCTGACCACATCCAAGTTCTGCCGTTTGGCAGATTCGATCCGTCCTGCCGACGATCTTTCCCGGTTCGCCTTCTTCACCGGTGCCATGGGCACCCCTCTCGGGGGTCTGCACGGCGAACACCTGGTCGTGCGGGCCGACATCGAGGACGAGATCGGATGGGACTTCCCCAACACGGTCATCGAGGACGCCTACTTCGCCATCGAGTTCTCCATGCGATACCCGGGGCGGTCGACCACACTCAACTCATACTCATACGGGGCCTCTCCGGCATCGGTGCGGGACTTGTTGCGCCAGCGGCGTCGGTGGATCGAGGGCCTCCTCCGCCTGGCCTTCAACCGCAAACTGCCCCTGGTGCCAAAGCTTCCGTTGCTCTACTCGATCTTCGCCTGGAGCCTGGCCCCATTTCAGTTCGTCGGCCTGGCCCTGTTTATCTCCTACGCCTCGGGTATCGACAACACTTCTCCCGTCAGTCCGTGGTTCCTGCCCTTGTGGAGCATCAGCCTGGCCGGCGTCTTCTGGTTCTACATCGAGGGTCTCAAAATCAACTTGTCGGCGTCGGACAGGCCACGACCCCATGTGCTGCTTTCCATCCTGATCGTGCCCTCCATCTACCTGATCACCATCGTTGAGACCCTCGGGGTGGCGTTGGGGATCGTTCGGTTCATGGGATTCGGGAGCCAGAAGGTGTCCGAAGTGATTACCAAGCCGATCTGACGACCGGCGGGGGAGACCGATGGGGCAAACGAGTCATGACGGCCGTGCCATTCAGCGCATAGGCCGTTGCCCGCTGCCACGCGGTCTGTTGCTGCTTGCCCTGGCCGCCACGGCAGCCGGTTGTGGAGCATCTTCTGCCAGCCCGGAGGTCGGACCGCGCCCGGGCAGCACGCTCGGGCCGGTGGCGCTGGGGGTCAATGTGGCCGCCTGGGACAGCACCTACACCGGTGCCGGTGCCACCGCCATCAACTCCCTTCTCGGGGCGGCGAGACTGCGTCTCGTGCGCTACCCGGGAGGGAGCTGGGCCGACGAGTATGACTGGTCGGCCAACACGGACGCGTCCAAATGCACCGGTCCACCCACCACTGCCTGTACCCAGTCGGACCCGCTCGACTTCGACACGTTCTCGACGCAAGCTCGAGCTGCCGGGGCCTCCACGTTCGTGACCGTCAACTACGGTTCGGGTACACCCGCTGAAGCCGCCCAATGGCTTACCTACGTAGCGCGCACCAAAGCACGCCATGTAGCCCTGTGGGAGGTCGGAAATGAAGGCTACAGCTGCTACGAGACCAATCAACACTTGGCCGGCAGTCCGACGTACGTGAAGGGTTACGTGCCCGGAGGTACGGTGTGCCCGGCGACGGCAGTGTTGGCCGAGTCCTACTCCGCCAACGCACTGCCCTATCTCGACGCCATGAAGAAGGCTGACCCCCAGGCGCGGATCGGGGTGCCCTGGGCCTTTACGGGCAATGAGGCCAAAGGGGCGGGCACCAACGACGCCGCCGGCTGGGACGATGCTGTGCTCCACGCCCTAGGCGGTGACATCGACTTCGTTGATGCTCACTGGTATCCCTTCGATACCACTGCCGGCTACACCGACCAGGAATTCCTCGGCTCCGTGGCCAAGATTCCGGCCGCCGCCGCCCGCATCCGTTCTGCGCTACGCCGCTATGCTCGTGGTGCGGCTTTCGTCGTGGGCGAGATGAACATTTCAGAACGAGAGACCACGCTCGACTTCCAGCCGGTGTCCGCCCTGTTCGCTGCGGCCACCTCCCTTGAGTGGCTGTCGCAAGGTGCACAAAGTGTCGACTGGTGGGATCTCAACAATTTCGGTTCGCCCTCGACCGGGGACTACGGGTTGGTGAGCTCCGGCGGCCTCGAGGCCCGGCCGGCCGGCACTCCTCTTCCTCCCTACTACGGCGAAGAACTTGCGGGACAACTCGCCTCCCCTGGCAGCCATCTCGAAACCGTCGCCACAGGGTCATCCACGCTCCTGGGTTTCGAGTCCGACCTGCGCCAGGAGCGACACGTCTTGCTGGTCAATACCGACTCGAGCAGCTCGGCCTCGATCGCCACGAACTGGTTCACCCGCGGCTCTAACCTCCACGTCGACACCTACAGCGCTTCGTCGGCCACTGACCCCAGCCCCATCGCAGGATCGATGGTCGCCTCGGGCGGTCGGGTGGTACTGCCGGCCCAGTCCATCGTGGTGATCTCCGGGGCTCCCCGGTCCTAGCCGGAGTACGTCCACCGGAGGGGATTCGGGTACGTTGGGTCAGGCTTGAATCGACCGGCCCGGGTAAGACGGGGCAGCCTTGGGCAAGGTTGCCGAGGCCCGGGTCCCATGAGGAGGCGCAATGAGGATCCATCTTGGCGGCGCGGTCGCCACCGTCACCGTCACCGCTCTGGTGGTCCTGGCGGCCTCGGTGTTGCCCGCCTACGGGCTGCCCCAGGCCGTGAGCCAGGGATCACCCGCCACCTCGTCCGCAGCCACCGCCACCGGCGCCACCGGACAGGCTCAGGGACGGGTGGCCGACGCCACCACGACGGCCGGCCTGACCGTCAGTATCGCGGCGGCAGAAGGTTCTTCCGAGCCCGGCAGGATCACGATCCAGGCCATTCCATCCAACGCCGTGGCGGTGAGCCAGATCTACTTCTACATCGACAACAGCTTTGAAGGGACCGACCTGGCTGCCCCGTACTGCCTGGGGGGGAACAGCAACGGTGTCTGCAACCCGTTCAACACCTCGGCGCTGACCGCCGGTACCCACACCGTCACCGCCTACATGTCCTACAGCCTTGGATCTCTCCAGTCCGAGGCAACCTTCTCGGCCGTCAAGGGCGCCCCGGTGCCGCCGGTCACAACCGGTCCGCCTACCACCGTCGGGGATCCACCCACACCCACCGATCCGTCGCCCACGGCCACTCCGTACGTCGGCCTCAACGTCTACGAATTGGCCAGCGACCCCGGTGTCAACCTGGGTTGCGGGGCCAGCTTCAGCGGGAGGTGGGCATCGTTCTTCTCTTCGCTTCCGACCGGGACGGTCGTCCGCTTCTGGGCCACCCAGCAAATGGCGACAGGCGCGGCGAACCCCCAGCAACTCGATTGGAACGCACTCGACTCGGTCTTCAGCACGGCGGCGGCCCACCACGTCCACCTCATCCCGGTGCTCGGAAACGAGTGGACCAACTGCGACGGCTCCCAGGCGGTGCAGAAGGGTCTGTCGTGGTTTCAAGGTGGGTACACATCGAACAGGGACGAGGGGCCGCTGTCATATCTGGCCTGGGTTCGCGCCATCGTGTCCCGTTATGCCAGCAGCCCGGCGACCTACCTATGGGAACCGATGAATGAGGCACAGGCCACCAACGCCGACGGGTCATGTACCGAATCCTCGGCCGCCCAGGCACTGCGCTCGTTCTTCGATGTGGTTGGCGGCATGATCCACTCCATCGACCCCGCCCACCAGGTCGAGAGCGGACTTTTCGGTGAGGGGAACTGTGGAACGGCGGACGGCGACTATTCCTATGTCGGTGCCTCGCCGGGGATCGATGTCCTCGCCTACCACGACTACTACCCACCGGGCCAGGTCGAGGGAGGCGACCAATGGAACGGAATCGCCGTGCGCATCGCCCAGGCCGCGGCGCTCCACAAGCCGATCCTGGTCGGCGAGGACGGCATCGTGGCTGGAACCGGGTGCGGGGAGACCTTGAACCAACGGGCCGCTGCCTTCGAGGCGCGCTCCCAGGCCCAGTTCGCCGCAGGCGCCATGGGAATGTTGCTGTGGAATTGGGAACAGTCGCCATCCAATTGCAGTTACGACATCGGGCCCGGCGATCCGTCCTTGCCGCTTCTACGTGGGCTCGGCTGAACATGTGTGTGCTCCAGCCTCGGTAGACCTCGGCGGGTCTCGGTAGTCGGCCCGGGCTGGGCCCTCCGTCGCCTCACGCCCGGCCCGCGGTCCATTCGGCGGTGCCCTGTTTCGGGGTCCGTTGTCAACAGAAGCGGCTCTCTGGAGGGGATCGTGGGCTGATCGGCGGCTGGCTGCGACTGGCCCGTACAGGGGGTTCACATTCTGACACCAAACGTTCACCCTCGATTTGGCGTCCCGCGACATTGTCGAATGCTTCGCCTGATAGACCGGAGGTTGGCTTTTCGGAGCCTCAAGCCGCGGTCGGCTCCGTGCGGCAGCATTCCTCCATGCGCCAGCTCTTGACCCCAGGGCGAAGTGGCGTTATCCAAGGCAGCACGGGTGACGCGGAGGCGAGCTGCTGAGCGGCAGGGCGTGGCTGACTTGTCTGTGGAGGTGGGCGGTCATGGGACGACGCGATGCTCATTCAGCGAGCGGGCCATCCCGGAGGCCACCGCGGGCAGCCGCCGTCTTCGCCCTGTGCCTGGCGACAGTGCTGACAAGTGCGGGCGTGCTCGCAGCAAGCCAGGCATCGGCAGCAACGATCGGCGGCACCTTTGTCCCCATCTGGAAGAACGTCAAATCGGTGGCAGATGGGGGCTGCTCCGGTCCATTCACAGCCGGTTACGCACTGTCCGGTCCCTTCGGTTGCGGCTGGAACACCAGGACCGTGAACGGCAGGCCTCCCAAGACGGTCAACCACGTCTGGATGCACAAAGGAGCATCAGTGTCCTACAAGGTCACTGTCGCCTCGGGAGCCTTTCGAAAGGTCACCTACGGCATTCCGGCCGGTGGGTGGCGCAACAACGGTTCTGCGACGATCACCGTGGATGACGGTGTACCGACGCTCGTCAAGGGAGGTGCGCCGTCCGGGTCCACGGCATCCAGTGAGCTTTCCCTTTGGACCAGCCCCTCACTTGGTCGTGGGTCGCACACGATAACCGTCGTGTCAGATGGCGACTCCGTCAACGTCTATGGGCTATGGATAGCTGACGCAAAATCGCCACCCGCGCTCAGCATCCAGACCAGATCCCTTCCAGCTGCGCAACTGGACCACGGTTACTCGACCCAGCTCGACGCCTCGGGGGGCGACAGCCCGTACAGTTGGTCAGCCGTTCCGGGTCAGCTGCCCGACGGTTTTTCCCTGAACACACGGACGGGGTTGATCAGGGGCTCACCGACGTCGGTGGAGACCGCATCCTTCACGGTTGAAGTAAAGGATGCAACCGGTAAGAGTGAGCGGAAACTACTCGGCATCGACGTGGTGCCGGCCACAATCTTCGACGACACGTTCAAGGGATCGGCGCTCTCCAGCGTGTGGCGTGACGTTGTCGGGGCAAGCCCGTTCAACGGAGAGCAAGAGTGCTACTCGTCGACCAATACCTCCGTAGGAAGTGACATGCTGACCGAGACTGCCGCCGTCGGACCAGTGGTGCCCAGTTGCTATTGCCCCCCCGGCTCTCCGTCGTCTGCAGCCTGTCCGTACACATCGGGAGCTGTCCAGTGGGCATCGCTGGGGTTCACCTACGGAACGGTGACGGTACGAGCCGACTTGGCTGATGGTCTCGGAACCTGGCCGGCCATTTGGCTGTTGGGGACCGACTGCCAGACCTCGATAACCGCCGATGTCGTGGGCTGGATCGGTTCGGGTGCCGATTGTCCGTGGCCCGCACAGGGGGCGAATGAGATCGACATCGCCGAGATCCAGCCGACACCCTTCGGAAATCCTTCAGTCGTCAATCAAGCCGTGCACACCACGGACGCAGGTGGCGCGAAGGTCAACGAAGGCTGCGGCTACGGCTCGATCAACGCTTGTCCCAGCAATGCCTCCGGGTGGCATACGTACACCCTGACCTGGGCACCGGGATCACTCACGTGGGAGATCGACGGCCAGCAAACCTACTCCCTGACCCAAGACGTCCCGTCGACTCCGATGTTCCTGATCATCAACACCGCAGTCGGTGGCACCGGAGTGACCGTCGAGGACTCGACGTTTCCGCAGACGACCGACGTTTCCTCAGTCGTGGTGACCGGGACTCAAGACGTCACGGGCTGACGATCGTGGAGCCGTGAGTTCTTGCATCGAGCGGCAAATGAGCGAGCGGCAACGAGTTGGGCATCCAGCAGGAGTCGGGCATCGGCGATGGTGGAGACCCTCCCCATTGGAAGCCGCAATTAGGCTCCAGTTGTGCTGACCCCGCCCGCAGATCTTTCCGGCGGCGACCTGGGGAGGGTGATCGATCAAGCCTGGGGTGTGGCTGTGGACTCGCTCGAATACCTCCCCATCGGCTTCGGGAGCCACCACTGGGTGGCGACGGACGGCCTCGGCCTCCGACATTTCGTGACCGCTGATGAGCTCAGCTCGGAATCCCGCCGTGGTGACGAAGTCTCGGCACTCGGACTGCACCTTCGCTCGGCCCTGGCAGCAGCCGCGGACCTGTGCGCCGTCGGATGTGACTTCGTTGTCGCGCCGATCGCCACGAGGGCGAACGACCCCTTCGTCCGGCTCGACCGCTATGCCGTGGCCCTGTACCCGTTCATCGAAGGGCGACGTTTCGACGTTGCGGACTCGTTCGACGAGGTCGACCGGGAGGGGGTCCTTGACATGGTGGCCACCCTGCACCGGGTACCGACCGCTGCCATCCGCCCGCCCCCGACGGACGGGTTCGTTGTTCCGTGGCTCGACCAGCTCGACGGCTCCATGCACCGCGAAGTTGCCGTTACGGGGCCGTACGCAGCCACCGCTTCTGAATTGCTCATCGACCACGAAGTCGAGCTCCGACGACTGATTGCCCGCTACCGAGCCCTCGTTGCCCGGTATGTGAGCGATCCTGGCCCGGTGGTCATCACCCACGGCGAGATCCACCCGGGAAACGTGATGGCGACATCGGAGGGCTGGGTGATCGTCGACTGGGACACCGTGCTGCTCGCCCCACCTGAGCGGGATCTCTGGAGACTCGCGGCGGATGGGGGTCCAGGGCTCCGTGGATATGTGGAAGCCACCGGGACGGCCCCCAAAGAGTGGCTCCTTGGCCTCTACGGCATTCGCTGGGACCTCGCCGAGGCCGCCTCCTTCGCCGCAGAGTTCCGGAAGCCGCACGAAGACACCGAGGACACCCGGAAGGCCCTGGCGATCCTCCGTGCGGTTGTCGGGCGGCTGCGGACGTAGGGACCGCGATCAGGAGGGTCAGGAACGCCCGCTCGATCCGGGCTGACGCCCTTGCTCCCTCTACCGGTGCCTTTGCCGGTGCCTGGTGACCTCTGGCCTGACTCACTCCATGCGGGAAGCGGCGGTGGCCCTTTCCTCAAATCCTCGGATATCCACGATCAATCCGTCCTTCACGGTGAGGATCTGCCAACGCCTTGTCTGATCATCGGAGTCCGACGACGACTGAGCATTGGAGATACTCAGGCCGACGAGGATCTTGTCGTTGCGAACGACCGTCTCGGTGACTTCTGCCCGGACCCCTTTTGCCCGTCCGCGCCGATACCAGTCGAGAACCTGGTCTCGGTTCCGGCAACCGGACTTCATATCCTCGGGCGGTCCCCACCTGACGTCGGCGGCGAGCAGCTGCCGGTAGAGGGCCAGGTCGGCCGTCTGGAGCGCGGCCTGAACCTGGCCGGCGATCTCCTCCATTTGCACCTGGTCAGTCGCCATCGCGGGTCTCCTTTTCCCCTCCGCGCATTCTGTCAGAACCTGGTCGGATCCGCTGTCCGCCGGCACCTCCAAGAAGGACGAGCCGAGGCACCATCCCACCCACACCGCGACAGATGACCCTCGTTGGGGACACGTCGCCGGTGGACCCCACCGGCGGTACTCTTTCGAAATGCGACCCCTCCGGTACTCCATCAACGTCACCTTGGACGGGTGCTGCGATCATCGTGCGATTCCCGCGGACGAAGAGTTGCACCGTCACGCGGTCGAGAACCTCGAGCGGGCCGACTCGCTGCTTTTCGGCCGGGTGACCTACGAAATGATGGAATCAGCGTGGCGGCCGTCGGTGCCGACGGAAGCGAGACCTGAGTGGATGGAGCCGTTCGCCCGGAAGATCAATGCGACGAAGAAGTACGTCGTGTCGAGCACCCTGGAGCAGGTCGATTGGAACGCGGAACTCCTCCGCGGGGATCTGGGCGAGGCGGTTCAGGAGCTCAAGCGGGAGCCGGGCACGGGACTGTTCGTGGGAGGTGTGAAGCTCCCACGGGCCCTGACGGAGTTGGGGTTGATCGACGAGTACGAGTTCGTGGTGCATCCCAGACTCGCAGGCCACGGGCCGACCTTGTTCGCGGGGCTGTCAGAGCATGTGGACTTGAAGCTCGTGGGCCGGCTGGAGTTCGGCTCGGGGGCAGTGGCGATGCGGTACGAGCCGAGAGGGTAGCCATCGGGCCACCGGCCGGGACCAGCCACATCCCGGCCGTGCGGCGTCACTCAAGAGTCCGTCGTTGGGGTCGATGAATCAACGGTGAGCACTGAGAAGCCCCGGAGCGATACGCCGTCGCCCGTCCGCCGGACGGCAACGCTGCCCGGCGATCACCCCGAACCTGCCGCTCCCCGTGGGTTGACCACCGCTGACTGCCGGACCGATCCGGCCCTCGGTGGGGCGCCCAGCCACACGGGCTCCGGCCGGCAACTGCCCTTCGGGGAGGCGACGGTCACTGCGTTGGATCTCGCGGGTTGGCAGGGAGGATCGATGTCGGCGGATGACATCGAATCCCATCCTCCGGCACCGTCGGCAGGACCGCTCAGCGCCATCGCGTCCGAGCTTCGACGGACGTTTGCCGAGCGCAGGAGTTGGCTCTTCGGCCTGGGGCTCAACCTGGCCATCGCTGTTGTCTATGTCGGATATGAGCACTTCCACCCCCACAGCCATGACGAGGTGAGGATCGCTGGGATCGCTACCGGGACGGTGGCGTGGGTACTGGCCGATGTCATCAACACGAATCAGCTGGGAGCAGACGCAGATCAGGTAGCACGGTCGATCGACGGTGGACACGGCATCGTCCGTGAGATGGCCCTCAAGAACCTCGCCCTCGCCTGTCTGCTCTTTCCGGCCGCGTTCGTGCTGTCGGTGGGCGTCCGCCTGGCCCTCGATCGCTGGCGAGCCATTCCGCACGCCATCATGTTCGACCTGTCCGCGGTCTTCGTTTGGCTCGGCGTGGGCAGTGTCATTTCGGCGCTGCTCCCGTATCGACCCATTCCCCTTCGAGAACGCTGGAAGGACCGAAGGTCGTGGTTCCGCTGGTGCTGCTGTCTCGCTGCGCCATACATTGCACTGTTCGTCATCATCCGCCCTCTCCGCCGGCCGGCAGACCATCTGGCCCATTTCCTGTACGGACCGCCCGAGCTCCACCTGCTCGGGTACTCGTTCGTGTACATGTGCTACGCATTCGTCGTCTGGGCGGTCTGCCTGGGGATGATCGGCCTCTATGGCGCGTTGGCACCGCGCAGACTGCGCGCTGATCTCGGCCGAACCGACTGAACCCGGCGTCGTACCGACGGCACCCTCGAGGACCCGTGGAACCGCCGTTTGGAGGGCGGCACGCCCGGTTGCCCGAGGGATCCGCCGGGTGGCGGCGGAAGGTCGTCCGTCCCGCCGCAGACCGAGGTTCGAGCGGGCCAGATGCCGGATTCCCGATGGTCGACGAAGGGAACGTGTGGTCCGGCTGCCGCCGGACGCGGAGGAAGGGCGCGCTACCATACGGCCGAAAGGCGTCGTCGGCCGGAGATGCCGATGGTTCGCAAGCTATCCGCACTGGATTGTCATCAGGGTGCCGCCGGTGATCGCCCCGCGCCCTTGGCTCCAGGACGGGTCTGAAAACCCAGTACCACGAAGGGAGTCACCGTGACACAGCGCTCTGTCGAGATCGAGACCGCAGATGGGACCTGCCCGGCCTCGCTCAGCACCCCGGTGGGTGAGGGGCCGTGGCCGGCGGTGATCATGTTCCCCGACGCCGGGGGGATGCGTGACACCTTGCGCGAGATGGGCGAGCGGTTGTCGGATATGGGCTATGTGGTCCTGGTGCCCGATTTCTACTATCGCAACGGTCCCTACGAGTCGGTCGACATGCGCACCGCCTTCTCCAACAAGGAGATCGCGGAGAGGATCATGAGCATGATGGCGGGCTACACCGCAGACCTGGCGGTGCGCGACGCCGTCGCCTTCGCCGACTATCTGGACTCACTGCCCGAGAAGAAGCCGGGGGGGCTCGGCACCACCGGCTACTGCATGGGTGGTCGGCTCTCCCTCATCGCCGCTGCCAACCTCGGCGAGCGCATCGCCGCGGCAGCCTCCTTCCACGGCGGGAACATCGCCAAGGCCGACGACCCTGCCAGCCCCCATCACAAGGCGGGTGCCATCAAGGCCGCCGTCTATGTGGCGGGGGCCATCGAGGACCAGTCGTTCCCCGACGAGCAGAAGGATCTGCTGGAAAGGTCTCTGAGCGAGGCCGGGGTCACCCACACCATCGAGACGTATCAGGCCCATCACGGCTTCGCCGTCCCTGACAACCCCAGCTACGACGCGGACGCGGCCGAGCGCCACTGGAAGGCCACGGAACAGTTCTTCGGGTCCGTACTCGGGTAGTGGCGGCCGGCAGGCCTGTTCAGGCCGGCAGCAGCACGGCCTGGGTCTGGATGACGAGGGCGACCGATCGGTCCCGGTCATCGAGCACGTCGGTCTGGACGACGACCGTGCGTTTCCCGACATGAATGGGCTTTGCGATAGCTCGCACGAATCCCGAGCGGACGCCACGGAAGAAGTTCGTCTTGGACTCGATCGTGGATGTGGTCGCGCCGTCCGGCAGGTTCAGGTGGGCACAGACCGCGCCGACACTGTCGGCCAGCGCCATGATGGCGCCGCCATGGAGGATTCGACCGCTGGTGCATCGCTGCTCCGACCAGGCCAGAGTGCCGGCCACCGAGCTGGGATCGGCGCTCTCCAGCCTGACGCCGAGCTCGACGCTGAAAGGCATGAGGTTCAGGACCTCGGCCAGTTGGTGAGAAGACAAGCTGGACATCGTGGCTCTCCCGCTCTCGAATCGTCGACATCGAAATGCTATGCAGGAGGCGAACCGCGTGGTGCACCCACCATGGGGACAACGTGGCGCACAGGAACCGACGGAGTGTGAGACATGACCGTGACACTTGTCACCGGAGCCAACAAGGGACTCGGCTTCGAGACGGCCCGCCAACTGATCGGGCGAGGGCACACCGTGTACATCGGAGCGCGCAACATCGAGCGCGGTGAGGCGGCGGCAGCCGAACTGGGCGGCCGGTTTGTGCAGCTCGACGTGACGGACGACGCGTCCGTCGAAGAGATGCCGGCCTGGCCCTGGACGACATCGCCGGAATCCTCGCGGCTTCTGACGACCGCGAGTGGAAGGCTATCGGCAGGCGACGGCTCGAAGCCCTCGACGAACAGATTGCCACGTTGCAAAAGGCCCGGGCCTACCTTTCTGGTGCACTGCTCTGCCGCTACGACCACCCGGCAACGGACTGCAAGATCATGGCGACCGAGATCGATCGCCGACTTGCCGCTGGTTGGGATAGCTGCGCGGTCTCCCTTCCCTTCGCTGCTCCCTAAGCCGGGTATCGTCAGGGAAGGCCGCGGCACGAGGCGAGAGCCGCGGCCGGACTTCCCTCGAGCCACTATGGTGAGCGCGTGGAGCTGGGCCGATTCGGCGTGTGGTGGAGCGGGTCCTGGCGCATTGCGGCCGAGCCCACGGTCAATGTCGCGGCCGAGCTGGAGTCCCTCGGGTTCGGTGCGCTCTGGTCGTCGGGCGGCTTCGACCCCGGGCTTTCCCCCACGTTCGGGCGGCTTCTGGCTGCGACGAACGGGATCAGGGTGGCGAGCGGGATCGTCAGCATGTGGGCGGGGTCGCCCTCCGACGTGGGGGCGGCCGTGGCCGATCTCGAGGCCAGGTACCCCGGGCGCTTCCTCCTCGGCATCGGCGCCAGCCACGCGCCTCTGGTGAGCGACTACGCCCGGCCATATTCCCACATGGTCGCCTACCTCGACGCACTGGATGGGCTCGAGACCCCGGTCCCGGCGGAACGGCGTGTCCTGGCCGCACTCGGTCCCCGCATGCTCGAGTTGGCGGCCCAGCGCGCCGCAGGAGCCCATCCCTACTTCGTACCCGTGCAGCACACGGCCCGTGCCCGATCCATCCTCGGCCCGGGGATGCTCCTGGCGCCCGAGGTGGCAGTGGTGCTCGAGAGCGATCCGGCGGCTGCTCGAGCGCTGGCCCGCGAGTACGCCAGCCTTTATCTCGAGCTCCCCAATTACACGCGGAACCTGCGCACGTTCGGCTTCGGTGACGACGACATGGCCGAAGGCGGGAGCGACCGGCTCATCGACGCGGTTATCCCCTGGGGCGATGCGAGGACGGTCGCCGCCCGCATCGGTGAGCACCACGACGCCGGAGCCGACCACGTCTGTCTCCAGGTGATATCGGGCACGGGGCGCGAGGGCTTCCCCCTGGCCGAGTACGCGGAGTTGGCTGGAGCATTGGTCACAGGCTGAACCGTGCAGCGTCACGGACGACCCGTTCGGTGGACCGGCCGGGCCGCGCCCGCCAAAGCGGGTGCTTCCGCCCGTGGTTGTCCCGACGGAAGCACCCGACCTCAGCCGTGCGCCCCTCGACTCAGCGTGTCCTGAGCAGGTACGCCGCTACTGGCCCGAGGCAGTCGAGCCGCTCTGCGGGCTGACCGAAGCCGATCCGCTCTGGAACCCTCGGTGTTGACGAGGGTCACGCCGTGCACTCCTGACCGCAGTGCTCGTGGCCGGGCGGCTGACCGGCCGTGCGCATGCCGGCACGAACAGGCCCTTCGGGCAGTTCAGCGTCTCCCCGGGGCGCCCGGATATGCTGCCCGGGTGGTGACGGCGGAGCCTGACGGAGCGGTCGGGTCGGCCTCCACGCGTCCGACCGTGTCGACCGGACCCGATGCCGGGCTGGGGGAGCGGTCCGACCAGTATCGGCTCCTGCGCATCCTCCGGATCGGCGGCACCGTCGTCTTGGCGGCATGGATGATCGGCCTCGTCGTCTTCTCGACCACCCTGTACCACCGGGTCTTCCTGGGCGAGGACTTCGCCACCTACAACCAGGCATGGACCCTGATCGGCCAGGGCCATCTCAACCCGTACGACACCGTCTACCTGTTCCCGTTCGTCCAGAGCGACTTCGAGCTCATCATGTGGCCGCTGGCCCTCGTCCACCTGGTCGTGCCGAACCCCGTCGTCCTCCTCTGGATACAGGACGCCGCAGTGGCCGGGAGCGGGCTCGTGGCCTACCTCTGGTCCCTGGAGTACCTCGAGCGCCGGAGGGTCGACTGGCGGGTGGTGGTGGGTGTGGCCGGGGCGGTGCTGGTGGCCACCGTGGCCAATCCTGGTACGTACTCCACCCTGAGCTTCGACGTCCACCTCGAACCGATCTCCACCTTCTTCGCGTTGCTGGCGGCGCGGGAGTTCTGGCGGGGCCGTCCTCGGCGGGGATGGATCTGGGTCGGGCCGGTGCTGTTGTGCGGTTCGTTCGCCGCCCTGATGGTGGTGGGGCTCGGCGTGTCGGCGCTCCTGGCCCGACCCGACACCCGGCGCTCCGGGCTGTTCCTGGTGGTGGCCGGTCTCGCCTGGACAGCGCTCATCTCCGCGCTCCATGCCAACCAGGGCTCGGCGCTCTCCCTCTATGCCTACCTGGCCGGCCGGTCCACGCTGACCGGGGCGGGCGGGGTGGCGCTCGTCCTCTGGGGGATCCTGGCCCACCCCTCCCGGGTGGTCCACCAACTCGACTCGCGGCTGGGGGCCATATGGGTACTGATCAAGCCGGTGGGCATCGTCGGCCTGGCCTCCGCCTGGGGGTTCGGGATCCCCGCCGTGGTCCTGGTGACCGACGCGCTCAACTCACGGACCGACTTCCTCGACAATTCCTTCCAGAACTTCGCCGTCTTCCCCTTCGTCCTGGTCGGAACGGTCATGGTCCTCGTGTGGCTGGGCCAACGGTTCCGGCGCGGGTGGGTGCCGGCTGCGGTGGTGGCCGTCGTGGTGGCCGCCGTGGCCTTCGACTACGGGGCCCAGATTTCTCCCACGGTGGTGCGTGGGTCCGTCGGCCAGGTCCAGCCGGGTCCCGCCGCACAGCTGCGGACGGTGCTGGCGGCAACGCCGGCCGACGCCGAGGTGATCGCCACCGTCTCGGTGATGGGCCGCTTCTGCGGCCGGCCCTCGTGCTACTTCTACTTCCCGAACGGGTCGCGCCCGGTGCGGAGCCGCACCGTCGTCTTCGTCTTCGCCACAGCCAACGAGGCCACGACGACGCCGGCCGGCTCGGCCATGGCCATCGCCTACGTGCACGACCACCTGCACGCCCGCACGGTGGTGGACACGGACGGCGTCGCGGCCTTCATCTGGCACCCGCCGCCTGGCACCACCCAGGTGACGGTCCCGGGTGTGGCCCTCCCGTCCTGAGTCGGACCCGGCGTCGTCCTCCTCACCCCTTGACCCAATGGCCGAATACGTATGGTCGGGACCCAGGCCCACCATCCTCGATCCCTCCGGGGGGCCGTGTGCTCCCACCAGGCCCACGGCAACGGAGGTGGACTATCCGGTCACGTGGAATTCGACCCGGTAGAGGAGCGTCCCATCGAGGATGGGCCCAGCGTGGGCGGCCCGTCGCCGGAGGGATTCGAGGTCCGTTTCTCCAGCCCGGCGAAGGTCGGTACCGTCGATGGAAGAGAACGGGACCAGTTCGACCGAATCGACTTCGATCTCGCCCTCGCCCACACGGTAGCGGCCACCGGGCCTGACCTTCGGCCTCCGCCACAGACGGAACGTCACGGTGACGTCACCGGACAACACCGGTGCACGCAGTTCCCGGCTGAACTCCACGGGCCGACCCTACGACAGCCCGGTGGTCGATCTCGACCGGGACGAGCTCCCGATGGAGGGGGAGCAGGGGCGTCGGCGCCACTGTCCGGGTGCGAACGACGAACGGCCGATCGCCGCAGTGCCTATCCGTCTCCTATCCGTCCGGGAAGGCCTGGGCCGTTCGCACACTGACGAGGCGCTCCACGAGGGGCTTGGGCAGCGGCGCGTCGATGGGGAACTGAAGCGCCCCGGTCGACGTCTTGTAGGGGGCCACCTCTTCCCGCAGGGCCGGGAACACCGAACCGCTGTGAGGCAGGTAGCTGAGATGGTTCTTGAACGCCGCGAATCCGGCGACGACCTTCCCTCGCAGCCTGAAGGCCGGGACCTGATAGGAGATCCCCTCTTCGACGTCTGGGGCCACCTCGAGGATCGTCTCCCGTAAGCGCTGCAGCGTGGACCGTTTCGGCTCCTCGAGGGCGGCCAGGTAGGCATCGATCTCGGCGCTGGACATCGATCCGATTCTCGGTCGGGGCATCGATCAGGGTCAAGCTGCCCACCGGCCTACGATCGGACTCCCCGCCGGACGCCTACCGGATCCGGTCAGCGGCAGCTCCGCCGTGGTGACGCCCTCCGGCCAGGACGGGCCGAGGTCCATCCTGCTGAGCAGGACGGAGCTGCTGGCCAGGCCGGGGCTGCCGACCACCCGCGCCGGTCGGGCCGGGCCGACCCTCTGGCAGACTCCGGGTCGTGGGCCGCTCTTCGGGACCGCTCGGGCACCGTACCTGGATGCAGGGCTACCCTCCGTGGGTCCTCGCCGTCCTCGGGCTGGCCGGGCTGATCGCTGCCATCGCGGTGAGCCCCGAGGATGCTCGGTCGGCTGCAGCTCAAGACTGGTCGCCGTTCGTGCTCGTAACCGGGTTGCTCCTCATCGGTCTGGTCGCCGACGACGACGGGCTGTTCGCCGCCGCCGGTCACCGGTTGGCCCGGATCTCGTCCAGCGGGATCGTCCTGTTCGCCGGGGCCACGGCCGTGATCACCCTGGTCACTGCCGTCCTCAACCTGGACACGTCGGTGGCGTTTCTCACCCCAGTGCTCGTCTACACGGCCAGGAGCCGGGGCGAGAGCGAGGCCCCGCTCCTGTACGGATGCCTGCTGCTCTCCAATGCCGGTTCGCTCTTCCTGCCCGGCTCGAACCTGACCAATCTGATCGTCCTCGGGCATGTCCGACTCACCGGTGCCGCATTTCTGGCCCATATGTGGGCCCCGGCCCTGGTGGCCGTCCTGGTCACCGCAGGGGTGGTCGCCGGGGTGGAACGCCGTTCGCTGCGGGTCAGCACCGGGGAGCCGGCCGGGGCCGACCGGCCGGTGCTCGGGCTGGGGCTGTCGGCCGTCATGGCCGCCGCGGTGCTGGTCCTCGTGTTGCACTCGCCTGCACTGCCGGTCGCGGTCGTGGGAGTCGTCGCCGTCGGGATCCGAGTGTCGGCGGGAAAGGACCGACCCGGCCGTGTCGTCGGGACACTGGGCGTCCCCCTCCTGGCCGGCCTGTTCGGCGTGGCCGTGGCCCTCGGGACCCTGGGGCGGCTGTGGGCCGGCCCCTCCCTGCTCCTCTCGCACCTCGATGTCTGGGGAACGGCCGCGGTGGCCGCGGCAAGCTCCGTGCTCGTCAACAACCTCCCGGCCGCGTCGTTGCTTGCCGCCCGAACCCCCGATCACCCGTTCGCACTGCTCATCGGGTTGAACCTGGGTCCCAACCTTTTCGTCACCGGATCGCTGGCCTGGATGCTCTGGCTGCGAGCGGCGAGGTCGGCCGGAGCCCGCCCGTCGGTGGCCCGGGCAAGCCGCATCGGAGTGGTGGCCGTCCCGCTGTCGATGGTGGCCGCCCTCGCCGTCCTGGTGGCCAGTGGGATCAGTTAGGCGACAAGACGCCGAGGTTGATGGACGACGAGGGGATCGGCATCCTCCTCTCGAGGTCGATCGCGATGGGGCCGGTTATCATTTCGGCGATGTCGCAGCTCGAGGACGTCGATGCCTACCTGGCCCGCATCGGGCTGGACATCCCCTGTGATCTGGCCGCGGTTCACCGTGCCCACGCCACTTCCATCGCCTTCGAGAACTTCGACTCCTATTCGGGCCTCCCGGTGTCGCTCGACATCGCCCACCTCGAAGAGAAGATGGTGGCTCGCACCCGGGGCGGATACTGCTTCGAGCACAACCTGCTCCTCATGGCCGCCCTCGAGTCGCTGGGCATCGGCGAGGCGGCCCCGATGCTGGCCCGGGTGCGGATGGGTCCCGACGGTGACCCTCGGCCGCTCAACCACCTGTTGCTCCGGGTGGTGGACGAATCCGGACCGTGGATCGCCGACGTGGGCTTCGGGGGCGGGGGACTGCTGGATCCGGTGCCGCTCGAGACAGGAATCGAAACCGACCAGTCGGGCTGGCGGTACCGATTGGTGGAGGACGGCGCCGAGCTCGTCCTGCAGACCTTCCAGGACGGCGTCTGGTCGGACATGTACGGATTCGTGCCCGAGCCCGCCGTGCCCGTGGACATCGAGGTGAGCAACTGGTTCACGGCCACCCATCCGGACTCCCCCTTCGTGACCGGGATCTTTGCCGGCGTCAGGGCGGCCGACCGGTGCCTCTCCCTCTTCGTCTATGACGAAGCGGTACTGATCGAGCGACCCGTCGGCGGGGCGACCACGAGCACCGGGGTCGGCATCGGGGCCGTTCCGGAGTTGCTGGCCTCGCGCTTCAACCTCAGCGGGGTGTCGGTGGGACGGGCGGGCCGGCTTGTCATCGAAGGAGCCTCGGACCCGTAGCCCTCCCGAGGAGACGGCGACGGTCAGACGTCGTCCACGCCCCGGCCGCGCTCGCCCGCCTCCAGGAGGCGCCCGATCTCCCGCACCTCGGCATCCACCGACCGGGCGAACCATGCACCGGCCACCACATCGTGCAGCCAGCCCAGCGGTCCGTGGCCCAGCTCGAGCTCCTCGACGTGGCGGATCCGCGTCCCGCCGTCCACGGCGTCGATCTCGAACCAGGCGTGAAGGCTCTCGGGTACCCCGTGCTCCAGCGTCACGTCGATGGTGTTGGGGCGTTCCCAGCGGTACCGGGTGATGACCGACCCGGGGAACCGCCCGAGGAAGGTTCCGTCTTCCCGGGCCAGCATCCCGTCGGGGGTGTCGGCCAGCTTGGTGACCCAGACCATCTTGGTGTCGGCCTTGGTGTACTGGGCCGGATCGAGGACGAAGTCGAAGGCCTCGTCAGGGGTCACCCCCTTGGCCACCGTGGTGCCCTCGCCTCTGACCATGCCCACTCCGTTCCGCTCCGGCGACCGCCTCGTGGCCGGCCAACTTCAGGCTATCCGGTGGTGGCGAATCGGCGCATGGCCTTCTGGTAGGACACCGGTGCCATCGTCCGGGCCACGGGTGCCAGCAACGGCAACCAGGCCGCGTTGATGTCGATGCGCGGTCCCCCCATGCGGTCGGCCACCAGCGTGGCCACCTGGTCCACCGTCCGGCGGACCATCTTCGGCGGCAGCGAGCCGCCGTCACCGTCGCCCGGCAGTCCCATGGCGGTGGGAACCCAGCCCGGGTAGAGGACGTGGACCGACACCCCGCGGTTGGCCACCTCGTGGGCCACGGACTCGGTGAAGGCGGAGATGGCGGCTTTCGACGCCGCATAGGCACCTTGGCCGGGCTCGGGAGCCCGGGCCGTGTCCGAGGACACGTTGACCACGATGCCGGACCCCCGGCTGACCATGCCCGGGAGCACGGCCAGCGTTCCGGCCACCGTGCCGAAGAAGTTGACGTCGAACACCTGCCGCACCGTGTCCAGGACACCGCCGGGCACTTCCAGCATGAGGTCGACACCGGCATTGTTGACCAGGATGTCGATGCCGCCCCGCCGTTCCTCCACCCGGGCCAACGTCTCGCTGAACCCGTCGGCATCGCTCACGTCGCAGACCTGGGTGGTGCTGCCCGGTGAGCGCTCGGACAGTTGTGCTCCGAGCTCGTCGAGCAGGGAGCCGCGGCGGGCCAGGCCGATGACCGACGCGCCCCGCCCGGCCAGCGTCAGGGCCAGACCCCTCCCGATGCCCGATGAGGCGCCGGTGACGACGGCCACCTGGCCGTCGTAGCGCTTGGGTGGTCGATGGTCTCGTGTCACGGTCCAAATGTAACGGCCGTCGTGGCCCGGTGCAGCCGTGCGTCGTGGCCCGGCGCCGCCCGACCGGCACGGCCCTACGGCCCGACCGGCACGGCCCCGCAGCCCGACCGGCACGGCCCTACGGCCCGACCGGCACGGCCCCGCAGCCCGACCGGTGACAGCTACCGTGCGCGGCACCGGCACGTCTTCTACTATGGCGCCCGGCGGGAAGACGGAGAGGTGGGGGAACGTGCGATTCAGGGGGATGTTCACGGTGGTGGCCGTGGTCGGCTGCGCCGGCGCGCTGGTGGCGGCGTGCTCGTCGTCGTCCGCCTCGTCGCCGCCGACGACGGAGACCAACAGCAGCGTGGCGCTGGTCGCCGGGGGCAAGGCGCCGGCATCGGGCTACCTCGTCTACTGGGACCAGAACGAGGAAGAGGACTACTTGTCCATGCCCTCTGGGGTCCAGGGCCAGCTCGTGCCGCCCTGGGACCCGAACGGCCAGATGTGCCTGTTGCCCGACGGGCGCTTCGTGGTGGGCTACGACCCGACCCTTCCGGCCCAGCACGACCTGGGGGGCGTCAA
Source organism: uncultured Acidimicrobiaceae bacterium (assembly GCA_963835325.1). Taxonomy (GTDB): domain Bacteria; phylum Actinomycetota; class Acidimicrobiia; order Acidimicrobiales; family RAAP-2; genus Bog-756. The sequence goes on along the minus strand of CAWIEV010000002.1, from coordinate 130,810 downwards.
GCCCTACAAGCAACCGGCCGACGGCGAGGAGCTCGATGAGCCCAACGGCTCGTTCAGCGGGCAGAACCTGTACGTCCCCGGCCCGTTCAAGATGCCCGGCCAGAGCATCGGCAGTGATTCACCGCCCACGGCCAACGGGGTGTTCAACAACAACCAGACCTACACCGGTTGCGCCGTCGACAAGGCCGGCAACGTGTTCGCCAACGACATCGCCACGGCCCAGGGCCAGTTCCCCTCCCCCAGCAGCGGGAGGTTGGTGGAGTGGTTTGCCCCCCACTACACGAGCTACTGCATCGTCTACGGACCGACGGCCGGCGGTACCGGCCCCCACCACACGGACGGGACGGGCGGACTGGCCCAGCCCGGGATGATGGCCCTGGCCGACAATGGCGACCTGCTCGTCCCGAACGTCGGTACCCAGAGCGTGCTCCGCTTCGCCGCCTCGTCGATGCCGGCCAACGCCTCCCAGTGCCCGGGCGGGATCTACCCGCGCAGCAAGGTCCAGGTGTCGACGTTCGTCAAGGGGGTGCAGTTCCCGGCCGGCGTCGCCAAGGACCCGACCTGTGACTGCTTCGCCGTCAGCAGCTACATCGGAAACCCGTCCATCGAATGGGTGACCGGCACCGGCCAACCCGAGCCGGGGGGGGCTCGGTACCCGGGACGACCATCGCCGAGTTGGGCAAGAGCCCCAACCAGTACAACCCATTCGGCATGGCTTTCGCCCCGGACGGGACGCTGTACTTCATCGACATCCACGTCACCTGCACCGGACCTCTGACCGGGTGCGGACCGGCCGACTACGGGGGTCGGGTGATGAAGGTGACGTTCACCAACGGGCAACCATCGGCACCGGTCGCCATCGCCACCGGGTTCGACTTCCCGACCAGCGTGACCGTGTGCGTGCCGGCCAAGCAGGTGTGCCCGTACCCGACGGGGAAGATCGTCAAGCCGCTGTCGGGACCCTCGGAGAACCCCGCCCCCGCCGTCGGACCCCCCTCCGACGCCCCGGCCAAGGCCGGCTTCGGGTAGCCGCTCCGATCGTGGATCGAGGTACTTCGTGGGGGCGATGACCAGGGTCGGGCGCGGTCGCGCTCTCGTGCTCGGGCTGGTGGCGGCCACCGTTCTGGCCGGTTGCGGTTCGGGGCAGCCCGCCGCCGAGGCGGTCAAGTCGGTTCCCATCGCTGCCGGTCCGTGGGACTGGCCCACCTACGGTCACGACGCCCAGCACACCTTCGACGGCCGGACCACGCTGACCGAGGCGACGGCCAAGAGCCTCAAGGTGGCCTGGTTCTTCCGCACCGGCGACGTGGTCACCGCCACCCCGACGGTGGTCGACGGCACCGTCTACGCCGGCTCGTGGGACGACAACTTCTACGCCTTGGATCTGAAGACGGGTGGCCTGCGCTGGAAGTACAAGCTGAGCCCGCAGGACGCCGTCACCCCGTACCCGGGCCAACACCCGCGGGACGCCACGTCGGACGGCGGGCTCGTCACCTCGTCGGCCTGGTACCAGGCCGGAAGCGGCTCACGCCCCGATCTCGTGATCTTCGGCGCCGGCTACACCCTGTACGCGCTGGACGCGGCCACCGGCGCGCTGTACTGGCGCCACGACTACACCGGGCAACCCGAGCGTCCCCCCGATCCCGACAAGGACGGCACCCGTATCTTCTCCTCGCCGGTGGTGGTCGGCGACAAGGTGCTCTTCGGCGTGGACGTCGACGGCGCCAACGGCTACCGCGGCTACGCGGCCGCCGCCGACCTCGACACCGGCGATCCGCTGTGGGAGCTCCAGACCGATGTGAACGCCCCCGGTCGGGTGCTCAACGACGGGTGCGGGAGCGTCTGGTCATCGGGGACGGTGCTGCCCAGTCTCGGGCTCGTCGTCTTCGACACCGCCGACTGCGACTTCTCCAACGCCGAGCCCCTGTCCGAGTCGGTCATCGCCGTGCACATCGCCACCGGCCGGTTGGCCTGGGTGTACCGCCCGTCCATCCCGGCCACCGCCTGCGACTGGGACTTCGGAGCCACGGCCAACGCCGGCATCACGCCCCAGGGGACGGTCGCCTTCCTCGGCGTGGGCGGCAAGGACGGGACCTACTACTCGTTGGACCCGGCCACCGGCCACGTGCGATGGGCCACCAACGTCGTCTTCGGCGGGTTCGCCGGGGGGTTCATCGCCACCGCCGCCTACGACGGACATCGGGTCTACGGCTCCACCGCCCTCGGTGATTTCGGCCACTTCGAAAAGGACAGCCAGATCCTCTGCGACCCGGCCGACCCACGGGACACGGCCACCCAGGAGCCGAGCGTGGACGCGTTCGACGCCGCCACCGGCGCCATCGCCTGGCAGAGCGACACGGCCGCATCGTTCGCCCCCACCACCGTGGCCGGGGGCATGACCTTCAACGGCCCGGCCATCGTCGGCAACATCCTGCTGGTCCGCGACGCCACCACCGGCGGGCTGGTCACCTCGGTCAAGGTCCCGGGCCCGATCTGGTCGGGCGTGGCCACGGTGGGCGACGCCATCGTCACCGGCATCGGCTCCTCCTACTCGGCCCAACCGGGGGGCATCGCCGCCATCACCCCGGGCGGGGCGCCCCCGGTGGTCCCGCGTTAGTACCCGGTCAGGCTGCGAGCACGCCCATCTGCACGAGGGCCTGCCTGGCCTCGTCGACCCCGCGGACGTGCCCGGACAGGAATCCGGCCGAGCGGGCGGCGTCGGCGTTCAACGCGTTGTCATCGAGGAACAGCACCCGGTCGCGGCTCACGGGCAGCCGCTCGGCCACCGTCTCGAAGAGGGCGGGGTCCGGTTTCACCAGCCCCAGGTCGAAGGAGAGGAACCGGTAGTCGAACAGCTCGAGGATGGGCCAGCTGGCCACCTGGTACTCCCAGTGCGCGATGTTCGTGTTGCTGAGGCAGCCGATGGGCACCGTGCGCCGGACCTCGGCCAGTAGCTCCCACGCCCCCGGAAAGGGACCGGTGGGCCAGCGCTCGAAGGCGTGCATGAACTGCTCGGCGGAGATCGGCAGCTCCCACTCGGAGACGACGCCGTGCGAGAACTCATGGGCCGAGCACTGGCCGCTCTCGAACCGTCGCACCCACGGGCTGGTGAGCCACCGTCGCCAGATCTCCTCCTCGGTTTCGATCCCGGCCAGCTCCTGCATCGCCCCCACCCCCTTGAGCTCGATGACGACCCCGCCCAGATCGAACAGCACGAGGTCGGCCAGGCGCACGGTCATGGCGGCGAATGTACCGCCGTGGCCCGGCGGCGGCCACGGTGGCCGGATCGGCGGCACCGGCGGTCAAGTCGGCGGCCCCACCGGTCAACGCGGCGGCCCCACCGGTCAACGGGTCGGCCCCACCGGATGCAGGGTGGGCGCCGGTTAACATCGCAGCCACCAACGAAGCCCGTCGTCAGTCCGGAGCGGCCATGAACTCGGAGGTGATCCGGCTCGAGCACGTGTCGGTGGTCCGCGGCGGCACCCCGCTCCTCGACGACATCTCCTGGTCGGTGGGCGCGGGGGAGCGGTGGGCCCTGCTGGGTCCGAACGGCTCGGGCAAGACCACCCTGTTGAAGGTGGTGGGGTCGTCGCTGTGGCCGACCCGGGGAGTCGTGGTCATCCTGGGCCGGCGCCTGGGGCAGGTGGACATGCGCGAGCTGCGCACGCACATCGCAGTGGTCAGCGCATCGGTGGGCCGGACCCTGCGGCCCGAGCTCGGCGCCCTCGACGTGGTCCTCACCGGTCGCCACGCCGCCCTGGAGACCTGGTGGCACGAGTACACCGACGACGACCGTGACCAGGCCCGCTCGCTCCTCGACCAGGCCGGATTCGGCGGCCGGGCGTTCGCCGAGCGGCCCTTCGGCCTGCTGTCCGAGGGCGAGCGCCAGCAGGTCCTGCTGGCCCGCGCCCTGATGGCCGACCCCGACCTCCTGTTGATGGACGAACCGGCCGCCGGGCTCGACCTCGGGGCCCGGGAGCGGCTCCTGGCCCACCTGGCCGATCTGGCTGCCGACCCTGCGGTCCCGCCGCTGGTGCTGGTCACCCACCACCTGGAGGAGATCCCTCCCGGGGTGACCCACGCCGCCCTGTTGCGCAGTGCGTCCCTGGTCGGTTCGGGTCCGGTGGCTGATGTCCTCACCAGTGACGCGGTGTCGGCCGCCTTCGGGGTACCGGTGGTGGTGGAGCGGCGCGACGCCCGGTGGACGGCCCGGTCGGCGACGCTTCGGGAGGAGCGCGCCGGCGATCGACCTCCAGACGATTGACCTCCGAGTGCGTCCGCCTGCGCGGCCCGGGTGCCTCGGACTGCCCACCGACGAAGACGCGACCGCCCGCCGGGTCCGGTCACCCGCCCACCGGTCGGACCGGTGGAGGGCCGACAGCCCAACCGCTAACATCCGCGCCGAGCCGCCGCCACCCCTCCGACCGGACGGCTGCGGGCGGTCGGGAGAGGACGGCACGAACATGGTCATGCCGAAGGACGTGGGCGTGGTGGACACCATGGTGGGGTTCCCGCACCCGGACATGAAACAGGCCTACCGATTCATCACCCGCCAGACCAAGGACGTCGAGTCCAAGGAGCAGTTCGAGTTCCCGGTCGAGTACATCTTTAAAGACGTTCCCGGCAAGGAGCTCAAGGGCTCGGCCGATCCGATCGGGGTGACCCTGCGCGAGATGGACCTGTGGGGCGTGGAGATGGCCATGGTGGGTGTGGACGACCCGTCGGGAACAGGGGTCGACGCCCTCAAGCGCTTCCCCGACCGCTTCATCCCCTGCGCCAACGCCGATCCCAACGACGGCATGGTCGGGATCAGGCGCCTGGTCGACCAGTACGAGACCTTCGGCATCCGCGCCGTCGGGGTCTTCCCCGCCGGCACCTTCCCCCAGGTTCCCATCAACGACAAGAAGATGTACCCGCTCTACGCCAAATGCGTCGAGCTGGGGATCCCCCTATTCTGCTGCGCAGGAATTCCCGGGCCGCGGCTCAAGGCGGCCTGCCAGCACGTGGAGCTCATCGACGAGGTCATGTTCGACTTCCCCGACCTGGTCTTCGTGACCCGTCACGGGTGCGAGCCGTGGACCGACCTGGCCGTCAAGCTCATGCTCAAGTGGCCCGGCCTGCACTATTCCACCAGTGCCTTCGCTCCCAAGTACTACCCGCAGGCCATCATCGACTACGCCAACACCCGCGGTGCCGACAAGATCATCTATGCCGGTTACTTCCCGATGGGCCTCTCCTTCGAGCGGATCATGGGCGAGCTTCCCGCCGTCGGGTTCAAGGACGAGGTCTGGCCCAAATTCCTGCGCACCAACGCCCTCCGGGTCCTCGGTCTCGACTAGGGCTGACCCAGCCCGGGGGAACAGGTGGGCGATCCCCGGTGTTGTACAGGAGGATCGGTGGGTCCCCGTACCCGCCCGCCGGCAGCCGTGTGGACGTGTCGAAAAACCGAGGAGCGACGTGACCGAGACCAGAACAGTCGAAACAGTCGAAACAACCCCACAGACGGGCGAGACGCCCGTCGCCGATTTCTGGTTCGATCCCTTGTGCCCGTGGGCCTGGATCACCTCCCGCTGGATCCTGAACGTCACCGAGGTGCGGCCGCTGGAGGTCAGGTGGCACATCATGTCGTTGGCCTACCTCAACGTCGGACAAGGAGGACCTGCCTGAGGAGTACCGCAAGGTGTTGGCCGAGGCCTGGGGCCCGGTGCGGGTGTGCATGGCCGCGGAGCAGTCGTTCGGGCCCGATGCGCTGCTCCCGCTCTACACCGCTCTCGGCAACCGTTTCCACCTGGAGAAGAAGCCGAAGGACCGGGCCACGTTCGAGGAGGCTCTGGTCGAGGCCGGGCTGCCCGGCTCCCTGGCCGACGCGGCCGACACCGACGAGTTCGACGACGCCATCAAGAAGTCCCACCACAGCGGCATGGACCAGGTCGGCTACGAGGTGGGCACGCCGGTCATCAGTATCGGCGGGAGGGCCTTCTTCGGCCCGGTGGTCACCCCGGCGCCAAAGGGCGAGGCCGCCGGCGTGCTGTGGGACGGTGTGCTGGCCGTGACCGGCATTCCCGGCTTCTTCGAGCTCAAGCGCAGCCGCGACGTCCCCCCTGCCTTTGACTGAACCCACCGGCTGATTTGACTGAACCCACCAACCGGGCCGGCTGAACCCACCGCCAACCGAGCCGGCTGAACCCGCCAACCGAGCCGGCTGAACCGAGACGGGCGACCACCACCGACCGAGCCGGGTCAACCGGTCAAGCCGGCCCCGCCGGCTGACCAGTCTCAGGCATCGACGGTGACGGCCGGCTCCGGCACCAGGGCACCGGCACCGGCACCGGCACCGACCGCCGCACCCGGGTCCACACTCCGGCCGGGCAGGGAGGCGAAGGCGTAGAGGGCGCCGATGACGGCGACCGCGGCGCCGACCAAGCAGGCCACCTTCAACCCGGCACCGAAGGCGGAGAAGGCCGAGGCCTGCAGCAGGGGCCGGACCGCGCCGGGTGCGTGGTGGACCACGGCCAGCGCTGCCGCCATGGCCTGGTGCGCTTCCTGCTTGGGCCCGGCCGGGATGGGGTAGGGGCCGAAGGCCCGGATGATTTTCGGGGCGTAGGCAGAGGCGAAGACCGAGCCCAGCACGGCCACCCCGAGGGTGCCGCCGAGCTCGCGGGTGGTGTTGTTGACCGCGGCACCGGCGCCGAACTGGTCGGCGGCCAAGGAGCCCATCACCGCCTCGGTGGCCGGCGCGGTGATCGAGGAGAGCCCGAGGGCGAGCAGCACCATGGCCACGATGATGGGGCCGAAGAAGGCGGTGTCCGGCTTCGAGGTGAGTCCGGCCGTCACCAGCCCCGCCCCCATCAGCAGCAGCCCGATGCCCACCACGAGGCGCGACCCCACCTTGAGGGCCACTACCGCGGCGAGGGGCGTGACGATGGCGGCCACGATGGCGAAGGGCAGGGTGTGCACGCCGGCCGACAGGGCCGAGTACCCCTTCACGAACTGGAAGTACTGGGTCACGAGGAAGATGAAGCCGAAGAGGCAGAAGAAGGCCACGGCGATGGAGGCCGCTCCGCCGCTGAAGCGCGGGATGGTGAAGACGCGGACATCGAGCAGCGGCTTGTCGGTGCGCAGCTCCACCACCGTGAACACGGTGAGGAGCCCGGCGGCGGCGGCGAAGCAGGCAAGGGTTCCGGCCGAGGCCCATCCCCACTGCGGGCCCTCGATGATGGCCAGCACCAGAAGGGTCACGCCGGCCGTGGAGATGAGCACACCCCGGGAGTCGAAGCGGTGCCGCCGCTCGGCCTCCAGCTTGGGGATGAGGAGGTGGCTGCCGACCAGGGTGACGACCACGATGGGCACGTTGACCAAAAAGATGGACCCGTACCAGAAGTGCTCGAGCAGCGCCCCGCCGGTGATGGGCCCGAAGGCCACGGCGATCCCCGAGGTCGCCCCCCAGATGCCCAGCGCCTTCTGGCGTTCGCTGTGGTCGGTGAAGACGGTGGTCAGGATGGCCAGAGTGGCCGGGAAGATGAAGGCGGCGGCCACCCCCATCAACGCCCGGGCGGCGATGAGGGTCCCGGTGGCGTGGCTGGCCGCCGCGGCCACCGAGAAGATCCCGAAGAAGACCAGCCCCACTTGCATCACCCCCTTGCGGCCCAGCCGGTCACCGATCCCGCCCCCGGCCAGGAGCAGCCCGGAGAAGGCCAGGCTGTAGGCGTCGACGATCCACTGCAGGGAGGTGGTGGAGGCCCCGAGGTCACGGCTGAGGGTGGGCAGGGCCACGTTGACGATGGTGTTGTCCACCACGACCAGGAAGACCGAGAGGCACAGCACCGGCAGCATCAACCAGCGGCGGTCGTGGGAGGTGGTGGGCGCCATCCGGACTCCTTGGTCACGAGGATTGGAGAACAGTGTCCTATTGTTATAGCACATTGTTCTTCTGTAGGATGCACCGATGGCGGCCACGACCAGGACCAGGACCCCGAGCGCGGGCATGGAGTCGGCGCTGCTCACCGCGGCCGCCGAGCTCCTCGAGCAGGAGGGGCCCGAGGCCCTGTCCATCCGCCGCATCGCCGCTGCCGCCGGCGTGGCCCCGATGGGCGTGTACAACCACTTCTCGTCCAAGTCGGGCATCGTCGAAGCGCTGTTCGTCCGGGGGTTCGACCGGCTCGGGCTGGCCATGGTCACGCTCGACGAGATCGCCGACCCTCTCGAGGCACTGGTGGAGGGCGGCCGCCGGTACCGGGCCCTGGCCCTGGCCCACCCCATGGCCTACCAGCTCATGTTCCTGCGGGCGGTGCCCGGGTTCGAGCCCAGCCCCGGGGCGGTGGCCGTGGCCGCTCGGGCCTTCGAAGGGCTGGTGGCGGCGGTGCGCCGGGCCATGGCCGCCGGCGTCATCGAGGACGGCGACGCCGAGATGATCTCGCAGATCATCTGGGCCGGCATCCACGGCTGGGTCTCCCTCGAGCTGGGCGGGATCGGCTTCGTCGAGGACACCGACCGGGGGGCCGAGCTGTTCTGCGCGGCCATGTTGGCGGGACTCGGACCCCGCTCACCTGGACCGTTGCCCACGAGTTGAGGTCGGCCGCCGGCCGGTGTAGGAATGGGACTCGACACATCGGGGGGTGCCAGTGGGAGTGGCGCGCGTCCGTTGTCGGTAGGTCGTTCCCCGACCATCCACCACTGCCGAAACGCCTGTGGTTAGGGTTTTTTCTGCACGGAGCGTAGGTCGAGGAGCTGATGCCCATGGTCCTTGTGATCATCATTGTGGTGGCATGGATTGTCATCCTGGCCCCCAGCCTGATGAAACGTCGCTCGAGTGTCGGTGAGATCGGCTCGATCTCCCATTTCCACCGCCAACTCCGCGTCCTCGAGCACTCCGGCCCCCAGCCCATCGTGGCCCCGGCCTACCGCCTGCGTTCGGTCGACGGCAGCGGCCCGGCCCAGGCGCCCGGTGGTCCCGAGGTCGCCGCTCCGGTGCTCTCCGTGGTCGGGGCGAGTGAGCTGCCCCGGCCGGCACTGGCCTTCCTGGGCGACGACCCGGACGAGCAGGCGGCCGGCCCGGCGGCTCGGCCGCGGTTGGTCTTCGACGACGTGGCCGGACCGGGCGGGCCGAGGACGGCCGTGACCATCACCGCCGCCACCACGACCACCACCACGCCGACCGCCGCCGTCGGCGCACTGGGACGGGTGGGCCCGACCGAAGCCCGCCTGCTCGTCCGCCGCCGCCGCCGCGACACCCTGGCCGTGATGGCCGCCGTCTTCGGCCTCACCCTGGCCATCGGGTTCGTGCCCGCGGCCCGGCCGGCGTGGATCGTCACCGCGCTGTCCGGGGCCGCCCTCGCCGCCTACGTGGCCCTGCTGGTGCACCTGCGCCGGATGGCCGAGGAGCGCGAGCGCAAGCTCCACTACCTGAGGCCCGAGGGGTCGGGCACCTCGGCGGCGGCCGGCGCGGCCCGCGTCCCCACCTATATGAGCGGGCGCTACGCGCACCCCTCGAACCAGGCCTTCGCCACACGCTGAGCCCGCTCCGGCACCACTGGGTAGGATGCGCCATGACCTCCGAACCGGTTGACTCAGCAACGCAGGCCCTGGCCGGCGCAGTGGCCCGATCCCTGGACGGGAGGGCCCTGCTCACCCATCCCTTCTACCGCCGCTGGGAGGCAGGGGAGCTGACGGCGGGCGAGCTCCGCGAATACGCCGTCCACTACCGGGCCTTCGAGGCCGCGCTGCCGGCGGTGCTCACCGCGGTGGCCGACCGGCTGTGTGCCGACGGCGAGACCGGAGCGGCGGCACTGGTGGAGGAGAACCTGGCCGACGAGCTCGGCCGCCCCGAGCCGCACCTGGCCCTCTTCGACCGCTTCGCCGGCTCCCTGGGCGGCAGTGCCACCGCCACCGAACCCGGTCCCGCGGCCGAGGCGCTGGTGGACACCTACTTCGAGCTCGTGGCCGACGGGCCGGCGGCGGCCCTGGCCGGCCTGGCCGCTTACGAGACCCAGGCCGCAGCCATCGCTTCGTCCAAGGCCGACGGGTTGCGCCGCTGGTACGGGGTGGACGCCGGCGGGACGGAGTTCTGGGATGTGCACGCCCGGATGGACGCCGATCACGGCGAGTGGGCCGTGGCCGCCCTGGCCCGGCTGGAGCCGACCCCGACGATGTCGCCGCCGCCGCCCGTCGGGGCGCCGAGGCGTGGTGGGCGCTGCTCGACGAGCGCCAGGCCGAGGCGCCGGCCTCAGCCCAGCTCTGTCCCCACCACTGAGACGAACGAGACCATCTCGCCGGGGTAGCCGCCGAGGTTGTGGGTGAGGGCCAGCGTCCGGTCGGTGTGGATCTGGCGCTCGGGGGTGGCCTCGCCCCGCAGTTGCAGCCACGTCTCGAAGAACATCCTGAGTCCCGACGCGCCCACCGGATGGCCGAAGCTCTTCAGACCTCCGTCGGGGTTGACCGGCAGTTCGCCGTCGCGGTCGAACGTGCCCGCCAGCACCTCCTTCCACGCAGTGCCCCGCTCGGCGAAGCCGAGGTCCTCCATGAGCACCAGCTCGGTGGGTGTGAAGCAGTCGTGCACCTCAGCCATGGCCAGCTGGTGGCGCGGGTCGGTGACGCCGGCCTGGGCGTAGGCGTCCTCGGCGGCCCGGGCGCACTCGGGAAACCAGGTGTAGTCGTAGTCGGGGTCGATGAGGCCCGAGCCGCTGCCCGCCGAGAACGACAGGGCCTTGATGTAGAGGGGCTTGTCCGTGTAGCGGTGGGCGTCCTCGGCCCGGACCACGATGGCGGCGGCGGCGCCGTCGGCCACGCCGGCACAGTCGAACACCCCGAGGCGACCGGCCACCCGCGGTGACCCGCAGATGGTCTCGGTGGACACCTCCTTGCGGAACTGGGCCCGGGGGTTGACGGCCCCGTTGCGGTGGTTCTTCCAGGAGATGCGGGCCAGCACCTCGGTCAGCTCATCGTCGCCGACGCCGAACTTCTTCCCGTAGGCCGGAGCCACCATGGAGAACATGGCCGCCGCGGTGAGCGTGCGGGCGGTGCCGTCGTTGGGGATGGGGAAGGCGTTGAGGCCCTGGTACCCGGAGTCCTTGACCTTCTCCGCGCCTACCGCCATGGCCACGTCGTAGGCCCCGGAGGCCACCGCATAGGCCGCGGCCCGGAGTGCTTCGGACCCGGTGGTGCAGTAGTTTTCGACCCGGGTCACGGGCTTGCCCTCCAGCTGCAGGGGCCGGGCCAGGGTGATGCCGCTCATCCCCGACTGGGCCGTCCCGAACCAGTAGGCGTCCACGTCGTCCTTGGTCACCCCGGCGGAGGCGAAGGTGTCCTCGGATGCCTCGATGATCAGGTCGTCGAGCCCCTTGTCCCAGTGCTCGGCGAACCGGGTGCAGCCCATGCCCACGATCGCCACCCGGTCCTTGATCCCATGTGATGCCAACGTCCGTCTCCTCTGTTCAGTCCGTAACCCTGTTCAGTCCGTAACCTGCAACCCCGACCCCGCTACGTCCACAACCCGTCAGCCGTCAGCCGTCAGCCGGGCGCCGCCCCGCGGCGGTCCCATCTCCGGCCGCCGCCCCGTTCCCGGTAGCGGTCCCGTCCCCGGCCGCCGGCCGGGCCCCCGCCCCGGTCCGTACCGGCTTGGCCTTCCAGAAGTAGTCGTGGATGCCGTCGGCGGTGAACAGCTTCCGGAAGGTCATGGTGACCCGGTCGCCGATGGCCACCGTGTCGGGGTCGACGTCGGTGAGCTCGACCGGGAACCGCCCGCCGCCGTCGAAGTCGAGCACGGCGAAGACGATGGGGGGGCTGGGTGAGTAGGCCAGCCGGTCGATGGTGTAGGTGACGATGGTGGCCTCGGTGCCGGCCATGTCGACGGGGTCCATGTCGTCGACGGCGCCGCCCTTCATCGAGATGCGTGAGGGAGGCAGGTGCACGGCGTCGGAGGTCCGGTCACGGGAGCCGACGAAGCCGAACTTCCAGTCCTCGTTGCGCCAGGCCGCCGAGGCCGAGACCCGCTGGGGCTCGGGGCGCCGCGGCGGCTCGGTGGTGACCATGCCCCGCCACGACAGGAACTTGCCGTAGGGGAGGTCGGCGCCGCCGGCGATCTGGTCGGCGACCGGTGTGGCCGGGGCCCACGACGACAGGGCCCCGGTGGTCCGGAACAGGAGCACGTCGGCCCCGTCGGCCAGGGCCACCACGGCCAGCACCTGGTCGGGCCCGGCCGCCTCGAGCATGGACGCCAGCACCAGGCCGGGATGGGCGGTGCCGGTCTGTCCCACCGTGGAGCTCAGGTCGTCGGCCACCGCCCCCTCGTCCACACCGAGCTTGCGGGCCAGAGCCTTGACCGCCCGAGCGTGCATGCCGGTGACGGCCACCCGGTCCACCTGGTCGGCGGCCAGCCCCGCCGCCTTCAGCCCCGACTCCCACGCCTCGGCGCCCAGCGGGACGTACCGGGTCTCGCCGAACCGTTCCTCCCATACCTTGGAGCGCCTGTCGCCGGGGGTGCGCCACCGGTCGAGGAACTCGTCGCTCACCGACGCCCCGCCCAGGTACTCGGCGATCACCGGCGTGCCCGGTGCGTCGTCCCCCACCAGGACGGCGGCGGCCCCGTCGCCTCCGGCCGACTCGTCGCCCGAGGTGGGCAGGCCGTCGCGCAGGTCGGCCAGGACGACCAGCGTGGTGCCCGTGCCCCCGGCGGCCAGGCTCGAGCGCAGGGCGCCGGACCCCGACCGGAGGGCGCCGCCGAAGTCGAAGGCGGCCACGTGGGCGGGCTGGCGCAGGGCGGCGTGGATGGCGGTGGCGTTGGTCTTGTCCAGGTAGGCGGGCGTGGCCGTCGAGAACCAGATGGCGTCCGGCGCCGCCCCCGGCACCGGGCGCAGGGCCAGACGGGCCGCCTCCACCCCCATGGTGGTGGTGTCCTCGTCGTGGGAGGCCACCGTCCGGGTGCCCTTGCCCCCGCCGGAGCCGAACACCTGGGCCACGGCCGAGCGCTGGAGGCGCCGGTAGGGGACATACCCGGCGATGCTGGTGATGCCTCTCATCTGGTTCGACGTTCCCTTCGCTGGCCTCGACTGCCTCCTCATCCTATGATGTCCACAGTATCTGACGGTCAGTCAGGAAACCACTTGCGGCAGTCGCCGCGCCCAGCCACGGAGGCCCCGTCCCATGGACTTCGAGTTCACCCCGGAGCAGCTCGAGTTCGTCAAGGAGGTCGAGGAGTTCCTCGACGCCAACGACGATCCGGAGATCTTCGACGTCACCCGCGAGAACATGGCCCAGATCGTGGACACCCCGCTCCGGCGCCGGTTCATGGCCAAGGTGGGTGAGCAGGGCTGGCTAGGCATCACCTGGCCCGAGGAGTACGGAGGCACGGCCGGCGAGGGGATCTACGAGTACCTGCTCAACGAGGCCCTGGCCGCCCGGGGCGGGCCGCAGATCGGCAAGGGCGTCGGCATCATCGGCAAGACCATCATCAGCCACGGCAGCGAGCGCCTGAAGCAGGAGTTCCTGCCCAAGATCCTGCGCAACGAGGTCGAGTTCGCGGTGGGCTACTCCGAACCCAACGCCGGCTCCGACGCCGCCTCCATGCAGTTGAAGGCCACCCGAGACGGCGACGGGTGGCGCCTCAACGGCCAGAAGACCTGGACCACCTCGGCCCACTTCGCCGACTGGTACTGGGTGGGTGCCCGCACCGATCCCGACGCGCCCAAGCACTACGGCATCACCTTGTTCCTGGTCCCGATGGACCACCCGGGGATCACGGTGAAGCCCATCTGGACCATGGGGGACGAGCGGACCAACGAGGTCTACCTCGACGACGTGTGGGTCTCCGACGACTATGTGGTGGGGGAGCTCAACAAAGGGTTCCAGTACATCTCCGAGGCCCTCGACCTCGAGCGCTTCACCCTGTTCACCTACTCGCCCATCGCCCAGCGGCTGGACCTGCTGACCGAGTACGTGGCCCACGCCGAGCGGGACGGCGAGCCCTTGAAGGATGACGCCGTGGTGCGGTCGCGGATCGCCCAGCTCCACACCCAGGCCGAGGTGGCCCGCACGCTCGGGCTCAAGTTCGTCTTCGCCTCCTCGCAGGGCGGCGCCCCGCCGACCGCGCAGGCCTCCGAGTACAAGCTGTTCACCACCGAGTTCTCGAGGCGGCTGGCCAACGCGTCGATGGACATCGCCGGTCCCGGCAGCCAGCTGCGCGTGCGCGACGAGGACGCCCCCATGAAGGGCCGGGCCGAGTCGACCTACCGCTACACCGTCATCGACACCATCGGCGGCGGCTCCTCGGAGATCCAGAAGAACATCATCGCCCGCCGCAAGCTCGGTCTGCCGAAGAATTTCTGATCCCACCCGACGCCCGTGACCGACACGCCCACCGCCCAGCCCGTCGCGCCGTCGGCGTCTTCGTCGCCTGCGCCTGAGACCGGCGCGCCCGGCCCGGGTGGACCGCTGCGCGGCGTCACCGTCCTCGACCTGGCCAGCGTCGGTCCCGCGGCCCGGTGCACCCGCCTGCTGGCCGACTACGGCGCCACCGTGGTCAAGGTGGGAGCGGTCCCGGGGACGGGCGCCCAACCGATCACACCGCCCTTCTACGCCTACAGCGGTTCGCGCTATCTCCTGCGCACGGCCATCGACCTCAAGGCGCCCGAGGGCCGCCGGGCCTTCCTGGCCCTGGTGCGCACGGCCGACGTGGTGGTGGAGAGCTTCCGGCCCGGGGTGGTCGACCGGCTGGGCATCGGGTTCGACGATCTCCGTGCCGTCAATCCGGGGATCATCCTGTGCTCGACCACCGGCTACGGGCAGCACGGACCCCGCTCCGCCTGGGCCGGCCACGACATCAACTACCTGGCCCAGGGCGGGTACCTGGCCAGCACCGAGCCGGCCGCCGACGGCGGCCCGCCGGTGCCCGGTGCCACCATCGCCGACGCCGCCGGCGGGGGCATGCACGCGGCCCTGGCGGTGATGGCCGCCCTCATCGGGCGGGGCGGGAGCGGGCCCGGGGTGCACCTCGACGTGTCCATCGCCGACGGGGTGCTCTGGCTCACCTCGCTGGCCGTCGACGAGCACCTGGCCACCGGGGCCGACGTCGGCCCCGGCCACGACATCCTCACCGGTCGTTACGCCTGCTATGACACGTACCAGGCCGCCGACGGCGGCTGGCTGGCGGTGGGGGCCATCGAGCCCAAGTTCTACGCCAACCTGTGCCGGCTCCTCGGGTGCGAGCAGTGGGACGGCCACCAGCTCGACGACGCCGTCCAGGACAAGATCCGCGCCGACTTCAAGGCGGCCTTCGCCACCAAGGACCGCGACACCTGGGTGGCCGAGCTGGCCGCAGCCGACACCTGCGTCACGCCGGTGCTGTCGGTGGCCGAGCTGGTCGACGACGAGCAGTTCCGGGCCCGCCACGCCTTCGTCGAGGCCGTCACCGGACCGCCCGGCGCCGGACCGTCCGGCACCGGCGGCGGGGTCGAGCCGACCGGGTCCGGTGCCGTCGCCGTACCGAGCCGGTTCCGCCAGGTGGGACCGGTCCTGGCCGGCATGCGGGCACCCGATCGACCGGTGGTGGCCGGTGACCCGCTCCGGTCCGACACCGACCGGCTGCTGGTCGAGGCGGGTCTGGACCTTTCGGATATCGGCGGTCTACGGGAACGGGGGATCGTGGCATGAGCGCCATCGGCATCGACGACATCGAGGACCTCATCGGGGTCGAGCAGTACGAGGAGGAGGGGGAGTTCCCCGTCGAACAGGGCTACGTGTGGACGACGTGCTCGTCGGTGGAGAACGGCAACCCCATCTTCTGGGACGCGGAGGTGGCCGAGGCGGTGACCGGAGGGCCCATCGCGCCGCCGACGATGGTCTCGGTGTGGTTCCGCCCCCACCACTGGGCTCCGGGACGCACCACGGAGGGGCTGCCCCTGCAGGTGCACTTCGACCTGAAAGAGGGCCTCGGGCTGCCCGAGGCGGTGATGAGCGACAACACCATCGTCTTCCACGAGCCGGTCCGGCCCGGCGACAAGCTGGTCACCCGGCAGATCCTCCGGTCGGTGAGCGACGAGAAGACGACCAGGCTGGGCACGGGCCGGTTCTGGGTCATCGACGTCGAGTACCGCAACCAACGCGGCGACCTGGTGGCCGTCGAGAGCTACACCGGGTTCGGCTACCGGCGGGCCGACGCCGACGCCGACGCCGACGCCGCCGCCGCCGATGTCGCCGCCGATGACAACGCCGGTCCCCAAGACGCCACGGCGGCCCGGTCGTGAGCCCGGCCACGGCCACCCGGCTGCTCCTCTCGGAGGTGTCGGTGGGGGACCGGCTGCCCGAGCTGGCCTACCCGGTCACCGCCACCACCGTGGTGCTGGGTGCGCTGGCCGCCCGCGACTGGCGGCCCATGCACCACGACAAGGACTTCGCCGTCAACCGGAACGGCACCCGCGACATCTTCCTCAACACGCCCAACCAGGCGGCCTGGTTCGAGCGGTTCGTGACCGACTGGACCGGTCCCTACGGGCGCCTGCGCCGGATGACCTTCCGGATGCTCGGCTCCATCTTCCCGGGTGACACCATGGTCTTCACCGGCGTGGTCACCGACACCGGGGTGGACGAGACCGGGTGCGGCTGGGTGGCCATCGACATCGCCGTCTCGGTCGAAGGCGACCCCAAGACCACCTGCCAGGCCCGGGTGGCCCTCCCGGTGGACGGCGACGACAACCCCTGGACCCGCACCGGCGACCGGTGGCAGCCGTGACCGGCCCGGTGTCACCCGTCGCATCACCCGAAGAGGCCGTCGCATCACCCGAAGAGGAGAGCTGACCATGCTGGACCTGCAATTCAGTGCCGAACAAGAGATGCTGCGGGAGACGGTGCGCGGGGTGTGCGCCACGGCCTGCCCGCTCGACGTGGTCCGCCAGCTCGAGGACGATCCCGTCGGGTACTCGCCCGAGCTGTGGAAGCAGCTGGCCCACCTCGACCTCATCGGCCTGCAGCTTCCCGAAGAGTACGGCGGCTCGGCCATGACGGCGCTGGAATCGGTGGTGCTCTACGAGGAGTTCGGCCGTTCGCTGGCCCCTTCGCCCCACTTCGTCAGTTCCATCCTGTCCGGCGGCGCGCTGGCCCTCGGCGGCGACGACGACCAGAAGCAGGCCTGGCTGCCCCGGCTGGTGACCGGCGAGGCCATCCTGACCCCGGCCTGGCTCGAGCCGGAGAACGGTTTCGGGCCCAAAGGGGTCCAGGTCCGCGCCGTCCCCGACGGTGACGGGTTCACCATCACCGGCACCAAGCGTCATGTGGCCTTCGCCAGGGCCGCCACCGCGCTGGTCGTCCTGGCCCGGAGCGGTGACGCCCCCGGCGAGGTCGATCTGTTCGTGGTGGACACCGGGGCCGACGGGGTGACCCTGACCCAGCAGATGAGCATCGCGTCGGACACCCAGTACCGGGTCGACCTCGACGGTGTCCGGGTCACTCCGGCCGATCGCATCGGGGCGGCCGGGACTGGTTGGTCCACGTGGGACGCGGTCATGCACGACGGGATCATCATGGCCGCGGCCCAGGCCGTGGGCGGGGCCCAGTACGCAATGGACATCACCGTGCAGTACGCCAAGGACCGCCAGCAGTTCGACAAGCCGCTGGGCGCCTTCCAGGCCCTGGCCCACTATCTGGCCGACGGGGCCACGACCGTGGACGGTGCCGAGGTCCTGGTCCACGAGGCGGCGTGGGCCCGCTCGGAGGGCCGGAGCGTGGCCAAGCTGGCCCCGATGGCCAAGCTCTACGCCTGCCAGGCCTTCCGTGACGTGACCGCCACCGCCCAGCAGATCTTCGGGGGTATCGGCTTCACCGTCGAGTTCGACATCCAGCTCTACTTCCGGCGGGCCAAGCAGCTCCAGATCTCGTGGTGGGACACCCGCTACCTCGAGGAGCTGGTGGCCGCGGCGGTCCTCGACGGCTGAAGCCGGGCCTCGACGGCGGCCGGGCCTCCGGCCCGGGGACCGGACCGCCCGCGCCCTCCCGCCGGTGCGCTACGGTCGGGCGCGGCCCGGGGAGGGTCGCAGGCACCGATTACTGGGGGAGATGCCATGGCACACGACACATCGATGGCGGCCCCGGGCGCGGGGAGCGGTTCGGCACAGGGGCACGGGCCGCTGTTCCGCTTCCTGTTCGTCCACGAGATAGAGGAGTACCCGGGCAACGGCAAGCGCACCGCCTATCTGGCCTTGGCCGTCCTGGCCACCATCGTCCTCTACTACACCTACTTCACGCAGACCGGGGTGACCCCCCAAATCCTGCAGTACTACCACATGTCCTTCGCCTTCTACGTGGGCATCGTGGTGGTGTCCAACCTCATCGGCGCCTTCGCTTCCCTGCCGGCCAGTAAGACGGACAAGCTGGGCCGGTCCAACGTGGTCATCTACGGTCTGCTGCTGGTGGGGCTGCTGGTGGCGGTGGGGGTGCCGGCCACGACGACCCAGTGGCAGTTCGCCGTGGTCATCTCGGCCCTCGGCCTGGTGGAGGGCGCCATCCTGGTGGCCACCCCGGCCCTGGTCCGCGACTTCAGCCCGCAGCTGGGCCGGGCCTCGGCCATGGGGTTCTGGACGGTGGGGCCGGTGGCCGGCAGCCTGATCACCTCCATCGTGGCCACCAACACCCTCAACCACTTCCTGCGCACCAGCGGCGTGTCCGGGATGAAGAGCCAGTTCCTCATCTCCGGCATCACCTCGCTGGTGGTCTTCGTGCTCGCCCTGTTCTGGATGAAGGACCTGTCGTCGAGCCTGCGCGACCAATTGATGGTGTCCGAACAGGACCGGGCCCTCGTCGAGGCCCGGGCCCGGGGTCTGTCGGAGGCCGAGATTCTCACTGCCACCACCCATCCGTGGCGCCAGATCCTCAAATGGGACCTGGTCGGTTCGGCCGCCGGCATCTCCGTGTTCCTGCTGGTGTACTACGCGGCCTCGGCCTTCTTCACCATCTACTGGGCCACCGTGTTCAGGAGCTCCAGCGGCCTCAACCTGACCACCTCCGACGCCAACTACCTCAACACCTGGTACTGGGGGGCCGACGCCGTCGCCCTCATCGTCTTCGGCGTGCTCTCCGACAAGCTGCGGGTGCGCAAGCCGCTCATGCTGGTGGGTGCGGCCGGCTCCATCGTCATGCTCATCCTGTTCCTGCGCCAGGCCGACTACCCCTACACCGGCTTCGGCACGCTCATCACCCTGGAGGTCCTGCTGGCCGCCTTCATCTCGTTGACCTATGCGCCGTGGATGGCCGGCTACACCGAGATGATCGAAGCCAAGAACCCCGCCCTGGTGGGTACCGGGCTCGCCCTGTGGGGATGGATCCTCCGGTTGACGGTCGGCCTCTCCTTCATCTTCCTCCCGCTGGTGGTCAACGCGGTCAACCCGGTGGTGGACAACTTGGTCTACGCCCAGACGCCGCCGACCGGCAACGCACCGTTCAACGTCCAGGCGTTCCAGCTGGCCCATCCCAAGTCGGTGGCCTTCGCCGAGGCCAACGCCAGCTGGCTCACGGTCCTGAGCTCGCCCCAGAACGCGCCCATCGCCGCTGCCGCCAACAAGCACCCGACCCCGGCCAACCTGGCCGCCTTCGAGAAGGCGGTCGGTCCGGTGGTGTTCGCCAAGGCCATCGCCCACCTGACCTCCCTGGACAAGTACGTGGTCCCCTACGAGTCACAGCTCACCTACCTGTCGGCCCATCAGAGCCAGCTGGACAAGCTGCTCAACGGCGTGGCCAAATCGCCCAAGCAGTGGCAGCACTGGTTCTGGGTGTGCCTGTGCGGCATGGTCCTGTTCATCCCCACCATCTTCTTGAACCGGGGTCGCTGGAGCCCGAAGAAGGCCCGGGAGGACGAGGCCAAGCACGAGGCCGACGTGGCCGAGGAGCTGGCCGAGCTGGTGGGGGCGGGCGCCTGAGCCCGGCCCGTCGGGTGGGAGCGCTCCGGGCCTCGCCGGCGGGTGCGCTCCGGACCTAGCCCGGGGCCGGGGCCTGCTTGCGCGACCCGTCGTCGCCCTGGTGGAACCGGTTCAGCTGGTTGAGCGTCGAGGCGTCCGAGCGCAGCCGCTCGTCGAGCTGGCGGCCCCGGTCCCCGACCGTGGTCTGGATGGCCTGGGCCAGGGAGGCCCACGGGTCGCGGTCGGCATCGACGGTGGACCGCAGCTGGTCCACCAGCGCGTTGGGCCCACCGGCCGACCCGGGCTCGATGCCGACCCGGTAGGAGGAGGCACCGTCTCCCTCCTGGTAGCAGCGCACGCAGGCCACGTTGAGCTCCTCGTCGATGAGGATGAGTGACGCTCCCTTCATCGGGTTGAGCTGCGGGGTGTCGACCACCCAGCCTCCGGTGTTCACCACCGACACCGGGGACGGGCACAGTGACGTCGTGCGCACGTCGACGAAGGGCTTGTGGGTGTGGCCGAAGACGAAGGTCACCTCACGCGGGGCGCCGATCTCGGCTCCCATCTGGGTGACCACGGGACCGTCGAGGTAGCTGCTCAGTCCCTGGTCGGCTTGCGGGCTGAGGATGATCCCGGGGCGGTGGCGCTCGCGGACGGCCGTCCCCACGCCGGCCCGGAGGAGCCCGGCCACGGTGTGGGCCTCGACGTCGGCCCGCGGCCGCGACGCCCCGGCCGCCTTGATGGCCCGTTCGATGGCCGAGATCTCGGCGTGGATGGTCTCGGTGCTCTGGAGGGACTCGTACAGCGACCGGGTGACCCGCATGATGTCACCGCTGTCGCCCATCGACGACCAGAAGAAGTCGATCCATCCGCCGTTGTCGGCCTCCAGCTGCCAGGCCTCGACGGCCCCGGTCCGGGGGGAGCCGAACACGGTGTCGAGCACCGACATCATCCGGTAGAGCGGTTCGATGAAGTGGCCGTGGCTGAGGATGACGGCGCGGTCGCCGGTGCCGTCGACCAGCCCGAGGTTCGGGTAGCTCTGCACCACGCTGACCGTGGTGGCCGGTTCGGCCCGGTTGGCCAGGATCTCGACGAACCGGTCCCGCACCGGTTCCTTGTCGTTGTCCGGCAGCAGGTGGGTGGCGTGGCGGTCACGCGGGGCGGGGACGGCGCCGGCGTCGCCGGCCAGCAGCCTCAGGTAGCGGTCGTCACTGGCCCGTGACCAGAGGTGGTGGTCGTGGTTCCCGGGGACGAAGCGCAGGGCGGGGGCGACGGCGGCATCGGCCCCGCCGGGCCGGAGGCCGGCGATGAACTGGGTGAAGGCGGCCGCCGCGTCCTCGGGCGAGGTGAGGGCCAGCTCGAACAGATCTCCGAGCACCACAAGCTCCGGGGGGTCCTGGCCGGGCGTCCGGAGCGAGCGGAGGCACTCGCACAGGGCGGTGAGCACCGGCGAGGCGGCGGAGCCGTCGGCGTGCTCGCCGTCGGCGGTCACGTTGGTCAGCAGGCTGTTCAGCGCCCCGAGGTGGAGGTCGGAGAGGCACACCCATCGGATGGAGGTCATGGCGGTCCTTTCGGCCCCGACGGTAGCCGACCACCGGTTCCGGGCCGGCCGGGGCCACTCACACCGGACCGTGCGCCACCCCGTCACACCGGCCATCTACGGTAGGCGTCGTGGGTTCCCCTGGTGAGGACGGGCCGGGATTCGCGGTGATCGATGTGGAGACCACCGGTTTCTCGCCCGAGAGCGAGCGCATCGTCGAGGTGGGCGTGGTCGTGCTCGATCCGTCGGGCCGGGAGACCGGCGCCTTCTGCACCCTGGTCGACCCGGGCTGCGACCCCGGCCCGACCCATGTACACGGCATCTCGGCGCAGATGCTCGCCGGGGCGCCCACCTTCGCGGCCATCCATCCCTATCTGGCCCAGCGACTATCGGGCAGGGTGGTGGTGGGCCACAACGTCGACTGCTTCGACCTGTCGTTCATCCGGGCCGAGTGCCGCCGGGTCGGCGGGTGGGACCTGGTCCCGGGCCCGGTGCCCTCGGTCGACACCCTGGCCGTGGCCCAGGACCGCCTCGGCCTGCAGGGGAGGGCCCGGCTGGTCGACTGCTGCACCCACTTCGGGCTGTCGTGGGACGACCACCACAGCGCGCTGGGTGACGCCCGGGTGACGGCGGCCCTCTTCCGGTCCATGCGGGCCGCGCTGGGTGACGCCACCCTGGGCCTCGCCGACCTGCTGCGACGGGCCCGCACTTCGGCGTGGCCGGGCCCGACGGGGGCCCCGCCCGCCCTCCGGCGCCGGACCGGGACGTTGACCGCCTGAGCTCGGTGGTCCCGGGGCCGACCGCCGCCTTCGAGGGGCCGACTGTCAGTCGGCCGGGCGCCCGCCGCCCAGGGGCAGTCCGTCGACCACTGCCGGCGACCCGGCCGGCACCGCCCCGACGTCCACGCTCCCGCCGCCCTCCGCCGCCCGGTCGGCATCGACGGCCCGGCGGCGGGCCCCGCCCAGCATCTCCCCGGGGTCGTGCTCGCCCCGGGCGCCGGCCACCAGAGGCGACCGGGCCAGGATGACCACGCCGGCCACCAGGACGCCGAGAGCCACGACTTCGGCGGCGATCCACGGACCGGATCGCAGCTTGTCGGCGAACAGCGTGATGCCCAGCACGATGCTGACCAGCGGGTTCATGGTCACCATCGTGGTCCGCGACGGCGGTGATGGGTCCGGCGTGCAGGGCGTTCTGGATCAGGAACACGGTGCCCAGGCCGGTGATGGCCAGCATGTAGGGCTGGAAGTGGGTGAACACGTGGCCCCACCCCAGCTTGGTGTACGAGGTGATGGCCTTGGTCAGCGCGGCGGTGTACGCCGCGGTGATGGCGGTGGCTGCCCCGAAGGACGCCGCCCTCCACCAGCGGGGTCCGTACCGGGCCGCCATGATGAACCCGGCGATGGCCGCGATGAGCACGACCGAGGCCACCAGCCAGGCATGGTCGGTGGGAAGGGCGTTGCCACCGGAGGGGGCTGCGGCCAGGAAGAACCCGCCCAGGCCGGCCACGATGACGACGGCGCCGAGCCACTCCTGCCAACCCAGCCGGTAGCGGAACCAGCCACCCAGGATGAGCAGGAGGAAGAGCAGCTCGGTGGTGAGCACGGGCTGGACGACACTCAGCTCCCCGAAGCGCAGGGCGGTGGCCTGCAGCCCGAACTCGACGAGCATGAGGCCGAAGCCGACCAGCCAGACGACCCGCCTGATGGCGTGGGACATCAGGCTGAGGCGCAACGTGCTGGACTCGGGGGCCGACTCCACCCCGATGCGTTGGAGGACCGAGGTCAGGGCGTTGACGAAGGCGGCGATCGCCGCCAGGAGATAGGCCACTACCTCCGTTGTACTCGCAAATCCCAGGTCGTGCACGCCCGGGCACCGTCCGGGCCCGGCTGTGCGCCGACCGTGCCCACCCGCCTCGAGCCGGGACGGGTCAGGGCCCAGACGCCGGGGCCGGACGCGAGGGCCGGACGCGAGAAGGGGCAGCGGTGGGGCGAGACGGGGCTCAGCGCCCGGCGCCGGTGGTCCGGGCCCCGGGTGGTCGGGACCGGACCCAGGTCGACCAGCCCCGGTACCCCCCGGCCAGGTCGCCGGCGTGGCCGAACCCGAGCTCGTGGAGCGAGGCGGCGGCGAGCGAGGAGGCATAGCCCTCCGAGCACACCACCACCACCTGCTGGTCGAACCCGGTGACCTCGGGCAGCCGGTGGCCGCCGTTGGGGTCGAGCCGCCACTCGAGCACGTTGCGCTCGACGACGACGGCGCCGGGCAGCTCGCCCTCGGCCAGCCGCTGGGCCACCGGGCGGATGTCGACGACCAGGCCTCCGGAGGCGGTCACCGACCCGAGGCGCTCGGGCCCGATCCGTTCGATGTGGCGGCGGGCCTCGGCCACCAGGTCGTCAGCCGACGGGCTCATGCGGGATCGTGGTCGCTGGTGGTGTCGAAAGGTCCGAGGGGCTCGACGTCCTCGGTCCGCACCGCCTCCAGCCGTCCCTGCGCATCCAGCTCGTAGTACGTCATGGTGGTCAGCCTGGGCCCGTACACGTGCACGCTGATCGCCTGTTCGTCGCCGTCGTTGCTCAGGTCGTGGATGTAGCCGGGCCCGAACCTCCGGTGCTGGCCGGCCCCGATGCGGTGGTTGCCGATCAGAGCCATGCCCTTCGGACCCGGCCGCACGGTCGACTCGACGAGGGCACCGGCGGCCACCACCACGGCGCCGCCCGACTGGCCGTGGTCGTGGAGCTCGATGGTCCCATCCGGTGGCCAACCGATGGCCCAGGCCTCGAAGAGGTCGGTCACGGCGAGGAGGATCCAGGTCCGCTCGGACAGCTGCTGCAGCTCGGGGATGGCGGGTGCCGACACCGCGAATCCTTCGGCGATAGCCCGGAAATCGACCCGCCGGCGTGGGCGGGCGGACAGGGGGAGAGGATCCCCCGGCCCGACCGGCAGACCTGCGGAGCGGTTTGGGGACGAAACTTGGTCGAGGTCTGCGGCCGGACCGAGGTAGGCGATTGCCATGGCCATACTCTAAACCTATAAAACCGACTATTCAAGTCATTTTTATAGGTTGGAGGGAACGTGTCCCTGTCGGACTGGAGGCGCGGGCGGAGGAGGGCCTTGGGCGGGCGCGAGGCTCGGCGAGGTGTGGGCGGGCGTGGCTGGGCGTGAGGCGGGGCGGAGACGGGCGTGGGCGGGGGGTATCGACCCGGGCACTCACCCGGTGCCGCCGTCGGGCGGACGGCTGTCACCGTCGACGGGACGACCAGCGGGTTCCGGTCCGTCGGCGGTGCAGGCGGAGGCGCCGGGCATGTGCAGCCCCAGCGCATAGCCCTCGAGAAAGGCATCGGCGTCACGCCGGCGGGGGTAGCGGTGCTCGAGCTGGCCGAAGCGGGGGGAGTGGTTGGGCTCGATGAGATGGGCCAGCTCGTGCACGATCACCGCGTCCAGCACCCAGTCCGGGGCCACCCGCAGCCGCTCCGAGATGCGGATCTCTCCGGTCTCGAGCGTGCACGAACCCCACCGCTTGTTCTGCGAGGCTGACCAGCGGATGGAGGACGGGGCCACCCCGTCCAGATAGCGGCGCCCGAGCGCCCGGGCCCGCTGCTCGAGATGGTCGTCGGAGGCGTGCAGGTGGGGCCGGTGACGGGCCAGACGCCGGGCCAGGCTCTCGACCATCTCATCGCGCGTCCGCCCCCCGGAGGTGGACCGGCACCACCACCACGATCCGGTCACCTTCCCAGTGGGCCCCGGCGGTCTTCTTCCGCCTCTTGCTCACCCGGACTTCGACGTTGGGGCTGAAGAGCGTGGGGTGTTCGGTGGTGTAGGTCATGGTCGGGCACCGTAGGGCCGGGTTGTGACGGCCGGACGCGGAGAGATAGTAGGCCCCACCGTCGGGGGACGGCGGGATGTACCCCCCGAATGGGAGAGCCGGAGCCCCGACGGTACGATGACCAGGTGCGTCGATACTTCACGCCCCGGTGCATCGGCATGCACGTGACGCTGCTCGTCCTGCTCCCCACCTTCGCCTGGCTGACCGAGTGGCAGCTCGACCGGGCCCTGGGTGGGAATACGCTGAGCTGGGCCTACACCTTCGAGTGGCCGCTCTTCGCCGTCTACGCCATCTATGTCTGGTGGCAGCTGATCCACGACCAGACCACGGCCGTGACCCGGCGTATCCTCCCGCCGTCCACCGCCGGCGGCGATGCGGCCGACGACCACAACCAGCCCGGGTGGGCGCTGAGCGGCGGGCGCAAGAAGAACGTGGCCATCGCGGCCAGCTCGGCCGTCCACGACGAGGCGGCCGCCCGGCGCGAGCGGTTCGTGCCCCAGACCCCCGAGGAGGCCGCCCAGCTGGCCGAGTACAACCGGTATCTGGCCGAGCTCAATGAGGCCGATGCCGACGCCGACGCCGCCAGCAACCGGCGATGACTGCGTCCCCGCCCGAGGTCCGACCGCCCGGGACACCTTCGCTCCGCGGCCTCGTCCAGCGGGGCATGGTGGGGGCGTTGGTCCGGTACCGGATCATGGCCTTCATCGTGGGCACCGCGCTGATCTGCCTGTTCATCGTGGTCATCTTCCAGCTGTGCGGGGTCAAGGTCAAGCTGGCCGAAGAGATCGTGGCCCCGATCCACGGGTACCTCTACCTGGTCTACCTGGCCGCGGCGGCCGATCTGGCCCGTCGGGCCCACTGGAGGCTGGGCCGGATCCTGATGGTGGTGGCCGCCGGCTTCGTGCCCACCCTGGCCTTCATCATCGAGCACCGCGTGTACCAGCAGATGCAGGCCGAGTGGGCGGACGAGGCGGTGGCGCCGCCCGGCCCGGTGGCCTCGGGCGTCAGCTCCGAAGCCGGCCGCCCGACGCCGGGGTCGACGCCTGGTCAGTCCTGACCTGTCCCGACCCGGCCCGCCCCGGCCCGCCCCGGGACCGGGGTCAGCGGGCGCCCCGCAGCAACGCCCCGGGCCGGGCGCCGGTGTCCTCGCCGTTGCAGAAGGTGGTGACCCCCGACTTGATGGTCTCGACGTAGCCCGTCGCCCCCTGCAGGAGCCGGCTGCCGCCGGCGGGGAGGTCGGTGACCACGGTCGGGTTGCCCATCTGCAGGTGCTCGTAGTCGATCAGGTTGAGATCGGCCAGGGCCCCCACCTCGATCGTGCCCCGGTCGCCCAGGCCGTAGAGGCGGGCGGTGTCGTGGGTCTGCTTCTTCACCACCCACTCGAGGGGGAGCCGTTCGCCGCGGGACCGGTCGCGGGTCCAGTGGGTGATCATGAAGGTGGGCTGCGAGGCATCGCAGATGACCCCGCAGTGGGCGCCGCCGTCCCCGAGCCCGGCCGCCGAACGGGGATGGAGCAGCATCTCGCGGGCCGGCTCGAGGTCGCCGTCCGAATAGTTGAGGATGGGTACGTAGAGCAGGCCCCGCCCGTCCTCTTCGAGCATGGCGTCGTAGGCCATCGACAGCGCGGTGCGTCCGGTGGCCGCGGCCATGCCGGTCAGCGAGCGCTCCGGGCCGGGCTCGTAGTCGGGCGGGCTCCCGAGCACGAAGGTGGTGCGGAAGGCCTGGTCCATGCGATCGGCGGTGGCCGGGTCGGGCTCCCACGACTCGATGGAGTGGCGCACCTCGGGAGTGCGCAGGGCGGCCACGAGGGCGTCGGGGGCGAGGCCCTTGGCCTTCAGCTCCTGGTAGGCGGGGATCTGGTCGAAGAGCGAGTAGGTGGTGAAGTGGCCGGACAGCAACCCGAAACCGCGACCGGCCACCTGAGGCCAGAGGTCGGCCCCGTCGGACACGGCCCGGAGGGACTCCTCCATGAGCTCCCGCCACAGCTCGGGGGCATCGTCGACCTGCACCATGGCGAAGGTCACCGGGCGCCGGATGGCCGCCGAGAGCCGGCGCATCCAGTCCATCTCCTTTTTCGGGCTGATGATGTCCTCGCCGGCGGTGCCGGCCGGGGCCAGCTCGAACACGCCGGCTCCGAGCTCTCCCATGCCGCTCCCGATGCCGAACAGCTCGTCCTCGGAGGCGTAGGTACCGGGTACCGGCTCACCGTCGATGGCCAGGTGGGCGAGCGTTCGAGATGTCGAGAACCCGAGCGCCCCGGCGGCGATGGCTTCTTTGACCAACTGTTTCATCGTCTCGATGTCGGCCGGGCCGGCCGGTTCGTTGCGGGCGCCCCGGTCGCCCATCACGTACGACCGCACCGCGCCGTGGGCGATCTGGGTGCCCACGTCCATGGTCCATTTGCGCTGGGCCGAGCGCGTCGAGATATTCGGGGAACGTCTCCCACTCCCAGTGCATGCCTTCGGCCAGGGCGGTCCCGGGGATGTCCTCGACCCCTTCCATCAGACCGATGAGCCACCCGTGGCGGTCCGGTCGGGCCGGTGCGAAACCGACTCCACAGTTGCCGGTGACCACCGAGGTGACCCCGTGCCAGCTGCTGGGGGCGAGCACCTCGTCCCAGGTGGCCTGGCCGTCATAGTGGGTGTGGATGTCCACCCAACCCGGCGCCACCAGCAGCCCATCGGCGTCCACGGTGCGGGATGCCGACTCACCGGCAAAGGAGCCGACCCCCGTGATCTGCCCGCGGTCGACGGTCACGTCCGCGGTGCGGGCCGGAGCCCCGGTGCCGTCGACGACTGTTCCGCCCCGGATGATGAGATCGTGCATGGCGCTTCCCCCTTTGGCCGGCTGACCAACGATGCTGGCACGGAAGGGCTCGAACGTGCAATGACCAGGGAAAAAGGATCGACAGGTGCGGCAAGATGGCGGGTCCCCGGCGGACCGGCGGCTCGGCCCGGCGGCGGTTACGGCGGGGGAATCGAGTAGGTGACCTGGGCCTTTGCCACCACGTCCTCGCTCCCGGCCGAGTACATGGCCACCTCGGCCACGGCCAGCCGCTTTCCCAGCTTGAGGAGGGTACCGAGGGCCACGACATCGACCAGGGCCGGCTTGCGCAGGAAGTCGATGTGCAGGCTGGTGGTCACGGCCAGCGCCACCGGTCCGATCTGGCCGACGATGACCAGCCAGGCCGCCGTGTCGGCCAGGGCCATCAACGACGGTCCCGACACCGTCCCGCCGGGCCGGCTGTTGCTCTCGTCGACCGGGAGCCGCACCGCGATGGTGGTGCCGGTGATGGCCTCGACGACGTAGGGGATCGATGCACCCGGGAAGCCGTCGGCCAGGAACTGCTGGAGCTGCTCGACGGTCATGGCGGGGGGCGGGCTCACGGCACGCAGCAGCGTAGCGACCCCGGGTCTCTTCCCGGCATGGGCGGCTGGAGGTGGCCGGTTTCGTGCAGACTGTTGACCTTGGGACGGAGCCGGTCGGATCGAGGGGAGGCGGCATGTTGAGCCAGGAGCACCTGGCCGCGGTCGAGCTGGCGTCCGCAGCCGGTGACGCGTTGCTGGAACTGCGGGCCCGGTCGGAGCCGGGGAGGGAGCTCGGTGTCGAGGGCGACCGGCTGTCGCAACGCCTGCTCATGGACAGGCTGACCGCCCGGTTCCCCGGGGATCGGGTCCGATCGGAGGAGGCGGAGGGCACCGAGCAGCTCGACCACGCGTCGGGGCGGGTCTGGATCATCGATCCACTGGACGGCACCCGTGAGTACTCCGAGGGCAGGGAGGACTGGGCCGTCCACGTGGCTCTGGCCGTCGACGGCGTGGCCCGGGTGGGCGGTGTGGCCCTTCCGGCCATGGGCGTGGTGCTGGGGACGGTGGACCCACCGGAGCTGGCCGCCCCGGCCGCCATCCCGAGGCTCGTGGTGAGCCGCAGCCGACCGCCGGAGTTCGTCCCCCTGGTGGCCGAGCGACTCGGGGCGACCACCGTGGCCATGGGGTCGGCCGGTGCCAAGATCGCCGCCGTCATCCGGGGCCAGGCCGAGGTCTACGTCCACGCCGGGGGCCAGTACGAGTGGGATTCGGCCGCCCCGGTGGCGGTGGCTCTGGCCACCGGGCTCCACGCCGCCCGGCTCGACGGTTCGCCCCTCCGCTACTCGCAGCCCGATCCCTGGCTGCCCGACCTGGTGGTCTGCCATCCGACGCTGGCCGATGCGGTGACCGAGGCGTTGGCGGCAGCGGGACTTCCGGCCTCATGACGGGAGGAGCCCGGAAGTGCGGGGGGTGACGATGGCATCCGCAGGCGGCCGTGGCGGGACGGCGGCCGACGTCTTCGGAGCGGTCCGGCTGGGTCCGGTCACGCTGAAGAACCGGATCATCAAGGCGGCCACCTTCGAAGGCGCCGCGCCGAAGGGTGAGGTCACGGAACAGCTGATCGAGTTCCACCGCCGGATGGCTTCGGGCGGTGTGGGCATGACGACGGTGGCCTACCTGGCCGTGGCGCCCGAGGGTCGGACCGATCGCCACTGCGTGTTGCTGGGGGCGGAGTCCCTCCCCGGCCTGCGCCGGCTCACCGACGCCGTCCACGTGGCCGGGGCGGCGGTGTCGGCGCAGATCGGGCATGCCGGCCCGGTGGCCAACGCCCGCTCCAACGGCGCCCCGTCCCTGGCCCCGACGCGCCGGTTCAGCCCGACGGGATCGATGACCCGGGCGGCGTCGGAGGATGACATCGCCCGGATCACCGGGCAGTACCGCCAGGGGGCGGCCGTGGTTGTGGAGGCGGGTTTCGACTGCATCGAAATCCACCTCGGCCACAACTACCTGCTCAGCGCCTTCTTGAGCCCCAAGCTCAACCGTCGCACCGACCAGTGGGGCGGGAGCTTGGCCAACCGGGCACGATTCCCACGGCAGGTGGTCAACGCGGTGAAAGAGGTGGCCGGCGACCGGGTGGCGGTCACCGCCAAGCTCAACATGGCCGATGGGGTGCCCGGGGGATTCTGGTTGGAGGAGAGCCTGGAGTTCGCCCGCATGCTCGAGTCCGACGGTGCCCTGGATGCCCTCGAGCTGACCGGGGGGAGCTCCCTGTCCAACCCGATGTACCTGTTCAGGGGAGAGGCGCCCCGGACCGAGTTCGCCGCCACTCTTCCTGCACCGTTGCGGGCCGGGTTCCGGGTGGTGGGCTCGAGGTTCCTGCGGGACTACCCGTTCGAAGAGGCGTTCTTCCTGCCCTATGCCCGGCAATTCCTGGAGGCGCTCGACCTGCCCCTCATCCTGCTCGGAGGAGTGAACCGGTTGGAAACGGTGGAGCACGCCCTGTCCGAAGGTTTTGCCTTCGTGGCGATGGCCCGGGCACTGTTGCGGGAACCCGACCTGGTCGGCCGGTGGGAGAAGGGCGAGGCGACCGAGGGCCTGTGCATCCACTGCAACAAATGCATGCCCACCATCTACAGCGGGACCCGGTGCGTGCTGGTCCCGGCTGCCGGGGAGAGCTGAGGGTCTGACGTCTTCACCGGACGACCTGGGGCCAGGCGGCGTCCGGTCGCCGGGCGGTCAGAGCTCGTCGGGTTCCGGCTCCTCGTCGCCCGGCACTTCGGGGGCGTCGAGATCCCAGCCGTCGGTATCGGCGGCCCTGGCCACCTCGCGGGCCGTCGGACCACCGACGCCGTCAGGGTCGTCAAATCCACCGTCCAGGCTGGTGAGAGCCTCCGGATCGTCGAGCTCGACTCCCGCCTCCTCGAGCTCACGATCGTCCAGGTGAAGCGTGGGGTCGAGCGACGGGTCGAGCTCGACCGCCTCGAGGAAGGCAGGATCGAGCTGGGTCCTGTTGTCGAAGGCCTCGTCGCCCTGCTCGAATGTCTCGGTGCCCAATGGTTCGTCGGGTGACCAGTCGCCGCTGTCGCTCATCGATCGCACTCCATCCTTCGTCGGCCGTGTCCCCTGATCGTAGGACCTACCCCCGGGCTGTGATTTCAGACGGTGATTGCCGGCCCGATCTCGTGCGGTCGAGCGCAAGATAGATCGCCTCGGACGGGCCGCCCGATGGAGCCCTGGCCGGTTCCTGCCGAGCCCGTTTCACCCGGTCAGTCCAGTGGGCCCCGTTCGCCTAGCGGCGGGCGGCGTAGAATCGCAACCTCAGGTCCAGCCCACGTAGCTCAGGGGATAGAGCACTCGTTTCCTAAATGAGGTGTCGCAGGTTCAATTCCTGCCGTGGGCACACTGTGATGGCGCGAGACATCGGGGATAGAGGCCGCCGAACGCCGCAAACCCGGTAAACCCTGCCGATGAGCAGACGGCTGGGATGCTCGCCGGCCACGCTTTTTTGCTCCGCCTAATCCCGCGTCACCAACATGGAGCGCTTTCCTTGTCCGTCCTTCCGCAATCCAAGCCATAGAGCGAACTTCCAGATGTGGTCTCTGTAACCTCCCCGTATCTGGCTGCAGTTTCTGGCGATCTGTGATTAATGGGGCTCTATTCCATGGTGATACGCGGGTGCCGGCTTGCTGTGCTGGTCCGATCAGGTGCCGTGGGTACTAGACCTTGCGGACGAGCTTTGGCGTCGCCTTCGGCTTGAATGATCCAGCCGTGCTGCACACCGGGTGCATCGCACGTCGGACCCAGCAAGCACCCAAACCGAGGTCAGACTATTGCCATCACTGGTGCCGACACCCTCCAAGGTGACGGACTCAGATCGAGCAGGTCCCATGAAAGGCATGTATCCATGACCACCGACACCCCCCAGCGCCTCATCGACGGACAGCGCGGCCAGCGCTACGGAGAGGTCCTAGCCGCCTATCTGACCGATGAAGGCATCCAGGCTCACGTCTACGGCACGCAGATGCTCAACGATTGCCCTCAGGAGCTCTGGGAGCAGCTCGACGCCGATGCCATCGCCACGGAGATGAAGGCCGTGCTGGTCAAGCTCAACGGCCCTCGCTATTGGATGCTCGACGGCCTTGGCTCCAAGGCCCAGCCCATCGAGCCGGTGATGCGGGAATTCGGTGGAATCATGATGCGCCGCATCGCCGTGCTCAACCTGGGGAACGAGCCGGTGCAGACCCCGTACACGGTCCGCTACGTCGATCGCCGAGTCGCCTTCTTCTTCGACGCCGGCAGCCTCGTCTTCGAGTTGGTCGACCCGGAGGGACTCGTCTACGTCATGCAGGCCCGCTGCGTCGGGGTCGATCCGGAGATGAGCGAGGAGGCCCTCGTCACCCTGGGTGACCGTCTGGCCCTCCCCGAAGGTTGGACCTACCGCACCCGCATCCTTGACGAGGAGCTGGTGGTGGACACGTCCGACCACCTGGCCTCAGTCGTCCAGGACGAGTTCGAGAACACCTACTCACTACTCGACTGAGGAATGCTCACTTCAGAGTGATCTCGTGTAGCGAACCTCGCTGACCCCATCGTGATTCAGTTCGATTCCAGGAACAGTCACCCAGCCTCGTCTCTCGTACATTCGACGTGCCCTCTTGTTTGCTGCGATCGTCCACAAACCTGCACTGTCATACAGCTGATCCCTCAGGGCCTCCACCGCTCTATCGTGAAGCGAACTGCCGATCCCCCGTCCCCAGACATCAAGAAGCACGTGGAGCCCAAGAAGCTGCCCCTGTGGATCGAAATCGGGATCTCTGCGAACTACAACCATGCCCACGGTGTGACCATCCAGTGAAGCTACGAAACCCCTGGCACTCGGATCCGCCAGCCGCTCTTTCCACACGAAGGACAACTCCTGGATCGTTGGTGCCGGGGAATCGGGTGGGAAGAAACTCTTATAGGCGATCAGGGCTGTGCGGAAGTGGACGTTCGCGATGAGGGTTGCGTCCCGACTGCTCTCGATGGTCAGTTCCAAGGAATCATCACCCACCTGCGTATTGCAGCACATGGCGGTGATGCGGAGCACGCTGTGAGGTCAGAAGTGTGACCAAGTGGATCGACTTCCGCTCCTGCTGCCATCCTGCTAGCTTTCCTCTGCGTCTCGGATGCGTACCCGAAGAACCTTCTTACGGGGCTGCCACAAGGGTTGAGGGGTCCATCCGTTCTCCCTGCATAAACAAGTGGGAGGCAAGGCAGAAGGATGCCGGTATGCCCCGGCTCAATGAGACCACGGTCGCGGTGTTCGGCGGCGGGCGGTAGATGCACCGATGATTTGTTTCATGGTGTGTCGTCTCTACTGATGATTAGATCAGAAGTTCCCGCGGGAAAGGACCACGAGATGTCTAAATCGGTGCTCTACATGTCGATGTCGCTTGACGGGTACATCGCTGGCCCCAATGACCAACCCGGCAACCCCGGCGGTGACGACTTCATGAGACTGCATGAGTGGTACGGCTTTGCTGCCGGCGCTGGGCCGACCGAGGAGACCATTGATACGGCGGAGATGGGCAAACACTTTCTTGACGAAATCAAAGAAACCGGTGCTGTCCTCTCCGGGCGCAATACTGTGGAACAGACCGATCACTGGGGCGGTGACCACCACGATGGCGTGCCAATCTTTGTTCCCAGTCACCGGCCGCCGGGACCGTCGGTCGCCAAATATCCGTTGGTGATCTATGTAACGGATGGGATCGTCGAGCGCGATGGCGCAGGCGAAGGCCGCCGCAGATGGCCGCAACGTTCTGGTGCATGGCGCTTACACGGCGCAGGCGGCACTTGCGGCAGGTGTCCTTGACGAGTTGCAGATTCATCAGGTCCCGGTACTGTTCGGCAGCGGGCGCCGACTATTTGACATGTTGCCGGAGAGGATCGAGTTGGAGATCGTACGAGTGATCGATACCTCAGAGGCTACCCACATCCGATACCGCATTGCTTCTTGACCGTCGGCTTGTTCAGCCGCCCGAAAGTGCCGATCAGTCACCCGAACGTCGGGGCAGCGCCGATTATTCAACCGTTCAGTGAGGGTTGGTCAGGTCGCCCCTAACGTTCGGCATCGGGAACAACGGAGTTCTTCGGGAACGTCAACCTGCCCCGGGTGCAGGAACCGAGCCCTCCCGCTGGTAACCGCAGACAGCCATCCCTCGCTGGCCTGATTGAAGGTGGCAGGTCCACATCATCGGTGATAACTGGTCAGGCCTACAGGTGGATGAGTCCCGCCGAGGCCGGAGCGAATCCACAAGCACCGATGTAGAAGCCGCGAAGATCATCGTCGAAATCGACGTGAAGCCACCCGCACCCTGCCCGTGCTGCGTGGTCCTTTGCAATGTCGATCAGCCGCTTACCGATGCCCATGGTTCGGTGATCGGCAGCGACCATCGTGTCCTGAATCCATGCGTGGACGAGACCATCCCAAATTACGTTGACAAATCCGACCAATGCGCCATCGTCTCGAGCCGTCACCCAACCCAAGCTGTGTTCAGCGAGCAATGACTTCCAGTTCCACTCATCCTCAGTGAACACTCGGGTGTTGAACGCCTCAGCGTGGAGTGCGTTGACCTCACCGTTCTGGAAGCCGCCTCGCCATCTGTAGAGAATCGGCATTGCTGCAGTCTGCCAGCCCAGGTGGGGGGCCTCCCTCCCGGCAACTTCGGGGACATTGCTTTCAGCCTGAGACCGGCTCGGTGCAGCCCTAGATCTCGGATCTCAACACGGCGATCTCGCAGCCTGGCAAGAACGGGTCGAAGCCGTGCTCGATCAGCCATCGAACCGCTACCAGGCATCGCCAGGACCACCACGCGCGGATCACATCGAGGTCGACGTCGGTTCCGTAGCCTGCGACAACGTCGCGAAGGTGCTCCGGGTGTCCGAGTGTCAGGATGGCGAGGTCGAACAGGGCGTCGCCCTGGCCCGCATCTGACCAATCGATCACACCGGTGATGTTCTGACCATCGACGAACACGTGGTCGACCTGCAGGTCGCCGTGTACGAACACCGGTGTCCACGGTCGAAGTACAGCCTCAGCAATCCGCTCGTTGCGCGTGACCACGTCGGCGGGAAGGACGCCGTTCGTCACAAGCCACTTGCACTCGTCGGCGAGGCGCGATTCCACCTCTTCCAGACTCTTTCCGGGCCATGGCGGTAGCGGAGCCTCGTGCAGCGTTCGGATGGCGCCGCCCGCCGCGGCCCACGCCGCCGACGATGCGGTCGAGGGTTCTCCGAGATGGCCTAGAGCCGTCCCTGGGAGGGCCGCAAGCGCGAGCACGGGTGGCTTGCGCCAGAGCACCTCCGGAGTCGGAATCGGTGCCAGAGCCATCGCCTCGACCTCAATCCCGGTGCGCGTTTGAACAGCATCGATCTTCAGGAAAACGTCGCCGACACGTAGGGTGGCGCGCTCGCTATGGGCGGTGACGACTTCAACCTCCACTTCGTCCACGTCAACCATTATTGCGGGACGACCATCAATGTTGCGTGCTCCGGTCCCCGAATGTATGACGCCATCCTGGCGGTCAAGGGCATGGCCGGGATGTTCACGTGACTGGCGGCCACGAAGCCGAAGGCAAGGCCGCACAGGAAGCTGAGAAGCCCAGTCGGATCCGCCTGTGGGTACTCCGAAAGCTGGGCTACCGGGGGCCGGACCCAACGCCACCCCGCCAGCCCCCACACCATGGTGCAACGTCGCACCCTAAGTCTCACCCCGCCGAGTAACGCATACGACCAGGTCTTCACCATTTGTGAGGGCTGTCATCGCCCGGTGTTCCGGGACAGGGACGGAGGTTCTTGCGAAGGCCAAGAGAGAGGAGGCCGTTTCCACCCACCGTTGAGATGGGGGTAGCTCCCGGCGTTCCGGATCACTCTCACTACCGGAGATGGACCCACGACGTAGGCTCGAACAATGCGCTGGAGGGCGGGGATAGGGTTAGTGGCTGTTCTGCTCCTTGGAAGTGGATGCTCGGCGACCTCCAAATCGACGAGACCAACCTCCGCGTCGACCGTCTCTCGGCAATCACGATCCGGCCTGATTCCAGCCAATCCTGCTCTGCATGACCACATCGAACTGAGCAGCGAGCGAGTCCAGGCAGGCGGACCACTCACTGCAACGCTGGTCATCGTCAATGACAGCTCGAAGGCCATCAATCTGTCGAGTCCGTGCCGTCCTCTTATGGGTGTGATTCTGACCAACAAGTCGATGCCATCAAGTGCAATCGGCACGCCTCGCCCAGGGTACTGCCTCACGACACGCCTGCTCGTTCACCCAGGCACTACGCACCAACGCTTGGGCATGGTCCAGACCACCCACCTCGACTGCACAACGCAAGCCGGACAACAGGTGATGCAGTGTCTGCCCAATGGGAAGATTCCCCCACTTCCTCCCGGCAGGTACTACGCCGTTCTCAGTGGCGACGGACTGGCTCTACCTCCGCCGACTCCGGTCCCAGTGGATCTCACGGCGGGGTAGATGACGGCTCCACCCTCTCATTGAGGTGCCAATCAGCCACGGTTGAATGATCGCCGTTGTCCCGGTGTCCAGTGATGCCCCCGACCTGGCATCATTTTGGCAGTGAAGGCACGATCCGAGGACAGAATGAGCGCCCCCTTAGAGGTTCCGCAGGAAATCGTCGAGCGGATCCGCACGCTGTGCCTTGGACTGCCCGACGTTACGGTCCGCGTCGACCATTCACGGACCAGAGCAAGGTCGACGGCGCAGTCGTTCGACATCCGCCGAAGATCGTTCTGCTTGCTTGTGGCGACTGAATCGCCGACTGGCAGGGCCATTCCGCTATTGGTATTGCGCGCCAACCCGGACGAGCGTGAAGCGTTGCTGTCCACCGGCCATCCGTTCTTTGTCCCTCGAAGTGCCGGCCCAGACCGAATAGGGGTCTGGCTCGCCGAAAATACAGACTGGGAGGAGATTCGAGAACTCGTGACCGAGAGCTACCGGGTCCTTGCACCGAAGAAGCTCGCCGCCCTGCTCGACTAGCGCCCGCGGGTCGTATATCCAGTGGTCGGAGGTACCTTGCCTCCGGTGTCTACTCCGGCCGTTCGGGCTGGATTTTCTTTCACCCCATGCTCCGCCACAATGCAGCCCGCCCACTCTCGGGCGCGATCGGCCTCTCCAGAGACCAGGTGGTTCTCCTTGTCCACGAGAAAGCTCTCGGGATCTACGGCGAGCACGAATCCGTGGTGCCGGAGACGGCGGGCGATGCCCCGGGAGGCACGGCCGGTGAATCCTGCCGGTCCATCCAGCCGGGTGTCGAACGCCGCTGATGGTCGGCCATCCCCCTGCGGAAGCGTGTGGAACCAGGCGCGCAAGCCCTCGCTCTCTGCGTCCGGGTCGAGGGTAAGGTCGCGCTTTTCGGCATCGGCCTCGGCGGCGTGCCGGCTTTTGGATGTCGAGAGACCGTGCATGTGCGTAGGGCCGCCGACTACCAGAAAATCGGCTTCCGTCAGCATCTCGGGGGTCGCCTCGCCCACGGGGAGGACGACCGCCTCCGCCCGCAGCCTGACGCCGTCGGCCACCTTCTCGGCCACCAGGTGGGTGTTCCCGTACAGGGACTCGTAGACAATGACGACTCTCATGGGCATACCCTCCCGAACGGAGCTTCCTGAAGCCATTGTCGACCCGAATGGGACGCCGTACCAGAGTCAAAGGTCCCACGCCCCCACCGTTCCAGATATGGATCCCGAGGTCGGTGTTGTGGCCGGCTCGTTGGCACCGTGACGTTTGTATAGACGGGGGCAGTAGCCCGGCGTACACCAAACCTCAGACAGCGCGGCGACGGACGAGCCAGACCGTCACGGCGATGAGCACGACCGACATGAGCCAGCCACTGGAGGGGATTACCCGACCCCGACCCGCCGCCCTTGCCAAGGCCAGCCTGAGCGGGGCAGTACTGCTGGTGGATCGGAAAGGTTGGCGGTCCGGTGAAGACGGCCCGCCCGCCCTCGAAGAAAAGGCGAGCGACAGGAACAATGACCGCCGTGCGCCCTAAGGGACCGGTACGGCTACCTGCGTGGTTGGCGTCGGTGCCGTCCATGCATCCAGTGATGCGAGCCAAAATCCCGTAGCTGCGAGCAGAAACCCGATGCCCGATGAAATCACGCCAGCCATTTTGGTCGAGTAGTGGAAGGAGGCGTCCGCCAAGCCAGGTGACGAGTGCTCCTGGGCGACGATGTGGGCGAAGACGGCTTGACCGGCCGCAAACACGACGCAGGAAATCGCCATGATCCTTGTCGGGACCTTGATGGTCTTCGTTGTTGCTGTCGGTTCCGTCCGCGATGCAACCATCCATCTCCAGGACGCGAAACCCGCCAGCCCAACGCCTACGGGCTCGTAAAGGACCTCTATCCATCCTTGCTTGCCGAGTGTGAACGTGGCGCTGTATCCGATAGCTCCAGCAATCACACCCAGGTAGCCGACAAGCAGCAACGAGCAGGGTATCCGAAGTGTCCGCATATGACGAGCCTACTCAGAGAAAGTCTAAATCCGCCCTGCCCCCGAGCTGCCGATCATGGGCGAGTGCGTCCTTATCCGGCACCAATTGCGAGAGCGTCTTCATCCGGTACCAATTGATAGAATGTGGACTGTAAAAGAGGGGGCGACGATGACCGAGGAATGGCAGGCGGCTCCGGCGGCAGGTTGGCGTTCCAGGCCTGCCATGGGTGGCCGTCTCCACCATGGGGACGGCAGGTCCCGGGTAAATCGACGGCACCACCCGCCGGCGAGTTGGCAGGATCAGGTCCCGACCTACCTACCGATGACACCCAGGGAAGTCGGATCCATCGGGTGGGCGCTGGCGCCTCTCGTCACGGTTGGCATCGCTGCGGGGCCGTGCTTCACCTACGCGGCAGTTCACTTGCGCAGCAGAACCATGGGGTTGGTTGCGGCAGGATACGGAGCGCTCAGTGCACTCATCGTGTGGGGGGTCAGCTGGAACTCCGATAGCGCGATGCGGGCCAATCTCTGGGCCGCGGCTGTGCTGCTCCTCTGGGGTGTGAGCAGCGCCCATGCATTGGCTGTTCGGCGAACCTTGTTCTTTGGCGATACGCAGGAAGACGAAGCAATAGCCGCGGCGAAGGAGCGGATCCGACGGCGTGATGAATCTCGCCGGATTGCGGCCACGGACTCGCGGCTGGCCACAGAGCTGCGAATCGGTCGGCCCGATCAGCCGTCCGGCTACGACGACGGGGGGCTCGTGGATGTGAACCACGTACCGGTCGAGTGCCTGAGTGGAGTGGGCGTCATCGACGGCGACCTGGCGCAAAAGATTGTCGAAGCGCGCGATCTCGTCGGCGGCTTCGACAGCCGCGACGACCTGGAGGCCGTCATCGGCCTTGATCCCCGTACCCTCGACGAGGTGGCCGACCTCTTGATCTTCTGCCGCTGACGAAGATCTCGCGGTGACGGACAGGGGGGCCAATCTGGACATGACGTGAGAGGGAATGAACGCCGGGAATGTCTCGCAGGACTATGCCTCCAGATCGATTTCGCCCTCGTTCCGCGACTCGGTCCACTCAGCGCGCCGACGGTAGGTCGCCGCCGGGTCGGTCCCGGCTCCCGGCGCCCTCCAGCCGAATATTCGCCTCTGTGTGCGACGGTCCCGAAGTTGTCGGCGCTCCCTGCGCCTGGCAACTCCAGTCGACCCGGTTTCGCCTTCGTAGGCATTGAGGATCTCCGCCAGCAGTCGGTAGGCCTTCTCGGCAAGGGCAGCAGCCTCCGCGTCGAAGTCCGTCTCCTGCGCTTTGGCCAACAGTTTGCTCGCCAATCGGAGCTTGCTTCGATCCATGGTATGTCCAATCTTACGCCCGCCAGTGATAGCGCGATGGGCACGAACGGTCCGGCCCGAGGCTGATTCCTCGATTGCCGGGACGGAACCGGTCAAAATGGTGCTGTGGGAGCGGACACACTCCGGTTTGGAGTTGAAAAGGCGAAGATCAACTGGGGAACCTTCTTCCAGGACATGATGCGATCGGGGCGTGGTGCGACCAGTAGCCAGTTCGAGAGCTACTCAGGCAGGGGTCCATCAGTTGTGGCCCAGAACGCAAAAGGCGAGAAGCGGGTCATTGAGGCGACCGAGAAGTTGAAGGACGCTCACGACCGTGCAGTCATCATCGAGAAGGACTTCAGGACTCTCAGTACTGAGGATTGGTGTGAGCGCTATGACGTCCCGATCTCCTTCGTCTCGGGGTGATCGGCAACGCCAGGTCAGCCCGGACGATATCCGTCGGAGATCGGCATCCACCCTTGGATTCGGCGACCAACAGGTATCTGCCGCAATTCGCCTGAGCGGCGTCGCATGAATCGCCGGGTGGGGAGAGCCACATGTCGCCGTCCCGGTCGTAAGGTTGTCTGTCGCCGTGGAGCCAGCGGTTCGATGGCGCGATGAACATCGCTCTGGCATGTCGGGCTCTGCGGCTCTCCCGGCCTCTCCCAGACGCGTCACCGCAAAGCCGACGTCTGTCCCGACAGCTGCGATCAGTAGAGTGATACCGTGGTCGAAGGTAGCTACAGGGACTTCTTCGTCGTCATCGCTACCTCCGCCGCCACACTCATCGGCCTTCTGTTCGTGGCCCTGTCGGTGGCCAAGGATCGTGCACAGATCCATCCCCAGGTGATACGTGAGTTCAGGGCAGCGGCGTCCCTCATTGCGTTCACCAACGCGTTCACCGTTTCACTATTCGGGTTGGTGCCCGGGAACAACATCGGCTATCCGGCGGCAATCGTTGGCATCATCGGCGTTCTCTTCACCGCCGCCGGCGTGCGAGCTACACTCTCCCTCCCTACCCAACAACAACATCGTCGACCACAGGTGGTCCTCGTGGTGGCTTTGCTCCTCGTCTTCGGGTTTCAGACCGTCAACGGGATCGATCTGATCATCAACCCGAATCGCAGCGGGGCGTTGGACATCATTGGAGATGTCCTCATCGCCTCCCTCCTGCTCGGAATCGCCCGAGCATGGGAACTCGTAGGTGATTGGGATACGGGAATCGTCGCATCGGTCAGCCGATTGATTGGTCACCAGCCCCAAGTACCGGGCGTCGTGGATAGTGACAGGCCCGGAGGATCCGACACTGAACAGACGTCAACTCCCCCGGGTCCGAGGACAGAGTAGAGAAGCGGCAGACGCCAGACGGGTCCTCCGCGGAAGAGGGTAGGTGTCAGGGCGCCAACCCCGCCGTCGGGTGCGAAAACCCCACGCCACGAGCGGCCACTCGGGCGGACGCTGACGTATGCGCCCGGCAGCGGGTCTTGCGGCCATCCCTCAGATCCGATCGGGTCAGCGCGGGTCGGGTGCTCCCGCAAAGCGGGCCAGACTGACAGTGATGTAGATAGCTCGGCATGTCGCAATCACCGCATCACCGGTGCGCAGCTCGGCACTGATGAAGAGCTTGCGCCGCTCTCGCCCGTCGAGTCGTGCACGGATCTCCAAGGGTTCGTCGACGGGCACCGGTGCGAGATAGCGAACCGTCAACTCGCCCGTAAACGCCGGTTCCTGCAGTCTGCCGATCACGAATCCAGTCGCGTCGTCGAATGCCGCAGCGACGATGCCACCGTGAGCACGACCCGGTGCGCCTTCGAAGGCGCGACGCAGCACCACGTCGACAATGACTTCGTCGTCATCGTACCGAACCTCGAGCTCGAGGCTCGTCGGATTCGACCAGCCGCCGACAGCTCGGTCTTCGAATCCACTCCCGTCCAAGATGGACCCGTCCGGGCGATTCCGCATGAGAGCCAGACGATCGCGTACCGGCGCCTGGTTGGCCAAGCGGGTGAGTTCCCTGGCGGTCTCCGCTATCGATTCGAGCGCGTCGTCCTCAAGGTCGTGCGCTACAAATGCGTGGCCGAGTGCCCGCAAGTTGGCGGCTGCTCGTTCTCGTGCCTCTTCGGTCCTCATCCAGCCAAGTGTAGGGAAGCATTGGGAGTCCTCCGGGCCCAGCGGGCCGGCGGGCGCCGCCGGAGACCGGCAACCCGGAGAGGGACCGGGCCCCACTCATCCTTCGGGACACCTGGCGGCCCATACCTGGGATCGAGCGGGTGCGAGATCGTCCAGCAGCGCCTGGACCCTTCGGTCGATCTCATCCACGATGGGACGCACCCGTTCCAGGGGCAGCCCGGCGGGATCGTCCAGCTCCCAATCCAGATAGCGCTTGCCCGGATAGAAAGGGCAGGTGTCCCCACAGCCCATGGTGACAATGACGTCTGCGGTCCTTGCGGTTTCGTCGGTCAACGGCTTCGGGAAATCCTGCGAGGGGTCGAGACCTCTCTCCTCCAATATGGCCACGATGGTCGGGTTCAACTCGCTGGCCGGTTCGGAGCCTGCTGATTCGACCCGGATGCGCCCCTCGGCGTAGTGGTCGAGAAGCACCCGTGCCGCCAGGCTGCGCCCCGAGTTGTGGATGCACAGGAACAGGACGGTCGGGCGGTCGGTCATAGCGAGCCCCTGGCCAGGGAGTGCGGAAGGCCTGGGGAATCGAGAGTCTCGGGACCTCCCGGGTGGGGGAACATGACATCGGCAGCCTCGGCTGGGGTGATGTCGGGATAGAGCACCTTGATGACGATCACCGCCAGCACACCGCCGACAACCTGTGCCGCCACGAAGGTGGGGACCGATGTCGGCGAAATTCCCGCGAAGGTGTCGGAGAACACGCGACCCACGGTGATGGCCGGGTTGGCGAAGGCGGTCGAGCTGGTGAAGAAGTACGCCGCCCCGATGTAGGCCCCGACGGCCGCGGCGGCACTGCGTGATCGTCCGCTACGGGCCAGGGAGAAGATCACGAGTATCAGTCCCAGGGTGGCGACGATCTCGGACAGGAAGTGGGCCGGTGAGGCCCGGTGGTGCGTCGAGATGCTCACCGCCGCCTTCGAGAACATCACATTGGCCACCATGGCTCCACCGACGCAGCCGATCACCTGGGCTGGCAGGTAGGCCAACGCTCTCGTCCAGGTGACCCCGCCGAAGGTGGCATCCACGAACGACACGACTGGGTTGAAGTGCGCACCCGATACGGGTCCGAACATCAGAATGACGGCGTAGAGCCCCGCCCCTGTCGCGGCTGCGTTTTCGAGCAGCTCCAGGCCCGGTTGGCCAGGTGAGAGCTGTTGGGCTGCGATGCCGGAGCCGATGACGATGGCGGCGAGGAAGGCACTGCCAAGGAGTTCGGCAAGCAATCTGCGCCAGAGACCTACTCCTGTCACCACGCCCCTCCGACGTTCGGCCATCAGCAGCAACGCCTCGCAGGGGTGTCATCCAGTGCGAGGGGCACACCCTCTGTGGCGCCGGACGCGCAGCAGGTCCCATCACCGGCGATACCCGATTCCGAAGGAGCATCGGCCAGGACCGTGTACACCTCCCACGGCGCGCCATCGGGATCCTTTACCCACACCTTGTCCTGTACGGCGAAGCAGCAGGTGGTCCTCTCTTGAAGCTCGGCGTCGAGCCCGGCACGGGTGAGATCCTCGATCGCCCGGACGACCTCGTGGGTGGAGTCCACTTCCACGCCCAGATGGTTGAGGGCAGCCACAGTGCCTTCGCCACGTCGGCCGTGGACCTCCATGAGCACCAACTTCAGCGGTGGGTCCGGGATGGCGAAATTGGCGTATCCCGGTTCCCGCTTGGTCGGTCCGGTCCCGAAGAGCTTCGAGTAGAACTCCACGGACTCATCGATATCGGTGACGTTGAGCGCAAGCTGGACCCTTGACATGGCACTCTCCTTGGCATGTACGTGCGTCGATGCATCGAGTATCATCGATACATTGATATCTGTCAATGGGAGATCTGAGATGGTCAAGCAGACCGCCGCAACCAGGGTCCGAAATTCGCAACGCTGCTGCCCCTCGGTTCTCAATGCGCCCCTCAGCGCCGACGACGCCTCCGCCATGGCCAGTGGATTCAGCGCGCTGGCCGACCCTGTTCGGCTCCGAGTTCTCAGCATGCTGGCCGCTTCGCCGGACGGCGAGGTCTGCGTCTGCGACTTCGTAGATCCCCTGGGGAAGAGCCAGCCGACGATCTCGCACCACCTGAAGATCCTTACCGACGCCGGCCTTGTCCAAGGCGACCGCCGGGGCAAATGGGTCTGGTACTCGCTGAATCGGGATCGTCTGGCAGAGCTCCGGGCCACTATCGACGCCTGAGGCTTACGGCAATACCATCGCGTCCGTGGATGAGCCTGGTGCCGAGCGCGTGCCGCTCTCCACCATCGTACGAGAGTGGGGCCGCATCGGAGCCATCGGTTTCGGGGGACCGCCGGCCCACATCGCACTGCTGCGAAAGCTCTGTGTCGGCCAGCGGGGCTGGCTCTCCGCCCAGGAGTTCGAAGACGGCGTCGCCGCCACCAGCCTCTTGCCCGGCCCCGCTTCCACGCAGTTGGCCATCTACT
Organism: uncultured Acidimicrobiaceae bacterium; assembly: GCA_963835325.1. Classification (GTDB taxonomy): domain Bacteria; phylum Actinomycetota; class Acidimicrobiia; order Acidimicrobiales; family RAAP-2; genus Bog-756. Next base: position 86,332 of record CAWIEV010000002.1, on the reverse strand, counting down.
GCGCCTGGCGGTTGCGGAGACGGCTCGGTGGGCTGATCGGTGGCGTCTGCTTCATTGCCCCCGGGCTCATCGTCATCCTGGCCCTGTCCGTCCTGTTCTATTCTGCTCGCCCGTCTCTGTGGGTGCTGGGTGCCGCCGCAGGTGCCGGTGCAGCGGTTCCTGCTGTCGCCGTCAACGCTGCCATCGGTCTCGTGCCGGCAAGTTGGCGGCGAGCGGGTGATGAGCGCTCCAGCCGGACCCGATGGCTCTGCTATCTACTTGTCGGAGGAGCCTCTGCGGCCAGCATCGGTCCCTACCTCGTCGTCGTACTCATCGGCTGCGGTGTCATCGAGATCACGTTCCGGGGCGCATGGACAGTCCCGACACGAGGCACCCTCGCGCTGTTCCCGACCGCGGCGGTGCTACCCATTGGTGCGGGAGGTCTGGCTGCCCTCGCCTGGGTGGCCTTCAAGGTCGGGGCGCTCTCGTACGGGGGAGGGTTCGTCATCATTCCTCTGATGCAACACGATGTGGTGGTGACCTATCACTGGATGACCGGGGGTCAGTTCCTCAACGCGGTGGCCTTGGGGCAGATCACCCCCGGTCCCGTTGTCCAGACCGTGGCAGTCGTGGGCTATGCGGCCAGTGGTCTCGGAGGCGCTCTCCTTGCCGCGCTCGTCGCATTCACTCCTTCGTTCGTCTTCGTGATGGTCGGTGCCTCCCACTTTGACCGGCTTCGGTCAGATGCTCGCATCCGATGCTTCTTCATCGGTGCCGGAGCCGCCGTCATCGGTGCCATTGCCGGATCTGCGCTCCCCCTGGGCCTCGAACTGTCTCACCTCTGGCAACTCGCCGTCCTGGTCGCGGCGGCCGTCTGGCTGCTCGGCCTCCGGCGAGGGGTGGTGCCGGCGCTGGTTGGTGCCGGCGTACTCGGCGTCATTGCCGTCATGGCCGGAGCAGCTTCTTGAGACCGGTCCAGCATGGGTTCAGCGATGGGATCGCCATCCCTGGAGTGGTAGTCCGAGAACTGGAAGTGCACGTAGCCTTTGGGGCAGACGCTCCCGTCACCCCCCAATACGCGGCACTCCGACCAATTGCCGGCTCAGCGAGCAAGATCGCGGTAGTGCTGGCGCCAGATGAGCCGATAGACACGGCTCCATCGGGGGATCGAGCGCAACCCGGGGATGAACGGGAGGAAGATCAACACCAGAGTCAGGACCATCATGATCGCCCACACCTGGAGATCTCCGCTGGACGAGCTGTTCATCGGCGGGACCTGGTACCAGAGGGTGTAGAGCCACAGCCATGCCTGCCCGGGATAGTTCCCCGTCTCGTTCATCATCCCCCACTGGTCTCCGGAGAGATGCTGCTGCTGGGCCAGGTTGGCGAGATAGGTGCCGTCGGCCACGAACAGGAGGGGCTTGGTGTAGTCGGTCCCGTAGAACTGCCGCGTGCTGAGAAGCGCAGCGTCGAGGGCGCCGCTGCGGGCCATGGAGGTGAGCGATCCGATCATGGTGCCCACCGGGCCGTAGTCGCCTGCGGGCACGTGCAGGGCGCCTGCAGGCGACGTGGCCTTGGCCACCGCCGTCTCGTAGGCGGCAGTCCACTTCGCCTGTTGTGCTGAGGTCGCCGTCGTGTACCGGTCCACTGCCGCTTGCACGTCGGGACCGTTGGGCAGGGTCCTCAGCGGGTCGATCACATAGTCGTCGGCCGTATCGATGGGAATGTGGACGCCTATCCAGCTTTCCGGCGAGAAGGGTCCGATCGATTGGGAGGAGCCGGTCGTGCCGTTGTAGGGAGGCCCGTAGGTGGCGGTGCCGCTGCTGCCGTCGAGCTCGGTGATGGCAGTTTGGGCGAAATCGACAGGGTTGGCCGTCGACCACGACTTGATGGTGACCGGCGTCTCGTCAGGCGAGGAGAGGAGGGCGGCCAGTCCCACGACCAGGATTACCACCACCACCAATGCGATGATGAACTCCTTGACCAGGTCGTAGGGCAGATACTTCCCGTGCCACTCCTCGACATCCCGGTCGGGATTGAATCGCCGCCGCTTGGACCGTCCTGTTGTGGCTGGGCCTGTCATCGATGATCCCCGGCCGTTTCGGGCTGGTCGTGGTCGATGGCTGTCGCACCGGAGCTCGGTGCTTCGGAGAGGTCGAAGGGCGGAACGACGCCCCTTCGGCGCACCAGCAGCACATGCACTCCGACCAGGATCACCACCCCGAGGGGGAGGAGGACGATGTGCCACATCAGCATCTGTCCGAAATTGGTGACGTTGAAGATGGCCCCGGCGCCGGTGGAGTTGATGCCGTCTTTGGCCTGGGTGCTGATCCACTGCGAGTCGAAGTTCTGCTGGGACAGATATCCGGTGAAGGCGGCGCCCACCGATACCACAAAGGACACCACGCCGGTGATCCAGGTGGCGCGCCGCCGGCCCCGCCAGGCGGCCATGAAGAACTTCCCCCACAGGTGGATGACCATGGCGAAGAAGAACACCTCCACACTCCACAGATGGAGGGAGTTCACGAACAGCCCGACGGTGGAGACATGCCACCACGTCGGCCCGAAGATGGCCAGCACCAGCCCGGTGAGTATCACCACCGCGAGGGCGGCCAGGGTCACGACGCCGAACACGTAGATCCAAGACGCGACGTAGGCGGGTTGACGGTCGGGCATGAGACGCTCGGGAGGGAGTGCCTCGACGGCGGCGCGGCGCAGCCGTGCCGAGAGCTGGTGTGCGTCCTCGGGGAGGTCGGCGGAGGCTTCAGCCGGTGATTCGGTCTCCAAGGTCATCCGTCGTCCCCTTGGCGCCGACGGAAGGGGATGAGAATCGCCGCTATGAAGATGATCACCATCAGTCCGATGACGACCAGGTTGGCCACCGAGAGCTGGATGAAGCCCCAGTGGACATAGTGGCCTGGTCCGTTGAGGTCGATGGGGCTCCCGAACAGGTGTCTCATTTTCGTGAGGCCGTGGTCTCTGGCTGCATGGTGATTACCTCCCAGGGAAGAACCTAGGGACATCAACCCGGTCGCCCTAGGGCCGAACGTCCCAATCTTTGGGGTCCCGGTCCACGGGATCGGACGATTTCTGCGCCCTCGACGGGTATCCGTGCTGGTCCCGACCTCGCCCACCGCCGGGCGACCCGAGCTTCTCGGTGCCTCACGCGCGGTGCCTCACGTGCGGCTGGGTCTTCGAATCCGGTCAGACCGGAGATGCCGTCGTGGTAGATGTGGGTGGTGCCCGGGCGCCAGATCGACCCTGACTTCGCCGCCTCTATCGAAGGCTATCGCCGCGAGCTGCTCGTGCACTGCTATGTCGGGCTCGGTGCACGAGTCCGAAGACCTGGTGCAAGAAACCATGCTGCGGGCGTGGCGGGCCCATGAGGGTCCGACCGGGAGCAGGTCTCACCGGGGCGGCAGTCAGCCGCGAACCACTTCTTGCCCGACCCTCAGTTGGCTCGACCTTCGAAGAGAGCGCTGAGGTCGAGCGAAGCTAGAACGGCCTGATCGCCTGGTTGGCTACAAGGATCGAGGACCTGCGTCTCGAGTAAACGGTGGCCCTCAACTCCCCGATCGACTGCCGGACTGCCACGCCAGCTTGCGTTTCATGGCCTGGGAGTAGGGCATCGTTCCGACCCCCAACAGGACGATGCTCAGCGGTATGCCGATGCCGGTCAAGGAGAAGAGGGCCGCCAACGGGTAGAAGATCAAGCTGGCGGGAACTTGGAGAAGAATCAGGCCGACGATCACCCACTTCTGTCCGGCGGTCAACTTCGCCTTGGGTGAACTGGGATTGGATACGAGGCCGTATTCCGTTTCCACGCCAGCTCATTTTATCCCGTCCCTGCCGGGTCCGGACCATGTCGGTTGCAGGACCCCGGCGACCGATGGTTGCCGTGCCCGATGCCGGTGGAGCCGACCGTGCCACGCCGCGGCGGGTCACCCCCGCCTGCTCCCTGTCGGCCGCCACTTGTGCCACGATGCTGGTGACTTCCAGTCGCCACTGACGGACGGACCTCATGCGCCTGCTCTACCTGGACATCGACACGCTGCGGGCCGACCACCTCGGTTGCTACGGCTACCACCGTGCGACCACACCGAACATCGATGCCATGGCGGCCGAAGGGGTGCGGTTCGCCAGGGCCTACGCCTCGGATGTCCCGTGCCTGCCGAGCCGTGCTGCCCTGATGTCGGGGACGTTCGGGATCCGCAACGGCGTGGTCAACCACGGGGGGAGCGGCGCCGAGCTTCGCGGCGAGGGTGCCCGGCGCGGCTTCGTCAGCCGTTATGCGCTCGAGTCATGGGCGGGCACCTTCTACTGGAACGGATGGCAGACGGCGTCGATATCGAGCTTCCCGTTCCGGCACTCGGCGACCTGGTGGAACCACGGATTCATGGAGGCGGTGAATCTGATGCGGGGCATGGGCGCAGAACGGGCCGACCAGGTCGTGCCTGTTGCCCTCGACTGGTTGGAGCGGCGCGGCAGGGCGGACAACTGGTTCCTCCACGTCCATCTCTGGGATCCGCACACGCCCTACAACGTGCCCGACGAGTTCGGTAACCCGTTTTCGGGCGATCCGGTGCCTCCCTGGCACTCCGAGGAGGTCCGGGCGCGGAACTGGGAGTTGGCCGGCCCCCATTCGGCCCAGGAGCCTTGGGGCTTCACTCCCGATGAGTGGGGGCAACCTCCGCCCCGCCAGCCCTGGGACGCCCGGTCGATGGACGCGGTCAAGGCCATCTTCGACGGCTACGACGTGGGTGTCCGGTACGCTGACGACGCTCTGGGCTCGCTGATGGGCAAGCTCGACGACCTGGGTGTCATGAGTGAGACGGCGGTGCTGGTTAGCACCGACCATGGCGAGGCGTTCGGTGAGCTCGGTGTCTACGCCGATCATCAGGCAGCCGACGAGGCCACCTGCCATATCCCCGCCGTCCTTCGCTGGCCCGGTGTGGGGCCACGCGTCCACGAAGGGCTTCAGTACCACCTGGACGTAGCCGCCACCGTGCTCCATCTCGCCGGGCTCCGTGCCCCGATGAGTTGGGATGGCGCGCCGATCGATCTCGACGGAGGAACGGGACGGGACCATCTCGTACTGTCGCAGGGTGCATGGTCGTGCCAGCGCGGCGTTCGGTTCGGCGACCATCTCTACCTCCGTACCTGGCACGACGGCTACCACGGGCACTGGGCCGACCAGATGCTGTTCGATGTGGCCCGCGACCCGCACGAGACCGATGATCTCTGGGATGAGGACGGACCTGCGTCGGAGCTCGGCGCATCACTGCTGGAGGAGTGGACGTCGGCCCAACTCGAGCTGACCGGTCTGGACGATCCTCTGGACGTGGTGCGCGCCGAAGGAGGTCCCTTTCACGTGCGTGGGCATCTCGGCCCCTATGTCGAACGGCTTCGGGCCACGGGGCGGGAGGGCTGGGCCCGGGTCCTCGTGGACCGTCACTCCGGCGAGCTGTAGCTCCGGCATCATCCTGCGGGAGCGGCCAGGATGCCGACTCGCCGCCGCCCCGGCCCCTTTGTGCCCGAGCCACCTCTCCGGTTGCCGGTCTTGCCGGTGGAGAGCCCCGTTTCGGTCGGACGCACCGGGTTTCGTCCTATACCCGGGGCTGGGCGCATGAAAAATGAGGGTTGAGCCGCCATGTGCAGGGTAGTGACGGATCCCGGCCTGCTTTACCTTGGCAGGGGGGCTTCGGATATTTGCGCGGGACTTGACTCTCGGAAGGTCGGATCAACCAATGACTCGCATGTTGCGGCCCTTGTTCACCGTCGTCCTGGCCTGTCTGCTGTTGGGCTCCCTGTTGTCGGTGGCCGTGAGGTCGGCGGGGGCGGCCACCCCGGTGACCCTCGACCTCAAGGTGCTGCTCGTCGGGACCGGGTCGTCCGACCCGACCACGGCGGCCTGGGCCTCGGCCCTCACCAGTGAGGGGGTGCCCTACACCGAGGTCACCGCCACCGGCACCTACGGGGCAGAGACGGTCACCCTGCCCACCCTGTCGGCCGGCTCGGTGGGCGACTACAACGGGGTGGTGGTGGCCGACTCGCCGGCCGCCTTGGCCGCCGGCCAGCTCAGCGCCCTCGACACCTACGAGTCCACCTTCTCGGTGCGCCAGATCGACGGCTACATGTACCCGTCGCCGGCCCTGGGCCTGACCGATGCCTCGGCCGGGGCCCTCGACGGCACCACCGGGACGTTGACGGCGGCGGGGCTGTCCGCCCTCCCCGGCCTTGCCGGCCCGGTGCCCTTCGACACCGGCACCTACGGCTACCCCTCGACCGTGGTGGCCGGCGCCCCCCTCACCCCCTGGCTGGAGAACGCCTCGGGCCAGGTGCTGGCCGGCGTCTACCAGCACCCGTCGACCGACGCCCAGGCCGGGGTGGCCGAGCTGTCGCTCACCTTCGACTACAACGCCACCCAGCTGCAGTGGCTGCTGCTGGCCCCCGGTCTCATCGACTGGGTCACCGAGGGCACCCACCTCGGCCTCTACCGCAACTACTTCGGCCAGGACATCGACGACAACTTCATCTCCGACAACGAGTGGAGCTCCCAGTACCAGTGCACCCCGGCGGCCACCGACCCGGTCGACTACACCTGCCCGGCCGCCGTCCAGGGGGCCACCGAGGGCTCGGCCCCGGGGGTGCCGGCCGACGTGCAGATGAGCGCGGCCGACGTGGCCGACGTGGTGGCCTGGGAGAAGCAGACCGGCATCACCTTGAACCTGGCCTTCAACGGGGTCGGCGCCTGCACGGCCCCGTCCACGGCCGACGAGTCCTCGGCCGACTGCACCGGGTCGGTCACCGATCCGGGCGGGACCTATGCCGACCCGGGACAGACCGTCGATGCCAGCTATCCCGACGACCAGGGGCTGATCAACGCCCTCCTGGCCGACAAGGCCGACTTCAACTGGATCAACCACACCTGGTCCCACCAGTTCCTCGGCTGCATCGTGTGGCAGCCCCAGGCCGTCAACTCGGTGACGGCCAACGCCACCGGGGGCACCTTTGCCGCCGGCAACTACAGCTACGAGATCACCGCCGCCACCGCCTACGGCGAGTCGGAGCCGTCCCTGGCCCACGCGGTGAGCGTGGGCACCGACGGATCGGTCACCCTGTCCTGGCCCGACGCCACCAACGGCACCGGCACCGACGGGACCCCCGGACCCACCTTGTGGCAGGAAGAGGCCGACCACACCGGGGGCACCGGCTTCTGGGGCTACAACATCTACCGGGAGAACCCGGGCTCGTCCACCTACGGGCTCATCGGCCAGGTGGCCGAGAACCCGACCGGGGCCACCACCACCTACTCCTACACCGACACCGGGGCCGCAGCCCCCGGGGCCGAGCCCGACTCCTCGGACACCTACCCGACGGCCACCAACCCGGGCATCGACTGCTCCAGCGCGGCCGCAAGCTGGGACCCGGCCACCTCCACCAGCCCCGATGCCTCCATCGAGCAGGAGATCGGGATGAACCAGGCCTTCGCCGCCGCCAACGGCCTGCCCAACTTCTCCCCGGCGGCGGTGGTGACCGGTGAGCACTCCGGCATCGAGAACCCCAACACGCCCTCGGCCTTCGCCGGCAACGGCATCACCACCTTCGCCGCCGACGCCTCCCGTCAGCCCACCCAGTACGCCGAGACCTCGGGGACCAATGTGGCCACCTCGGCCCCCCGCTACCCCAACAACATCTACTACAACGCGTCCACCTGGGCCGATGAGCTCAACGAGTACAACACCCTCTACGTGGCCCAAGGGGTCTCCCTCGGCAACGCCGCCTTCCCCGCCGAGACCGGGCACTGCACCGACACCTCGGCCACCACCTGCCTGTCCGCCCCGGCCACGGAGGCCACCTTCATGGCCTCGGAGTCCCACATCATGCTGAGCCACATCCTGGCCAACAACCCCCGGGTGCAGTACGACCACCAGACCGACCTGATCGGGCCCGACTACACCCTGTTGACCCTCATCGACGACATGCTGTCCCAGTACGACACCTGGTACACCAGCGCCACCCCCATCACCCAGATGACCGACGTGACCGAAGCCCAGGTGCTCTCGGACCAGTCGGCCTGGTCGGCGGCCGAGACGGCCGGCACCGTGACCGCCTCCGAGGAGAACGGGGTGGTCACGGTGACCAACACCGGCGCCGGGGCGGTCGGCGTGCCCGTCACCGTGCCAGAGGGCACCACGGTCGCCAACACCGCCTTCGGCTCCCCCTACGGCGGCGAGCTGTCCGGGTGGACCAGTGTGGCCGGCACCGGCACCACCACCCTGACCGAGCACGTGTCCCCCACCATCACCAGTGCGAACTCGGCCGCCTCCATCGTCGGGGCACCCTTCTCTGACACGGTGACCACCACCGGTGCCCCGGCTGCGGCCCTGACCGAGACCGGCGCCATGCCCACCGGCCTCACCTTTGTCGACAACGGCAACGGGACGGCCACCATCTCGGGCACCCCGGCCGCCGGCACCGGGGGCTCCTACCCGATCACCATCACCGCCAAGAATGCCAACGGGACCGCCACCCAGGTCTTCACCCTGACCAACGCGCAGGCCCCGACCATCACCTCTGCCTCTACGGCCGCCTTCATTGTGGGCACAGCCGGCACCTACACGGTGACCACCACCGGCTACCCCGCCGCCACCATCACCGAGTCGGGCACCCTGCCCACCGGGCTCACCTTCGTGGCCGGCACCACCGGGACGGCCACCATCGCCGGGACGGCGGGCCCGGGCACGGCCGGGACCTACCCGGTGACCGTCTCGGCCACCAACAGCTCGGGGTCGACGGCCACCCTGGCCCTCACCATCACCGTGGCCGCGGCCAGCGCGCCGGCCATCACCAGCGCGGCTGCGGCCGACTTCACCCTGGGCACAGCCGGCGCCTTCGCCGTGACCACCACCGGCTCGCCCACCCCGGCCGTCACCGAGACGGGCACCCTGCCCGCCGGGCTCACCTTTGTCGACCAGGGCAACGGCACCGCTCTCCTGTCCGGGACCCCGACAGCCACCGGCACGGCCACCCTCACCGTCACCGCGGCCAACGGGAACGCCCCGAACGCCACCCAGACCCTCACCGTCGTTGTCGGCCAGGCCCCGGCCATCACCTCGGCCACCTCGACCTCGTTCGCACCGGGGGTGGCCGGATCCTTCACCGTGACCACCACCGGGTATCCGGCACCGGCGCTGGGTGAGACCGGCTCCCTGCCCGCCGGGGTCACCTTCGTCAACAACGGCAACGGCACGGCCACCCTCTCGGGGACCACGACGGCCGGTGGCGCCTACCCGCTCACCCTCACCGCCGTCAACGGAACCGGCACCACGACCCAGGCCTTCACGCTGAACATCGCGGCCGCACCCACCATCACCAGCGCGGCAACGACCACCTTCACGGTCGGCCAACCGGCGTCCTTCACCGTCACCACCTCCGGCAGTCCGAGCCCGGCCCTGACCGTGACCGGGACCCTACCTTCGGGAGTGACCTTCAAGGACAATGGCAACGGCACGGCCACGGTGACCGGAACCCTCACGTCGGCCAGCGTCGGGGCGTACCCGTTGTCGATCAAGGCCAGCAACACCAACGGATCGACGACCCAGGCCTTCATCCTGACCGTGGTCAGTGGCTCCCTCGCCATCACCAGCGCGGCGTCGGCCACCTTCACCGCCGGCGTGGCGGGGTCGTTCACGGTGACGGCCACCGGTACGACCACGCCCACGATCACCGAGGGCGGTACCCTGCCTGCCGGCATCACCTTCACTGCCGGCACCGCCGGTACCGCCACCATCTCCGGAACCCCCGCGGCCACCGACAGCGGCACCTACGCTCTCAACTTCTTCGCCACCAATTCGTCCGGAAAGACAAGCCAGGCCTTCGTTCTCACCGTGAGCCAGGTGCCCACCATCACCAGCGCGGCCAGTGTCACCGAGACGGCTGCCACCGCCTTCACGTTCACGGTCAACACCACCGCCTACCCGACAGCGGCCCTGACCGAGTCGGGCACCCTCCCGTCCGGGGTCACCTTCAAGGACAACGGCAACGGGACAGCCACCATCTCCGGCACCGCCGCCGCCGGTACCTCCACGCTCACCATCAAGGCCACCAACACCGGCGGGTCCGCCACGCAGACGTTCACCCTGACCGTCAAGGCGGCAGGAACATCGGGCGCCAACGTGCCCGTCTTCACCAGTGCGGCATCGACGTCGGTGGCCGTCAACGCCACCTTCGACTTCGAGGTGACCACGGTGGCCAACAGCCAGGCGGCCACCTTCACCACCAACCTGAAGGAGTCGGGCAAGCTCCCTTCGGGTGTGTCGTTCAGCAACAACGGTGACGGCACGGCCGACATCACCGGTCCCGCCAACGCCACCGGTGTCTTCCCCCTCACCATCACCGCCACCAACTCGGCGGGAGCCACGACCCAGTCGTTCGTCCTCACCGTGACCGGGCCGCCCACCATCACCACCGCTGCGTCGCAGACCGCCTCGGTGGGCGCCACCTTCGGCTTCACCGTCAGGACCAGTGGATCACCGGTGCCCGCCCTCACCGAGACCGGCAGCCTGCCGGCGGGGCTGACCTTCGTGGACAACGGCAACGGGACGGCGACCTTCTCGGGGACCCCTGACGCCGGATCGGGAGGGCTGTACGCCATCACCATCACCGCCACCAACTCCGGGGGAACCGCGACGCAGGCCTTCCAGCTGACGGTCTCCCAGACCCCCTCGTTCACCAGCGCCTCGTCGGCATCGGCTGTTCACGGGAGTGCGTTCAGCTTCGAGTTCATCGCCACCGGCTACCCGGTGCCCACCATCACCCACTCCGGCACGGTGTCGGGCCTCACCTGGTCCAGTTCGTCGGGGGGGACGATCACCCTGAGCGGGACACCGAAGACGGCTGGCACCTACACCCTCACCGTGACCGCCACCGACAGCGCGGGCACCGTCAAGGAGACCTTCACGCTCACCGTGACCTGACCGGGCGCGGCGGCGCGCTCGGCCCGGGGATCACGAGCAGTGGGGGAAATGACCCGGCGGCATCCCTGACGCCGGGGCCCGGGCGAGAACCCGACAGCCACGTACACGAAGATGCCCCCGGCCGGGTCCGGGGGCATCTTCGTGTCTTCCCTTCCAACTCTCGATCCACCCCACGACGTGACCGGTGTGTGAACTCCCGACGACCGGCCCAGGGGAGGTTGACAGGCTCTGACGATCCGGTCAACGATGAGCGCCGCGAGTGGGCGCGACGCTGTGGGGTCTCTGAATGGTCAGAAGGACTGTCGTCGTCCTCTTGGTGACAATTGCCTTGCTCGGTGCCGTGACCGTGGTCGTCGCGCCGGGGCCGGCCGGAGCCACCTCGACACCCCCGGCCCCCGAGGTGTTCGGTACGTCGTCGATGACGGTCTTCGCCGGGAGCCGGGTGACGATCCACTGGGCACCCTCCCCCGGCGACTCGGCACCACCGGGCGCGTTCTTCATCGTCACGTCGAACGCGCCGGATGGGCTGCCCGGCTTTTCGTCCGGCTCGGTGGTGAGCTGGCCAACCGGATCTGATGTCTATTGGAACAGCACCTGGCACTGGTGGCGGACGACCAGCTCGACGATGCGGGTCCTGATTCCATCGACCGCCGTGGCCGGCGCAACCTACGCGTTCGAGCTCTATACCTGCGACGGGGCCGGCAACCTGTGCTCGAACTCGCTTGGGGCTGTTGGGGTGGCGCAAGTGACCTTCAAGGTGGCGGGACCGGACTGGAGCCGGATCCCCTACCGGAGCGACTTCTCCGACGTGGTGAACATCAGCAAGGGGACCTGCAATCCGTATCCTGGCAATCCCCTGGTGGTGGCCTTCTCAGCCGGCCAGACCATCTGGGACAACAGTGAATTCAGCGGCTGTGCTCTCGGAGAGAACATCTATTCCGCCCCCAAGAAGCTGATCTCGACCTCTACGATGAGCAACCTTCCGCTCCCGTACAATCTGACCAACACGCCGGATGCCGAATGCCTGTTCGGGCACTGCGAGCCGACGGCCATCAGCGAGCTCGGGGAGGCCGTCACCTATGCGGACGAGGAGATCTGGTCGACGAAAGGCGGGGCGTTCCTCTATGACTCGGATCTGATACCCAACGATTCAGAAGTCGTTGCCTACAACCCGTCGTCGTCGACGTTGTCGACGTACCTCGTGCCCGGTGACAATCAGGAAGTTGTCGGCATCACGGCGACGGGTGGTGGCAGCGCCACCAGGATCTGGTTCGTCCAGGCAGATCCGCCAGAGCTCGATTCCTTCATGCCATCGGCGGTGACCGCCAAGGTCGGCGGAGCGTACCCACTGGCAGGGGCACCGAGTTTCGAGCAGTTCCGGCTTCCGGCCACGAATACCAGTGGGATCGAAGACTTCCCGGCCCAGGTCGCGGCAGACCCGAGCGGGAGCTCGCTCTGGATCTCCCAGCTGGACGGAAGCGAGATCGACAAGGTCAATTCGTCGACAGGGGCAGTGACCGCCTATCCCTACGTCCCGCAGAACAGATACTCGGCGTACAAGCAACAAGCGGCACCGTGGGGGATCGTCGCCGACGCCGACTATGTGTATGCCATCGATGTCGGTGACAGCGAGATCGTCCGCCTCGACAAGTCGACCGGCGGCATCGACCAGGTTCCGATTCCTCGGACCTCGACCTCGGAATCCGGCTACGGACTCGCCCTTTCGCCCACGGATTCGAGGCTGTACTTCACCCTGGGCAGTGACGCCGGCGATCCCTTCGGAGTGCAGACTGCCTTCGGCTACATCGACCTGTCCGACTGGACCGGATCGGCTCCCACCAGCGCCTCGATCTTCACCGGCCTGTCGGCGGTGACGGACCCGACCGGCACGACCGGATCCTATTGTGGGATCGCGGTCAGCGGAAACCAGGTCGCCATTGCCGATCCCAAGGGCCAGGTCATCCGACTGATCGGCTGAGTGTGCGGGTTCCACGGGGCTTCGAGGGCCCCGGGGGTCGACGCTTCGACCGGTAGGGTGCCGCCCGTCGCTTCAGGCCAGCGCCATCCGGGCCGATACCGGACATGTGGTAGATCCTGCTCGAATCGACCGCCGTTCCTTCCTGGCCCGGGGCGCGGCCGCCGGAGTCGGCATCGCCGCCATCGGCGTCTCCGGAGGCGTCCTCGGCGCGTGCCATTCCGGGCCCGGTTCGAGCACAGGGACGGCCGGCAGCAGCGACCACCCGAACGGGGTCACCACCGCCACCCCCGCGAAGGGTGGGTCGCTCATCTTCGGCACCGAGGCCGAGGAGAAGGGCTTCAGCACCACCCAGGGCACGTTCGACACCACCGGGATCCTCTACGCCCGGACGGTCTTCGACCCCCTGGCCATCATCGCTGCTGATGGCCGCGTCCAGCCCTACCTGGCCCAGTCGATCACCCCGAATCCCGATTGCACGGTGTGGACCATCACGATGCGTCCCAACCTCATCTTCCACAACGGCGCCCCCTGCGACGGTGCCGCGGTGGCCGAGAACATCGCCCTCCAGCAGGCCTCGGGCCTGACCGGTCCGGCACTGGCCACCATCGCCGCCGTTTCGGTCCCCAGCCCGCTCGTCGTCACCGTCACCATGAAGTCGCCGTGGGTTCCCTTCGACTACTACCTGGCCGGAGGCATCGGCGGTCAGGTCGCCTTCATCGCCGAGCCCAACTGGCTGAAGTCCGGAAGCCAGACCAACCCGATCGGCACCGGACCGTTCGTGTTCGAGGTGTGGGATCCCAACGACCACTTCACCGCCACGAGAAATCCGCACTACTGGCGCCCCAACCTCCCCTACCTCGACAGCATCACCTACAAACCGATTCCCGACGCCGACCAGCTGCTGGCCAGCCTCCAGTCGGGCGGGGTCGACATCATGCACACCTCCATCTCGCAGGTGACCGGCAGTCTCCGCGCCGACACCTCGCTCGGCTACGCCGACGACTCCGTCCGTGTGGCCGGCGAGCCGGACATGCTCTGCCTCCTGCTGAACCTGTCCAAGCCGCCTTTCGACAAGCTCAAAGTTCGTCAGGCGGCGGCCATGGCGGTCAGCTCGGCCGAATATTCGGAGATCATCGAAGGGGGCATCTGCCCGCCCTCCGTCGGGCCGTTCGGCCAGGGCTCGCCCTACTACGCACCGACCGGCTACCCCGGACCGGATCCGGCCGGGGCCAGGCGGTTGATCGACGAGGTGCAGCGCGAGACGGGCCGGTCCGTGTCCGTCACCTTGAACCACACGCCCGATCCCGGTGCCACCAGGGACGCCGAGTACTTCCAAGCCCGACTGCAAGCGGCGGGGATGCAGGTTGCCCTGAGCACGGTCCAGCAGGCCGAGATCATCAGCACCGCGGTGCTCGGCACCTTCGAAGCCCAGCTGTGGCGGCAGTTCGGGGCAGTGCATCCTGACCTCAACTACATCTTCTGGAGCCCCAGCAACGCCGGTCGATCGGGTGTCGCCATCAACATGGCCCGCAACACCGACCCCAGGATGGAGACGGCGCTGCTGAAGGGGCGCCAGTCCGCCGTCCAGTCCGAAGGGGCCGCCGCCTACCAGGAGGTGGCCAAGTTGATGGGCTCTGACATCCCCTACATCTGGACCGCCCGTGCCGTCTGGTCCATCGGCGCCCAGCCCAAGGTGGAGAACTGGAACAACCCGACCACACCGGCGGGGGAGCCCGCATTCGGGATGATCACCGGCGCCATCTGGCCCACCCAGATCTGGCTGAACGGCTGACCGCTCAGCGGCGGCCCATGGCCGGGTCGTTGCCGGTGAAGTAGACGGTGTCCTGGGCATAGAGGCTGTCCTTGGCGCTCGATCCGCCGGTGACCTCCTTGCCCTCCACACAGGGGGTGTCGTAGCCGCTGGCCGTCTTCTTGCAGGCCGACAGCTTGTCCACCGTCTTGCCGTTGGGCTTGAGGAAGTAGACGGTGCCGGCCGGCACCTTCTTGCCGTAGAAGAACTTGACCACGGCCACCACGGGGTCGAGCTTGTTGGTGTAGAGGGAGAAGTTGCCCACCACCTGGATGATGTTGCCCTCGCACTTGGTCGACCCGGTGGGCGGGCACAGGGCCGGCTCGGCCGTCGGGGCCAGGCTCTCCAGGGTCACGGCCACCGGCGGCGGGGTCACGATGACCGTGCCCGAGGCCGAGGGGCCGGTGCCGCCCGGGGCCTCTCCTCCCACCCGCTTTTTGACCTTGATCTTGGCCGTGGGCAGGGTCAGGGTGACCGAGGCCTTGGCCTTGGACAGCTTGGCCCTGGTGCTGGACAGGGCGATCCCGGGGGCGGCCACCGCCTTGGTGCCCCTGCCGCCCTCGACCACCACCACCCCGATGGCGCCGAGGGTGGTCGGGTGGCTCCCGGCGTCGGCGGAGGCGACCGTGGCCGTCCCGGTGATGGTGGCCCCGTCGGGCAGGCCGGTCGTATCCACCAGCACGTCGAGGGTGGAGGTGGCCCCGGCGGCCAGGGTCCCGATCGAACAGGTCAGCGTGCCCGGGCCGGCCTTGGCACAGGTGGTGCCCGAGGCGGCCATGCCGGCCAGGTCGAAGGTGGGGGTGCCGTGGCCGTCGGTGACCCGCACACTGGCCGACAGCCCGGTGACCGACACCGTCGAGGTGTTGGCGATGGTCGCCCCCCACCCGCCGTCGGTCCCGGCCGAGACCTGGTTCTGGAGGGGCGGGGTGGCCGGGGGGACCTGGAAGGTGGGCCTGGAGGCCGGCGGGTCGACGGTGACCGAGCCCAGGGCGGCCACCCCGGACGGAGCCGCACAGGAGATGGACCGGGAGCTCGGGGTGCCCCCGATGACCAGGGTGACCTCGGCCTCGATGGCCCCGGGGACGACATCGACGGTGCCCGTCCCCGGTCCGGTCTGGAAGCTCACCGGGTTGTAGGCGGTGGCATAGGTAGAGGGGGTGTCGGCCACCAGGGTGTCGCTCAGCGGCAGGTTGGTGGCCGAGGCCGACTCGGTGTCGGGATCGACCGCCCCGCTGGGCGAGCCCCCGACCGAGGTGAGACCGGCGAGGGTGGTGGTCTGGGAGGCGATGGTGAGCGAGGTGGCCCCCTCGGCCAGGAAGTCGTCGACCACCGAGGCGGGGACGGTGAGCTGGGCGGACGGGGTGGTCTCGAAGGTCCCCCCGGCGTCGATGGTGCCCGACGGGGCCGGGGAGGCCGACACCACCACCGGGAAGCTGGTGTGCCCCGAGATGCCCGACACCGCACAGGTGTAGCCCGTCCCCAGCGAGGCGATGCCGTCGTAGGTGACCCCGAACAGCGACACCGAGAAGCTGTCGCCGTCCGACAGCGATCCGAGCATCGGGTACTCGCTACCGAAGGTGAAGACGATCTGGCTGTTCGAGTACGACGAGATGAGCAGCCCGATGCAGTTCCCGGTCTGTCCGGCCTGCCAAGGATGGGTCGCATCGGCGAAGTAGAAGCTGTTGTCGTAGTTGTAGCCGGTGCCTGCGCACGCGTCCACCCCTGTCCCGAGGTCGGACAGGGTGTCGAAGCCGGTCCCCGACACGGTCACGGTCGGAGATGTGGGGTCGCCCCCGAACGTCACCCCCTTGATGGTGGGCGTCTCCGAGAAGGGGACGGTGCCGTTGAAGGTGGTCCCGAGCACGGTCATCGTGAAGGCGTCGCCGGGGGACAGGGCGCCGTACTGGTTGCTACCCGTCCCGTAGCCGTTCCCGAAGGTGAAGGTGATCTGGCCGGTCGAGTAGGACGATATGGACACCCCCGTGCAGTTCCCGCCCTGTCCGGCCGCCCACCCCGCGGGCACATCGGACAAGGAAAAGTCGTTGTCGTAATCGAAGCCAGTATCCGTATTCGGGCAATATGACAGCGCAGATGTGGGACCCGGCGGGACGAGATCGCCCTCGGTGCCGAACCCGGATCCCGAGACTGTCACTGTCGGGGCGGCCAGGGTCCCAGCGATGGTGACCGAGGAGATGGTCGGCGCCGGGGAGAATACGGGAACCGAGCCGGCGTAGCCGCCGCCGAGCAGGTTCATCTGGAAGCTGTCGCCGTAGTCGAGGGTGCCGTATTCGCCTGAGCTGTTCCCGTAGCCGCTCCCGAAGGTGAAGGTGATCTGGCTGGTCGAGTACGACGAGATGATCACCCCGGTGCAGTCACCGAAGGCCCCGGACCCCTGTCCGGCCCCCCACCCATCGGAGAAGTAGAAATTGTCGCCATAGTCGAAGCCGGAATTCCCGCAATAGGCAGGCACCGGCACGCCGAGGTCCGACTCGGTGCCGAACCCCGATCCCGAGACGGTGACCGTCGGGGTGGCCAGGGTTCCCCCGATGGTGACCGCTGAAATGGATGGGTCGAACGGAGCTCCGTTGGTATCGTAGGCACCGGCATCGCAGGAGCCGGACGTCGGCCTCTCCGCACCCCGCTGGTCGGTGGCCGGGCAGAGGGAGAGGTCGGTCACCAGCCCGATGGCCGGGCTTCCCGCCTCGAGCGCCACGGTCTGGGTGGTCCCGCCGTTGTCGGCCAACGATCCGAGGGAGCTGTCGATCGTCCCCGAGTCGCTGACGCCGGGGGACGTGAACCCGCAGGACCCGTCGTCGTCGATGTTGTAGCCCTGGTCGGTGAAGGAAGGGAGATCCTGCAGGAAGCAGGCAGCGCCCGAGGTGCTGGCGGCCACGATGGTGGCCCCGACGGTCAGCGGGCCTTCATCGTCCTCGATCCCCCCGCCGTAAGGTGCGCCGTCGCCCGTCACCGTGCTGTTCTCGACCGTGGACGGTCCCGGGCTCGATTGGCCTTCGATGTCGATGCCCCCGCCATCGCTGCCGGCGCTGTTGCCCGCCACCGTGGAGCTTCCGACCGACATGGTGCCATCGGTATTCTCGATACCACCGCCGTAGCGCCCGGCTGTATTGGCCGACAGCGTGCTGTCCTCCACCGTGACAGAGGCTTGGTTGTAGATGGCCCCACCGTCCGTCCCGGCGGAGTTCCCCGATAGGGCGGAGTCGGTCACGGTAAGGGTGCCGCTGTTGTAGATGGCGCCACCGTCTGTCCCCGCGTTGCTGGTGAGCTCGGTGTTGCTCACCACAAGCGTGCCCGAGTTGTCAATGCCGCCGCCGTCCGTTCCGTTGCCGTTCTCGATGGTGATCCCGCTGACATTGACCGTGCCCCCGTCTACGGTCACCACGGTTGCGCGCCCGCTCCCGTTCAACAATGTCGATGACTCTCCGGCTCCTGCGATGGTGAGCGAGTCGAGCGATGAGGCGGAGATGGTGTCGTTCTCGGTGTAAGTGCCGGCGGCCACGTCGATGGTCACGTCGTCGCCGGCATAGGAGCCGCCGGTAGCGGTGGTGATCGCCGTCTGGATCGATCCGCACGCATTGGCCGGGCTGGTGCAGTCGCCGCTACCGCCCAGGGCGACGTACAGGGTCATGGTCGGCTGCGCCCATGCCGGCGTCGAATCACCGATGACCGTGGCCGTAAGCGCCCCCCCGAACAGCAACGAGGCGGCCACCGCCGTTCGGGTAGCTCGTTTGAATCCACCGTTCATGCGTCGGCCACCTTCTGTCTTGGGATGCCGTCAGTTTCTGTGCCCTGGGATGCCGTCAGACAGCCCGCCTCATCATTGCCTACCACCGGGCCGGCTGAAAGTTCAATGATCAGCGGGCTTCAGAGGCATCCATCTCCCTCCTTGCGCGTGGTCGACTACTCTCAGCAAGATCTGAGCGGGTGAATGGCCTGGTCGTTGCCGGTGGGGGGTCGATCTCGCGGCGCTTCTGGTCGCCTGATCTCCCCGTTCACCCTATGCATTGATGGACGCACACATGCCCGGCCCGCTGGGAGGCGGGCCGGGCATCTGGTGGTGTTTTGCGATTTTCCCGCTCAGAGTTCTTGATCAGCAGGCACCCTACGAAGGTGGACGAAGCCGAGGATCGTGAAGACCAACATGATCGCGGCGAAGACGAAGCATGCGATTGAGGCGAAAAGGGCGATCTGACCCATCTGCCAGAAGGCATACGCCTCAAGCAGCAGACCGCGTAAGGTCGTGCCCTGGAATACCGTCTGAACAGTGGCTTCGGCCTTTGTGTACGCAGGCGACCCCTTCGGAAGCGCGAGCGCCGCTCCTGACAGCTGGGAGTATGTTTTACCGCCGCCGATCTCCTGGAGGTGGTAGGCGATGAAGTGGTCAGCATAGGCTTCGGCCTGCTTGCCGGTCACCAGCTGTTGGCCGGCATACTGCTCCAGGTAAGGGAGCATCACCGGCTCGATCTCGGTGCCGACTTTGGCGTGCGCGAAATTCTGCTGCTGTCGGGAAGGTGATCTGCTGCTCGGCTAGTTGATTGTGGACATTCGAGTTTGCGAAGCTGTAGGCCCAGAGTCCAAGTACGCCCACCACAATCAGAAAGACGGTCAGGCCCGCACCCACGGCAGTCAAGATGGCATCAAAGGTCTTACGTCGCAAGGCAATATCCTCGTTTCATTGTCATTGGTAGGGATGGTAGAGAAAGGTGTCGTTTCAGATATTCGAGTTGGCGAAGCTGTGAGCCCACGTGGGCAAGCCACCGGTCACCACCAACACGACGACCATGCCCAAGCTGATGAGACTGGCCAGCACGTCGAATAGCTTCCGCTTCATAACTTGCTCCTTGTACGCATTGGACGCTGCCCACGTCGGGCGCTCGTTCCATCCTGTCCCCGGGACCGGCCCACAGGTAGGGCCGAACGTCCCTCTTCCAGTGGGGGTGAGCCGCACTTCACGCCTGGACCGGACGAAAGGGACTTTGGACCCTGACGAGGGTGCCTCGCCGACGACGGTGTCCGCCGGGGGCGCCGTGTCACCCGTCGGGTGGGAGCCCCCACCCATCTGCGGGAACGCCCTCGGTCAGTGACCCACGGCGGGCGCCGTCGAAGTCGCAGCGCCAATTACCCGTGAAAACGGGTCAGCTCCGAGAGAATTCGACCGTGCCGAATCGGAAGTCGGATCGGGGCAAGGTGCAGCACGTTCTCACCTCCGCGGGTTGGATCGAGGGCCTGCTCACGAAAGTGACAGAAGGCGAATTCCACGTGGACGATCGTGCCGTGTCGACATCCGACTGTGTGAATTTCTTTGTCACCGGTGGGGACCTGCTCGAGACGGCGCAGTATCTGTGGAGCGAATTCGACTGGGTCCGGCTCGAGGATCGATCGGCATTGGGCGGAGGAACCCTCGACCTCCATGCCGGGGTGCTGGAACGTTCCGTAGACCAGCACGTACTGCTCGGTCACCTCACCAATTCCGAGTTGTTCGTGTGGGCTCCGATCAACTGTCGAGCGGAGCGCCTGCTCGACGTGTTCGTTCGTGCCGAGGTCGAAGTGAAGCAGTAGCCGTGCCTCGGCGTCGGGTCCCGTTGCTGTCCCCGCTCATGCCCGGCCCTGGGAGCCGACTCCGGCTCGGGACACCATGCGACCACCGGGGGGGTGGCCGGTCGGACTCCACACCCTCGGCCTCGCCAGGTCGGCCTGGCCACGTCGGCCGGGCAGCAAGTGGTCGTCTGACGGCTCAGCCGAGCGACATCCCGACCACCGGCTGGTTGAGCTTGAGGCTGCCGGTCGATCCCTGGAAGGCGGCACCGGACCCGAAGGCGAAGACCCCGTCGTCTGCCGCGATCAGGTAGTAGCCGTTGCCGGTGGGGGCGGCGACGATCCCGACCACCGGCGCATTCAGCGGGGTGCCACCCATCGAACCGAAGAACGGGGCGTTGAAGCTGAAGACGCCACCGTCTTCGGCCACCAACCAGTAGCCCCCGGTGGACGGATCCACCGCCATCCCGACCACCGGCTGGTTGAGGTGCTGACCGCCCATGGAACCGTAGAAGGCGGCCCCGGAGCCGTAGGAGAACACGCCGCCGTCGGCCGCCGTCAGGTAGTAGCCGTCGTTGTTCGGGGTTGCCGCGATACCGACGACCGGCTGGTTGAGGGCGATGCCTCCGGCCGAGCCGAAGAACGGCGCGTTGGAGCCGAAGGCGAAGACCCCGCCATCGGCCGCGGCCAGCCAGCAGCCGTTGCCTCCCGGCGCGGCGGCGATGCCCACGATGGGCTTGTTCAGCGTCCCGCTCCCCCCGGTGCAGTCGGACGCATTGCTGCCGTGCCCGTAGACCTGACCTCCAGTGCCGGCCAGGCTGTAGCCGCCCCCACCGGGCGCGGCGGCCACGCCCACCACGGGCTGGCTCACGATTCCGGACTGGGAACCGAGGAAGGGCACGCCGAAGCTGAACACCCCGCCGTCACCGGCGGTCAACCAGTACCCCTGTGGCGTGGTGCTGGGCACCGAGATGGGACCGAGCGGTCCGGCCGGATTGCCGCC
The DNA here is from genome assembly GCA_963835325.1 of uncultured Acidimicrobiaceae bacterium. Lineage (GTDB taxonomy): Bacteria > Actinomycetota > Acidimicrobiia > Acidimicrobiales > RAAP-2 > Bog-756. The sequence continues at coordinate 65,030 of CAWIEV010000002.1, read as the reverse complement.
CTTGCCGGGCACGGGAGCCGGGTTGGGCTGCTCGACGCCGAAGGCGCACTGGCCGGTGGCGAATCCGCCCACCACGTTGGGTTTGCCGTCGGAGTCCCCGTACTGGATGGCCGGTGTGTTGTCCGAGCACAACAGGTTTCCCGCCACCTGATTGGTCAGCATCTCGCTGGCGTCGGGATCGGCCATCGTGTTGTCGGCGAACGTGGCACTTCCGGCCACCTTGTTGCGCAGCGAGCCGTTCCAGCAGGTGTTGAGCCCGGTCATGCGCAGGTTCCCGCCGATGGTGTTGTCCTCGTAGTCGCTGTAGGCCGGGGACTGGAACTCGGCGAAGATCCCCGTCGGGGTGCAGTTGACCCCTCCGCCACCGCCGGATTGGGTCGCATCCCCGCCGATGGAGGTGAGATGGAGAACGACGCCCAGCGGGGCGGTGGCCACCAGGTTTCCCTTGATGGTGTCGGGGGAGTTGAGCGTGGGATTTTTGGTGTTGGGGTCGTCGGCACAGGGAAAGGCAGACGCTTCGCAGCCGAGGATGAGACTGGCCCCGGCAGTGACGTCCAGGTTCCCGTCCACGGTGATCCCCGAGGTTCCCGAACCCCCGGCATCGTTCTTGGCGAAGGCGGCCACCAGGGCGGCGCCGGATTGGACGGTGACGTCGCCGGTGACGACCACCTGTCCGGCGTTGACGCCGCAGACGCCGGTCACCGATACCGACGTGTACGTCCCGCCGGCCAGGGACCCGGGGTTGGACGAGGTGCCGGTGCAGGTCACCGACGTGGGTGTGGCGGCCGAGGCGGCCGAGGCGCCGCCGATGAGGCCGATGGGCACCAGCAGGAGGGCGGTGACCACCGACGCCGTGGCATACCGGTGCATTCCGGATCTCCCCGCCTTGCCGCCCGCCCAGCCCTTCCCGGTCCCGCCGCTTACGTTCTCAGCACTCGTCACGCCGCCTCCCAATCCGGGTCTCCGTCCGGCCTCCACCGGCCGACGAGGCGCACCTTATCGAGTCGGGGTCGGAGCCGCCACTGCCTTTGCCGGGTGCCAGGTGCCAGGTGCCAGGTGCCGGGCCCGACGGTGCACGGCGGGCGCGTCTCGCCACGCCACCCTGTGGCAGGATCGGCTGACGGACAAGCCGGCTGGAGGAGCGGATCCATGATCTTCGGTGCTCACGTCATCGTGTACAGCCGGGACGCCCCGGCCGATCGGGCCTTCTTCCGCGATGTGCTCGGCTATCCGTCGGTCGACGCCGGCCACGATTGGCTGATCTTTGCCCTGCCCCCGGCGGAGCTGGCCGTCCATCCTGTCGACGGCGACGGTCGGCACGAGCTCTATCTCATGTGCGACGACCTGGGCGCCGAGATGTCGGCGCTGCTGGCCCAGGGCGTCCACTGCTCGGAGGTGGAGGAGGCCGGGTGGGGCTCGATGACGGAGATCCATCTTCCCGGGGGCGGGCAGGTCGGCCTCTACCAGCCGAGGCATCCGACGCCGCTGGTGCCGGGGTCCTGATCCATCGGGACCGACGGCGCGGGCGTCTCCGCGGCCAGCTGCGGCAGCGTGGAGAGGATTCCGGCGGCGCTGACCGACCCCTGCCCGCTGCCCAGGAAATGGATGTCGCCTGTCGGCGCCGGGGCTCCGGCCTGACGGGCTCCGGCCCGGGCCACCGTCACAATCCGGGGAACGGCTCCGCCAGGGAAGCGAGCACGTGGTCGCCGCCCGCCTTGGTCAATTCGTCGACCGAATAGTGTCCACTGGCCACACCGACAGAGACAGCTCCCGCCGCCTGGGCCGCCTCGATGTCGCGCGGGGTGTCTCCCACCACGAACACCTGGGCGGGGGAGAGCCGGGCGTGTAACCGGGCGGCCTTCTCGATGGCGATACCGGTCAGCTCGGCCCGGTCGGGCGAGTCCGAACCGTACGCTCCGAAGATGAAGAACCGGTTGAGGTTGGCGGGGATGAGCTTGGTCCGGGCTGCGCCCTCCATGGCCCCCGACACCAGGCCCAGGAGAACGCCGGCCTTACCCAGGGCGGTGAGGCACTGCTCGGCCCCCGGCAGCATGCGGTACTGCTCCGATACCAGGATGTCCTGCGCCAGATGGAGAAGGTAGTGGACGTAGAGCTCGTCGAGCTCGTTGTCGCTGGGGGCGTGGCCCATGACGGCCCCGAAGGTGGCCCTCGCCACCTCGGGGTCGGTCTCGCCGGCCGAGCTGTGCGCCCCGATGTCCGCCGGAATGCCGTGGAGCTCCTCGAAGGCGGCCTTCCAACTCCGGGCTCCCGAGCCCCCGGTGTGGACCAGCGTCTCATCCACATCGAAGAGGACGACCACCGGTTTCGCAATCGCGTGCATCCGAAGACCTCCCTCGGTGCCCTCGGCATCGGGCACTGGTCAGACTTTAGGGGACGGGCCTCGGGGGGAGCTCACCGAGCGGTCACAGCTCACCCGGTGGTCCGTGGCCGAGCTTCCACCGGGGCCGGCGGGGCCCACCGGAGCCGGCCGTGGCACACTTGGGCGGTGACCCGACGCAAGCTCGACCCGAGGCTCCTCGCCGCCCTCATCGCCGCCCACGTCGTCGTGGCCGCCCTCACCTGGCGGGACATCGAGCGCCGGGGAGCGGACCAGATCCGTGGTCCCAAGTGGGTGTGGCGTGTGGCCAGTGCGGCCCAGATGGGGAACGCCCTCGTCTATTGGCTCTTCGCCCGCAGGGCCACCCCGACCGGACACGAGCACTAGCGCGCACCTCGATCACCCGGCCGGACCGGCCCGCAGACGTGCTGCGGCCCGTTCGACCTTGTCTCCGCCGGGCACCGGCACCTCGATCTCGATCAGCTTGCGCCGGCTGGAGGTGCCCCTGACCAGCGTCACCGAGCGGCGGGGCACGCCCAGAGCCTTGGCCACCGCCCGGAGGGCGGCCTCGGTGGCCCGTCCCCCGTCGGCGGGCTCGACCACCCGCACGACCAGCGCGTTGTCGTAGCGGCCGCCCACGGCGGTCGACGATGCGCCCGGTCGGACGTGGATCTCCAGGCGCACGCCGTCCGGTGCCGCCCGGCGATCAGCGGGCGCCCGGGGCCAGCACCCCGGCCAACCACTGCAGTGCCACCTGGATCCGCTCCCTCGACCGCCCCCCGTGGTTGCCGGTGTTCTCGGTGAGGTGGTGGGCGATGCCGGCTCCGCTCAGGTGGTGGCTGAGGAGCCGGTGTCCCCACTCCAGGTGGTGCTCGTCATGGTTGCCGGCATCCAGCAGGATCCCTCGCAGCCGGCCCAGATCGTCCCGGCGGTGGCGCCAGTTCACCACGGGGTCGAAGCCGAGCCAACGGTCCCAGACCTCCGGGATCAGCTCACCGCTCGGGAAGGCGACCGGAAGGTCGACGAAGAACGGCGGGTTGTCCGGATTGGGCGAGTAAGCGGCCGAGTACGCATAGACGAGCTCGGACGCCGGGTTCCCCTCGGCCGGGCCGTCGGGTGGCTCCGGCCAGATGCTGCTCAGGTAGTCGTAGAGCAATACCTTGGTGGTCATGTCGAAATAGGAGTCGCCCGACAGCATGGCCAGGGCCCCGAACGTTCCCGGGTTGCGGGAGGCGAGGTTCCAGGCCCCGAACCCGCCCGAGGAGAAGCCGAGCACGCCACGACCGGCGGCGACGGGGACCGACCGGTAGGTGCCGTCCACGTGGGCGACCACATCGTGCACCACGTACTGCTCGAAGTTGCCCGTCACCGGGGAGTCCACCCACTGGCTGCAGCCGTAGCGGGTGTCGCCGTCGGGGATGACGACGATCATCGGCGCCGTGCCCAGGCGGCCGAAGACCGGGTCCAGCACATCCTCGAGCGGGGGCGACCACCGCTGGCCGTCCGTGGGCGGATGCACCAGCCCGCCGGCATCCTGACCGAAGGCGTGGAGGAGGTACGCGGTCGGGTAGCGCCGATCGGACTCCTCGTAGCCCGGGGGCAGGTAGACGAACACATCGCGATCGCCGGGATCGCCCAGCAGGTTGTCGGCCAGGTGGGCGCTTTCGATGCGCGAGTGGATGATCATCTTCGACTCCTCGGGCGGCGCGCCGGCATGTGCCGTTGACGTCCACACCCCCGTCTCCGGCCACGCGGTCCGGGGGTTCCGTAGCACGCTATCCGCTGCCCGCCGGATGGCGCCGGCCCGGGGGCTGATCGAGGGCGGTGCCTAGGATGTCCTGTCCTCCCAGCGGCGAGATCGGAGAGCTGTCATGACCTACTCACTCGTGTTCTACGGGATCCTCGGCGTCGCCAGCACGGCCCTTGCCTTCGTGGCCAACCGACGGCTCTTCGTCGGCGGTGCCGCCGGGCCGACCTCGGCGCTCGAAGGCCTGTACTACTTCCTGGGCGTGGCCTCCCTCTGCCTGGGCTGGTACTTCAATGTCCGCTACGTCCACCAGTACGGTCACCATGCGACGTACATCGGGTTCACCAAGGCGCTCTTCTCGAACTGGGCATCGGACTCGGCGGCCCAGGACTACATCATGGTCAACCTCGTGCTCCTCCCACTCTGGACCATCACCGACGGGAGGAGGCGGGGGCTGCGGATGCCGTGGATCTTCTTCGTGGCCAGCCTCTTCACCAGCCTCGCCTTCTCCGTGGCCCTCTACCTGGCTTTCGTGGAGCGGCAGATCCGTTACCGTCGGGCGCCCGCCGAATCGAGCACCTCGTACCCGCAGTTGTAGCCGGGGATGAAGGTGACGCCGGGGCCCCCGTGGCACCCCGCACCGCAGAGGTAGAGGCCCTCGATGGGAATCGGGGCGTCGGGCCAGCCCCGGGGCCCGGGACGGAAGGGCCCCATGTACTCCGGCTGGAGCAACCCGTGGGTGAAGTCGCCGCCGGTGCACCCGAACATCAGCTCGTAGGTGTGGGCCGGGTAGTTGAACTGCCGTTCGATGAGCTCGGGGAAGTTGGGCGCCCACGAGGTGATCTTGGCCACGATGCGGTCCGCCATCTCGTCGCGAAATCGTGCCTGTTCGGTATGGGAGCCGCCGATGGGGGAGTAGAAGGCGAAGCTACTGGCGACGTGCTTCCCGGGCGGGGCCAGATCGGGGTCGCGCAAGGTCGGAATGGACAGGTTGAATGACGGCGAGTCGGGGACGGTTCCCCGGACGCACGCCTCGAAGTCCCGCTGCATCTCCTCGGCCGTCCCGAAGAAGGTGACGTTGTGCCGGAGGTCGCCCTGGTTGAGCACGTCATAGGGACTGGCGTACTCGGGGAGACCGTTGAGCGCGAAGTGGATCTGGAAGTACGCCGCCCGGTGGTCGATGGCCTCGACTCGCTGGGCGAATTCCGGGGGCAGCCCGTCGCGGTCCAGCAACTGCGAGAAGGTGGCGGTGGGGTCGAGGTTCGACACCACCACCGGTGAGGTCACCACTTCGCCGGTGGACAGCGTGACCCCGTCCACCCGACCCCCGGTGGTGTTGATGCCGGACACCTTGACATGGCGACGGAGCTCGCCGCCGTTCTGTTCGAACAGGCGCAGCAGATGGTCGGACATGGTCCCGATTCCCCCCGGACCTTGGACATGGTCGCCTCGCCCGGTGACGCCAGCGCGAAGGCGAGGCACAGGGCGCTTCCCGGCGAATAGGGGCCCCGGTAGGTCGAGTTGACGGCCAGGAAGGCCAACATGCTGCGGATCTGGGCGTGCTTGTGGCGGTCGGGGAGGAACCTGTCGACGACATCCATCACACTGCCGAACATGGCCGTGCGGATGGCCTGGCGCTCGTTCTCGTTCGATGCGGTGGCCCACATCTCGTCGAGGGACCTGGGTGGCTTCCGCACGTCCAGCCGCCCGATGGCCCGGGCCGGCGCCTCCGCCCACGCCGCCACCTCGGCCATGCCCAGTACCGCCTCGAGGCCGAGCGAGTCGCTGAGATGGTCCAGCAGCCGGGTGGGGTCGCTGTAGAGGAGGATCGGAGGTCCACCGGTCGGGCCGATACCGGCCGACTGCACCTCGGGCTCGTAGATGGGGCACGAGGCGAAGTCCAGATCGTCGAAGATCTCGGTCGGGATCGGGAACTGGATGGAACCGGCCAGCTCGAAGCGGTAGCCGCGGGCGAGCTCCGTCGTCGTCGCCATCCCGCCGATGAAATGGTTCTTCTCGAGGCAGAGGGTACGCATCCCTCCCCGGGCCATCACCGTGGCCGCAGTGAGGCCGTTGTGGCCGGCCCCGATGACGATGGCGTCGTAGTCGGACATCACGGTCACGGTAGTGAGGGTCCCGGGCTCTGTCGAACCTTCCGGATCCACCGTCCCCCGCCGGGGTCCGATGGGCCGGAGGCACCGCCGACCGGATCGGTAGAGTGCCGCCATGGCCGACTGGCAGACCATCTCCTCGCTGGCCACGGCCGGGGGCACTCTGGTGTTGGCGGTGGCCACCTTCTCGGCGGTCAGGTCGTCGAACCGCTCGGCCCGCATCGCCGAGGAGGGGTTCCTGAGCGGCCTGCGCCCGCTGCTGGTGCACTCCCTGGCCGACGATCCCGCCCTCAAGGTCCTCTGGAGCGATCGCCATCACGTGCTCCTGGCCGGTGGGCAAGCCGTCTTCGAGGACGTGGACGGGGTGATCTATCTGGCCATGGGACTGCGCAATGCCGGGGCGGGGATCGCCCTCCTCCACGGGTGGCACGTCGTCACCCGTAGGGTGGACGCCAACGAGCCCCACGCCGACCCGGGGGCGTGCCGGCGCCACGTCATCGATCTGTACATCCCGGCGGGAGGCGCCGGATTCTGGGAAGGCGCCGTCCGTGAGCCCGACGACGCCCTCCGACCGGGTCTGGTCGCCGCCATGACCCGGCGACAGCCCATCACGGTCGAGCTCCTCTATGGCGACCAGCAGGGCCGGCAGCGGGCCATGAGCCGTTTCTCGGTGCTCCCGGCGGACAACGGGGGCTGGTTCTGCCGGGCCACCCGGCATTGGAATCTGGACGGTCCCGACGCCCGCTGACCGGAGCGCGGGGAGGCCACCGACCTGAGCGACGGGCGCCGACGGACAGCGATCCCACCGACCGGCGCCTGCCACCGACCTGAGCGACGGGCGCGGTGAGGATCGGTCAGGCGGCGCTGAACTCCTCGAGGGCCCAGTCCACGTAGGAGCGCGGGAATTGCAAGAGCGCACCGCTGACGCCGGGTACACGGGAGATCGCCGCCGTGGCCCGCGAGGCGTACTCCCGTGCCGCCTCGATCGCCTCCTCGATCCGGCCCGATCCAACCGTCACCCGTGATGCCTGTTCCAGGTCGGCCGGTTCCCTGCTGGCCAGCAAGGCGCGGAGCTCCCCGTCGCGGCGATGGGCCAGCTCCAACAGGACCGGCATGGTGAGCACCCCGTTGCGGATGTCGGTCCCGACCGGTTTGCCCAACAGGACCGGGTCTCCGACCAGGTCGAGCACATCGTCGACGATCTGGAAGGCCATGCCGAAATTCCGGCCGAACTCACCGAAGTCGGAGACGAGGTCGGGGGGCTGGTCGGCGCTGAGCCCGCCCACCCGGCACGAGCATCCGAACAGGGCCGCCGTCTTGGCCTCGATGGTGAGAAGGTACCTGTTCATCTCCTGATCCACATCGAAGAGGTGTCGAGTTTCGGTGGCCTGCCCCACGCAGAGCTGGGCGACCGTTCGGGCCACATCGGCGGCCACCGCCTGCCCGGCCGCCGTGGCTTCGGAGGCGGCCCGGGCCAACAGGAACGTCCCGGCCAGTAGCGCCTCGGTCCGGCCTTCGACGGCGTTGATGGTGGGCGTTCCCCGCCTGGTCAGTGCCTCGTCGAAGATGTCGTCGTGGACGAGTGAGCCGACCTGGACCAGCTCCACGGCCGTGGCCGCGGCCATCACCCGGGTGTCCCGTGCTCCCGCCAGCTCGGCCATGGCCAGCGTGAGGGCGGGGCGAAGGCGCTTGCCGCCCCCGGCGACGACCCGGACGCAGGCCGACGAGAACGCCGGCTCGCCGGCCGAGCACACCCGGACCAGCCGGGCGTCCACCGCGGTCAGCAGATCCGGGAGCCCGGGGACGCCCAACAGGTCGAGGGGCGAGTCCATCCGCTAACGGTAGCGTGCCGGTTTTCGCCCGCGGCCACGCTTGGCGGTCAGGAGGCGACGTCCGCGTCACCGCTGGACTGGCCGCCTCTCAGGTCGTGGTCGGGCCCGGTGGCCGCCGCCGGTGCCCGCCGCCGGCCGGTGCCCGCCTCCGACCGGCGCCCGCCGCCGACCCGAAACATAGAAAGTCGACTTGATAACTCATCTTTTGCTGGTAGAATGCACCCATGGTCGCTGCCTTCATCGATCCGACGGACTTTCGGCTCAACGTGGCCGCCCGACGGGCCGATACACCAGCCGTGACCGCGAACGCAGAGGAACTGGTCGAGGCGAGCCGGAAGGGGAGGTTGGCCGCCGTCCTGGCCCGTCTCACCCGCCGGAGCGGCACCGCCGTTCCGGTCATCGACCCCGATGATGAGATCGAGGCGTTGCGGGCCAGGGTCGCGCTCCTGGCCATGCACGTGGACTACTGGCGGTACCGGTCGGGCGAGCATGCGGCGGCCCGCCGGGCCGCCGAAGCCGAGGTGGATCGCCTGACCGAGGCGCTGGGGTCGACGGACCGGGCGCTGGTCGCCCACTAGCCGAGGGGCGTGCCGGCCCCCGGCCCGACCCTCAGGTGGGCGGTGTCTAGCCGAGGAGACGGCTCGGAGTCACGTTGCGGGCGGGCACGACGATGTCGAACACCCCGGTCGACTTCTTCCGGTAGGTGATGCCGTGGCTGTCCAGCCAGGCGGTCAGATCGGTTTCGGTGGTGTTACCGGGGTCGAGATTGGTGGTCGCGCCCAGCTGGGCGGCGGCGGCCGCGGCGGAGCCGGGCGGTACGAAGATCCACGCCGCGGTGGCCGCCGTTTGCACACTGCCGGCCTCGGGCGGGTTCCTGGCCTGGCCCACGGACTGGGCGGTCACGTCGCCGTCGGACACGAAGGTCAGGTCGTTGGCCACCCAGTAGCCCGCGTAGGCGTGGGTCGTCCCCATGTGCTCGAGTTGCTGCACCAGCGAGTTGATGGCCGGATTGGGACCGGCCGACCATTCCGTGAGTTTGTCCGGACTGCTGATGGCGCCGTAGCCCGAATTGAAGGCCACCAACGTGGTGGCGAACGCGGCCACCAGCACGGCACCGGCCACCCAGGCGGCGGCGGCCGGGCGCATCACCTGCCACAGTGAACCGATCACCACCAGGGCCACCACCGGGGTGAGCCCGATGGCGTACCGCCCGTCGTTCCAGAACCACGATGTCGGAAATGCGGCATACAGGAACGGATAGAGGACCAGGGTCAACACCAGCACCAGGGCGTCACGGTTGTTCACGGCTACGGCGACCGCCGCCCCGCCCACGACGATGAGGGCCAGGGCGTAGACGACCGGTCCGAAGCGCGGGCCCAGCTCCCACGCCCCGGCACCCTCGATGCGTAGTCCGAGGACCATCGGGAGGACGTGGGAGAAGAAGGTCCCCAGCCGGGACGAGTACGGGACGGGGGAGGGGGGGATGGCGGTGCCGTCTCCGGTCGCCGTGGCCCAGATCGACGGCAGTGCACCGACCAACGCAGCCGCCCCCGCCACCAGCACCCGTCCGGCCGTGCCCCTGAGCGCTCGGTGCCGCCGGGCCAGCAGGACCACCACCGTCCCCGGCAGGGCGAAGTAGACGATCTCGGGTGATGCCCAGTAGCCGAGGCCGACCGCCACGCCGAAGACGAGCCAATCGGAGATGCGGTCGCCGTCCGTCGTGCGCGCCCGGCGCCCGATGCGCACGGCCTGCAGGAGGACGACGAGGCCGAGGACCGCGCCCACCTGATGGAATCCGTACTCCCTGGTCGAATTCCACAGCGCCGACTCCGACCAGATCCAACTGAGGACGGCGGCCACCAGCGCCGCCGGCCTCCCGAACACGTGGAGCCCGATCCTCCAGACGACCGCGGCGCCGATGAGGGCCAGCACCGCCGGCGTGCCGTCGAGGGTCAGCGGGGACTGCCCGGCGACGAGGAAGAACAGGGCGATGAGGTAGGTCTCGACTCCTCCGTAGCCCTGGCCCCAGTAGAACGCGTAGAAGTGCCCGCGTGCGATCTCATGGGCCACCAGACCGGCCGTGGCCTCGTCCGAGTTGAGCGGCGCGTTGCCGAGGATCCACAGCCGGAGCAGGAGCCCTGCGACCGTCAGCACGGCCAGCAGGACGATCAAGATCCATCCCAGACGGGCCGGTCGGCCGTGGCCGGGCCCGATGACGTACCGGGGGCCACCCGCCGGCCCGGGGCCCCAGCGCGCGGCGGGCGGGCTCATCACCCGGCCAGAGTAGGCCGTCGTGCCGGCCCGAGGGCAGCGACGCGCGGCCGGCCGGGGGCGGTCCGTCCGGGTCGCCGCCCGCTCCGGCCGGGGATCGTCAGCTGTCCACCGCGAACAGGCGCCAGGTCCCCGGCACCCCCCTCAGCTCGTGCTCCCCGCGGTCCTCGAAGCGGACGCTCGATCCGGCCACCAGCTCCTTCACGGTCGAGGAGACCAGGACCTCGCCGGTTCCGGCCAGGGCCATGACCCGGGCCCCGATGTGGACGGCCAGACCGGCGACATCGTCTCCGCGGACTTCGATCTCCCCGGTGTGGATGCCGGCGCGCACGCCGATGTCGAAGGAGCGCAGGACGTCCCGGATAGCCAAGGCGCACTCGATGGCCCGACCCGGGCTGTCGAACGAGGCCACGAAGCCGTCGCCGACCATCTTCACCTCACGGCCCCGGAACCGGTCGAGCTGGCTGCGGACGCTCTGATCATGACGGTCGAGGAGGTCCCGCCACCGCCCGTCTCCGAGCTGTGCGGCGCGGTCGGTCGAGCCCACGATGTCGGTGAACAGCACGGTGGCCAGCACCCGTTCGGCGCCGGCCCCGCCCCGCACGCCGGTGACGAACTCCTCGATCTCGTCCAACATGGCCGTGGTGTCGCCCACCCAGTAGAGGAGGTCGGCTCCGGGCAGTTCGACGTACTTGGCCCCGGCGATGTGGTCGGCGAGGTAGCGGCCGTGTCCGTGGCCGAAGACCTGATTCTGGGTTCGCTGGATGATCAGGGTGGGCACGCGGATCAGGGGCAGGCAGTGGCGGACGTCGGTCCGGTACAGCACGCGCTGCATGGCCCGGGCCATGGCCGGTGTGGCCCCGAGGTTCCCGGACCGGTCGAACCAGGCCCGGAAGGCGGGGTCGTCGGCGACACCGGGGGCGATGAGGGCCAGGTTGTCGTAGCCCTGCTCGACCGCATCGGGGTCGGCGCCCAGGCGCATACCCACGTCGATCACGCTCAGGGGCAAGCCCTCGGGGTAGTCGGGGGCCCAGGCGGCGCGGGCCGATCCGTTGACCACGATCAGGCTGGTGACCCGGTCCGGATGGGCCGCCGCCATCATCAGGCCCACGGCGGAGGCCACGAACGGAGCCAGCACCACCGACCGCTCGGAGGCGACCGCGTCCAGCACGGCCATGGCGTCCTCCACCCACTGCCCTTCGGTCGGCGGGTCCGAGGGCGAGCCCCGATCGGAGAGGCCGACCCCCCGCCGGTCGAACCGGATGACACGGGCGAGGCTCGCCAGTCGCCGTTGGAACCGGGCCATGGACGGCTCTTCGTCCACGCAGTCGATGGGAGTGGTCCCCCCGGTGTACAAGAGGAGGTCGACCGGTCCCTCGCCGAGGACCTGGTAGGCGATCTCGACGTCACCGCACGTGGCGTAGCGGGTCCGGGTGGGAGAGGCCACCTCGAAACTGTACCGGCCGACCCCGCTGCCGGGACCTGACCGGTGGGATCGGCCCGCCGATGGGACTTTCGGCCCTATGGAGTTGTGGCGTCCGGCTCAAGACTCGCGACAACAGCGAAGGGGAGCGAGGAAGGGGCACCGATGAACCCATCGACGTCGGCCGATCAGCAGGCAGGTCAGGGGGGCACGGGACAGGTGATCGATCTCGATGCTCTCCAGCCACGGCTTTCGGCGCTCCGGGCCCGCTACCGCTCGGCGTCCCCGTTCCCCCACATCGCCATCGACGGGTTCCTCCCCGCCGATGTCGGGCGGGCCGCGGAGGCCGAGATCCCTGCGCAGAGCAACCGCTGGGTCAACTACGTCCATGCCAACGAACGGAAATTCGCCAACACCGACCCCACCACCTGGGGTCCGACGTTGCAGGAGATCTGGCGCCAGCTGACCTCGCCGCGGTTCCTGGCGCTGCTCAGCGATCTCACCGGCATCGACGACCTGGTGGCCGACGACTCGCTCGAAGGTGCCGGGCTCCATCAGACCCGGCCGGGCGGTCATCTGAACATCCATGCCGACTTCACCGTGCACCCCCATCGGCGACACTGGCGACGACGTGTGAACCTGCTCGTCTACTTCAACGAGGACTGGCGACCGTCGTACGGGGGCGACCTGGAGCTGTGGAGCCGTGACATGAAGACACGCGAGGTGGTGATCGCCCCCATCGCCGACCGGGCGGTGATCTTCACGACCGGGACGGACACCTGGCACGGCCACCCGGAGCCGTTGTCGTGCCCTCCGGGTCGTGCCCGCAAGTCCCTGGCCATCTACTACTACACGGTGGAGGACGCACCCACGGCCCGCTCCACCGAGTACCGGGCCCGTCCGGGGGACGGGGCCAAGGCGATCCTGATCTACCTCGACAAGGAGTCGGTCCGGATCTACGACTGGCTGAAGCGGAGGATCGGCCTCTCCGACGCCCGGGCCAGCAGGCTCCTGCGCGGCCGGGTCCGGAAACCGCCCGGGGAGTAGGTTGGGGGAGTGACGTCCCCGGTCGGTGCCGTGTCACCACATCTCGACGATGTGGCCCTGAGCTGTGCCGGCCTCCTGGGGGCCCACCCGGGATCGTCGATGGTGACCACCTTTGCCGGCGGCCCCTCGTCGGTGGACCCGGTCACCGGCTGGGAGGAGCTCTCGGGGATGTTCACCCCCGGAGCGGACATCGTGGGGGCCCGCCGCCGGGAGGACGCCCATGCCTCGTCGCTGCTCGGTTCCACGTTCCACCACCTCGACCACTGGGATCACCAGTACCGCACCCCGACCTACGGCTATGCCGGTCCGTCCCTCCGGGCGGAGCTGATCGGGGCCGTGGCCCAGGATCTGGAGGTCGTGATCGATGCTTCGGCCCCGACCGTCTGGGCCATCCCTCTCGGGCTGAGCCATCCTGACCACGAAGTGACCTCCGAGGCCTGCCTCGAGGTGGTCGGGAAATTCGCCGACATCGACTGGCTGGTCTACGAGGAGCTTCCCTACGCCGTCTACCTGCCCGACAAGGTCGACGAGGCGACGGCCGGCCTCCGCTCGAGAGGATTCGAGTTGCGGCCGGCCGAGGGCATCGAGGTCTGCATCGACATCCCGGCCAAGCGGCGGTCGGTCGAGTGCTACCGCTCGCAGCTGGGACCGCTCGGCGAGGCCGTCGACACGGCGGTCGACTCACCTGAGCTGATCCACCGGCTGGTCCGGACTCGAGGGTAGGGGAGCGGCCGGATCCGAATTCGATGACGGTGAGAGCCGGGACCCCCCGACCGGGGGGTGCCCTACGCGATCTTGATCGAGAGGGCCTTGGTCGCCGTTGCCTTGGGGGACCCGGCATCGACGGCTCGGACCTTGAAGGAGAAGCTCCCCTTCGTGGTCGGCTTCCCCGAGATCACGCCGGTGGTCCCGAGTTTGAGGCCGGTCGGCAGGTGCTTGGACCCGGCGGCCAGCGACCACCTGTAGGGCGGCGTGCCCCCGGTCCCGTGGAGGGTCGCCGAGTACGACTTGTCCACCGTGCCGCTGTGCAGTGACGCGGTGGTGATGGAGAACGCCGGGGGGCTGACCGCGGTGAACCGGTAGGCGCCGTCGAAGACGTTGCCGTAGCTACTGTAGATGTCCGAGAATTGGTGCTCTTGAACCGTGTCGCCGGGTTGGAGCGCATCCCATATCTGCCCGCCGCCGGCGTAGATCCCCGAGTGGTGATAGTTGTCGATGGTGCCGCCGAAGAAGACCACATCGCCGGGGAGCAGGCGGCTCTGGTCACTGGCCGCGGAGTCCTGTGGCGCAATGAACGTTCCACTCGTGGGCTGGGCGCCCTCGTCGGGCACCACCACCCGGTGGCCGGTCCCCTGGTAGACCGCGTACTGGGCCAGGCTCATGCAGTCGTAGCCCTTGACCCCGTGTCCACACGTGGAGTTCGCATTGCCGACGGAGGGTCCGTTGATGCCCCCGCCGCCCTCGCAGTAGGGCACGCCGGCCTGACTGGCCGCGGCGGCGACGATGGCATTGCCGGTCGCGGCCGCGCTGGCTGCCGCCGTGGACGTATGGGCGACGGTCGATGCGGGAACCGGGGTCGACGCCGGCACCGGGATCTTCGTGGCGGCTTCGGGTGCCGCGCCCCCGGTCTGGGTGGCGATCCCGACGGCGATGCCCGAGAGGGATGCCATGACGACCAGGGCCGCGACCGTCTTGACGATCGGGCGTGCGTTCCAGAACCTCGAACCCATCGGTCACCTCCAGCGGACGGATCGAAGGGCAACTGCCCCCGTCCAAGGCTACCAGCGCGTCTGCCCTGCGGTCGACGGTCGGGGAGAGGCGGGGACCACGGGGTGGCCCCGTGCCCAGCTCGGGTGGTCACCGACCCGACGGCACCTTCAGGGCCGGCACCACCTCGGCCATGAACCGGCGCAGGGTCTCGTCGCCCGGGAAGTCGCGCAGCCACAGGATGAGGCCCCGGCAGCCGGCGTCCACGAAGGCCTGGGTCTTCTCGATCACCTGGTCGACCGTGCCCACCAGGTTGTCGGCCAGGTAGCGCTCGGTGGGCGTGCCGCCCCAGAGGTCGCCGCCGCCCTCGGACTCGCACCAGGCCAGGGTGTCGGCTTCGGTGTCGAAGAGCCGGCAGTCGGGGCCGTGGGTGCGGTTGATGTCCTCGAACGGCCGGCCGACCTCCTCGCAGTAGCCGGCCAGCAGGCCCGACTTGCGTACGAAGGCCTCCAGGCCCACCTGCCAGTTGGTGAGGTCGGCCCGGCGGGCGGCGATGCGCAGGTTGACCTGTTCGCCGCCCGCCGCCCACCAGCACCGGCGGCAGCTGCTGGACCGGCTTGGGGTCGCAGTAGGCGCCGTCGAAGTGCAGGTGGGTCGCCGTCGAAGGTGACGGTCTCCTCGCGTCCACAGCCGCCGGACCACCTCGAGGGTCTCGTCGAGAACGGCCAGGCGCTCGCGGTCGGACAGGTACTCGTAGCCGTAGGAGTGGTACTCCTCGTGGAACCAGCCCGCCCCCAGCCCGAGGATGAGCCGGCCGCCCGAGTAGACGTCGATGCAGGCCGCCTCCTTGGCCAGCAGGCCGGCGTTGCGGTACGAGGCGCAGGTGACCAGCTGGCCCAGCCCGACCCGTGTGGTCCGCTGGGAGAGCGCGGCCAGCATGGTGTAGGCCTCGAAGACATGGGTCGGCTCGCGCCGGGGCACGGTCTCGACGTGGTCGTAGACCCACAGGTGGTCGTAGCCGAGCGACTCGGCCAGGCGGGCCAGCTCCACCGAGCGGGCCCAGGCGTCGGGGCCGCTCCAGCCGCGTGTACTCGAGCTTCCAGCCCTGGGGGACGAAGACGCCGACCTGCAGCGCACCGGCGCGGCGTCCGGTACCCGTCCGGTGGCGCTCACGCGGCGAACTCCCACCACTGGACCTCGCACATCATGGGCAGAAGGTACTGCACGTAGACCGAGTGGATCTTGACCACCCCCTGGTCGTCGACGTGCGAGGTCGATGAGGTCGACCCGGTCGTCGTGCCGGCCGGAAGGCGGCGGCCCGGTCCTCGACCCCCTGCAGCTCCTCCAGCGACCCCACGGAGAAGCCGAAGTGGTCCATGCGGGGACAGCGCATCGGGTCGTCGTCGGCGATGAGGAAGATGAACTGGTCCCAGTGCACGCAGGACAGGATGAGGCGCTGGCGGTCCTCGGTCATGACCTCGATCTCGTCGAAGCCGAAGACCTCGCTCCAGAAGCGGCAGATGTCGGCGCGGTTGCGCTCGTCGAGCAGGTCGGCGGCGAGGCTCATGGCCACGTGGTTGAAGCGGGGGTTGCCCGTCGGGTAGTAGGGGTGGGCCATCACGCGCCCCCGGTGGCCGGTTGCCCGCCGGCCCCGTCGGACAGCCGGGGGACCACCATCACCTTGCCGGCGAAGCGGCCCTCGGCCAGGCCGACCAGGGCGTCGGAGATCCCGTCGAGGGGGACGTCCTCCGCCTCGATCAGCAGGTCGTTGGGGAATCCGTCCGAGGCCAGCAGCTCGAGCGCCTGCTCGAACCCGCCCTCGTCGTAGACGAACGAACCCACGACGTGCAGCTCGTTGAGGATGAAGCGGTTGGGGTCGAACGACGGATGGCTCGATGCCCGCGCCGACCAGGACCAGGGTGCCGCCCCGGCGCAGTTGGTGGAAGCCGGCCTCCATGGCCGCCTTCTTGCCCGAGCACTCGAGCACCACGTGGACGGCCCGCGGCGGAGATCCGCTCGGGCTCCCAGGGCGGGAACTTCTCGAGCTCGGCGGGGTCGAGCACCTCGTCGGCGCCCGAGGTCGGCGGGCCAGCTGCCGGCGCCGCTCGCCCGGGCTCGACGGCGATGACCGGTCCGATGCCCCGGGCCACCAGGGCGGCGATGGACAGCGCGCCGATCGGTCCGGCCCCGATGACCATGACGCGGTCGCCGGGTGCGACGCCCGAGCGGGTGATCCCGTGGAGCGCCACCGCCAGGGGCTCGGCCAGCGCGGCCTGGCGGGCCGACAGGCCCGGCGGCAGCCGCAGCAGCGACCGGCCGCCTGCACCAGGACGTAGCGGGCGAAGGCCCCGTCGTGGCCGTCGGTGATCGAGCCCTGGCGGTTCTCGCACTGCGAGGGCTTCCCCTCGAGGCAGCGGCGGCAGCGCCCGCACCTGGGGGACGTGCCACCCACCACCGTCTCGCCGAGCTCCCAGCCGTCGACACCCTCGCCCACCGCGGCCACGATGCGCCGGTGAACTCGTGGCCGGCCACCAGGCCCGGCTTGTCGCCCCATCCGTCGAGCAGCATGTGGATGTCGGATCCGCAGATGCCGCAGTGGTCGACCTCGACCAGCACCTCGCCCGGACCGGGCCGTGGCACCGGCCGCTCCTCCACCACCACCTCGCCGGGGCGGCGGTAGACCGCGGCCGGCATCACCTCGGGTAGATCCCCCATCGACGTACCTCCCCCTGCCGGGCTCCGGACCGGTTGCTCGATGCCCGGCACGGATCGGGCACAGGCACGACTTTAGGCCAGGCGGTCGTGGTCCGTCGGCGAGGAGGAGAGGCCACTGCGAGGGGCGATGATGTCATCGATGATCCCGTAGGCCACGGCCTCCTCGGGTGTCATGAAATAGTCGCGGTCGATGTCGCGGGCCACCTGCTCGGGCGACTTGCCGGTGTGGTGGGCGATGATCTCCGCCATCCGGCGGGTGAGGGCCAGCACTTCGCGTAGCTGGATCTCCATGTCGCTCGGAGCCCCCCGGGTGCCGGCACTGCCCTGGTGGATCATGATCCGGGCGTTGGGCAGGGCCAACCGCTTCCCCGGGGTCCCGCCGCACAGGACCATGGCGGCCGCCGACATCCCCATGCCCACGCAGATGGTGGACACGTCGGGACGGACGTGTTGGATCACGTCGTAGATGGCCATCCCGGCGTAGGCCACGCCACCCGGTGAGTTGATGTACAGCGAGATGTCCTTCTCCGCGTCCAGCGACTCGAGGTAGAGCATCTGCGAGATGATCAGGTTGGCCACCTGGTCGTCGACCTCCTGGCCGAGGAAGACGATCCGCTCGCGCAGCAGGAGGGAGAAGATGTCGAAGGCGCGGTCGCCCCTGCTCGACTCCTCCACCACCGTCGGGATCAACGCCTGAGTGGCGGACATCGGGCACCTCCACGTCGACCGGACGGGCGGTCCGCCCCGGCACTACCTCGAGTATGGTATCTCAAGTGTGAGATATCAATTGAGAGATAGCTTCGGGCGGGAGAGGTGACGCACGGGGTCGGGACGCCCCCGGAGTGAGGTGGGGATGACCGACGAACGACGACACGAGCCGGTCTTCCCCGGCTTCCGCCAGATGTCTGATCGCCGGAGGGCGTTGAGCGACGAACTGGTCGAGCTGCGTCGCCACCTGGGTCTGTCCCAGACCGAGGTGGCGGCCCGCATGGGCACCTCCCAGTCGGCGGTGGCCCGCCTCGAGACGGGGACCTCGGATGTGCTGTTGTCCACCGTCGAGCGGTACGCCTCGGCGCTCGGCCGGAGGTTGGACTGGACGCTGCAGGAGGGTCCGGGGTGACGGGCCACCGGGATCCACCGGCTGGCCCCGGGGCGCGCCGGCGGACCGGCGCCGAGGAGCCGGGCCCGCTCTGGGCCGTGGACGGCGGGGATCCGAGGTCGTGGATGCACAAGAAGTTGTTCGACCTCCGGATCGTGCTGCTCTCGGGACCCTTGGACGACGAAGTCGGGCAGGAGGTCGGGGCCGAGCTGATGACACTGGATGCCCTCGGTGACGGCCCGGTTCACCTCCAGATCGACAGCGCCGGTGGGACGCTCCCCGCGGCACTGGCGCTGATGGACATCATCGACGTGCTCGGCGTACCGGTGCGGGGATCGTGCGTCGGGCAGGCGGTGGGTCCCGCCGTCGGCGTGCTGGCCGTCTGCAGCCACCGCCTGATGTCGGCTCACGCCCGGCTCCGGTTGCTCGAGCCGAGCGTGGAGGTACGGGGCAACGCCCGGCAGCTCGAGCAGCTGGCCTCGTCCCATGCCGACCAGTGGACCGCATTCTGCGCCCGCCTCTCCGAGGTGACCGGTCAGCCCCTCGAACGGGTGCTCGACGATGCCGACCGTGGCCGTTTCCTCTCGGCCGCGGAGGCCATCGACTACGGCCTGGTCGATGAGGTGGCCGCGGCGGACGCCCGCATGTACCGGCTGCCGGGACGCCCCATCGGCTTCGGTCCCCGGTAGGGCGTCGAGTCGCGCACCCCCGGCCCGCGCCTCGCGGCGGCGAAGTCGACGGGCGCGGTACATGGTGGTTGAATGACCGTTTCGGTCACGTCCGCCGGTCGACAGGCGCATCCGCCCGTCGACCGGCACGGACACGCAACGACAGAAGGTGAGCGCCGACGTGGCCGAGGAGACTGCCAGGGCACAGGGCCCGCCGGTGGCGGATGCCTCGACCCATCACCTCCGGCCCGACGTGGTCACGCTCCCCCAGAGCGTGGTCATCGGAGTGGCCACCTCGGCACCTGGCCAGTCGACCGCCGTGGCCCTGGCCGGGATGGTGGCGGTGGCGGCGTACGCCACCGGACCGGCCATCTTGATCAGCATGCTCCCGATGCTGGCCATCGCCCTCTGCTACCAGCGACTGAACCTGTGGAACCAGAATTGCGGCGGGCCCTACGTCTGGGTGGCGCGAGCCATCAACCCCTATGTCGGCTACCTGGTCGGTTGGTCCATGCTGGTCGGCTTCGTCCTCGGCTCGGTCAGCAACATCCTGCCCCTGGGCCCGGCCATGCTCTCGTTCGTGGGGCTCGACGCGTCGGGGACCGCCGGCAACGTGCTCACCGCCACCGTGTTCGGTATGACCCTGACGGCTGTTGCCGCCATCGGGATCAAGACCACGGCGCGGTTCCAGCTGGCCATCGCATCGATCGAATATCTCATCCTCCTCGTCTTCAGCGCCATCGCCTTCTGGGCCGTCTTCGTCGAGCACCGGGCCGGGACGGTCCATCCCAGCCTGGGCTGGCTCCATGTCGGAGGCGTGGGCGGGAAGGGCAGCCTGGCCGGGGCCATGTTGATCGCCATCTTCCTGTTCACCGGTTGGGACGCCTCCATCTACATCAACGAGGAGACGACCCACAAGCGCACCAATCCGGGACGGGCGGCCATCATCTCGGTGGCTCTGTTGGGTCCGGTCTTCGCCTGGCTCTTCGTCAGCTTCCAGGGCGTCGTTTCCGCCGGCCGGCTCCAGGCCCACGCCACCGACGCCCTGCCCTACATCGCCCAGGTGCTGGTCGGGGCGGGGTGGGCGAAGTTCATGGTGCTGGCCGTCGTCCTGTCGGTGCTCGGGACGACCCAGGCCACCATCGTCTCCACCAGCCGGGTCACCTACTCGATGGGCACCGACCGGCTGCTGCCCGGTGCGTTCGCCCGGGTCCACGCCCGGTTCCGGACGCCGATGTTCGCCACGCTGTTCTGGGGGACGGTGATGGTGGTGGTGGCCGATCTGTACGTCCTCTGGTCATCGCTGGCCGGTGCGTTCGACGACGTGGTGAACGCCGAGGCCATCGCCTTCACCGTCTTCTACATCTTCACGGCGCTGGCCACCACCTGGTACTACCGAGGCATGCTGCGCCGGAGCGTGTCCGATCTGGCCCTGGTGGGGATCGTCCCCCTGTCCGGCGCCGCCGTTCTCGTGTGGGTGCTGGCCAAGTCGATACCGCAGCTCGGACCGACCGCCCGGTGGACGGTGGCCGGTGTGGGTCTCCTCGGCGTGGTCCTCATGGGGGTGAGCGCTCTCCTCCTGCGGGCCCCGTTCTTCAAGATCCGGCGGTCGGCCTGGTCGGACGAGCCCTCGTGAGCGGCGTGGTCCGGTGTCAGGCGGCGCCGCGGGTCGCCCGGGCGGCCACCTTCGTCCGTTCCTCGTGGACCCGGTAGCGGTCCCCTCCTTCGCTCCGTGCCGCGTACATGGCCACGGCCGCGTTGTTCTGGAGTTGCTCGGCCGTCGCCCCCGGCGCCTGGAAGGCGATGCCGATGCTGGCCGTGACCGGCGGTTCGTGACCGGCTGTCTCCGGCCGTCGGATGGCCGCCAGTACCTGGTCGGCCAACACGGTGGCCCGTTCCACACCGCCGATGCCTTCGGCCAGGACGAGGAACTCGTCACTGTCCACCCGTGTCACGAAGGACGAGTAGTGGAGGCAGCCCACCAGGCGTCCTGCGGTGACCAGGGTCACTTCCGCCCGCGCCGCCGAGATGTCATCGCCCGGGCCGAGGGTGTGAGGATCGGCGGAGACGGCCAGAACGGCGAGGCCGCCGGGCACGCCGGCGTTTCGACGGACGGCTCGCCCCAGGTGGCCGGCGAACCGCCCGCGGTCGACCAGCCTGGTCCGGGCCCGCGGGTCCCGGCTCATGGGGTGTGGGCCCGGCTCGTCGGTCACCCCTTCGGTCATGGATCTAGCATCGACCCGCCCGTCAGGCACCTTGAGCCGTCGGCCCCGTCCCGCACCGTCGGCCAGCGGTCGGGAATGGCGCCGGGTAGTGTTCGCACATCCGATGAGTCGTGGCGCACAGGCGTCGGGGGGAGGCGGTTGGGGTGGCCGAAGGGGAGGGAGGGCTCCGGACGGGAAGGAACTACGTGGTCGTATCGGCCGATGCCCACGCGGCGCCGACCGACCTCGACGAATTCCTCTCCTACGTCGATCCCGGGGAGCGCGACGCGGTGGCCGCGTTCGGTGATCTCTCGTCCGTGGCCATCCCCATGTTCGGCGGGGTCGACCCCGGGGAGATCGACGAAGCTGACGCGGTCCGGGCCGTGGCCGCCCGGCGCCTGGCCGGAATGGGGGTCGACACCGCGGCCGCGGCCGAGTGGCTGGCCAACTACAGCTCCGAGTGGGTATTCGCCTCCGACGCCGGTGGTCGGCGGCTCACCGTTCTCGAGGAGCAGGGGATCCACGCCGAGGTGGCCTTCCCGGGTCCGGTCCTGACCGGGGGCCTGTCCCCGGCCATGTACCTGGGCAGCCAGACCAGCCGGGGCCTCGAACCGGTGTGGCCGGCGCTCCACGCCTACAACCGGTGGCTGGCCGAGTTCTGTGCCGCCGCACCGGGCCGGCGGGCCGCGTGCATCCCCATCGACCTCCATGACATGGACCGCGCCGTGGAG
Source organism: uncultured Acidimicrobiaceae bacterium (assembly GCA_963835325.1). Taxonomy (GTDB): domain Bacteria; phylum Actinomycetota; class Acidimicrobiia; order Acidimicrobiales; family RAAP-2; genus Bog-756. The sequence goes on along the minus strand of CAWIEV010000002.1, from coordinate 43,137 downwards.
GAGGTGGCCTGGGTCCGCTCGGAGGGCATCTTCGGCGGGGTGATGCTTCCGGCCATGTCGATCAAGTCCGGCCTTCCCGGTTACGCCGACGAGTATTACGAGCCGTTCTGGAGTGCGTGCGAGGACCACGACATGGTGGTGAACCTCCACACCGGCGCTTCGGGCACGGCCACCGACGCCAAGCAGCTCTATGACGAAAAGCACGGTGGCTTCCTCGGGCTCTACGAGGTGTTCGTCTTCACCCGGCGACCCCTCTGGTTCATGATCTTCGGCGGCGTCTTCGATCGCCACCCGAAGCTGAAGGTGGTGGTGACGGAGAACGGCGTCCAGTGGTTGCCCTCCCTCATCCGGGACATGGAGTCGTTCTTCGACACCCACGGCGGGGCCCCGGTGCGCTCCTACCTCCGGCTGCGCCCGTCGGAGTACTTCGAGCGGCACGTGTTCCTCGGCGGCTCGTTGATGAAGCGCCAGGAGGCGGAGATGCGAGACGAGATCGGCGTCGACCGCCTGATGTGGGGCGCCGACTACCCCCACCTCGAAGGAGCGGCGCCCGTCCACCGGTTGATCCTGCGCCAGGTGTTCGGCGGGATGCCCGAAGAGGACATCCGGAGGATGCTCGGCCTCAACGCCATCGGGGTCTTCGGCTTCGACGCCGATCAGCTGCAGGCGGTGGCCGACCGTGTCGGGCCCACCGTGGCCGACCTGTCCACCACCGTGGCCATGGGCGACATCCCCAAGACCTTCAGCTGGAGCCTGGCCCGGCCCGTGCCCCTTTCCTCCTCGTCGGCCACCGTCGGCTGATCGTACGGCGGGCCGGCGTCAGGGCCGTCGTGCCCACATGAGGATGCGCTTGAACGGGTAGACGTACGGGGACCGGTCGCCCAGGACGGCGAGCAGGCGCTGGCGGTAACGGTCGACGAACTGCTCCCAGCCCTCGGGTCCGAAGGACTCCTTGAACCGGGTCAGTGTGGTCCCCTTGACCCATTCCACCACCGCCGCGGTCGAGGACAGGTGGTGGAGGTAGACCTGCAGGCGGACCTGCTGCTGGACGAATCCGAGCTCATCGAGGAGCACGGCGTAGGCCTCGGGCGCCAGGACGTTCTCTGCCACCGGGTCGGGTGGCGGTGCGGTGAGGAGCTCGGCGGCCACCTCGGCCGCCACCAGATGGGCCGGGTGGTCGGCGTTGGCCGGGACCTGGACGGCGAGCTGCCCCCCGGGACGGAGGGAGCCGGACCAGGTGCCGATGACCGTGGGGTGGTCGGGGACCCACTGGAGGGAGGCGTTGGCCAGGATGATGTCGTAGGTGCCCGGGCGGCTCCATCTGCCGATGTCGCCGAGCTCGAAGGAGACGTGCTCGGACGAGTGGGCGGCGGTGGAAGCGATCATGGCCGGTGACGCGTCCACCCCGACGGTCTCGGCGGCACCCAGGCCGGCATGCAGCATGGAGGTCAGCCGCCCGTCACCACAGCCGAGGTCGGCCACGCGGGCCGACTCGACGGGGACCAGCAGGCGGGTCAGATCCCAGAACGGTTCCTCCCGCTCGGCGGCGAACCGGTTGTACTGCCCGGGATCCCACCCGTCGTGGTCCGTCACGGCTGATCGACCTCGCCCACCGGCACCTCGATCTCCATGCCCCCGTCGGTCGCGCACCGGGCCACCCGGACGAGATAGGTGCCGGGACGGACCACCATGGCATGGGCGTCGACATCCCGCTCGGCCAGGGCGTCCTTGGCCACCACCACCTCGAGGTCGGCATCCTCTCCGGCCCCGAGCTCGACGCGCCCGAAGCCGACCAGCCGGGCCGGCCGGGTCGACCCCCGGCGACGGGCATAGACCTGGATGACGTCGGTGCCCGCCCGCAGGCCCGAATTCCGTACCGAGGCCCGGACCCGGATGCCGGTGCCGTCCCATACCGCCCGGGCCGACCGGAGGGCGAACGTGGTGTAGCTCAACCCGAATCCGAACGGGTAGGCGGGAGGGGTGCCGTTGCGGCTCAGGTACCAGTACCCGTGCCAGCCGTCGTAGACGAACGTCTCGGCGTCGGCGTCGAAGGCGGGAAGGTCGGAGGCCAGCCGCGGGACCGAGAACGGGAGGCGTCCGCCGGCGTCGACGGCTCCGAGCAGCACGTCGGCCAGGCCATGGCCGCCTTCCATGCCCGAGTACCACGACTGCACGACGGCCGGCACCGAAGCGTCCCACTCCGAGATCACCACCGCGCTGCCGGCCACCAGGGCCACCACGGTACGCCGGTTGGCCGACGACACGGCTCTGATCAGGGCCGTGTCGTGATCGTGGAGCTGAAGGGAGCGGCGGTCACCTCCCACCGAGAACCCGCCGGCCGCGGCACTGGCGGCGGCGTGATCGGGAGGCTCGATCGTGCGCTCGCGGGCGATGCCCTCGGTGAACCGCTGGACCAGCGCCGGATCGTCCTCGCCGGGGAAGAGGTGGGCCAGCTGCGCCGAGGCGAACTCGCCGATGTACTCACCCTCGTCGAGCCGGGTGTAGCCCACCACGACCACGGCGACATCGGAGGTCGCGGCCAGCGCCGCGGCCCGATCGAGGTCGGCCCCGTCGTCATCGTGCACCGCGCCGGCGGGCAGCGCCGAGACCAGCCCTTCGGCCACCGTGACCACCTGCGGGGCCCAGACGTCGCTCGATCCGCCGTCGCCCAGGTTGACGGCCGAGGCCAGTGCCCCGATGAGGGCGATCGACCCGCCCGGCGGGAGATCGAGCGGCAGCAACGGCGCTCCGTCGACCGGCTCGTTCCGCAGGAGCACGACTGATTTCGCCGCCGCCTCCCTGGCCAGTGCCCGATGGGCGTCGTTGGCCAGCACGTCCCGCCCCGGCGCCGGCCTCCCCAGGAGATCGGCGAACCGGAGCCGGGCGGCGACGACCCGCTCGACGGCCCTGTCGACCTCGTCCCAGGTGGCTTCGCCGGCATCGAGGTCGTCACGCAGATGGCCGGCCCTGATCATCCGGTAGGGCATCTCCACGTCGAGGCCGGCGTGCAGCGACCGTCCCGCGTCCCGGAGGCCGAAGATCCAGTCGCTGATGACGAAGCCCTCGAACCCCCACTCGGTGCGGAGCACGTCGGTCAGCAGGGCACGGTTCTGCCCGCACCACTCGCCGTTGACGCTGTTGTACGCGCTCATCACCGCGGCCACACCTTCGTCGACGATACGTCTGAATTGGGGCAGGAACACCTCGTGGAGGGCCGCCTCGTCGACGGTGATGTCGACGGTGAAACGGGCGTTCTCCATCGAGTTGCAGGCCAGGTGCTTGACGCAGGCCATAGCGTGACGCTGCACGCCCCGGGTCAGCGCCGCGCCCATCTCGCCCACGTGGTGGGGGTCCTCGCCGTAGGTCTCCTGAGCCCGCCCCCACGCCGGATGGCGGAGGACGTTCACGCATACCCCTCCGTAGAGGTCGGCGCCCACGGCCCGCAGCTCTTCACCGATGGCGGCGCCGATGCGCTCCTCGAGGTCGACATCCCAGGTGGCACCCCGGGCCATGCTGACCGGGAAGCAGGTGGCCCGGTCGACCACCACCCCGCGCGGCCCGTCGGAGAACGCGAAGCCAGGCAACCCCAGCCGCTCCACGGCGGCGGCACGGAACGGGCTCTTGTGGTACCCGGACTCGGAGAGGTACGTCAGGCCGGCCCAGAAGGGGGCGTCGCCATCGAGGCACCAGAGCTTCTCGTCGGTTGTCATCCCGGCCACGATGTCGCGGGCCGACATCCCCGTCCGGTTCACCGTGTCGCTGGATCGTTCGATGTCCATCCGCCCATTCTCACAGGAGGGCGCGGAGCCTGTGGACCGCGAGCGGTGGGGGCCTACTCCTCGAAGTGGACGGCGTTGGCGGCGCCGTGCTTGTCGGGCAGGGACTCGATCAGACGGCTCACCGCCGCGTACTCGCCCGGCCTTCCAGGCTTCGGCGATGGTCTGGTCGTCGAGTTCGACGTGCCGGGTGAAGTTCCACCACCGGGTGACGTCGCTGTCGCTGTAGCCCTTGTTGGCCAGCACGATGTTGAGCCGGGTGGCTTCCCACGTGGCCTCGTCGGAGCTCATCTCCCCGGGCCGCGTCGGCTGCGGCTCCTCGCGCTCCGGGCTCCGTTCCATCTCGTAGGCGATCTCCCGATCGAGGTCGCGTGAGACGTGACCACGGATCGTCTTCAGCGAACCTCCGGTCAGCGCATGCCGGTCGGACACCCGGCGTTCGCGCTCGGCGTCGAGGCTCCGTGACCAGAGCTGCTGGGCGGCCGCGTCGACGTCGCTGGCCGTAACCCGCAGCCTCAGCCGGCGTTCGATGCGCTCGGCCGTCTTCTGCGGGGCCTGGGGCACCGGACTGTCCGTGGCCCGCCGGCTCTGCTGATCGGACTCGGCCTCCCCGGCCAACCGCCGCTCGCTGGGGCCGCGGCGCCGGTCGGGCACCTCTTCGGGAGGTGCCATCCGCACCGGCGGTTCGGCCGCTTCGGGTGGCTGGGCCGTCCTGGCCGAGGGGGAGGCGTAACTCTCGGGTGGGAAGATGTCACCGGTGGTCCCGGCGATGGCGGCTCCGAGGTAGGCCGCCGTCCACTCGCTCTCGCCCACGGCGACGGTGGCCGCGCCGGTGGCGGTGAGCCGGGCGACGGGGACGTCGAGGCAGGCGGCCACCACGATGGCCTCGGTGAATCCGAGCCGGCGGTTGGTCGTCTCCACCTGGGCCACCGTCTCCCGGGTCCAGGCGATGCCCCGCAGGAGCATCTCGTCGGCCAGGCCCTGCTGGGTCAAGTTGGCCTTGGACCGCAGGGCGGCCACATTCCGCCGCACGATGTCCTCGATGCCCTTGGTCGGCTCGCCGTTCATGTGCCCATGCTACCTCTCTGTAAGATAATTGAACATCATTGTTCGGCACCGTCGAGGCGGATGGAGCTCGCCAACAGGTATTTCACCCGTCTTTGCCCCTCCTCGAGCTACGAAAGTTGAACAATTCAGCCGCCGGCAGCCGAACCCACCCCCGGAGCAGGCCGGTTTCCACCCCCGGCGCCCGTACCGCCGGCCCCGCCCCGGGCGGGGACGGCGCTCTCCGTCGCCGCATCTCTGTCGTCGCACCGTGTCGGTTGCACTGTCGGCATCTGGTCTACCCCACTGGGAGCGCGCTGTCCCGGTTCCTATGATGACCGGGGAAGCCGGTCGCCGGGTGGACCCCGGCCCGGCGGTCACCACCCCCCCGGTGTGGTCGGGCCGGCCCAATTGTCGCTACAGCTACGGCCCACTCATTCCGATCACAGTGGAGAGGGAACCGACACACAAAGGGGCAGGAAAGACTGTGACGATCGACCCGTTTCACGTACGGAAACTCGGTGAATGGTCAGACGCCGATTTCGACCTCGACGATCTGGTGCTGCCGGAGACACCGCAGTGGCATCGCTGCGGCGCTGTCCACTGCATCGATCAAGGCCCATGGCTGGGCACGTTGGTGTGCTGCATCAGGCGCAGCGGCCACGAGGACGCCCACTCGATGTCGCTGGGCGATGCCGGCTCGCCGGACTACTGGCGCGAGAGCTGGCTGTAACCCCCCGGTCATCGGCCAAGGACGACCGCCTGCGAGGCCCCGATCCGTCCGTCGAAGGGCCGACCCTCGCCCGCCCCGTCGCTCGCCACCTCCACCCGCCATCCGGCCGGTGACCCGGCAGTGACGTCGATGGGGACCGCGGCGTCGGTGAAGTTGATCACCACCGTCCACTCCTCGGCTCCCCGGGTGCGCCGGTAGCCGAGGAGACCGGCGGGAAGATCCAGGAGCTCGAAGTCACCGAGGGCCAGTGCCGGCGCCCGATGCCGCAGGGCGATCAGCCGCCGGTAGAGATGGAGGATCGACGTGCGGTCCTGGCGGAGATCGTCGTGGTTCCGTGTCGTCGGCTCGGGCGGGAAGGGGAGCCACGGACCACCCCCACCGGTCATCGGCCAGCCGTGCGTATCGGTCCCGTCCCAGGGGATGGGGGCCCGGCATCCGTCCCGTCCGCCCGGATCGACCCGGCGGTCCGCCGGGATGACGGCGTCGAGCAGTCCGAGCTCCTCGCCCTGGTAGAGGAACGGTGTGCCCCGCAGGGTCAGGAGCAGCACCGCGGCCGCCCTGGCCCTGGCCTCGCTACGCCGCGCCGCGGTGGCCCCGTCCTCGCCGGCGGCGGCCGCCTCACGGTCGTAGCGGGTGCGGTGGCGGGGGTTGTCGTGATTGGAGAGCACCCAGCTGGGCCAGGCATCTCTGGCATCGAGGGCGTCGACGGTCTGTTCGATGCACGCCCGCCACCGGTCCGCCTGCCAGCGGGCGTAGAGAGGCGGGAAGTTGAAGGCCAGGTGGAGCTCGTCCCCGTCCCCGTAGTAGGTCGCTACCGCCGCCGTCGAGAGCAGGTAGACCTCACCGACGACGAGCCGATCCCCGGGGTAGGAGTCCACCACCCTGCGGATGTCCTTCAGCCGTCGGTGGGTCACCGGCACGTCGTTGAGCGCGCTGTGGGGGATGCCCGTCACCGGCGGCGGGTCGTCGGGCAGCTCCGGGTCCTTGCCGATGCAGTGGATGACATCGGCCCGGAACCCGTCGACACCGCGGTCGAGCCAGAAGCGCAGCACATCGTGCATGGCCCGCACCACCTCGGGCTCGTCCCAGTTCAGGTCGGGTTGGCCGGCGTCGAACAGGTGGAGATACCACTGGCCGGAGGGCTCGTCGACGGTCCAGGTGGGCGCGGAGAGATCGAACGCCGCCACCCAGTTGTTGGGTGGGGAGCCGTCCGGTCGGGCGTCACGCCACACGTACCAGTTGCGGTGCCTGCTGCCGGGCCCCGACACCGCGTCGGCGAACCAGGGATGCTGATCCGAGGTGTGGTTGGGCACCCAGTCGATGATGACCCGCAACCCGAGTGAGTGGGCGTCGTCGATCAGCCGGTCGAAGTCCTCCAGCGTCCCGAAGGTCGGGTCCACGTCGCAGTAGTCGCTGACGTCGTACCCGAAGTCGACCATGGGCGACCGGTAGAACGGGGAGAGCCACAGGGCGTCGACCCCGAGCCAGGCCAGATCGGCGAGATGGGCCCGGATCCCGGCCAGGTCGCCGACCCCGTCGCCGTCGGAGTCGGCGAAGGACCGGGGGTAGATCTGGTAGAAGACCGCCCCTTTCCACCAGGGGGCCCCGGGGACCGGGGGCGGCTCGTCGGGCCGGGCGCCCGTCGACTCGTTCACCTCGGCCGCGGGCACGACGACGACGATAGCAACGGCCCTGTCCGGCCCGCCTCCGACCAGCCTGCCTCCGCCGACCGACCGTTACAGTTTGTGTCTTTTCATGCCGAAGACCCCATGGAAGCACGTTCCACAGCGCAGTGATCATGCAGTGATCCATTGATTCCAGATGACTCCAGATGACGAAGGGGTAACGGCGAATGGTTGACAGGCGACCGGTAGAGGACGGGTCTTTCCTGGCCGACGGGCTGGCAGGGAGCACTCCCCCCGAGGTGTACGAGGCGGGGCGCATCTGCATCGAGCCTGACTGCCGGGTCCGGCTCTCGAGGTACAACAGCACCGACTGGTGTGCGCTGCACGAGAGCCCGGCATCGAGCCAGCGGCCTTACGACACATCGACCCGGCAGCGGGGCCGGCGGCGCAACCGGCGCAAGGGGACGAGCAAGCCGTCGAGGCAGACCGCCGCCTGACCCGGATGGTGGCGGGCCACTGCCGGCCCGTCCTGGCGCCGGTCTGACCCGGCCCGCCCGGCCGCACCCGCCCGGCCGGCCACCGGCCGCGGGCCGAGGAGCGAGCCCCGTGCCCCGGCGGAGCCGTCTACGGTGACCCGATGCCGTGTACGGTCCCGTCGACGGGCCATCCGATCATCGGAGGTAGGACATGACGAGTCGCCTGCAGGGAACAGTCGCCCTGGTCACCGGGGCATCGAGCGGGATCGGGGAGGCCACCGCGGTGGCCCTCGCCGCCGAGGGCGCCGCCGTGGCCATCGCCGCCCGCCGTGCGTGACCGGCTGGAGGCGATCGCCGACCGGCTCCGGTCCCAGGTCGATGTGCTGGTCATCGAGACCGACGTCACCGACGAGGCCTCGGCCCGAGCCATGGTGGAGCGCACGGTGGGCGAGTTCGGCCGCCTGGACACCTTGGTCAACAATGCCGGGGTCATGCTGCTCGGTCCGATCCTCGATGCGCCGGTCGAGGAGTGGAGGCGGATGGTCGAGCTCAACCTGCTCGGCCTCCTGTACTCCACGCATGCGGCCCTGCCCCACCTGCTCCGCGCCGCCGAGCTCGAGCCACGGCGTGTGGCCGACCTGGTCAACGTGAGCTCGGTGGCCGGCCGGGTGGCCCGGCTGGGAAGCGGCGTCTACAACGCCACCAAATTCGGGGTGGCCGCCTTCTCCGAGTCGCTGCGCCAGGAGGTGACCCGGCGTCACGTGCGGGTGTCGCTCATCGAGCCGGGCGCGGTGGCGACCGAGCTGGTCTCCCACAACCGTCCCGAGATCGTCGAGGGCCTGCTGGCCACCTTCGGCCAGGCCGAGCCGATGCGGGCCGAGGACATCGCCGAGTCGATCGTCTTCACCGTGACCCGCCCCCGGCACGTGGCCGTCAACGAGGTGCTGATCCGCCCCACCGAACAGGAGCGCTGAGTGGTCGTCGGCGGGTATCCGCCCGCCCGTCACTTCCTCAGCGATCTGGGCATGGAGGCTGAGGTCACCACCGAGTCCAGCGCCAGGGTCCGTATTCCGGTGACCCCGCACATCACCGGGCCTGACGGTGGGGTCCGGGCCGGCGTGCTGGCCACCCTGGTCGACGTGGTGGGTGGCTCCGCCGCCCTCCGCTCCCTCCATCCCGACTGGATGGCCACCGCCGACCTGACCCTGCAGGTGGTGCGACCGGCCATCGGGCCCTACGTCGAGGCCCGGGCCACCGTCCTGCGCCGGGGCCGGACCACCCTGGTGGTGGAGGCCCTGGTCTTCGACGTGGACCGGGACGGATCCGACGTGGACGGCGACGGCCCGGACGCGGAGCCGACGGTCCGGCCGGTTCGCCGGCCGCGTGGGCCTCCATGACCTTCGCCGTCCTGCCGGGCCGGGACGCCCCCCATATACAGGACCCGTCGTCGGAACTGCCCAGCCGGTGGGCCTTCACCGGTGCGCGGATTCGAGGGTCCGGTGGCCGACGTCCTGGCCATCTCGGTGGACGACGCCGCCTCGGGGCAGGTGTCGTTGCCCGTGCGCGAGTACCTCCGCAATTCGTTCGGCGCCGTGCAGGGCGGAGTGATGGCCACGCTCGGCGAGATGGCCGCCGTCGAGCTGTTGGGCGGCCGACGCAGGATTTGCCGGCCTGCCCGTCGTGACCGACCTGCAGGTGGCCTATCTCTCCCTCGGGCGCGTCGGGCCCATCGTGTCCAGGTCGAGGAGGCTCGACGCCGGCGGTGGCCCGTCCGCCGGGAGCGCGGTCGTCGAGCTGCTCGACCGGGGAGCCGGCGACCGCCTCACCACGGTGATGAATGTGCGCGCCGGCCCGGTCCCGACGAGCTCGCCGGGCGGGGACCATGAGTGAGCCGGCCGAGGGCCGGGGCGTCGACCGCCGCCATCCTGTCGGCGAGTACCTCCGCCTCGAACGGTGGGAGGTCCCTCCCCCGGCGGGCAGCGACCTCTTCTTCGAGATCGGTGGTCGAGCCCCGCTGGACGCCCATCAGACGGGGGCCGGCGGTGGGCTGCGCACCGGCGCCCTGCTGACCAACGTCGATTCGTTGGGCGGTCTCCTGTGCGGTCTGTCCGTCCTGCCGGAGTGGATCGTGACCACGTCCATGATGGCCACCGTCGCCCACCTCTCCCATCAGGGTCCGCTCCGGCTGCACGGTCGGATCCTGCGCCGCGGGCGGAACGCGGTGGTGGCCGCGCTGGACGTCGTCGACGAAGGCCTCGCCGACCGGCCGGTCGCCGCCGTCACCCTGACCAGCGCCGTGCTCGACCCCGGCGACCATGGTCCTCCCCTTCACCCGCCCCTTCGCCATCCCGATGGGTCCACCCGATCCCGATGCGCCGCCCCCGGAGGAGTTCTTCTGCATCGAGCCCGGCACCGGGCCGGTGACCCGTTTGGCACTGGCCGACCGGCTGCGCAACCCGTGGGGCATCCTGCACGGAGGTGCGGTGGCCATGCTGGTCGACGTGGCCGCGTGCCGGGCCGTGGCCGGCCGTGACGGCGGCACGGAGCGGCTGGCGGCGGCAGACACCGTGCTCCACTATCTGCGTCCGGTCAAGGTCGGACCGGTGGAGGCCCGATGCCAGGTGTTGGGTGGCCGCCCGGGCCGGACGCTGGTGAGGGTGGCCGTCCACGACATCGGGGCCGACGCCCGGCTGGCCACCGTGGGCACGGTTGCCGTGCTCGACGTCTGACCGGCCGGGCCGGGCAGGGGCCGGGGCCGGGGGCCGGGGGCCGGGCCATCCGGCGGCAGACTCGGCTCCAGGTTCCAGGCTCCAGGCTCCAGGGCCCGGTCCACGATGGCCCCGGATCCCGGTCCTAAGGTGTTCGGCGGACGGCGCATCCCCACCGGGGGCGCCGAAACGACATGGAGGTTGCCATGGCCGGGACAGGGGGAGCGGGTGTCACGCCGGAGGAGCGGGACATCCTTCGTATCATCGGGAAGTCGTGGGGGTGGGTGCTGTTCTTCGGCATCGTGACCCTGATCCTCGGGGTCCTCGTCACCATCAAGCCCAGGGACACCGTCTATGCCTTTGCCATCCTGCTCGGGATCTGGCTCTTTCTGGCCGGTCTGTTCCGGATCGTGATGGCCATCGCCGACCACGAGGACACCGGGGGCGCCCGCTGGTTCATGGCCTTCCTGGGACTGCTGGCGGTCATCGTCGGCATCCTCTTCCTGCGCCACACCGATGAGACCGTGACCACACTGGCCTTTCTCATCGGGCTGTTCTGGGTGGTGGGGGGCATCATCGAGTTCTTCACTGCCTACAGCGACCCGGGTTCCGAGGCCCGCGGTTGGAGGATCGCCATGGGCGTGCTCGCCTTCGCCGCCGGCATCGTGACCCTGGTGGTGCCCCACCTCACCCTGGCCACCCTGGCGGTGATCATGGGGATCTGGTTGATCATCTACGGCGTGTTGGAGATCGCCCTCTCACTCCAGCTACGCCGTCTGGCCGACGTCTAGACGGATCCCCGCCCCGCCCCGAGGTCGTCCCGCGGTGCCACCGTGGCCCGGGTCCGGTTCACCCGCTCATCCTTCGGTGATGGTGCCACCCGGGACGATAGCCAGTTCGGCGTTCATGAGGTGGTGTTCGTGATCGGCACCGGCGGCCTCCGACGTGGCCGTCGGGATGAACACGGCGGCCACGATCGCCACCAGGGTCATGAGGGCCAGGAAGGCGAATCCGCGGGTGTACCCACTCGCCGCCGGTAGCCCGTCGCTGCGCAGCATGGATGTCACGATGGAGGACATCACCGCCGCCCCGACGGCGCCGCCGATGGTGCGGATGTTGGCATTCATCCCGCTGGCCACTCCTGTCTGGGACGGGGGCACGGCTTGGACGATGAGGTTGGACATGGCCGAGAAGGCCAGGCCCAGTCCGACGCCAAGCAGGGTGCTGGCCAGGTAGATCTCCCACGGTCGCGTATGGGCGAAGGCCAGGATCAGGTACGAGGTCAGGGAGAAGACGGATCCGATGATCACCGCGGCCTTGGATCCGATGGCCGCCGCGATCCGGCCCGAGAGCATCCCGAAGATGAACATGGTCACCGTCAGCGGCAGCAGGTAGAGGCCCGACTGGATGATGCTGGCCCCGAACCCGTAGCCGGACGACTTCGGGGTCTGCAGGAACTGGGGCAGGAAGGCGATGACCGAGTACATCCCGATGCCGAAGAGGAAGGCGACCAGGTTGTTCGTCCACACCGCGGGGACCCGCATCATGTGCATGTCGATGAGTGGCTCGCGGGAATGCAACTCGACGGCGATCCAGGCTGCGCAGAGAGCCACCCCGAGCAGGATCGACCCGATGACCCAGGGTGAACCCCAACCCCACGACGGGGCTTCACTGACCCCGAGGAGCAGGGCCACCAGCCAGCCCGACAGGAGCACCGCGGCCAGCCAGCTCACCCGGCCCGGGGTCCGGACCGGCGACTCGGGGACGAACAGGTGCGCGCAGACGGCGGCGATCAACGTGATGATGAGCGGGATCCAGAACAACCAGTGGTAGTCGAGGTTTTCGACGATGGGCCCGGCCAGGACGATCCCCGCCCCGCCGCCGACGGCTGTCATGGCCGCGACCACACCCACTCCGGTGGCGACCCGATCACGGGGGAACTCGTCACGGATGATGCCGAAGGCCAGGGGGAGGACGGCGGCACCGATGCCCTGGATGGCCCGGGCCACGATCAGGAGGGCGATGGACTGGGCCAGCCCGGCGAGCGCCGACCCGATGGCCAGGGCGAGGAGGGTGACCACCAGCATCCGCTCCTTGCCCACCATGTCACCCACCCGGCCCAAAATGGGCGTGAAGATCGATGCCGACAGCAAGAAGACGGTCACCACCCAGGTCACCGTGGACTGGGTGGTGTGGAGGTCGAGCTGGATGGTCCTCAGCACCGGGGTCACCAGCGACTGGAGCAGCGCGTACGACGAAACGCCGAGCAGCAGCACGACAAAGGTGGTCCGGTAGCCGGCTCGTTCGATCGATCTGGTCATGGGGTCACCGACAGGCTGGACGGGGCGGACCGGGATCAGCTCTGGGTACGGTAGCTGAACCGGAATGGCCATTCCACTTTCGCCCCGGGGATCGTCCTCCTACGGCCCGCTGGCCGCCGGCCGGTCGGCCGGTCCGGCCGGCTCCGGAAACAGCAGCCGGCGGTGGGCGGCGGCGATGAGATCCACCGCCGCGGCCGCCTCCAGCGCGAATCCGATGCCGAGGGCCAGGGTGAGGCCGGCGAAGACGAAGCCGATCGGGTTCCCGAGCAGAGCCAGGACGGCGGTGGTCGAGTTCATCACCTCCATGGTGATGAAGAAGGCCCACATCCGGGCGACCACTGTCCGGCCCGGGTCGCCGGGCGGAAGGCAGTCCCGGATGGACTGGTAGGGGAACCAGAAGTTGACGACCGGGATGAACCAGCTGCCCACCCCGAGCCCGGCCGAGCGCTTGGCATGGATGAACAGGCCCCGAGCCGTCTTGGCCGCTTGGAACTGCCACCGGAGGAACAGGATGTAGAAGGGTGCGAGCACGACCAGGTTCACGAAGGTGTAGCCGTTGACATCGGACTGCTGGGCCAGCGAGTTCTGGGCGACGCCCGTCTGGAGCTGGACGTGGATCTCGTGGAAGAGCTCCCGGACGTGGGAGCTCTCCGCCCATGCCACCAGCAGGCCGACGGCCAGGGCGGCCAGGTAGGTCACCAGGGCCAGCCTGGCCCAGGGTCCGGCGTTCACCTCCGCCGCGAACCGGTCGTGGACCGACGTGCCGGGGTAGAGCCCCCCAGAAGTGGTGAGGGCATCGGCCTCCGGCCCGGCATAGCCGGGGGTCCGGGGTGCCGACGGGTCGGAGGCGTACCCGGTCCAGCCCTGGCCGTCCCACCACCGCCATGCCTTGGCCCCGGTCGGATCGGGGTACCAGCCCGGAGGCGGCCCGCCGGGCCCATCGGGATTCACCGGGCGAACAGTAGCTGCCGGCTGACGTCCCCCTTACAGGGGTTCCCCTTCTCCGATCTCGGTGGTGACCTCGCCGATGGCCGTGGTCTCCGATCCGGGCGACAGCGGCTGGCCGCCTCCGTTGTCGCGCCAGAGCTCGGGCACCCGCCACAGCAGGACGGCCACGCCGGCCACGCAGGCCAATCCACCCGACCACACGGCGAACTGGGGACCGCCGATGGCGGCGGCCACACCCGTCTCGGCGTCGCCGAGACGCGGACCTCCGGCCACCACCGCGAAGAACGTGCCCGAGAGGCGTCCCTGCAGGTGCTCGGGGACGGTGCGCTGCTGGACGGCCTGGCGGAACACGGCCGAGACGACGTCGGCGGCGCCGGCCACGGCCAGCAGCGAGAGCCCGATCCACAGCACGGGGACGACGCCGAACACGGCGATGGTCGTGCCCCAGATGACCACGCAGGCGGCGATGGCCCGGCCCTGGCGGCGCACCCGGCTGCACCATCCGGTGAACAGCGAGCCGACCAGGGCCCCGGCACCGGGAGCTGCATACAGCAGGCCGACGACGCCGGCACCCCCGCCGAACAGGCCGACCCCGAGGGCCGGGAAGACGGCCCGGGGCATGCCGAAGATCATGGCGTTGAGGTCGATCCAGTAGGTGGCCGACAGAAGCTTCTGGCGTCCGAGGTGGCGGAATCCCTCGGCCATCGAGCGGAGACCCATCGGAGTCCCGCCGCCCACCGGGACCAGGGCCGGGAGGAGCAGAGCGGCGAACAGGGCCACCCCGTACGTGGCCACGTCGATGCCGTAGACCGCACTCAGGCCGATGGTGGCGATGAGTATGCCGGCCAGGGCGGGCCCGGCCACCAGGGCCAACTGCTGGATGGTGGTCTGCAGGGCGATCGCCGCGGTCACGTCCGGGCCGTCGACCAGCATCGGGAGGGCCGCCCGGCGTGCCGGCCAGTCGATGCCCTGGAATCCGGCGCCGGCGGCGGTGCACACGAACAGTGGCCACACCGCCGGATGGGAGAACGAGGCGTTGACCACCAGACCGCCGACGGCCGTGGCCATGGCCAACTGGGTCAGGATCAGGACCTTCCTCCGATCCATGGCGTCGGCCAGCGTCCCGCCCCACAGGGCCCCGGCCAGCAGCGGCACCAGTTGGGCCAGGCCGATCAGGCCGACGATCAGCGTCGAACGGGTCAGCCCGTAGGCCTGGAACGAGACCGCCACCAGGGTCAGCTGGGATCCCAGTCCCGAGACGGTCTGGCCGGCCCACAGGCGGCGGAAGTGGCGGTACTTCCTCAGCGGGGAGATGTCGACCACGAGGCGGGGCACCCGCCAACGGTAGTGGTGCCGGAACACGACGGGCGATGCACCGGGTCGGGGCCGGGCACCGGTCCATCGGCGGCCATCCCGGGGCCGACCGGCGATGATATGCAGGTGAAGGGCCACTCTCCGGACCCGCATTGGCACGAAATCGAATGACCCGGGGTCGGCTGCTTTGTCCGCTATACTCACTCCGGTGGACGGGCAAGCTTCATCGGATCGCAAGATCCACGCAGAAGAGAAGCAGGCCGTGACCGATGCGGCCGGGCCGTCCATGGCGGTGTCGATTGCCGGCGTGTCCACGGCGTGTAGCAAGGATGCACTGGTATCGAGCGCCAAGGCAGTACGGGAGGCACTCTCGACGGACTGAACAGAGACCAACAAGGTCTGGGTTCGTCGAGGAGTCGCTTCTTAGGAAGCGGCTCCTTTTTGTTTCCCGGCCCGGGTCTGACCAGCCCGGCGGAGATCATCCTCCCAGCATCCAGCCCGGAACCCGGCGTGACTTCCGACTATCGCCGGCCATTCGATTCCCGATTTCGACCCTCGGGGGACAGCAGATCTTGCCCGATTCACGGAAATGACTCGGGCCACACCTACGAAATACCCAGAAAGGAGTGCATCATGAGTGATCACCAGCTGACGACGCACACCGACCACCGTGTTGGGCTCGACGAACGGATCGAGCCCGACTGGGCCCGCCGGGCCACCAACGAGCGGGCGGCCGAGTGGTCATCGGACCGGGTTCTCGACCCCGGCGACGCCCACGACAAGGGTGAGCCGTCGCTCTGTGTCGGCGAGGCGGCCTGATCCATCTCCGATCGCGCCCGACAGGGCCGGCGTCCCGACAGACCCCGGCCCTCCCGGGCGCGGTCGCCGGGCATCTGGCGCTCCCCGGCCCCGTCAGCCGAGGTCGACCGGCTCCTGACGCTTGAACTGGATGCGGTAGAGCTCGGCGTACATGCCCCCGGCGCCGATGAGCTCATCGTGGCGGCCGCGTTCCACGATCCGTCCGTGGTCGAGGACCAGGATCAGGTCCGCCTCCCGGACCGTGGACAGCCGGTGGGCGATGACCAGTGAGGTGCGGCCCATGAGCGCGGTGGCCAGGGCCTTTTGCACCGCGGCTTCGGACTCCGAGTCGAGATGGGCGGTGGCCTCGTCGAGCACGACGATCTCCGGTGCCTTCAACAGGATCCGGGCCAGGGCCAGGCGTTGCTTCTCGCCACCCGACAGCCGGTAGCCGCGGTCGCCGACCACCGTGTCGACCCCATCGGGGAGCGAAGCGACCATGGTGCCGATCTGGGCGCCGGCCAAGGCGGCGTCGAGCTCACCGGCCGTGGCATCGGGCTTGGCGAAGAGCAGGTTCTCGCGGATGGTCTCGTGGAAGAGATGGGCGTCCTGGGTGACCACCCCGATGGTGTCGGTCAACGATGAGAAGGTGGCGTCCTTCACGTTCATGCCGTTGATGGAGACGGATCCCCCGGTGGCGTCGTAGAGCCGGGGGAGGAGTTGGCTGATGGTGGTCTTGCCTGCGCCCGACGGGCCGACCAACGCCACCAGCTGTCCCGGTTCGGCGACGAAGCTGACATCGAAGAGCACCTGGGAGGAGACGGTCGGGTCGAGCACGGCCACCGACTCCAGCGACGCCAGGGACACGTCTTCGGCGGTGGGGTAACGGAAGTCGACATGGCTGAACTCGATACGGGCGGGACCTGGCGGGATCGGCCGGGCGTCCGGCTTCTCGGTGATCATGGGAGGCAGGTCGAGGACCTCGAAGACCCGGTCGAAGGAGACCAGCGCGGTCATCACGTCGATCTGCACGTTGGACAACGCGGTGAGGGGTCCATAGAGGCGGATCAGGTAGGAGGCCAGGGCGACGACCGTGCCGACCGAGAGCGCCCCGTCGACGGCCTGGACACCGCCCCAGCCGTAGACCAGGGCGGTGGCCAACGCCGCCGTCAAGGACAGGGAGGCGATGAAGAAGCGGGCGTACATGGCCTGGGTGACCCCGATGTCGCGGACCCGGCCCGCCTTCTTCTCGAAGCTGTCCCGCTCCTCCTTGGGCCGCCCGAACAGTTTGACCAGGAGGGCTCCGGCCACGTTGAAGCGCTCGTTCATGGTGTTGTTCATCTGGGCGTTGAGCGCGTAGGACTCGCGGGTGATGACCGACAGGCGTCGTCCGACACGCTTGGCCGGCAGGACGAAGATAGGCAGGATGATCAGGCTGGCCACGGTGATCTGCCACGACAGGAAGAACATGACGATGAGCACGAGGATGACGCTGATCAGGTTGGAAACCACCGACGACAACGTGTCCGAGAACGCCTGTTGGGCTCCGATGACGTCGTTGTTGAGCCGGCTGATCAGCGCGCCGGTCTGGGTGCGGGTGAAGAAGGCGAGCGGCATCCGCTGGATGTGCTCGAACACCTGGGAGCGCATGTCGAAGATCAGCCCCTCACCGACCTTGGCCGAGACCCAGCGGATGCCGATGGTGAGGCCGGTATCGACGACGGCCACCACCGCCGCGGCCACCGACAAGCCGATGATCAGCCGCTTGTCGTGCTGTTCGATGCCGTTGTTGATGATCGACCGGAACAGGAGCGGATTGATGATCCCGACCACGGCGTCGATGGTCACCAGCACGAGGAACCCGATGAGTATGTTGCGGTAGGGCCGGGCGAACTTGAACATCCGCCGGGTGGTGCCCTTGGTCACGTGCTGCTGGGTGACCGAGTCGTCGCGACGCATGGAGCGCATCACCCCGCCGAATTGGCCGCCACCCCCCATCCCATGGCCGCCCATGCCCATGCTCATACGCGTGCTCCGTTGCCCGACATCATGCCTCGGACCCTACTGTTCGATCGGGACCGTTCATCCGAGACGGCGTCGGGCGACCGGGCCAGTGGGGACCGCTCAGCGCACGAGACCCCGGCCGTAGATCGGGGGGAGGTCGAGGGCGGTGAGCAGTCCGGGGGGCCCTTCGACCACGTCGGGGATGGCGTTCACCAGCCGCATGGCCGTGGCCTTGAGGCCGGCGGTGTTGTGATCGCCGTCGCTGCCCAGCAGTTGGAGGTCGAGGGTGTAGTCGGGCTCGCCGGAGATGGTCACCCGGTAGCAGCCGTGGCCCGCCGGCTGCGGCCACCCTGGACCCAGGTCGTCCTGCAGGCGGGTGACGTGCTCGAGCACGATGACCGCCCTGCCGGCCCGCATGCCCCGAACCTCGAAGTGCAGTGCGGCCGCGGTTCCCTTCTCGATGGTTCCCGAGTCGACCTCGAAGGTCTCCGTAGCCGGCTCCCGCTCGTACCACTCCTCGATGGAATCCAGCTCGACGTCCAGGCCCGCGGCCAGCTGGCGGACCACGCTTCCCCAGGCCATGGTCAACACGCCGGGCTGCAGGATCATGGGAACGTCGTCGATGGGGCGACCGAATCCCATGATGTCGAAGATGACCATGGGCTGGTCGTAGGTGGCGTAGTTGAGGATCTCGGCCACCCGTACCTCGTCGATCCGCTCACTGACCCCGCTGAGCACCAGGGGCAGCGCGTCATTGGCGAATCCGGGATCCACGCCGTTGACGAAGAGGGACACGCCCCCTTCGGCGGCGGCCTGGCGCACCGGGTCGATCATCGAGTCGTCGACCACTCCGTAGGGATACTGGAGGAAGACGGGCCCGCTCGACACCACATTGACCCCGGCCCGGAGGATCCGTTGCAGATCGGCGATCGCCTCCATCAGCCGGTTGTCGGCCATGGCCGTGTGGACGACCACATCGGGCTCGAGGGCGAGCAGGGCGTCGACGTCATTGGTGGCGGTCACGCCGAGCGTGCGGCCCAGGCCGGCCAGGGTTCCCGCGTCCTCGCCCACCTTGTCGGGGTTGGATACCCACACTCCCACCAGCTCGAGGTCGGGACGGGCGTCGATGCCGGCGATGGCGTGGACACCGACGTTGCCGGTGCTCCAGGCGACGACTCGATAGGTCTTGGTCATGAGCTGCTCCTCGGTCGGGACGTCTGTCGGTTCGTTCACACGTCGGGAAGGCCCATGTCGAGGTTGGGGGACTCGATGCCCCCGTCCACCTCGAGAATCTTCCCGGTGATGTAGGAGCCGGCCTCGGAGGACAGGTAGACGATGGCGGCTGCGATGTCTTCGGGGTCACCGATCCGGCCCAAGGGGGTCCCGGTCTCCAGGGCGAGCCGCAACGCGTCGGTCTGCATGACGATGTCGAGCGCAGACGTGGCCACTGAGCCCACGGCGATGGCATTGACCCTGATCCGCGGGGACAGATCGGCCGCCGCCAGCCGGGTGTAGTGGCTCAACGCCCCTTTGGCCGTCCCGTAGGCCAGGTAGCCACGTCCCGACAGGCGTCCCATGGCCGAGGAGATGTTCACCACCGAGCCGCCACCTTCCTCGAGCATCAACGGAACGGCCGGGCGGAGCAGGGCGTGGGCGGTGGACACGTTGAAGTGGAATGCCTGTTCGAGCCGGCCGGGGGACGTGTCCATGAAGGGCCGGGGCATGGCCCCACCGACGTTGTTGACCACGATGTCGAGGCGGCCGAACGCCTCCCGGGCCCGGTCGACCAGGGCGGCCACGGCATCGAGATCGCTCAGGTCGGCCGGGACGGCCACGACCCGCCGGCCGGCCCCTTCGATCTGGCCGGCCACCGTGGCCAGCTGCTCGGCGGTCCGGGCCGAGATGACCACGTCGGCGCCGGCCTCGGCCAGACCGACAGCGGCGGCGGCGCCGATACCCCTCCCGGCTCCGGTGACGATGGCCACGGTGTCGGTCAACTGGAAGCGATCGAGAATCATGTGCAGGTTCCCCCTTGTCTGGGCGACAGTGCTACCAGTCCGGACGGCGCCGCGCCATGTGGGCCGGTCAGGTCGGGCGGCTCGATGGAAGTCCCAGCTTGCGGTGGTCCCACGACACCGTCCGCTCCACGTTGACCTTGGCCACGATCCGCTTGTTGAGCATGGTTTCGACGAAGGGGCGCAACTCTTCGGTGTACGCCCCGTAGTACCGCTCGAAGAGATTGACCCCCAGTTCGAACATCTTGTCGGGGTCGTCGATGATCTCGGCCCGTCCCACCAGTTCGACGCCGCGTAGCTCCTCGTAGTAGTCGCCGTCCTCGAACATGCAGGTGATCCTGGAGTCGCGCCCCAGGTTCAGCGCCTTTTGCGCTTTGGCCTTGGTCTCGATGGCGATCGAGCCGTCGAGAAACCCATACCACATGGCCACCGCGTGGATGGACCCATCGTGGTTGAGCGTGCACATGGTCATCGGCCGCCGCTCGTGAAGAAAGGCCTCGATCTCCGCCGGCGACATCTTGATGAGGTCGCGCTGCTTGACGCCATGCCCCATCTGCTGGGGGCTCTGCTGTTCGCTCATCTGTTCCTCCCCGGAGCGGCCGTTCGGACCGCGCCTCCCGGAGCGGCCGTTCGGACCGCGCCTCCCGGAGCGGCCGTTCGGACCGCGCCTCTCGGGGCAGCGTATCGGGGTGGCTCCGGGCCGGTGCGAGAATGAGTCCGTGACCGATCCCTTGGGCGTCTGCTTCGTCTGCACCGGCAACATCTGCCGGTCTCCGATGGCCGCCGTGGTGCTGGTCGAGCTGGCCGACGCCGCTCCGTTACCCGACGGGTCTCTCCTTGGCGAGCACCTCTCCGTGTCCAGCGCCGGCACCAGCGGCTGGCATGCCGGCGAACGGATGGATCCCCGTGCCCGATCGGCGCTCGAACATCGTGGCTACCGCGACCGGGGACACCGGGCCCAGGCCTTTGTCTCGGCGTGGTTTGCCGACACCGGCCTGGTGGTGTGCATGGATCGTGGCCATCAACAGACCCTGCTCGGCCTGGCCCGCAAGAACGCGGGTGACGACCGCTTCGACCAACGGCTGGTCATGTTGCGGGCGTTCGATCCCCGTGCCGGGGGCGCGGTCGACGTCCCCGACCCCTACTACGGCGACGACGCCGACTTCGAGGCCTGCCTCGACATGGTGGAGTCGGGCTGTCGGGGCCTGGTGGAACATCTGGTCGGCCGCCTCGGTGCCGGGGGCTCGGGCTGAGGGGACCCCGGTCGAAGGTCGTAGCGACCCGGGCGGCGGAGGCGACCCGGCGACCCGGTGGGCGGAGCGACCCGGCGACCCGGTGACCGGAGCGACCCGGCGACCCGGTGACCGGAGCGACCAGGGTGGCGCAGCGCCCGGCGACGCCGGTGGTAGGTCCAATTTCCGGAATTGGCCGAATTATCGCCTGCAGACCTGCAGACGATGGGAAGTTCGATGGGGCGGCCGTGGCCGGGTGGAGGCCGGGGGGTGTTGGTCCGAGATGGGGCCACGGAACCGGGAGCTGGGTCAGATCGAGGACGGTTGAAAGTCGTTCCTGCTGGTCGCGGCGCCGATCTTCGATGAGACGGCGGACTGTACGGGGCCGGTTGGACGGCCACAGGAGGCGATGAAACGGAATGGCCGGGCTCTTCGTTAAGGCTGGTGATGAGGAAGCGACGGAAGTTCCACCCTCAAACCGAGAGCAAGTGGATCAACGGCCCGGTAGTGGTGACGGTGCGGGTGCCTGACGGCGTGGGAGTGGATTCCGTGACCGTGGGCGGATTCGCGTTCAGGTGGGTATTTTCGCAAGCGTGACCGTGACCGGACCTTGCGGTCCGCAGTTGGAACAGATGAAGTCTTTGGTCAGGGTGAGGGGAAAGGCCAGTTCCTCGAGAGGCTTCCCGGCGTCGAACGGGACCGCTTCCGATTCGCCACACCCGTGACAGACCATGTTCGTCGTGAGGACGTAGTTACTCATCCAACTCGGGCTCGACAGCCTCGCTGTCGGGTAGCACTGTCTCGGGTTTGAACAGGTCGTTTCCAGCGTCGTCAACATCCCCGTCGATCTTGACGGGATCGTCACCGGGAAACGCATCTCTGGACACGCGACCACTCTACGACGGCCCATCGCCATCGTACGGTGCTGAGAGCAGGTGAACTCTCCGGCTGGAGGGGCGAGTACGTGTTGGGAGAACCCAGGTAAAACCCCAGTTCAGGAGCGTGCAGATGTGTAATCCCTGGTCACGGGCGTGTAACGATCGGAGCCCCAGACCCGTTGGTAGCGGCAACGGGGCCAGGCCCGCTGAACGGGGTCCCGACATCTCGCTCCGGGCCTGGCTCCTGCCAATGCCAAGGAGCATCGGTGCGGCCGTACTGTCGGCCTGACCTGGATTCCCGTTGGCCTGGTGGGGCTCAGGCGGGGGTCAACCCGTGAATCCTGTGCCCGAGGATGCTCTCGGGATGTTCAGGCTCCGCCCAGCCCACCCGTTCGTCATCGGCTGCAGGCGGTAATTCGGCCAATTCCGGAAAAGCGACGAGCCAAGGTGGAGAGGTCCGAGCCGACGCGACCGCCCCTGACCGCCTCAGCCCGCGGGAGCTGCCACGCCCGTCTCAGCCGCCGGCCAGGCCTCAGCCGAACCGGACGAACGACTCCTGCTCAAAGGTGCGCATCCGCTCGAAGAGCTCCCGGAGCTCGGAACGGCGGGTGTGGTCGTTGGCCAGGTTGACCAGCTCGGCCGGATCGGAGTCATGGTCGTACCACTCGTGATCATTGTCATCGAAGGCGCAGTCCACGTCGAACAGCTTGTGGCCGGGGGATTTCCCCCAGAGCCCGGTCGAGGGCTTGCCGCCGCCGACCCCGTAGTAGCGGGCGTACTTGGTGCGGCCGTCGTAGAAGCCGCGCAGGGCATACCGCACCTTGTTGAGCTCGGTGGTCTGGGCCGAGTCCTGGGCGAACAGGATGTGGTCCCGCACGGCACGTGAGGGATCGGCCAGTACCGGGGACAGGTCCGCCCCCTGCACCGTGGACCCGGCCGTGTCGGCGACCCCGGCCAGCGAGCAGATGGTGGCGGCCAGGTCGACATGACTGCCCAACGCCGACGTGACCGAGCCCGGAGTGGTGACACCGGGGACCTTCACGTAGAGGGGCACCCGCATGATCTCGTCGTAGACGAAGGGGCCCTTGGACCGGAGTCCATGTGAGCCGCACATGTCACCGTGGTCGGACGTGAAGATGATGATGGTGTCGTCCCACGCTCCCGAGGCGTCGAGGGCGGAGAGCACGGTCCCCAGGCTGCGGTCGGCCAGCTGATGGAGATGGACGTAGTAGTCGAGGTGGCGCAGCCACGCCCCCTTGTCCGCCGGATCGATATATCCCCAGAGCCCGTGTTGCTGGTCCCAGCGCCACTGTCGATGGGCCTCGGGCTTGGTGTGGAGATCGTCGTCGAAGTTGGTGGGCAGCCGGTCGACCACCTCGGGGTAGGGCTCGGCGAAGACGGGAAGCGGGTCGTCGTCCTTCCAGGCGGCGGACTCGAGCACCGAGCGGATGGCGGCCACGTCGTCGGGGTGGCGTTCCCGGTAGCCGGGCTGGTCCACGGGGAACCACATGACGTCGTGGGGGTTGACCAGGGCCACGGTGAGGAACCAGGGATCGGTCCTCCCGGAGCCGGTTCCCGCGGAGCCGGGCCGCCCTCCGGAGCCGGGCTGCCCTCCGGAGCCGGGCCGCCCTCCGGAGCCGGGCTTCCCGCCGGAGCCGGGCTTCCCGCCGGACGGCACGGCGTTCTTCTCGAGCCAGTGGGCGGCGTTGGCGGCGATGATCGGGTCGAAGTGCACGCCGGTCCCGGCCCACCCCATGAAATGGCGGTCGTTGCCGTCCCAGTCGGCGAAGCCGTAGGCCTCCATGTCCGGTGTGGGCGAGTGGGAGAGATGCCACTTTCCGATGTACGACGAGCGGTAGCCGCCCTGGGCCAGCAGCGACCCGAGGGTGGGGGTGGAGGTGGGCAGCTCGTGGTGCTCGGGCATGATCACGTTGTCCAGCACCCCGTGGCCCTCGAGGTAGCGGCCCGTGAACAGGCTGGCCCGGCTCGGGGAGCAGGGGGAGGAGTGGGTGAAGTAGTCGGTGAACTCGAGCCCTTCCGCCCTCAGGCGGTCACGCCACGGCAGCGAGACGCCCGGCGGCAGCCAGGACCGCTGCCGTTCCTGATCGGAGACGACGAGGAGGATGTTGGGGCGCCCGGTTGGTGACTCGGCCATGGGTGTCACGGTAGCGCTGCAGCCGGCCGGCGGCCCCCGCTCCGGGGCTGTTGGCGCACAAAAGTGAAATGTGTTCTACTTTCTGAAATTCCGGAAGCGACGAGTTGTGAGGGGGAGAATCGGGATGCCCGAGAGCGAAGTGCTGCACGCAAGCCACCACCTCGAATACCCGTATTCGCGTTCGGTGGGGCCGGTCATCGGGGCCTTCCTGACGGGGCTTCGCGAGGGGAAATTGCTCGGGGTGCAGGGGTCGGGGGGATCGGTCATCGTCCCTCCCACCGAGTACGACCCGACCACCGGGGAGGACACCGGGGAGATCGTGGAAGTGGGACCGGGGGGTGCGGTCGAGTCATGGGCCTGGGTCTCCCATCCGCTGCCCAAGCACCCGCTGCCGCGACCGTTCGCCTGGGCGCTCATCCGGCTCGACGGCGCCGACACCGCCCTCCTCCACGTCGTCGACAGCGGCGGTCCGGACAACCTGTCGAGCGGTGACCGGGTGACCGTGCGGTTCCGGCCGGCCTCGGAACGGATCGGGGCCATGGCCGACATCGAAGCCTTCGTGCCCGAGGCGAAGGTGCGGGCCTTCTCATGAGCGCGGAGACCGACGCCGCGGATCTGGGTCCCGTGACCACGCTGGCCACTCCCATCCGTCTCGACTTCGAATTCACCCCCGGGGTGGCCCAGTCCCGCTTCCTGCGGGGGCTCGAACGCGGCAAGTTCATGGGTCAGCGCTGCTCGGTGTGCGGAAAGGTGTACGTCCCGTCGAGAGGCTCGTGCCCGACCGACGGCGTGCCCACCACGGAGGATGTCGAACTGGCCAATGTCGGCACCATCACCACGTACTGCGTGGTGAACGTGCCCTTCGCCGGACAGTCCATCGAGATCCCCTACATCTGTGCCCAGGTCCTGCTGGACGGGGCCAACCTCTCGTTCATGGGGCTCATCCAGGAGGCCCCGACCGACCAGATCCGCATGGGGATGCGGGTCGAGGCGGTGTGGGTCGATCCGGACCAGCTCACCCCGTCCCTGGCCTCGGTCAAGTACTTCCGGCCCAACGGCGAACCCGACGCTGACTACGAGACCTACAAGGACTACCTGTGAGCGCAGCCCGCACCGTCCGGCCCGTGTCGGTGGCCTCGTTCGCGCAAGCGGACAACGTGCGCCGTGACGAGGAGCACAACGAGGTCGAGATGCTCATGCCGGTGATCGCCGAGGTCTTCGGCAACATCGGGATCACCAAGGACGACGTCGACTTCATCTGTTCGGGATCGACCGACTACCTGATCGGTGGCCCGTTCAGTTTCGTCATGGCTCTCGACGCGGTGGGGGTGTGGCCCCCGCGGGCCGAGAGCCACGTGGAGATGGACGGAGCCTGGGCCCTCTACGAGGCCTGGGTGCTCCTCCAAGAGGGTGAGATCGACGCCGCCCTGGTGTACAGCTTCGGCCGCTCGTCCCTGGGCAACCTCAACGAGATCCTGGCCCTCCAGCTCGATCCGTACTACCTGGCCCCGTTGTGGGCGGATCCGGTCAGCCTGGCCGCGCTGCAGGCCCGTGCCCTGATCGACGCGGGCAAGGGTACCGAGGAAGAGTTCGCCGCCATCGCCGCACGCAGCCGCAAGGACGCCCTGTCCAACCCCAAGGCCCAGGTGGCCAAGGACCTATCGGTCGACAAGCTGCTGGAGGACGAGTACGTGGTCTCGCCGCTGCGCCGCCATGCGCTGCCGCCCATCACCGACGGCGCCGCCGCCATCGTGCTGGCGGCCGGGGACAAAGCCGCTCGGTGGTCGAAGAGCCCGGCGTGGATCACCGGCTTCGACCACCGGATGGAGTCCCACTCGCTCGGGGCCCGCGACCTGACCACGTCACCGTCGACGACCAAGGCCGCGGAGATGGCCGGTCTGGGCGGCAGCCGGGTCGACGTGGCCGAGATCCACGCACCCTACGCGCCCCAGGAGATCATCGTGAGAGAGGCGCTCGGGCTCGACGACACCGTCACCATCAACCCCTCCGGTGGCCCCCTGGCGGCCAACCCGTTGATGTCGGCCGGCCTCATCCGCATCGGCGAAGCCGCCGCCCGGATCTCGTCGGGCCAGGCCCACCGGGCGGTGGCCCACGCCACCTCGGGACCCTGCCTGCAACAGAACCTGGTCTGTGTCCTGGAGGGTGAGTGATGGCAGAGCGTTGCGCAGTCATCGGAGTGGGCCAGACCCACCACAAGGCCAAGAGGGATGACGTCTCCATCGCCGGACTGGTGCGGGAGGCGGCCAAGATGGCCCTCAGCGATGCCGATCTGACTTGGACCGACATCGACGCGGTGGTC
Source organism: uncultured Acidimicrobiaceae bacterium (assembly GCA_963835325.1). Classification (GTDB taxonomy): domain Bacteria; phylum Actinomycetota; class Acidimicrobiia; order Acidimicrobiales; family RAAP-2; genus Bog-756. Next base: position 16,790 of record CAWIEV010000002.1, on the reverse strand, counting down.
ATCGGTAAGGCCCCGGACATGTTCGAGGGCAACATGATGCCCGAGCTGTACCTGGCCCCCGCCCTCGGCGCCGTGGGCAAGCCCATGTTCCGGGTGCACACCGCGGGTTCGGTGGGCGGATCGACGGCCCTGGTGGCCGCCCACCTGGTGTCGGCGGGTATCCACAAGCGGGTCCTGACCGTGGCCTATGAGAAGCAGTCGGACTCGGACGCCATGTGGGCGCTCTCGGTGCCCCAGCCCTTTGCCGCGCCGCTCCTGGCCGGGGCGGGTGGGTACTTCGCTCCCCATATCCGCGCCTACATGCGCCGGTCCGGCGCCCCCGACTACATCGGCCGGATGGTGGCGGTCAAGGACCGCCAGAACGCCATGCGCAACCCCTATGCCCACCTGCACCTGGCTGACATCGACATGAAGATGGTCGAGGACTCGATGATGTTGTGGGACCCGCTGCGCTACCTCGAGGCCTGCCCGTCCTCCGACGGTGCCGCGGCCATGGTGCTGGCGGCCGAGGATGCGGTCTCCGGGCAGTTCCCTCCGGCATGGATCCACGGGACGGCCATGCGGTCCGAGCCGACCATGTTCGCCGGACGCGATCAGGTCAATCCGCAAGCCGGCCGGGACTGCTCGGCCGACGTCTACGCCCAGGCCGGTATCACCGATCCGCGCCGGCAGATCGACGTGGCCGAGGTGTACGTGCCGTTCAGCTGGTACGAGCCGATGTGGCTGGAGAACCTCGGCTTCTGCGACCTGGGCGACGGGTGGAAGCTGACCGAGTCGGGTGCCACCGCCTTCGACGGGGACATCCCGTGGAACACGTCGGGAGGTGTGCTGTCGTCGAACCCGATCGGTGCGTCGGGGATGCTCCGGTTCCTCGAGGTGGCCATGCAGGTGAGGGGCCAGGCCGGCGAGCACCAGATCGACGGGGCGAGGCTGGCTCTCGGCCAGGCCTACGGCGGGGGTTCGCAGTTCTTCGCCATGTGGGTGGTCGGGAGCGACAAGCCGTAACCGTCGGGCCGGTGGCGGAGGGCCCCGGTTCCGGACAGGCGGCGCTACTGTTGACCCGTGCGCTGAGAACAGGTTGCCCCGTGTCCGACCCTCGTCCCATGGTCCCGGAGGTTCCCGTTGCCCGCGCCCCGTACTCCACCTTCCCGATCGACTGTCCGCTCGCCGTCGGCGGCCACGCTGGTGGCACGCGGCCTGACCCATGACCGCGGCGGCCGGACCGTGCTCGATGGGGTCTCCCTGACGGTCGGCCCCGAGAGCCGTATCGGGGTGGTCGGCCCGAACGGCGTGGGCAAGTCGACCCTCCTGCAGCTGCTGGCCGGCGTCATCCCACCCGATGAGGGTCGGATCGTCCTCGACCCGCCGGGGGCGACCCGTGGCTACCTGTCCCAGGAGCACGAGGTGATCGGCGGAGAGACGGTGAGGGGGGCGCTGACCCGTCGCACCGGCGCCGGGGCCGCCGAGTCGGAGCTCACCGAGGCCGCCGCCGCTCTGGCCGGGGGAACCGCCGCCGCCGAGCACCGCTACGAGATGGCGCTGGACCGGTTCAACGCACTGGGCGCGGCCGACCTGGACGCCAGGATCGACGAGGTCCTCGACGACCTCGACGTCGGCGCCGAGCTGGCCGAGGCCGAGGTGTCCACGTTGTCGGGCGGCCAAGAGGCCAAGGTGGCGCTGGCCGGCATCGAGCTCTCGCACTTCGACATCGCCCTGCTGGACGAACCGACCAACGACCTCGACTTCGAGGGATTGGGACGGCTCGAGACCTGGGTGCGAAGGCGCCGGGGCGGGACGGTCATCGTCTCCCACGACCGGGACTTCCTCGAGCGGACGGTGACGACGGTACTCGAGCTCGATCCACACAGCCGTTCCGCTCGCCTGTACGGGGGCGGATGGACCGGCTATCAGGCCGAACGCGAGCTGGCCGCACGCCACGCCTCCGAGGCCTTCGAGCGCTACGACCGGGAACGACGCCAACTGGAGAGCCGGGCCGAGCGGCAGCGCCAGTGGGCCACCACCGGTGTCCGCCGCGAGTCCCGCAACCAGCGTGACAACGACAAGGCGCAGCGCGACTTCCGGATCAACCGCACGGAGAAACTGGCAGCCAAGGCCCGCCAGACCGAGCGGGCCATGGACAGCCTGGACGTGGTGGAGAAGCCCTTCGTCGGGTGGGACCTGCGGTTCACGATCGAGGAGGCGGCACGGGCCGGGACCGTCGTGGTCCGCCTGGACGGCGCGGTCATCGAGCGGGGCTCGTTCCGGATGGGCCCCCTCGACCTCGAGATCGACTGGGGGGAGCGGGTGGCGCTGACCGGGGCCAACGGGACGGGAAAGTCCACCCTGGTCTCGGCCTTGCTGGGCTCGCTGCCGTTGGCCGCCGGGTCCCGGTGGATGGGGCCGAGCGTGGTGGTGGGGGAGCTGGGTCAGGACCGCCGGGCAATGGGGGGCGACCGCGACCTCATCCGCACGGTGACGGAGCGGTGCCGGCTCCCTCCGGCCGAAGCCAGGTCGTTGCTGGCCAAGTTCGGGCTGGACGCCGAGCACGTCACCCGCCCGAGCAGCTCGCTCTCACCCGGCGAGCGGACGCGGGCGGAGCTGGCCGTGTTCCAGGCCCGCGGCGTCAACTTCCTGGTGCTGGACGAGCCCACCAACCATCTCGACCTCCCGGCCATCGAGCAGCTCGAGTCGGCCCTGGCCGCCTTCGGGGGCACCTTGTTGCTGGTCTCCCACGACCGTCAACTGCTCGGGTCGGTGGACATCTCACGTTCCGTCGAGCTCACTACGGTACGGGATGGATCCGACGAGCCGGAGGTTCACCCATGATGACCGCACTGACCGACTTCTGGCAGACGTTGGTGCCCCCCGAGGGGGACAGGCACGGACCCCTGGCCCCGCTGCTGGTGGTCCTGACGGTCGTCACCGGGCTGGTGGACGCCTTCAGCTATCTGGTCCTCGGGCACGTGTTCGTGGCCAACATGACGGGCAACGTGGTCTTCCTGGCCTTCGCCCTCACCGGCGCCAAAGGGTTCTCCATCGCCGCCTCACTGTCCGCCCTGTGCGCCTTCTTCGCCGGTGCCCTGTGTAGCGGACGGCTGGTCGCCCACCTGGGACCCCGGCGGGGACGGATGCTGGCGGTGTCCACGATGTGCCAGGCCGGGCTGGTGGCCGTGGCTGTGGTGGTGGGATGGAGCGTGTCCGATGTCGGTACCGGCACGTCCCGGTTCGTCCTCATCGGACTGATGGGCCTGGCCATGGGGTTGCAGAACGGCACCGCCCGCAAGCTGGCCGTGCCCGATCTGACCACGACCGTGCTGACCCAGACCATCGTGGGTGCGGCCTTCGACGGGCGGCTGGCCGGTGGCACCAGCTCACGCATCGGCCGGCGCGGGCTCTCGACCCTGGCCATGTTCGCCGGCGCCCTGGTCGGTGCCCTCTGCGTCCTCCATCTGGCCAAGCCGGCGGGCCTGGTCTTCGCCCTGGCGCTGCTGGTGCCCGTGGCCATCGTCGCCGGCCGGCTGTCGAGGGCGCACCCGGCATGGGACGCCGCCACATGACCCGGAGCCGTCGCCCGGTCCGGTCGAAGATGTCCCGCCCGACCCGGAGCCGCCCGGTCCGGTCGAGCCGTCACCCGGTCCGGTCGAAGATGTCCCGCCCGACCCGGAGCCGCCCGGTCCGGTCGAGCCGTCACCCGGTCCGGTCGAAGATGTCCCGCCCGAAGGTGGCGCTCACCGTGTTGGCCTGACCCAGCTTGGGCAGACCGAAGATGTCCTCGATGGTGGCCAGGGTCGAGTAATGGTTGTAGGGCACGGTGGTCACCGTGCCGCCCTTGATGAACGGGGAGATGAGCACGGTGCCGATGCGGCCTCCTCCGGGGCCGGTGATCCCGGGGAGGGCCGAGGCCGGCCCGGGCATCTCGTTGCAGCACGCGGTGGCGTCGGCCGGGTTCCCGTTGTCGGTGTCGGCCTCGTCGAAGGTGATCTCGAGCAGGCCGTTCTCCTTGAAGGCGGGGGAGGAGGTGATGAGCGGCACCCAGGTCTGCAGGAAGGTGTCGATGTTGACCAGTGGTGATGCCGAAGCCTGCTGGTTGATGCAGGGGGCGTCGTGGCCGTCGTAGCAGAGGTTGGGCGTGATGAAGCTGAAATTGGGTGTGGTGGCGACCGACTTGAGGTCGGTGGCCAGCCCGGTGACCCCCTTCGGCGTGGTGGCCGGCATGGTCCCGGTGGTGGTTCCGAGCGGCACGACGCGGGCGTCGCAGTAGGCGGTGTCGTCGATGATCGAGTGGAAGTAGACGAAGGGGTTGTGGCGGGCGGCGTACCCGTCCCCGGGCACCGCGGTCTCGGTTTTGTCGGGTGTCCCGATGACGGCATGTCCGCATACGGCCGACTCACGGGAGGGAACGTTGCCCATGTCCTGCATGTAGCCCTTCCAGGTCAGGTGAGCCGCGGTCAGCTGGTTGGCCAGCGTGTTGACCGAGTCGGGGAAGACGCAGCCCGAGTCCGAGATCTGGCCGTCGGCGGCCACGGTGGCGGTGGCGGGGAAGTCGACGAAGTCGATGCAGTCGGCCTGGTTCAGCGGGTTGGGCGCCTGCCCGGAGATCAGCGCCACATAGTTGTCGTTCGAGAAGTGTCCGATGGCGTAGTAGTCGGTCAGGAGGGCACCGGCCGCCGGCAGGGTGGTGGCCAGGTACGGATCGTTGAACGGGGTGCCGAAGGTGACGTCGTACCCTTCGTTCTCCAGAATGATCACGAAGACGTGACGGATGCCAGGCAGGCCGTCGGCGGACAGGGTGGTCGAGGTGTTCGAGGAGCCGGAGGCCTTGGTGGTGGCCGTGGTACCCGTGGTGGTCGAGCTCGACGAGCAGGCCGCGGCGGACAGGACCAACACCCCGACCAGGACGAGGGCCCACCAGCGGCGGGCGGGGTGGGCCCGCGGCGGGCCCGGGCGGGGCGCCGGGCCGGGGCGGGACGTGGAGTTGGCAGGGGGCGGGAGCGGCGGCATGCGGTGATTTCTAGCCGACCGGGGGTCACGCCGCCGCCGACCGTGGACATCCCGCGTGCCGACCGGATCCTGGGCCTTCGCCCCGAGGTCCATGTCCCGGGGCGTCCCCGGTGGCGTCCCGGCCGGCGGCCGGCGGGCCGGTACACTCGGGCTGGTTCACCGAGCTTCCGGAGGCATCACGTGAAGATTGTTGTCGACTACGACGAGTGTGCCAGCAACGCCGTCTGCATGGGGATCGCCCCCGAGGTATTCGAGGTGCGAGATGACGGATTTCTGTACGTGTTGAACGAGAACCCCGGTGAGGAGTTGCGCGAGAAGGTGCGCCAGGCGGCCAACGGCTGCCCCACCGGTGCCATCACCATCGTCGAGGACGAGTAACCGGGGAGTGCCGGGACAGACCCCGAGGGTCCGCTTCGCCCCGTCACCCACGGGCTACTTCCATGTCGGCAGCGCCCGAACGGCCTGGTTCAACTGGTTGGTGGCCCGTCAGTCGGCAGGCACCTTCGTGCTCCGCATCGAGGACACCGACGCCGAGCGGGGCCGCGAGGAGTGGGTGGACGGGATCATCTCGGCCATGCACTGGCTGGGGATGGATCCGGACGAGGGCCCGTTCCGGCAGTCGCAGCGCACCGGTCGCTACGCCCAGGCGGTCGACGCGCTCTGGGAGGCCGGTTACCTCTATGCGTGCGACTGCACACGCGAGGAGATCGAGGCCCGCAACAAGGCCAACGGGATCCTGACGCCTGGCTACGACGGCTTCTGCCGCCCGCGCGCGTTGGATCGCGGCCCGGGGAGGGCCCTCCGGTTCCGCACCCCCGACGAGGGGACCACCATCGTGGACGACGTGATCCGGGGAGTGATCGAGTTCCCCTGTGCGGCCATGGACGACTTCGTGGCCGTGAAGGCCAACGGAGGCCCGTTGTTCGTCCTGGCCAACGTGGTCGACGACATGGACATGGCCATCACCCACGTCATCCGGGGCGAGGACCTGCTGCCCACCACGCCCAAGGGGGTGCTGGTGTGGGAGGCGCTGACCTCGCTCGGCTGGGTGACCGACGGATCGACCGGGACGGGGCCCAAACCCGCGCCGCCGCTGCCCGTCTTCGCCCACCTGCCCATGCTGGTCAACGAGCAGCGGAAGAAGCTGTCCAAGCGCCGGGATCCGGTGGCGGTGGAGTCGTACCGCGAGCAGGGATACCTGCCCGACGCCTTCGTGAACTACCTGGGCCTGCTCGGATGGAGCCCGCCGGGGGGCGAGGAGATCTTCGATGTCGCCCATGCGCTCGAATGGTTCCGCCTGGAGGATGTCAACCACTCCCCGGCCTTCTTCGACGTGGTCAAGCTCACCCATGTCAACGGCGAGTACATCCGGGCCATGCCGACCGAGTCGTTCATCGAGGCGTGCCGGCCCTGGCTGACCGGCGACCGTGCGCCCTGGCCCGACGCGAACTTCGACGAAGCCGCGTTCGCGGCGATGGCCCCCGTGGTCCAGGAGCGGGTGGCCGTCCTGGGCGAGGTTCCGGCCATGGTCGACTTCCTCTTCCTCGACGACCCGCCCGTCGACGAGGAGGCATGGGCCAAGGCCGTCGCCGACGACGAGCTGGGGGTCACCATCCTGTCGGCGGCGTCCGACGCCTACGAGGGACTGGCCGGCAACTGGACCCGCGATGCCCTCCATGCCGCCACGCTGGCCGTCGGCGAGGGTGTGGGCCGGAAGTTGGGGAAGGCCCAGGCGCCCATCCGGGTGGCCGTCACCGGCCGCCGGGTGGGCCCTCCGCTGTTCGAGGCGCTCGAAGTGCTCGGGCCCGAGCGCACGTTGGACCGGCTCAGGGCCGCTCTCGGCCGGGCCCGGGACGTCCCGCCGTCGTGACGCGCCCCCTTCCCCTCTCGCAGAGCCCGGTGCGCTGACGGCGTGGGGATCATCGCCACGCTGACCGGGCTACGGCTGCTCCGGTTCATCCTCCGGGTCGTCGCCTTCGTGGTGATACTGATTCTCGTCTACCTGGTGGTGACCGCGGTACAGGTCTGGATGACGAGCCGGCGCTACGAGCCGAGGGTGGCAAGCGCCATCGTCGTCATGGGCGCGGCCCAGTACGACGGGGTGCCCTCTCCCGATCTTGCCTCCCGGCTGGACGAAGCGGAGATCCTGTGGCGCCAGCACCTCTCTCCGACCATCATGGTCACCGGGTGGAAGCAGCCCGGCGACCGCTATACCGAGGCGCAGGCATCGGAGCGCTACCTCGTGGCCGCCGGCATTCCCAGCCAGGACATCCTGCAGACCGGCGGGAGCAACACGTGGGAGAGCCTGTCCCAGGCCGCTCCGGCCCTCCTGGCCCGGGGCGACCGGACCGTCCTGATCGCCAGCGATCCCTTTCACGAGGCCCGGTGCCTGGCCGTCGCCTCCACGGTGGGACTGACCGCGTACCCGACGCCGACCCGGACCTCGCCGATCAAGGGCTTCTCCACCATCCCCTACTTCGCCAAGGAGACGGTGGGGATGGCACTCGGCCGGATCATCGGGTTCAGCCGCCTGAGCTCGCTCCATTCGTCGCTGGGCTGACCTTGGTCGACCCGTGTCAGGGGGTGCGATCGAGGAGCAGGCCGGGCAGGTCGGCCACCGAGTCGATGAGGTGGGTGTGGGGCGCCCTCTCCAGCTCGGGCAGGGAGTGGGCCCCGCTGAGCACGCCGATGACCATCGAGGCCCCGGAGCGGGCCCCTGCCAGCAGGTCGCTCGAGGTGTCCCCGACCACAGCCACCTCCGCCACGTCGTCGATCCGCAGCCGCAGCACGGCGGTGAGGATCATGTCGGGCCACGGCCGTCCCCGGCCGGCGTCGGCCGGGGACAGCACCAGGTCGACCAGCGCTTCCCATCCCAACGCGGCGACGATGCGGTCGCGGGTGGCGGGGGAGAAGCCGGTGGTCAGGCAGAGCCGCATCCCGGCGTCGCGGAGGGCGCGGAGGCAGGACTCCGCTCCGGGGATGGCCCACACCTCGCCACGGTCGACGGCGCGGTCGAACGCGCCCTCGAAGGCGGCATTGGCCTGTTCGGCCCGGTGCCTGTCGCCGCCGAGCAGCTCGGTGAACACAACGATCTTGGACTGGCCCATGGTGCGACGGATATAGTCCCGCGGGTTCTCTCTGAGCCGGCTCGCGGTCAGGCCAACGGCGTCGAGCGCGACCTGGAACGCCTCCTCGACGGCGCCGCCGTCGGCCACGGTGGTGCCGGCCATGTCCAGGACCACCAGCCGGATCGGGGGCTTCACGCCGTCACCTCGTCCCACGTCTGCTCGGCGATGGCCGGCGACAGGGTCATTCCCCGTCCGGCCGGCCCGGTGATCACCCACACGGCGGGCTCGATGCTCCGGCGGTAGCAGATGCCCCCGTCGGTGGCCGCGCTGTACACGCCGGCCCATCGCCGGACCACCGGGGGCAGGACCCAGCCCAGGATCGACTCCGCCCGGGCGCGGAGGCAGTCGTAGACGGATTCGTCGACGGCGAAGTCGAACGGCTCCTCGTAGACGTGGGTATCGCCAATGGTGAGGCCACCACCGGATCGCTGTACCAGCAGCAGCTGCATCGCCCATCGGGCGGTCTCCGGTCTCGGTGCGGGCAGTGAGGCCCGGCCGGGGAGATCGAAGGCGGGGTAGTAGCGCATCGAGTCGGCGTCGGCGATGGCGGTGGTGATCCGCTCGGTGGTGGGCGCCGTCTGCATCATCTGGAGCCGGCACCGGCGGAGGGGCGCCGCGGCCAGGGCGGCTCCGACGCGACCCCCGAGCCCCGACAGGCGGTCGCCGATGCAGAGCAGGACCAACGATCCCTGATGGCGCCCACCCAACTGGTCGATGACGGTGGAGGCGGTGCCGGCCCCGCCGGCCCCGCCGCCGCCGGCGGGTTGCACGTCGATGGCCTGCCGACCCGGCAGCCAGCGGTAACGGTCGGTGTTGGCGAGCAGTTGCCGGAGCGCGGCCAACACCGAGGTGGGTTCGACCACGGCGTCCGTACGGCACCAGAGGCCGCCGACAATGTCGCCTTTGATGGCAGGGTTGACATCTCGCACACCGGTGGCGTCGAGGAGCTCGAACCCCCGGGTGGGAGCGTCGGGATGCCCCGCAGCTTCGGCCATCAGGGCCAGCTCGGAATCGTCGCCGGCCACCGTCAGCGAGCCGGCGGCTCGGAACCCGATGCCGGGGGCGCGACCGGCGAGGTCCTCCCACAACCGGCGCGCCCGCAGGGCCAGGTCCAGCTCGGGCCCGGGAGCCCGGCCGCTGACCCACACGAGCCCGAAATTGCGGACCGAGGCCCGGCGGGGCCCGGCGTCAGCCTCGAGATGGACGACCTCCCAGCCGTGCTGGCACGCCTGGAGGGCGTGCATGGTGCCGACGATGCCGCCGCCCACGATCACCACCCGTTCCGTGCTCATCCGTCCTCGATCGTAGTGACCCCCCTCGGCAGGGGCCGACCGGGATCGATTCCGGCGGAGGGCGGCGGTGGCGGCCTGTCTCGCCGGCCGGCCGGGTGGGCTAAATTGGCGATTCGCCCATTCGGGGGTGGCGCAACTGGCAGCGCGCATGATTCTGGTTCATGAGGTTGGAGGTTCGAGCCCTCCCCCCCGAGCGCTCACAGCGCTCTCCTTCGGGAGCGGTGTGGCAGGCTCGCAATTGAAGTGGCGAGCCGTTCCCGACAGGAGCGGCTCATCAGGGTCCCATCGTCTAGAGGCCTAGGACACCACCCTCTCAAGGTGGAGACACGGGTTCGAACCCCGTTGGGACTGCCAGGTCAGAGGCACTTTCTGACACCGACCGGTCAGCGATTCGTACTTTTCCAACAATCCTGCCAACATAGTTGGCCATGAGCCGACGGCAGTGAAGGGCAACAAGCGGTACCGGGATGGGGCGTGGCGGCTGACGGTGGCGGCCGGATCGGATCCGCTGACCGGACGACGCCGGACCGTCTATAAGACGGTCCACGCACCGGACAACCGGGCCGGGGCGAAGCAGGCGGACGCCGAACTCGCCGAGTTGATCGTGGCCGTCGAAGCCGGACGCCATCCCGAGGATGATGCGCCGAGCGGTCGCGGGCCCACGGTCGCCGAGTTGGCCGCGGCATGGCAGGAGGCGAACCGGTCTCGTCGCGACCGCCGCAGCGAGGACTGGATCGGCTGGTCGCCCAAGACGGCGAAGACGGTGGCCGACAACTTCCGCTTCCACATCGAGCCGACCATCGGAACGTGGCGGGCGGACCAGGTGACTGGCGTCCACCTCGACCGGCTCTACCGGAAGCTGGAGGACGAGACCGGGCTGTCTCCGAGCGCGATCGCCCGTTGTCATGGGCAGATCCGGGCCATGTACAACTGGGCCATCCGCAAGCGGATGGTTACAGCGAACCCGGGCCTCGCCGCCGATCCGCCCAAGGTGAAGCCCCGGCAGCTCGACGTGCCGTCGATGACGCAGGTCCGATCGGTGCAGCAGAAAGCCACCAAGGAGTTTGCAGCCTTCATTCAACTGGCAGCCACCGTCGGTGCGAGGCGCGGCACGTTGATCGCTCTGCGGTGGGGCGACACCGATCTCGACCGGTCCACCATCACGTTCGCCCGGGCAATCGCCGAGTCGAAGGACGGTCCGGTGGAGAAGGGGACGAAGTCGGAGCGCACGTACACGGTTCGGCTCGGACCCGACACGAAGGAGGTGCTCACCCAGCACAAGCGCCGGGCCGAGGAGCGGGCGAAAGTGGTGGACGTCCCGTTTGGGAAGGACTCCTTCGTCTTCTCCGACGACGGCGGGGTGGGTCACTGGAGTCTGGCCTGGCCGTCGCATGCCTGGCAGCGCTACAGCAAGAAGGCCGGGGTACCTCTTGTGCGATTGCACGACCTGCGGCACACCGCGGCAAGCCAGATGCTGATGGCGGGCGTACCCATCTCGGTGGTCGCTGAGCGCCTCGGCTGTACCGAGGGCAATATCCTGCGGACGTACCGGCATTTCATCCCAGGCTCGGACCAGGGTGCCGCTGAGCTGATGGACCGGCTGTTCAGCGAGTCGGAGACCGGGGATGTCGCGCCAGAAGAGCCGATCTGAACTGGTGCTTCATTGAAGCTGTTCTCTCGGAGCGTCTTGTAGGTCACGAGGCCACCGAGCGATTGGACTGATGGCGCAATGGAGTCCCATTGGGTGGGTCGGCCCGAACGGACCCTTTCTCAGGGGATGCCTCGGCTGACTCGATCAATCGATCGAGCGCCCGCCGGGGAATGAGTATTTTGCCACCGACGTGGGGAACACGAGGAAGCGCCCCTCGCCGCACAATTCGGCCAACGGTGTCCTCCGAGACCTGAAGCACCTCTGCCGCTTGCGCGACCGTGTAGACGGCCGGCTCGCAGACACTCAGCCGGCTGAGATATGGACCGAGACTGCGCCCGATCGCCCTCTCGACGGCCGCCTCGATCAGTACCTCCATTCCGGACAGGGTCGATGGTGGTCCGCCTTCGAAAGGCCGAACCATTGACGTCGGTGAGATTGGAGTCGTCGTCACGTCGTCTCGTCTATTTCCACGGCCGGCGAGGTGTAGTCCCGAAGGCCTGTCGTCTAGCTCGAAGCTGGTTGATCGTGAGGGAGTCCATGGCGACCACGATGAAGGATGGGAGCCTCATGAAAACCCTCATGAAAACCCTCATGATGGGAAGAAAATCGAGAAATCTTCGCCACCGGACAAAGCGCCAGGTCAGAGCTTTAGTGAATCCGAGGGATGCCAAAATACCTGGTCAGAGGGTTCATGGTCGGGACCATGAACCCTTCATGATGACGGAACAGGACTGCTGTGTTGGTCAACGTTGCTCTGCGCGTAGTTCGATGAAGACTGACAAAATGCCTGGTCAGGGGGCTCATGATTGAGACCATGAGCCCCTCATGGTTCGTCGAAGGCTCGGCGAGAGCGGCGGCAGGTGTCGTAGTGCCGACGGTTGCTCGTCACCACGCTGCCGCCGTTCAATATCTGATCGGTACTTGTGGCGCAATCGCTTCTGGTCCCTGTCTGAGCTGGTGTCACCTTCGTCAGCCGTCAGCTTGTAATTGAACCTCAGCCGACAGGACCAGGCAGCCTTCTTGAGTATCAAATCAAGAGAGTGAATCGATCGCTGTCAGCGGGATGCTGGACACCGAACTACACCCCACGGATGTACCGATCTCGGATCATGTCGAAGATGGGATCTGCGGTCACTGGGGTATAGGGCGGTGACCGGGTGAGGCAGATGAAGTCGAAGGGCTGGTCGGCCTGGTACTGCTTCCCCTGCACTCTTCGAAGCGGTACTCGCGGCTCCTGGGAAACTGTAGGATTTGGCCGCCTTCCGTGTTGCAGCCGTTCGATGTCTGCGGTCGTTACGGGAGTCAGATGGATGTGGTCAGCGTGCGAGTCGAACCCCTCCATAAGATATGGGGCAAGATCATCCCCGCCTCCCTCGCTGAATACGTAGTCGAGCTCAGATATCCACCTGTTGGCAACGGCAAAGGCGAGGCGATTGCCATCACCCAAGCCCCCCCAAGCGTCCTCGGCACTGGTCACTGGATACCTGCGTTCCTCTGGGGACTTCAGCAGAAGCGACGTCAGTATGTAGACGTAGGAGGTGTCTCCCAGGCCGAGGTCGGCGTGGGCGTCCACGTGGGTGACGTGGAACGGGGGAACGAGAACACCAGCGTCAATCGCATCATCGCCAAGGAGGGAACAGCTCGCCATGGTTCTCAGTGATGAATCCGGGCAAGGGTGCGGACACTCCGCATTGCCTGTCCAGGAATGACCTCACCTCGGATTCCGGCCAGACCGGATGCTCGTCAGGGTCGCATCGCTCCTGTGACGGAGGCCAATACACGGGATCCTCTACGAAGAAGTCCAGATCTATGTCGAGGATCCTCTGCATCAGAATGCCTGGATGGTCACGCAGTCGTCCGGCGCGTCCACGACCTCGCCCGTTGCGAGTCGGACGAAACCCCGGGCGGCTGTCATTCTGCGTTCGGCCATCCCCGATTCGATCTCCTCGTGCCTGATGACGAATTGTGCAGATGCGTGCGGTCTCACGCTAGCGGGGAGCGTCTTGTCGTCTGGATAGAGGGCATCGCACGTCTGGCCGGCCGTGTTTCTCAAGTGAAAGCCCCGCATGACGACGGTCGCCTCCATCCTTCCGACATTTGTTGCTGACAGAGCCATTGTCCAAGGTCCATCTGGAACGGAGATAAAGGTCCCATTGGGCGCCTTCATCGACACCGGCGCAGCAAAGGTCGACACTCTGATGACGGGTCCGGATCGTCTCCAAGTACGAAACTGCCAGTGTAACTATTCAGGTCCCGGCGGGCAGCCAGACCTGACCTTCGAACAGCTGGCGTAGTCCGGCGAGCACGTTGCTGTCGTGCTTGCGCAGGTCGAGACGTAGCTGCGGATGGCGCAGAAGTTCCTCGCCCCGTCGAGTGTGCGCCAGGATCCCGAGATCTTCTGCTGGAGCTTCACCATCCGGATGTCCCGCTCGGCCTGGTTGTTGTCGAAGGGCACGGTGAAGTCGATGGTGAACCGCAGCACGTCGGCGCGTTGGCCGTCGAGGCGGACGAGCAGGTTGAAGGCCTTCTTCTCGTAGCCCGACGCTTGCCGACCTCGGGTGCGGGGTTGGACGCGAAGCCCTTGGCCACCAGCTGTCCGTAGCGGACCCGGATCGAGTGCAGGGTGGCGGCATCGAGGTGGTCGTGCCCCGCTGGCTCGGCCGCTTCGACGGCGTCGCTTGGCCTCGACCGGAGGAGGCCGGCCAGGTCGTTGGCCCAGCCCTGGTCCCAGCCGATGCCGACGGCCAGCGAGCTCGCGGAGGTGGTGGGCGTTGCAGAGAGCATGGTCGACGTCGTAGTGGCGGTAGGGCTTCCAGCCGTCGTGGACGGCCACCCCGGTCATCGCACCGATCACCCCGAGGTCGTCCATGGCCACCCGGCCCCGCCTCGGGTGGCAGTCGAGCAGGGTGAGCAGGTCGGTCGAGGCCGAGTGGACCCAGTGCAGCCGCCCGCCACCCGGCCCCCGGTCTCGTCGAAGTGGACGGCGGGGGCCTCGTCGCAGCAACGCGCGGGTGGCGTCGATGAACGGCCCGGTGGCATCTGCGGCCTCGGCGACCATCTGGGCGAGGGCCCCGACCGACACCGGGGCACCGAGCACGTCGGAGAACAGCTGGGCCATCCGGTCCATGGGCAGGTGCTGGTAGACGGCCAGGTAGGCGGCCAGGCCCGGATGCCCGGTCCGTAGCAGGCAGGGGCGGTGGCCGCCCTCGGGGAAGGTCGGCCTTGGTCGTGCACCCACACGGCACCGCCGGCGCTCGGCCACGTGCTCGGTGACGAACAGGCGGATCTCGGGGAGATCGAAGACCTGGCGGCGCTCGGTGCCGACCACCTCGGCGTCGTCCAGGCCGGACCCACACGAGGTGCACGACAGGGAGCGTGGTGGATGATCACCGGTCGGGATCGGCCACCTGGGCCAGGTGCTTGCCCGGCGCACCGGGTTGCTTGCCCTGCTTGCGTCCTGCCGCCCGGCGCTCGGCCCGGGACGGTGCCGGCGGCTTCGAGAACCCTTCGGCCGACGGCGGCATCGAGGAGTTGCGGGGGTTGCGGCCGAGCCGCTCCTCGCAGATCGGCCAGCTTGCTTCGAGCATCGCCACCTGGGCCCGCAGCAGCTCGTTCTCAGGACGCCAGCTGCTCGTAGGTCGGAGCGTCGGGGGAGGGATCGCGGGTTGGAATTCCCCACGGTACGCGCGGCCGACTCCCTGGTGGTGGATCAGGCGCCTCAGGGGACCTGAACAGTTACCTGCCAGTAGAGGGTAGGCCAGCAAGCACGACGGCGATGATCGCGATTGCAAGCGCAATCTCTCTAGCCTCCCATCCTTTGGGTGTCGACCTGGCCCATAGCTCGACTGCCGCCCACCTTCACCGACTGCCCCACTCTGCGCTCGCAGCGGCGCACAATCTTGGTGTCAGTGTGACTAGCGGATAAAGCCGTCGGAGGTGGGGGCGATCTGATCCGGCGGGTGGCCGAGCTGGCGGAAGAGCTTGGCGGTGATGATGATCACGTCCCGTGAAGTGGTGTCACTGACGGGGTCCACGAGAGCGGGTCAACTCCAATCTGACCTTGGTGCACCCCCTGGGATTCGAACCCGTAACCTGCGGAGAAAGAGAGTGAATCGATCGCTGTCAGGGGCATTCTGGAGACCACTAAACATAGCCTGACCAGGTCTTACCGATTTCGCTGAATTGGCATCCCTGTTCGGAACCTGCAGAATTATGGGTTTCATTATGGGTAACTATTCAGGCCCCGGCGGGCAGCCAGACCTGACCCTCGAACAGCTGGCGTAGTCCGGCCAGCACGTTGGGTCGTGCTTGCGCATGGTCGAGACGTAGCTGCGGATCGCACAGAAGTTCTTCGCCCCGGCGAGTGTCCGCCACGACCCGGAGATCTTCTGTTGGAGCTTCACCATCCGGATGTCTCGCTCGGCCTGGTTGTTGTCGAAGGGCACGGCGAAGTCGATGGTGAACCGCAGGACGTCGGCGCGTTAGCGTGTCGAGGCGGACGAGCAGGTTGAAGGCCTTCTTCTCGTAGCCCGATCGCTTGCCGACCTCGGGTGCGGGGTTGGCCTGAAGCCCTTGGCCACCAGCTGTCCGTAGCGGACCCGGATCGAGTGGAGGGTGGCGTCATCGAGCTGGTCGTGCCCCGCTGGCTCGGCCGCTTCGACCGTGCGCTTGGCCTCGACCGGAGGAGCCGGCCAGGTCGTCGGCCCACCCCTGGTCCCAGCCGATGCCGACGGCCAGAGCTCACGGAGGTGGTGGGCGTTGCACAGGCCATGGTCGACGTCATAGTGGCGGTAGGGCTTCCAGCCGTCGTGGATCGCGACCCCGGTCATCGCGGCGATCACGCCAAGTTCGTCCATGGCCACCCGGCCCCGCCGCTGGTGGCACTCGAGGAGGTGAGCTGGTCGGTCGAGGCCGAGTGCACCCAGTGGAGGCTGCCCGCCACCCGGCCACCGGTCTCGTCGAAGTGGACGGCAGGGGCATCGTGCAGCAGCGGCGGGTGGCCACCAGGAACGGCCCGGTGGCATCGGCCGCCTCGGTGACCATGCTGGGCCAGGGCCCCGACCGACACCGGGGCACCGAGCACGTCGGAGAACAGCTGGGCCATCCGGTCCATGGGCAGGTGCTGGTAGACGGCGAGATAGGCGGCCAGGCCCGGACGCCCGGTCCGTAGCAGGCAGGGGCCGTGGCCCCATCGGGGAAGGTCGGCCTTGGTCGTGCACCCACACGGACACCGCCGGCGCTCTGCCCGGTGCTCGGTGACGAACAGGCGGTCATCGCGGCAGATCGAAGACCTGACGGCGCTCGATGTCCGACCACGTCGGCATCGTCGAGGCCGACCCACACGACGTGCATGCTCGGGGAGTGGTGGCGGATCACGTCGGGATCGGCCACTTGGGCCAGGTGCTTCCCCGGGGCACCGGGCTGCTTGCCCTGCTGCGTCCGGCCGCTCGACGCTCGGCCCGGGTGGCGAGGCGGGCTTCGAGAACAGCTCGGCCGACGGCGGCATCGAGGAGTTGCGGGGCGTTGCGACCGAATCGCTCTTCCAGATCGGCAACTCGCCGCTTCAACTCGGCGATCTCCGTTGCCTGTGCCGCCACCAGGGCAGCCAGCTGCTCGTAGGTCGGAGCGTCAGAGGAGGGATCGCGGGTCGGAATTCCCACGGTACCGCGTTGTTCTCCCAGGTGGTGGACGCGCCGGTCAGGGGACCTGAATAGTTAC
>CAWIEV010000001.1:0-160092 GCA_963835325.1 uncultured Acidimicrobiaceae bacterium | reverse complement strand
ATGAAGTCCTCGAGCAGGGTCGGGAGCACCCGGACCAGGTTGGGCGAGTGCAGGAGGTCGGTCCCGAAGTGACGTCCCCAGTCCCAGACCGGCCGTTGCATGGTGGTGCGGACCTCGTTGGGGAACAACGCCCAGGTCGGGCTGCCTATGGCGTTGACCAGCAACAGGGCCGACGCCCGGCCGGGCTGGGCGTAGACGAAGGCCGTGGCCACGCCTCCGCCGAACGAGTGTCCGGCCACCAGGGCCACCTCGCGCTCGCCCACCGCATCCAGGAACTGCCCGACCCAGCGGGCGTAGCCGGCGAAGGTGCGCCGCTCGGGTTCCAGCTCCCGGGCCCGCCGAACCCGGGCAGGCACGGGGCGTAGACCCGACAGCCTGCTGTTGCCATGGCCTGGATCGGTCCCCGATAGGCGTTGGGCCGGAGCCCCCACCCGTGCATGAACAGGGCGGGGGGGACCGCTCCCGACGACCCCGTAGCGGACCCGGTGGCCGTCGACCGTCACCGAGCTCCAGCTCATGATGCCCGCGACCCGGACCGGGCCGGTTGACCGTCACGTCCGCCGTCGACCCCTTCCGGGCCCCTCCCGGCAGCAGACGCTTCCGACCTGGCATCTTGCAACATGGCCAGGTAAGTGTAGGCGGGAAACTCGTCCTGTAGCCTGATGGGGCCGGTTCCGCACGACCCGGTGGCGCAGGCCGGCTCAGCGTCGAACCGATCCCAAACGCTCCGTCCGACCAGTTACGCTCACTGCCACACGAACACGAATCAGGGAAATGCCCAAATGGCACGGACCAGAACAAGAGCCCCACCGGGGGGAACAAGCCCAAGCCCCCAGCCGGAACCCGGCCAGAGCGCCAAGGACCGGAGCAAGGCACAGAGCCGGCCGGTGTCGGGCAAGGCCCACCCGGAAAGTCGGGTCAGGCCACCGGGGCCCGGGCCAAGTCGGGCCCAGGCGGCGGTGGCGGCGGCAACAAGCCCCGCCCGGGTGGACGGCCGGCGCCCGCACCCACCCAGGCGATTCTCCGGTACCGTGATGGCCTGGGGCGCGGTGGGCCTGGTCATCGTCATCGTGGTCGTCCTGGTCGTCGTGAAGGTCCACCGGCAACTCGTCCACCCCGACGGCGTACACGCCGGTGACGCCGGCCCCGGCCTCGGTGGTCAACGACGTCACCAACATCCCGGCTGTCGGTCTACAACCAGGTGGGGGTCAATCTCCCGTCGTCCGCCCAGCCCGTGTCGCCCACCGTCGCTGAAGGGCCAGCCCCCGCTGACCCTCGACGGCAAGACCCCGGCCATGCTCTACTACGGGGCCGAGTACTGCCCGTACTGCGCCGCCGAGCGCTGGGCCATGACCGCCGCCCTGTCCCGGTTCGGGACCTGGTCCGACCTCAAGATCACCGCCTCGTCGCACACCGACATCGACGCCGAGACCCACACCTTCAGCTTCTACGGCGCCACCTTCACCAGCCCGTACATCACTTCGCCGCGATCGAGCAGTACAGCAACGTCCCCGTCTCCGGCAGGGGCTACACCACCCTCCAGAACCCGACCAAGGAGGAGGCGGCCGATCCTCACCAAGTACAGAGCCCGAATACATCCCCGCGCCACGGCCGGGAGATCGGGTTCCCCTTCGTCAACATCAACAACGTGGCCCTCATCTCCGGGGCCAGCTACGACCCGGGGATCCTGGCCGGCCTGACCTGGTCCGAGATCGCCGGCGGCCTGAGCGATCCCACCAATCCGGCCACCCAGGCCATCGTGGCCACGGCCAACTACATCTCCGCCGCCATCTGCGCCAGCACCAAGGACGCGCCGGCCTCGGTGTGCACCAGCCCCGGCGTGCAAGGCCGCGGCCAAGGCGCTGAAGCTGAGCTGATCCGCCAGCTCCGAGGAGCCCGACCGTGCCCACCCTGCGATGGCAGCCGATCGCCACCCTGCTGCTCAGTGTCTTCGGGCTCGGGGTCTCGATCTACCTGACCATCACCCACTTCGACAAAGTGGCCCTGGTCTGCGTCGGACAACGGGGCCATCAACTGCGAGAAGGTCACCACCAGCCCCCAGTCGGAGATCTTCGGCATCCCGGTGGCCATGCTCGGGCTCTGTCTTCTTCGTCCCCATGATCGCCCTGTGCCTGCCGGTCGGCGTGGCGCTCGGCCGACCGGCGGATCCACCTGGCCCGGCTGGTCCTGTCGGTCATCGGGGTGGGCATGATCATCTACCTGATCATCGCCGAGCTCTTCATCATCAAGGCCATCTGCCTGTGGTGCTCATCGGTCCACCTGATCACCTTCATCCTGTTCGTGATCATCGTCACCGCCTCCCCCGTCGTGCTGGCGCCCGGTGTACGGAACGGCGTGACGAGCCGTTGGACGAGCGACCGCGTGACCGGAGTAGGGTCGGAGCCGTCGGCACGACGGACCCATCCGGCACCGGCGGGGGCCCGGACCGCCATCGACGGGCGAGGCCGTCAGGGGACCAGTCGCCACCCGGACCGGCGTCCGGGCGCAACCGCACCGCCCGGTTCGCCTGGGGGGCGGTGGTGGTCATCCTCATCGGGGTGGTCGTCCTGATCGTCTACGCCCTGACCGACCGCCGGTGTCGACGTCGGCGCCGGTGCACCGGGTCCCGACCTCGGCCGCCGTGGTGGCCGGCTCTGGCCACGGTGCCCGGCGCCGCTTCGACGCCGTCGGGGTCACCACGCCCCTGTCCCCATGGTGCCACCCACCGTGCTCACCGGCCAGCCGCCGCTGACCGTCGGGGCAAGCCCGAGGTCCTCTTCGTGGGGGCCGAGTTCTGCCCGTTCTGCGCCGCCGAGCGGTGGCCGCTGATCGTGGCCCTGTCCCGGTTCGGCCACTTCTCGACCGCTCCACAACATGCAGTCGGCCCCGCTCTCGGTCTTCCCCGAGCATCCAGACCTTCAGCTTCGTAGGGTCCCGTACACCAGCCGGTACCTGACCTTCACCGGCGTCGAGCTCTACTCCGACGCCAGTCGACGCCCACGGGACCTTCACCCGGATCGCCACCCTCACCCCGCCCAGGCGGCCCTGGTCGCCCGCTACGGGCGCCGGTCGCCGGGGACTGGCCCGGCGGGCACGTTCCCGTTCGTCGACATCGGCAACCGGCTGGTGACCTCGACGTCGGCCTTCAGCCCCGCGCTGCTCGAAGGACACAGTCCCAGGCCACCATCGCCGCCGACCTCAGCCAGCCGCCCAGAGCCCGACCGGCCAGGCCATCGTGGCCGCCGCCAACCAGCTGACCGCCGGCATCTGCGTCGCCACCGGCCAGCAGCCGGCCTCGGTCTGCGCCTCCAAAGGGGTGCGCTCGGCCGCGCACGCCCTCGGGCTGGGTTGAACCCGGCTGGCCGCCGCCCCGACCTCCGGACGCCGGCCTGGGCCGTCCGCGCCAGCGGCGCCGGAGCTCAGCCGACCCGGCGGTCCGCCATCTGCTTGCGCTCCATCTCGTTCAGGCCGCCCCAGATGCCGTGGGGCTCCTGGATCCGGATGGCGTAGTCGAGGCACTCGACCCGGACCACGCACGTCCGCAGATCGACTTGGCCCGCTCCTCGCGCTGCAGCTTCTCTTCCTTGCGTTCGGCGTGGGCCGGCGGAAAGAAGATCTCCGCCTGTGGCCCACGACACGCCGCCTTCAGCTGCCATGTATCCAGCGCCTGCTCCACTGTGCCCGACTCCCCCTTCGCTCCCCTTATCCTCCGAGCGAACGTACTCGCCCCGCTGACGGGAAACAAGGGGTCTGACCAGGATTTCTCGCCCAATCGACCGGCCACCGGCGGGCGTGGGGACCGCCCACGGGCCGGTCGCCGTACCGGCCATGGGCAGCCGGAGCGGACCCGGACACTACGCTCCTGGGGTCATGGACATCCGCGCCTTCTGCAGCCAGAGCCGGGTCCTGATCGTGGCCGGCAAGGGTGGCGTGGGCAAGACCACCATGGTGGCGGCCCTGGCCCATCTGGCCGCCGGGCCGGCCTTTCGGTCCTGGTGGTCGAGCTCGAGGGCCGGTCGGGGTGGCCACCGCCTTCGGGCACGAGCACCCCTCGACTACGCCGGCTCGGTGCTGCAGGCGGCCGGGGCGGACCCGATCGGCGACGACGACGAGGACCGACCCCACGCCATCCCGCCCGGCACGGTCCGGGCCCGGACCATCACCCCCGACGACGCCCTGCTCGAGTACCTGGCCGACCACGGGCTGAGGCGGGTGTCCAAGCGCCTGCTGTCCTCGGGGATCATCGACATCGTGGCCGGGGCCATCCCCGGCATCCGGGACATCCTGGTCCTCGGCAAGGTCAAGCAGATCGAGCGCAGCGGCATCGCCGACCTGATCCTGGTGGACGCGCCGGCCACCGGCCACACCATGACCTTCCTGTCGTCGGCCGGCGGCCTGCTCGACGCGGCCCGGGGCGGCCCGATCCGGGCCCAGGCCGCCGACGTGGTGGCCCTGCTGTCCGATCCCGACCCGCTGCCAGGTGGCCCTGGTCACCCTGCCCGAGGAGATGCCGGTCAACGAGGTCGTCGAGGCGGCCTACCAGCTGGAGGACAAGGTGGGCATCGCCCTCGGCCCGGTCATCGTCAACGCCTGCTACCCGCCCGTGGCCGGGCTGGAGCCGCGGCCGAAGCGGCCGCCGGCGGCCGGGGTGGACCTCGAGCCGGAGCTGGTGGCCACCCTCGAGGAGGCCCGGCTGTTCCGGCTCACCCGCCAGGAGCTCCAGGAGGAGCAGCTCGAGCGGCTGGCCCAGGAGCTCCCGCTGCCCCAGCTGCGGGTGCCCTTCCTGTTCACCGCCTCCATCGGCCCCCGGAGCTCGACACCCTGAGCGACGCCCTGGCCGCCGGCGTCGCAGCGCTCCACGACCCGACCGGGGTCCCGTCGTGACCGTCGGGCCGGCCGGGGACGGAGCCATCGACGGGGTGGTGCGCGACCAGTCGATCGTGATCTGCTGCGGTTCGGGCGGCGTGGGCAAGACCACCACGGCGGCGGCCTTCGCCCTGCAGGCGGCCCGGCTGGGTCGCCGGGCCTGCGTGGTGACCATCGACCCGGCCCGCCGGCTGGCCAACTCCCTCGGCCTCGACGACCCTCACCAACCGGCCCACCCGGATCGAGGGCCCGTGGCCCGGCGAGCTCCACGCCCTGATGCTCGACCCCAAGGGGACGTTCGACGACCTGGTCCAGCGGTACTCCGACAGCGCCGAGCAGGCCGAGGACATCAAGGTCAACCGGATCTACCGGAACCTGACCGGCACGCTCTCGGGCACCCAGGAGTACATGGCCATGGAGAAGCTCTACGAGCTGGTGGAGGAGGGCGGGTTCGACCTGGTGGTGGTGGACACCCCGCCGTCGCGCAACGCCCTCGACTTCCTCGACGCCCCGCGCCGGCTGACCCACTTTCTCGAGAACCGGGTGTTCCAGGCCCTGATGAAGCCGACCCGGGCCGGGCTCAAGTTCATGGGGGTGGCGGCCCAGGCCCTGCTGCGCACCATCTCCAAGGTGGCCGGGGCCGACATCGTCCACGACGCCGTGACCTTCTTCCAGGCCTTCGAGGGGATGGAGGAGGGATTCCGCACCCGGGCGGCCCGGGTCCGGGAGCTGCTGGCCAGCCGGACACCGCCTTCGTGCTGGTGGCCTCGCCCCGGCCCGACTCGGTGGACGAGGCCGTCCACTTCGCCGGCAAGCTGGCCGAGTCGGAGATGTCGCGTCACCGCCCTGGTGGTCAACCGGGTCCAACCCCGGTTCGCCGACGACGACCAGCTGGCGCGCTGCCCGGTACGGCCGCCAGTGCCGGGACCGCCGCGGGCACCGCCGCTGGACCAGCTGATCGAGAACCTCCGGGGCTACACGGCGCCTCCGACCGCGAGGAGCAGGCCTACGCCGCCCTGGTGGCCAAGGTCGCCCCGGCCCCCGTCTACCGGGTGCCCCTGCTGAACACCGACGTCCACGACCTCGACGGGCTCGGACCATCGCCGACCTGCTCTTCGCCGGGACCGGGCCGGGCCCGGCCGTCGATCGCCGGCCCACGGGCGTCGATCACCGGAGCGCTAACCTGTGGGCGTGCGCACCATCCTCGTGGCCAGTGACGCCCCGTCGGTCCGGGCCGAGGTGGCGGCCATCGCCGGCGAACCCGGACATCACCATCCGCGAGGCCCGGTCCGGACCGGCGGTGATGGCCGAGGTGGCCGAGTCCCTCCCCGACCTGGTGGTCGTCGACCTCCAGATGGGCAACATGGGCGGCATGGCCGTCTGCCTCGAGCTCCGGCTCGAGGCCTCCTACGGCAAGCTCGACCACGTGCCGGTCCTGATGCTGCTCGACCGCCGGCCCGACGTCTTCCTGGCCCGACGGTCGGGGGCCGAGGGCTGGGTGGTCAAGCCGCTCGACCCCATCCGGCTGCGCCGGGCCATCACCGCCCTCCTCGACGGGGGCACCTACTACGACGAGTCCTACCAACCGCTCTCTGTCGTGTCCTCGCCCGTACCTGCCGGCGCCTGACGGCCCGCCCCAACAGACAGCGTCACCACCGTGTCCGTGTTCCGACGCCACGAAGACACACCCCATCGGGCCGAGCAGGCCGGCCACCGGCCGGCGCGGGGGAGCGGTCGGACGCGCGGCGCCAACGGACGGCGGGCCGGACGGCGGGGCCGACGCCCAGGAGCAGTTCATCATCGACGCCCTCCACGACCTGCACGACACGGTGGTCCGCGAGGTGATGACGCCCCGGGTCGACGTGGTGGCCCTGTCCATCCCCCTCACCGTCGACGCGGTCGCCCAGGCCGTCCGCGAGTCGGGACACAGCTGCTTCCCGGTCTACGGCGACAACCTCGACGACCTGATCGGCGTGCTCTTCGTCAACGACCTGTTCCGGGCCGGCTGGAAGGTGAGCGGAACGGGCCGGTGTCGACGGGTCGACCACTGATGAGGCCGAGGCGGAGAACGGTGCCTCGCCGGGCACGGAGGCGGGATCGACCGACACCGGGCCGGCCGACGTGGGCGTACGGCCGTCACCGGGTCCCATCGACATCTCCCGTCGGCTCCGCCAGCCCTTCCTGGTGCCCGAGTCCCGGCTCGTCCTCGACGTGCTGGCCGAGATGCGCCGCCAGCGACGGGCCTTCGCCGTGGTGGTCGACGAGCACGGCGGGGTCGAGGGGGTCCTCACGGTCAAGGACCTGCTCGGAGCCCTGGTCGGCGACCTGCCCGACGAGTTCGACCCCGACGACGAGCCCGAGGTGGTCCGGGTGGACGGGAGCCGGTGGCTGGTCGACGGCCGGATGAGCGTCGACGACGTGCGGGACCGGCTGGACATCAACCTGCCCGAGGGCGAGTACGTGACCGCTCGGCGGCTTCCTGTTCGACGGGTTCGGGCACATCCCCGCCGAGGGCGAGTCGCTGGACGTCGACGGGTGGGAGCTCCGGGTCACCGAGATGGACAAGCGGCCGGATCGCCAAGGTGGTGGCCAAACGCCGGGATCCCGCACCCTCGCCCCTGGAGCCGCCGGCCGGCGGCCCGGGGAACGAGCGCACCACCGTCGGGTAGCATCACCCTGGTCCGGAACCGCGTCGTGCGGTTCCGTCGACGGGCTGTGGCGCAGCTTGGTTAGCGCGCTGCGTTCGGGACGCCAAATGGTGGGTTATCCACAGAGGCTGGACCAGGCCGTACTGCCCTTGACCTGGGATGATGACCGGCCAGACACCGGGAGATACATCGGGATCCGGCGGCAGCTTCGCGACAGAATCGCGACAAACAGCCGGTGTGGCAGGTCCCATCCTCTTACCGAACGGATTGAACTGGCAACCCAACAGGCGATTCACGTTCAAGTGGAGGTGTATTTGAACGCACCCTCGGCGTCCTCACTAAAGCAGATGGTGTAAATGTCAAGTGCACACCCTGCCAGTTCGATGGTCGCGTACCCAGTGAATTTACTCGCTTTAGGCGCAATGATAGTTGCTCGGGTATCTGATTCGACTGTTAGTGGCACCGATGCAAATTTGTTGGCAAAAGACACGTCAGCGGTGTCAAACAGACTCATGACGTCAAGAAATCCGGTTCCTTTTATGGCGAGCGTAGCGCCACCCGCATTGGAAACTGATGTTGGAGTGACTGAAGTTATTTGGAAATCCTCTGACGTTTCCGCTTCCTTCGCGCAACTCTTAGGCTGGGTACCACCGTTGGTCTGCTTGGACGCCATCGTCGGCAACCCTACGGTCCCGATTGCCGGAGTGCTGGTGAGGTCAAGGTTGTTCGTCTCCACGGTTGTACCCCCCAGCACGCAGGTCGGCGCCGACCGGCTGTTGCTTAGCAATGTCGTCTGCGCCTCCAGCGTCGTGTTCGCACCGAAGTTCGCCTCACCACCACCACCGTCGCCGAAAACGCCGAATTCGGTGGTATTCCATCTCCCCGCGAGGTCAAGCACACTGTCAGAGTTGCTGATACCAATAGCTTGGGACCCATGTGACAACTCCGCTGCGTCATAGCCTGGCTCGACACCTGTTGAAACTGCGATCCCCGACAGCCTCACGCTGGCGAGTTCTGACGCGGCAATGGTGCCGCCTGGCAACGTAAGGGCTTTACTGTTTCTGACACAATCAGGCGATGACGAAGAAGGCGAGGCCCATTTCGACGGGCAGGTGGCGCCGTAGTTCAACAGCCAATATTGCATGTACACAGTATTTGAATGTGAGTCGTAGACGAACTGCTGCCATCCACGACAACTGCTCGGATCGCTAGCTCCTGAGCACGTCGGCGTCGCAAAGAACTGCGTGTTCAGCTGAAGACTGAACGTGTTCGCGTACTGCGGACCACTGTGGCCGTATTGTCCCTTTTCAGTGATATTTGAGCTTACGTCGGCAAATGATCCTGTCGCCTGGGTAATCTGACCAGCCACGCGAGCCGAGTAGTCGTTGTCGTCGCCAACAGCGTTCGGCGTCGATCCCTTGGCCGGTCCCGAGAGCGTCCCCATCGCCGGTTCGAATAGCACGTGCGGCGCTACCTTGCACCGGGTGGCATGCCATTCAAGCGAGGGGTAGGAAGCGGTGAAGCAACCGGCGCTCGGCAGCGAGAGATGCGCGATGGTCGCTTGCCA
This sequence comes from uncultured Acidimicrobiaceae bacterium, assembly GCA_963835325.1. GTDB lineage: Bacteria > Actinomycetota > Acidimicrobiia > Acidimicrobiales > RAAP-2 > Bog-756. The sequence continues at coordinate 151,011 of CAWIEV010000001.1, read as the reverse complement.
CCCCTTCGTCGTCAGGCTCGTAACGCTGGTGCCTCCGAAGGCTGGCGCGCTGGTGACGACTGAAGCCCCCCCAATCAACAACGCCGCCACCAGGGACACCAGTCCGCATCGCCAAAACTGTTTCACAATCCACCCGCCTCTCACGACATCCAGCTAAGCCGATACCTTCGTTGTTCAGTCTTGCCGAACGGCGCATCCCCCACAAACGCACGCCAGCACCTGGACGGCATACGATCTACTCTTCTTCTCGGCGGCTCCGGAGGTGGGCCGGTGAACAGGTCAGGAGAAGACGATGGGCACGAAACTCATCAGATCAATCGCGTGTTTGTTCGCAGTTTTAGCTGTTGGAATTGGTGTCACAATGGCAGTCAACGCCGGGGCAACGTCACCGAGCACCACCTATTACGCCTGCCTCAGCGGTGGGTCACTTTCCAGAGTAGGCAAAACGCAGCCGGACTGCACCACCAAGAACGCGAAAATCATCTCTTGGAATTCCACCGGGCCGCAAGGACCAGTGGGTCCGACCTTGAACCTGAAACAGATCGGAATGCTCCACTGGTACCGGACGAATCAGGCAGGGATCACGTTCAGCGACGACAACTACTCTGGTCCGGTCTTGTATGACGGTGAACACCTCTGGGTATTGGGCGCTGGCAATGGCACCGTGACCGAGTTCGATCCTGCAACAGGAACCACGCTGGCGACTTACACCGTTGGCGGCAGTCCGAACGGGATGGCCTACGACGGCGCCAATCTGTGGATCTCGTTCGAGTATGCCGCCACGGTGGAGAAGGTCCAAGCGTCCACGGGGACTGTCCTCGGCACCTACAACGTCGGCTCGCTCCCAACGGGCGTTGCGTTCGATGGAACCGACATTTGGGTCGCAAACACTAACTCTGACAACATCACCGAGATCCAGGCCTCGACGGGCACCGTCATTCGTACGATTCCTGTGGGAACTGAGCCGCTGCAAGTTGCGTCCGACGGCATCAACGTTTGGGTTTCCAACGAGGGTAGCAACAACGTCACCAAGATCCAGGCCTCGACGGGCACTGTCCTGGGAACCTACAGGGCAGGAACAGGTCCCGACGGCTTGGCGTTCGACGGCACGAATATGTGGGTGACCAATGAATCAAGCAACAACGTCACGGAGCTGAACGGATCAACGGGTGCCGTTATGGGTAACTACCCGGTCGGCGTGAGGCCAACGGGGATCGCATTCGACGGCAAGGACATGTGGGTGACCAATGACACGGCGGGCACAGTGACTGTGCTGTCCGACGCGACTGGCGCGACGGTGGACACGATCAACGGACTGGATGACCCCAATTGCGCCGCCTTTGACGGTGCGGACATCTGGGTGACGAGCTGGGGCGGCGGTTTCTTGACCAAGCTGTAATCCGACGCTCCTCATCGCTGGGGCCTCAGGGGTGGCATCGGGGTTTTATGGCTGGCACAAGGGATCCCCCTGGTCCGCCACGACACCAATCGAATTATGTGTCACCGGCTGGGCTGGCACGGTGCCCGTGACCTGGCCACGGACCAATCGCTGGCCGGCGAGTTGTTGGCAGCTTGCGTCTGCAGGCTCTGGGGAAAAATCCGATTGATCTCGTTCTGGAAATCTGGGTCACCCGGAGCGTTGGCTTCCTGCACTCCAAGGATACGGAGGCCACGAAGCTTGAACACGGCCGGATACTCGCCTGCCCGGGAAAATGACGACGTTACCGGGCATGCTTGGCAGGTCACGATTGTGTATGCGATGACCTCGTGCTGGGGGGCGGCGCTAGCACCCAGTGAATCGATATCACACCCAACAGGACGGCCATAATCGATGCGACCGTTGTTGTCCTCGTAGTAGGTGGTGGCTTCAGAAAGTTGCGCCGATGTGAGTTCGGCGGTGCTCGCAAAGCTGGTCGATTGGTCTATCCAGCGCGCGATGAAAGCAGCAGTCAGGACGGCGCAGACCGCGACAATGGCTATCGTCAAAGGCCGCTTCCTCGGGTGGTCCATGGCAACCAGACTGCCCGATCCCTCACGCTGTTACCAAGTAGATCGGCAACCGCGCAGAACCAACGGCTTGAACCAATCCGACCCAGACGAACGATTCACGGTCGCTGCACTAGCTCACCGCGAGCATCCGGGTAGGTAGGGAAGCCGAAGGCCCAACCCAATCCGCCGTCGGTGACCGCAATAGCTATGGCGCCATCACTGAGCCTGCTAACGCCCGTCCGCTGGATACCTCCGACACCCACCTACATCGCTGCAGGTAGCTCCCCATTTCGATAAAAGTACTTGACTTCACCAATAGTTATGATCCTATAAGTATATACCCAAGCACGACTGCCTGTTGATCACCCAAGGAATCCGCATGACGAATCAACCCCTACCCACCTTGCCCCAGCGGGCCTACTCCAAAGCTCAGGTCGCTGAACCGGCCTGAGTTTTCCGGAGACTCGTTGGTTTGGTTGTCTCATGCCGCATCGGGCTGAGACTTGTGACGGTACTCGGCTTCGACCTCGGCCGGGGTCCGGTCGCCGAGTTCCGAGTGCAGCCGCTCCTCGTTGAACCACGACACCCACGCACAGGTGGCGATCTCGAGGTCGTCGAGTCCCTTCCAGGGCCCGCCGTTGGCGGCCAGGGCGGCGGGGTTCCGGTGCAGCTCGGTCTTGAAGATGCCCATGACCGATTCGGCCATGGCGTTGTCGAAGCTGTCACCGACGGTCCCGATGGAGGGTGCAGCTCCTACTTCGTCGATCCGGTCGGTGTAGAGCACCGACGTATATTGAGATCCCGCATCGGTATGACAAATCAGTCCGTCCAAGCTGGTGTGGCGCCTGGTCCAGGCGGCCATGTTGAGAGCATCGAGGACGAGGGCGGTGGTCATCGACCGGGCCGCCTTCCAGCCCACCAGCCGGCGGGAGTAGACGTCGATGATGAAGGCGGCGTAGACGATGCCCGACCAGGTCGAGCAGTAGGTGAAATCGGCTACCCACAAGGCGTCTGGACGAGGGGCGGTGAAGTCCCGGTTCACGAGGTCCGGGGCCCGGACGTGGGCGGAGTCGGACTTGGTGGTGAACCGCTTCTTGGCCCGGGTGGCGCCACAGATGCCCAGCTGGTGCATGAGCCGGGCCACCTGGTCCCGCCCGATATCCATGTTCCGACGTCGGGCCGCCTTCCAGAGCTTGCGGCGGCCGTAGACGGAGTAGTTCTTCTCCCACAGGGCCCGAAGCTCCGGCCCGGTGGTGGCATCCCGGACAGCCCGGGCCGAAGGCGGTCTGGCCTTCGTGTCGTAGTAGGTGGAGGGGGCGATCTTCAGCTCCGTGCAGATCGGCTCGACCCCCCACCGACGCCCATCGGTCGTGCATTCCCGATGGGCGTCGATGAAGGCGACTACTTCTTTCCTCGGCGGTCGAGCTCCGCCCCAAAGAAAGTTGCTGCCGACTGCAGGATGTCGTTGGAGCGCCGAAGCTCGAAGTTCTCCTTGCGGAGCCGCTTCAGCTCGGCCTGTTCGTCGGTCGTCAGACCAGGGCGTTTGCCGGCGTCCACCTCGGCTCGCTTCACCCAGGCGCGGAGCGATTCGTCTCCCACCCCGAGCTGGCGGGCCACCCGGGAGATGACCGTCTTGTCGTGGGGATCCTGGGCGCGGAGCTCCTGGACCATCCTCACGGCCCGCTCCTTCAGCTCAGGCGGGTACCTCTTTGTTGTGGGGCGCTTCTGTTCCATGACTCCATCCTCGCTTCCAAGGTATGGAGCCTCCGGGGATCCCAGGCCGGTTCAATAGTGCTTCGGCGGCACCCAGGTGCGCCACTGGGAATCGGAAAATGGCTGGTCGCCGAGGTCTCGGCCAGGAGAGCCCCCTAGGTCATGGGAATCGCGACAGAATCGCGACAGAATCCCAGCCCAGAAAACTGCGGGAATCGCCCTGGTATCCGTCAGGTAAGATCCTCCAGGTCAGGGTCGGTGTTACCACCCGATCCGTTCGACGGGCTGTGGCGCAGCTTGGTTAGCGCGCTGCGTTCGGGACGCAGAGGTCCCCGGTTCAAATCCGGGCAGCCCGACCACGAAAGGTGCAGGTCAGACCGTTGAACCGGCGTGCGGCGGCCCGGTGTAACCCTCGAAGCTGCCCGATTTGGCGCGATGTTGGCGCGATCGGGCGTGTGGAATTCCGGCTCATGCTTTCCACTGTGGCTCCGGCACCTGGTTGACACTTTCCGGACGCGGCTCCGGTACCTGGGCGACAGTGGCTCCGGTACCTGGTTGACACTCACGCCTGACCAGGGTCCACCTGGTGCCTCCAGCCACCTTCTTTGCTGTGGAGAGTCACGTCGACGGATGCGAAGGAGGCCGGGGATGCTGGTGGAACTGGGACTGGTGGAGCAACGGCTGCAGGCAGTGCACGAGGTCCTCGACGGAGCAAGCGTCACCGACGTGGCGAAGCGCAACGGGGTGACCCGCCAGACTGTCCACTGCTGGCTGCGTCGATATGCCAACCGGGGGGGGGTCGCCGGGTTGGTGGACAAGAGATCCAAGCCCGATTCCTGCCCGCACCAGATGAGCCCTGTGGTCGAGGCCGGGTCGTCGAGATGCGGTGACATTTTCGGGCCGCCCAAGGGTGACCCCGATCACCGGTGGGTACGATAACCCGAGGCATGGAGCCAGGCGCGAAGGTCCAGAGGGAAAGTGGCACCTGTACTTGAAGCTTCCCCAGACTTCATCCGGCCCTGGTTCGGCGCTGAAGTGCTGGCACGGATGAGCATGAAAGGGAATCCACCACCTCCATGTACTACTCCTCGACCAGGTCAGCCTTGCCGGCCAGCTCGATGGCCTCAGGTGCCGTTGCCCGCAGCGAGTCCTGTGGTCGTCAGGTTGACTCGGCCCGACTGATCGACGGTAGGCGATAGCTGGGCTCTCACTGACCCCCATGTGCCGGTGCGTGTCAGTTCGCGATCTGCAAGCATCGCCGTCTGGATAACGCCTCCAGACCGGTGTTGGGGTCACTCTTGACACTGCCAGCCAGGGCATCGCTCAACGGTCTAGCTTCGGCTTGGATCTACCGAACACACATCGACCATCCGCCAGAGGAGGGAGCTGCCATGCAAGCCATCACCGTTCGAGACCGCGATGCCGGCGTCGGTGGACTCTCCTTGACTGAAGTTCCCTACCCCCGGGCGGCCCAGAATGACGTCATCGTACGGGTGCATGCCGCCGGGTTCACCCCCGGCGAGCTGGATTGGTCGGGGACCTGGGTCGACCGAGCCGGGCGTGACCGGACGCCGAGTGTGCCCGGCCATGAGCTGTCGGGGGTCGTCGTCGAGCTGGGGTACGGAACCACGGGCCTCAGTGTGGGCCAGCGGGTATTCGGCCTGAGCGACTGGACCCGCAACGGCTCCCTGGCCGAGTACATCGCGGTGGAGGCCCGCAACCTCGCTCCCCTTCCGGCTGACATCGATCACACCGTGGCCGCCGCCCTGCCGATCTCCGGGCTGACGGCGTGGCAGGCGCTCATCGACCACGCTCAACTCACGACAGGCCAGACCGTCCTGATCCATGGCGCCGCGGGCGGTGTCGGTTCGATCGCGGTGCAGCTCGCCCGCGAGGTCGGAGCCGTCGTGATTGGCACTGGACGGACAACGGACCGCGAAACCGCCCTCGGATTAGGAGTGAATACCTTCTTGGACCTGGAGGCCGACAAGCTGGAGGATGTTGGCGAAGTTGACGTGGTGCTCGACGTGATCGGCGGCGAGATCCTCGACCGCTCGGCTGCCCTGGTGCGCGCCGGTGGCACGCTCGTCACCACCATCAGCGTGCCCACAGTGCAGCCCAAGGGCGGCCGGGCCATCTTCTTCGTCGTCGAAGCCGACCGGTCCCGGCTCGTGGATCTCGCCCAGCGGCTCAGGGATCGACGGCTTACACCGATCGTCGGGGCAGTACTGCCGCTCGCCGAAACGCCTGGCGCGTTCGCCCCTGACCGGCGCATCCCCGGCAAGACGATCATCCGGATCACCGAAGGCGGATAGCAGGCCGAAGGGTGTTCCATTCGTGCCGTTGGATAGGCAGGTGTGATAGCCGCCGCGATTCCGGTGTTCTGGCGCAGGCCGGCCCCACGACTTGCAGCAGCCCGTCGATCCATTCTGCGTCCGTCTAAGCGCCCGGGAGCCGCCACACGCTGACATGCCAAGGGCTCTCACCCGTGAACGGGGAGCGATTCCACCACTCCCATCGATGTTCCAATGTCATCCCAGCGATTCGAGCCATCAAGTCCAACTCAGCAGGCCAGACATATCGAAACGGTGCCGTGAACTCGCGGAAGGTGCCATCGCCGTTTCGGTAGAAATGCCGAGAGCGGGAAATCTGCTTGTGCGTCCGGTCGATGAAGTCGTCTATGCCGATGTAGTCCTCCGTCACTGCGAACGGGACACCGGGATTGCCCGGTGGCAACTGACGGAGACCGGGCACGCTGGTCTCGATTACAAACCGGCCACCGGGGCGGAGGTGTCGGGCAGCGTTTTCGAAGCAGGCCACCTGTTCGTCCTGCGTCGTCAGGTTCTGGATCGTGTTGAAGACCAGGTACACAAGGGAGAACTCGCCCTCCACGAATGTCACGGCCATGTCGCCTTCGACAGTCGTAATAGCGCTCGCCTGGGGCTTGGACCTCAGCACGTGGAGCATGTCTGCGGATAACTCGATCCCGGCGACCGGAACACCTCGGGCGGCCAAAGGGACGGCGACCCGGCCGGTCCCGATAGCGAACTCCATTGCCGCTCCGCCGTCGGCCAACTCGACCAGACAGTCGACGGTCGCTTCGAGAACACCGTCGGCGAACATCCCCGTCCCGGGTTGGTCGTAGGTTCTGGCGATCTCACCGACGAATCGGTTTTCGGGCACACCCCAGCTTGCTCTCACCCGACTCAGCTTGCAACGTCCCCCATTCCGACCCGCTAGGTGCCTGCTTCATGGGCGATTGGCTGTGGGCAAGCACACCCCGATCAATAGCCGCCGCCGAGCCGGTAGCGAGGACAGGGGGACCGACGGTCCAGCAAGATTGAAGGCGTGCCCCACATCGACCCCGACGATAAGTCCTAACGGTCGACCAGGCTTACCTGGCCGCCCAAGAGTTCATCCTCGCCGAGAGACTGTGCACCGGTGAAATGGTTGTGCTCGACGCCGCCACCGGACGCGTTATCTATAGGTACCACCTGGCCGACCAGGCCGGCGCGGTGGCCTACGACCCCACCGATCGGTACCTGGCTGTCGGCACCAGTCTGGGCATCGCCCTCCTCGATCCATCCGACGGTGACGGCACAGCTCGGTACCATCGCCTTCAGCCCGACGGGTGCCGATGTGGCCGCCACCTCCGACGACGGGACGGCCCGGATCTATCGGTCGGACGGGCCGTGGCAATGGTGTGGTCTACAGCCCGAACGGTCGCTATATCGCCACCACCACCGTTGACGACACGTTGCGGGTGTGGGACGCGTCCACCGGTCAGGCATTGCAGATCGACCACGACCAGAGCGGGGTCGGGAATCCGGCGTTCAGCCCCGACAGCCGGATGGTGGCCGAGTCCAACGACGACAATCAGATCCGGGTGTGGACCGTCTGTGCCTATTGCCAGGATCCCTCGGCCCTGCTGCGAGCATCCGATTCTCAGTCATTGCACCGCTCACCGCTCTCGAACGCGCCGAAGCCGAGTCGCAGGACGGTTGACGGGCCGGCGGCCGGTCGGGGCCACGCATACTCCGGGCCCTTGAGGTGTCTCCAAGTACCGACGGCCAGGGCCTCCAGAGGTGCCCTTGAAGCGATCATGGGCAACTCGCGGACCGCGAGCACCGGCAGCTCCTGACCGGAATAACCACCCCGCTCCCGGGTTTCAGGGGTGTGTGACGGGACCTTCGGCCCTACCCTCGGCACAGGAACCGTGTCACCCTCGTTCATGAGGAGGTTCTGAGATGTCAACGAATCTTCAAGAGCCGAACACTTCCGCTGTGAACGGTGGAGATGGGCCTCCAACCGCTGATGCTGCCGAGGAAGCCTCTCGGCAGGAGGCCATCAAGCAGATCAAACGGAGGCGCAGCTTCCATATTGAGCTGGTGGTGTCCGGCATCGGCATGGCGTTCTTGGTGCTGATCTGGGCCACGACTGAATATCACAACGCAGGTGGATGGCCAACGCAGGGGTTCAGCCAGAGTTCTGGAATCCATGATGTTTGGAACTACTGGATCATCTATCCAGTGGGCGCGTGGGTCCTGATCATGGTTGGGCGTGCCTGGTCCGTTCATGGGCACAGAGGGATCTCCGAGAGCGAGATCAAGCGGGAGATGGACCGTCGGGCTCGCAGCCGTTGAGGCATCGACTGTCGCCTGGGTGTCAACAGTGGCTCCGGCACCTGGTTGATACTCACGCCGATGACGTTCCGCCGAGTGGTGGAGAAAGATCGTAGGCGCGCTACACCCGACGTTCATGTTGACGAGATTCAGCCCCAGAAGAGGCAGGTGGGGTCGGTCTCGAGTTCGTTGATGATCACGTCGACAGGTTGGTGCGCGTCGAGGTCGAAGTAGGGGGCCCAGCGGTCATTGCGGTCGCCGAAGTAGAGGGTCCAGGTGCCGTCACCTTCGTAGCGGAGCTGGGCAATGGGCATCCTCGTCCACTCGCCGGGTGCCCCCTTCCAGATGGGCCGGCACTCGTGGATGGACACGCTCTTCCCCCGGATGGTGACGTCGAGGCGGACCTCGTTCTTCACCCGGTCAGGGACCCGGTCGCGACACCACCGCTCGACCTTCTCGACGTCGAGTTCGGGGAGGACGATGGCCACCCCTGAAGCCTAACGACCTCAGCCGGCAGGGGGGCCTGCTTTCAGGGGCCTCGGCGATGGCGGCCTTCTCCACCCGGCGGAGCTGGGCCATGGAGGTCTCCGACAGGTAGCGGCGCTCGGCCACCTGCCACCCGTCGTGGTCTCAACCACCACCGCGGTGACCAGGCGTTCGACGGACTGTTCGTTGGGGAACACCCCGACCACGTCGGTGCGACGCTTGATCCCCCGGTGGAGGCATTTCCAGCGGGTTGGACCACCAGACCTTGCGCCAATGGGCCGACATCAACCTCACGCCCGACCAGGGTCCGAATCGGCATTTCATCCGACCGTCCCTCGACTTGGGACCGATACGGCCTAATGCGGCGAGGAACTGTCCACTCGAGCCTGGGATGCGGCGTGACGGCCGGCGCGGCGGCCGAAGAACGAACCGTCGCCGAGGCTGATGCCACTGGCGTAGTGGTGGGCCGCGAGGCTGGCGGCGGTCCGGCCGACGGCGTAGAGCCCCGGGATGCGACGACCCTCGCTGTCGAGCGCGGCGCCGTCGGGGTCGGTGACAAGCCCCCCGAGCGTGAAGGTGGCGTAGATCGCACCGTGGTCGACGCGCAGGTCGATGGCACCGACGCCGCTCGCCGGTGGTGCGCCGATGGGCTGCAGGAAGGGCGCCCGTTTATGGAACGCCGGGTCGTCGCCGCGGGCCGCGGCCTCGTTGTACTCGCGCACCGTGCGAGCCAGGACGTCCGGTGGAACCCCGATATCGACAGCCAGCTCCTCCGGGGTGGCGGCAGCGAAGCCGACCCGGAGCCCGATCGCATTCGGCTCGTGGATCACGTCGTCGGTGATCATGTGGACGAAGCCGCCCTGGTCGCGCAGGGCATGGAGCCCGATGCGACCGGTGTAGGCATCCTCGTTGATGAACCGCTCACCGTCGCGGTTGACGAGAATTCCGCGTGCCAGGCGGTGGGGAGGCCCGAGCGGCAGCGCACATTCGAAGGAGTCGAGCCGGATCGTCGCCGCTCCCGCGCCCACGCCCATGCGGATGCCGCGGCCGTCGTCGTTCGGGGTGCCGATCCGCCAGGCCGGATCCGGGACGTGGGCCAGAGGGCAGTGCTCGGCGACCATCGCGTCGTTGTGGATGAAGCCGCCGGTGGCCAGGATCACCCCACCATGGGCCCTGATGGCACGGGGTCCGTCATCTGTCCTCACTAGCAAGCCCACGACGTCCCCGCCCTCGACGACCAGCGCCTCCGCGCCGGCATCGTCCATTACGCGGGCACCGCTGGCCGAAACGGCCGCACTGAGGCGCTCCATGAGGAAGCCGCCGGCGGAGTCGACGAACTGCGGCTTGTGACCGCGCGGTACCGGGTCCGCGAGTTCGTCAAAGGGATAGGTGTCCTCACCGCCGCTGAAGAGCAGCCCGGCGTCATCCGCCGATTCGCGGTTCGGCTCGTCGCAGAACGACGCCCGGAAGGGCACCCCGATCGAGACCAGCCAATCGAAGTGGTCCGACGAACCCTCGCAGTAGGCGTCCACCCGATCGTCATCGACGCCGGGCCCGAGAGCAGCCCGGAGGAAGGCCGCCATGTTCTCCGGTGAGTCCTGGAAGCCGCAGGCACTCTGGAGGGATGTGCCGCCTCCCAGGTAGATGAGGCCGCCGGAGTGTGCGGACGTTCCTCCGGGTCCTCCGGCACGTTCGACGGCCAGTACGTCCGCTCCTGCCTGCGACGCCCCCATGGCCGCCGACGCACCCCCGACGCCGAGGCCGACGACGACCACGTCGATCGTCTCGTCGAAGCGAACCTCGCTGACGTCAAATGCCGGGATCAGTTCCATCACTCACCTCGCGATCAAGACTAGATGGCGGTCCTCGCCTCGCCCCCACTTCCTCGACCACCCGATATCTCCGGATATCGAGCGACACGGGATCGCCCACCCCACCGCCCCGCAGCTGATCGGGGCAGTCAGCCAACGCCCGTCGATGATGCGTCCCGGGCCGGCGGCGACGGTCGCGGGGTCCGTCGGCGGCTAGCTTCTTGCGTCAGATGATCGAAGAGGGGGAGAGGAGTAGGTGCTGAAGGTCGTCATCGGGGAGATTCTTCCCCTTGCCCTCGTCGTCACGATTTCGCCGCTGAACATCATCCCGGCGATTCTGCTTCTCTTTACCAGCAAGCCGCTGGCCAATGCACTGAACTTTCTGATTGGATTCGTGGGAGGCGTCGGACTGGTCCTCGTCCTGCTCATCTCCATCGGAGGAGCGGTCAACCTCTCGACCGATGATGGCCATTCGAGCTGGGCGGGCATACTGAAGTTGATCCTTGGGCTCTATCTTCTGTATGCCGCGGTCAAGAAATTCCACGGTCGCCCACGGACCGGCGAGGAAGGATCCCTGCCGAAGTGGATGGACGGCATCGCCGGATACTCCCCGGGGAAGTCGCTCGGGGCCGGTCTGGCTCTCGGTGCTTTGAATCCCAAGAACCTCGTCGTCGGCCTGGCAGGCGCCGCCGCTATCTCAGCAGGAGGGCTGTCCGCCGCGCAGCAAGTGGTTGCAGGTGCCGTCTACCTCTCGGTCGCCGTGCTGGGAGTCCTTGCCCCCATCGCCGTGACGGTCTCGCTGGGTGACCGGGCACATGAGGTCCTTGAAGGCTGGAACGTGTGGCTGAGGCAGAACAATGCGACCGTCATGTCCGTTCTCTTCGTCGTGTTCGGCATCGTACTGATTGGGCAGGGAATCGCAGGGATCTGAGCCCGCTCCGAACCTGTCGCCACTGCGGCTCAGATCAGCCTGTCCCAAACCGAGGTGCCAGCATTCGCCGACCTCACCTGCCACTCCCTGTCCTAGGGATGTCCGGAGTTGGCGGCCGGGGGAGCCCGATCGGGTTCGGATACGGGATCACGCCGGATCTCGATACAGCCACTGCGGGAGCGGTCAGGATCTCTGTCAGCTGCACCACGCCGACGGTCCCCACGGTATCGAAGGCCTGCGAAGCGAGCCTGTCGGTCGCCTCCTCGATCCGCCGTCGGAGTGACCTCCCCGAAGAGGTCAACCCACCGCGCCCGTCCAGAAGCCCCCGCTCCAGCAGGCGGGCCCCTGCCGAACTCCACTCGTCGTCCGACCAACCACGGTTGTCGCGTAACACTTCCTCCGGAAGGCCGAGGTCGGCGATGATCAGGTGGTGGGGTTCGCAGCCGGAGAGCCCCTCGGCGGCGAGCAGGCCGACATGGGCGTCGCCCCGGTGTTCCCGCAGGGTCGTGGCCAGCTGCCACAGACGCCCGGTCGGATCGTCCCCGGGAGGCACGTCCCGGTTGGCGGCGAACAGTGGCCGACCTGACGCGGGAGTGCTGGACACGCAGTGGTCGAGGATGGGCACGACCCGGGCCGCAATCTCGCCCATGCCGGGGACGATCCGCGACAGGGCACCGGCTGCGGCACGACATCTCGAGTCCAACAGCCGACCCGGGTCGGCGAAATGCCAGGCATCGGGAATCGCCCGGCGGACCATCGCCGGGGCGAAGTTGAAGAACAGAGCCTCCACCACCCCGGGCCCCACCGGCCCGAGAGGTGCGGCCCGGGTGGCGAAGTAGCCCATCCAGAATCCGCGGAGACCTGCCTCGCGGTGGGCACGGATGCACTCTTGGTCGAAATAGGTGACAGCACTCAGATGCTCCAGGCAATGCCAGAGTGCTCTGACCGGATGTGGACCTGTTGCCTGTCGTGGCTCCGTGGTCACCCGATTCCCCCGGTATCACATCCCCTGGGGTGGTGGCGGACGGGAGCCGGGCCGGAGCCATCGAGGTCGATGGCCACCGAATAGACACCCCAGGCCAGATCGAAGCGAAGGGGAGCAACTCGGGACAGCGGCCGCAGGATGAAGGCATCCTCGGCCAGCACATCCAGGTGGATGGCAGGGAGGCAAAGCCCACGCGCCAAGTGCAACAGGGATGCGAAGAGTCTGGAACCGATACCCAGTCGGTGCCAGGAGTCCTCGACGAACACCCCGACATGGGCGTCGGCCTCACCCGCGGAGAGCGTTGCGAACCCGACGCACAGCTCCCCGCACCGAGCGACGACGGTCCGGCGTCCTCGATCACCGGTCGTCAGATCCACGACATGGGCGGCGCCGTCGCTGAAGCCGTGGAACCTGTGAAACAGCGTCCGCTTCGAGCATCGGCTCAACATCTCGAGCATCCCACCGATATCAGCAGATCCAAGCTCCTTGAGGATGACCGGGGGACAGGGCGCCCGCCCTCTGTCCACCATCACACTTGTCATATACTTGAAGTATGAGTCATGTCAACCGTCATAGTCAACCGCGGAGCCGGGTGTGAACCCTCCCGAGGGCCGGGCCCGGTCGGACACCGGTCCCCGGGATCGAATCGTGCGGGGCGCGGCCCAGTTGATCCGCACACAGGGGGTTTCCGGCACGGGCATGCGCGAGGTCGTCACCTATGCCGATGCGCCCCGCGGTTCGCTCCAGCATTACTTCCCCGGTGGCAAGGACCAGCTGGTCGGCGAGGCCCTCCTCTGGAGCGGCGAGACAGCCGGTCGACGGGTCCGGCGGCTGATGGACGGCATGGTCGCTCCAACCCCCGGCGGGCTACTGGCCGGCATCGTCGGTTGGTGGCGGGATCAGTTCCTCGAACGCGGGTTCGACGCGGGCTGCCCCCTCGTGGCTGCCGCCGCCGACGTGGCTGCGGCCAACCAGGAGCTGCGGGGAATCATCGGCCGGGCGCTCGACGAATGGCAGGGACCGGTCGTGGACGCGCTCGAAGAGACAGGTGTCTCCCCGGACCGGGCGGCGGACCTCGGTGTGCTGATCCTCAGTGCTCTCGAGGGAGCCATCGTGCTTTCGCGGATCCGTCGAGACGTCGCCCCGCTCGACATCATCACGGCCGAGCTGACGCCGATCCTCGATGCCGCTCGGCCCGATGACGACGATCGGGGATGAGGGTGCCGGGGGGTGGCCTCCTGCCTGGACGGCGCCGATCATGTGGCGCCGACCAGGCTCTGGCGGACATCGACCAGCGCCTGGGACTCAGAGGGGGCTGGGATCGGCACCCAGGAAGCCAGCGTCTCCGAAGGCGAAGACGCCGCCATCCGCGGCCACCAGCCAGTAGCCGTCGCCGTTCTGGGTCGACTCGATTCCGCCAACCGGCAGGTTGAGCGGCCGGTCGGCCTGAGACCCGTAGAACTCGGCATGGCCGAAGGTGAACACGCCGCCGTCCGAGGCCACCAGCCAGTAGCCCCGGCCGTTCGGGGTGGCGGCCATGCCCACGACCGGGCGGTTGAGAGGATGGGCTCCTTCGGACCCGTAGAACTCGGCCTGACCGAAGGTGAAGACGCCGCCGTCCGAGGCCACCAGCCAGTAGCCCCGTCCGTCCGGGGTGGCGGCCATGCCCACGACCGGTCGGTTGAGCGGATGCCCCCCCTCGGAGCCGAAGAACCTGGCGTCACCGAAGGTGAAGATGCCGCCGTCCGAGGCCACCAGCCAGTAGCCGCGGCCGTCCGGGGTGGTGGCCATGCCCACGACCGGTCGGTTGAGCGGATGCCCCCCCTCGGAGCCGAAGAACCTGGCGTCACCGAAGGCGAAGACGCCGCCGTCCGAAGCGGCCAGCCAGTAGCCCTTGCCGTCCGGAGTCGACGCCATCCCCACTATGGGCGCAGACAGCGGCCGTCCGGCCAGCGACCCGTAGCTCCGGGCGGCACCGAACGCCGTGACGTTGCCGTCGGCCGAGGCGACCCAGTAGCCGTGGCCGTTGGGGGTGACGGCCATCGGTCGGGAATTCAGACTGCTCGGCGTCACCACCAGGGTGATTGTCACCGTGAAGACCCTACCCCTGGCATCTTTGACCATCGCCTTGACGACGAACGTCCCCGATTGGGCCGGGACCCCGCTGATGTGCCCGTCGGGCAGGAGGACCACGCCGCTCGGCAGCGACCCGCTGTAGACCGACCACCGGTACGGCTTGGTCCCCCCGTTGGCATCCAGCTGCTGGCCGACGGCCACCCCGACATGTCCGCTGACGGTGGCGCCGACGGCCGTCGGCGCACCGATGACCATGACCGACTCCGGCAACGTGGCGGTGACGTGCATGGCGTCGGTCACTCCGAGAGAGAACGTGACCTTCCCGCTGGCCGTCGGGGTTCCTGTGATCGTGCCGGTTGACGGGTCGAGTCCGAGCCCGACGGGCAGCGAGCCATGGGTGACCGACCAGGTGTAGGGCCCGGTGCCTCCTGAAACCGACGCCGCGGCCCGGTAGGCCACGCCGACCTCGCCTCCCCGGAGCCCCGTCCCGATGATGGTCGGAACACCGGCGATGACGAAGGACTCGGACTGGCTGGCGGTGCGACCTCGGGCATCGGTCGCCTTGAGCGCGAAGACGACATCCCCGCCGGTCCTCGGCGTGCCGGTCACGGCACCGGTGCCGTGATCGAGCCTGAGCCCGGCGGGCAGCGACCCGGCGGAGACCGACCAGGTGTAGGGACCGGTGCCGCCGGAGGCGGCCGGGACGGCGTCGTAGGGCGCCCCGACCTCGCCGTCGCCCAGCACTGCCGAGGTGATGCCCGGTGCTGCCACCACGTCGACCGCCTCGGTCTGAACGCCTTGCTCGCTCCGGCTGTCGGTGACCTCGAGGGTGAAGATCGACGTCCCCGGAACGGTCGGGGTGCCGGTCATCTCACCAGTGGCGGGGTCAAGAGTGAGCCCGGCCGGCAGTGACCCGCTGGTCACCGACCAGAGGTAGCCGCCCGTGCCTCCGGCCGCAGTCGGTGTCATGTCGTACACCACCCCGACCTCGCCCCCGGGAAGGGCGGGGGAGGTGATGCCGGGATCGGTCGACACGGTCACCGACTCGGCCTGGGTGGCCACGTTGCCGAGCGAGTCGGTGGCCACGAGGTCGAACGTCGAGGTCCCCGCAGCCGTGGGCGTGCCGGTGATCTCACCGGTGCCGGCATCGAGGCTGAGCCCGGCGGGCAGCGACCCGGCGGAGACCGACCAGGTGTAGGGACCGGTGCCGCCGGAGGCGGCGGGGATGGCGTCGTAGGGCACCCCGACCTCGCCGTCGCCCAGCACTGCCGAGGTGATGCCCGGTGCTGCCACCACGTCGACCGCCTCGGTCTGAACGCCTTGCTCGCTCCGGCTGTCGGTGACCTCGAGGGTGAAGATCGACGTCCCCGGAACGGTCGGGGTGCCGGTCATCTCACCAGTGGCGGGGTCAAGAGTGAGCCCGGCCGGCAGTGACCCGCTGGTCACCGACCAGAGGTAGCCGCCCGTGCCTCCGGCCGCAGTCGGTGTCATGTCGTACACCACCCCGACCTCGCCCCCGGGAAGGGCGGGGGAGGTGATGCCGGGATCGGTCGACACGGTCACCGACTCGGCCTGGGTGGCCACGTTGCCGAGCGAGTCGGTGGCCACGAGGTCGAACGTCGAGGTCCCCGCAGCCGTGGGTGTGCCGGTGATCTCACCGGTGCCGGCATCGAGGCTGAGCCCGGCGGGCAGCGACCCGGCGGAGACCGACCAGGTGTAGGGACCGGTGCCGCCGGAGGCGGCCGGGATGGCGTCGTAGGGCACCCCGACCTCGCCGTCGCCCACCACTGCCGAAGTGATGCCCGGTGCCGCCACCACGTCGACCGACTCGGTCTGGGTGGACATGTTGCCAAACAGATCGGTGGCGGTGACGTCGAACGTCGAGGTCCCCGCGGCCGTGGGTGTGCCGGTGATCTCACCGGTGCCGGCATCGAGGCTGAGCCCGGCGGGGAGTGAACCGCCGGAGATCGACCAGGTGTAGGGACCCAGGCCACCGGAGGCGGACAGGGTGACGTCATAGCCCACCCCGACCTCGCCCCCGGGAAGGGCGGGGGAGGTGATGCCGGGATCGGTCGAGACGGTCACCGACTCGGCCTGGGTGGCGACATTGCCGAACACGTCGGTGGCCACGAGGTCGAACGTCGAGGTCCCCGCAGCCGTGGGTGTGCCGGTGATCTCACCGGTGCCGGCATCGAGGCTGAGCCCGGCGGGCAGCGACCCGGCGGAGACCGACCAGGTATAGGGACCCGTCCCCCCGGAGACCGAGGGCGCTGCCAGATAGTCCGAGCCGACCTCCCCATCCGGGAGGGACGCCGAGCTGATGCCGGGGGCCGCGGTCACCACCACCGACTCGGGCTGGGTGCTCTCGTTTCCGAGCTGGTCGGTGACATCGAGGTCGAATGCGGACGTGCCGGCCGTCGTCGGGGTACCGGTGATGGCGCCGGTGCTGGTATCGAGCGTGAGACCGGCCGGAAGCGACCCGCCGGTCACCGACCAGAAGAAGGGCCCGGTGCCGCCGGAGACCGAGGGAGTCACGTCATAGACCGCCTCGACCTCACCGCCGGGGAGGGAGGCCGAGGTGATGGCGGGGGCGGGGGTCACCACGATCGACTCCGACTGGGTGGCCACATCGCCGAGCAGGTCGGTGGCATCGAGGTCGAAGGTCGAGACTCCTCCCGCCGTGGGCACGCCGGTGATGGCGCCGGTGGCGGTGTCGAGGCTGAGCCCGGTGGGCAGCGACCCGCCGGTCACCGACCAGGTGTAGGGACCGGTGCCGCCCGAGACCGATACCGTGGCGTTGTAGGCCACACCGACTTCAGCCGCGGAAAGGGGTGGCGACGTGATGGCGGGTGCAGGGGCCACCTCCACCGTCTCGGCCTGCGATGCCGTGCCGTCCGCCGAGTCGGTGGCCGTCAGATCGAAACCGAAGGTCCCGCTCGAAGTGGGGGTCCCGCCGACCGCGCCGGTGGCCGTATTCAGGCTGAGTCCGGTTGGCAGCGAGCCGTCGGTCACCGACCAGGTGTAGGGAGCCGTGCCGCCGGAGGCGGACGGGGTGGCGGCGTAGGTCACTCCGACTTCCCCGCCGGGGAGGGCGGCCGAGGTGATGCTCGGACCGGTCGGCGTGACCGGGCTGGAGGGCGAGCTGGCCGGTCCGGTCCCGTTGGAGTTCACGGCATAGACCTCGAAGGTGTAGGCGGTACCGTTGGTGAGACCGGTGACCGTGGCCGACGTGTTCGTCGACGTGCCGTCGTTGAACCGGGTGTACGCACCACCCGATGAGTACCAGACGGTGTAATCGGAGATCGAGCTCCCACCGGTGCTGCCCGGCGTCCACGACACCGTCACCTGGCCGTCGCCGGCTACACCGGTGACTGCGGAGACGGCCCCGGGATCGATGGAGGGAGTGGCCGCAACACGGGGGCTGGATCGCCCGCTCCATCCTGCCGCGTTCTCCGACTGGGTGGAGATGTAGTACGTGGTCCCGTTGGTCAGACCGGTCACCGTGCAGGACGTCGTGTCGCCGGTCGCCAAGTTCGTGGTCGTCGTGCAGGTGGTGCCCTCTTGCGAACCGCCGGTCAGCGAACTGAACGCGGTGGCCTGAGCCTCGGTGATGGCCGAACCACCATCACCCGGGTCTGTCCAGGCCACCACGATCTGACCGTTCTCACCGTTGGCGCTGATGGTGGTGGAGTCCACCGTGTCCGGGTAGGTGTAGGGAGTGCCGGTCTTCGAATTGGACCCCGCGCCCACTCCGGCCGCGCTCACGGCGCGCAGCGAGACCGTGTAACTCGTGCCGTCGGTGAGGCCGTCGATGACGATCGGCGATGACGTGCCGGTGGCGTTGCTCCAGTTCGTCCCGCCGTTCAGCGAATACTGGTATGAGGTGATCGGGTCCCCTCCTGCGGCGCCGGCGGTGAAGGAGACGGACAGGTACGAGTCGCCCGAGGAAATCCCCGTCAGCGTGGGTGCTCCGGGACGGGCCAGCGGGGTCACCGCCTGGAGCGGGCTCGAAGCAGGACCGGAACCGGCCGCGTTGGTGGCCACGACCCCGATGTAGTACGTCGTGCCGTTGGCCAGGCCGGTGACGCTGCAGCTCGGGGCGGCGCTGGTGCAGGCGGTGCCGGCGGTGGTGGTCCCCGCCGCCGAGGTGTACGCCGTCGCCGTGTACCCGGTGACCGCGGAACCGCCGTCGGATGCCGGTGCACTCCATGCGACATCTGCGGAAGCCGAGTCGCTGGTGGCCAGCACATCGGTGGGACTCCCCGGAACCGTGATCGGTGTCGCGCTCTCCGGTGCCGAAGCAGTTCCCGGCCCGATGGCGTTGTCGGCACGGACCGAGACGCTGTAGTTGGTCCCGTTGACCAGGCCCGGAATGGTGAAGGTCGAGCTCGTCGTACCGGTGGAGACGAAGGCGCCGCCGTCGAGTGAGTAGTCGATGCCGGTGATGGGTGATCCGCCGTTGTCGGCGATCGTCGACTCGACGGTGATGGCACCATCACCGGAGACCAGGGTCACCGATGGCGCCCCAGGAACTGTTGCCGGCGCCAGGTCCACCGGCGATGAAGCCAGGGAGTCGCCGACGGCATTGACGGCACGGACCTCGACCGGGTACTCCGTCCCGTTGGAGATCGGAGTCGATCCATTGGTCGAAAGTGCCGAGATCACCAGCGGATTGGCACCCGATGTCGCCGTGGACCACGTCACGCCCCCATCAGTGGAGTACTGGTAGGACGTGATCGGGCTTCCCCCTGTCGACGGGTCCGAATACGAGATGCTGAGAGTGGCATTGCCACGAGACGTGGCCGTGATCGTGGGCTGGCCGGGCACCGTCACCGGCGCCCCCGAGACCGCGGCCGAGGGTGGGGAGTCGCCCGCGGCGTTGACGGCCAGCACCTCGACGGCGTAGCTGGTCCCGTTGGACAGACCGCTGATGGTGAAGCCCGGTGACAGCGATCCCGTCGGCTCCCACGCCCCCCCGTTGACGGAGTACTCATACGAGGTGACCGCCGAGCCACCGTTCGACGCCGGGGTGAAGGAGACGCCGAGCGCTCCGTCCTCAGGAGTCACCGACGTGACCGCCGGCGCCTCGGGGACTGTGACCGGAATCCCGGAGGCGACGGCCGACCCGGGCCCGTCGCCGGCGGCATTGACCGCCCGGATCTCCACGTCGTAAGTCGCCCCGTTGGTCAACGGGGTCTCGCCGTCGCTGGACAGCGCCGAGATCGTCATCGTCATCGAAGTTGCGGCCTGTCCGTCGGTGCGGGACTGCCAGGTGGCTCCGGCATCAGTCGAGTACTGATAGGCGGTGATGGCCGAGCCACCGTCGCCTTCCGGCGGGCTGAACGCGACGGTCAGCGACTGGTTCGAAGGAACCATGCCTGACGCGCCGGTCGTGATGGTCGGCGCGCCAGGAGTGGTGTACGGAGTCCCGGACAGCTCGGACGAAGGGCTCCCGTCACCGACGGCATTCACGGCGCGGATCTCGATGGGATAGGCGGTGCCGTTGGTCAGCGCCGTCGACCCGTCGGAGGAGAGTGCGGCAATCTCACAGGTCTCCAACGACCCGCCGGCGTTCTGGCATGGCGTACCGAAAGCGCTCTCCGAATACCAGGTGGATCCGTCCGTCGACCACTCGTAGTCGGTGATCGGCGAACCCCCACTGGCCGGTGCCACGAAGGTGACCCCGAGGGCCTGGTTCTGCGAGACGATCGACACGACCACCGGGGTCGACGGTGCCGAGGGGGTGGTGAACGAAGTGCTCGCGGGAGCGCCATCGCCACTGCCGTTGACTGCCTCCAACTCGAAGCTGTAGGCAGTCCCGTTGGCCAGCCCCGTCAGCGACAGCGGGCTGGCTGTCGATGTCGGCGTCCACGAGCTGCCTCCGTCGGTGCTGTACCGGTAGCCGGTGATGGCACTGCCCCCGTCACTGCCCGGCGTGAACGCGATCGAGGCGCTGCCCGCTCCGACCTGGACCGAGGTGATGGTGGGAGCACCCGGAAGGGCCACTGGGGTCTGACTGACGGGGCTCGAGGGGCTACCGGCGCCGATGCTGTTCACGGCCTCGATCTCGACCGAATAGGTGGTGCCGTCGGTGAGGCCCGAGATCGTGAGAGGACTCGACGCGGCGCTGGTCGGGAGCCAGGGGCCGGATCCGTCGAGTTGGTACAGATAGCCGGTGATCGGCGCAGTCGACACCGGTGGCGTGAAGCTCACCTGGAGCGCCCCGTCTTCGGGCGTGGCTGAGATGATGACCGGCGCTCCGGGTGGGCCCGAGGGGGTCAGCGTCCCCGAAGGCGTGGAGAACGGACCGTCGCCTACCGAGTTGACCGCCTCCACCTCGAAGATGTACCCCGCGCCGTTGGTCAGGCCGGACACCGTCGCCGAGGTCGATGTCGAACCGGTGTCGTCGCTCGTCCAGGTCGAGCCCCCGTTGCTCGAGTACTGGATGATGTAGTCACTGATGGCCGCGGCCCCGGTCGAACTGGGCGCATTCCACTGCAGGGCGACGTTCCCATTGCCGGCGCTTCCGGTGACAGACGTGGGAGCTGCGGGTATACCGGTCGAGTAGGTGATCACCACGGACCCGTCGAACTCCGCACCCGGATCGGCAAACGTATCCGTTCCCGTCGGCGCGCCCGTGTCCTTGTCGGCGAAGTACTCATCGACCGCGGTCAGCCCGGGAAAACCACCGGTCGAGTTCTCGCCCGGACTGCCGCCCTGGCCATACCACTCGTCAGAGCTCCCGGAGCCGAATTCGTCATTCCCCGCCGAGCCCCCGGCATAGCCACCGCCGCCGCCGGCACCGCCGCCCCCGTCACAGCCGGCCTCGTCTTCTGGCGCTCCGGTGTTGAAGAACTGGTCGGCGGTCTGACCCGAGGTGTCGCCGCCGCACATGGTGAACACGGCGATGCCGGCCTGGCCCTGGGTGGCGGAGGTCGGGAGCGGCGAGGGGGATTCGATGGTGCTGTGCGAGGTGCATCCCGTGGTGCAACCGGCCGGGATGCCGTAGGTGATCGGCGTCGGGCTCGATGGGGGCACGTAGGAGGCCAGGCCGATCTGGCCGCGAACCAGCGTGTACTGGCCCGAACCACCGTCACCACCACCGCCACCGGCGACGATGGTGCCGATGCTCGTGGGAGAGGTCGACGAGGAACCGATCTCGACCGCGGTAGCTGCACCGCCGGCTCCACCGTACCCCGAACAGCCGTTGTACCCGGGGGCACCACCCATGCCACCGTCGTACTGACTGAGTGGATTGATGCCGGCCGCCGCATCGTAGGGATCAGCCGGAGAGGTCTCGTCCCGACCCGCCGTGCAGCCCGTGTCGTCCGGCTCGTCGGCACCGGCGCCGACACCGATCGTCAAATAGTCGCCAGGATCGACGGAGATAGTTCCCGACACCTGACCCTGGTATCCGCCGGGGGGTGGATTGCCCGACGAATCGGCCCCTCCCCAACCTCCCTGTCCGCCGGTGGCCGTGATGGTAAGCGACGTGACATCGGCGGGAACGGTGAAGTTCTGCAGAGCGTCGCTGTCGAAGCCGAACGTGTCGGTGACAGTTGTCGGCGTCGTCGCCCCTGCGGGCTGGGCTGTGCCCATGACCGGCACGACGAGCGTGCCCGACATGACAAGCACACTTGCCGAAACAGCACCGATAACCTGTCGGATCCGGCCATGCGCGCGAGGAGCACCATCAAGACGGTGCCTCGAGGCATGGCGTTCCGCCAAAGCACGAAGTCGTGACGCCATGCGGAAAGGGATCGGACGGTACCGGAACGATCTTTAGTCATCTTCCCTGACAGGAGCCTGTGACCCGGTGGCCGGAGCCCCTCTCGACCTGATGCCCGCACCGGCGTGTCATGATCTGAAGGCGGAGGATTCCGCCGGAGCCCTGGAGGCAAGATGAGCGAGACCAGCGACCAACCGACCGGTGACGACCTCGAGGTGGTGGAGGTCGAGACCGGAGGAGTCGATGACGAAGGCAATGCCGTGGTCGACGACCTGGTCGTGGCCATGGACAAGGAAGGCAACATCGTCGCCTCGGACGAGACCGTCGCCGTCGTGACCGAAGACGGTGATGTGGTCATCGACGAGACCATCTCGGTCGTAGGCGATGACGGTGAGCTGCATGCCATCCAAGAGGACATCACCGTCCTCGAGGCTGACGAGGACGAGTAAGCAAGCTCATTGCGCCCGAGCGCGGATCCCGTCAGCAAGAACGGGGCTGGCTGACAGCATGATCAGCGACGAGAGGAAGCACGAGTACCGGCGAATCAGGCATTCCGTCTTCACCTGGTCCCAGGGCCGACCAGACATCGTCGGCATCGCAGTGGTGGGCCCATGGGCCCGGAGATCCGCACAGATGGATTCGCACCTCGACCTCTTGGTGCTGACCCTCGACAAGGACCACTACCTCACCACAGACAGCTGGATCGGCCATGCGCTGCCGGGCCCGGGCGAGATCGTAGGAACGCAGGACTGGGGACCGCTCACCGAACGGCAGGTGCGGCTCCCGTCAGGACTGGTCGTCGAGTTCGGCTTTGTGGAGCCGTCGTGGGCTTCGATCGATCCCGTCGATCCGACCACGGCCCGGCTGGTACTCGATGGCTGCATGCCATGGGCGGATCCCCAGAGCTTGATCGAGAGGCTCATCGAAGCCGTCCAGCCCTTCTGAACGTCGAACAAGCCCCTGGAGAGCCCTCCGTCCATCCCTTCAATTCGTCGTTTGAGTCCCGTCCTCGGGATATGCGCTCAGGGTGTCCCTGCATGATGACGATAACCCTGTCGAGGTCCAGATGGGGCCCCCACGATCGGGAAAAGAATGACCGAGAGCAGCCCAAACGCAAAACCGCGACTCGAAGGAGCAGACCGGGCACCCACGGCCGAGGATCCCCAGATCGGTTCGCGAAGGGCTGGGTCAGAAGGCGCCGAACGGGCTCCTGGGCCGCCGTCGCCCCGGTCGGGGCAGGTCCGGACACGGCCACCTCACCTGATCAGGGAGAGCGGGGTGTGGGTGTGGCTGTGGGTGCTCGGTGCGGTGGTCCTGATCGCGATCATCATCATCGCGGCGATGGTGCTGCCTTCGAAGAAAGGCGCCGGGCCCGTTCACCACACCGGCTCCGCCCCGATACACGCCTCGGTCACGTAATCACTGGGATCCGACTACGAATCGTGGAATCTCTGCCTGCCGGTCCCGCCGCTCCAGAACTTCTCCGCCGGTCCCCGACGCCCGGTGACCGATTTCTCGAGTGAGGACTTCCGTCCCCGCAGGGCTTGAATCTCCGAACGAAGCGAGATCAACTCCTCCTGCTTCGATCGGAGATCCGACACCTCGGCGCTGAGAGGCACCGCAGCGGCAAGGAGGTCGTCCCGCTCCTGTCCGAGGGAGTGGACCTGATCGTCGAGGCCCCGCAGCTCGGCCCGGAGGTCGTCCCGCTCCTGTCCGAGGGAGTGGACCTGATCCTCGAGGCCCCGCAGCTCGGCCCGGAGGCCGTCCCGCTCCTGTCCGAGGGAGTGGACCTGATCGTCGAGGCCCCGCAGCTCGGCCCGGAGGTCGTCCCGCTCCTGTCCGAGGGAGTGGACCTGATCCTCGAGGCCCCGCAGCTCGGCCCGGAGGTCGTCCCGCTCCTGTCCGAGGGAGTGGACCTGATCCTCGAGGCCCCGCAGCTCGGCCCGGAGGTCGTCCCGCTCCATGACCCCCGGCTCCGCGGCCATGGCCAGAAAGAGCTCGGCCGCCTCCGAATCGAGGTCCCGATGTCCACCGGGATCTCCGCTCCGGTGTTCAGGTGGCGGGACCAGTTCCGGAACCCGTGCCGGCGACCGACGGGTGCGAGTCGACATCTGGGCTGACGAGGCGGTGGGGCTTCCGACCGGTGCCATGTCTCCTGTCCACGTCTGCCCGTCCCACCAGCGAAGGATGCTGGGAATGTGGACGTCGGGGTACCAGCCCGACGGAGCCCTCACCTCAGCCATTGCCGCCTCTGCTTCCCATTCCGCACCTACACAGGTTCGCCTCGGCAGAAACCTTAGAGTCGATTCCGCCGGTGGTGGGTGATCTCCATCGGCCTGGACATTCGAGGCGCGCTCGGGGAACGGGGGAATGGGGCGATCACGCGATGGTCGGCCGACGGTGGAGGGTCGGGACCGCGCCGATCGTCCCCTCGCGGAAGAAGCGGCCGGCGGTCAAAAGACCGGTAGGCGCGTACTAGCGGTTGCCCCAGACTCTATAGCTGGTGAAAACCACTCATCGTCCGGTTCCGTTGCCCGAACATACGGGGGCACCAGGGAGACGAGTTGCTGTGAACCCACGGCTTCCGTCGCCCACAGGGCCGGTGAATCTCATCACCGCAGTTGGAGCATTGGGAGAACACGAAGTTCCAACTACGTCTCTCCCGCTTGGCGGGAGCCTGCATCACAACCCGGCGAAAACCCAGCCGTCCCCTTCGTCCAACCATGGCTATCCCATCGGCCGGCCGAATGAAGAGCTTGAGCGTCCAACCATCGACCGCCCCTCGCAGGCACCCTGCCTTCAGTGGGCGGGCCCGTGTGCCGATGACTTCATCGATGAGGTACCGGCACGGGCGGGAGATTCCAGAAGAGCTCGTCCAACAGGCGACGGCCGGTGCGGTGGCCGGGTGGAGACGGCGCCGGAGGGGCTGGCGGCTGATCAACGGGATCTACCTGGCCGGGCATGGACACATCGACCACATACTCGTCGGTCCCGGTGGGGTATTCGTCATCGAGTCCAAATGGACCTCGAAGGCCTGCCGGATCGAGTTGGGTGAGATCGTGGGACTCCTCGGACGAGTGCCTGTGGCTCAGGCGGGCGAAGGTGCGGTCAAAGTCGAGCGATTGCTTCGCACCGGATCCCATCGGCTGGATGTCGAGGTGCGTCCTGTCGTCGTGATCTGGGGACCGGGCGGCGTGCGGATGGATGGGGGGTCGACTGATATCGACGGAGTGATGGTGTGCGAGGGACGTCGCCACCGGGACTGGGTGCGGCAACTGGACAACCCGACCCGCCTCGACGCGGCATCGGTGTGTGCCATCACCCGGTCGCTGGAGGAGCACCTCGACCGCCGGGTAGGGATCACGACAGCCGACCCCGGCCGATCGGTCAGGAGTACTTTGCGGCTTCAGCTGCCCAGATGAGCTGTTCGAGGAGCCCGGCCGCACCGTTGAAAAGAAGCTCGGGCCCGCGCCACCAAGTGTGACGCGGGCCCGAGTCTTCAAGCACTCCCGGATGTCTGGAGCGAGGCGGTTGGACTCCGCTCAGCCGGAGTAGGTGAAGTGGTCAAGCGGCGCCCGGATGGCGCTTTCACCGGACGGGGTGGTGACCCGCACGTCGACCACACCGCTCCCAGCCGGGGAAACGGCATCGACCTCGGCGTTCGAGACCACCACCACCGAGGTGGCCGGCGCGGTCCCGAAATCGACGACCGTCGTCCCGTCAAAATTGTGGCCGAAGATCTGAACCGAGGTCCCGCCGGCGACGGGCCCGAAGTTCGGGGCTACCTCACTCACGGTGGGAAGGGCGGCGTTGTAGGTGAAGTCGTCGGAAGGACGGATCGCGCTCTCCCCCGACGGAGTGGTGACCCGCACGTTGACCACACCGGTCCCGACCGGGGAGACCGCGTCGATGACTTCGTCCGACACGACGGAGAACGACGTGGCGGCCGTCGTCCCGAAGTCGACGACGGTGGCTCCACTCAGATTGTGGCCGACGATCTGCACCGCAGTCCCGCCCGCCGCCGGACCGTGGCTGGGCGTGACCTCGGTCACGTTGGGAACCCCGGGGAGGTACGAGAAGTGATCGGAAGGTCGGGCCGCGCTCTCCCCCAAAGGTGTGGTGACCCGCACGTCGACCACACCGGTG
The DNA here is from genome assembly GCA_963835325.1 of uncultured Acidimicrobiaceae bacterium. GTDB lineage: Bacteria > Actinomycetota > Acidimicrobiia > Acidimicrobiales > RAAP-2 > Bog-756. The sequence continues at coordinate 124,523 of CAWIEV010000001.1, read as the reverse complement.
CCGGCCGGGGACACCGCGTCGACGACGGTGGCCGACACGGCGGAGAAGGACGTGGCCGGGGTCGTTCCGAAGTCGACGGCGGTCGCTCCACCCAGATTTTTGCCGGTGATCTGGACCGCAGTCCCACCGATGGCCGGTCCGTGGCCAGGAGTGACACCGGTCACGGTGGGGGCGAGGTAAGCGAAGGCGTCGTACGGACGATTGGGGGCACTCTCCCCGGACGGTGAGATGACCCGCACATTGACGGTGCCGGTACCCGCCGGTGACACGGCGGTCACCACCTTGTCACCCAACACTGTCACCGCGGTGGCGGGGGTCGTCCCGAAGTCGACTCCGGTGGCACCGGTCAGGTTGTAACCGATGATCTTGACCGTCGTTCCCCCCACCGAGGGACCGCTATCGGGGAGGATCTCCCTGACGACCGGCTTTTCATAGGTGAAGGCGTCATTGCGGGGGTTGGCCACGGTCTTCCCACCCGGTGTGACCACCCTCACGTTGACCGTACCGGTCCCGGCCGGGGATACGGCGTCGACGAGGGCGTCTGACTCCACCGAAAACGACGCCGCCGCCGTCTGCCCGAAGTCGACTGCAGTGGCCCCGGTCAGGTTGTGACCATAGATCTTGACCAGGGTCCCGCCAGCAGCCGGCCCATGGTCTGGAATCAGTTCGTCCACGGTGGGATGGCCGTGGAAGGGCAGCGCCGAAGCGACTCCCTGAGATGCGACCAAGCAAAGCCCGACAGCCACTGCGATCGTGGCCCCGGCACGAAAGACCCTTCGTCGAATCACTGTTACTCCTCCTGTCAAGGGGGCGCCGAACGCATCGAGAGCGAGCGAATCCCGCCGAACCTGTGAATGCGGTTAGAGCAACGCCTGAGCCCCTTCTTCGTTACAGGCCCATTCGGCAGCGTCACCGGGAGGACACACTGACGATGGTCGGAACGGTCGGCCGGAAGGCGGACGGCATCTGCCGCGACCCGGGGCACGCCCGGGCATCGGACCTCAGAAGTGCCATGACCGAACTCCGCGCGCCCGGGTCACCGGGCCGGGCCAGACGGTCAGCGGGATCTGACGGCTTGCATCTCCTTCAAGCCCTGGTCAGTGGGGGCGGACCCATCGGCGAGGAACGCCTCGATGGCATCGGCGTCCAGCGGTCGGGCGAAGAGGTATCCCTGCCCGCTGTCGCACTGCTCGCGCTCGAGCTGGGAGCGCTGCTCCGTCTCCTCTATCCCCTCGGCAAGGGTCTCGAGGCCGAGGGTCTTGCCCAACTGGACCAGGGTCCGGACCAGCGCACCGGACTCGGGTGAGTCCGCCATCGTCGAGATGAAGGAGCGGTCGATCTTGAGGATGTCGACCGGAAAGCGTTGCAGATAGGCGAGGGAGGAGTAACCCGTGCCGAAATCGTCGATGGCGATGCGCACGCCGGTGTCCTTGAGCGCCTCCAACCGGGGTACGACGGCGGATACGTTTCTCATGATGGAGGTCTCGGTGATCTCGACGATGAGCGATCGGGCGTCGAATCCGGATGTCTCGAGGGCACACCGGATGTCTTCGATCAGCTGGTCCGTCTCCAGTTGACGGGCAGAGACGTTGACGGAGACGTGGATCGGGTATCCGAGCGAGCGCCAGCGTGCCCCCTGGCGGCACGCCTCCTCGAGCACCCACCGGCCGACGTCGGTGATCATGCCGGAGTCCTCGAGGATGGGGATGAAGGCATCCGGCTGCACGATGCCCCGGACGGGATGCCGCCAGCGGAGCAGCGCTTCGACCCCGATCGTCTGTCCGGTCCGGAGATTGAAGATGGGCTGGTAGTTGAGGAAGTACTCCCGGCCCGAGTACGCGACCCGGAGGTCCATCTCGAGCAGATGGTGATCCTGTACCGCCCGGTGCATCTCCGGTCGGAACACCACGCCACAGTCCTTGCCCGCCGCCTTGGCCTGGTAGAGGGCGATGTCGGCATCCCGAAGGAGCTCGGTGGCCGAGGGTCGCAGGCCGGCGGCGATCCCGATGCTGGCCGTCAACCTCGACCGCGCCACCCACCTCCAGCTCGAACGGCTCACGGAGGATCTCGAGGAGGCGTTCGGCGACAAGTTCGGGCCCGGCATCCATCGTCGTGCCGTCGACGAGCACGACGAATTCGTCGCCGCCGAGACGGCCGATGCTGTCGCTTTCGCGCATGGCTGCGGTCAACCGGGCGGCCACGGCTTGCAGGAGCTGATCCCCGACCGAGTGGCCGAGGCTGTCGTTGACGTCTTTGAACCCATCGAGATCGATGAACAGTGCAGCGACCGGCACGTAGGTTCGGCGGGCTCGAGCCAGCATCTGTTCGGTGCGGTCCAGGATCAGTGCGCGGTTGGGGAGCCCGGTGAGTGTGTCGTGGACCGCTTGGAACAGGATCTGGTCGACCAGCTGAGCGTTGCTGAGGGAAATGGACGCCTGGGCGGCCAGACCCTTGAGCCGATCCGCCAACTGCGGCGTGATGGTCAGCCGCTCGGCATTGGACGTCACGCCGGCGACGATGAAGCCGATGGTGTTCCCCGCCACGCTGATCGGCGCCGACACGGTCGCCACGGTCCCCAGATGGTTGTCGGCATGCTCGGCAAGGTGACGGACGCGCTCCACGAGCCCGTGCTCGGAGACGGCCCCCACCTCTTCCAGCGTGAAGATCCGGGAGCTGATCGACACCAGGGCCTCGTCGGGGTATCCATGCGAGGCGATCAGCCGGAAACGTCCGTCGCCGGATCCCTTCCAGCTCCCGTCGTCGAGTATCAGCATGACCTGATCGCAGTCGATGACGTCGGGGACCGCCCGGACGACCTTCGACGCCATCTCCTCGGTGCTCACGATCTCGGCCAGGGACCTGGACAACTCCAGGAGAACCTGGGCCGTGTTGGCCTGATTGCGGGCCTCCTCCAGCGCATCCCCCGCATCCAGGGCGGCAGCGGCCAGGCGGCCATAGGTCTCCAGGGTGTTGCGTGCCTGGGAGGTGAAGATGCCGCCGTGTCTGCCGATGGCGAGCACGCCGTAGTGGTGGCGGGCGGACACGACGTCCACGACATCCACATCGTTGCGCCCGGCACCCCCCGCCAGCAGGTCGTCGGCGATGCCGGCAGCCTCCGACTCGGAGAGACCGTCGGAGTAGATCTTGCGAGGGCCACCCGGTGCCCGGGGCTCCAGGGCCATCAGTGCACCGCCGGCGCCGGCCGCCCGCATCGACGATCGGACGATGCCTTGGAGAACGTCTTCGTAGCGCTCGTTCGAAGCGAGATCGGTCACCATGCCCTGCAACTGGTCGAGCCGGGCCTCGAGCAACTGCGTGCGCACCTCGAGGTACTCGGCACGGGCCGCCGCCTCGTCACCCTCGACCCATCGAAGCCGGAAGAGACAGGTACTGTCGCCCCGGCATTGGCACTCCTCTTCGACGACCTTTGCCGGCTTGAGACCGAAGAAGAGCGGTATCAGCGCATACTGCCCGGCCGCGAACTCGCAGTACTCGGGGTAGGGAGCGAACCCGTCGATGAAGTGCTCACGGATCGTCCACTCGGTCGGTCCGACTTCGGTCGTCTCATAGCGCCGGATCGGAACCATGGCGTTGGAGTCGGTGGTGCTGGCGAGGACATCCCGGGGGGAGCCGAGGGCCTGGACCGTCTCGGCGATCTCCGTGTCGATGAGCCTGATAGGTTCAGCGCGCCTCGTTCTCGCCCCGGGGGTGGAGTCCAACTCGACCTTCGCCTCTTGGAGCAGGCGTCGGAACTGGTCATAGGAACTCCACGACGAGGACGTGGTGAGCTCCTGGAGGCTTCGCATCTCGCCGGCGCGGCGGAGGACGTTTCGAATGGAGCGTTCCGGCAGCCTGGCGGCCAACGAGTCCATCAACATGTTGGTGTACAGACCCGAGATGTGGTGGGCCGGTGTCGCGTCGGCATCGGTCTCCATGGCAGAGAGATCGGACGCCAGGGAGGCAGGCTTTAGCCCTGGTCACCCTGCCCTCCCCGCGGGCCGGCACCGGCCGATGAAGGGTCAGTACAGGTGTCAAAAGATCAGCCACCCGTCGGGACCTTCACCCACACGTCCCCGTCGGCTTCCACGGACGGATATCCAAGGCCGAGGCTGGCGGCCGCCCTACTGCGCCCGGCGCTCCTTCGATGCCCACTCCGCCTTCGATGCCTTCGACCTCCGCTCCTTGGCGGCAGGACTGAATCGGTGCTCCGCCCCCTGCGGCGTGATGCCACCGACCGCCTCGCCGATCTCCCGCCAGCTGGCTCCGTCACGCCGGGCGCTCTCCGCCGACACCTGGCACAGGCGCTCAGCCGAACGTCGAAGATGGTCGGCCACCCGTAGCGCGGCCAGCGATCTGGCCGGCTCGCCGGCCATGTCCGCCACGGCTTCCTTCCGGCCACGCTCGACACAGAGGTCGGCGATCACTTGGGGATCGGAGGGCATCCGACCACCCTACCGTCCTCGGGTCGGTGTTTCAACTATGTGTTGACAACCATGTGTTGACGATTTAGGCTTCAACACATGGTTGATGTCGGTATGGGTCGCTACGGCGGAAGACGCCACTGGACGACGGCCACACTGTCGGCGCTGATCCTCGCCGTCCTCCTGATCCTGTACCCGACCCCGACATTCCTCCAGGCCGCGAGCGGTGGCGGCGCAGCGCGGGCATCCGGTCCTCCGTCCCTCACGACAGTGACGACGTCCGCAGTCGCCCCGGCCACGGCACCTCCCGCGGTGACGCGAACGGCGACCGCGGCGGAGACACGATCACGCACCGCCCCTGTCCCGGTCGCCCCGGCCACGGCCACCACCCCGACACCGACCGCCACCGCGGCGGCCCCCCCGGCGACCACGGCGGTGACAGAACCGGCGGCGTCGCCGTCTCCGGCACCGGTGACCGCCGCTCCCGCGCCGACGACGACCTCGACGGGGGCCGCGCTGGTGGCCGCGCTGGTGGCCGAGGCAGAGGCGGACGGGATCGATCCGGGGCCGAACTGGAGGTGGAGCATGGGCAACACCGCCGCCCTGTGCGGCTCCATCCCCGACGCCGGCATCGCAACGGGCTGCACGTCCGGCGCGGCCGGGGCCGCCGTCACCGTGTTCAGCGGCTCGCCGACGCTGGCTCTGGTGGCCCACGAGTTGGCCAACGCCGAGACCGAGAACGATGCCGTGCCCAGCCTGGTGGCGGCGGTGACCGCCGCCGAGGCCGGGACGTCGTGGTCGCCGATCGACGCGGTGGCGTCATGCCTCGTCGAACACTTCATGGGATTCCAGGACCACGCGGCAGGAACCTGGAAGTGCCCCGACGACCTGGCCGCAACGGTGGCCGCCGACATCCACGACCCGGCCTCGACCGTTATCGAACACCCTTCGAGCTGAACGGCGGCCGCGCCGGCCCGATGACCTTGGGTGACGCGGTGGCTCGGGGCCACGGTGACTCAGGACGAGCGGACCCTCGAATGGGGCACGGCAACCCCGCCCACTCCGGCCGAAGCAGGGTCCACCGCCACCAGCGACGAATAGACGACGACGTTGGACAGGTAACTGCCCGTCTGGTGATCGAAGGTCCCGCCGCAGGTCACCAGTTGCAGGGCGCTCGACCCGTGCGATTCGTAGACCCGGTCGGCGGGGAAGCTCGGTTTCGAGTACATGGCCACGGAGTTGACCGAAAACTGGGCGACGACGCCATCGGTCAGCGTGACGTCGACCCGGTCGCCCGCGGCCAGCGTCCGCAGCTCGAAGAACACGCCCGGACCGGTGTAGTTGTCCACGTGACCCAGGATGACCGCCGATCCCAGTTGGCCCGGGGTCGGGCCCAACCCGAACCATCCCGGCTGCACGATGTCGTCGGGCACCTGCACCGATCCGTCCGGGTTGACACCGAGGGTCGACAGCGGCACCGACAGGCCGATGGCCGGAATCTGAAGCGAGACCGGTACCGAGCGGGCGGTGGACAGTGTCTCCATCATCGGCGGTGTTCTCACCACCGCCCCCTCGGCGGCAGCCGACGGCATGGGTGGGGGCAGTGGATGGTCTCCACCGCGGAAACCCAGGGTCAGCGTCCCGGTGCCGACGAGGAGCAGCGCCGCCGCCATCAACCACCACAGCTTGGGCTGGCTCCACAGGGCCGGCTGGCCGCCGGGATCATCCACCTCCGCTGGCCCGGACCGGGACGGGGAGGGACCGGCGGCGGCGGACGGCCAGGAATGCGGCCCCGGCTGCTCCGGCCAGGGTCAGTGCGCCGAGGGCGATCAGACCGTCGTCACGTGCGTGGGCTGCTCCACCCAGGCCGGTATGGGGGAAGCCGACCGGCACCACCCCGGTTCCCGATGCTGTGGTACCGGTACCCGACGTCCCCGAACCGGTTCCTCCACCGCTGCCGGCGGTGCCCGCCGCAGTACCTCCCGTGCCACCGGCACCTGTCGAGCCGCCGGAGCCGCCGGCGGTGGTCGTGGTCGAGCCGCCGGAGCCACCGGCGGTGGCCGTGGTCGTCACACCGGGCGCCGTCGTGGTCGTGGTCGTGGCACCCGGTGCCGTCGTGGTCGTGGTCGTGGTCGCCGGTGCCGTCGTGGTCGTGGTCGCCGGTGCCGTCGTGGTCGTGGTGGTCGGTGCCGTCGTGGTCGTGGTGGTCGGCGGCGTGATGGCGAGGCAGGTCGAAGGCACGGTGATGGTGTTGGCATCAAGGGTCACGGCGGCGTTCTGAGCCAGGATCCGGCCCTGCACGGTGGCCGCCGAATCGAGCGTGGCCGAGGTCAGCGCCATGAGGGTGCCGACGAAGGTGCTGCCTGAACCCAACGTGGCCGAGCTCCCGACCGTCCAGAACACGTTGCAGGCCTGAGCCCCGCCCTCGAGGCGCACGACGCTGCCCGATGCGGTGACCAGGCTGGAAGAGGCCTGGAAGATGTAGACCCCGTTGCCGTCGAGGACCAGCGGGCTGGCCGCGGTGAGATTGGCCGTGGCCGCGGCGCCGAAGGCATAGACACCCGGCGTGAGGGTCTTGCCGCCGAGCTGGTTGTCGGTCGTGGTGTAGCTGGTGGTCGCCGGCTGTCCGTTGGCGGACGTGAACGCATTGGTCAGGTCGTTCTTGGCCGTCGTCAGGAGTCCCGGGTCGTTCACCGATCCGGCCGGACCGGCGGCGTTGGTGGAGTAGATGCTCCCGGTCACCTGCAGCTGGGTCAGTCCCGTGTAATTGCTGCCCGCAGCCGGGCTCAGGCCGACGTCGCCGGTGATGGACGAGGTGGGAACGTCGGTGACCGCGGTGCCTGCCAACACCGCGAACGGCGCGGCCGTGTTCAGGTCGACGGTGCTGGCGGCCGATGCCTCCGGCACGAAGGCCGTACCCATGAGCACCAGCGAGATGCCGGCGACGCCGAGGATCGATGCCGATGCCGCTGACGCGGCCGCTCGCCTTCGTCCCGAACCATGTCGGGCGTCCCGGGGCACGGAACCGTCGGAGCGGCGCGACGGGCGCGGGATGGGGCGCGGGGTTGAAACGGGAGAACCACATTTCGGGAGTCCTTACTGCCCACCCGAAATAGATAACCGTGGGTCACGGACGTCCGGGGGTACCCGGCCAATACTACTCTGGTATTTCATAACTAGCAATATTTTTCGTCTGTCTGTTACTGTTGCAGCCGGTGGCTGAGTGGAACTTCCTCACCAATCACGGGCGCGCCCTCCTGTGTATCGCCCAGGATCCGGACGTGCGCCTGCGCGATATCGCCGACGCCCTCAACATCACCGAACGCCGCGCCTACGGCATCGTCAGTGATCTGACCGATGCCGGCTACGTGGTGAAGGAGCGGGCAGGCCGCCGCAACCGCTACCACATCCAGCACCACCTGCCCGTCCCGGACGCCCCCGATCGGGAACAGGCCATCGGCGAAGTCCTCCGTGTCCTGGCCGGGAAGCCGGCGGCCGCCGACAGGTCGCCGCGCGCCCGGCGCTGAGGCCCGCTGGGAGCACCGTCCCCGCCCGCCGCGGGTGGAGGTCTCAGTCGGTGCGGACCGGTCGCTGCCCGACACAGTCGGCCAGCGCCTCCGCCAGCAGCTCCGACTCGCCCGCATCCAGGCAGGAGATGGCGATCCGGATGCCCGCCGGCGATGCGATCCGGAAGCGGTCACCGGGACTGACGGCCCAGCCCCGCTGCAGGAGACCCGAGACCACCGCCTGCTCGTCACCCACCGGGACCCAGGTCGTGAGGCCCGAGGTGCCTGTGGAGTGCAACCCGCGCCCGGCCAGGGCATTGGAGAGCGCGCCCCGACGATGGGCGTAGACGGATGCCGCCCGGTCGAGGAGCCGGGCCACGTCGCTGGAGCCCCACAGCTCGGCCACGGTTTCCTGCAGGAGGTAGCTGACCCAGCCGGAGCCGAGCGCCTGACGCCCCTCCACCCGGCTCACCGTCGTCGCGTCTCCGGCCAGGACGGCCAACCGGAGATCGGGACTCAGCCACTTGGACACCGAACGGATGGTGGCCCAGCGCTCGCCGGCCCGGCTGACCGTGCGGGCGGGGGCTCCCGCGGCCGGGCCGGCATGGTCGTCCTCGACGACGAGGAGGTCGGGGTGTCGGGACAGCACGTCCTCGAGTTCGGCCACTCGCGCTCCGTCCCAGGCCGTGCCGGTGGGATTCTGGGCCCGGGGGGTCAGCAGCACGGCGTCGGCGCCCCGGCCGAGGGTGGCGGCGAGCCGATCGGGACGGATCCCGCGCTCGTCCATCCCCACCGGGACCACCTCCATGCCCAGAGCGACCAGGAGGTCGAGCGCGGCGGTGTAGCCGGGATCTTCGACCACCACCCGGTCGCCGGGGTGCAGCCACGCCCCCAGTACCCGTTCCACCCCGTCGAGAGCTCCACCCACGACGGCCAGAGCGCTGGCGTCGATCCCGTCGGCTTCGAGCTTGGCCCCGGCCACTTCGGCCAGCCGGGGCGAGACCGCCGGCTTCCCGTAGCCGCGGGACACCGATGCGGACCAGGCCAGCGGAGGGAGGAGATCCGGGTCGGGACCGCCGGCGCGAAGATCGCGGACACCGGGGGGCACCGCCATGGGAAGACGCGACGAAACCGGCGGTCGCCGCCGGACGTGGGTGCCCCGGCGCCCCGATCCGACCAGGACCCCGCGCCGCTGCAGGTCGCGGTAGGCGTTGGCCACCGTCGAGGGGCTGACCCCGAGGTCGGCGGCCAGGCCCCGCACCGTCGGAAGCCCATCGCCCGGGGCCAGCTCGCCCTGCCGGATCGAGTCCTCCACACTCCGGGCGATGGCCCTGGCGGTCTTCCCGGTCAGGCGATATTGTACTGCATGATTCATAATTTGTACTATAACAAAGTCCCGGAGGGCCCGACCGGTGGCCCGCACCCGACCGGAGACGGCCACGGATCGTCTCGTGGCTGAGGTCGGTGCCGAGGCGGTCGCAGGGTGGGAACCGCCGACGGCCGGTACCGCGGGTACACCACCGACGGTCGGTGCCACGGGTAGCCCGCCGACGGCCAGGGTCCGGGTGCGGCGGCTGGCCGAGCGCGGCCGTTACGACCGGGCCACCGTCGAGGCCATCCTCGACGAGGGCTTCGTCTGCCACGTGGGCTTCGTGACCGACGCCGGTCCCGTCGTCATCCCCATGGGTTACGCAAGGGTCGACGACCGGCTCTACCTTCACGGTGCGCCGGCCAACGCCACCCTCGGCCACGCCTCGTCGGGCGCTCCCATCTGCGTCACGGTGACCCTGGTCGACGGACTCGTGATGGCCCGCTCGGCGTTCCACCACTCGATCAATTACCGGTCGGTGGTTGTCTACGGGACCGGCACCGAGGTGACCGACGCCGAGGAGAAGCAGGCCGCGTTGGCCGCCGTGGTCGAGCACATCGTGCCCGGCCGGGCCGCGGACGCCCGGCCTCCCACCCCAGCCGAGCTGCGGGCCACCCGGGTGGTCCGGATCCCCCTGGCCGAGGCGTCGGCCAAAGTGCGCTGCGGCGGGCCGAAGGACAATCCCGAAGACCTGGCGCTGCCGGTGTGGGCGGGCCAGCTGCCGCTCCGGATGGTTCCGTCCGCGCCCATCGCCGACGGCGACACGGGGACGGCAACCCCCGCGTACCTGGTCGACTACGCCCGACCGTCGGGCCGTGGCCCGGATGACGATGGCATTCCGGCCAGCTGACCGGGCTCCCTAGACTTTGACGATGGCACTGGCCCTGACCGTGGTCGACAGCTTCACCGACCGGCCGTTCGCCGGCAACCCGGCGGCGGTGGCCGTCGTGGACGCCTTCCCCCCCGATGGCCGCATGCAGCAGGTGGCCGCCGAGATGAACCTGGCCGAGACGGCCTTCGTGGCCCCGAGGCCCGACGGCCACCACGACCTGCGCTGGTTCACGCCCTCGGTCGAGGTCGACCTGTGCGGTCACGCCACCCTGGCTGCCGCCCACGTGCTCGCCGGCTCGGCCACCTTCCACACCCGGAGTGGTGTGCTCTCCTGCACGCGGGTTCCCTCGGGACTGATCGAGATGGACTTCCCGGCCACGCCCTCGACCGAGGCCGAGCCCCCGCCCGATCTGTCCATCAGGGGAGTCAAGTGGTTCGGCCGAGGTCGCTTCGACATCCTCATCGAGCTGGGCGACGCCGAGACGGTGCGGAACTTCGAGCCCGACCTGGTGGAGCTGGCCGCCCTCGGTGGACGGGCCGTGGTCATCACCGCGCCGGGCGACGTGGACGGAGTCGACTGCGAGAGCCGGGTCTTCGGCCCCAACGTCGGCATCCCCGAGGATCCCGCCACCGGCTCGGCCCACTGCACGCTGGCCGTGCACTGGGGAGAGCGCCTGGGCAAGACCGAGCTGGTCGGACACCAGGCCTCCGCCCGGGGTGGGACCATCCACATGCGCCGCCGGGGCGACCGGGTGGTCCTCGGGGGCGCGGCCGTCACCGTGGCCACCGTCGAGATGGTGGCCTGACTCTGCCCGGCCCCAACCTCTCCGCGACGAACGACTCCCGCCGTCGAGACCGTAGGATCCGTCGGGAACCCGACCAGGAGGAACCGCCATGGAGATGGAGTATCGACGCCTGGGCCGATCCGGCCTCAAAGTCAGCGTGCTGTCCTTCGGATCGTGGGTGACGTTCGGACCGCAGCTGTCCGGCAACCTGGCCGAAGACTGCCTGCGGGCGGCCTACGACGCCGGTGTCAACTTCTTCGACAATGCGGAGGCGTACTCGGCGGGCGAGTCCGAGCGGATCATGGGGCAGGCCATTGCCAGCCTGGGCTGGCCCCGCCACAGCTATGTGCTTTCGACCAAGCTCTTCTGGGGGCTCCACCAGAACGTCAACATGCGCAACACCCTCAACCGCAAGTATCTCCTCCAGGCCATTGACGGCTCGTTGGAACGTCTCGGCCTCGAGTTCGTCGATCTCGTGTACTGCCACCGGCCCGATCCGGAGACACCGATCGAGGAGACGGTGTGGGCCCTTTCGGACATCATCTCGAGCGGCAAGGCCTTGTACTGGGGCACCTCGGAGTGGCCGGCCGAGGCCCTCCGCCAGGCCTGGGACATCGCCGACCGGCACAACCTGCACAAGCCGGTGGTCGAGCAACCCCAGTACAACCTGTTCTGGCGCGATCGGGTGGAGAAGGAGTACGCCCCCCTCTACGACGGAATCGGGCTCGGACTGACCACATGGAGCCCACTGAGCTCGGGGCTCCTGTCCGGCAAGTACCTCGACGGGGTGCCCGAGGGATCACGGGCCACCCTCCCCGGTTACGAGTGGCTGGCCAAGATGCTCACCGATCCGGAACGCAACGAGAAGGTGCGAAGCCTCCAGCAGATGGCCAAGGAGCTCGACTGTTCGCTGGCCCAGCTGGCCATCGCCTGGTGCGCGAAAAACCCCCACGTCTCGTCGGTGATCACCGGCGCCAGCCGGGTCGAACAGGTCCACGAGAACCTCGCCGCCCTGGACGTCCTGCCCAAGCTCACCGACGACGTACTGGCCCGTATCGAGGAAGTCACCGCCTGAGACCGATCGGCGACGCCCGGGCTCAGTCGCCCTCCGGATTCGGGGAAGGTGCGGTGGTGGTGCGGGGGGACCCGCCCGGGCCCGGAGGCTCCGGGCCCGGGCCCCCCTGCCGGGCCAGCTCCAGGACACGGTGGTTGACCTGACGGGCCACATAGATCGAGAACACCGCGGCCGGGATCTCCACGAAGATGGCCAGGAGAAAAGCCTCGAAGAACTGGCCATGGGTGCCCGAGGTGGTCATGTCGAACCAGGCGTCGACGATCAGCAGGGTGGCCGTGGCCGTGGCCGCGAACTGCACCCGCTGATCGACCCGGAAGGCCATATAGGCGGTCCGGGCGACGACGAAGACCAGCAAGAGGTCGAAGCCGACCCAGGCGGCCCGGTAGTGGAGATCGAACTGCCGACGCGGAAGGGTGGCGGCCAGAAAGGCGATCCACGGCAGCAGGACGACGGCCGCCGCGGTGTAGAGCCAGGCCAGGCGGCGGGCTCGGCGTCGACCCTCGGGAGCTATCTCCCGCAGCCGGTTGCCCACCCGGGGCCCGTGGGCAGTGTCGTCGCTCACGACCCGAGCTTATTGGCCCGTCCGTGGGCACCCGGGAGGCGATCAGGGCGTCGTGCGGGAACGCCGGGCATCGTCGAGGAGGGAGCTGCGCTCCAGCGCGGCCGCCTGGAGAGCCTCCTGGGTCGCCACGCCGACCACCGTCGGGATCCGATGCCAGGTGCCGTCGGGGTCGAGCGACCACGACTGGCGGTCGTCGGCCAGGTTGAGCTCGAGGATCTGTTCGAGCTGGACCACCGCGTCGGGATCGGCCACCGGGATCATGGCTTCGACCCGCCGATCGAGGTTCCTCCTCCGCAGGTCGGCGGAGCCGATGTAGTACTGCGCCACCCGCCCATCGGCGCCACCGAAACGCAGGATCCGTGAGTGCTCGAGAAACCGTCCGACGATGGAACGGACCCGGACGGTGTCCGACAGTCCCGGTACCCCGGGCCGGAGACAGCAGATTCCGCGCACGATGAGGTCGATGGGCACGCCCGCCTGCGAGGCGCGGTAGAGGGCATCGATCACGGCCACGTCATCCAGGCCGTTGACCTTGATCACGATCCGGCCGTCGGGTCCCGCCTTGGCCTCCTGGTCGATGCATTCGACGACCCGGTCGCGGATACCGCCGGGCGAGGTGACCAGCTCCTGATAGTGCGGTGGCTGGCTGAATCCGGTGATGTAGTTGAAGAACCGGGTCACGTCGGCCCCGAGTGCCGGCCTCGACGAGAGCACGCCCAGGTCCTCGTACATCCGGGCCGTCTTCGGGTTGTAGTTACCGGTGCCGACGTGGCAGTACAGCCGCACGGCGTCGCCGTCCTGGCGGACCACCAGGGTGGTCTTGGCGTGGGTCTTGAGCCCCATCAGCCCATAGATCACGTGGGCGCCGGCCTCTTCGAGGGCGCGGGCCCAGCCGATGTTCGCCTCCTCGTCGAAGCGGGCCGTCACTTCGACCAGCACCGCCACCTGCTTGCCGTGCTCCGCCGCCCGCACCAGCGCGGCAACCACCGGGCTGTCGCCCGACGTGCGGTAGAGGCACTGCTTGATGGCCAGGACGTGGGGGTCGTCGGCCGCTTCGTTCATCATCTCCTCGACCGAGGCGGAAAACGAGTCGTAGGGGTGGTGCACGAGCACGTCCTGGCGGTCGAGCACCGCGAAGATGCTGGCATCCTCCTCCCGCTCGACGGTGGCGAATGCGGGGGGGATGAGCGGTGTCCACGGCTCGTCGTGGAGCTCGGGACGGTCGAGGGCGTGGATGGTCCACATGCACTCGAGTCCCAACGGACCGGCGAACCGGTAGACGTCGTCGCGGTCCAGGCCGAGTTCCTCGGTGAGCCGCTCCACCGGTCCTTCGGAGGTCCGCGAGTCGATCTCCAGGCGCACGACCGGAAGGAAGCGGCGGCGGCGCAGCTCCTCCTGGAGGGCCAGCAGGAGATCGTCGGCGGCATCGTCGTCGAGAGCAAGGTCGGCGTCGCGGGTGACCCGGAAGATGCACGGCGCCCCGACGTCCATGCCCGGGAACAGCTCGTCGATGAACGCCACCAGGATCTGCTCGAGGGGGATGAACCGTTCCCCTCCGGGCAGCGGCAGCAGCCGGGCCACGTTGGGCGGCACTTTGACCCGGGCGAAGCGGGAGGTGCCGTCCTTTCGGTTGCGGACTTCGACGCCCACATTGAGCGACAGGTTGGAGATGTAGGGGAACGGATGACTCGGATCGACGGTGAGCGGGGTGACGACCGGGAGGATCAGGCGGTCGAACACCTCGTGGAGGTACGAGCGGTCGTCGGGGTCGAGCGCCTCCCAGTCGCACAGCTCGATCCCCTCGTGCTTGAGCGCCGGGGCCAGCTGGTCCAGCAGCAACACCTCCTGACGGCGGACCATCCGTTCCAACGAGGCGCGGACATCTCGCAGCAGCTTCTCCGGTGTGCTGCCGTTGAGCGCCAGGCTTTTGATGCCGGCGACGACCTGGCGCCTCAGGCCGGCCACCTGAACCTGGAAGAACTCGTCGATGCGCTCGCTGAACAGGACCAGGAACTTGACCCGTTCGAGCAGGGGAACATCGGGATCGTCGACCAGATCGAGCAGGCGGTCGTTGAAGTCGAGGTCAGAGAGCTGGCGGGCAAAATACCGGGGATCGGAGTCATTCCCGAGCTCCTCCCTCGGTCCCCGCACGGTCTCGATGCTCATTGACCAACGATAGCAATCAGGTCCGACGGGCCCACCGGGAACGGCCGCGGCCCCGGCCCTGGGCGGTCAGGCAGGGCCGGTGGACCCGGGCCGGTAGGAGTGCGGTCCGGGCGTCGGGCGTGAGGGACAATGGGGCACCCGCCCGGGTGGTGACGAAAGGCGCATACCGTGACTGAGGACCGCACCGTCGAAGTGATCGTGGAAATACCGAAGGGAAGCAGGAACAAGTACGAGTACGACCACGAGCGCCACGTCATACGGCTCGACCGGCGGCTCTTTTCGGCCACCTTCTACCCGGCCGACTACGGGTTCGTCCCCGACACCCTGGCCAAGGACGGCGACCCGCTCGATGTCCTGGTCCTGCTGGAGGAGCCGACGTTCCCGGGGTGCCGGGTCGAATGCCGGCCGGTGGGTCTCTTCCGGATGACCGACGAAGCGGGGCCCGACGCCAAGATCATCTCGGTGGCGTGCGGCGATCCCACGTGGGGCGCGGTGATGGACCTCGAAGGCCTCCCTCCGTTCCTCACGCGTGAGATCGCGCATTTCTTCGACGTCTACAAGGACCTCGAACCGGGCAAGCAGACCGTGGTGGGCGGGTTCGACGACGTCAGCGCGGCGTGGGAGGAGATCGAACGCTCGTACGAGCGGGCCAGGACGGCGGGTTACTGAACTGAGCTGACGGGCGGGCCGGCGGCCGTCCCGGCCGGGATAGGTCCCGCCAGTGCCTCAGCCCAGAACCTGGGCCTTGGCGGCGGCGAACTCCTCGTCGGTCAGCGCGCCCGAGTCGTGGAGGGAGGCCAGCTGGGTCAACCGGGCGATGGTGTCATCGGCGGGGGGCGGCGTGGCCGCCGGTGCCGGGGCGGGTGCGGGTGCGGGTGCCGCCGCGGGCTCGGCCGGGGCCTGCTGCGCACCCTGGGCCTGCATGGCCTTGTTGGTCCCCGCTTTGGCTCCCATGTACGCGACACCCCCGACGGCGGCGGCACGGAGAAGTGGGCGTCTGCGAACGAACGGCATGTCCGGCCCCCTCAGCCTTCTTCGGCATCGAGCTCGATGCCGAGGGCGAATGCGATCTCTGCGGCGGACGACACGATACGGACGTTGCCGACGGTGGGGTTGAGCGCTACCAGCAGGCCGAGGATCTCCTCGGGGGTGACGCCGGCCTCGAGGGCGAAGGCCACCTGGAAGACGTATGACGCCGGGGCCGCGTCGGCGGCGATCAGCGCGGCGATGTTGACCAGCGAGTAGGTCTTCGGATCGAGGCCGGACGCCTCCAGGTTGTCGAGGCGGGCCTGGAACAGGCCCTCGAGGGCGCTGGCGTCGTGCTGGGCCACGCCGATCAGGACATCGCTGGTACCTGCTGAAACGGCCATGGTGTTCCTCCACTTGTGGTTCTGGACGATCGGACGTGCGGCGGCGATGACGCTGCCAGTACAGACGTGATGCCGCCCGGTCACCCTACCGGATGGAGAGCCGGGCGGTCACGGGGAATCTTCAGGTCGATGGGCGCTCACGCGGCTTCGGATGCCGCTGGGGTCCGGTCACCCACCAGATCGAGAATGGTCGAGGCTGCCCCCTGGATGCGTGAGCCCGAGGCCTTGATCCCGGCCACAGCCTCCTCGCCCCCGCCGGCCCAGGTGGCCACGTAGCCGAAGGTATACGAGCCGGAGTCGAATCCGAGATGGTGGCAGACGACGTAGGCGGTCGATTCCGCCTCCAACTCGGCCAGCCGGCGGTTGTGATGATCACGATGGAGCAGGGCGTGGGCCATCTCATGAACGAGGGTCTTGACCTGTTGGGCCGCAGAGTTGCGGCACTCGACCCGGATCCGGCCGAGCTCGAACGAACAGTCACCGTTCACGCCGTCCGGCAGTTCGGTCGGCTCGACCGAGTATCCGAACGTGCCTGCCGCACCGGTCAACCGGCCGAAATACGCCGCCGGTCCGGCGCCATCGAGCCGCCGGCACACTGCGGGGAGCTCTTCGCCATCGGTCTGAGAGATGTCGAACACGGGCACGTGCTTGAACCCGACAACCACCCGGTCCTCACCGGCGTCGTCTCCCATGGTCTTCTTCATGCCCATCGGTGCGAGGATCCAGATGGCCTTCTCGCCCTTGCGCACGTTTCGGCCCAGCTTCTGCCAGGTCCGAAATCCCGCCACCCGGGTCGCCTCGGGAAGCTGCGCGGCGATGAGCACAGCGTTGCCGAAGCTGTACCGATGGAACCTGCTTTGCATGTCGAGATGGCGGGCCCACTCGTCCGAGCTGGTGAGGGAGGCGATTCCCTCGCTCAGCTGCGTGAGCACTTCGGACCGGCGTTCGGTCGGGCACATTTGGTCGATCCTTCCCATGATCGGAGGCGGAGCGATGGGGCACGCGGGGTACCGGCCATCTGTTCTTCGGGGCCCCACCAAGGGGAGATCGGTGGCCACTGGACGTCGGGGTCGGTTCCCCGCGGTCATGGCCGGCCGGCCCGGACTCAAGGTCGTCCGTCGACGGGCACGGTACCCGGGGCGTGTGACGCGCCTGGCGGCGGCGGTACCGGGTCGGTGGGTGGGCCGGAGCGGAGGAGCAGCCTGCGCGCCGTATAGGCTGTGGCCGGACTCGTCCGGATTGCCGGGGGTGGGAAGCACGGTCGGCCGTCGGCAGGTGGATCACCCAGTCGATCCGATCGCGATATCTGGGGCGACTAGGGGATGTAGCTCAGTTGGCTAGAGCACCTGCTTTGCAAGCAGGGGGTCGTGGGTTCGAGTCCCATCATCTCCACCGGAGTTGTAGGAATGACAACGTTCTGCTGGGGTCACGGTGATGGGCTCCTCGATTCTTTGGTAGGAACCAAAGCGTCCATCGCCGGACCACGGTAAGTGGATGTGTAACGTCAACCTTCGGTCAGGAACGGCTGGATCGACGGCTCCGGCTCTGCAGAGGTCAACCACGTTGGCGTCGAGCGATCAAGCCCGGATCTTTTTGCGATATACCCTCAGGCGCAGCCGCCCACGGAGGTGATGATGGCCGACAAGCGTTCAGAACGAGACCCGTCGCTTCGCCTTGTGGCCCTCCTCTCGGCGCTGCTGGTGGCCTTCACCATCGAGTTCGACAATGAGTTCGAGCATCGCATGCCGCACCGGACGACTCGCCACGGGCGCACGGCGGGGGCAGGTCCTCGACCATGGTTGATCTCCATGGCCATGTGGGTCCACGTCATGCGTCTGGTGCCAGAAGACGGTATCAGCGTCCGGGATCTGGTTCAGCGGTCCCAGCTCACGCCCAAGAGCATGCAGGGCCTGATCAAGCGGGTCGGGCAATGGTGGGGTTACCTGGAGCTACGGCCCGATCCCGCCGATATGCGGCCCAGTCCCCCTCCTTCGGAATCGTTGGTCCGACCCACGAAGGCCGGTCGCCAGGCGCAAGGTATCTGGACTCTGCTCACCGACGAAATCGAGGCACGGTGGAATGATCGATTTGGTCAAAAAGCGGTGAGCGATCTGCGGACCGCTCTGGTGGATGTGGTGGGGCGACTGGATGTGGACTTCCCCGACTATCCCTTGGGCGAACCGCGCCTACCACCACGGCAGCGGACCCAGGCCGGCACCCAGTTGCCACTGACCGCTCTGCTCTCGAAGGTGCTGCTGGCGCTGGCGCTCGATTTCGACGACCACTCGGATCTGTCCCTCGCGATCTACACCGCTGGGGTGGGCTCACGGCTGCCGATCTGCGCCAATGTCTTGAGACTGATCGGTGACGATGGGGTCGTCGTGGTGAGGATCCCCGAACTGAGCGGCGTGGACAAGATGGCCATCGACAACTGGGTCGGCATTCTGCACAAGTGTGCCTACATCGAGGTGGCGACAGAACCTGGCGACCGACGACGAGTGGCCCGGTTGACTCCCAAAGGGGTGCGGGCCCGCGACGCCTACTTCCAGTGGACGGAGTCCCTCGAGGGTCGCTGGCCGGACGCACGATCATCGGGGGCGGTCCGGCGTCTACGGCACGCCGCCGAGAAACTCGTCGGGGACCCCGGTCCGGGTTCGCCTCTCTGGAAAGGCATGGAGCCCTACCCGGACGGATGGCGGAGCGAGACGCCGCCGCGACAAGTCCTGCCACACTTTCCGGCGGTGACCGCCAAGGGCGGATTCCCGGACGGGAGCTGAGGCTGGAGCAGGCCGGCACTCAACGGTTCTCGATATAGACGTCGAGGCGCCCGTGGCGCCCACGGCCCAATCTTTCGGGCTGTGCCCCCTCGGTGCCGGGGGTGAGGGTCAATTCAGCGCGAATCGTCTGCTGCGACCGTGGGAGAGTCAGCGGTCACGCACCAGAACATCGCGGCTCAGCCGACGGTTAGCGTGACGAGTCACCGAACGAGTAGGGAGATCAGCCATGCGCGCCAGAGTGATCCACGCCGACATTGCGGACCTGGCCGAGGCCAAGCGGGGCCTCAACGAGGACATTGCGAGGATAAAGGGGGCTCCAGGTTTCCTAGGGGCCTACTTCGTAACCGTCGACGACTCGCACGGGGTCTCGATCGAGGTGTTCGAAACCGAAGAGCAGGCCCGCGCTACTGCTCCTCCCGAAGGTGCCGAGGCTCCCGGCGTGACGGTGGACACCATCCAGTTCGGTGCGGTCATCGGTTCGGCCTGATCTCCTATGGGCCGGGAATGACCGCGAAACACAAACCACTGCTCTGAATCGAACCTATCCACCCTCCCGATGACAGGTGGCACCTCAGGGCGTTCGGCTTGCGTGGTTCATCATCACGGGATGGGTGGCGAGGTCACGATCTCAACCACGGCGACCAAGAGCATCAGGCCTCCGAGAATGACCAGACCCAGCCGAATCCGGATGAACCGGAAGTGGCCGCTGATCCCGATGAGGAACAAGATCGTGGCCAGGTAGATGGTATCCCTGACGTAGTTGTCCGAGTCCGCGCCAGCCTCGACTCCAAGCGCATATTGCGTGCTCGCCTTGTTGTCGAGCGCCGACGCCTGGGCAAGCTGCGGCTGTCGGTACTCGGGCATGTAGATCGGGCCAGGTGGAGCCGACGGGTTGGTGAACGGCCGGGTGGCTGCCCAGGCATCGAAGGCCACCTTGAACGCGGGACGGAACCGGCGCTCAGCAACGCTTTCGGCTGTGGTGTTGCCCGCAACATAGGCGGTGAACCACGCGTTGAAGGCCGTTGAGTCGAGGTTCTTGGTGTCCTCGGCATCGAGAGCCGCTCGATTGGCCTCGGTACGAGCAGCCGATGCACCGGCCAGCCGTACCGATGACTCGGTGCTCCACTTGGCTGATGCATATCCCGTATAGGCGGCAAGCAAAGCAACGATGGCCAGGAGTACGGCTTCTATCACTGAGAGCACACGATCATGCTGGCGGACGCCCTCCTCTGGTGGTTCGGAATCGTGATCGTTCGCGTGCTTCTTGTGCCTGGTGATCTCGCTCGCCACCTCCCCCGTCTTCAGTCCGTCAGGCACATCTGTCTTTCCTCATTCATTCACCGGCTTGCCGCGATGCTTCGGATCGAGGATAGTCAGTGAGGGCTCAGCCACGCTTGATGGCGCCCCGTTCCCGGCGTTCGGCTACATCGACTACTGCCGACGGCGGGGTGCGCCGGACGCTTGACTCGCTCACCGAGGAAAGGGCGGCCCGGCCACTCCCGGGCGCACATCGATACCACGGCACGCCGTACGGCGTCATTGTCGGCAGCATGCCGCTGCACGTCCTTGAGCACGCCTCCCAGATCCGCCAGTTCCTCACTGCCGCCGGAATAACAGTGCAACCCATGCCCGGCGATCGTGGATACGTGGGGTGATTCCCAACGGTGATCCTTTCCTGGTGGCTGGCGGATCAGGTCGGGGGCCGGCTAGTTGACCCAAGGCGGGGCTGATCTCGACTTGTGGTCCGCGTCCTGCGGACTATTCGGGTCGATCCCGGTCCGAGATGATGTCGCTCAGGACCTCGCTGAGCATCCCGGGACAGGAGAGGAACGGAGAGTGGTCGCTATCGATCCTTACCGTCCTGTCCGCGTTCCCGGCCATCTGCTCTTGTGCCGCCCTGCTCAGGATTCGGTCGTCTGTACAGACGATGTACGTGCTCGGCAAGACCTGCCACGCCGGGGAAGGGGGCGGAGGAGCAATCAGCAACGGCGTGGGCATCGTCCGGAGGTTCGCCGTTGCCCAGTCGGCGTCCTCGGACGAACACCTGTGGTAGAAGACGGACCGAGCGACGCCCGGATCGACCGACGCTGTCACTTCACCGAGCTGGATGTCCGCCATTCCCGGCGCGCCGCTGAAGTCAACGCTTTGTTCGGGAGCAGTCATGAAGGCGGTGAGGAAGACCAGCGACGTGGTGGATCCGTAGGGCTTTCCGCTCTCCGCTGCCGCAGGGCTTATCACGACGCCGCCGAAAGAATGGCCGAGCACCGTCACGCTCTCGTTGCTGCCGTCGATTGCTCGCCTGACCGCGGCCACGTCGTCTTCACTTGAGGTGAAGGGAAGATCGACGGTCTCGTGAGAGATGCCGAGCCGTTCGAGTTCAGGCGTCAACCGATTCCAACACCATGCTCCGTGGAAGGCACCGTGGACCAGCAGGAGGCGGTGAGGTGTCATGCACCGAGCATACGTTTCGCGTCGACGTCCGGAGTCCACCGCCCGAGAAGGAAAGCCGAATAGCCATGGGGGCACGAAGACCATTTCGCTCTTGTCGACGGCCGCTACGGCGAGAAGGCTCCGTTCGTAGACGAGGGTCGTTCGGCCGCGGGGAGGGGCAGTCCCCTACGATGCTCCCGTAACCGGCATGCACCGGCGTCTTCATTGGTTCGAGCTGGCGGTGATGTGTTGAAAGAGACCGGGCCGAATGCGGGTGCGCAGGCCCTGGGCCCAGGGCTCGTCCACATCGGCGATGTGGAGGGCGGCCCCGCTATTGAGCAGCATGCCAAAGGCAAGAAACGCTTTGATCGTCACTGAATCGAGTCCGGTGGTCATAGCAACCGTCCGCCACATCCGCCCGAAGCTGCCGCGCACGACCTCGCGCACTTCGGCGTCACCGCAAGCCGCGAAGCCCTGGAGCTGTAGCAACAGAGAGGTGCGATCAGCCAGCATCTCGTTGTATTCAGTGCCCATGCGGCTGAGGGCGGCGAGACCCGACTCGCCACCTGCGGCATCACGCATTCCGTCAGTCATGCGATCGAATGCGGCCTCCACCAGCTCGAGGAACAACGCCTTCTTGGTCCCGAACATCCGGAAGATGTACGCCTGGGTGATCCCCGCATGTCGGGCGATTACCTCGGTCGACGCTCCGTGCAGCCCGCCGTCAGCAAACTCCACTGCCGCGATCCGCAGTACTTGCTGCCTGCGGTCCGATCCACTCATCCTCTGGCGCCGATCCATCGCGGTAGGTTACTGGTCACTAACTAGTAACTGATACCTTTACGACATGAGCGACGACACCTGGGCCAGCGCCAGCTTGGCGAACCTGTTTGTCGACGGGGCCTACGCCACGGTCAAGGGTTACGTGCGTACCTACGTCATGCACCAGCACCTGCTGGGTCACCTGCCGCCGCCGCCGGCCACCGTGCTTGACCTCGGCGGCGGCGCGGGTCACCAGTCGTTCCCGCTCGCTCAAGCCGGGTACGAGGTGACGGTGCTCGATCCGTCAGTGGCCATGCTGGACAAGGCTCGGGAGCGACTGGAACTACTGCCTGGAGAAGCGCAGCAACGGGTGTCGCTGGTCCAGGCAAGGGGTGAGGAGGCAGAAAAGGCACTGGGCGGTCAGCGCTACGACGGTGTTCTGTGCCATGGCGTCCTTGGTTACCTGGAGCACCCAGAGCCGGTCATCGAACAGCTGTGCCGCTGTGCCGCAGATGGAGGCATCGTTTCGATCATGACCGGCAACGCCCACGCAACGGCGGTCCAGCCCGCCATGGAACGTAGGTGGCAAGACGCACTGGCGGCGTTCGACGAGAGGACCGGGATTGGAGTGCTCGGCGTGCGTGGTAGAGCCGACACAGTGGAAGAAGTCAGCGAGATCATCGATGGCTATGGCGTGGAGTCGGTGTGTTGGTACGGGGTGTGGCTGTTCGTCGACTGGCTCGAATTCAGCGGAGTGGAGCTCGATCCGACCGACACAGAGCAGGCCATGGCGACAGCTGCCGTCGAGCTCGAAGCGAGCCGACGAGACCCGTATCGTCAGCTGAGTCGCGTCTTCCATCTGTTGGGACGGAAAGGGCCGAGCTGACTCCCGGAGGCGGAGTCGACCGGCCGAACACCGATGCTTCCCGAAGGGTGGAAGACATTCTCCGGCCACGTCGGCGCAATGTGTCAGATCGGGACGGCGGCGTCCGTTACCGGAGTCGGTCCGCCCACCGGCCTGCGCGATCTCAGTTGTAATGAGACTCAGTCTCATTCTAGATTGCCGCCATGCGGATACGAGAGCGGACGATCGAGACGGTCGGCCGGCCACGCCGGTTGGGCTCAGCCACCATGGCCGTCGGGCTCCTGTGTGGGGCTGCCCTCCTGACGAGCTGTTCGAGTGCGCCGTCGGCGACGGTCAGGCCCGGGGTCATCCAGGCGGTCGGCGCCGAAAACGAGTACGCCAACGTGTTGAGCCAGATCGGCGGCCGGTACGTCTCCGTATCGTCGATCCTCGACAATCCGAACACTGACCCCCACACCTTCGAGGCCAGCACGAGCGTGGCCGAGGAGGTGAGTAACGCTCAGCTCATCGTCCAGAACGGAGTCGGCTACGACAGCTTCATGAACAAGATCGAGTCGGCATCGCCCAACCCCGGTCGCAAGATCATCGTGGCCCAGCATGTCCTCGGACTTCCCGACAGCACTCCGAACCCGCACCTCTGGTATGACCCGAAAACCATGCCCGCGGTCGCCAAGGTGATGGCTCGCGATCTGTCGGCGCTGGATCCCTCCCACGACGCCTACTTCCAATCGAGGCTGAATTCCTTTGACGCTTCGCTCCAACCCTGGTTTGCCGCCATCGCCAGCTTCAAGACCACGTACGGAGGCACCCCGGTCGCCGTCACCGAGCCGGTGGCCGACTACCTGCTCCAGGCCATGGGAGCCAGGATCCTCACCCCGTTCGTCTTTCAAGCAGACATCATGAACGGCGTCGACCCTTCGCCTGAGGACGTCACGCTCGAGAACGGCTTCTTCACCAAGCATCAAGTCAAGGTGTTCTGTTACAACCAACAGGTCGTCGACTCGCTGACATCGTCGATCCGGCAGACAGCTCTGTCGAGCGGCATACCCGTGGTCGGTGTGTACGAGACGATGCCTACCCCAGGCTACGACTACCAGTCATGGATGATGGCCGAGCTGACAGCGATACGGGCCGCGGTGGAACACGGCGCCTCGACGCAGCACCTGTAGTGCAGCGACAGCGCCTGGGCGAGCGAGTCCCCGTTCGCGAATGAGCAGTGACCGTACCGGGTGCTTCACCGCCGAACCGCCGGCTATTTCCGCCCGACCCTGGCCTTACGGTCATCGCCCCGGGTACATTTGAGGGATGGGGTCAGAGCTGCCTCCCGCTGCCTGGTATCCGGATCCGGCAGAGGGCGGCCATCTCCGCTACTGGGACGGAAGCGCTTGGACCGAGCACCGGTCGGCCACCACCCCATCTGGGGATGTGGCGCCGCGAGGTGGCGCACCGACCGGAAAGCAACTGCTGCGGGCATCCCTCGGCCTCTTCCGCCAGAACCAGAAGATGATCTGGCTGCCGGTACTTTCTGGCGCGGCATCAGCTCTGGCCTTTCTGGCCGTCTCCGGGGTGGTGGCCGTTCCCCTCTGGCGGGCGTTGGGACCCTCCCCGCTGGTGGTTCTCTACCTCCTCCCGGGGATCATGGCTGCGACGTTCATCGGCGTCTACTTCAACGTTGCGCTGGTCTTCGCGGCAAATGAGCAGATCGAGGGACGGAAGATCGCTCTCCGCCAAGCCCTCGGCATGGCGTGGTCCCGCCGCCGGGTCGTCTTCAGCTGGGCTCTGCTGTCAGCAGTGGTCGGCACCGTCATCCAGGTAATCGAAAGCCGCCTCGGCGTATTCGGGCGGCTGCTCGGGATCCTCGGCGGGCTGGCCTGGGCCGTTGCCACGTTCCTCGTCGTCCCGGTGCTGGCCTTCGAAGATGTCGGTCCGATCGAGGCACTCAAGCAGTCGTCGCAGTTGATGAAGACGACATTCGGGACCATCGCCCGGGGAGCACTGCGATTCGGAGTGCTCTTCCTCGGTTGGATCCTGCTGGCCGTAGTGGTCGTCGTCGCCGGAATCGCGATGGCGCTGTCCGGGACGCCCGTACTCGGGGTGCCCGTCGCGGTGCTCGGAGTCATCGGCTTCTTCGTCATCTCCATGTACCTGGCCGCGGCGGGCATGTACATGCGCACCATCCTGTATCGCTATGCCACGCAGAAGCCTCTGCCCGACCTCGGCTTGGATCTCTCCCGCACCTTCCACCGCTGAGCCACGGGCCGCCGACCCCGGCCGCCTCCCATCCCCGGGCTGTGGTGCAGTCGCCCGGTCACGGTCTGAACCTTGGGCATTGAGAAGCCGACACGCCCACACCGACCCATGCAGAGTCCAGGGCACGATTTTCCAAGTTTCCTTCCCTCGTGGATCGCTCCGGCGTCGACCGGGTAACGCCTGACTCGCGGGTGCCCCCCGTCGAGAAGGCCACCTGCGTTCTCGGGACTACAGGAACGACTGACGCCCCTCCTTGGAGGTCAGCCTTCGTGCCGGGATTGAGGCAGATGGCACCACGTTTCACATCGACGCACACTGTCAACGACACCGGCGGACCCTAGGAGGTCACGGCGGTCGAAGCGGTAAAACCGGTCACCGAGCCGGTCGCCTTTTCCGTGGGGTCTCCCGCGGCGCAACCCGTGGTGCCGCTGACCTTGAGCTTCAAGATGGGGGTCTTCTTGCTCGAGGACTGGTTGCATCTCCTGCGGGCATGAAGCGGCCACCGGGTCATCACCGTCGGGATCTTCTGCCGGCCGTGTTGACTCCGTCGACCGACGGCTTCCATTGACTCCGTCGATCGACGACTCCGAGTTGCCGTCGCCCCTCCGTTCGAGAGCAATCAGGCTGGCGCGGCCAGAGAAGCAAGATGAGCCTTGTAACCCGCACCATAGGCAGTCGGGCTGCCGCTCGAGTTGATGAGGTAGGGCCCGTCACACGGCCCGGAGTTGAAGGCCCACGCCAGGTAGGACACGCCGTGGGCGTCGGCCCAGCTCATGTAGGAGTCGATGAACTTGGCCGTGCAGTCCCTCTCGCCCAACTCGCCCGTCACCACGGGCGCCTTGGCCAGCAGGCCCATCTGAGACCATTTGGCCCAGCTGGCCGGGCTCTTGGCGGCGTTGAAATTATAGACGTGCACCGAGATGGCGAGTTGATGGCGTGGGTCGACCGGCATCATCTTGTTGAATCCCGTCGGGTTGGCGGCGAAGTCGGTACCGGCCACCATGACGACGTTGGTAGCTCCGGTATCGCGCACGTCGGAGATCAACTGGTCGTAGCCGGCAACCTCCACTCCGTCCTCGACACAGCCTCCATCGACCAGACAGGCGAAAGGAAGGTGTCGGGGCTCGTTGAAGAGATCGAAGACCACCCCCTGATGGCCCTTGAAGGTTGCGGCCACCGACGACCAGAATTTTGGCGAGTGGTCCTCGTCGGCCATGACCTCCCCACCCTTTGCCAACTGACTGCCGGGAGCGCCCCAGTGGAGGTCGAGGATCACCGCCAACCCGGCAGCGTTGAGGACATCCACGTAGTCGAGGACGGCTGACCGGTACGCGGCCCCTCCGAACTGAGGGCGAGGAAGGTTGATGCCGAGCCAGCAATCCTCGTTCAGGGGGAGCCGCACGGCATTGATGTCCCAACTCCTGAGGGCGGCGACGATCCGCTGCGTGTCAGAGTCGGGCGGGGTGCCGAACCCCTCCCCCGCCACGCACGACGACTCGGCGCCCGCCTGGTCGACTCCGATCAGACGGATCGGGCTCCCACCGGCGTTCACCAACTTGTTGCCGGACACACGCACGACAGGAGGGCCGGAGAATCCGACCGTGGCCGAGGCGGGTGTCGCCTCGACGGGTTCGAGCCCGAGCAGGAGCATGGCCGAGGCGATGAGCACCAGCCCCACCCGCAGGACCCGGGACCGGCTCCGGCCCCATCTCGGCGGTGATGGACGAGCGGATATCGTCATCGTCGGTTCCCCTCGGTCGAACTGAAGTCAAGGAGGGTCGAGCCCCTCCCTTGACCAATGCGCTGGAACCAGTCGGCTCTGAGTGTCGCTGTGGCCCCTTGGCCGGTCCCGGCTCGCATGTGCTGACCCATCGGCACGGGCAGTCCGACTGAGTATCGGAGCGACAGGCTCGCTTCGGCCATTGGAACAGGCTCACGAGAGCCTGTCAACCGATAGGGGACGCATGCTTGCCGGACCCTCCGGGCCAGGGATGACAGCGATCCGTCGTCCGGATCAAATGGGGCCGCACCTGCGGCGAGCAGAACGGCGAGTCGCGGAGGATGGCTCTTCAGCCTCACAGACGTGTGGCCCTTCCTGCCGTCGTGGTGGCCCCACTGACGAGACGTCAAGGCCGCAACGGTTGAGGAGGCATGCATGACAGCCTCTCTCGATATGCCGCCAGGGCGACCGACAAACCGGTGCCGGGGACGGTTGTATCCGCCCGAACCGGCAATTACCGTTGATGTCATCCGGAGAACAGGAGGTCAGCAATGCACGCCATCGTGATCCACGCCAACATCTCCGACCTCGCGGAGGCGAAGCGGGGCCTCGAAGAAGAGATCATCCCCATGATGAAGGGGGCCCCCGGTTACCTTGGCGGCTATTACGTGGCCGTTGACGACTCGCACGGGGTATCGATCGAAGTATTCGAGACTGAAGAGCAGGCCCGTGCTGTCGCACCTCCCGAAGGCGCCGAGGCGCCCGGCGTGACGCTGGGCGGTCTCCAATTCGGTGAGGTCATCGGTTCGGCCTGACAACCTCTGGTCGGAATTGAAGACCCGAGGGCGTGGAGTTGGCTCGCGGCTACCAACGTGTCGCCCGGGCGATCGGATGGCCGATCTGAATCGCGAACGGAGCGCTTGAGTCTGCCGGACGGGCGGCACCGAACGCCGGGCGCCCCGCCGCTGAGTCCTTCGGCACGTGGGGACGGGCATTGGTGGAAGGCTGAGCCCCGTGCACGTCGTCGAGCTCGTCTTCGCCGTCGGATGGGTGGTGTTCTGGATCTACTGGCTCGCGGCCGCCTTCACCATGAAAAGGGGCCGCGTCCCTTGGTCCCGCGAGCTGCGGATCAGGGCCGTGGTCCTGGTCTTGGCCATCCTCCTGTTCCGCTCGGGAGCCTTCCGGGGCCAGCACGTGAACTCGGATCCATTTCGCGCCGGCGTCGGACTCTTCCTCTTTGCGCTCGGCCTGGGGTTCGCTGTCTGGGCCCGCATACACATCGGGCGCAATTGGGGGACCCCGATGGCGCAAAAGGACGAGCCCGAGCTGGTGACCACCGGCCCCTACCGGCGGGTCCGTCACCCCATCTACTCCGGGATACTGCTCGGGATCATCGGCACCGCGGTGGCGCTGAGCCTGCTGTGGCTGATCGCCGGGGTTCTGGCCGGGGTCTACTTTGTCTACAGCGCCACCGTCGAGGAGCGCTACCTGACCAGCCAGTTCCCCGACGCCTACCCGGCGTACAGACGCTCGACCAGGATGCTCATACCCTTCATCTTCTAGGCGGGACAGGAACCCTGGCCGACCCGGCAGGGTCGGGTGCTCGGGGTCGGCTGCCCACCCACGTCGGCTTGGCCCCGGGTCGCCGCGGCCCGCACCGACGGCACCCGCCGTCCCGCCCGGTTCGGAACGGCGGAGTGCAGGCTGGTCGCAGAGTGGGGGCGGCGGGGCGAACCCCGTGAGGCCACGGCGGGACCGATAATGGAGGTCCGAAGCGCCTCATCCGGCGCCCACGGACGAGAGATGGATTCCCGCCGGGGGAAGATCGTGCCAGCACGCGGACCGCGAAACCAGAGCGACCACAACCTCAGCCCCCGGGCGTTGGCGGCCATCGCCGAGGCCGCCCGTCGGTCCCGCGAAGCAGGGGGCGGACCGGACCTTGGTCGGAATCGGCCCGAGCCACCCGCTACCGCCGGGGCCGCCGACGAACCGGTGGCCGGAGCCGTTCCACCGCAGGAGGCACAAGCCATGGCAGCGTCGGGCTCGGGCCACCTCCCCACCGAAACGGTGGGGGCACCCGAGGCTGCGCCGCCTCCCGAGCCGCTCGCCGGGCCGGGAACGCTCGAGACTGCGGCGCCCGGGGACACGCCCACACGGGCGGGCGGGAACACCCCTGTCGGACCGGATCGCCGTGCGTACCCCAGACCGTCGGGCGTCGGTGAGCGTCGTCTACGTTGGGCGATCGGCATCGCCGCCGGCGTCCTCGTCGTGGTGGTGGCAGCCCTGATCGGTACGGGGAACCATGGCGGTCGGAAGCCCGAAGGTCAGGTGGCGGCGACGGCCGGATCCCCCGGGACCTCGACCAGCACGGCCGGATCGGGGATCTCCACCAGTACCACCGCATCCCCCGGGACCTCGACCAGCACGACCGCACCCCCCGCCCCTTCGACCGGCACGGTGCCTGGCGGCTCGACGGGCGCGGCGCCCGGAGGTGGTGCGGCGTCGACCACGTCCACCTCGACGACGCTGGCCGAGCCCGGCGGACCTCCCGCCCTCTCGGCCCTGGCCCCGGCGAGCGGTCGGGCCGGCCAGACGGTGACGGTGACCGGGTCCAACTTCTTGAGCTCATCCGGCCACATCAGCGCACAGGTAGGCGGCCAGATCACGCAGGTGGCCTGTCCCGACCAGACCACCTGTACCGTCGTCATCCCCCCAAAACCAGGGACAGCCTCATCGGCCCAGGTGACCATCACGACCGACTCGGGGACGTCGAACCCCCTTGCCTTCACCTACGGGTGACACTCCGGATCACCGCAGCACCACCTGCACCGGACGCTGAACGATCTCTCGGTCCACCGACAACCCCGGGGGAAGTTCCACCGCCCCGAAGATTGTCCACGGCCGGAGTAAGCGTTTCGGGCCGTTGGCGGTTTACGAGGTGTGAGCCGAGACAACGCCGAGTTCGCCGACCTGCCTGTTTCACCGGGCCCGGGTCGGGAGCAGATCGCGTAGTCGCACCCGCCCACCGGTGCGGAGCACGGCCGTGCGGTAGACGCGAGCTGCCACACCCGCCACCAGGACCGTGCACACTACGCTCACAGCCACGGACAATAGGAATTGCCACCAGGTGACCTCTGCGAATCCGACCAGTGCGGGCATGGCGAAGGGAGCCGTCGGGGGCAGGTAGGCCAACACCTTGACGAGCAGCGACGGACTCCCCGAGCTCACCCCGATGAGAGAGACGATGTAGCCGAGGATGAGCGGCGCGCTCAGGGGCAGAGCCAGGCTCTGAACCTGATCCTGACGCTCGGCCAACGAGCCGGCGGCGGCATACACCCAGCTGTAGAAGGCGTAC
Source organism: uncultured Acidimicrobiaceae bacterium (assembly GCA_963835325.1). Classification (GTDB taxonomy): domain Bacteria; phylum Actinomycetota; class Acidimicrobiia; order Acidimicrobiales; family RAAP-2; genus Bog-756. Next base: position 94,279 of record CAWIEV010000001.1, on the reverse strand, counting down.
CCGAGGACCAACCAGACAAAGATGGCCGCCACCACCAGCGGCGCCGCCCCTTCCCCGAGGCTCGAGCCCACCGCCTTGGCCAGCACCAGAGCGAAGGCCACCAGGGCCACGGCCTGGATCAGGGCGACCGCACCGATGCCGATCACCTTCCCGGCCAGCAGTTGGACCGGCCGCACCGTGGCCAGGAGAACTTCCACGACGCGGCTCGCCTTCTCTTCCATGACGCCCATCAGCGTCCACGTGAGGTACTGGGTGAGGACGATGAAGATGAGGATGACCCCGATCAGCGCGGTCGCCTCCTCCGTGGTGGTCTTCTTCGGCGCCTTCAGGCTCTCGACCGGCAGCGGCCTGGCTTCCGCCACGGTGGCCGCCTGCTCCGGGGTCAGCCCGGCTCGGGCGAAGGTCTCCTGTGCTCCGAGCGTGGCGGCCACGTCCCGCACATACCGGGCCCCGGCGGAGGTGTCGGTGGTGGATACCGGGTTCTGCACGAGGATCCTCGTGCCGCCATCCACGACCATGTCGAGTCGGCCGGTGCCCAGGGAAGCGCGAGCGCCACTCAGGTCGGGTTCATCGACCAGGTTCACAGGTAGCCCGACGTCTGTGGCCAGCTTCTGCAGCTCGGCGACGAGGGTCGGGGAGCCGGCGACCACGCCGACCTTCTGACGGGTGGTGGTCCCGGAGTGGATGGTGGGGATGACCACGGCCCCCGCCACCACGGCGAAGAGAACCAGGGTCACCCCTCGAAACAGGCGGCCCCGCACCCGCTCCCGGATCTCGCGCCCGGCCACCAGTCCCGTGTTCCCGACAAGGCCGGTGCCCCACTGCCGACGCAGGGGCCTGCCGCCCGGCGATGATCGCTGCTTGCCGCGGCGGCGCAACCCGCGGCGGACGAGCAGCCCGACAGCAAGGATGACCAGGATGACCGGGAGCGTCTTCACCGGCCCACGGCCTCCCTGAACACCTCGGACAGTCGACGGCGCTTGAAGACGAACTCGGTGACGCGCCCGGCGGAGCGCGCCGCCTCCAGCACGACGTCACTGTCGGTGGCATCGTCGAGGACCAGACGCACCTCGCCGCCGTCCACCTCGGACAGTGTGACGCCCGGAATGCCTTGCGCCCATACCCCCAGACGATCTCCTTCCACCCGGACGGCGAGGCGCCGAGGGCCACTCGTGGCCAACTCGTCGACAGTCCCCTGCGCCACCAGGCGCCCGTGGTCGATGATGGCCACCGACTCGCACAGGTCCTCGACCAGGTCGAGCTGGTGGCTCGAGAACAACACGCACCGTCCGGAATGGGCCTGCTCGACCAGCACCTCGCCCATGGCGTCGATTCCGGTCGGGTCCAGACCGGCGAACGGCTCGTCCAGTACCAGCACTTCAGGGTCGTGCACCAGAGCCGCCGCCAGCTGCACCCGCTGCTGATTGCCGTGCGACAGCGTCTCGACCCTGCTGGTGGCCCGGTCGGCCACGCCCAGTCGCTCCAGCCACTGCCGGGTGGCAGAGGCGGCGAGGTTCCGGTCCATTCCGTGTAGCCGTCCCAGGTACTCGACCTCTTCGGCCACGAGCATGTTCGGGTACAGGCCCCGCTCCTCGGGCATGTAGCCGAAGCGGCGTCGCTGCCTGGCCCCGATCGGCATCCCATTCCACCGCGCCGACCCGGCATCGAGATCGGTGAGCCCGAAGACGGCTCGCATCGTCGTGGTCTTGCCGGCACCGTTCGGGCCGAGGAACCCCACCACCTGGCCCGAGGGAACCGAGAAGCTCAAGTCGTCGAGGGCGGTCACGGTACCGAATCGGCGGCTCAGGCCGTCGAACTCGAGCAGACCGTTCACCGGCGCATACTACGGCCACAGCCCTCCCTGTCGGTTCTGGGATACATCCCTTCCCGATCCTCGAGAAGGAAGGACCTTGCAGCATCTCCACCGGAGGCGGTCGATGGGCACGCACCGAGCCCGGGCGCTACGACCCGCTCTGGTCTCCCCCGGAACCGCGCCCGTGGCCGGAGGCGACCGAGGGCCCCCTCAACCCAGGCCGAAAGTGCGCCGGACCAGTCAGCAGGGCCGAAGGTCTCGAAGGCGGTTGGGGGAGCGCTCCCACGCCGGACCGGGAGTGACCGACGTGGGGCGCTACGACCCTGAGGCCCGCCGACAGACGCACGGGGGAGAGAGTGCTACCGGGCCCAAGCAACGGTTTACCACCGGTGTTTTACAACATCGTCAACGGAGACCAAAACCTCCATGAACGTTCCGTGGCATCCGGGTCGGATGTGAGGGGTTGGTGACAAACACGAAAACATCGACGACCGCTTGAACGGTCCGCCGCCCCCCGGCGTAGTACACGAGAGATCCGGAAGGAGGCCGCCGCATGGGCTTCAGGTGGGGGGCGAAGACCCGATTCACCCGATCGGTGCCCCGACCGGCCCGCCTCCCGACCTGGTCGGTGGGCGGAACACTCGGGCCACCACCACCACGACCACCACGACGACACTCCCGAAATCGGCCCGCCTGGCCATCCGGAATTTCGCCTTCCTGCCTTCGCCCCTCGTCATTGCGGCGGGTACGACCGTGACGGTCATCAACGATGACTCCGTGACCCACACGTGGACATCCGATACCGGTGCCTTCAGTTCCGGTGACATTGCCCCAGGATCGTCCTACAGGTTCACCTTCACCAAGCCCGGCACCTGCTCATACCACTGCAGCATCCACTCCTTCATGACCGGAATCATCAAACGCCCAGTGACGAGATCCCCTGAAGCACCGCTTCGGACACCGACCATCCGGGCCCGCCGGCCATCCGGTCCCGCTCCACTCCTCCGACCCGTGGGAGGTGCCGCCGACAGCCCCCGGACCGATTGACAACAGACGAAGCTGAACCAGAATCCACAACGAGGCATCCACGGCTCGATCGCAGCACCTTCGACCGATGGAGTGCTTCCCCAAGAAGTGAGGTGTCACATTGAAACGTCAAGCTTACGAAGGGCGACGCACGTCGCTGCGCCCGAGGCGCGCCAGGTGGGCCGGGATCGCACTCGGCGTGGTCGCCCTGGGCGGCGCAACGGCTTCCGTCCCTCTCGCCTCGGCTCAGGCGAAGACGACCACGACCGAAGCCGAGGTCAAAGTCGTGGACCGACCCCCGTTCGGCAAGATGCTGGCCACGTTGAGGGGAGCCAGCTTGTACACGACGGCCAGCTCCTGCACGGGCTCGTGTCTTCAGATCTGGCCCCCGCTCCTCATGGCCAAGGGCAAGACCATGCCGACCGGGGTGACCGGCCTTTCGGCCGTGAGGGTCACGATCGGGAGCAGCCACGACCTGCAGGTCGCATACAGGGGAAAGAAACTCTACCGGTTCGTCGATGACTCCGGCTCCAGCGTGAGGGGCAACAATGTCGGCGGCTTCAAGGTGGCCACTGCCGGCTGAGGTCGGCGTCCGGCTCCGGGATCACCGTCCAGGCGTCGGTTCGGGGCTCCATCCATGACCGCTGGATCGCATTCCGACAGGTGACGCCCGTCGGACCTGTTCAGACGAGGCCAGAGGCCCCGGCCGCCGGCTCGGGGCCTCTGGCCCGAAACAGGCGGGCCCGTCGGCGCCGGAAGGCCACCGTCAACGGTGAAGATCGGCATATGGTGGCTCAATGCCCACCGTTCTCATCGGTGTGGGCGCGCTGCTCATCGTGCTCACCTTTCTCCTGGCCTTCACGATCTTCGGGGACATCTCCGCACTGCTCGGGGCCGCCTTGATCGTGGTGGGCGCGGTGATGGTGGGCCGACGTGCACAGGGCCAGACCACGGACTGACGCCGTCGGTGGGTCGGTGGTCCACCTCCGTGTGCCGAAAAGCGGGCCAGGGCACATCGAGGCGGGCGGACGACGCTCCGCTCCGAGTCGACAGCGGGCACCGTTGTTCCCCGCCTCTCGGTGCGGAGGCCTGCGCACTCACTCCTCGCCGGAGAACTGCTCCCACGCCGACTGCCGGGTCATGCCCAGGGCTGTTCCGATCGCCGCCCATGTGGCGCCGAGCGCTCTCGCCTTCCTCACGAAGCGGGCGAGATTGCTTTCGACCTGTGCACCGGCGGCCGCCATCCGCGGGAGGCCGGCCAGGACGCCGTCCAGGTCGAGGTTCTCCTCCCACGATGAAAGCCCTGATGGCAGGGAGGGTGAGGCGACGATGATCTGACGACAGAGCTCGACGCACTCGTCGCAGATGAAGATCCCGACGCCAGCCACCAACTTGGCCACCTCGTGGCTCGGTTTCAGGCAGAACGAGCAGGATGTGGTGGTCCGCTCTTCGGTCCCAGCCATGGAATCTCCTCGCCTCCGACTTGCCTCCGACTTGCCTCTGAGCTCGGCCCCCGCCGGAACTCGATGTTGTCAGGAGATACCTTCCACCGTCAGGCGTACCCTGACAACAGACGGGCGGGGAGCCCGGCGAGGATGCCGGCCCCGGTTCAGCTTCCGACGTAGGCCGCCAGGTGCTCGCCGGTGAGGGTGGAGCGGGCGGCGACCAGGTCGGCGGTGGTGCCCTCGAAGACGACCCGACCGCCGTCGTGGCCCGCCCCGGGGCCGAGGTCGATGATCCAGTCGGCGTGGGCCATGACGGCCAGGTGGTGCTCGATGACGATGACCGACTCGCCGGAGTCGACGAGCCGGTCGAGCAGGCCGAGCAGCTGCTCCACGTCGGCCAGGTGGAGGCCGGTGGTCGGCTCGTCAAGGACGTAGACGCCCCCCTTGTCAGCCAGGTGGGTGGCCAGCTTGAGCCGCTGCTGCTCGCCCCCGGACAGCGTGGTGAGCGGCTGGCCCAGGCTCAGGTAGCCGAGCCCGACATCGGCCAGCCGGCCGAGGATGGCGTGGGCGGCCGGTATCTGTGTCTCGCCGGCGCCGAAGAAGATCTGCGCGTCGTCGACGGAAAGGTCGAGCACCTCGGCGATGTCGAGGCCGCCGAGGCGGTAGTCCAGCACCGCCGCCTCGAAGCGTCGTCCTTCGCATTCCTCGCACACCGAGGCGACGCCGGCCATGATGGCCAGGTCGGTGTAGATCACTCCGATGCCGTTGCAGGAGGGGCAGGCGCCTTCGGAGTTGGCGCTGAACAGCGCCGGCTTCACCCCGTTGGCCTTGGCGAACGCCTTGCGGATCGGTTCCAGCAGGCCGGTGTACGTGGCCGGGTTGCTCCGCCTCGAACCACGGATCGAGCTCTGGTCGACCGACACCACTCCATCCCGTCCCGATATCGAGCCGTGGATCAGCGAGCTCTTGCCCGACCCGGCCACACCGGTCACCACCACCAGCACGCCGAGCGGTATGTCCACATCCACATCCCGCAGGTTGTGGGTGGCGGCACCCCGCACCTCCAGCATCCCCGACGGGGCCCGAACCGAAGGCTTCAAGGTGGCCCGGTCGTCCAGATGCCGCCCGGTCAGCGTGCCACTGGCCCGCAACCCGCCGACGGTGCCCTCGAATACCAGCTCCCCACCGGCGGTACCGGCACCGGGGCCGAGGTCGACGACGTGGTCGGCCATGGCGATGATCTCCGGCTCGTGCTCCACGACCAGCAGCGTGTTGCCCTTGTCCCGCAGCCGGAGCAGCAGATCGTTCATGCGTCGGATGTCATGGGGGTGCAGGCCTGCGGTGGGCTCGTCGAAGACGTAGGTCACGTCGGTGAGCGAGGAGCCGAGGTGGCGGATCATCTTGACCCGCTGCGCCTCGCCACCCGAAAGCGTGCCCGGCGGACGGTCGAGTGAGAGATAGCCCAGTCCGATCTCCACGAACGAGTCGAGGGTCAGCTGCAGCGCCGCCACCAATGGAGCGACGGAGGGCTCGTCGAGGCTCCCCACCCAGGCGGCCAGATCGCTGATCTCCATGGCACAGACGTCGGCGATGTTGATCCCCTTGATCTTCGACGACCGAGCCGCCTCGCTGAGCCGGGTGCCACCACAGTCCGGGCAGGCGGTGAAGGTGACCGCTCGCTCCACGAAGGCACGGATGTGGGGCTGCATGGCCTCTGTGTCCTTGGACAGGATCGAATTCTGAACCCGGGGGATCAGGCCCTCGTAGGTCATGTTGATGCCCTCGATCTTCATCCGGGTCGGCTCGCGGTGGAGGAAGTCGTGCCGCTCGGTCTTGGTGAATTTCCGGATCGGCTTGTCCGGGTCGAAGAATCCCGACGCGCTGTACAGGCGAAAGTTCCAGCCTCCCGAGTAGCCGGGGATGGTGATGGCACCTTCGGCCAGCGACTTGGAGTCGTCGAAGAGCTGGGTGAGGTCGATGTCGGACACCGTGCCCCGGCCTTCGCAGCGCGGGCACATGCCGCCGGCGCGGGTGAAGGTCCGTCTCACCGTCTTCCCTTCTCCCCGCTCGATCCTCATCGTCCCGCTCGCCCGCACCGATGCGAGATTGAAGGAGAAGGCGTTGGGAGGGCCGATGTGCGGCCGCCCGAGCCGGCTGAAGAGGATGCGGAGCATGGCGTTGGCGTCGGTGGCGGTGCCGACCGTGGACCGTGCGTCGCCCCCCATCCGCTGCTGGTCCACGATGATGGCGGTGGTCAGCCCTTCGAGCACATCGACCTCGGGCCGGGCCAGCGTGGGCATGAATCCCTGCACGAAGGTGCTGTACGTCTCGTTGATCATCCGCTGCGACTCTGCGGCGATGGTGCCGAAGACCAGTGAGCTCTTGCCCGAGCCGGAGATGCCGGTGAACACCGTCAGGCGGCGTTTGGGAATCTCGACGCTGAGGTCCTTGAGGTTGTTCTCACGCGCCCCGACCACTCGGATCAGATCGTGGGTGTCGGCGGAGTGCGGTGCGGTCGGGCGCCTCTGTGTCCCCTTGGCCTTGGTCATGGCGTGACGTTACCCAGCCACTGCACCCGACCGGGTCAGGCTTGGGCGATGCGGACCAGATTGCCCGAAGGGTCGCGGAAGGCGCAGTCGCGCACTCCCCAGGGCTGGGACGCCGGCTCCTGGAGCACCTCGGCGCCGGACGCCCGCACCTTCTCGAAGGTGCTGTCGAGGTCGTCGGTGCGGAAGATGGCAGCCTGCAGGGACCCTTGGGTGACCAGTGACAGGAGGGCGTCGCCCTCGGCCTGCGACCGGCCACCGTGCGGTTGGAACAGCACGATATCGACGTCCTGGTCCGGGGCGCCGACCGTGACCCAGCGGAAGCCGTCGGAGGCGACGTCGGCGCTGACCTCGAGGCCGAGCGCGTCACGGTAGAAGCCCAGCGCTTCGTCGGGGTCGCGGACGGGGATGAACATGGCGGAGACGGTGACTGGCATCCCGTCAGGATAGGAGCACCAACCCGCCCGCTGCTTCTCCGATCCTGCTCGGTGCCGGAGGCGGTCCGGGTGTCCCGGGGACGGCATCCCCGCAGTCCGGAGCGGGGATGGGTCGGGAACCGCGGTGCCGTTCACCGGCGGGGACGGACCTTGGTGTACAGGAACGCCGGTCCCTGATCGCTGGGATCGTCGGTGTCGAGATTTCCGGCCCACGCCCGTTCGAACCCTGCCTTCTCCAGTGCCCGCCACGAGGCCAGGTTCAGCTGTTGCACGGCGACGACGACCACCGAGACGTCCGGGTAGCGCTCCCAGAGTCCGGCGACGAAGACGCCGATGGCCTCTGACCCCACTCCCCGGCCGACCATGGCCGGGTCTCCGATGAGATAGTCGATCCCTGCAGCTTCGACAGCCCCAGCGGCCACCGCCACCGTCTTCCGCCACTCCGGTTCGTCGGCCAGCGCGTACCGCTGGATGTAACCGATCGGGGATCCGTTGCCGAGGATGACGAATCCCTCCGTCGTGTCGACCCCTTCGACCAGGGGCAGGAATCTCTCTTCCACGGAGGCGAGGTCGTGCGGCTCCGGCCACCACTCCTTGACGTGTGGAGCGGCGAGCCACTCAGCCAGCTTCGGGACGTCGCCGGCCGAGAGCGGCCGGAAGGAGATACCCACGCCGTCCAGCTTGCCCGATGGACAGACTGGCCGGGCGGTCGAGATGCCGAATGCCCCGGCCCGCGTCCCGGGGCCCAGCCGCCCGACCCGCCTTGCGAACTGCAGTAGGCACACACCATCAGATTGTTCAGGCCGTCGCCCTCTCGTCGATCTTCGGGCCCCGGGAGATGTCGGCGAGATCGGCAGCGGCGGTACCCATGACCCATCCGGCACCGTCATAGGTGGAGGAGCGGCACCGTCGCAGATCGCCGAAGATCTCGTCACGAAGGTCGTCCACCTTCTGTCCGCGCTCGGCCAGCACCGGAAGGAATCCGTTCCCCTGCTCCTCGCGCACCGTGGTGATCGTGACTTCGGCTGTCTCATCGAGCCTCCGGCCGATGCGGGTGGCGAAGCCGAATAGGAACGCCCGCCGGAACGAGCGGCTCCGCGCCCGCCGGCCCATGTCGCCGATGCGGATCATCGAGTTTCTGGCCTGGAGAAGCAGCGAGGTGTAGAGGAGCTCGACCGAGGCGAGGTCTCCTTCGAAACCCAGGACGGTGGCGAAGCCGAAATCCTTGCTCCATACCGTCCGGCATCGGGAGGCTTCTGCCACCTCAGCGAGCAACTGAGCTTTGGCCTGGGCATAGGGATCTTCGACCCCGATCCGCATTCCGGTCGGCCGGTCACCGGACCGGACCCCCGCCGTGTGGGCGCTGAGCATGGCGGCATCGATCGCATGCCGGGTCATGAGGTCCTGGGCTTTGGCGACCAGCGACTCGGCCTCCGCATCGAATTCAGTGGATTCTGCCTTGGCCAGAAGGGCTCGGATGCGTTGGAGATAGCGCACATCCACCTGATCGTCGGCGTGGCGCCCACGGACGGCGGCATCGAGGGCGGAGAAGCGACCCCACTCCCACGGTGGAGGGCAGAAACGGGGAATGTCAGGAAGGCGACGCAGCAAGACCAGAAGTTCGAAGGCGGTCTGCAACAAGGCCCGGTGATCGAGACCGGCTTCGATGCCGAGGCGGGTGAGGTGATCCGCCGCCTGGCTCAGGCTCGAACCGGCTCCGATCTCATCGAGTTGGGCCGACCAGGAGCCGGGCATGTGCCGATCGGATCGGTAGGACTCGGCGCCCTCGGCAACGGAATGGACGACCAGGCGGGCATGCTTCGGCCCGAGCTGTCGGTTGACCACCCGGACCACGTCGGCCGGTTGCCAGCCCTGTCCCCACGCTTGACCGATCTCCCCGCAGAGGTGGGAACACACCAGTGCCGGGACCAGTCCCGGTGACCTGTCCGCGACCCGCCCGATCCCGTCCTCCCACCATCCGGCCAAGACGCCCAGGTCCGAAATGGAGTTCGCTCCTCCTCCGCGGCCGAACGTTTCGAGCACCTCCCTGAACCGGCGCTCGACCTCCCGTGACCGATCAGGACCGGCGGCAGCTCTGCCCGCCTCTCCGCCCCATATTCCCCGGGTCCGCTCCTGGCCCGGCTCGGGCGGCTGAAGTCCCTCTCGCACCCGCTTGCGGCCTCGTCTTCCCATTCTCTTCCTCCTGGTTGCACGCTCCCGATACGACTACCAGGCCGGTGCGACAGGAAGCTCCGATGGTCGACGTGGTGTCCAGCTTCTACGAGGTCACCCCGGAGGCGCCCCGGATCAGGGACCGGCCAGTAACCTCTGCAGCTCGGCATCGATCCTGCCGTTGGTGTAGATACCCCCGTGGCGGTCCAACCGTCGACCCCCGGCCGGATCACAGAACCGTCCGCCCGCCTCCTCGACGAGGACCACGACCGGGGCATGATCCCAGGGACCGCCGGCATAGCCGCAGACCGCCTCGAAGTGTCCGTCGAGAAGTTCGAGGACCCGCTCCGCGGTCGGTTCAGCCCACCGGGCCCCGGCCTTGACCCGCTGCACCAACTCGGGGTGCCGCTCCACGGGCCACACGGTCACCCGGCTGCGCGACAGATCATCGACATCGGAGACGCGGAGCCGGACGGCATCCACCACCGCCCCGTCCTGGACGGTGCCGGCCCAGCTGCCCAGGCCGCGGTGGGCCCACCACACGTCGGCCCGGATCGGCCTGGTCACCACCCCGAGCACGACTTCGCCGTCCTGCTCGAGGGCGACGTGCGTCCCCCAACTGTCCTGCCCGGCAAGGAAGAAGACCGTCCCGTCGATCGGATCGAGGATCCAGCGACGGGACGAGTCACCGGTCGGTTCCGACTCCTCGCTCAGGATGGCGTCGTCGGGATACTCGGATCGGATGACCTCGGTGAGCGCCCGGTCGACGGCCAGGTCGCCTTCGCTGACCGGCGTCCCATCGGTCTTGATGGTGCTCTTCGCCTTCCCGAAGTGGTCGAGCGAGATGGTGGAGGCCAGCCCGGCGAGCCGGTGGGCGAAGGCGAGATCGGGTGGCCACGCGGCCGGATCGGCTGCCGGGTGATCGGCCACCACGCCATTATGGCAACGCCGGGGCGCCGGGGTGCCAAGGGTGCCAAGCTGGACGGGTGTTCGAGCGGTTCACCGACCGTGCCCGGCGGGTCCTGGTCCTGGCCCAGGAGGAGGCCCGCCTGCTCGAGCACGACTTCATCGGGACCGAGCACATCCTCCTCGGTCTGATCCAGGAGGGTGAAGGGGTCGCCGCCCGGGCCCTGGCCGAACTGGGCGTCTCCCTGGAAGGGGCCCGAGCCGAGGTCGAAGAGATGATCGGGCTCCCCGGCGTTCGGCCGTCGGGATCGCCGCCTTTCACCCCCCGGGCCAAGAAGGTCTTGGAGCTGTCGCTGCGGGAGTCCGTGCAACTCGGTCACAGCTACATCGGAACCGAGCACGTTCTCCTCGGACTGGTACGGGAAGGGGAGGGAGTGGGAGCCCAGGTGCTGGTGAGCCTGGCCGGAGATCCGGACCGGGTCCGCCAGCAGGTCATGCGGATCCTCCCGGGGTCCGGGGGCGGTGACCCGACGGGTCAGGCCACCGTCCCGCCGCGTGTCCTGAGGGCCGGCGACCCCCGGGTCGTGCTGTGCTCGTTCTGCGGCCGGGGGTCGCCCGACTCGGGCCAGCTCGTCTCCGGCACCCACGCCTACATCTGTGAACACTGCATCCGGCACTGGTACGGCCGACTGGGCCTGGCCGGCGCCCGACCGGGCTGGGTGTCCATGGCGTCCCCCGACCGTCGGCTCCCCGCCGCCGGCACGCCGCCCGAGGATGTCGACCGGGCCGAAGCCGACATCCGGGCCGCGTTCGCCGCCAGCGGCACCGAAAGCGCCGACGGCGCCTCCGTGCCCGCCGTCCAGGGGGGCGAGACCCTCGGGCCGGTTCTCGTGGCGGCCAAGGAACGCAACCGGGACCTGTCGCGGCCGGGTTCCGATGTCGTCATCTCGGTGGACGCGATGGTCTTCACCGATCCCGGTCACGCCGTGGTGTGGTTCTCGGTCGCCGCGGACGGAAGCGTGATGCTCCCACGTCACCTCGGCGATGCGGTGCTGGTGGACGGGGCCTGGAAGGTGGCCCGTTCCACGTTCTGTGATCTCATGGCCCTGGCCGGCGTTCCGTGCCCGCCCGAGAGAGACCGATAGCCGGGGCCCGGACCGGTGACCGGTGACCGGGGCCGGGACCGGGGACCGGGGCGGATCGGTCATCGACGGCGCTCGCCCGTCCCGGGCGACGACCGGTACAGTGACCCCAGAGTCACCGCCTGGACCACGATCGCCCGAGGAGGTCCGTGAATGACGCTGAAGGACCAGGACACTGCGGACCCCGAGTACAACCCGTTCGACACGTTCGAGGACGTGATCGGCGGGAGTGCCAGAAACCCGTACCCCGACTTCGCCCGCAAGCGCAGGGAAGAGCCGGTGTGGACGGGCAACTTCATGGACACCACCCTGCTCCCGCCGGGCATCGAGCTGTCCGACGAATGGATCGTGTTCCGCTACGACGACTGCTCGCGGGTCCTCCGCGATCCCAAGACCTTCACCTCCACCGGCTATGACGCCACCATCGGTGTGGTCATGGGCCACATGATCCTGGGCATGGACGATCCCGAGCACCGCCAGAACCGCAACCTGGTGGCGGCGGCGTTCCGCGAGAAGTCACTGGCCCGGTGGGAACCCGAGTTCATCGCCCCCATCGTCGACGAGCTGATCGACCGCTTCGTCGAGCGCGGGCACGCCGATCTGGTCCGCGAGCTGACCTTCGAATTTCCGGTGCGGGTCATCGCCCGGATCCTGGGCCTGCCCGAAGAGGACTTCGCCCAATTCCAGCAGTGGTCGATCGAGCTCATCACCCTGGGTGCCGACATCGAACGGGGCCTGCAGGCGTCGGAGAGCCTGCGGGAGTATTTCGCCGGCATCGTCTCCGACCGGCGCGTCCAGCCGCGGGAAGACGTCATCAGCGATCTGGTGCAGGCCCAGGTGGACGGGGAGATGCTGGACGACGAGGCCATCTACGCCTTCCTGCGGCTCCTGCTCCCGGCCGGGGCCGAGACCACCTACCGCTCGTCGGGCAACCTGCTGTACCTGCTGATGACCCATACCGATCAGCTCGAAGCGGTGCTCGCCGACCGGTCGCTGCTGCCCCAGGCCATCGAAGAGGCACTGCGCTTCGAGCCGCCCCTCCTGCAGATCAACCGGACGGCGACATGCGAGGTGGAGATCGCCGGCGTGACGATCCCCGAGGGGGCCAGCGTCACCACCTGCCTGGGGTCGGCCAACCACGACGAGACGCGATGGGAGAGGGCCGAGGAGTTCGACATCTTCCGGCCTCAGATCCCCCACCTGGCCTTCGCCCACGGGCCCCACATGTGCCTGGGCATGCACCTGGCCCGGCTCGAGACCCGGACCCTCGTCAACAAGGTCCTCGATCGCCTCCCCAACATGGCCCTCGATCCCGGGGACAAAGATCCCCACATCCGCGGGTCGATCTTCCGTTCCCCCACCTCGCTCCCGGTGCGTTTCGACACTCCCTGACCGGCCGGTGGCCGGGGGCCCGGGTTCGGGCCGTCGGACTTCAAGTCATCACCGGAATCTGCCGATAGCAGCGGCATGGATCCGGCTCCGCGGGCGGAGAGCGACCCGGTCGCGCCCGAGCGATTTTTGGACCGACTGCGGGCGAACATCGCCGACCCCACACTGCTCGCACTTCCGCCCGTCGCCGCCCTCTTCTGTCTCCTGCGCTGGCTGCACATCATCGCCCCCGAGCCGTACTGGCTCTACATCGTGGTACTGCTGTGCAGCGGCCTCGTCCCCGTCGTCTTCTCCGCCATATGGATCGACCATCCCTGGTACCGCACCGCATACGTGGCCGTCTACATGGGGGTCGTCGCCGTGGTCGTCTACACCACGGGATGGGGCCCGATCCTCTCCATCGGCTTCCTCTTCGGCGCCGCCACCGCCTTCCAACGCTTCGGATCGAAGGCCATCGTGCCCTGCCTGCTCTGGACGACGACAGCCGTGTTCTGCGGCCAGCTGGCCATCGCCCTGCATCTGGCCCCGACCATCATCCACGAACCGGTGGTGCAGGGGATCGCCGGGCTCGGGCTCCTCGGCGCCCTGCTGGTAATCGTGCTCCTGGGCCGGGCCTCGGTGGAGAGCGAGTCGCTCGAGGCCGACCTGCGCCGATCCGAACGGCGGTTCTCGGCCCTGGTCAACAGCTCCAGCGACATCGTGATCATCGTCGGAGCCGACGGGGTGCTGCAGTACGCCAGCCCGGCCTTCGAATCGGTGCTCGGCTACCCCAGCGCGGACATCGTCAACCTTCTGGGCGAGGAGCTCGTCCATCCCGATGACCGGACCGGGCTCCACGCCGCCCTGGACGCCGCCGGGGTGTCAAGTACCGGCATCAGGGAGGAGATCCGCCTGCAACGGGCGGACGGGAGCTGGTTGTGGTTCGAAGCCGCCATCACCAACCTGGTCGCCGACCCGGACGTCCACGGGATCGTCGCCGACCTGCGGGACATCACCCGGAGAAAGGACGCCGAGGACCGGCTAGCCCACGCCGCCCTCCACGATGCCCTGACCGGACTGCCCAACCGGACCCTGATCCTCAGCCGGGCCGAGCAGATGCTGGCCCGGGCCCGGCGCCAGCACACACCGGTGGCCGCGCTCTTCTTGGACCTCGACAACTTCAAGGACATCAACGACACCCTGGGCCACGAGGCGGGCGACCAGTTGCTGGCCGATGTGGCGGCCAGGCTGACCAGTGCGCTCCGCGAAGGGGACACGGTGGGCCGGCTCGGTGGTGACGAGTTCATCGTGCTGATCGAGGGCGCCACGCTGGCCGCAGGCTCGGACGCGGTGGCCGAACGCATCCGCGAGGTCCTGGCCCCCCCGTTCTCCATCGCGGCCAGCGACGTCCCCTTCCAGGTGACGGCGAGCATCGGGATCGCCGAGGGTGACCGGGCCCAGCCCGGGGAGCTGCTCCGCGACGCGGACATCGCCCTCTACCGGGCCAAGGCCGCCGGGAAGCACCGCACGGTGGCCTTCTCGCCGGCGATGCAGGAAGCCGTCGACGATCAGCGGATGATCGAGGTCGACCTCCACCATGCCCTGGACAAGGGCGAGTTCTTCCTCCTGTACCAGCCCACCGTCGAGCTGGCCACGGGGAAGTTCGTCGGAGCCGAGGTGCTCCTCCGGTGGCGACACCCGCAACGGGGGGTGGTGCAGCCCAGCAGCTTCATACCCGCACTCGAGTCCAGCGGCCTGATCATCCCGGTCGGCGAATGGGTCCTCTACGAGGCGTGCCGCCAGGGAGCGGAGTGGCACCGGCAGGGGCATCGGATCGCCATGTCGGTGAACATCTCGGGCGTGCAACTCGAGCGGGACCGGGTCATCGACGACGTGCACAGTGCCCTGTCGGCGAGCGTCTTCGATCCCAGGATGTTGATCCTGGAGCTCACCGAGAGCACCTTGATGCACGATGTCGAGGCGACCGTGGTCCGGCTCAAGCTGCTGAAGGCGCTGGGCGTGAGCCTGGCCATCGACGACTTCGGCACCGGGTACTCGTCGCTGGCCTACCTCCGGCAATTTCCCATCGACGTGCTCAAGATCGACCAGTCCTTCGTCTCCGGAGTGGCCCGGACCAAGGAGTCCGCAGCCATCGTGCACACGCTGGTGCAACTGGGCAAGGTGCTCGACCTCGAAACCGTGGCCGAGGGCATCGAGACCCTCGACCAGTGCCGGCTGCTCCAGGGGGAAGGCGTCAACATCGGACAGGGGTACCTGTTCTCGCGGCCGCTCGAGGCCAGCGCCGTCAACGAGCTCCTGGAGGCGGCGGCGGCCGAGTCCGCCATGGCCCCGTCAGTGGCCGCCGGTCACAGCTCGATCTCCGGATAGACCCTTACAGCTCGATCTCCGGATAGAGGGGATGGCGGGCCAGCAGGTCGGCGCACCGGGCCCGGCAGCGCTCGACCAGGTGCGGGGCGATCACGTACTTGGCCCTGGCCGTGGCGGTGGCCGGTGTGGTCGCACCCAGCGCCTCGACGATCACGTCGGCGACCTCGTCGAGCTCCGCGGGCCCGAAGCCCAAGGTGGTGAGCGCCGGGGTGCCGAGCCGGATGCCCGAGGTGTACCAGGCCCCGTTGACGTCCTCGGGGATCGAGTTGCGGTTGGTGACCACGCCGGCATCGAGCAGCGCAGCCTCGGCCTGCCGGCCGGTGAGCCCGAAGCTGGTGGCCACGTCCACGAGGACGAGGTGGTTGTCGGTCCCGCCGGTGACCAGCCGGACCCCGCGCCGCGACAGCCCATCGGCCAGGGCCCGGGCATTGTCCACGATCCGGGCCGCATAGCCGGCGAAGTCGGGGCGCCGGGCTTCGGACAGGGCCACGGCCTTGGCCGCCATCACGTGCGGCAGCGGGCCGCCGAGGACCATGGGGCACCCTTTGTCCACGTAGGAGGCGTACTCCCCCGTGCACAGCACCAGCCCGCCCCGCGGGCCGCGCAGCGACTTGTGGGTGGTGGAGGTCACGACGTCGGCGTGGGGGATCGGATCGAGGTCCCCGGTGAGCACCTTTCCGGCCACCAGCCCGGCGAAGTGGGCCATGTCGACCATGAAGGTGGCGCCGACCTCGTGGGCGATGTCGGCCAGGATGGCGAAGTTGGGGTTCCGCGGATAGGCCGAGTAGCCGGCCACGAGCACCAGGGGGCGGAACTCCCGGGCCTGGGCGGCGATGGCGCCGTAATCGAGGAGACCGGAGCCCGGATCGACCCCGTAGCTGGCCTGGTCGAAGAGCTTCCCCGAGATGTTGGGCCGGAACCCGTGGGTCAGATGCCCGCCGGCGTCGAGCGCCATCCCCATCATGCGCTGGGCGTGGAACCCATGGCGCAGGCGGTCCCAGCCCTCGGCGTCGAGGTCGTTGACGTGACGGACGCCGGCCTCGTCCAGGGCCGGCTGCTCGACGCGGCGGGCCAGGATGGCCCAGTAGGCGACCAGGTTGGCGTCGATCCCCGAGTGCGGCTGGACATAGGCGTGCTCGGCGCCGAAGAGGGCCTCGGCGTGCCCGGTGGCGAGGGTCTCGACCCGGTCGACCATCTCGCACCCGGCGTAGAGGCGGTGGCCGGGGGTGCCCTCGGCGTACTTGTCCGAGAGCCAGTTGCCCATGGCCAGCAACACCGCGGGCGAGGCGTAGTTTTCCGAGGCGATGAGCTTCAGCTGGCGCCGTTGCGAAGCCAGTTCACCGGCGATGGCGTCGGCGACCTCCGGTTCGGAGGCGGCGATGACCTCGAGGGCCGCTCGGTAGGCGGTGGTGACAGCCGGTTCGGGCATGGTGGCGGCCGGTTCAGGCATGGTGTGCTCCTTCGGACGGCATCGGTGTTCGCCCAGGCGCACGGCTCTGTCCGGCATCCTCCCGGAAGGTCGGTCCCCGGTGGTGCTCCACCCTCACGCCAGTAACGACCCGTCCAGACGATAGCCCCGAGTCACGGACGGGGCCCCGGGCACCGTGGGCCATACTGCAGCGGTGGAGGAGGTCGAGCCGCCGCCCCGACGGCTGGACGAGGCGGCGGCGGAGCGAACCTCGGAGATCGTGGCCGCCCTCGGCGCCCTGGACGACGACGGACTCCGCTCCCCGTCCGAGCTCCCGGGGTGGAGCCGCCTCACCATCGCCTGCCACCTCAGGTACGGAGCCTCCGCGCTGGCGCGGATGACGGCCGGCACGCTCTCGGGCCACGCGGTCGCCTTCTACCCGGAGGGGCGGGAGGGCCAGCGCCCGGGCACGCTCGTCCCGGACGACAAGGAAGATCCGTCGGACGTCGCGGCCTCGTTGGCCCACCACAGCGAGGAGCTCCACCGGCTGTGGTCGTCGCTCGACTCCGACCGGTGGAGGAGCCAGGTCATCGAACCGGCGGGCAACGCCGACCTCGGTTCCGTGCCCCTGGCCCAACTGCCGGTGCTGAGGCTGACCGAGGTCGAGGTCCACGGTTCGGACCTCGGGCTGGGCCTGGCCGACTGGAGCGACCTGTTCGTCCGGACGGCCCTCCCGACGCGGCTGGACTGGCTCAACGTGCGGCGGACCAACCATCGCCCCTTCGACGCCGACCTCCAGGGGGCCTGGCTCCTGGCCGCCACCGACGGCCCCTCCTACCGGGTGGCCGTTCGGAGTACCGAGGTCGAGTCCGCACCGGCCGCACCGGCCACTCCGGCCCGGGCGGTGATCGAAGCGACCAGCCGGGATCTCCTGGCCCTGCTCCTCGGCCGGCCCCTCCTCCGGTCCCCTCGCATCACCGGCGACGCCGCCTTCGGCGAAGCCTTCTCCGACGCCTTCCCCGGTCCGTGAGTCCGGCAGGTCCACAGCGCGTTCAGGGCTTGACCAACCGCATGGTGAGGAAGAGGGGAATGCGGTGCCAGGGGGCGTGCCGATCGTCGGCGGACACCGGCCGCGGCTCCCGTAGCGCCTCGACCACCAGGCCGGCGTGCTCGAACGCGCCCATGTAGTCCTCCAGTGCCGTACTCCAGCCCCGGAAGGTCATGGTCAGCCCGTCGCGCTCGAAGGTCGCCTCGAACCTCCGGCGCCCGAAGTAGGACCCGGTGATCTCGAAGGCCGATCCCTCCCCCGGGCCGACGAATCCGCCGGCGTCGCTGAGCGGGTGGGTGACACAGACGCAGAACCGGCCCCCCGGCTCGAGCACCCGGGCCGCCTCGCTCACCGAGGTGGGCATGTCGGCCACGTCCATGAGCGAGTTGTACGCCACCACCAGGTCACAGCCGGCGTCGGCCATGGGCAGCCCGGCCGCGTTGGCCCGCACGTAGGAGCCCGACGGGTCGGCGTCGGCGGCGTAGCGCAGAAGGCGGCCCGAGCGGTCGACGCCCACGACCCGGTGGCCACGCTGCTGCAGATCACGGGCCACCCGGCCTTCACCGCATCCGATCTCCACGGTGCACCGGCCCGGCGGCGGCACGATCTGGTCGAAGAAGGCGTCGCGGTACTGCCAGTAGGCGTCATGTCCGGGCGTACGCGCCCAGGCCAGCCAATTGTCCGCCTCCCGGTCCCAGTCGACCTCCTCCATCCGGACGACGCTAGAAGATCGTGCGCCCACCGGCCGGAGGGGTGGGCGGGGCGGGTGGGGCGGGGGGTAGGGTCTGGCTCCGATGCGAGTCGGAGTCCACCTCCCCCAGTACGGACGAGTGGCCGGACCCGATGCCATCGCCCGGGCGGCCAGACACGCAGAGGAGCTCGGCTTCACCGACCTGTGGGTCAGCGACCACGTCGTCCACCCCGCGGCCCAGAGCTACCCGTCGCCATACCTGCTCGACCCCCTGGTCACCCTGACCTGGGCGGCGGCCGTCACCGACGGCATCGGGCTCGGCACCAGCGTGCTCGTGGTGCCCATGCACAATCCGCTGGAACTGGCCAACTCGCTGGCCAGCCTGGACGTCCTGTCCGCCGGTCGCCTCACCGTGGCCGTGGGTGTGGGGTGGTCGGAGGCGGAGTACGCGGCCCTGGGGTACGACTTCCACAACCGCGGGGCACGGCTCGACGAGGCCGTCGACCTGTTCCGCCGGGCCTGGTCCGAGGACCCCCTCACCTTCCACGGCACGTTCAGCTCCTTCGACGACCTGCGGATCCTCCCGCAGCCGAACCGTCGCATCCCCATCTGGATCGGGGGCAGCAGCGAGCCCGCCTACCGGCGGGCCGCGTCGGTGGGCGACGGCTACCAGGCGGTGGGCCTGGCCGTGGAGCAGGTGGGCCCGGTGGTCGAGCGGATCCGGCGTGACCGTCCCGAAGACCGCTTCCCCATCTCGCTGCGCACGGGCTGGGATCCCCAGGGCATGGAACCCGACCGGATCCGGGAGGAGCTGGAGGCGTTCACCCGGGCCGGCATCCAGCACGTGGTGGCCGCACCGTGGCAGCGGGATCTCGACCACTGGCTCCGGTCGATGGACCTCCTCGCCGGCCTGGTGCTCTGAACGTGATCCCGCCGGCCTCACTGACCCTGTGGAGCGGGTGGGACGTCCGTGGCGGCGCCGGCGCCCAACCCGCGGCGGCCGAGCCGTTCACCGAGGAAGCCCCCCTTGACCCCGCCCGGGGCGCCCACTACGAGCTCATCGCCGTGGCCGCCCGCGGGTTCCGGCCCCCCCGGTTCCTGAGCACCACCCCCAGGCCGGGGGACGGTGACGCCGATCCCCGGGCCGACGACGAACCCGGTACCGCCGGACTGCGCCGCACGTGGTCCCTGCTCTACCGGTGGGTGGCGGAGACGGGTCCCGCCTCGGTGGCCCCCTACGGCATCTACCTGCTCGGGGTCGACCCCCCGGCCGATGCCACCGGGGAGGATCTCGAGGTCTTCAACGACTTCTACACCCACGTCCACCTGCCCGAGGTGGCCGAGCGCCGCCATGCCCTGCGGGCCGTCCGCTACGAGCTGGTCCGGGAGGTCAAACCGCCCTATCCGGGGGCGCCGCGGTTCCTGGCCGTCTACGAGGTCGACGAGCACGGGGCGTCGAACCGGCGGCACGCCGGCCCCCCCTATGCCAAGGGACCCGAGGTCTGGCAACGGCACAAGACCCCGTGGCGGCTCTGGTACCGGCGACTGGCGACGGCCCCATAGGGGTCACCGACCCCCGGAACGCCGTCACCCCGGTCGGGTACGTCTCCCCTACGACGGGGACCGACCGATGGCGGCCCGGGCCCCGGGTGGGCAGACTGGCCCCATGGAACCCTTCGTGCGGAGGATACGGCCGGAAGAGGGCGCGGCCTTCCGGCGGTCGGTCATGGTGCCGTTCCTCGATCCGTTCGCCGGCGATCCCGATCAACTGGCCGATTTCGAGCTGTGGTCGGCCAAGTCCGAGCTGGAACGGGCCTGGGTGGTCGACACCGGGGACGGTGGGGACAGTTTCGCCGGCAACGCCGCCGTGTACAGCATGGACGTCACCCTGCCGGCCGCCCCCGGGCAGGCCTGCCCGACCATCCCCATGGCCGGGGTCACCGCCGTCGGCGTCCATCCCACCCACCGCCGGCAGGGATTCCTGCGCCAGCTGATGAGGGCCATGCACGACGACGCTCGGCAACGGGGCGAGGCGCTGGCCGGGCTCGAGGCCTCGGAGTCGGTCATCTACGGGAGGTTCGGGTACGGGATGGCGGCCAACCTGGCCGAGTACACCATCGACAGCCGGGCCTCGGCCTTCGCCGTCCCGTCCCCCGCCATCGGCGTGGCCCTCATCGACAAGGACGAGGCCGTCAAGGTCCTGCCCGACATCTTCGACCGGCAGCGCCGCACCCGGGCCGGCGAGGCCAGCCGCAGCCCGGGCTACTGGGCCCAGCTGCTGGCCGACCGCCGGCACCTCCGGGACGGGACCTCGGCCCGGTTCCACGCCGTGTGCGACGAAGGGTACGTGCTCTACCGGTCCCGCTTCGGGTCCAGCGTCTTCCGCGCCGAGCGCACCGGCATCCTCGTCGAGGAGCTGCGCGGCGACACCGCCGAGGTGGAAGCGGCGCTGTGGCGCTTCGTGCTGGACCTCGACCTGATCGGTCAGGTCACCGTCAAGAAGGCCCCGGTGGACGAACCGGTCCGCTGGCGCCTGGCTGATCCGCGCCAACTGCGGATGGTGGGAGTCGAGGACCGCCTCTACCTCCGGATCCTGGACACGGCGGCCGCTTTCGAGGCCCGTGGCTACCAGGGCGAAGGGCGGCTGGTGCTCGACGTGCTGCCCCCGGCGACGTCGGAAGGGGACGCCGACCCGGCACCGGGCCGCTGGGTGGTGGAGGCGGGTCCGGACGGTGCCTCGTGCCGCCGGGCCCGCACCGGCGAGGCGCCGGACCTCCGCCTCGACCTTCCCGCCCTCGGGTCCCTCTACCTGGGCGGCTTTCCCGCCTCGCTCCTGGCCGCCGGTGGGCGTATCGAGGAGCTGCGGCCCGGCCGCCTGTCGGTGGCCGACGCCCTCCTCGTCACCCGGCCGTCTCCGAGGAGCGGGACCGACTTCTGAGCATGGAGGTCGACGAACAGCGGCGGGACGGGACGCCGGCGGAAGAACCGGCGGCACCGGCGGCACCGGCGGCACCGGCGGCACCGGCGGCGGCACCGGCACCGGCGGTGCGGATCGAGGACCTGCGCCAGCCCCGGCGCACCCCGGAGGAGCAGGCCTCCTACGAGTTCGCCCTCTCCATGCAGGTCGACCTCGACGCCGAGGGCATCCTGGCCGAGGCCCGGGCCGCCACCGGTCTGGCCGATCTCGGCGACGACACCCTGGTCGACCGGCTGAGGGCCCAGGTGGCGGCGGTGGAGGGGGACACCGGCCTCTCCGGGCTGGGCCGGTACATCATCCGCGACCGGCTGGTCGGGCTGTTGAAGGCCCGCCTGCGGTACGAGGAGTACCTCACCCGGTACCCCGAGGCGCTCGACATCCGGCTCGAGCCGCCCGTCATCGTGGTCGGACTGCCCCGCTCGGGGACCACCCACCTGGTCAACCTGCTGGCCGCCGACTCGCGGTTCCGCTCGATGCCGTGGTGGGAGGTGATCGAGCCCATCCCCGTGGTCGGGGACGGCCCCGGGCCGCGACGGCGTCGACCCCCGTTACCGGCGGTGCCTGGCCACCTACCGGATCACCCGCAAGATGGCCCCGCTGACCGCGCTCATGCACGACCGCCCGCCCTGGAGCATCGAGGAGGACTGCGAGCTGGTGGACCTCGATCTCTGCTCGTACACCCTCGAATGGCACGCCCGCGTCCCCTCCTGGCGGGACCACTACCTCGGCCTCGACCAGCGGGAGCACTACCGGTTCCTCCACCGCGAGCTCCAGGTGCTCAGCCATCTCCGGGGCCCGAACCGGTGGGTCCTCAAGACGCCCCAGCACCTCGAGCAGATCGGCCCGCTGCTGTCGACCTTCCCGGACGCCACCATCGCCTTCACCCTGCGGGACCCCGTCGCCGTGCTGCAGTCGGCCATCACCATGCTGGCCTACGGTGACCGCATGCGCAGGGTGCACGTCGAGGCCGACGAGCTGGCCGCCTACTGGGTCGACCGCATCGAGCGGCTGCTGCGGGCCGCGGTGCGCGACGCCCACCTCATACCGGCCGGGCAGCGGGTCGACGTGGAGTTCGGCCGGTTCATGGCCGACGACCTGGCCATGGCCACCAGCATCCTCGGGGTGGCCGGCCTCGAGCGCCGACGACCGGGCCCGGTCCGAGCTGACCGCATACCTGGCCGGCAACCCCCGGGACAAGGAGGGCCGGATGATCTACGACCTGCGGGACGACTTCGGGCTCGAGCCCGACCAGCTCTACGAACGGTTCGCCTTCTACTTCGAGGCCTTCCCCCAGGTCGCCCGCGAGGTGCGCTGACGTGCCCGGTATCCACCGGCTGCGGCCGGGGGCCGACGCCATCGCCGCCACCCGGGGCGAACCGGCCGTCGACCTCGGTGACGGCATCTGGATGTCGCCGGGGCTGTCCAACTGCTACCTCCTCCAGACCGACGACGGCCGCATCGTGGTCAACACGGGCATGGGCTTCGAGGGGCCGCTGCACCGGCGGGTCTTCGATGCCGTCGACGAGGCCCCCACCCGGGCCATCATCCTCACCCAGGGCCACTTCGACCATGTCGGCGGGGTCGACTGCCTGCGCGACGAGGGCACCGATGTCATCGCCCAGGCCGACTTCGGCCGCGTGGCGGGACGACAACGAGCGCCTGGAGACCTTCCGGTCGCGCAATGCCGCCTTCGCCTGGATGAAGGCCATCGTGGCCGCCATGGCCTACGCCGAATCCCTGGGTGCCGGCGGCATGGCCCAGGCCCGACCCGAGCCCACCGTCACCTTCGAGGACCGGCTCGAGCTGACCATCGGCGGCCGCCACCTCCAGCTGGTGTCGACGCCGGGCGGCGAGACCACCGACTCCCTCATCATCTGGCTGCCCGAGGACTCCCGCACAGCCTTCACCGGCAACATGTTCGGAGCGCTGTTCGGACACGTCCCCAATCTGGTCACCATGCGGGGCGACCGCTACCGTGACGCGCTCACCTACCTCGCCTCGCTCGACACCGTCCTCGACCTCGGCCCCGAGCGGCTGATCACCGGCCACTTCGACCCCATCGAAGGAGCCGACCTCATCGCCACCGAGATCACGGCCATGCGCCAGGCCATGGAGTGGGTGCACGACCGCACCGTCGACGGGATGAACGCGGGCACCGACGTCCACACCCTCATGCGCGAGATCCGGGTGCCCGCGCCCCTCGACGTGGGCGAGGGCTACGGCAAGACGAGCTGGAACGTGCGGGCCATCTGGGAGAACTACGCCGGCTGGTTCCACCACCGGTCCACCACCGAGCTCTACGACGTCCCCCCGGCAGCCGTGGCGCCCGACCTGGTGGCGGCGGCCGGGGCCGACGCACTGGCCGCCGCGGCCCGGGCCCGCCTCGACGACGGCCGACCGGTCGCCGCCCTGCACCTCACCGATGTCGTCCTGGCCGTGGAGCCGGAGCACGACGGGGCGCTGCGCGGTGGCCGCGGCCGCCACCGGCCGGCTGCTGGACGGCCAGTGCCAACTTCTGGGAGCGGGCCTGGCTGCGCCGATCGCTCGACCGCCTGGAGGCCCGGTGAACAACCACCTCTCCTTCGACTTCACCGGAGCGGCCGTGGTCGTCACCGGTGGGACCAGCGGCATCGGACACGCCGTGGCCACCGCCTTCGGTGCCGCCGGCGCCGAGGTGACCGTCACCGGCACCCGCGCCGCACCCGACCTCTACGACACCGACCTCAGCCGGTTCACCTACCACCAGGTGGAGATGACCGACCCGGCCTCCGTCGACCGGTTGGTGGCCTCCCTCGGCCGGCTCGACGTCCTGGTCAACAACGCCGGGGCCAACTTCCCCGGGGGCCGTGACGAGTGGGAGCCCGACACCTTCGCCGCCGCCCTGGCCCTCAACCTGGTCGGCCCCATGCGCCTGACCACCGGGTGCCGACCGCTCCTGGCCGCCAGCTCCATGGCCGGAGGGGCCAGCGTCATCAACATGGTGTCGCTGGCCGCCTTCCGACCCATCCCCATCGTCCCCGGCTACGGCTCGGCCAAGGCCGGGCTGGCGGCGCTGACCGGCAACCTGGCCAAGCTGTGGAACCCCCAGGGTATCCGGGTCAACGCCGTCGCCCCCGGGGTGATCGACACCCCCATGACCGCGCCCATGGCCGCCTTTCCGGAGCTGCTCGACGCCGAGCTGGCCCACATCCCCATGGGCCGCCTCGGTACCCCGGACGAGATCGTGGGCGCCGTGCAGTTCCTGGCCAGCTCGGCCGCCGCCTACATCACCGGCCATACGCTGGTGGTCGACGGCGGCTACCTTCTCACCTGAGCCATGAGCGCACTCGCCCCCCACTACCACGTCGGCATCGTCGTCCCCGACATCACCGTGGCCCGGGCCGAGTTCGCCGAGCAGCTCGGGGTCACCTGGGGGCCCGTGCTCGGCCTGGCCCAGGTCGAGTACCGCGACCATTCCGGCCGGGACCTCGTCCTGCCCACCAAATTCTGCTACTCGGTGGAGGAGCCCCGCATCGAGCTGGTCGAAGAGGTGCCCGGGTCGGTCTGGGTGTGCAACGAGCACTCCAACCTGCACCACATCGGCTTCTGGAGCGACGACCTGCCCGCCGACAGTGCCCGGCTGGCCGGCATCGGATGCCCGCTGCAGCTCTGCGGGCGGGCCGGGGACGACGCCCCGGTGTCGTTCGCCTACCACCGGAACGACTCGGGGGTCCGCATCGAGATCGTGGCCACGGCCATGCGCGAAGCCATGGAGTCGTCCCTCTTCCTGCCCGACGAGTCCTGACCGGCCCGGCCCGTGCTCCAGGTGCGAGTCCACGGACCCGACGACGTACGGGTCGACGATGTCGCCCGCCCCCGTCCCGGCCCCCGGGATGTGGTCGTCCGGGTGGCGGCCTGCGGGATCTGCGGCAGCGACCTCTCGTACATCGGGATGGGTGGCGTGGCCGGCCCGACCGGCACCCCGATGTGCCTCGGCCACGAGATGGCCGGCACGGTGGACTGGGTCGGGTCCGAGGTCACCACGACCATGGTCGGCCAT
This sequence comes from uncultured Acidimicrobiaceae bacterium, assembly GCA_963835325.1. GTDB lineage: Bacteria > Actinomycetota > Acidimicrobiia > Acidimicrobiales > RAAP-2 > Bog-756. The sequence continues at coordinate 68,873 of CAWIEV010000001.1, read as the reverse complement.
CGGGTCGTCGTGCAGCCGGGCAACGACGAGCTCGGCCGGATCGGCAACGGCTCTCCCGAGGGCGGCCTGACCCCGCTCCTCCTGGTCAGCGAGGCCGACCGCGGCCGCCTGCACCGGATCCCCGACGGCCTCCCGCTGGACGTGGCCGCGCTGGCCGAGCCGCTGGCCGTCGGGATGCGGGCGGCAGAGCAGGCCGAGGTGCATCCGGGTGACGGCGTCGCCGTCTTCGGGTGCGGGCCCATCGGGCTGTCGGCCATCGCCGCCCTGGTGGACCTGGGCCACGACAAGGTGGTGGCCATCGACCCGAGCCCCGCCCGTCTGGAGCTGGCCCTCGGCCTCGGGGCCCAGGCCGCGCTGGACCCGTCCACGACCCCCATCTGGGACGAGCTGGCCCGGCTGCACGGCACCACACCGTTCACCCTGGGGCCGACCGCGGCCACCGCCGCGTTCATCGAGGCATCGGGCTCGGACCCGGTCATCACCGACATCCTCGATCACGGCCCTGTCGGCGGGAGGCTCTCGGTGGTGGCCCTGCACTACCGGCCGGTGCCCACCAACTATCTCCTGGTGCTGATGAAGCAGTTCACCATCCGGGGCTCGATGGAGTATCCGACCCGCTTCGCCGACGCCATCGACCTGCTGGCCCGGCGCGACCTCTCGGGGCTCATCACCCACCGCTTTCCGCTGGCCCGCTTCGCCGACGCCCTGGGCCTGCTCCGGGGCTCGAAAGAGTGCGGCAAGGTGCTGGTCGAGATGGATCCCCCGGCCGGGTGAGGCGCGCCGGTGTCAGGCGGCGGGCCAGTGGACCTCGGTCACCCGACCACCGGTCACCTGCAGGTCGAGGGTGGCGCGGCACCGGTCGAGATCGGGGCCACCTCCCCTGATCCGCACCTGGTAGCTCCCGGCCGGGAGTGATCCGAACACGCCGGCATAGGTCACCGCCTGGCGCAGATCCCGCCGCCGGACGGCGGTGTGGGTCCCGTCCCAGGGAGATCGGGCCGGCCGGATCTCGATCTCCTCCCCGGACAGCCGCTCGGGGGTGAAGACGACCAGGGCGCCGCTCGTACCGCCGACATCGAGGACGACGGTACCCTCGCCGCTCGGTGCCAGCGGCCCTTCGGGCTGTGGGTGCAGGCCCGCCATCAGCTGGCCTGGGGGACGAGGAAGCCGGAGTACGGCGTGCCCAGGTAGGGAAAGGCGGACAGGTAGTTCTCCGTTCCCATGGCGGTGACATCGGTCGGACCCGAGGTGAGACCCATGGAGATGGCACCGGCGGCGGCGTCGGGCGTGTACCCGGGGTCGACGAGGGGCAGCGTGGCCCCGGCGATGGCCCGCAGCTCGATGGTGGCCACGTCGTCGAAGACCCGCCGGCCGTTGGGGTAGCCGGCGGCATCCCCACCGACCAGACCCAGGTTGGAAGGGTTGGTCCGGGTCGGGGGTATGGCCACGTTGAGCCGCAGCACGTCGGCCTGGCGCGATCCGGTGTAGTTCTGGAACCCGGGCACGACACCCGTCGGTATGCCGGTGAGGAGGACGGCCAACAGGTCGGCCCGGGGAGCTCCGGTGGCGGTATAGGCGGCCAGGTTGGGGAAGACGCCGGGATAGAGGACGGGGAGGAGCCCGGCCAGCTCGGGATGGGCCACGTGGGAGGCGAATTGGCCGTCCTCGCTCGGCGGCTGGGAGTTCCAGTAGTCCTTGGTGCCCAGCGGAATCAGCACCTCGTTGACCAACGGATTGCCCAGCCGGGAGACCTGGGTGAAGGGACCCGAGTTGAGGTTCGTCCCCCGCCAGTTCTGGCGGATGCTGGCCTTCTGGCGGCTGGCCGTGGTCCACACCCCGATCACCGATGCCGGATCCGACACCTCGGTGGGGGCCTGCCAGGTCCCGGTCAGCTCGCCGATGGGGACCTGGAGGGCGATGCTGTGCACGTTGACCCCGGCCGTCGAGTTGACGCCCTTGGCCATCTGACCGATGCCGGTGCCGGCCAGTCCGAAGGTGGTGTGATCCTGCTCGAAGGGGCGCAGGACGCCGAGGTCGAAGATGGCACCGAGGTCGACGTAGAAGCCCTCGGCCCGCTGCCCGGCGAAGACCTTGGTGCCGGGGGCGATGGTGGTGACGGCCTGGTTGGCCAGACCCACGTAGTCGGGCGTGGACAGCGGACCGATGTTGCACGGCGGGCAGGGGATGCCGGAGCCGAGGAGGTGGCTCCCGTTCCGGTCCACTCTGGTCACCGAGTAGGTCTGACGGCGGTTCCAGCTCGGGCTCTGCAGGGAGGTGATGGGCCCCGTGTTGTAGAGGAAGGTGTCGGGATTGGTGATCTCGCTGTTGAACTGGAACTGGTAGCTCACGTCGGCGCAGCCGTCGTTGTCGTTGTCGATGTTGATGGCATAGAGGACGCCGTCACCGAATTCGTAGAAGTTGGGACCGCCGTCCGGCGCCTCCAGAGGTACGTAGTTGGCGATCAGGGTCACGGTGCCGGGCTGGTCGGGACTCACGAAGGCGTAGAGATCGGTGGAGTCGGCGACCGGGTCCTGCGAGATTTCGGGCGCTTCACGATGGGACGACATGGCTACCTCGGTTTCTTGGTTGACGGTTCAGGGAATGGGGATCGAGTGGATACGGGGATGTGGATCGGAGGGGCGAGAAGGAGCGGATGCGGGATGCGGATCGGACGGAGTGGGCCGGTCGGCTCAGCGCATGGCCCGGAACAGGGAAGCGGCCAATTGCGGATCGAGCACAGTGATCTCTTTGGTTCCTGAGAAGAGCCCGATCTCCCCGGTGCCGAGGTCCCGGATGTGGGCGATGAGCGGTTCGCCCATGGCCGACGAGGCTTCGGCCTCGGTGACCGCGCTCTCGGCGGCGCCGACGTCAGCCGGCCCCTGGGTGTCGGCCACCCCGACCAGGGCGGGCAGGCCGGGGATGGCCGAGATGGCCCCGGCGGCCACAACGGCGGCCGAGCCCCCCTTCAGGAACACACGCCGGCTGACTTCGTTCATCGGGACCTCCTGGGCAAGGGCGGAGTGGCATCGACTGGATGGGCGAGGACGAACGGTCCACATCTGTCTATCGATGCCGACTGCCATACCGGATGAAAGAAATTCCGGGATTCTCCCGAGATGGCCGTGTCACGTGTCCGGCGTTCAGTCGAAGCCGTCCCCCCGTCCGCCCGTCCGCCCGTCCCCCCGTCCGCCCGTCCGCCCGTCCGCCCGTTCATCCGCTCATCCGCTCATCCGGAACCGCCTCCGGCGGCGAACAAGGGCACAACGGTCCGCCATCCTCGTGAGACCGGTTTCCCAACCTGCCTGCCCTCGACACAAGGAGACACCCACCATGCACTTCAGCCCGCCGGCCGATCTCTTCGGCGAACAAGGCCTCATCGTCCTCATCGTGGTGGCCCTGGTCCTGTTCGGATCCACCCAGATCCCCAAACTGGCCCGCTCCCTGGGCTCGGCCCAGAAGGAGTTCAAGAAGGGGCTCGACGACGGGGCCGTCGATGCCACCGATACCGACAGGGACAAGGACAGGACGACCGTGGTCCGCGCCTTGCCGCCGACGAGCGTGACGGCCCCGGCCCATACCGCCGTCACCGTCGAGACCGTCGAGACCACGCCGGGGCCGACCGAGACCGCCGCATCGTGACCTCGGGAGTGAGGCGACCGTGCCGTTCCTGAGCCCGGCCAAGCTGTTGGTCATCGTGGTCATCGCCCTGGTCGTGTTGGGCCCGGACAAGCTCCCGGCGGTGGCCAGACAGATCGGCGCCCTCTGGGGGGACTTCAGTACGTTCCGCCACAAACTCGAATCCGAGGTGCGGGACACCTTCCCCGACCTTCCCTCCACCGACACCATCACCCAGGCGGTGCGATCACCGCTCTCGTTCCTCGACACGCTGGCCGAGACCCATGGCCCGGGGAACCAGCCGGCATCTGACGCCACCGGTGGCACCGGCACCCCGGAGGTGGAAGGGGACGTACTCGAACCGTCGACGCAGGACAACGGGCCGGCCGGCCGCGTCCAGGTTCACGCAGTTCCGCCGGCGGTACCGGAGCTGGCGACCACGGACCCGGGCGCCATCGTGCACCGGGTCCGTTCCCCCGGCCCCGCCGGTCCCATCGGTCCAATCGGCCCCATCGGTCCGGCCGGTGGGGCCGATCCCGGGATGAACTGACATCAGCCGTATTCAACTTCTTGGTTGACAAAGGTCGCCGCCCTCTCTATTATTCAACCCAATGGTTGATCATGGAACCGGCACGCGGGTCTCCGACGAGATGCTCGGTGCCGTCTTCTCGGCTCTGGCCGATCCCACCCGGCGGGCCATCGTGGAGCGGTTGGCGTCGGGTGAGGCCACGGTGAGCGAACTGGCCCGGCCCTTCTCGATCAGCATCCAGGCCGTCTCGAAACACCTCCACGTGCTGCAGCAGGCGGGGCTGATCACCAGGAGCCGACGGGCCCAGGAACGGCCCTGCCGCCTGCGGCCGGAGACGCTGGCCTCCGCCAGCGGGTGGCTCGACGGCTACCGGCAGCTGTGGGAGACGAGTTTCGACCGCCTCGAGCAGCACCTGGAGAATCAGAAGGGATCACGACGATGAACGACGAGCGCACCTACATCTCGATCACCAGGACGTTCGGCGCACCGCCCGAAGAGGTGTTCCGCGCCTGGACGACGCCCGCGGTCTTCGGCCGCTGGTTCGGCACGGCGTCCACCAGCGTGGAGGACGTGTCCATGGATCCGAGACCGGGCGGGGCCTGGAAGGCGCGGATGGTCCTGCCTGACGGCAACCAGATCGGTTGGCACGGCTCCTATCAGGAGGTCGAAGTCCCCTACCGCCTGGTCATGACGTTGAGCGACCGCCCGGGCGATCAGTTCGAGCTGGTGACCGTCGAGCTGAAGCGGGTCGACGCCGGAACCGAGATGACCTTCACCCAATCCGGGGGGAACATGCCCCCCGAGGACTACGCGCAGGCCGAGGAGGGCTGGGGGTCGTTCTTCGACGACCTCGAAGCCGGGCTGTCGGGCTGAGCCGGCGGCCGCCATTGCCCGGTCCTCGTCCGCCCACCCGGTGGGCCCTCGTCCGTCCACCCGCCGGTGGTCGGAGCAATGCGTCCATCGGTACCCGCTCGCCGGTCGCTGGAATGGTTAGGCTGAAGGTCACCGGGGTCACGACGTACGTTGAGCAGCTTGGCCATTCCATCCCCGCCCGGGCGATCCCGAGCCACAGGCCGAGGAGGCAGCATGGCCGAGGACGAGCAGGAGATCGGACCGCCGTCGCCCGGCCCGGGTGGACCGCCGTCGCCCGGCCCGGGTGGAGGTCCGTCGCCCGGCCCGGGTGGAGGTCCGTCGCCCGTTCCGGGTGGAGGTCCCTCTCCCGGCCCGGGTGGAGGTCCCTCGCCCGCCCCTCCGCCCCCGCCCCGGTACCAACAACTCCCGGCCGGGGCCGGTGGACCCCCGCCGCAGCTGCCCTCCATCGACCGCATGGCGTTGGCGGTGCAGCGTCGGCCCGAGACCGACTACATCTTCGACTACTGGACGGCGCTGGGCTGGACCGTGCTCACCCTCGGTATCTACAGCCTCTACGTCTTCTACCAGCTGGTGCGGCGCATGCGCGATCACAACGCCCGCCGGGTCGAGCTGCTCGATGCATCCTTGGCCTTCGCCTGGGAGGAAGCCGGGCGCAGGGGGCTGCAGGAGGAGCTGACGCCTTCGTTCCAGCGAGCCAGTGCGCACATGGACGTGCTCCGGCGCATGACCGGGGACTTCCGCGAGCCGGTCGTCTGGGTCGTGCTGGTCATCGTGGCCCGCGGCCTGGTCGAGATCGTCGCCTTCGTCCTTCTGGACCAGGACCTCGTGAAGCACGACCACTCCGAGATCGGCGTCGAGTACGAGCTGTCGGTCATGTTCGAGCGGTTCGGTCAGCCCGTGCCGGCGCCGGACCAGAGCCGGGCCAAGGATCGGGACAACTACGTGGGACGGATCATCGCCACCGTCGTGTCGTTGGGCATCTACCTCTTCTGGTGGTACTACAACCAGATGATCGACCCCAACCGCCACTTCCAGACCAACTGGGCCCAGGAGGACGCTCTGGTGGCGGCGGCCTACGCCCTCCGCTGACCGAACGACCGGCCCGGCGCCCGATGAGGACCGGGGGTCAGCTCCGGCCGCCGAAGATGCGCAGCAGGGCCAGGTAGACCATGGCCGAGGAGAGCAGCAGCGAGAAGGCCGAGTACCACTCGGCGTCGGCGCTGAGCCGGCCGGCTTCGGCTCGGTAGGCGAAGTCATAGTCGACGAACAGGTTCATGACGGCCAGGAACAGGTAGAGGATGCCGAAGATGACCACGCCGCCCAGCCCCGACGCGCCCCATCCGGTCAGGATGGCCACCACCATCACCACCAGCAGGCCCAGGGTGGCCACCATGGTGGTCTGGATGAACCGGTGGCCGACGCGGACCAGGCCGGTCCGGTAGCAGAACCACACCCCGCCGACCACGGCCAGGGTGCCGGCCACGGCCAGGGTGACGACGTGCTCGCCCTGGTTGGTATAGAAGCGGGACAGCAGGCCGAGGACCGCCCCTTCGCACACCGCGAATACGGGGGCCAGCGCCTTGGCCCGCTGGGGCCGGAACGAGGCCCACAGCCCGGTGCCCACGGCCACCAGCAGCAGCGGCCAGACCAGGCCGAGCGGGAGATCGGCGGCGTAGGCCACGGCCCCGACCACCAGGGCCAGGGCCCCGAGGAGCCCGGCCTTGTTGAAGGCCCCCTCGGCGGTGAAGGTGCGGGTGGCGGCGGGGACGACCGGCGCGGGTGGCTCCAGCACAGCGGTGGTGCCGGTGGGACGGGGCGGTCCGTAGGCCTGCACCATGCGCTGGTAGTTCGAGGCTGATCCGAGCGATCCCCGGTTGGCTGATGCCATGGTGCGTCTCTCCTGTCCCGGGTACACCGCTCCGGCGTACCTCTCCCCCTACGCTGCACCCATCTGGCGCAACCCGCTGCGGGGGCTTCCCTGTCTTCCCATTCTGCCTGCCACGGGCCCGGCATCGGGCCGCGACAGCATAAAAAGGGCGTAAACGGTGGAGCGGGGCGTCAGGGCCGGACGGGCGTTCAGCTCACCAGCACGTCGGGTCGGGGCAGGCCTTCGGCCTCGCACAGGGCGTAGTACGCCTCCAGCGTGCCCGGACCGTCGAAGACGCTCTCGATGCTGCCGTCGGCGGCCAGGTTGAGGTTGACCCCGTACATCTGGAACCACACCTGGGTGTCGTTCTCGATGCACTCGAGGGTGTGGACCGACCCGGCCGGTTCGAAGAGGAACGAGCCGGCCCGGTTGACGTACTCGTACTCGCGGTACCTCCAGGCACCGGACATGGTGTAGCCGTAGACCGGTCCGGTGTGGCGGTGGGTCTGCACCGCATAGCCGGCCTGGAAGATGTTCTCGACGATCCAGAGCCCTTCGGCTACGTCGACCTGGATGACCTTGAGCTTGTTGCCGCCGCCCATCTCCACGAAGGGGAGGTCGTTCGAGCCGCGATGCTGGGCCTCGGAGGGTGCGATGGTGGTCATGGGGCGCTCCTGGAACTCTCGTCGGGGACGTGCACACCGGGTTTCCCTCTGCGAACGCCCCGTCCGGCCGGTGGCCATACACAGTGGCATAGATGACCATCGGGGTCCACCGGCCGACGGCCCCGCCCGGACGCCCTGGGATGGCCGGGGAGCGGGGATCGGAGGGCCTCTCCGGCCTCAGCCCGGGACGCGCTCGTCCGGGGGCACTTGTAACCCGCGCCGGAGGGCCACCATCACCTCGTTCCGCTCGCGCTCGGAGACCGCGGCGGTGGCCACCAGCCCCGAACCGTGGAAGGTGCCCGGGAAGGAGTGCAACTCCACGGGGACACCGGCCTGCATCATGCGCAGCGCATAGAGGATCCCCTCGTCGCGCAGGGGGTCGAACTCCATGGTGGCCACGTAGGCCGGCGGCAGCCCGCCGAGGTCGGGGGCGATGGCCGGTGAGGCGTACGGCGACACCTCGCCGGCGTCGGGGCCCAGGTAGTAGCTCCAGCTCAACTCGGCGTTGGGACGGTGCCACATGGGCGTGTCCACGAAGGTGCGCATGCTCGGGGTGTCCAGCCGGTGGTCGAGCTCGGGAATGCCCAGATACTGGAAGCAGATCCTGGGACCGCCACGATCGCGGGCCAGAAGAGCGACGGCGGCGGCCAGGCCACCGCCCGCGCTCTGGCCACCGACGGCCACCCGGCCGGTATCGATGCCGAGCGTCGCCGCGCCGGCGTGCATCCACTGCAGGGTGGCGTAGCAGTCGTCGACCCCGGCCGGAAAGGGGTGCTCGGGAGCCAACCGGTACTCGGGCGTGACCACGACGGCCCCGAGGTCGCGGGCCACCCGGGTGGCGAACCCGTGCTCCATGTCGATGGAGCCGAGGACGAAACCGCCGCCGTGGATGTCGAGTAGCGCGGGCCGGGCCGTGGCCACGGTGGCCGCGGGTGCGTACATGCGGACCGGTACCGGTCCGGCCGGGGTGGGGACCTCGTGGTCGGTGATGGTCACCCCGGTGGTGTCGACGCCGCGGTTGAGGGGCTCGAGCAGGGCTTCGATCCCTTGGCGTGACTGGGCGAGGTCCTGGATGTCCCCCGACGGGAGGAGATCGACGATGGGCGCGAGCTCGGGATCGATGGCGTAGGGCACGGCGCCGATACTCGCGCGAACGGGCCACCACTGCACCTCCCCGGATGACGCCGGCGGTCAGGTGACGACGAAGTCGGTGGCGCTGGTGACGGTGACCCGGGCCGCGGTGACCTCGATCCGGCCCGTCGTCGCCCCCGCCGGCACCCTGGCCCTGATCGCCCGGGTGGTATCGCCGGCGACGACCGCCTTCACGCCGTCGAAGGCCACCTCGGTGGCCCGGGCCAGGCCCGTCCCCCTGATGGTCACCGTGGACCCCACCCGGCCCGACGCCGGAGTGAAGCCGGTGATGACCGGGGCAGGGGCGACCAGCCCCGAAAGGGTGGCGCCGAGCACGTGCATGGTGAAGAGCTCGCCCAGCTTCAGCGCGCCGTAGGTGGGGTAGGCCGAACCGAAGGTGAAGACGATGCGGGTGCCGGTGTACTGCGAGATGAGCAGGCCGTAGTAGTCGCAGGCCGACGGCGGCCCTTGTCCGGCGCCCCACTTCCCGATCAATTCGGACAGGTAGAGGTTGCCGGCATAGTCGTCCCCGGTGGCCGAACCGCCGCTGCTGCAGGTCGAGGCGGGCGTGGGTGCACCCAGGTTGGCCAGGCTCCCGAATCCGGTGCCGGTCACGGTGACCGTGGGGGTGACGGTCACCCCCGAGAAGGTCACCGAGCTGATCACCGGGTGGGGCTGGAGGGCCCCGGCGTTGCACGGGGCACCGGCCGGGCCGGGCCGCCCGGTCTGGTCGGCGGGCACCGGGCACAGGCCGGCGGTCGGATCGGGGACGAGCCCGCTCGCCGGGTTGCCGGGCAGCAGTGCCATCGTCTCCGTCGGTCCCCCGCTGTCGGCCAGGGGGCCCAGCAAGGTGGCCAGCTGGGCGTCGGCGATGTCGCCCTTGCCCCCTTTCAGGCACGACGGGCTGGAGGCGACGTTGTCGCCCAGGTCGGTCCACGTGCCTCCGGCCTGATCGCACGAACCGGCCAGGATGTCGGCCCCGGCGGTGGCCGTCGAGCCCTTGCCTCCGCCGGCTCCGTTGTCGATGGTGGCGGCGTCGGAGGATGCGCTGTTGGCCGAGAAGGTCGAACCGGTGACGGTGAGGGTGCCCGAGCCGCCGTCCCCGTTCTCGATGGCGGCGCCGTCGGGGGCGGTGTTGCCCGAGAAGGTCGACGCGGTGACGGTCACCCGGCCCGAACCGCTGCTGCCGTTGGCGATGGCCCCGCCCTGGCAGAAGGCCCGGTTGTCCGAGAAGGTCGACCGGGTGACGCTCGTCGTGCCCGAGCCGCGGTACCCGTTGGCGATCGCCCCGCCGAGGCAGGAGGAGTTGTCCGAGAAGGTGGAGGCGGCGACGGCGACGGTGCCGCCGGAGCTGTTCTCGATGGCCCCGCCGTCCTGGGGCCCGTAGTCGTCCGAGAAGGTCGAGTCGGTCACGGTGAGGACCGCCCGGGCACCGTCGGTGATCCCACCCCCCGACGACGACGAATCCGAGTAGCCGTCCTGGACGACCAGACCGCTGACCGTCAGGTGCAGGCCGGTCCCGACCTTGAGCACCGGATGCCTGCCCCCGCCGTCGAGGATGGGGGTCTGCACTCCGGGGGCCGGCTCCAGCACTACCGGGGAGGTGGCCGAGGACCCGGCGGTGGCGATGGAGAAACCTGACGTCCCGGCGGAGTAGTACGTGGTGGCCGTGCCCTCGTGTCCCGGCGTGACCAGCTCGACGGTGCCGCCCGGAGCCACCTGGCCGAGCGCGGCGGGTGAGGGTGCAGGCGTCAGCGGCCGATGCGCAGTCGGCCGCGCCGGCGGCATGGGCACCGGCGAACAGCGTGCGCGCCGCGGCCCCGGCCCCGGTCGGTACGGCAGCCACCCACAGAGCGCACAGGAGCAGACCGGACGCGGCCGCCGCAGCCATACCCGACCGTCGCCGCCCGGACCCGCCGTTCATCCGCGGTTGCCGACATCTCGCCGCATCAGGCTGCCCCCCTCTCCCTGTGGACAACGGCAAGGTGGAAGGAAACTATCGCGCCGGGATGGTCAACGGCAGAGGCGGGTCGAGCAATTCGGCGGATCACGCACGGACGTCGTCGCCCCGCGTCACGCTGGGTAACCGCGCACACACGCGGCGTCCGCTTCCCGCCCCGCTCACACCTCGATGGTGGTGAACGAACCCTCGGCCCGGAGATCCTGCAGCCGCTCCGGTCGGGCGAAGTCGACGGCGGCCAGGTCGACCACGTAGGTCTCGGGGTTGCCGATCATCCGGTAGGCATAGCGCGGGGTGCTCAGGTTCAGTATCGAGTCCCATACCGTCACCTCGGGCACGAGGGAGCCGCCCATGTTCTCGACGACGGCACCCCGGGGGATGTCGAAGGCGTTGCAGACGTGGAGGGCCAGCAGCTCGGCGGAAGCGGCGTCGGCGGCCCGGTCGAGCAGGCGCAGGACGGTGAACAGGCGGACGAATCTGGCCGTCGGGGTGTAGTCGGCCGGTATGCCGCGCAATCCTTCTCCCTGCCCGAGGGGCGATAGGGTGAGGTCGCCGACCGCCTCGTCGGGCGGGTTCTCCGCCGAGACCCCCAGGTAGTTGCTCAGGTTGGTGAGGTGCCAATCCAGGAACGGGGCGTTGGTGGCCAGGCCCACGGGATTGTCGACCACCCGGGTCTCCCCGGGGTGGAACTCGATGGCCACCGACCCGGTGGTGTCGTGGACGAGACAGTGGACCGGCGGCACGAAGCCCATGCCGGGGTCCACGCCGGTGACGTTGACCTCGCCCATGGCCGCCTTGACGTCATCGATGCCGGTACAGGTGCCGAGGAGATAGGCGGCCAGGTCGAGCTGGGAGAGATCGGTGCCGTCGCCCCGAGGGGCCCGATAGGTGCAGTACCCGCCGGGCATGTACAGGAGATGGGCGCTGACGCCCGCCGTGTTCATCCCGTCGACCAGCCAGTGGGCACGACCGAAGCCCCCCATGCCGACCACACCGAGGCCGGCCGTCCACGTCCTCTGGCGCGTGCCGTCACCGGTGGATCCGCGGCCGGAGAAGTCGGCGGGCAGGACGGCCAGTTGGGTGGGCAGGCCCATCGGGAACTCCATGCTCCGGCCGGCGACCACCGAGCCGTCCCCGGCCACCGGGAGCTTGAACGTCATGCACACCGTGGGTCCTCCGCGGCCGGAGTCATAGGACCATCCCTTCAGGAGGATCCGGCCCCACGGCCTGGGATTTCAGAGTCCTCCCTCAGGTATCGGTCCCCGGGGGCGGCGGCTGTAGCCCGAGCCCGTCCGGCACCGGGGGTGAGGCCGCCTCCGAGCAGGGAATTCCCGTGGCACCGGTGGTCAAGGTGCCGGACCATCAGGCCGATGGTAAAGGAGCCGAAGTGTCTTCGGGGCAGGAGGCCGGATGAGGTTACGCAGGGTCAGGATCGAGAACTACCGCAGCATCGAGGACTCTGGCTGGATCGAGGTCGAGCCCGAGATCACTTCGCTGGTGGGCAAGAACGAATCCGGCAAGACCGCCTTTCTCCAGGCCCTCTTCAAGCTGAATCCCATCGAGCCGGCCGGGTACCAGGAGATCCTCGATTTTCCCAGCCGCCTGACCCGCAAACGCAAGGAGACCGATGCCCCCCTCCGGGTGTGCACGGCCGAATTCGAGCTCACCGACGAGGAGCTCGAGGTCATCGAGTCGGACATCGGGGTGGACGCACTGACCAGTCGCACCTTCCAGGTGTGGAGGGGCTACCGTTCGACCGGCCTCACCTTCGAGAACCTCAAGATCGACGAAGCGGTCACCGTGCGCCATCTGGTGTCGGATCTCGATCTCCCACCCGAGACGGCGGCCGAGGCCCGCGGCGCCACCACCCTGCGCCAGCTGATCGAGGTCCTCTCCTCGGTGCCCACTCCGACGGCCCGGTCGACGGCCCTGCTCGAGCGCATCAGCCGGTGGCCGTCCCAGCAGGTGGCCCTGCACCTGGTCGACCGGCACCTGCGCGGCATGCTGCCCAAATTCGTGTACTTCGACGACTACAGCACCATGCCCGGCAAAGTATCCATCCCCGATCTCATCGAGAGCCGCGATCGGGGCGACATGGACCGGGGGACCCGCTCGTTGATCGCGCTCGCTGTCCATCATCCGGGGCAACCCGGAGGACTTCGACGACGAGAGCAACCACGAGCGGCTGATCCGGGAGCTCGAGAACGCGGCCAACAGCATCAGCGACGAGATCTTCCGCTACTGGTCGCAGAACAACGACCTGTCCGTCGACCTCAAGGTCACCGCGCCCGAGCCGGGGGCGGAGCCTCCCCTGGACAAAGGACCGATCTTCCATGTCCGGGTGGCCAACCACCGCCACCGGGTCACCGTGCCCTTCGACGAGCGGTCGAGGGGGTTCGTCTGGTTCTTCTCGTTCCTGGCCTACTTCTCCGACCTGGAGGCGGCCAAGGAGAGCGACCTCATCCTCCTCCTCGACGAGCCCGCCCTGGCCCTGCACGCCACCGCCCAGCGCGACCTCCTGCGCTTCATGGAGGACCGGTTGGCTCCCGAGCACCAGGTCCTCTACACGACCCACTCGCCCTTCATGATCGATCCGGAGCATCTGGAACGGGCCCGCACGGTGATGGACGTGACCGACAGCGGCACCAAGATCTCGGCCGAGCTGTTCTGCGTCGACGAGGAGACGGTGTTCCCCCTCCGGGCCGCCCTCGGCTACACCCTCGGCCAGGGGCTGTTCGCCGACGAGAAGACCCTCCTGGTCGAGAATCCCGGCGACCTCATCTACCTGGACGTGTTGAACGCCGACCTGTTCGAACGGGGGATGCCGGCCATCGACAGTGACTGGGTGCGGGTCCCGGCCGGGGGGGCGGGGACCCTGGCCACCTACCTGGCGCTGGCCGCACCCAACAAGTCGAAGGTGGCCGTCGTGGTCGACGCCCGCACCCGGGACAGCGCACCGGTGCGGCGGCTGGTCGACGACGACCAGTTGCGGAACGGATCGTTGGTCGTCCTCTCGGAGGTCACCGGCGTCCCCGACGCCGACATCGAAGATCTCTTCGAGCCCGAGTTCTATCTCCGGCTGGTCAACCGCTCGTACCGGCAGTACCTGGCCGAGGCGCCCATCGGGGTGGACGACCTGTCCTCGGACTTCTCCCGCATCACCAAGCGCATCGATGCGCTGTTCGCCGCCCGCCGGATCGCCAACGGCAGGCTGGACCGCTTCCTGCCGGCCCGGGCCCTGCTCCAAGACCAGCTGCGCCTGCTGTCCTTGCTGGACGATGCCACCCGCATCCGTTTCGCCGCCCTGGCCAAACGCATCAACGCCGTGTGACGCCGGCCGCACCCGGCTCCGCGCCTGGGGCCTGGGACCGGCTCGACAGGTTCAGTGCCGACGACCGCCGCCGTGCCGGCTACCCGAGGGCGACGATACCGCGGGGCACGACCAGCGGCAGATCGTTGTAGGTGGCGATGCCGGGGTCGGCGGCCACCACGGCCGGAATGGCGTTGATGGGAGGGGAGGCGGTCATGATGTGCCCGAGGACCATGAAGTCGGCGATGGTCTCGGCCTGGAAGTCGGGCGGGGGGAGGAAGCTGATGTTGGCCGTCACCGTCGGCCGGCCGTCGATCTGGATGACCCAACCGTCCTGGTCGATCTTCCAGTCGGGGTCGAGCGTCTGGCCCTTGCGCCACCGGACGTTGAGCTCCACGATGACCTTGTCGCCCACCGATCCCTTCCAACTGGCCGCCACCCCGGCGACGCAGCCGGCGGGAATGGTCCACGATCCGAGGTCGAGGTCGGCGGTGGTCTGCGCGTACTCGGCCTCGCAGCGCACGTCGTCGAGCTCCACCCCGAGGGCGTCGGCCACCAGGCGGACGGCCTCGCCGAAGACGGCCGTTCCCCGGGCCGTCATCGACGGGAGCTCGGGGTCGTCGATGGGCCGGCCGAAGCCGGCCGGCCTCTCGGTGGCCGGTGAGTCGTAGAAGGTGGTGTCGGCGGCCTCGTTGACGGTGATCTTGTCGACCCGGTCGCAGATGGTGGCGGACACGATGGCCAGCAGCTCGGCGAAACCCGGGCTGATGCCGGTACCGAACATGGTGGAACCGCCGCGCCGGCAGGCGGCGGCGATCCGGTCCCGGTCGGGGCCGAGGTTGTGGCCGGTGATGAAGGCGGCCGTGGCCACCACGTTGACCCCGGCCGACAGGATCCGCTCCACCTCCCCGATGTCGAGCCACATCGGGGTGTAGACCACGCAGTCGGGCTCCAGTGCGAGCAGCGCCTCAACGTCGTCGGTGGCCGCGACGCCCAGCGGGTCCATCCCGCACAGCTCGCCCACGTCGCGGCCCACCTTCTCCGGCGACCAGGCATAGCAACCGACGAGCTCGAGCGTGGGGTTGGCCGTGATGGCCTGCACCGAGCTCTTGCCCACATTGCCCGTCGTCCACTGGACGACCCGGTACGGCGGTCTGTTTGGCACTCGCTCAGCATATCTTCCCGCCTCCGGCCGGGCCGGGAGGGTTTCGGCCCAGAGGGCCGGGGGCGAAGGTGCATCTCAAGGGTCGGCGCCGGGGCGCGCCGGCCCCCGCGGTTCGGGGATCCGGGGGTCAGAGGGATCAGGGGATCAGAGGGGTACGGGACTCAGACGCTCTTGCCCGGGATGACCTTGCCGCACACCGGATCGGCTCCGGAAATGAGGTGGAACGTCGATCCGGACAGCTTGGTCATCCACACGCACTCGGTCGGGCCCGGTGGCCGTTTACTCCAGTCGACCGAGTAGTGGCCACCCCACAGCCCCGAGGCCTGGTAGTCGGTGATGTGGGAGAGCGACGTGATCAGCGAGCTCTGGGTGGGGTGGGCTCCGGCCCCCCGGAGGCCCTGGACCAGACCGAGGACCGAGAGGTAGCCGCAGTACTCGGCGAACGTGGCGTCGGTGTGGACGCCGGCGTACCTGGCCAGCGCGCTCTGCAGGGCCTCGGTGGCCGCGGTGTGCATCTCGGGTACCTCGAAGGGCGACTCGAAATCGTCACCCTGGGCCGCCTGGACGGCCGCCGGTCCCGAGTTGAGGAGGTCACCGCCGCCCCCGGTGGGGAGGACGGTCGCCTTCAGGTGCACGTTCTGCTGCTGGAGGGCGGTGGCCAGCGCGAACACCGTGCTGGGCTCGGTGTCCACCACGATGGCGTCGACCCCGGCACTCTTCATGGCCAGGGCCACCGGGGCCACGTTGGTGCTGCCGAAGGGGAAGCTGTCGTTGACGTAGCCGGCCTTGATGCCCTGGGCCTCTGCCGAGGCGGCCGACGAGCGGGCGGCGGCGGCCGAGCTCGGGGAGGCCGAGTAGCCCAACGAGCCCAGGTTGGTGACTCCCTGGCTCTTCAGGAACAGGCCCGTGGTGGTGTACACCTTGGTGAAGTCCAGGTTGCCGATGACCGAGAACATGTTGGTGCTGGTGGGCGAGAGCCACTCCGAGGCGTCGAAGTCGGCCCCCACCACCGGGGTGTGGCTGGAGGTGAGATAGGGCGCGGCCGAGAAGGTCAGGGCCGAAAGGGCGATGACGGCGAAGACGTGGTCCTCCTGCACCATCTTCTGCGCCGCGGGCAGGATGGCGGTCGGGTTGGTCTGCGAATCGCCCAGGACGTAGTTGATCTTGTAGCCCTCGGTGGCGGCCACCCCGACCCCGGCCTTGATCCCGTTGACCGAGGAGGCGAACTCCGAAGCGGCCGGGCCGGACAGGTCGGTCAACACCCCGACCGTGAACGTCTTCGGCGCTCCGGTTCCGCTGCCGGTGGTCGTGCCCGGTGCCGAACTCCCGCTGCTGCACGCAGCCGAGACCACCAGCACCAGACCGGTCAGTCCGGCGGCGAGCATCCTCTTCCTCAGCGGCGCCATGATGTCCCTCCCTCCCCCGGTGGGCACGGTCGTCTCCCGCACCGACACGATCCGGTCACCCGGTGGCCATCACCCGGCCTTCATTATCCACCCCCGGGAGGCCGCCGGCTTGTTCGCCGGCGCGATCCCGGCGCCGGCCCGGTCCGATCCCCGCGTCGGCCCGGTCCGGTCCCCGCCGGCCCGGTCCCCGCCGGCCCGGTCCCGGCCGGCTCACGGCTCACGGCTCACGGCTCAACCGGAGACACCCCGGTCGTCCGGCTTCCGGCCCAGTTCGACGGGGACGTACTCGGGGTCGTCCTCGGACCGCATGCTGAAGCGCCACTTGCAGCACACGTCGCCGGGGTCCTTGCGGGGCGGAATGGCCAGGATGTCCACCTTCATGTTCGGGTTGTACATCTCGGTCGTCTTGATCATCGACTTCGGGCACGTGGAGTGGCAGTTCTTCTCCAGGATGTCGGGCCGGCCCATCGTCTCCCACTGGTCGGCGGCCACGCAGCGGTTGAAGGTCATGATCCCGACGTCGGGCTCGGGCATCTCGAAGGAGAGGTCGAAGGCCTTGCCGGGCAGGGCGGTGGCGTCGATCTGCAGATCCTTCATCCAGTCGGCCACGGTGTTGCCGGTGATGCCCAGGTACTCGGCCTTGAGGGCCTTGACCCCGGGCAGGACCGATTCGCCCCACAGCGTCCACTGGATGTCGAACATGGTGTCGAGCCCGTAGCGGACGGTGATCTGGGTGGCCCACGCCTCGATGCACTGCAAAAGGTATTCGTGGCTGCCGAGGAACCAGGTGACCAGCTGCTCCTTGGACAGGTCGCGGGTGTCGGGGCCCGGGGTGAACAGCCCGGTGTAGACGACCCGGGTGCCGGCCCTGTCCGCCTCGGCCACCAGTCGGTTGGGATCGACGTAGACCGTGCCCGGGGGCAGGAACTCGTCCTTCATGCGCTCGAGCTCGGGGCTGATCTGGTCGTTCCAGGCCGTCCACTCCATCTCTGCCATCGTCTCGGCCCCGTAGCGCTTGGCCACCTCGGTGGCCCACCCGTCGAGGACCAGCAAGAGGTACTGCTCGCTCCATGGCAGGAACCGGGTGGCCAGGGCTTCCCGGGAGAAGTCGGTGAAACGAAGGTCGGCCCGGTAGGGACCGCCGTAGTCGGGCAGTTCGGCGCCGGAGTCGACATCGAGCTGCTGGCGGATGTCGAGGTCGCCCTTGGGGTAGGTGACCGCGTCGTCCACCCGGGGGAACTTGGGGAAGTTGACCAGATCGACCCCCAGCATGAGGACGAAGTCGTCGGCCACCACTCCTTCGTCCAGGTGGGCTCCGGGCTTGCGGATCTCCAGGAACTCGTCGAGCTGCGGGTCGGCGTCGGGTTCTGCCACGGTGGTCCTCCAGTGCTGGTCTCAGCGGCACGGCTCCGGCGCCACGGCGCCTTCACCGGGGACCGACGGGCACCGCCGGCCGGCCGGATCCGAGGATAGCCGATCGGCTAGGTGCCGGCCATGGTCACTACCCTGGTGGGGTGGCCACCGCCCGACCCACGAAGACCACGGCCTCGGAACCGGTGCCCCGCAGCCCGGCCCAGGCCCGCATCGTCAACGCCGCCCTCGACCTGTTCGCCCAGCACGGGGTGGGCGGGACGTCCCTGCAGATGATCGCCGACACCATCGGGGTGACCAAGGCGGCCGTGTACCACCAGTTCCGGACCAAGGAGGAGATCGTCCTGGCCGCCGCCCAGGACGAGCTGTCCAACGTCGAAGCGGCCATCGAAGCGGCCGAGGCCGAGCCCACCCGGGCCCGGGCCCGAGACGTGCTCATCGCCCGCATCGTGGACCTGGCCGTCGAGCGGCGTCGCATGGAGAGCACCCTCCTCGGCGACCCGGTCATCATCCGGTTCTTCGCCCATCACCAACCGTTCCGGCAGGTCATGGACCGTCTCTACCGGCTGCTGATGGGCGACGCGGCCGGGCCCGACGGGCGGGTGCCGGCGGCCATGCTCACGGCCGCCATCGGCGGTGCCGTGATGCACCCGCTGGTGACCGATCTCGATGACGAGACGCTCCGGGCCCAACTCCTCCACCTGGCCCGGCGCTTCCTCGATCTCCCCGACCGATGAGGGTGACCGCCCCGGTCCGGTCGACGCCGCCCTTCACCCCCTCGGTCCGGTGGGGCCCGCCTCCCAGAAGAAGGAGAACTCGACCGTGTCCTCCTCGTCCCGCTGGCCGGTGGACACCAACCGCCAACCGGCCTCGGCGTAGGCGTTGAGGTGGCTCTGCACCCGCTTGTCGAACTTGCGGTCACGAAGACTGACCGCCAAACCGCTGTACGTATAGCGCACCTTCGCCTCCCTCGTGCTTTTGGGCGCCCACAGTAAAGGGTGACGTCAGGGGACTCCGCGCCGGCGGTACCGCCGGGTGCCGCGAGGTCGACGGGTCCCGTCGGGGGCTACCCCCACCGGACGAATCCGGCTGACCACATTCCCGTGACCGACGATTTTCTCTATGTTGGCAGTGTGAAGACGCGCCAGGTGCGGGACCCCGAGCCGGGCGGCGCACCCGGAGACCGGGAGGACCGGGGCGCAGGCCCCGAGCGCCGATGGTGATCGCCTGGGGATCTGAGCCCAACTCCCGGCTGGAGGAGATCGCCCGCACCGTCGTGGAGGCGCCCTTCACCCGGCGCACCTGGGCCGAGCTGCTGTTCCTGATGGCCGGCATGCCCATCGCCTTCATCGGGCTCGCTTTCGTGGCCATCACCATGGCCGCCGGCGTCCTGCTCGCCGTCACCTTCATCGGGATCGCCCTCATCGGTGTGGCCGTACGGGGGGCCCGGGGCATCGGGGGGATGCAGCGCCGGCTGGCCGGGGCACTGCTCGACGAGCACATCGACGAACCCGAGCCGTTCGCGCCACGGCCGGGCTACCTGGGGTGGCTGCAGTCCGCCCTCCGGGACCGCACGGGCTGGAAGGCCATGGCCTACCTGGCCGTCAAGGTCCCGCTGGCCCTGGTGGCCTTCCTCACCGCCTTCAGCCTGTGGTGGGATGCCTTCCGGTGCCTCACCTATCCCATCTGGGGGGTGGCCAACCACAACGGTGTGGCCGAGTGGGGCGCCATCCGGGTCATCTACCGACCCAACTATCTCGTCGGCGGGAGCTCCGGCCCCTTCGTCGTCCTGGCCATCGTCATCACCGGAGCCATCTTCTTCTTTCTGGCCCCGTGGCCGGTGCGGTTCTTCGACTACCTCGACCGCCTGCTCATGCGGGCGCTCCTCGCCCCCGATGCCATGACCGTCCGGGTGCGCACCCTCGAACAGGCCCGGGCCCGGACGGTCGACGCCTCGGCCGCCACCCTGCGGAGGATCGAGCGGGATCTCCACGACGGTACCCAGGCCCAGCTGGTGGCCCTGGCCATGCGGCTGGGGATGGCCAAGGAAAAGCTCTCCGACCCCGACCATCTCGACATCGACCAGGTCAGGGACCTGGTCAACGATGCCCACCGGGGAGCCAAGGAGGCCATCGTCGAGCTGCGGGACCTGGCCCGCGGCATCCATCCCCCCGCCCTCGACGTGGGCCTCGAGGGGGCGCTGGCCACGCTGGCCGCCCGGAGCACCATCCCGACCGAGCTCTCCGTCACCATCGACGAGCGGCCCAGCCCGGCCATCGAGGCCATCGCCTACTTCTGCGTGGCCGAGCTCATGGCCAACGTGGCCCAGCACTCCTTCGCCTCCCGGGCCCGGGTCTCCTGCGCCCAGCAGGGGCGGTGGCTGCGCCTGGTGGTCCGGGACGACGGGGTCGGCGGGGCCCAGGCCGTCACCACCGGCTCCAGTTCCAGCGGGCTGAGCGGGTTGGCCGACCGGGTCCGCAGCGTGGACGGGAACCTCGAGGTCACCAGCCCCCCACGCGGACCCACGGTGGTGACCGTCGATCTCCCCCTCCGCGCCTAGCCAGGTGCCGCTGCGGGTCGCCATCGCCGAGGACTCGGTCATCCTGCGGGACGGGCTGGTCCAGCTCCTCCTCGACCGTGGTTTCGAGGTCACCGCCGCCGTCCCCGACGGGGCCGGCCTGCGGGCCGCCGTCGAACGGGAGCGACCCGACGTGGCCGTGGTCGACATCCGCATGCCACCGTCGTTCACCGACGAGGGGCTGCGGGTGGCCATCGAGCTCCGCCAGCGGTACCCGGGACTGGCCATCCTCATGTTCTCGCAGTACATCGAGACCCGCTACGCCGAGCAGCTGCTGGGCGACGACGCCGCCGGCATCGGCTACCTGCTGAAGGACCGGGTGGCCGACGTGAGCCAGTTCGTCGAGGCCCTGGAGCGGGTGGCGGCGGGGGGAACGGCCCTCGACCCCGAAGTGGTGACCCAACTCATGGGCGCCTCGCGTCGGCGGGACTCCATCTTCGTGCTCACCTCCCGCGAGCGGGACGTGCTCTCCCTCATGGCCGAGGGGCGGACCAACACGGCCATCGCCGGCTCCCTGTGCATCTCGGAGGGGGCGGTGGAGAAGCACGTGACCAACATCTTCTCCAAGTTGGACCTGCCCGCCTCCCAGGCCGACCACCGACGGGTCCTGGCCGTCCTCCGCTACCTCGACACCTGACCCCCATGCCTCGGACCGATCGGGCGGTGGAGGGGGCAGCCGCCGCGCCCCGGTGCCATCCGGACCGGGGGAATTCCCCACCCCGATTGACCCGGTAGCCGCATTCCATCGGCCGGCCGGCCGTCTTACCCTGGCTCCATGCCCACCACCGGAGACGCCCGATGGGCCTGACCATGACCACACCGACCGGAGACGTCCGCGATGGGGGAGACCGGTGGGCGGTCGAGACCCACGGGCTGACCAAGCGGTTCGGCGACAACATCGCCGTCAACGGCGTCGAGCTCCTGGTGCCCCGAGGCTGTGCCTTCGGCTACCTGGGCCCCAACGGCGCCGGCAAGACGACGCTCATCCGGGTCCTGCTCGGGCTTACCCACGCCGACTCGGGCACCATGAAGCTGCTCGGCCACCCGGTCCCCCACGACCGGGCCGCCGCCCTGGCCCGGGTGGGCGCCATCGTCGACGAGCCCCGCTTCCACGGGCACCTGACCGGAAGGCAGAACCTGCAGATCCTGGCCGCGGCCCGGGAGCCGGAAGCCAAACAGCGGATCGGGCCCTCCCTCGAGCGGGTCGGGATCCTGCAGCGGGCCGACGACAAGGTGTCCAAGTACTCGATGGGGATGCGGCAGCGGTTGGGGGTGGCCGCCTGCCTGATCGGTGACCCGCAGCTGCTCATCCTGGACGAGCCCATGAACGGGCTGGACCCGGCCGGGATGCAGGACATGCGGGACATGATCCTCTCGCTGGTGGCCGAGGGCCGCACGGTGGTGCTCTCCTCCCACCTGCTGGACGAAGTCGAGCGGACCTGTGACGCGGTGGCCATCGTGGACCGGGGCAAGGTCATCCGCCAGGGAGCCATCAGCGACCTGCTGTCGGGCTCGTCCTTCGTGGTGGAGATCGAGTGCTCCGAGCCGGCCCGGGCCGCCGAGCTGCTCCGGGGCACCGCCCTCGGAGGGCGGGTGGAGATCGGGCCCCAGGGTCTCGGCATCACCCTGCCGGCGGGAACCGGGCGCGACGTCATCGCCGAAGTCAACCGGGTCCTGGTGGGGGGCGGCGTCTCGGTCTACCGGCTCCAGGAGGTCCAGACCTCCCTCGAGTCGTGGTTCCTACAGGTCACCAGCCGATTGGGGGCGTCCGAATGACCACCACCACCACCGATCCTGTCGCCCAAGCGCCGATCCACCTCGGTCGCGAACCCGACCACCGGGGCTCGTGGATCCCGACGGGAGGGATGATCGCCACCCGCTTCATGGAGCTGCGCAAGCGGCGGGGTCTGATGATCGCCCTGGTCGTCGTGACCATCGCCATCCCCGCCATCTTCCTCATCATCCGCCTGCTGGCCCACGCCATCGACCCCGAGTCCTACGGTCCGGCCGGCGGGGAGGACATCTTCAACTCCCTGGTGGCCGGCGTGCTCTACGTCTTCGGCTTCATCGTGGCCGCCACCCTGGGCTGCACGGCCGGATCCGTCGACCTCACCGAGGGCATGTTCCGACACCTGGTGGTCACCGGCCGGTCGCGCCTGGCGCTCTACTTCGCCCGCATACCGGCCGGACTGGCCATCGTGGTCCCGCTGGTGGCCATCGGGTTCACCATCGTCTGTGCCGTGTGCGTGTTCGCCGCACCCCCCCAGGTCAGCTACGACGGGACCAACGTGCCGCCCGGGCTGTCCGAGGCGGGCCTCGTCCACTGGGCCAACGACCACCCCGACCAGGTGGTCTGCAACTTCAACTTCCGCGGGACCCCGTCATCACCCGGCGTCGTCGGGACCGTACTCAGCTCCAACGTCCCCTGCGGCGGCCCCGGGGGTGGACCGGGCGGTGGGGTCGTGATCCAGAAGGGACCGGGCGGACCCACGGTGTCGACTCAGCCCACGGAGGCCATGATCAAGAGGGCCGCGGTGCTCATGGCCGAGCAGAACTACCAGGCCTACTCCAAGGTCTTCCGGTCCCCCTCGGTCGGGCTCATGGTCCGCACCGGCCTGTGGATCGAGCTCGAGGCCGCCGTCGGCTTCATCGTCGGGCTGGGACTCGGCTCCCTACTCGGACAGCGCACCGTGGCCGTGGTCCTCATGATCGTGCTGGAGATCATCCTCACCCCCATCCTGGCCCGGGCCAACATCCCCCACCTGATCAACCTGCAGCGCTCGGTGGTGGGCCTGGCCGTGGACCATCTGGAACCGTCCGCCCTCGGATTCGTCTTCGGGGGAGGTGGTGGACCCGGCGGCAACCAGGGCACCTCCCAGCTGGTGCCGGAGTCGAGGGCGGTGGCCACCTGCGTGGTCATCGCCTGGCTGGTCGCCTGGACGGGCCTCGGTGCCTGGCGGATGGCCAGGCGGGATGCCTGAGGCCGGTCGGGCCACGCACCGGCGCGTCCGGACGCCCGCCGGGCGACAGCGGGCCGTGCCGGTGGGCAACCGGGGTCCGGCGGCACCACGGTGCCGCCGCTATCGTGCCCGCCATGGAGTTCGTGACGCTGGGGAAGTCGGGCTTGAAGGTCTCGCGTGCGTGCCTGGGCACCATGACCTTCGGCAACACCGAGTGGGGGACGGACGAACCCGAATCGAAACGGATCGTCGACTCCTTCCTCGATGGCGGCCACAACTTCATCGACACCGCCGACGTCTACAACGCCGGCATCTCCGAGGAGATCGTCGGACGGGCCGTCGCCGCCAAGCGTGACGCCGTCGTGCTGGCCACCAAGGGGTACAACCACATGGGGGACGGGCCCAACGACAAGGGCTCGTCCCGGGTCCATCTGACCCGGGCGCTGGAGGCCAGCCTGCGCCGGCTGGGCACCGACTACATCGACCTCTACCAGCTGCACAACTGGGACCACGACACGCCCATCGAGGAGAGCATGGCCACTCTCGACGGCTTCGTCCGCTCGGGGAAGGTCCGCTACATCGGATGCTCGAACTTCTACGGCAGCCAGCTGGTCGAAGCCCAGTGGGCGGCCGAGCGCCAGGGCGGGGCTCCCCTGGTCAGCCTGCAACCGCAGTACTCGCTCATCTGGCGGGACATCGAACTCGACATCCTGCCCACCGCCACCCGCCACGGCATGGGTGTCATCGTCTGGAGCCCGCTGGGCGGGGGGATGCTCACCGGCAAGTACACGGCACGCGACGACCTCCCGGCCGACGGCCGGCTGAGCCGGGGTTCGGACATGGAGGCGGAGGGCATGAGGATGCTCACCCTCACCGACCACAACTTCGAGATCGTGGCCGAGGTGAACAAGGTGGCCGCCGACCTGCAGTCGACGGCGACGGCGGTCAGTCTGGCCTGGCTTCTCAACCGCCCCGGCATCACCTCGGTCATCATCGGTCCCCGCACCGTCGACCAGCTCACCCAGAACCTGGCCGGATTCGAGCTGGAGCTGCCGCGGGACTCGGCCAAAGGGCTGAGCCGGGTGTCCCGGCCCCCGGTGAGCTACCCCTGGTACATGCAACTCCGGATGTGACGCAGTTCCGGATGTCCGGATGTGACGCAGCGCCGGCCGTCCGGATGTGACGCAGTGCCGGATGTCCGGATGTGACGCAGTGCCGGTCCCGACCCGCCCGCTGAGCCCGGGGCCGGAGCCGGGGCCGGAGCCGGGGCCGATCAGCGGGTCTGGTCGCTCCGGTCGGGGTTGGCGATCTGCAGGGCGTTGATGAAGATCACCGTCAGGTGCTCGACGCCTTCGTCGAAGCTGCAGTCGAGCCGCCCTTCGGACAGCCACAGTTCGGGGAAGCGGTTGGTCATCGAGCTCAACACGGCGGCGGTGATGACCGGGTCGAGCGAGTCGTCGACGAATCCGCGCCGCTGCAGGCGGCCGATCGACTCGGCCATCAGCAGCCGCTCCTGCTCGTGGCGGTTGGCCCGCTCGGCCCCGAGGAGCGGGTCGTGCCGTGAGACCTGCTCGATCACGGTCATGATCCGGGCCTCCTGGCGGTAGCGCTCCAGGTAGAGACGGATGCCTTCGCGGATCCTCTCCCGGGGGGTGGCCGTCGAGGACCGGTCGAGGATCACGTCCCCGAGCGGCGCCCCGAGCTCCTCGTCGACCTTGAGGGCCACCTCGCGGAAGATCTCCTGCTTCGAGGTGAAGTAGGTATAGAAGGTGCCCTGGGCGACGTGGGCGCGGGCGGTGATGTCCGAGATCCGGGCATCGAGGAGCCCGTCCTCCTCGAAGATCTCCTTGGCCGCGGCCAGGAGCCGGCCCCGGGTGAGGGTGGCCTTCGGGGTCAGCGCCCGGTACCCACCCTCGGTCCGGTGGGGCTCGGAGAGGGCGCCGTGCCCGCCGCCCCGCGATCCGAGACGCGGCCCACCGGTACTCATCGTCGGCACCGATCGGCTCAGGCGGCGACCTTGAGGGCCTCGGCCAGGTTCCCGCCCATGATCTTCCTCACATCCTCGTCGGGCAGGCTCTTCAGCTCGTCGGCGTAGGACACCGGGTCGGCCAGTCCTTCGGGGTGCGGGAAGTCCGAGCCGAAGACCACCTTGTCGGGGCCGATGGCCTTGATGAGGCCGATCGGGTCCTCCTCGAAGAAGGGGTGGATCCAGATGTTGCGCCGCATCACCGCCACCGGGTCCTCCTGGTAGAGGCGGGGCTGCTTGGCGAAGGAGTGCCCGAGGGCATCGATGAGCGGGAGCACCCAGCTGGATCCGTTCTCGACCGGCAGCAGGCGCAGGCCGGGGAAGCGCGACAGCATGCCGTGGGTGACGGCCGAGCACATGGCATCGAAGATGCCCCGGGACATGAGGTGCTGCACGTCCCCGAAGGCCGACGGGTTGGCGAAGGGGAGCAGCTCGTCGTAGTGGCCCTCCCACTGGTTGTAGTAGCGGGTCATGCCGTCGTCGGAGGCGTGCATACCCACGGTGATGTCGGCCTCTTGGACCTTGGCCCAGAAAGGATCGAACTCCGGCAGGGCGAAGGAGCGGAAGCCCCGCAGGCTCGGCACCGGTGCCGGGCGGATGAGGATGATTTTGGCACCGTGCTCGACGATCCACTCGAGCTCACGGATGGCCTCGTCCACGATCGGCAGGGTGATGACCGGGGCGGGGAAGATGCGGTCCTGGTAGTTGAAGGTCCACTCGTCGAACATCCACTGGTTGAAGGCGTGCACGACGGCGTGGGTGGCCTCGGGGTCCCTGGTCAGCCGCTCCTCGAGCACACTGGCCAGGGTGGGCCACATGATGGCCCGGTCGACGCCCTGCTCGTCCATGAGCTGGAGACGGGGCTCGGGCCGGAAGAAGGCATCGGGGGAGCGCATCGGCTCGCCGAGGATCTCGCGGCGGGACTTGCCCTCGGGGTTTCCGTTCTTGAAGAAGTCCTCCTGCGCCCCGGGACGGGCCACCACGCTGAAGGTGGGGTTGGGGATGTACTCGGAGATGACGTTGTTGATGGCGAGCTTGTCGCGCCCGTTGACCTGGACCAGCTTGACCACGTTCTTGTACTCGGCCGGCAGGTGGCGGGTGAAGGCGTCCGCCTGCTCGTACAGGTGGTTGTCGGCATCGAAGACGGGATAGTCCAGTCGGTTGCTCATCAGTTCCTCCGTGGCGTGGTGTCGATGGTCGCAGAAGGGCTGATCCGGACCCGGCTGAGTCTCTGAACTGCCCTTTTGTCGAACAACCGTGATCATATATGAAATTGACGTCGGAATCAATTCTGCACCCGGAGCCCGGACCCGGCCGGAGGCGCGGTGGGGTCCCGCTCCGGACCCGACGACCGTCGGGCGGAGCCCCTACAGTCATCGGCCATGGACCTGGCCGACCGCGCTCGAGCGGAGCTCCGCTTCCCCGACGGGTTTCTCTGGGGCGTGGCCACCGCGGCCCATCAGATCGAGGGCGGCAACGTCAACAACGACTCGTGGGTGAGGGAGCACGACCCCGCCGCCGGGTACGCCGAGTCGAGCGGGGACGCCTGTGACTCGTTCCACCGTTGGCCGGAGGACATCGAGCTGGTGGCCGCCATGGGACTGGGCGCCTACCGCTTCTCCCTGGAGTGGAGCCGGATCGAACCCGCCGAAGGCGAGTTCTCCCTCGCCGCCCTCGACCACTACCGGCGCATCTGCGCCGCCTGCCGGGAACGGGGCATCGTCCCCGTGGTCACCTTCCACCACTTCACCACCCCCACCTGGCTGGTCGACCGGGGTGGATGGGAGGCCGCCGACGCGCCGGAGACGTTCGCCCGGTTCGTGAGCCGGGCCGGGGCCCACCTGAGCGACCTGATCGGTTGGGCCTGCACGCTCAACGAGCTCAACCTCATCGGCGTCAGGGGCTACGGGGCCTCCTCACCCGACTTCGAGGACAGCTTCGCCCGCCACCTGGCCATCAATGAGGCCATGGTGCGGGCCCACCGGCTGGGCGTCGACGCTCTGCGGTCGGGACCGGGGAGCTTCGGCGTGGGCCTGACCCTGTCCATGGACGAGATGGTGGCCGATCCGGGCGGGGAGGGCGTTCTCGAGGCGGCCGAGGAGATTCTGGAGGACACGTTCTTCCGGGCCACCGCGGGCGACGACTTCATCGGGGTCCAGTGCTACTCGCGGGTGCACTTCGGTCCCGAGGGCCAGGCCCCCAACGACCCGGAGGTGCCCACCACCCAGATGGGATACGAGTACTGGCCCCAGGGGGTCGAGTACTGCGCCCGGCGGGCGGCGGAGATGACCGGCATACCGGTGCTCCTGACCGAGAGCGGCATCGCCACCGACGACGACACC
This sequence comes from uncultured Acidimicrobiaceae bacterium, assembly GCA_963835325.1. GTDB lineage: Bacteria > Actinomycetota > Acidimicrobiia > Acidimicrobiales > RAAP-2 > Bog-756. Next base: position 41,075 of record CAWIEV010000001.1, on the reverse strand, counting down.
GAGCGCATCACCTATCTGGCCGAGGTCCTGCGCGGTGTGCGGCGCGCCCTCGACGACGGCGTGGACATCCGCGGCTACTTCGTGTGGAGCCTGCTCGACAACTTCGAGTGGGCCCACGGGTTCGCCCCCAAATTCGGCCTCCACCGCGTCGATCGGGAGACATTCGCCCGCCACCCCAAGCCCAGCGCCTCGTGGTTCGGGTCGGTGGCCAGAGCCAACGGGTTGGTCACGCCCTCGGGCTGAGTGGGTGCGGAGGCCGGAAAGCCGGGCTGGGCCCGGCGGCAACCCCGGTGACCGGACCCCCGAGGACGGCGCCGTCGGTGATGGCGTCGCCGGTGATGGCGCCGCCGGTGATGGCGCCGTCCCGGCCCCAAGGCCAAGATGGCCGGATGACCGGTGCGGGCATCAAGGGCCTGCTGCTGACCCCGGGGGCCAGTGCCGGCCGGGACCAGCCGGCACTGGTGGCCGTGGACGAGGCCGTGACCGGGCGCGGTCTCGTCGTGGAACGGATCCAGTTCCCCGGACGGACGGCCGGCCGCCGTCGGCCCGACCCGCCGGAGGTCTGCATCGCCTCGGTGCGGACGGCCACCTCGCGGCTGGCCCAGCAGCTGGGCGCGCCCACGTCGGCTATCGCCGTGGGGGGTCGGTCCATGGGCGGCCGGATGTGCTCGATGGCGGCGGCCGAAGGCCTGGAGGTGGCGGCTCTCGTCCTCATCAGCTACCCGCTCCATCCGGCGGGAAGGCCCGAGCGGCTCCGGACCGATCACTTTCCCGCCCTGCACGTACCCTGCCTGTTCATCAGCGGTCGCCGGGATGCCCTCGGCACCCCGGACGAGATCGAACACCGGACCGCCGCCATCCCGGGACCGGTCACCCTGGTCTTCGTGGACGGCGACCACTCGCTCCGGCGACGCGACGCCGAGGTGGCGGAGCTGGTGGCCGACTGGCTCACCGGAACCGGGGTGATCGGCTCAGCGGACTGAGGCACGGCCACGCCGCATCGGTTTCTCCCCCGGCCATGCCGTCGGACTGCGGGCTCGGCCACGCGGGATGGTCTACGGCGGTGCGGCCAGCGATCGGAGCTTCTCCGCGCGATCGTCATCCTCCCCGAGAAAGCGGACCAGAACACCGAGTGTCCGGTCCACATCGAGCGACCCGATGGCGATCATCTCCTCGAGATCGGCCCAGTCCTTCGTCCGGTTGAAGAAGGCCCTGAACACGGCCAGATCGGAGCAGCCGAGAAACGGAACCTCCCGGCCACCGAACTCGTGGACCTGGCGACGCAGTGCCACCTGGGAGTGGAAGTCGGTCGTGCATCAGATCGGATACCGTTCCGGTGTCGCTGGAGCCCTCCGCACCGGGAAGGAAACCACGGGGACTCATTTGGCACCAGATTTGGTATCATCGATGGATGGATGCCGCCGTGCTGCTGCAGGAAGCCCGACGGAGGAGCGGCCTCTCCCGGAGGAAGCTGGCCCAACGCGGCGGTACCTCGGCCTCCACGCTGTCGGCCTATGAGTCGGGAACCTCGGTCCCCTCTGTCTCCACCCTGGACCGGCTGCTCCGGGCCGCGGGTTTCGAGGTCGAAGCCCATCTGCGGCCGGTGCCTCCGGGCGACGAGCGAGATCTGGCCGGCAAGATCGAGACCTTGTTCTCCTTCGTCGACGCCCTGCCACGACGCCAACGGGGTCCGCTGAGGTATCCCGTCTTCGGCACGACGGAGGCGAGCCGTCGATGAGGCCGATCCTCGATGCGATCGTCGAGCTGCACGACGGGCTGGATGGAGCTGGGATCCACCACGCCTTCGGAGGCGCCTTCGCCCTCCTGTGGTGCACCGGCGAGCCGAGGACGACGGTCGACATCGATCTCAATATCTTCGTCGCCCCGTCGGAGACACCGCGGGTGCTCGAGGCGCTGCCCGAAGCGATGGTGGCCACCGAGCAGGAGGCCTCGGAGTTGAAGACGGACGGTCAGTGCCGGTTGATGTTCGACGGCATCCCCGTGGACATCTTTTTGGACACCACCCCTTTTCACGACGATCTACGGCTGCACGTCCAAGAACACCGGCTGGTCGACAGGAATCTTCCCTTCCTCGGCTGCAACGACCTGGCTGTCTTCAAAGCCTTCTTCAACCGGCGCAAGGATTGGGCCGACATCGAAGAGATGCTCCGGGCCGAGCGGCTTGACGTCGCCTACGTGACCGGAGTGCTGACCGAGTATCTCGGGCCTGACGACGAGCGCATCCGTGAGCTGCTGGCCATCCGCGACGAAACCCTCCGGTCATCGGATCCCTGACGACCCGGAGCGGTGTGCGCTGCGTTCCGCCCTGCCCCGGCGGGCACAGTCGAGCGCTCTCCCCGCCACCGGGAACCCCACCTGCGCGCCGTCGCCGTATTCGGCTGCTCCGATGGACACCAGCCGTTGCAATTGACAGCCCCCACCGGTACAGGTTCACTGGATCCGGAATCGGGTGACGCCGGGAGGTAGGCGCATGGCGGAAGTGCACGTGGACACGGTAAGCGAGCTGCGCAAGTCGTTCGGGGGTGAGGTGTCGCTCCCCGGCTCGTCGGCATACGACGAGGCGGTGCGCATCTGGAACGGTGCCATCACCCGGCGGCCGGCCATCGTCGGCAGCTGCACGACGGCCGAGGATGTCGTGGCCGCCCTCGAGGTGGCCCGCCGGGAGGGGCTGGAAGTGTCGGTCCGGGGTGGCGGTCACAACTACGCCGGCAATGCCTTGTGCGAAGGCGGCATGATGATCGACCTCACCCCGATGAAGACGGTGTCGGTGGACGTGGAAGGGCAGCGGGCCACCTGCGGGGGCGGGATGACCTGGGGAGAGCTCGATGCTGCCACCCAGGCGCACGGCCTGGCGGTCCCCGGTGGCTTCATCAGCCATACCGGAGTGGCCGGCCTGACGCTGGGCGGAGGCATCGGTTGGCTCACCCGGCTGGCCGGGCTGTCCTCCGACAACCTGGTGGGGGCAGAGGTGGTCACGGCGGACGGACGGGTGCTCAGAGCGTCAGGTGCTGAGAATCCGGAGCTCTTCTGGGCCATCCGCGGCGGTGGCGGCAACTTCGGTGTCGTCACCGAGTTCGAGTTCGGACTCCATCAGGTCGGGCCCCTGGTGAATCTGGGGCTCTTCCTCTTCAGCCCGGAGCACGGGCGTGACCTGTTCCGCTTCGCCCGTGAGTTCGCCCGGGACCTCCCTGACGATTCGCAGATCTTTCTGGCCGGGCTCAACGCCCCGCCCGAACCGTTCGTACCCGAGGAGCTGCAGTTCAGCCCGGTCTTCGGTCTGGTGGTGGTGGGGTTCGGCGACACCGAGACGCACCAGGCCCTCATCGCTCCGATCAAGGACAGCCTGAGCCCGATCGTCGAGTTGGTCACGCCCATCCCCTATGTGGACCTCCAGCAGATGTTCGACGCCTCCGCCCCCTGGGGCCTGCACTCGTACGAGAAGGCCATCTACCTCGATGATCTGAGCGACGGGGTCATCGACGCCATTGTCGAGCACCAGGCGAAGAAGATGTCGCCGCTCTCATTCGTTCCCATCTTCAACTTCGGAGGGGCGTTCCGGCGGGTGCCCGATGGGGACACCGCTTTTGGCGGATCCCGGGACACCGGCTACGTGATCAACATCTCGGCCACGGCGCTCACCCCGGATGATTTCGATGCCGAGCGGTCGTGGGTCCGCGACTACTGGTCCGCCCTGCTCCCGCACGCAGCCGGTACCGGGAGCTATGTGAACTTCATGACCGAATACGACGAGGATCGGGTGCGCAACTCCTACGGCGCAAAGTACGGGAGGCTGCAGCAGATCAAGGCCACCTTCGATCCGGACAACGTCTTCCATCTCAATCCGAACATCAAACCGGCCTGACGGTCCGCCTGGTGGCTGGCAGTTGCGCCCTCAGCCCACCGGGCTGACGTCCGACGGCGAGGATCACGGCTCGTTCCGGTGCATCGGGCTCCCCGACGAGGATCAGTCGGCTCGGACGCCCCGGTTCCACCACGCCGGCCTGGTCACAGCTTGATCGGCGATCCACGAAAAATGGCGCTTGGCCGAGTAGCGCAGGAGGGGCAGAGCTGCGATGCCCACAAGGGCCCAGCGCCGCTCACGCCGAGGCACCTCGAGCGCGATCGACAGCGCCGAGGCTGCTGCCCAACCGTACAGGAGCGTGTTGTAAGCAGGAAGACTGGAGACACTGAGGCCCTCCGCTTCGGCCAGGACCGGCATCCCGAGGGCACTCCGTCGCCATGGCCAGATCAGGAAGTGGACAGCCGCGCCCCCGAGCGCCGCACCGGACCACACGGCCACCAGCTTGTCCCACCGCTGGCCACCCTTGGCGGCCACCGTGATCCAGGTGGGAATCTGCGTTCCCCAGAAGGCGCCGGCTCCGACAAGACCGAGCTCCGGCTGCCCGACGAGCCCGACACCGCTCGACAGCTCGAAGACATGGTGGGCGGCGGTGAGGGTGGCGGAAAGCATCGTCCACGGACGCCGGAATGTCGCGTGGCCCCGGTTCGTTCCCATGCCCACCATTTGACACGCATCCCGTGGATGTCGCCAGCGGATGTCGCCCTCGGTTCACGCGACTGAGGACGCACCTGCGGCGCCCGGGTCCGAGTCGGACCGGTCAGGGACACTGGTCGGCTCCTCGATCGTAGCGAGGGAAATGGGCACCCACACTCTCAAAGGCATTCCGGACGAATGGAAGCTCTTCGCCGTCGAGGCGTGAGCTCTTGTCGGAGATGGCCGCCTGCCCTTCGCGATCCGATGGTGGTGCCACCGCGTAGCGTGTCAGTATCGCCAGGCCTGAACACTGGGCCAGTGGGCGGTACCGATACTGAGGGGAAGAGCGACGGCCATGGAGCAGGACAAGGAAGACACCGCAGACGACCCGTCGATCGACGAGTTGCGCGAGCGGTACCGGCTGGAGCAGCAGAAACGGCTGCGTCCCGAGGGTATGGCCCAGTGGCGGGAGCTGAAGGGCGAGTTCGAGGACCTCGACCTGGACCCCTTCGTGGAGCCCGGCTTCACCCGGGATCCCGTGGTCGAGGAGACGACGGTCGTCATCGTGGGCGGGGGCTTCGCCGGGATGCTCACGGCCATCGACCTCGGCAAGCACGGGATCAACGACTTCCGGATCGTCGAGAAGGCCGGTGACTTCGGCGGCACCTGGTACTGGAACCGGTACCCGGGCTGCATGTGCGACGTGGAGTCGTACACCTACCTGCCCCTTCTCGAGGAGACCGGATTCATGCCGTCCGAGCGCTACGCCAGCGCCACGGAGATCTTCGAGTACTCCAAGCTGTTGGCCCGCAGGTTCGACCTCTACCCCCATGCCCTGTTCCAGACCGACGTCACCGGGGCCGAGTGGGACGGGGAAGCGCGGCGCTGGCTGGTCACCACCTCCCGTGGCGATCGCCTGTCGAGCCGTTTCATGGTGTTGGCGGGGGGCATCCTCCACAAGGCCAAGTTGCCGGGGATCCCGGGCATCGAGGACTTCGGGGGCAAGGCCTTCCATACCAGCCGCTGGGACTACGGCTATACCGGCGGGAGCCCCACCGAGCCCATGGACAAACTGGCCGACAAGCGGGTCGGCATCATCGGCACCGGCGCCACCGCCGTGCAGGTGGTGCCCCAGATCGCCCGGGTGGCCAAGGAGCTCTACGTCTTCCAGCGGACCCCGGGGGCGGTGGGCGTCCGCAATCAGCAGCCCACCGATGTCGAGTGGTTCCGGAACCTCCGGCCCGGCTGGCAGCACGAGCGGATCGTCAACTTCACCCAGGCGGTGACCGGCGCCCAACCCGAGGTGGACCTGGTCCATGACGGCTGGACCGAGGTGATGTGGGTCGACACCCGGGGAGCCTCGGCATCGGAGGAGGAAGCCGAGGCGCTGGAGCGGTCCGACTTCGAGACCATGGAAGCGATCCGGCGCCGCATCGACGACATCGTCCAGGACCCCGAGACGGCCGAGAAGCTCAAGCCGTACTGGGGCAAGCACTGCAAGCGGGTCTGCTTCCACGACGACTACCTGCCGGCCTTCAACCTGCCCAATGTGCATCTGGTCGACACCAACGGACGGGGTGTCGACCGCATCACCGCCCGTGGTCCGATGGTGGACGGCGTGGAGTACCCGGTGGATCTGCTGATCTATGCCTCCGGTTTCGAGGTCACGACGGATCTGCACCGGCGGCTCGGGTTCGACCCCAAAGGCCGTGACGGGGTCGCACTCTCGGAGCGGTGGGCCGAGGGTGCCCACACCCTGCACGGGGTGCTGGCCAGCGGGTTCCCCAACCTGCTCCTCATCAGTCTCGTCCAGGGTGGATTCGGCACCAACTTCTCGCACCTGCTCTCCGAATCGGCCAAGCACGTGGCCAACATCGTGGAGACCTGTGTCGAGCAGAACATCGTCGTCATCGAGCCCGAGGAGGCCGCAGAGGACGAGTGGCTGGCGGTGCTCCACCGGGTCGGCGTCGGGGGCGCCCGCTACTTCCAGGCCTGCACGCCCAGCTTCTACAACAGCGAGCAACAGGCCATCGACGTTCGGGCGGCCCGGAACCTCACCTACTCCGGAAGCCTGCTGGAGTACATCGGCTACCTCGAGCGGTGGCGCCAGGAGCCCGACTTCGCCGGCGTCAGGGTGGAACGGGCGGAGCCTGTGGAGAAGGTGTAACTCGAGCCCAACCACGCAACCCGACGGACCCGCTCAGCTCGTCCGGCACCCGTCCGGGCGGACCTTGATCGGAGCACCCCGATCTGTTGATGGCAAGCTGGCCCCTTTCGCATGCATCGACAGGGGGTGCCATGACCGCAGGAAGAGAGTTCGGCGGGCGGATCGGAGACGACTGGCGCAGCTCGGAGCCGTGGTGGCCGCCGGTTCCGGCCCCACCGGAGGGAGCGCCCGACGTCGTCCTCATCGTCCTCGACGACGTCGGGTTCGCCCAGCTCGGCTGCTTCGGATCGGATATCGACACCCCGGTGCTCGACGGCGTGGCCGCCGGAGGGGTCCGGCTGTCCAATTTCCACGCCACCGCCCTGTGCTCCCCCACCCGGGCCGCCCTGCTGACCGGTCGCAACCACCACCGCAGCGGGATGGGCCGGGTGGCGGACCTGGCCATCGGCTACCCCGGCTACTGGGGCAAGCCCCCCCGTGAGAACGGGTACCTGTCCGAGATCCTTCAGGCCCAGGGCTACGCCACCTACGCGGTGGGCAAGTGGCACCTGAGCCCCGAGGACGAATCCAACATGGCCGGATCACGCGCCACCTGGCCCCTCGGTCGCGGCTTCGACCGGTGGTACGGGTTCCACGGCGGCGAGACCCACCAGTTCGTGCCCGCCCTCTACCACGACAACCACGCCGTCCGGCCACCCCGCTCCGTCGAGGACGGCTACCACCTGAGCGCCGATCTGGCCGACCGGGCCATCGAGTTCCTCGGGGACCTGCGGGCGGTCGACGCCGACCAGCCCTACTTCCTCTACTTCTGTACCGGCGCCTGCCATTCCCCCCATCACGCACCCTCGGAGTGGATCGAACGCTACCGGGGCCGTTTCGCCCAGGGTTGGGATGAGTGGCGCCGACAGACCTTCGAACGGCAGCTCGACCTGGGCATCATCCCGGCCGGCACCCGCCTGCCCCCGCGCCCGCCCTGGGTACCCGCCTGGGAGGACCTCGATGACCAGGAGCGGGCCCTGGGCCAACGCTTCATGGAGTGCTTCGCCGCGTATCTGTCCTACACCGACGAGCAGATCGGGCGGCTGCTGGCCTTCATCGACGACCTGGGGGAGGCTGACGACACCGCGGTCATCGTGGTGTCCGACAACGGGGCCAGCTCGGAAGGCGGCAAGGAGGGGACCATCAACGAGGGCCGGCTGTCGAACTTCAATGCCGCCGGCACCCGGGAGATGTACCGGCGGATCGACGAGATCGGCGGGCCCCTCAGCCACAACAACTATCCCTGGGGTTGGACCATGGCCGGCAACACACCGCTGAAGCGCTGGAAGCGCGAGGTCCACGAGGGCGGGGTGGCCGTTCCCGCCATCGTCTCGTGGCCCGGTCGCTTCGCCGGCAGCGCGGGCGGCATCCGCCAGCAGTTCGCCCACGTCATCGACGTGCTGCCCACTGTGCTCGAGCTGGTGGGACTCAGCCCGCCCGACACCATCGGCGGCGTGCCCCAGTCCCACCTCGACGGCACCAGCTTCGCCTACCTCCTCGAGGCCGACGGGGAGGCAGAGTCCGGCCGGCACCTGACCCAGTACTTCGAGATGCTCGGTTCCCGGGCCATCCACCACGACGGGTGGAAAGCGGTGACCTTCCACTCGGTGGGTCCCCTCTACGACGACGGGCTCCGCGCCAACGCCCCCTTCGAAGACGACGTGTGGGAGCTCTACCACGTGGCCGAGGATGTGTCCGAGAGCGTCGACCTCGCCGCTCAACATCCCGAGCGGCTGGCCGAGATGATCGCCCGGTGGTGGGACGAGGCCCGACGCAACGACGTCCTCCCGTTGGACAATCGACCCCTGGAAGCCATCGTCCACCCCAAACCCGATCGTCGTCGCCCGCACAGCGGCCATCGGTACTTCCAGGGCGGTGCACCCGTACCCGAGTCGGCCGCCATCAAGCTCTGCAACCGCTCCCACGAGATCGCGGTCACGCTCGACGTGCCCGACCCCCTGGTGCCCGACGGCGTCCTCATCGCCCAGGGCTGCACCCTCGGCGGCTGGTCCCTCCAGGTGGTGGACGGGCACCTCCGCTATGTCCACAACCTCTACGGCAGGACCCGTTCCCTCATCCAGGCCGGCAGGCCCCTCGGTTCGGGCCGCCACGAGGTGAAGTTCGTCTTCGGCAAGGACGACGGTCCCGGGGGGACAGCACTCCTCCAGCAGGACGGTGAGGTGGTGGCCGAGGGTTCGATCGACCGGTTCACCCCGGCCGTCTTCAACGAGGTGGGGATCGGCCTCACCTGCGGCTACGAGTGGGGACCGGCCATCGGCGAGGGCTACGAGGCGCCTTTCCCCTTCAACGGGACCATCTCCCGGGCCGTGGTCACCGCCACCGGCCCCGTGGTGGTGGATCCGGTGGCGGAGGTGGCGGCCATCCTGGCCATGCAGTGACCATCCTGGCCATGCAGTGACCATCCTGGCCATGCAGTGACCATCCTGGCTATGCAGTGACCGGTCAGGCCCGGTTCGAACGCTGCTCGACGATCTTCCTGGCCACCCGGTAGGCGTCCGTGTCGGTGTCCTGCCCGAGGCCGTCGGCGATCCGGCTACCGAGGTTCGGATCCACACTGCTCCAGTAGGCGACGACCCGGAGCTGGACCTCATCGGTGACGTTGTCGCCGGCATGGCCGACGATGTTGGACACCAGGTGGTCACGATCGGTGTCGTCCATCACCTCCCGCACCAGGTCCCGGGCCTGGGTGAAGTCGTCGTCCTCGGTGTGCTTGGCGTAGGCGAAGCGACCGAGCTCGCCCGATCCGACGGCCCAGGCCACCGGCCCGGCCGCCTCGGGGTCGGCTTCGGGACCGCCGTAGGAGTTGGGGGCGTACACCGGTTGGGCGCCGGCGTGGGCGTAGGTCATGGCCGCGTCCTTGTTGTAGGAGTGGACCTCGACCTTGGGGGCGTTGATGGGCAGCTGCTCGTAGTTGGGGCCGATCCGGTGCAGGTGGGTGTCGTGGTAGGAGAAGATCCGGCCCATCAGCATCTTGTCCGGGCTGAGCCCGGTGCCCGGGACCAGATTGGCCGGGGAGAAGGCGGCCTGCTCGACCTCGGCGAAGAAGTTCTCCGGGTTCCGGTCCAGCACCATGCGGCCCACCGGGATGGACGGGTAGTCCGCATGCGGCCACACCTTGGTCAGGTCGAACGGGTTGAACCGGTACCCGGCGGCCTCGGCGAAGGGCATGACCTGCATCTCGAGCCGCCACTCGGGCGCATTGCCTCCGGCGATGGCGGTATGCAGGTCACGACGGTGGAAGTCGGGGTCCTCCCCGGCCATGGCCTTGGCCTCGTCGGCGGTGAAGTTCTCCACCCCTTGGGCGGTCTTGAAGTGGTACTTGACCCAGAAGCGCTCGCCGGCGGTGTTGACGGTGGAGTAGGTGTGACTCGAGTACCCGTTCATGTTCCGGTAGGTGCGGGGAGTGCCCCGATCCGACATGAGGACGGTCACCTGATGGGCGCTCTCCGGCGAGAGCGTCCAGAAGTCCCACTGCATGTTCTTGTCCCGCAGGCCGGTGTCGGGCAGGCGCTTCTGGGAGTGGATGAAGTCGGAGAACTTGGAGGGGTCACGGACGAAGAAGACCGGGGTGTTGTTGCCCACCAGGTCGAAATTCCCCTCGTCGGTGTAGAACTTGAGGGCGAAGCCCCTGGGGTCGCGGTCGGTGTCGGCGTAGCCCTGCTCGCCGGCCACCGTCGAGAAACGGGCGAACATCGGCGTCCGCTTGCCCACCCGGGCCAGGAAGCCGGCCCGGGTGAACCAGGTGACGTCCTCGGTCACCTCGAAGAACCCGTGGGCGCCACTTCCCTTGGCGTGCACCACCCGTTCGGGGACCCGCTCCCGGTTGAAGTGCTGCATCTTCTGGACCACGTAGTGGTCGTGCAGGGCGATGGGCCCGGCCGGCCCGACCGTCAGCGAGTACTCGTCACTCGGGGCCGGAATCCCCGAGTCGGTGGTGGTTGCGTGTGTCCGGACTCCGTCCATGGCTCTCTCCTCGCATGTGTCGTACCCAGGGTGGCACCGGGGGCCGATGCTGGCGCCCGTGTACCACCCTGGTTTGGTCGCCACCTCGGGGTGGCGCCGGGAAGGTCCGGCGGACGCTCGACCTTCCGTCGATCTTGCTCTTCCCGGAGTCCGCCCTGGATACACATCGGGTCCACGGCCGGACGGTAGGCTCCGGCACAAGCGCCTGCTGGCGCCATGACGGCTGACGGCGGAACCGGGGAAGGCTGCGCACATGTTCTCGACGATCGTGGTGGGGACCGACGGTTCCGACACCGCCGACTCCGCGGTGGCCACGGCCATCGAGCTGGCCCGCAGGGCCGGCGCCGAGGTCCACCTGGTCCACGTGGTCAAGGCCTCTCCCTCCGGCGCGCCGGTCACCCAGGTCGGATCATCGATCGCCGTCCTCGGCGACACGGGGGCGACCCGGCAGGTCCAGGAGGCCGCCCAGGCCGTGGTGGAGAAGGCGGCGGCGACAGCGGACGGGGTGAAGGTCCAGATGCACTTCGCCGCCGGGTCCCCGGCCGACGCCCTCACCGAGCTGGCCACCAACGTGGATGCCGACCTCATCGTGGTCGGCTCCAAGGGCATGCAGGGCACCCGCCGTCTGCTCGGGTCGATACCAAACTCCGTCGCCCACGGGGCCCCGTGCGCCGTCCTCATCGCCAAGACGGTCTGAGCCGGCCGGCGACTGCCGACCGAGCGGCGTGACCCTGTGGCCGGGGATCACTACGACCTGGTGGTGGTGGGGGCCGGACCGGCAGGGGAGAAGGCCGCGGCCCAGGCCGCCTACTTCGGCAAGCGGGTGGCCGTCGTCGAGCGGGCCGCCGAGCTCGGCGGGGAGTTGGCAGCCAGCGCCCTGACCACCAAGGCGATGCGCGAGGCGGCCCTGTACCTCACCGGATTCCGGCGCCGCGACGTCTACGGCGCGGGCATCGACCTCGACCCCCAGTCCGCCATCGACCGGCTGCGGGCCCGGGCCGCGGACGTGGCCACCAGGATGAGCGAAGCCGTCCGGAGCAACCTGGACGGCCACGGCATCGAATTGGTGACCGGCACGGCCGTCCTCGGACCCGATGGCACCGTCATCGTGGCCTCCCCGCCGGACGCACCCCGCAGGGTCCTGAGCGGGGAGATGATCCTCATCGCCAGCGGCTCGAGACCGTTCCACCCGCCCGGGATCCCGTTCGACGACCCCGACGTCCTCGATTCCGAGACGGCCCGGGAGCTGGACCGGCCCATGAGCAGCCTGGTGGTGGTCGGAGGCGGCGCCGTGGCCTGCGAGTATGCGTCGATCTTCATGGCCCTGGGGGCCGAGGTCACGCTGGTCGACCGGGGAGAGCGGCTGATGCCCTTCCTCGACGCCCAGTGCTCGGCCCAGGTGACCGGGTGCTTCCGGTCCTTCGGGATGTCCGTGCTGCAGGGGCGGGGGGTGACCTCGGTCACCCGGGACGGGCAGGGGCTGGAGGTGGAGCTGGACACCGGACAACGCATGCATCCGGAGAAGATCATCTTCGCCGCCGGCCGGATGGGAAACACGGAAGGGCTGGGACTGGCCGGGGCCGGCGTGGGCACCGACGAACGGGGGCGGATCGTGGTCGACGATCGCTACCGGACGACCGCCCCGGGGATCTATGCCGCCGGCGATGTCATCGGTCCACCGGCGTTGGCGTCAGCTTCGATGGAGCAGGGCCGGGTGGCCGCCTGCTACGGCCTCGGGATCCCGTTCAAGGAGACCGTCGATCCCCTGACGCCGTTCGGCGTCTACTCCATACCCGAGTGCGCCATGGTGGGGGTGACCGAGGACCAGGCGGCCAGAGACGGTATCGATGTCGTCGCCGGCGTGTCGATGTACGCCGACAACAGCCGCGCCGCCATCTCCGGGGCCACGGAGGGACTGCTCAAGCTGGTGGTGCGGGTCGACGACCGCCGGTTGATCGGGGTGCACATCGTGGGTGAATCGGCCACCGAGCTCATCCACCAGGGCCAGTCGGTCATGCACTTCGGGGGAACGGTCGACTACTTCATCCACGCCACCTTCGACGTGCCCACGCTCAGCGATGCCTACAAGTACGCCGCCTACGACTGCCTCCAGCGACTGGCCGCGGGTCCGGGCTGACGGGGATCCCTGACGTCCGGACCCCCAGGCTGACGCCGGAAGGTCGGGCTCAGGGCACGATCGAAGCATCGTCCAGGTCGATGCCGACGATCCTGGCCACCCGACTCAGGTCGCTGTCGGCAGCCAGGAGGGTCGCCTCATGCCGGCGCGCTACCGAGGCAATCAGGCAGTCGACCATGCCCCGAGGGGTAATGCCCACTTTGCGGCACTGCCGGTAGATCCTTGCCGCGGCGTCGAAATCGGCGATGGCATCAAATCGAAGCAAGGTGAATCGAGTCAGGAGCCGGCGGAGGTCCGTCTCACGCTCGTCGGACCGACACCCGGCAACCACCTCCATCACCACGGGTTCTGTTACTGCCAGTTGTCCATACCCACGTATCAGCTCGTCCAGCCGTTGATCCACCCGGCTCCCCGTAGCTCGGTCGTACTCAACCCACGCGGAGGTGTCTGCGAGGATCACGGTGAAACGGGCCCGGCATCGGCAGGGATGCTCTCAATCGCATGCGCCCCTCTCATCGAGAGGGCCTCCTCCCGTGTCATCGGTTGCCCAGCGAGGTGGCGAAGGGCGAGATCGACGGCTTCGGTCTTCGTTCGCAGGCCGAAGCGACCCATGATCGTCTGCAGATAGTCGTCCTCGATCTCGATGTTCGTTCGCACTCTGCTCATACACCTAGTCTACACGTAACGTGTATAAGTTGTGTAGAGTGCTGCCGCTCTACGCCGCCGGAGGACCCCAGTCGCCGGGGTCACGGGGGTCTTCTGCGGGGTCACCGTGACTGTCGTCCCAGGCGCACTGCGTCCCCGGGTTCCCGCACCACTCACCTCCCGTGCAGGACACCTGGTCGCCCTCCTCGAGCCCGGCCGCGCAGATGAAGGCGGTGAGCAGGTCACGGACCAGTGTTTCCGATGCGGTCCCCGTGGACCACGTCCGGTGGAAGAACGGCTGGAACCTGTCGTCCGGCCGGGCCCATCCCAGTAGCTCGAGCCTGCGTTCCTGCGCCGGGCTCAGGGCTTCATCGGCCGCCAGCAGGACGTTGCTCACCACCTCGCCGAAGATGGCGTCCGGTCTGAACAGGACCTTCGCCTCGTAGGGACCGACGTAGACGCCGAGGTACTCATAGCAGGCGATCCGGGCCCGGTCGACCTCGCGGTGGGCGATGGCGGCTATTTCGTTCAGCGTTCCGGTGATTTGCATGTCGTACACCTCCGAGCGCGAAGGTATGCACCGGGTGTGACGAACCACTTCCCCGCCCCCGCCGCCGACACCTCCGTGCCCGGAACCGGGCGTCCAGCCCGGCAGACCGGCCTCCCGCTCAGAGCACCTCGGCGATCATGGTCTCGGACTCGGCCTCCGCCTCGGCCGCCACCTCCGGTTCGTCGTGGGGGGCCGGGGTCGGCTTGAGGATGATCGCCCCGAGGACCAGGCCGGCGAGCACGCTGACCAGGGCGATGGTGAAGGCCAGGCGGTAGCCGCCGTCCAGGGCGTGGGTGACCGAACTGCCATGGGCCAGCAGGGTGGCCGTGCGGCTACTGGACACCGCCCCGAGGACGGCCACCGACAACCCGGCCGCCACCTGTTGGGAGACGTTGACGATCCCCGAGCCGACACCGGCGTCCTGGGCCGGGACCCTGGCCACGGCCATGGTCAACAGGGGGGTGAAGGCGGTGGCGGCACCCAGGCCGACCAGGAGCACGGCCACGAAGAGATGCGGGAAGTAGGCGGTGTGCACACCCGAGCTGATGAACAGTGAGAGTCCTACGCCCAGGACGGCCAGCCCGAGGAGGGCGGTCATCTTGGGCTTCAACTTGCCCATGATCCACGTCGTCAGCCCGGCCGACATCAGGGCCACGGAAAGGGTCTGGGGCAGGAAGGCCATGCCGGTGCGGATCGGGTCGTAACCCAGCACGTGCTGGAAGTACAGGACGCCGATGAAGAAGGTGCTGTACATGCCCACCACCATCAGCCCCCGCACCCCGCTCGAAGCCAGCAGGCCGGGCGACCGCATGACCGGGATGGGCATCATGGGAGTGGCCAGCCGGCGCTCGAGGAGGAGGAAGGCGGCCAGCACCACGACGGCGGCGGCGCCGAAGCCGAGGGTGTGGCTCGAGTTCCAGCCGTACTGGCTCGAGCTGACGATGGCGTAGACCCCGAGCATCAGCCCGGCCGTGCTCAGAACGGCCCCGCCGATGTCCAACCCGGCCCGGAACCCGAGCCCGGCGTTCTCCTCGATCAGCGCCACCCCGGCGGCGAAGGTGGCCATGCCGATGGGGACGTTGATGAAGAAGATCCAGTGCCAGCTGAGGGCCTGGGTCACGTACCCGCCGAGCAGCAGTCCGAGCGACCCGCCGCCCACGGCCACCACGATGTAGGCGCTCATGGCCTTGGCCCGCTCCCGGGGGATGGTGAAATCGGCCACGATGATGGCCAGGATGACCGAGGAGGACAGGGCGGCACCGAGGCCCTGGACGAACCGGGCCCCGACGAGCAGGATCTGGCTGTCGGCGGCGCCGCAGGCCACCGAGGCCGCCGTGAACAGGGCCACCCCGACCAGGAACACCTTCTTGCGGCCGATGAGGTCGCCCAGCCGGCCGGCCAGCAGGAGCGTGCCCGCGAAGGTGATCAGGTAGGCGTCGATGACCCAGGCCAGCGAGGCCTGGGAGAAGTGCAGGTCGCGCTGGATGGTGGGCAGGGCCACGTTGACGATGGTCTGGTCCAGGATGTTCATCAACATCGCGAAGCAGACGACGATCAGCGCGATCCACCGGCGGCGGGCGTGCACGAAGGAGGCGAGGGAGGAGGGGATGGCGTACTCCGTTGGTCGGGGAAGGATGCAGGTTCCCTAGATATTGATAGTCACTAATCTAGTGAGTGTCAATACAAGCAGGATAGTGGTCACATCGGCTATAATCCGGCCATGTCGACGACGACGACCCCCGGGGTGACGGTGCTGTTGACCCAGCTCTCCCGGGTCGTCTACCGGCGTACGTCCGAGGACCTCCTCGGGATGCGGCTGAAGGAATTCGTCATGCTCGCCCATCTCCGCGAGCACAACCCGATCCCCCAGCAGGACCTGGGCGAGATGCTGTGCATCGACGCCAACAACCTGGTGCTGCTGCTCAACGAGCTCGAGTCGAGGGGGTTCGCCTACCGCCGCCGCGATCCCACCGACCGGCGCCGGCACCTGGTCGAGATCACCGACGAGGGACTGGCCGCGTTCGAGAAGGCCGAGCGGGGCATCGAGAGCGTGGAGGACGACGTGCTGGCCTCGCTCACCGGCCCGGAGCGGGTCGAGCTCCAGGGGCTGTTGACCAAGGCCCTCGATGGAGCCCCCGGGGCCGGCTGACCGTCGGCCGGTCGTCCGCCACCGGTTCTGGTAGAACCGGGCCATGGACGACTACGAGGTCTCTTGGCTGGCCGGGGACGACCAGATCTCCCAGGCCGCCGGGGTCACCGCCCGGTCCATGCGGGACAGCCCCAACTCCCTCGCCGTGTCCGATGATCCCTTCGTCCGGCTGGACATGCTCTACAGCACCTTCGGCGGCATGCTGGGAGAGGCACGGGTGGCGGTGGTCCGGCGCGGGAAGTGTGTCCTCGGTGTCGCCGCCGCCCTCCCCCCGGGCCGGTGCATCGACTCCATGCTCCCGGTGGACGTGCGGACGCTGGATCCACCCCCTCCGGAGGCCACCGACACCCAGCGGTTCCTGTTCAGCGGATCGGTCATGGCCGTCCACGATCTCCCCGAGAGCCACTGGCACGTCGGCCCGGTGGGCGTCGAACCGGGCTTCCAGGGCATGGGCCTGGGCCGGGCGGCCATGCGGCTCCTGTGCGACGAGTTCGACCAGCACCGCCGTCTGGCCTGGCTGGAGACCGACAAACCCGAGAACGTCCGCTTCTACATCGGCCTCGGCTTCGAGGTGGTGGACGAGGCGCCCATGCTCGGGTCGGCCTTCTGGTTCATGCGGCGCCAGGCGGGCTGAGCCCCTCCATCCCGCCTCTGGCCCGGCCGCCCGACGGCCGGGCCGGGCTACGCCGGCACCACGTAGGGGAAGTCGTCGGTGCGCAGGTCCGCGGCCACCGAGGGCCGCAGCCCCGACGGGATGGCCGTCCCGGCCACCAGGGACAGCATGACCTCGGGGGCGTTGTCGGCCAGGGTCCGGCCGTTGAAGCCGGCGAAGCCGTAGGTGGCCGGGGTGCCGACCACGTAGGGCAGCACGTCGGGGAAGAGCCGCCCGGCCACGGCCCGCCCGTAGGCCCGGGGGTCGCCGACGCCCCCGCCGGCGGCCGCCACCGCGGCGACCCGGCCGGCGATGCACCCGGCGGCAGCGGCCTCGTCCTCCGACGGGTGGCGGGTGTTGGCCGGGTCGGTGAAGGTGGTGTCGTCAGGCCAGAAGATGGGCCACATCATCGGATGCCCGGCGCGGTTGATCTGCCGCCAGCCACCGGCATCGGTGGCCAGCTTGGTGGCGCACCACACCCCGATCGGCCGGCCGGGCGGCAGATCGATGCGCCGGTGCGACACCTCGAGGACGATCGACTCGACGGTCGTGTCCTCGAAGCTGTTGTGGGCGTCGGCGGGCCGCCATCCCGACAGGTCGACGGCCGTGCCGTCCCTGACGGCGGAGTTGACCATGGACAGGAGCGACAGGTCGACGTAGAAGGAGTCGACGATCCGTCCCGCCCACAGGCGGACGCCGTCCTCTTCCGCCGCCGCCCCCGTCCTCCCACAGAGGACGAGCTGGCCCACCGCCGAGTCGCTCCGGGCTTCCTCCCCCCGCAGGACGTGCAGCCGCAGTGCCTGTCCCCCGTCGGTGTCGGCCTCGTCGAACGTGACCCGGTAGGTGAGGCCCTCGAACGCCGCTCCCCCGGAGTGGACCTTGAACTCGTAGCGGGCCTCGTGGTGGAAGCCGGGCTGCACATGGGCTTCGGTGATGGTGGAGTTCACGTTCATGACCAGCACCGTGCTGTCGTCACCGGCGAAGACGTACAGGTCGTCGATGTAGAGCTGGCCGTTCTGGGCCGCCAGGGGTGTGTCGAGGTGGTGCGACATGGGTGGATTCCTCTCCTTCCGGCCTTCTTCCGGCCTTCTTCCGGTGCCCGACGTCCGGATTGCCGGTCATCGTGCGGCGGCTGGCAACAGCCTGTTCACCGCAGTGTGCGGCTCCGGGCCCCCCGGATGAATCCCGCGGGGCGCGTAGTCCGGAGCCCGTCGGTCGCCGGCGGGGTGAAGACGTAGGTTCGCTCTGGCGGAAACCTCCCGTGAACAGGCACAATGGGCCGTCCGGGCGCGGTCGGGTGCCCGGATCGGAACCTGCCCCATCCCGACATGTGGAGGAGTGAGCCCATTCCATTCATCGGTCGAGAGGACGAGCTCCGGGCCACCGATGCCCTGTTGCGCGCCGCCCGCGACGGCATGAGCGGCACGCTGCTGCTCCGCGGCGAGGCCGGCATCGGCAAGACATCGGTCCTGCTGGCCGCCGAGCAGCGGGCCGAGGGCTTCCGTGTCCTCCGGGTGGAGGGGGTGGAGGCCGAGGAGAACATCGGCTTCGCCGCCCTCCACCGCCTGCTGGTGCCCGTGCTCGGGGAGTCGGAGTCCCTGCCCCCGCCCCAGCGCCGGGCCCTGGAGGTCGCGTTCGGCCGGGTGGACGGCGGCGCCCCGGACCGGTTCCTCATCGGGCTGGCCGTCCTCACCCTGCTGGCCGGGGCCTCGGCCCAGGCCCCGCTGCTGTGCATCGTCGACGACGCCCAGTGGCTGGACGGCGAGACCCGGGAGCTGCTGGCCTTCGTGGCCCGACGGCTGTACGCCGAAGGGCTCGTCCTGCTCCTGGCCCTCCGGGAGCCCTTCGAGGACGGTGACGCCTTCGCCGGCCTTCCCGAGCTCCGGCTCCGGGGCCTCCAACCGTCGGGGGCCCGCGAGCTCCTCTCCACCACCCTCGACCGGCGGCTGGACATGGCCACCACCAGCCGGCTGGTGCACGAGACCCAGGGCAATCCCCTGGCCCTCCTCGAGCTGGGCCGTGACGCCGCCACCTCACCGCGGGCGGCCGCGCTGCTGCCGGTCGAGCCCCTGCCGCTGAGCAGCCGCCTGGAGGACCTGTTCCAGCGCCAGGTGGGGGAGCTGCCCGACGCCACCCGACAATTCCTGCTGGTGGCGGCGGCGGCCGACCCGTCGCACACCGATCTGGTGTGGAAGGCGGCCGAGCGGCTCGGGATACCGGCCGAGGTGGCCGATCCCGCCATCGACGCCGGCCTGTTCGACCCGCACGGTGCTCCCGCCTTCCGCCATCCGCTGATCCGCTCGGCCGTCTACGGCGCCGCCCCGCCGGCCGACCGGCGCCGGGTCCACACCGCCATCGCCGACGTGCTCGACGTCGGGGAAGCCGATCTCCGGGCTTCCCACCGGGCCTCGGCCGCCGCCGCCCCGGACGAGGACATCGCCTCCGAGCTGGAACGGAGCGCGGACCGGACCGAGCGCCGGGGAGGGCTGTCGGCCCGGGCCGCCTTCATGGCCCGGGCCGCCGAGCTCACCCCCGACTCGTCACGCCGGGCGGACCGCCTCCTGGCCGCGGCCGAAGCGGCGCTGGCCGCCGGACACGGGGCCCGGGCCGAATCCCTCCTGCAGCACGCCCGCCGCGGGCTCGCCGAACCGGCCCAGCTGGCCCGGGCCCGACGGGTGGAGGCCGCCTTCCGCAGCTTCACCGAGCCGGGCGACGTCCCTCTCATCCTGCTGGAGGCGGCCCGGGTCCTGGAGTCGCTCGACCCCTTCGAGGCACGCCACACCTACACCCAGGCGCTGCAGGCCTGCCTGGTGTCCGGCCAGCTGACCCGGGGGACCACGCCGGCCGAGGTGGGCGCGGCGGCGCTGGCCGCCTCCCCGGGGTGGGACCCGCAGCAGACCATCGACGACCTGCTGGTGGCCGGGTTCGCCACCCGGTTCGCCGTCGGCTACGGGGAGGCGGTGCCCGCCCTCCAGGGGTGTGTGGCCGGGCTGTCGGCCGAGAACGTCCCGGCTGCCGGTCTGACCCAGTGGGCCATCCTCGGCGCCGACGCCGCCGCCGACCTGTGGGACGCCGAGGGATACCGCTCGGTCATCCTGCGACTCGAGAGCACCGAGCGCGAACGGGGGGCGCTGGAGTCCCTCCGCCTCACCCTCGGACCCCTGGCCCACTCGCTCATGTGGGCCGGGAACTTCGTCGACGCCGAGGTGGCCCACTCGGAGGCCACCGAGATCTCCGTCGCCCTGGGGGCCGAGCGGGCCGTCTGGGAGGCGCTCAAGGTCGAGCTCTTCGCCTGGCAGGGCCGGGACGAG
Organism: uncultured Acidimicrobiaceae bacterium; assembly: GCA_963835325.1. Taxonomy (GTDB): domain Bacteria; phylum Actinomycetota; class Acidimicrobiia; order Acidimicrobiales; family RAAP-2; genus Bog-756. The sequence continues at coordinate 20,925 of CAWIEV010000001.1, read as the reverse complement.
GAGGCGCGGTTCATCGCCGAGCTCCTGCTGGGCGAGCTCTCCCTCTCCGCCGGAGGCGGGGTGGCGGTGAACCTGGCCCGCATCGCCCTCATCCTCCTCGACCTGGCCCAGGGCCGATACCAGGACGCCCTTGGCCACGGGCTGGCCATCATGGCCGACGACCCCTGCCCCCACGGCTCCCAGGTGCTCCCAGAGGTGGTGGAAGCGGCCGTCCGCAGCGGGGACGACGGGGCGGCCGGGGCGGCGCTGGCCCGCCTGCGGGATCGGGCCACGGCCAGCGGCACGCCCTGGGCCCTGGGTCTGCTGGCCCGGAGCCGGGCGCTGGCCGGCGACGGCGATCCCGAGGCCGGCTACCGGCGGGCCCTCGAACTGCTCGGGACCACCTACGTGACCACCGACGTGGCCCGCACCCATCTGCTCTACGGGGAGTGGCTCCGCCGCCAAAAGCGGTTGGGGGAGGCCAGGGACCAGCTGCGCGCCGCCCACCACCTGTTCGACACCATGGGCGCCGCCGCCTTCGCCGAACGGGCCCGGGTCGAGCTGGCGGCGACGGGGGGACGGACCCGCAAGCGCGACCCCGGGGCGGCCCAGGAGCTCACGCCCCAGGAGCGCCAGATCGCCACGCTGGCCGCCGGCGGGGCCACCAACCCGGAGATCGCCGAGCAGCTCTTCCTGAGCGCGGCGACGGTCGACTACCACCTGCGCAAGGTTTTCCGGAAGCTGGCCGTCCGATCGCGACGGCAGCTGGCCGGCAAGCTCTAGACGTAGTGACCCTGGCCCACCGGTCGAGCTCTGCCGACCCGGGCACCTGAGGCCGTCGAGTGGGCCCCCAGCGCTGACCGACCGGCCGCCGGAGTCGGGGTCAGACCGCCTGGTCGACCCGGGCCGGGGAGGTGCCCTCGAGGGTGATGGTCATGCCCTCGAAGGCCAGGTTGATGCGGTCCTCCATCCCCAGCCATTTTGCCCGGGCCGCCCCGAGCAGGACCTCGAGCTCCGGGTCGGTGTGGTACGGATCGTGGTGGAAGAGCACCAGATGGCCCGCGTCCGCCTTCTGGGCGAACTGGACGGCGGCGTCGACGCCGGAGTGGCCCCAGCCGATGTGGGCGTCGTACTCGTCGTCACGGTACTGGGCATCGTGCATCAGGACGTCGGCCCCGAAGGCGATGCCGTGCCCGCTGACCCAGCTCTCCGGGATGGACGACAGATCGGTGCCCAGGGCCGGTTCGTGGTCGGGGATGTAGACCAGGACCCGGCCGTTCTCCTCGATGCGGTAGCCCACCGTCGGGCCCTGGTGGGTGACCTTGGCGGCCCGGACGGTGGCCGAGCCGATGGTCCAGACCTCCTCGGTGGCGTCGTGGAAGGTGAGGTGGGCGGGCACGTCCTCGAGGCGGAGGGGGAACAGGGGCGGCGACAGGTACATGGCGATCCGCTCGGACAGGTGCTGGACCGGCGAGGTGGGGCCCCAGATGTGGATGTCGAGCCCGGGGACGAACAGGGGGCGGAAGAACCCGAGCCCCTGCAGATGATCGAGGTGGAGGTGGGTGAGCAGGATGTGGATCTCGCCGGGAAGGTCGTCCTGCATGCGCACGCCGAGGGGCCGGATGCCGGTCCCGGCGTCGAGGATCAGCGAGTGCCCGCTGGCCAGGCCCACCTCGACGCACGAGGTGTTCCCGCCGTACTTGACGGTGTCGGCTCCGGGCGCGGCCACCGATCCGCGGCATCCCCACACACGCGCCTGCACCGGCTCAGAGGTCCCCGGACACGTCTTGCCAGAAGACCGAGATGACGCCGTGCATCTCGCCCTCCGTCCCGAACAGCGGGTAGGCCGTCGCCTCGTACCGGCGGCGCACACCGTCGTAGGAGGTGGCCATGAGCGTCTTGTGGGCCGGGCGGCGCTCGAAGTAGGCGATGCCGGCCGGGGTCTCGCTGAGGGGGAGGGGCTGGCCCCCGGGGAGGGCGAGCTGGAGGGCCTCGCCGAACTCCTCGGACGGGATCTCGCCCAGGTCGGCGAACTGCTTTCCGAGAAGCCGGGCGGCGGCATCGTTGAAGTACACCAGGTTGCCGTCGGCGTCGAGCAGGAACATGGGAGTGGCCAGGTTCGAGGCCAGCTCGCGGGCCAGGATGAGGGGCAGGCTCTTCGGCGATCCGGGGGCCGTCGCCGGCTCGCTCACGGCCACTCCGCCACGGATGGGTTCCCGACCATCCGGCCATCGTTGCCGCAAACGGCGGGGTTGCCAAGTCAAAACCTCCGGGCCCCGGGGCGACCGTGTCTCCCGGTGTTGTCTCCCGGTGTTGTCTCCCGGTGACCGGGCCGTCCCCTCCATGGCTCGCCATCCCTCTTGATCGCCCCGGCCCCCGGCCACCGCCGGAGCCGGCGCCGGAGCCCGACCCGGAGCTCAAGGCCCTTTCCCGACGCGCCGATGCCATAGCTGTGACGGCACGGCTCGAACCGAGGGAACCCGACTGGTACGCCGGCGGCGAGCGGCGGTGCCCCGACTGCGGGCGGCCCATCGAGGCGGACCTGGTGCCGCACAAACCCGTCGCCCTCTGCACCGCCTGCTACGACGTCTACGTCGACAATGCCGGTCGCTGACGACCCGGCTCCCGTCTCCCGCCCGATTGCCGCCGTCCGCCCCGGAGCTCCCAGCTCAGCACCGTCGACTCCCCACACCCCACTACCCACCCCCGGGTAGTGGGTCAGTTTGAAATTCCCGAACCTGGGATCTACTGACCCGAGCCCAGGATCTGTGTATCTACTGACCCGGAAATCAAACTGACCCACTACCCACCCCCGCCGGAGCCGATGGCGACGGTAGGATGCGCCGGCGGCGATTCGCGGCGCGAACCATCGGGCTCAGAGCGAGGGATGCCCATGTGGAGAGTCATCCGCTTGACGGCAGCGACAGTCATCCTGGGGGCGGGCTTCGGCGTGGCCGGCGGCCTGCTCTCGTCGAGGACCCCGGCTCTGGCCTCCACGGTGACGAACCACAGCTTCGGCCTCGTCTACACCCACCGGTTCATCGGACCACCTGAGCGCCCCGTGCCGCTGCCCGCACGGCCGGCGGCGGAGAGGCCGGCGGTCGCCAGGCCGGGAGGTGCGGGGCCGGCGGCGTCGGCCAAGAAGGTGGTGCCCAAGGTCACCAAGGACCCGTCGAGTGTGACCGTGGCCTCGGGGGGCAAGGCCTCCTTTGCGGCCGCGGCCAGCGGCTCCCCGACGCCGACGGTCAGGTGGGAGATCTCCACCAACTCGGGGGCCACCTTCACCGCCATCAGCGGGGCCACGGCCGCCACCTACTCGTTCACGGCCACGGCCGCCAGGAACGGTGACCGGTACGAGGCCGTCTTCACCAATTCGGCGGGCACAGCCCGCACCAAGGCAGCCACCCTCAAGGTCACGATCGCCCCCGAGGTGACGGCCGATCCCGTGAGCGTGACCGTGACCTCGGGGGGCACGGCCTCATTCCGTGCCGGCGCTTCGGGCCGGCCCACACCCACGGTCAAGTGGGAGGTGTCGTCCAACTCGGGGGCCACCTTCACGCCCATCGCCGGGGCCGACGCCACCACCTACTCGTTCACGGCCACGACCGGGGAGAACGGCGACCGGTACCGGGCCGTCTTCACCAACCCGGCGGGCACGGCCACCACCACCGCGGCCACCCTCACCGTCACCGCGCCCACCACGGCTCCTGCGGTGACCACCGACCCGTCGAGTGCCACGGTGGCCGCGGGCACGACGGCCTCCTTCGAAGCCGCCGCCGCCGGCTCTCCGGCCCCCACCGTGGTGTGGGAGGTGTCGTCCAACTCGGGGGCCACCTTCACGCCCATCGCCGGGGCCGACGCCACCACCTACTCGTTCACGGCCACGACCGGGGAGAACGGCGACCGGTACCGGGCCGTCTTCACCAACCCGGCGGGCACGGCCACCACCACCGCGGCCACCCTCACCGTCACCGCGCCCACCACGGCTCCGGCGGTGACCACCGACCCGTCGAGTGCCACGGTGGCCGCGGGTACGACGGCCTCCTTCGAAGCCGCCGCCGCCGGCTCCCCGACCCCCACCGTGGTGTGGGAGGTGTCGTCCAACTCGGGGGCCACCTTCACGCCCGTCGCCGGGGCCGACGCCACCACCTACTCGTTCACGGCCACCACCGGGGAGAACGGCGACCGGTACGAGGCCGTCTTCACCAATCCGGCGGGCACGGCCACCACCACCGCGGCCACCCTCACCGTCACCGCGCCCACCACGGCTCCGGCGGTGACCACCGACCCGTCGAGTGCCACGGTGGCCGCGGGTACGACGGCCTCCTTCGAAGCCGCCGCCGCCGGCTCCCCGACCCCCACCGTGGTGTGGGAGGTGTCGTCCAACTCGGGGGCCACCTTCACGCCCGTCGCCGGGGCCGACGCCACCACCTACTCGTTCACGGCCACCACCGGGGAGAACGGCGACCGGTACGAGGCCGTCTTCACCAATCCGGCGGGCACGGCCACCACCACCGCGGCCACCCTCACCGTCACCACCGCCCCCAGCCTGGGTGCCTCGACCAACTGGTCCGGCTACGCCGCCACCGGCACCAGCTTCGATGCGGTGACCGGCCGCTGGACCGTGCCCGCTGTCACCTGCACGGGCTCCCGGTCGGCCTACTCCGCCCAGTGGATCGGTATCGACGGGGACACCAGCTCCACCGTGGAGCAGGACGGGACGGAGGCGGACTGCCTCAGCGGGACGCCCAGCTACGACGCCTGGTACGAGCTGTACGGGGACACGGCCGAAAACGGCGGGGCGGAGATCGAGCTCGGGACGGCCGGCTACCCGGTGGTGCCGGGCGACGAGATGACCGCCTCGGTCAGCGAGACGGACAACGTCTGGACATTCGCGCTGGCCGACGCGTCGACCGCACACCAGAACTGGACGTACACCAGCGCCGGCATCACCTTCGCCGCGTCCCAGTCGTCGGCGGAGTGGATCATCGAACGGCCCGAGCTGTGCGGCAGGTCCTGCTCGCTCACCTCGCTGGCCGACTTCGGCACCACCGCCATGGGCGATGCGACGGCCACCACGTCCCAGCTGACCGGCGCCCCCATCGACTCGTTCGCCAGCGTGGACATCGAGATGGTCAACACGGCCGGCACCTACGTCCTGGCCCAGCCCGGCGCGCTGGGCAGCGGGGGGGACAGCTTCACCGACACCTGGGAAGCAGCCGACTGACCGGGTCTTGCCCGCCCGGCCGGATCCACCGGATCTCGTCCCTGCCCGGGGACTCGGATCACCCCGGCACCATCCCCACTCGGGGATGATCTCTACTCGGGGATGATCTCGGCGACCTCGTCGACGTTGGTGGCCTCGGCCTCCTCGAGCTCCTCCCACACCCCCGGCTCCGACGGCAGCGGACCGGGCAGGAGGATGGCGGGCAGGATGGCGAAGGCGCACACGCCGAACGACCACCAGAAGGAGGTGGAGAAGGCGTCGGCCAGCCGGTTGGCCACGGTGAGGGGGAGCGCATGGGTCTGTAGCGAGCCCAGGCTGACCGAGGATCCGGGGAATTGGTGGCTGATGGCCTTCTCCAGCACCACCGCGAACACGGCCACACCGATGGACCCGCCGACCTGGCGGATGATGTTGGTGGCGGTACTGGCCCGGGGCACCTGTTCGAACGACAGACCCCGATAGGCGGCGGCGAACACCGGCATCATGCCGAACCCGAGACCGATGCCCCGCACGAACAGCGCGCCGGCCAGGAAGGCGAAGTCGGTCGACCCCGAGACCTGGGTGTAGGCCAGGGTGCCCAGGGCCAGGAGGGCCATGCCCATTGGCACCGTCCGCCGGGTGCCGTACCGGTCGGCCGCCTTGGCCGACGTCCGCATGACCAGAGCGGCGCCGATGCCCTGGGGGGCCATGAGCAGACCGGCCACCCAGGGCGATTCGCCCCGCACGATCTGGTAGTAGAGCGGCAGCAGGAACATGGTCCCGTACAGGGTGACGCCGATGAGGAAGATGCAGGCGGTGGCCACCGAGAAGTTGAACCGTTTGAACAACCGCATGTCGAGCAGGGGTTCGGGAGCCCGGAGGGAGCGGAGCACGAACCCGATGATCAGAGCCACCGACAGCACCAGGCTGACCTGGACACCCGGCGAGGAGAACCCGCTCCCACTGCCCACCTGGGAGAGGCCGTAGACCAACAGGGCCAGCCCGGGGGCCAGCAGGAGGAAACCGGCCCAGTCGAGCCGGTGGGAGCGGTCACTCGACGTGGTGGGCAGGAAGCGGAACGAGGCGAACAGGGCCACGATGCCGATGGGCACGTTGACGAAGAAGATCCAACGCCACGAGAAGTTGGAGATGATGATCCCGCCGAGCACCGGCCCGAGGATCGGCCCGAGCAGCGTCGGCACCCCGATCACGGCCATGACCTTGTTCATCTTGTCGGGCCCGGCCGTCCTGGCCATGATGGTCTGCCCGACCGGCATGATCATGCCGCCGCCCAGGCCCTGCAGGACGCGGAACGCGATCAGGGTGGTGGCCGTCGGGGCCACGCCGCACAGCGCCGAACCGGCGACGAACAGCGACAGCGAGACGATGTAGACGGGCTTGGCCCCGAAGCGGTGCACGGCCCAGCCGCTCAGCGGGATGACGACGGCCAGCGAGAGCAGGTACCCGGTGGTGACCCACTGGATGGTGTTGATGCTGGTGTGGAAGTCACGGGCCAGCGTGGCCAGGGCCACGGCCACGATGGTCGTGTCCAGGATGGCCATGATGGTGCCCAGCACCACCACCACGCTGACCCGCCGCACCTCCGGAGGCAGACGGTCGTCCGACGCCGGTGGAGTGGCCGACTGCTGGCTCTCTGCTGTGCTCATCGGGCGTCCCTGATCTCAACTCGAGCTGCTGGAGGCGAGCCCTCCCGACCCCGTTCGGACACGGGACCGGAGTCACTCGGCGAGGCAGGAATCCTGCCCCCGAAAACCAGCCCGATGTTACCCGGTGCCCGAATTCGACCGATCCGCCGATCCGCCGATCCGCCGATCCGCCGATCCGGCCCGACCAGTCCCGACCAGTGCCGGTCCAGCCCCACCGGTGCCGGTCCGGCCCGGTCCGGTCGGATCCGGCCCGGCACTCAGGCCACGACGCCCGCCGAGACCAGCCGGGACCACTCGTCGTCGTCCACCCCGGCCAACTCGGCCAGGATCCGCCGGGTGTGCTCGCCGAGACCCGGCCCGACGTCGTCGATGCGGCCCGGCGTGCGGGAGAACTTGGGCACGACGCCGGACATGGGTACGTCGTAGCCGGCCCGCGAGGCGGCCCGGACCACCATCTCCCGGGCCCGGAAGTGGGAATCGGCCACCATGTCCGCCGGCGTGTAGACCCGGCCGGCCGGTACGCCGTGCTCCGACAGCAGCGCCAGCAGCGTGTCGGAGCCGAGACCGGCGGTCCACCCGGCGATGAGCTCGTCCAGCTCGGCCATGTTCCGCCCCCGCGAGGAATGGTCGGCGAAGCGGGGGTCGGTGGCCAGCTCGGGCCGGCCCATGGCCGCGCAGAGCCGGGCGTAGACCGAGTCGGCGTTGGCCGCCACCAGCACGTCCGATCCGTCGGCCGTGCGGTAGGCGTTGGAGGGGGCCACCCCGGGCAGGACGCTGCCCGTCCGGGTGCGGGTGACCCCGCCCACCTCGAAATCGGCCATGGTCGACTCCATGAGGGCGGCCACCGCCTCGTAGATGGCCACGTCGACCTCCTGGCCGGACCCGCTGCGGGACCGTTCGGTCACCGCGGCCAGGGTGCCGACCACGGCGAAGAGGCCGGCCAGGGCGTCGCCCAGGCTGATGCCGCACCGGGCCGGTGGCCGGTCGGGGTCGCCGGTGGTGGCCCGAATGCCTCCCATGGCCTCACCGATGGACCCGAAGCCGGCGTCGGTGGAGCGGGGCCCGGTCTGGCCGAAGCCCGACACGTGCACCACGATCAGCCCGGGGTTGGAGCGCCGCAACCGGTCGTAGCCCAGGCCCCACTCGTCCAGCCGGCCTGGCCGGAAGTTCTCGAGGACCACGTCCACCCGGTCGGCCAGGCGGCGCACCAGGTCCCGGCCCACCTCCTCCCGGAGGTCGACGGCGACCGACCGCTTGTTGCGGGCGATGGCCGGCCACCACAGCCCCTGGCCGTCGCGGGTGAGGCCCCAGGTCCGCATGGGGTCTCCGGCACCGGGCGTCTCGATCTTGATGACCTCGGCCCCGTAGTCGCCCAGCAGCTGTCCGGCGAAGGGCCCGGCGATGAAGTTGCCCAGCTCGAGAACGCGCAGTCCGGCCAGGGGCCCGGTCGGTTCGGCGTCGGTCATGGGCTGTGATTGTAGGGAACCGGCTCGACGGTCCCCGGCGGGCCGGACCCGGCGCCGGGTGGGGGCGGGACCACCGTTATCGGACCCGGTACTGTGGAATCCGTGCCACGCCTGCGCCAGGTGGGAAAGGACGAGGCGGAGGCGCCGATCGTCACCGTCATGTACGACCACCTGTTCGAGGGCCGGGACCCGGTCACCGAGCCGGGTACGGCCACCGGCTCGCCGGGTGACTGGTGGACGGTCTTCGCCCTGGTGCCCGACGTCCTGGAACACGCCGTCCAGGGGTTCGGCCTCTACCAGAGTCCCAAGCGCCTCCTCGATCCCGCGCTCCGGGAGCTGGCCCAGTGCCGGGCCGGCTGGGCTGCGGGGAGCCAGTTCGTCTTCTCCCAGCACTGCAAGTCACTGCGGGCCCTGGGCGTGGACGAAGCCCTCATCGAGGCCGTGCCCCACTGGGCGGCGGCCCCGTGCTACAGCGAGGTGCAGCGCCTGGTGCTGGCCTACACCGACTGCCTCGTCTTCGACCGGGGCCGCGTGCCCGACGGGCTGTTCGACGCCCTCCGTGACCACCTGGGCGACGAGGAGGTGCTCGAGCTGACCTACATCGGTTCCCTCTACCTGCAGCACGCGGTCATGTCCCGGGCCCTGCGCACCGAGTTCGACGACCGGGTGGAGCCGGTGGTGGAGGTGATGGTGGAAGGGTCCGACCTCTCACGCGACGTGGGCCGGGACATCGCCCTGCCACCCGCGTGAGCCGGGGCCGGGGGCCGGGATGAGCGTCGCCATCGTCGAGGTGTCCCCCCGCGACGGGCTGCAGGACGAGCCGACGGTCCTCCCCACCGACACCAAGGTGTCGCTGATCGATCAGGCCCTCGACGCCGGGGTGGAGCGGGTCGAGGCGGTGAGCTTCGCCCGTCCGGACCGGGTTCCCACCATGGCCGACGCCGAGGCCGTGCTGGCCGGCGTGGCCCGGCGCCCCGGGGTCCGGCTCTCGGGCCTGGTCCTCAACGAGAGAGGCCTGGACCGGGCCCTGGCCGCCGGGGTGGACGAGATCAACGTGGTGGTGCTGGTGAGCGAGACGTTCTCGCAGCGCAACCAGGGCCTCGGGGTGGAAGAGGCGCTCGCCATGTGGGGCCGGGTGGCCGCCGGCGCCGCCGGGGCCCATGTCGGGGCCACGGTGACCCTGTCGGCCGCCTTCGGCTGCCCCTACGAGGGGTGGATCGATCCGGCCCGGGTGCGGGAGATGGCCCGGCTGGTGGCCGAGCACGGGCCCGCGGAGATCGCCCTGGCCGACACCATCGGGTGCGCGGTGCCGCCCGAGGTCGACGCGCTGGTCCGCGGGGTGGCCGCCGACACGGGGCTCCCCGTGCGGGTCCATCTTCACAACAGCCGCAACACCGGGTACGCCAACGCGCTGGCCGCCGTGGCCGCCGGGGCCTCGGCCCTCGACGCCAGCATCGGGGGCATCGGCGGGTGCCCCTTCGCCCCGGGGGCGACGGGCAACATCGCCACCGAGGATCTCGTGCACCTGCTCGACCGCATGGGCATCCCGACCGGGATCGGCCTCGACAAGCTGCTGGACACCGCCCACTGGCTGGAAGGGGTGTTGGGCCACCCGGTGCCCGGCCAGTTGGGCCGGTCCGGGCCCTTTCCCCCGTCGGCACCGGCACCCTGACCGGACGGACGCCGGCCGGTGTGCGGGTGCCGGCCGATGTGGAGCCCCGACCGTTGGGGGCCGCGGCCGTTGGGGGGTATCGGCCGCTGTGCAGTTTCCCGGCCGTTGTGCAGCCGGGGGCCATGGGCCAGAGTTGGCACCATGCCCATCCTCGCTCCCATCCACGACTACGCACACCCGGTCGAATCCGACACCGCCTGGAGCGAGTCGTACTACTTCAATGCCTACGACCCGGCCTCGGACAGCGGCTTCTTCACCCGCATCGGGATCCGTCCCCACGAGGGGACCATGGACGTCGGCCTGTCGGTGTGGCTGCCCGACGGGGAACTGGCCCAGTACCGGCACACGGTCGACCAGCACGAGATGCTGGGGCCGCCACTGGTGGTGGGCGGCGTCCGCTACGAACTGCTCGAGGCCATGGAGAGCTGGCGGATCGTGGCCGATGTCGACGCCGTGGCCCGCGCCTGCCATCCCTCGAGTGGGGAGACCCGCCCCGTCCACCTGGCGCTGGATGTCCGGTTCGACGCCGTCTCGCCCGCGGTGGGCACCGACGGGCAGCAGACGGGTGGGCCGCGGAGCGACCAGGCTTCGGCGGCGGCGGGCACGACCGGCAAGGGCCACCTCGAGCAGGCCGGCCGGTGGACCGGTTCGCTGACCGTCGACGGCGCCACCCACACCTGGACGGCGGCCCACGGCAACCGTGACCGTTCGTGGGGACCGCGCCGCTGGGGAGGTCCCCCCATGTGGCGCTGGTTCAGCATCAACATCGGGGAGTCCATGCACTTCGGCGGCATCCGTCTCGGCACGGTGGCCGGCGATCTGCACCGCGGCTGGGTATGCGAGGACGGCCGCGTGACCAGCATCAAGGAGTGGCAGCTGCGCACCGATCTGGCCGACGACGGGATGACCCAGCGGGTCGTCCACCTCGTGGCCGTGGACAAGCAGGGCCGCTCGTTCCACCTGACCGGTGACGTGCTACGGGTGGCCGACATCGCCACTTCGGGCGGCACGGTGGTCAACGAGGGGCTGACCCGGTGGACCTACCAGGCCGGAGACGGCACCACCATGTCCGGCTACGGCATCGCCGAGTACCTCCACCAGCTCGACGCGGACGGGAGACCCACCGTTCCGGTCGGGTAGGGGCCGAGTGGATAGGGTGCGCCGGTGGGCACGGACGCCACCGGCGTGGCCGAACAGCTGGAGGCGGCGCTCGGCGGTCGGGTGACGTCGCTGCGCCGGCTGTCGGGCGGGGCCTCGCGGGTCACCAGCGCCTTCGACCTCGACACACCCTCGGGGGCGGTGCGGCCGCTCATCCTGCAGCAGGTGAGGGCCGGCCCGGCCCCTCGCGCCGACGTCCCGATGGAGGCGGCCCTGCTCCGGTCGGCCCACCGGGTCGGGGTCCCGGTGCCCGAGGTGATGGCGGCCGGAACCGCCGACGGGCTCCCGCCCGGTTGGCTGGTCGTCGAGCGGCTGGCCGGGGAGGCCATCCCCCGACGGATCCTGCGGGACGAGGGATTCGCCGCCATCCGGCCTGTCCTGGTCGACCAGACGGCCCGGGCCCTGGCCGCCGTCCACTCCATCGACCCGGCGTCGATCCCAGGGCTGCCACCCGACGATCCGCTCGGCCGCCCGCTCGAGTTCCTCGACGCCCTCCACGAGGTGCGGCCCGGCCTCGAACTGGGGGCACGGTGGTTGGCCCGCGGCCGCCCACCCACCGACCGGCGGGTGGTGGTCCACGGGGACTTCCGCATGGGCAATTTCCTCGTCGACCCGTCCGGCCTGCGGGCCGTGCTCGACTGGGAGCTCGCCCACCTGGGCGACCCGGCCGAGGACATCGGGTGGCTCTGTGCCCGGGCCTGGCGGTTCGGTGGTCCGGGACGAGTGGGTGGGTTCGGTGATCTCGATGCATTCATGGCCACCTACGCCGCGGTCGGTGGACAGCCGGTGGATGTCGACCGGATCCGGTGGTGGGAGGCGTACGCCACCGTCAAGTGGGCGGTGGTCTGCCTGCTGCAGGCGTCGGCCCACCTGAGCGGGGCCACCCGCTCGGTGGAACTGGCCGCCCTCGGCCGACGGGTGTGCGAGAGCGAGTGGGACCTCCTGGTCCTGATGGGGGTGGCCATGCCCGCGGCGCCTTCCCCGGAGCCGGACGCGCCCTCCCCGGTGCCCGCGGCACCCAGGGAGGACCGGGAAGGAAGGCCGGCCCCTTCGAGCCCCCTGTTCGGCCGGCCCTCGGCGGGCGAGCTGGTGGAGGCCGTCCGCGACTATCTCGACCAGGTCATGGCCTCGGCTGACGGTGCGGCCCGGTTCGAGGCGTGGGTGGCCCGAAACGTCCTGGCCGTCGTCGGCCGCGAGTTGGAGCTGGGCCCGGCCGGCCGGGCCGCCCATGCCCGGCGCCTCCGGACTCTCGGCTTCCCCGACGACTCGTCTCTGGTCGGGGCCATCCGTGCCGGTCGCTACGACGACGACCTCTGCGGGCTGGGCGCGGTGTTGGCCGAAGGTACGCGTGACCAGCTCCTGGTGGCCAATCCGTCCTATCTCGGCTGAACCGAGCAACCGGATCTCCCCGGTCTCCGATCGCGGTCCACGAGACTTACCGGCCGGAAGCCGACGGCGGTCCCGGGACGCCAGCCGACGGCGGTCCCGGGACGCCGAGCCATCGAACCCGCGGCCGCTGCCGCCGATCGAGCGGCGGAAATAAGCTGGCGCCGTGGCTCCGACGGAAGCGGCCTCCGAGGTTTCGCGGCCGGGCGGCGGTCAGCCACCGTTCCGGGGCTGGCCACCGGAGGTCGTCGCGTTCTTCGACGAGCTCGAGATGAACAACACCAAGGCCTACTGGATGGCGCACAAGGACTTCTATGTGGCCGACGTCCTCGGCCCCATGGAGGCGCTCCTGGCCGGGTTGGCCCCCGAGTTCGGCGAGGGTCGCGTCTTCCGCCCTTACCGTGACACCCGGTTCAGCCCTGACAAGTCCCCGTACAAGACGACCATCGCGGCCCACAACGAGGCCGGCTACATCTCACTGTCCTCCGACGCCCTCGGCGTCGGTTCCGGCCTCTACATGCCGTCCCCCGAACAGCTCGCCCGCTTCCGGGCCGCGGTGGCCGACGGGAGAACGGGCGAGCAGTTGGTCGGTCTGGTCAAAGAGCTCCGCCGGAGACGCATCGAGGTGTCGGCCCGTGAGACCCTCAAGTCGACGCCCCGGGGGTATCCCGTGGACCACCCCCGCATCGACCTTCTCCGCCACAAGGGGCTCACGGGCTGGAAGGAGTGGCCGGTGGGACCGTGGCTCAGCACTGCGGCACCCCTGCGCCGGACCGCCGAGGTCCTGCGGGCCACGGCTCCGCTCCGGGCATGGCTGGATCGGAACGTCGGCGCCGGTTGACCGCCACCCAAGGTCGATTGTGGCCGGTCGACCGGTGGACCATGATCCACCCGTGGATGCCTCTCCGAGCCGCACGGCGATGATGGCTGCGGTCGTGCGCGGGAGGCATCGTCTCGAGGATGCGCCCCCCTGGATTCTGGACGACCCGATGGCGCTGGAGTTCGTCGGGCCTTCGTGGCGTGACATGGCGGCCTGGAGCGACGCTCGGTACTCCCGTGAGTTGGGCCGCCAGCTGCGGGCGGCCATCACCGTCCGCTCACGGTACGCCGAGCGCCGGCTGGAGCTCGGCCGGTTCGGTCAGTACGTGCTCCTCGGCGCCGGCCTGGACTCGTTCCGGTGGCGGCGTCCGGACCTGCTCGGCCCGATGCGCATGTTCGAGGTGGATCATCCGGCGTCGCAGGCATGGAAGCGTGGGCGGATGGAGGTTATGGGACTATGTTCGAACCCCTCCTGGCCTGCTGACCTGGGATAATGCGGTGTGAAGTTCTGAAATGGGCGGATTTCGGCTACTGACGGGCTCGCCGCGAGGTTGGCAATGAAAGTGATGAGACTATGTTCGAACCCCTGTGGATAACCGCCCCTTAGGTCAAGGAGGCGACGACGGTCTGTGCTCCGCTTCTTCCGGATCAGCAAGACTCCACCGCCGGCGAGTGTGAACATCGGCGAAGCTGAACTTTGCCGGCAGGACCACAAATTGTTACAACTGCCCGGCTACGAACTCGAGTTGGGATTCGACTTTGAAGATGTGGGTGCCGTCAGGAGCTCGCCCGCGGATAGCGAAGGTCCAAATCACGGAAGTCTTTGAGTGGCTTCGTCCTCTGAGCGTCGATTGCCCAAGTACTGATCGAATAAAGTCCGCTTCATGCGGGGATCGCGGTCTGGGCCGATGACGTCCGACGTCACGCCGACTCAAGCGTTGCGGCTGGAGGATCCTTACGAACGCGAGATGGAGAGCCGGCAGAGCCATGGCTCAGTTTCGTGGTTCAGCCCGACTTGCGAAAGCCTTGATCAAGGTATCCGGATGACATTCTTGGCACCCGCAGGTGCCGGTGGACTGAGACGCGGATTCGCAGGGCTAACGGCAGTGACTCAAACCGGAGCGGCGAATCAACTTTGATAGCTTCGCCGTCCAACCCTATTTCGATGGTGTCTCCGGATTGGACTTCGAAGGTCGGGGTCGTCCATTCTCTCCAACGGTGCGAAATCGGATCGTCGAGAGCGACGACCACGCCCAGAGTCCCTTGGTCTATCTTGCCCCGGGTGCCCTTGTTCTTGATTGGGTCCAGTTCGTAGCGATTGTTGGATACCAGCACTAACGGCGCGCCCGCATATTCAGCGCCTTCCGGATCGGTGAATCGAAGGTCGAAAGAGTGCGCGCCAGGGCCGACCAGCTCCGGAAGCATCGTTATGACCGTGCGAAGTTTGGCGTCGCGATACTCAGGCGACTGGACGATCTTGCCGTACAAGCCCATGGATGCGTTGTTCACAAAGACGCGACCGTTGACCTGCGCTAGGTCGATGCGGCGCTCGGATCCATGATGAAAGGCGTCGAGGGCGCCGATCAGGTCGCCCCGGTCGATGCCGATGTCCAAGGCGAAGTGGTTTCGCGTCCCGGCTGGCACGCAAACGTAGGGCAGATCATGTGCCGCCGCGACGGCGGCCACAACCCCCTGGGAGCCGTCACCTCCCGCCATTCCGATGACATCGGCGCCTGACGACACGGCTGCCGTGGCCAGCGACTCCAGGTCCTCGCCCCGCTCGAGGAGGATCGGTTCGATGCCCCTGGCGCGGCACTGACCCGCCAGATCGTGATGCTGCGCCGTCCCGCCCCCGGATCTCGGGTTAATGAAAAGAACTGGGTGGCTTGGCATGGTATTCCTGGCAGCAGGCATTTCCTTTCCCTCCAAGCCTCGTCGGTCACTTCACGGTAGGTCGACGGTCTGCTCTGGCCGACTGTGCTCTTGACGAGATTTCATCTGTATTGTTCCCGCATGTCGGGAGCTCGCACAGAGGCTGAGCGAACGCTCTGAATGGGGTGGCCTCAGATCATCAGGCTCAGCCCACCGTCTACGACCACCGTTTGGCCGGTCAGGTAGCGCGACCCGACGATTCCGATGCAGGCGTCGGCGACGTCATCGGGCGTGGCCGTGCGATGGAGAGGTGCCACCGCCGCAACGACCTCCCGCTCCGTGTCCCATCCCTCGGTCCACGGGGTGTCAACCAAGCCGGGTGCGACGGCGTTCACTCGGACGGCTCCGCCCGCGAACTTCGCCAGAAGGCTCGTGAGGTGGTCCACGGCGGCCTTGGAGACCGCGTAGGGGAGCGAGCTCCCGGTTTGGCGCACGCCAGCGATCGAGGTGACATTGATGATCCAACCGTCATCGGATTCTCTCAACAGGGGCAACACGGCCTGAGAGACGAGGAAGGTCCCGATCACGTTGACCGAAAGGACGCGTTCCCACTGCGCGGGTGTCACGGCGTCGATGTCGTGCAGTGGGACCTCGGTCGTCACGGCGGCGCTGTTCACGAGGCCGTCGAGCCGGCCCCAACGATCCGAGACGGCTCCCAGAAGCGCGTCTGCTGTACCGGGATCCGCTATGTCGCCACCCACGTAGAGGGCGTCGGGGAGTTCCTCGGCGAGGCTTCGCCCGGCTGCGGCGGAGCGGGCCGAGTTCACGACGACCGCTGCACCACACGCGGCGAACCGGCGTACCACCGCCTCCCCGATGCCACTCGTGGAGCCGGTCACGGCGACCACACGGTTGGTCAGGTCCAACGCCGTCGTCACGACGCCGCCGGCGACACCCGCAGAGCTTCGAGCTGGCCCCGGAGCCGGGTGACGAGTGCGGTGGCATCCTGGTCGGGGGCGAGGGTCCCGTAGATGGCGAAGTCCGGTCGCTCGAGCACCGCTGCGACGCCACGGTCACCGAACCATCGGCCGTAGCGACCCTCGACGTCCTTGACCGTCGTGCCGATGGCGACACTGCAGCCTCCGATCGAATCGAACCAACTTGCCAGCTCGCCTTCGAGATCGGTCACTTGGCCATTGGTCACGAGGTGCCAGCCCGTGCCGACCACGTCGTCGAGAAGTCCCTGCGCACCGCCGGCCCGCACGGTGGCCTGCATGAAGAGCTCACCCGCTAACGCCGAGTCGGTCAGGAGTCCACCAGAGATGCCCGGCATCGCCGGCGCCGGGGTGCTGCCGCCCGGCGGAACAAGCGGTGCCATCTGCTCGTCCCGAGTGCGGGCCTCCTCCGGGTCGGGGATGCAGATGACCTTCCCGAGCTCCGTGGCCACCTCAATGACAGCGGCGGCCTGGGGAATGCGCTCCGCGTCGTAGGTGTCGAGGAGCGCGGCGGCCCCGGGGTGGCCCAGCGCGTAGTCGAGTTTCCAGGCCAGGTTGGCCGCGTCGCGCAGTCCGGCGCACATGCCTTGGCCCGCGAAGGGCGGCGTCTGGTGGGCGGCGTCACCGGCCACGAAGATCCGACCCTCGTGCCATCTGGTCGCCCACCGGGCGCGGAAGCGGTATCCGGCGTGGCGGACCATGGTGGCGTTGTCGGGGCGGACGTCCCAGGGACCGAGAAACGCCCACGCGGCTGCCTCCTCGTCCAGGGTCTCGAGAGTCTCGCCGGGAAGGCACATGAACTCCCAGCGTCGCCGGCCCGGTCCGCCCGAGACCACGGTGGTGGGCCGGCGGGGGTCGCATACCTGGAGGTTCGGGGGGTCGAAGACCCGCGGCTGATGGAGGGCGACATCCACAACGAGCCAGTCGAAGTAGAAACCCCGGTCATCGAAGCTCAGGCCGAGCAGGTCGCGCACCGTACTGTTGGCACCATCGCAGCCCACGACGTAGGACGCACCGACGCGCCGGCTGGCGCCGCCGTCCGTCGGCTCGATCTCGACCCAGGCGCTATCGCCATCCTGGCCGGCGCCGACGACGGCGTGGCCCCAGAGAAGCGAGAGGCCAGTCGCTGGCCTCCACCCGTGCGAAAAGCCGGGCCTCGAGGTCTGGCTGGTTGAACATGTTGGCCGACGGCCAGCCCTGACGGCCCTGTGCCGGTGTCTCGAAGCGCAGCAGCGGCACGCCCTGGCCGTTGCGCCACTCGTAGGTGGTTGCCGGCTCGGAGAGTGCGGGCAGCTCGTGGCCAAGACCGCAGGCCTGGAGGATCCGTGCCGTCTCGTCGTCGAAGTGCACCGCCCGCGGCAGCGGGTACGGGTGGGCGTGTCGTTCGACCACGAGCACGCTGCGACCCCGGGATCCGAGGAGCAGAGAGAGTGCGCAGCCGACCGGACCGGCGCCCACGACCACCACGTCGAAGCGGTCGGGCACCGTGGCGCTCATCGCTCGGCCCACGCGGCTTGGAGCTGGTCGAGGTCGGGCGGGACGATGAACTCGAGGGGGAGGTCTGGCCCCCACGAGTTGGCGACGTGCTCGAAGTCGAACGGCGTCCGTCCCCGGCGCTCCCAGACCTCGTCGTCGAGGATCTGGTCCAGGTCCGAGTACAGCTCGAGGTAGGAGCCTGCCGGATCCCGCAGATACCAGTAGAAGTTGGAGCCGGCGAAGTGCCGGCCGAGTCCCCAGGTGTGTCGAGATGGGTCGGGCCGCAACAACGCCGTCGCGCTGTGGCCCACGTGGTCGATGTCGTCGCACTCCCACGAGTAGTGCTGCAGGAGCGGGACGGGTGACTCGACGAGCGCAACGTTGTGGTGGTCAGGCGAGCACCGCAGGAAGGCGATGACCCCGTCGATCTCGTCGCTCAGCTTGAGGCCCATGCCCTGCACCAGCAGGTCCCGGGTTGCGGGGAGGGCGGGAGTGCCGATCACCAGGTGGCCGAGGCGTCTCGGCGGTCGGGGTCCGGCGAACACGGCGGGGGCCCGTTCATCTGCCCGGACGGTGGCGCCTGGGGCGTTCGGCACCACGAGCGAGGCGGGGGACACAGCGGGGGCGGCGTCGGCCACACGCACGACGAACTCGACCCTGCTGGCCGTATCGACGACCCGTAGCTCGCCGGCCCCGACGATCGGCGCGGCACCGCCGTCGGTGAGCCGGCGCGCCACAGCGTCGATATCCTCGGGCCCCTGGCAGCCGAACTCGACTCGGACCAGCCGGCGGAAGTCGCCCTCGTCCACCAGGACGGATGCACCACCGTCGCTCCCGGTGAACCCTGTCGTTGGGCTCCCTCCGAGTCCCAGGTCCCCGTAGAAGGCAGCCAGGGCAGTGGGATCTGGGACGGCGGCGGTGAAGCCGAGCAGACGGTGCAGTCCCATCACTGGACACCTCCTTCTTGTGGTCCGATGCAGTGGTTGTGCAGCTCTCCCACGCCTTCGATGCTGGTCACGATCTCGTCTCCGGGGGAGAGGAAACGTCCACGCCCCATGCCCACACCGTCGGGAGTCCCGGTGAAGATGAGGTCGCCGGGCGAGAGCGTGCAGATCGAGGAGAGGTACGAGACGAGCTTGGGCACTCCGAAGATGAGCTGCTCCGTCGAGGACTCCTGGACGACTTCGCCCCATACCTCGCAGCGCAGGATGATGGCATCAGGGTTCTCGAAGGAGTCGATCGAGACGACGGCGGGTCCGGTGGGCCCGTAGGCGCCGAAGCTCTTCCCCAGGCAGAACTGCGGCGGCGAGCCGGTGAGCTGCACCTCTCGGTCGGAGATGTCCTGGCCGGCAGTGACCCCCGCCACCATGTCCCAGGCTGCGTCCTCGGAGACGTCGCGGCAGGTGCAACCGATGACCACCACGAGCTCGGCCTCGTAGTCGACGACGGCGCCGGATAGCGGGACGTCCGCCGTCGGCCCGGCCAGGCAGCTGGGGAACTTGGTGAACGTGAGCGGTGCCGGTGGCAGTTCCATGCCGCTCTCTTCGGCATGGCTCTTGTAGTTGAGGCCGATGCCGAAGACCTGCCGGGCGTCGGGCACCGGCGGGCCGAGGACCACCTTGTCGATCCGTCCGTCCGGCTCGACTCCGTCACAGCGCCGGGTTAGCTCGTGCAGTTCCTCGAACCGGGCCAGGCAAGCCGTCGAGGTGGCGAGCGAGTCGTCGCCGGCCAGCCGGGCCACGTCGTAGAAGCCGCCCGCGTGCTCGAGGGCCGGCCGGCCCCCCACATTGACCAGTCGGAACATGTGCACTCTCCTCGTCCCCGACGTCACAGATCACGATCGGATCTGGGATAAATATTAATCAAATGAATAAAGATCTGGCAAGAAGATATTTCAATCGAATAGGATGATGCCATGGCAGTCAGGACCGTCGAGGAGCGGGTGCAGCGACCCTCAGCCGACGCCACCCGGAAGCGGATCCTCGCCGCTGCCCTCGACCTGTTCTCAGAGCGGTCGTTCGAGGGTGCGAGCACCCGCCTCATCGCCGAGCGGGCCGGTGTGCAGCAGCCTCTGCTCACCTATCACTTCGGGACCAAGGAGGAGCTGTGGCGGGCTGCCGTCGGGCAGCTCTTCGAGGATCTGGCCCGCTCACTGGGCGAGCGCGTGGCCGGGCTACGCGGGGTCGAGGACGAGATGGTGGCCAAGCTCGTGGTGGCGGACTTCGTGCGCTTCTCGGCGACACACCCCCAGCTGCATCGGATCATCATGCAGGAGTGCAAGTCCGAGGGTGACCGGCTGGCCTGGCTGGTCGCACGGCACATCCGGCCGCTCTACGAGGGGGCGGTGGCGCTGCTCGAGCCCCTTGTGGCGGCCGGAAAGGTGCGCGACGTACCCGCACCACACCTCTACTACCTGTTGACGGGGGCGGCGGCGACCATCTTTGTGCTGGCGCCCGAGTGCCGGCTCCTGACCGGCGTCGACCCGCTCGATCCGTCCGAGGTCGAACGCCATGTCGACGCGCTGATCTCGATGCTCTTCGTGCCATGAGCGGTGGGTCGGTTCCTTCCTACGACGCCGACCTGTACAGCGATGATGCGCTCGCCGATCCCTACGAGCACTACCGCGTCGTCTGGCTCGAGGCTCACGATGTCTATGCCGTCACACGGTATGAGGACGTCCGGGCCGTTCTGACGGATGCAGAGACGTTCTGTTCGGGTCAGGGAGTCGGTCTGAATGATGTTTTCAACGTCATGGGTCGGGGTTCGACGCTCATGAGTGACGGCGACGACCACCGGCGCCTCCGCAACGTGATCGGCCGCCCGCTCACGCCGAAGGCGCTGGCCGAGCTACAACCAGAAGCTCAACATCGTGCGGAGGAACTCGCCGACCGCCTTGTCAAGGCGAGTTCATTCGATGCCGTGCGTGACCTGGCAGAGGTGCTTCCGACCACCTGGGTTCCAGATCTCCTCGGTTGGCCCGACGAGAGCCGGGAGAAGCTGCTGGATTGGGCGACTGCCACCTTCGACGGGTTCGGACCGCCCAACGAACGAACGAGCGAAGCGGCTACAGGCATGCTCGAGATGGCTGCGTTCGCCGGGCAGGTCGCTCTGAGCGAGCTGCCGGAGGGGTCAATGGCTGCCGGCATTCTCGAAGCTGTCGCTCGAGGTGAACTCAGCGTCGACCAGTGCCACATGGCGATCATCGACTACCTCGGCCCTTCCCTCGACA